>NZ_CP086254.1:0-4070666 GCF_020792675.1 Brachybacterium halotolerans subsp. kimchii | reverse complement strand
GACGATCTCCTTGGTGTGCAGCGGGGCCGGGCCTCCACGCCCGACCTCTCACTCACACACCACGACCGCGCCGCCCTCGGACCGCTTCTAAACGCACTGCAGGGCCAGCCCAACGATGGGCTGGCCCTGCATCCGCGATCTCCTCGAGCTGAGCCACACGGGGGTGGCTGCGTGACGTCAGCACGATCCGGATCGCGTCTTCCTGCCCGGCCCAACGCGAGGTGGGTGACGTCGACCGGGCAGGCGCTCTACACGCTACCGGCGAACCACACGGTGTGCTCGTCACCGACCCAGCGCGCCACGGAGTTCTCCAGGGTCCACACCCCATCAGCGGGTGGATCCTCGACCTTGCCGCTCGCAGGATCGAGCCAGGCCTCCTCGCCGTCGACACGCACGCGGATCTCTCCGCCCGCGAGCCCTATCGGCTCGACGCGCTCCTCGACATCCCGCAGGCGGCCGTCCTCGTGGATGAGGAGACCGCCCAGCAGTGCTCGACCGTCCCCGGCGCGCACCAGGTCGGCGTCCTTCACAGCAGCCCACCGGGCGCTCGCACCGTCGCTGCTGTCCCCCGTCTGGGTGTCGCGCAACGACACCCACGCCTTCCGTGCCGCGGCCTTCGTCGGCTTCCCTGACTTTCGCCACACCACCACCGCCTGTGCACCGACCAGGCCCGCGATCCGCGCAACGCTGAGCGAGTCCTCCGGCGGTGAGGGGGCGAACAGGCGCGTCTCGTTCTCGCTCGTCAGGCTCGTCAGGTATCCCCGATCGTCGGTGAAGACCAGCGTGCCATCGCTGAGCACACCCAGGGGATCCGCGCCGGAGGGAAGCGCCAGCTCTTCCAGTCCCTCTGTAGTGACTCGAGCTGCCCACTCGTGGTCATCCGTCGCGAGGATCCCGCCGCCATCACTGGACAGCGCGACCGGGCGCTCGTGCTCCATGCGCTGGAGGCCGCCCGTGCGGCTCCACCACCCGATGTTGGTCTTCCCTGCCCAGGCGATCACGTCCTCGCCGTCGGCCTCGCCCGCCACCAGCATCCTCTCGGTGATGACGTCCTGCCCCGTGGCCGCGGCACCGTCGACGGTCACCACCAGCGCCCGTCCCGTGGAGTCAGCGCACGCACCCGCCCCGCCCGGAGCGAGCACCGGCGCCACCGTTCCCGCCGGGCCGGAAAACACGGCAGTGCCCTCCACTCCCCCGGGAAGAGGCTTGACCGGGCTCGCCGTCGCACCGTCCGACGCGTCCGACGGGCCTGAGCCCTCGCCTCGCTCACGGGAGCTTCGGGTCGCATAGACGCCCGCGCCACCGGCCCCGGCGACCACGAGCACACCGACCCCGGCAAGGAGCAAGCGACGCCGCACAGCCCCTCCCTTCGAGCCGCGCGGCGGTGTGGCCGGCTGCTCGGGGCCGAGGTCGTGCGCGATCTTGTCGATCTGGTTCACGACGATTCCTCCGACTCGCCCCATCGCGGCCAGGACGACGCCGCCTCATACCGCGCGTCGCTGCCCGTCAGGTCCGCCCATTCGTCATCGGTGATCCGCGTGGGCGCGCCGCCACGGTACGGCTCCTCGTGTCCTTCCTGCACTGTGCAGTTCACGCGCGTAATGGCGGAGCGGACGCGCTGCCGGAACGCGCTGAGCCAGTAGTGGAAGTTGTTGGGTCCGTCGCCCGAGTTGTCCTCCTTGTAGGACAGGACGTGCAGGTGCCGCAGGGCGTCCCACTCCTGGACCAGATCAGGGTGTCGCCACCAGCACGGCACATGCTCGGTGCCGCTTTCCAGCCGGTACACATCCACGATCCAGTCCACGAACTCCCGCAGCTGGTCCCACTGCCCGGCGATCCGCTCACGGTCGGCGAACCTCCACGCGAACACGCCCGGCCCTTCCGCGTCGATCGCCTCCTTCGCTGCCGTCATCGAGGCGGCCAGCCCCGGCTTCCCGCTGCCGCCCTGGGCCACGGCCGAGGGAGGTTCGGGCGGCTGGAGGGCATCCAAGGCCGGGGAGGACACGGGCGTGCCGGTGGCCGCGTTCGACCATCCGGTCTCCTCGCCGATCACGGCGAGATCGTCCTCGTCCATGCCCTGCGCCATGAAGTCATCGACCGCGCTCGACATCATCAGCTCCCACTCGCCGCGAGACGCACGGCCGTCGCCGTCAGCTGCCTCTGGATCGCGCGCACCACGCTGACCGTCGCTTCACGCCTGCCCATCTGCGCCCACCCGCGATCGGTGTCCATCAGCGTGTGCACGCGCTCGTGGCACCACCGGCACAGCACCATGAGATCGTCGTCGGCCTCCCGCGAGACCCAGCGCTCGTTCTCCCGGCTCACACCGTCATAGGAGAGGTGATGGACATCGACCTGCCGCGGCCGGTACCGCTCATCGCAGCACACACACGCGACCAGACCATCCGCCCCGGTACGGGACGCGACAAAGGCGTCGCGCCGACGGAACCAGGACACCTGTCGCAGGTAGCCGCCAACATAGTCCTCGTGGCGGCGTCCGCCTCGCTTAAGACCCACTGCTACTCACCTTCTCGCTCATGTTGTGCCCGTCGGGCCCGGCCACGAAATCGGCCGCCCTCTTCTTCGCCTTCTTCTCCTGCTCCGCGGCCAGCCCGTGCACCGGGAACACCGGACCCAGCTCGCCGCCCTTCTTCACCGGCGGGTGCTCCTTGTGCCATGCCTGCGACGCGGTGATGTCCTCGACGAACGGGCGCTTCGTGAAGGGCACCAGGTCCACGGCGATCGCTCGGGCGCGCCCGGCGATCAGCAGCGCCATCAGCTCGGGCAGCCGCCGGAGCTCATCGACGCTGACACCAGACCTGAACGATTCGTTCTCGTTGAAGCTGGTCTCCCGATCGCCGCCCCAGGAGCCCTGCACTGTGCGGTGCGTCCGCTCACCCAGCAGCGCCACAGCCTCCTCGAGGTCAGCCTTGTTCGAGCCACCACCGAGGATGACCTTCCGCGTCGCCGCCTCCCAGGCGATGACCGCGCCCTCGGCGCCCCACCCCGCACGCAGCATCGACCGAGACTGCACGACACCGGTCACCTGGATACCTTCACCGGATCCCGCCGCCATCCAGTTCGGCATCGCGGGCCACGCGAACACGTTCGCGATCTCGTCGAGCACCAGTGCCAGAGGCGGATCCAGCCGCCCCGAGGGCGACATCATCGCCATCTCGTGCGCGGTCTCGGTGATCGCGTCCAGCAGCAGCGCGAGCATCACGCCCACTCCTGTCGCCTTCCCTGCGGGCTTCACCGGCGAGATCAGGTACAGCGTGCCCTTCTCCCGCAGGAACGTCTCCGGGTCGAACACCGGGTCCTCCGGCCCTGGGGAGAACATGTCCCGCACCCCCGGGACATCAACCGGGGACAGCGCCGATGCGACGCCGAACCACTGGGCCTGTCGCTGTTCTGGCGGCAGCTGGATCGTCGCGTTCAGCCCCACATGCCACCCCAGCGGTGAACCCTCCTGAAGGATCTGCACCGCCTCACGGGCACGCTCCGGGTCCTTCGTCCAGGTGTACAGGGCGCTCAGACCCTTGCCCCCGATCGCGGCCGCGTGCAGCAGCGCCTGCATGATCTCCACAGCCTTCGTCGCGAACTCCTGGTTGTTCCCCGAGTCGCCCGCGCCCAGGCCCGTGCCCTCGATCAGCCGCTCGCCTCGCCTCTTCGCCAGCTCGCCGTCCTCGCATCCTGGAATCGGTGACCACTTCAGCGTGGACTTCCGACCGGTCACCCCGGCGGGGTCCAACACGTACACGGGGCCGACCTTCGAGCGCGCCAGGATCGTGGCCTGCATGTTGTCCCCGCGCGTGGAGGTCGTCACCACAGGTCCCGGGCAGCCGATGATCTGCGAGGTCAGCACGCCGAAGCCCTTGCCCGAGCGGGGCGGGCCGATCAGCAGCACCGCGTCTTCCATGCTGATCCACGTCTCCACACCCTGCGAGCTACCCAGCTCGTAGGCCGCATCCTCGGGGGCGAACTTCCTGCCCACTGCCTGGGAGTGCTCCGGGCGGACTTTGCGTCCCCGGGAGATCGCCACCTCGCGGCCCATCTCTCGCTTGACCTCACGGCCGCGCGCCACGACCTCCTTGCGCTCCAGCAGGGAGCGACGCAGGTACGCCGGGGACAGCTTGTACACGTTCCATCGGTAGATCGCCCACGCAACCGCCGCAATCAGGATCGCGATGCCGACCACGGGCACCGCCCACAGCACCCAGTTCGGCGCCGTGCACCCCGACTCCGTCGTCCCGACCCAGGCGCCGATGTCACCGGTCACGAGCTTCAGCAGCATCGTGAACGCCGAACCGTCGCCCTGCCGGTGGGGCCAGGACCCGCACGCCAGGCGCACCGCGAGCTTGTCCGCCCCCAGCAGGATGAAGACCAGCCCGACCGCTCCAACACCGATCAGCAGGAGCTGTTCCTTCGCCGTGAAGTAGCCCTTCATGTCAGATACCCGCCCTCTTGCTGCTCGTGTTGTAGTACGGGAACTCCCGGCCGGTGATCATCGTGCGCACCAGCAGCGACCGGTCCCCGATCTTCCACAGGGCCTCCCCCTGTGCCAGCGACAGCACCTTGTCGGCCTCGCGCATCGTCAGACGCAGCGCCTGGATGGCATGGTCGATCGCGGCGGGCGACTGCCGGTGCACGATCTTGATCTGTGCCTTCGACAGCAGCCCCATGGCCTGCTCCCTCTGCGGCGACCCGGCTTCACCGACCATGTTCAGATCCGACAGCTCGTGCATGATCAGCCAGTTCGCGGTCCCGTCCTCACCGGCCATGCGCTGACGCTCATCGAGCAGCTCCACAGCCTTGGGGTCGCGCATCTCGGCCCACCCCTCCTCGGAGATCACGACCCAGTAGCCGCTGGACTCATCCCGCACGACCTGGTCGATCCAGAACGACGTGCACGCCGAGGCGACGGCCTTCACGATCTGGGGCTTCCTCAGCAGCACCCGCGTGGAGATCACGATCATCGTGGTGTCCCGGTCGAACGTGACCGTGGACTCCTCATCGAACATGCCTGCCAGGTCACCCGAGACTGCGCGGCGCAGGGAGTGCGCCAGCGGCATACCCGCGCCCCCGACCTCCTCACGGTCCTGCTCCGAGGGCTTGCGCAGACGCTCGATCATCCCGCGGATCGTCGGCACCCGCGTCGAACGCTCCAGGTCCCGCAGAGCCAGGTCCAGTGCCGTGTACTGCTCCGGCTCGATCCGCCGCCCACCGTTCATCACGGAAATGATCGCGATCAGCAACTGCTGCCGCCGGGTGCGGACCTCATCACCCCACTCCTGGTCACTCAGCCCAGCCGGGCGCACACCCTCATCCAGCGGATTAATCCGGTCCTTGCCAGCACCCAGCTCGAGCACCTGGGCACCGTCGACCGTCTCCGCGACCCGCGCCCACTCGCCCTTGGGATCTGAGGGCACAGCGACCTTCCGCCCCTGAGCGATCAGCCGCCGGGCAGTCGCCTTCGCCGTCGTGGACTTTCCCGCACCGACGCCGCCGATCTGCACGATCGACGTCCCGGTGATCCACTTCCGCCGGTAGAACTCCCACGGGTCGACATGGAACCAGCCGCCACCGAGCACGTCCTTCCCCAGCCGCGCGCCGGCCACCCCGGAGCCCGCGTCCGCGAGGAACGGAATCGCCGCCCCGTACCGGGCCGAGGAGACGCGCAGGGGCCGCGGCCACGCGTGGCGCGCCCACTCCATGCCGCCCACGGCATCAGGGCGCAGCGAGGGGAACTCGTTGGAGGCATCCGCGTCCTCCACCACCTCGTGCAGGACCGGAGCTTCCTCGAGGGCGAGCTCCTTGCGTCGTGCCCGCTCGTGGCGAGACAGCTTCTTCGGCGTCTTCTCCGTATCCAGAATGTACCGGCTCACGAGATCCCCTCCTCATCCTCGGCATGGCCCCCTTCGGGCACCACGACCAGTGGGTCGAAGCGCGTTCCCGCCGTCGTCACGGGCCGGACGACTCGCCCGCCGAGCGCCTCGAGGTTGAGTGCCTGCCACGGTTCGGTCATCGGGTCCACAGCGATCACGTCTTCCCCTCCGAGTGTGTTGGTGCTCATCAGCGCAGCCCCCATCCCAGCGGCAGGGCCGCAGCGCAGAACGACGCCCACTGCTGGCGCTTGAGCAGCTGCACGTCCAAGCGGGATGCGTCTCGCTCCATCAGGTCTCGGTTCACGCGCACCTCATCCACGTCCGCGCCGGAGACGGTCACGTAGCCCGTGACGCGCACGTCCACATGCCCGGTCGCCAGTTCCTCCTCGCGCTCACGCAGGTCCTCCTCGGACTTCTCATCGAGGATCGAGGTGGGGCGCTTCAGGCGCGCGTTGAGGTCCTTCTTCGACTCCAGGGCCGCACGCCTCCGCTCGATACCGGTCAGTCCGAGCCCCGGAGGCTCCGCCGTCAGGACCGTGGTGACCACGTGCGGGTAGCTGCCCTCACAGATCAGCGGCTCCAGGAAACCGGCCTTCACATCCGTCTGGGGCCACTGGCCGATCCAGTACGTCGAGTGCGCGCCGCCGTTGGTCACCAGGACCTCGGGGTCCGTGTCGTCGACGAACAGGGCGCCACCGTGGTCGAACACGTCCTCATCGCGCCCTGTCGTCGCCTGCTGCGACAGGATCTCCGTGGCGGACGGATCCATCGCCACGCGCACGGCGTCAGCGACTTCCGCCGGGGAAGCCCAGGTCACCTCGGTCACGCCGCAGCGCTTCAGCTCATCCTTGAACGACGTCACCTGCGAGGCGAGGACCTGGGCCGCGCCCGCCAGTCCGCCGCCATTGGCTCGGATCAGCCGTGCAGCCTTCGTGGTCGACATCGAGATCACCACGAGGGTGTCGCGGTGTACCGGGAGCACCTGGGACTCCGGGCCCAGGGGGTCTCCGTCGCTGTTGACGTAGTGGTTGCCGTCCAGGACGTCGTGCATGATCTCCTGGCCCCACTCGTCGACGACGCCCCACTTCGCGGCCGTCTCCTCATGCCACTGCGTCGCCGAGGTCTCCTGCTCCGGGATCGTGCGCGCCATCAGGGCGATTCGCTCGATCACGTGCTTTCGGATCAGGCTCTTGCACTGGTCGGAGAACGCTTCCGCGCGCTGGTCCCGGTCGTCGTCATCGGCCAGCGGCCACCCGATCGCCTCGCACCGCAGCACCGCGATCGCATTGCGGTTCTCCGCGTCATAGAGCATGGCCCCGTGCTCCCAGCGAGTGGAGTGCACGGTGATCCTCGCCCCGACCTGACCGGGCAGTGCGAGCGTGCCCTGCGGGACGGGCTTCTCCGACTTCGCCCAGCGGGTCTTGCCCGTCATCTTCCGCGCGCCGTGCTCGGCGCGCACGGTGGTGCGGTCCATCAGCGAGCGTCCCCGCCAGCTGATCGCTCCCCACGCACCCACCGGGCCCGCCAACACGAGGAGCCACACCATCGCCTTGCCCGGCCCGAACAGCGCCTGCATGACCACAGTGCTGATCACGGCAAGGAGCACCACGAGGAACTGCTTGCCGTCCAGGCCCCACATGAACCCGCCGCGCTCCAGGCGCGGGAACCGCACCCGCTTCGCCTCGTGACGGATCTCGACGTCACTGCTACTGCTGACCATGGTCATCGCCCGAGCACCGCCTTTCCACCGCGAGCAGCGCCCGCACCGATATTCGTCACCACGGAGGCACCGTGCGAGCCCTGCGCAGCAGCCTGGTCACCGCCGATGAAGCTGAACATGCGCATCGTGATCACTGGGGCGAACGCGGCCATGCACATCGCCACGCACCCCACGAGGTACTGCCAGAAGTCGCTGCCACTGGTGAACAGGTCGATCGACATCACCAGCACGCCTGCCGCGACGGGCTTTGCGATCACCAGGGCGATCGTGACTTCCGCCCACTTCCTCGCCCACGCGCCGGTGGTCCGCACCGGCAGCGCCATGAACGCCACCGGCGCGAATCCGATCAGCACGAGCATCGCGAAGTTCCGGAACGCGAGCATGAACGAGAGCAGGAAGCACGCCAACACCTGCAGCAGCGCGCACATGCTCACGATCAGCGCCTGCACGAGTGCCTTCACAGCCTCGTCAGAAATAGGGTTCCCCGAGGCGTCCAGGATCTGGTTCGCCATGTCGTAGTTCACGGTGCTGGACCCGATGATCTGCGGGATCACCTCCGCAGCGGACTTGTCACCGCTGCCAAGAATCCCGATCGTCAGCAGGTCCACACCACCCGTGATCCGAATAGCCGTGTACACGCTCAGCACCGTGAACGGCCACGCCAGGCAGCCCATGATGAAGCCCGACGCTGCCTTCTGCGGTGACCCGCCGATGATCTCCGTCATGACCTTCACCAAGGTCACGCCCGCCACGACGACGAGCACCACGATGCTCCATCGTGAGGTCATGTCCGTCGCGACGGTCCACTCATCCGAGGTAATCGTCCCGGCACTTCCCGTGAACGCCTCCTTGATGAATGACCACGCACCGGCCGATTCCGCGTGCGCGAAACCGTCGACGATCTTCGCCGCCCCATACACGATGTTGCAGTTGATGTCAGTGGTGTCGCAATCCACTTCGTCCATGTCCGCCCCCTGCGATTCGCGGCCCGCTCAGAAGAGCTTGATATCGGTGAAGAACCCGACCGCAGCCGAAGCTGAACCGGCGATGGTCGCGAAGATCAGGATCGCGACCAGAATGGTCGTCGACCGCCGCGACAGCTCCGACGAACTGGAGAGCTTGCCGATCATGAGAATCGCGGCGGCCCCGAGGATCGCCGCCACCGCGACCACGAACACCACCGACAGGGCCCCGCCGACCATGTCCTTCAGGTCGTCCATGAACGGCCAGTAGCTCGGGTTGGACTTGATACCCGGATCCTCCGCGAGGATCACGTCTCCCCGCGCTCCCGACACCTGGTTTCCCAGCGTCGTGTGTGCCGCGTGCTGTGCGGCATCCACCTTCACTGCCAGTGCGTTCAGCATCTGTGGCCCCCTTGTGGGTCTCGAGGGCGGGCGCCCTGCGCACCCGCCGCACCCCTTCACCGCACTGGCCCCACCGCACTCCCCCGCTTCTACACCCTCCACAGCCCCGACTTTCGGGCATAAAAAGAGCGGGGGGTCCGCACTAGACCGCCCGCTCCCAATCTCCTCAGCCACACGGGGTGAATGGCTGGGAGAGCCTGTGCTCAGTCCCCCGACAGATCCTCCGCGCTCTTCTCGTCCGCGGACTTCTCCCTCGTCGCTTGCTTCTCCTTCTTCGACGGCGAATCGGACAGAGCATCCGACTGCTCTTCGTCCGACTCCACCTTCTGGTCATACTCGTCCTGCTTCTGCTTGGCCTTCTCCTGGCCCTGCTCTGCCTTCCGGTCATTGCAGCTATTCAGGAAGTTCTGGTACTCCTCCTGCTTGTCAGACGCGTCAGACAGAATCTTGCGCTTCTCCACCGGGTCCATCTTCGAGTCTTGCTCGGCAGCCTTCGCGCGCTGCTTCGCGGCCTGGTACGCGTCCACCACGCCGTCCGGGTCCTTGCAGGCCTTGTCCACCATGTCGTCGATCTTCTGCCCCGGGTTCTTCAGCGGCGCGATGGTCTCCTGCGCACCGACGGGAACCTCCGTCTTCCCCATCTGGTCGGAGAAGAACGTGACCGCCGGGACGATCGACGCGGCCAGGCTCACCACGCCCAGGATGCCCAGAATCCGGTGCATCCAGGTGCTCTTGTACTGGCCCAGCTGCTGGAGCATGGAGATCGCCAGCCAGGCCAGCAGTGCCAGGACCCCCACGACCGCGAGGGCGAACAGGAGACCGCCCACCATGTTCTTGAACGGTTCCAGGTACTCACCCCAGCCGTCATCGACTTTGATCACCGGCCCCGCTAGAACCGTCCCCTGTGCTGTCCGCATCGCTTCTCGCCTTCCCCGTGTGAGTGATGAAGCGGTCCCTCCCGCTCTCACCCACCCATCGGGTCCGACAGGTCACACCTGGGGGACTTCTAGACCCAGCCCGCGGCTCCCGCGCCCTCCGGGTCCAGGGCGATCGCCCACGACCAACCCGTGCGAGGCGCACGCCGCGTCCACCAGCCCTCCGTAGTTCGCGTCCGGGCCTCGACGAGCACAACGTTCTCGAACCACGGCCCGGCCCACAGATCGCCCCACGGGGCACGGCGCCGACGCCGAGCCGCCGCACCCACGAGCTCCTCGAGGATCAGTGTGAGCGCCCGATCTCGTACCAGGGTGCCCATGATCACTGCCCGCTCGGTCGGCCCATCGAGATCCGGGAGGTCCCACCGGATCTGCCGCTCCCACGCGGCATCGAGGGACGCGCGCATCGCGTCCCTCTGTGCCTGTACCAGTCCTCGGCTCACGCCACGCCCTGGCCCCGCACGAACTCCTCCAGTCGCGCGTTCACCCGATCCGCCACCACGCGAACACCCTCGTCCCCGTTCGACGTCGCCATCACCGAGGCCAGGTCGATCACGTGATGCAACATCTCCCGCACCGCAACAGCTTCCTCGGGCCTCACCAGCAAGAACCGCTGGAGGTCCTGGTCGAAGCTCGCATACGAGGCCGTGATCATGTGCTCCCCGATGTAGGCCTGCCCGATCCGGTGGGCATCGTCCACGCGGGCCTGCAACGACAGCGGAAGGCTTCGCCGTGGCGTGGACACCTGGGTGCTCAGGCCAATTCGCGCGTCACCGATCTCCGTCCCCTCACCGCGGATCAGGGACAGGCGCACCTGCGACACGCGCGGCCACGAGGGCAGGGACACCCCCACCACGTCGAAGCCGGTCGCCGTCTGCTCGATCCTCACCACGGTCCTCACTCCTCGACGTTCTCGATGTAGGCATCATCCCCTGCGGACTCCAGCAGATCCACGAGCGCCTCGACCGGCGCAGACGCGATGTCGATCCACCAGTGCGCCGAGTTGATCCGCGCCGCCGGCTCCTCGACACGCTGCGCGAACACATCCGCATCCAGGGCTTCGCGCGCGGCCTCGACCTTCTCGAACCGCACACGGCGACCCCAGTCTTCCTGCTTCGAGGTCCCCACGATGGGTGCCGCATTCACACGCTGCTCCCACGCGCGAGCACGCATCGGCTCGGACTTCTCCAGCAGTTCCGGCAGCACGGACGCGTCCTCACTCTCGCCCGCCTCGATCCACCAATGCGCCCCCGTCACGAGCTGCGCGGGCTCGAGCACACCCTTCACGAACGCCGCATCGTCCCAGTCACCCTCCGCGACCAGAGCCGCATACGCGTCCTGGATCAGCCCCTGACGGCGCTGCTCACCGAACCCGACCTGCTTCGCACTGCCACGCAGGCCCGGCAGACCCTGCTCACTCGCCCACGCGGCAGACGCCTTGTTCTCCTTCTCCAGGCGCTTCTGACCCTCCTTCGCGAAACACTCCCGGCACTTGCCCTTCGTGCTCAGCCAGTCCACCCGCGAGAACCGCTTCGCCACGGGCACGTTCGCCAGCGACACCTCACCCTCGTGCCCGCACCCGAACTTCCCCGAGAACACCTCCGGGATTGCACTTCCAGCCATCACGTCCTCCTTGTGGTCGATCCTGTGCCCGATCACCACGAACTCACCTGCACAGTCGACGCGCTTCTACCCCGACACACGAAAACCGGGGCCGGTATCCACCGGCCCCGGTTTCCACCGGCCTCACGACCTGAGCGCTCAACCCGACCGTCCACCGCGACGCGACCCGGCCGACGCCCTCTCACCCCGATCCGCACTGTTCGCCGTCTCACGACCTGCACGTCGTCATCCGAGAAGTGATCACCGCAGACGCGATGATCCACAGCCCAACGAGCGTGACCCCGAGCTGCTCCATCCCTCCGTCGAGCACGACCACACCCCCGACGAGAGTCCAAAGTCCAGCCGCCGCAACCAGGTAACCGAGCATGGTCACGAACGCGCTCCCTCGGCCCACAAGGGCGATCAGCACGCCGATCACCACGACGGCGAGCATCCAGACCGGATGCTCCATGAGCCCGGTCCACACGTCGAGCAGCCCCGACTCCAGAACCCACTGCGGAATCTCCGAGACGATGGGGCCTTCGTTCTCGTTCATCACTCCTTCTCCCAGACGGAGGAGGAGTGCCACACGAGCACGAGCCGAAGAGCGAGTCCCAGAACTACTAGGCCGATGAGGCCGATGACCACGCCCAGACCAACCAGCACGAGCGCGGGTCCGACCTGCGGCACGTACGCGGCACCATTCAGAACAACCACACCCACGGGTACAAGCAGCGCTCCCAGGATGAACAGGAGTACGGCCATGACCACGGTGCTCACAGCGTCCTCCTGCACAGCGTCGGTTTTCGTCATGGCGTTACTCCTTGTTCCAGAGGTCGGCGAGGTCGTGCTCGGTCAGGTGTTCGTCGGGGTGGGCCTCGATGCGGTCCGCGATCGCGTGGACCAGGGCGTCGTTGTCGGCAAGGATCTGCCGAGTGCGGGTGGTCAGTCCGGCGAGCAGCGACTCGTAGGTCATGGGACCTTCGAATCCCGGCGGGCGTTCGCCCCAGATGAGAATCTGGGTGAGCAGTCCGGCGACCATTTGGAGGTCGTTCCTACCGCCTTGGTCGGTGATGCCGTGGTTCTGGTCCCACACAGTGCCCGCCAGGGCGCCGACGGCGGATGCCCATTCGTGCTCGACACCGGTCGCGCCCAGTCCCGCAATGCTCGACTGCGCCGTGCCGCCGATCTGGCCGACGTGACTGCCCGTGGCCCAGACGCCCGTGATCACGGCACCGAGCTCGTGAGCGGCGACCGTGTGAGCGGCCTCGTGCTCTGCACGGCGTCGCAGGGTCTGCCACTGCGTCGGGGTCGAGCGAGCGGCCAGATCACGAGCGAGATCACGCAGGACGGTGGCGTCAGCACGGGGCGCGGCTGCTTCACGGGCCGCGCGGGCCACGGCCTCGCCGTATTCCGTGACGAGGTTGGCGGGAACTGACACCGCCGTGGCGATTCGCCCGGACTGGAGCGGACCGTGCCGAAGATCCCAGTGCTCTTTCCGGGTCCGACGCGCGTAAGTGCTGACGATCCTCACCACGAGCAGGGCGACCGCGCAGATGATGCCGAGGAACACCAGGCCCTCGGGGCGAGCGTTCCGCGCGAACTCTCCGAACGTCACGGCGAGGAAGGGAGAAAGCATCGTGAGGGCGAAGGCGGCGATCACCAGGGTCCACGGCATCCGGCGGCCGAACCGGCAGAGCGCGCTCCATGCCCACTGCAGCACGTCGTGGACCACGACAAGGGGCTCGGGACGGGTCTTGTGAAGCGTCACGGCTCGTTCCTCTGCTTGGTGTTCCAGAGGTGTTCGGTCGCGGCACGAAGGTCTGGCGCTGTGGTGGTCCAGCGGTCCTGTGCCTGCGCGGCGTCGGTCTCCACGAGCGCACGGACACTGCCGTAGTCCACGGGGGTGCCGGTCAGCGTGCCCGGGTCCACCGGGTCGAGTGCCTGCACTTCCCGGCGCTCGGTCTCGGCCCAGGCTGCATCGAGTGCGTGCGCGGAGGCGGCGAGGTCCAGTGCCTTGCGGACGAGCCACTGTTCACGGCTCGTCAGAGCTGTGTCGTGGGCGAGGGTGATGAGGTCCTGGCTGTGCTGGTCGATGATCTCGTTGAGCTGGCCACGCAGGTGCGGCGCAACGGGCGTCGTGGGGTCGAGGGAAATCACTGGTCCTCCTCAGTGCTGACGTGTCCGCGAGCCTTCAGATCCTCGAGGAAGTACGCCCACAGCTCTGCACGCTCCTGGAGGTAGTCCTCACGAGTTCCCGTGTCCGTCTCCGTCAGCAGCTTGTCGCCGTGCACCTCGACGGCCCGATCGCCGAGACGGACCACCCCGTCCAGGACCCGATAGGCGTGGAAGCCCAGTCGAGATGGCACCAGCTCCTGGCGAGCGGCCACGCACATCTTCCGCACGGCCTCCTCTTCGGGCGTGACGGGAACGTCGATCGGCTCGTTGTTCACCTCCAGCAGCTTCGAGTACTCCTCGTCGATCAACTCCTGGGTTCGTTCGAGGCGCTGCACGGCACCCGCCCACCCGCGCACACGACCGGTGCTGGTGTGCCCCGCGTACGGGGGCAGAACGCGGAACCATTCGGAGTCCTCATCCTCGACGACGCACTCGGGGATGACCGTGCGGATGAGCCAGTCCACGACCTCATCCCGCCCCACACGGAGGGTGTCGCCTGCCGTCTCGTGCTCCATGGTGTTCGTCATGATCAGTTCTCCCTCGTCTCGGCGAGACCCTGGGCGATGGCGGCGGTGGCTTCCTGGAACGCGTCCCGGGTGGAGGGCTGGAGCTCGTCGAAGATGATCTCGGTGCCACCGTCGAGGGCCGGGTCGTAGGGGATCGGGAGGATCTGGCGGACCTTGCCCTCGAACCGGGCGGCGATCTCGGCGCCGTCGCCGGGGCGGGTCGCGGAGTCCTGGAGCAGCACGATCGCGTGACGCACGAGATCCTCGTGTCCGCGGGCGGCGAGGGCGTCCATGGTCCACTCGGCCGCCGCGACGCTGTCGGCCCCGGGGGAGATGGGGATGACCAGCTGATCGGTGGCCTCGATCGCGGCGAGGAAGTGCGCGGCTCGCTCGTTGTTGCCGGTATCGACCACGATCACGTTCATGAACCGCTCGAGGATCTCGTGGACGGTGCGGAACCCGTCCGCGTCGACCATCTCCTGCGCCTCCGGGTCCTTGTCCGAGGCGAGCACGACAAACTGGTCATCACCCTGCTGACGCACGTACCTCATGAGCGTGGGGAGGCGGCTGCCCTCGACCGTGCCGAACGCGTCGGCGTTGCTGAGGAGGTCCACGACGGTGCGCTCGTGGGCGTCCTTCGCGGCCCGGAACCCCAAGGTGCCGCGGGTCTCGTTCGCGTCCCACGCGACGACACCACCACCACGGACACGGCCGAGGGTCGCGGCGATCAGGAACCCAGCGGTGGTCTTCCCGGCCCCGCCCTTGACGTTGACCATCGTGATGGTCCGGCCGTCATCGAAGTTCGTCTGGATCAGCGCCCGCTGCTGGCGGTCGCGCTCGTCGTGCTCGCGCTCACGGGCCTGACGGCGCGTCTCCTGCTCCCGCTCGTGCACCTTCCGGAAAGCCTCCGCGCGCTGGATCTGCTCCTCGCCCGCAATCGTGGCCTGCAGCTCCTCGCGGCGCTCCTGCACCTCGTCAGGGGCTGGGGCGAAGTGGAAGCCGAGGCCGTTCAGACGCCCCCTGATCCCCTGGGTCGCGGGCCGCGCAGAGATCTCCTCCCAGCGCGGGTCAGAATCCACCGGATCGAGTGCGGCTCCGGGCTCGGGCAAGCTCGACTGACTGGCCGGGACAGCATGCCCCACGCCGCCCACGGTCACGCTCTCCGGCGACTCCGTCGACTCGAACGCCAGCGGGTCCAGGTACACGGGCTCCGCGCTGACCGGCTGGCCTTCCTCGCCGGAGAAGTCCCATCCACGGGGAAGATCCTCCGAGTGCTCGCGGGCGACCATCGACTTCGCGTAGGCGCCCCTGCCCTGATCCGGAGTGGCCTGCACCAGATCCTCGAGCCCCTCGAGACGGGGGACGTCGGCGATCTCATCGCGGACCGGTGTGCTCTCCGGCCCCGTCGCCGGGGCCTCTGCCTGCGTCCAGGTGCCGTTCTCGTCCGTGGCCTGCGCGGGTGCCGGGGACGGCGCCGAGGCGGCCGACGGCGCGGAGGAGACCTCGGGGGCGCTGCTCTTGGCCTGGGCGCGGCTGACACGCCCGTCAGGCCCCACGAGCAGGAGCAGACTCTTCCCGCTCTCCGTCACCTGCATCTCGACGCTCTGCGCCGTGGCCTTCGCGTGCTCGGCGACCTTCTGCCGGGCCTCGGCCCGGTTCGCCCGGGCATCCGGGCCGCTGAGGAGGAACAGCTCCTCGCCGATCGCCACCTGGCCTGTGCCGTTCTCGTGCAGGACCACGCTGGCCCGCTGAGTGGGTGTGTCCGTCGCGCTCATGTGATCTCTCGTCCTCTCCACCGGTGATGTGCTTCTCGGGCCACGCGTGCCCCCTGCGTGTTCATGAATCGCCCGCGACGCGCCGGGTCCACTGCTCAACGCTCTCGCCGTCCCGGCGCCTCGACGGGGCGTTCTGACCCCGGGCGATCTCCGCCTCACGGCACGTCGGGCAGCGACGGCGGGTGATCTCCACCGACGGATGCTCGGGGCACCACCGGCGCTCCGGGCCCGCGCTCGGCGTCGGTGTGGAGTTCACGACGGGATCCAGGGCCCGCAGGTGAGCGATCACCGCTCCGGGCCCCGTGCCGTTCCAGGACCGGCCCCGGACGGACTCCACGATCGCCTCACCGGCCAGGCCCCGCTCGAGGGCTTCGCGGACCGCCGCAAGGAACGGGCCGGGTGAGACCTGCCGCCGCAGCGGCGACGGGAGCACGCCGGTCACGGCCTGTGCCCACATCCGAGAATCATCACCACCACCAACGTCCGCGCTCTGCGCGGTCGTCGACGCCTGGACCGGCGCAGAGGCGGGACGGCTAGAACCTCGCCCTGGTTGGTTGGTGGTTCCTTCTCTTGGTTCCCAATAAGGCTCGCGCGCGTGGGGCGGCAAAATCTGCATACTCGGCCCTGCAGAATCTGCATGGACCCCTGCAGAATCTGCCGCCTCAACTTCTAGAACCTCGTCGAAAACGCTGGAGAACATCCCCTCCAGCGACACCATGCCCCGGCGCACCGCAGCCTCCGGTGCGCTCAGCGCGCCCCGCGAGACCACCGGGCGGGCCTCCGACGCCGCCGCCGGAGTCTCCACGGGCTTCGACGGCGCCCCAGGGGCCTCGGGAAGCGTCTCGGCGGCCCGGGCCGTCCCGAGAGCTCCCCGGGCGTCCTGCGTGGCCTTCCGGGCTCGCTCGGCGGGCATCCTGTGCTGGGTCGTGCCGTCGCACTCGGCCGGGCACTCCAGAGCAAGCGCGAACGCGCGCTGCCCGGACACCGTGCTCTCCGCCTCGACGAGCTCTCCCAGCTCCAACAAGACGCCAATCGCGCCCCGCACAGCCCGCTCCGAAAGCTTCGTGACGGCGCACAGCGTCTCCACCGACGGCCACGCCAGACCAGTCGCCTGGTTCATGTGGTCGGCCAGCGCGAGGAGCACCAGGCGAGCACTGTGCTCCGCCCGGGAATGCGCCCACACCGCGGCCGTGTGCTGGATGCTCATGACGCCACCCGCAGATCCCACGACGTGCGATGCATCGGCGTGCGGTCACAATCCAGGGGACACGCGAGCACCAGGCGCATCACGACCGCGCCCTGCGTGGACCGCACGAGCTTCCACTCCCCCAGCGCGACCAGCTTCCGCAAAGCCCGTTCGACCTGCTCCGGCGTGGCCGCAGACTCCCGGCACAGGGTCTCCATCGACGTGACCGCGTAGTCCCCGGTCGTGTCGTAGTTGTTCGCAAGCGACAGAGCGACCACGCGCGCCGTCGACTTCGCCTGGGAGTGTGCGAACACCATCGTCATTGCTCCAGCGCTCACTGGTCCGCTCCCTCGTTCAGGTGCCAGGCACGATGCCTGCGCACAACGTCCATCACCACGGCCACCGACCCCTCCAGACCGTCCACGTGCCCGCACACCGAGCACTCCGCCCGAAACGCGTCACCGGCCACGGCGACCAGCTCCACGACCACGTGCGAGGCCCCCTCGGAGGACTCCCCCGCCGATGCATCGCCCGCCGACTGGTCCTCGGTCAGGGCGCCGAAGAACTCGACCGCGTACCCGGAGACAGCGGCCATTTCGCGGCGCAGCTGCTCCCGGGCCGACCGGCCCCGCACGGGCTGCTCGATCGCCGCCTGCAGCCGCGCCCACTTCCCCGCGCCACCCGGCTGGGACGCGATCCGTGCCTTCGCCTTCCGCAGCATCTGCACGTAGAAGTCGTCGTCCTCTCCCGGAGGGGCAGGAGGCGCGGCAACGACATCCGCGACCAGCCCCCAGGCGCTCTCCTCGCCCACCACGGCCGCGTCCATCAGCTCGCCCACACCCTCGAGGTCCTCGAAGATCGAAGCCTCGTTGGGTGAGGCCACCGCACCCTCGAGCGGGTCCTTCAGGACCTCCCGCTGGTTGCGCTGTGCCATGGCCTTCGCGCGCCGCTTGATGGTCTTGTCCGCGACGCCCGTCGCCCACGCCGCGAACGACGTGTACCCGTGGTCCTGCCACCGCGGAATCGACGCGACAACAGCCTCCGTGACCTCACCCATCAAGTCCTCCAGGGCCGTCGCGCTGAACGCGCCACGCCGCGACAGAGCATTCCGGCACATGCCCTCCTGCTCCCCGACCGCCGCGTGAATGTCCTCGTCAGATGGCCGCTCACGCATCACGACCTACCCCCTCGTGGGTGTCGTTCAGACCACCCAGGTATGCTCTACGCAGCACGTACCTGTGCGTAGAGGCCGAAACTTCGGTTCTCTGGAGGGTCGGCCCGCTCCACCGGGCCGGCCCTCTCTTTTCGGCCATCAACCGGCCACCGTCGTCCCGGCCTCACGCGCGGCCTCCGCGGCCTCCCGCGCCGCATCCAGGAACCTCTGGATCTCCTCCATCGACGCCAGAGCGCCCTCGAGGATCTCCGGGCGAAAGCCCGTGTAGTCGACGTCCTTCGCCAACCAGCTCGCCGGGCGCATCATCGACATCAGCGCCGCCGACCCCAGTCGCTCCGAGGCCTTGTGCTGCTGGTCCAGCCACTCGTCACGCTCGACAACCTCATCGCGCAGGAAGTCGAGCGCGGCCACCAGATCCCGCATGCCATGCCCGGTCAGCTCGAACAGGTCCGGGCCCTTCGGCGCGACGATCTCGATCTGCGCCTTCGCCGTCAGCTCCTCCGACGGCAGGTCACCACTGGCGAACCGCTCCCGGTCAGGCTCATCCAGCGAATCCGACCACTGCCGCGAGACCTTCAGGTCCTCACTGATCGTCCGCTGGCTCACCGTCTCCCCAGTGCGCTCCGAGATCTCTTCCGCGATCTGCTGCTGAGACCAGCCCTGCTCGTGCAGACGCGTGGCCTCGACGATCCGATCCACCCGCTCCAGGGGCGCCGCCTTCCGGTAGGACTTCCCGTCCAGTCCCCGCGACTCGCGCGGAACCGACGCCACCGGAGCCGCTGAGGGCACAGCCGACCGATCCGCACGCGCAGGTTCAGCATCGGTTCTGGTCGCCGCGTTAGCAGGTGTTCCATTTGGAACACCTGCTAGATCAGGCGCGCCAACCTCACGCTTAGCAGGTGGCGAATTTTCGCCACCTTCTAGGGTCGCCGGAGCATTCGCCAGCGCCCGAGCATCGTTGCGGACGGTGTCCTTGTGGACTCCCAGGACGGCTCCGATCGCGCGAGTGCTCAGCCCCGCCTCGCTCAGTGCGCGCGTCCGCTCACGACGCTCGTCGATCGACGTCCACATGCGCGCCTCGGTGAACTCCTCAGCGCACAGCGCGTCCCACGACTCGTAGCCCAGCGGGAGCCACGCACGACCCTCGTACGCGGTCGAGATCATCACCTCGATGTCCGCCATGGTCTCCAGCAGATGACCCGTGCTCTGACGGATCTGATCCACAAGACTCCGAGCGTGCGCCTCAGAGAGCGTTCCCGTCTCCAGGTCGGCCTTCGCCTCCACGATGATCTGCTCGCTCACTTCGACGCCCCCTTCGTCCGCTCGTCCTCAGACGCAATGACCCACTTCCGCAAGACCTCGCCACTGACCGCCACTTTTCCTGCGGTCTCGCGGTCGAGGCGTCTAGCGAGCTCGTTCCAGTTCGGGGGACGGGCTGTACGCCGCTCATCCATCGCCCACTCCCACAACCCACCCCGCCCCGCGTCTCGCAGGATGAGGTCTGCCAACATCGCTCTCGTGCTCATATTCTTGACCGTAGTCCGAAAAATCAGACCAGGCAAGGCGTGTCTGGTGTCGGGCCTAGAATCTGGATGTGAGCGGTGTATATCCTGGCTCAATGAGCGAGCATCCTGTACACGAGTCCACCGAGAAGGCCAACGTCGACCAGCGGATCGCAGCCGCAGTGCGCGCGCTCGCGGCAGGTCGCGGCATCAAGAACGCAGACCTCGCGCCCGTGATCGGCGCGAGCAGAGCCACCGTCTTTGCGAAGCTCAAGGGAGACGCCCCGTGGCGCGCCGCGGAAATCGAATCGGTCGCCGAGTACTTCGGCGTCCAGATCTCAGACCTCTTCGACGGCCTAGGCCTGTTCGGCAACGACGAAGCCCCCCGGCCTACTGGCCGAGGGGCTTCTCGATCGGGTGCGCCATCAGGGACTCGAACCCCGGACCCGCTGATTAAGAGTCAGCTGCTCTAACCAACTGAGCTAATGGCGCCGACGAACGAAAACATTACCCCGCCCGGGTCCGAGCGCAAAACCGGAGGCCACGCCCTGTGAGCGAGCAAACAGGAAGCGGCCCGCGTCGGGCGCACCGCGCACCGGCCGGGCCGCCCCGACGGAGGATCAGTGGGCGCCGGCCCGCTGGGCGAGCACGAAGGCCTCGGCCTCCTCGCTGAGCTCCTTCGCGTGCGCCGTGGCCTCCTTGCGGTCGCTCGCCGCGGGCTTCGAGCCCCACAGCGGGCGGCCGTTGCTCTCGGGCACGATGTGCACGCAGATCAGGCCGATCACGCCGGCCGCCATCAGGTAGATCGCGGGCCACATGAGGAAGTGGGTCCAGGTCACCAGGGAGGTCATCACCGTCGAGGTGGTGCCGCCGAACAGCGAGATGGCGACGTTGAAGGAGATCGACAGGGCGCCGGCGCGCACGGCCGTCGGGAACAGCGACGGCAGCGTGGAGGGCATGGTGGCGCTGAAGCAGATCAGGCTCAGGCCCATGATCAGCAGGCCGAACAGGACGGTGACGTCGCTGTGGCCTCGGATCAGCAGCACCGAGGGGATCGAGAGCACGATCAGTGCGATCGAGCCCGCGCGCACCACGGCCTTGCGGCCCACGCGGTCGCTCAGCCGCCCGATCACGGGGATCAGGATCAGGCACATGACCATGACGATGATCTGCAGGATCGAGGAGGCGAGGTCGGAGACGCCGCCGCTGCCCTGGTACTCGCGGATCAACGGGAAGAACTGCGGCATGAACGCCGTCAGCATGTAGTTGGTGACGTTCCAGGCGAGCACGAGGCCCATGCAGGCCAGCAGGTTCGGCCAGAGGCGCAGGATGCCCCTGATCTCGCCGCCCTTCTTGTCGCCGGTCTCGGTGCTCGCAGGGGTGCCGGCCTTCTTCGCGGCCTTCTTCTCGTCGGCCTTGGCCTTGGCCTCGGCGTCCTGCTGCTTCTCGAGCTCGCGGTAGGCGGGGGTGTCCTCGAGCTTGGAGCGCAGGTACACGCCCACCAGACCCAGCGGCAGGGCGACGAAGAACGGCAGGCGCCAGCCCCAGCTCAGCAGCTGGTCCTGCGTGAGGATCGCGGTCATGATCGTCGCGACCGACGCGCCCAGCACGTAGCCGCCGAAGGTGCCGACCTCGAGCAGGCTCCCGAAGAACCCGCGACGACGGTCCGGGGCGTACTCGGCGATGAAGGCCATCGCGTTGCCGTACTCGCCGCCGGTCGAGAAGCCCTGGATCAGCCGGCAGGCCAGCAGCAGGAACGGGGCGGCGAGGCCGATCGTCGCGTAGTCGGGCAGGACGCCGATGAGGAAGGTGCCCAGCGCCATCATGATCATCGTGGTGGCGAGGACCGACTTGCGTCCGATGCGGTCGGCCAGCGGGCCGAAGAACATGCCGCCGAGGGGGCGGACCAGGAAGGCGACGGCGAACAGGGCGGCCACGATGATCGCGCCGGCGGCTCCCGCGTTCTTCGGGAGGAAGACGCCCTCGATGGTGACCTGCAGATATCCGTAGACACCGAAGTCGTACCACTCGGTGACGTTGCCGATCGCCGCGGCGCCGATCGCTCGACGGATCACCGAGGGTTCGGTGATGGTGACCTGCTCGGGACGCCACTTCTGCGGCGTATAGCTGATCGTGCTCAAAGAACTCCTCCTGCGTGCTCGATGTCCGGGTGCGCTGGGCGCCGTCGTCCAGGAACCGCTCGAGCACCGTACTCCTGTGATCTCCCCGACATCCACGGGATGACGCGGATGAGCGGGCGCCGGGCCCCGGGGTCCTCACGCCCTCGCCGCCACGGGTCTAGGGTCGTGGCAGGACCGGACGAGGAGGCCGCGATGACGCAGTTCCAGGATTCCTACACGTACGCGATCGTCGGCGCGGGGGTCGCCGCGGCCAGCGCCGTTGCGGGCATCCGCGAGAAGGACGGCACCGGCTCGGTCGTCGTCCTCGGCGCGGAGCCCGACCCGCCCGTGTACCGACCCGATCTGTCCAAGACGCTGTGGCTGGACGCCGACGCGTCCCTCGAGGACTCGGCGCTGGATGTGACCGGAGAGGGCGTCGAGCTTCACACCTCGAGCACGGTCGTCGCGATCGACCCGGACGGGCATCGCGTCGAGCTCGCCGACGGCACCCGCGTCGGCTTCGAGCACCTGCTGATCGCGACGGGCGCCTCGCCGCGCACCGCCCCGATCGCGCCGGGCCCGCGCGTCATCCACTACCGCACGAGCGCCGACTACCGGGCGCTGCGCGCCGTGGCGAGCCCCGGCGCGCACGTCGCCGTGGTCGGCGGCGGGTACATCGGCGGCGAGATCGCGTCAGCACTCCTGCAGAACGATGTCCAGGTGACGCTGGTCCTCCCCCACGGCACGGTCCAGCCCGGCATGTTCCCGCCGGATCTCTCGGACCGCATCACCCGGAAGCTCGCCGCGAAGGGCGCCCGCATCGTCACGGGCCGCCTCGCCCGAGGATCGGAGGACGGGGACTCCGTGACCCTGACCCTCGAGGACGGCGGGGAGATCACCGCGGATGCGGTCGTGATCGGGATCGGGGTCACCCCGAACACATCCCTCGCCCGGGAGGCGGGCATCGAGGTCGACGACGGCATCGTCGTGGACGAGCTGCTGGGGACCTCCGCCGCGGACGTCTTCGCCGCCGGGGACGTCGCCTCCTACCCCGATGCCCTGCTGGGCAGGCGCCGCGTCGAGCACGTCGACAACGCCGAGACGATGGGGAGGGCCGCCGGCCGGGCGATGGCCGGCGACCTCACCCCGTACGCGCACACGCCGTTCTTCTGGTCGGACCTCCTCGACGACGGCTACGAGGCGATCGGGGACCTCGACGCCGCCCGCGTCCTGCGCGAGGACGCCTCCGAGGACGGCTCCGCCGAGGTCGTGCTCTACGGGGCCGACGGGCGCGTGCGCGGCGCTCTGCTGTGGAACACGTGGGACAGCGTCGACGCCGCTCGCGAGCTCATCGCCGAGACCCGTGAGACCCCGGTGGCCGGCCCCGAGAACCTGCGCGGCAGGATCAGCCCCGGCGGCTGAGGGACGGGTCCTCGGCCTCCTCGTCGAGCGCCTCGTCGGCCCCCGCGCCGCGGGTGCGCAGCAGGCTCGCGACGGTCGCGATCGCGACCACGAGGCCGATGAAGGACAGCGAGAACCAGATCGGGACCTCGGGCACCCACAGCAGCGGCTGTCCGCCGTTCACGAAGGGCAGCTCGTTGACGTGCAGGGCGTGCATCACGAGCTTGACGCCGATGAAGGCGAGGATGATCGCGAGCCCCTGCGCGAGGTAGACGAGGCGCTGCAGCAGACCGCCGATGAGGAAGTACAGCTGACGCAGGCCCATCAGGGCGAAGGCGTTGGCCGTGAACACGATGTACGTCTGCTCGGTGAGGCCGAAGATCGCGGGGATCGAGTCGACGGCGAAGACCACGTCGACCACGCCGATGGTGAGCACCGTGAGCATGAGCGGGGTGACGAAGCGCCTGCCGTCGATGCGGGTCACGAAGCGGCCGCCGTCGTACTCGTCGCTGACCGGCAGGACGCGGCGCACCAGGCGCATGATCCGGCCGTCGGTCGGATCGGAGTCCTCGGACCCGAAGGCCTGGCGCCAGGCGAGCACGAGCAGCAGGGCGCCGAACACGTAGAAGACCCAGGAGAGGTTCTCGATCAGCGTCGCGCCCACGGCGATGAAGGCGCCGCGCAGCACGAGGGCGATGACGATGCCGATCATCAGCACCTTCTGCTGATGGACCCTGGGCACGGCGAAGCTGGTCATGATCAGCAGGAACACGAAGAGGTTGTCGATCGACAGCGCCTTCTCCGTGAGGTAGCCCGCGAAGTACTCGCCGCCGTATCCCCATCCGGAGAAGACCCCGATGCCGACGCCGAACAGCAGCGCCAGGCCGATGTAGAGGGCGGACCAGCGGGCGGCCTCGCCGATCGAGGGCTCGTGCGGGGTGCGCACGTGCGCGAAGAACTCGTACACGAAGAAGGCGACGGTCACGGCGAGCGTGATCGTCCAGACGAGGGGTGAGACGTCCACTGAGGGCTCCTGAGGGGCTCGGGCAAGCGATGGCTGCCAGAGTCTCCTTCGTCCTGGTCCCCCAGAACCGACGGCCCGGGTCGTGATCGCACGACCGTATTGACGAGCCCGCCGAGGCGAAGTACTCCCTCTGCACCGAAGACGCTACGGAGGGAAGGTGAACTGGAGCTGGGAACGGCCCGCTCAGTCCGCGCGGTCCGCGCGGCGCGCGAGCCGCGAGGGCCACCACACGCTGCGCCCCACGTCGACGGCGAGCGCCGGGACCAGCAGGGTGCGCACCACGAAGGTGTCCAGCAGGACGCCGAAGGCGACGATGAAGGCCAGCTGGGCGAGGAAGAGGATCGGGATCACGGCGAGCGCCGCGAAGGTGGCCGCGAGCACGATTCCGGCCGAGGTGATGACGCCGCCGGTGAGGGTGAGGCCGCGCAGGATCCCGGGTCTCGTGCCGTGCGCGAGGGACTCCTCGCGCACGCGGGTCATGAGGAAGATGTTGTAGTCGATGCCCAGGGCGACCAGGAACACGAAGCCGTACAGCGGCACGGCCGCGTCGGCCCCCGGGAAGTCGAGCACGTGGTCGAAGACGAGCGCGGAGACCCCGAGCGCCGCCCCGAAGGAGAGGGCCGTGGTCGCGATGAGCAGCAGCGGGGCGAGCAGGGAGCGCAGCAGCAGCACGAGGATCGCCGCGATCACAGCGAGGACCACGGGGATGATGAGGTTCCGGTCGTGCACGGAGGCGTCGTCGGTGTCGATCGCGGTGGCGGTCTCGCCGCCCACGAGGGCGTCCTGCGGCAGGTCCTCGCGCAGTCCGCGCACGGTGTCCTCGGCGGCCGCCGAGTCGGGGGCGTCGGCGAGCGTCGCCTCGAGCAGCACGCGCCCGTCCTCGACGCGGGGATCGGCCCCGCCCCGGATCCCGTCGGCCGTGACCGCGGCGCTGCCCGAGGGGGCGTCCGAGGAGCGCGCGCTCACCGACTCCACCCCGTCCGCGTCCAGGAGCCGGTCCGCCGTCTCCTGCAGCTGGTCCTGCGGGACGAGGATCTGGGCGGGGCTGCCGGAGCCGCCCGGGAAATGCTCGCCGAGCACCTCCTGGCCGGTGCGGGCCTGGGAGTCGCCGAGGACGAGCTCGGACTGGGAGACGCCGTCGGCCCGCAGCTGGAGCAGGCCCGCGCACGCGACGCACAGCACGAGCACCACGCCTCTCCAGATCCGGCGGGGGTGGCGCTCGACGCGGCGGGCGACGCCGGCCCAGAGCCCGCGGGTCACGAGCTGCTCCTCGCTGCGCTCGGCCTCGGCGGGGTCGTAGAGAGGCCGACGGGGCCAGAACGCGGTGCGTCCCGCGAGGAACAGGAGGGCGGGAAGGAGGGTGAGCGCCGAGAGCATCGCGAAGGCGATGCCGATCGCGGCGACCGGGCCCAGCGTGGAGTTCGAGCGCAGGTCGCTCAGCAGCAGGCACAGCAGGGCGGCGATCACCGTTCCGCCGGAGGCCAGGATCGGCTCGGCGGTGCCGCGGATCGCGCGCAGCAGCGCGACGCCGCGGTCGGGGACGGCCCGCAGCTCCTCGCGGTACCGGGCGACCATGAGCAGGGAGTAGTCGGTGGCCGCGCCGATGACGAGGATGAACAGGATGCCCTGGGTCTGCCCGCTCAGCAGCAGCACCCCGGCGTGCGCCAGGTGCCAGATCACCGCGAGCGCCGCGCACAGGGCGAACATGCTGGTCGCGAGCACCATGAAGGGCAGGAGCGCCGAGCGGTAGACGATCAGCAGGATCGCGAGCACCGCGGCGAGCGCGACGCCCAGCAGCAGGCCGTCGATGCCGGAGAAGGCCTCCGTGAGGTCGCCCGAGAAGCCAGCGGGCCCGGTGACGTACGAGGTCGTCCCCGCGGGCAGGTCCTCCGCGAGCGCGCTCTCGAGGTCGGAGACCGCGGCGCCGAGGTCGGCACCCGCGTCCAGGGGCACGAAGGATTCGACGGCCCGGCCGTCCTCCGAGGGGATCGGCGGCGACGCGTTCCCGGAGACCTGGTCGAGGTCCTCGGCGGAGGCGAGGGCGTCCTGGACACCGCGCAGCTGGTCCTCGCTGAGCGCCCCGTCGCCCGCGCCGTCCGCGGTGACGACGACGATCGCGGGGATGGTGTCCCCCTCGGTGAAGGCCTCGGTGGCCTTCTGCACCTGCGTGGCCTCGGCCGAGGTCGGGAGGTAGGCGGTCCGGTCGTTGGAGGAGACCTCGTCGATGCGGCCGAACAGTGGCCCGCCGACGGAGGCGCCCGCGACCCAGAGCACCACGAGCAGCGCGGGCAGCACGATCCGCACGGCGCGGATCCAGCGGGTCCGGGGCGTGGGCGTGCCGCGGTGGGTCATGGAGGGCTCCGTCCAGAGATTGCTAGCCTGGCGAGCAATCTACCCCATCGCCGCTCATCGCCGCCGGTCTGGTCCCGCGCGGTGGCTACGCTGTCGCCCATGAGCACGAGTCCCGAGCCGCACTCCCCCTCCCCCTGGCGGGTGCAGGACATCGACGCGAGCGACCCGTCCGGGGAGCTCGTGGACCGCTCGGGGCTCACGCGCGAGGCGATCACGGGGATCGACGAGCTGATGGCGGCCCTTGTGGAGCTGCGGCGCACCGAGGAGGAGCTGCGCGACGCCTCCGAGGCGTACATGCAGCTGAACTCGACGGACATGCGCGCGCTGCACTACCTCATCGCCGCGGCCCACCGCGGCGAGCGGCCGACGGCCGCGGCCCTGGGCTCGGAGCTGCGGATCTCGAGCGCCTCGACGACGAAGCTGCTGGACCGCCTCGAGCGCGGCGGGCACGTCCACCGCCGCGCGCATCCCTCCGACCGCCGGGCGATCACGATCGAGGTCGCGCCCGCGACGCGGCAGGCGGCCATGGAGACCATGGGACGCCAGCAGGCCGGCCGCTTCCGCGCCGCCGCGCGCCTCAGCGACGCCGAGCGCGAGACGATCACGACGTTCCTGCGCTCGATGGCCCGCGAGATCTCCGTCGAGGACGCTCCGTGGGCCCGCGAGGCACGATCGTCCGCATCCGCCCCCGCACCCACCCCCTCCCCTGAGCCCAGAGAGCCGAGGACCTGACGATGACGACTCCGCCGGTGCCCGCCACCGCCTCGAACACCCTGCCCAGATCTCCCTGGTACGAGCGCCTCTCCTGGCTGTTCGTCCTGGTCGTCGGCGTCTTCGCCTACATCGTGATCTTCGTGGTCATGCTGCTCACGCGCAACACCACCCTCCTGCCGACCGTTCTGCTCGTGGGTGCCGGGACAGTGCCGCTCACGGTGCTGCTCGCGGCCCAGACCACGCGCCGCGGGATCCTGGTGCCGATCCCGATCGTCCTGCTGACGGTCGGCGTCGGCGGCCTCCTCGCCGTCACCATCGCCGGCTTCCTCGAGACGATCGCCGCGCTGATCCTCGGTCAGGAGTCGATCCTGCTGGTCGGGATCATCGAGGAGACCGCGAAGCTGATCGTCCCGCTGCTCGTCCTCGCCATCGCGCACCGCGCCACCCGGGGCGGCGGGATCGCCGTCGGCATCGCGGCGGGCACGGGCTTCGCGGTGCTCGAGACGATGGGCTACGGCTTCAACGCGCTGCTCGAGCGCGGGGGCGGCCTCGCGGCGCTCGACTCGACGCTGGTCCTGCGCGCGATCCTCGTCCCGGCGGGGCACGTGGCGTGGACGGGCGCGATCTGCGCCGCCGTCTGGCACCTGGTCGAGGGGCGGCGCAAGGGGCTCGCGGTGCTCGAGCTGGTGCTCACCTATGTGGCCGCGATCGTCCTGCACACGGCCTGGGACGCGACCTCGAGCGCGGTGCTGCACGTGCTGATCGGCGTCGTCAGCGTCGGCGCGCTCGTGTTCCTCATCCTGCGTGCGCATCGGTCGCGCGTGAGGTCGCTCGAGGGGTCCCTCGGCGATCCGCGCTGAGCGGCCCCGTCCCTCACCGCCCTCACCAGGAGCGTGCGGCCCCTTCGAGGGCCTCGCGCACGCGGACCACGGCCGGATTGCACTCGGCCCCGGGCCGCTGGACCAGGAACAGGGTGTTCAGGGGCGGCACGTCCCCGCCGCCGAGGTCCACGAGGGACCCGGCCTCGAGATCCTCGCGGCACAGCGACCGCGGCAGCACGCTCGCCCCGGCTCCCGCGCGCACGGCCGCGAGGACGGCGTGCAGGGTGGGGGCGATGAGCGCGGCCCCGGGGGGCTGGGCGCCGAACACGGATCGCCAATAGCGCCGCACGATCGGCATGTCCTCCGCGATGCTGACGAGCGGCACCTCCCGCAGCGCACGGCACAGGCTCTCCCCGTCCCCGCGCCCCTCGAGCCGGCGCGCCCACTCGGGAGCGACGACCAGCACGTACTCCTCGTCGCTGAGCGGCGTCGCCGCGAGCGCCCGGCCCCGCGGCCGACGGGTCGTGATGACCAGGTCGTGCGTCCCCTCGCGCAGGGATTCGAGCAGCTCGTCGGTGAGCCCCTCGGCCGTGCGCAGCTGCACGCCCTCGGCGACGAGCGGGGCGAGGGCGGGGAGCACGCGCGAGCACAGCATCTCGGCGGGGCCCGCGAGATGGACGGGGGTCGCGACGCCGTCGAGGTCGCACTCGTCGGTGCGCAGGGCGTCGAGGGCGTCGAGCGGACCGCGCACCCGCTCGGCGAGCTCGTGGGCGTAGGGCGTCGGCTCCACGCCGCGCGGCAGGCGGGTGAACAGCGTGCAATCCACCTGCGCCTCGAGGGCACGGATCTGCGTGGTGACCGAGGGCTGGCTGAGACCGAGCGCGCGCGCCGCCGCGGTGAAGGAGCCGGCCCGGTGGACGGCGAGGAAGGTCCGCAGCAGATTGAGGTCGAGGACGGGTGTGCTCACGTCCCCCACCCTACCGCCAGACCCATACGCGGAGACATGTCCGCCATAGGCGCAGCTATTGGACGCCGAAGGCGTCGAGGTATAGCTTCGTCGATGTCAGTCAGCGTCGCTGCCATGTCCGGGATCGCCATCGGGGGATCCCTCGCCCTGGGGCGCGCGGACGCGGCGGCCGGCGCTCGTCCCCCAGCTTCGAGGAGCAGTGGCATGAGCCGCACCCTGTTCGACCCCATCACCCTGCGCGATCTCACCGTGCGCAACCGTGTGTGGGTCCCGCCGATGTGCCAGTACATGGTCGAGAAGGCCGACGGGGTCGTCACCCCGTGGCATCTCATGCACTACGGCTCGTTCGCGCGCGGCGGCGCGGGCGCCGTGATCGTCGAGGCGACCGGCGTGGTGCCCGAGGGCCGCATCAGCCCCCAGGACCTGGGCCTGTGGAACGACGCCCAGCGCGATGCCCTGCGCGGCGTGGTCGACCTCGTGCACTCCCTGGGCGCCGCCACCGGCATCCAGCTCGCCCACGCGGGCCGCAAGGCCTCGACCTACAGCGAGTGGGGCAACCCGGCGCCCGGCACCTCGATCGCCGTCGCCGACGGCGGATGGGAGACCGTCGGCCCCTCGGATCTGGCCTTCGGCGATCTGACCGCACCGCGGGCGCTCGACGCGGACGGGATCGACGGCGTCATCGAGGCGTTCGTCGCTGCCGCCCGTCGCGCCGTCGAGGCCGGGATGGACATGATCGAGATCCACGGGGCCCACGGCTATCTGATCCACGAGTTCCTCTCCCCGCTCAGCAACGTCCGCACGGACGAATACGGCGGCGGCCTCGAGAACCGTGCGCGGCTGCTGCTGCGGATCGTGGACGCCGTGCGCGCGTCGATCCCCGAGGGCATGCCCCTGCTGGTGCGGCTCTCGGCGACCGACTGGGTCGAGGACGGCCTGCACGTCGAGGACACGGTGCGCGTCGCGCAGTGGCTGCGCGAGCACGGCGTCGACATGGTGGACATCTCCTCGGGAGGCAACAGCCCCGCGGCGCAGATCCCCGTCGGCCCCGGCTACCAGACGCCGCTCGCGACGGCCGTGAAGCAGGGCGCGGGCATCCCGGTCTCGGCCGTCGGCATGATCGACGAGGCCTGGCAGGCGGAGCAGATCACCGCGACGGGCCTCGCGGACGTGGTGCGCGTGGGCCGCGAGTTCCTGCGCGACCCGAGCTTCGCGATCCGCACGGCCCTCGCGCTGCGGGTCGCGGAGCCGCCCATCCCGGCCCCCTACGTCCGCGCCTACCGCCAGCAGCTGCGCGGCTGAGGCAGGGACCCGCGGGTCACAGCCCCAGCAGGGAGTGCACGGACGCGGTGCGCTCGGCGAGCAGACGCCGCACGTCGGCCGCCGCGGCGGCGAGGCTCTCCGCCTCGTCGTCGTGGTCCGGCCGATCGCTCGCCGGGCCCCGCCCCAGCACGCGCTCGACGGCCGAGGCGAAGGTCTCGGTGGCCAGGTCGTCCCCCGCGTGCGAGCCGTGCAGGGGCCGGCCCGCCATCAGCGGGTCCATGAACCCGCGCAGGAGGCACTGCAGCGAGAAGGCCTGGTGATCGGCCTCGCAGACGAGGCACACCAGGCCGTGCTCGCGCCAGATCCCGACCATCTCGCCGACCAGGCCGACGGGCATGAGCAGCCGCGTGAGCTGCACCGTGCGGGGGTCGTCGACAGCGTCGCCCAGGAGGTCCCCGTCTGCCCTCTGCAGCGCGCACACCAGCACGCGCGAGCGCAGGCTCTCGACCAGATGCAGGCAGAGCCGGTCGGGTCGCGCGCGGGCGGGGTCCTCGCGCAGGGCGCGGGAGACGCGACGCGCGGCCTCGAGCAGGTCCCGGGCGATGAGGCCGACCATCAGGTCCTGGTCGGAGCTCCACAGCCGGCGTGCGCCGGCGGGCTCGACCCGCGCCGCGCTGATCACCTCGTCGAGGGTGACCGCGGAGCCGGGCTGCTGGGCGAGCACTTCGCGCGCGGAGTCCAGGACCCGCTGTGCGATGGGGTTCCGACTCTCGGGCATGAGAGCGCCGGCGCGTCGCGCGTGCACGCGAGTCCCCTGCTCCCCCATGCGTCTCCCCTCGTCACTCCTGCGGGTGGTCCGGCGGCCTGCTCGCTCCTCCCAGCACCGGTCGGTTACGTCGGAATTGAGCGACCTGTCCGATCCGCCTCACCGGCAGAGAATACGTCATCGCACGACCGCTCCAGGAACGGGTTCGGCTCGGAAGACCGGCGGCCCGGACGACACACCCCGACGGGACGGCCGCGCGGCCCGCGCCGGGAGCATCAGGCCTGGTCGTCCGCGATGTTCCCGGGGTCCGTGTCGTTCCCGTCGGACCCGGTCCGGCTCCCGTCGCCGTGGGTCCGCGACCCGGGCAGGGGCCGTCGGGCGGTGCCGCGGAAGGCGCGGTAGCCCCAGATCGTCATCACGATCACGACGGCCCATGAGACGGCGAGGACGACGCCGATCACGACGCCCGGATCGGCCAGGAAGGCCCCGATCGCGACCAGGGAGATCTGGCCGGGGATGCAGGCGATGAGCGAGGCGATGAGGAACTCGCGCTGGGTGATGCCGAAGGCGCCGGCCCCGTAGTTCACCGGCCAGTAGGGCAGGCCCGGCATCACCCGCAGCAGGAAGACCGCGGCGAAGCCGCCGTTCTCGAGCCGATCGCCGACGGTGCGGGCATGGCTGCCCAGGATCTTCCCGACGACGCCGCGGCCCAGCAGCCGGGCGACCCAGTAGGCGCCCCAGCAGCCCAGCATCACCCCGACGATCGAGAGCACGCCGCCCTCGAGCACGCCGAAGAGCATGCCGCCGGCCACTGCCATGATCGTCACCGGGATCGGGGTCAGCGCGACGACGGCGTAGAGCAGGGCGAAGACGAGGAACGCCGCCCAGCCGTAGTCCTCGAGGCGCTCCTGGAGGACGTCCAGCGAGGGCAGGCGCACGGTGAGGGCGAGCCACACCATGAGCAGCACCACCGCGACGAGCCCCATCGACCGCAGCACGGGCAGCGGCTCGAACCGGCGGGCGGAATGCTCATGCGGGGAGCTCTCGGGCGAGGCGGTCCCGGGCGGGGTGGACTCGCCGTGGGGCACGGCGGGATCCGGGGATGCGGGCGGCGTGGCGTCCTCGCTCAGGAATCGGCCGACTGGGCCAGGAAGTCCTCGGCTCCGCCGACGAGCTCCACGTGCCCGGTCTTCACGTCGGCCGTGGCCATCTTCGCGACCTCGGCCGCGAACTCGGCGACCGAGTACAGGCGCCCGGCGGCCTCGCGGCGCGCGTCCAGGGCTCCGGGCTCGGCGCGGTTCAGGAGGGTCGCGGTGACCGTGCCCTCGATCATGTCGCCGGAGACGACGACGAAGCTGATGCCCTTGGCCTCGAGCTCGGGGATGCGCTCGACCAGGGCGTCCTCGCCGGCGCGCTTGGACAGCGCCACCGCGACGTACTGGTCCATGGTCTCGACCTCGCGGATGAAGTGGGCCTGGTGGCTGGTCACGAAGACGACGCGGCCGCCGTCGCTCATGAGCTCGGTGCCGGCGAGCAGAGCGTCCAGCTGCGCGTCGCGGTTCAGGCGCATCGCGTAGTCCTCGCCGAGGTCGGCCTCCATGCCGCCGGAGGCGTTGAGGACCAGCAGGTCCAGGCCGCCGAAGGCGTCGACCGCCGCGCGCATGAGGCCGCGCACCTCCTCGGGGCTGGTGAGGTCGGCGCCGACGGCGATCGCGCGGCCGCCGGCCTCCTCGATCTCCTTGACGACCTTGTTCGCGCGGGGCGCCTTCTGGCGGTAGTTGACGACCACGTTCGCGCCCTCGGCGGCGAGCAGCTTCGCGGTGTCCGCGCCGACGCCTCGCGAGGATCCGGTGATGACGGCGGTCTTGCCTGCGAGGGACGTCGACGACATGGTGCTGCTCCTTCGATGGGGTCTGGGCGCCGGTGCGCGACCGGCATCGTCCCGAGGCTACCGGACGCTCAGAGCTCCCGGACCACCCGTGCGGGGCTCCCCACGGCGAGGACCCCGGGCGGCACGTCGGACGTCACGACCGAGCCCGCACCGATCACGGATCCCGCGCCGATGGTGACGCCGGGGCAGACGATGACCCCGCCGCCCAGCCACACGTCGTCCTCCAGCGTGATCGGCTCGGCCGCTTCCCACCCCTGGGCGCGCGCCTCGCGCTCGAGCGGGTGGATCGCGGTGAGCAGCTGGATGTTCGGGCCCAGCTGGCAGCGCTCGCCGATGCGGACGTCGACGACGTCGAGGGCGACGAGCCCGAAGTTCACGAAGGTGCCCGCGCCGATGAAGAGCCGACTGCCGTAGTCGACGCGCAGGGGCGCCCGCACGTGGGCCCCATCACCCAGGCCTCCGAGCAGACCGCCGAGGATGCCCTGCGAGGCATCGGGGTCCTGGGCGTAGACGTCGTTGAAGCGGGCGGTCTCGCGCAGGGCGCGACGGAACTGCCGCTGGATGTCGGGGTCGTCGGCGATGTACCAGTCGCCGGCGAGCATCCGCTCGAGCTGGCTGCGGGGGTCGTCGGGGTCGACGGCGAAGGGCTTCATGGGCACGAGCCTACGGGCGAGGGGCGCGTGGTGGAGGCCCGGTTCACCGTCCTGCGAGCCTCATGCCGAGCGACGGGGCGACGTCCACGAAGCCGGTCGCGTCGTAGAGCCGACGCCCGGGCGGATCGGCGATCAGCGTGATGTACGGGTCGGGCGGGGCGGCGGCGCGGATCCTCTCGATGAGGCAGTCCAGGACGACGCGGCCGATGCCTCGGCCCTGCTGGGCGGGCGCGGTCGCCATGTCGGCGATGTGGAAGTACCACCCGCCATCGCCGATCACCCGGCCCATCGCGACGAGGGCGCCGTCGGCGTCGCGCACGGTCTGCCATGCCCAGCTGCCCGTGAGGATCGGCGCCGCCTGCTCAGGAGTCCTCGGGCTGAGGCCGGAGGCGGTGCGCAGGTGCACGTACTCCTCGACGGCCGGCGCCTCGGTGCTCGCGACGAGGCCATCGGGCAGGGTGCGGGGCGGGAGATGCGAGGTCATGCTCGTCATCCTCGCAGTCGGTGGGCTCCGCGGGATACTGGGGCGATGCCCTCCCCCACCCCGGAATACGATGACCCGCGCGATCGCGGGGCTGGTAACGCACCTGCACCTGCACCTGCACCTGACGATTCCTGCCTCTGCGGCAGCGGCGAGGTGTTCGCCGCCTGCTGCGGACCGATCCTCGCCGGCGATCGCGACGCCCCGACGGCCGAGGCGCTGATGCGATCGCGGTTCTCCGCCTTCGCCCTCAGGGACACGGCGCACCTTCGGCGCAGCTGGGACGCGGCGCAGCGCCCGTCGGCCGCGGAGCTCGAGGCGTCGGATGATGGGGATCTGCGCTGGCAGAAGCTGCGGATCCTCGACGTGGTCGCGGGCGGTCCCTGGGATGCGGAAGGCGTCGTGGAGTTCGTGGCGATCGCGCGTGGGAGCGAGGGCAAGGTGCGTCTGCACGAGCGCTCGCGATTCCGGCGGGTGGAGGAAGCACCGGGGTGGGTCTACGTCGACGGGGAGATCCGCGGCTGACGCCGATGATGAGCAGAGGCGGCCCCTCGGACGCAGTTCGCCCCCGGTACGCGGAGCGATCCGCGCCGAGGGCGAGCATGTGCGCTGCGGGTCAGCGGCGGAAGAGGCCCTTCACGGTGCTGACGGCCTCGTTCGCCCAGCGGGCGACGGCGTTCTTGGGGTTCACGCGGTCGACGAGCTCGTCGATGTCCGAGGCCAGGTTGTCCTGGCGCCTCGTCGCCTCCTGGCGCATGTCCTCCAGGGACACCTTGTTCTTCTTGGCCACGGCTGCCTCCGGGTCGTCGGGTGCTGACGGGTCCGATCGTATCGTGCACACGGAGCCGCCGCGTCCGGACCGCTACTCTGGTGCGGCGCGCGAGTGGCGGAACTGGCAGACGCGCTGGATTTAGGTTCCAGTGCCCGAGGGCGTGCGGGTTCGAGTCCCGCCTCGCGCACCTGTCTCCCAATTCATGCAGCCATTGCATGCCCGGTCGCGCCGCGCTGCCTTCATCGGCCCCGACTCACGATCCGGTTTCGGGCGTGCCTGTAGAGGGGCACGGTGGTGTGCCCCTCTACAGGTGGGGGTGCTGCTGGCGGGGCTCCGACCTGGATGCCTTGCGATGGCGGGTCGGGCTGGTGGGTCAGAAGGGTGGTGGTCCGGGGTCGAACTTGGGTGGTGGGTTCTGTTGCTTGCGTGGTTTTCGGGTGGTGGCGCTGATGGGGATGTCGCCGTCGTAGTGGAACGTCGGGAGCGGTTGGTATCGATGCCGGACGGGTTTCTCGACGGGGACTTCTTCCAGGTCAGGTGCGCCGGCTTGGTCCATGTCCACGCGGGGCCACGGGTCCGGGACACCAGGCCGGACCGGCCACGGTGAGTCCAGCCGGGAGGGCTCGGGAGTCGATGCCTCTGCGCTGGTGCGGGCCTCGGCATCGCGTTGCTGCTCGTAGTCGTCCTGCCTGCGTTGCATCGAGTCCCAGACGGCGTCGAGCTGGGCGACGGCCTGTGGGGTGAGGAGATCGGTGTCGTCCTCGCGGAACACGCGGAAGCGTTCGTGCATCTCCCACACCGTGCCCGAGATCCCTGCCGGGGACTCGTCCGCCTCCACACGCACAGGATCGAGTCGCCCGGCGGTCTTCATCGCGTGGTGGAACCAGCACAGGAAGTGCAGGTTCTCCACCGCCGTCCGACCACCACAGACCGGGTCCGCGTGGTTGTACTCGACGATGTGGTCGGCCTCGGAGGCCACGGAGGCGGTGCGTTCGCATCCGGGGACGCCGCAGGATTGGCCGCGCAGTCTCAGGTGTTCGAGCATTGCCCCGGTCGGCCGGTACTTCTCCGCCGGACGCGGCAGAAACTCCCCGCTCGAGGGATCGGTGAGGACTCGGAACCACTCGTCGCTCTTCCCGGCGATCTCGCGGGCCATCTGCGCGGGGATCGGGGTCCCGTCCTCCAGCACGCCCGGGGCGTCGTCGCCGCCGACGAGGGTGAGGAAGGGGACGAGGACGTTCAACCGGAACCTGGCCTCCGGGACGGTGATGCCGCCGGTGTCGAGCTGCGCGGCATGCGCCAGGTGATACCGGATCAGGTTCAACGAGAGGGGCATGCCCTCGTTCTCGACCTGCCGGTCCGGATCCAGGGGGATCTCGGTGCCCTCCATGAGGGCGTGGCGCTGGGCGTTCTGGATCGCCCGCGCCGCCTGGTCGAACTTCCCCGCGAGGGCTTTGATCTCCGGGGCCGGGCCGATGATCCGCAGGGAGGCGACGCCGTCGAGGGTTCCGGGGTCCAGCACCATCCGACGACGGGTCGCGGAGATTTCTTCGGGTTCTTTCGGATGGCGCTGCTGAATCTTCGCCACCAGGAGTTCGAGGCATTTCGTGAATACTCTCGGCATGATCGCCAGACACCATGAGGCGACCGTGACATCCACCAGGACCATTTCCGCCGGGGTGAAATCAGCGGTCCGCCGCAGCAGGGTGCGGAACCATTCCGCCGGGAATTCGCCTGCTTCCAGGGCTTGGGTGCAGCGCGGGAGGAGGTCCACGGCCCGGTGGGCGTCGGTGATGGCTTTGGCGGCTTGCCCGCGGGTGCAGCGCATCGCCACAGCGACCATCAGGTCCTGCTGCTCGACCTCAAAGGGGTCGGCGTCCATGTCCTCGCGCCCCGCCCAGAACGGAGCCAGCGCCACGAAGCGGCGGGAGAGTTCGTAGGACTCGTCGACGCCCTCGTCCCACAGGGCGCGGACCTGCGCGGTCAGCTCCGCATCCGGGCGGGCCTTGACCCTGCGCGCCACCACATCCCGGCAGACCGCCTTTTTGGGTTCCTTCACGATGAACAAGGGCTTCACGCCCTCCGGGGGCGCGGCCACGAACCGGGGCGTGTGGGCGTGCATGTCCTCACGCTGACGCTCGGTCATCTTCTCCAGGTCGTCGAGGACCGAGAAGGTCGACTCGATCGCCGGCTGCCCGGGAAGGTCCAGACGACCCTGCGACTCCGGCTGCTCCACCGCACTCACACCACCCACCCCCTTCCCTGGCATTCCACGACCTCGCGCGATAGTGCGCGACGTAAAGACTCTGAATCGATAGACGAGAACAATGAATCCGGCGACTTCACCTATGAACCCGCCGCCACTCGCGCTCGATCGATATGTCCGATTCTATCCCGTCTTGTCACCGAAAACTAGACCTCAATCGAGAATGTGGATAAACCCGCGAACATTCCCCGCCTCCTCTGTACCCACCCACCTCTCAGTGGATAACCTCGTGGAAAACACCCCCTTGTGGAGGAACTTCCGAACGCCCCCGATACCCCCACCACGACGCGACACAAGACCCTCCGCCCTCCCCACCGTCCACCCACCCGCACGACCCCCGATCCTGGACGCCGGACCATCGCCGCGGACGGCTACCCTGGCCGGGACGACGATGCGCGGCGCCTGCCGGCCCGTCGGCCCCCACTCACCTCGTCCTCAGGAGCGTTCCCGACGATGACCCTCTTCGGCCTCGTGCGACACGGGCAGACCGACTACAACCTGCGGGGCCTGTTCCAGGGCTCGAGCGACATCCCGCTGAACGCGACCGGCCGCGAGCAGGCGCACCACGCGCTGGACGGCGCGCCGGACATCGCCTGGGACGCGGCCGTCTCCTCCCCGCTGGGGCGTGCGGAGGAGACCGGTCGGATCATCGCCGAGGACCACGGCATCCCCTTCGTCGGGACCGATCCGCGGCTCACGGAGATCGACTGGGGCGCGGCGGAGGGGCACGACGTCGCCGAGATGGAGGCGCGCTATCCCGGGCGCGCCTTCCCCGGTCGCGAGGGCCTGCAGGCTGTCGCCGACCGGGGCTACCTCGCGCTCGACGATCTCGCCGAGCGCTTCCCCGACCAGAACGTGCTCGTGGTCGCCCACGGCACCTTCATCCGCCTGCTGCTCTCCGGCGTCACCGGGACCCACCTGCCCTCGATCCCCAACGGCGCGCTGTCCCTGCTGCGTCACGAGGGCGAGTCGTGGCAGGTGGAGATGATCGCCGGTGAGGCCGCCGAGGATCCCGCGCGCACCGCGCCGGTGGGAGCCTCGCCGCGCTTCCCGCTCTCCGAGCACCACCTGCGTCCCTACGGGCTCTGAGCAGCCCGCCACTCCCCGACCTTCCAGGAGGACACATGAGCCGCACCGCCGTGGACGCCGAGGGCGCCTGGTTCGAGCCCGAGAGGATGGCCGAGCTGCGCCGCGCACTGCCCATCGCCTATGTGGACGTGGTGCCCGTGCGCACCGACGTCGACGGCGCGATCACGCAGGTCGGACTGCTGCTGCGCGCGTCCGGGAGCGGGCGCATCATCCGCGCGATCGTCTCCGGCCGCGTGCTCGTGCACGAGACGCTGCGCGAGGCCATCGCCCGGCACGTGGAGAAGGACCTGGGCACGATGGCGATGCCGCGGATCCCCGTCTCACCCGTGCCGTTCACGGTCGCCGAGTACTTCCCGACGCCCGGCCAGTCGCTGTTCACCGACCCGCGGCAGCACGCGATCTCGCTCGCGTACATCGTGCCCGTGGACGGCGAGGCGGCCCCGCAGGAGGACGCGCTCGAGCTCACGTGGTTCGACGTCGAGGAGCTGCGCGAGGGCGAGGTGCTCTCCGAGCTCGACAACGGCCACGACGTGATCGTGCGCCGCGCCCTCGCCCACGCCGGCCTGGTCTGAGGCCCCGACCGGCCCCGCCCTGCGGGATCGGGACCGGCCGGGAGCCCGCTCAGCCCAGCAGCTGGGCGATGTCTCCCGCGATCGCGCGGAACGCCCTGCCGCGGTGGGAGATCGCGTTCTTCTCCTCGGGGCTCAGCTCTGCCGCGGTGCGCTCCTGCCCCTCGGGCTGATCCGCCGGCACGAAGAGCGGGTCGTACCCGAAGCCGCCCTCGCCCCGGCGCTCCGTGAGGAGACGGCCCGGCATCTCGCCGCGCTCGACGCGCTCGGTGCCGTCGGGCGCGACCAGCGCCGCCGCGCACACGAAGCGCGCGGCGCGGTGCTCGGCGGGCACGTCGCCCATCTGGGCGAGGAGCAGGTCGTTGTTGGCCTCGTCGTCGCCGTGGCGCCCCGACCAGCGGGCGGAGAGGAATCCGGGGCTGCCGCCGAGCACGTCGACGGCGAGGCCGGAGTCGTCGGCCACCGCGATCAGGCCCGTCGCAGCGCTCACCGTGCGGGCCTTCAGCAGGGCGTTGCCCTCGAAGGTCACGCGGTCCTCGACGACGTCGGGGAGGTCGAGGCCGGCCGACGAGACGAGCATGCCGTCCTCGAAGCCGGGGACGATCTGCTCGAGGATCTGCTGGAGCTCGCGGAGCTTGCCCTGGTTGTGGCTCGCGATGATGATGCGGGCCCCCTCGGGGATCGGGGCCGCGTCGGTCCCCCGGTTCTCGTCCGCCGCGCTCATCGGCCGGCCCCGAGCGCATCGCGCTGGAGCGCCGAGAGATCGGCGCAGCCGCCGACGGCGAGATCCAGCAGGGTGTTCAGCTCGGAGCGGTCGAAGGGCGCGCCCTCGGCGGTGCCCTGGACCTCGACGAAGGAGCCGGAGCCGGTGACGACAACGTTCATGTCGGTCTCTGCCTTCACGTCCTCGCGGTACTCGAGGTCCAGGAGCGCCTCGCCGTCGACGATGCCCACGCTCACAGCGGACACGGAGTCCGTGAGGACCTCGCGGGCGGCGGGGACGGCGGCGTGCAGCTTGCCCCAGGAGATCGCGTCGGCGAGGGCCACGTAGGCGCCGGTGATCGCGGCGGTCCGGGTGCCGCCGTCGGCCTGGAGGACGTCGCAGTCCAGCTGGATCGTGTTCTCGCCCAGGGCCTCCATGTCCACGACGGCGCGCAGGGAGCGGCCGACGAGGCGGGAGATCTCGTGGGTGCGTCCGCCGATCTTGCCCTTCACGCTCTCGCGGGAGGAGCGGGTGGAGGTCGCGCGCGGCAGCATCGCGTACTCGGCGGTGACCCAGCCGCTGCCCGAGCCCTTCTTCCAGCGCGGCACGCCCTCGGTGAAGGAGGCCGCGCACAGCACGCGGGTGCGGCCGAACTCGACGAGGACGCTGCCCTCGGCGTGGTCGAGCCAGTTGCGGGTGATCCTCACCTCGCGCATCTCATCGGCCGTGCGGCCGTCGACGCGGGGACCGTCGGTGCTGGGGCCGGTGCGGGGGGTCTCGGGGGTGGTCGCGCTCATGGGCCGCGCACCTCTCTCGCTGCTCGGGTGGCGGGCGGGGCCCGCGGGACGCAGTCGAGGATATCGGCCCGTCGGCCGTGCGCTCCGCACAGGAGCGGGCTCCGCTCAGGAGCGGGCTCTGCTCAGGGCAGCGCGCGCACGGACTCCGTCTCGACCACGAGCGCCGGGCGCGCCATGGTGATCTGCCCGTCGAAGACCGCACGGGTCTCGGCCAGGGTGACCTCCGGGTCGGTCCAGGGGGCGATGTGGGTGAGCACGAGGCTGCGGGCGCCGACGGCGGCCGCCGCCTCCCCCGCGCGCCGCCCGGTGAGGTGGACGCCCGAGAAGCGGTCGTCGCGGCCCTCGATGTATCCAGCCTCGCACAGGAAGACGTCGGCCCCTCGGGCGAGGTCGAGCAGGCGGTCGCAGGTGTCGGTGTCGCCCGAGTAGGCGAGCACGCCGCCGCCTGCGGTCACGCGCATCCCGAAGGACTCGACGGTGTGGCGCACGGCGCCGATCTCGATGCGGAACGGCCCGATCTCGATCTCCTGGCCGTCGCGGATCGGACGGTGGTCGAAGGGCAGGCAGGTGACGCCGTCGGGGACGTCGCCCTCGCGGCCCAGCACCGCGCGCAGGCGGTGGGCGAGCCCCTCGGGGGCGAAGATCGGCAGGCGCGGCAGGTCACGGGAGTTGTACGCCCAGAACACCTCGAGGCCGGTGAGGTCCAGGAAGTGGTCGGGGTGCAGGTGGGAGATCACCACGGCGTCCAGCGTCGCCGGGTCGATGTGCGCCTGCAGCGGTCCGAAGGCGCCGCTGCCCAGGTCCAGGAGGATGCGCCAGGTGCGGCCGTCCTCGTCCTCCTGCTCGAGGAGGTAGCTCGAGGCGGCGCCGGTGGGTCCTGCGAAGCTGCCGCAGCAGCCGACGACGGTCAGTCTCATGGGGTCACCACCGGGAGGGTCGCGGTCATGGTCACGGACGGGCCCAGGAAGCGCCGGGAGAGGCGCGAGAACATCGAGGGGGTGCCGTCGTGCGGCGCCGTCTCGGCGAAGACGTGCGCCGGCGGGTTCGGGTCCGTGCGCTGGATGCCACCGGCCACGAGCTGGCGGTAGACGTCCAGGGCGGTCTCCTCGGCCGAGGAGACCAGGGTGACCTCGGATCCCATCACGTAGCTGATGGGGCCGGTGAGCATCGGGTAGTGGGTGCACCCCAGCACGAGCGTGTCCACGCCCGCCTCCTTGACGGGCGCCAGGTACTGCTCGGCGATCCCGATGACCTCGTCGCCCTGGGTCTCGCCGCGCTCGACGAACTCGACGAAGCGCGGGCAGGCGGCGGAGGTGATCTGCAGGGCCGGCGCGGCGGCGAAGGCGTCGTCGTAGGCGCGCGAGCCCACGGTCGCCTGGGTGCCGATGATGCCGACGCGGCCGTTGCGGGTCGCGGCGACGGCGCGGCGCACGGCGGGCTGGATGACCTCGATGACGGGGACGTCGTAGCGCTCGCGGGCATCGCGCAGCACAGCCGCGCTCGCGGTGTTGCAGGCGATCACGAGCATCTTCACGCCGCGCTCGACGAGATCGTCCATGATCCCCAGCGCGAGGGCGCGGACCTCCGCGATGGGACGGGGACCGTACGGCGTGTGCGCGGTGTCCCCGATGTAGAGGAGCTCCTCGCGCGGCAGCTGGTCCAGGATCGCTCGGGCGACCGTGAGGCCCCCGACCCCGGAGTCGAAGATCCCGATCGGCGCGTTGCTCATCTGCCCCACAGTAGGCAGGATCCTTTCAGCCCTCAGTGAGGACGCACTCAGTGCGCGGGACATCACACCGTCCGCGGGGCCGCGACCGGCCCGTCGATCAGTACTCGTCGATCGCGCGCAGCAGGCTCTCCTGCAGCCACGTGAGCAGCTCGTAGACGGCCGCGACGACATCGGCCCCGGCCACGCCGTCCTCGTCGTCGAGCGGGGGCGCGTCCTCGACGCGCTCCCCGATCTGCTGGAGCATGCGCAGGGTCTCGAAGTCGCCGTCCTGCGTGATGTGCAGGCGGTCCGCCAGCACGATCCGCACGTCGTTCATGGCGCGCAGCCAGGAGGCGATGTCGTCGGCCGGGACGGTGACCTCGCCGTCGCCGGGGCCACTGCCGTCGAGGGCGCGCACGAGATGGGTGAGGTCCTCGATCTTCTCGGTCGCGAGGTCCTGCTGCCCCAGGCGGCGCAGCTCCTCGGCCACGGCCGCGTCGGTGCTCGCGTCGGGGAAGAGCCGGCGCACCGCGGAGTCGCGGGGCGCGCGCACCGAGGACTGGGCGAACTCGGCCTCGAGGCGCTCGAGAGGATCGTCCGAGCCGGCGGCGGCGCGCACCGCCCCGGGCTCCTCGCGGAGGTCGAGGTCGTGCCGGATGAGCTCGGCGACCTCCTGGGCGACCTGGCTGATGATCGCCTTCTCCTCGCCGTCCAGGCGGCAGGCGATGTCGCCTCCCGGGCGGGGGCGGAACGCGTGGGCCATCAGCCCTCCTCGGTGCGCTCGAGGGTCGCGCGCAGGCCGTAGGAGTGCATGGCCTGCACGTCGGACTCCGCGCGCTCGCGGGAGCCGCGGGAGACGACGGCCCGCCCCTGCTCGTGCACCTGCTGCATGAGCTGGTGGGCGCGGGCGCGGCTGAAGCCGAAATAGGTGCGGAAGACGTGCTCGACGTAGCTCATGAGGTTCACGGGGTCGTTCCAGACGACCGTCTGCCAGGGACCGTCCTCGAGGTCCTCGGCCTGCGCGGCGCGCTCGGGGTCGAGGACGCCGACGGTGCGCGAGCCGCCGTCCGTGTCGGCGTCGGGATCGTGTCCGTGCACGGCGTCCTCCTTCCGGGGTCGCGTGGACCGCGTGGTCCATCGATTCTACGAAGCGGGTGGGACGAAGCGGTCAGCTCGGTCCCAGCGGGGTGCGGGCCCGGTCCTCAGCGGCGGCCGACGAACCAACCGCGCACGACCGCGATCCTCTCCTCGATCTGCTCGGCGCTGGCCTGCGGCACGGCGGGGCCGCCGCAGCGCGAGCGCAGGGTGTTGTGGACCTGGCCGTGCGGGGTGCCGGACTTGCGGGCCCACGCGGAGACCAGGGAGGAGAGCTCCTTGCGCAGGTCCATGAGCCGGCGGTGGTCGACGACGGGGATCGCCCGGTCCGCCTCGCTCGCGGCCCCCTCGCCCTTCTTCGAGCGGCGGGCCATCTGGCTGGCCTGGCGCTCCTGCAGAAGGGTGCGCATCTGGTCGGCGTCGAGCAGGCCCGGGATGCCCAGGAACTCCTGCTCGTCCTCGCTGCCGGCGTCTCCCCCGGCGCCGTACTCGCCGCCGTCGAAGAGGACGCGGTCGAAGGACGCGTTCGACTCGAGGGCCTCGAAGGAGAGCTCGAGCTGGTCGGAGGCCTGCTCGGTGCGGTTGGCCTCCTCGATCAGGTGCTCGTCGAGCCCGGTCTCCGCATCGCCCTCCTGCGGGCGCAGGTCCAGGACGTGATCGCGCTCCTCCTCCATGGCGGCCGCGTGGGCGGTGAGGATCGGCACCGAGGGCAGGAAGATGCTCGCGGTCTCGCCGCGCGTCCGCGAGCGCACGAAGCGGCCGACGGCCTGCGCGAAGAACATGGGGGTCGCGGTCGAGGTCGCGTAGACGCCGACGGCCAGGCGCGGCACGTCCACTCCCTCGGACACCATGCGCACGGCGACCATCCAGCGGTCCTCGGAGTCCGAGAACGCCTCGATGCGCTTACCGGCGCCCGCATCGTCCGAGAGGACGGTCGTGACCTCCTCGCCGGTGATGTCGTGGAGGGTCGCGGCATAGGCGCGCGCCGTCTTCTGGTCGGTCGCGATGACCAGGCCGCCCGCGTCCGGCACGTGGCGGCGCATCTCCGTCAGGCGCTTGTCGGCCGCGGCGAGGACCGCCTGGATCCACTCGCCCTTGGGATCCAGGGCGGTGCGCCAGGCCTGCTGGGTGATGTCCTTGGTCTCGATCGCGCCGAGCTGCGCGGAGACCTCGTCGCCGGTCTTCGTGCGCCAGTGCATGCGGCCCGAGTAGGTCATGAACATGACGGGGCGCACCACGTTGTCCCGCAGCGCGTCGGCGTAGCCGTAGGAGTAGTCGGCCTTCGAGCGCAGGAAGCCCTCGGAGTCCTCCTCGTAGACGACGAAGGGGATCTGCGAGGAGTCCGAGCGGAACGGGGTGCCCGTCAGGGCGAGGCGACGCGTGGCGGGGTCGAAGGCCTCGCGCACGCCGTCGCCCCAGGTGAGGGCGTCGCCGGCATGGTGGATCTCGTCGAGGATCACCAGGGTGCGCTCGGCCTCCGTGCGCGCCCGGTGCAGCATCGGGTTCATGCCGACCTGCGCGTAGGTGATCGCGACGCCCTGGAAGTGGGCGCCATGGCGCCCCTGGGCGTTGGTGAAGTTCGGGTCGAGCGAGATGCCCACGCGCGCGGCGGAGTCCGCCCACTGGGTCTTCAGGTGCTCGGTCGGGGCGACCACGGTCACGCGGCGCACGGTGCCCTCGGCGAGGAGCATCGCGGCGATCTGCAGCGCGAAGGTGGTCTTGCCGGCGCCCGGCGTCGCGACCGTCATGAAGTCCTTGGGGGCGCGCTCGCGGTACATCGCGAGGGCCTCGGACTGCCAGGCGCGCAGCTTCGGGGCCGTGCCCCAGGCGGCGCGCTCCGGGTATGCCGGTGGGAGGGACTGCGCCGCCGCGGTCGAGGGCCGGTGCGGGTCGCTTGTCTGGGGTGTCGTCGGTGGTGTCACAGCGCGGACCACGTTACCGCCGCGCCCGGACATCCCGACGCCGGGGCGCGGCGGGCGGGATGTGAGGAATCGCCGACGCGGAGATCCTTCAGCGCCGACCGCCGAAGAAGCCCCGGAACCCGCCGCGGCCGCCTCCCGAGCCGCCCTTGCCGCCACCCGCTCCGTCGCCGCCGTCGTTGGGCTCGCGCAGGCCGTCGTGGATCTCCTTGCACTCCGGGCACACGGGGTACTTCTTGGGGTCGCGCCCGGGCACCCAGACCTTCCCGCACAGGGCGATCACGGGCGTGCCGTCGAGGGCGGCCTGGGTGATCCGGTCGCGGCGCACGTAGTGGGCGAACCGGTCGTGGTCGCCGTCGTCGGTCTTCTCCTCGCGCTCCTTGGTCTCGCGGTCCAGCACGGCGGTCGCGCCGGGCGACTGGCCGGGGTCCTCGCGATACGGGTCGAGGCGGTCGGGATCGGAGATCGAGGGCATGTCAGGCTCCTTCGGGCTGATCGTCGTCGCTCCCGAGGGTAGTCGGCGTGGCAGGATCGGACACCCATGGAGCTTCCGGTGTGGAGGGGGATCACGTGAGCGCGAGGCCCGACGCCCAGCACGAGGGCCTGCAGGCCCTCGTCGACGCGCTGCTCGCGAGGGCGCGCGGCGAGCGGAGTGGCGCCGACGGATCATCGGCCGACGGCGCCGTCGAGGACTCCGTCGAGGGCGCGGGCGCGGTCGCCGCGGGGATCAGCGGGCCCGACGTCGTCGACGGGGGCTCCCTGCGGATCTTCGGCGGGGCCGCCGTGAGCTTCGCGGCCGACGGGACGCCGCTGCCCGACCCCGTCGGCCCGGTGGATCCCGCCGGCCCGGCGGACCCCGTCGGCCCGGTGGATCCCGCCGGCCCCGGGACGCTCTTCGACATGGCCTCGGTGACGAAGGTCGTCACTGCGCTCACCGCCGCGACCCTGCTCGCGGACGGGTCCCTGGACCTCGAGGACCGGGCCGCCGAGCTGTTGGATCCGGCCCTCGTGCCCGATGCGCGGATCACGGTGCGCCACCTGCTCACTCACACCGCGGGACTGCCGCCCACGATGCCGCTGTGGCGCGGGGACGGCTCGCGCGAGCAGCGTCTCGCAGCGATCGGCCGAGCGGACCTCGCCTCCGCTCCCGGCACCGCCCACGCCTACTCGTGCATCGGGTTCATCCTGCTCGGCGAGATCCTCGCGCGCCTCGGCGGGAAGGACCTCCCGGCCCTCGCCCGCGAGCGCGTGCTGGCCCCTGCCGGCGCGACCCGTGCCACCTGGTGGCCCGACGACGACGCGCGCGCCCGCGCGGCGGCGACCGAGTTCCAGGAGGATCCGCCCCGCGGGCTCGTGCGCGGAGAGGTGCACGACGAGACCGCCTGGGCCCTCGGCGGCGTCGGCAACGCGGGGCTGTTCGCGACCCTCGACGACTCCCTCGCGATCGCGCGCGTGCTCGCGGGCACGGCGCCCGGGCCCCGGTTCCCGGAGGACCTGCGACGCGAGATCGGACGCGACCAGCTGACCCTCCCCGCGACCACGGGTGCGCCATGGTGCCAGGGGCTCGGCGTGAGGATCGGCCAGGAGCTCCCGGACGGCTCTCTCGTGCCCGGCGTGCTGGGGCATCCGGGGTTCACGGGCACCGCCCTGTGGGCCGACCCCGCCACGGGCACCGTCGCCGCGCTGCTGACCAACCGCGTGCACCCGCGGCGCGGGCGCTTCGAGGTGCTCGGCGCGCGCCGGGAGACGGCGCGCCTCGCCTTCGCACCGGCATCGGCAGGGCCGCGCCCATGACCCCTCGCCTCCGCGTCCTCGTCGCGGGCATCGCGCTCCTCGCGAACATCGGCTTCTACCTGCCCAGCGTCCCCGACACCGGGCCTGCGGGCCCGGTGCGCATCGACACGGTCTACCACGTGGGCGTCTTCGCGCTCACCGTCTGGGCGTTCGGCCGTCTGCTCGCGCCCGCGCGGCGCTTCCCGATCGGCTGGGTGGCGCTCGCCGCCGCGGCCCACGCCGTGCTCATCGAGGTCCTCCAGGGTGCGCTGCTCCCCCACCGCTCGGCCGACCCGGGCGACGTCCTCGCGGACCTCGTCGGGATTGCGATCGGGGTGCTCGCGTGGACCGCGGAACCGAGGATCAGGCGCCGGGCGTCCCGAGAGAGCGCCGCGGATCCGGGGCAGCCGCGAGCAGACGCCGCGTGTACTCGTCCTGCGGATCGCTGATGACCTGCGCGGACTCCCCGCGCTCGACGACCCGTCCCTCGTGCATGACCAGGACCTCGTTCGAGTAGCGGCGGGCGCTGCCCAGGTCGTGGGTGATGTAGAGGACCGCGAGGTCCTCCTCGCGCCGCAGGTCGTCGATGAGGTCGAGCATGGCCTTGCGGATCGTCACGTCGAGCATCGAGACGGGCTCGTCGGCCAGCAGCACGGACGGCCCGGCGGCGAGCGCGCGGGCGAAGGAGACGCGCTGGCGCTCCCCGCCCGAGAGCTCGTGCGGGAAGCGGTCCAGGTAGTGCTCGGCGGGCTCGAGGCCCACCCGCGAGAGCAGCGCCGCGCTGCGCTCGCGCACCTCGTCGGCCCCGGACGTGTCCTGGTGCAGCCGCACCGCGCGACCCAGGATGTAGCTGATCCGGCGCAGGGGGTTGAGCGAGGCGAACGGGTCCTGGAGCGTCAGCTGGACCTGTCCCGTGTACTCGCGCGGTGAGGCACCTCCGGATCCGGTCGCTCCCCCTGCTCCGCCCGGCCCGCCGGCCACGCGCTCCCCGTGGAGCAGGATCTCGCCGTCGGTGAGCGGCACCAGGCGCGCGAGCAGGCGGCCCAGCGTGGACTTGCCCGAGCCGCTCTGGCCCACCAGCGCGGTGACCTGTCCGCGGCGCAGCTCGAGGGAGACGTCGTCGACGGCGCGCAGGGTGCGGCGACGGCGCAGCAGCCCACGGCGATCGCCCACGCCGTACTCCTTGACCAGGTGCCTGCCCTCGAGGACGACCTCTCCGCGCGCGTCGGTGTCCGGGGTGCTGGGGTCGGGGGTGCTGGGGTCTGCGGCGATGCTCATGCGAGGCTCCCGAGGGCTTCGAGGGAGTCCAGGAGACTCCGGGTGTACGGGTGGCGGGCGTCGCGGTAGATCTCGGCCGCGGGCCCGTACTCGACCAGGTGCCCGCGGCGCATGACGGCGATCGAGTCGGAGATCTCCAGCAGTAGGGCGAGGTCGTGCGTCGTGAAGACGATCGCGAAGCCGTACTCCTCGCGCAGGCGCACGATCTGGTCGAGCACCTCGCGCTGGACCAGAAGGTCCAGGGCCGTGGTCGGCTCGTCCATGAAGATGACGTCCGGTTCGAGGACCAGGGCGATCGCGATCGCGACCCTCTGCTTCATCCCTCCCGAGAGCTCGTGCGGGTAGGCGCCCAGGCGCTCGGGGTCGATGCCCACGCGGCGCAGGTGCTCGCGCGCGAGCTCGGTGCGCCGGGCCGGGCCGAGGTCGGGCCGGTGCACGCGGATCACGTCGTCGAACTGGGAGTGGATCGTGGTGACCGGGTTCAGGGCGTTCATGGCGCTCTGGAAGACCACGGCGATCTCGGTCCAGCGGATCGCGCGCAGACCGCGGGCGTCCAGGGACAGCAGGTCCGTGCTGTCCCCGGCGGCGTCGGTGTAGGTCACCGATCCTGCGGCGATGCGCGCGGGCGGGCGCAGCATCCGGGTGATGGCGTTGGTGAGCGTCGACTTGCCGCTGCCGGACTCTCCCGCCAGGCCCAGGATCTCCCCGCGGTGCAGGGTGAGCGTGACGTCGTCGACCGCGTGCACGGTGCCGTGCTCGGTCGGGTAGTCGACGCTCAGGTGATCGGCCTCGATGACGGGGTCGCCGGGCACGTCCGACGGCCGGATCACAGGGTCCGCATCAGGCACGGTGTCGGCGAGCGCGGCGCCCGTCGCCCGCGCAGGGTCCGACGGCGCCGCGGGACCCGTCGGCCCCGCGCTGACCGCTGCCCCGCCGGCGGCGGCGTCGGCCGTGGTGGCATCGCCGCCCGCGGCGAGCGATCCGCGCACGGCGCGGTGGCGGGAGGAGCCCGTGCGCAGCCGCGGGTTCGCGTACTCGTCGATGCCGAAGTTGATGAGCGCGAGGCCCGCGCCGATCACGGCGATCGCGAGGCCCGGCGGGACGTACCACCACCAGGCGCCCGAGAGCAGCGCCTGCCCGCTCTGAGCGAAGTAGAGCATCGATCCCCAGGAGACCGTGGTCAGCGAGCCGAGTCCCAGGAACGACAGGCCCGCCTCGGAGAGGATGCCGCCGATCACCGAGAACAGGAAGCCGGAGGCGACCAGCGGGAGCATGTTCGGCAGCACCTCGGCGAACATGATCCGGGTGCGGGACTCCCCGCTCGCGCGGGCCGCCTCGACGAACTCGCGGCCGCGCAGGGACATCGTCTGCGCGCGGATGACGCGCGCCGAGCCCGCCCACGAGGTGATCGCGATGACCACCGCGATCGCGAACATGCCGCGGCTGGGCAGGTAGCCGGTGAGGACGATCAGCAGCGGCATGCCCGGGATCACCAGGAACACCGCGGTGAGGATGTACAGGAGGTCGTCGGCGACGCCGCGCAGGTACCCGCCGAGCAGGCCGATGATCACGGAGAACACCTGGGAGACGACGCCCGCGACGAGGCCCACGAGCAGGGAGACGCGCGCTCCGGTGACGAACTGCGCAAAGACGTCCTGGCCGGTCTGGGTGGTGCCCATCCAGTGCTCGGCCGAGGGCGGGCGCAGCAGGTCGAAGGAGGTCGCCTGCGGGGAGAAGCGGGCGGTGAGCGGGCCGATCACGGCGATCAGCACGAACACCACGACGATGAGGATCCCGGCGCGGACCTTGCCGCTGCGGGGCACGAGGCGGGTGAGGGAGGTACTCGTGGTGGACATGGGTCAGGCCCCCTGCCGGGTTCGCGGGTCCAGGAACACGTAGGCCACGTCGGCCACGAGGTTCGCGGCGATGACCGCGAGGGAGATGATGAGGAACAGGCCCTGCATGAGCGGGAAGTCCTGGGCCTGCACGGCGCTGAACAAGGTGTATCCGACGCCCGGGTAGTTGAAGATGACCTCGGTGAGCATGGAGCCGCCGACGACCGCCCCCAGCGAGAGGGCGAAGCCGGTGATCGAGGGCAGGATCGCGTTGCGGGCGGCATAGGTGACGAGCACCCGCCGCGGCGGCAGGCCCTTGGCCTCCGCGAGGGACACGTAGTCCTCGCCCATGACGGTCACGGTCATGTTGCGCATCGAGAGCACCCAGCCGGCGAAGGAGCCGATGACGATCGTGATCGCCGGGAGCAGGGCGTGGTAGAGGACCGAGCCGATGAACTCCGGGGTCCAGCCGGGGAAGAGGATCCTCTCGTAGCCGCCGGCGTTGGGGAACAGGCTCAGATGGACCGAGAGCACGAGCACCAGGATCAGCGCCATCCAGAAGTACGGGATGGCGTTGAGGAAGGTCAGCGCCGGCAGCACATGGTCCGACCAGGTGCCGCGGCGCCATGCGAGGAGCACGCCCAGGGCGGTGCCCAGCAGGAAGCTCACGATCGTCGCCACGCCCACGAGCCCGAGGGTCCAGGGCAGGGCGCCGGAAATGATGTCGATGACGGGCACCGGGAAGTGGCTGATGGAGGTGCCCAGGTCCCCGTGCAGCAGGTCCTTCAGGTAGTCGAGGTACTGGACCGGGAGGGGGTCGTCGCTGACCCCGTAGGCCTCGGCGATCGCCTTCTTGGCCTCGGGATCGATCGCCCCCTGGGAGCTCTCCAGCAGCAGGGTCACGGGATCGCCGGGCATGAGCCGCGGGATGAGGAAGTTCAGGGTGAGGGCCGCCCACGCGATGAACACGTAGAGCCCGATCTTGCGCGCGAGGTACTTCATCGCATCCTCCGTCAGTCGGTGGTCCGGGTGAGCTCGCGCAGCACCAGGATCCTGTCGATCGGGCTGTAGGGGGCGCCGAGCGCGTAGGGATGGTCGGGATCGGGGAATCCGGACCAGAACTCGGTGCTGTAGTTGAACCAGTTCGGGGCGGTGACCAGGGCGAGTGCGGGGAGCTTCTCGACGACGATGTCCTCGAGGCCGTCGATGCAGCGCTGCTGCTCGGCCTCGTCGTCGGTCGCGGTGAACGCGTTCAGCAGCTCGTCGGTGTCGTCGTCGTACCAGCGCTGGAAGTTCGCGAGCACGGTGCCGTCCTTGCTCCGGTGCTCGCTCGAGAGCATCGAGCGGTACATGAACCAGGGACTGGCTCCGGCAGAGACGATCGAGAGGGTGACGTCGAAGTTCCCGGCGTTGCGCTTCTCCGTCCAGGACTCCATCGAGACGCCCTGCGGGGTGAAGCGGACACCGATCTTCTGCAGCTGCTCGTTCAACACCTGGGTGACGCTCACCCAGTCGACGAAGCCCGAGGGGATCTGCAGCGGGAACTCGAGCTTGGTGCCGTCCTCGGCGGCGCGCACGCCGTCCGCACCGCGCCGGTAGCCGGCGTCGTCCAGGACCTTCTCCGCCTTATCGGGGTCGAACTCGAACTCCTTCCCCTGGTACCTCTTCGCGATGTACTGCTCGAAGGTGGGGCGCGGCAGACCGGTGGGATGGGGCGGGCCCACGTAGCCGAGCATCGCGATGTCCGCGATCTGCTTCCGGTCGATCGCGAGCGAGATGCCGCGGCGCAGCTCGAGGTCCTGCCAGAGGTCCTTCTCGAGGTTGAAGGTCAGGTTCACGACGCCCAGGCCCGGGTAGTAGTAGCCGCGGTGCTCGGGATCCTTCGCGACGAAGATCTTGTCGACGTTGGCGACGAACCCGCCGGACCAGTCGATCTCGCCGGCCTGCAGCGCGGTGTTGAAGGTCTCCGTGGAGTACGAGGGGTAGTAGAGCTCGGGGACCTCGAAGTCCTCGACCGCCCAGTGCTTCTCGTTGCGTCGGAAGGTGTAGAGCTGGTCGGAGAAGCGATCGAGCATGTACGGACCGGAGCCGACGGGTTCGGCGATCGCGTCCTTCTCGACGTCGAGGGTCTCGAAGATGTGCTTGGGGACGACGTAGGAGCCGCCCAGCGTCGGCGCGTGCGCGAACGAGGGCCCGTCGAAGGAGACCTCCACGGTGCGCTCCCCCGTGCGCTTCGCATCCTTGATCGGCAGCGCGGAGCCGTTGGTCGCGGGCTTGTCGCGGAGCATGAGCAAGGAGTACTCCACGTCCTCCGCGGTGAGAGGATGGTCGTCGGTGAACACGATGCCCTCGCGCACGAGGATCTCCGCGCTCGTGCCGTCGTCGCCGAAGGTGATCTTCTCGGCGACCCACGGCACGGGCTTCTCGGGGTCCATGGCCGTGTACACCATGAGCGGCTCGAAGATGAGCCCGCTCGCGCCCTGCAGGGCCGTGGGCGAGTAGGGGTTGAAGTTCGGCTGGTAGACGGTCACGTCGTTCGCGTGGATGCGCAGCGGCGGGTTCTCGGAGTCCTGCGCGGCGGGACCGCACGAGGAGAGTCCGACGGCGGTGAGGCCGGCGGCGCCGACCGCCGCGCCGAGCACGGTGCGGCGCGCGGGACGCGGGGACGACGGGGGCGGGCACGGGGCGGTCATGGGCGCGACCTCTCCTTCGGGATCGGGACTGCCGGGATCGGGACTTCCGGGATCGGAGCTGCATCGGGGCGGACGGGGAGCTCGAAGGGCGTGGTGGTCCCGAGCGGACGGAAGCCCCGCGAGAGGTACATGCGGTGGGCGGGACCGCTCGCCGACGTCCACTGGAACCAGGCGCGCCGGGCGCCCGCGCGCGCCATGCGCACCAGGGAGGCATCGAGCAGGGCGCCGCCGACACCGCGTCCGCGGGCGGAGGGCAGCACACCGATGGGACCGAAGCGCTCGGGATCCGCGCCGACGACGTCCCATGCGGCGATGCCGAGCAGCTCCCCCACGGGCTCCGCCGCGGACCCCGTCGCGTCACGGGCGAGCAGGATCGTGCCGGCCGGGCCGTCCGTCGGCTGGTGCCCGCGGGCCTCCTCCTCCGCGCGGTGCGCGACGTGGGCGCCGAGCAGCTGCGCCCAGTCCTCGGACAGGTGGAGGCGCACAACGGCGAGCATCCCGGGCACCTCCTCGGGGGCGCACGGAGCGATCCGGACATCGGGAGGCTGGGCGCCGCCGACCGGGGTCCCCTCCGCAGGCTCCGTGAGCTCGCGCTCCATCGCGAGCGCGCTCCCCGCCTCGTGCGCTCCGCGGGCGCGGAGGAAGGCGGCGGTGCCGGGGTCGGCGGCCTCGTCGATGCCGGGAGCCGCGTAGCCCCTCGGTCGTCCGCTGATCACGAGGCTCTCGGCGCCCCACCGGCGTGCGTGAGCGAGCGCCGCGTCGAGCAGGTGGGTGCCCACGCCCCGGCGGCGGTGCGCGGGGTGCACCGCGCCGCTGACCAGGTACGCCGCGCCGTCCTGCGTCGCGACGTGCGCGAAGCCCACCGGCGCCGGATCCCCTGCGCGTCCCGCCGCCTCCTCGGTGTCCCCGGTGTTTTCAGCGTCGTCGGCGACCAGCACGATCGAGCTCCGCGGATCGGGGTCGGCGAGCACGAGCTGCGTGAGCTCCTGCACGGCGAGGGGCCGCGCGGTGCCCGTGGTGAGCGCGGCGAGCGCCGGGAGATCCCCGGGCCGCAGCTCCTCGCGCACGCGGATGGCCCCGCTCGTCGGCCCCGCCGGCTCCGTCAGCCCCGTCGGCCCTGCCGTCCTCGTCATGCGGTCGCACCGTCCCTGCCAAGGAGCTCGGGAGCGGGCGAGGCGGCGAGGATCTCGGCGAGATCGGCGCCGTCGTCGACGCCCTCGCGCAGTGCGCTCGAGCCCCAGAGCAGGTCGACGAAGGGAGGGCGCTCCGGGGCGTTGCGGCGCCAGAACTCCCCGCCGGCGTGCTGGGCGCGCATGACCGCGAGCACGCCGTGCCCGATCCGGATCGGGTCGAAGGCGCCGCTCGTCGCGGTCCCGCTGTCGACGGGAGCGCCGCCGACGAGCGCGGCGGGATCGTCGGCGAGGTGGAGCTGGACACCGTGCAGGATCTGTCCGGCGAAGTCCCCGTGCGTGGCGCGCACCTGGACCTCGCGCACGAGGACGCTGGGCAGCTCGAGCTCGCGCAGGGCGTGCGCGAAGCGGCGTTCGGCCCATGGTGCGCCGAGCACCTCGAAGGGGGTCGTGGTCCCGCGGCCCTCGCTCCAGGTGGTGCCCTCGACGAGGCCGGTGCCCGGGTAGAGGGCGAGCGCGGTGGGGGTCGGCATGTTCGGGGAGGGCGGCACCCAGCGGGCGGACCCGTCGGCCCCCGGTGCAGGGGTGATGGAGAGGTCGAGAGGGTCCTCGAGGTGGTGGGCCGCGGCGTGACGTGCCACGTCGCCCAGACGGCCGCCGTGGCGCAGGGGGATGTTCATGCGCCCCACGAAGCTCGCGCACGCGGGGTCGAGACCGGGGCCCAGGGGCGCCGCGGGCAGCGGGGCCGGGCGGTCCAGGACGTGCACCGGCAGGCCGAGGCGGGCGCACGCCTGCATGGCGTCGACCATCGACCAGGGATAGGTAAAGAAGCGGCAGCCGATGTCCTGCAGGTCCACGAGCAGTCCGTCGATCCCGCTGCGCTCGAGCAGGGCGACCAGATCGTCGCCGTGCACCCCGTAGGAGGAGAGCACCGGGATGCCGGTCGCGGGATCCCGCTGGTCCGCGCCGCCCTCCCCCGCCTGCTCGCTGCCCCAGTACCCGTGCTCGGGGGCGATCAGGCAGTGCGGACGGATGCCCGCCTCCACGAGCGCATCGACGCCGCGCAGCAGCTCGGACGTCGTGGCGGCGAAGTTCGTCAGCAGGCCGGGACGCGCGCACCCCGGGAGCTCGGCCTCGAGCCTCCCGGGGTCCGCGATCAGGACGTCGAGCCCCGACACCCTCTGGTGTGACGCAGGGAACATCCCTCGAGGGTAGTGAAGTTACCTCCGCGTGTCACCCGTTTTCGGTGAACTTGGTGCTTTCACGGGGCGGAGGGACCGTGCGGGCCGCGCGCCCGGGAGGGTGGAAGGCCGCGGGTCCTCGACTCAGAGGTGGATCTCCTCGGCGTAGACCGCGGGGATCGCCCCGGTGATCGTGTCCACGGTGCCGGCCTCCTCACGGGCGACGTGCTCCACGGCGGCGGCGACCGCCTTGGTGACGCCCTCGTTGAAGACGCTCGGCACGATGTAGGTGGGGTTCAGCTCCTCGGAGGAGACCACGTCGGCCAGGGCCTTCGAGGCCGCGAGCAGCATCCGGTCCGAGACGTTCGTGGCGCGTGCATCGAGCAGGCCGCGGAACACCCCGGGGAAGGCCAGGACGTTGTTGATCTGGTTGGCGAAGTCGCTGCGGCCGGTCGCGACGACCTCCGCGTGCTTCGCGGCCTCGGCCGGGTCGATCTCCGGGGTCGGGTTCGCCATCGCGAAGACGATCGAGCGGTCCGCCATGCGGGAGACGTCGTCGGCGGTGAGGATGTTCCCGGCGCTCACGCCGATGAACACGTCGGCCCCGGTGATGGCGTCGCTGAGCGTGCCGGTGAGCTGGCGCGGGTTGGTGACCTCGGCGATCCAGGGCAGGCGGCCCTCGAGGTTCTCCCGGCCCTCGTGGACGATGCCGTCGATGTCGGTGACGACCACGTCTCGGGCGCCCGCGGCGCGCAGCAGGCGCAGGATCGCAGTGCCCGCGGCGCCCGCTCCGGAGAGCACAATGCGCACGTCGGCGATGCTCTTGCCGACCACGCGGAGGGCGTTGCGCAGCGCGGCGACCACGACGATCGCCGTGCCGTGCTGGTCGTCGTGGAAGACGGGGATGTCGAGCTCCTGGCGCAGGCGGTCCTCGATCTCGAAGCAGCGCGGGGCCGAGATGTCCTCGAGGTTGATGCCGGCGAAGACCGGGGCGATCGCCTCCACGTGGGAGACGATGTCCTCCACGGAGTGCGCGTCCAGGCAGATCGGGAACGCGTCGATGTCCGCGAAGCGCTTGAAGAGGGCGGCCTTCCCCTCCATGACGGGCATCGCGGCGAGCGGACCCAGGTCACCCAGACCCAGGATCGCGGAGCCGTCGGAGACGACGGCGACGGTGTTGCGCTTGATGGTGAGGCTGCGGGCGTCCTCGGGGTGCTCGGCGATCGCCTTCACGACGCGCGCGACGCCCGGGGTGTAGACCATCGAGAGGTCGTCGCGGTGGCGGATCGGGACCTTCGACTCGACGGTGAGCTTGCCGCCCAGGTGCGCGAGGAACGTGCGGTCCGAGACCTTGCCGAGCTCGACCCCCTCGAGGTCCTTGAGGGCCTCGACCACCTCCATGGCGTGGTCGTTGTCCGCGGTGAGGACGGTGAGGTCCGCGCGCATCCGCTCGGGCCCGGAGGCGGAGACATCGAGCGCGGTGACCAGGGCGCGGTGCGCCTCGATGGTCCCGGTGATGTCGCTGACCGCCGCGGAGTGGGCGGCGAACTCGAGACGGATCGTGATGGAGTAGCTGACTGATGGCGCCGGTGACATGCGGCTCATCGTAACGTCGCGGGCCGCCGCCGCGGGACGCCTCGGCGCGGCGCGCCCGGGACGGTTCCCCGCCGTGTCCGTCCGCCCGTACGGAGGCGGCTCAGCCACCGGGCGACGGGCGGTCGACGGCTCAGTCCGTGAAGGACTTCACCTCGTCGGAGTAGCGCTCCCACAGGGTCTCCGCGGCGCTCGCCTGCTCGGCGTAGCGGTCGGGGTAGGCGGACTGCTGGACGGCCTGGGCGGCCTCGCCGAGGTCCCAGTCGTCGTAGTCGGGGGCGACGTCGAGGAGACCCGGGGCGCTCGAGTGGTCGCCGAGGCCGAGGAACGCGTCGATCGCCTTCTTCTTGTGGCGCACCTCGGACTCGGTGCCCCATCCCGCCGAGGGACGCTGCTGGAAGAGACCGCCGGAGTCGAGGTCGACGGCCGGCTGGTAGTTGTACAGCCACGCCTCGACGATCGCGGTCGCGAGCACGATCTGGGTGCCGTGGGCGCTGATGTCATGGCCCTTGCAGACGGCGATGATGAAGCGCGCGTTCTCGACCTGCCAGTCGTCCATCGCGTCCAGCGCGAAGCCCTCGCGCGTCTCGGCGCGCGTCATGAACGACTCGGTCCAGTCGTCGGAGTCGGCGTCGGCGGCCATGGCCGGGGCGGCCGTGGCGAGGGCGGTCAGTCCGATGGTCCCGGCGAGGAGCAGGCGGCGGCGGGAGAGGGTCATGCGAGGCACCTTCGAGGTCTGTGGTTCCGGGATCCGGAAGGACGCCGATGACGCTAGCGAGCGCACGAAGCGCTGTGAACAGGGCATCTGTCCGGTTCGCCCGAGTCCGACCACGGTTCTTTGCGCGGGCATGAACTCCTTGACCCAGCGCCCGCAGAGCCTCCGTGACCTCATCGTGACCGGTCGAGCGGGCGTTCAGACGCCGCCCAGCGCCCTCCGGGATCCTCCGCAGTGCGCTCACCACGGCGAACGCAAAAGTTGCGTATGCGATCGACGGAGGTGGCTACGAGCACACGGATCAGGGGGCGTGTGTCACGTCCCGCGATGCCGGCTCAGGCCGAGAGCGTCGCGATCGCCGTGCGGAGGCGCTTGTCGGAGACGGTCTCGCGGGTGCCCAGGGTCTGGGCGAACAGGCTCACCCGGTACTCCTCCAGCAGCCACGGGATGCGCGTCGCGTCCTCCTGGGCGGCCCGCGAGCGGGAGAGCGTCGCGCGCACGCGCTCCCACAGCTGCTCGACGTCGTGGACCTGCCAGGCGAGCTTCGCGTCGCGCGGAGGGTTCTCCTCGAGCTTCTCCAGCCGGATCCCGTCGGCGCGGAGGTAGCGCACCAGGTCGCCCAGGTGCTCGACCCCCGTGCGGGAGACGAAGCGCTCCCCCACCAGGCCCGCGGCGTGCTCGCGGATCTCGGTGAGCTGCTGGAGGATCGTCAGCGAGGAGACGCGGCCGAGCGACTTCGCGAGCTTCGCGTGGGCGGCGAGGGCCGCGGCGGCGTCGCGCACGGCCTGCGCCGCGACCCGGTCGTGGTCCGAGCGCACCCGCGCGAGCGCCGCGTCGAACTGCTCGCGCGTGCGCACGGAGCCCGCGTCGCCCACCAGATGAGCGGTCGCGGCCGCGGATGCGTCGGCCAGGAGGGCGGCGCTCGAGGGGTACGGGGACTGCGCGACGGCGAGCTTCGTGGGGTTCGGCAGCGCGTTCAGCACGGAGGCGAGGTCCGGGTGCAGCTCGCGGTCCACGAGCGCGATCACGCCCTCGGGGTGCGCGTTCGCCTGCTCCTCGGCGGTCGCGAGCACCTTCAGGTCCACACGCTCGAGCTGCCCGTCGGCCCCGCGCACGGCGACCAGCGCCGGGTACCCGGTCACCTCGAGTCCGCCGACGCGGCTGCGGTGCACCGCGGGGACGCCCGCCTCGGGGAAGGCTGGAAGGTCGCGTCGGGCGAGGTCCTCGCCCTGCGTGGTGACCGAGGCGTCCATGCGCGTCTTCAGGCGCTTCTGGAGCGCTCCGAGGTCGTCGCCCGCGCCGATCTCCCGGCCCTTCGCGTCGACCACCCGGAAGTGCATGCGCAGGTGGGCGGGGATGCGGTCGAGGGCGAACTCGGGGCCGTACAGCTCGAGGTCCTGCGGGACGCCGGGGAGGGCGACGAGCTCGTCGGCCGCCGCCTCGACGAACGCCTCGCCGGCGTCCGGGTCGTCGTCGTGGAGGGTCGCCGCGACCGCCTTCGCGCGCTCGGGGGCGGGGACCAGGTGGCGGCGCAGGGGCTTGGGCAGGGAGCGGATGAGCTCGGTGACGAGCTCCTCGCGCATCCCCGGGACCAGCCAGTCGAAGCCGCGCGGGGTGACGCGGTTGAGCACCGCGAGGGGGATCGTCGCGGTGACGCCGTCGCTGCCGCGCGCGCCCACGTCCCCGAAGGAGTAGCTGAGCGGCAGCGTGAGGTCCCCCTGCGCCCAGGTGTCGGGGAAATCGGCCTGGATCGCGGCGGTGACGGACTCGTCGGCCGCGAGGAGGTCGTCCTCGGTGAGCGTGAGCAGGTCGGGGGTGATGTGCCGCTGCTTCTTCCACCAGGCGTCGAAGTGGCGGCCGGAGACGACGTCGGCGGGGATGCGCGCGTCGTAGAAGGCGAAGACCTGCTCGTCGCCGATGAGGAGGTCGCGCCGACGGGTCTTCGCCTCGAGCTCCTCGAGCCTCTCGATGAGCGCCCGGTTGTCGCGGAAGAAGTGGTGGCGGGTCCGCCAGTCCCCCTCGACGAGGGCATTCTGCAGGAAGATGTCCCGGGCGAGCTCGGGGTCCACCCGGCCGAAGGGCACCACGTGGTCGGCGACGATGGGCACCCCGTAGAGAGTGACCTTCTCGTGCGCCATCGCGGAGGCCTGCTTGGAGGACCAGTAGGGCTCGGAGTGGGAGCGGCGCACCACGTGCGCGCCGATCTCCTCGGCCCAGGCGGCGTCGATCCTCGCGGCGGTGCGCCCCCAGAGCCGGGACGTCTCGACGAGCTCCGCGACCATGACGAGCTCGGGGCGCTTCCTGGCGAGGGCGGATCCGGGCCAGAGCGCGAACCGCGCGCCCCGGGCGCCGGAGTACTCGCGGCTGCGGTCGTCGTAGAGGCCGACGTGGGAGAGCAGCCCCGCGAGCAGCGCCTGGTGGATGCGCGCGGGATCGGCCTCGCTCTTGTTGAGGTGGAGATCGGCGTCCTTCGCCATGTCCTTCAGCTGCGAGTGCAGATCCCACCATTCGCGGATGCGCAGGTAGTGGAGGTACTCGCCGCGGACCTCGCGGCGGAAGGCGCTGCCGGAGAGCTCCTTGCGCCGCTCCTGGAGGTGGTTCCAGAGGTTCAGCAGGCCCAGGAAGTCGCTGGTCTCGTCCTCGAAGCGCCTGTGCTTCTCCTTGGCCTGCTGCTCGAAGCCGAGCGGACGCTCGCGCGGATCCTGGATCGAGAGTCCCGCGACGATCACGAGGACCTCGCGCAGCGCGCCGAGGCGGTCGGCCTCGATGAGCATGCGCGCCATCCGGGGGTCCAGCGGGAAGCGCGCGAGCAGTCGGCCGATGTCCGTCAGGCGCCGTCCGCCCGGCGCCTTCGGGTCGGTCTCGATGGCGCGCAGCTCCTCGAGCAGGCGCACGCCGTCGGTCACGGCGCGCGTGGCCGGGGGCTCCACGAACGGGAAGGACTCCACGTCCCCGAGCCCGAGGGAGGTCATCAGCAGGACGACGGAGGCGAGGTTGGTGCGCAGGATCTCGGGCTCGGTGAACTCCGGGCGGGTCTCGAAGTCCTCGCGGGAGAAGAGACGGATCGCGATGCCGGGATGGGTGCGGCCCGACCGGCCCGACCGCTGGTTCGCGCTGGCCTGGGAGATCGGCTCGATCGGAAGGCGCTGCACCTTGGTGCGCTGGGAGTAGCGGGAGATGCGGGCGAGGCCCGAGTCGATCACGTAGGTGATGCCGGGGACAGTGAGCGAGGTCTCGGCGACATTGGTCGACAGGATGATCCGGCGGTGCGTGCCCGCGGGGCGCGGCGAGAAGATCCGCTGCTGGTCGCTCGCCGAGAGCCGGCCGAACAGCGGCAGCACCTCGGTGGGCAGACGGCCCCGGCCTCCCGAGCCCAGGTGCTGCTCGAGGCTGTCGCGGATCTCGCGGATCTCGCGCTCGCCGGGCAGGAACACGAGCATGTCGCCGGGGCCCTCGGCGGCGAGCTCGTCGACCGCGTCGATGATCGCCTCGTCGAGGTCGCGCTCGATGGAGTGGATGTCCTCGAGCTCGTCGGCCTCCGAGGCCTCCTCGGCGGCGACCTCCGCGTCGATCACGAGCGGCCGGTAGCGGACCTCGACGGGATAGGTGCGCCCGGAGACCTCGAGGACGGGCGCCGGGTGCATCGCGCCGTCGGCCCCGCTGGTGGCGAAGTGCTGGGCGAAGCGCTCGGGGTCGATGGTCGCCGAGGTGATGACGACCTTGAGGTCGGGGCGCTGCGGGAGGATCTGTCGGAGGTAGCCGAGGATGACGTCGATGTTCAGCGAGCGCTCGTGGGCCTCGTCGATGATGATCGCGTCGTAGCGCCGCAGCAGGCGGTCCGAACCGAGCTCGGCCAGCAGGATGCCGTCGGTCATCAGCTTCAGCCGGGCGCCGCGGGCGACCTCCTTGGTGAAGCGCACCTGGTAGCCGACGGTCCCCTCGCCGAGCTTCTCCCCCAGCTCGGAGGCGATGCGGCTCGCGACGCTGCGCGCGGCGAGCCGTCGCGGCTGCGTGTGGCCGATGACCTTGCCGTTCCCGCCGAAGCCGAGCTCGAGGAGCATCTTGGGGATCTGCGTGGTCTTGCCGGATCCGGTCTCGCCGGCGATGACGACGACCTGGTTCTCGCGCAGCGCGGTGAGGATCTCCTCGCGCTGCTGGGAGACGGGCAGCTCGCCCGGGTAGGTGATCGCGAGCTGCGGTGCCTCGGGGTGGGTCTCGGTGGTGCTCGGGCGCGCGCTCATGATGGGACATGCTAGGCGTTCGGAGGCGTCGGGGTCGCCCCGATTCCCGGTGCCCGCCCGCGGGGCCGGGCCCTGCCGTCGCCCCTCGGCATCCGTGCGCGTTCTCGCGCTGAACGCGCACACCTGCGCAGGGGCGGATAAGGTGACGGGCGACGGCTCTCGAGGAGGAGACACGGGGATGACAGAGACGATGCGCGCCCTGCGCAAGACGGCGCCGGGACCGGGGCTCGAGCTCACCGAGGTGCCCGTCCCCGCGATCGGCCCCTGGGACGTGCGCATCAGGGTGCTGCGGGCAGGGCTCTGCGGCACCGACCTGCATCTTCTCGCCTGGGACTCCTCCGCCGAGGCCATGTGCGACACGGTCCCCTTCACCCCGGGGCACGAGTTCTACGGGGAGGTCGTCGAGATCGGCTCCGAGGTCCCCGACGTGCGCGTGGGCGACCGCGTCTCCGGCGAGGGCCACGTGGTGTGCGGGGTCTGCCGCAACTGCCGCGCGGGCCGGCGCCAGATGTGCATCCGCACACGCAGCGTCGGCGTGCAACGCGACGGCGCCTTCGCCGAGCAGGTCGTGATCCCCCACCAGAACGTCTGGGTGCACGAGCACGAGGGCCGCGAGGACGTGATCAGCCCCGAGCTCGGCGCCGTGTTCGATCCCTTCGGGAACGCCGTGCACACGGCGTTGAAGTTCCCGCTGGTCGGCGAGGACGTGCTGATCACCGGAGCCGGCCCCATCGGCCTGATGGCCGCCGCCGTCGCCCGCCACGCGGGTGCCCGCTTCGTCGCGATCACGGACGTGCACGAGCACCGGCTGGAGATGGCCCGCGCCGCGGGGGTCGACCTCGCCGTCAACGTCGGCGAGCGAAGGATCACGGACGTGCAGCGCGAGCTCGGCATGAAGGAGGGCTTCGACGTGGGTCTGGAGATCTCCGGGCAGCCCAGCGCCCTGCAGGAGATGATCACCAACATGAACCACGGCGGGAGGATCGCCCTGCTGGGCCTCCCCGCACGGCACTTCGAGCTGGACTGGACCACGGTGATCACCCACATGCTCACCCTGCAGGGCATCTACGGACGCGAGATGTTCGAGACCTGGAACGCGATGAGCGCGATGATCTCCACGAGCCCCGTGCTGCGCGAGCGGATCCGCGCGACCGTCACCGACGTGCTGCCCGCGACCGCATGGGAGCGCGCCTTCGAGATCGCTCGCTCGGGCAGCGGCGGCAAGGTCGTGCTGGACTGGACCGTGTTCGACTGACCCGCGCCGCGGCGCGGTCGTGGCGACCGTTCCGACCCCGCCGCCCGCTCGCGCTCCCGCTCCCGCTCCACAGCCATGATCGGCCAGGAGACGTGCCGGATCAGCGGGATCCTGGCACAGAATCTGACCGAACCGCCCGACCCGCGGGACACCACCGCACCGATCATCACCCGCCTGAGGAGGCACCCCTGATGTATGCCGACGTGAAGGACCAGCTCGCCGCCGAGCTCGAGGAGATCCGCGAGGCGGGCACCTTCAAGAACGAGCGCACGATCTCGACCCCGCAGTCCGCGCACATCGAGGCCGCGGCCTTCGGCGACGCCCCCGCGGAGGTCCTGAACTTCTGCGCGAACAACTACCTGGGCCTCGCGGACGACCCCCGCCTCATCGAGGCCGCGAAGACGGCTCTGGACGAGCGCGGCTTCGGCATGGCCTCGGTGCGCTTCATCTGCGGCACCGGCGACCTGCACCTCGAGCTCGAGCGCAAGGTCAGCGAGTTCCTGGGGACCGAGGCGACGATCCTGTTCTCCTCGTGCTTCGACGCCAACGGCGGCGTCTTCGAGTCGCTGCTGGGTCGGGGCGACGCGATCATCTCCGACGAGCTCAACCACGCCTCGCTCATCGACGGCATCCGCCTGTCCAAGGCCTCCCGCTACCGCTACCGCAACGCCGACATGGACGATCTGCGCGCCCAGCTCGAGGCGACCCGGACGCAGAACGACGGCGCCCCGGCCCGCCGCACGATCATCGTCACCGACGGCGTGTTCTCGATGGACGGCTACCTCGCGCCGCTCGATCGGATCTGCGATCTGGCCGACGAGTATGGGGCGCTCGTGCTGGTGGACGACTCCCACGCGGTCGGCTTCATGGGCGCCACGGGCGCCGGCACCCCCGAGCACTTCGGGGTCGGCGACCGCGTCGACATCTATACGGGCACCTTCGGCAAGGCCCTCGGCGGCGCGAGCGGCGGCTACGTCTCCGGGCGCGCCGAGATCGTGGACCTGCTGCGCCAGCGGGCCCGGCCCTACCTGTTCTCCAACTCCCTGGCCCCCTCGATCGTGGCCGCGACGCTCACCGCCCTCGACCTCGTCGAGGGCAGCGCCGACCTGCGCGAGAAGCTGTTCGAGAACGCGTCCCTGTTCCGTCGGCGCATGAGCGAGGAGGGCTTCGAGCTGCTGGACGGCGAGCACGCGATCGTCCCCGTGATGTTCGGCGATGCCCGCCGCGCGGCGAAGATCGCCGACGCCATGCTCGCCCAGGGCGTCTACGTGACCGCCTTCTCCTACCCCGTGGTGCCCAAGGACCGTGCGCGCATCCGCGTGCAGCTCTCGGCCGCCCACTCCCCCGAGGACATCGAGACCTGCGTCCAGGCCTTCGTCACCGCGCGCGGCGCCAGCGAGGTGTGCTGAGCGCGGTGGAGATACGGGAGGACCGGCCGTCGGTCAGCGTCGCCACGATCGCGCGCGGTGACGCCGGGCCTCGCGCGGTCGGGGTCGTCCTGCTGGTCATCATGCTGGGCTGCGCCGCGCTCGTGCTGTGGCCCGTCCGCTCGGCGACCACGGCCGACATCCTCGTCGCCGCTGCGTGTGCCCTGGGTGGGATCCTCCTGGCGGGCATGCTCTGGAGGCTCCGCCTCCGGGCGACGGTCGACCAGGGCGGTCTGCGCCTGCAGGGCGGGATCCTCTTCGGGCGCGCACGACGGATCCCCCGCTCCGCGATCCGCGCCGCCCGCTCCGGGTACCACCTCGCGGGCATGGGTTTCGGCTGGGGTCGACGGCATGAGGGACCGAGGGACATCGCCCTGCGGGCCGGCGGTCCGATGGTGACGATCCTGCTGGAGGACGGCCGCCGCCTCGCGTTCTCGACTCCTGAGCCCGAGGCATTGGTGCGGGCGCTCAGCGCGCCCTCCGACGACGTCGACCGCGACCGCTGACCTCCGGCTCACCGCGCACGCTCATCGACCGCTTCTGCGCGCCGGGGAATGCGCGGACATCCCGTCGATCATCCGACGGGCGCTGGCCTCGAGGGCGGCGTGCGTCGTCTCCTCGGCATGCGCCGGGTGGGAGAGGATCGCTGCGGCATATCGCGCGGCCCACGCCCGAGCGCGCAGCACGAGCGCGTCCCGGGTGCGTGCATCCGCCTCCCGCGCCCAGTCGGCGCGGCTCAGATAGATCCCGAGCGCGCCGCCGCTCGGGTCCAGGTGGAACAGGGCCCCGAGGTCGCTCGCGGGGTCGCCCGCACAGGTGTCGCCCCAGTCGATGAGACCGAGACGAGTCGTGTCCTCGCGCGGGGATCCCGGCGCGGGCACCACCAGGTTCCCCGGGTGCGGGTCGCCGTGCAGCAGCAGGTCGGGCCCGTCCCAGACGTCCGCGCCCAGTCCCTGCTCCCACGCGCGGCGCACCCTCTCCCCCGTCGGCCGGTCCAGGAGCGGCAGCTCCGCGAGGACGGCCGCGCCGCGGCGGACGAGGGGCACGCCGCGCACGCGCCCTCGGGGATGCCCGTCCGGTGCCGGGCGATGGAGCGCGGCGAGAGCGATCGCGAGCTGCTCGGCGAGGTCGGGCGCGGCCCCCGGCGTGCTCCGCACGAGCTCTGCGACCACGTGCCCCTCGATCCAGGTGAGCAGGGCCGCGGGCCCGCCCGGCGCGTCGGTCGGGATCTGCCCGAGCAGGCGGGGACGAGAGAAGGGCAGCGACGGCGGCAGCGACGCCCCGTCGCCCAGCAGCGCGATCTCGTGCGGGAGGATCTCGCGGGCGAGCTGCCGCTCGGGCACCCGCAGCACCACGCGTGTGCCGTCTTCGAGCGCGCCGACGTGCCACTGGGTGTTGTCCCAGCCGCGGCCGATCCGGGACGGGCGCGGCGCGCGCGTGATCTGCTCACGGGAGACGCCCTCCTCGTACCGGATCCGGTCGAGGAGGGCGCTCACCTGCGCGGGGGTCGTCGGCCCGCTGTCGGGATGGTCCACCGGGCCAGGGTAGGCCGAACGCACTGCCCGGCCCGTCGGCCCGTCGGCCCGAAGCCGCAGCCGTCAGACGCCGACCGGCTGCTCGCTCTCCCCGTCCCCTGCGGCCCGGGCGGCGAGCGCCTCGGCCTCGCGGCGCTCGCGTTCGGCCTGGCGGGCCGCGTCACGCGGGTAGCAGAGGTAGAAGCCGCACCAGATCACGGCGTTGATCAGGTAGGGGACGACGCAGAACCACAGGAAGGTGACCTGGAGGTCGCCGAAGGCGTCGGCGATCACGCCGATGTTGATCGAGAGCACTGCGGTGATGCCGCCCTGCACGAAGGAGAACAGGAAGGCGAAGGCCGAGGCGCCGAGCTTCTTCGGCACGACCGTGGAGACGATCGGGAGCACGCAGCCGGAGAAGCCGATCGAGAACACGAGGCCCATCACGAACGTCGAGGCGTAGATGAATGCGCGGCTGCTCGTGTCGATCTGGGTGGCGACGAAGATGGTGCCGGCGAAGCAGACCAGGTAGGCCTGCATGAGGATGATGCGGCCCTTGTAGCCGAAGCGCTTGGTGGCCAGGTCGCCGAGCATGCCGCCGAGGAAGGCGGAGAACATCGAACCGAGCGAGAACACGGCCATCACCAGGGCCGCCTCGGGCACACCCAGGCCGCGCACGTCCACGAGGAACTGGCTGTAGAAGCTCAGCAGGATGAGCGAGGTGATGAACGGCAGCATGATCACGATCATCCAGATCGTGGGGATGCGGAACAGCTGGCCGATGTCGCGGAAGCGGAAGGTGCCGGACTCGGGGTCGTCGGTGACGCTCACGGACTTCACGGCGGGCTTGGGCACCCACATCATGATCATGACGCCGGAGAGGATGGAGATCGCGCCCATGGTCCACAGGGCGTAGCGCCAGCCCTCGGGGTCGTTGCCGAACAGGCCGATGGCGGGGCCGATCACGATGCCCACGCCGCCGCCGATGCCGCGCACGAGACCGTAGGCCTTGCCGCGCTCGGACTGCTTGAAGAGGTCGGGCAGCATGCCGTTGAGCACCGGCTCGGAGGCGACGGTGCCGATCGCGGCGATCGCGAAGAGCACCACGAGCGCGCTGAAGTTCGGGGCGAAGCCGCAGGCCACGGTCCAGATGCCCCAGACGCCCGTGACCAGGACGAGGATGCGCTTGCGGCCGAAGCGGTCCGCGGCGATGGCCCACACGGGGCCGAAGATCATGCGCGCGAACATGGGGATCGCCGAGAGGATCCCCAGCTGGGTGTAGCCGAGGCCGAAGGCGGCGGCGATGAGCGGGAAGAAGGTCTTGGTCAGGCCGGACTCGGAGTTGTCCACGGCGCTCGAGAAGCCGAGCGCCGCGACGGCGCGTCCGCGCTTGGGCGGCTTCGGCGCCTCGGAGCTGGGCGGCGCGAGGTTCGGCAGTCCGGACCCGTAGTACGCGTATCCCGCGTGCTCGGTGGTGTCGTTGAGATGAGACATCGACGTCTCCTAGGGCTGGGCCGCGGCGGTGCGGCACGGTCGTGCGGACGGCAGGGCGCCGTCCTGAGGGATCCGGCCGCGCCGTGATCGCCCCGGTGGGGGCTCCGCGTCGTGCCGTGGCCAGAATGTCTCCCGGCGCGGCCCGACCCTGTGACCTGTTGCACGAAGTTGCCGGTGAGAGCCCTGTCCGTCGGCCCGGGGGCCCGAGCCCACCGGCCCGACGGTCAGCCCAGTCGCCCTGTGAGCCGCTCGACGAAGTGCGCCGAGACCCGGTCGAGGCCCGTGAACTCGACCGTGCGCTGGCGCCGGTGGTACTGCTCGCGGACCCCGTCGAGGGCGGCGACGCTCGAGGCGTCCCAGACGGTCGCGCCGCTGAGGTCGACGACCACGTGGGCCGGCCCCTCCTCGTAGTCGAACTGCTCGACGAGGTCGTTGCTGGAGGCGAAGAACAGCTGCCCGCGCACCCGGTACAGCCCGGGGTCCGCGAGGTCGCGCGCCACCTCGGTCATGTGGGCGACGCGGCGGGTGAAGGCGATCGCGGCGGTGACCACGCCCGCGATCACCCCGACGGCGAGGTTGCGGGTGATGACGGTCCCCAGCACGGTGACCAGCAGCACGAGGGTCTCGCTGCGCGGCATGATCGCGAGGGTGCGCAGGGAGTGCCAGTCGAAGGTGGTGGCCGCGACCACGAGCATCACGGCGACCAGCGCCGCCATCGGGATGCGGCCGACGGTGTCGCCGAGGGCGACCGACAGCACGATGAGGAAGGCCCCGGCGAGGAAGGACGAGAGGCGGGTGCGCGCCCCGGCCTGCTTCACGTTGACGATGGTCTGGCCGATCATCGCGCAGCCGCCCATGCCGCCGAAGATGCCGGTGACCACGTTCGCGACCCCCTGCCCGAGGGCCTCACGGGTGCGGGAGGTGCGCACCTGCGTGATGTCGTCGACGAGGTTCGCCGTGAGCAGGGATTCCATGAGGCCGACGAGCGCCATGGCGATCGCATACGGGGCGATGACCTGCAGGGTGTGCAGCGTGAGCGGCACGTGCGGGATCCCCGGCACGGGCAGGCTGTGGGGCAGCGCGCCCTCGTCGCCGACGGTCGGCACGTCGACCCCGAGGCTGACGACGGCGAGGGTGATCAGCAGGATCGACACCAGCGGCGCGGGGATCCGACGGGTCAGGCGTGGGAAGAGCACCACGATCCCGACGCCCACGGCGACCAGCGGGTAGACGAGCCAGGGCACCCCGATCAGCTGCGGCAGCTGCGCGGAGAAGATGAGGATCGCGAGCGCGTCGACGAACCCGACCATGACCGAGCGCGGGATGAACCGCATCAGCCGGGCGACCCCGAGCGCGCCGAGCAGCACCTGCAGCATGCCGCCGAGGATCACGGTGGCCAGCAGGAAGTCGACGCCGTGGTCGCGGGCGACGGGGAAGACGACCAGGGCGATCGAGCCCGCCGCGCCGGAGACCATGGCCGGTCGGCCGCCGAGCACCGCCGTCACGCAGGCCATCGTGAATGCGGCGTAGAGGCCCATGCGCGGGTCGAGGCCCGCGACGATCGCGAAGCTCAGGGACTCGGGGATGAGGGCGAAGGCCGTGACCAGCCCGCCGAGGATCTCGACGGTCAGCAGACGGGGATCGCGCAGGGCATCGAGCACCGTCGGGGCGCGGTGGGAGGGGGCCGACGAGGGCCGGGGCGAGGGCATGGGCAGAAGTATCCCGCAGCGGCGCCAGCAGCAACGCACGGCAAGGCGTCGTGGACCGCGCACCGCACAGGTAGCGTCGCGAGCATGGCCCCCGCGGCGCGTCGGCGCCGCCCGTCACGAAGGAGTGCACGTGTCCGATCCCTCCCCGCAGCAGGTCACCCTGGGCTCTCGCGTGAAGCAGATCATCGAGGTCGACTCTCTGCGCTTCCGCGATCTCGACGGCGACGGCGAGCTCTCGCCCTTCGAGGACTGGCGCCTGCCCGCCGCCGAGCGCGCGGCCGACCTGGTGGCGCGCATGAGCCCCGAGGAGAAGATCGGCCTCATGGTCATCAACTCCCGCTCGATGGGCATCTCCCAGCAGGATCCGGAGCTGACCAGCCACGACGGCGCACTCGACGAGCAGTACCACCCGATCAAGCTGGACCCGCACAACTCGGCCGGGGACCCCTACGAGGGCACCACCGAGCAGATCACGCAGATGCACATGCGCCACTTCATCATGCGCGAGACCCCCACCGGATCGCGCATCGCGACCTGGATCAACGCCATGCAGGAGGTCGCCGAGACCACCCGCTTCGGCATCCCCGTGATCGTCGCCGCGAACTCGAAGAACGAGGCCGGCGGCTTCCGGATGGGCGCCACCCCCGAGGACCAGGACTTCACCCAGTGGCCCGGCACGCTGGGCCTCGGCGCTACCCGCGACCCGGAGCTCGTGCGGCGCTTCGCCGAGCTCTCGCGGCAGGAGTGGGCCGCGAGCGGTCTGCGCAAGGGCTACATGTACATGGCCGACACCGTCACCGATCCCCGGTGGTTCCGCTCCTACGGCACCTTCGGCGAGGACCCTGCGTTCAACGCCGCGGCGATCGACGCGGTGGTGCGCGGCTTCCAGGGCGAGGACGGCCTCGGCGCCGACGGGGTCGCCCTGACCACCAAGCACTTCCCCGGCGGCGGCGCCCGCGAGAACGGCTTCGACCCGCACTACGCGGAGGGCCGCTTCAACGTGTACCCGACCCCGGGCTCCCTCGAGGTCTATCACCTGCCGCCCTTCCAGGCGGCGATCGACGCCGGCACCTCGAGCGTCATGCCGTACTACGCGATCCCGTCGAAGGAGAAGTCCGCGACCCCGCAGGGCCGGCTGACGGAGTTCGAGCAGGTCGGATTCGCCTTCAACACCGAGGTGCTCGCGCTGCTGCGCGCGATGGGCCACTCGGGCTACATCAACTCCGACTCGGGGATCCTGAACAAGATGGCCTGGGGGGTCCAGGACCTGTCCGTCCCCGAGCGCGCGGGCGCCGCGATCTCGGCGGGCACCGACATGATCGCCGACACCAACGACGTCCGCTCGATCCGGGAGGCCTTCGTCAAGGGGCTCTTCCCGGCCGAGCGGCTCGACGAGGCGGCCCGGCTGCTGCTCGTGGAGCTGTTCGCCCTGGGGCTGTTCGAGAACCCGTACGTCGACCCCGAGCGGGCCGACGAGGTCGTCGCGAACCCGCAGGCCCAGGAGGCGGCCCTCGAGGCGCACCGCCGCTCGGTGGTGCTGCTGAAGAACCCCGCCGACCGCTCCCCGGGACCCGGCGAGGCGGGGACGGCCACGGAGGAGGGGCGCCGCGTCCTCCCGATGCGCCCCGACGCGCTCACCGGCCGGCGCGTGTACGTCGAGATGTTCGAGGACGGCATCACCGTGAAGCGCCTGGACGCCCTGCGCGCATGCATCGCGCGCGAGCACTCCGAGGTCACCTTCACGACCGACTTCCATGAGGCGGACGTCGCGATCGTGCTGGCCCGCCCGTTCACGGGGGACTACTTCCGCTCGACCGGGCTGCTGGACCTGGCGATCGACGAGCACTCCGGCGTGGACCTCGCGAAGATCCGGGACATCCGCGGGAGCGTGGGCACCCTGGTGGTGGGTCTGAACGCGGTGATGGCCTGGCTGCCCGGGACCCTCGAGACCCTCGCGGACGCGTTCGTGTGCGGCTTCGACACCCGGCCCGAGACGCTCGTCGACGCGATCCTGGGCGAGTTCTCCCCCACCGGGCGCCTGCCGCTGACCTTCCCGATCTCCGACGAGGCGATCGCGGTCGACGAGAACGGGATCTGCGCCTCCCCCAACGACGTCCCCGGCTTCGCCAAGGAGCAGCACATGGACGGCCGCCCGTACGTGTACGTCGACTCCGAGGGCGGGCGCTGGGTGAGCGGCTTCGGCCTCGAGTACGCCTGATCGGCGGGGCGCCGCAGTCGGTGACCGGGCGTCCTTGCGGGATGCCGTGCGGGCCTGCTGCCGGGATGTCTGCCGGACCGGCTTCCGGGATGCCTGCCGGACCGGCTTCCGGGCCGGCCCCCGCATCCGTGTCCACTCCTGGCCGCGGACATTCCGGGGGGTCCTGTCGTCGACGGGCCGATGGTGAGGAGCCGTGGCGATATCGCCACGGCTCCTCACCATCGGCCCGTCCCTGACGGCACCCCACGACACACGGCCCACCCCACGACACGCGGCGCACGCAAAAAAGGCCCCCTCTCCTGCACGTCGATGCAGGTGAGGGGGCCTTCTGAGGGTGGAGACGGCGGGAATCGAACCCGCGTCCGATAGTGCTGAGCGAGGGCTTCTCCGGGCGCAGTCCGTGTTGGCGTTTTCTCAGTCCCGACGATCCCACGGACACGTCGTCGACGGACTCAGTCACTCTGAGGTGTTCACCCGACCTCGATGACGAAGGCCGGAAGCAGTGGCTCCTTTGATGATGGAACGATCCGGGTCAGGAGCACCCCCGGGGTTCCAGACTGCTAACGCTGATCAGGCAGCGAGAGCGAAGTCAGTGCGCTTGGGTTCGGCACTTATTGGTTTCCCAGGAGCGTTGACGAGATGACCTGGGATCCTCGGCCCGCTTCCCCTCACTGGACAACTACCGTCGAAACCGATCGTCCCCGAGTGTGGGTCGCGTGAAGACGGCGACCTCGGTCGCCGAGCACTTTGCCGCTGTTCACGTATCAATCCACAGGCGCGGCGTGCCGCGCTGTCCCTCCAGTGTAGCCAGGTGTCCGCGAGGTGGCCAGCGCTTATCGCTCAGCCCACGGTGAACGCCGCGGCGCCCTCTCCCGGCCGTACGGTGAAGCGGTGAGCAGCTTCGAGTTCGAGGGCATGACCTTCACGATCGACCCGATGACGCTGCGCGAGAGCGTGGACGACCCTGGAGCGCTCGCGCGCTGGTGCGCGGGGAACCCGCGGGACCCCCGCGCCGTCGGCCACCTGCGGATCCTCGGCCGACTCGAGGAGGCCGAGGCCCTGGGTCGCGTCCTGCTCGCCGACAGCCCCGCGCATCCCGTCGCCCGTGCCGCCCTGCGCACCCGGCTGGCCCAGGTGCTGCAGTGGCAGGGCCGCTTCGAGACGGCCGACGAGGAGTTCTCGCGCGCCGCGGAGGAGACGGGACTCTCGGACGATCCGACGGCTCCGAGCTCGATCCTCGCGCTCGCCGCGGTGCTCCAGCACCGCGCGAAGAACCGCTTCGAGCACGCCCTGGTCGCGGAGGCCGGGGAGCGTCCGCGGCTCTCGGCGCGCCTCATGGACGCCGCCCGGGAGGACGCACGACGGGCGCTCGCGATCCGCGAGGGTCTGCGCGCGAGCGAGGACCAGGTCCTCAGCAGCCGCGAGACTGTCGCGCGCTTGGAGCGCGACGGCGCGGGCTGAGCGGGAGCTGAGCGGGCGCGCGGCTCAGACCAGACGGCTCAGACCAGGCGGCTCAGACCAGTTCGCGGCGGCGCATGGCGCGCTGGGCCTCGCGCAGGTCCTGCTTCTCGCGCAGGGTCTGGCGCTTGTCCCAGTCCTTCTTGCCGCGCGCCAGGGCGATGACGACCTTGGCGTGAGAACCCAGGAAGTACATCTCGAGCGGCACGAGCGTGAAGCCCTTCTCGCGGGTCTTGCCGGCGAGCTTGTCGATCTCGGCGCGGTGGAGCAGGAGCTTGCGCTTGCGACGGGCGGCGTGGTTCGTCCAGGTGCCCTTGACGTAGGGGGCGATGTGCACGCCCTCCATCCACATCTGCCCGCCCTCGATGAAGCAAAAGCCGTCGACGAGCGAGGCGCCGCGGTCGCGCAGTGACTTCACCTCGGTGCCGGTGAGCACGATGCCCGCCTCGAGGGTGTCGTCGATGTGGTAGTCGTGGCGGGCCTTCTTGTTCGACGCGATGAGGGTCTTCTTGGGTCCGTCGGCCTGCTGCTGCTTCTTCTTCGCCGGCTTGGTGGCGGCCATGTCGCCCCTCCTCACGTCTCGCGGCTCCCGGGGCTGCGCCCCGCCTGTGCGGTACGACAGCCTATCGGCCCCGCCTGCGAGCGGGCCATGGGTTTTCGCTCGGGGCGCAGACCCGGGGCGCGGCGAGAGGGCAGGGAGGGAGCAGGTCAGCCGATGTAGTTCACGGGGTTCACGGCGGTGCCGTCCTCGTGGATCTCGAAGTGCAGGTGGCAGCCCGTCGAGGAGCCGGTGGTGCCGACGTAGGCGATCGTCTGCCCCTGCTTCACGTGCTGTCCGGTGGAGACGGCGAAGCGCTCCAGGTGGTGGTAGGAGCTCGTCATCACGTGCCCGCCGGAGGTGCCGTGGCCGACGATGAGCTTGTTGCCCGCGCTCGCGTTCGACGTGGTGGCGAGCACGGTGCCGTCCTTGGTGGCCTTCACGGCCGATCCGCAGGCGGCGGCGAAGTCCATGCCGGCGTGCAGCTTGCGGGTGTGGTAGATCGGGTGCACGCGCCATCCGAAGGGCGAGGAGCGCCGGGCGTTCGAGGGGGCGAGCCAGCCGGATTTCGAGACCGGGGTGGACAGGGCGCCCGAGGACCCGCCGGAGCCCGAGGACTTCTTCGCGGATGCGGCGCGCCGGGCGGCCGCCTCCTTCTCCTTCTCCTCCTTGATGAGGTCGGAGATCTCGGAGTCCAGCGCCGAGCTGCGGTCCTCGAGGTCGGACTGGTCGTCCTTGTACTTCTCCTTCTTCTTCTCGAGCGCGTCGGCCTGCTTCTTCTGCGTCGCGTAGAGGTCGTCGAGGGTGTCCTTGGCGTCCTGCGCCGACGTCTTCGCCTTCTCCTTGCGCGCGACCGCTGCCTCGGACTCCTTCTTGAGGTCGTCGATCTCGGCGCGGACGGCGTCCAGGCGGTCGGCGGCGTTCTCGGTGACCGACTGGTCGGTGCGGAGGTCGTCGAAGCGGGTGCCCTGCGCCTCCAGGGTGAGCTTGAAGTTCATCGAGCGGTCGACGGCGTCCTGCGGGTTCGCGTTGCCCACGTAGACGCTGGTGGGGTCGGGCAGTCCGCCGCCCTTGTAGGCGGACAGCGAGACCTCGTCGAGCTGTTCCCCGGAGGCGTCGACCTCCTTCTTACCGCTGTCGACCTGGCCGCTGAGGTCGGCCTCCTCGGCCTTCGCGTCAGCGAGGCGGTCGCCGATCTCCTCGTCCTCGTCCTCGGCGTCGGACAGCTCCGACTTCGCCTTCTCGAGGGCCTTCTGGGCGTCGGGGATCTTCAGCTCGGTCTTGGCGAGGGCGAGGTAGGTGTCCGCCAGGTCCGAGTTCACGTCGCTGAGCTCGATGCGCAGATCGTCGAGCTGGTCCTCGACGCTCGCCTTCTCCTGCTCCTTCTGCTTGCGGTCCCCGTCGGCGCGCGCGGGAGCCAGCGGGGAGAGCATCATCTGGGTCGCGACGAGCGCGAGTGCCAGCACCAGCAGGGTGAGGATCCGCAGGTTCCGAGCGCGGGACGTCATGGTCACACCTTCAGGTAGCGGTTGAGCGAGACGATCGAGGAGCCGATCGCCAGTATCGCCCCGATCAGCACGAGGATCGGCGCTATCCACAGCAGGTCGGCGCTGCCCACGGTGATCAGCTCCGATCCGAGCGTCGGCGCGAGCCAGCCCTCGACCAGGAAGTGGGTGCCGGTCCACAGCAGGCCTCCCGCGATGAGCGCGCCGAGGATGCCGGCGACCGCCCCCTCGAGCATGAAGGGAGTCCGGATGAAGACGTTCGAGGCGCCCACCAGGCGCATGATCGCGATCTCGCGCCGACGGTTCGCGATGGACATCCGGATCGTGGTGGCCACCAGCAGCACCGCGGCGACCAGCATCAGCACCGCGAGGCCGACCGCGAACACCGTGGTCTGGTTCAGCACGTCGATGAAGGGGGCGTAGGCGCTGAGCAGGTCGGAGACCTCGTCGACGCCGTCACGACCCTGGAAGAACTCCACCACCGCATCGGACTTCGAGGAGTCGTCGAGCGTGATGTGGAAGGAGACGGGCATGTCCTTCGCGGTGAAGTCGGAGGCGAAGCCCTGCCCGGAGAACTGCTCCTGGTAGATCTTCAGGGCCTCGTCCTGGTCGCGCTCGGAGTAGGAGTCGATGTACGGGGCCAGCACGTCCCCGTCCAGCGCCTCGCGCACCGACTGGATCTGCGCGTCGGTCGCGGCTCCCCCGGCGCACGTGGACGCTGTGGAGTGCGGCGAGCACATGAAGATCGTGACCTGCGACTCCTGCACCAGCGTCGCCTTCATGTCGAAGATCTGCTTCTGCATGAGCAGACCCGCGCCGACGAAGCTCAGGGAGACCGCGGTGACGATGACGACCGAGATCACCATGGCGATGTTCCGCCACAGGCCGCTGAGGATCTCGGAGGCGATGTACCGGCCCCTCATCGTGCGCCCTCCTCGCGGTCGGAGGCGTGCGGGAGGTCCTCGGCCAGCGCCTCCTCGGAGAAGGCCTCCTCGGCCTCGTCCAGCAGGTCGCGGGGACGGGCGTCGGGCACCAGCTCCTCCTCGACGACATCGGATCCTGCGGAGCCGGTCGCTGCGGCACCGGACGCTGCGGCGGCGGAGCCCGCGGCGACCGAGCCCTCGCCGGCCGGCTTCGCGCCCCCAGCGTCGCCCTCGGTCGCATCGTCCCCGTCCTCGACGTTCCCGGAGATGACGCTCACGGGGGTCGGGGACTCGTAGGTGCCCTCGGCCTCGTCGCGGACGACGCGCCCGTCGACGAGCTCGACGACGCGGCGGCGCATGCGGTCCACGGCCGCGCGGTCATGGGTGGCCATGAGCACGGTGGTCCCGCGCTCGTTGATCTGCGCGAGCAAGTCGAGGATGCCCTCGGCGGTCGCCGGGTCGAGGTTGCCGGTGGGCTCGTCGGCCAGCAGGATCGAGGGGCGGTTGACGTAGGCGCGGGCGATCGCCACGCGCTGCTGCTCGCCGCCGGAGAGCTCGTGGGGCATGCGCCGGCCCTTGTCCTCGAGGCCCACCATCTCCAGCATCTCGGGGACCAGGCGGCGCACCACGCGGCGGGGCGTGCCGATCACCGCGAGCGCGAACTCGATGTTCTGGTAGGCGTTCTTGGAGGGCAGCAGCCGGAAGTCCTGGAAGACCATGCCGATCTCGCGGCGCAGCGCGGGGACGCGCCACGAGGGGATCCGGGAGAGGTCCTTGCCCGCGACGTGCACGCTGCCGCGCGTGGGGGTGGCCTCCTTGAGCACGAGGCGCATGAGGGAGGACTTGCCGGAGCCCGAGGCCCCGACGAGGAAGGCGAACTCCCCGCGCGCGAACTCGAGGTCGATGTCCTGCAGCGCGGGCGACTGTCCTCGCAGGTACGTCTTGGAGACGTCGTCGAAGCGGATCACGGCGGCCTTGGGGGTTTCGGGGGTGCGTACCCGACCAGGCTAGGGTCGATCAGCGCCGACGCCGCGCGGGCGCGCGCAGGCGCCGGGTCAAACCTTGGTCAAGGCGTCGGGCCGTGGAGGCACGCGGCCTCTCAGCCCTCCGCCGCCTCCGCCTTCTGCTGGCCAACGCGCCAGCGGATGCCGGCCTCGATGAGCTCGTCGATCTCGCCGTCGAACACGGCGGAGGGGTTGCCCTCCTGGTGCTCGGTGCGCAGGTCCTTGACCATCTGGTACGGGTTCAGCACGTAGGAGCGCATCTGGTCGCCCCAGCTGGCCTTGACGTCGCCCGCGAGCTCCTTGCGCTCGGCGGCCTCCTCGGCCTTCTTCAGCAGCAGCAGGCGGGACTGCATGACGCGCAGGGCGGCCGCGCGGTTCTGGATCTGCGACTTCTCGTCCTGCATCGAGACCACGGTGCCCGTGGGGAGGTGGGTCATGCGCACGGCCGAGTCGGTCGTGTTCACGCTCTGACCGCCGGGTCCCGAGGAGCGGAACACGTCGACCTTGAGGTCGTTGTCGGGGATCTCGATGGAGTCGGTCGACTCGATCAGCGGGATCACCTCGACCGCGGCGAAGGAGGTCTGGCGCCGCCCCTGGTTGTCGAAGGGGCTGATGCGCACGAGCCGGTGGGTGCCGCCCTCGACCGAGAGGTTGCCGTAGGCGTAGGGGGCGGAGACCTCGAAGGTCACCGACTTCAGCCCGGCCTCCTCGGCGTAGGAGGTGTCCATGACCTTGGTCGGGTAGCCGTGGCGCTCGGCCCAGCGCAGGTACATGCGCAGGAGCATCTCGGCGAAGTCCGCGGCGTCGACGCCGCCGGCCCCCGCGCGGATCGTGACCACGGCGTTGCGCTCGTCGTACTCGCCGGAAAGCAGGGTGCGCACCTCGAGCTCGTCGAGGGTGCGGCGGATCGAGGTCAGCTCCTTCTCCGCCTCGTCGGCGGTCTCGGCGTCGTCCTCCTCCGCGGCGAGCTCGACCATGACCTCGAGGTCGTCGATGCGGGAGGAGAGGTCGTCGATGCGGCGCAGCTCGCTCTGCGCGTGCGACAGGGCCGCGGAGACCTTCTGCGCGTTCTCGACGTCGTCCCAGAGGTCGGGAGCCGAGGCCTGCTGCTCGAGATCGGCGATCTTCGCCTTGAGGGCGTCGAGGTCCGTCACCTTCTCGATCGACCCCAGGGTCGTGCGCAGGTGCTGGATCTCTTCGGTGAAGTCGATGGTCGCCACGAGAGGCGAGTCTACGGGAGAGCGCCTGCACGCCGGGCGGGGCGTGGGATCGGATGCGTCACCGCGCGCTCGGCCGTCAACCCTCCCCGCCCACGTCCTCGCCGATCTCCCTGCCGACGTCCTCCAGCAGCTGCGCGGTGCGATCCATCGCGTCCTCGACGTCGCGAGCGCGGGAGAGGAGGTCCAGGGCGAGGTCGATGCCGGCTCCCTCGAGCTCGTCCGGCGCGAGGTCGAGGGAGCCCGCGACGGCGATCACCCGGGCACCCGCGTCCGCCGCGCGGCGCGCGACCTCGGCGGGCCCCTTGCCCGAGAGGGTCTGGCGGTCGAGCCGCCCCTCCCCCGTGATGACGACGTCGGCGCGCGCGAGGGCGGCGTCGAAGCCGAGCAGGTCGAGGACCGCGTCGGCCCCGGAGACGAAGTCCGCGCCGAGCGCGTAGAGCGCGAACCCGGTGCCGCCAGCGGCACCGGCGCCGGGGCGCTCGCGCAGGGGCGTCGGGGCCGACGGGCCCGTGCTCGCCTGCTCGACGGCGTCGGCCCAGCGGCCGAGGATCTCGTCGGCCGTCCGGATGTCGGCGTCGGCGAGTCCCTTCTGCGGGCCGAAGACCGCGGCGGCGCCGTCGGGCCCGAGCAGGGGGTTGGTGACGTCGCACGCCGCCTCGAGGTGCACGCCCTCGAGGGCTGCGAGGGCCGGGCCGAGATCCGCGCTCGCGACGCCCGCGAGGCCGTCATGGCCGTCGGGGATCGGAGTGCCGTCGCCGTCGAGGAGCCGGGCTCCGAGGGCTGCGAGCAGACCTGCGCCGCCATCGGTGCTCGCACTGCCGCCGAGTCCGATGACCAGGTGCGCGGCACCCGCGTCGCGGGCGGCGAGGATCAGCTCGCCCAGTCCGCGGGTGCTCGCACGGGCATGGTCGAGGAGCGTGCGGCCGGCGGCGTCGCCGGGCAGACGGCGCAGGCCGGAGGTCTCGGCGAGCTCGAGGACCGCCTCGGTGCCGCTCTGGGCCCAGCGCGCGGTGATCGGCTCTCCCGTCGGCCCGGCGATCCGGGCCTCGTGGGCGGTGAACCCGGCGACGAGCGCGGCCTCCACGGTGCCGTCGCCGCCGTCGGCGATCGGGAGCAGATCGGTGCGCGCATCGGGGCTGGTCGCGGCGATGCCGCGGGAGAGGGCGGCCGCGACCTCTGCGGCGCTCAGGGAGCCCTTGAACTTGTCGGGGGCGATGAGGACGGTCGGCATGCGATCTGGCTCCTTGTGGTCGGCGGCGCGGGATCCGCCGTGGTGTCTGCTCGGGTGCTTCCCGCGGGCTCGTGCGTTCAGTCGGACCGGGCGCTCCCGCTCACGTCCAGCGGGATGCTGATGACCCCCGTGCGGGTGATCCAGCCGATCAGCGGAGGATCCGTGACGGCCCCGAGGCGCACCTCGACGCTGCCGTCCTCGAGGACCCGGGCGTCCTCGACGTGGATGTCGCGGGTGCGGGTCGATCCCGGCGGATAGGACTCGAGGTACTCCTCGGCCTCGCGGCGCACGTCCGTGCTCCGCAGGGAGGTGGGACCGTCGTCGTAGACGGAGTCCTCGCCATAGGCCTGCGAGGCCGCGAGGGCCGCGCCGTCGGCCGCGTTCTGCAGGCGGTTCCTCTCCAGCTGGACGCCCGTGATGGCGGTGCCCACGCCGATCACCATCAGGATCACGACGAGCACGCCGGTGGTCAGCACGGTCATCGTGCCCGTGTCCCGGCCGAGTGCGGTGCGCAGTCGCGCGAGGGGTCCCGTGCTCGAGGAGCCGACCTGTCTCCGTCGCACGCTCATGAGCCGTCGCCTCGCTCCTGGTCTCCGGGTCGCGGGGACTTCGGAGCGTCGTCGGCAGCAGGGACATCGCCCTCTCCATCCTTCCCGGCGCGTTCTCCCGGCGCCCGGAACTGGTCGGCCTCGACGACGTGCTCGGCGCCGACGTGCACGGGGCCGTCCGCTCCGAGCATCGGTCCGAGGCCGGGGATGGGCACGCCGATCGTCACCTCCGCGGTGACCTCGCTGCCGGCCGCGGAGCACGGGTCCTTCGAGCAGTGGATGGTGACGACGTCCTGCGAGGACAGCCCATGGTCCTCGAGGGTCAACCTCACCATGGCCTCGGTGCGGGCCTCGGCCCGGGACGCGTCCGGCTCGGTGGCGTGGATCCGGGCGGCGTCGCGCGCGATCACATCGGCGGCGAACACCGCGCCCTGCACCGATCCGAGCGAGAGCACGAGGTAGAGGGAGGGGATCAGCAGGATCACCGAGAGCGCGACGAACTCCACGAGCGCGTTGCCGTCCTCGCGGGCGAGTCGTGAGCGCAGCGCTCGCACTCCGTGCGGCACGTGGAGATCCGACCGCTCCCGGCACCGGGCACGGTGATCCCTGTCGCGTCCGCTCACCAGGTGTCCTCATCGATCGCATGGCCGTCCACGTGCATCGTGCCGGCGGGGCCGAGCAGCCCGACGAGCGGGAACGAGGCGCTGACGCGGACGCGGATCACTCCGTCGCCGTCCTCATCGGCCTCGACGTCGACCTCGTAGTCCTCGCCGAAGCGGTCGTGGACGAGCTGCGCGCCGCGCACCTCGCCGTCCGCGGGCGAATTGCCCTCGAGCGAGGCCGTGTGCGCCGCCTGCACGGCGGCATCGGTCAGCGTGTTGCGGGTGTGCACCACCAGCGCGCACTGGATGATCGTCAGCGCGATCACGATGATCAGCACGGCGACGAGCGGGAACTCGACGACGGCGGACCCTTCGTCATCGCGCAGGCGGCGGCGCAGCGCACCGGCGCGGGTGCTCAGAGCTTCCGGTTCAGGAAGGGCTCCATGGCGTTGTTGAAGATCTGCACGATCTGATCGGAGGCCACGGCCCACAGGGCGACGACGATCGCCGCCGTCATCAGCGTGACACGTACTCGAACGATCGTGGCTCCCCCACCCTCGGATGCACCTCCACGTGGACCTTCCCGTACCGGCCGCCCGCCGTGACCGTGACGTCCTCGAGCAGCAGCGTGAGCTCCTCGCGGCGCGCGGGAACATCGAGCAGCAGCCAGTCCTCCGCGAGACGCACGACGTCCCGCTCAAGCGGGGGCGGCGCAGCGGCCCGCTCCCGCGCCGCCTCGAGGTCGCCCTGGAGCTGACGCAGACGGGACTCGAACGTCGCTGCTGCGCGCGCATGAGCCTCCTCGCTGATCTTCTCCTCGGCGAGCCTCATCGCCAGCCGCCCCATCGCATCGTAGGTCTTCTCCAGCTCCCGCTCGAGCGCACCTGTCGGATCCTGGACAGCCACCGGCGCATCCAGGTCCACGGCCCCCTCGAGCTGGGCGGCGGTCTCCCCCACCCACGTCTCCACAGCGCGCTCCGCGTGCGCGGCCAGGGTGATGCCCTGCCCATGCGCCCGACCCTCGACGCCCTCACGGCATCGGATCTGCGGGCCGGACTCCCGTGCGGGCCGCTTCGAGTACTGCATGCGGCCACCGCACACCCCGCACCGGATCAGCCCCGACAGCAGGTACTCCGACCGCTCACCACGTGGCCGCGCGGATCGTTCCTCCCGGCGCCGCTGGTACCGGGCCCACTCCCCCGGCGTGATCACCGGCTCATGGATCCCGTCGTGGTACTCGCCGCGCACTAGGAGCTTCCCCGCCCCGAACCCCGAGTCGAGGACACGGCGCAGCGTCCGCGAGTGCCAGGGCGCCGAGGTCACCGACCCGTACCCGGCGGCCGGCTCCACCCCTGTGGACCGGATCCACTGGGTCAGCGAGTAGACCGACTCGCCAGCGAGGTAGCGACGGTAGGCGTCGGCGAGGACCGGCCCGGTGATCGGATCCGGGATGTGGAGCTTCTGGTCGCGGTCGTACCGGTAGCCGAAGCGGGCCTTGCCGTTCGCGGGCCTGCCTTCGGCGAGGCGGCGGGCGTGGGCTTCGCGCCAGCCGTCGCCGATGCGCTCGGATTCGAAGGCGGCGAACTCGACCATGACGCCGCGGGCGAGGCGGCCGGTGGATGTCGAGGTGTCGATGGCTTCGGTGGCGGATTCGATGGCGCCGCCGGCCTGCTCGACGGTGTCGGCGGCGACCGCCCAGTCCTTCCGTGAGCGGGAGAGTCGGGACCACTTCCAGAGGATGATCACGTCGGCCTGCCGGTCTTCGACCATGGTCATGACGCGGCGGACGGCGGGCCGGTCGAACGTCCGCCCGGAGATCCCCGGGTCAGCCTCGACCGCGACGACCTCGTACCCCTGGGCGTGGGCGTACTGCCGGCATGCGGACTCCTGCAGCTCGAGGCTGATGGACTCCTCCCGGTACGTGGACTGCCGCATGTAGACCACGGCACGACGAGCGGCCACGGGTCAGCTGTTCTCCGTGATGATGATGTCGAGCCCGCTATCGGGGTGGTAGGACCAGCTGTAGGTGTAGTCGCCGGCGTCCTGGCTCTGGCGGCCGTCGATCGCGCGGGTCCCCTCCATCATGGAGACGACGGAGTCCGGGGCGCCCACGGTTCGCAGGGCGCACCCGATGTCCTCGATCGGCAGCGTGCCCTCCGTGGTGGTCCACTCGCCGTCGACGTAGTTCTTGTCGTCCTTCCCGGCGCCGTCGAGGATGAGCGTCTTCCCGCCGTCGCCGACGGCCGCGTCCGGGAGATTGCACGTCTGCGCGGCGGCCTGGAGAGGCGGCGTTGGCGGTGCCGTGGACGTCGGGGCGGACTCTGCCTTCTCGGCGACGCCGCAGGACGCGACGAGGATGGTCATGATCGCCGTGGCGGCGGCGAGTGCGGGCATGCGTCGCATGGAGGACTCCTTCGGGGGCGGGATGAGCTGAGCGTAGGCACGTGCCCGGACATCTCGGACGCGTTGTGATGAGACCGTGACGTGCCCTACTGCGCCCAGTAGGCGTCGCGGAGCCGCTCGGTGAGGGCGGCACGCTCACCGTCAGTGAGGGCGTGGAGGCGGTCGACGACGGTCTCCGGCATCACGTCGAGCTCCTCGGCGATCACGATCGGGTGCGGCGACCACGCCGCAGCCTCGCCGAGCTCGTCGACGCGGATGAGCCCGCACGCGACCTCGCGGTCGATGCCGTGCTCGATCACGGCGAGACAGTGGCCGGTGTGGCCGCGGGCGTAGTGGGTGAGCTCGTGCTCGAGAACGACGCGGCGGTCGACAGCGGTCAGGCGCTCGTCGAGCCAGATCGTGGAGGTGCCGTCGGTGAAGCCGAGCAGGCCCTCGGGCAGCGGTGCATCGAGGATCCGAGGTTCAAGCATGACCGGAAGGTAACCGGCCATGGCGACATCTCAGGCCTCGGCGTCAGCGTCCTCGAACTCAACGAGTTCATCGGAATCCGCGGAGTCGAAGCGCAAGCCATCGGACTGCCGCAGGATGGGGAGCGTGAAGCTGTCCAGCTCGAACCTCGAGGCGAGAGACGAGAAGCCCTCGCGGATGTAGGGGTACGCGGCGAACATCGAGACGCGCGCGCCGTACTCGTCCACCGCAGCCTTGGTCGGCCTGAGATTCGTCGGAATCTCGACCTTGACGACGACGTCGACGATGAGTTGGTACCCCTCGTATGCGACAGATGCTACGAACCGATGCTCGAACTGCCCTCGGCTCGCGCGGAAGTTGACCGACAGATCCAAGCTGTCCGTGTCGGTGACCGTGTCGGTGACTCGTATCGGCGGCAGCCCCTCGCCGTCCCACGGAACCCCCGCGATGGCGTAGAAGTACGGCGTCATGCCGTCCGCGGCAGCAACGAGAGCGTGGATGTCGGCGACCACGTCGCCGTCGGGCAGGTTCAGATCGTCGCTCACGCGACAGCCCAACCCTTCGCAGACTCACCGGACGCGCTCTCAGCGTAGGTGGGGCCCGACCATCCTCCACGGATGGACGCTGATGCCAGACGAACCGGCTCTTTGTGCAGTGTGCGGGTCTTGGTCCAGCCACCGTCGACCTTGATCTCGTCCCACACGCGATGCATGAAGGACTCCGTCTCCATGCGCGACGGATACGACGCGGCATCGTCCACGACTGTTCCGCGGGCACGGAGCCACTCGAGCACCTCTGACCACAGCCAGATCGGGTCGGGCGCGTTGAAGTACGACGAGGGGAACTCGGCCCCCCGGTCGCCGCGCACGTAGTTGCCCACGGCCTGCGTTGTCAGATTCGCTCGGCGCGCTATCTCGCTGCGGGTCACGAGCTCGGGGACGTAGCGACGGACTCGGATGCCAGCCTGCCCCATCGCACGGCGAGCGATTTGGAAGGCGTCCTGGGCTCCGTCCGCCTCGACGAAGGCGGTGATTGTCGGGGCTCCGTGCCCCTCGGCGGCGATCACATCGAACTGCGCATCGAGCTGATCAAGCTGGTCATCGGTGGCTGATGCAACCTCAAAGGTCAGGGCGTACAGCATGTGCGTCATCTTCTCCCCCATGCCGAGTGTTGTCTAGTCGAAACAGTACTACGTCACTGAATCAGGTCGTGCTTCAACGGGCAGTGCCTGGCTGAGCGCTCGACCTGCTGAGCGTGGACATCCGGGACGCGCGGCGTGCCATTCACCTTGATGGAACGCTGGTCGTGCTCGCACGGACAGAGGAGCCTGAACTTGTGACCTGCACGCACGACTGTCCACCCCTCCCCCATCAGCGCAATGACGATTGCCGCGACCGGCGGCTTGCACTCCTTGCGCACTACTTTCGCGGAGAGATGATCCCTGCTGGCCAGATTCACGCCCCGCCGTCCTCGGCGTCGCGGTCCTGCTGCTCCCGGGCCTCGCGGCCGCGGTTCCTGCCACGCTTGGCGGCGAGGTCAAAGTCCTCCAGCTGCCACGGGAACTCGATGCCATCCATCTCCGCAGGCAGCTCTTGCGGCGTGACGACCTCGTCGCCCGGACCACTACGCCGCTCGGGCCGCCGGACATGCGGCGGCTTCCGTCTGCTTGTTGCGCCATCTGGCTGAGCCGGATCCTCCACGTCGAAGGCCGATGTCGGCGCGGGCTCGTGCTGCTGGGTGTCGGTCGCATCCTGCATCTCCCGTACTGCCGCGAGGAGGATCCTGCGGTCGCGTTCGGAGAGGCCGGGGTCCCGGGCGATAGCGACGGCGGCGCCGGCCTCTGACTGGTCGAGGTCGCGAACGCCCATCGTCTCGAGAGCCGCAGCACCAACAAGGCGCTCCGGAACGTCGAGCCCGACAGCGAGGGCATGGATCGTCTCGTACGTGACCGAGCTGATCGGCTTCTTCTTCAGCCGGGCCACGTAGGCGTGAGAGATCGTCCGCCCTGCCCGCTCGTCGATGCGCCGCGCGATCTCGCGCAGCGTCCAGCCTCTCGAGTCCTCGACGGACTGGATCAGCTGGCCGAGCGGGTGCAATGCGTTCACGGCGGAATCCTCTGCGGTCGGACGACGAAGCGCCACCAGGCCGGGCACCGACACGCACAGCACAAGTGGACACTAAGAGTTTCGCAGATCGTGCAGACGTGCGTGCGTCACAGCAGGACACGCCGCAAACCGCAGGTCACAACCCGGTGCTTGCGCGTGGACACTGCGAGGTGCATGATGTGCTCCATCAGTGGACACCTGGACTCGGAGGAAGTACAGTGCATCTCGTCACCGCACCCCCAACTATCGGAGCGATCTGGATGGAGCTCATCAACCGCGACAAGCTCATCCGCCGCATGGGCAAGCTCAACGTCTCCCAACGTGAGCTCGCACGCGCAGCGGGCTGGAAGTCGCACAGCTACATGCGGCGACTGATCACCGGCGAGGCCAAGACCCTCAACACGGACCCGGCCCTGCGCATCGCCCACTACCTCCATCTCGACGTCGACGACCTCTTCGTGACTCGAGTGGACTCCCCCAGAGCACAGGTGGACACCCCCGAGCCGCGGCGCCGCATCAAGACAGCCGCCTGACCACAACAAGAAGCGCCCCCACCCGGGCATGGGTGGAGGCGCACGAACCCCGAAGGGAACTCTCATGGCCCAGCCTACCGTCCGCGACCAGATCCAGGCCGGCATCAACGCCCGCACCCGCATGGACATGCCGCTCGGCACCGGCGTCGCCCTCTCCCGCGCCTACCGCAAGATGCTCGGCCTCGACGGCACCAGCGTCGAAGACGCCGCCCGCGCCGCCCACACCCCCACCGGCCCCAGCGTCACCGAACTCGAGGCCAAGATCCGCGCCCGCCGCGCCCACGCCTGGGGCACCGCCGCATGAACAGCCCCGACTGGGACGTCATCGGCGGAGTCGTCATGGCCGCAGGCGGCTTCACCACCATCGCCCTCCTCATGGCCATCGCCGCCATCCGCGAACTCCACCAACGCCACACCCGCAACCGGAAGGACACGAACCGATGAACACCCTCACCCCCGAGCAGCAGGCCGCCGACCTCGAACAGCTCGCCATGCACCGCGCCAAGATCGCCGAGGAGATCAAGAACCTCGACACCCTCCGCAAGGAATACGACGACCAGATCGCCCTCCTCGCCGGCGAAGGCACCACCCAGGCCGGCCCCTACAAGGTGACGGTCACCGTGCCCCGCCGTCTCGACGCGAAGAAGGTCGAGGCCGCGTTCCCCGTCGCATCCCACCCGGAGCTGTACGCCCCCAAGGTCGACACGGCGAAGGTCAAGGCCGCCGGCGAGCTCGGCCAGCTCACCCTCGCCGACTACCAGACCGCCGGCTCCCCCACCGTCCGGATCTCCTGATGAGCACCAACCTGACGGACTTCCCGCTCAAGTCGAAGATCGTCGCCTCGGGAGAGGTCGACGGCATCACGTGGGTCGCCGCTTCCGCACCGATCTACGACGCGGTCAACGGGTACGTGCGCCTCCCCGAGGCGCACCCGTGGCTCGCGGCGCGAGACCTCTCGGACATCGACACCAGCGTCCCCTGGGGCGAGATCACCTACGGGCGCGGCAACTGGATCGGCTTCGACACGCTTCACGCCGGCCAGTACTGGCCGGGACAGCCGTACGGCCCCAGCGAGGGCGCACTGCACATGACCCCCGAGACGGTCATCAGCTGGGTGGAGCGTCTCGCCCGTGAGGCCGCCGAGGTGATCGCATGACGACCCTCGAGCAGCTCCTCGGCCACGACCAGACGGCGAACCCGATCGACGACTACCTGTCCACGATCACCGACGCCATCCGGAACCAGCCCCGCTCCCTGCAGAAGATCATCGGCCCCTCCGAACTCGGCACCGACTGCACCCACTGCCTCGCCGCGAAGCTCGCCGGATGGGCCGAGCAGGAACGCGACATCCCGTGGCTCCCGTTCATCGGTACCGCCGTCCACGCCGAACTCGCCCGCATCTTCGAGACCGCCTCCCAGACCGCCGTGAAGACCGGCGGCCGCGGCCGGTGGCTCGTCGAGCAGCGCGTCTACGTCGGCATGATCGGCCCCCACCCGATCACCGGCTCCTGCGACCTGTACGACCAGGCGACCGGCACCGTCCTCGACCACAAGATCGTGGGCGCCGAGACCCTCCGCACCGCCAAGGCCGGTGTCAAGGAGGTGTACCGGGTGCAGGCCCACCTGTACGGCCTCGGCTGGGAGAACGCCGGCCACACCCCGGAGCGGGTCGCCATCGCGCACCTCCCCCGCAACGCCGTCTCCCTCACCCAGGACGTCATCCACGTCGAGGACTACGACCCGGCCATCGCCCGGGCCGCCCTCGAGCGCGCGAACCGAGTCCACGCGAACGTCACCGCCCTCGCCTCCATCTCCGAGACCGCGCGCGACGAGTGGATCACGGCCCTGGACCGGGCACCCGGCTGCTTCTCCTGCCGCCGCTACCCGGACTGGGCCACCCAACCGTCCCGGCTCGCCACCGAGCTGGGCATCACCACCGCATCCCGCACAACCAGGAAGGCAGCATGACCATGAGCGACCTCTCATCCCTCGACCAGATCCTCGCCGGAGGCGGCGCGACCGCGAAGTTCGAGGCACCGGGCGACCTGTACACCGGCGAGATCGTCGACGTGCAGATCCGGCAGGTCAACGACTACGACTCCGGGAAGCCCGCGTTCTGGGACGACGGCCGCCCCCAGGAGCAGATCGTCGTCACCATCGCCACCAGCGAGTCCACCGGCCCGGACGACGACGGCCACCGCAACGTCTACATCAAGGGCTGGGGCGACCAGCTCAAGGCCTTCCGGCAGGCCGCCAAGGGCCTCGGCCGGAACCCCCGCCAGGGCGACCAGTTCACCGCGACGTATGTCGGTGACGGGGAGCGGAAGAACCCGCGGTTCAACCCGCCGAAGCTGTTCCAGTACGAGGTGACCGCGGGCACGGCGGGCCTGTCGAACCTCACCGGGCAGGACAACCCGACCCCGGCGGCGGCGCAGGCTCAAGCGCCCGCCGCCCAGGCCGCCCCGGCGGCCGCGTCTGCGCAGGGTCCGGGGCCGCAGGAGAAGGCGAAGCAGCTGATCCAGCTCGGCCTCGACGACGCCACGATCGCGTCCCAGCTCGGCATGGACGTCGACGTCATCGGCATCCTCCGCCAGAACCTCGCCGCCTGAGCGGCCGCCCGGCGCTGGCAACGCGACGTTCGAGACGTCGGCCGGGCACCCCTATCTCTCCTTCAATCCCGCAACCAGGAAGGACCCCGCCGTCATGGCATTCACCAAGGTCAAGAAGAACAAGTCCAAGCGCGGCCGCGCCGCCGCCGACCCCATCGTCACCGTCAGCAAGGCCCACATGATCGGCCTCAACCAGGCCGCCTACGAAGCGATCGGCGCCCCCGCCCACTGCTACCTCGAATGGGACACCGACGCCTGCCTCCTCCGGATCGTCGCCTGCACGGGGGACGACCCGAACAGCTTCCCCCTCGGCCACAAGAACGGCACCAAGTTCGGCGCCCGGCAGGTGCTGCGCGACCTCGGCCTCGACCCCAAGGGCACCACCCGCCAGTTCCCCGCACGCCGCGACACCCGCCTCTCCCTCATCGCCGACCTGTCCGACATGCCCGCCGCCGGCGGCGGAATCGTCCCCATGCGGCGCACCGCATGAGCCCCGCGACCGCGGATGAGGCCGCCGAGTACGAGCGGCTCATGAACCGCGCGGCCGCCAGCACCTCGGTGCGTCTCGGCGGGCTCCTCCTCGCCTACTCGATCACCGCATTCCTGACCGCTGAGGCCACGAACATCGCGCTCGAGCGCGGCGACGCCGCCGGGGTCGCCAGGGCGCTGCCGCTGACGCTCATCACCTCGCTCACCACATGGGCGCTCCTGACCTACCTCACCGACCTGGGGGACATCGCATGACCATCACCGACCGACAGCGCACCGAGGCCGGTGAGGAGCGATGAGCATCACCGACCGCGCCCGAGCCGAAGCCGAGGACGCCGCCACTATCGCGCACTCCCCGATCCGCCGGGAGGACGGCACCACCTACGACTCCGACGAGCACATCGCCTACCGGCGCGGTTTCGTCACTGGTGCCGAGTGGGCCGCGTCCCTCCCGCCGACCGACGAGGAGGTGCGGGAAGCGGCCGGGGCGCTGTGGCTCCACTCCGAGGAGCCCGGCACCTTTGACGAGGCATCCGAGGACTGGACCAAGCTCGCACGGATCGCCCTGACCGCCGCGAGGGAGGCCCAGCGATGAGCCGCCTCGCTCGCATCTTCACCTGGGCCGCCGCAGCCAGCGCCGCCGCAGGCGCTGCCATCGCCGCCTACCAACACGACTGGGTCACCGCGGAATGGGCGGCCATCGCCGCCGTGTGGATCAGCGTCCACGCCCTCCACACCTGCCCCACCCCACGGCCCGCCCGCGGCGACCAGTACGTCACCTTCCAAGGCGGCCCCCTCGACGGCGCCAGCATCCCCTTCGGCACCCGCCACGACGCCAACGGCGCCCACATCAACTACGGCGGCACCGGCTACACGGCTGCCATCGACCACACCTGCTACACCGCCACCCCGGAGACCCACCCATGAGCACCCACGGCACCCGAACCAGGTACGTCACCGGCTGCCGCTGCGGCCTCTGCCGCACCGCGAACCGGGAGTACGCGCGGGAGCGAGACCGCCGACATGCGCGGATCCGCGACGCGGTCGCCGCCGGCACCGACCTGGACGTCCTCGTGGATCACCTCGAGGCGCGGGCCGAGCATGTCGCTGACCCTGCACGTCGTGACGAGATCGTGCGGCTCCTCGCCATCGTCGAGTCCGTCCGGCGCGGCCGCGGCGGCGTCACCCTCGAGCGCGGCCCCGGCCGCACCCGGGCCACCGCCGCCGAGCGGCTCGACGATCTCGTGGACCTCCTCGAGCAAGGCGTCCCCCGCGAGGACGCCATCCGCCGCTGCGGCTGGACGCAGGATCGCTCCGCGCTACGCGCCGCACACCGGACCGGCCACCAGCGGGCCGCGTTCCTCCTCCAGGCGGTCGCCGCGTGACCCTCGACGACCTCGCCATCAAGCACATTGGCATCGTCGTGGCGCTCCTGTCCGGCCAGGACGGCGAGAAGCCGCCCGCCCGCCGCGACTTCCACGAGCGCGGCATGGACGGCTGGGACGTCCTCCTCGCCGAAGCCGAGCAGCGGACCACGGCCGCCTACCAGGCCGAGGACGAGCGGCTCTACGAGAAGCACATCGACCTCGCGAAGGCCATGAACGCCGTCCCGTCGCTCGCCGCCCGCACCCGCGAGGACTCCGCCGCGTGCGCGGTCAAGCGGTCCCGGCTCGCGCACGAGATCAACGCCGTCATGGCGCGCCGTGCCGCGAACGCCCGCGCCCTGCTCGAGCAGACCCGCCCCCTCGAGCAGCTCACCATCGACGACTACCTGGGAGGACCAGCGTGACCATGACCGCCACCCAGCCCCACCCCGCCACACCCCTCACCATCCCCGACATCACCGGCCTCGACACCCTCGCCGCCGCCTTCGAATACGCCAAGCACGGCTGGCACGTCGGCCCCGTCCGCCCCGGCACCAAGCACCCCGGCTCCATCCTCGGCAAGCAGTGGCAGTCCAAAACCACCCGCGACCCCGAGATCATCGCCGACACCTGGATGACCCACACCGACGCCGGCATCTTCCTCCACGTCGGCCGCTCCGGCGCCATCGTCATCGACGTCGACACCCCCACCAGACTCCCCGACGTCCTCACCACCGCCCTCACCGAACACCCCGCCCCCTTCCAACGCACCCGCCGCTCCGACGCCGCCCGCCGCCACTACATCTACGCCCAGCCGCCCGGCCGCACCCTCGGCAACGGCCTCGGCCGCCTCCCCACCGGCTGGGGCGACCTGAGAGGTGCGAACGGCGTCATCATCGTCGCCCCCACCGAGCACCCCGACCCCGACGGCCACTACGCCTGGGGCCGCACCGGCCAGGTCCCCCAGCTGCCCGACAGCATCGCCCGCCTCCTCGCCGACACCACCACCCCGGTCGACGTCGCCACCGACCAGACCATCCGCGACTTCATCGCCCGGCACGACACCGGCCAGGACCTCGACAAGCTCCGCACCCTCACCGCCACCTACAAGAAGGCCATCACGGCCGGCGACTCCCGCCACCAGCGGGCCGTCTCGATCCTCGCCGGGATGCTCAAGGAGGCCGCCGCCGGCTACTACCCCGCCCAGCTCGCCGAGCAGCAGCTCCGCGAAGCCTTCCTCGACGCCGTCGCCCAACCCGGCCACGGCCAACAAGGCACTCCCCGCACCGGGCACGCCGCCCTCGAGGAATGGCGGGGCATCCTCGCGTGGGCCGTCGCCCAAGCCGCCCACGCCGACCCCCGAGCGACGATCGAACGCGCCCAGGACCACGGCCCGACCGACCTGTCGACGCTCGTCGACCAGGCCCCTGCCTCGGCGCCGGCGCCGAGCAGCACGGCGGCCCCGGCCGACGAGCCCGCGTCCGACCTCGACCGGCTCCTCGACCCCACCGCACCGCCCGCCAGCGACGAGCCCGCTCCCTCATGGCGGCCCGTCGACCTCACCCGCATCCTCGACGGCACCTACCAGAGGCCCGAACCGACCATCATGGCCCGCACCGACGGCCCCTGCCTCTTCTACCCCGGCAAGGTCCACACCGTGTACGGCGAGTCCGAATCCGGGAAGTCCTGGATCGTGCAGCACGCAGCCGCCACCACCCTCGCCGCCGGCGGCCGCGTCCTCTACATCGACTTCGAGTCCGACGCCCCCGACGTCACCGGACGCCTCACCGCCCTCGGCACCACCACCGCCCAGCTCCTCGGCGACACGTTCGCGTACGTCCGCCCCGAAGCCTCTCCCCACACCTTCCACGAAGCCCCCGAGTTCACGCGGCTCCTCGCCCAGCAGTGGGACCTGTGCGTGCTCGACGGCGTCACCGAAGCCCTCGGCCTCGCCGGGAAGTCCACCATGGACAACGACGAGATCACCGCGTGGATGCGCGACATCCCCCGCCGCATCGCCCGCGACACCAGCGCCGCCGTCGCCCTCGTCGACCACGTCGTCAAGTCCGCGGAGGGCCGGGGCAGGTTCCCCATCGGCGGGCAGGCCAAGATGGCCGCCATCGACGGTGCAGCGTTCCTCATCGAACCCGTGTCCGCGCTCGGCGTCGGCCTCGACGGCGCCCTCACCGTCCGCGTCACCAAGGACCGCCCCGGAGCCGTCCGAGCTCACGCCGGGGCATGGCGGAAGTCCGACCGCACCCAGGAAGCCGCACGCGTACGCCTCGACTCCACACTGCAGGACGGCACCACCACCGTCACCGTGCAGCCGCCCGAATACGGGGAACTCCAGGCCGCCGACCCTGATAAGCCGTTCAGGCCCACGAAGGTTATGGAAAAGATTTCCCGCATTCTCGAAACAATGCGAGAAGAAACCTCCCTGCGGGGCCTTCTCGACACGTACAAGGAATCCGGGTCCAAGGCCAAGCGGGACACCGTCATAGAGGCCATCAACCTCCTCGCCGACGGCGGCTGGATCCTCGAGACCTCCGGCCCGCGCAACGCCCGCATGTTCCGCTCGGCGAACGTCTACCGGTCCCACAGCGACCCCGACAGCGACGACTTCACCGGCGACCTGGACGCCTACACCACGACCGTTCCCCACCGTTCCCCGACCGTTCCCGACAGCACGCGGGAACAGTCCTCATCGACCGTTCCCCCCTCCCCCTCCCTCTACGAGGGGGAGGGGAACGGTCAGGGTTCCCAAACGGAGCACTCGAAGCCCCACCGTTCCCCGGGAACAGACGTCCACATCAACAAGCTCACCGGAGAGATCCACGTCGGACCGGAGGACCCCCAATGGTGACCACGCCGCCCTTCACCCCCACCCCGTTCCCCTACCAACTCGACGGCGCCTGCGCCGCCGCCTGGAACGGCCACACCCTCATCGCCGACGAACCCGGCCTCGGGAAAACCATCCAGGCACTCCTCGCCGCGCGAATGATGAATGCACACCGAGCCCTCATCATCTGCCCGCCCATCCTCGTCACCAACTGGGAAAAAGAAACACGCCGCACCCGAAACGCGGAATGCACCGACGGAGAAATTCTCGCCATCACCCCAGCCACGAAGAACCCCGGCCAGCAGCTCCCCCAGGCCGGCTACGTCATCGCCGCCGACTCCCTCATCTCCGCCCGCCGGCAGCTCGAGCAAGACCTCACCGCCTGGGCGCCGGACCTCCTCATCGTCGACGAAGCCCACCGCATGAAGAACCCCGGCACCCGCCGCACCAAGGCCGTCATCCGCATCGCGAAGGCCGCCCACGAGCGGATCTGCCTCACCGGCACCCCGATCGTCTCCACACCCCTCGACGTCATCCCCCTCCTCGCGATCCTCGACAAGAACGACGCGATCGGCCTCACCGGCCGCGACATCGTCGACCAGTACACGACCCCCGCCCCCTGGAAGGGCGGCCGCCTCCCCATCACCTCCAAGCTCCCCCAGCTCCACCAGCTCCTCGCTGAGCACGTCTGGACCCGCCGCACCAAGGCAGACGTCCTCCCCCAGCTCCCCGCGAAGCTCCGCGCCCTCCACCACGTCACCCCCGACCCCGCCGCCATCCGCACCGCCCACGCCGACCTCGACGACACCATCGACACCTGGCTCGAGCGGCACCCCGCCCCCACCGACGAGCAGATCAGCGAGCTCGTCGCCGACGCCCTCCCGTTCATCTCCCAGCTACGCCGCGCCACCGGCCTCGCCAAGGTCCCCGCCGCCGTCGACTGGATCTCCACGCACCTCGACGGCGCACCCGACGACCCCCTCATCGTCTGGACCATCCACCGCGACGTCACCTCAGCCCTCGCCGACCAGATCGCCACCGACCGGCCCGACACCCGCGTCCGCACCCTCGACGGCGCCACGACCCACGACGCCCGCGCCGAAGCCGTCGACGCCTACCAGGCCGGCCACGTCGACGTCCTCATCGCCCAGATCGTCGCCGCCGGCGTCGGCCTCACCCTCACCCGCGGATCCACCGCCCTGTTCGCCGAGACCGACTGGACCCCGGCCAACGTCGTCCAGGCCGAAGACCGACAGCATCGCATCGGCCAGACCCGGCCCGTGCAGATCACCACTCTCATCGCCGAGCACACCCTCGACGCCCGCATCCACGCCGTCCTGACCCGCACCATCGGCGTCCTCGACGACCTCACCCCCGGCTCCGACCACCACGTCACCACCGGCAGCACCGACACCACCGGGCCCCGCGACATCATCCGCCAGCTCATCAACGACCGCCTCACCACCCGACAGGAGACCGCAGCATGACCAACCGGCCCAAGAACATCGGCACCGCCGCCGAGACCGCCGTCGTCCGAGCCGCCCGCCCCCTCGGCTTCCCCTGGGCCGAACGACTCGCCCTCGCCGGAGCCCAAGACATCGGCGACGTCCGCCTCGCCCCCTACGTCCACCTCGAAGTCAAGGGCGGCCACGCAGCCGAGACCGCCTCCGACGCCCAGATCGAAGCGTGGATGCTCGAGCTCGAAGCCGAACTCGACCACGCCGACGCCCTCGCCGGCGCCCTCATCACCAAGCGCAAGGGCGTCTCCGCCGCCAACGCACACCGCTGGTGGGCGTACGTGCGCGCGTCCTGGCTCGCCACCTGGCGGGCCTACCCCGCCGACCTCACCGCCACCATGCAGGCCGGCCCCGACCACACCATCCGCATGACCCTCGACAGCCTCCTCGCGCAGCTGAGAGCCGCCGGCTACGGAGACCCCATCACCCCCGCCCTCGACGAGGAGGCCACCGCATGACCACCACGATCCCCGTCCACCTGCCCGCCGACCCGCGGCCCATCGCGATCCTCGCCACCCGCGACCCCGCCAAGATCCGCGACATGACCCGCACTCTCGCCCGCATGTACGGCGCCGGGCTCATCGTCACCACCACCGGCAACCGCACCACCTGGGCCCAGCCCGCACCCACCAGGAAGGCACACCGATGACCACCGACCTGCCCGGCGACTTCGAGCAGCTCAACCAGATCGCCCGCTACCGCAACCGGCTCGACGACATCCGCCAATGGCTCCCCCAGCTGTCCGACACCATGACCGCCATCACCGGGTACTGCATGAGCCTCGCCCCCGTCCGCGGCACCGCACCCCGCATGCCCGGCGGCGACGCCCTCGCCATGCTCGCCCCCTACGCCTCGGACGCCGACCACGGAGACGACCTCCCCCACCCCCAGCAGATCATCCGCGAATGGGTCGAGACCCTCGACGGCCGGGCCCGCCGCACCTGGACCGAGAACTGGCGGCGCCTCCACGACCTCACCCCGATGATCCTCGAATCCCCCTGGGCCGACGCCTGGCGGACCGACATCGACGCCCTCTGGTGGAGGCTCGCCCGCCTCACCGGCAACGCCCCCAACATCGCCCCGCCCCCGACCCGCAGCATCGACGACGTCTGGGACGCCCTCGAGCAGAACCCCGACCACGAGCTCACCCGCCGCGACCTCACCCACCTCGGCATCAACCCGTCCACCATCACCACGTGGCGGCACCGTGGGAAGATCAGCGAATCCCGCCCAGGCCGGTACCGCGCCGGCGACATCCTCCACGCAAGGAGAACCGCATGAGCTTCCGCCAGATCCAGCACCTCGGCGACGGATGGGACATCAAGGGGCGCACCATCAAGCTCACCCCGCCGACGCCCCGCTACGACGGCACCGATGTGATCATTCGCGTGGACGAGCACGTCACCCCCACCCATCCGTCGAAGCCCGAGGGCCACCTCATCGCCGGAGCCCTCCTGTCCAACGACGGCAACGTCATCACCCGCCGCGCCGAGATGATTCTCCCCGACGGCCTCCCGATCGAGTTCCTCGACGACGTTGCAGGCGACGAAAAGCCGTGAGACACTGACCCCAGGAACCAGCATGCCCAGAAGCCCTCGGACACCATCACGGTGCACGAGGGCTTCTCGCATACCCCGGGTCGAGCCACCTCATCCCCCGAGTCGGCTCCCCGGCGCGCAGCCCCCGCGGGAGGGCAGCGCACCCCGCCCCTGGCGCACAGGCGCACCCCACGCGCCAGGGGCGGGCCCAACCGTCCGCCCTCACAGCTAAGATCCAGGCAGGATCCAACAGCGAGGGCTCACACCATGAAGACCAACACCTACCTCGGGCTCATGAGTCTGCAGATGGCCGGGATGACGTTCCAGCAGAACCGTCTCGCCAAGGAGCAGGCCGAACGCGACCTCGAACTGCAGCGCATCACCAACGAGGCAGCACAGACCGCCCAGAACGCCCACTACGCGCAGTGGCGGGTCACCCCCGAAGGGCAGCAGTTCGAGACCTGGAAGAGCGCCGCCGCGCCCACGGCCGAGACCACCCTCGCTCGCAACGACATCTGGAACGCCGTCCGCGACACCAGCATCGAGAACGCTCGAGCCCACGCCCAGGCCGGCCCCGTCAACGTCGACGACATCCGCAAGAAGACCCGCATCTACGGCATCGCCACCGCGGCCCTCTGGATCCTCGCGTTCCTGTTCGTCGGCCTCGCCGGCCAGAACGAAGGCCCCCTCGCCAGCCTCGGCGGCGTCCTCGCCATCGCCGCGATCGTCATGACCGTCCTCCTCATCCTCAACATCAGGAAGACCGGACAGCGACGCGCCACCGCACAGGCCGACGCCCACACGGCAGCCGAGCGCGACGCCCACGCCCGCTACGGCAACAACCCCAGCTGGCACACCGACCTCACCCTCGAGCGGCTCAACGAAGCCCCCCGCCTCATCACAGACACGATCACCCGGGGCCCCCGCGAGTTCCCCGCCCCCTCATCGCTCCCGCCCCTCGCCCCGCTCTACAGCACCCGCCCCCTCGACAGCTTCCCCGACACCCTCCCCGGCGAGGCCCGGCAGCTCCTCGAGATCTTCGCCCGCGAAGACCACGACCGCCTCACCGAACTCCAGAAGGCCCAGCTCCGGTAGTCACCCCGCAAGGAGGCGAGCCATGGCAGACCTCCGACCAGGCGACGGCAACGCCGAGGAACTCCGCCGCTACTGGACCACCGGCAAGGGCGGCCTCAAGATCCGCTGGGGCACACCCGGCGACTTCGACCGCTGCGTCCGCCACCTCACCAAGTACATGCCAGGCCGCGCCGAAGGCTACTGCTCCAACCTCCACCTGCGCGCCACCGGCCACCGGCCAGGCAAGCACTGATGAGCACCAGGCGCAGCGGCTGGAACAACGACCACAGGCGCATGGCCGAACTGCCCAGCGACTGGGCAGTGCGACGACGCGCAGTCATCGCGCGCGACAAGGTCTGCGTCCTCTGCGGACGCCAAGGCCGCGACGTCGACCACATCGTCCGCGGCACCGACCACAGCCTCCAGAACCTCCGGCTCCTCTGCCGGTCCTGCCACATGAAGCGCACCGGCCGAGACGGCGGCACCGCCCGCCGCCGGCCCAAGCGACAGCACCGGCCGACCGAGACCCATCCAGGGCTGATCAAGACGCAGAAGCGCGCGAATCGCAGCTGACACGCACTGCATGCCTATGCATCCTGTGCATACCTACCCGGGGGATACCCTCCCCCACCCGGCCCGCGCCGCTCCGCGTTTAGGCTCTCGGATCCTGTACGGGTTTTGAGGTCGTTCTGACCCTCGATCGTCACCACCGCATGTATGGGTATGCATAGGAGGCGCGGACGATGGGCACTCGAGGACCGATGCCGAAGCGCTCCGACTCCCGGCAGCGGCGCAACGCTCCCGAGCGTGACGTCGTGAAGGCGGCGGGCGCCGACGCGGTGAAGCAGCCGGCGGCGTCCCGCGACTGGCATCCAATCGCGAAGCGCCTGTGGAAGGCGATGGGCCAGTCCGGGCAGGCACGCTTCTACGAGCCGTCGGACTGGGCGGTCGCGTACTCGCTGATGGACGACCTGTCCTACTACAAGAACGGCGCGAAGCGGTCCGGGCAGATGCTGCAGACGATCATGTCGGCGCTGACCGGGCTGATGCTGACCGAGGGAGACCGTCGCCGCCTGCAGATCGAGCTGTCCCGCCCGTCCGCTGAGGACGATGACGATTCGAAGGTCGTGGTGATGGACAAGTGGAGGCAGCGACTCGGGTAGCTCCTCGTGAGCGGACCGTCACCATGCCGGAGGGTGCCCCGGAGTTCACGCTGGGCTACGAGGTCCTGTGGTGGATCGAGGACAACATCCGGCAGCCGAACGGTCCGGCGGCTGGTCGGCCGTTCGAGCCGACGACGGGGCAGGCCCGGTTCATCCTGTGGTTCTACGCGGTCGATCGTGATGGTCGCTGGCTGTACAACCGGGGTGTGCGGCGCCTGGCGAAGGGGTCGGGGAAGTCGCCGTTCGCGGCGGTCCTCGCGCTCGCTGAGCTCCTGGGCCCGGTGCGGGTTGCGCAGTTCGATCCCGAGGTTCCCGGCGGTGTCGTCGGGATGCCGGTGTCGATGCCGCTGGTGCAGATCGCGGCGACGTCGGAGAAGCAGACGGCGAACACGATGCGGATGATCCGGGCGATGGCGAACAAGCGGACGCCGCTGGCGAAGAAGTTCGGCCTGGACTCGGGGAAGACGTATATCGAGACGCCGTACGGCGGGAAGCTCGAGCAGATCACGTCGTCGGAGGGGTCCGCTGAGGGCGCCGAGGTGTCGTTCGTGATCGGTGACGAGACGGAGCACTGGACGCCGGGGATGGGCGGGCCGGGGCTGATGGAGACGTTGACGCAGAACGCGGTGAAGACGGGCTCGCGGGTGCTGGAGACGTCGAACGCGTGGACGCCGGGCGCGCAGTCGGTGTCGGAGTCGACGTTCGAGGCGTGGTGTGAGCAGCAGGAGGGGAACACGCGGGCGACGCAGGGGATCCTGTACGACGCCGTGGTGGCCCCACCGAATGCTGTGCTGCACGATGAGCCGGAGCCGGGCGAGATTGGTCTGACGGAGGCCTTGGAGTTCGTGTACGCGGACTGCCCGTGGGTCACTGGCGACAAGATCGACGCGATCCGCAACCAGATCTGGGCGACGAACTACCCGGTGTCGCGGGCGCGCCGGTTCTTCCTGAACCAGCCGAACGCTGCGGAGAACGCGTGGATCACCCTGCAGGAGTGGTCGGTCCTCGCGGAGCCTGCCCGTGAGCTCGAGGACGGTGAGGAGATCGTCCTGTTCTTCGACGGGTCGAAGAGCAACGACCACACGGCACTGGTGGGCTGCTGCCTGTCGGATGGGCACGTGTTCACGGTCGGAGTGTGGGCGCCGGAGCGCGCCACCGGGGTTGTGAACGTCGGCGCGGTCGAGGTCGCACTCGCCCGCGTGTTCGAGCGGTTCACGGTGCTCGCGTTCTGGGCGGACGTTCGCGAGTGGGAGTCGCAGGTGAAGACCTCCTGGCCGGAGACGTACGGCGACGATCTGCTGCTGTGGGCGGTGCCGAAGGGCAAGGAGCCGGCGGCGATCGCCTGGGACATGCGCTCGCATGCGTACCAGTTCGCGGAGGCCGCGGAGATGTGCTTCGCGGAGATCCAGGATGGCGGGTTCACGCATGACGGGAACTGGGACACGTCGAGGCACATCGGGAACGCCCGGGTGAACGAGACGCGGGGCCGGTTCTCGATCAAGAAGGAGTCGCCGAAGTCGCCGAACAAGATCGACGCGGCGGTGTGCGTGATCGGCGCCCGGATGGTCTACCGGATCGTGAAGGCGTCGGACGACTACGAGAAGCGGCACAACAAGACGAGGGTGGTGATCTGGTGAGCTTCGAGTCCCTGATCCGCCGGTCCGGCATGCCTCTGAAGTTCGCCGAGCTCGAGGGCTACTACGAGGGCACGGTGCAGCTCGACGCGCTCGGCGTGTCCCTGCCCCCGCAGGTGCGGGTCCTCGAGCAGGTCGCCCCGTTCCCGAAGTTCGCCGTCGACGTCCTCGCCGAGGTGCTCAACCCGGAGGGGTTCACTCTCGCGGCCGACCAGGCGGTCCCGGATCTGCTGCGCGCCTGGTGGCAGGCCAACAACCTCGACACGGCGGTGAAGCTCGCGATCGTCGAGGCGCTCGTGCAGGGCCAGTCGTTCCTCATCGTCGGGCCCGGCCCCGGCGACATCCCGCGGATCACCGCGCACCGGCGCCTCGGCATGGCCGTCGAGTACGACCACATGGGCCAGGTCGCAGAGGCACTGCGCCGCTACAAGCGCGACGGCCAGAGCTTCGTGGCGCACTACCTGCCCGGCGAGACCCGCTACTACCGTCACGACGGCGGCCAGTGGGTCGAGCTGCGGGAGGCCCGGATCGCGACGGGTGCGTCGCGGCCGGCGGTCGTGCCGATCACGAACAAGGCACGCCTCGGCGACGTCAACGGCCGGTCGGAGATCATCGAGATCACGACGACGACGGACGCTGCGTCGAGGTCCCTGACGAACCTTCAGGTCGCCCAGGAGCTCCTGGCGATGCCGACGCGGTACGTGTTCGCGGACGGTGCTGCGTCGCCGGCCTCGATGGAGCAGGCCCTGAAGTCGTACTTCGGGCACTTCATCACGGGCCCGTCGGGTGCGTCGGCCGGGCAGATCCCGGGCGCCGATCTGTCGCAGATCATCAACACCTACAAGCTGTACGCGCAGATCATCTCGTCGGTCACGGGGATCCCGCCGTCGATGCTCGGCATCGCGACGGAGAACCCATCGAGTGCGGAGGCGATGCGGGTCGCGAAGGACCGGCTGATCGCGCGGGCCGAGGTGAAGCAGTCGATGTTCGGCGACGCGATCGAGGACACGGCGCGTCTCGCTCTCGAGATGCAGGGCCAGACGGTCGCCGGGCTCGAGACGCTCGAGCTGCAGTGGCGTGATCCGGCGCTCACGTCGGCGTCGGCGAAGTCGGCGAACATCCTGCAGGCGCACGCGCAGGGCGTCGTGTCGGCGCAGACCGCACGGGACTACCTGCAGCTGACCCCGGAGCAGAAGGCCCGGGAGGACGCGCGCGGTGACGCCGTCGCCGGGATGCGGAACCAGATGGGGGCCTGATGATCCTCGCCGCCTACCGGCTCGCGCTCGACGCGACTCGGCGTGCCGCTGAGGCTGCCGTCGGCCGGCTCATCCGGTCCATGTACGACCGGACCGAGCGGGACGCGTCGATCGCGGCGCTCACACCGGCGCTCACGGAGACCGTGCGCGCGCACCGGGTGCAGGCGCACACGCATGCGGTCGACATGATCCGCACGCAGGCGGAGCAGCAGACCGGCGGCAGGGTCGCACCGTACGTGTCGGCGCCGTCGGGCTACTCGGAGGCGTCCGTGCGGACGGTCCTTGAGGAGAACCTGCGGGGTTCGCCCGATGAGGCGGTGCAGATCGTGGCACCGATGCTCGGCCAGCACGTCGAGGACGCGGCCAGGCAGACCGTCGTGCGGACCGTCGAGGACGGCCGCGAGCCTGCGTCGGAGATGGACCGGTCGCACTGGTCCAGGGATGCGCTCACGCCCAGCCAGTTCAAGAGCCTCGAGGAACGCCAGGGCGACCTGTACCGGAAGCTGCGCGGCCTCGACGGTGTCGACCGGTCGCTGCGCGAGTCCCGGGCCGTGTCGTGGGCGCGGATGCTCACGGGCGCCGAGAACTGCGGCTTCTGCGTGATGCTCGCATCCCGCGGGCCCGTCTACGAGTCCGCGTCGGCGGCCGGCCGGGTCAAGGCGTCCGATCTGTACGACACCACGACCGCGGGGTACGTGAACACGTACCACCCGAACTGCGACTGCCTCGTCGTGCCGATCTACACGTTCGAGGCGTGGCCCGGCCGGGAGGACTGGCGGAAGCTCGAGCAGTTCTACAAGGACGCGATCGAGAACGCCGACTGGGACAAGATCTCGGCGAAGAATCCGAACCTGTCCGCCGTCGAGCAGGCGCTCCGGCGGCTCGAGGAGGCAGGCGACAGCCTGCCCATCACAGACCTGCGTGGCTCCGTCGGAGCGACGCGGACGGCGGCCTGACCGCCACCATCCGACAGCGACCGTCCCAGGTGGGCGGTCCTCACCATGCCCAGGAGGCACCGATGTCCGACCAGCAGAAGCCGTGGGGAGACGACTCCGAGTTCGACGCCGAGAAGGCGTGGACCCTGATCCAGAACCTCCGCGGCGACGTGGACCGTCTGAAGGCCGACAAGACCGCCCTCGCGCAGGAGCGCGACGACGCCGTCAAGGCCCGCGACGAGTCCACCAAGACCGTCGAGGAGCTGCAGGCCACGGTCCAGCTCACCGACGACGCGGTGAAGTCGAAGGAGTCGGAACTGTCCGAGCTCGCGACGATCCGTGCGAAGGAGAACCTGCTGATCGACGCGGGCCTCCCCCGGAAGTACGCGCCCCAGGTCGTCGGTGACGACGAGGAGGCGTGGAAGAACGCCGTGCAGTCCCTCGCGGAGCTGCGCGGAGAGACGCCCCAGGAGCGTCGTCTCGACCCGGCCCAGGCGGCTGACCCTGCCGAGCCCTCCGCTGACGCGGTGGCGAAGCAGTTCTTCGGACTCTGATCCCCCTCATCTGAAAGGACAGCCACCATGGCTATCACCCTCGACGGACTCTCCGTCCCCCTGCCGCAGGACTGGGCAGCGACCACCATGAAGCAGGCGTTCGAGCAGTCTGTCGCCGGACAGCTCTCGCCCTCCGAGCCGATGCCGACCAACGGCAAGGTCATCCCCGTGTACGAGGGTGGCTTCGAGGTCGGCTACACGGCGGAGGCCTCGCCGAAGCCCGCCTCCGACGTCACCTTCACCACGAAGAGCGTCGTCCCGTGGAAGTTCGCCGGCCTTGTCGGCGTGTCCAAGGAGGCCGCCCGCGCGAACCCCGCGCAGATGCTCACGATCATGCAGCAGGACATGCAGAACGCGGTCCAGCGGCAGCTCGACCTCGGCATCTTCTACGGGAAGTCCGCGTTCAACGGGACTCCGATCCCGAACGCGCCCTTCATCAACCAGACCACCAACCGTGTGACCCTCACCGACGGTGACCTGGTGCCGCAGATCCTCGCGGGCTACGACCTCGCCGCGGTCGACTCCGACCCCGACGGGTTCGCGTTCGACCCCCGCTACCGGACGAAGCTCGCGCTGGCCTCCCAGCAGCAGCTCGCCCCGGCCGGCGGCACCTCCCCGATGCCGAACCTCAACAGCGTGGTCGGCCAGTTCGCCGGTCTCAAGACCGCGTTCGGCCGGGCCGTCTCCGGCCGCGTCGGCTCCAACGCCGACACCGGCGTCCGCGGCTACGTGGGCGACTGGACGAAGCTCCACTGGGGCTTCTCCGAGAACGTCGAGCTCACCCGCTCCGACCAGGCCTCGTGGGTCGACGGCGCCGGCAAGACCTGGAACGCGTTCCAGGACAACATGATCCTCTACCGCATCGAGTTCGAGGCCGGCTGGTACATCGACGCCACCGCGTTCTCGGCCTTCGAGGAGGGCACCGGGGGCGAGGGCTGATGCGCCTCCGCAACAAGCGCTCGGGCGTCGTGGTCCACAGCGACCACGACGCCCGGTCCCTCGGACCTGACTGGGAGGAGGCCGGTGATGGCCATCGGGAAGCCGGCCGACGTCGAGACGTCGCTGATGCGGGATCTGACGGAGACCGAGAGCCAGTACGTCGACGAGCTCCTCGAGCGAGCCGAAAGGCTGCTCCGCGCGAGGATTCCTGACCTTGACCAGCGTGCCGAGGAAGACCAGGAGTTCGCACTGCTGGTCGCGGACATCGAAGCCGAAGCCGTCGCGAGGGTCCTGCGGGCCCCCGACAACGGCATCATGCGGCAGGAGGGCGAGGGGAACTACTCCTACTCGCTGAACCTGCAGGTCGCATCCGGGCTGCTCGACATCCTCGACGACGACTGGGCGAAGCTCGGCATCGGCCAGATTCGCTCCGTCGCCGTCGAGACGGACGGCTACCTCACGTCACGCCGGCAGGTGCCTCCGCAGTGGAGGTTCCAGTTCGGCTGGGGCGGCGGCGACCAGCTGTCCACTCCCCTCGGCGAGGACGTGGGCCCATGAGTCTCCTCGATCGTGGCCCGCACGCCGTGACCGTCACCCCGATGGTCGAGGTGAAGGACTCGATGGGCACCACCCTCGAGCCCGGCGACCCCATCCACGTCGGTGGGGTCGCCCTGCAGCCGGTGACGGCCGAGGAGGCCGAGGCGCTCGGCGTGCAGGCCCGCACCTCGTACACGCTCATCGGACGGGGTGATTGGCCGGGCGGCGTGAACTCCACGGTGACCGTCACGGCCGGCCCCTACGAGGGCCGCGCGTTCGACCAGTCCGGTGAGGCACGCATCTACGGCATGTCCCCGAGGACGGCGCACTACGACGTCACCCTCACCTCTCGCTACGGGAAGGGGATGTGATGGCGAAGATCAACAAGAACGCGGGGATCATCGCCGCGCGCATCGCCGGTGAGATGCCGGAGATGGACGCCGCCATGCACCGTGTCGAACGGGCCGTGCAGACTGAGGCCGCGAAGCACCGCGACACCGGCGACTTCCAGTCGTCGATCCAGTCCGGCCGCGTGCGCGGGAAGAAGGGCGTCACCGACCGTGCCGTCTGGTCCGACGACCCGGCCGCGTGGCCGATCGAGTTCGGCCACGTCACCAAGGGCGGCACCCACGTGCCGGGGACGTTCATCTTCTCGAACGCCGCACGGAGGTTCTGATGCCCAGGTTCACGGTCGACGCCCTGAGCCTCGCCTACGAGCTCGCGGCCGCCGCCGCACCTGACGACATGACCGTGGAGACCCAGGTGGACGCCGAGGCGTCCCTCCAGTTCCCCCTCGTGATCGTCGGCGCGTCGGCGCCCGTGAGCGTCCAGAACGGGCCCGTCGAGTCGTCGGCCGCGTTCACCATCTCCATCCGCTCCTACTCGAGCAGACGCGCACAGGCGGCGCAGAACTGCGACCTCATGTACGCGGGCTTCTTCCATGCGTGGCGGGCAGGGATCGTCACCCAGCATGGCTGGATCTCCCGCATCACGGCCACCTCGCAGCAGCCGACGCTCGTCGCCTCGGACCTCGAGGCCGACAACGTCCACCGGTTCGACTGCGTGCTGGACGTGATCGCCCGCCACTGACCGGGCACCCCTGCAACACCACCCCACCCTTGAACGCTCCCGCACCGGGGGCGCTCTTCTCATGCCCCCAAGGAGGCACACCATGGCAGATCTGGAGACCGCCAGCGACAAGCTCATGATCCCCGGGATCGGGCACGTCTTCTACGCCGACGTCGACACGGCCGCCCTGAACGTCACCCAGTTCAAGTTCGGCGACGACGCCACGTACGGCGCGTGGACCTGGCTCGGCGACACCTCGAGCGAGAACCTCATCGAGTTCGAGTCCGACGGTGGCGACGTCACCTACAAGCGGACCTGGGACCGGCTCAAGACCGGCGTCGTCCGCGAGGACGAGACCATCACCGCGACCATCAACTCGGTGTCCATCGCCCGCGAGGTCTTCGAGCTCGCGTTCCCCGGCGGCGAGTACGACGAGGCGACCCAGTCGTACTCCGTCGCGTCCGGCGGGTCCTCGCAGAAGGCCCTCATGGTCGTGATGGAGGACGGCCAGAACGTCGCCGCGTTCCGTTTCCCCAACACGGACATCAAGGGGTCCCTGCCGACCCTCGACCTCGAGGAGTACATGGAGCTGCCGCTGTCCGCGGCGATCCTCGGCTCCCCCACCACCCAGAAGTTCGTGCAGATCTTCGAGCCCCGCACCTACGCCGCGGCCAGCGGCGGCGGCGCCTGATCCACAGCTTCTCCCCGACCGCCTGCCGTCGCGTCACCGTGAGCCGACGCGGCGGCAGGCCCCACACCTTCATCCAGGCTCACGGCTCACAGAAAGGCTCACGCCATGACTACGAAGACCCCGCAGGACCACAAGACCAGCCAGGCCGCCCAGGACGCCGAGAAGCAGGAACGCTTCGAGGACATCGACGGGCACGAGCTCCTCAAGCCCTTCTCCAAGGTGAAGGGCTCCGATCAGCTCCGCCTCCTCGCGCAGCTCCGCGGCCTCGGCATCGTCGACGACGCCGACGACACCAGCGAGGACGTCAACATCGACGACCTCGACTTCGAGAAGGTCGCCGACCTCATCGACTACGTGTCCGCCCGGTTCGCGATCGACCCCGAGAAGTTCGACGAGTTCACCACCGGCGATGGCGGCTACGACCGCGCCATGCAGCTCGCCGTCGCCTACGCCGGAGAGCTGGGAAAAGGGCAGAGCTGAGGCAGCTGGTCGATGAGCGCCCGGAGGTCGTCGGGGACCTCTGGGCGCTGTACCGGCTCGACTTCGACACCGAGCTCGACAAGCCGTCGACCAGCCTCCTCGAGGCCTGCCTGGGTCGGCTCCCCTACGAGCCGCAGTCCATGTGGCGGGCGATCTCCCTCGGCGGCGAGAAGTGGCTCGGCTGGTCCCTCGCGACCTCGCTCGAGGCCGACCTCCTCGACGCCCTGAACTTCAACACGTCGGCGACCGCGACGAACAAGAAGGCCAAGCTGCGCAACCCGGTCGAACGTCCAGGGAAGAAGGAAGCGGTCGTGTACGCGCCGCGATCCGTTGCCGAGATGAATCTCTCCGGGTTCTTCGGGAAGATCCGATAGGAGGCCGACATGGCAGGTGGACAGGTCGGCAGGCTCAGCATCCGGGTGCTCCCCGACACCACGCAGTTCCGCAACGACCTGCGGAAGGCCATCACCCGCGTCGAGAAGTCCGTCAAGGCAACCATCGACGTCGAGCTGAACGTCACCAAGGCGTCCCTCGCGAACGTGAAGCGGCAGCTGCAGGGCCTCGAGGCGACTGTCCCGGTCGCCGCCGAGCTCGCCCGGTCGTCGAAGAAGAAGGTCCAGGACCAGCTCGACGGGATGGACGCCACCGCGACCGTCAACACCGACCTCGACCACGGGGCCGCGACCGCGAAGATGGCCGCGTTCACCAGGCCGCGCACCCTACCGGTCAACGTGAACGTCACCAAGGCGTCCCTCGCGAAGGCCACCGCTGCGCTCGCGGCCCTGTCCGGCGCCCGGGTCCTGTCGAACTTCGGCCGGAACGTGAAGAACGCGATCGCGAACCTCGACCGGGCGCTGCCCGCGTTCGCCGCCGCTTCCACCGCGCTCACGTCCCTGTCCGCCGCCGCCCTCGCCGGCACGTCGAACCTCCTCGGCATCGGCGCCGGCCTCGCGTCGATCGCGCCCGCCGCCCTCGCCCTGCCTGGCCTGTTCGCCGGGTTCGGTGTCGGTGTCGGCGTGATGGTCGCCGCCCTCAAGGACGCGGGGAAGTACCTCGGCGACCTCGGCCCGAAGTTCGGGGCGATCCAGGACAAGATCTCCGGGAACTTCTGGGCGAAGGCCGCTCAGCCCATCCGCGACCTCGCGAACAACGCCCTGCCGATGCTGTCGGACCGCCTCGCCGAGGTCGGCGCTCAGCTCGGCTCGTTCTTCGCGTCGATGGCGAACGCGCTGAACACGCCCACGAACCTCGGGTTCATCAACGGGATCCTTGTGAACGTCCGCGACTCCATCGACATCGCAGCCGAAGGCATCGCGAACTTCACCGATGGCCTCCTGAACCTCACCAACGCGGGCTCCGCGTACCTGCCGCAACTTGCGTCCTGGTTCAACCGGATCAGCGAGTCGTTCAACGAGTGGGTGCAGACGAACACCGACAACGGTGAGCTGTTCACGTGGATCGACTCCGGTGTCGCCGCGCTGCAGGACCTCGGCTCGGTCCTCGCGAACACGGGCGGGATCCTCGCCGGGTTCGCGACCGCCGCCGCGAACGCCGGCGGGGCCTCGCTTGGCGCGCTCGCAGACGGTCTCGCGAATGTGAACACCGCCGTGAACGGGCCCGCCTTCCAGGGCGCTCTCACCACCGTGTTCAAGGGCGCCCACGACGCCATGGCCGCCCTCGGCCCCGGTGTGTCCGCGCTCGGCGACTCGTTCGTCGCGCTCGCGCCGACGCTCGCCCAGATCATGACGCTCGCCGGGCAAATCGGCTCCGTCGCGCTGACCGCGATCTCGTCCGCGTTCCAGAACCCTGCGTTCCAGGGCGGCCTCGTCGACTTCTTCAACGGCGTCCTCGCCGGCGTCCAGGCCATCGCCCCCGCGATCCCCGCGCTCGCTACCGCCTTCGGGGCCGTCGCCTCGTTCGCGGGCACCCTCGCCGGGGTCCTCGGGCCCGTGCTCGGCGCCGCCATCCAGGGCCTCGCCCCCGTCGTCACCAGCCTCATGGGCGCCCTCTCGGCGATCGCCCCCGTGCTCGGTGGAGTCCTCGTCTCCGCGATCCAGACTCTCGCCCCGTTCATCCAGCAGGTCGTCGCCGCGATCTCCACCTGGGTGCAGCAGAACCCCGGGTTCGCTGCCGGTCTCGCGGCCGTCGCGGTCGCTGTCGGCGGGCTCGTCGCCGGGGCGGTCAGCCTCGTGTCCGCGCTCGCCCCCGTGGTCGGCGCGATCATCAGCCTCGTCGGCCCCGTGTCCTCTGCGATCGCTGCCGCCGGCGGGCTCTCCGCCGTCATGGGGACCGTCGGCGGGGCGATTGCCGCCGCGGCCGCACCGGTCGCGCTGATCGTCGGCGGGATCGCCGCGCTCGTCGCGTCCCTCACCCACGCCTGGGCCACCTCGCAGAAGTTCCGCGACGCGATCGCGGGAGTCGCCGAGGGCATCATGGGCGTCGTCCAGCCGATCATCGGCATGGTCGTCCCCGTCGTCCAGCAGCTCGCCGCCGGGTTCATGTCGCTCGTGTCGCAGATCCAGGCGGGGCTCATCCCCGTGTGGACCGGCCTCGCCGAAGTCATCGGCGCGCTCCTCGAGCGTGCGAAGCCCGTCGTCGACCTACTCGTCTCGATCCTCGGCCCCGCCCTGTCGACCGTCGGCGGGCTCCTCCAGGGCCTCATGGGCGTCATCGGGACACTCGTCGGCGGGGCGCTCTCTGCCCTCGGCACCGCCCTGTCCGTGATCGCCGACCTGATCTCCGGTGACTTCCGCGGCGCCTGGGACGGGCTCGTCCAGATGTTCACCGGGATCGGCGAGACCCTCCAGTCCGTCGTGCTGCAGTTCGTGCAGATCGGCATCAACCTCGTGCAGGGCCTCATCCAGGGCATCATGTCCGCCGCCGGCGGCGTCATCACCTTCTTCACCACCTGGATCACCAGCGTCATCGACTCCGTGAAGTCCTTGTTCGGTGTCGCCTCCCCGTCGACGATCTTCGCCGAGATCGGCGGGTTCCTCATCCAGGGCCTCATCCAGGGGATCCAGGCGATGGTCGGTGCCGTCGTCGCGATCTTCCAGTCGATCGCGACGACGATCATCACCGCCGTCCAGGCGATCGTGACCGGCGTGATGACGGTCTGGCAGGCCATCGTCACCGGCACCCAGGCGATCCTCCAAGGCGTCGTCACCGTCGTCACCAGCATCTTCACCGCCGTGCGCACGGTCATCACCACGATCCTCACGGCCGCTCGCGCAGTCGTCACCTCGATCATCACCGGGATCGTGTCTGTGATCGGGACAGTGCTGCGTGGCGCGATCTCCGTCGTCACCACGATCCTGAACGCGGTCAAGGCCGTGTTCACCAGCGTGCTCCGTGCCGCCCAGGTCATCGTCCGCAGCGTCCTCGTCGCCGTTGTCGCCCTCTTCCGCGGGAACCTGTCGGCCGCGCGCGCCGCCGTGCAGACCGCCCTGAACGCCATCCGGTCCGTGTTCTCTACGGTCCTGAACGCCGCGAAGGCGATTGTGACCAGCGTGCTCGGTGCCATCAAGAGCACCTTCTCGTCGGTCCTGAACGCGGCCCGCAGCATCGTCTCCTCGGTGCTCAACGGCATCCGGTCGATCTTCTCGTCGACCCTCGCCGCTGCTCGCTCCGTCGTGTCGTCCGGACTGAACGCCATCAAGTCGGCGTTCTCCACCATCCTCGCGGCCGTCATCTCCGTCGTCACCGGCAAGGCCGCGCAGGTCGTCAACAAGTTCCGCGACATGGGCAACCGGGCGCTCGCTGCGATCACCGGGTTCGTCGGGAAGTTCACGTCCGTCGGCCGGAACATCGTGCAGGGCCTCATCAACGGCGTCGGCGGCATGGCCGGGAAGCTGTACGGCAAGCTCAAGGGCCTCGCGTCCGGTGCGCTGAACTCCGCGAAGAACGCCCTCGGCATCCACTCCCCGTCGCGCGAGTTCAAGAAGATCGGCTCCTACACGGTCGAGGGCCTCATCCAGGGCCTCGAGCAGGGCGAGTCCGCCGTGAAGTCGACCGTCGACAAGCTCGCCCGGGGCGTCACCGACGTCTTCGAGAAGAAGGCCGCTGGCTCCAAGGCGACCCGCGTGAACGGGCTCTCCGACCACCTGTCGACGCTGAAGAAGAAGCTGTCGAACCTGTCGGAGCAGGCGAAGGCGACCCGGAAGGTCGTCGAGGTCGTCGGGCAGACGAAGGGCCGGAAGAACTCCAAGGGCCAGTGGACGGTCAAGCCGAAGGACATCACGCGCACCAAGAAGGTCGCGACAGCGGCGGCGAAGGCCGCGGCCGCGCAGATGGCTTCGGTCAAGAAGCAGATCGCCTACACCGAGTCGGGGCTGAAGGCCGCCCGCCGTGGCGACACCAAGGGCGCGGCCACCGCCGCCGCGAAGTCGTTCTTCGAGAAGAACCTCGCCGCATCGACGGCTCGCCTCGAGGACCTCGCGAAGAAGCGCGACGCGGTCGCGAAGAAGCTGAAGGCCGCGCAGGACAAGCTCGCCGACGCGGTCAAGGTCCGCGACGATTACAAGACCAGCGTGGCCGACAACCTCTCGGGCACGTTCGAGCTCGACGAGTCCGCCGCGACCACGTCGGTCACCGACCTCATCGCCGGGTTCAAGAAGGCTGCCTCGACGGTGGCGACGTTCGGGAAGCAGCTCGCGTCCCTGCGGAAGGCCGGCCTCCCCTCCGGGCTGGTCGACCAGATCACGCAGCTCGGCGCGGAGAAGGGCACGGCGGTCGCCGCGAACCTGCTCACCGCGTCGAAGTCGCAGATCAAGTCGCTCGCCTCGTCGTACAAGAAGCTGAACTCGGTGTCGGACTCGACCGCGAAGAGTCTCGCTCAGGGCATGTACGGGGCCGGCGTGCAGGCCGCGCAGGGCCTCGTCAACGGCCTCAAGTCGCAGCAGAAGGCCCTCGAGAAGGCGTCCGCGAACCTCGCGAAGACCGTCGTGACCGCGACGAAGAAGAAGCTGCAGATCCACTCCCCGTCCAGGGTGATGGCGCAGCTGGGCGAGTACACGGGCGCCGGCATGGTCAAGGGCCTCGAGTCCTCGGCCCGATCCGTGAACCGGTCCATGACCGCGCTCGTCTCCCCACCGTCGGCGTCCGCCTTCGGCTGGGACAGCCAGCGTGCCGGACGGGCGTCCACGTCGACCACGAACCTCACCGTGAACGTCGGGCAGACCGACGACGGCAACCGCATCGGCCGCCGCATCGTCGAGACCCTCGATCTCGCCGACCTCGCAGCCAGCGTCTCCTGAAAGGCGGACAGCATGACCAGAGCTCGTCTCGTGACGCTCCAGGACGGAGACACCCACTGGGACTTCACCCCCGGCGGGACGACCATCGACGGCCACGAGTACTACTTCGAGGACCTGCCCGGCTGGTTCGGCGGCGTCTCCGTGCGGTCGAACCCTGTGGACCGATACGGGCACGGTCAGTTCGAGTCGCGCGCGTGGAGGACCGAGCGGGCGCTCACCCTCAAGGTGTCCGTGATCGTGCCGCAGCCGTGGGATCGTGACCCGCTCGAGCGGCGCATGTCGTCGATCCTGTGGCATGGCGGCTACGGCACCCTCACCGTCGAGAACGACCTGAAGCTCTCCGCCCGTGTCCGTCTTGACGGCGAGATCGGTGTCGTCGAGACGGGCGATCGCGAGCTCACGTTCCAGATCCCCCTGCTCGCCTCCGACCCGTTCCTCTACGGGGAGCCGCGCACCGAGTTCTCGTACCCGGCCGGCACAGGCATCGGCCTCGTGTACCCCTGGTTCTCCGGGTTCTTCGACCCGCCAGCTGACACTGGCGTGCACCAGTGGGAGATCGGTTCGACGTTCATGGACCTGTCCGACCTCATGGGCACAGGTGTCATGGGCGCCGGCGGCGGGGCGTCCCTGGCGATCGACACACTGTGGGCGTCGGACGGGCTCACGTCCCTGCGCGTCAACCCGGGGTCGACGCGGTCCTCGGCGGCCTACATCGTCCCGCAGCAGACACCCATCGGGGAGTGGGCTGGACGGTGGGTGGTCGTCGAGGCGGACCTGCACATCGAGACGGCGATCCCCGACGCGGACTCTACGAACTCGGCGCCGGTCACCAGCATCATCGCGGGCGTCAACTTCACCGACGGCAGGGAGCCGCGCTACGACTACGGGTCGTCCGGCCCGGGCCCCACCGCGCCCGGCACATACCACATCAGCACGGGCTTCCTCATGCCCGATGACCTGCTGGTCTACTCGGGATGGTTCCTGCGCCTGTTCAACGGTTCGAAGACCGTCCCCGTCTGGTGGGACAACCTGAAGGTGACCGGATACGAGGTGCCCACCGCGGAGACAGCCCGCTCGACGGAGTTCTACATCGATGGGTGGCGCGTCTGCCAGGGCTGGGATCTCGACCAGGTGACGGGCGGCTACTACGTGGCGCAGCCGAAGTCGACGTTCGCCTATCCGCGGCGCGTGAACCTGGCGACGAACCCGTCATTCGAGAACGGGCTCCTGCAGCAGCTGAACGGCGCGGATGCGCCGGGCAACCCGTGGTCCGGGAACGCCTCGGGCGGCGTGGATACGGCTTGGGCCGCGTACGGCACGCAGTCCCTCAAGATCGGCCCGAAGTCGTCGACCTCCACGAACGACACGACGTTCTACCCGTTCGGCAACCAGTCGGACGTGATCGCCGCCGCGCTCGGCATGACCCCAGGCAAGACCTTCACGGTCGGCGCGACGATCCACCTGACGAAGCCGCAGACCGGCACCCTGAACGGGCATGCCCGCCGGATCCGCATCAACAACCGGCAGTCGGGAGTGACGGACTGGGAGTGGGCGCTCTCGGAGGCGGCACCGAACGCGGCCGGCGACTGGCGCGTGAAGGTCACGTTTACCGTGCCCTCGAACAGCGTCGGCATCCACATGAACCTCTGCAACGGCTCGGCGACCGACACCGTCTGGTGGGACGCCCTGACCGTCGAGGAGGGCGTCACCGACGGCTCCTGGTTCGACGCGGGCGCGGAGTCCAGCAACCCGGTCACGGAGCGCGTGAACCTCGCGAAGAACCCGACGTTCACCACCCTCCGCGACCAGGTCCGCATCGAGTCCGCTGATCCGATCGCGGTCGGTGGCGGCGCGACCGGCACCCTCGACACGGCGTGGATGCTCGACGGTGGCAGCTCGCTCAAGATCTCCGCGGGCACGAACGCCTCCGGGGCCGCGTACATCGTCGGCCGAGGCGACCTCACGGACGAGTGGAAGGGCCGCCTGGTCACGATCGGCGCGACCATCCGCACCACCGCGGTCGCGACGGACCTCGCGGGCGACGCCGACAACGTGCCACGCGCGATCATGGTCGGCCAGATGGACGGCACCACCGTCACGAACTGGCACTACGCGGTGTCTCCGCAGGCACCGAACACGCCTGGCGTGTACCGCCTGAAGGTGACGACGCGTCTGCCGGAGTCCGGCGGCTGGTTCGTGCGCCTGTTCAACGGCTCCCAGACACAGCCGGTGTGGTGGGACGCGGTGACGATCGAAGAGGGCGAGACCGACGGATCCTGGTTCGTCGCCGAGCGCGGGACACTCGTCGCTCGGAAGAACTACGCCACGAACCCGTCGTTCACGTCCCTGGCCCGGCAGTTCGGCGAGCCCGGTTCGTTCACCTCATCCGGCGGCGCGTCGCTCGACGTGGCAACCGACTGGTCCGCGACAGGCACCACCTCGGTGAAGGTCACCCCGACCGGCTCGAACACCTCACGCGTCAACCTGAACACCGGGGGCAACAGCGTGACGGCATGGGCCGCAGGGATGACGCTCACGGTCTCGGCCACGATCCGCCTGGCGGAGGCTCAGACCGGCTCGCTTCACGACGGGGCGCGCTGCATCGAACTGTGGGCGACCCGGAATGGGTCGACGACGATGCTCGCACGCAGCACGCCCGCACCGAACACCGCGGGCGCCCACCGCGTCTCGATGACGGTCACCATCCCTACAGAAGCGACGGCGTTCAACCTCAGTCTCTGCAACGGGTCGACAGCGCAAGCCTGCTGGTGGGACGCGCTCCTGATCGAGAACGGGCCGAACCTGCGGCCCTACTTCGACGGCAGCACGGCCATGGCCCGCTGGACCGGCGCGGCGAACGCCTCCGCATCCGAGCTCGCGTCGACGTACAGCGACCAGGACGCTTATATTCGCCGGCTCGACCCTGACGGCAACGAGCTCGACCAGATGCTCCTCACCGGCGGCGGGCACGTCAACGAGGTCGCCGTCGAACACGACCCGGCCGACCCCGACCACGCCTGGATCTGGATCCAGTACGACGCGACCCCCGGCTTCGGTGTTCGCATGAAGTACCGGCCCGGCATCGTCTACCCCGGCGACACCGGTATCCAGGGCCTCGGCGTCACCGGGAAGATCGTCGTCGACTACTCCATCCTCCGCGGCGAGATCTGCGTGCGCACGAGGAACACCGACGGCTCCGACGGCATCGAGGGCACGTACGAGGTGTTCGACCTCGAGGCCTACAAGGCGGGCGGGCTCACGGTGAAGCGACGCCTCACGGACATCCCCAAGGTGCCGCACGCCTACCAGGGGTACGCGTTCGACAGCTCCTTCCTGTACGTCGCCCACGGCGGCTCCAAGGAAGACGCCATCGGCATCTGGCGGTACGCGTGGGACGGCTCTGACAAGGCCGACCCCACGATCATCCGCACCTCCGGCGGGCAGGGCGTCGGCGGCGGCGTCACCCGCCACGAGATGGAGGGCGTCGCGATCCGCGAGGGCGCCACCCCGGCTGAGGACACCCTCGTGTTCGGCATCAACGGCGGCGACCTCCACGAGCGCATCATGTCCGTCCACGACCTGCAGCTCCCCCAGTTCCTCTACAGGGAGGAGTGGGCCAACGCGGGCGAGCCCGGCGAAGTGGTCACGCCCGACGGGATCCTCACCTACGGCGAGGAGCTGTCCGACCCGGAAGCCGTCGTCACCAACGGCGGCAACGCGGACGCCTACCTGCTGGCCGCCGTGATCGGCGAATTCCCCGGCGGCGTCACCATCTCCGCCGGCGCCGGCAGCACGGCCCTCACGTACCCGTGGGAGATCACCCGCGAGGCACCCCTGCAGCTCGACGGGCAGGGCAGCGCGTTCATCGGTGACACCAACGTCACCCACCTGCTGACCGCCCGCGACTTCACAGTCCTGCAGGTCGCCTCGGAGTCCACCGCATCGGTGTTCCTGGACGGCCTGCAGGGCGGCACCGGCTACCTGCAGGTGCAGATCAGCGACACCTACATCTGACAGGAGACCCACGATGAACTGGCCCATCGGCAAGGACCGAGCACGAGACCCCGAGACGGGGCAGGTCGTCGGCACCACACCGACCGACATCCAGACCTGGATCTGGTCGCTGTACCGGCTCGGGAACTACGGCGCGATCGCGAAGGGACTCGAGGTGACCGGCACCTCCACGATGGCGTACTCCATCAAGCGGGGCCTGTCGATCATCCCCACCGGCGACCGCCTCGCGGTCGCCGTGCCCACGGAGGCGCTGCTCCTGCAGACTCCGGAGGCACCGTCTACCGGGAAGCGCACGGAGTACATCTACGTCTCCAACGACGGCGTGATCCGCGTCGGCGCCACGCAGCCCGCCGGGACAGCGCTCATCGACAAGCGCGAGGTCCCCGCCGGAATCACGGCGACCACGGCCACGAAGTCGCTGCTCGGTGACCGGAAGTACGCGCCGATCTACGGGGCATCGATGGGCATCATCTCCCGCTGGGAGGACCCCCTCGCGTACCTCGCCACGGTCTCCGATGCCCGGAAGAAGGTCGGCACGCTGACGTTCACCATCGACTCCGACCGCACCCTCGACTTCGCCCTCCAGGTGTCCTACGACCAGAAGGCCGCGGCGAACACGAGCGAGGACACCGGCAAGGCGGCGTCGTTCATCTGGGAGATCTGGATCGATGGGAAGAAGCGCCGGTCGATCGAGCTCGCGGTGCACTCGTGGGGTGAGACGAAGCAGAACAGCGCGTCGTTCAACCTCACCGCCGGGACGCACACTGTCGACCTGTACCGTTCGCGGCGGATGAAGTCGGGCGGCGTGATCGTCTACAAGGGCGGCACATCGTCGGGTGCCTGGCCGGACACGTCCCTGTCGATCGTCGACCGCGGCGGCATCGAATGACGGCGCGCCTCACCCGGCGGGTGCAGCCCGGCACGCCGTGGCGGGTCTACCTCGGCCTGTCCATGCTGGGCGAGCTCGGGCAGCGCATCCCTATCGCCTGGCAGTCCGGCACCGTCCGGCACACCCTGAACGATCACGACGAGGTCAAGATCGTCACCTCGCTCGGGGCACTCGACGGGATCGCCAAGGAGTTCCGAACCGTGCGGGCCGGGTGCCTGATCGTCACCTACACGGATGCGTTCGGCATCGAACGGATCGTGTCCGCGACCCCGATCAGCAAGCCGGTGAAGCAGGACCGGGACGCGCGGACGATCACCATCGAGGGCAAGGGCCCGACGTGGCTCCTCGAGGACCGTGTCGTCACGGACCGTGACTACCAGCCCGACGACTACGCGGGCCTGCGGAAGTCGACGGTCGCCGTCACCGGCCGGTCGTTCGCCGCGATCATCTCGCTGATTATCCGCCTCACCGCGCGCGAGCGCCGACAGGGGTTCCTGCCGCTGGTGCTCCCGAACGAGCTCGAGAAGGGCGACCACGAGCGCACCTACGAGGGCTACAACGTCGCGAACAACGGCGCCTGGAAGCGCATCGAGGAGATCACCCAGGTGATCGGCGGGCCCGACATCCAGTTCCGTCCCCGCTGGCGGGACGACGAGCGCACCCGCTTCGAGTGGGAGGTGCTCGTCGGCACGGACGCCCAGCAGACCCTCCCCCAGGCGCGGGAGCTGAACTGGGACGCGACCGTGCCCGGCTCCGACGTCGCCACCATGGAGGTCACCTCGAGCGCGGAGACCATCGCTCACCGCGTGTACGCGACCGGGGCCGGCGAGGGCGCGGCGATCGCCCTGTCCATGGCGGAGATGCCCGCCCTGCCGGAATACATGCCGCTCGTGGAGACCGCCATCAGCGACTCCGACGCCGAGATCGACGACGCGAACACGGGCACGTCGAAGCTGCTCACGCAGAAGGCGCAGGCGGCACTGCTGAACAACGCCCTCGACCAGATCACGATGACGGTCAACGCGGACCCACGGGACCAGCCGATCGGCACCTGGTGGTGCGGCGAGCAGGCCCGCGTCACCACGAAGGGCTGGCTCGACGTCCCCGACGGGGAGCACAAGCTCCGCATCATCCAGACCGAGTACACGCTCGGCTCTGACCTCGTGACCGTCGACTGCCAGGAGGACTACCTCGGGGAGGACCTGACATGGTGAGACGCACGAACCTGCGGCCCGACCCGGCGAAGGCCATGGCCGAGCTCGTGAAGCGCCTGCAGGCGTCCGGCACCGACAAGAACACGACCCCGACAGGGGTGAAGGACCTCGGCGCCCGGGGCGACGTCGTCTGGACCGACAGCAACGGCAACGAGATCCAGTCGATGCGGGAGCTGAGCACCGAGATGGGACAGGTCTCCTCCGACCTGTCCTACCTCAACGGCACGATCCTGCCGCAGATCAAGAACGCGACCTACATCGACGACAACTCGATCACGACGCGGCTGATCGCCGCGAACGCGGTCGGCGCCGACCAGATCATCGCGAACTCCATCACGGGCGACAAGATCCGCGCGAACAGCATCGCGGCCGAGAAAATCCTCGGCGGCTCGTTCGAGGGCAAGCAGTTCATCGGCGGCGACTTCATCGGCGCGATCTTCCGCACCTCGGAGACGTCCGTGGGCGGCGCGATCCGCATCGACAAGACCTATGGCATCCGCGGCTGGGACAAGGACGGGACGAGGACATTCCTGCTCGACCCGGACACGGGGGCCGTGCAGATCGCGGCGACGCTGCGCGCCACCGACTCGGCGGGGTCGGGCGTGATGCTTGAGCCGAAGACAGCCCTCGGCACCGGCGGCCTGTTCTTCACGAGCGACGGGAAGCACAACAGCAAGACCGCGGGCGTGTTCCGTGACGCCTACAGCGACAGCGATCCCGAGGACCTGCTCCTGCGGGGCGCGAACGGAGGCGGCGTCTACGCCTACGGCAGCCTCGCCACGAACGGCGCGGTCAGCGCGACGGGCACCGTGAACGGCAAGGACGTCTTCGCGAGGAAGTGGCTCTACACCGCCGACCCCCCGTCCTCGTCGACCGCGACGAACGCGGCGATCGGCTCCGACGGGGCGATCTGCAAGAAGACATCCTCGGCCAGGTACAAGCGGAACATCTCACCGTTCCAGCCGGACGCGAAGCGCGTGCTCGCGCTCGAGCCGCGCCAGTGGCAGCACCGCGACCCGAACTTCCCGGAGCGCATCGAGGAGTCGTGGACCGTCGGCTTCGTGGCCGAGGAGGTTGAGGCCGCGGGCCTCCGCGATCTCGTGATCTACGCGGGCGATGGCAAGGGTGGCTGGCGGCCGGACGCGCTGAACTACGACGGCATCGGCGCGGCCCAACAGGTCGTCTTGCAGGATCACGACTCCCGTGTCGCTGCCCTGGAGGCGCGGGTCACCGAACTCGAAGGAAGGCTCACCGATGGATGACCAGAACGACGACTCCCTGCGGATCCCCGTCGACCGGCTGATCGCCGCCTACCAGGTGGAGATCGCCTCGCTGACCGCGCGCATGCTGCAGGCCGAGGTCCGCGCCGATCACCTCGAGGCACTGCTCGCGGAACGCACCGAGCACGCCTGACCCCTTCCCACGCCAGCCCCATCGGATCGTCCGGTGGGGCTTTCTCATGCCCCGAAGGAGGCCCCTATGTCCGCAACCATCCAGTCCACCGCCCTCGCCATCGCCCGCAAGGAGGTCGGCTACACCGAGCAGCGCGTGAACCGCACCAAGTACTGGGCCGAGCTCTACCCCGCCTTCCAGGGCCAGGCCTGGTGCGCCGCCTTCGTCATGTGGTGCTACAAGCACGCCGGGTTCGACATGCGCGGCCACATCCCCTCCCCCTATTACTGCCCCTCCATCGAGCAGTGGGCGAAGAAGATCGGCGCCTGGTCCACCAGCACCCACAACGACGGCGACCTCGTCCTCTACGGCACCGGCCTCGCCGTCCACATCGGCATCGTCTGGCGCGACGAGAAGGCCACCGGGAAGCGCGCCGTCGAAGGCAACACCTCGTCCGGCTCGTCCGGCTCCCAGGCCAACGGCGGCGGCGTCTACGTCCGCTACCGGTCCTCGTGGATCCGCGGCTACGTCCGCATGGACAAGGTCCTCGACCACTACGGCGCGAAGGCCCCCGCGAAGCCGAACGCCGGGAAGGTCACCTCCGGGGCACTCGCCGAGGACTCCCGCTGGGGAACCGACACCTCCCGCGAACTCCAGGAGCGGCTCAAGACCATCGAGCCCGACCTCGCCGTCGACGGCCGCATGGGAGCCAAGTCCTGGACCGCCCTCGAGGAGTACCTCGACGCGCCCTACAAGGACGGGAAGATCTCCCGCCAGTCCTACAAGGCGACCGAGCTCGGCAACGGCATCGTCCCGAAGTGGTGGGAGTACACCGGTCGCCACTCCAAGGGATCCCAGGCCATCACGGCCCTGCAGAAGAAGGTCGGCGTCACCGCCGACGGCGTCGCCTACGAGGGCACCACCCTCGCCCTGCAGCGCCTGCTGAACAAGGACAAGACCGCGTTCACCAAGGGCCACTGAACGACCGCCACGACGCCAGGAGGTGAGGGCATGCGATGGATTGGGACACCCTCGGCCCGATCGGGGCCTTCCTCGGCGTCGTCGGCGGCGGCGTCGCATGGGTCGTCAACCTCTGGCTCAAGCGGGCCGACCGAAAAGAGGACCGCATGATCGAGCGTCTCAAGGCCGAAGTCGCCGAAGCCGAGAAGGAGTCGGCCGAGGAGAAGGCCCTCCGGGTGACGTGGGAGAAGCGAGCGATCGCCTGGTACAAGCAGCTCGTCGACGCCGGGATCGACCCGACACCACCGTGGGGGGTGGACTGATGACACGCCACGAGGACATCGAGCAGATGGACCGGGAGCGCCGACGGAACTCGCGCATCAAGCGGATCGGTGCGGTCGCCCTCGTGCTCGCGTTCTTCGCCGCCCTGATCGTGCTGATCCTGATCGCGACGTCGAACCGCCACGAGATCGGGGCACTCCGCGACCAGCGCGACGACGCCGACTCCGCCGCCGTCCAGGTCGCCCAGGAGAAGCAGGACCAGGCGAAGTCCGTCAGCGAGCTCTGCCGCTCCGGCGAGGTCGACACGAACACCGCCCGCGGGAAGGCCGTCTGCGAGCAGGCCTCCGAGGCGGCGGACACGTCCGCGCAGGAGAAGGTCCAGTCGGTCAAGGGCGACACCGGCCCCGCCGGCGCACAGGGCCCGGCCGGGCCGCAGGGCCTCCCCGGCGCGGACGGTGCCGATGGCTCCGACGGTGGCGACGGGGCGGACGGCGACCCCGGACCCCAGGGGAACCAGGGGCTGCAGGGCGTCGTCGGCGCGAAGGGCGACGTCGGGAAGCCCGGAGCGATCGGGCCCGTCGGCCCGCAAGGCGACACCGGCCAGGCCGGCGAACCAGGCGAAGCCGGAGCGGACGGTGCAGCCGGCGCGAAGGGCGACACAGGGGCCGCAGGAGCGAAGGGCGACACCGGAGCCACCGGCTCCACCGGGGCGAAGGGCGACACCGGATCGACCGGACCCCAAGGCCCGACCGGCCCGAAGGGCGACACGGGCGACCGTGGACCCGCCGGGGTGGACGGCAAGGACGGCGCGAAGGGCGACACCGGTCCGGCCGGGCGCGGCATCGCATCCGCCAGCTGCTCGGCCGATTCGGGCCGCTGGACCATCACCTACACCGACGACACCACCAGCGACGGCGGCCCATGCCTCGCCGCCACCGAAGACCCCACGCAGGCCCCCACCCCAACACCCACCGGATCCGAGGAGGACCCATCATGAGCGTGCTCAACCAGCCCGCCTTCTACATCGCCATGGCCGAGCGCGCGGTGAAGACCGCCGGGCAGACCGCCGTCGCCGTCCTCACCACGGACATCACGGGGCTGCTCGAGGTCGACCCCGTGCAGGCTCTCTCGGTCGTCGGCCTCGCGACGCTCGTTTCGGTGGCGACGTCGTTCGGGTCGATCCCCCTCGCCGGGGATGGCCCGTCTGCGGTCGGGGAGACCCTCGAGTCCGACCGCGTGCCGACTCATCGGGCCGATGGCTGACCACGAGTGCCCCAAGTGCGGGGCCCGCTACGGATCCGAGACCGCCCGCGACCTGTGCGCGTTCCGCGACGCCGAAGCAGACCGCGTCGAGCGGGCACGCCGACGACACCTGTGACACCTGCGCCCCACTCTCCTCCGGGAGGGTGGGGCGCTTCGTCATGTCCGGCCGGGGTTCGCGGCCTGCCAGACCCGCACCCACCATGGGTCCGGCCGCCTGCCGTGCCCGCGCTTCGTCCCCTCGAGGTGGATCCGCTGCAGCAGCCACCGGCGCAGGTGCTCCTCGAGCTCGGCATCCCGGCCCGCCCACACGAGCGCCGTGTAGACGATCGAGTCGTCCGCCGTCGACACCCGCACCGAGTACCGGGGCAGCGAGTCGTCCCGGTGCCAGGGCATGGACTCCACCGGGGTGCCGCCGCCGATGGTGAGCCGGTACCCGATGAGGACCGAGGAGATGATCTGCTCGATCCGCTGCGACGCCTCGTATTGGGCGACGTCGCTCATGCCGCCTCCCAGTCGCCCGGGTCCTGTGACTCCTCGCCCCTGCGCGCCCACTCGTCGTCGGCCGGCGGCGTCGGGGGCTCGAAGAACGGGTGCACCCGCTGCTCGATCCTCAGCCGAACCTCATGTGCCCACTCCGCGTCCCGCTCCCGCATGCTCGTCATGGGGCCAGTGTGATGGATGGGTCGGACGATCGACCGTGCGTTCATCGTCGCGGGTGCCGCTTGTTGGCTTCGGCCCAGGGACGCTCGTAACGGGCTGCGATGCGGGAGAGTGAGCCGAGCTGGTTGGGGGCGAACGGGCCGACGGTCACTTCGTCGAGTTCGCTGGTGCAGGTGATCCAGATGGATCCGGCGTCGATGGTGATGGTGAGGCAGTCGCCGTCGGGATCGGTGAGTTCGAGGGTGGTCATCGGAGGCTCCACGCCTGTTCGGGGAGGTGTGCCTGCTCCTCGTTGAGCTGCCGTGCCCCTCCCGGGATCTGCGGCCGATCTTATCTCCCGCGCCGAACATCAGGCCGTCTGCGCTGGTCAGCGCAACGATCTTTCAGGCACCAGTCACGAGGGTGATCATCACCCAGCCGGGCACGTCCCCGCGCTCGTCCGCCAGGGAGGCCCGGGAGCCCGCGGGCATCGGGCGCCGGTGGCGAGGCCCGACGCGCAGGGATGCGGGGGGCGTGCGGTGCATCGTCAGTCGGTGGATCGTCATGGTGCTCTCCTTCTGCCGCGGTGGCGCGGCGCATGGGGTCAGGGATGGGGAGGGTGGGTGGGGAGGAACGGAAGCTGGTCATGGGCGCTCACAGAGCGATGTCCAGGACGGCGAGGCCGGGGAAGATGGCGAAGACGATCACCAGCGGCAGCACGAAGAACACCACGGGGACCATCATCAGGATTTCGCGGCGCCCGGCGAGCTCCATCAGGTCGCGCTTGGAGGCCTCCCGGGCGTCCTGCGCCTGCGCCCGCAGCACCTCCGCGAGCGGAGTGCCGCGCTCGATGGCGATCGAGACGCCCTCCCCGAAGCGCGCGAGCGCCTCGAGGGGTGTGCGGTTGCCGAGCTGGACGAGGGCCTGGGAGACGCTCGAGCCGGCGCGGATCTCCGCCACGGTGCGCCCGAACTCCTCGGGCAGGGCGCCTCGGCTGGAGCGCGCGACCCTCTCCATCGCCGCGACGGGGCTCTCCCCGGCGGCGACGGCGAGCGCGAGCAGGTCCGCGACGGTGGGGAACTCGCGGGCCATGCGGGCTGCGCGACGGGCGACGGTTCGCTGCAGGAAGTGGTCGCGGCCCACGATCCCGATCACGCCCCCGAGCAGGACGATGAGAAGTCCGAGCAGCGGGCTCGCACCGCGCGCGCCGACGGCGACGAAGGCGAGGACGAGCCCGACGACGAGCCCGGCGATGCCCCAGAGCACCTGCTCGACGCGGAACGCCTCGATGCCGCTGGTGCGGCCGGCCATGCGCAGCCTCTTCTCGAGCTGCTCGGATCCGCCCGTGAGGCGCTCGAGCAGGCCCAGCATGCGCTGTGCGACAGGGCCGAGAAGGGTGCGCACGAAGGTGCGGGCCCCGGAGGCGGAGGCACCGTGCTCGAGCAGCGCGCTGCCGCGGTCGCGGCGCAGGTAGGGATCGATGCGGGCGGCGAGGTCGCGCCGGCGCAGCCACGGGTTGCCGACCACCACGAGGGTGAGGCCGAGGCCCGCGACCAGCCCGATCCCCGCCCCGATCAGCACGGGTGCCGCCCCGCTCATCGCAGCACCCTCTCGTCCTGCGGGAGGCGCGCGATGAGCAGCATGACGCGGTAGGCGATCACGGAGACAACGCCCGCGCAGACGATGACGACGAGCCCGGCGGTCGAGTCGTAGGCCTGCGCGGCCTGCGGCCGGGTGGACATGAGCGCGAGCACGATCCAGGGGGCGGCCAGCGCGAGCCGGGAGGCGTTCACGGTCCAGGACTGGCGGGCCTCGAGCTCGGCGCGGGTGCGGGCGTCCTCCCGCAGGAAGGCGGAGAGGGTGCGCAACAGCACGCCGAGGTCGGTGCCGCCCACGTCGCGGGTGACGCGCAGGGCCTCGACGATGCGATCGGCGACCGGATCCGCGAGGCGATCCTTGAGGCGATCGAGGCTGCTCGCGAAGTCGCCGCTGACCTGGTAGTCCCTCCCGAACTCCTCGAAGGGAGGGCGCAGCTCCTCCGGCCCTCGCCTTCCCACCTGGGCGAGCGCCTCGGGCAGGGACATGCCGGCGCGGATCGCGGAGTTCATGTGGTCCACGACCTCGGGCCAGAGCTCGCGCAGCTGGGTGCGGCGCCGGCGCGCGAGGGCGCGCAGCAGGATCGGAGGGAGCACGCTGACCACGGCGCCGATCGCCGCGGCCGGGACCGTCGCACCGGAGATCGACCAGACGAGGATCATGACGGCGAGTCCGAGGCCCAGGCACATGACGGGGACGGCGCCCGCGGGCACGGAGCCGAGCCCCACGGCGATGAGGTCGTCGCGCACGCGATCCAGCCATCGCGAGACCGGTCCGTGCCGGGGCTCGTGCGCGGGGGACTCCCAGAAGGCGAGCCACACGAGCAGCAGCCCGATCCCCGCGACGAGGCCGATGAACGCGCCGTCGATCATGCGCGCTCCCTCGTCCCGAGCAGGCGCCCGAGGTCCAGGCCCGCGCGCTCGAAGCGCTCGGCGTGCGGCGGGTAGCCCTCGCCGCGCTCGAGCCGGCCGTCGCCGCTGCGATGGAAGATGTCGGCGATCTCGACGACTCCCTCCTCCGTGCGACCGGGCAGGGCGGCGATCTCGCGCACCTGCCGCTGGCCACCGGGGAGGATGTCGAGATGGACGACGAGGTCGATGCAGCTGGCGACGGTGGGCACGACGAAGCGGCTGGAGACGTTCTCGCCGGCGAGCAGCGGCAGCGTGCACAGTTTGGTGACGGCGTCGCGCGCGGAGTTCGCGTGGATGCTCGCCAGCCCCGGCAGCCCGCTGTTCAGCGCGATGAGCATGTCGAGGCTCTCCGCCTCGCGGACCTCCCCGACGACGATGCGGCTGGGCCGCATGCGCAGAGCCTCCTTCACGAGGCGGCGCAGCGTGACCTCTCCGGTGCCCTCGAGGTTCGGCTGTCGGGTCTGCATGCCGACGACGTCCCGCAGGCGCAGGTCGAGCTCGAAGACCTCCTCGATGGTGACCACGCGCTCGCGAGGACCGATCGCGGCGGCCAGGCAGTTGAGCATGGTGGTCTTCCCGGCGCCGGTCGCCCCCGAGACGATCACGTTGAGCCCGGCGGCGACGGCGCCGTCGAGGAAGTCCGCGGCCTGCGTGGTGAGGGAGCCGAGCGCCACCAAGTCGCGCATGTCGTGCGCGCGGGCGACGAACTTGCGGATGTTCACCGACCAGTGCCTGCGGGAGATCGGGGGGATGAGCACGTGCAGCCGGCTGCCGTCGGGCATGAGGGCGTCCACGAACGGGGAGCTGAGGTCGAGGCGCCGGCCGGAGCTCACGAGCATGCGCTCGACGATCCCGCGGACCTCGTCGTCCGTGAGGACCACGGGCGTGAGCTCGCTGCGTCCGGAGCGCGCGCAGAAGATCTCGCTGGGCGAGTTCACCCAGATCTCCTCGACCTCGGGGTCGTCGAGGAACTCCTGGAGCGGACCGAAGCCGCCGATCCTCGCGGCGACCTCCGCGACCACGGTCTCCGCATCGCGGACGACGGGGACGGCGCCCCCGGCCGAGCGCTGGTCGTAGTCGGTGACGACCTCGCGGATGAGGGGTTCGAGCTGATCGGCGCGGGCGTCGAGACCCCGCCGCCTGATCAGCTCCCTGGCCTCGGCCTCGATGATGGCCGCCGCTTCCATCCGGTCCCCTTCATTGCTCCGTGTGCACGTGCCCCGCCGGCGCGGCACGAGTCCGTGATGCGCCTCTCAACGCTCGATACTGTACGGGGTCTGGGAATTCCCGGCGCGCCGATGTGGACAACCCCCGGGCGACGGCGCGCACGGACGGCCGCTGTGGACAACCCCACGACGCACAGGCGGATGTGCGGGGAGTCGTCCTTCCCCGGTCTCGGCGGAGCCTCCGCTTCTCTCGTCCGCGCGGGATGATCATCGTGTTCGCGCCGGTCGCGACGCCTTCCCGTGGCACGATGGGCGCGTCCCTTCCCCCTGATTCCCGCGGAGGCAACGATGGCCGAGAATCCCAGCGGCACCGCCGACGACGAGAAGGTGCGTCTCAAGCGCCCCGCGATCATGTACATGATCAAGCGCGTCCTCAGCGAGTTCGGTCGCGATGGCGGCACCGACCAGGCCGCGAAGCTCACCTACTTCATGGTGCTCTCGATCGCGCCGATGCTCCTGGCTGTGTTCTCCCTGGCCGCGCTCGTCCTCTCGAGCATCAAGGATCAGATCGCCAAGCTCGTCACCGACGCCGTGATGAACTCCGGCCTCGGACAGCAGCTCGGGGATTCGAAGACGCTCGAGGAGCTGGTGAACACCACACTCCAGAGCCTCATGGGCAAGGCATCCGGCGGCATCATCGCCCTGGTCATCGGCATCGCCGTGGCCCTCTGGTCCGCCTCGGCCTACGTCAAGGCGTTCTCCCGGGTCGCCAACCGCATCTACGAGATCCCCGAGGGCCGCAACCCCGTGCGCTTCACCCTCGGCATGCTCGCGGTCACCGCGGGCCTTGTCGTCGGCCTGCTGGTCATCGGCATCTCCTTCATGCTCAACGCCACCATCGCCGAGAGCCTCCTGCGGCCGATCGCCGAGCCCCTGCACATGACCGGCTTCGTCGAGTTCCTCGTGACTTCCTTCCTGCCGATCTGGGCATGGCTCAAGTGGCCCGTCATCGTGGTCCTGATGTTCGTGCTGGTCTCGGTGCTCTACTGGGCGGCCCCGAACATCGCCAAGCCCTTCCGCCTGATCTCCCCCGGCGGCGTCTTCGCGATCATCGGCATCGCGGTGGCAGCGGTGGTCCTCTCGATCTACATGAGCACCTTCGCGAGCTACTCGAGCTACGGCGCGATCGGCGGCGTGATGGCGATCCTGTTCGCCCTGTGGGTGATGAACATCGTGATCATCCTGGGTGCCGAGGTGGACGCCGAGTACGAGCGCGCGAAGGAGCTGCAGGCGGGCCTGCCCGCGGAGAACGGCTTCGAGGTGCCCATGCGCGGGGAGAAGGGCGCGGAGAAGAAGGAGGCGAAGTACGAGAAGGTCGTCGACCAGGGGCGCGACCTGCGCCTGCAGAACCTCCACCGCGACCAGGACTCCTACACCGGCGAGAACGCCCGCATCGTCCCGCGGAACCCCACGGGCGCGATCCCTGCCCAGGGCGACGAGGACGCCGAGGACCCCACCGCCGCGGGAGACGGCGGCGAGGACCGAGAGGATCCCTCCGGCTCCTCCGATGCGGCCGACGGCGCGGACCGCTGACTCCGTCCCCGCTCCATCCCCGGGCGGATCCGCTGCGGCGGGCTTCCGCCCGCGGTCGGACGCCCCGTCGGCCCCGGGAACCTAGGCTCTGGCCATGACCATCTCCCCGCCTCCCGAGGGCCGGACCGCCCCCGAGCCGGTGGACCCGCCGCCGAGCCGTCTCGACGCGCCCTTCCGCTGGCTCGCGACGCACCCCCAGATCGTCGACGGCGTGCTCTTCGGCGGCATCGCCCTGCTGCTCGTGCTGGGATCGCTGCCCCTGGTGGGGTCGATGTCCGTGGACGGCTGGCTGATCTGGTCGATCCCGATGTTCGTCGCCGGGGCGTTCCTGCGCACCCGCACGGGCTGGGCGGTCCTGGCGATCGCACTCCTCGCCATCGTGCACTTCGTGCTCGGGATGGTGCTCGTCCTGGGCGACGTGATGATCTTCTACGCCCTGTACTGCGCGACCGTCCACGGCCGCGGTCGGGTGCCCACGCTCGCCCTGATCGGCGGCTTCGTCGGCGCACTCCTGCAGTCGGTGGCGCTCGCGTTCGTGCTCGGGAACGGTGAGGTCTGGTACCTGCAGATCGTCGCGAGCATCGTCGTGTTCATGTTCGGATGCGCGCTCGTGCTCGCCACCTGGGCCACCGGTCGCTACCAGAGGGTGCGCGTGGACCAGCTGCGCATGGCCCGGGAGGCGGCCGCGCAGGCCGTGCGAGAGCGCGAGCAGCGCACGCGCCTCGCCGTGGCCGACGAGCGCGCCCGCATCGCCCGTGAGATGCACGACGTGGTCGCCCACTCGCTCTCGGTCATCATCGCCCAGGCCGACGGCGGACGCTTCATCGCCTCCCAGGACCCCACCAAGGCGACCGACGTGCTCGAGACGATCGGCAGCACCGGTCGGCGCGCCCTGGCCGACATGCGCAGCCTGCTGGGCGTGCTCCGCAGCGACGAGGCCCAGGACCTCGGCCCCCAGCCCGGCCTCGCCTCGCTCGACGAGCTCGTGGCGCAGGTGCGCGCGGCGGGCCTGCCGGTCGAGCTCGCCCAGGAGGGCGAGGTCACCGACCTGCCGGGCCCGATGGGACTCACCCTGTACCGGGTGGTGCAGGAGGCCCTCACCAACGTCATGAAGCACGCGGGCCCCGGGGCCTCCGCCCGGGTCTCCCTGCGTCGCGACGACTCCCTGCTCGCCCTGGACGTCGAGGATGACGGGCAGGGTGTGGACCCGCAGTCCGACGGCCTCGGGCACGGCCACACCGGCATGCGCGAGCGTGTCAACATGTTCCGCGGCACCCTGCACACCGGTCCCCAGCCCGCGGGCGGGTACCGGGTCAGCGTGCGCATCCCCCTGAACGGAAGGACCCGATGATGACACCGGAGCACACCCCCGAGCAGTCGCCGGACCCGGCCGTCGAGCCGTCGGCCGATCGTCCCCTGCGCATCGCCCTGGTGGACGACCAGCCGCTCGTGCGCGCCGGCTTCGCGATGGTCATCGACTCCCAACCCGACCTCGAGATCGCCCTGCAGAGCGCCGACGGCGCCGAGGCGGTCGAGCAGCTGCGGTCGCACCGGGTGGACGTCGTGCTCATGGACGTGCGCATGCCCCGACTGGACGGCATCGAGGCGACCCGGCAGATCCTCGAGGAGGCCCCGGAGGGCAGGGCGCCGAAGATCGTGGTGCTCACGACCTTCGACATCGACGACTACGTGATGGCCGCGATCCGGGCGGGCGCGAGCGGCTTCCTGCTCAAGGACGCCCAGCCCGAGGAGCTGCTGGCCGCGATCCGCACCGTGCACCGCGGGGACGCCGTGATCGCGCCGTCCGCCACGCGCCGACTGATGGCGCAGATGGTGAGCACCCCTCCGCCCGAGGAGCGCGACGACTCGGTCCTCGAGGCCCTCACCGAGCGCGAGCGGGAGGTGCTCGCCCTGATGGCGCGCGGCTTCTCCAACCAGGAGATCGGCGCCGAGCTCTTCGTCGCCGAGGCCACCGTGAAGACCCACGTGGGCCGCGTGCTCGCCAAGCTCCGCGCCCGCGACCGCGTGCAGGCCGTCATCATCGCCTTCGAGAGCGGGCTGGTCACGCCCGGCTCCTGATCCAGGGACGCCCTCCGGCCCCGCGTCATACCCAGGGCGGAGGGCCCCGCCCGACCCCGGTGGGGCGGCGCGCGGGGCAGGGACGACCGGACGCTGACGACACACCGCCCCCTGCACGGAGAGCATCGTGGTGTCCCGTCGCAGCCGGGATGCCGCCGCGAGGGAACCGCCCTCGCCCCGATCCACGGAGGAACTCCATGCACTCCCCCGCTCCCCACCACCGGGCCGCCGACGCGGTCCCCACCTCGGCCGTCCCCTCGCCCGCTCCTGCCGCGCACGCGGCGACCGCGACCGAGCCCGAGCCGTCGACTACCGACGCCGTCCTGCGGGCGCGCGGTCTGCGCAAGTCCTACGGGACGGGCGAGAGCGTCGTGCGGGCGCTCGACGGCGTCGACGTGGACATCGCCCGCGGAGGGTTCACCGCGATCATGGGCCCCTCCGGCTCCGGGAAGTCGACGCTCCTCCACGTGCTCGCGGGCCTCGACGCCGTCGACGCGGGCTCGATCGAGATCGACGGCACCGAGATCACCGGCCTCGGCGACGACGCCCTGACCCGTCTGCGCCGCGACCGCATCGGCTTCGTCTTCCAGTCCTTCAACCTGCTGCCCATGCTCACGGCGGAGCAGAACATCCTGCTGCCCCTGGACCTCGCGGGCCGCCGCGCGGACCGCGCCTGGCTCGACACCATCACGGGCGCCTTCGGCATCGGCGACCGCCTGGACCACCTGCCCTCGCAGCTCTCGGGCGGGCAGATCCAGCGCGTGGCGATCGCGCGGGCGCTGGTCACCTCCCCCGCCGTCGTCTTCGCCGACGAGCCCACGGGCAACCTCGACTCGACGACCACCGAGGAGGTGCTGGACTTCCTGCGCGTGAGCGTCGACGAGTTCGGGCAGAGCGTCGTCATGGTCACCCACGAGCGCGACGCCGCCGAGCGCGCCGACCGCATCATCACCCTGGCCGACGGCCGGATCAGCGCCGACGAGGTGCTGCGATGAGCCGCCGGATCCGCCTCACCCCGCCCCGCAGGCACCTCGCGGCGCTCATCACCGTCGCCCTCGCCAGCGGCTTCGTCGCGATCATGCTCATCGCGGTGAACCTCATGACCACCTCCCTCTCCGCAGGGGTCGAGCAGCGCTACGAGGGGGCCGACGTCGTCATCGGCGACGAGGACCAGGACGCGGCTCCCGCCGACGGCTCCTCGTCGGATGCCGACTCCGCGACGACGGCTCCCGAGGTCCCGCACGCCCGCGCCGTCTGGCCCCTGTCCGAGGGGTACATGCAGCTGGATGCCGGCTCGGGGCGCTCGGCCTTCCTGCAGCAGCAGAGCGATCCCCCGCACGAGGTCGAGCCGCTCGAGCTGACCGCCGGCCACGACGCGCGTTCCGCGCACGAGGTCGTCCTCGACGAGGCGGCCGCCGAGCAGCTCGGCGTCGGCGTCGGCCAGAAGGTCGAGATCCCCGCGGAGTCGCGCGCGGACGGCAAGCCGGGCGACCTCGAGCTGACCGTCTCCGGCATCAGCGCGAGCGGCACCGCCACGGCGCTCGGCGCCACCCCCGTCGTCCACGTGAATTCCGACAACCAGGACACGCTCATCGCTCCGGGCACCACCAGCACGTGGCTCGCGGCGCTGGAGCCGGGCACCGATCCCGATCAGGTCGTCTCCGCCTTGCAGGACGACTCCCTCTCCGCGCTCACCGCCCAGCAGGCGATCGACGACGGCGTCTCGGACGTCATGCAGGGCTTCGACGCCCTGGCGATGGTCTTCGTCGTGTTCGTCGTGATCGCCCTGGTCACGAGCGCGGTCGTGGTCGCGAACACCTTCGCCGTGACCCTCGCCCAGCGCACCCGCGCCCTCGCGCTCCTGCGCACCCTCGGCGCGACCCGTCGCCAGGTCGCCCGCACCGTGCTGCGCGAGAGCGCCCTGGTGGGCCTGGTGGGTGCGGTGATCGGCGCGCTCGGCGCGCACGTGCTGGCCCAGGCGCTGCTGGCGGCCGCCGCCGGGCTGGGCCTGCTCGACGGCCTGCTGCTCGTCCCGATCTCGGCGCTGTCGCTGATCGTGCCCGTCGTCGTCGGGGTCGCCCTCACGGTGCTCGCGGGCTTCGGGCCGGTGCGCGCGGCCGTGCGCGTCGCGCCGCTGCAGGCGCTGCGTCCCGCTCCCCCGGCCCTGCACCGGCGCCTCGGGGCGCGCGGTGTCCTGAGCCTCGCGGCGGTCGCCCTGGGACTGCTGGCACTGGTCGGCGCGGTCGCGGTGTCCTTCACGGGCAGCGTGGGCCTCGGCGTCGCGGTCGGGCTCCTCGGCGGGGTCGTGAGCTTTGCCGGACTGCTCGTGGGACTCGTAGTGCTCACGCGGCCGCTGACCCGGTTCGCCGGCGCGCTCGCGGCGAGGATCGGCGGGCTTCCGGCGCGGATCGCGGGCGCGAACACCTCGCGCAACCCACGGCGCAGCGCGGCCACGGTCGCGGCCCTGCTCATCGGCACCACGCTGATGACGATGATGGCCGTGGGCGCCCGCACCACCGAGTCCACGCTCACCACGGAGCTCGACAGCCGCAAGCCCATCGACTCCGTCGTCACCGCCGAGAAGCTCCCGAAGGACGCCCTCACCGAGGTGTCCGAGGTGCCCGGCGTGGCCCACGCCTCCGCGACCGAGCACGGGGACGTCGAGGTCGGGGCCGACGAGCCGATGACCCTGTACGCGGCGACGCCCGCGCAGATGCGCGAGGACTCCCACCGCCCCGACCTCGCCGACTCCCTCGAGGACGGCACCGTGCTGCTGGGCGAGGAGCGCGCGGAGCGCTTCGGCGTCCACGACGGCCAGGTGCTGCAGGTCGACGGGGCCGACGGCGCCTCGCACGAGCTGCGCGTGAAGGTGGACTCCAACCTGCAGATGTCGATCGTCACCCCGAGCACCCTCACGGCGCTCGTCGGGAAGGACGCCCAGCCCGCCCTGTTCGCGGCCTTCGCCGAGAAGGGATCCGCCGCGCGCGAGGGCCAGGACGCCATGGGCATCGTCACCGGCATCCAGGACACCCTCGCGCAGCACGGCGCCCCGGACGCGCAGGTCGACGCCGCCGGCGTCGAACGCGAGAGCTACGGGCAGATCCTCACGGTGCTGCTGGGCATCACCGTCGCGCTGCTCGCGGTCGCCGTGCTCGTCGCCCTCGTCGGCGTCGCGAACACGCTGAGCCTCGGGGTGATCGAGCGCACCGGGGAGAACGCCCTCCTGCGGGCCCTGGGCACCACGCGCGGCCAGATGCGCGCGATGCTCGCCTGGGAGGGACTGCTGCTGGCCCTCGTGGGAGCGGCGGTCGGGATCGTGCTCGGCTCGGTCTACGGGGTCCTGGGGATCGCGACGATCCTGGGCGGGCAGTTCCCGCTGCAGGTCACGATCCCGTGGGGGCAGATCGCACTGGTCCTCGGCCTCGCGCTCGCGGCGGGGCTGCTGGCCTCGGTGCTGCCGGGCCGTCGGGCGGCGCGCACAGCCCCGGCGCAGGCCCTCGCCTCGGCCGACGAGTAGTCGGGACCGTCCCGGTGGACTCCGGCCCTCGCGGCGTCAGCCGCGGGGGCCGCGTCCGTTCTTCGCTTCCTCGTCGTCGAACGGGAGCGGGGTCGCGCGCACGAGGGTCAGCAGCACCACGAAGGTCGCGATCGCCAGCAGCATGCCGATCCCGCCCACGACCACGATGGCGGCGCGCAGCATGCTCGCCGCGACGAGCGCCTGGAACAGCTGCCAGGTGACGCCGAAGCCGAGCCCGAAGCGGCCGCGGCGGGAGAGCGAGAGCGAGGCGAGGCCGACCGCGATCGCGAAGAGCAGGATGAACACGGCCAGGCCGATCGCGAGGGACGCGCCGACGTCCTGCGAGCCGACCCGCGTGATCATGAAGCCGCCGAGGAGGAGCAGGCACAGCGCCTCGGCGCCCAGCAGCACGGTCCCCAGGCGCCGCGCGCCCGGTCGGTCCTCCGTCGTGGCGGGACGCGGAGCATTCCCGCGGGGAGAGGGGGACGAGGATCCGGAGGAGGCCATGTGCTGCACCCTATCGACGCGTGCCGCACCGGGAGCGCCCCGTAGCAGTCCCCGGGCGCTCACGGCGCTGTGGGAAGTGCCACCCAGGTCGTGCCCGTGCGCTCTTGTCCCCCACCGCGAGGCCTCCGACAATGGAGAGAACCCAGGATCGGCCGCTTCGGCATCGGTCCGCCCGTAGATCCGTATCGCCTTGCCGAAGGCGACCACCTGCCGCGCCGTGGCTCCCGAGCCGCTGCGGGGTGACCGGAAAGTGAGTAGCAGATGGATTGGCGCCACCGCGCGGAATGCCTGACCCAGGACCCCGAGCTGTTCTTCCCGATCGGGAACACGGGTCCCGCGATCACCCAGATCCAGGAGGCCAAGGCGGTGTGCCAGCGCTGCGACGTGATGACCTCCTGCCTGAAGTTCGCCCTCGAGTCCGGCCAGGACTCGGGCGTGTGGGGAGGCCTCTCCGAGGACGAGCGCCGATCCCTCAAGCGCCGCAACGCGCGCGCTCGCCGCGCCGGCTGACCCGGCCACCGCAGCTTCCACGACGGGCGATCCCTCCGGGGGTCGCCCGTCGTCGCATGTCAGGACTCCGCGGGGACCGTCGGACGCGGGCGGCCGACGGACACGGCCTCAGGCGTTCGCGGCGTCCACGCTGACGGGGTCGAGGTAGACGTCGATCGTCGCCCGGGTGCCGCCCTCGGGGCGGTTCTCCCAGTCCAGCGTCCCCCCGAGCTCGCCCTGCACAAGGGTCTGGGCGATGTTCGTGCCGAGCCCTGTGGGCTGGGCGGACTTCATGCCCGCGCCGTCGTCCTCGATGTGGATCACGAGGTGGCTGCCGGTGCGCTCCGCGCGGATGGTGAGCGTGCCGCCGGTCTCCGAGAGCCCGTGCTCCACGGCGTTGGTCGCGAGCTCGGTGACCACGAGCGCGAGCGGCGTCGCCTCCTCCGGCCTCACGGAGCCGACCTTGCCGACGCGCTGGGTGCGCACCTCGACCTGGTGCGGGTCCGTGACGTCGGCCCCCTCGCGGTGCACGGTCGCGCTCGCGGCGTCGACGGCGAGGCGCAGGCAGCGCTCGATGACCTCGTCGAAGAAGACGGCCTCCTCGCTGCCCTGCAGCATCGACTCGTGGACGAGCGCGATGGTGGCGACCCGGCGCTGCGCCTCGGCGAGCGCGTCGCGGGCCTCGTCGCTCTTCATCCGCCGCGACTGCAGGCGCAGCAGGGCGGCCACGGTCTGGAGATTGTTCTTCACCCGGTGGTGCACCTCCCGGATGGTCGCCTCCTTGGTGATCAGCTCGCGCTCGCGGCGGCGCAGCTCGCTGACGTCGCGCACCAGGATGATCGCGCCGTCGCGCTTGCCGCCTGCGGTCAACGGGATCGCTCGCAGCGAGAGCGTCCCGCCGCGGGCCTGCATGTCCGAGCGCCAGGCCGCGCGCCCCATGAGCACGAGCGGCAGCGACTCGTCGACGGGCGCGCGCGTCTGCAGCAGCTCCGTGGTGAGCTCGGCGAGCGTGCTGCCGGTCATGTCACCGGCGACGCCGAAGCGATGGAAGGCCGACAGCGCGTTCGGCGACCCCCAGATCATCACGCCCTGCGCATCGAGCTCGACGATGCCGTCGCCCACGCGCGGCGCACCGCGGCGCGGGGGGATCGGGGCTCCGGCGATCGGGTAGGCGCCCTCCCCCATCATCCGCAGCAGCCGCTCGCCCAGCTCGTGCTGGCGGGTCTCGTTGCGGCTGGGCTCGCCGGCGGGCACAGGGGCCTCGATGGTGAGCACGCCGATGGTCTGCCCCTCGTGGCGGACGGGGGCGAGCTGGCGCAGCGCCTCCTGGCCCTCCCGCATCACGACGGCGGGCTCGAAGTACGGCTCCTCGCCGTCCAGGACCGCGCGCACCAGGGGCTTCTCCTCGGGGTCGGCCTCGATCCCCACAGGGTCCTCGTAGTAGACGGTGGCGCCGGTCGACGGACGACAGTGCGCGACCGCGAGCGCGCCGGCCGGCGTGCGGACCCACAGCACGAGGTCCGCGCGCAGCAGGTCCGACAGCAGGGCCCAGTCCCCCACCAGGAGCTGCAGCCACTCGGAGGTCTTCTCATCCATGTCCGGCACGTCGGAGAGGTACTTGGCGAGACTCGGCATACGGCCAGGATAGGTCCTGTGCAGGGGTGCTCCGCGCGGGTGCCCAGCTCCGGACTCCCGCACGAGCCGCCCCGGCGGGGAAGAGACGTGGACGAGGCGGAGACGAGGCGGTCAGCGGGCCGGCTCAGCTGGCATAGTGGGAGCATGCGCCTGAGCGAGAACCTGAACCTGCCGATGCCGCCCGAGGCGGCCGCGGCGATGTACGCCGATCCCGCCTACACCCGGATCCGCGGCCGCACCCTGCACGCGGAGTCCGCGACCTCGGAGGTGGAGGGGGATCCTGCCGGCGCCTTCACCGTCACCACGCATCTCGAACTGGCCACCGAGGGCATCCCGGACATCGCCCGCTCGCTCGTGGGCAGGAGCGTGAAGATCCTCGAGGTGCAGTCCTGGCAGGCCCCTGCCGAGGGCGGCGCGCGCCAGGGCACCATCGAGCTGACCGTGCAGGGCGCCCCCGCCTCGATGCGCGGGCATCTCGAGCTGCGGCCCGCCGGGGAGAACTCCGCCGTGAGCATCGACGGGGACTTCACGGCGAAGGTCCCGCTGCTGGGCGGCCGGCTCGAGAAGGCCGCGCTGCCGTACGTGACGAAGGTGCTGCGGGCCGAGGAGCGCTCGGCCGAGGACTACCGCAGCGGCGCCTCCGCGTAGTCGAGCGCAGCGGGCAGCTCGCTCGCATCGAACCAGAGCAGCGCGGGGTCGGTGTCGTCGACCTCGGCCGCCGCGGCGTCGAGCTCGGTGGCGTGGGCGCTCGCGATCACGAGGGCGCCCTCGCGGGCGAGGCGCAGCCCGAACGCTCCGCCGACCTCGCTCGCGTCGGCCAGGGAGGCGTCCGGCACGTCGCCGGCGAGGACCAGCGCCCGCATCCGCGGGTCGACCTGTCCCAGCGCGCTGAACACGGCGTCCTGGAGCGCGTCGTACTCGAGCTCCTCGACGTCCTCGTCCGCGCGCTCGGCGCGGGCGGCATCGGAGACGCCCCAGACGAGGCGCCCCGTCTCGAGCGCGATCCGCGCGGCGCCGGAGCGCAGGGCGTCATGATCGGCGGGTCCGACGGGCGCGAAGATCCTCATGGCTCTCATCCTGCCACGCCGGCGCCCGCGCGCTCCGGGTCCGCGCCGCCCGCGTCGGCGGCCTCCGCGACGGCTCCGCTCCCCTCGCGCTCGTCGGCGGCATGCTCCGCGCGCACCCGGGCGGCGAGGTCGCGCAGTCCCCTGCGCAGGGGACTGCGCGGCGCCGCCTCCGCGAGCACCGCGCCGTCCCAGGCGGCGCGGCGGCAGGTGGTCGCCTCCTCCGGCAGGATCGTCACGGAGGCCACGTCCATGCGCGAGCGCAGCAGCTCCTCGACCCTCTCCCCGCGTGCGGGCGGTCCCGCGCGATTGATCACCACGTGCAGCGGCCCGACGCCGATCTCGTCTAGCCGCTCGTGCTCCCTCACCAGCCGCGTGATCGAGACCGGGTCGGAGGAGACCACGGCGAGCAGCACGTCGGCGCGGCGCACGGCGCTGAGCGACGCCGCACAGCGCTGCGGGGCAGCGGTGTCGTAGCTGAGGTCCTCGTCCTCCTCGAGAGGGGCCCCGACGTCCACGACCACGGCGCCGCCGCGGTCCGCGAGGACCTCCCAGACGTCCTCGAGGGAGCTGCGGTGGACCTCCGCCCAGCGGGCGGGCACGCCGATGCCGCTGAGCAGGTGGAGGCGCCCGCGCACCGCGGGGACGAGCGCATCGAGGGTCTCGTCGTCGAGCGTGCCCCGGGCGGCGGCGCGGCAGGCCGCCACGAGACCCGGGGACTCGTCGAGGACGCCGAGCATCTGGCTGAGGGAGGGGCCGTGGGTGTCGGCGTCCACGAGCACGGTCGGCTCGCCGGCGTCGGCGAGCTCGGCCGCGAGGTTCACGGCGACGGTCGAGCGGCCCGGAGCACCTCCCGGCCCCCAGGTCACGATCAGCGGGGCCCGCTGCGGCGGCAGATCCTCGAGACCATCGGCGGTGTCCTGCACCCACGCGTCGCCGGCGGACTCCTCCTCCGACTCGGGCCGCAGGGCGCGCTCGCATGCCTCGAGCAGCTCCTCGACGTCAGCCGAGGCGTCCACGACGATCCGCAGGCCGAGCGAGGTGCGGGCCGCCGCGCCCTCCTCGCTGCGCAGGCCGACGACGCCCGCCCCGCCCCGCAGCATCTCGGCGGCGGCCTCGCGGTCCAGACCGCGCACGGCGAGATCGATGACGACGACGTCGCCGATGCCGGCGGCCACGACGGCCGCCGTCTCGGCGAGATCGGCGCAGCGCCGCACGATCCGCGCCCTCCCGGAGGACCCCCGGGCCACGTCGTGGACGATCCTCACCTCATCGCGCCCGGAGGCGCAGAGCACGATGTCGATCATGAGCCGGCCTGCTGGTCGCCGGGCACGCCGATGACGTCCATCCTGTCGCCGGATCCCAGGGCCTCGAGCACCTCGGGGAGATCGTCGGCCGGGACGAGCACCTCGACGCTCATGGACCGCATGCCCAGGGTGCTGCCCTCGAAGACGCGGCGCACGGTGGCGCCGTCCACGAGCTTCTCCGCGAGGGCATCGCTGTCCTGCTCGTCGGCCGCTGTGCGCCAGAGCTCGACGGGACGGCCCGGGCTCACGGAGTCCGCAACCGCGCTGTCGACGGGGATGACGACGGGGCGCAGGTCGCCCCCGCCTCCCTGGCCGATCGCGGAGACGGGCAGAAGCTCCCCGGAGTGCACGGACTGCAGGGCCGTGGACCCCTCGGGGATGTCCCCGGGCGAGGAGGCGTAGCGCGCGGACTGGTCGCCGAGGCGGACCTCGGCCGTGGTGAAGGCGTCGGGGCCGATCTCATCGCCGACCACCACCTCGTCGCGCGCGACGAGCACCGTCGTGGTCGCCGAGGCGCGCGAGGCGAGCAGGGCGCCCAGCAGCACGCTGAGGACGACCAGCAGGATGCCGATGAGGAGGCGCGGATCCTTCCAGCGAGGTCGGCGCAGGCGCATGAGAGAAGGGGCAGGGGGCACGAGAGCTACCTCCGGGGAGCGGGCAGGGCCGGCGGACTCGGGGGATCCGACCCTCGAGCGAGAGGCTACGGCACTGCTCGTCCGCGCGCCGCCCGCCGATCGATCCTGTGGACGACGAGGCGGCGAGCGGAGCACTGTCCGGCGTCCGCGACCACTCGTCCACAATGCTCAGGATCCGAGAGCGCACGGGTGCGACAATGAGGCCCTTCCCCTTCCGAGGAGACCCATGACCACGCGTTTCATCCCGCTCTCCGACGTCGCCGAGCAGCTCTCGATCTCCGCGTCCCAGGCCTATGCCCTGGTGCGCTCCGGCGAGCTGCGCGCGATCAAGGTGGGCGGTCGCGGGCAGTGGCGCGTCGAGCTCTCGGAGCTCGAGGCGTACATCGAGCGCTCCTATGCCGCCACGGAGACCTTCCTCGAGCAGGAGCGCACGGAGGCGCCGCAGACCTCGTCGGCCCCGCACCGCAGCGAGCGCTGACCTGATCAGTCCGGCCGCTGCGCGGTGAGCGAGAGGATCCCCGAGAGCAGGATCGTCACCCCGCGCGCCCCGGAGGCCGGGCGCTGCTCGCCCGAGGGCAGCAGACGGAGATCCAGGGCGTCCTGACCCACGCCCGAGATCCGGCCCTGCATCTCCCCCGCCGCCGTGCGCACGTGCACGAGCGCACGGTCCCGTGCGAGCGCCCGCAGCGCCGTGCCGAGCCCCGGAGGGCGAAGTCGCGTGCTGCCTGGTTCGCGCACACGATCAGGCAGGTCCTCGAGCAGCACGATCGCGCCGAGCACCGCCCACGTCGAGCGCGCGTCGGCCCGGGACCGCAGCCGCACCCAGTCGGCGCCGACCTCGACGATCTCTCCCCCGACGACCGCACCGTCGCGCAGGTGCGCCCGGATGTCATGCCCCACCGCGCCGCGCAGGCGATCGAGGACGAGCACCTGCGCGCGCTCGGCGCGCGTGAGGTCCTCGGTGACCGCGCGCCGCTCCTCGCTCTCGAGGTGGTCCATGCGCGATTCGAGGTCCTCGAACATCCGCTCCAGGCTCATCCGCCCACTCTAAGCGCTGCCACGAGCACGTTTGCGCTTCACATCACATCGCGATAGATTCCCGCACATCGCTTCATCCGACAGCAAACTGCATCAAACAACACGGATGAAGGCGTACTCACGACATCGGCGGTCTGCCGGTGCGCATGACGAGGGGACGAGATGAGCACGACGGACCGACCGAGCACGCACGTGACGACCAGGGCGACCGGTCGGCGCGCCGCGCTGGCCATGCCGCTGATCGCCATCGCCTCGCTCGCCGCCGGCACTGTCCTGCTGAGGGCGGCCGCCGCCCTGCAGGTCGAGGCGCGCTCGAGCTACGGCACCGACGCGCTCACGGCGCTCGTGCTGCTCGCGGTCGCGGCCCTCGGCGTCCTGCTGTGCGCGTACCTCGCCCTCGTGCACGCCCTCGCCGCCGTGGTGATGCTGCGCGGGGCCGATGCCGTGGGCTCGAGAGCGCTGCTGCGGGCGCTGCGCGTGCTCGCGCCGCGCCTCGCCTCCCGCGCGCTGGCGACACTCGCCGTGACCACGGCGGCCGCGGGCCTCCTGGCGGGGCCCGCGCAGGCCCAGGGCACGCCGGTCGGCGTCACGAGCGCGGCGGGGTCGACGGCCTCTCTTGCCTCGGCTCCCGCCGCGGCTCCGCTGATGCGCCTGCCCGGCTCGCAGGATCCACCGCCCGCGCACACGGATCACACCCCCTCCGCCCAGCTGCCCGCCGAGCCCGACGCACCGTCGCCCGAGGAGCCCACGGATCAGCCGGACGCCGGCGACGAGGAGCTCCCGGGCCTCGGCTGGGGCGATCAGGAGGCCCCCGCGGACGGCCAGAACACCCCCGCCGGGTCCGGCGCCACCGGTGCCGATGACAGCAGCGCCGACGACAGCAGCTCCGATGACAACGGGCGGCCGGACACCCTCACGGTGGTCGTGAAGGACGGCGATTCGCTCTGGTCGATCAGCGATGACCTCATGGGCGTCGGCCCGGACTCCCCACGGGAGATCTCAGCGGCCTGGCCCGAGCTCTTCTCCGAGAACGCCGACGTCATCGGCCCCGACCCCGACCACATCGAGCCCGGACAGGTGCTCACCGTCCCCGATGCCCTCCCCACCTCCCAGGAGAACTCATGACCACGACGGACGGCCTCGTGCCCACCGATCAGCAGCTCGTCGCGGGCGTGGATCCGCGCGACCCCGAGGACGGCCTCCGGCTCGTGGAGAGCGTGGCCCGCTGCGCGGTCGAGATCGTGCGCGACTCCCGGCCGGTGAGCACGCTCTCCCGCCTGGTCACCCCGGAGGTCTCGGCCTATCTGGCGCGGCGCGCGGCGCTCACCCGCAGGATCCGCGGCCTCACCGGCCGCACTCCGCGCGTGCGCCTGGCGATCTCCGGGACCCGCACCTGCGTGGTCACGTCCGGGGTCGTCGAGGCGAGCACCGTGGTGCGCGACGCCGACCGCGCACGATTCCTCGCCATGCGCTGGGAACTGCGGCACACCGGGTGGAGGGTCACCGTCCTGGAGGTCGGCTGACCCTCCCCCGGGGCGTCAGGAGCGCTTGGCGCGCCGCCCGCGCGAGGGACCGCTGGTGTTCCCGCCGGACGCCGTGGGCGAATCGGAGCCGCGTGCGCTCGACGAGCCCTGCGGGCTCTTCGAGTCCTGCTTGCGCTGCTGGCGCTCGCGACGTCGGCGCTCGGCCCTCGAGAGCGAGGAGATGTCCTGGGCGCCGGAGCCCTCGGCCGAGGAGTAGCGCAGCTCGCGCGCGCTCGGCCCCTCGTCCAGGCCCTTCGCCCGCAGCGTCACGGAAGGGGCCGCGTCCGCCGCGTCGTCCGTCGGCTCGTCGTCGGCCGCTCCGTCCTCGGCCGACCCCTCTTCGCCCGAAGCGTCCTCGGACGCCTCCGACGCGGGGGTCCCGGCGAGGGCCCCGACCGCGCCGGCGGCCTTGGTCACCAGGTCGGAGACGGACTGCGGCACGACGGGGGCGGGCTGCACCTGCACCTCGAGGTTGAAGATGTACCCGACCGCGTCCTCCTTGATGCCCGCGATCATGTCGCTGAACATCAGGTGGCCCTCGCGCTCGTACTCGATGAGCGGGTCGCGCTGGGCCATGGCGCGCAGGCCGATGCCCTCCTTGAGATAGTCCATCTCGTAGAGGTGCTCGCGCCAGCGACGGTCCATGACCGACATCAGCACGCGGCGCTGCAGCTGGTCCATCGCGTCCTCGCCGAGCTCGGCCTGACGGTTCTCGTAGGCCAGGTGCGCGTCGGAGAGGATCTCCTCGCGCAGGGTCGCGGCGTCGAGGTTCTCCTTGCCGCCGTGCTCCTCGACGAGCTCCTCCGCGGAGATCGAGACGGGGTAGGTGGGACGCAGGGTGCCCCAGAGCTCCTCGAGGTCGACGTCCTCGGGGGTGACGCCGCGCGTGGCAGCGTCGACCGCACCGCCGATGACCTCGTCGATGTAGCGCCCGACATGCTCCTCGAGGTCCTCGCCCTCGAGGATGCGGGTGCGCTCCTCGTAGATCTTCTTGCGCTGCTTGGTGAGGACGTCGTCGTACTTCAGGACGTTCTTGCGGATCTCCGCGTTGCGCGACTCGATGGACTGCTGGGCGCGCTGGATCGCGGAGGAGACCATGCGGCCGGTCAGCGGGACCGACTCGTCGACGCCGCCGCGGGCCAGCAGGGTCTCGGCCGCGCCTGCGTTGAACAGGCGCATGAGGTCGTCCTGCAGCGAGAGGTAGAAGCGGGACTCGCCCGGATCGCCCTGGCGGCCGGAGCGGCCGCGCAGCTGGTTGTCGATGCGCCGGGACTCGTGGCGCTCGGTGCCCAGCACGTAGAGGCCGCCGGCCTCGACGACCTCGTCGTGCTGCGCGGAGACCTGGGACTCGGCCTCCGCGATCGCGTCGTCCCACGCCTCCTCGTACGCCTCGGAGTCCTCCTCCGGGTCCAGGCCGCGCTCCTTGAGCGCGCGGTGGGCCATGAACTCCACGTTGCCGCCGAGCATGATGTCGGTGCCGCGGCCGGCCATGTTGGTGGCGACCGTGACGGCGCCCTTCGCGCCGGCCATGGCGACGATCGCGGCCTCCTGCGCGTGGTTCTTCGCGTTGAGGACCTCGTGGTCCACGCCCTGGGCCTTGAGCAGCTTCGCGAGGTACTCGGACTTCTCGACGCTCGTGGTGCCCACGAGCACGGGCTGACCCTGGTGGTGGCGGGAGACGATGTCCTCGACGACCGCGTCGAACTTGGCCTTCTCGGTGCGGAACACCTTGTCGACCTGATCCTTGCGGATCATGTCCTTGTGGGTCGGGATCGGCACCACGCCCAGCTTGTAGGTGTTCATGAACTCGGCGGCCTCGGTCTCGGCCGTGCCGGTCATGCCCGACAGCTTCTCGTAGAGCTTGAAGTAGTTCTGCAGGGTGATCGTGGCGAGCGTCTGGTTCTCGGCCTTGATCGCCACGCCCTCCTTGGCCTCGATGGCCTGGTGCATGCCCTCGTTGTAGCGGCGACCGGCGAGGATGCGGCCGGTGTGCTCGTCGACGATGAGCACCTCGCCGTTGAGGACCACGTAGTCCTTGTCCTTCTTGAACAGCTCCTTGGCCTTGATGGCGTTGTTCAGGAAGCCGATCAGGGGGGTGTTCAGGGACTCGTAGAGGTTGTCGATCCCCAGGTGGTCCTCGACCTTGTCGATGCCGGTCTCGAGCACGCCCACGGTGCGCTTCTTCTCGTCGACCTCGTAGTCGCGGTCGCGGCGCAGCAGCTGGACGACCTTCGCGAACTCCGCGTACCACTTGTTGGCGTCGCCGGAGGCGGGGCCCGAGATGATGAGCGGCGTGCGGGCCTCGTCGATGAGGATCGAGTCGACCTCGTCGACGATCGCGAAGAAGTGGCCGCGCTGGACGCGCTCGTCGGCGCTCAGCGCCATGTTGTCGCGCAGGTAGTCGAAGCCGAATTCGTTGTTCGTGCCGTAGGTGATGTCCGCGGCGTACTGCTCGCGGCGCTCCTCGGGCTTCTGCCCGGAGACGATGCAGCCCGTGCTCAGCCCCAGGGCGCGGAACACGCGCCCCATGATGTCGCTCTGGTAGGAGGCGAGGTAGTCGTTGACCGTGACCACGTGCACGCCCTTGCCCGCGAGGGCGTTGAGGTAGGCGGGGAGGGTCGCGACCAGGGTCTTGCCCTCACCGGTCTTCATCTCGGCGATGCGACCGCGGTGCAGCGCCGCGCCGCCCATCACCTGCACCTCGTAGGGGCGCTGGCCCAGGGTGCGGCTCGCGGCCTCGCGCACGGCGGCGAAGGCCTCGACCTGGATGTCGTCGAGGGTCTCGCCGTCCTCGAGGCGCTCGCGGAAGCGCACGGACTCCTCGCGCAGCTCCTCGTCGCTGTAGTCCTCGTAGATCGCGGCCGCGTCGTCGACGCGACGGGAGATGGTGGTGAGCCTGCGCAGCTCGCGGCCTTCGCCGGCGCGCAGGATCGTGTCGAAGAGGTTGACCACTCGTGCTCCTCGGGGTGGACCGTGACCGGCCCGGTTCGTCTCGTCCGCCCGGGAGGGCGGATGGTGTTCCGGCCCGCGGGGCGGGTCGGCAGTGCGCGGACGCCGACGGCCCCGGAGGGCGCGGCGCCGCCCCATCCTACGTGCCCTCTCCTGCGAGCGCCGTGCCACAGGGCACACGGCGGGGCGGGGATCCGAGGACGTCTACGACAGCATCTCCGCGAGCGCGGGGGCGAGGTCGCCGACGCCGAGCACCTCGATGCTCGTCAGGCCCTGCCAGCGCGCGGCGCGGCCCAGCTCCTCGGCGAGCGCGGGAGCGACCTCGTCGGCGCCCGGCACGCTCTCGCGGGCGCTCATCGTGGGCAGCGGCTCGAGGTGCGCCTCGCAGACCTCGAGGACGCCGCGCCGGCGGTCGCTGCGCAGGTCCACGCGGGCGACGATCCGATCGTTCACCAGGAAAGGAAGGGCGTAGTACCCGTGGGTGCGCTGGGCGCGCGGCGTGTAGATCCCGATCCGGTACTCGACGTCGAAGAGGTCGCGCAGGCGGGGGCGGTGGAAGGCGACGGGGTCGAAGGGGCTCACGAGGGCGGCCGCGGTGACGGGGGCGGGCCGCGGAGCCTCGTGGTGCAGCAGCAGCTGGAGGTCCTGGGATCCGCGGCGCACGGTGACCTCCCGCAGGGTCCCGGTCGCGACCATGTCCCGGATGTGCGGGGCGACCTCGGCGGCGCGCAGCCGGAAGTAGTCGGCGATATCGGCCGGGGAGGCGATCCCGAGCGCCTTCGCGGCGCGGCGGGTGAGCTCTCCCTGCGCCGCCGACGGGTCCGGGTCGCTGCCCGCGCCCTCCGCGCCCGTCACATCCTCCCGGCTCTCCGGGTCGGAGGACGAGGCGTGGTCCGGCAGCGGCGCGCCCGCGTCGGCCGCATAGAGCCGCTCGAACTGGGCGCTGCGCCCGACGCAGTCCACGTGACCGGCGCGGAAGAGGTACTCGACGAGCCACTGCGTGTCCGAACGGCGCCATCCCCAGCCCTCGGCGGGCTTCTCGTCGTCGCCGACGAGGCGGGCGACGGCGGCGGCGCTGATCGGCCCGTGCTCGGCGATGACGTCGAGCACGCGGCGCATCGCCCCGGCGTCCGACCCGGCGGCGCGGCGCACGGCGCCCCAGTCCCTGCGCGCGGCGCGCTCGCGGCGGAAGCCCAGCAGGGAGTGGACCTCGGCGGTCGTGAAGGCGGCCTCGTGCGCGAGGGCCTCCTGGACGAGGCGCCCGCGGCCGGGCCGGCTCGCACGGTCCAGGACGTCCACGTCCCAGCAGCCGCGCCGGGTGAACACGGGCATGTGGTGGGCCCGGGCGAACACGCTCACCGAGTCGATCTGCAGCAGGTGGGTGCGTTCGAGGGTCCGCTCGAGGCCGCGCCGGCTCGCGGCGCGCGCGGGCAGGTCGTCGGCGCGGCGGCCGCCGATGCCCTGCGCGCGCAGGGCGATGCGGCGGGCGGATCTCCAGCTCAGTCGCTCGGGCATGGATCCGATCCTAGGAGCAGGGTGGGACAGAACGGCGCTGCACGCGGCTCCGCCCGCCGCGGGGAGCGCGACGGGCGGAGCATGCGGGGGTCGATGGTCGGTGGCGCACTGCGCGGCGCGCAGGGCGCTGGTCTCTCAGGCGCTGCGGGCGGCGAGCTCGTCCTCGGGGTCGATGTCGAGGGCGACCTCCTCCACGCGCTCGAGCTCGATGACGCCGTAACTCCATCCCTTGCGGCGGTAGACCACCTTGGGGTTCCCGGTCGCCTCGTCGATGAAGAGGTAGAAGTCGTGGCCCACGAGCTCCATGCGGTTCAGGGCATCGTCGATGCTCATGGGGGCGGCCTTGTGCTTCTTCTCGCGGATCACGACGGGGCTCTCGTCGGCCGCCTCGCTGGTCTCGTCCTCGTCCGCGGCCGCGGGGGCCTCGTCGGCCGACGCCGCGGCCACCGAGTCCTCGGGGAGCAGCGGGATCTCCCCGGTGTGCCCCATGGTCCGCACGCTCTCGGCGCCGTGCCCGCGGGAACGGCCGCGGCGATGGTCCTTGCGGCGGTCGCGGGCGCGCCGCAGGCGCTCGAACAGCTTGCCGTAGGCGACGTCGAGCGCGCCGTAGAGGTCATCGGCCCGGGCTTCCGAGCGGATCACGGCGCCGTCGTCATGCACGGTGATCTCCACGCGGGCTGCCTGATCGGCCTGGCGCGGGTTGCTCTCCTCGGAGAGCTCCACGTCCACCCGCATGACCGCGGGTGCGAGCTGGGTGACCTTCTCGAGCTTCTCCGACAGATGGCGGTGGAAGCGCTCCGGGACGTCCATGTGGCGTCCGACGACGTTGATCTCCATGAGGTCCTCCTCATTCGAACGAACGCGGCCGATGATCAGCCCGGCCGCATTGGCTGGTCCGACTGCCACCTCCTCGTGCGAGGGATCCACTCGTCCGCTGCGAGCGTGACGTACAGCATGGCACGGAATCCTGGGTGACGTCAGGGGAACGTCCGAGTGGCGGGCAGACGCGCAGAGGCCACCACGACCGCCCCGACGACCCCGATGCCCAGCCGCCCGAGCGCCTCGGCGCTCGCCCGCAGAGTCGCGCCCGTGGTCACCACGTCGTCCACGAGGATCACCGGTGCGCCCTCGCGCCGCGTGCGCGACAGCGCCCCGCCGCGCACGGCGAGGTGGCGCCGACGGCGCTGACGCGCCGTGCGCCCCTCCTGCCCCTCGCCGAGCCTGCCGCGCAGCGCCTCCCACGGCAGGCCCGTGCGGCGCGAGATCGCCGCGGCCAGCTGGGCGGTGTGGTCCTCCCCGCGCCGCACGCGGGAGCCGAGCCTGCTGGGCACCGGCACGAGCACCGGTGCGGGAAGGGGATCGGGAACGGCATCGGGACCATGGCCGGGCTCCCCCGCCCCCTCGGCGAGCGCCCGGGCCGCCGGGGCGAGGCCCCGTGCGAGGAGGGGGACCAGGTGGGCCCTGCCGCCGTTCTTCCACGCCAGCACCAGGTCCTGGAGAGGCCCCGCGTACTCGCCGAGCGCCATCACCGGCAGCAGCGCGCGATGGTCCACGCCCGCGGGGGCGCCGCCCTCCCCCGCGCGGACCCGGACGTCCTGCACGATCTGCAGCGCGTCGCAGACCGCCTCCACCCGGCGCGCCTCGGCGGCGAGCAGCGCGGCGCAGTCCTCGCACAGCAGGCGCCCCTCGCTGCCGCAGGGGCACTCGAGCGGCACGAGCAGGCCGCAGGTCTCGCGCACGATCGCGCCGAGCAGCGCCGCGGCGCGGGTGGGATCCGTCATCGGCACAGCACAGCACCCGTGTCGTCGCCCCGCCGGAAGCGGGCTCAGGCTGTGGACGAAGGGCCTCTGGGGAGGACCGGCAACCGGCACCCGGCGGCGGGCCCGCCGCCCGACGTCAGGAGAAGCGTCAGTAGAAGGAGGGGTCGCGCGCGTCCATGTCGACGTCGCCCCAGGAGGATCCCTCGACGCGCAGCAGCCGGCCGTCGCTCGTGGTCGCCCAGACGGCGACGGTCACGCCGGTGCCCGCCACCCAGTCGACCGTGGCCGGCGGCGCGGGCAGGCGATCTCCGTCCTCCTGCAGGCCCATGATCTGGGCCCGCGGCGCCGCGCTCTCCGTGTCCTCGCCCAGCAGCAGCACGGTGGACTCGTCGTACCAGGTGGCCATGCGCAGGGAGGAGAGGGCGGTGGGCAGCTGCACGGGCTCGGCGAGGGCGCGGGGCACGCCGTGCTCGTCGCGCACCACGGCGCTCAGGTCCAGGCGCGGGGTGCCGTCGTCGCTCGAGAGCACGAGCACGCGGGTGGCGTCGGCCGCGATGTCGAAGGAGAGCAGCCGGCGACCGTCCAACCAGCTCGCGTCGACCTTCGCGTCCTCCTGCGTGCTGCGGCTGGACAGGGCGAGCAGTGCGCCCGAGGCCGTGCGCGTCGGCGCCCACACGAAGCCCGCGTCGTCGATCCGCGGGGGCAGCAGGTCCGCGCCGACGGCCACCTCCCGACGGGGGATGCTGCCGTCGCTCGAGCACAGGACCACCGCGGAGCGGTCCTTGCGCAGGGCGGCCGCGAGCGGGGAGGCCTGGGACATCGCCGGGGCGTGCACGGTCTCCTTCGCCAGGGCGGGGATCATCTGCTCCGCCTTCGCCCCGGCGCCGACGTCCGCGAGGGAGACGACGCCCTGCGCTCCGGCGGCGATCGGCCGGTGTCCGGGGAGCGCCCGCGAGGGCCCGTAGGCGGGAGGCTCGAGGTCCTTCCCCTCGCGCAGCAGCTTCACGTCCGAGAGCGCAGGCACCGAGCGCAGCGTCGCCTGGATCTGGGCGATCGCGAGATCGCGCGCGTCCGCGCCGAGAGAGGTGATGGTCCCGGGCAGCTCGAGCTGGAGGACGCCGTCGCCGCCCGCGCTCACGGGCGCCGAGCCCAGGTGCGCGCTCTCGGGGATCGCGGTGCGCACGGCCTTGGTGAAGGGCGCGGTGGGACCGGACTCGAGCGCGCTGAGGGCCGAGGCGGTGACGTCGCGCGCGAAGAACCAGCGCGGATCGGGCACCAGGTGGATCTGCCGGGGGTCGAGGAAGTAGAGGCGCACGGCGCGGAACAGCAGGGAGAACGCGGAGTCGGAGAGGAAGATGCCGGCGGGCGGATCGCTGATCCGCCACTGCCCGTCCTCCTTCACCACGCCGAGCTCGACCTCGCGCGCGCTCGCGCCGCCGTAGAGGGTGCGCACGCCCGCGCGGTCGACGTGCCCCACGGCCTGCACGCTCAGCCGCACGCTCGATCGGTCCACGACGGTGATCGCGAGCTCGGTGCCCGCAGAGTACAGGGTGACTCCCGCCGCGGGGTCCCAGCTCGCGCGGGCCGCGGAGGTGAGGTACTGGCGGGCGACGCCGAAGTCGTCCTCGGGGCCGACGCCCGCGAGCACGAAGCCCGAGACGATCTGCTCGGGGCTCGCGCCGTCGGCCGGCGGCTGCGGCTGCACGTAGGGGACGTCGGAGGCCGCGGCCCCGGAGAGGCTCTCGCGGTGCACGTCGCCCGAGGTGGGGATGCGCGCGCACGCGCCGAGCGCGAGCGCCGTCCCCAGCAGTCCCGCGCCGCGCAGCAGTCCGCGTCGACCGATCTCACGCATCGTCGTCCGCCTCCGTGTCCTCACCGAGGGACGGCAGCGCGTCGGCCCGCACGGGGATCTCCCCGGTGACCGTGCCGACGCTCGCCTGTCCCCGGTCGAGCCCGGTGAACGAGCGCTCGAGGGCGAGCGGCGAGCGCGCGATCTGGGTGCCCGGCCGCCGCGGGAGGGTCAGGCGGAACACGGCGCCCTGGCCCTTGCGCCCCCAGGCCTGCAGCCAGCCTCCGTGGAGGTGGGCGTCCTCGAGGGAGATCGCCAGGCCCAGCCCGGTCCCGCCCAGGGTGCGGGCGCGCGAGGGGTCGGCGCGCCAGAAGCGCGCGAAGACCCGCTCGGCCTCCTCGGGGGTGAGGCCGACGCCGAAGTCCTGGACGATGACGGCGACCGCCTGGTCGTCGGCCCCCGTGCGCACGACGACGGGCCGACCGGCCCCGTGCTCGATGGCGTTGGTGAGCAGGTTGCGCAGCACGCGGTCGATGCGCCGGGAGTCGACGACCGCCTCGGTCGACAGCGAGGTCAGCTGGACGTCCAGCAGGGAGCCGCGCGAGCCCGCGAGGGGGCGCGCGTCCTCGGCGGCGCGCATGACGAGATCCCCGAGATCGTGGCGACGGGCGTCGAGCACGGCGGCTCCGGCGTCGAATCGGGAGATCTCCAGGAGGTCCGCGAGCAGCGTGTCGAAGCGCCGCACCTGCGCGGAGAGCAGCTCGGTCGTGCGGGCGACCTCGGGCGTGAAGTCCTCGCGGTGCTCGTCGAGCACCGAGGTCGCCATGCGGATCGTCGTCAGCGGGGTGCGCAGCTCGTGGGAGACGTCGGAGACGAACCGCTGCTGGACCCGGGAGAGCTCGGTGAGGTCCTCGATCTTCTGCTCGAGGTTGCTGGCCATCGCGTTGAAGGAGCGCCCCACCTTCGCGATCTCGTCGGACCCCGTGGCCTCGACGCGACTGCCCAGGTCGCCGGCGGCGATCTTCTCCGCGGCGCTCGCGGCGCGCTGCAGGGGCGCGGTGACCAGGCGCGCGACGACGATCGCGATCCCCATGACCAGGGCGAGCATGACGGCGCCGCCGCCCATCAGGGCCCGCTGCACGAACTGCAGGGTCTGCTGCTCCTGGCCCAGGGAGTACAGCAGGAACAGGTCGTAGGTGCCGCTGCCGGGCACCACCACGCGGGTGCCCACGAGCAGCTGCGGCTCGGTCGCACCGGAGTCGTCGGGGCGCCCGACGCTGCGCCACACCAGCGCGTCCGAGCTCTCGGCGACCGATGTCCGCATGTCGGAGTCGACGAGGTCGAGCATCGCCCGGTCCGAGGCGATCGTGGAGGTCGCGCTCGTCGTGTCCACGGGCACCAGGGCCGCATCCCGCCGGGCCCCGCTGTCGGTGCTGCGCAGACCCTGGATGAAGCTGGCCGCCGCGTCCTGCGACTGGGTCGAGGTGGCGCCCGCGGTGCCGTTCAGGGTGTCCAGCAGGTCCTGGCGGATCGTCGTGGACTCCTCGAGCACCTGCACGCGGCGCTGCTCGTAGAGCCCGTCGGAGATCACGGAGGAGAGGTACGTGCCGACGCTCATCACCGAGATCGCCGCGAGCAGGATCGTCAGCGCCACCACGCGCACCGCGAGGCTCCAGCGCCGCGGATCCAGCCACAGGCGCGGGTGGGCGTAGCGGCCCAGCAGGAGGCGCAGGCGCTGCCACCCGGAAGGCCCCGTCGGCCCGCGCTCCTCGCCGCGCCCGCCCGCTCCGGTCCGATCCGCGCCGTCCATGGCGATGATGCGCGCGCCCCGGGCGTCCAGGACGCTCAGGACGCGCCGCCCGCGCGGTAGCCCACGCCGCGCACGGTGACGACGATGCGCGGATGCTCGGGATCGATCTCGATCTTCGAGCGCAGGCGCTGCACGTGCACGTTGACCAGGCGGGTGTCGGCGCTGTGGCGGTACCCCCAGACCTCCTTGAGCAGGGTCTCCCGCGTGAAGACCTGCCAGGGCCGGCGGGCGAGCTGCACGAGGAGCTCGAACTCGAGCGGGGTCAGCGGGATCTTCTCGCCGTCGCGGCGCACCTCGTGCCCGTCGACGTCGATGGCCAGGTCGCCGACGCTCAGCTGCTCGGTGCTGGGCGCCTCGCTGCGCCGCACCCGCGCCTTGATGCGGGCAACGAGCTCGTCGGGCTCGAAGGGCTTGGTGAGGTAGTCGTCGGCGCCCGCCTCGAGGCCCTCCACCACGTCGGCCGTGTCCGAGCGCGCGGTGAGCATGAGGATGGGGACCCCGGAGTGGCGGCGCAGGCGACGGCACACCTCGATGCCGTCCATGCCCGGGAGCATCAGGTCCAACAGGACGAGGTCGGGGTGGAGGCGGTCGAAGGCGTCCAGCGCGGAGGCGCCGTCGGCCGTGGTGACCACGTCGAAGCCCTTGCCCCGCAGCACGATGCCCACCATCTCCGCGATCGCATGATCGTCATCGACCACCAGGATGCGTGAGGACGTCGTCATGGGCTCATTGTGCCATTCGTCCCGTCGTCCGACGTGGACCGACGTCGTCGCAGGTCTCGACCATCGTCGTACCCGCCGCAGGCACCCGGCACCGTACGGTGGGGCGGACGCCCGGCGGCCGACGCCCCGGCCGGGCAGCGCGACCACGGACCATCGAGGACGACGAGAGGTGAGCGACGTGACCGGACCGAGCGGACCCTGGAGCGCTCCCGGAGCAGGTGCTCCGACGCACCCCTCCCCCGCCTCCCCCGCGCCCGGCCCGTCGGACGCGCCGAGTCGACCCGGCCCCGTGCAGCGCGAGCTCGTCCAGGCCGCGGGTCTGTTCCCGCTGCGTCCGCTGGGGGTCGGCGAGATCTTCTCCGCGGCCGTCGGCATCTACCGACGCCGCCCGAAGCTCGTGTTCGGCGTCAGCGCCATCGTGCTGGGCATCGCCTTCGTGCTCAACTCGGTGGCGGCGGGCATCGGCGTCGCCCCGACGGCCGTGCAGCTCCAGTCCGTCTCCCAGGACCCGACGGAGTCCTCGGGCGCGACCGAGCCGCTCGGCACCTCGCTCGCAGACATGTTCGCGACCATCGGCTCCTCCATGGTCTCGGGCGTGATCACACTGATCGCCATGCAGCTGGTGCTCGTGGTCCTCACCCGGGTCACACTCGCGGAGGCCGTCGGCTCCCGCGCCGACGACGCCTCCCTGCGCACCTCGCTGCGCACGCACGGGCCGCGGGCCGTGCTCACGGCGATCCTCGTCTCCCTCATGGGCTTCGCGGCCTTCGCGGTGGTCTCCCTGATCGGCGGCCTGCCGCTGCTCCTCGTCCGCGAGGCGCACTGGTGGACGATCCTGCCGCTGCCGCTGTTCCTCGTCCTGGGGCTGCTGGCCTCGCTGTGGGTGTGGGCGCGCACGATGTTCTCGACCCCCGCGCTGGTCCTCGAGGACACGAGCGTGCCGGGCGCCGTGCGCCGCTCCTTCGCGCTCACCCGGGGCCGGCGACTGTGGCGCGCGCTCGGCATCGGCGTGCTGCTGACGGGCTCGTACACCCTCGTGCAGCAGGTGATCGGCGGAGTCTTCGGGACCGTCGGCATGATCATCTACGGGATCATCCTGCTGTCCACCCAGATGGCCGCGATCGTGCCGGGAATGATCATCCTGATGGTGATCTCGATGCTCGGCACGTACGCGGCCTCCGTGGTCGCCGTGCCGTTCTGGGCCTCGGGCCTCACCGCCCTCTACGCCGACCTGCGGATGCGCCACGAGTCCTGGGACATCGCGCTGCGGCGTGCGCAGCAGGACGCGGACGGCAGGTGAGCGAGCGTGGATCCCGATGAGGCGCGCCGCAAGGTCCTCGAGGAGCTCGCGCGCGGCGAGTACCACCGCGACCAGGGCTTCCTCCCCCGGCTCCTGGGGATGCTCGAGGACTGGCTGGACTCCCTGACCGGCGGCGCGGGCGGCGCCTCCACGGTGCTCATCGTCGTGCTCGCGGTCCTCGTCCTGCTCGTGGCGCTCTCGCTCCTCGCGGTGCTGCGCCGCAGCGGGCGGATGCGGCGCGACACCGCCCTCAGAGTCTCCTCGCGCCTGGACGCGGATCCCGTGCTGAGCGGGCAGGAGCTGCGCCGACGGGCCCGTGCCGCGGCCGACGAGCACCGCCCCGGCGATGCGGCGGTGCTGGGCATGCGCGCGCTCGTGCGCGACCTCCAGGAGCGCACCCTTCTCGACCTCGCCGAGGGCATGACCGCGCACGAGGCGGCCGACGAGGCCTCCCGGGCCTTCCCCGACGTGCGCACGCGCCTGCTGCGCGCCGCCCAGGTCTTCGACACCGCCGCCTACTCCCGTCATCAGGTCGATGCCAAGAGCGCCGAGGACGTGGTGCGCCTGGCCGAGTACCTCGCCGAGGCCGCCCCGCAGCTGCGGGAGACGGAGTCCGCATGACGGCTCCGACCACCTCCGCCGCCGCACCGGCCGCACCCGCCGCTCCCGAGCGGACCGGGCCGCGCGCCTCCACGCGCGTGCTCACGGTCGCGCTCGCCCTCGTGGTGCTCGCAGCGGTGCTCGTCGTCGCCCTGCGCGGCACCTTCCGCGACGGCCCCCTCGAGCCCGCCGCGCCCACGCCCCAGGGCTCGAAGGCCGTGGCCCGCGTCCTCGAGCGCGAGGGCACGGACCTCGAGGTCCGCCGGTACACGACCGACGCCGCGCAGGCCCTCGCCGAGGGCCGTACGGTGCTGGTCACCGACCCCTCGGCGCTCGACGCCGCCCAGCTCGACCGCCTGGCCGAGGCCCGCGCGAGCGGCCACGGGCACCTGGTGCTCGTGCGCCCGAGCTTCTTCGTCCTCGCGCACCTGGCCCCGGACATCCGTCCCGCCGGGTCGCTGAAGGAGACCACGAGCCTGGGGGCCGACGACTCCTGCGCGGCGGCGTCCCTGCACGCCCGCGAGATCCGCGTGGGTCCCGCGGAGGACGTCGCGAAGAGCGCGACCCTCTACCGCGCGGGGGACGGCTTCGATGCGTGCTTCCGCCATGGCGACGGCGCGGCCGTGGTCACCGGGGAGGGCGTCACGGTGCTGGGCTCGGCGACGCTGCTGACCAACGCGGGAGTGGGGGACCTCGACAACGCGGCGGTCGCCCTGAACGCCCTCGGCGGGGACGACGGCGCCTCCGCCCTCACCTGGTACGTCCCCTCGCCCACGGACCCCCTCGCCGAGGAGCACCCCTCGCTCCTGGACCGGCTGCCGGACTTCGCGCTGCCGCTGGCGCTGTGGGCGTGCGCGATCATCCTCGCCGTCCTCCTCGCCCTCTCGCGCCGGCTCGGCCCGGTGGTCGTCGAGCCCCTGCCCGTGAGCGTGCGCGCCCGCGAGCTGACCGTGGGCCGGGCCCACCTGCTGCATCGGGCCGATGCGCGCGACGCCGCGGCCCGCTCGCTGCGGGCGCGGACCGCCGTGCGTCTGGCCTCCCGGCTCGGCGTGCGCCGCGAGGGCCGCCTGGACGCGCTGATCGCGGCCCTCGCGCCCCATACCTCTCTCGCGCCCGAGCAGCTGCGGACGCTGCTGGGCCCCACCCCCGTGCGCAGCGACCAGGAGCTGCTGCGCCTGAGCGAAGACCTCGACGCCCTCGAGAAGGAGATCGACCGATGAGCGCAGTCCCCGATCAGCCGACGCCGCCCGCGCCCGAGAGCCCGCGCGAGCGCCTGCGCGCCCTGAGCGACGAGATCCACAAGGCGGTGGTGGGCCAGGACGCGGCCGTCACCAGCCTGGTGGTCGCGCTGCTGTGCCGCGGCCACGTGCTCCTCGAGGGCGTGCCGGGCGTCGCCAAGACCCTGCTGGTGCGCTCCCTCGCCGAGGCGCTCGACGTGGACATGCGCCGCGTCCAGTTCACGCCGGACATGATGCCGGGCGACGTCACCGGCTCCCTGGTCTACGACAACTCGACCTCGGACCTCGTCTTCCGCGAGGGCCCCGTGTTCACGAACCTGCTGCTGGCCGACGAGATCAACCGCACGCCCCCGAAGACCCAGTCGGCGCTGCTCGAGGCGATGGAGGAGCGGCAGGTGACGATCGACGGCCGGCCGCGCGCGCTCCCGGATCCGTTCATGGTGGTCGCCACGCAGAACCCCATCGAGTTCGACGGCACCTACGCCCTGCCCGAGGCGCAGCTGGACCGCTTCCTCCTCAAGGCCGTGCTGCCGCTGCCCGAGCGCGAGCAGGAGGTGGACGTGCTGCGCCGCCACGCGGAGGGCTTCGACACCCGGGACCTCGCCGCGGCGGGGCTGCGCACCGTCGCCGATCCCGCCTCCCTGCGCGCCGCCCAGGAGGAGGTGCGCCAGGTGCGCGCCGAGCAGAGCGTCCTCGAGTACGTGGTGGACGTGTGCCGCGCGACCCGGCGCTCCCCGAGCCTGTCCCTCGGCGTCTCCCCGCGCGGGGCGATCGCACTGCTGCGCACGGCGAGCGCCTGGGCGTACCTCACCGGCCGCGACTTCGTGACGCCCGACGACGTGAAGACCATGGGCCCTGCGACCCTCTCCCACCGGGTGCGCCTGACCACCGAGGCCGAGCTCGAGGGCTCGCAGGTGCAGGCGGTGCTCGCCGCGACGCTGGCCGGCGTGCCGGTCCCCCGCTGAGGAGCCGGACGTGAGGGACCTGCCCGCCCTGAGGCTGCGCGGCGCCCTGCTGGGCGTCGTCGGCGCGCTGCCGATCGTGCTCGTCCCGCACTGGGCGACCGTGCTGGTGTGCGCCCTCGTGTGGGTCGCGCTGCTGGTGCTCGACCTCCTGCTCACGCCGTCGCCCAAGACCCTGCTGGTGCGGCGCCGCTCCCCCGGGCAGGTGCGTCTCGGGGAGGAGGGCACGGGCCGCCTGCTGGTGACGAACCCCGGCGACCGCGGCGTCGACGTCCGCCTGCGCGACGCCTGGAACCCGACGGCCGGACTCGCCGACCAGCGCGCAGAGCTCACGATCCCCGCGCGGGAGCGCCGGGCCGTGGACCAGATGTTCCGCCCCACCCGGCGCGGCCGGCACACGAGCCGCGCGCTCGTGCTCGCCGTGCGCGGCAGGCTGGGTCTGATCGAGCGCCGCGGGACGCGGCAGGTGCCCGGGGAGCTGCTGGCCCTGCACGCCTTCGGCTCGCGCCGACACCTGCCCTCGCGCATGCGCCGCCTGCGGGAGATCGAGGGCCTCGCGGCCGTCCACCAGCGCGGCCAGGGCACGGAGTTCGACTCCCTGCGGGACTTCGTGGACGGCGACGACGTGCGCTCGATCGACTGGCGGGCGACCGCCCGCCGCCGCAGCGTCGTGGTGCGCACCTGGCGGCCCGAGCGCGACCGTCACGTACTGATCGTCGAGGACACCTCGCGGACGTCCGCGGGCCGCGTGGGCGACGCCCCGCGGCTGGACTCCGCGCTCGATGCCACGCTGCTGCTCACGGCGCTCGCCGCGCAGGCCGGCGATCGGGTGGACGTGCTGTGCGCCGACCGCGTCCCGCACGTGCAGGTGCACGGCGGCAACCCCCGCACGGTGCTGCACGACGTGGTCGCGGCGACCGCCCCGGTCGAGCCGGCCCTCGTCGAGACCGACTGGGAGATGGTGGCCTCGGAGATCCGCCGACGGGCCCGCCGCGGAGCCCTCGTCGTCCTGCTCACGCCGATCGAGCCGGGAGCGGCGGGCCAGGGACTGCTTCCCGTCGCCTCCCGCATCGCCGCCGATCATCCGCTGATCGTCGGCTCCGCGGCGGACCCGGCGCTCACGAGCATGGCGCGCGAGCGCGGGAGCATCGGCGCTGTCTACCGTGCCGCGTCGGCCGAGCAGGAGACCATCGAGCGCGAGGGCACGGCACGTGCGCTCGAGCGCTGCGGGGCGCATGTCGTGGACGTCGTCCCCGACGACCTCCCCCAGGCGATCGCCGATCAGTACCTCGCCCTCAAGGCCGCCGGCCGGCTCTGAGCCGTTCGCCGTTCGCCGTTCGCCGGTCGCCGGCGGCGCTCAGGCGGCGACGGCCACCTGATCCCCCACGACCTCCTCGGGGAGGTCGCCGGTGATCCCGGCGCGGGCGACCCGGCGCCCGCGGACGATCATCACCGCGAGGAACGCGGCCCAGGCGAGCACGCCGATGCCGATGCGCACGGCGGCGGGGAGGGAGCTGGGAGTCACGAAGGCCTCGATCAGCCCGGAGACCAGCAGCACGGCCACGAGCCCCACGCCCACGGTGATCATCGCGCGGGCCGCGCGGGCGAGCGCCCACGTGCGCGGCAGCGGCCCGGGGTGCACCCACGCCCAGAACAGGCGCAGACCGGCGCCCGCGCCCACGCAGATCGCCGTGAGCTCGAGCAGCCCGTGCGGCAGCAGGTACACCAGCAGCGTGCCCAGGTGGCCGTGCGCGGCGAGGACCCCGCCCGAGAGCCCGATGTTCAGTCCGTTGTTCAGCAGCATCCACGCCGGCCACACGCCGGTCACGCCGAGGACCACCGACTGCAGGGCGATCCAGGCGTTGTTCGTCCATACGCTCGCCGCGAAGCCGCTGGCCTCGCCCTGGAAGTAGTAGCCGACGAAGTCGTGCTGGGCGAGCCGGCGCTGCTCGGCCTCGGTGAGCACGGCGGAGCGGGCCGACGGGTCCAGGCCGAACCACAAGCCGGACACCAGCGCGGTCACGAGCAGCAGCGCGGCGCATCCGGCGACCCACCAGCGGGCCTCGTGCAGGGCCGCGGGCAGGTCCTCCCAGAGCAGGTCGCGCACGCGCCGCCACAGAGGGACCCGCGCCCCGGTGATCCGCAGCCGCGCGCGCTGCAGCAGCACGGACAGGCGCGCGGTGAGCACCGGATCTGGGTTCGTCGAGCGCACCGTGGACAGGTGGGTCGCGGTGCGCCGGTACAGCGCGATCAGCTCGTCGATGCCCGCGGCGTCCAGATCGCGGGTGCGGGTGAGCACCGCGAGGCGGTCCCAGTCCTCGCGGTGCACGGCGATGAAGGCGTCGGTGTCCACCTCGCCAGCGTAGGCGAGGCGCGCGGAGCGCACGTGCGACGAAAGTCGAGGCGCCGCGGTGCGCTCGTCGACCACCGGGTGAGGCCGTTCGCGCGCGCCGATGGGAGACTGGGCGCATGTCCACGGCAGCGGGTCCGACGAACGGGAGCGCCCCGAGCGCCTCGCGCGATGCGATCGTCACCGGCGAGGCCGTCCACCTGGACCTGCGCCCCGCCTCCTTCGCGACCCGCCTGCTGTCCTATCTGATCGACGGCGCCGTCATGCTCGCCCTGAGCATCGGGTCGACGGTGGGCGTCGTCGCGCTCGCCTCCCGCACGGGGCTGGACTCCGGCTTCGTGCAGGCCGCCCTGGTCCTCGCGAGCGTGCTCGCCTTCCTCGGCTACCCTGTGCTCACCGAGCTGCTGATGGGCGGGCGCAGCCTGGGCCGCCTGGCGACGGGCACGCGCGTGGTGCGCGAGGACGGAGGCCCGGTGCATGCGCGCCAGAGCCTGCTGCGGGCCCTCATGGCGATGCTCGAGATCTGGTCGACGACGGGTGCGATCGCCCTGGTCACGGCGCTCGTCGACCGGCGCTCGCGGCGGCTCGGCGACATACTCGCCGGCACCATGGTGATCCAGGAGCGCATGCGCGCCCCGCGTCCGGTGCGCGAGCGGATGCCCGAAGAGCTCAGTGCCTGGGCGGCGGGGGCAGACGTGGGCCGCCTGCCGCTGCCGCTGCTGCAGGACGTGCGCTCGTTCCTGCCCCGCGCGCACGCGCTGAATCCGGATTCGCGCCGCGAGATCGCCCGCGATCTGCTGCAGCGCACCATGCCCTCGGTGACGCCCGCGCCGCCGCCCGGGACCGATCCCGAGATGTTCCTGCGGGCCGTGCTCGCCGAGCGCTCCCGACGCGACGAGGAGAAGCTGCGCGCCGCCGCGGAGCGCGAGCGCGAGCTCGCGGCGGACGTGCGTGTGGTGCCCTTCGCGCAGTAGCGTTCGCCGCGCTGCAGGGAGGGGCGCGCAGCGGTCAGTCGCGCCCGGCGATGAGCACGGGGATGCCGCCGCGGATGCGGTACTCGTGCCCCTGCTCGGTGCAGCGCAGCACGTCGGCCGCGCCGTCCTCCGCACCATCCTGCGAGACGGCGTCGGAGAGCTCCGCCCCGCACTGGGGGCAGCGCAGGACCCGGCGCAGCCACGCCGGCCCGTCGAATCCGGCCTCGCTGCTCATCGCGTCCCCGCCCCCGCTCTCGTCCTCGCGCACCGTGTCGTCGCCCGTGCCCTCGTCGATCATCGCGAGCACCTCGTCGCGCACGGCGCGCATGGTCCCCTCGTCGGCAGCCTCGACGTTCAGCCGCAGCGCCTGCTGGGTGTTGGAGGAGCGCAGGGAGAACCACCACTGCACCCCCTCCGCGTCCCAGTGCCGCACGGTCAGCCCGTCGAGCTCGTCGATCTCGACGCCCTCGAGCGGGGCGAAGGCCGCACGGACCGCCTCGCGCATCGCGGCGGCGGATGCGGGACGGCGATTGATCTCCCCGCTCGCGGCATAGGGCGTGTGCCCTGCGACCAGCGCGGACATGCTCGATCCGCTCTCCGCGAGCGCCGCGAGCACGTGCAGGGCCGCGAGCATGCCGGAGTCGGCGCGGAAGAACTCGCGGAAGTAGTAGTGGGCGGAGTGCTCGCCGCCGAACACGGCGTCCTCGCGCTCCATGATCGCCTTGATGAGCGAGTGCCCGACGGGGGTCACCAGGAAGCGCCCGCCCGCGGCCTCGACGGTCTCGGCGACGTGCCGGGAGGAGACGACGTTCGCGACCACCGTCGGGGACTCCTCGCCCCGGGCGCGCGCCCGGGCGATCTCCCGTGCGGCGATCAGCGCGGTCACGGCCGAGGGCGGCACCGGGGCGCCGGTCTCGTCGACCACGGTGCAGCGGTCCGCGTCGCCGTCGAAGGCGAGCCCCAGGTCGGCGTCCTCCTCGCGCACGCGCGCGGCCAGATCGGCGAGGTTCGCGGGGTCCGTCGGATCGGCGGGATGGTGCGGGAACGAGCCGTCGAGCTCGAGGTGCAGACCGATCATCTCGACGCCGGGCAGGTGGGCGGCCACGGCGGGCATCGTCAGCCCGGCCATCCCGTTGCCGGCGTCGACGACCACCCTGAGCGCCCGCGTCCCCGGCACGGGGGCGAGCCGCAGCACGGTCGCGACGTAGTCCTCGAGGGTGTCGAGCTCCTGCAGCCGGCCGCCGGGGATCTCGGGGATCTCCCCGGCGTCGAGCAGCTCCTCGGCGCGCATGCGGAGGCCGTCGAGGCCGGTGTCGCGGCTGATGGGGCGCGCGCCGGGCAGGCACAGCTTGATGCCGTTGTCCTGCCCGGGGTTGTGGGAGGCGGTGATCATGGCGCCCGCCGCCCGGTAGAGGCCGGAGGCGCAGTACAGCTGGTCGGTCGCGCTCAGCCCGGCGAGGCCGACCGTGGCTCCGCGGCGCACCGCGCCCTCGGCGAAGGCACGGGCGAGCTGAGGGGAGCTCAGGCGCATGTCGTGGCCGAGGATCAGGTCCTTGGCCTCGAGGCTGTCGGCGAACGCGGCGCCGAAGGCGCGCACGACGTCCTCGTCCAGGGTCTTCCCGGCGACGCCGCGCACGTCATTGGCCAGGACGATCGGGCGCAGATCGTGATCAGTCATCGCTCGACCTCACCACGTGCAGGTGGCGCTCGGCGGGACGCGGCTCGGGGCGGCCGTTCGCGCGCGCGGCGTCGCGGTCGACGGGCGGGGCGCCGGCGGCGTCCTCCGTCTCGTGCGCGTCGAGCGCGGCGGCGAGCGCGACGAGGTCGTCGACGGCGTCGGCGCTGCCCGCGACCCGCAGCATGGTCCAGCCGCGCGGCGGCGTCATCCGCGACGCGTGCTCCTCGCAGAGGTCGTAGGCGTGGGGGTCGGCGGTGCGGGCGAGCGGTCCCACCACGAGCGTCGAGTCCTCGTACACGAAGGTCAGGGAGCTGACGGCGGGGCGGGTGCAGCCGGTCTTCGAGCAGTCGCGATGAGGCACGCCCTCGAGTGTACGCAGTGGGCGAGCCGGGCCGCGGCCCGCGACACGAGCGCGTTAGAGTGCGATGCATGACGGGTCAGCGAGTTCTCGGCGGCGCCTCGGGCCCGGTGGGCCGCTCGCGCGGACGGCGTCGTGACCGGCACGGACGCGGACTGCGCGGTGACCTGTTGCCGCCCCACCTGCCCGGTCATCTCTCCCGCCGCGAGCTCTTCGAGGACACCGTGCTCGACGCGGCTCGCGCGCTCGTGGAGCGATACCCGCGGCGCCTCGAGCATCTCGAGGTCGCGGTCGAGGAGGTCCCGCTGACGGATCCTGCGCCGTGGGAGGAGAGCGCCGTCGCACTCGGCCGGGCGTTCCCCGCGGACCGCGACCACCCGCCGCGCGTGGTGCTGTTCCGTCGGCCGATCCAGACCCGCTGCTCCCTGCCCGGCGATCTCGAGCTGCTGGTGCGCCAGGTCCTGGCCGACCAGATCGCCTCCCTGCTGCACCTGGACCCCGAGGACGTGGACCCCGAGGCCTGGGGCGAGGACTGAAGCCCCTCAGCCCAGTCGCACCGTCGTCCCCGAGCCGCCGGTCGCGGCGGGAATCACGGGGACCGAGGTCAGCAGGGGCCCGGCCTTCGCGTTCGCCTCGGTCTGGATCCAGGCGGCGTGGACCGCATCGGGATCGTCGGGGACCACGACGAGCCCGGCGATGCCGCCCTTCGTGCCCGTGAGGTCTCCCGCGGGGACGTCGGTCGCGCTGTCGCCGGCGAGGTCGAGCTCGACGCTCTTCCCCGCGCCGCCGTCGGCCCCGACGGGGATGACGGTGACGTGGGTGTCGTCGGTCGCGGCCAGGGAGAGGGCGCCGTGGGCGCCGTCGGTCGGGAGGGCGATCACCCCGGAGTCGCGCAGCGCCGGGGCGGGCTGGGCGACGGCGAGGTCCGAGGGCTTCCCGATCGTCTTGCCGAGCTTCTTCTCGGACTGGACGTGCGAGCGGACCACGGCGCTCACCTTCTGGTCGGAGTCAGCGGTGATCGCGAGGTCGCCGTCGACGCCCTCGACGGGCACCGTGGTGACCGATCCCGCGGGCACGGTGACCTCGTCGCCGAGCCCGGGCAGATCCACCGCGCCCTTGGCGTCCTGGGCGGCGAGCTGCACGTGCGCGTCCGCGCCGGACTCGTTCATCAGCACCACCTGGGCCTTCGTGCCCTTGCCGATGCGCACGCCGGGGATCACGGAGCTGCGGGAGGCCTCCGGGAGGTCGGAGAGGATCTCGCCTCCCAGCGGGGTGAGCCCGTCGCGCTCGGTGTCCTGGAGGGACATCGCCAGCGGCGCGCCGACGGTGCTCACGCTCACACCGATCACGTCCTGGTCGGGGACGATCGACTCGAGCAGCACGCGCTCCTCCTTGCCCGGGGCCACCACGACCTGGGAGCGGCCGCCCATGTCGGCGGGGCCGTCGGCCGTCCAGACCTGGATGGAGGCGGTCGCGGGCCGGTCGGTGGTGCTGCGCAGCAGCAGGGAGGCGCTCGCGCCGCTCGCGGTGGAGGCGCCGAGGAAGCTCGCCTGGGTGGAGGCGCCGGTGCAGCGGGTCGCGCTGAGGGAGCGGAAGTCGCCCGCGTCGGTCGTCGTGGTCTGCACGGCATCCGCGACGACCTGCTGATCCTGCGATCCGCGCACCGTGACCTGCGGGCCGTTCGAGATCGAGGAGATGGTCTGGGCGCTCGCGCCCAGGTCGCCCGTCGCGGTGTCGATGCCGAGGTCCTCGCCCGCGGCATCGGCGGCGCTGATCGACGGCGCGAGCGGGTTGCCGTCGGCGTCCTGCCTCGTGCTGGAGGCGGCGACGCGGCCGAAGAGCAGCGAGGAGTCCGCATCCAGGCCCAGGCTGCGCACACCCACGCGTCCGTTCGGCCCGCTCGAGGAGAGCTTCTTGTCCCCCGTGCTCCCCTGCAGCTCCTTCGGGACCTGGACGGGCCCGGGGCAGACGAGCGCGGCGGCGCTCGGCGAGGCCGTGGTCTCGGCGCGCTCGACCGAGCGGTCCGGGGACCCGCCGGCCAGAGGGCCGACGAGCGCTCCGGCGCCGAGCACGAGGATCGGCACCACGCTCGCGAGGGCCAGTGCGGGCCGCATCGATCGGGTCACAGGGCACCACTCTCCTGGCTCTCCTGCCAGGGCTCCTCGCCCCGACGGCGGCCGGGGCCGGCCCGCCAGGGCACGGCGACCACGGCGGTGATCAGCACGGTCAGCGCGAGCACGATCGCGAGCACCAGGCGCCAGGGATCCTGGCGGTGGATCTCGAGGTGCCCCGAGGCGCCGGCGGGGACGGTGAAGCCCTGGGCCCAGCCGTCGACGGTGACGGGCGCGAGCGCCTCGCCGTCGAGCGTGGCCTCCCAGCCGCCCTCACGGCGCTCCGAGAGCACCACGGTGCGCTCGCCCTGGGCTGCGGCCACCTCGCCCTCGGCGTCGATCACGCCGCTCGCGACGGTGGTCTCGTCGTCGGCCGACGGGTTCTCCCCCGCCGGGCGGATCACGACGCGGGCTCCCGCATCGACGACGCGCCACATGCCGCCGCTGCTGCCCTCGGTGACCTTCTCGAGCTGCGGGGAGGAGTCGAGGGCGTCCGTGAGGGCCGGCGCGTCCTGCGAGGACCCGGGCACGACGACGTAGCCGACGCCGAGGGTGCGCAGGCGCACGGGATCGCTCGCGGCGTCGGCCGTGAGCAGCTCGCCGGTGGCCTCGCGCAGCGCGGTCGAGGCGGGATCCTGGTCGACGGCGGCGCCCGAGCCCGCCGCGGCGAGGGTGCGCGCGGCGATGGTGCCGGAGTCCTGCTGGGCGGTGGGCCCACCGTCCACGACGAGGTGGGCATCGACCGAGTCGTCGTCGCCCTGGGAGAGCACGAGGACGCGTCCGCGCGCCTCGGAGGTCCCGAGGTCGCTCGCGGCCTGCGGCACCTCGTCGCTCTGCGTGCGGTGCACCTGCAGCGCGTCGGGCAGGCCGAGGGTCCAACCGATCGTGGCGACGAGGCAGCAGGCGGCGACGAGACCGGCGATCGCGACGGTCGCCGCGCGGCGCGCGCCGGATTCGCGGCCGCTGCGGCGCGCCAGGGCGTCGCAGGTCGCCGCGCAGCCCACGAGGAGGGCGAGAAGGGCGAGGCTGAGCACGCCGCCGATCGGTGCGCTCAGCAGCTTCTCGTCACCGACCTCGGTGGGCACGGCGTGGGCCAGCAGGGCCGTCGCCATGGCGAGAGCGGCGAGTACGATCGCGAGCCGCCCCGCGCGGCCCGCGTCGGCCTGCTGGAAGGGGGCGAGCAGCGCGCCCAGCAGCACCGGGGCCATCAGCAGCACGGGCGGCGCGCCTGCCGCGGACGCGCCGAGAAGCCCCTCGAGCGCCGTCCAGGAGGGTGCGGGCGCGGGCCACAGGGCGAGCAGCTCGAGCCCCGAGGGGGCCTCGGCGGAGGCGGGGACGCCGGCGACGTGCAGCAGCGCGGACGGGTGGGCGATGAAGACGCCGAGGTAGGGCAGCTGCAGGGCGAGCGAGGGCACCAGCACCCAGATGAGGCGCCGCCGCCTGCCCGGCACGAAGGCCGCGAGCAGGGCGAGGGCGAGGCCGACGAGGATCACGAGCACGGGCTGCACGGCGCCGATCACGAGCAGCACGAGCCCCGCGGCGGCGGCCGCGGAGACGCTCGCCTGGGAGACCTTGTGGACCAGTCCGATGGCCCGGCCCACCGCGAGGGCGAGCAGGGGCAGCAGCAGGTGGACGAGCACGAGCGGCCAGGCGCCGGAGCCCAGGGAGGCGAGGAGGGGCGGGCCGACGGCCCAGGCCACGGCCAGGGCGAGGCGGGCGCCGACGGCGCGGGTGAGGGCGCCGGCGGCCCACCAGGCGCCCATCGCGGCCAGCGGCACCGCGAGGACGAGCAGCGCGCCGAGCGCGCTCTCGGGCAGAGGGAGCGGGGCGATCAGGCGCAGCAGGGCGTCGCCCGGTCCGCGCGCGCCCAGTCCCCCGTCGCCGCCGGGCACCCAGCTCGACCAGGCGATCTGCGTGCGCTCTCGCCAGTCGTCCGCGAGGGTCTGCAGCTGCGGGCCCTCGAGGTGGCCGCGCGCGAGCAGCGGACGCGCGCCCACGATCCCGGCGACCAGCGCGAGCGCCGCGAGGATGATCGTCCACACGCCGTGCCGGCCGAAGTCCGCGTCGTCGGAGCCGTGGGTGGTGCCGGCGATCCCCCACGTGGTGCGGCGGATGCGGCGGGCGCGCTCGTCGTCGGCGAACACACGCGTCCAGATCGCCTCGAGGCGGCGGCGCAGCGCCTCGGTGCGCGGCAGGTACAGGGGCGCGAGGCGCCGCCGGGGCGCGAGCGCCCTGCGGGAGGCCCGCGCGCCGCGGGCGATGACGCCGGGAGCGCGCCGGTATGCGGCGAGGGTCCCACGCAGCTCGGCGAGCGCGAGACAGGGCGACTGGGCGGCGACCTGCCCGAGCATCCGCGCCAGGGTCCCGAGCGGCATGCTCAGCAGGAGGGTGAGCACGACGCCCAGCAGCGGGCGGTGCTTGAGCAGCAGGAGCATCTGCCCGCGCCGGTGCTCGCGCAGCAGGTCGGGGGCGGGAGCCTCGCGATGCGGGGTCAGCACGCGCGCGTCGGGAGCGACCTCGACGCGCTCCCCGCCACGCCAGACCCTCTGGCCGAGGTCGATCTCGGCGAAGGGCGAGCCGAGCGCGGGGTCGGTGCCGCCGAGCCGCGCGAGGGTGCTCTCGCGCACGAGCAGACCGGGAAGGGCGACGCCGAGCACGTCGTGGCGCCAGTCGGACTGCCCCTGATCGATCTCGCCGGGCTCCACGCCGGTGACGATCCGGCCGCTGTGGGTGAGAGTGAGACCCACGTCCACGAGCACGTCGGCGTCGTCGGCCGTCGGGCGGGAGGTGCTCTCGCCCGGGGTCTCGTCCGTGGCGTCGTCGTCCTCGTTGGACTCCGCGGGGCGCAGGCGCTTGGAGCCGATGAGGGCGGCCGTGGGCGAGGCCTCGGCGGCGTCCACGAGGGCGCGCAGGGAGGCGCGACCGGGCAGCGCGTCCTCCGTGAGCAGCCAGAACCAGCTCTCGGAGTCGGCGGAGGCGCGGCGCCTGCCCGCCGAGGGAGCGGCGATCGCCGCGCCGCCCTCGCGCAGGCGGGTCGGGATCTGCGCGGTCTCCTCGGCCTCGCGCACGAGTCCGCGCTCGTGCGCATCGCGGTCGATGGGGCGCATGTGACCGCCCGCGCGTGGGGCGGCCTCGGAGACGTCCCGCTGCTGGACGTTCGTGAGCACCCCGCTGGACAGGGACGTCATGATCTCCCGGACCGCGCTCGCGAGTCCCGCGCCGGCGGGGATCCGCAGCACCTCGTCGATCGCTCCCTCGTCGGCGAACGCGGCGACCTGTGCCTCGCGCTCCTCGCCGAGCTGCCCGCGGGCGATCACCGCGACGCGATCGGCCGCCCTCTCCTGGGCGGAGAGAGCGGCGAGGGCGGTCGAGAGGGATTCGGGGTCGTCGCGTCCGCCGAGCAGGAGGACGGCGGTGACGTCGCGCGAGGTCACAGGCGGCGGGCCGGGTTCGCGGGGCCGGTCAGACGGCGCGGCGCTTGAGCTTGCGGCGCTCGCGCTCGGAGAGACCGCCCCAGATGCCGAAGCGCTCGTCGTTCTCGAGGGCGTACTCGAGGCACTCGGCGCGCACCTCGCAGGAGACGCACACCTTCTTCGCCTCGCGCGTGGACCCGCCCTTCTCGGGGAAGAAGGCCTCGGGGTCCGTCTGGGCGCACAGTGCGCGCTCCTGCCACGAGACCTCGGCCTCTTCGCCGTCGGCCACCAGCTGTAGGAGGGAGAATTCCTCCGACTGCGCATCATCCTCGTCGCGCGTGCGTTCCATCGGCACAGTTCCTTCCTCAGGGGGACGCTTCACGTCGTGAGGCCGCTCCATGGCGACCGACGGGGTTCGGGACGAGGCGGGGGGAGCCGCCGGGATACAGCCTAAAATACACCCGTGTAACTCGGCCCCGTCAAGCCGGTGCACGCCCGCGACCAGGAGATGCGATGACCACGACCCCTCCCGCCGAGCCCGTGGGGCCCGCCCAGCCGTCCGCTTCGTCCGGTCTCCGCGTGCTGCCGGTGGTCGGACTCGGCGAGGTCCGTGCGGGTGACGACGTCGCCGCGCTCCTGCTCGGCGCGCTCGAGGCCTCCGGGGTCGCCCTCTCCGACGACGACGTGCTGTGCGTGTCCACCAAGATCATCTCGAAGACCAGGGGTCTTGTCATCCCCGCCGAGGGCAAGCAGGAGGCGATCGCGGAGCAGACCGTGCGCCTCGTCGCCCGCCGACGCCACGTGCGCACCACCACCTCGATCGTCGAGGTCCCGGCGGGCCCGGTGATGGCCGCCGCAGGCATCGACGGCTCGAACTCCCCCGGCGGCCTCCTGCTCCTGCCCGGGGACCCGGACACCGAGGCGGAGGAGCTGCGCGCGGCGCTCGTGCGCGCCACGGGCAGGCGCCTCGGGGTGGTGCTCTCGGACACCTCCTCACGCATCTGGCGGGTGGGCGTCGGCGACATCGCGCTCGGCGCGGCGGGGCTGCGCGCGCTCGAGGACCTGCGCGGGAGCACCGATGCCGACGGCCGTCCCCTCCACGTCACCGTGCGCGCGCTGGCCGACGAGATCTCCGCGGCGGCGGACCTCGTCAAGGGCAAGGCCAGCGGTGTGCCGGCGGTCGTCGTCCGCGGCCTCGGAGGCGTCGTCGTCGATCCGGCCGACGCCGTCCCCGCGCGCGCCCTCAGCCGCACCGGGGAGGACGACTGGTTCCGCCGTCCGAGCCTCGAGTCCGTCTGGCAGGCCCTCGGCATCGCGGCCGAGGACGAGCCCGTCGCGGCGATGGACCCGGAGTCCGACGCTCTGCGCCTGCACCGGGCGATCGAGATCGCGCGCACTCCTGCACGGACGGCTCCCCGTCCGTTCCCCTCCACGTCCACCACGCCCTCCCCCGCGCCGATCCTCGAGGACGAGGGACCCGGGCCGACGGGGCGGCTCGCGCTGGTGGTGCGCCCGCACGACGACCGGGGAGCGTCCTGGGCGGCCGCCGGCGAGTTCGCGGAGCGCCTGCGCACCGCGATCGGGGCCGAGTCCATCGCCCGCGATCTTCCCGTCGACGTGCGCGTCGAGGGCCCCCGCGCGAGGATGGAGCCATGACCTCCGCCTCGTCCCCTCTCCCGCTCCCCTCCCTCCAGGCGCTGCTCTCCTCCCTCGAGGCGCTCGGCCCACGGCCCGCCCTGGTCTGGTACGGGGAGCAGAGTCGGATCGAGCTCTCGGGACACGTGCTGGCGAACTGGGTGATCAAGACCGTGGGCCACCTCGACGCCGAGGTCATGCTCGAGCGCGACGACCTCGTGCTGCTCGACCTCCCGCCGCACTGGAAGCGGCTCGTGCTCGCCCTCGCCGCCTGGGGTCTGGGCGCACGCGTCGCGATCGGCGACGGCCCGGGCTCCGACCCGGCGCTCCCCGCCGACGCCGAGGTGCGCGTGCTGGCCACGGACCGCCCCGGCTCCGCGGCGCGCGCCGACGACGCCGACGAGGTCCTCGCCCTGGATGCACGCTCCCTCTCGCTGCGCTTCGACGGCGAGCTGCCGCCGCTCGTCCACGACTGGGCCCAGGAGGTCCGCGCGCACCCGGATCACCTCTCGGTGCCGCTCGGACCCTGGGCGGGGCCCGAGCCCTCGCCGCTGCCGACCTCCCTCATCGAGGCCTCGGGATCCCGTCTCCTGGTCGCGGCCGACGGTCTCGCCGACCCGTCCGCCCTGCTCGCGGCACTGCTCGACGGCCGCGGGATCGTCGGCCCGGCGGAGTCGGTCACGCCGCACCAGGCGCAGCAGGAGGACGCGCGCGAGGCGTAGTCGCCTCCGCCCCCTCCCTCGCCGTCGGGGCCCGCCGTTCCTCCCCACTCCCCCGTCGTCCACATCCTCCGCATGCCTGTCCGGAATGTCCCACCCTCGTGATGTGCTGAGGTCTGGTCGTCCCGCGGGGCCTGCGTGGTTCCCGGTCGGGACGGCGATCGACGGACGGCGACGAGGGGGTCGTGATGAGCACGGTGATGGAGGGACCGCCCGCAGCGAGCAGCGCTGAGAGCGGCGGGAGCGGTGGCACGGTGCCGCCCGAGGACGGCCCCCGCCTGCTCGACGACGCGGAGGCCGAGGAGCTCGCGACCCGGATCCAGGCGCATGCCGCGCACGTCGCGGAGGCCGAGTGCGCGCTGCTGGACCTCATCGGCGAGTTCGACGCGGGCGAGGGGACCCGCTGGTACGTGGGCGTGAAGTCGCTCGCGCACTGGCTGGGTTGGACGTGCTCGATGACGCCCGGCACCGCCCGCGAGCACGTGCGGGTCGCCCGGGCGCTGCGCGGGATGCCGCCGACCCACGAGGAGTTCGCCCGGGGCCGCCTGTCCTTCTCCAAGGTGCGGGAGATGACCCGCGTGGCGGGCCTCGTCGACGAGGAGACGCTGGTGCTGCTCGCGCGGGAGATGACGGCCGCGCAGCTCGCCTCTGCGCTGCGCGCGTACCGGGCCGCGGAGGGCACGCGGCTCCCGCAGGAAGCCCGCCGCGAGGCCTCGTGGCGGATGCGGGAGGACGGGATGATCGAGGTCCGCGCGGTCCTGCCCGCCGAGGTGGGCGCGGAGGTCGCCGCGGCGCTCGACCTCGCGACGCAGCGCGAGCAGGACGCAGGCGACGTTCCCGCGGACGCCGAACAGGATGTCCCGCCGATCATCGAGCAGACCCGGGCCGACGCCCTCGTCGACATGGCCCGCGCCTACCTCGACACGACGCCCTCCGACCGCAGCGGCGAGGACCGGCATCTCGTCGTCGTCCATGCGACACCGGACACGCTGGTGTCCGGGGACCCTCGGGGATCGGAACCGCACGAGGGGTCCGTCGGACCAGACCGCTCGGAGCCCACTCGGGATCTGACAGTCCTGGCAGTCGGTGACGTTCCCGCGGGAACGCCTGCGACAGACGCCGGTACGCATTCAGCCACCCGCCCCGATGCGTCCGCCGCGTCCCCTCCCCTCCGGAACCGCTGCGAGATCGTGGGTGCGGGGCCCCTCGAGGCCGCCACGGCGCAGCGGCTTGCCTGCACAGGGCTGATCGCCCTGCTGGTCACCGGTGAGAACGGCGAGATCCTGCACCTGGGACGCACTCGCCGTCTCGCATCCCGCGCACAGCGCCGCGCCCTGCGCGTCGCCCAGCGCACGTGCGGCTTCCCGGGCTGCCATCAGACGAGGCACCTCGACGCCCACCACCTCGCGCCCTGGTCGAGCGGCGGCGGCACGGACATCGAGAACCTCGTGCTGCTGTGCCGGCGCCATCACGTGCTCGTCCACGAGGGCGGGCTGATGATCCGGCCGGCGCGATCATCTGCGCCGCATGCGCCGACCGACGGTCCGCGCGTCGACGTGCTCGACTCCACGGGGACGCCCGTCCAGGCGTACTGGCCGCACGTGCTCGAGCAGGCGGTCATCGTCCCGCTGGAGCCGGAGCACCCTCTCGTGCGGGACGGCGAGAGCGGTCCGCGCTACCAGTGGGGCGAGGGGGACACGAGGATCGCGCCGACGACCGCCGGCTTCGGATTCCGTCTGCGGGACGTCGTCGACGCGCTGTACGAGTCCGACCCCGACCCCGACGAGTGAACGGCCCTCAGGCGACGGACTCGCTCGCCGACCCCGAATCGTTTCCCGTCTCCGGCTTCTTCTCCTGTGCGTCCTGCGCCCTCACGGGAGCGGGGTTCGCGGCGAAGGTCCTCTCCCAGGCCTCGAAGGAGGTGAGCTCCGCGGCGGCCCGACGGTACTGACGACGCAGGTCGTTCCAGTGGCGGTAGAGGTCCGCATGGGTGCGCAGGCTGCGGGTGAGCATCTCCCGCACGTGATCGGGCCGGCGCTTGTACCAGGCGAGCTTCGTGCCGTCGGCGTTGGAGACCACGGCGCTGTCGTAGTGGCTGAGCGTCCACCACTTCGCATCCAGGTGCGGGATCTCGGCCTGCGGGTGCAGCCGCGAGGTCTCGCGCGGCGGAGCGAACATCTGCCGGGCCATCGTGCGCGCGGCCCACAGCGGCAGCCGGGAGCGGCGCGGCGGCGCGAATTCACGGCCCTTGCGCGGGGGCTTGGCCATGCGCACGGCCGGGAACTGCTGGGCGTCGGTGAGCGTCGCGGAATCGTCGTACTGCTTGGCCATCGCGCGCAGCTCGGGCAGCTTGGTCCCGATCTGGTCGTGCAGGCCGTCGGGCCCGCGCAGCACGTCCTCCTGCGCCATCAGCCGCGCGGACTCGGTGTAGTACTGCATGGAGATCATGTGCTTGAAGTCGATGCTCTGCGACTCGGTGATCACATGGCCGCCGCGCTCGTAGACCGAGTGCAGGAGCGCGGTGATGATGCGGTTGCGCTCGTGGAAGTAGACCTGCCAGTCCAGGGCATCGCTCTTGTCGGTCCAGGTGATGTGCCAGACCGCGGCGCCGGGCAGGGACACCGTCGGGTAGCCGGCGGCCTTCGCGCGGAGCCCGTACTCGGCGTCGTCCCACTTGATGAACACGGGCAGGCTGAGGCCGATCGCGCGCACCGTCTCGGTGGGGATCAGGCAGGTCCACCAGCCGTTGTAGTCGACGTCGGCGCGGCGGTGCAGCCACGGCGTCGAGCGCAGCGGCTCGAAGCCGAAGTCGTGGCCGAGGCGTCCGCCGGGGCTGACCACGCGCGGCTGGATCGCCCACGGGTCGACGCCCTCGCCGAAGGCGTGCAGCACCGAGCGGTTGTTCAGGTCGAACATGTGGGCGCCCACGAGCATGGGCGTGGTCGTGAAGTCCGCGAAGGTCAGCATGCGCAGCAGCGACTCGGGCTCGATGTCGATGTCGTCGTCGCAGTTGATGACGTAGGTCGAGCGCCCGTTGGTCGCCGCCTCGTACATGCCGCGCGAGAAGCCGCCGGAGCCGCCGATGTTGCCCTGCCCGATGATCTGCAGCTGCTCGCCCATCGCCGCCTGCAGCGGCGCGAGCTCCTCGTGGTCGCTGAGACGGTCGGACCCCTGGTCGACGACGTACATGGCGTCCAGCCGCTCGCGCAGGTCGTCGTCGCGGCTGATCAGGCCGATGTTGTCCAGGCAGTAGGACACCTTGTTCATCGTGGTCATGCCGATGGAGAAGGTGCCCTCGGTGCGGGCAAGGTCGGCGTCGGCGGTCCACTGGGCATTCACGACGGCGACGGGGTCCGCCCCCGCGATCACGTCGAACCAGTACCAGCCGCCGTCGCCGAAGGCCGTCAGCGGCAGCTCGAAGACCGATTCCGTGTTCTCGCGCACCGTGCGGAACTCGTGGCGCTGGATCGCTCCGCGCGCGTTCGAGCGGTAGACGATGACCTGACCGCTGCCGGAGGTGCTCACCGTGAGCCGCACGGAGCGCACGGGCGTCCAGCGCCGCCAGTAGCCGGCGGGGAAGGCGTTGAAGTAGGTGCCGAACGAGCGCACCGAGTGCGGGCCGACCTCGATGCTGTGGCGCGCGCTGAGCTCGTCGACGTCCGTGGTCGGGTTCTCCGCGCTGGGGGCGGCGGCCTCGTGGGTCTCCTCCTCCTCGCCGCCGAGGCCGAAGGAGGCCGTCGAGATGCCCGAGCGGGCCGTGTGGGACTCGACGTAGAGGGGCACGATGTCCGGCGTCGGCACGAGCGGCATGATGAGCCGCTGGATCACGCGCTGCGGGGTCGACGGGGTGTTCGTGCCGTCGGCCTCCTCCGCGGAGGAGGGCATGGCTGTCGCAGGGGTGCTGGTGATGCTCACTGTGGGGGTCCTCCCGGCCGGCCACTCAGGGGCGCGGCTGATCGTTCACTGGCGAAGCAGGTCGGCCAGCTTGTTGTCCACGAGGCTCAGGGCAGAGCCGATCGCCATGTGCATGTCGAGGTACTTGTAGGTGCCCAGGCGACCGCCGAACAGGGTGCCCGGCTCGGCGTCCGCCATCTCCCGGTAGGCCAGCAGGGTCTCGCGGTCCGTCCCCGAGTTCACGGGGTAGTACGGCTCGTCCTCGCGCGCCGCGAAGCGGGAGTACTCGCGCTGGATGACGGTGCGGTCCGCGGGGTAGTCGCGCTCGGGGTGGAAGTGGCGCGGCTCGATGATGCGGGTGTAGGGGATGTCCGCGTCGGCGTAGTTCATGACCGACGTGCCCTGGAAGTCGCCCGTGCTCTCGAGGTGCTCGGTCTCCAGGTCGATGGTGCGCCACTTGAGGTCGCCCAGCTCGTAGTCGAAGTAGCGGTCGACGGGCCCCGTGTAGATCACCGGGAGCTGCCCGCGCACGGCGTCGCGGTGGTACTCCTGCGTGGTGTCGAAGTAGTCCGTGCCCAGCCGCACCTCGATGTTGGGGTGGTCGGCCATGCGCTCGAGCCAGGCCGTGTACCCCTGGGCCGGCAGGCCCTCGTGGGTGTCGTTGAAGTAGCGGTTGTCGTAGGTGTAGCGGACGGGCAGGCGGGAGATGATCCCCGCGGGCAGGTCCTTGGGGTCCGTCTGCCACTGCTTGCCGGTGTAGTTCTTGATGAACGCCTCGTAGAGGGGCCGGCCGATGAGCGAGATCCCCTTCTCGTCGAGGTTCTCGGGGTCGGTGCCCGCGAGCTCGCCGGCCTGCTCGGCGATCAGCGCCCGCGCCTCGTCGGGCGAGTAGGAGGCGCCGAAGAACTGGTTGATCGTGCCCAGGTTGATCGGCAGCGGGTAGACCACGCCCTTGTGGTTCGTATAGACCTTGTGGACGTAGCCGGTGAACTCCGTGAAGCGGTTGACGTACTCCCACACGCGCTCGTTCGAGGTGTGGAAGAGGTGCGCCCCGTACTTGTGGATCTCGATCCCGGTGGTCTCGTCGACCTCCGAGTAGGCGTTGCCGCCGATGTGGTCGCGGCGGTCGATGATGACGACCTTCGCGCCGTGCTCGACGGCTGCGCGCTCGGCGACCGTCAGTCCGAAGAGGCCGGAGCCGACGATCAGCAGGTCAGGAGACGCCACGGGGATACCTTTCGACGGGTGCTCGATCGCGACCACCCTAGCCCAGCGCTGCGGCGCGTCCGCGCACTTCAGAGCCCTGATCAGGGCATGGCGTGCATGCTCCACCGGACGCTCACGGAGGCGTCACCGCCCGGCCGATCCGATGTCACCGGGTGTTCACCCGGCGTCGGGGCGGGCGAGGCCCAGGTCACGTCAGCGCATGCGCTCCACGAGCAGGCGGTACCCCAGACGGCGCATCCAGCCGGGCGCGAAGCGGTAGGCCCCGCGGCGCGCGAGGTTCGTCGCCGCCCCGATGGGCGTGGTGATGCCGTCGCGCAGGAAGGTGCGCTGCAGGCGCAGATCCGAGCGGAACATGCGGGCGCCGCCGCGGCGGGCGAAGAGGTCCTCGTCGACCCGGTAGTCCACGAGCACCTCGGGGAGGTTCGCGCTGCGCGCGCCGCCCAGCAGCATGCGCTCCCACAGCCAGTAGTCCTCGAGGTGGTCGAGCTCGAGGTAGCCGCCGACGGCGAGCGCGGCCTCGCGGCGCATCATCACCGCCGGGTGCTGGAAGGGGCTGTGGCGCGGGAGGTAGGCGAGGATCTCGGCGTGCGTCAGCGGCCGCGTGCGCAGAGGGCCGGTGCCGAGGGGCACCGCGTCGGAGAACTCCTGGAGGGTGCCGCTGAGCAGGTCCAGGCCGCCCTCCCGCATCGCGCCGACCTGCAGGGCGAGGCGCTCGGGGCGGCAGAGGTCGTCGGCGTCGGCGCGGGCCACGAGCGCCGTGGCCGCGGCCTCGAGGCCTCGCTGGAGGGTGAGGGCGAGGCCTTGGTGGGCCTCGGCGCGCAGCACCCGGGCGGGACCGTGCTCGCCGGATTCGATCGCGGCGACGACGACGTCGAGCTCGGGGGTCAGCGGCCCGTCGATGCTCAGCAGCAGCTCGGCCGGCGCGAGGGTCTGCTGCGTGGTCGCGGAGGCGACTGCCGCCGCGAAGCGATCGGCCCTGTCGCCGCGCCAGACGGGCATGAGCACGGTGACGTCGCGGGCGACGGGCCGGTCCGACGGGACGGGGCCGTCCGACGGGGTGGTCGCGCTCATCGCCCGGCGGACCGCTCGACGCGGGCGATCGAGGACGCCGCCCCGGGGTCCTGGTCGAGGACCTGTGCGCCGGGGCGGGGGCCTCCGCGCAGGGCGTCGCGCAGACCGCGGGCGCCGACGCGGGCGAGCTCGGGGTGGCGCACGAGCTGGCGCAGCCATCCGCGCACGGTGCTCCCGCCGTACATCGCGCGCTCCCAGAGGGTGAACGACCGCGTGCGGGTGAGCGCCCACAGGCGGTTGCGGACGTCGAAGTAGAAGCGGTCGCCCGGGGAGGCCTGCGCGTTGGCGAAGACCTTCGTGCGGTGCTCGACGACGGAGGCGGGGACGTGGATGCCGCGCCCGCGGCGCAGCAGGCGGCCCGTGTGCTCGAAGTCGTCGGACCAGATGAAGTAGTCCGCGTGCGGGAGGCCCAGGCGGCGCACGTCCTCGGCCCGCAGGAGCACCGAGACATAGCTCGCGGTGCGGATCGGGTACCCGCCGGCGGCCTGCGCATCGGCCCGCTCCTGCGCGCTCGCGCCCACGCGCAGGCGCGGCAGGTTCATGGGGTGGGCACGGCCGTCGGTCCACACGGCCCGCGAGCTCAGCACGGACAGACGCGCGGGAGAGGCGTCGATCGCGTCCGTGAGGGCGGCCAGGGCGCCCGGCCGCGGGATGGTGTCGTCGTCCATGAGCCACACCCAGTCGGCGCGGTGCTGCTCGAGCGCGCGGGCGATGCCGGTCGCGAAGCCGCCGGCTCCGCCGACGTTCTCGTGCAGGTGCACCACGTCGGCCCCGATCGGGTGGGCGTCGGCCACGCTCCCCGAGGCGTCGGTCGAGGCGTTGTCCACGACCACGACCGCGTCGGGCCGACGGTCCTGCGCCGCGAGCGCATCGAGGCAGGACTCGAGCAGCTCGGCGCGGTTGTACGTGACGACGACCGCGACGACTCTCACACCGCTGCTCGCGGCGTCTCGCGTGATGGGGGCGTCCTGCACGGGGTCTCCTCCGGGTCTGCGGGCGAAGGGCAGGTCACGGCGGCGCCTCCGCGTGCGTCGAAGTCTACGGAGGCCGCCCCGTGTTCACCCAGCCGTCCGGGCGCGCGCCACGAACACGTCACGTCCGCGCCGCGCAGCCGCTGGGCGCTCGGAGATCCCGGGGCTAGTCTGTCGGGCACGCGCGCCGACCCCGCTTCCCCCTCGTCGGCGCACACGACGGAAGGATCCTGCCCGTGGACGACCGGGACGAACGCTCGGCACGCCCCTCCGACCAGGAGGACCCGTTCGAGGACACCCCTCGCGCTGATCCCGCCCGCGGCGGCGCGCGCCCTCGCGCACCACGACCCGGCGCACCGCGCCGGCCCACCCCGCGCTCTCGGGCCCGCGTCGGCAGCAGCGTCCAGGCCGTCGGCCCCGCCTCGGGCGCACGCGCCCGACAGCCCGAGCAGCCCACGCGAGCCCTCCCCGTGAGCGAGAGGGCGCCGCAGGGCCCCTCCGCGCAGCAGGGCTCCTCCCCCGCCTCGCCGTCCCGTCCGTCCTCCCGCCAGGCCGCCCCGGTGCATCACCACGAGGGCGCCGGCTCCGCGGGCGGCGGCGCGGCCGTCCCGCCCTCGGGCCCTCAGGGACCGGACCAGCCCGGCGGACCGCAGCGGCCCGGAGGCCCCCGTCGGCGCTCCCGCATCCCCCGGCCGATGCGGCTGGGCATGACCCTCGTCGCCCTGCTGCTGGTGATCGTGCTGGGCTGGGGCGCCGGACTCGCCCTCTGGGCGAACTCGCGGATCGAGCACGTCGACGCGCTCTCGGGGGCGGCGGACACGCCCGGCACGACGTACCTCATCGCGGGCTCGGACGCCCGCGGCGGCAAGAGCGTCGCCGATGACGGCACCGAGGGCGGGCGCGCCGACACGATGATGCTCCTGCACCGCGCCGCCAACGGGAAGTCGTACCTGGTCTCCCTGCCGCGCGACACCCTCGTGGACATCCCCGGGCACGGGAAGTACAAGCTCAACGCCGCCTACTCCTTCGGCGGGCCGAAGCTCATGGTCAAGACCGTGGAGGAGTTCACGGGGATGACCATCGACCACTACGTCGAGGTGGGCTTCGACGGCGTCACGGACACCGTGGACGCCGTGGGCCACGTGAACCTGTGCATCGACAAGGACGTGGACGACAAGAAGTCCGGGCTGAAGATGACCAAGGGCTGCCACGACGTGGGCGGGGAGCAGGCGCTCGCCTATGTGCGCGCCCGCTACTTCGACCCCACGGCCGACATCGGCCGCCAGGCCCGCCAGCAGCAGTTCGTCGCCGCGCTCATGGACCGCGTGACCTCGCCGGCGGTGCTGCTGAACCCCTTCGCGCAGGCGAAGCTCGCCGGCGCCGGCTCGGGCGCCCTGCTGACCGACGACCACACGGGCCTCGTGGACCTGGGACGGGCGGGGCTGGCCATGCGGCGTTCGATGAAGGACGGCACGAACCTGTCGATCCCGATCGTCACCGAGAACTACCAGACCAACAACTCGGGCGTCGCGATCCTCACCGACGAGACCGAGACGAAGCAGTTCTTCTCCTCGATCCAGGACGGCACCGCGACCGCGAAGTCCGGGGACTGAGCGAGGCTCAGCGGAAGAGCATGTCGATGACGATGTTCACCGAGTTGAGCATCGACTGGCCCTTCTGCTTCGAGTAGTCGGTGTAGAGGATGTGCACCGGGTGCTCGCGCACGCTCAGGCGCAGCCTCCCGATCTCCTCAACGATCTCGGAGGCGTGCGCCATCCGGTTCTGCTCGATGGTGATCCGGCGGCAGGCGCCGCGGCCGATCACGCGCAGACCGTTGTGGGCGTCGGTGAGCTTCACCCCGGTGGTGAGGTTGGTGTAGCGCACGGCAGCGCGCAGCACGAGGCGCTTGAGCAGACCCGGGCGCGTGCGCTGGTCGAGGAAGCGCGACCCCAGCACGAGGTCCACGTCCTCGCGCTCGCGCAGGCCGATCATCGCCGAGGCGTCGTCGACCTGGTGCTGGCCGTCGGCGTCGAAGGTCACGACCTGGCGCATCGCGGGATCGCGCAGCGCATAGTCGATGCCGGTCTTCAGGGCGGCGCCCTGGCCCATGTTGAAGGGGTGACGCACCACGGCCGCCCCGGCCTCGGCCGCGATCTCCGCGGAGCCGTCGCGGCTGCCGTCGTCCACGCACACCACGAGCGGATAGCGGCGGCGCAGCTCGGTGACGACGTCGCCGATGACCTGGGCCTCGTTGAACAGGGGGATGACGAACCAGGTCGAGGTGACGCCCGGATCCGCCTGCTCGACGGTCCCGTCGGGGGACTCGCTCATCCACTTCCTCCCGGGACGACGTCCGCGCTGGGTGCGCTCAGGCCCAGGACGATACCCTGTCCACCGGGGACGATCCCGCGCCCGCACGCCGGGCGCGCCCCGCCCAGACAGCACGTCACATCCGCGCTCCCGCGCGCGGGAGGAAGCAGGTACCGGTGAACACAGCCGTCGTCGCTCTCGGGAAGATCGGGCTGCCGCTCGCCGTCCAGTTCGCCGAGGCCGGGAGCCAGGTGGTGGGCGTCGACGTGAACCCGCGCCAGGTCGAGGCGATCAACGAGGCCCGCGAGCCCTTCCCCGGCGAGGCCCATCTCGCCGAGAAGCTCGCCGAACTCGTCCCCTCCGGGCGCCTGCGCGCGACCACCGACTACGCCGAGGCGATCCCCCAGGCCGACACCGTGGTGCTGGTCGTCCCGCTGTTCGTGGACGAGGAGACCTCCGAGCCGGACTTCGGCTGGATGGACGAGGCGACCCGCTCCCTGGCCCAGCACCTCACCGCAGGCACGACGGTCATCTACGAGACGACCCTGCCGGTGGGGACGCTGCGCGGCCGCTTCACCCCGATGATCGAGGAGATCTCCGGCCTCACCCAGGGCGAGGACTTCTTCATGGTCTTCTCCCCCGAGCGCGTGCTCACCGGGCGCGTGTTCGCGGACCTGCGCAAGTACCCGAAGCTGATCGGCGCGATCGACGACGAGGGCACCCGGCGCGCGCGCGAGTTCTACGAGTCGGTGCTCACCTTCGACGAGCGCTCCGACCTCGCCCGCCCCAACGGCGTGTGGGACCTGGGCTCCCCCGAGGCAGCAGAGCTCGCGAAGCTCGCCGAGACCACCTATCGCGACGTGAACATCGCTCTGGCCAACGAGTTCGCCCTGTTCGCGCAGGACAACGGCATCGACGTCTACAAGGTGATCGAGGCCTCCAACTCCCAGCCGTACTCGCACATCCACCAGCCCGGCATCGCCGTGGGCGGGCACTGCATCCCTGTCTACCCGCGCCTGTACCTCTCGACCGATCCGCACGCCGAGACCGTGCGCACGGCCCGCGCCCTGAACGCCTCCGTGCCGGCGCGCCTCGTGCAGCGCGCCGAGGAGCTGCTCGGATCGCTCGCGGGTCTGCGGGCCGTGGTCCTCGGCGCGTCCTACCGGGCGGGCGTCAAGGAGACGGCGTTCTCGGGCGTCTTCCCGGTCGTCGCGGAGCTCCAGCGCCGCGGCGCGCAGGTGAGCGTGCAGGACCCGTTCTACTCCGACGAGGAGCTCTCCTCCTTCGGCTGGGCCGCCTGGCACCGGGGCGAGGACGCCGACTTGGTGATCGTCCAGACCAACCACCCGGAGTACCGGGAGCTCGGCGCGGGCGACGTCCCGGGCGTCCGCCTCGTCGTCGACGGCCGCGACATCACCACCGCCGAGAACTGGCAGGGCGTGCCCCGCCTCGTCCTCGGCGACGGGTCGGCCTCGACCCACGACGAGCCCTCCGACAGGGGCTGACGTGGTGGGCGCGATGGGGTCGACGCTCGTCATCCAGATCCTGCTGATCCTCGGGATCCTGGGGATCACGTTCTGGCTGTTCCGCACGCGCGGGGCCCGGCAGCTGGCCGTGCGGCGACTGCTGATCCTCGGCTTCGCGCTGTTCGCCGTCGCCGCCGTCGTCTCCCCCCGCCTGCTCACGCGCGTCGCCCACCTGGTGGGCGTGGGCCGCGGCGCCGACCTGCTGCTGTACGCGACCGTGATCGTCCTGCTGGGCGTCATCGCCCTGCAGGAGGTCCGCGCGAAGAACGAGGAGAAGCGCATCACCTACCTCGCCCGCCGGATCGCCCTGGACGAGGCCGAGCAGCCCGCCGCCTACCGCGAGCGCACGCAGGGCGGCGCATGACCGACCTGCTGCTGCTGGTGGTCGCGGGGATCGTGGTCCTCGCCGCAGCCGTCGTCCCCGGGTTCCTCGCCGTGCGCGTCCTCGGCGGCGGGCGCCTGCTCGCCCTCGCGCTCGCCCCCGCCCTGGGCTCCGCGATCGCGGGCGTGGGAGCGGTGATCGCTGGGAAGGCCGGCGTGCCCTGGTCGCTCGCGACCTTCGGGGTGCTCTCCACGCTCATGATCGCGATCGGGCTGCTCGCCCGACGCTTGGGCCTGCGCCTGCCGGCGACCGTGCTCGACGGGCGCCCTGTCGTCGAGGGCTCCGACGGGGCCGACGCCTCCGACGGGCCCGCTCTGCGTCGTCGTGTCCCGGGAGGCCCCTGGTGGATCCTCGGTGCGGCGCTCGTCGCGATCGTCCCGATCGCGTACGCGGCGGGAGGGGCCGACCGGATCCTCGAGCGCTGGGACACCCTCTACCATCTCTCCGCCCTCGAGCGGATCCGCGAGACGGGCGATGCGTCCTCCCTGGTGATCGGCACGGTCGCGAGCACGACCGGGCAGCCGAACCCGTACCCCGGCGGCTTCCACGCGCTCGCCTCCCTGGTCCCCCTGGTGCCGATCCCGGTGCTGCTGAACGCCGCGTGCCTGGTGCTCGCCGTGGTGCCGTGGGTGAGCGGGCTGGCCCTGCTCGCCCGGGCACTGTGGCCCGAGGTGAGCTGGGGGCCGTTCGCCGCGAGCGTCGTCGGGCTGCTCGCCCCCGCCGCGCCGTGGGACGAGTGGATCCACCTCTCGGCGATCCCGAACATGGTGGGCTTCGCGATGCTGCCCGGCGTGACCGCGGCGATCGTCGCTCTCTGGGGCGCCCTGCTGAAGGAGGCCACCGGTGAGGGCCCGGGCGACAGTCCCGCCCCCGGCCACGGCATCCCCGGTCGGCCGGTGCTGCGGCATCTGGCCTCCGTGCTCGCGCTCGGCGGGGCGGGGCTGGGGCTCGCGCTCATGCACCCGAACGTCGCCGTCACTGCCCTGCTGCTGATCGCCGCACTGAGCGCGGTGACCGCCCTCCCCCACGCCCGGCGCCGTCTCTGGCTGCTCGCCGTGCCGATCGCGGCGCTCGTGCCCGTCGGCCTGCTCTCCTGGACTCCCCTCGCCGCGGTCGTCACCGACTTCGGCGGAGGGCTGAAGGTCTCGTGGTGGACGGGCCTGGGCGAGCTGCTGCTCGGCCTGCTCACGGTCTGGCCGATGGCGCTCGGCGTCATCCTCGCCCTGCTGTGGTGGCCGGGCCTCGTGGCCTCCTGGCGCAGCCCGCAGCGCTGGCTCGTGATCGCCTGGATCGTGATGGGCGTGCTCTACTTCGACTCCGCGATCGACTCCCCGCTGAACCTCTCGACCCTCTACTACCGCGGCCAGGACCGCCTCTCGATGCCGGTCACGATGCTCACGAGCGTTCTCGTGATCCCCGGGCTGCGCGCCTGGTCCCGGGTGATCGCGCCGCACGGCGAGAAGATCCCGCGCTGGGGCGCCGCCGTGCTGACACTCCTGGCAGTGGTCGCGGCCGCGAGCTCCGTGCCCACCCGGATCGACAACGCCCAGATGAACTTGGCCTGGACCTACGAGGGCCGCGGACGCTTCCTCCAGCAGGACGAGGTCGAGGCCTGGGCGAAGGCCGCTCCGGAGATGGACACGAGCAGGAAGGTGCTCGCGAGCCCGTTCTCCGGTGCCTCCCACATGTACGCGATCCACGGACAGCAGGTGTACTTCCCCGTCGCCGGGATGGCCCTGACCTCGCAGGACAGGGCGCTGCTCTACGCCATCTCCGGGTCGAACGGCCCCGTGCCGCTCGCCGAGCAGTGCCAGATGCTCGAGGACGCGAACGTCGGCTACATCTACAAGGAGTACACCACCTACTCGTGGTCCTCCACGTTCGACCTGGTCAACCGCGCTTCGCAGGACCTGGGCACCACCGTGTTCACGACCGACCACTCGCAGCTGATCCGCGTCGACTGCGACTCCGGCACCTGAGAGGACCGCACTCTCCCGGCATGACCTCCTCCGCCCACTCGCCGGCGCCGCCCGCCCCGGCGCGCGTGTACCTGCCCCTCCTCGACGTCCTGAGGATCACCGCGATCCTCGGCGTCGTGCTGGTGCACGTGCTGGGAGGCGGCGTCGAGGCCGGGACCGTCGGCATCGGCGTGACGGCGCTCGACATGGCGGCCTCCGCCGCCGTCCCCGTCTTCCTCATGATGACCGGCGCCCTGAACCTGCATCCCGCCGCCCTTCGGCGCGGCCCGGGCGTCTTCTGGAGGCGCCGTGCGGTGCGCGTGGTGCCCGCCCTCGTGGTGTGGTCGGTCGTGTACATGCTGCTCATCGATCCCCTCGCGGGGGCCGACGTCACGCTCGGCTCCGCCCTCGACGAGATCATCACCGCCAAGACCGCCGTCCACCTCTACTTCCTGTGGGCGGTGCTGGGGCTCTACGCCCTCGCGCCCGTGATCGCCGCGTTCCTCCACGAGGACGCATCCCGCGAGGGGCGACGGGCGTGGTGGATGGGCCTTCTCGGGTGCGGGTGGACCGCCCTCGCCTTCGCCGTCCCCTTCCTCACCGCCGGGCCGACGGCGGGCGGGGCCCTCGGCGGCCTCTCCCAGCACCGGCCGCTCGAGGCGGGCGCCCTGACCTTCGGCCTCGCCTTCGCCGGCTACTTCGTGATCGGGCGGGCGGCCGTCGCCGCCCCGCCGTCCCGACGCACCGGCGTGTGGCTGCTCGCGATGTGCCTGCCGTGCGTGATCGCCCTGACCGCCGTGTACGAGGCGGGCCGGGGCGGCGCGGGGTCGGGGTCTGCGGCCTCGGCGGGGATCGCCGTGCTCGGCTCGGGCTACACCTCCCCGCTGGTGATGATCTACTCGATCGCCCTGTTCGCGGGCGTCGCGGCGCTCGCGCTGGGGTGGCGAGTCGGACCGCGCGCCCAGCGCGTGCTGCGCACGCTCGGCGACGCGACCTTCGGTGTGTTCCTCGCGCACTTCGCGATCCTGGTGCTGCTGCGGCAGCTTCCGCCGATGGGCGACGGCGACGAGCTCTGGCAGATGGCGGTCGCGTACGCGGTCGTGGTGCCGGTCTCCTTCGCCCTCTCCCTGCTCGCGCAGAGGATCCCCGGAGTGCGCCTGGTGTTCTAGACGCGGGTGCTCTGAGGCCGGTGTTCTCGGGGCGGTGTTCTCGGGCCGGCTCTATCCGCGCGCCGCCTCGAGGACGGCTGCGGCGGCGCGCTCGGCGGCGCCCTGCAGGGAGGCGTTCTCCAGGGTCCAGGAGCGCAGGTGCTCCGGCGTCGGCCGGTCCTCGCCCGCGAGCGCGGCGAGCATCGAGGCGGCGACGGCGGCGGGATCGTAGGCGCTCGCCCAGCCCAGATCCGCATCGCGCACCCGCTCCAAGGCGGCGCCCTCGCCGGCGTGGATCACGGGCGTGCCCGAGGCCGTGGCCGCGTAGATCTTCGTGGGCAGGGCGAACTCGTAGCCCAGCCCCGGCGTGATCGAGCTGAGCCCGGCCACCGCGCCGCGCAGCACGCGCGACATGTCCGCGGGGGCGAGACGGCCGCGGAACTCGATGCCCTCGATGCCCTCGTCGGCCACCTTCTGCGCGAGGGCCTCCTTGCCGCTGCCCTCGCTGAAGAACAGCAGGCGGGCGTCGGGGCGCTCGGCGCTCACGCGCGCGAAGGCCTCGACGAAGACGTCGGCCCCCTGCCACTCGGAGACCGTCCCGCCGTAGACGAAGTACGGCCCGGCCGCGGTCTCCTCGTCGGGCTGCGGCCCGTCGGGGGTGAAGACGTCGGTGTCGATGCCGTTGCCGACCATGGTGAGCGAGGGGCGGCGGCCGATGAGGGCGGCGACCCGGTCGTCGACCCCCGGGGAGATCGTGAGGACCTTCGCGGCGCGCTTCCAGGTCGTGGTCTCCATGAGCCGCACGGCGGCGCGGATCGGGGCGGGGACGCCCTCGACGCTCTCGGTCGCGTCCGACCAGACATCGGCCGCGTAGAAGACCGTCGGGACCCGCCGCAGCACGCCGAGCACGGTCGCGACCAGGCCGGTCGTGGGCGGCGGCTCGGCGATGATCACGTCGGGCCGGCGCCGCAGCAGCAGCCGCAGGGCGAGCGGCACGTCGAAGCTCATGTAGCAGAGGTAGCCGCGCACCTGCTGCTGGTGGTCGCGCTTGACGGGGAAGCGGGAGACGCGGCGGGCCCGGTCCCTCCCGTTGACGCCGCGAGGGGGGCGGGTGGTGAGCACGGTGACCTCGGCGCCCGCCTCCTCGAGGGCGCGCACGAGGGCCTCCTCGCGGAAGGCGGCGGCGACGGCTTCGGGGGTGAAGACGCGGGTCGCCAGGACGATGCGGGGCGGGATGCTTCCGCGCGCCCGGCTCATCGGGTGCGCTCGCGCAGGGCGTCGACGACGCGCTCGGCGGCGTGCCCGTCGCCGTAGTGGTCGGGCCGCTCGGAGTCGGGGCGGGGACGGCCCAGGGCCCGCGCGATGCCCGCGGGGTCGGGGACCAGCTGGTTCCACCCGTCCTCGAGGGTCTCGACCCACTCGGTCTCGGTGCGCACGGTGACGCAGGGTGTGCCCAGCAGGTAGGCCTCCTTCTGCAGACCGCCGGAGTCGGTGACGACGGCGCGGGCGCGGGAGACGGCCGCGATCAGATCCGGGTAGGCGAGCGGCTCCCCCACATGCACGCTGCCGCCCTCGAGAGCGAGGCCCGCCTCGCGGGCCTTCGTGGCCAGGCGGGGGTGGGCGAGCAGGGCGATCGGCAGGGGTGCATCCTGCAGGGCGGCGAGGATCGCGGCGAGGCGGTCCGGGTCGTCGGTGTTGTCGGCCCGGTGGATGGTGGCGACCGCGAACTCGCCCGCGGGATCGATCCCGTCCGGGAGGCGCAGGGCCTGACCGGCGACGGCGCCCGCGACCCGCAGGCAGACGTCGGTCATCACGTCGCCGACCACGAGCGTGCGGGCGGCCAGGCCCTCGGCCTCGAGGTGCTCGCGGGCGACCTCGGTGGGAGCCAGCAGCAGATCAGCCGCGTGGTCGGTGAGCACGCGGTTGTGCTCCTCGGGCATGCGGCGGTTGAAGGAGCGCAGCCCCGCCTCGAGGTGGGCGACCCGCACATGCATCTTCACCGCGGCGAGGGTGCCCGCGAGCGTCGAATTGGTGTCGCCGTAGACGAGCACCCAGTCCGGCTGCTGCTGCTCGAGCACCTCGTCCATCGCCGCGAGCATCGAGCCCGTCTGGCGGCCGTGGCTGCCCGAGCCCGCGCCGAGGTTCACGTCGGGAGCGGGGATGCGCAGATCGGCGAAGAAGACGTCGCTCATGGCGGCGTCGTAGTGCTGCCCGGTGTGGACGATGACGTGCTGGACGTCATCCCGCTGCGCGGCGGCGTCGGCGACCGCCGCGAGCTTCACGAACTGCGGGCGCGCGCCCACCACGGACAGGATCTTCATCGGGCTGGTTCTCCTGGGGGCTCGGGGACGATCACGCAGGTACAGTGTGCCCGACCCACGATATTCGTCCCAGGAGCGCCATGCCCGAGCCTGCCCCCGCGCCGCGCGTCGCGGTCCTCGTGCACAACGATGCCGCGAACGACTCGCGGGTCCTCAAGGAGTCCGCGACGCTGCGCGCGGCGGGGTTGGACGTGAGGATCATCGCCGTCGAGCGCCGTCTGAAGGGGCATGCGGCGGGGCTCACCCAACTCGCGGGCGGGATCGTCCTCGAGCGGGTCCCCGAGTTCGCCCTCGAGCGGATCGCGCCGCAGCTGACGCGGTTCACCCGGCGCGGCGGGGACGCCGCGCCGGGTGAACCGGTGGCCCCGCCGTCGGCCGCCGGGGCTCCTTCGGCACGCACTGACTCGCGCACCGCCACGACACCGGGCCCCGCCGCCCGCCTGCGCCGTCGGGGCACGGCCGTCGCCGGGGACCTCGGCCGGCGCGCATACCGCACGATCGAGCTGGGCACCTACTGGTGGCGCTCGGCACGTGCGGCCCGAGCCTTCGCTCCCGACGTGATCCACGCGAACGACACGAACACGCTGGTCCCCGCCCTCGCCGTGCAGCTGCTCGCCCGCCGCGAGGGTCGCCGGGTGCGGATCGTCTTCGACTCCCACGAGCTCTGGCGCCACCGCAACGTCGGCGAGCGCCGTCTGCTCGCCCCGCTGCTCGAGGCGCTCATCGAGTACGTCGCAGTCCCGCGCGCGGACGCCGTGATCACGGTCTCCCCCTCGATCGCCGACTGGCTGCAGCGCACCTATGACCTGCGCTCGCGCCCGCTGCTGGTGCGCAACGTGCCCGCGGCCGGACCTGTGCCCGAGCGGGCGCAGGGCGTGCTGCGCGAGCGCGCGGGCCTGGCCGAGGACGACCTGGTGATCGCCTACGGCGGCCGGCTCACCACCGCGCGAGGCATCGAGGAGACCATCTCCGCGCTCCCCCATCTGGATGCGCACGTGCACTTCGTGCTGCTCGGCTACGGGGAGGCAGACTACGAGCGCTCGATCCTCGCCGCCGCCCGGGCGGCCGGGGTCCAGGACCGCGTGCATCTGGTGGGCGCTGTCGCCCCCGCGGAGGTGTCCGCGGCGCTGGCCGATGGTGACGTCGCGGTGGTGCACGTGCAGCCCGTGTGCCTGTCCTACCGCTTCGCCCTGCCCAACAAGCTCTTCGAGTCGATCCGCGCGGGCCTTCCGATCGCCGCCGCCGACCTCCCGGACATGCGGGCCGTGGTCGAGGAGCTGGGCGTCGGGGAGGTCTTCGAGGGCTCGGACCCCGTCGAGCTCGCCGCCGCCCTGCAGCGCATCCTGGCCTCCCCCGAGGACTATCGGGAGCGTGCCCGCGAGGCCGCACCGGACCTCACCTGGGAGGTCGAGGCCGAGGGCCTGCTGGAGGCCTACCGTCCGGTGCTCACCGGGGAGGACGCATGAGAGCGACTCTGCTGACCACCTGGTTCCCCACGCAGGAGGCGCCCTCCCGCGGGTCCTTCGTGGTGCGCGACGCGCTCGCGATCGCCGAGCACGCCGATGTCCGGCTCGTGCACCTGGTGCCGCCCGCCGACGACGACGGCACCCGTCGGCTCGTCCACGAGGGCCTGGACGTGCTGCGGCTCCCCATGGATCCGCGCCGCCCCGACCGGGTGCTACGCGCCGCCCGGGCGCTCGGCCCCGCGCTCGAGGGGTCCGACGTGGTCCACTCGATGGCGTTCTCGACCCTGCTGCCGCTCGCCCTGCGCCGGCCCCGCGCGCCCTGGCTGCACACCGAGCACTGGTCGGCGCTCACCACCCCGGAGACGCTGCCGGCCCCCGCGCGGATCGCGCTGCCCGCCCTCTCCCGTCTGCTCGCGAGGCCCGATCGGGCGACCGCCGTGTGCGAGTACCTCGCCGAGCCGCTGCGCGCCGTGCGCGGCCACCGTCCCACCGACGTCGTCCCGTGCATCGTGGATCCCGGCCCTCTGGTCCCCCGCCGCGAGCGGGCAGACGACATGCTGCGGCTGGTCTCCACGGGCGGGCTCATCGACCGCAAGGATCCGCTGGTCGCGGTGCGCACCGTCGCCGAGCTGACCAGCCGCGGCATCGACACCCACCTCACCTGGCTCGGGGAGGGCCCGCTGCGCGAGGCGACGCTCGCCCTCGCGGCCGAGCTCGGCATCGCGGGCCGGATCGCGCTTCCGGGCACGGCGAGCGGGGAGGGCGTGCGCGAGGCGCTGGGCCGCGCGGACCTCTTCTTCGGGCCGACGCGGGCCGACAACTTCTTCGTCTCGGCCGCCGAGGCGATCGTCGCCGGCCGCCCCGTGGTGCTCGGCGCGACGGGCGGGCAGGGCGAGTACGTCGAGCCCTCCGTCGGCTCCCTCATCGACGCCCAGGACCCCGTGCGCTACGCCGAGGCGATCCTCGAGGTCGACGCCCGCACCCGGGATCTGGGCAGCGAGGAGATCGCCGCGACCATCGGCGAGCGCTTCTCGACCCGGGCCGTCGGCGCCGCCTACGCCGCCCAGTACACGCGGCTGCTGGACGAGGCCGCCGGCGATGCGGGCGACGGGCTCGAGAGGGCGGGGCTGCCGCGATGAAGCCCGTCGACGTCGTCATCGCCTGCCACACGCCCGAGCGCCCCGTCGGCCGCGCGGTCACCTCCATCCTCGAGGGCAATGCCGAACACGCGAACGTGCTGGTCGTCGCCCACAACCGGCCCGCCGGGGAGATCCGCGGGGCGATCCGCCCCGAGCACCGCGACCGCGTGCGGATCCTCGAGCACCGCGACTCCTTCCGCTCCGCCTCGGGTCCCTTCAACGCCGGGATGCGCGACGCCGGCAGCGGCGAGGACACGGCGCCCTTCGTCGCGATCATGGGCTCGGACGACACCCTCGCCCCGGGCGCCGTCGCCTCCTGGCTCGCCGTGCAGGAGCGCACGGGCGCCGAGTTCGTCATCACCCGGCTGGCCCTCGGCACCGCCGGCCACGGGGTGCCGACGCCCGCGGTGCGGATGCTGCGAGGGGGCCTCGTGGACCTCGCGCGCGACCGCCTCGCCTACCGCTCGGCCCCGCTAGGGCTCATGAGCCGGGCGATGCTCGCGCGCACCGGCGCGCACCTCGTGGAGGGCGCGACCGTGGGCGGCGACGTGGGCATGGTGACGCGGCTGATGGGGACCGTGCCCACCGCCTACGACCGCTTCGGCCCACCGTACGTGATCGGCGAGGACGCCGGGGACCGCGTCACCTACGTGATCCGGCCGATGCGCGAGCAGCTCGGCTTCTTCCCCGACCTGCTCGAGGCCGACTGGTTCACCGCGCTCCCCCGCTCCGCGCACCGTGCGATCGGCACGAAGCTGCTGCGCATCCACGTGTTCGGGGCTGTCTTCTACCGCCAGGACGCCGAGATCTGGACCCGGGAGGAGCGCGAGGCGCTCGCGGAGATCTCGGCCGACGTGCTGCGCCGCGCGCCCGGCTGCGAGCGTCCGCTCTCGCGGGCCGACCGCCGCCTGCTCGATGCGTGCCTCGACCCCGGGATCGGGGCCGACGAGCTCATGGCCGCCGCGCGCGAGCGGCGCCGCCACGGACGTCCCGCGACGCTGCTCCCCCGCGAGATCACCCAGGTGCTCGCGCGCGAGGCGCCGCCGCGGTTCATGGCGGCGTCGTTCGCCGTGCAGATGCTGCCGCGAGTGCGGCGAAGGAAGGCCCAGCAGCCGCGGTGACGTTCCCGCGGGAACGTCACCTGGGGGTGGAGACGTCAGATCGATCGTCTCGTCGGATCGTTCGGTATGCGCTTCGACCTCAGATGATCCGCGGCAGACCGCCGTCGACGAGGAGGACCTGGCCGTCCCGCAGTCCCCCGAGCTCGACTCCCCGTCGCGCGTTGGCATTCGGCACCTCCCCGAGCAGCTCCGTCTCCGGACGGCCCGGCGCTCTCATGCGGGACGACGGGGCGTCGAGGATCCCGAGGCCATCGGTGGGGACCTCACCGTAGGTATCCATGCAGGACTCGGTGGGATCGCAGCGCTCGAGGCCAGCGGGCGATGGTGCGAGAACGCACGCGTGCGGTGCTTCGCGGCGACCCGGATCAGACCGCGGAGGCCCCGCGCAGTGCGCACAGCGCACTGCCGAACTCCGGTCCGTGTCGAGAGGGGGTCCACCGTGCGCGACGCTCAGAGGCCAGAGACTGTTTCCACAGCTGCAGGACATGGGACGAGCTGAACACTCCGCCGGTTCCTGTCACGGGTATGACTCCGTCCCCGTCCACCTCCAGAGCATCGGCTCCGGCACTGACGTGCCGGACGAGCTCCTCCACCGCGTCCTCCACGATGGGCGACGCCTCGGGATCCCCCTGCTCCGCACAGGCCACGACCACCGGCGCCAATGCTGCGATGCGCGCCCTGTCGCCCTCCCATCGGGTCATCACCAGTCCGATCACATCGAGGTCGCTGATGACCCCGAGATGATCCCGGACGCGCATGTACAGGGAGGTGCGCGGACACCGCCCATCGGCCATGCGCGCGAAGGCACGCAGGCCGCGGGCACCGATCCAATAGGCGGATCCCTCGTCTCCCATGACCTCGCTCCAGCCCCCGATCCGGCACGAGCGCCCGCGGTACTCGCCGTACGCGATCGACCCCGTTCCCGCCACGACATTGATCCCGTCGGCGCCGTCGAGCGCACCGGCCCAGCCCGACAGCATGTCGTTGCCGCAGTGGTACCGGTGGTGTCCCAGCACCTCGAACGGGGCCTGTTCCAGCGCGGCCGAGCGCGCGGAGTCCTCCCCGTGACCTGGGAAGCCGAAGAATGCATGGTCGAGATCCCCCGGTGCTGCTCCGACCTCCCCCAGCACGGCCTCGACGCCCGCAGCGATGTTCTCGCGCACCGCGGCGGTCCCCTCCTCGAACCACGGCCCCGAGGGACGCCGGCAGCTCGCAAGCATCCGACGTCGCTCGTCGATGAGCACGAAGGCGGTCTTGGTCCCGCCGCCGTCCATGCCGAGATAGAGGTGCATCAGTGCTCCCAGGGGTTCGAGGGACGACGCGGTCGGAGCTGCTCGGGCGCAGCCGTCAGCCTTTCAGACCTGCCGATGCCATGGTGGCGACGAACTGTCGCTGAGCGACGAGGAAGAGGACCAGGAGCGGGACGGTCGCGATCACGTTCCCCGCCATCAGCAGCGACCAGTCGGTGCGACGTGTTCCCTGGAAGTTGGTGAGGCCCAGCTGGAGGGTGAACGAGTCCTGGTCGTTGATGGCGATGAGCGGCCAGACCAGATCGTTCCAGGAACCGAGCAGCGTGAAGATGGCGAGCGTCGTCAGAGCTGGACGCGCAAGCGGGAGCACGATGCGGAAGAAGACCTGGAGGCGGCTGCACCCGTCGATCATCCCTGCCTCCTCCACCTCTCGCGGCAGGGACATGAAGAACTGCCGCATGAGGAAGATCCCGAACGCAGACGCCAGCCACGGCACGATCGCCGCACCGAGATTGTTGATCAGATGCAGCTTGGAGAACATGACGTACGTCGGGATCATCAGCAGCTGCGCCGGGATCATGATCGTCGCGAGCACGGCGACGAACCCCACGTTCCTCCCGGGGAAACGCAGGCGGGCGAAGCCGTAGCCGGCCAGCGAGCAGAGCACCAGGTGCGACACGATGCCGGCCCCGGAGACGATCACCGTGTTGACCAGCCAGTGCAGGACGTCGGACTGCGCGAAGAGCTTCCCATAGCCGCTCAGCGTGAGTTCACGCGGGAGAAGGGTGGGCGGGAACTTGTTGATCTCCGATGCCGGTTCCAGCGAGGTCAGGAACATCTCCAGGAAGGGCACCAGGAAGACGATCGCCACGGGCAGGAGCAGAAGGTGCCAGGGGCTGAAGGGCAGACGTCGGCGCGACGAGGGGCGTCGAGCATCCCCGGTCCTCGCGGCGGGTGCGTGGGTTCGGGTGGTCATCGAGCCTCCTGCGCTCCGGCCCTGCGCTGGGCGAGGGTCACGATCACTGTCACGATGAGGGTCACGAAGAACAGCGCGTACGCGATCGCCGATCCGTACCCGAACTGGAGCTTCTGGAAGGCGATCTTCCACACGTAATAGACGATGGTCTCCGTCGCCCCGAGGGGACCTCCCCGAGTGGTCGCGTAGACGAGGTCGAAGAGCTGGATCGCCTGTATGGCCTGGTAGACCGCGATGAAGGCAGTCACCGGTCGCAGCTGAGGCCACACCACATGACGGAAGCGCTGCCAGCGCGATGCACCGTCGATCGTGGACGCCTCCAGGACATCACCGGGAACGTCCTGGAGCGCAGCGAGGTAGATGACCGTCGTGAATGCCGCCTGCCCCCACAGCGACATGATGATGACGACCACCATCGCGAGCGAACGGTCCTCCAACCACCCCTGGGGCGGGACATGGAGCTTCCTGAGGATGTTGTTCACGATGCCGAACTGGGGGCTGAACAGATACGTCGTGAGGATGCCTGTGACCACCGGGGAGGCCACGAACGGGACGAAGATCGCCGTGCGATACAGACCGATGAAGCGGATTCTGCGGTTCAGCGCCGTCGCGAGGAACACGCCGAGAGCGATCGATGCCGGGACGAACACGGCTGTGTAGATGATCGTGTGCAGCACCGCCGCGAGCACCGAGTCATCGACGACGATGTCGGTGTAGTTCCTCACCCCGACGAACTCCGCGGGACTGAACCCGTCCCACTTCTGGAACGACAGCACGAGTGCCCAGATCCCGGGGAAGAGCGTCAGTCCGAGCACGACGAGCAGAGCGGGCGCGACGAACCCCCACCCCGCGAGGGATTCTCGAGCACGAGCGCGGGAGCGCGCCTGCCGTCTCTGCGGTGCAGGGGCCGGCGGAGCAGCCGCGGGAGCGGGCAGTGTTGCCGTGTGGGACATCGTGGCCTCCTCAGGCACGGCTCAGGGCCTTGTCTGCGTCCTGAGCGGCTGCCATCAGGGCAGATCGGGGGTCTCCATCGCCCTGGAGGACATGGGCGATGGCATTGCCCACCGCCTCGCTGAGTCCGTTGTAGCCGGCGACGGTGGGACGTGCCGTCACCGCGTTCTTCGAGTTGGCCTGCAGGACATCGAGACCGGGCAACTCCTCGACCTGCGCGCGGAAGTCCTCGGTCTCCGCCTCGCTGGAGCGCAGGGGAAGGTTGCCGATCGCCACGTTGAACCGGACATCCTGCTCGACGGCGGTCAGCCAGGTCACGAACTCCGTGGCCCAGTACGCACGGTTCACGTCCTGATTGTCGAAGAGCGCCCACAGGTCCGGACCGGACACCGTCTGGTGGTCGCCCTCGGTGCCGGGAAGCGGGACGACGCCGTACGACGTCTTGGCGGTCTTCAGCTCCGACAGCTGCCAGGGTCCGGACGTCATCATCGCGATGCGGTCGCTCGCGAAGAGTTGGGAGAACTTGGTGTCCGTCTGGTCGAGATAGATGCTCTTGTCCGTGATCGCCATATCCGTGAGGAAGGTGAGCGCCGAAACCCCGGCATCCGATGCGAACGACGCAGTTCCCTGTGCGTCGAGCACGGATCCGCCGTTCTGCCACAGGTGCGGCCAGAACTGCCACGTCGTCTCCTCGCTGCCGGACACGGAATACCCGTATCCGAAGGTCTGGCTCTCAGGGTCCGTGAGCTGCTTCGCCGCTGCACGGAAGTCCTCCCAGGTCCAGTCCGGCGTCGGGTGCGGGACGCCGACGCGGTCGAAGATCGTGGTGTTGAAGAAGAGCGAGATGTTGTCGACGACCGCCGGGAAGCCGATGACTCTGGCGCCCGTCGGCTGGGCCGTCGCCCGTGCCGCTTTCGTGAACTGCTTCCACTTCACTGCGGGGTCCTCCACGTGATGGCGCAGATCCAGAGTGCGGCCGGAGCGTTCGAGCTGGCTCGCCCAGGAGCCGAAGGCGTACGAGATGTCGGGGGTGTCGTTGCTCGCGAAGGAGGCTGCGAGCTTCTGGAGCAGCTCCTCGGTCGAGGATGCTCCCGGGGAGAGATCGAAGGTCACCTGGGGGTTCGCGTCCTCGAACTCCGCGACCAGCTCTTCGAGGATCTCCTGAGCCTCCTGGCTCTGCCCGGACCACATGGTCACAGTGGTGGGAGCTTCAGTGTCCAGAACCGTGACGGGCTCGGGCGCGCAGGCCGCGAGCGACGAGGCACCGAGGGCCCCGCTGACGGCGAGCGGAACGGCGTGCAGCAGCTGCCGGCGCGACGGCGCGCCCGGCGCGGCGTATCTCGGTCTCATGGCATCCTCCTTCGGACGTCGTGACGCGGACTGGTACGGGCCGCTCAGAGCGCAGTGGGGTCGATGTGCGTGCGGAGCGCCTCCGGCAGCAGGTCCCCATGGGCATCCACCAGGTCGTTGCACAGGGCCCAGATCTGAGCCGGCGAGAGGGTCGACGAGGCGTTCGGGTCCATGAGCACCGCCTGGCGGACGAGGAGCGGGTCACCGGTCCGGGCGGCAGCGATCGTGAGCTCGTTGACGGAGACGTACGGCCGGTTGGTCGCCGCAGCAGCGAGGGGCAGAGCGCCCATCGGCTGCGGCCGGATCCCGTCGGCGCCGACGCGGGTCGGCACCTCCACGACGCACCCCTGGGGGAGATTGTCGATGAGACCGTCGTTGACCACGTTCGCGTGGATCTCGCGCTCGGTCCCGGTGACGAGCGAATGGATCACCTGGGGCGCGTACTCGGCCGCCTCCTGCTCGAGATGGAGCTCCCTGCCCTCCGCGAGATCCCGCTCGGCGGCCTCGAACTCCGCGACGTTCTGCTCGGAGATGCCCATGTACTCCAGCGGCTGCAGCCGGAAGCGCTCGACCTGCTCGGGCGACCGGAGGAACCAGGAAAGATACTCCGACGAGTGCTCGCTCGTCTCCGTCGGGTAGTAGCCGATGCGTCGGTAGATCTCGACGCGCACGCGGCGCTCGAGCTCTCGATCCCTGCGGATCGTCTCGCGCAGCCGGGGATAGAGGTCCTCGCCCTCGTGAGTCCACTGCAGCATCCATGCCTGATGGTTGACCCCCGCAGCACGGTACTGAGTCTGCTCGACGTCGAGACCGACGAGGTCGGCGAGATCGTGAGCCGTCCAGTAGACGCTGTGGCACAGGCCCAGCGCGGTGATGTCAGGGGCGACCTCATGAACCCACCAGATGTTCATCGCCATCGGGTTGGTGTAGTTGAGCAGGACCGCAGAGGGTGCTACGTCACGCATGTCTCGGGTCAGCGCCGTGAGGAAGGGGAAGGTGCGCAGACCGCGGAACACACCTCCGACACCCGTGGTGTCGCCGATCGTCTGATACAGCCCGTAGCGTTCGGGGATCTCGAGATCCTTGCGCGTGGCGTCGATCCCGCCGATCTGCACCATGTTCACGACGAAGTCGGCATCGGCGAGAGCGCGTCGGCGGTCGGTCGTGGCGATGATGTCGAGATCCCGACCCAGCCTGTCGGCGACCTGTCTGGCAGTGGCGACGGCGACATCGAGACGACGCTCGTCGATATCGAGCAGACGAAGCTCGAGGGCAGGGAGATCGTCATACCCGAGAAGATCCGCGAGCAGCTGGCGGGTGAAGACGACGCTTCCTGCGCCGACGAACGTGATCCGAGTCATGGTGGACAGCATGCGCGGGCCTGGCATTCGCGAGCAACGATTCCGCTCGATCTGCTCATTTTTTATGATCGTGTACCGATCAGAATGAGCACTATGCTCGTCCTATGATTCGCTCACTCTCGTCGGAGTCCTCAGCCCCGACGCCGATCTCGGGCTCGGACAAGCGCTCTCGACGGATGCTCCGCATTCTCGAGCTCCTCGGCGAGCACGGACAGCTCTCGGTCCAAGAGCTCGTCGAGAAGCTCTTGATCTCGCCGGCGACGGCGCGACGAGACCTCTCCGACCTGGATCGCCAGGGACTCCTCCTGCGCACCTCCGGCGGGGCTCAGGGGAACCCGTCGATGACGGAGGTCCCGGTGCATCTGCGGGTCGGAAAATCCCAGGTCTCCAAGCAGCGCATCGCGCAGCGGGCGGCGGCTCTCCTGCCGCCGGGGCCCTACGCCATCGCGATCGGCGGCGGTACGACGGCAGCAGCTGTGGCTCATGGCCTCGTGGAGAGGCAGCAGCTCACGATCGTCACGAATTCTCTGAGCACGGCAAACGAGATCTCCATGCTGCCCAACCTGCGCGTGATCATGACCGGTGGCATCGTCCGCTCCAGCTCCTATGAACTCGTGGGACGGCTGGCGGAGCAAACCTTCAGCGCCGTCAACATCGGCACCGCAGTCCTGGGTGCCGACGGTGTGAGCCTCAAGGGCGGGATCACCACGCACGATGAGGTCGAGGCGCGCACGAACGCGGCCATGATCCGCAGCGCGGAGCGCACGATCGTCGTCGCCGACTCCAGCAAGATCGGGCGCGCGACCTTCGCCCAGGTCGCCGAGGTCGGCGAGATCGACGATCTGGTGACGGACGACGGCGTGGACCTCGAGGTCATCGACGAGCTCCGATCGGCGGGAGTCCGGCTCCACGTGATCACCACCACGGCCGGCTGAGCATCTGCACCGTCATCGGCTCCGATGGAGCAGGAACCATGGCCGCACTCGAGAGGTGCACGGCGCAGGCCGAGCAGCTGGTGCGCTGGCACCGCGAGGGCAACCGGCCCGTCGGCGGGCGCATCCGCCGCCTGCCGGGATATGCGGAGCTCAACGACCTCGACGTGCTCGCCCGGCCGTTCACCCGCGTCGAGGCCCAGGAGGTCATTGCCCTCGAGGCAGGATGCGTCAGCTGGGACGAGCTCGCGGTTCGGGTCGATCCCCTGTTCTCCCGCGCGTTGCTCCAGCGACGGTGTGTCCGGCGCCGACGACGCCGTCCGCTGTAGCCATCCCGGTGCTGTTCGCCGCCGATGTCGCGGCGCCCGCGTTCTACCTCGATCGCCTCGGCTTCCGGATCGACTTCCTGCACGGTGAGCCCCGCCCTTCTACGGGTCGGTCTCGCGCGACGGCGCGACTATCCACCTCACGTTCGTCCAGGCACCGGGGTTCGTCCCCGGCGCGGTCGATCGGGAGGATGTGATCATGGCGTTCGCCGGCTGAGGACTGCTCAGTCCCCGAGGATCGCCGCGACCGTCTTCTCCCAGGTCCTCACCTGCTGCTCGGCGCTCAGCTCCCCCGCGGCCGCATCGCTCGCGCGCTTCCACCCGTCGACCGTCCCCGGGGTCAGGCCCGCGATCTCCGCGTGCATCGCCTCGGCATCGGCCGCCGGGAGCACGGCGCCGAGGCCGTGCGCGCGCACCAGCTCCGCCATGTCCGGGGAGGGGCCGACGATCACGCCGGTGCGCGCCTGGACCGCCTCGAAGAGCTTGTTGGGCAGGGAGTACTCGAGGTTGAACGTGGTGTTCGGGAAGACCACGAGGGAGACGTCGTACTCGGCGACCGTGTCCACGAGCTGCGCGAAGGGCACGGGGTCGCGCAGCGCCACGCCGGGCACCTCCTCGGCGAGCTGCGCGAGGCGCTCGATGTACCCCGGCTCGCTGGGCATCAGCATGAGATCGAGGGTCGCCCGGCCCTCGAGTCCGCGCATCGCCTCGAGCATCGACTCGAGGTGCCGGTTGGCGCGGGCGACGCCCGTGTGCAGCAGGCGGATCGGGTTCCCCGTCGGCCGCACCGGCAGCTCCCGGTGGGCCGAGGCGTTGGTGACGACCTCGACGTCCACACCGAAGCGCGCCGCGTACTCGCGGGCGAGGCCGGGCGAGACCGTGGTCACCGAGGCGACGCGCGGCAGGCACGTGCGGCACAGCCAGCGCTGGTACGGCGCGACGAACCAGCGCCAGCTGCGCTGGTGCTCCTTCTCGCGCGGCGCGTACTCGTGCAGGTCCGCGTGGACGCCGCGCCTCGGCTCGAGCCAGAGGGCGAGCGGCAGGGTGTTCGTGTCGTTGGCCAGGACCGCATCCATCGTGCCCCGTCGGCCCTCGAGGAGATCGTGGGCGGCGCGCACCGCGCTCATCGCCCAGTAGGCGCCGCGGAAGCGGCGCGTGAGCAGGTGCTGCTTGGAGTCGGGCCAGGCGCGCGTGCCCTCGGGGATCTCGACGTGGGTGACGCCGGGGTGCGGGCTCGGGCCGAAGCCGACGGTGGTCACGTCGTACAGCGGTGCGAACAGGGCGATCTGCCGCTGCACGCGCGGGTCGCTCACCAGGCGCGAGAAGGACAGGATCACGAGGCTCGGGCTCATCGGGCGCTCTCCTCCCCCAGTCCGTCCTCGACGCCCCGGGCGACCTCCGCCTGGGCGCCGGCGCTCACGAGCCCGGCGAGCGCGGCCTGCTCGGCGAAGGCGGGCACCGCGCGGACGACCTCCTCGAAGGTCCCCTGGGCGAGCACCTCGCCCTCCTGCATGTAGAAGACGATGTCGCAGTGCTGGATGGTGGCCAGACGATGGGCGATGGTGATCGTGGTGACCTCCTCGCCGAGGTCGCGGATGCCCGCGGTGACGGCGGCCTCCGTGGAGGTGTCCAGGGCGCTCGTGGCCTCGTCGAGCACGAGCACGCGAGGGTCCGCGTAGAGGCCGCGGGCGATGCCGAGCCGCTGGCGCTGCCCGCCGGAGAGCGTGGTGCCGCGCTCGCCGACGGCCCCGTGGATGCCCCCGGGGCGCTCCTCGATCGTCTCCAGCAGCTGCGCGCGGGAGAGGGCCTCGGTCACCCGGTCCTCGTCGACGTCGGAGGGGTCCCAGGTCAGCGCCACGTTCTCGGCGACGCTCACGTCGAACAGGGCGACCTCCTGGGGCACGTAGCCGACCTGTGAGCGCCACTGGCGCATGACCGTCGTGATGTCCTGCCCGCCCACCAGGATCCGACCGCCGGTGGGGGTGATCAGTCCCAGCAGCAGGTCCACCATGGTGGATTTGCCGGCTCCGGAGGTGCCGACGAAGGCGGCCGACGCCCCGGCGGGGATGCGCAGGGAGACGCCGCGGACGGCGGGCTCCTCCCGGCTGGGGTAGACGAAGGTGACGTCGTCGAGGACGATGTCGCGATCGCCGGGGGCGAGCTCCGCGGAGTCCGGGCGCTCGGTGCGGGAGACGTTCTCGCGGGCCTGCTCGATGTCGTCGATGATGTAGTCGGAGAACGCGGCGTTGGTGAGGATCCGGTTCTGCGTGGACTGGAAGCGGGTCAGGGAGGGCACGAGGCGGAAGCCCGCCACGCCGAACAGCGCGACCGAGGAGAGCGCGCCCGTCGGCCCGCCGGAGAGGTAGCCGACGCCGCCGACGACGACGAAGCCGCCCACGAGCCCCGCCTCGAGCACGAAGCGCGGCATCTGGTTGTAGTACTGGGCGAAGGCGCGGGTCTCGGAGGCGAGGTTGCGACGGTCGGCGACGATGTCCTCGACCTCCTTCTCGTTGCCCTTGAGGGTGATCTCCTTGAGCGCCGAGAGCACCTCGCCGAGCAGGCGGACCACGCGGATCGAGTTGTCGCGGTTCACGGCGCCGTTCCGCACCGCGAGCGGCGAGATCACGCGCGACATCACGAGGGCCACGAGCCCCAGGTAGAGCATCGTCGCGAGCGCGAGCTTCCAATCCATGACGAACAGGCCCACGGTGATGACGGAGATCGTCGCGAACTCGCTGACCACGGTCATCGAGGGCATGAGGACGTTCGCGACCACGGCCGCGACGCCCGAGTCGACCATGCGGATGATCTCCTGGCTCGAGCGGGACGTGCGGTCCACCCAAGGTGAGGCCATGTAGGAGCGGAAGAGCATCTGGCCGATGGCGACCTCGTGCTTGGCGAAGCGCTTGGTGGCCTCGCGGATCGTCAGCAGGTTCAGGGCGCTCTTGATGATCGTGAGCACGACGAACACGGCGACGAGCCAGACGACCTGGCCGAAGCCCTCGAAGCGCCAGCCGACCACGGGGATGACCACGACCTCCTCGCCGCCCAGGAGGGCCTGGAGGGCGATGGCCATGGCCCCGAGGGCGACGACGTCGAGCAGCGCGAGCAGGCTCATGATGATCGCGAAGGTCCACAGGAACCTCCGGGACTCGCGCGGGAGCACGGACAGCGTGCGCAGCACGGTCTGGACGGTGCGCTTCACAGGGGCCTTCCTTCGCGGGGTGCGGGCGGGCGGACCGCGCCGGGTGCGCTCACGCTACCGTGCGCGGACCGTGAGGATCCTGCGCCGGGGGTCAGCACAGGGGCTCGATCTCGTAGAGGGCGTACGGCCCCTCGCGGTCCACGAGGCGCAGCTTGGAGCGCGGGATCTTCGCGAGCCCCTCCCAGAGCACGGACTGCTCGGGGGCGATCTGCTCGCCGGACTCCGCGGAGCTGTCCACGTAGAGATGAGTGGGGCCGACCTTGCGCAGCGAGGTGCACACCTTCTGATCGCGGTCGGCCTTGAAGGCGTAGCGGGCGACGCGGCGCGAGTCGAGCGTCTGGGGCTCGGCCAGGGTTGGGAAGACGGTCTCGACGCCGCCGACGGACCAGTACAGGCCCTCGCCGTCGCGCGGGTTGCCGATCACCACGGCGTCCGCGGGCAGCGCGGCCGCGGTGCGCTCGATGAAGGCGCGCTCCTCGGGGGTCGCATAGGAGGCGATCTGCACGCCGTAGTCGGTGTAGGCCAGCGACCCCGCGAAGGGCAGACGACCGGGCAGCACGGCCGCCACCAGGGAGATGAGAGCGATGATGACCAGGGCCGACGTGCCGCGCGGGGACTTGCCGCCCAGGGGCGCTCCGCGGGCTGACCCGCCCCGCCCTGATCCGCCGCCCGCCGCTGCGGCCGATGCGTCGCGCGTCCACAGCGCGTCGAGGCCGATGGCCGCGAGGGCGACGAGGGCGCACATGAGCAGCGGGGCGATCCGCTCGCGCGCCCCGTACCAGGGGTTCACCCAGGTGCGCGCCCAGATCGAGTCGAGGTTCGTCAGGACGCTCAGGCCGATCGCGAGGGCCAGCAGCACGATGGCCGTGGCGCCCAGCCGGCGGCGCTCGCGGATCGCCTGCACCGCGCCGAGCAGGGACAGCCCCCAGAGGGCGAGGATCGGCCACTGGAAGCTCCCGAGCGCGGAGACGCGGGGCCGGTCGGTGACGAGCGAGGCGAGGAACGCCGTCCAGGGCCACGACCGGGTGGTGGTGAGGTCCATCGAGGCGAGCAGCAGATGGGACGTGATCCCGTAGGCCACGAGCACGAGAGCGATCGCGGCGAGCTCGAGGATCCCCCGGCGGCGCGTGCGGGCGCGCGAAACGTCGAGGATGCCCTGGCCGAGGATCCCCGCGAGCAGGGCGACGGCGAGCGAGAAGAGCGTCGAGGGATGCGCCGCGACCGCTCCGACCAGGAGCAGGACGCAGGGCCAGAGCTCGGCGGCGCGGCGCTCACCGGTGCGCAAGGCGCGATAGATCGCCCACAGGGCGCCGAGCGCGGGCGGCAGGCACAGCGCGCCCAGGGCAGAGGGCCACAGTCCCATCACCAGGATCATCACGGGCAGCGAGAGGAACATCGGTGCGCACAGCGCGGCCAGCAGGGGCAGCACGCGCACCTCTCGCACGGTGCCCCGGGCGCCCTGGAGCAGCGCGACCATGGCGCCGAGGGCGCCGGGGATCGCGGCGACCATCGCGAGCGCCATGGCGTTGGCGGCGCTGATCGCATCGCCCGGGAGCAGCGCCGCGAGGACGTCCCAGCCGGCGGGGTAGAACGTGGGCTCGTGGTAGATGCCCTGCAGGGCGGTGAGCAGGAACGCGTCGTGGTCCGCGCGCGCGAAGGCGATCGCCGCGATGTGGAAGGAGGCGTCGTAGCTGCCGTTGAGGGTGGCGATGCCGCCCATGTGGTGGGCGGCCGAGCCCGCCATCAGCAGTCCCAGGGCGAGCGCGAGGGCGCCCGGCGCGAGGAGCAGGGCGCGCTCCCGCAGGGGTGCGCTCTCCCGCAGGGGTCCGTGCGGCCGCAGCGGCGCGCCGGTCCGCCGGCGCGCGAGGTCCGCTCCGCCCCTGTCGACCCGTCGGTTCGTGTCCCGGGACCGTTCGATCAGCAGGCGCGCGCCGACCACGAGGGCGAGCACCACGAGCAGCTGCACGCCGGCGGCGAGCGGCGTCCACGGGATGCCCAGCAGGTGATCGAGGGCGCCGAGGAGCACGGCCAGCAGCACGGTGATCGCGGGGGCCGCTCCCCAGCGCCATCCGATGCGGGCTCCGCCCGCGGCGAGCAGCAGTGCGCCGGGGGCGCACAGCAGTGCCCAGGCTCCCACCACGGGCAGGAGCCAGTCCAAGGTCATCGGGGCGTCGATCCGGTCGGGTCCTCACCGGCCGGCGGCTCCTGCGGCGAGAGCGCCTCGATGTACCCGCGGGTCACGGTCGAGGCGGTGCGGCGCTCGACGACCCACGCGCGCGCCTCGGCCGAGACCTCGGCGAGGGCGTGCTCGCGCTCGATGCGCAGCACGCGGTCCACGGCCCCGTCGAGGTCCTCGACCACCCAGCGGTCGGGATAGATGACGCCCGCGCCTCCGTAGGGGCGGGCGTCGGGCCAGTTCCTGATCAGCGGGACGCAGCCGGCCGCGATGCCCTCCATGACCGCCTCGTGGACTCCCTCGTGCAGCGAGGAGGAGACGATCCATCCGGCCATCGCGAGCAGGTCGGGCACGTCCGAGCGGGCGCCCAGCACCTGCACGGCGCCGGTGGGGAACTCGGCGAGCCGCCGGCGCACGCGGGCCTGGAAGGCGGTGTCCTGCGCGGGGTCCTCGGGCAGTCCGGGGCCGATGAGCTGCAGGCGATGCCGAGGGTCCTCGGCGCGCACGCGCTCGAGCAGGTCCAGGGTGAACAGCACGTCCTTCACGGGGCGCAGCCATCCCACCTGGGCGAGCAGGTGGGTATCGCGGTCCCCGCGCGGCTCCGGACCCAGCCCGTAGGCGAGGAAGTTGTCGACGCCGATGATCTCCCCCGCGCGCTCGAGGTTCGCCGTGAGGTGCTGGATGAGCGTGCGCACGTGCGGGGAGACGAACAGCACCCGGTCGACGACGTCGAAGACCGTGAGCAGGGGGAAGGGGGTGTAGGCCTCGAAGCGATGGATCCGCGCGGCGGTGACGCGCGGCATCTCCGCGAGCAGGGAGACCCAGGTGAGCACGTGATGGCCCCACTCGACGAGCACCACGTCGGCCCAGTCGAACTCCGCGGCCAGGACGGCGGGAGTGGGCAGGCGCCGTCCCGTGCGGGCGAGCTCCATGCGCGCGCGCAGCACCCGCTCGCGGGTGGGCCGCTCGGAGGGCGGGAGATCGTCGACCTCGAAGCGCCGCACCTCGAAGCCGTTCTGCTCGAGGGCGTCGATGACGGGGTTCACGAAGGTCCAGTTGCGCTGGGCGATCACGAGCAGCCGCACGGGCGCGTCCGACGCTCCCGCGCCGGCGCCGGCCGAGTCCGCACGCTGCCGCGGGGCGGGTCGGGAGGGGCCGTCGTCGCGCGTGGGCGGGGCGAGCAGCAGGCGGCCCACGTCGCTCGCGCGCACGGGCGCGAGGAATCCTTCGGGGTCGGCGATCAGCGGGGAGTCCTCGAGCCCGTAGTGGAGCGAGGCGTGATAGCCCACGCGCAGGGCCTTGTCGAACCACTCGACGGCCCCGTCGTCGTCACCGCGCGCGAGCAGCGCATCGGCCCGCCGCAGCTGCGCGAGCATCTCTCCGCGCCAGACGGACGGGACCTCGCCGCGGTCCATGCGCCGGGTGAGGCGGAGGTAGCGCGCCCGCGCACCGAATCCGCCCGGGAGCACCGAGGCCGCGGCCACGCCGGCGCCCAGGGCCCGGCGCCGCAGCGTCGCGAGTGCGGACGACGCCGATCCCGCCGACGACGCGCGACGGGCGCTCATGCCCTCCCCCGCGCTCACGGGGCGACGTCGTCGGGGCGGACGATCCGACCCTCGCGGGCCGAGCACAGCACGGCCTCGACGGCGCGGACGGTCTGCAGACCCTCGCGCATGGTGACGATGTTCGAGGGATCGCCGAGGACCGCGTCGCGGAACGCCTCGTGCTCGGTCCGCAGCGGCTCGGTGCGGCGCAGGGAGTAGCGGACCATGTCGCCCTCGCTGACCCCGCGGAAGGAGGCCATGGAGTCCCAGAGGTTCGTCGCGCTCTCACCGTTGGCGCAGAAGGTGAGGTCCGCGTTCACGGTGTCCGCGACCAGGGAGCCGTTCTCGCCGGTCACCACGGTCACGCGCTCCTTGAAGGGCGAGAGCCAGTTGACCAGGTGGCTGGTGATGGTGCCGCTCGCGAGCTGCCCGGAGACCGAGACCATGTCCTCGTCCTCACGCCCGGAGCGGCGCGTGGAGAACGCCGCTACCTGCGCGAAATCGCTGCCGGCGACCCAGGCGGTGAGGTCGAGGTCGTGGGTCGCGAGGTCCTTCACCACGCCCACGTCGGAGATGCGGGCGGGGAACCCGCCCTGGCGGCGGGTCGAGATCTGGAAGATCTCGCCGAGCTGGCCGTCGGCCAGGCGCCGGCGCATCTCCTGCAGGGCCGGGTTGAAGCGCTCGATGTAGCCGACGGCGCCCACCAGGCCCGCCTGCTCGTAGGCGGCGGCGATCTCCTCGGCCTCGGCGACGTCGAAGGCCAGCGGCTTCTCGACGAGGCAGTGGACTCCCGCCTCGGCGAAGGTGAGCGCGACGTCGCGGTGGAACTGGGTGGGCACGGCGATGACGGCGTAGTCGATGCCGGCCTCGACGAGGGCGCGAGCATCGGGCAGCACGTCGTAGCCGGGGGCCGCGCCGTGTGGGTCGCCCTGGGGGTCGGCGACGGCGACGAGCTCGACGCCCTCGAGGGCGCGCAGGTTGCGGGCGTGGTGACGGCCCATCATGCCCAGGCCGATGAGTCCGGCCCGCAGGGGCCGGTGGGGGCTCGCGCCGGTGCTCGGGGTGCTCGTGCTCATGCGGCGCTCCCGGTTCCCGCAGCGGCGACGGCCGAGACCGCGGCGATGATGCGATCGAGGTCGTGCGCGGTCAGGCTCGGGTGGACGGGCAGGGACAGCACCTCGCGGGCGGCCTGCTCGGTGACCGGGAGGTCGAGGTCGAGGCCGAAGGAGGGCAGGCGGTGCACGGGCGTCGGGTAGTAGACGCCGCAGCCCACCTGGTGCTCCTCGCGCAGGGCGGTCGCGAAGGCGTCTCGCTCGGCGGCGCTCGCGCCCTCGAGGCGGATCGTGTACTGGTGGTAGACGTGCTCGGCGCCCTCGCGGACGACGGGCGTGCGCACGCCCGCGATGCCCGCGAGCCCCTCGTCGAGCGCGGCGGCGTTCGCCCGGCGCTGCGCGGTCCAGCCGGCGAGCTTGGTGAGCTGGACGCGGCCGATGGCGGCGTGCAGGTCGGTCATGCGGTTGTTGAAGCCGGCGACCTCGTTGGCGTACTGGACCTCCATGCCCTGGTTGCGCAGCAGGCGCACGGCGCGGGCGAGCTCCTCGTCCTCGCAGGCGACCATGCCGCCCTCGCCGCTGGTCATGTTCTTCGTCGGGTACAGGGAGAACATCCCGAAGCGGCCGAAGGTGCCGACCTGCTGCCCCTTCCAGGCGGCGCCGTGCGCCTGGGCGGCGTCCTCGGCGACCCACAGGCCGCGGCGGGCGGCGATCTCGGCGATCGTGTCGATCTCGGCGGGGTGGCCGTAGAGGTGCACGGGCTGGATGCCCACGGTGCGCTCGGTGATCGCGCCCTCGATCGCGGAGGGGTCGATGCAGAAGGTCTCGAGGTCGATGTCGACGAACACCGGGGTCGCGCCGCAGACGGCCACGGAGTTCGCGGTCGCCGCGAAGGTGAAGGAGGGGACGATGACCTCGTCGCCCGGGCCGAGGCCCAGGGCGAGCATCCCCAGGTGCTGGCCGGAGGTGCCGGAGTTCACGGCGACCGTGGGGCGGGAGGCGGCGAGCTCGGCGGCGAACTCGTGCTCGAAGGCCGCCACCTCGGGGCCCTGCGCGACCATGCCGCTCCTCAGCACCCGGTCCACGGCCTCGCGCTCCTCGTCCCCGATGAGGGGGCGGGCCGCGGGGATCATCTGCTCGCTCATGCGTGCTCTCCGTCCGTCGTCTCGTCCTGCTTCTCGGCCCCGGCGTCGGCGGCGAGGGTGAGCCCGCCCGTCGTCTCGTCGGCCACGTACCACTCGCCCGTCGTCCGGCACACCCAGGCGTCGGTCCCGTCGGAGGCCGGCTCGAGCTTCTCCCCCGAGCGGCCCACCCAGGCGATGCGGCGGGCGGGGGCGCCCGCGACCAGGGCGTGGGGCACGACGTCGCGGGTGACGGTCGATCCGGCGGCGACCATCGACCAGGCGCCGATGGTCACGGGGGCGACGCACACGGCGCGCGCTCCGATCGCGGCGCCCGTCTCGCAGGTGACGCCCACCGCGTCCCAGTCGTCGGCGGACTTCGGGGTGAGGTCGGGGTTGATCGCGCGCGGCCGATGGTCGTTGGTGAAGACGGCCGCGGGGCCGACGAAGACGCCCTCGGCCAGGCGCGCGGGCTCGTAGACGAGCGCGTAGTTCTGGACCTTGCAGCCGTCGCCCATGTGCACGCCGGTGCCGATGTAGGCGCCGCGGCCCACGATGCAGTCGCGGCCCAGCTCGGCGTCCTCGCGCACCTGGGCGAGGTGCCAGATCGCGCTCCCCTCGCCGATGCGGGCCGTCTCGGCGACGTCGGCGGAGTCCACGATGCGCACGCCCGCGCGCGCGGGGGCCGCCCCGGACGGCTCAGAGGTCTCGTTCATGCCCCCGAATCTATCGGAGGCCGCCGCTCAGGACAGGGACGAGCGCAGCGACTCGCCCTTGGCGTGCGCAAGGTCGCGCAGCTCGCCCTGGAAGGCGCGCATGCGCTCGCGCAGGCGCTCGCCCTCGGCGTCGTCGGCCGCACCGAGGATGCGGGCGGCGAGAAGTCCCGCGTTGCGGGCGCCGCCGATGGAGACCGTCGCGACCGGAACCCCGGCGGGCATCTGCACGATCGAGAGCAGGGAGTCCATCCCGTCCAGGTGCTTGAGCGGGACGGGCACGCCGATCACGGGCAGCGGGGTGAGGGCGGCGAGCATGCCGGGCAGGTGGGCGGCGCCGCCGGCTCCCGCGATGATCACGCGCAGGCCGCGGCCCGCGGCGGTGCGCCCGAACTCGACCATGTCCTCGGGCATGCGGTGGGCGGAGACGACGTCCACGTGGGCGTCCAGGCCGAACTCCGCGAGGGCGTCGCGGGCAGGGCTGAGCGTCGGCCAGTCGGAGTCCGAGCCCATCACGATCGCGACGCGCGGGGCGGTGTGGTCCTGGGGTGTGCTCATGCGCTCTGCTCCTCGTGCACGGCGTCGATGATGAGGCGCTCGGCGCGGTGGGCGCGCGCGAGCAGGTCCGCGGGGTCCTCCCCCGCGAGCGTCACGTGGCCGACCTTGCGGCCGGGCCGCACGGTCTTCCCGTAGAGGTGGATCTTCAGCTCGGGGTCGCGCGCCATGGCTTCGCGGGCGCCGGCGGCGAGGTCCTCGCGCGAGCCGCCCAGGAGGTTCACCATGACGGCGTGCGGGGCGCGGGGCGCGCTCGCCCCGAGCGGGAGGTCGGCGACGGCCCGCAGGTGCTGCTCGAACTGGCCGGTGACCGCGCCCTCCATCGACCAGTGGCCGGTGTTGTGGGGGCGCATGGCGAGCTCGTTGACGAGCACCTCGCCGGCGGTGGTCTCGAACAGCTCGACGGCGAGCATGCCGGTGACGCCGAGGTCCTCGGCGATCCGCAGGGCGAGGTGCTGGATGCGCTCCTGATCGGCGGCGGAGAGGTCCGGGGCGGGGGCGAGCACCTCGAAGCACACGCCGTCCTTCTGCGTCGAGCGCACCACCGGGAAGGCGAGCATCTCGCCGCCGGGCCGGCGCGCGACCTGCGCGGAGAGCTCCCGGGTGAAGGGCACGAGCTCCTCGACGAGCAGCTCGTCGTGCTCCTCGAACCAGTCGGCGACGTCGCCGCCCGCGGAGACGATGCGCACTCCGTGGCCGTCGTAGCCGCCGCGCGGGGTCTTCACCACGGCGCGGGGCGCTGGCGCGGCGCCCTCCCCGGCGGCCGCGCCGATCTCGGCGAGCGCGGCGTCGACATCGGCCGCGGAGACCGCGCGCCACCAGTGCGGGCACGGGTGGCCGAGGGCGCTGAGGCGCTCGCGCATGAGGAGCTTGTCCTGGGCGTGGACGAGGGCCGAGGGTCCCGGCCGCACCGCGGCGAGGCCGTCGCGCTCGATGCCCTCGAGGATGCGCGGCGGCACGTGCTCGTGGTCGAAGGTGAGGACGTCGACCTCGGCGGCGAGAGCGCGCACGGCCTCCTCGTCGTCATGGCGGCCGATCCTCACGCGGGCAGCGCCCTGGGCGGCCGATTCGGCGGGATCGGTGGCGAGCACCGTGAGCGGCAGGCCGAGCTCGATCGCCGGACCGAGCATCATCCGGGCGAGCTGCCCGCCGCCGACGACGCCGATGCGCGGAGCCGCGGGAGCACTGGTCGGGGCGGGGTCGTGGGGCGCGGAGTTCGGGGGCACGGCCCCATCCTAGGAGCGGCTGCGGTCCTCGGGTGCGGCCGTCCGGACCGACGTGCGCGCGCGGTGGCCGTGTCCGTGCCCGGCGCTCCCCCGGCGGCGGCGCGGCAGCACCGCGCCCTGCGGAAGGGAGCCCAGCTCGTCGGCCGACTCGGCGCCGAGCACCATGTCCTCCGCGCCGGCGGTGTCCTCGTCGGGCGCGGAGATGAGGAAGACGCCGAAGGTCGCGGGCTGCTCGCTGAGCAGCTCGAGGCGCCCGCCGTCGTCCTCCACGAGGGTGCGGGCGAGCGCGAGGCCGACGCCCGTGCCCGAGGTGCGCCCGGAGACCGAGCGCTCGAAGATGCGCTTGCCCAGCGCGGGGTCGATGCCGGGGCCCTCGTCGGAGATCTCGACGACCGTGGACTTCTCGTTCCGGCGCACCTTGACCAGGGTGCGCCCTCCGCCGTGGGTGAGGGAGTTCTCCACGAGGGTCGCCACGACCTGGGTGAGCGGGCCGGTGGAGCCCCAGACGGCGGCGGCTCGCGGCACCTGGATGCGCAGCTCGCGGCCGGCGGCGCGGTAGGCCGGGGACCACTCCTCGCTCTGCTGGGTGAGCACGGTGCGCAGCTCGACGACGCCGGGGGTGCGGCGCTGCGAGGAGCGCGGGGCGTTGATGAGGTCGTGGACGACCTCGGTGAGGCGGTCGATCTGCTCGAGCGAGATCCGGGCCTCGTCGCGCACCCACTCCTCGGAGCTGGTGGCGAGGATCTCGTCCAGGCGCATGGAGAGCGCGGTGAGCGGCGTGCGCAGCTGGTGGGAGGCATCGGAGGCGAGTCGGCTCTCGGCCTCGAGCCGCTCGGTGAGCTGGGCGCCGGAGTTCGCGAGCTCCTCGGCGACGGTGTCGATCTCGGTGATGCCGCTGGGCCGCCAGGGTCCGCGCGCGCGGCCCGAGCCCATCTCCTCGGCCCGGCGGGTGAGCCGAGCGAGCGGCGCGGAGATCCGCTGGGCCTGCCAGAGGGCGACGGAGACGCCGATGGAGATCGCCGCGAGGCCGGCGACGATGATGAGCACGGCCGCGCTCGCGGTGTGCGCGCGCACGTCGGCCTTGGTGATGGTGACGGTGACGTTCACGCCGGAGGTGCCGGGCGTGGAGATCACCTTCGTGCTGTTGCCCGGGTCGGGTCCCGCCTCGATGGTGCGGCCCTCATAGGTCACCGTGATGTGCACGGCCAGGTCGGGCTGGGAATCGGCGATCTGCTGGAGCATCGCCTTGTCGATGGGCCGGTCGTCGCTGATGCGCTTCTCGGCGTTGGTGCGGACCTCGTTGGCGATGGAGGTGGCGCGCGCGGTGAGGTTCTGGTCGGTCAGCTGAAGCCACGAGTACGCCAGCGGGATGCCCAGCAGCAGGACCGTGAGGATGACCGTGATGACCGTCGCCTGCAGCACTCGCGTGCGCACGCGTCAGCTCCCGTCGCCGGTCTCGAAACGGAAGCCGACGCCGCGGACGGTGGTGATCCTGCGGGGATTGGTGGCGTCATCGCCCAGCTTCCGACGCAGCCAGGAGATGTGCATGTCGAGGGTCTTGGTCGAGCCCCACCACTCGGCGCCCCAGACCTCGCGCATGAGGTCGTCGCGGGTGACGACGCTGCCGGCCTCGCGCACGAGGACGGTGAGCAGGTCGTACTCCTTGGCGGAGAGGCTGAGCTCCTCGCCGTCGACGTAGGCGCGCCGGGCGGAGACGTCCAGGGACACGCCGTTGACGTCGAAGGCGCTCGTGGACTCCTCGACGGTCTGGGCGCGTCGCAGCAGCGCGCGGATGCGCGCCTGCAGCTCGCCCAGCCGGAAGGGCTTGGTGACGTAGTCGTCGGCCCCGGCGTCGAGGCCGACGACGGCGTCGACCTCGTCGGCGCGGGCCGTGAGGATGAGGATCGGGGACTCCAGGCCGCCCTTGCGCAGGCGCCGAGCGACCTCGAGGCCATCGAGGTCCGGGAGCCCCAGATCCAGGATGACCAGGTCGATCGGGTCCCCGGCGGCGGCGATGCCGAGGGCATCCATACCGCGCGAGGCGCGCGTGACCGTGTAGCCCTCGCGGTCGAGCGCGCGGGACAGCGGTTCGGCGATCGCGGAATCGTCTTCGACGAGCAGCAGACGTGTCACAGGAGGCATCCTACGTCCCGACCTGTGCGCCCGCTCCGAGGCGCGTGCGGATCCGCACTCCCGGCCGCCCGCATCACAGGCCCATGTCCAGCGGCTCGGAGGTGCCGCGGGTGAGGGCGACGGCCTCGACCGTGCCGATGCCGTGCAGCTCGGTGGGCCGGATCTCCGACGACTCGAAGCCCCCGGGCAGCGCGCGCTCGACGGCCTCCGCGGTGGCGAGGTCCACGAGCACCCCGCCGGGGTCGGCGACGCTCTCCAGGCGCGCCGAGAGGTTCACCGTCGGGCCGAAGACGTCGCCGTAGCGCGAGAACATCGACCCCCAGCACATGCCGACCCGGGCCGACGGCAGGTCGGGGTCGTCGCGGATCGCCTCGGCGATCGACACCGCGATCTGTGCGCCGTCCTCGGGCGCGTCGGCCAGGAACATGATCTCGTCGCCCACGGTCTTGACCACGCGCCCGCCGCCGACGGAGATGATGTCGCGGCAGGTGACCTCGAACTGGGTGACGACGTCGGCCAGCTCCGCGCCGCCGAGGGAGCGCGAGAGCCGTGTGAACTGGACGAGATCCGCGAAGCCGACGGCCCGGTTCAGGGGGAACACCTCGTCGTGGGTGCCGTTCTCGGTGGCCTGAAGCACCTCGGAGCCGGCGCGCGCCGAGTAGGCGGCGAGCTGGCGGCGGAAGGTGAACAGCACCTGGGTCTCGAGGGTCTCGATGAGCTGCGGGACCGTCTCGAGCATCTGCTCGCGGGCCTCGCCGTCGTCCTTCCCGTCGCGGGTCTTGGCCTCCTCGACGAGGGCCTCGGTGATCCACATGGCCAGCCGCCCCATGTGGTAGCCGAGCCCGCGGGAGATCGAGGTGAAGGCCCGCTCGGAGATCGCGCCATCGTCGACCATGGCGACGAGGTCGCCGATCGCGAAGGCGTCCTCGTCGGTGAAGACCACGGTGTCCTCGTCGACGGGTCCGAAGCCGAGCGAGCGCCAGTAGGTGGAGATGAGGCGCTCGGGGATGCCCTGCTGCTCGGCGAGGTCGCGCCGGGAGTGCTCGCGCGGCCCCTGCAGGAGCACGCGCTCGAGGGCGCCCACGCTGCGGCGCACCGACTGGAAGCGGCGGTTGAGGGCGGCCATCTCCTCCGGGGAGATCTCCCCCTCGCGCAGGGTCTCGGAGCCCTCGAGGTCGTCGATCGCGGCGAGGGCGTCGTGCGGGACGCGCTCTCCGGGCGCGGCGTCCGCGGGCTCCGCGCCGAGGTCGGCGTCGCGGGCGTCGGGCTCGAGGTCCGAGGCGAGGTCCGGGTTCTCGTCGGTCACGGATGGGTCTCCTGGGTGTCGTCGGGGGAAGCAGGGGCGCAGGCCGCATCGGGACGACCGGCGGGCGAGGACGGAGGGTCGTCGCCGAGCGCGCGCAGGTGCCGCACGTCCCCGGCCGAGACGACCCGCTCCGCACCCGTGGGCAGGCGCATGACGAGCCGGCCGTCGCCGTCCAGGCGCTGCGCCCGGCCCGTCGCAGGGGCCGCCGCGGTCGGCGTCGAGAGATCGTCGAAGCGCACCTCGCGCCCCAGTGTGAGGCACGCCATACCATAGCGCCCGCGCTGGCCGCTCGCCATCGCGTCCCCTCCGTGGGCATCGAGCAGGGCGAGCTCGCGCTCGACTCCCTCGGCGACGGCCGAGGCCAGGGCGCTCGCGGCGGCATCGCTCACGGGGACGCCGACCCCGGGCCCGGAGACGGCGATGCCGCCCTCGCCCCAGAGCCAGGCGGGCGGGAGCGCCGCGGGATCGGAGAGCTCGATGGGTCCGGCGAGGTTGATCCCGATGCCCACCAGCACATGGTCTGCGCCGTCCCCCTCGAGGAGGATGCCGCCGAGCTTGCGCGCGTCGGCGGTCAGCAGGTCGTTGGGCCACTTGAGCCCGATGCGCTCGCCCGCACCGGTCGCACCCCGCAGCGCCTCGAGCGCGCCCAGCCCCACCACCAGCGGGTACCAGGTGCGAGCCGCGGGGCCGATCGTGCTCCTGCGGGCGAGCGTGAGCGCGAGCCCCCCTCCCGGCGGCGTGCTCCAAGGGCGGCCGAGGCGGCCGCGCCCGCTGCGCTGGTCCCGGGTGAGGACCGCCAGCGGAGCCCCGGCGCCCGCGTGCAGCAGCTCCCGGGCGGCGTCCTGGGTGGAGGAGGTGTGGGCGAGAACATGCAGGGAGGGTGCACCCCCGCCTCGCGACGTCGACTCGCTGCTGGCCATGCCCGCTCCGCCCTCCTGATCGTCCCGCTCCTCGCGTCCCCTCATGAGGGCCGCGACCTGCCCGCACCGCCCCTGATGCGGGGGCGGAGCGCCTGGGTAGCGTAGTATCCCCGTGTTTCCCCGACGGTCCGCACAGGAGGTTCCGTGACCGACGCCCCCCGGCCTCTGAACACGGCCGAACGACTCGCCGACCTGCAGAAACGCGAGGACCGAGTCGTCCACGCAGCCGACGAGGTCGCGGTCGAGAAGCAGCATGCGCGCGGCAAGAAGACCGCCCGCGAGCGCATCACCGACCTCCTGGACGACGGCTCGTTCGTCGAGACCGATCGTTTCGTGACGCATCAGTCGCATGCCTTCGGACTCGAGAAGCGCCGTCCCGACGGCGACGGCATCGTCACCGGCTACGGCACGATCGACGGCCGCCAGGTGTGCGTCTACTCGCAGGACTTCACGGTCTTCGGAGGCTCGCTCGGCGAGGCCCACGGCCGCAAGATCCAGAAGGTGCAGGACCTCGCGCTGTCCACGGGCGTGCCGATCATCGGCATCCTCGACGGCGGCGGCGCGCGCATCCAGGAGGGCGTCGCCTCGCTCGCGATGTTCGCCGGCATCATGCGCCGCAACACGCGCGCCTCGGGCGTGATCCCGCAGATCTCGCTCGTGATGGGCCCGGCCGCGGGCGGCGCCGTGTACTCCCCCGCGCTCACGGACATCATCGTGATGGTCGAGAAGACCTCGCACATGTTCATCACCGGGCCCGACGTGATCCGCACCGTCACCGGCGAGGACGTCGGCTTCGAGGAGCTCGGCGGCGCCCGCACCCATTCGACGCGCTCGGGCGTGGCCCACTACATGGCGCCCGACGAGGACGATGCGATCGAGTACGTCAAGGACGTGCTGAGCTACCTGCCCTCGAACACGCTGAGCCCCGCCCCGTCGTTCCCCACCCCGTTCGACGAGCAGACCACCTCCGAGGACCGGACGCTGGACCAGCTGATCCCGGACTCCCCCAACCAGCCCTACGACATGCTGCAGGTGCTGCAGACGGTGCTGGACGACGGCGAGTTCCTCGAGGTCCAGCCGAGCTTCGCGCAGAACATCATGGTCGGCTTCGGCCGCATCGAGGGCGGCAGCGTCGGCATCATCGCCAACCAGCCCTCGCACTTCGCGGGCACCCTGGACATCGACGCCTCCGAGAAGGCGGCCCGCTTCGTGCGCCTATGCGACGCGAACAACATCCCCGTGCTGACCTTCGTGGACACCCCCGGATTCCTGCCCGGCACCGACCAGGAGTTCAGCGGCATCATCCGCCGCGGCGCGAAGCTGCTGTACGCGTACGCCGAGGCGACCGTGCCGCTGGTCACGGTGATCACCCGCAAGGCCTACGGCGGCGCCTACATCGTCATGGGCTCGAAGGACCTCGGGGCCGATGTGAACCTCGCCTGGCCCACCGCGCAGATCGCCGTGATGGGCGCCCAGGGCGCCGTGAACATCCTGCACCGCCAGAACCTGAAGAAGGTCGCGGAGGAGGGCGGCGACGTCGAGGCCGAGCGCGCGAAGCTGCAGACGGAGTACGAAGAGGAGTTCGCGACCCCGTACGCCGCCGCCGAGCGCGGCTGGATCGACAGCGTCATCGAGCCCTCCGCCACGCGCATCCAGATCGCCCGCGCGCTGCGCATGCTGCGCACCAAGCGCCAGTCGCTGCCCACCAAGAAGCACGGGAACATCCCGCTGTGAGCGCGGGCAGCGCGAACGGCGGCGCGGGAGAGCCGGACCTGCGCGGCGGCCAGGCCGTCGCCGTCGCCGGCGGGGACGTGCGGCTGGTCGCCGGGCGCCTGGCCGACGACGAGCTCGCCGCGATCGCCGTCGCGGTCTCCGCGATGAGCGTCGCGAGTCGCATCGAGGCCGGCGAGCGCGCCCTGGCCGACGAGCACCGCGGGGCCGCAGGGGCCTGGTCCGACGCCGCCCACAGCTTCCCCCGCTCTCATGCGCTGCGCGCCCTCCCCTCCGAGTCCGCCTGGATGTTCTCGGACCGCTGACCCGCGCGTTCGGCCGAGACGCCGGGGCTCCTCGCCTAGGCTGGCGCCATGACCTCAGACGCTCCCCCGCAGTCCCCCTCGCAGCGCACGCGCACGGCCCTGGACGCCGTCGCCGACGAGCACGTCGAGCGCTCCATCGCCGCCGATCCGTTCCTCGCGACCGAGCTGGGGGTCCCCGGGCACGAGGGCGAGGTCACCGACTTCTCCCCCGCGGCGATCGCCGCGCGCACCGATCAGGCCCGTCGGACCCTCGAGCGCATCGAGAGCACCCCCGACGAGGACGCGGTCGACGCGGTCACCCGCGCCGCCATGCGCGAGCGCCTGGGCCTCGAGATCGAGCTCGCCGAGCAGCACCTCGACGTCGCGACCGTCAACAATCTCGCCTCGACGCTGCAGATCCGTGACGTGTTCGACCAGATGGCGACCGGGACCGCGGAGGACTGGGAGGTCATCGCCGAGCGCCTCGCGAAGATCCCCGACTCGCTCGAGGGCTGGGCGCAGTCCCTGCGCGAGGCCGCCGCCGCGGGGGTCGTCTCCGCCCGCCGGCAGCTGGATCTGGGCGCCGCCCAGGCGCGCGGCTACGCCGAGGACTTCTTCCCCGCCTTCGCCCGCGAGGCGAAGGGCGACGACGCCCAGCGCGAGTACGTCGCCGCCGCCGCGCAGGAGGCCTCCCGCGGATACCGCGGGATCGCCGAGGTCCTCGAGTCGCTGCGCGAGCAGGCCCCGGACGCGGACGCCGTCGGGCGCGACCACTACCGGCTGGCCTCCCGCGTGTTCCTCGGCGAGGAGGTCGACCTCGAGGAGACGTACGCGTGGGGCATCGATCAGCTCCACGAGATCATCGCGGAGCAGGAGCAGGTGGCGGGCCGTCTGAACGCCCACTACGGCAACGGCGGCGGCTCCTCGATCGAGGCCGCCCGGGCCTCTCTGGACGCGGATCCCGCGCGCATCCTCCACGGCACCGAGGCGCTGCGCACCTGGATGCAGGAGAAGTCCGACACCGCGCTGCGCGAGCTCACCGGCACCCACTTCGACATCCCCGAGCAGCTCCAGCGCCTGGAGTGCATGATCGCCCGCACGGGCTCGGGCGGCATCTACTACACCGGTCCCAGCGAGGACTTCACGCGGCCCGGCCGCATGTGGTGGGACGTGCCGCCCGAGAACACCGAGTTCCGCACCTGGACGGAGACCACGACCGTCTACCACGAGGGCGTTCCCGGGCATCACCTGCAGGTCGGCACGCAGACCCTCCAGGCGGCGACCCTGAACCGCTGGCGCGCCCTGATGTGCTGGGTCTCCGCGCACGGCGAGGGCTGGGCGCTGTACGCCGAGAAGCTCATGGACTCCCTGGGGTACCTCGAGGACGACGGCGACCGCCTCGGCATGCTCGACTCCCAGCGCATGCGCGCGGGCCGCGTGGTCCTGGACATCGGCCTGCACCTGCAGCTGCCGATGCCCACGGGACTGCCGGGGGCCGACGGCGGCGCGTGGACCTTCGACGCCGCCTGGGACTTCATGGCGCCGAACTGGGGCGCGAGCGAGGCCGAGCGCCGCTTCGAGCTCAACCGCTACACGGGCTGGCCGGGCCAGGCGCCGTCCTACGCCGTCGGCCGCCGCACCTGGGAGCAGCTGCGCGCGCAGCACGTCCCCGCGGGCGGCGACCCTCGCGACTTCCACCGCCGGGCCCTCGAGCTCGGCAGCCTGCCGCTGTCCGTCCTCAAGGAGGCCCTGGCATGAGCGCCGTCGACGAGTCCCTGCCCCTGCTCCTCCTCGCCTCCGCCTCGCAGGGCCGGCGCTCGACCCTCGAGCGGGCGGGCATCGAGTTCGATGCGATGGCGGCCGATCTCGACGAGGACGCCCTGCTCGCGGCCGCGGGCGATCTCGAGCCCGCCGAGGCGGTGCTGCTGCTCGCCCGGGAGAAGGCCCATGCGGTCCTCGAGGAGTCCGAGGGCGGGTACGTCGTCCTGGGCTGCGACTCGATGCTCGAGGTCGACGGCGAGGTCATCGGCAAGCCGCACACCCCGGAGCGGGCGACGGAGCGCTGGCGGGAGCTGCGCGGCCGCACCGCCGTGCTCCACAGCGGGCACTGGCTCGTGGACGACCGGGACGTCGAGGACGAGGGCACGGGCGCGACGATCGGGGCGACGGCGAGCGCCGAGGTCTCCTTCGCCGATCTCTCCGACGAGGAGATCGAGGCCTACGTCGCCACCGGCGAGCCCCTCGGCGTCGCGGGCGGATTCACGATCGACGGCCTCGGAGGGCCCTTCATCACCTCCGTGACGGGCGATCCGCACGCGGTCGTCGGTCTGAGCCTCCCCCTGCTGCGCGATCTGCTCGGCCTGATCGGCATCGGCGTGCACGAGCTCTGGCGCGAGGACTGAGACCGCAGGCGCCCAGTGACGTGCGCGGCGCGCCGCCCGGGAGGATTCGACGCGCGCGCCCGCTGAACTAGACTCGACCCGATCATCTCCCCCGGAAGGACCCGCCCCATGGCATCTCGCAGCTCCCAGCACCGCCCGTTCGGATCGGTGCTCATCGCCAATCGCGGGGAGATCGCGGTACGTGTGGCCAGGGCCTGCAAGGACGCGGGACTGCGCTCGATCGCCGTCTACGCGGACCCCGATCGCAACGCCCTGCACACCACGGTGGCCGACGAGGCCTACGCGCTGGGCGGCGAGACCGCCGCGAACTCGTACCTGGTCGTGGACAAGCTGCTGGACATCGCCGAGCGCTCGGGCGCCGAGGCCGTCCACCCCGGCTACGGCTTCCTCTCGGAGAACGCCGAGTTCGCGCAGGCCGTGATCGATGCGGGGCTGGTGTGGATCGGTCCGCCCCCGTCGGCCATCGAGTCCCTCGGCGACAAGGTCTCCGCGCGCCACATCGCCGAGAAGGCCGGCGCCCCGCTCGTCGCCGGCACCAAGGACCCGGTCGAGGGCAGCGACGAGGTCGTCGAGTTCGCCCGCGAGCACGGCCTGCCGATCGCGATCAAGGCCGCCTTCGGCGGCGGCGGCCGCGGCCTCAAGGTCGCCCGCGAGGAGTCCGAGGTCCGCGAGCTGTTCGACTCCGCGGTGCGCGAGGCCACCGCAGCCTTCGGCCGCGGCGAGTGCTTCGTCGAGAAGTACCTCGACGCCCCCCGGCACGTGGAGACCCAGTGCCTGGCCGACGCCCATGGCAACATCCAGGTCGTCTCGACCCGCGACTGCTCCCTGCAGCGCCGCCATCAGAAGCTCGTCGAGGAGGCGCCCGCACCCTTCCTCTCGCGCGAGCAGAACGCAGAGCTCGTGGCCGCCTCCAAGTCGATCCTCGCCGAGGCCGGCTACGTGGGCGCCGGCACCTGCGAGTTCCTCGTGGGCATGGACGGCACCATCTCCTTCCTCGAGGTCAACACGCGCCTCCAGGTCGAGCACCCGGTCTCCGAGGAGGTCGCGGGCGTGGACCTGGTGCGCGAGCAGTTCCGCATCGCCGCCGGCGAGAAGATCTCCTCGACCGATCCGATCGCGCGCGGGCACTCCTTCGAGTTCCGCCTCAACGGCGAGGACGCGGGGCGCGGCTTCCTGCCCTCGCCCGGCGTCGTCAAGCTCTTCTCCCCGCCGTCGGGCCCGGGCGTGCGCGTCGATTCCGGCGTGCGCGAGGGCGACGAGGTCTCCGGCGCCTTCGACTCGATGCTCGGCAAGCTCATCATCACCGGCGCCACCCGCCAGGAGGCGCTCGAGCGCTCCCGCCGCGCGCTCGAGGAGTTCCGCATCGAGGGCATGCCCACGGTGCTCCCCTTCCACCGGAAGGTCGTGAGCGACCCGGCGTTCGCCCCGTCGGATGCGAAGACCCCGTTCTCTGTCCACACCCGCTGGATCGAGACCGAGTTCGACAACGACATCCCGCAGGCCGCGCTGCCGGCGCAGCCCGAGGAGCCCGAGGGCCGCGAGTCCGTGGTCGTCGAGGTCGACGGCCGCCGCGTCGAGGTCAGCCTGCCGGCCTCCCTGCGCGCCCCGCAGCAGCCCGTGCGCCAGCGTCGCCGCGTCGGCAAGCGCCAGGCGGAGGCCGGTTCCGCGGGCGGCGCCGCCGTCACCGCGCCGATGCAGGGCACGATCGTGAAGATCATGGTCGAGAACGGGCAGAGCGTCGCCGACGGCGACCTCGTGCTCGTCCTCGAGGCGATGAAGATGGAGCAGCCCATCACCGCGCACCGCTCCGGGAAGATCTCGGGCCTGGACGCCGAGGTCGGCGCCACCGTGTCCGCGGGCGCCGTGCTCTGCAGCATCGAGGACTGAGAGCGCTCGTCACCTCACCCGCGCGGGCACGCGCTCCCCGGCGCGTCCCGGGGTGCTGCGACGCCTACTCCCCCGCGGGCCGTCTCGCCGCCTCGGCGATCGAGCCGGTGAGCGAGGGGTAGACGGTGAAGGCCGAGGCGAGCTCGTCGGCCGTCATCCGCTGCGCGACGGCGAGGGTGATGGGGTGGATGAGCTCGCTCGCCCGCGGGGCGACGACCACCCCGCCCATCACGGTCCCCGATCCGGGGCGCACGACGAGCTTCACGAAACCGGCCGTGAGCCCCTGCATCTTCGCGCGCGGGTTCGTCGCGAGCGGGAGCACGTGCACCTCGCCGTCGGCCCCGTCGACGAGCTCGCGGGCGCCGAGCCCGACCATGGCGATCTCGGGGCTCGTGAACACGGCCGAGGACACCTGCTGGTGGATGAGAGGGCTCACCGCATCGCCGAGGGCGTGGTGCATGGCGATGCGCCCCTGCATGGCGGCGACGGAGGCGAGCGGGTGGACGCCCGTGCAGTCGCCCGCCGCGTAGACCCCGCGCACGGAGGTGCGGGAGACCCGGTCGGTGTCGATGTGACCGCTCGGCCGCAGGCGCACGCCCGCCTCCTCGAGCCCCAGCCCCGCCGTCGCGGGGACCGCGCCGAGGGCCATCAGCACGTGGCTCCCGCGGATCTCCCGGCCGTCCTCGAGGGTGACGACGACTCCTTCCCCGCTGCCGTCACCGTCGTCCCCGCCGTCGGCGCCGTCGCCGTCGGCGACCCGTTCGCGCCGCGCGGACGCGGCGCGCGAGCGGGAGCACAGGGTGACGCCGCGGCGGGTGAAGGCCTCCTCGAGGACAGCTGCGGCGTCCTCGTCGCCTCCCGGGAGCACCTGGTCGCGCGAGGAGACCAGGGTGACCTCGCTGCCGAGGGCGCGGTAGGCGCTCGCGAACTCGGCACCGGTGACGCCCGAGCCGACGACGATCAGGTGCGAGGGCAGCTCGTCGAGGTCGTAGAGCTGGGTCCAGGACAGGATCCGCTCGCCGTCGGGACGCCCCTCGGGCAGCTCGCGGGGTCGCGCGCCGACGGACAGCAGGACCACGTCGGCCGGGAGCACCTCGACGACCTCGCCGTCCGCCGAGAGCACCGCCACGTGCTCGGCGTCCTCGAGGCGTCCGCGCCCCGCGCGCACCACGACGCCTGAGGCCGCGAGCGAGGCCGCGATGTCCTCCGACTGGGCGCGGGCGAGGGCGCGCAGGCGCTCGTTCACGCGGGCGAGGTCCACCGTGAGGGATCCGGCGACGGGCTCTCCGGCGTCCTCGGCGTCGCGGATGCCGAGCCCGGCCGAGGCGCCGACGACGTCGAGGACGTCGGCCGTGGCGACGAGGCTCTTGGAGGGGACCACGTCGGTGAGCACCGCCGCGCCGCCGATGCCGCGCTCCTCGACGAGGGTCACCCGGGCGCCGGTGCGCGCGGCCGTCAGCGCCGCCTCGTATCCTCCGGGACCTCCGCCGATGATCACGACCCGCGGCTCCGCGCCGTCGTCGGGGCCGGTGCGGTCGGGGTCCGGGGGCAGTGCTGTGCTCGGATCGGCCATCTGCTCATTGTGGCCCACGAGCCGCCGTAGGCTGGGGCGCATGAGCGAACTCGACGTCGATCCACAGGCCGCCGCCCGCGAGGCGGCCGCCCGCATCGCGGAACTCAGCGGCGTCCCCCGTCATGACATCGCCCTGGTGCTGGGCTCCGGGTGGGGCGGCGCGGCCGACCTGCTGGGTGAGACCGTCTGGGAGGCTCCCGCGACCCAGGTCCCCGGCTTCCGCGCGCCCGCCCTCGCGGGCCACGTGGGGACGCTGCGCTCCATCGCGATCGAGGGCGGCGACGCCCACGCGCTCGTGATCGGGGCCCGCACCCACTACTACGAGGGCGCGGGGGTCGAGGCGGTGGTGCACGGCGTGCGCACCGCCGCAGCGACCGGCGCCGGCACCATGGTGCTGACCAACGGGTGCGGCGGGATCGACGAGTCCTGGGCGCCCGGCACCCCGGTGCTGATCTCCGACCAGATCAACTTCACGGGCGCGAGCCCGCTGCGCGGCGCGACCTTCGTGGACGTCACCGACCTGTACACCCCGCGCCTGCGGGACGTGGCCCACGAGGTCGACCCCTCCCTCGCCGAGGGCGTGTACATGCAGTTCCGCGGCCCCAGCTACGAGACCCCCGCCGAGGTCCGCATGGCACGCACGATGGGCGCGACGCTCGTGGGCATGTCCACCGCGCTCGAGGCGATCGCCGCCCGCGAGGCGGGCATGGACATCCTGGGCATCTCCCTGGTGACGAACCTGGCGGCGGGCATCAGCCCGACCCCGCTCAGCCACGAGGAGGTCGTCGAGGCGGGTCGCGAGGCAGGGCCGCGCATCGCGGATCTGCTCGCGCGCGTGGTGCGCAGGATCGCCGAGGCGGCGTGATGATCGACGTGCAGCTGCGCTCCCGCGCGCAGGAGTGGATGGACGACGATCCCGACCCGTCGACGCGGGCCGCGCTGCAGGGCCTGCTCGACCAGGCGGACGGCACGGGCCAGGAGGCGGCGGCCGCGGCCGAGGAGCTGGCCGACGCCTTCGACGGCACCCTCGCCTTCGGCACCGCGGGCCTGCGCGGTCGCATGGGCCCCGGCCCGCACCGCATGAACCTCTCCGTGGTCTCCCGCGCCGCCCGCGGGCTGGCCGACCACCTGCTCGGCGAGCTCGGCGGAGGCGGCACCGACGCGGCGCCTCTCGTGGTGATCGGGCACGACGCCCGCCACCACTCCGAGGCGTTCGCGCGGGAGTCCGCGGCGATCATGACGGCCGCCGGCTGCCGGGTGGTCCTCTCCGACGGGCACTGCCCGACCCCGCTCGTGGCCTTCGCGACCCGGCACCTGGACGCCGACGCCGGGGTCGTCGTCACCGCATCCCACAATCCTCCGGCCGACAACGGCTACAAGGTCTACCTGGGCGGACGCGCGAGCGAGCCCGATGGCCGGGGCGTGCAGATCGTCCCGCCGTCGGACGCGCAGATCGCCGCGCGCATCGCGGCCGTCGGCCCCGTCCGGGAGATCCCACGCGCTGCCTCGGGCTGGCAGGTCATGGACCCCTCCGTCCCCGCGGCCTATCTCGAGGCGATCTCCACGATCCTTCAGCCGGACTCGCCGCGCGAGGTGCGGATCGTGCACACGGCCATGCACGGCGTGGGCGGGGCGACGGCGATCGCCGCCCTGCACCAGAACGCCTTCACCGACGTGCACTCGGTCGCGAAGCAGGCCGATCCGGATCCGGACTTCCCGACCGTCGCCTTCCCGAATCCCGAGGAGAAGGGGGCGATCGACCTCGCCCTCGAGCTCGCGCGGACGCTCGAGGCCGACGTGGTGATCGCGAACGATCCCGACGCGGACCGCTGCGCCGCGGCCGTCGTCGATCCGCATCTGGGCGACTGGCGGATGCTCACGGGCGATGAGCTCGGCGTGCTGCTGGGGGCGCGGCTGCTGCGCGGCCACGGCGCCCGCGGCGTGTTCGCGAACTCCGTGGTCTCCTCGCGCTGGCTCTCGCGGATCGCCCGGGCCGACGGGCGCGATGCCGCGACCACGCTCACGGGCTTCAAGTGGATCGCCCGCACCCCCGGGATCGTCTTCGGCTACGAGGAGGCGATCGGCTACTGCGTGCTGCCGGACGTGGTGCGCGACAAGGACGGGCTCTCCGCGGCGCTGCTGGTCGCCGAGGCCGCGGCCGATGCGCGTGCCCGCGGGCGCAGCCTCGTGGAGGACCTCGACGACCTCGCGCGGTCGACGGGCCTCTTCGCGACCTCGCAGCTCTCGATCCGCGTCACCGAGCTCTCCGAGCGCGACGTGATGATGGCCCGCCTGCGCGAGCAGCCGCCCCGCGCGCTCGCGGCCAGCGCCGTCACCGAGGTGCAGGACCTCGCCGAGGGCTCCGTCGCGACCACGGGCCTGCCGCCCACCGACGGCGTCCTGCTCGCCACGGCCGACGACTCCCGTGTGATCGTCCGCCCCTCCGGCACCGAGCCCAAGCTCAAGTGCTACATCGAGGTGCACGAGGCCGTGGACCCGGAGGCCGACGCGGCAGCGCTCGGCGACGTGCGCACGACCGCCGCCGCGCACCTCGAGCAGATCACCCAGGAGATGCGGACGTCCCTGACCGGGGCATGAGGGGCGCCATGCAGAGGATCGCCGTCGTCGGATCGGGCGGGAGCGGCAAGACCTACGTGTCCCGCGCGCTCGGGAAGATGCTCGATGTCCCGGTCACGCATCTCGACGCCGAGTACTACGACGAGGACTGGCATCCGCTGCCCGCCGAGTCGTTCGCGACCCGCCAGCGCGAGATCGTCAGCGGGGACCGGTGGGTGATCGACGGGAATCACTGCACGACGCTTCCGATCCGTCTTGCCGCATGCGACACCGTGGTGATGATGGACGTTCCCACCACGAGCGCACTCCTCGGGGTCCTCTGGCGGCAGGTGCGCCATGGCGCCGGTCAGCACGCGAACGGGGTGCACAATCGGCTGAACCTCGAGGTGCTCCGGTACGTCGTGACCTACCGGCAGCGCATGCGTCCCCGGATGATCGCCGAGATGGCCCAGGTCGCCGAGCACGTCGACGTCGTGCGGCTGACGAGCCGACGGCGGGCGCGGCGCTGGCTGCGTGACCTCTCGGCGCGCCGATCGACGAGCCCGGTGCGAGACGCGCACCCCACGGCGCACGGAGGAGATGACCAGTGATGACCGATGGTCCGCGCGAGAGCGGTCTGCTCCCCGTCGCCGACGGCCAGAGCATCTACTGGGAGGAGTGGGGCGCCCCCGACGGTGTCCCCGCCCTGTATCTCCACGGCGGACCGGGCGGCGGGCTCGGCAGGAGCGGGTATCGCCACCGGTTCGACCTCGAGCGCACCCGGGTGATCGGACTCGAGCAACGCGGCTGCGGGCGTTCGCTGCCGCACGCCTCGGATCCCGAGGTGCCCCTGGCGGCGCACACGACGCAGCACCTCATCGACGACATCGAGGCCCTGCGCGAGGCGCGCGGCGTGGAGCGCTGGATCCTCAACGGGGTGTCCTGGGGCTCCACCCTCGCCCTCGCGTACGCGCAGTCCCATCCCGAGCGGGTGCTCGGCGTGGTGCTGTTCGCGGTGACGACGACCCGCCGCCGGGAGATCGACTGGATCACCGAGGGCGTTGGGGCGATCTTCCCGGAGGCCTGGGACCGCTTCGCCTCCTTCGCCGAGGGCGCGGGCATCGGATACAGGCGCGGCGAGGGCCGGATCGTCGAGGCCTACGCTCGCCTGGTGAACTCCGCGGACGCGGCCGTGCGCGACGAGGCCTCGCGGGAGTGGGCGCTGTGGGAGGACATCCACGTCTCGATCGGCACCGGCGGTCCCGGCTCTCGTGACGATGCGGAGCACAGGGGGCTCCCTCCTGCCGTCCGCCGCGATCCGCGCTGGGAGGACGACGCGTTCCGTCTCGCCTTCGTGCGCCTGACCACGCACCACTGGTCGCACGACGGATTCCTGGATCCGCCGCTGCTCGAGAACATGGCGGCGCTCGAGGGTGTGCCCGCGGTGCTGATCCATGGTCGTCGGGACGTCTCGGGCCCCGCCGTGACGGCGTGGGAGCTGCACCGGCGCTGGCCGGGATCGACGCTCGTCATCGACGAGCAGGACGGGCACGGCGGCACGTCCATGGTCGAGTCGTGGAGCGCCGCGAACGCGAGGCTGCTGGATCGCGTCGGCCGCTGATCAGTCCTCGCGGCGCCGGTACCAGATCTGATGGGCGCGACCGCTGGGCAGCGTGACCGACTCGATGAAGAAGTCGTCGGAGGAGGGCAGGCCCCCGTCGAGCAGGCGCGTGCCCGATCCGATGGTGACCGGCACGATCGTGAGGTGCATCGTGTCCACGAGGTCGGCCGCGAGGAACTCCCGCACCGTGGTCGGGCCGCCGCCGATCCGCACGTCCGTGCCCGGGGCGAGCTCATGCGCCCTCTGCAGCGCCTCCTGCGGCGAGGCGTCCAGGAAGTGGAAGACGGTGCCGTTGTCGAAGGCGATCGGCTCTCGCTCGTGGTGGGTGAGGACGATGACGGGCGTGCGGAACGGCGGCTCCTCGCCCTACCAGCCGCGCCAGCCGTCATCGGTCCACGGCCCCGTCTGCGGGCCGAACTTGCGTCGGCCCATGATCTCGACGCCGATGCCCTGGCCCCACAGGCTCGTCATCGCGGCGTCGAAGCTGAGGTCCTCGATCTTGTCGACGCCGTGGATGGCGCGGCCGTCGAACCCTCGGGTGAGCGCGATCGCCTCGCCGAACGGCTCCTCGAAGGTCACGTAGGAGCCTGCGGCGTACCCGTCGAGGGAGACGAACATGCCCTGCACGCGGGTCCGCGAGGCATCGGCGGAGGACGTGGGGTCGGTGCGTTCGGCGCTCATGCCTCGAGTATGCGCGCCGTGCTCTTCGCGCGCGTGTCCGTTCGTGCGGGCCCTGACCTCGCTCTCCCGCAGGTCCTCCCGGCTGCTCGGAATTCGCTGGTCCGCCGATGAGCGCGGGCATACCCTCGCGCCATGACCGGACTGGCTCTGGACGGCATCGATGTCGACGCGCACTCGCCGGAGACGCTCGCGATCTTCTGGGCCGCCCTCCTCGACCGCGAGGCGGCACCCGGGACGGGAAGCGACTGGTGCGTCGTCCCGCCCGGCCTTGGGGGTGAGGGAGAGGGCCTCCGCCTGCGCTTCGTGCCGACGAGCGTCCGGAAGGCCTCGCAGAACCGCATCCATCTCGATCTCACCACCGCGAGCGCCTCGTCGATGGAGGCGATGATCGCGCGTGCGCTCCGCGCAGGGGGTCGGCGGGCCGACATCGGCCAGGGCGACGAGGACCCGCACGAGGTCCTCGCGGATCCCGAGGGCAACAAGATGTGCATCATCGAGCCGGACAACGGATTCCTCCGCGGCACCGGGGTGATCGGCGCCGTCAACTGCGACGGCACCCGCGCGCTGGGCGAGTTCTGGAGTGCGGCCCTGGGCTGGCCGCTGGTTTGGGACGAGGGTGAGGAGACCGCGATCCAGTCGCCCCGCGGTGGTGCCAAGATCACCTGGTCGGGCACGCCTCTGATGCCGCGCCACGGGAGGGACCGGATCCGCCTCGCCCTCCGCGTGGGGAACGCCGCGGAGCTGAGCACCGCGTGCGAGCGGCTGGAGCGCCTCGGCGCGCGCGTCGCATCAGCGGGCGGTCCGCCGGCCGGTGCGTCGTCGAGGACGATGACGGATCCGGACGGCAACGAGTTCGTCGTGCGCGTCGCCCTGCCGCACTGAGCGGATCTGCACGCCCGACCCGAACTCAGCGCCCGCGGGCGGCCGCCTTCGCGAGCAGCCCCGTGGGGAGGAAGCGGGTGAGTGCGACGATCGCCCGGTAGCGGCGGCTCGGCACGGAGATCGCCCTGCCGCGGGCGATGTCGTGCAGGGCCTCCTCGACGACCCGCGGCGCATCGAGCCACATCCACCCGGGGATGCCCTCCTTGCCCCGCGCCAGGCCCATCCGGGCATGGAACTCCGTGTGGGTGAAGCCGGGGCAGACCGCCGTGACGCTCACGCCGCGCGGCCGGTATCGGGCGTTCGCCCAGCGGGAGAAGCTCACGGTCCAGGCCTTCGCGGCCGAGTACGTGGAGCGCGGGGTGAAGGCGGCGACCGAGGCGATGTTCAGGATCGCCCCGCGCCCGCGCTCGAGCATGCCGGGGAGGACCGCATGCATCAGTCGCATGGGCACCTCGTCGTGCAGGCGCAGATGGCGCACCTCGTCCTCGATGTCGTTGCGCTCGAAGGCGAGGGGCAGTCCGAAGCCGGCGCTGCTCACGAGGACGTCGACGGGACGCGAGGGCTCCGAGAGGCGGGCGACGACGGCCTGCACGTCCGCGTCCTGCGCGAGGTCCGCGGACAGCACCTCGATGCCGTCGGCGCCGAGGCCCTCGAGCTCGGTCGCCAGCTCCTCGAGCGCCGATGCCCGGCGCGCGACGAGCACCAGATGATCGCCGCGACGGGCGAGGGCACGGGCGTACTCCGCGCCCAGTCCCGCGCTCGCCCCGGTGATGAGCGACGTCCGCGTCATCGGTGCTCTCCCGACCCCGTGCTCAGTACCCGGAGCCGGCGGCGTCGCCCTCGAGGACGCCGCGGGAGCCGGAGAGGCCGAGCCGGGAGGCGCCGGCGGCGACCATCGCCTCGGCGGCCTCGCGCGTGCGCACGCCGCCCGAGGCCTTCACGCCGAGCCGGTCGCCGACCGTCCTGCGCATGAGGGCGACCGCGTGCTCGGTGGCTCCGCCCGCGGGGTGGAAGCCGGTGGAGGTCTTCACGAAGTCGGCGCCCGCGCGCTCGGCCGCCTCGCACGCGGCCACGATCTGCTCGTCGCTGAGCACGGCCGACTCGATGATCACCTTGAGCACGGTCGGCGCGGGAACCGCCTCGCGCACGGCGCGGATGTCGGCCTCGACGCCGTCGACGTCGCCGGAGACCGCGAGGCCCACGTTGATGACCATGTCGACCTCGTCCGCCCCGCGCGCCACGGAGTCCGCGGCCTCGGCGGCCTTGATCGAGCTCTGGTGCTGGCCCGAGGGGAAGCCGCACACGGTCGCGACCTTGACGGTGGTCTCGACCGGGAGCATCGAGGGCGAGACGCAGATCGAGTAGGTGCCGAGCTCCTCGGCCTCGCGGGCGAGGGCGTCGACGTCGGCCCGCGTGGCCTCGGGCTTGAGCAGGGTGTGGTCGATCATCGGGGCGAGCTGATCATTCGGGAGGTTCGTCATGACGCAGATTCTTCCACGCGCAGCTCGGGGGCGGGACTGCCCCATCACACGCCAACGCCACCTATCTACCTGTGTGATAGGTTCGATTCGTCGTTCGGCGCCGCACGCAGGATCCGCCCCGAGGGCTTCACCCCCGGCGCACCCGATGCGCCCCGTCGCCGGGCACAGCGATCCCCACCCAGTCTCTCCGGAGGAGTCCCGTCGATGTCGACGTCCGTGCAGTCGTCACCCCCAGAGCGCGCCACCCTGTCCGCGCGAGTGGATCCGTACAGGGTCGACGGCTCGCAGATCACCGATCCGCCGCGCACCTTCCGCGGCAAGCTGCGCTTCCTGGGTCCGGGCATGATCACCTCGGCCGCCGTCGTCGGCTCCGGTGAGCTGCTCACCGCGACCACGCTGGGCGCGCAGGTCGGCTTCATGCTGCTGTGGCTCGTGCTGGTCTCGACGTTCCTCAAGGTGTGGGTGCAGATCGAGCTCGCCCGCTGGTCGATCTCCACCGGCAGGGTCGCGATCGACGGCTACGACGACGTCCCTCCCCGCATCCTCAAGCGCGGCTGGATCTCCTGGCTCGTGCTGCTCATGTTCCTGCAGTTCTTCATCGGCCAGGCCGGCGTGATCAGCGCCTCCGCCTTCGCCTTCAGCTCCCTGATGCCGATCGGCTCCGAGCCCTATTCGCTGCTGTCGATCGGCGTGTGGGTCGCGATCCTCGTGGTGGTCGCGATCGGGATCCATGTCTTCAACCGCTACGCGGTCGTCGAGAACGTCTCGACGGTGCTCGTGCTGGTGGTGACCGCCTTCGCCGTGATCATGCTGTTCCTGCTCAACGGCACCGAGTACGCCTGGACCCTGGGCGACGTGGCCGACGGCATGCAGCTGCGGATCGCCGCGGGATCCGCGGGCGTCGCCCTGGCGATGTTCGGCATGACCGGCGTCGGCGCCGGCGAGACCACCGCCTACACCTACTGGGTCGTCGAGAAGGGCTACGCGGCCTGGACCGGCGTCGACGACGGCTCGCAGGCCTGGATCGACCGCGCCCGCGGATGGATCTCGGTGATGAAGGTCGACGTCTGGGTCTCCTGGGTCATCTACACCTGCTCGACCGCGGCCTTCTTCATGCTCGGCGCGGCCGTCCTGCACCCGCAGGGCCTGGTGCCGGAGGGCAACGAGGTGATGGTGACGATCTCGTCGATCTTCGACTCGACGGTCGGCACCTGGGGCGGGGTCGTCTTCCTCGCCGGCGCGGGCCTCGCCCTGTTCAAGACGATCCTCGCGAACGTCCCGAGCCTGGGCCGCCAGGTCGGGCACACCCTCGCGATCTTCGGCGCCTACGACTGGTCCGACCAGGTGGTCCGCGACCGCTGGCAGCGGGTGATCATGATCGTGCTGCCGATCGGATGGGGCGTGCTCGGCACGCTCGTCTCCTCGCCGCTGACCCTCGTGGTCATCGCGGGCATCCTCAACGCGATCTTCCTCATCGGCGCCGCGATCGCGACCCTGTACCTCGCGCGCACGCAGACCTCGCCGGCGATCCGCGACGGGCGTCCCACCTCGGTGATGCTGTGGATCTCCGCGATCGCGATCATCATGGTGGGTGTGATCGGACTGGTGAACTCCCTGTGAGCACGACGCCCGCCTGGGCCTACCTCTCGGACGACGGGACCGGCGAGGAGGGGACCGCCCTCAGCCGCGAGTCCCTCGCCGCCCGCGCCCGCCAGGCGGTGCTCGACCTCATCGACGACGACGGGCTCGGCGAGGGCGACACCCTGCCCGCGACCGGCGCGCTCGCCGAGCGCTTCGGGGTCTCGCGCACGGTCGTCCGCGAGGCCCTGAGCGCGCTCGCGGCGTTGGGCATCATCGAGATCGCCAACGGTCGCAGCGCGAGCGTGCGCGCACAGGACCACTCCCTCATCCGCTTCTCCCTCGCGCGCGCCCTGCGCGAGTCGCCGGGCGGAGGATTCACCGCCCTCATGGACCTGCGCTCCCCGCTCGAGGCGCGGGCGGCCCGCCTCGCCGCCGTGTCCCTCGCGTCCGAGGAGCGGTCGGCGGACCGTCAGGGCCTCGCCGACCTGCTCCGGAAGATGGGCGAGGCGCTCGAGGACTCCGAGCGCTACCCGCAGCTGGACCTGCGCCTGCACGGCGAGATCGCCCGGCTCAGCGGGAACCTCGCGCTGCAGGGCGTGCTCGACGCCGTGCGCACTCCCCTGTTCCGCGCCATGCAGGACCTGCGCGCCACGCGCGACACCCGCGGCCTCGTGGGCGCCGAGCACGCCGAGCACGTCCGCATCGTCGAGGCGATCCTCGCGGGAGACGCCCGCGGCGCCGAGGCCGCCATGGCCGAGCACATGGAGGCCGTCGCCTCCCTGGACGCGCCGACCGCGCCCCGGCGCACGCACCCGCACCCGGGCTGACCCCGCGGGGCCGCTCCCGCTCCCCTCGCACTGCACTTCCACTCCACCGCTCCCTCGAAAGGCGAACACCATGCGCGCTCTCCAGCTCCAGAAGGCGCAGGACCTCCGGGTCGTCGACCGCGAAATCCCCGAGCTCGGTCCCGACGACGTCCAGATCGACGTCGAGTGGGGCGGCGTCTGCGGCTCGGACCTCGGCTACTGGCGCCACGGCGCGACCGGGACCGCCCAGATGCGCCACCCGCTCGTGCTGGGCCACGAGGTCTCCGGCCGCATTCGCGCCCTCGGCCCGGACGTCGCGGGGCTGACGGTGGGCCAGGCGGTCACCGTCCACCCCGCGCGGACCACCGGTCCCCTGCCCGAGCGCCTCGCCGGACGGGACAACCTCCATCCCGATCTCACCTACCTCGGCTCCGCCATGCGCGACCCGCACACCGACGGCGGCTTCGCACAGGTGCTGCAGGTGCGCGCCGCGCAGGTGGTCCCGCTGCCCGAGGGCCTCGACACGCGACGGGCCGTACTCGCGGAGCCGCTGGGCGTCGCGATGCACGCCGTCCACCGTGCGGGCGACGTCGAGGGCGCGCACGTGCTGGTCAGTGGCTGCGGCCCCGTCGGCCTCCTGGTCGTCCTCGCCGTGAAGGCGGCGGGCGCCGCCCACGTCACCGCGATCGACCTCGCCGAGCCCGCGCGCGCCGCGGCCGCCTCCGTGGGGGCCGACGTCACGACCGACTCCCCCGAGGGCATGGACGAGCGCATCAGCGTCGCCTTCGAGTGCTCCGGGGCGCCCGCCTCCCTCGACGGGATCATCCGCTGCATCCCCCGCGCCTCCACGATCGTGCAGGTCGGGAACCTGCCCGTGACCCCCGTGACGGTCTCCCTGGGGCCGATCGTCTCCAAGGAGATCGACTACCGCGGCACCTTCCGCTTCGTCGCCGAGATCGAGGTCGCGGTGCGCCTGCTGGCCGGGAGCGACACGGCGGAGCGCGTGATCAGCCACGAGTTCCCCCTCGACGAGGCCGAGGCCGCCTTCACCACCGCCGCGACCGATCCCACGAGCAGCAAGGTGATCCTGCGCATCGGCTGAGCGGGCGGTTCCCGCGTCCTCGTCGAGGCCCGATCCCCTAGACTCGGACCCCATGACAGACCCCGCCGCAGCCCCCGCCCCACCCCGTCGGATCGTCCTGGTGGCGGGCCCCTCGGGCAGCGGCAAGGGCGTGATGACGCAGCGCAGCGGGCTGCCGCTCGTGCCCCTCGACGAGTTCTACCGCGACGGCGACGACGAGGCCCTCCCGCAGCGCTTCGGGATCGTCGACTGGGACGACCCGGCGTCCTGGAACGTGGGCGCGGCGCTCGAGGCGCTCACCGCTCTCGCCCACGACGGCCGGGCGGACATCCCCGAGTACTCGATCTCCCGCTCGCGGCGCACCGGCACACGCAGGCTCGAGGTCGACGAGGAGCGGGTCATCGTCGCCGAGGGCATCTTCGCGGCCGAGCTCATCGCCCCGCTGCGGGCGGCGGGCCTGCTCGCCGACGCCCTCGTCGTCGACCGCCCCGCGCCCCTCGTGTTCTCCCTGCGCCTGGCCCGTGATCTCTCCCAGTCCCGCAAGCCCCCGCTCACGCTCGTGCGACGCGGCTGGGGACTCGCCCGCGACCAGCGCGGCGACGTGGCCCGCTGGAGGGCGGCCGGGATGCGCTGCGTCGGCCTGCGCGAGGGCACCGCCCACCTGCGGGCCCTCGCGGACACGGCCCGCGCCGAGGCCCGGGCGCAGAGCCCGGCGCGCTCCGTCGGCGTTCCCGAGGCAGCCCCCGGGCCGGCATCGGGCGGGACCGGGCCGGCCGTGCTCACCATCGCGGCGGTCTGCTTCCTGCGCGAGGGCCCGTCGGGACTCGAGCTGTTCGCGGTCCGCAAGCGCGGCACCGACGCGTTCATGCAGGTCGGCGGCAAGCTCGAGCCCGGGGAGGACGCCCGTGAGGCGGCCGTCCGCGAGGTGATCGAGGAGCTCGACGTCGTGCTCGAGGAGGAGGGCCTGGAGCTGCTCGGCGAGTTCGAGGCCCCGGCCGCGAACGAGGCCGAGACCATCGTGCGGGCGAGCGTGTTCCTCGCCCCCTCGGACTCCCTGCCCCGCGACGTCGAGGTCTTCGCGGAGCTCGAGGAGGGCCGCTGGTTCCCTCTCGGCGCGGACGATGCCCCCGGGGTGCAGCTCGCGCCGCTGATGACCGATCACATCGTCCCGCGCCTGCGCTCGCTGCTGGGCTGAGCGGGACCGCCCCGCGGGCCTCAGGCGATGCGGTCCAGCACGATCCGGCGCGTGTCCTCGGCGGCGGTCGCCTCGATCGTCCAGGCGCCGTCGATCGCCTCGAGCGCGCGGCCGAAGCGGTCGGGCGTGTCGGTGTGCAGGGTCGCGAGCACCTCGCCCGCGGCGACCCTCTCCCCCACCACCTTGTGGAGCTCGACGCCCGCGCCGGCCTGCACGGCCTCGCCGGGACGGGACCGCCCGGCGCCCAGGCGCCAGCCGGCCACGCCGACCTGCAGGGCGTCCAGGCCCGTGACCACGCCGTCGGCCGACGCCCGGACCTCCTCGGTGTCCGATGCCACGGGCAGAGGCGCCTCGGGATCGCCGCCCTGGGCGGAGATCATGCGCTTCCAGGTGTCCATCGCGCGGCCGTCGGCGAGGGCGGCCTCGACGTCGACGTCGTCCTTCCCGGCGGCGGCGAGCATCTCGCGGGCCAGCGCCACCGTGAGCTCGACGACGTCCGCGGGGCCGCCGCCCGCGAGCACGTCGACGCTCTCGCGGACCTCGAGGGCGTTGCCGACCATCCGGCCGAGGGGCGCGGACATGTCGGTGAGCAGGGCGACGGTGCGCACGCCCGCGTCGGTGCCGAGGTCGACCATCGTGCGGGCGAGCTCGCGGGCGTCGGACTCCTCGCGCATGAAGGCGCCGGCGCCGGTCTTCACGTCGAGGACCAGCGCGGCGGTGCCCTCGGCGATCTTCTTGCTCATGATCGAGCTCGCGATCAGGGGGATCGCCTCGACGGTGCCGGTGACGTCCCGCAGCGCGTAGAGCTTCTTGTCGGCCGGGGCGAGTCCGGAGCCGGCCGCGCAGATCACGGCGCCCACGTCCTCGAGCTGTGCCATCATCTCCTCGTTGCCGAGGTCGGCCCGCCAGCCCGGGATGGACTCGAGCTTGTCCAGGGTGCCCCCGGTGTGGCCGAGCCCGCGCCCGGAGAGCTGCGGGACGGCGACGCCGAAGCTCGCCACGAGCGGGGCGAGCGGGAGCGTGATCTTGTCGCCCACGCCGCCGGTGGAGTGCTTGTCCGTCGTGTCCTTGGACAGCGAGCCGAAGTCCATGCGCTCGCCGGAGGCGATCATCGCGGCGGTCCAGCGGGCGATCTCCTCGCGGTCCATGCCGCGCAGGAAGATGGCAATGGCGAGCGCCGCCATCTGCTCCTCGGCGACGACGCCGCGGGTGTAGGCGTCGATCACCCAGTCGATCTTCTCGTCGCTCAGGCGGGCGCCGTCGCGCTTGTCGCGGATGACGTCGATCGCGTCGAATGCTTCGGTCATGGGGCCGTCTCCTCGGGTCTCGAACGGTGCAGCGGCGGGGTCGTCGGGGTCGACGGGGCGTGCCCGACGGGTCCCTCGATCATCCCGCGAGGTCGGCGGGGCCGAAGGCCTGCGGGAGCAGTCCCTCGAGGTCGAGCACCCCGTGCGGGGAGAGCATGCGGAACTGCGGGCCCGCGTGCTCGGAGAGCAGCTGGCGGCAGCGGCCGCAGGGCATGACGACCTCGCGGTCGCCGGCTGCGACGTGCTCGTCCCCGCCCACGCACACGAAGCGCCGCAGCGTCCCGCCTCCGCCGGCGACGAGGTCGCTGACCATGCCGCACTCGGCGCACAGGGTGACGCCGTAGCCGGCGTTCTCGACGTTGCAGCCCGTGACCACGCGGCCGTCGTCCGTCGTGGCCGCGGCCCCGACCCGGTAGCGGGAGTACGGGGCGTAGGCGCGCTGGGCGACGGCGCGCGCGGCCTCGACCAGCTCGTCGAAGTCCGCGGTCCCGTCGCCGGTGCGCTCGGCGTCCGTGCGCGCCCTCGTCGTCCGCTCGCTCGCCTGCTGCTCGCTCGTCATGCGCTCACTGTTTCACGTAGGGGACGCCGTCGGCGGCGGGGACGCGCACGCGCCCCACCACTCCCGCGACCGCGAACAGGGTGACGATGTACGGGAGCATCAGCAGGAACTGGCTCGGGATCCCGGCGCCCGTTCCCGAGGGCAGGGAGGACAGGTTCAGCTGCAGGGCGTCCGCGAAGGCGAAGAGCAGCGCCGCGAGCAGCGCGCCCACCGGGTGGTAGCGGCCCAGGATCATGGCGGCGAGCGCGATGTACCCCTTGCCGGCGCTCATCTCCTCGCCGAAGGCGACGCCGGTGCCGATCGTGAGGGTCGCGCCGCCCAGCCCGGCGACGGCCGATCCCAGCAGCACGTTGGACCAGCGGGTGCGGCTCACGTCGATGCCCACGGTGTCCGCGGCCCGCGGGTGCTCGCCGACGGCGCGCACGCGCAGGCCCCAGCGGGTGCGGAACAGGGCGACGGTGAGCACGGCGACGATGATCCACATGAGGTAGACCAGCACGGTCTGCTCGAACAGCACGCGGCCGATGATCGGGATGTCCGCGAGCAGAGGGATGCGGATCGTGAGCAGGCGCAGCGGCTGGTTGAACATGCCGGGGTTCTGCTTCATCACGGTGCCGAAGAAGAAGCTGGTCAGCCCGATCGCGAAGACGTTGAGGACCACGCCCACGATGATCTGCTGGACCTGGTAGCCGATCGCGAACAGGGCGAGCAGGGCGCCGATCACGAGCGCCATGATCGGCGCGGCGACGAGCCCCGCCCAGGCGCTGCCGGTCACGGAGCCGACGAGCACCGCCCCGAAGGCGCCGAACAGCAGCTGGCCCTCGATGGCGATGTTGATGACGCCCGCCCGCTCGGAGAGCACGCCCGAGAGCGCGCCGAAGGCGAGCGGCACGGCGAGCAGCATCATGGTCTGCAGCAGGGCGCCCAGATCCACGGTGGCGCCCTTGAACGCCCAGGTGAGGAACGACAGCACCCACAGCACGCCGAAGCCGACGATCACGGCGACGCGGGCCCGCCCGCGGGGCATGGCGCCCCGGGCGGCGCGCACCCACAGGTAGACGGCGACGGCGAGCGCGAGCACGGCCAGCACGATCGCGGCGACCTTCGTGGGCACGGGGACGTCGCCGGGGATGATCCCGCCGGGGTTGAGGTCGCCGGGCGCGGCGATCCGGTAGGCGGTCTGGACGCCCGAGGGGGCGAGCAGGCCGAAGACGAGCACGGCGATCAGGGCGAGCGCGGTGAGCACGGTGGGCAGCAGCCACCAGCGCCGGGGGCGCTCGCCGGCGCCGCCGGATGCGCCCGCACGGGAGGGCTCGGGCGTGGGCGCGGCTGCGGGGCTGGACTGGTCGAGGGCGGTCATCGCTCCTGGCCTCCCGTCGTGTTCTCTGCGTCTGATGCGTCCGGGTCCGGTCGGGACGATGCCGGGGGTCCGGCCGATGCCGGGGGCCCGCCCGGATCCGGGTCCGGGTGGTCCCCGGAGGAGGACGGGGCCTCGGAGGCGGTGCCGTCGGGAGTGCCGTCGGGCGCGTCAGCACCAGGCGTCTCCACATCGGTGCCCGGCCGCGCCTCGCCGGCGGGCTTCGCGCGGCGCACCCGACGAGCCCTGCCGGGCTGGTCGACGCGGCGCAGACCCAGCAGGAAGCGCACGAGCGGCGGCGCGGCGATGAACAGCACCACGAGCGCCTGGATCACCTGGACGAGGTCGATCGGCACGCCCTGCGAGGTCTCCATGAAGCGCCCGCCGGTGGAGAGCGCGGCGAACAGGATGCCGGCGAGCAGGATGCCGATCGGTCCGGAGCGGCCCAGCAGCGCCACGGTGATCGCGTCGAAGCCGATGGATCCGGCGATCGACCCGGTGAGGCGGTGCTCGGTGCCCAGCACGTGCACGGCGCCGGCGAGGCCCACGAGCGCTCCCGCGACGAACATGACGCCGATCGCGCTGCGGCCCACGTCGATGCCGGCGACCTCGGCCGCGCGCGGGTTCGATCCCACGGCGCGGAAGCGGAAGCCGATGGTCGAGCGGCTCATCAGCCACCACAGGAACACGATCGAGGCGAGCGCGATGAGCAGCCCGAGGTGCAGGCGGTACCCCTCGCCCGCGAGCAGCGGGAGGCGGGCGCTCGAGAGCACGGAGGGCGAGGTGGGCTGTGCCTTGTTCGAGCCCGTGAAGGCCGAGGTGGTCAGGGCGAATGCCAGCCCGTAGGTCGCGATCCAGTTGAGCATGATCGTGGAGATCACCTCGCTCGACCCGAAACGGGCCTTGAGGTATCCGGCGATTCCGCCGTAGACGCCGCCCGCGACGATGCCGACCACGAGGCAGACGATCAGGTGGATGACCGGCGGCATCGGCACGGCGAAGCCGACGTACCCGGCGGCCGACGCGCCCACGATCAGCTGGCCGGTGCCGCCGATGTTGAACAGGCCCGAGCGGAAGGAGACGGCCATGCCGACCGAGGCGATGATCAGCGGGGTCGCGACCGTGAGGGTCTCCAGCAGCGGCTTGAAGCCGCGCGCGAGGGCGGGCAGCAGGACGTAGGTGCCCGAGCCTCCCCGCGCGCGGAGGTCGTCGGCGACCTTGCCGAAGGCCCGGTAGTCGAAGATCGATCCGCGGAACATCGCCGCGTACGCCTCCGAGATCGCGCTCCAGCCGGCGCTGAAGGTGTCGGCGGGGCGCGCGAAGAAGTAGCCGAGGGCGGTGCGGACCTGCGCGTCGGAGACGAGGATCAGCACCGAGCCGATGATGAAGGCGAAGACGAAGGCGCCCACGACCACGACCACGTTGCCGCGCGCCAGGCGCTGGGCGAGGCCCGCGACGGACGTCGGGCGCGAGGAGTCCCCCGGCCCTCCGGTCTCGCTCGTGGTGCCGGGGTCGCCGGGCTGGACCGCGGTGCCGGGGGCGACCGGGCGGACCTCGCCGTCGATGCTCGCGCTCATGCGATCTCTCCTTCGTCCACGAGCTGGGAGTCGGTGGTGCGGGCGCCGGCGGCGACGGCCTCGCGCGCCGCCTCGACGGTGTAGCCGGCCATCATCAGGCCGAGGACGTCGCGGTCCTCGTCGGCCGGGACGACGCCCAGGATCCCGCCGCGGTACATCACGGCGATGCGGTCGGCGAGCTGGATGACCTCGTCGAGCTCGGTGGAGACGATGATGACGGGGGTGCCCTTGTCGCGCTCGGCGATGATCCGCCGGTGCAGGAACTCGATGGAGCCGACGTCGACGCCGCGGGTGGGCTGGGAGGCGATGAACAGCGAGAGGTCGCGCCCGAGCGCACGGGCCATCACGACCTTCTGCTGGTTGCCGCCCGAGAGCGTGGAGACCGGGTCGTCGATCGAGCCGGTGCGCACGTCGTACTCGGCGACGTCGCGCACCGCCCTCTCGCGGACCGCGCGGGGGTGCAGCACGGGTCCCGTGCCGTAGGGGGCGCGATGGTGCTGGTCGAGCACGAGGTTCTCGGCGACGGAGAAGTCGGCGACGAGGGCGTCGTGGGTGCGGTCCTCGGGGACGAAGCCCACGCCCGCGTCGAGGATCTCGCGGGTCGAGCGCCCCACGAGCTCCTTCCCGTCCAGGCGCACGGAGCCGCGCAGCTCCTTCTGCAGGCCCAGCAGCGCCTCGGTGAGCTCCGTCTGGCCGTTGCCCTGAACGCCCGCGATGCCGAGCACCTCGCCGGCGGCGACGTCGAGGTCGACGTCGTCCAGCACGGTGACGCCCGAGGGATCGGTGACGCCTAGGCCGCGGACGGACAGGGCCGTCTCCCCGGGCTCGGCCGCCTCCTTCTGGAGGCTGAGCTCGACGGCGCGGCCCACCATGAGGGAGGCGAGCTCGGTCTGGTCCGTCGCGGGGTCTGCGGTGCCCACGACCTTCCCGCGGCGGATCACGGTGATCGTGTCGGAGACGGCCTTGACCTCGCGCAGCTTGTGGGTGATGAACACGATCGAGGTGCCCTCGTCGCGCAGCTGGCGCATGATGTCCATGAGCTCGTCGGTCTCGTGCGGGGTGAGCACGGCGGTGGGCTCGTCGAGCACGAGGATCTCGGCGCGGCGCGAGAGCGCCTTGATGATCTCGACGCGCTGCTGGGCGCCGACGGGCAGGTCCTCGACGACGGCGTCGGGGTCCAGGTCGAAGCCGAAGCGGGAGGAGATCTCGCGGACCGTGCGGCGCGCGCTCGCGAGGTCGAGCAGGCCCCCGGAGGTCGGCTCGTGGCCGAGCACCACGTTCTCGGCGACGGTGAAGGGCGGCACGAGCATGAAGTGCTGGTGGACCATGCCGATGCCGGCGCGCATCGCATCGCCGGGCCCGCCGAAGCGCACCGGCTGCTCGTCCAGCAGGATCTGGCCGCCGTCGGGCCGGTAGAGCCCGTACAGCACGTTCATGAGCGTGGACTTCCCGGCGCCGTTCTCCCCCAGCAGGCTGTGGATCTGGCCGGGCTCGACCACGAGGTCGATCGAATCGTTGGCCACGAAGGTGCCGAAGACCTTCGTGATCCCTCTGAGCTCGAGCTTCACGCCGGCTCTCCTCCTCAGGACGGGGCTGGGTCGGGCCGACGGGCTCCGGCGGCGCGGGGTCGACGGGCGGTCCGTCGGCGGGGATGCCGGCGGAGGGGTCCGACGGCGGGCCGACGGCCCCGGGGCTCCGGGGCGGACCGAGCGGTCGCGCCCCCGGGATCCGGGGCCGTCGGGGTCGGCGGGCATCGGCCCGCCGGAGGGATCAGCCGAGGTTCTGGGGCGAGGCGGCGGACTCGACGGTGATCTTCCCGTCGATGATGTCCTGCTTGAGCCCGTCGACCTCCTTCTTGAGGTCGGCGGGGACCTTGGAATCGAGCTCGTGGTACGGCGCGAGGTCCACGCCGCCGTTCTCGAGGGTGCCGACGTACGGCTCGTTCTCGAACTTCCCTCCGGCCGCGGCCTTCGTGACGTCCTCGACGGAGTTCCCGATGCCCTTCTGGACCGAAGTGAGGATGAGCTTCTTGGCGTCACCGTCGGTCACGGACTCGTAGCCGTCGGAGTCGACCCAGATGACGTAGCGGTCCTTGCCCTCCTTGGCGGAGGCCAGGGTGCCGGAGCCGACGGGCCCGGCGACGGGCATGACGATGTCGGCGCCCTGGGAGTAGAAGCTGTCGGAGAGGGCCTTGCCCTTGGACTGGTCCTCGAAGTTGCCGGTGAAGGAGCCCTTCTGGGTCTTCTTGTCCCAGCCCAGCAGCTTGACGTCCTTCTTGTGGACCTCGTTGTACTTGGCGACGCCGTCGGCGAAGCCGTCCATGAAGATGGTGACGGTCGGGATCTGCATGCCGCCGTAGGTCGCGACCGTGCCGGTCTCCGAGGTGCCCGCGGCGACGTAGCCGGCGAGGTAGGCGGCCTGGGCCGTGTCGAAGGAGAGCGGCTTGACGTTGTCGACCTCGATGGCCTTGCCGTCCTCGTCCTGCGCGGTCGAGTCGATGATCGCGAACTCGACGTCGGAGTTCGCCTTCGCGGCGGTGCCGGTCGCGGGGGCGAGCAGGAAGCCGACGGTGAAGATGAGGTTGCAGTCGCCCGTGACCAGGTTGTCGATGTTCGTCGAGAACTGCGAGGGATCGGTGGACTCGGCGGTCTGCGTCTGGATCTTCAGATCGGACTCGGCCGTCTTCAGGCCGTTGTACCCGGACTCGTTGAACGACTTGTCCTCGAAGCCGCCGGAGTCGGAGACCATGCAGGCCTTGAAGTCGGAGGAGGCGGCCTTGCCGCCGCCGTCGCTGCCCGAGGATGCCTCCTCGGGAGCGCTGCCGCAGGCGGCGAGGGCGAGGGCGCTGACGCCGAGAAGGGCGAGGGAGCGGGACAGGTTCTTCAACGGGTCCTCCGGAGGTTCGGGCGGAAGGGATGTCGCCGATGCTGCGACGCGGTGGTGCACTGCTGCGGTGCGCTGCGACGAGGGATGAGGAGCGGGGTGGCCCGAGCGCGGGCGATCGCTCGCGGGCCGCCGGGAGAGGGATGGGGGAAGCTCCCGTGCCCCGATCGTCCACGTCCGGGACGCACGGCGTTCACAGTAGCCGTCGCCTGCATCACACGATGCCCGATCCGTCGCCTGTGCCCGAACCGTTATCAGACCGTGCCCGTGCGCGCATCCCGCGTCCGCGGGGTGAGGCGGGCAGGGGTCCCCGCGGGGTGCGCAGCGGGCCCCGGCGGGGTTCGCAGCGCGGGTCGCAGCAGGAGCACTGCGGGGGTCTCAGGCGAGCGGCGCGTCCCGCAGCAGGCAGACGTGGGCGAGCACGTCCGCACCGATCGTGATCGCCCGCTCGTCGACCGTGAAGTCGCCCATGTGCAGGTCGTAGGTGCGCCCGCCCGGGGTGCGCGTCCCCAGGCGCGCGAGGGCGCCCGGCACCTTCTCGAGATACCAGGCGAAGTCCTCCCCGCCGAGCGACTGGCGGGCGGTGTCGAGCTGGTCGCGGCCGCGCACGCGCACCACGGCCTCCTCGAGGAAGCGCACGCTGAGCGGGTCGTTGGAGACGGGCGGGACGCCGCGATCGTGCTGGACGGTCACGGTCACGCCCCACATGCGGGCGATCTCGCCCAGGAGCTCCTCGAGCAGCTCCTCGGCACGGTCCCAGGCATCGTGGTCGAGGCAGCGCAGCGTCCCCTCGAGGACGCCCGAGGAGGGGATCGCGTTGAACGCGGAGCCAGCGTGGATCGACCCCCAGGTGAGGTTCACGCCGCTGCGCGGGTCCATCCGCCGGCTGAAGGCCGCGGGCACCTGGGTGACGATCTGCCCGAGCGCGTAAATGAGGTCCTGGGTGAGGTGGGGCCGGGAGGTGTGGCCGCCGGCGCCGCGCACCTCGATGCGCACGGGATCGGTGGCCGAGGTGATCGGGCCGGGCTTGAGGCCCACGTGCCCGACGTCGACGCCCGGGTCGCAGTGCAGCGCGAAGATCGAGTCGATGCCGTCGACGACGCCCTCGCCGATGAGCTCGAGCGCGCCGCAGGGGTGGCGCTCCTCGGAGGGCTGGTAGACCAGGCGCACGGTGCGGCGCAGCGCCCCGGCGTCGGCGACCCTCACGAGGGCCATGGCGGCGCCGAGCACGGCGCTCATGTGGACGTCGTGGCCGCAGGCGTGGGAGACGCCCTCGACCTCGGAGCGGTAGTGCACGCTCGTGAGCTCGGGGATGCCCAGGGCGTCCATGTCCGCGCGCAGCGCGATCGGGGCGAGGTCGGGATCGGAGCCCGGGATGTCGCAGATCAGCCCGGTGCGGGGCATGCGCACGGGCGCGAGTCCGAGGTCGCTGAGATGCGCGGCGATGACGTCGGTCGTCGCGTGCTCCTCGTGGCTCAGCTCGGGGTGGCGGTGCAGATGCCGCCGCACCTCCCGCAGCTCGTCACCGCGCTCGACGAGGGTCCGACGGATCAGTCCGTCCTCCCCCAGCATCGTGCGCACCTGCTCCTCGACACCGCTGTCCACGACCTCGTCCGCCCTTCCCCTCGTCCACTGCGCGTCGAACGCGCCGTCCGTCCGCCTCAGCGCAGATCCGCGAGGCCCTCGTCCTCGAGCCCGGCGACGAGCTCGGCGAGGTCGCGGGCACCGGAGTCGGCGGCGATCAGGAGCACGTCATCGGTCTCGACGACGCTCAGACCGTCCACGCCGACCAGTGCGATCGGACGCTGCGACGAACCGTACACCGTGGCGTGCGCGTCCCGATCGACCGTCCGGGCGCCGCCGACGACGACCACGTCGCGTCCCTCCGCGTCCCCTGTCCGGCGCAGCTGCCGAGCGAGCGCCGCGAAGTCGCCGACGTCGTCCCAGTCGAGGTCCGCGGGGACGACGGCGACCCTCCCCTGCGCGGCCAGCGGCTCGGCCAGCGCGTGGTCGATCGCGATGCTCGTGAGGGTCGGCCACACCTCCTCGAGCACCCTGTCGGCAGCCCGGTCGGCAGCCCGGTCGGCGACCTGGTCGCCATCCCGGTCGCCCGGGTGCTCGCGCGGCTCGTCGCGGACCCGAGCGGCGGCGATCCTGCGCACCCCTGCGGCGAGGGGCGGGATCTGCGCGGCGAGGGCGTCGAGCAGCTCGCGGGCGCCCGCGACGAAGATGCCCGCGTTCCAGAGGTGACGACCTCCGGCGAGATAGCGGGCCGCGCGCTCGGCGTCGGGCTTCTCGACGAAGCTCGCGACCCGCTGCGCGCCCGTGCCGGCGAGGGACGGGAGGGGCTGGGCGAGCGGTCCGCCGGCGTCCGGTGCCTCGTCGGCCCTCTCGATGTAGCCGAACCCCGTGGCGGCGCGGGTGGGCTCGATGCCGATGGTCACGAGGTACCCGCGGGCGGCGGCGGCGCGGGCCGCGGCGATCGCGCGGGTGAGCGCGGCCTCGTCCCCCACCAGGTGGTCCGCCGGGAAGGAGCCGATCACGGCGTCGGGGTCCTCGGCCTCGGCGAGAGCGGCGGCGAGGGCGATCGCGGGCATCGAGTTGCGCGGCGAGGGTTCGCGCAGGATGCGCGGCCTCGCGTCGGAACCGGCCCCGACGGCCCCCTCCGCGCCGGCGACCCGGGACCCGAGCTGCGCGGCGACGGCCTGCGCGTGCCGGGCGCCGGTGACCACGATCGCGGGTCGATCGGCCGAGGGCTCGACGCGGGCGAGCGTGGCCTGCAGCAGCGAGCGCCCCTGCCCCAGCGGGTCCAGGAGGAACTTCGGCCGGTCGGCGCGTGAGAGTGGCCACAGGCGTGTACCCGCGCCCCCGGCGGGGACCACGGGGACGAAAGGACGCACAGGGGCCGCCGTCCGCTCCGGGTCGTGTCCTGACACCTGGTCAGGAACCTCTCGGGGCGCTGTCAGCGGGTCGTCGTGGGATACGGCGCTCGGCATGGCGCCCAGGGTATCCGGGGTGTCGGCCGTCCCCGTCGCGACCTGCGGCGGTGCTACTGTGGCAGAGCCCCACGCCGGGCACGATGAGGACGTCGTCGTGGTCACGGGCGCTGGCCCGTGGGCACCGAGGCCCCACCTGGACTGCGCAGGTCGGAGCCGCCCGGCACACACCAGTACAAGTCGGAGGAATCCGTGGCATCAGCAGAGGCCGGGACGCTCTATCGCGGCGGCGAGGGCATGTGGTCCTGGGTCGCGCACCGCATCTCGGGAATGCTCATCTTCCTGTTCCTGATCGTGCACGTCATGGACACCGCCCTGGTGCGCGTGTCCCCCGAGGCCTACAACGAGGTGATCGGGCACTACAAGACGATCGTGTTCGGGCTCGGAGAGATCGGCCTCGTGGCCGCGATCTGCTTCCACGCCCTCAACGGCATCCGGGTGATCCTCGTGGACTTCTGGTCCCAGGGCGCCCGCCGCCAGCGCGCCCTGTTCTGGGGCGTCGTCGTGGTGTGGGTGCTGCTCATGATCGGCTTCGTGCCCCGCCAGCTGGGCCACATGTTCGGATGGTGGTGACCTGATGACCGCGACCAAGATCCCCGAGCCCCGCACGCGCTACGCGCGCACCGGCCGGCGCGGCGTGAACGCCGAGATGCTCTCGTGGCTGTTCATGCGCTTCTCCGGCGCGATCCTCGTGATCCTCGTGTTCGGCCACCTGTTCGTGAACCTGTGGCTGGGCGAGGGCGTGCAGCGCATCGACTTCGCCTTCGTCTCGGGCAAGTGGGCCAACCCGTTCTGGCAGACCTGGGACCTGCTCATGCTGTGGCTGGGCATGTTCCACGGCGGCAACGGCGTGCGCACGATCATCAACGACTACGCGCGCTCCTCGACGCTGCGCCTGGTCCTGAAGGTCCTGCTGTACGTCGCCGTGGTCGTGACCGTCGTGCTCGGCACCCTGGTGATCTTCACCTTCTCGCCGTGCCCCGCGGGCGCCGACCCCTCGCTCCTGCCCTCCATCTGCTCCGAGTGATCCTGGAGACCCCCTGACATGCAGATCCACACCTACGACGTGGTCATCGTCGGCGCCGGCGGCGCGGGAATGCGCGCGGCCCTCGAGTCGGGCCCCCGCGCACGCACCGCCGTGATCACGAAGCTCTACCCCACCCGCTCCCACACCGGCGCCGCCCAGGGCGGCATGTGCGCCGCCCTCGCGAACGTCGAGGAGGACAACTGGGAGTGGCACACCTACGACACCGTCAAGGGCGGCGACTACCTGGTGGACCAGGACGCCGCCGAGGTCATGGCCAAGGAGGCCATCGACGCGGTGCTCGACCTCGAGAAGATGGGCCTGCCCTTCAACCGCACGCCCGAGGGCCGCATCGACCAGCGCCGCTTCGGCGGTCACACCCGCGAGCACGGTGAGGCGCCCGTGCGCCGCTCCTGCTACGCGGCGGACCGCACCGGCCACATGATCCTGCAGACCCTCTACCAGAACTGCGTCAAGCAGCACGTGGAGTTCTTCAACGAGTACTACGCGCTGGACGTGCTGCTCACGGGCGATCCCCGGAACGACGAGAACGTCCGCGCCGCCGGCATCGTGGCCTACGAGCTCGCGACCGGCGAGATCCACATCTTCCGCGCCAAGTCGGTCGTGTTCGCGACCGGCGGCTTCGGCAAGATGTTCAAGACCACCTCGAACGCCCACACCCTCACGGGCGACGGCCCGGCGATGGCGCTGAACCGCGGCATCCCGCTCGAGGACATGGAGTTCTTCCAGTTCCATCCGACGGGTCTCGCGGGTCTGGGCATCCTGCTCTCCGAGGCGGCCCGCGGCGAGGGCGGCATCCTGCGCAACTCCAACATGGAGCGGTTCATGGAGACCTACGCGCCGACGCTGAAGGACCTCGCCCCCCGCGACGTCGTCGCCCGCGCGATGGCCAACGAGGTCCGTGAGGGCCGCGGCTGCGGTCCGAACAAGGACTACGTGCTGCTGGACCTCACGCACCTCGAGCCCGCGCACATCGACGCGAAGCTCCCGGACATCACCGAGTTCGCGCGCACCTACCTGGGCGTCGAGCCCTACACGGAGCCGGTGCCCGTCTTCCCGACGGCCCACTACGGCATGGGCGGCATCCCGACGAACATCATGGGCGAGGTGCTGCGCAACGAGCACGACGTGATCCCCGGGATGTACGCGGCAGGCGAGGTCGCCTGCGTCTCCGTGCACGGCGGCAACCGTCTGGGCACGAACTCGCTGCTGGACATCAACGTCTTCGGCAAGCGCGCGGGCGTCGCCGCCGCCGAGCACGCCCAGCAGGTCGAGCTCGCCGAGCTGCCCGAGGGCGTCGAGTCCCCCGTCGTCGAGCTGCTGCAGCGCCTGCGCGACCGTCCCGCCACCGAGGACCGCGTGGCCGACATCCGCAAGGACCTGCAGGAGACCATGGACGCCAACGTCCAGGTGTTCCGCACCGACGAGACCTGCCGCAAGGCCCTGTCGGACATCACCGAGCTCAAGAAGCGCTACGAGACCGTGGCCGTGCAGGACAAGGGCCTGCGCTACAACCTCGACCTCCTCGAGGCCGTCGAGCTGGGCTTCCTCCTCGAGCTCGCGGAGGTCGTCGCCCTCGGCGCCCTCGAGCGCAAGGAGTCCCGCGGGGGCCACTTCCGCGAGGACTTCCCGAAGCGCGACGACGTCAACTTCCTCACGCACACCATGGCCTACAAGACGCTCGACGGCGAGGGCCTGGAGGGCACGGACATCGTGCTCGGCACCAAGGAAGTCATCATCACCCGCTACGAGCCGAAGGAGCGCACGTTCTGATGACTGCTGTCGCAGAGAGGACCGACGCCGAGCCGCAGGCCCAGGAGATCCCCTCCTTCGAGGTCACGCTCAAGATCAACCGGTTCAACCCCGACGCCGAGGGCAAGCCCAAGCCCTACTGGCAGGAGTTCACCGTCATCATGCACGGCACCGACCGTGTCCTGGACGCGCTCCACGAGGTGAAGTGGCACCTGGACGGGTCGCTGACCTTCCGCCGCTCGTGCGCGCACGGCGTGTGCGGCTCCGACGCCATGCGCATCAACGGCCGCAACCGCCTGGCCTGCAAGACCCTGCTGAAGGACCTGGACATCTCCAAGCCCATCACGGTCGAGCCGATCAAGGGCCTCCCGGTCGAGAAGGACCTCATCGTCGACATGGAGCCCTTCTTCGACGCCTACCGCGAGGTCATGCCGTTCCTCGTGGCCGAGGGCCAGGAGCCCAGCCGCGAGCGCCTCCAGAGCGCCGAGCAGCGCGAGGTCTTCGACGACACCACCAAGTGCATCCTGTGCGCCGCGTGCACCTCGTCGTGCCCGATCTTCTGGACCGACGGCCAGTACTTCGGTCCGGCCGCGATCGTGAACGCGCACCGCTTCATCTTCGACTCGCGCGACGATGCGGGCGAGCAGCGCCTGGAGATCCTGAACTCCAAGGAGGGCGTGTGGCGCTGCCGCACCACCTTCAACTGCACCGAGGCGTGCCCCCGCGGCATCCAGATCACCAAGGCGATCGCCGAGGTCAAGCAGGCGGTCATCCGCGGCCGCGTCTGACCCCGCGGCCGCGTCTGCACCGTCGGCCCTCGGGCCGCCGCGCAGCACGGAGAAGGGAGCGTTCCGTGCCATGGACCGGCGTCCATGGCACGGAACGTTCCCTTTTCCGCGTCCTGCCTGCGCTGCGGTCCGCCGGCCTCGGGGACCAGCGGCTCGGCGACCGGCGGCGGGGCCGGTCCGTCAGCTGAAGCTGATCACCAGCGGGGCGTGGTCGGACCAGCGGGTGTCGTAGCTCGGGGCCCGATCGACCTGCGCGCTCGTCGCCCGGGCGGCGAGGTCAGGATCGGCCAGCTGGTAGTCGATCCTCCAGCCCGAGTCGTTGTCGAAGGCCTTCCCGCGCTGCGACCACCAGGTGTAGGGGCCGGGGCCCTCGCCGACGACGCGTCGCTGCACGTCGACCCAGTCGGCGCCGTCGCCGGTGCCGCCGCCCTCGGCCCGGACCGTCGGGCCGTCCGTGCCGACCAGGCGGTCGAGGTACGCGCGCTCCTCGGGCAGGAAGCCCGCGGACTTCAGATTGCCCTTCCAGTTCTTGATGTCCCACTCGGTGTGGGCGATGTTCAGGTCGCCCGTGAGGACGACGTGCCGGCCGTCGGAGCGCAGGTCCGCGAGCCGCTGCATCATCACGTCGAGGAAGGCGTACTTGTCGGTCATCGTCTGCGGCTTCTCGGTGTTGCCCGAGTGCATGTAGCAGGAGATCACCGTGAGGGTGCGGCCGTCGCCGAGCGGGTCGGCGAGGTCCGCCTCCAGCCAGCGGCCCGTGTGGGTGGGCTCGGTGAGACCGGGCAGCCCGGCGCGCACCCCGTCGAGGTCGATGCTGTCGAGCTCGGTGCGCGCGGCGATCGCGACGCCCGCGCGGCCCTTCAGCTCGGAGGGCAGGCCGACGATCCTCCAGCCCTCCCCCACGAGGTCCGCGAGCAGCTCCTCGGGAGCGCGCACCTCCTGCAGGGTGACGACGTCCGCGGGGGTCTCGGCGAGCCAGTCGCCCATGCCCTTGCGGGCCGCGGCGCGCAGTCCGTTCACGTTGACGGTGGCGAGTGTGAATGTCATGTCCGCCAGTATTCCAGCCGGGACGGACGGACAGGGACGGCCGCGACGAGAGGGCGGATGCATCCATGCTGCGGCATGCTGCGGGCCGGGCAGCCGGGCCGATCACCAGGGTCGGTCAACAATCCCGATGAGGACGCCCCGCCGGATCAGCGGCGGGTGACGGGGATGTCCGCTCCGCCGGTGGCGCGCGTCCCGGGACCCACGACGTTCGCGAGATGATCGTGCTCGAAGCGCGCCGTGGGACCGTGCGGGTGCCGTGAGACCTCGTCGCCGACGCTCTGGGCATACGTGTCCGCGCCATGGTTGGCGAAGAGGTACTCCGAGCGTCCGTACAGCGGCACTTCGTGGCGGTTGGACGCCCGATCCAGGGGACCGGGGAGCCTCGCGCTGATCGATGGGTCGCCATCGAGGTTGGGGACCGGATCGTCACCGACGCCGTAGGAGCCCTGGTGGTCGAAGTTGATGGTCTGCGTGCCTCGGGGCACCTGTGCGTTCTCGACGGGGCTGCCCGCGGTGACCACCGTCGAGACGTGGTAGCCGTCGCCGCCGTTGAAGTGCGGATCCGCAGCGAGGTTGGAGGCCGCGATCCCGCCCTGCGAGTGACCCACCATCGTCACGTCCGCGCCCTTCGGCACGCCGTACGCCGCCATGGCCGCACGAACGGCATCGGCTGAATCGGTGTTCCGGCCCATGAGGGCAGGCCCGTTCTGGTCCCAGCCCATCGGATTGTTGGTTCCCTCGTGGAGGGGGTTGGCCGTGGCGGCCATCGGCCCCTTCGAGCCGGGCACGTAGACCACGTAGTGGTCTTCGCCGTCGGGCCCATGGATCGTCTGGACGGTGATGTTGGCGTGGTCGTCGGTGTGACGGGTGCCTGCGCTCGCGCGGCTGAGGTTCTCCAGGAGGTCCTGGGTGCTGTGCGGGTCCTTGAGCCCTTTCGGGCTGCGGTCGATGTCGTCCTCGCGCACGGGCTGGACCGTCTTGAACTCGGGCTTCACCGCGTCCCAGGCGCCTCCGACAGCGTCGGACGCCGTGTGCGCCGCCCCGCCCAGGAGGTTCCCGGCGTCGTGGAGGCGATCCTTGCCCCATCCGATGGCATCGCTCGTCCCGCTCGCCGTGGCCGTCGCCGTGAGCACGTCCGGCCAGGGATGGGGCGGCGCGGGCGCTCCGGCGTGAGGACCCGGTCCGCCGTCGTCCGTGGACGAGGCCTGCTCCTGCTCCGTCGCCTGCTCGGCGAGATCGCGCCCATACGTCGACAGTGCCGAGCACGCGCGCGCCCCGGCAGCCGTGACGTCGGTCGAGAATCGCCCGCGGAAGGCCTCGGCATCGGGTCCTGTCCACTCGGCGTCTGCGACGGCCGCTGAGATCCCGCGGAGGATCTCCTCGAGCCGGGCTGCGGCGTCCCTCGTGCGACTGCCCTGATCACGGACGGCCGCGGTGTCCATGCCCAGGAAACCGCTCATCAGGACGTCTCCTCCGCTCGGCTTCGCGCGGGTCGTTCTCGCGCTCGGTCAGCCTCGCAGAGCGGAGGGGGCGGGTCCATGGGGAGAACTCCCCATGGACCCGCCCCGTCGGAGCGTGCAGGCGGTGCGCACACCGTCTTGCCGGATCAGCTCGGCCCCGTCCTGCTCAACCCTCCGGCGCGATCCCCGCAGCACGCTCGGCCGCCTCGACCACGTTGGTCATCAGCAGGGCGACGGTCATCGGCCCGACCCCGCCGGGGTTCGGCGAGAGATGCCCCGCGACCTCGACGACGTCGGGGGCGACGTCGCCGTACACCCTGTACTTCCCGGTCTCGGGGATCTTCTCCCCGCGGGTGACGCCCACGTCGAGGACCGCCGCACCGGGCTTGACGTCCTCGGCGCGCACGAGGTGCTTGACGCCCGCGGCGGCGACGATGACGTCGGCCCGACGCAGGTGGGAGGAGAGGTCCGTGGTCCCGGTGTGGGTGAGGGTGACGGTCGCGTTGATCGCGCGGCGGGTGAGGATCAGCCCGATCGAGCGTCCGATGGTCACGCCGCGGCCCACGACCACCACGTCCTTGCCCTTGAGGTCCACGTCGTGGCGCAGCAGGAGCTCGATCGCCGCGCGCGGCGTGCAGGGCAGCGGCGAGGTGATGGGCGCGTTGACGTTGAGCACCAGGCGCCCCAGGTTCGTGGGGTGCAGGCCGTCTGCGTCCTTGTCGGGGTCGATGCGCTCCAGGATCGCGTCGGTGTCGAGATGGTCGGGAAGCGGCAGCTGCACGATGAAGCCGTGGCACTCGGGGTCCGCGTTCAGGCGGTCCACGATCTGCTCGACCTCCTCCTGGGTGGCGCTCGCGGGAAGCTCGATCTGGATCGAGTTCATGCCGATCGCCTCGGAGCGGCGGTGCTTCATGCCGACGTAGAGCTTCGACCCCGGGTCATCGCCCACCAGCACGGTCGCGATCCCCGGGGTGACGCCCCGCTCCCTGAGCGCGGCCACCCGCTCGGCGAGCTCCTGGGTGATCTCCTTGGCCGTGGCGCGGCCGTCGAGCGTCTGTGCGGTCATGCGGACTCCTCGCTGCATGCACGGCGGCATGCGGGGCGGCACGCGGAGGTGCGTGCGGTGGCTGCTGGTGTGCGGGGCGGGGATCACGGGGCCGCCCGCGGCATCTGCCCGCGGGCGGTCCCGTGCTCTCAGTACTGCTGCAGCCCCGCGTACAGGGGCTTCTTCTCGGTGAGCGCGCGGGTGCGAGCGCGCAGCGCCTCGACGTCGGGCGCGTCCTGGAGCGCCAGGGCGATGACGTCGGCGATCTCGGTGAACTCGTCCTTGCCGAAGCCGCGGGTGGCGAGCGCCGGGGTGCCGATGCGCAGGCCGGAGGTCACGCGCGGCGGGCGCGGGTCGTTCGGGACCGCGTTGCGGTTCACGGTGATGCCGACCTCGTGGAGGCGGTCCTCGGCCTGCTGGCCGTCGAGCCGGGAGTCGACGAGGTCCACGAGCACGAGGTGCACGTCGGTGCCGCCGGAGAGCACCTTGACGCCCGCCGCCGCGGCGTCGGCCGCCTGCAGACGGTCCGCGAGGATCTGCGCGCCCTCGAGGGTGCGGCGCTGGCGGTCCACGAAGTCCTCGCCCGCGGCGATCTTGAGGGCGACGGCCTTCGCGGCGATCACGTGCATGAGCGGGCCGCCCTGCTGGCCGGGGAACACGGCGGAGTCGATCTTCTTCGCCCAGTCCTGGGTCGAGAGGATCATGCCGGAGCGGGGGCCGCCGATCGTCTTGTGGATCGTGGTCGAGGTGACGTCGGCGAAGGGCACGGGGCTCGGGTGCAGGTCGGCGGCGACCAGGCCCGCGAAGTGGGCCATGTCCACCCACAGCGACGCACCGACCTCGTCCGCGATCGAGCGGAAGGCCTCGAAGTCCAGGTGGCGGGGATAGGCCGACCAGCCGGCGCAGATCACCTTGGGGTGGGTCTCCAGGGCGAGCTCGCGCACCTTGTCCATGTCGATGCGGCCCGTGGCGGGGTCCAGCTCGTAGGCGGCGATGTCGTAGAGGCGACCGGAGAAGTTGATCTTCATGCCGTGCGTGAGGTGGCCGCCGTGGGCGAGGGAGAGTCCCATCAGCGTGTCGCCAGCACGCGCGAGGGCGTGCATCACCGCGGCGTTCGCGGTGGCGCCGGAGTGCGGCTGGACGTTCGCGTGGTCGGCGCCGAACAGGCTCTTGGCGCGCTCGATCGCGATCTCCTCGGCGACGTCGACCTCCTCGCAGCCGCCGTAGTAGCGGCGACCCGGGTAGCCCTCGGCGTACTTGTTGGTGAGCACCGAGCCCTGCGCCTGGAGCACGGCGCGGGGGACGAAGTTCTCCGAGGCGATCATCTCGAGCGTACCGCGCTGGCGGTCGAGCTCCCGGTCCAGGACCCGCGCGATGTCGGGGTCGAGGTCGGCGATGGACTGGTCGAGGACGTTCACTGGGCCTCCTGGGCGGTGTCGCACGCGGGGATCGGCGACGGGTCGTGGACGGGTGCCGGGGTGCGGGGCCGGCCGTCGGGCGACGCGGGACCGCGCGTCCATCCTAGGCGCGTGCGGCCCCGCGACGCGGCGGATGTCCACTGCGGCCGCGGAGGACCTGGAGCCTCCTCAGATGTCCACTCCCCAGCGGACGGGCTCGGGCTCGAGCCGCACCCCGAAGGCGTCCTCGACGCCGTCGCGCACGGCGCGGGCGAGGTCGGCGATGTCCGCCGCACGGGCGTCGCCCCGGTTGGTCAGGGCCAGCGAATGCTTGGTGGACAGGCTCGCGCGGGGGCCGACGGAGAAGCCGCGATCGAACCCGGCATGGCTGATCAGCCAGGCGGCGCTCGACTTCACGCGGCCTCCCTCCGCGGGGAAGCGCGGCGCCTCCTCGGGGAGGGTCGCCGCCTGCTCCGGCGCGAGGAGGGGGTTGGTGAAGAAGCTGCCGGCGCTCCAGGTGTCGTGGTCGGCGGCGTCCAGGACCATGCCCTTCGAGGCTCGGATCGCGAGGACCGCCTCGCGCACGCGCGCCATGGGCACCCGGTCCCCCGCCTCGACGCCCAGGTGCTGGGCGAGCTGGCCGTAGCGGATCGGCTCGGACATCTCCCCCACCCGGTGCTGGAAGCTCACCGAGAGCACCACGTACCGCCCGGTCGGGGACGCGACCGGGCCGCCGTACGGGGTGTGCTTGAAGACGGAGGTGCGGTAGCCGAAGCCGCAGTCGGCCGCGTAGAAGGTGCGCACCCTGCGGTCCTCGCGGTCCCAGGTCCGCACCCGGGTGATCGTGTCGGCGACCTCCTGGCCGTAGGCGCCGACGTTCTGGATGGGGGTGGCGCCCACGCAGCCGGGGATCCCCGAGAGCGCCTCGATGCCGATCATGCCGCGGGCGACGGCGTAGGCGACCGCCCGGTCCCAGGACACCCCCGCGAAGTGCTCGGCGAGGGCTCCGCCGCAGCTCGGCTCGAGAGGGGTGAGGTCCGCAGGGTCGGCGGGCGTCGTGTCCGGTTCGCCCGACGGGACGATGTCGCAGGTCGCGTCGAGGGCCGGCGGCTGCTCGGGATCGCGCAGCAGCACCACGGTGCCGTCGAAGGGCTCGTCCGAGGGCAGGAAGTTCGAGCCGCCGCCGAGCACGAGCAGGGTCTCCCCCGCGTCGTCCGCGGTGCGAACGGCGTCGATGACCTCCTGGTCGGTGCGGGCCTCGACGAGCGTGCGGATGCGCCCGCCCACGCGCAGCGTGGTGAGCTCGGAGAGGTTCACGCCGTCGGCTCCGAAGGGGCAGCCGCGGTCCCGCCGTCCGCGGAGCGCAGTGCCAGGGCGACGGTCGCCCGGGCGCGGCCGAGCACCTTCGCGCCGCCGGCCTCGGCGGTCACGTCGAGCTCCGCCGTGCCGGCCTCCGCGTCGACCCCGCGCACGGTGACGACGACGCTCAGCGTGGTCGGCTCGAGCGCGGGCACCTCGACGGGCTTGGTGAAGCGGGTCGCGCACGCGCGCACGGCCGTGGGGTCGCCGACGACGTCCAGCACGGCGCTCATCGCCGTGCCCATCGTCAGCATGCCGTGGGCGATGACCCCGGGGAGGCCCACCTGCGTCGCGAAGGCGTCGTTGTAGTGGATGGGGTTGAAGTCGCCCGAGGCGCCCGCGTAGCGCACCAGGGTGTCGCGCGAGATCGGGTACTCGCGCCGCGCGAGCTCCTGGCCCTTGGCGAGGTCGTCGAGGCGCAGCGCTGGTCCGGCGGCGCCCCCGCGCGGGGCGCCGGGACTGCTGGAGGTGCTGGAGGTGCTGGTCATGGCGTTCCTTCCTGCGCTCACTCGCCGCGCACGACGATGACGGAGCGGACGGCGGCGACGGCGCTGCCGTCCTCGTCGGCCACGTCCACACGGGTGGTGATCATGGAGTGCCCGCCCGCGGCGCGGACCGACTCGACGGTGAGGGTGGGGATCAGACGGTCGCCCGCGACGACGGGGCGGTGCAGCTCGAAGCCCTCCTCGCCGTGGACGACCCGCGAGAAGTCGATGCCCGCCTCGGGGTCCTCGATGTAGGCGGCCTCGGCGGACTGCGCCAGGGAGACCAGGAAGGTCGGCGTCGCCACGACGCCTGCGTATCCCGCGGCGCGGGCGGCGGCGTCATCGGTGTGCACCGGGTCGGTGGCGCCCGTGGCCCGCGCGAACTCGGCGATCTTCGCGCCGGAGACGACGTGGACGGGGCCGCTGGGGTAGGTGCGGCCGGCGAAGGCCGGATCCGGCGTGGATGTCATCGATGCACTCCTGGAAGGACGGGCGGGGCGGACGGGAACTGCGGAACCATCCTGCCACTGTCCCGCGTCCTCCCCCGGACATGACGAGAGCCACCCGGCAGCGCCGGGTGGCTCTCGTCGAGAAGCGTGCGTCGCACGCGGACCGTTCAGCGGGTCTCGCGGTGCGCGGTCTGCTTGCCGCAGGTGGGGCAGAACTTCGACAGCTCGAGACGGTCGGGGGTGTTCCGACGGTTCTTCTTGGTGATGTAGTTCCGCGCCTTGCACTCGGTGCAGGCCATGGTGATCTTGGGACGCACGTCCGAGCTCTTGCTCGCCATGGTTCGCCTCTTTCTCCAAGGCGCGTCTGCCGCGCCACGTGGTCCCCGCGATGGGGGCTGCGTTCGTGCACTCCGGCGGGGCCGGCGTGGTACCGAGGGCGGGGATCGAACCCGCGACCTCACGATTATGAGTCGTGCGCTCTGACCGTCTGAGCTACCCCGGCGCGATCGATGGAACGGCCCGATCTCATCCGAGACCGGGCCGACCATCCATCAGAGCCCTGAAAGGGAATCGAACCCTTGACCTTCTCCTTACCATGGAGATGCTCTGCCGACTGAGCTATCAGGGCAAGCCCCGAGAACTTTACCGGCGGCCCGCTCGGCGAGCAAACCGCTGGTGGAACTCGGTGCCTGGAATCACACGGTGGTGATCCTCGGCGTGGCAGGTGAGGGATTCGAACCCCCGAAGGCAATGCCAGCTGATTTACAGTCAGATCCCTTTGGCCGCTTGGGTAACCTGCCGAGTCCGATCCATGCGCGGAAGGCCTCTCGACCTCGTCCGCTCGTGGACCTGGACTAGCATACTGGGCGCGCAGGAGCGGGGCCAACCAGAAGGGGCCTCACCGCGCATGATGCTCCTCACAGCGTTCTGACCAGCAGTTTCATCGACCCATCCCCGCAGGAGGACAGCAGATGGCCGATTCGTCGTTCGACATCGTCAGCAAGCTCGATCGCCAGGAGGTGGACAACGCCGTCAACCAGGCGGCGAAGGAGGTCTCCCAGCGCTACGACTTCCGCGGCACCGACGCCTCGGTGACGCTCAGCGGGGAGCAGATCGTCATGACCGCCAACGCCGACGAGCGCGTGCGCGCGGTGCTGGACGTCCTGCAGACCAAGCTGCTGCGGCGCGGCCTCTCCCTGAAGAGCATCGAGGTGGGCGAGCCCGTCCAGTCCGGGAAGACCGTGCGTCTGGTCGCCGACCTCAAGGAGGGCATCAGCTCGGAGCAGGCCAAGAAGATCTCCAAGATCATCCGCGACGAGGGCCCCAAGGGCGTGAAGGCGCAGATCCAGGGCGACGAGCTGCGGGTCTCCTCGAAGAAGCGCGACGACCTGCAGGCCGTCATCGCCCTGCTGAAGGGCGAGGACCTCGAGGTCGCGCTGCAGTTCGTCAACTACCGCTGACATTCGGGAGGCGGGTGGGACCTGGCGCGGCGGCCGCGTCCGGTGTCCCGTCCACGTGAGCACGAGGGCCCCCGGTCGTACGACCGGGGGCCCTCGTGGTCTCCGTGGAGGGTGAGGGGCTGCGATGCCCGTGCTCACCCGCTCCCGGCGGCTCAGGCGTTCGAGTTCGAGGTCTGATCCTGCTCGTCGGCCTGGTCCGAGAGGCTGTCGCCGTGGGACTTGAACAGGTCCGCGACGCTCGAGACATCGCTCGACTGGAAGCTGCGCCAGTCGTCCTTGAAGGTGTCCGCGTCGGGTCCCTTCCACTCGATGCCCTGGACGGTCCCGTCGAGGTCGGCGAAGGCCTGCTTGATCTTCTCGCCCGCCTGGGTCACGTCCTTGGCGACATCGCGTGCCTGCTCCGGATCCATTCCCTTGAAAGACATGTTTCTCCCCTGTTCCCGGCCGCTCTCACGGCCCGTGCTCTGTGCTGGATTCTGTGATGGGTGATGTGCTGGGAGCGCGCCGGGCGCTCATGCCGATCGCCGGGATCAGCGCGACGACGCCGTCGTCTGCTCCTTGGCGTTCTTCTCGGCCGACTCCGCGAAGTCATCGGCCTTCTGCTTGAGCTGCTTCACCTTGTCCGCGAGATCCTCGAACTCCGAGACGTAGTCGTCGTGGTCCTCACCGGTCCAGTCGAGCTCGTCGACCTTGCCCTTGACGTCGTCGAAGGCCGCCTGTGCGTCCTCGCCCGCATCACGGATGCTCTGCGCCATCTGCTTGACGGCCTCAGGATCCATACCCTTCTTCTCAGCCATGTCCACTCCTCGTGTCGCTGTGTACTTCGGTCGCACCGCGGAGAGTCGATGCGGCGGCCGATCCCGTTCCGTTCATCCCTGTTCTCCAGGTGATGTGACAACCGTATGCAGGCACTCACGGATTGGCGATGGGGAGAAGTACCCATGCCCGCCCCGCACCGTCTTCCGACGGCCCGACCCTGCCCTCGATGCAGGTCATGGGGCGCTTTCGCGCTTCCTCCCCATGTGGCGGCCGTCCACAACGGTCCCTCGGGCGTCCCCCTGGGGCCTCCGCCACCCCGTCGGCGCAGGTCCGCCGACTCGTCGGCGGAGGTCCGTCGGCCCACGGGCGCGGGACCGTCGGCGGATCGGCGGCCGGCTCAGACGACCGGTCGCACGGAGTCCTGGATCCGGCGCAGCACGGAGATCTGGGCATCGGCATCCTCGGCGCCGCAGCTCGCGACGACCTCGAGGATGTCGGAGGCATGGGCCGAGCGCGGCACCATCGTGTACCGCGCCGCCTGGACGACCGTGCGCTGACCGGGCTGGGTGTAGCCGTACTCGCTCGCGAGCCAGGGGACCCCGTCGATCTCGAGCTCGCCGGTGTCGATCTCCTCGAGCTGCGGGAGCGCCGCCTTGCGCGCCTCGAGGCTCTCGTGCACGCTCTGCATAGGCGTCGCGGCCGGGCAGCGCTGCACGGTGAGCACCACATTGGCGCGGAAGCTGCCCTCGCGGCGCGGTGCGGCGACGGCCATCTGCACGCCGGGGACCGAGAGGGTCTCCCAGTCGTCCGGGACCTCGAGACGGAAGCCGACCGGCGGAGGGAACTTCTCGCTGGGATAGGAGATCTGCACCGTCATTGCCGCTCCGTCCGTCCGTGCCGGGAAGATCCCGGCGAATCTATCAGGGCCCCTCGCGGTGCAGACCCGGGTGCGGACTCCCTGTCGGGAACGGGCGCCGCGCCCCGTCGGCCGCACGCGAGCGGCGCAGGACGCATGAGCGGGCCCGGACCCCGGACGGCTGCTGTCCTGGTGGTCCGGGCCCGCTCACGCGTCCCGTCGGCGCCGGCCGCAGGGCCGAGTGCTGTCGAGCACCATCGCCGCGCGTCAGTGCGAGGAGACGGTCGTCTGCTCGCTCGCGTTGGACTCGGCGGTGGCCCCGAGCTGCTCGACCGCGGTCTGGATGTTCTTGAGCGCCGGCACCATCTCGGACTCCCAGCTGCCGCGGAAGTCATCGGCGTCGGGGCCGGTCCAGTCGACCTCCTCGAGACCGGTGGTGAGGTCGCTCTGCATGGTGGTGATGTCCTCGGCCGCGCTGTTCAGCTGCTTGGCCATCTTCAGCACCTGGTCGACGTCCATGCCCTTCTCGGCCATGGCTCCTCCTCGTGTTCTGGGGCCTCCCGGACCCTCCGGTCACCGCGGCAGGGCCTGTCTGCGCCCCACCGGGTCCGACGGTCGTCCGCCGTGCTCCTGCGGCCACTGTAGGGAGTGTTCGGCGGATCCGACATGGGGACAAGTACCCATGTGGACGACGCCCCTCTGGGGAGGACCCGCTCCCTCACTCCGTGATCTGGGCGACCTGGAGCTTCGAGGCGCGGCCCGAGCCGACGAGGAACCCGCGTCCCGGCGGGAAGTCGGCGCGGCGGAAGCGGCCCAGCGGGGTGCCCAGCAGCGAATCCCCGTCCATGTCCGAGGGCTGGAGCAGGAGTCCGCGCCGCCCGGCCTTGAACGGCTGGGCGAGGGTGTACGCCTGGTTCCAGGTCGAGTTCTCGTTCTCGCCGATCACGAACTGGCCCTCGCGCACGCACGAGCGCACCAGAGCGTCGAGGTCCTTCTCCGTGCCGCTGCCGGTGAAGTCGGCGATCCCGTCGAGGATCAGCGTGAGGCGCCCCTCCCCCAGGTTCCCCGACTCGAGCGTCTGGCGCAGCTGCCCGGCGAGCTCCTTGACCGTCTCGGCGTCCGAGGCCTCGACGTCCCACAGGTCCAGGCCGGTCAGCGGAGTGCGGCGCGCGGAGAACCGCACCAGGCGCATGCCCTGCGGGAGCGCCCTGAGGCTCGTGGCGATCGTGCGCACCGCCGTGGTGCGGCCGGAGCTGCCGGGCCCGGTGACCATGAAGGCGCCGCGCGGCTCGATGGTGATCTCCTCGAGGTCCTCGTCTCCGACGCCGATCACGGGCCGACCGTCCACCACGGGCCGCAGACGCGAGAGCTCCACCCGCTCCGGGAGGGACTCGACGCCGGGCGCGGGGTCGACTCCCGCGCGCCGCATGGCCTTCGCGAGCTCGCCGACCTCGCGCGCCTGGATCGCGACGTTCGAGTCCCCGCCGTGCACGGCGATCTGCGCCTCGTGGCCGTCGAGGATCGCGCGTCCGGGCGGGGAGGCGCCGTCGAGCACGTCCCGGGGCACGCCGAAGTTCATGTAGTCGTCGGTCGAGGCCATGCGGTGGATCAGCCGACGCTGGATGGAGGAGCCCAGGGAGGTCGGCACGGCGTTCGGCCGGTCGCCGGTGACGATCACGTGGACGCCCACCTGGCGTCCGTCGGTCGCGATCTGCACGAACGTCGTGAACCACTTGGAGAGGTTCGAGAAGTCGTAGGCCTCGCGGAAGGCGGCCATGCCGTCGAGCAGCAGCAGGATGCGCGGAGCCTCGGGCTCCCCCGCGAGCTCCCGGTACTCGGCGATCGAACCGGCGCGCACCGCGGCGAACTTCTTGGCGCGCTCGTCGATCAGACCGCGCAGCGTGCGCAGCAGGCGGATCACGCGCTCCTCGTCGTCGCCGGGGATGATCGCGCCCACGTGCGGCAGCTCCTCGAGCATCTGCAGCCCCGAGGCGCCGAAGTCGATCCCGTACACGTGCACGGGGCCGCCGCGGGCGGTCGCGCTCGCCGCGGAGATCGCGATCGTGCGCAGGGTCGTGGATTTGCCCGAGCCGCCCGTGCCGTAGATCGCCATGTTGCCGTCGCGGTCGGGCACGTAGGAGACCGTGGGCTGGGCCTGGTCCTCCGGGGTGTCCATGACCCCCAGCAGGAGGTCCTCGTCGGTACGGCGGCTGGGCAGCAGGGAGAGGTCGTAGGCGGGGGCGAGCTCGGACAGCCAGGGCTTGCGCGGTTCGGGGACCCCGGCATCGTCGGCGGCGCGTCCGATCGTGCGCACCATGCGGGAGATGTCGTTGGGGCCCAGCTCGCTGCGCGCGGGGGACGGCGGCCTCGGGACGTCCCAGATGTCGCCGGTGCCGAACTCCCGCTCGACGATGTCGATGCGCGCGCGCTCGGGCTCGTCGGTCGTCCATCCGCCCGCGTAGCCGGTCTGGAAGGTCGCGATGCGGCCCGGGCCGGTCTTCGCGGCGGCGCGACCGGGGATTCCGGGATCGAAATGGGCGGCCATGGCGTCGCCCAGGATGTCCTTCGAGTCCGCCTCGTCGGCCATCCGCAGTGCGATGCGCAGGTTCGTGTTCGCGCGCAGGTTGTCCTTGATGACGCCCGCCGGGCGCTGGGTCGCGAGGATCAGGTGCAGGCCGAGGGAGCGGCCGCGGGCGGCGACGTCGACAACCCCGTCGACGAACTCCGGGACCTCCTTCGCGAGGGCGGCGAACTCGTCGACGATGATGATCAGGCTCGGGGGCGCCTCGGGGTCGCCGGTGCGCTCGAGGGACACGAGGTCCTTGGCCTTCTTGCGGTTCAGCAGGTGCTCGCGATGGTGCAGCTCGGCGCGCAGGGAGGTCAGCGCGCGGCGCACCAGGTGCGGGGACAGGTCGGTGACCATGCCCACGGCGTGCGGGAGCTCGATGCAGTCGGCGAAGGCGGATCCGCCCTTGTAGTCGACGAACAGGAACGTCACCCGGTCGGGCGAGTGGGCGGTGGCCATGCCCATCACCCAGGCCTGGAGGAACTCGGACTTGCCGGCGCCCGTCGTGCCGCCGACCAGGGCGTGCGGGCCGTGGGTGCGCAGGTCGAGGTGGTAGGCGTCCTGGCCGTCGTGGCCGATGAGCCCGCGCAGGTTCGCATCGTGCTTGCGCGGGACCGGCGGCGACCCGTCGCGCGGGGTCAGCGAGCCGGTCTCCTTCCAGTGCTCGATGACCGCGCCGGGCTCCTCGGCGAGCTCTGTCCCGGCCAGGGTGAGGTAGGAGATGGCGCGCGGGAGGTCGGAGTCGTCGTCCACCGGCACGCCCGCGTCGACCACCGGGGAGAGGTGCCGGGCCACGCCCGCGGCGACGTCGAGGCCGACGGTCTCCACGCTCACGGGGTAGTAGCGCTCGCCGCGGCGCACGATGCCGGCATTCGCCCCGTCCACGCCGTCCTCGCTCGAGAGGTAGGTGCGGCAGGCGGCGGGCAGGGCCGCGATAGTCGCCGCGCTCCAGATCACGAAGACCCCCACGTCGGGTCCGCGCTCGGCGATGCGCACCAGGCGGGCGCGGTCCACGGGGGCGTCGTCCTCGACGACGAGCACGAGGTTCGGGGTGACCGGGTCGGGCGCGGGCACAGGGTCGGCGGAGACGGGGGCGCGCACCGCGCGGCGCAGCTGGGCCGGCGCGCCCTCGGAGCGCTCCTCGATGAGCTCCTCGATGCGCGAGACCAGGGAGATGCCGCTGAGCGCGCCGTCGGCCAGATGATCCCCGTCCAGCGGCGAATGGGGGCTCGACGTGTGCGGGAGCCACTTCAGCCAGTCCCAGAGGGCGCGCGAGGAGCGCGAGGTGATCGCGGCGATCGCGAGGTCCGTGGGCGAGTGCAGGGCGAACAGCTGGGTGACCAGGCCGCGGGCGACGGCGTCGGCCTGTTCCCCTCCCCCGGCGACGCCGATCCCGCCGGACTCCCGCAGGTCGCCGACGATCGGCACCCCCGCGATCATCCTGTACTCCTCGTGCATGTCGTCGAGCTGGTCCCAGTACTGGGCGATCGCGTTGTTCTCACCGGGCATCGGGATGCCGACGCGGGACTCGGCGACGCCGAGGCCCAGGCGCACGGTCGTGAAGGCCTCGTGCTCGGGTCGATGGGTCCACAGCAGGCGGCCGAGCCGGTAGGCGGAGTCCACCGCGTCCGCCGTGGAGGGGGTCTCCACGAGCCGGACCGCGCGCTCCAGGTCCTGGGCGGCGGTGACGCGGCGCTTGAGGGAGGCCAGGGACTCCTCGAAGTTCTTGATCTGCCGCTCGAGCTGCTTGCGCGACTGGTACTTGCGGTTGAGGTACCCGGCCGTCGCCATCATCGGCATCATCAGCACGAAGATCAGCGAGTAGGGGCTGCGCGTGACCGCGAACATGAGCCCGCCCATGAGCAGCGGCGCGAACATCATGAAGATCGGGAAGAACTGCGGCTGCGGTTCGCGCGGCGGCTGCGGCGGGGTCATCTCGCGGTACTCGAAGCGCGGCACCACGCGCGGGGAGCGGTTGAACTCGACGACCGGGGAGTTCGGGGCGCTGCCGCCCGCGCGGTGCAGCATGATCACCGAGAAGGTGGTGCCGCCCACCTCGACCGTGTCGGCAGGGCCCACGACGGCGCGCCCCACGCGCTCCCCGCCGATCTCCACGCCGTTGGCCGAGCGCAGGTCCACGATCTCCACGGCGTCGGCGACGTTGATGCGGGCATGGCGCTTGGAGAGCATCGGGTCGGCGATGCGGATGTCCACATCGCCCTCGCGACCGATCACGCTCGAGCCGCTGGGCAGGGGGAACTCGCGTCCCTCCTCGGGGCCGGAGAGCACGCGCAGCAGGGCGACGGCGGCGCCGCGCGACTCGGCGCGCGTGGCGTACTCGGTGGAGGAGCGGGCGATGGAGACCACGGAACCGGAGCGCAGGCCGGCGGAGATCAGGTCGATGCCGCGGTCCAGGGAGCGCACTCCGGCCGCGCCCGGGCCCGCCCCGGCGTCCTGCACCTGCAGGGTCAGTCCCTCGGGCGCCTCGGCGGCGCCGCGCAGCGGATCGCCCAGGTAGAGGGCGCCGGCGACGTCGGCGACGGTGGCCGTGGCGTCGGCGGTGACCTCGAGGTCCGTCATCCGGTCCTCGGGTCGACGCAGCGTGAGCTTGATGCGCATGCGGTGGTGTCCTCGTCAGTCCTCGTCGGCGTCGGCGTCGGCGGTGGCCCTGTCCAGCAGCGGAAGGTCCTCGGCGGTGACCAGACGGGTGAACACGGCGTGCTCGACGAGTCGCGCCCGCCGATTGCTCGCGAGCTTTCCCGGCCCGCCGCGCAGTCCGCGCACGCCCATCCGATCGAGCTTGTCGCAGACGTTGTCGAGCTTGCGGTTGAACTTGGTGCGTGGCCACCCCAGGCGCTCCGCGGCCTGGGCGGACGTGGGCACCGCGCTCATGCCGCTGCCCTCGCGCACGAGCATGGGCTCGGCGAGGGCGAGGATCAGCTGCTTCTGGCTCTCGGTGAGCTGCACCGAACCCACGGTGGTCTCGCCGACCGGGTCCTCCGGGGACGGCGAGCGCTCGAACTCCGGGGTCTCGGTGTGCACGTCCAGCTCATAGGTCGTCGGCCCCGCCGTGAACACCACCTTGGTGACGTCGAAGACCAGCGGCAGGCGAGCACCGGGCGCGAGCCACGCCTGCAGCGCGCCCGCGGAGTCGGTGATGGTCGCGGAGAGCCGCGACCCCACGTTCGAGAGCCACCACAGGGAGTCCACCTGCGTGATCGTGAGGAACCGGCGATGGAGGTACGGGTTGTCCTCGTCGACGACGAGATCGGCCTCGCGGCCGATGCTCAGCTCCCCGCCCTCCTCCGCGCGGTACCACTCACCGCAGAACTCGACCGAGATCGACGCTGCCATGCCCCTGCCTCCCTCTTCGTGCGGTCCTGCCTGCGTGCTCTGCGTGCCTCATGATCCCCGCAGCTCCTTCGTGTCGACGCACTGCTGCTTCGTGGACGGTCCGATCCCGCCGTTCTTCGTCACCACGGTGAGCACGAAGCACGGCTTGTCCCAGGCCAGCGGCACGTTGACAGTGATGCTGGAGCTTCCCCGCGCGAGCGTCTCCGTCTCCACGCCCTCGTACTCCTCGGGGAGGTTCTGCCAGGCGATCTTGATGTCGTCGTTCGACGTCATCCCCTCGGGCGTGCTCCAGCTGATCTTCACACTGCCCGGCGTGGTGCCGCGCTCCTTCTCGAGGACCGTCATCGAGATGTCCTTCGGAGGGTCCTGCGCGCCCGGCTTCCAGTCCTCGCTGGTCGTGGGGGCGGCGGTCGTGGGCTCCTCGGGCTCGATGAAGGTGCTGCGCACGACCGCCATCGTCCCCACCCCGATGCCCAGCACGAGCACGGCGGCGAGCGTCACTAGGGGCCACATCGGCCGGCGGCGCACGGGCGCTCCGGGCGCCGCAGCAGCGGACGGTGCCCCGGATCCACCCGGCCCGGCCGATCCTCCGGCTCCCGCGGAGGCGCCGGACGGCGCATCCGGCGCCGGCGAGGGACGCACGAGGGTGGTGTCGTCCCCCTGCCCGGGCGCGAGCGATCGGGACCGGGCGGGCCGCCCGCCGCCCAGCGCGGGGGCGACACCGGCGAAGGGGTCCAGGACGCGCGACGACGGGGCGTCGGGGTCGACGGTGGAGACGCGGCGGATGTTCGTGTGGGCCTCGAGGTCTCCCTCCCCCGTGTGCTCGGGCGGGTGCTCGGGGCCGTGCTCGTCGAGCACGTCCATCTGCGTGATGGGCAGGGAGAGGGCCATCTCGACCTGCTGGAGGGCGCGGCCGAGGGCGAGCGCGGACTCGTAGCGGCTCGCGGGGTCCTTCGCCATCGCGACCGAGAGGGTACGGTTCAGCATCTCGGGGACGTCGGGGCGGCTGAGCGGAGCGAGCGGCTCGGAGGAGATCCGGGCGATGAGATCGCTCGCGGTGTTCCCGCCCGCGCTGCGCTCGAAGGGGGTGCGCGCGGCCAGCAGCGAGTACAGGGTCGCGGCGAGGGAGAACACGTCGCTGCGCTCGTCGGCGCTCGGCGGGTCCTCGAAGGCCTCCGGCGGGGACCAGGGGATCGACAGCCCGTGGCTGGACTCGGGCTCGAGGGCGTTGCCCGCGGCCACGGAGATCCCGAAGTCCGTGAGCGCCGGCCTGTTGTACTCGGTGACCAGGATGTTCGCGGGCTTGATGTCGCGGTGCAGGATGCCGGCGCGGTGCGCGGTCTCCACGGCGCCCGCGATCTGCACGCCCACGCGCAGCGCCTCGGCGACGGAGATGCGCTCGCGGCGGAAGCGCGCCCCGTAGTTCGGGCGCGGGCAGTACTCCATGACGATGCAGGCGCGGTGCTCCCTGGTCACCTCCGCCTGGTGGATGGTGACGATCGAGGGATGGGTCGACATGGTCGCCATCACGTTCGCCTCGGCGTCGAACTGCCGGCGCACGGCGTCGTCGAGGACGCTCGCGAGCAGCACCTTGATCGCGACGCTCCGCTGCGGGCGCAGCTGGCGGTACAGGTGGACGTCGGCGAAGCCGCCCGATCCCAGCAGACGCTCGTACTCGTACCCCGCGAGCTGCGGCGGCGGGGCCGGCGGGCGGGGGCTCATGAGGGCCTCCCCAGCAGGGTGAGGACCACTCCGTCGCCCAGGTCGAGGCGGTCCCCGTCGGCGAGGACGGAGCTCTGGCCCGAGCGCAGACGCTGCGGCGCCTCGCCGGAGCGCAGCAGGGTGGTGCCGTTGGTGGTGCGCAGGTCCTCCGCGACCACGTGCCAGCCCTCGAGGCGCAGCGCGACGTGGGAGCGCGAGATGTCCTGCTGGGGGCTGGGGACGGTGATCAGCTGGGGGACGTCGTCGCCGCTCACGCGCGAGGCGCGGGGTCGGCGGCCGACGATCGCCGAGCGGTCGAGCAGGAACCGTCCGCCGGTGCTGATCTCGATCATCCCGAGCGGCGGGCGCGCGACGGTGCGCACTCCCCCGCGGATGCGGGCGCCGCACCAGCGGCAGGTCGTGGCCTCGGGCGGATTCGCATGGCGGTTCTCGCAGACGGCACCGGGAAGGGTGACCGCCTGGGCGGGGGCGGTGGGCGCCTGGCCGGTCGGCTGCGCAGGGGAGCCGGCCGAGGTCGCGGAGCGCGGCAGGGCCGCGGCATCCGACGGGGCACCATCACGACCGGTGCCGGGACCCGGGACTGCGGCGGGCGCGTTCGGGGCCTGCGCTCGCTCGGCGCCGGTGCGGGCCGCAGCGCGCGCCGCCTGCGCCACCTCGGGGGCGGTGCGTCGCATGCCGGGCACCCAGTCGATGAAGTCCCCGGAGGATTCCCGTGGCTCGTCCCCGGTCATCGAGAGGGTGGGCTCGGGGCCGACGGGCTCGGCGGTTGTTCCGTCGGACGGTGCTTCCTCGCCCGTGGCACCGGCGGCGTCGAGGTCGAGGGACTCGACGTCGAGCGTCGCCTCCGAGGCGCGCTCGCCCTCCGCGGCGTCCCCGTCCTCACCCGCGGCGCGGACCGCGGCGGCCTCGATGCTGCGGTGGAGGGTGCGCCCGAACAGATCGTCGTAGGCGCTCCCGCCCTCGCCGATCACCGCGCCGAGGTCGCTCGCGCCGGCGGCCCGGGCGGGCCCCGGAGATGATTCCGCGTCGGTGGCGGCGGCGTCGGGATCACGGGCGGCTGCGGCGGCGGAGGGATCGGGGTGCGGAGCGGGATCCGGGTGCGGAGGATCGGCGATCGGGACCGGCGAGGCACCGGGCTCAGGGGCGCCGGCCTGCTCCGCGGCGTCGGGGTCGATCGGTTCGACCCGCGTCACGGGTGCCGAGTCGGTCGCGGCCATCTCCGTGGGCGCCGGCGCCTGGGCGCTGTCTCCCGTCGGCGTCGGCGTGGGTGTGGCTGTGGGAGCGGCTGGGGGTGCGGGTGCGGGCGACGGTGAGGGCGTCGGGCCCGTCGTCGTCTCCGTCGTGCGCTCAGCGCTGCGCGCGGCACGGCGATCGAACAGCGATGAGGTCACCAGCCTGGTCGAGCGGCCGGACGCGGGCGTCTGCGGACGGTGCGCCGCAACGGGCTCGGCGGACTCGACGGATGCGGCGACGGGTGCAGGCGTGGCCCTGGCGGGGACCGGCGCGGGTGCGGGCGCAGGCGCAGGTTCAGGTGCGGGTGCAGGTGCAGGTGCGGGTGCAGGTGCAGGTGCAGGTGACGATGCGGGCGCGGGGTCTGCCGACGAGGACGCAGGCGCCGCGGCCGGGGACGGCTGCTCGGACGTCCCCGCGTCGGCCGCGGGCGGCGAGGCCTGGGCAGCGGCGGAGGGTGCGAAGAGGTCGTCGAACATGCTGGGCCCGGCGGGGGCCTCCGCGGCGGCATTCCGTGCGGGCGATGACGAGGACCGCGAGCTCGACGGTGCGGACGCAGACTCCGCCCGCGCGGCGGACTCCTGCGCGCGGCGCTCCTCGCGCTCGCGCTTCTCCTTGTCGCGCGCCGCCTTGCGCTGCGCGGCGCGCTCCTTGGCGGCGGGGTCGAGGATGGAGCTGCCGTCGGCCTCGACCTGCTCGGCGAGCTGAGTGCGCGCCGTCTCCTCGAGCTCCGCGGGGTCGATGGTCATGAGCACGAACCCGCGGACGCGGCTCATGCCCTCGACAGTCCTCAGCGCGGCGGCCGGATTCTCCGCCGGCAGATCGCCGAAGGCGATCCGGTGCACGCCGTCGAGCTCGGTGATGACGGCGGGGCCCTCCTCGGTTCCCGCGAGCAGCTGCCGACCCTCTGCCGTGTACACCGCGAGGGGACTCGTACCGGTGAGACCGATCGTCCGGCGCGTGCCGTCGCCGAGCGCGAACAGCACCGGGGGCAGGCGGTCCTCGGTCTCGAACTCGCTGCCCGAGGCGAGGTCCCCGAGCAGCGCGTCGGCCGCCGGGGGCTCGCCGAGCACCCGCCATGCGGACGCGACCAGGGAGCTCTTGACGCCGGGGACGAGCAGCATCCAGCCGGAGGGCCGCACGACGAGCGTCGCGGGGCCGGGATTGAACCAGGTGCCGCGTCCCAGGAGCGAGGAATCCCCGCTCACTGCGATCGGTCCTCGGTCCCGTCGCCGTCCTTTGCGTCGTCCGTCCCGTCCGTCTCGTGCTGCGCGTCCTCGCCGCTGCTCCCGGCGCCGTCCGCACCGCGCGGGTGGGTGTCCTCCTCGACCTCGATGGCCGGCTGGGGCGCACCGCTCCCCCGCTGCTGGGCGTCGCCCGCGGAGAGCCCGACGAGCGCCGTCGCCTCGACGACCACGACGCTCACGTTGTCGTGCCCTCCGGCCTCGACGGCATGGCGCACGAACGCGCGGCTCAGGTCGTCGACGTCGGCGTCGCTGCGCAGGAGGCGCTCGATGGCCTCGTCGGAGATCTCGTTGGTGAGGCCGTCGGAGCACACGAGGATGCGGTCGCCCACCTCCGCGGGGATCAGCCAGAAGTCCGGATCCGGCTCCGCGCCCACGCCCAGGGCGCGGGTGATCATGTGCCGGTAGGGGTGCACGCGGGCCTCGGCATCGGTGAGGTCGCCGTGGTCGATGAGCTCCTGGACGACGGAATGGTCCACGCTGACCTGCTCGAACAGCTCGCCGGAGAGGCGGTAGACGCGGGAGTCGCCCAGGTTCATGACCACCCAGTAGCCCACGCCGTCCAGCACCATCGTCGCGACCAGGGCGACCGTGGTGCCCGCGCCGCGCTCGTCGTCGGCGCTGAGACCGCTGATGCGGGCTCCCGCCGAGCGCAGGGCGTCGCCGAGCTGCTCGATGGTCACGTTCTCCTGGACGGTGAGCTTCTCGAACTCCTCGACGGCGATCGCGCTCGCGACCTCACCGGCGTTGTGCCCGCCCATGCCGTCGGCGACCATGTGGATCGGGTGCGCGTCGAGCACGGAGTCCTCGTTGGTCTCTCGTACGCGGCCGACATCGGTCGCATGGGCGGAGACCACGCGGACGGTGCCGGGGAGGTCGGGATCGGTGAGGGATGCGTCGATCACTGGATGCGCTCCACGGTGAGGGTTCGGTCCCCGATCAACAGCGTGGCGCCATCGGGCAGAGACAGGGGCGAGTGCGGGTCGAGATCCTGGGAGGAGCCGTCGGCGAGGATCAGCGCCGAGCCGTTCGTCGAGCCGAGGTCCGTGACCTGCAGGCCCTCGACGGTGGCTTCGAGACGGAGGTGCGACTTCGAGACCGAGCGGGTCTCGTCCGCGAGGACGAGCCGTTCCTCCCCGGTCTCGGCCGCAGGGTTGCGCCCGAGCGTCGCGACGCCGCGCACCTCGTGCACGGAGCCGTCGTCGAGCAGCAGGCGGTAGCCAGGGCGGCGATCGCGGCGCGCGGGGACGACCCGGGTCGCCTCGACATCGCCGAGGTCCTCCGTCGGGTGCGTCAGACGCGTCGACTCGTCGAGGTCGGCGGGAGCGCCGACGGGCGCGGGCGTCGAGGACGGTGCCGGAGCCTGGGCCGGCGCGGGCGTCGGCGCCGGGGCAGGAGAAGATTCCGCGGCCGGAGCGGGAGCAGGCTCCGCGGCCGGAGCGGGAGCAGGCTCCGTGGCCGACTGCACGGGCTCGGCCTCGGGCGCCGGCGAGCTCGTCCACGCAGCACTCGGATCGTTGCCGGCGACGGGCTCGATGGGCTGCACGGGCTCGGCGGGCTCGCTCGCCGCCGCGGCCGATCCCTCCGAAGGCGGGGCCCAGGGGTCGACGATCTCGTCGGCCTGTGCGCTGTGCGAGTCGGCCGGACGGGGGTCCGCGGGGGGTGAGTCCTCGGCGGCGGCCGGCGCAGGCGCGGATGACTCGTCGTGCGGTGCCGGGGGCGGCGGGGCCCAGGGCGAGGAGGTGATGATCGGCTCCTCCACCCGGTCGGACGACGGTGCGACGGCGCCCTGAGGGGCCTCGGGAGATGCCGCGGGAGCGTCCCAGGACTGCTCGCGCGCACCATCGGGTGGCGAGCCCCACGCGGGCGAGGGCTGTGCCTGCGCCGGGGACGGCGCGGGCGCCGGAGATCCCCACGCGGGCGGTGCAGGGGCGGCTGATGCGGCGGCCGGTGATGCGGCACCGCCCTGCGACGTGCCGCCAGCCGGGCTCCCGTTCGCGGCAGGCTCCTCCCAGGCGGCACCGGGCTTCGCGGTGAGGTTCTCGCGCACGGACACCGGCACCGAGGGGTCACCGAGGTACTGGGCGGCGTCGGGCCGGGCGAAGTCGTCGGGCCGAGAGGCGTAGGGGTCGCGACCGGCGCGCGCGTCCACGAGGATCGTGCTGATCATGCGGTCGTGCAGGCCGCGCCCGTGGCGCTCGGGGTCGAGGAACGTCGTCAGCCCCGCGATCCAGGTGAGCAGCGCGAGCACCACGTACCGGGCCAGCGAGCGGCCGAAGCCGAGGGGTGCGCCGGTGTCCTCGCGCACGACCCGCAGGCCCATGATGAGTCCTCCCAAGGTGAAGCCGCGGCTCCCCTGCAGCCACACGATCACGAGTGCGTAAGCGATCGGCAGGGCCGCGCCGAGGCCGGTCAGGATCGTCGCGAGCGTCGGATGCGACTGCAGGACCAGGAGGATCGTGCCGATCCACAGGGGCAGTGCGGTGATGCCCGCGATCACTCCGTCGATGATGAAGGCGAGCACGCGCTTGCCGGTGCCCGCTGGGGCGCAACCGTCCAGCGGCGGTTCGAGGGGCGCGGGCCCACCGGGGTCGGCGGGTCGGTCCTGCGCCGGGGAGGGCGGCTGCCCCCACACGCCGGCGGGCTGCTGTGCGTCCATCCCACGATCGTACTGGGGCCGTCCCCGCAGCGCCGTCCCGGCGGGATCCGGCGGCTCCGGGGCGCTGCTGCCCAGCAGCTGGATCTGATCGGAGTCCTCGGCGGGCGCGCTGTCCGCGGCCGCCTCGGCGCGTCGCCGCGGCGGCGCCGACCAGGCGCCGGGTGCGTCGGTCGCGCGCTTCTCGTAGGGCGACTCCCGGTACCGGGCGCCGCACTCGCCGCAGAGGGCCGCACCGGCGCTCAGCAGTGCCCCGCAGGTGCTGCAGTAGCGGGGCGTCCCGCCCTGCGCGCCGGACGGACCCCCGTGGCCTGCCTGGATGCTCATCATCGGTCCCTCCTGCGGCGCGGTCCGCGCCGTGCGCTCGATGTTCTGCGCCATGCACGGTATCGGTCCGCGGCCCCGCCCACGAACGATCGGACCCTCTGCATGGCCCGCTCGGGGGCGCCGCGCAGGGAGAACGCGCCGCCTGTCCGGGATGCACGATCCGCGACGCTCCCTCTGCGGGAGTCCTCCGCGGAGCGCTGGGCGGAGGCCGCTCGCAGCCGCTGCTCGGCGCGACGGTCCGCGCGGCGCCGCACCCGGAAGGAGCGCAGCGAGACCGCTGCGCGCGCCCGACGGTGCCAGGGCAGGTCCTCGGTCATCCGACGGCGCGCGGCGGCGACCGAGGCCCAGTAGGACTCGAGGTCGGACTCCGACGGGGCGTCGGGCGCGAAGGTCGCCCGATCGGCGCCGGAGGCCAGATGCCGCAGGTCCGCGGCCGCCTCGGCGTCGAGCTCGGCGATGATCGCCTCGGCGGTCTCCTTCCTGGTGTCCGACGGCGCGCCGCGCCGTCCCAGGTCGGTGCGCAGATCCACGATCTCCCGCCAGCCTCCGTCGATGCGGTCCCCGGGGGCTCCGCGCAGCCTGCGGTGGCGTCGGCGCAACACCTTCGCGCCGGCGATCGCGCCGAGCGTCGCGGCGACGAGCACGGCGAGCAGGCCGGTTCCGGAGACGTACCCGACCCACAGCGGGGCCGGCTCGGGCGGATCCGGCGGGTCCGGCTGGTCCTCCGCCGTGGCGCCCGGCGGGGGCGTCGGCGGGTCCGCGGGCGGCGGCGGGGGCTGGGGCACCTGCGGCTGCGGCTTGTCGGTGGTCTTCTGCTCGGGCTGGGTGAGGGTGTCGTCGTTGTCGGGAGCCGGATCGAACCGCTGCCAGTGGACGGTGTCGGATCCGGGCTCCTGGAAGGCGACCTCGACCCAGGCGGTGACGTCGTCGCCGGTGACGGTCGCGGTCCCCGCATCGGAGCCGGAGACCTCGAAGCCCATCACCACGCGGGCGGGGATCCCGATCTCCCGGGCGAGGACGGCGGTGAGGGCCGCGAACTGCTCCTCGTCGCCGATCCTGCCCTGCGGCATGGCGTCGGGCTCGGAGCGGTCGAAGCTCGGATCGTTGAGCATCGCGAGCAGGCGGGACTCCCCGTGACCGGAGAGCGAGGCCTGCTGGTCCTCGATGCCGTGGGAGTACTCGGCCTCGGTCTTGATGCCGACCATCAGGTTGCTCATGGTCGCGTAGTCGTTGGGCTCGTCGCCGGCCCACTCCTCGGCGGCCTGCTTGAACTTCGGGTCCAGCCCTTCGAGGGGCGGGAGCTCGTCCGCCACGCCGGCGGCGAAGCGCATCGAGTGCTGCGCGTCCTCGGACGCGCTCCTGTACGGCTCGTAGGTGACGTCGTAGCTGTCGCCCTCGCGCAGCGAGGACGAGTCCACGAGCGTCTGGGAGCGACGGTTGAGGAAGAGGGAGTCGCCCAGTCGCGCGGACCCCGAAGGCCGCTGCGCCGTCGGCTCCTGATCGGGGTCGACGCGATCGGTCGTGGTGCCCAGGCTGGGCATCCACACCCCGTGGTAGCCGCCGATCGTGACCGTCGAGGTGCGCGTGTCCTCTCCCGACTGCGCAAGATCCACGGCGCCGGCGATCTTGAGGAACGCGCCCGAGGGCGAGTCCGCGCGGCTCGAGCCGGCGACGTCGTACACCTCGCGGTTGTAGTCGTCGAGGGTCGCCAGACGGATCTGCTCCCCGTCCTTCACGTTCGTGACGGTGAAGAGCTCCTCCTTGCGGCGGTTCTTGACGTAGCCGCGGAAGTCGGAGAGCGGGGAGACGTACTCGGCCGGGTCGAACTGCGGGGTGAGGCTGTCGCGCAGGGCGAAGCGTGCCGTGCCCGAGGGCGGGTCCAGGGCGGGGCTCGCGGCGCCGGTGATCGCGGCGGCGAGCAGCAGGATCACTCCCCCGCCGATCACGCGCCGCCGCAGTACGGGGTTGCCCCAGGAGCCCGCGCGCACGGTGTCGGAGATGATGGTGGAGCGCGAAGTGCGCAGGCGCGCGCTCTCGAAGCGCCAGCTCAGCCAGGCGAGGGAGAGCATCGCGAACAGCAGCCCGCGCAGCAGCGGGAGGGTGGCCTCCGCCGTGCCGAACACGACCGAGCACAGCAGCATCGCGCAGGGGAAGAGCCACGCGATCACGCAGCGGCGGGTGCGCAGCAGCACGGAGAAGCCCGCGACGCCCAACAGCAGCATGGGCAGCCAGACGACGCCCAGCACGCCGTTCCCGATGCCGATGGGCGGGCTGATGGTGAGCGCGCTCTTCCAGGTCGTCACGGGCATGCGCAGCAGCTCGAGAAGGGCCGACGGAGTGGGCAGCGCACCGAGGAGCGCGCGGTCCGGCACCACGAACGCCGCACCCAGCGCGAAGTGCACGATCGCGATCGCGAGGGTCAGCAGCAGCGGCCCGAGGGACCAGCGGGCGCCCAGCAGGGCGATCACCAGCGAGAGGACGAGCGCCATCACGCCGGTCACGAGGTACCAGGGGCCTCCGAAGACCGAGTGGAACCCCAGCAGCGCGAGCAGGAACAGCGCGCCCAGCACGACCACGTCCACGACGCTCGCGCGCAGCGGGCGCTGCTCGCCCAGGGTCTCCTCGACCCCTCCGGTCGACGGTCGCGGCGGTGGCGGGGCCGTGGTCGTGGCAGATGCCTCCGGCGCCGGGTCCGTGCCCGACTCCGGGTTCGTGCCCGGCGACGAGGACCGCCGACCTCCGGGACCGGGCAGGTGCGCGGCGCTCATCGGCCCACCGTCCTCATCGCCATCGGCAGGTCCTCGATGCGCCCCAGGGTCACGAGCTCGAGACCGCCCAGGCGCGAGCGCCGCACCTCCGCGCCGCGTGCGCAGCGCACCGCGATGGGCAGCACGCCGGGCGGGAAGCGGGTCGCGGCCTGGTTGAGCTCGGTCGGGGTCGCCTGGGAGCCGACGACGAGGACGACGGCCGACGCGTTCGGAGCCTTGTCCGCGCAGGCCTGGCCGATATCCCGCAGGGGGCGCCGGCCGCGCTGCGCCTCGAGCACCGTGTAGTCGTCCAGCAGTCGGCGCAGCGTGGCGGTGCGCTGGCGCCCGGCGGTGGTGAGGGCCGTGAGCTCCTTCTCCTCCCGCATCGTCTGCACGGAGACGGAGGCCGCGGCCGAGACGGCGAGCTCGAACTCGTCCTCGTCCTCGAAATCGGCGGCGCGGTCGGCGAGCGCGACGACCACGTGGGAGCGTCGGGTCTCCTCGAACTGGCGGACCATGAGCCTGCCGGTGCGGGCGGTCGTGCGCCAGTGGACGTGCCGGCGGTCGTCCCCCGGCGTGTAGTCGCGCAGGGCGTGGAAGGCGATGTCGGAGCTCGAGAGGTCCGACGAGGGCGTGCCCTCGAGGTCCCGCAGGAAACCGCTCGCGGCCTCGTCGAGGCGGACGGTGCGCGGGTGCACGAAGAGCTCCTGCGCCTTCGCCCAGGTCACCTGGCGCCGCATGAGCGAGAGCGGATCGTCGCGCACGGAGCGCACGGGGCCGACCACGAGCACGGCACGACGGCGGGTGGGCACGGCGAACAGCTCCTCGTGAGCGGCCGAGGCGCCCAGGCGCGGCACCAGGAACTGGGCGCTCGCGCCGCCCACGGAGAGCTCGATCCGCGAGGGCAGGATCGTCTTCTCGGTCGGATTGCGGACCTCGACCCGGCCGACGGCACGGGTGCCCACGACCACGCGATGGGACTGCAGGTCCAGGGTGATCGCGTAGGAGGTGCGGCCCAGCACGAACACGGCCGCGATCACGAGCGGCACGAGCAGGGCGAGCGCGAGCACGTTGAGTTCGGTGATGTGCAGCTGGAGCCCGAGGACCCCGGTCACCAGCACTGCCGCGAGCAGGGTCCAGCCCACGGGCGAGACCACGGCGAGCGCGGGCTTCGCACGCTTCCACGCGCGCTGCGCCGTGCGCCGTGCACGTTCGAGGAGACCCGGCGCGGGAGCGTCGGTGTCCGTGACCTCGGCGGTCGCCGACGACGGCCCAGGCGCCGACGACGGCCCGGGCGCGGGCGACGGCCCCGAGGGGTCACCCGGGGGTGCGACGGACGACGCGGCCGGCGGGGGCGTCGAGGAGATGCGGGGAGGGATGCTCATGCGTTCGGGAGGCTCACGCGCTCTCTCGGCGGGCCTGCGGCGGGGCGACCTCGGAGAGGATCCTGCCCATGACGCTCGCGGCGGAGGCGCCGGCGAACTCGGCCTCGGGGTCCAGGACGAACCGGTGCAGCCAGACGGGCGCGATGAGCTCCTTGACGTCATCGGGGACGACGTAGTGGCGGCCGTCGGCCGCGGCCCAGACCTTCACGGCGCGCATGAGGGCGAGGGCGCCGCGGATGGAGACGCCCACGCGGACCTCATCCGCCAGCCGCGTCTCCTCCATGAGCCGGGAGACGTACTCGAGGACCGCGGGGTCCACGTGCACGGTGGAGGCGAGGGCGGTCATGTCGTCGACTGCCTGCAGGGAGATCTTCGGGCTCAGCTGCCGGCTGCGGTCGCGGATCGCGGATCCCTGGAGGATCTGCACGCTCGAGGCGTGGTCGGGATACCCCAGGGACGTCTTCATGAGGAAGCGGTCCAACTGCGCCTCGGGCAGGCGGTAGGTGCCCGCCTGCTCGATGGGGTTCTGGGTGGCGATCACCAGGAACGGGGAGCCGACCTCATGGGTGACGCCGTCGACGGTGACCCGCCCCTCCTCCATCACCTCGAGCATCGAGGACTGGGTCTTCGGGGAGGCGCGGTTGATTTCGTCGGCCAGGACGATGTTCGCGAAGACTGGGCCCTTGTGGAACTCGAACTGCTTGGTGGCCTGGTCGTAGATCGTCACGCCGGTGACGTCTGAGGGCAGAAGGTCGGGCGTGAACTGGATGCGCGTCGACGTGCCCTGCACGGTCGCGGCGAGCGCGCGGGCGAGAGAGGTCTTCCCCGTGCCCGGCGCGTCCTCGAGCAGCACGTGCCCGGGGGCGAGCATCGAGGTGAGCACGAGGCGCACCACCTCGCTCTTGCCCAGGACGGCCTGGCCGACGCTCTGGACGAGCTTGTCGAAGGTCTCGGCGAACCAGCTCGCCTGTTCGGGGGTCATGCTCACGTGGGGTCTCCGATGGTGCGGGATGGGATGGGGGCTGCCGGGCGGAGGTCGTGCGTCACTTCTTGGGCTCCGTGATCGTCGCGACCTTCTTCCCGTCGAGCAGGACGTCGAACTTCTTGCCCGGGTAGCCGTGGAAGTACTGATGGGTGCTGGTGAACCGCCCCTGACCGTCAGCAGTGATCTCCTTCGGAAGGGAGCTCGCCCCCTCGGACCACTTGCTATCAGTCTCGTACTCGTAGAAGTCGAGCTGGTACGTCTTCCCCGGCTCCATGTTCTCGAGGCTGAAGCTGAACCAGCGGCAGCTGCCGTTCTCGCAGCCGGTCTCTCCTGAGGCTCCGCCCTCGCCCTCCCAGTCGGCTTCCCCCGACTGTTTCGGGGTGGGGGACTTCGCGGTCGCGGAGTCGGAGGTGGTGCCGCTGACGAGCTTCTCGCTGTTCACGACGCGCGCATCGACGGTGTACTTCGTGCCGCCCTTCGCTCCGACCTGCGGATCGCCGCCGCCGGCGCCGAGGTCCTTCCAGCCGCCGCCGTTCACGCGGTACTGGACTGTGCTCACGCCGACCCCGCCGCCGCCGTTGGCCCTGATCTTCGCGGTCACGGGGCAGGAGGTGCCGCTGCAGTTCGCTGCGCTCATCGTCACCGACGGCGCATCCGGCTTCGTGTACGGGCGCACGGCGCTCGAGGCCTTCGAGAGCTCGCTCTCGCCGCCCGCGAAGCGGTTGTACGCCTGCACGGTGAACGTATAGTCCTTCCCGTTCTCCAGCCCGTCGATCGTCACGGAGTCCTTCGAGGCGTCCACGGTCCGCGGCTCGCCGCCGGGCCAGCGCACCATGTAGTGGTCGATCGGCGTGCCGCGCCCGTCCGCCTTCTTCCAGGAGACCGTGACGCGGCCGTTGGGCCCGCTGCCCGTGTGGGCGTCGGGGAGGGAGGCCGTCACGCCCGTGGGGGCCTTCGCCTTCGCGTACGCCGTGACCGGGTTCGAGGCCGCCGAGGCCCCTGTCCCCTTGCCCACGGAATTCGTGCCCGTGTAGGTGAACGTGTACTCCGTGTTGCGGTCCAGGTCGTCGAAGCGACCGGAGGTCTTCCCGTCCTTCGTGGTGATGGTCTTCTCGGCACCGCCGCCCTTCCCGGGATGGGCGGTGACGGTGTACGAGGTGACCTTCTCGCCGTTCTGCTCGTCCTCGGTCATCGCCGGCCACTTCACCAGGACAGTGCCGCCCAGTTCGTCTTCGAAGCGCGTCGCGGTGATCTTCCCTGACGGTTTCTTGGGCTTGCCTGCCGGGTGCTCCGCCGACGACCGCTCGGACCAGTCGGAGGGCTCGTCGGCCTTGTTCTTCGCGCGGACGCTGAAGGTGTAGTCGACGCCGTTGGTCAGCCCGTCCACGGTGGTGCTGGTGCTCCCGCCCTCGACCGGGATCGACCTCGTGGAACCGTCCGCGCCGATCATCTGCAGCACGTACTCGATGATGGGCGAGCCGTGGTTGACGGGCTTCGTCCAGGACACCTGGAGCTTCCCGTCGCCGCGCTTCACGCGCGGAGCGTCGGGCTTCTCCGGCTTCACGTCGGGACGGGCCTTCGCCGAGGCGGCCGACGGCTCCGACGTCCCCACGTCGTTCGTCGCGGCGACGGTGAAGGTGTACTCGGTGTCGTTGGTGAGTCCGCTGATCTTGCAGGTCGTGCTCTCGCACTGCGTGGACTTCCCACCGCCGGCGGGCTTCACCGTGTACCCCGTGATCGGGGCGCCGTTGTCGTTCCCCGGCTCGAATCCGAGCACCACGTACCCGTCGCCGGTCTCCTCGATGCGAGGCGCCGAGGGGGAATCCGGCTTGCCGCGCACGTTGACGCGGATGGTGCCCGTGTCCTGCCGGTCGGGATCCTTGGTGGCGTCCTGGATGGTGTAGCTGACGGTGGCGACGCCGTGGAAGTCGGCGCCGGGCGCCAGCGTCACCGCGTCGTCCGTGTGGTCCACGTCGATCGTGCCGGCCTTCGCCTTCGCGTCGACGATGGTGACGGGCTTGCCCAGGGGCTCGGTGTCGTTCGCGGTGGGGCGCACGGTCTTCGTGTCCCCCGCGTCGATGTCGTAGGTGTCCTCCTGGGCGGACGGGAGCGGCTCCCGGGAGCCGGTGACCGTGCCGCTGATCTCGGCCTTCACGGGGTCGTTGGTGCCGTCGGAGACGGAGACGGGCACCGAGAACTTCGTGCCCTTGGCGACGTCGGCATCGGCCTGGGCGCTCACCACTCCCTCGGGGCTGACCTCGACGCTGATGCCGTCCACTCCGGTCTCGCCGGTGGACTCGAACGTGAGGTCGTCGCCCTCGGGGTCGTCTGCGGTCCGGGCGAGGTCGACCTGGCGGGCGTCGCCGCCCTGCTCGACCTCGAGGTCGGTCCCCTGGATCGACGGCGGCTTGTTGTCCTTGGACTCGACCGTGACCGGGATCGACAGCATGCCCACGGCCGCGGTGTCGTCGCCGCGCGGCCCGTCGGTGACCTCGGCGGTGATCGTGTCCTCGCCGGAGTAGTCGTCGGCCGCGCGGTACACAAGGGTGTGCTCGTCCGCGACGAGGCTGTCGCCGTTCGCGTGCTTCGCCTTCACGGTGGCGGTATCGGTGATGACGGGTGCCTGGCCGCCCGGTCGCACGCGCACGTTGTCCGTGTCGTCGAGCGGGATCTTCGCCTCCGTCCCGGCCTGGACGGTGATGGGCTCGCCGACCCAGGTGGGGGCCTGCTTCGAGGTGCCCGGCACCCAGATGTAGCCGGCCGCGGAATGGTCGTCGAGGTCGGTGGCGGTGTAGCGGATCCGGAAGGGCTCCTCCCGCGGGGTGACGCGCACGATCCCGCGGTCCTCGTCGACGATCTGCACGCCCTCGGGGCTGCCGTCGATCGCGAGCTCGAGGTCCTTCACGCTGCCGTCGGGGTCGACGTCGTTCGCGAGGGCGTCGACGTCCACGTGGTCGCTGCTCTCGTCGAGCACCTCCGCGGCGGGGACGAAGTCGTCGGTGACGATCGGAGCGCGCTCCTCGGCGTCCTCCTTGACGGTCAGCAGGATGCTGGCCTCGTCGGAGAGGGATCCGTCGCTCGCGCCGTACCTGATGGTGTACGTGCCGGGCTCCTCCGGCGTCACCATGTCGACGGAGGCCGACCCCTTCGCCTGGTCCTGGTCGAGGTCGACGGATCCGTCCTCGGACTTCACGAGGTCCCGGTCGATGCTGAGCGGCGCCCCCTCGGGGTCGGTGTCGTTCTCCAGCGGGAAGACCTGCAGCTTGCGGCCCGGCTTGGCCTCGACCGTGTCGTCCTCGGCGATGGGGTACTGATTGGTCTCGGTGCGGGCGGCGATGCCGATCTTCACCTCGGCCGTGCCGACGGCGCCCTGGCGGTCCATGACCTGGTAGCGGAAGGTGTCCGTGCCCGAGGCGTCGTCATCGGCCACGTAGTCGATCCACTCCCCGGACGCGGAGGTCACGCGTCCCTTGCTCGGGGCGTCGCCGGTGACTCCCGTGAGGATCACGGAGTCGCCGTCGGGATCGACGCCGCTGAGGCTCACGGGGATGCGCACCGTGCTCCCGGCGACGGTGCGCGCGGTGAGGTTCTGCGGCGCGGGGCGCTCGTTGCTGGCGTCGTCCGGGACCACGGTGATCCGCAGGCGCGCGGAGGCCGAGCGCCCGGTCTCGTCGGTGGCGGTGTAGGACAGGGAGGTCTCGCCCTTGGCATCGGGCTTCGCGGTGAAGCGGATCTTGTCCTGATAGGTCTCGAGCGTCCCCATGTCCTCCGCGTCGTCGGCGTCGCGGAAGTCGCCGCCGAGCGCGAGGTCGGAGTCGATCGGGGAGGTGTCGTTGGCGAGGACGTCGGCCGTCACCAGGTCTCCCGCCCGCACGGTCACCTCGTCGTTGACGGTCTTCGGCTCGGCGAACTGGCTGTCGGTCTTCACGACCATGGTCTGGACGGTGCCCTCGACCTCGCCGGCCTGGTTGGCGACGGTGTAGGAGATCGGGACGGGCTCGCCGTCGGTCTCAGCATCGGGATCCGCGGAGATCTTGATCAGGTGGTGGTCGAGCACGCGCGCATCGACGCCGCTGCCGTCGGGCACCGACACGGAGTCGACGACCAGCACTCCCCCGGTCGGGTCGACGTCGTTCTCGAGCGGGTCGACGAGGGTGGACCCGCCGGCGGTGACCATGCCGAGGTCGTCCACGGCGACGGGCTTCTCGGCCTCGGCGCTCGGGTCGGCGACGTCCACGCGGATGAGCCCGTCGGCGCTCTGCGTGCCGCCGACGATCGTGTAGTCGAGGTAGTAGGTGCCGGCCGTCCTGCCGGTGACGGAGACGGTGCCGGCGTCGAGGTCCTTCTCGATGTCGAGACCGTCCCCGCCGCCCTCGAGGGAGACCTCTGCGAGCTCGAGCTTGTCGCCCGAGGGGCTCAGGTCGTTCTCGAGCGGTTCGAGGTCGACGGTGCTGCCGGCGACGACCTGGGTGTGGTCGGCCGTGGTGATCGGTGCGAGGTCCTCGTCCTGGACGACTTCCACCTTGAGTTCGCTCTCGAACTCCTGGCCCTTGTCGTCGCGCAGGGTGAGGGAGATGGACTTCTCCCCGTCCTCGAGGCCCGCGTCGGTGTAGCTGACAACGCCGTCCGGGGTGAAGGTGACGCTGTCCTGCGGCTCGACGCTGGCTCCGGCGAGGTAGAAGTCGTCGCCGTCGGGATCACGGTAGTAGGGCAGGATGTTGAAGCTGAAGCTGCGCCCGGACCGGATCTTCATCTTCGGCGTCTCGTCCTGGGCGAGCTCGGGCGGGGCGTCGTCCTGCTCTCCCCGGACCGTGAGGGTCGCGACGGACTCCGCGGTGCCGCCCCGGCCGTCGGAGACCGTGTAGACGATCTCCTTCTTCGTCCCGGGCTTCGCGTCCTCGGGGACGTCGATCTGCAGTTGGGTGCCGCCCCGGATCGGGGTCACGCGCCCCAGGTCGCTCTCGGCCTTCTTGGGCTTCGCGGTGAGGACGTCGCCGTCAGGGTCGGTGTCGTTGCGCAGCACGTCCAGCACGGTGCTGGATCCGGGTCGCACGCCCATCTCGTCGGGGTTCGCCACCGGGTCGCGGTTGTCCTCCTTGCGGTCGTAGTCGAGGTTCGCGACCGTGGAGGTCTTGGTCTCCTTCTCCTCCTGCTTGCGGTCGTCCTTCTTGATGTCCTGGGTGACCACCCAGTCGTCGACCAGCGTCATGTCCTGGGAGATCATCCAGGACAGCCCGCTCTCCTGGTCGTTGAGGACGACGAGGTCCCCGTTGACGCGCAGGGCGAGGTCGCTCTCGTCGCGGGCGTCCTCGATCGTGTCGGCCTTCACCTCCCCGCCGCAGACGCGCACGTAGCGCAGGGACCCGTTCCACGCCCCGTAGGCGCAGCCGGCGACCTGCGCGGGCGCCACGGGCTCCCCGTTCCCGCCGGACGGGTGGTGCTGCGCCTTCCCGGCCGAGCCGCTGAGCGGGATCTGGTAGAGCGTATCCGTGGTGGCGAGGACGACGTCGTCGGACTCGGGGCCCGGCTGCTGGAGCTCGGCGCCCTGGACGCTCGCGGTGGATGCCCCGAGGTCCTCGAGCGCGACCGTCGTCTTCGCGTCCTCGCCGATGTGCAGTCGGCCGTGGCCGGTCTCGGTGTCGAGCACGACGGGCGTCTCGCCGACGGTGGTGAGGGAGACCGCGTCCTCGCTGCTCGAGAGGTCGTCGATGGTCCCGATCTTCTCGGGCTTCTCCGCACCCACGTCGAGGGTGCGCGGGATCTTGTACAGCTGCTTCCCGTCGAGCACGAAGACGGTCCCGGAGTCGGTGACGGCGATCTGCGCGCTCTCGTCCTCCGCGGTGAGCAGCGGCTTCTGCCCCGTCGCGGAGAAGGAGGAGATCTGGGCTGCGTCGGCGACCCAGACGCGTCCCCCGGTGCCGATGATGCCGACGCGGTCGGATCCGAGATCCACCTCGGGGTCGAGGCCGAGGTCGATGTTGCCGGTGCGCTCCACGGTGGCGGTGTCGATGGGGATGATGCCCTTGGGACCGGTGACCATCACGTGGTATCCGTCCTGCAGGACGTCGAGGTCGTCGCCGTCGATGGCTTCGCGGCCGTCGAACTCCCGGGCATCGACGTTGAGGCGCCCCAGGAGGTGCTTCTGGGAGTTGGTCACCCACACGGCACCGTTGTTGACGGTGACCTCGGCGGAGGCGAGTCCGTCGAAGCGCACGGCGCAGATGGTGACGACGAGCGCGAGAACGGCCAGGACGGCGCTGGAGATGAGGGTGCGCCGGCGTCGTCGGCCCGTCATCGCGAATGCCACGTGCAGCTCCCCTGCCCCTCATGCCGCGCTGCCCGAGGTGGTCCCGGAGCGCGACAGCCCCCTGCAAGACCCGTCGGTACGAGGGCGCTCAGCTCCCGGCGTCGATCGGTCGGGTCGCCGTGCGGACGCGGCGGTGCCGGCGTCCTTCGGCGTGGAGTGCCCGGAGTGATGCTACCGGCAGGTCGGACTGAGGCCAATGCCCGGGCATGAATGTGGAGTGGCGAACGGGCGACGATGCGCCCGGACCCTGACGTCCCCGCGACGCAGCACGAGCTGACCTCAGAGGTCGCTCAGGTATCGCGGTCGACGAGTCCTCGTGTGAAGTCGATCAAAGCACGGCGAGCGGGGAGGTCCGGCAGTGCGCCCAGGATCTCGATGGCCTCGCCGACGAGCGCATGGGCCATGTCGAGGGTCGTCTCGAGGGAAGGGTCCTCGCGGAGGAGGCCGACGAGCGCGGCGAGGTCATCGTCATCGCTCAGGTCCCCGTCGAGCCGGTCGACGATGTCGCGCGTCCGCGCGTCCGGATTCTCCTGCAGGCGCCTTCGGATCAGCAGCGTCGGCATCGTGGGGACGCCCTCACGCAGATCCGTGCCCGGGTTCTTCCCGGAGGTCTGGGAGTCGCTGCGGAGATCGAGGACGTCGTCGGCGAGCTGGAAGGCGACGCCCGCCTTCTCCCCGTACGCACGCATGATCGAGGCGACCTCGTCCCCAGCGCCTGAGGTGAGCGCACCGATCTCCCCGGCGACGGAGAGCAGCGATGCGGTCTTGTCAGAGAGGACGGAGAGGTAGTGCTCGAAGGGGTCGGCATCGTCCGCGGGACCGACGGTCTCGTGCAGCTGGCCCAGGCACAGGCGCTCGAAGGTGTGGGCGTGAAGGGCGACGATATCGGCGCCGAGCTTTGCACTCAGGGCGCTCGCACGGGCGAACAGGAAATCCCCGGTGAGGATGGCGACCGAGTTGCCCCAGACCTCGTGGGCGCTCGCGGTTCCTCTCCGCGTGGGCGCCGAGTCCATGACGTCATCGTGATAGAGCGAGGCCAGGTGCGTCAGTTCGACGAGGGTGCCGGCGTCGATCACGGCGTCATCCTCGATGTCGCCCATCGAGGCAGCCAGGAGCACCACCAGGGGGCGCAGTCGCTTGCCGCCGGCGTCCATGAGGTGACGGGACGTCCAGGACATCATGTCGTCGGAGACCGCGACGGTGTCCGTCAGCCTCTTCTCAACGCGCGCGAGGCCGGAGAGCACCGCTCCTGCGAGTTCGTCGTCGACGTCAGGGAGTGACGAGAGGGCAGATTCCACGATTCGTCCTCTCGCACGGGGTCACGGCCACGGGTCCCCACGCTCGCGAGGACCCTCACGATTCTAGCCCCGGGGGCATCAGAGCAACCACCTTCAGCCTCCCGGCATGCACCACACCACACGCACACGACGGGACTCGCCTGCCAGTTCTCAACGCGGGCCTCACCCCGGCTCGAGAACAGGATGGGGCTGCGCCAGGGCGTCCAGTCCGCTGTGGAGCCGCCGACTCCGGATCAGACGCATCGGTGGCACACGGAGAGACGGGAACCAGCCGGAGACATGGAAACGTATGGCTGCAGAAAAGGGTTGTGGCTCGTCACCGCGCTCCACCCGAACCCACAACATAGGTTCGGGGAGCTGCTCGTGACGAGCCACAACCCTCATTCACAAAGGAATGTCCGGCGGCGTCCTACTCTCCCACACCCTCCCGGGTGCAGTACCATCGGCGCAGAAGGGCTTAGCTACCGGGTTCGGAATGGAACCGGGCGTTTCCCCAACGCTATGACCGCCGTAACACCACGAGACAACACCAGCCCACCACACCCCTCACTTCGAGGGATGCGCGGGGTTGTTTCCCGAGAACCACACAGTAGACGCGAGCACAGCACACAACTCTCAATTTTTGTGTTGATAAGTCATCGGCCATTAGTACCAGTCAGCTCCACACATTACTGTGCTTCCACATCTGGCCTATCAACCCAGTCATCTCCTGGGGGCCTCCCACACCACAAGGGTGCACGGATATCTCATCTTGAAGCAGGCTTCCCGCTTAGATGCTTTCAGCGGTTATCCCTTCCCGACGTAGCCAACCAGCCATGCCCTTGGCAGAACAACTGGCACACCAGAGGTCAGTCCATCCCGGTCCTCTCGTACTAGGGACAGGTCTTCTCAAATATCCAACGCGCGCAGCGGATAGGGACCGAACTGTCTCACGACGTTCTAAACCCAGCTCGCGTACCGCTTTAATAGGCGAACAGCCTAACCCTTGGGACCAACTCCAGCCCCAGGATGCGACGAGCCGACATCGAGGTGCCAAACCATGCCGTCGATATGAGCTCTTGGGCAAGATCAGCCTGTTATCCCCGGGGTACCTTTTATCCGTTGAGCGACACCCATTCCACAATGAGGTGCCGGATCACTAGTTCCTGCTTTCGCACCTGCCCGACATGTCTGTCTCGCAGTCAAGCTCCCTTGTGCACTTACACTCAACACCTGATTGCCAACCAGGATGAGGGAACCTTTGAGCGCCTCCGTTACTCTTTAGGAGGCAACCGCCCCAGTTAAACTACCCATCAGGCACTGTCCCTGATCCGGATCACGGACCGAGGTTAGGAATCCAGAACGACCAGAGTGGTATTTCAACAACGACTCCACACGAACTAGCGTCCATGCTTCCCAGTCTCCCACCTATCCTACACAAGCCGTCCCGAACACCAATACCAAACTATAGTAAAGGTCCCGGGGTCTTTCCGTCCTGCTGCGCGTAACGAGCATCTTTACTCGTAATGCAATTTCGCCGAGTTCGCGGTTGAGACAGTGGAGAAGTCGTTACGCCATTCGTGCAGGTCGGAACTTACCCGACAAGGAATTTCGCTACCTTAGGATGGTTATAGTTACCACCGCCGTTTACTGGGGCTTAAATTCTCAGCTTCGCACCACAAGGGCGCTAACCAGTCCTCTTAACCTTCCAGCACCGGGCAGGCGTCAGTCCGTATACAGCGTCTTACGACTTCGCACGGACCTGTGTTTTTAGTAAACAGTCGCTTCTCCCTGGTCTCTGCGGCCCTCACAGCTCTCACTGCTCAGGCCCCCCTTCTCCCGAAGTTACGGGGGCATTTTGCCGAGTTCCTTAACCACGATTCTCTCGAACGCCTCGGTATTCTCTACCTGATCACCTGAGTCGGTTTCGGGTACGGGCGACCGTATTCGTCACGCCGGAACTTTTCTCGGCAGTACAGGATCACTCACCTACGCCCATACGGGATCCCCATCACGTCTCACCCCATACGGCACCGCATTACCGGTGCGCGGGCTGCACGCTTAGACGGACTATTCCATTAAGTCCGCGGAAGCTACCTCACTGCGTCATCCCATGCGCTGACCTACTACATGCTTGGTTCCCAGCCTCACCCCCACCCACATCCCGAAGGACATGGAGGAGACTCGGGTGGTTAGCATCACACGCCTCGGTATGGGTCCTCCTACGATCGGTTCGGGAATATCAACCCGATGTCCATCGACTACGCCTGTCGGCCTCGCCTTAGGTCCCGACTAACCCAGGGCGGATTAACCTGGCCCTGGAACCCTTGATCAATCGGCGGACGGGTTTCTCACCCGTCTTTCGCTACTCATGCCTGCATTCTCACTCGTGCAGCCTCCACCACTGGGTTACCCCGCAGCTTCACAGTCTGCACGACGCTCCCCTACCCACCCCGGCAAAAACCGGAGTGACACAGCTTCGGCGGTGTACTTGAGCCCCGCTACATTGTCGGCGCAGAATCACTTGACCAGTGAGCTATTACGCACTCTTTCAAGGGTGGCTGCTTCTAAGCCAACCTCCTGGTTGTCTCAGCAACTCCACATCCTTTTCCACTTAGCACACGCTTAGGGGCCTTAGCTGATGTTCTGGGCTGTTTCCCTCTCGACGATGAAGCTTATCCCCCACCGTCTCACTGCTGCGCTCTCACGTACCGGCATTCGGAGTTTGGTTAAGGTCAGTAACCCGGTGGGGCCCATCGCCTATCCAGTGCTCTACCTCCGGCACGAAACACGCAACGCTGCACCTAAATGCATTTCGGGGAGAACCAGCTATCACGAAGTTTGATTGGCCTTTCACCCCTATCCACAGGTCATCCCCTCCATTTTCAACTGAAGTGGGTTCGCGCCTCCACGCGGTCTTACCCGCGCTTCACACTGCCCATGGATAGATCACTTCGCTTCGGGTCTAGAGCCGGCGACTGAACGCCCCGTTCAGACTCGCTTTCGCTACGGCTACCCCACACGGGTTAACCTCGCCACCGACCACTAACTCGCAGGCTCATTCTTCAAAAGGCACGCCGTCACCCCGTAAGGCTCCGACGGATTGTAAGCACACGGTTTCAGGTACTATTTCACTCCCCTCCCGGGGTACTTTTCACCTTTCCCTCACGGTACTTGTCCGCTATCGGTCACGAGGTAGTATTCAGGCTTACCAGGTGGTCCTGGCAGATTCACACCGGATTTCACGGGCCCGGTGCTACTCGGGAACAGCGTCACGCCACACACCACTTTCGTCTACGGGAGTCACACCCTCTACGCCACCGCACTCACCACGGCTTCGACTAGCAGCATGCCAAACGTCGACCCTCCGGCAGAAGAATCAGACACGTCCCAACAACCCCGAACCTGCAACCCCTGCCGGGTATCACACAGATCCGGTTTAGCCACCTCCGCTTTCGCTCGCCACTACTCACGGAATCACTATTGTTTTCTCTTCCTGTGGGTACTGAGATGTTTCACTTCCCCACGTTCCCTCCACACCACCTATACATTCAGTGGCGGGTACCAGAGCATGACCCCTGGTGGGTTTCCCCATTCGGACATCCCCGGATCACAGGTCGGTTGTCACCTCCCCGAGGCTTATCGCAGACTCCTACGTCCTTCATCGGCTCCTCGTGCCCAGGCATTCACCGTGCGCCCTTGAAGACTTAGGCAACACAAAAAAATATCACAAAGACACTAAAAATTGCTTACAAGATGCTCGCGTCCACTATGCAGTTCTCAAAAAACAACCCCACACCACCACAACCCACCAACCGGCAGATCATGACGGGGAGGACCAGCCACACACCCACACCCCCCACAAGAGGGGCAGGGCTGCGTGCAGCCTCAAAACCCAATAGCGTGCCTCCACCTCAAACCCACCAGCCAGACCATCCGTTCCATCCCCCGAAGAGGAGTACTACGACAGCCACACGACCAGCGAGCGAAGCGCCCATCCGTTGATGTTCCACCCATGAGCAACCACCCCCACCACGAACGGGCAGGCAAGCGGCCACCAATACTGGTGATGCTCCTTAGAAAGGAGGTGATCCAGCCGCACCTTCCGGTACGGCTACCTTGTTACGACTTAGTCCCAATCACCGATCCCACCTTCGACGGCTCCCCCCACAAGGGATGGGCCACCGGCTTCGGGTGTTACCGACTTTCGTGACTTGACGGGCGGTGTGTACAAGGCCCGGGAACGTATTCACCGCAGCGTTGCTGATCTGCGATTACTAGCGACTCCGACTTCATGGGGTCGAGTTGCAGACCCCAATCCGAACTGAGACCGGCTTTTTGGGATTCGCTCCACCTCACAGTATCGCAACCCATTGTACCGGCCATTGTAGCATGCGTGAAGCCCAAGACATAAGGGGCATGATGATTTGACGTCGTCCCCACCTTCCTCCGAGTTGACCCCGGCAGTCTCCCATGAGTCCCCACCATCACGTGCTGGCAACATGGAACGAGGGTTGCGCTCGTTGCGGGACTTAACCCAACATCTCACGACACGAGCTGACGACAACCATGCACCACCTGTGCACCAGTCCAAAGAAGGCCACATCTCTGCAGCTGTCCAGTGCATGTCAAGCCTTGGTAAGGTTCTTCGCGTTGCATCGAATTAATCCGCATGCTCCGCCGCTTGTGCGGGCCCCCGTCAATTCCTTTGAGTTTTAGCCTTGCGGCCGTACTCCCCAGGCGGGGCACTTAATGCGTTAGCTACGGCGCGGAAAACGTGGAATGTCCCCCACACCTAGTGCCCAACGTTTACGGCATGGACTACCAGGGTATCTAATCCTGTTCGCTCCCCATGCTTTCGCTTCTCAGTGTCAGTAATGGCCCAGAGACCTGCCTTCGCCATCGGTGTTCTTCCTGATATCTGCGCATTTCACCGCTACACCAGGAGTTCCAGTCTCCCCTACCACACTCTAGCCTGCCCGTACCCACCGCACGCCCGAGGTTGAGCCTCGGGTTTTCACGGCAGACGCGACAAGCCACCTACAAGCTCTTTACGCCCAATAATTCCGGACAACGCTTGCGCCCTACGTATTACCGCGGCTGCTGGCACGTAGTTAGCCGGCGCTTCTTCTGCAGGTACCGTCACTCTCGCTTCTTCCCTGCTGAAAGAGGTTTACAACCCGAAGGCCGTCATCCCTCACGCGGCGTCGCTGCATCAGGCTTTCGCCCATTGTGCAATATTCCCCACTGCTGCCTCCCGTAGGAGTCTGGGCCGTGTCTCAGTCCCAGTGTGGCCGGTCGCCCTCTCAGGCCGGCTACCCGTCAACGCCTTGGTGAGCCACTACCTCACCAACAAGCTGATAGGCCGCGAGTCCATCCCCCACCGAAAAACTTTCCAACACCCACCATGCAGTAGGTGCTCATATCCGGTATTAGCCCCGATTTCCCGAGGTTATCCCGAAGTGGAGGGCAGGTTACTCACGTGTTACTCACCCGTTCGCCACTAATCCAGCCGTGCAAGCACGGCCATCATCGTTCGACTTGCATGTGTTAAGCACGCCGCCAGCGTTCGTCCTGAGCCAGGATCAAACTCTCCATCAAAAAATGAAAAACTATAATCCCGACAAAACAAACGACTAGCACATTCATATAAATCTGCTACATCATCCGTCATGCCAAAACAAAAAATTTGGCATCAACAAACAGACACGCTATTGAGATCTCAAACAACACGCGCACACCGTGGCAACCCAGATCCTGGGTTGTGTCAGGGGCTCGATGCGCCGTCCGCGGTGCGGCCCGACTCTCCGTCGGGGAGGCGCGAGGCTCAACTGTAGTCGAAGCTCCTCGCCTTCCGCAAGTCCTCCAGAGGGATCTGCGCCACATCGTGGTGCGGGTCCCGGGAGGTCCGGTCCAGCTCGTCCCCGCTCCTCGGTACCGGCGTCGTCCCGAGCCCCTGGGGGCCGGTCCTCCGTCGTTGTCCTCGTTGCGGCGACAAGGAAGACATTAGGCGGCCGCGAGGTGGCCGGTCAATTCGGGGCGAGGGTCCCGCTGTGACCCCGTGACCGCGTGTCCTCGCAGGTGACGGGCGTTTGTGAACGCCCATGCCGCCCCTGTGCCGGGGCGTGTGAGCTGCGAGTGGGCACGGCATCACATCGGTGCTCCCGGTGCTGCGCGACCCGGTATGCGGAAGGGCCGGGCCCCGACATGTGTCGGGACCCGGCCCTCGTGATGGCCCGGCTGTGGCAGGAACCCTGCGGGCTGCGCCGGCGCGGGCCGTCGGCCGTCGCGCCGTTCAGCGGTCGAGTCGTCGAGCCCTGTCGCCGTTCAGCCGTTCAGCCGTTCAGCCGTTCAGCCGCACCATCGCCGCAGCCTTCCGACCGCGACGCACCAGCACGTACCCGCCGGGCAGGGGCGTCACCGCCTCGGAGAGGGCGCGCTCGACGCCCTCTGCGTCGACCTTCTCGCCGTTCACGGTGAGCGACCCTTCGGCTGCGGCCCGTCGGACCTGGGACTTCGAGGTCATGATGCCCACCGCCGTGAACGCGTCCACGAGGGCGGTCGTGCCGGGCAGCTCGACCGTGGTGAGCTCTCGGGCGATGGCATCGAGCGTCGGCTCCTCGAGATCGCGCACCTCTCCCCTGCCGAACAGCACGGCCGCTGCGGCCTCCGCCTGGCGCGCGGCTTCGGCTCCGTGCACGAGGGTCGTGAGGTCGTCGGCGAGGGCCTTCTGGGCCCGGCGCCGATGCGGCTCGTCCTGCGTCGCCTGCTCGAGCTCGGCGATGTCCTCCTGGCCGCGGAAGGTGAAGTAGCGCAGGTAGTTCACAACGTCCGCGTCGGCCGCATTGAGCCAGAACTGATGGAACGCGTACGGGCTCGTGAGCTCGGGATCGAGCCAGACGGCGCCGCCCTCGCTCTTGCCGAACTTCGTGCCGTCGGCCTTCGTGACCAGGGGCGTGGTGAGGGCGTGGGCGTCCTTCCCCTCGACCTTGTGGATGAGGTCGACCCCGGAGATGAGGTTGCCCCACTGGTCGTTCCCGCCGAACTGGAGGCTGACCCCGTGGCGCCGGTACAGCTCCAGGAAGTCGATGCCCTGCAGCACCTGGTAGCTGAACTCGGTGTAGCTGATGCCCTCGTCGCTCGCGAGACGCCGCGCGACAGTCTCCTTCGCGAGCATCGTCCCCATGCGGTAGTGCTTGCCCACGTCCCGCAGGAACTGCAGGGCGCTCATCTGCCCGATCCAGTCGAGGTTGTTGACCATCTGCACGCCGGAGGGCCCCTCGAGGTCGAGGAACCGCGAGATCTGGCCGCGCAGGGAGTCCACCCAGCCGGCGACGACGCTCTCGTCGTTCAGCACCCGCTCCCCCGACATCCGCGGATCGCCGATCAGTCCGGTGGCGCCGCCGACCAGCGCGTAGGGCCGGTGACCGGCGAGCTGGAAGCGGCGCATGGTCAGCACCTGGGTGAGGTGGCCGACGTGGAGCGAGGCGGCGGTGGGGTCGAAACCGCAATACAGGCTGATCGGTCCATCCGCGAGTGCTGTCCCGAGCGCCTCGCGCCCGCTGGTCTGCACCACGAGCCCACGCCAGGTGAGCTCGTCCAGGATGGTCTGCATCGATCAGGTCCTCTCGATCGGTCCGTTCGCGGCGCCCGGGCGGGCGCCGCGGTCATTCTCCCCCACCGACCGCGCCGGGCGCGACGGAGTTCTCGGGTGCCGCCCCCGGGTGCCGCCCCGGGCGTCGGCCCGAGCGCCGACCCAGGAACCCGCTCTCAGGCGCCGCGGGTGAAGGCGCGCAGGCCCTCGACCGCCGCGTCCAGCGCGTCCTCCTGCTCGGCGACGCGCGCGGGGGCGGTCCCGCCCTTCGCATCGCGCGAGCCGATCGAGCCCTCCACGCTCAGCACCGCGCGGACGGACGGATCCAGGTGCTCCGAGATGCTCGCGAACTCCTCGTCCGTGAGGTCCCACAGCTCCTTGTCCTGCTCCTCCGCGGTCTTCACGCAGGCGCCCGAGATCTCGTGCGCCACCCGGAAGGGGACGCCGCGGCGCACCAGGTGATCGGCGATGTCGGTCGCGAGCGAGAAGCCCTGCGGGGCCAGCTGCTCCATGCGCTCGGTGTGGAACACCAGCGTCGCCATCATCCCGGTGAACGCAGGGAGCACGAGGCCCAGGGAGTCGACCTGGTCGAAGACTGGCTCCTTGTCCTCCTGCAGATCCCGGTTGTACGCGAGCGGCAGCGCCTTGAGCGTCGCGAGCAGACCCGTGTGGTCCCCGAGGATCCGCCCCGCCTTGCCGCGCGCGAGCTCGGCGATGTCCGGGTTCTTCTTCTGCGGCATGATCGAGGACCCCGTCGAGAAGGAGTCGTCCAGGGTCAGGAAGGAGAACTCCTTCGTGTTCCACAGGATCACCTCCTCCGCGAGACGCGAGAGGTCGATCCCGACCATCGTCAGCACGAAGGAGAACTCGGCCGTGAGGTCGCGCGAGGCGGTGCCGTCGATCGAGTTCCACACCGAGTCCTCGAACCCCAGGTCCGCCGCCACGGCCTGCGGGTCCAGTCCGAGGCTCGAACCGGCGAGAGCACCCGAGCCGTAGGGCGAGACCGCGGCGCGGGCGTCGAGATCGCGCAGGCGCTCGACGTCGCGCAGCAGGGGCCAGGCGTGGGCGAGCAGATGGTGGCTCAGCAGCACCGGCTGCGCGTGCTGCAGGTGCGTGCGGCCCGGCATCGCCGCGCCGTGCACCTCCCGCGCGCGCTCCAGCAGCACACCCACCAGGTCGAGGACCTGGTCACCGACGATGCGCGCGCTGTCGCGGATGAACAGCCGGATGAGCGTCGCGATCTGGTCGTTGCGGGAGCGGCCCGCGCGCAGCTTGCCGCCGAGCTCGTCGCCCGCGCGCTCGATGAGCCCGCGCTCGAGCGCGGTGTGCACGTCCTCGTCGTCCTCGGCCGCGGCGAACGCGCCCGAGGCCACGTCGGCCGAGAGCCGGTCCAGGGCATCGTGCATCCGTGCGAGCTCGTCATCGCTCAGCAGGCCCGCCGCGTACAGGACCTTCGCATGGGCCTTCGAGCCCCGCAGGTCGTACTGCGCGAGCTTCCAGTCGAAGTGCGTGGACTTCGAGAGCGCCGCGAGCGCCGCCGCGGGGCCGGAGCCGAAGCGCCCGCCCCAGAGCGCGGCACCGGCGGACGAGGGCGCGCCGTCGGGCACGCCCTGGCCGTCGGCCGCCGGACCTGCGGAGGACGAGGCGGAGCCCGTCACTTCGATCCCTCGTCGGCGGCGTCGACGTCCTCGCCGTTGCCGAAGGCGACGTCGCGGGCCGCGGCCTGCTTGGCGGCGAGGCCGTAGATCTCGATGAAGCCCTTGGCCTGCGACTGGTCGAACTGGTCGCCCTCGTCGTAGGTCGCCATCGAGAAGTCGTAGAGCGAGGACTCCGAGCGGCGGCCGGTGACCGTCGCGCGGCCGCCGTGCAGGGTCATCCGGATGTCCCCGGTGACGTAGCGCTGGGTGTCGTCGATGAAGGCGTCCAGCGAGCGCTTGAGCGGGGAGAACCACTGGCCGTCGTAGACCATCTCGGTCCAGCGGTCGCCGACGCTGCGCTTGAAGCGGGCCTGCTCGCGCTCGAGGGTCACGCGCTCGAGCTCCTGGTGCGCGGTGATCAGCGCCATCGCGCCGGGGGCCTCGTAGACCTCGCGGGACTTGATGCCCACCAGGCGGTCCTCGACGATGTCGATGCGGCCGATGCCCTGCGCGCCGGCGCGGGTGTTGAGCTCCTGGATGGCCTCGAGCGCGCTCACGCGGCGGCCGTCGATCGCAACCGGGACGCCCTGCTCGAAGGAGATCACGACCTCGTCGGGGACCGGCGGGAAGGCCGGGTCGTCGGTGTAGTTGAAGACGTCCTTGGTGGGCTCGTTCCAGATGTCCTCGAGGAAGCCGGTCTCGATGGCCCGGCCCCAGACGTTCTGATCGATCGAGAACGGGTTGTGCTTCGTGGTCGCGATCGGCAGGTTCTTGCGCTCGGCGTACTCGATCGCGCGGTCGCGGGTCAGCGCGAGGTCGCGCACCGGGGCGATGCACTTGAGCTCGGGCGCGAGCGAGGTGATGGAGACCTCGAAGCGCACCTGGTCGTTGCCCTTGCCGGTGCAGCCGTGGGCGACGGTCGAGGCGCCGAACTTCTTCGCGGCCTTCACCAGGTGCTTGGTGATCACGGGGCGGGAGATCGCGGAGACGACGGGGTAGGCGTCCATGTACAGCGCGTTCGCCTTGAGGGCGGGCATGCAGTACTCGTCGGCGAACTCGTCACGGGCGTCGGCCACGTAGGCCTCGACGGCACCGCAGTCCAGGGCTCGCTGGCGGACGACCTCGAGGTCCTCTCCGCCCTGGCCGACGTCGACCGCGCAGGCGACGACCTCGGCGCCGGTGGCGTCGTGGATCCAGCCGATGGCCACGGAGGTGTCGAGGCCGCCGGAGTAGGCGAGGACGATGCGTTCGGTCACGGGTGATGCTCCTTCGTGAGGGGTGGAAGCGGGTGGGTGCGTCGGCGCGGGGCCGACGGCGGTCGGGTCGGGGCGGGGCCGGTGCTGCGACGGGTGCGTCCCTGCCGACGGAGGTCCGGAGTCATTGTCCCCCGGCGCGGGCTCGGCTCAGGGCGCGGTCCGCGTGGTGTCGACGTCGGCGTCGGGCGGCTCGCCCTCGCCCCGTCGGCCCTCGGCGAGGGCCAGGAGGCGGGCGGCGATGGCGTCGGCCGCCTCGTTGTCGCGGGCCACGAGCAGCACCGTGTCGTCGCCGCCGATCGAGCCGACGAGCTCGGGCAGCACCGAGCGGTCGATCGCGGAGGCGAGGAACTGGGCGGCGCCCGGCGGGGTGCGCAGCACGATGATGTTCTGCGCGACGTCGGCCGAGGCGAGGAGCTCCTCGATCAGCCGGCGCAGCCGGGCCCCGATCAGCTCGGTGCTCGACACCCGGCGCGTGCTCCCGGGGTCTCCCCCGTCGGCCGGCACCTGGTAGACGAGCCCGCCGCCGCTGCCGCGGACCTTCTCGGCGCGCAGCTCGACGAGGTCGCGCGAGAGAGTCGCCTGGGTGACGTCGATGCCGCATTCGCCGAGCAGGTCAGCGAGCTGCGCCTGCGAGGAGACCTCGCGGGTGGTGAGCAGCTCGACGATGCGCTCCTGGCGGGCGGTCTTCGTCTGCGCGAGCGTGCGCGGGTGGTCCGTGGTGCTCATCGCTGCCCCAGGGGTCGCGCGTGCGCCGCGGAGGCCTCGTCGGGATGCTCGAGAAGCCACGTCAGCAGCGCCTTCTGGGCGTGCAGGCGGTTCTCCGCCTCGTCCCAGACCACCGAGCGGGGCCCGTCGATCACGGAGGCCTCGACCTCCTTGCCCCGGTACGCCGGCAGGCAGTGCAGGAAGATCCCGCCCGAGCGGGCCATCAGCGACTCGGTCACCGCGTACGGGGCGAAGGTCTCCTCGCCGCGACCGCCCTCGCCCTCCTGGCCCATCGAGACCCAGGTGTCGGTGATGACGGCGTCGGCCTTCTCGACCGCCTGCGCGGGATCGTCGGTGATGGTGACCCTCCCTCCGGTCTCGCGTGCGATGGCCTCGGCGTCGCGGACGACGGGGGCGGCGGGCAGGTGGCTCGCCGGCGCCGCGATGCGCACGTCCATGCCGGCGGTGACCCCGCCCAGCAGGTAGGAGTGCGCCATGTTGTTCGAGCCGTCGCCGAGATAGGCCATCGAGCGCCCCTCGAGCGCCGCGTCATCGGCTCCGAGACCACCCGTGTGCTGGGCGATCGTGAGCAGGTCCGCGAGGATCTGACAGGGGTGGAACTCATCGGTCAGCGCGTTGATCACCGGGACGGTCGCATAGTGCGCCATCTCCTCGATGCGGGACTGGCCGAAGGTGCGCCAGACGATCGCCGAGACCTGCCGGGTCAGCACGCGGGTGGTGTCGGCGATCGACTCGCCGCGGCCCATCTGGCTCGTCGCCGCGTCGAGCACGAGCGGACTGCCGCCGAGCTCGGCGACGCCGGTCGCGAAGGACACGCGGGTGCGGGTCGAGGACTTGTCGAAGATGACGGCGACCGTGCGCGGCCCCTCGAGGGGCCGACGGGCGAAGCGGTCCTCGCTGAGCGCCTGGGCGAGCTGCAGCACCTGCTTCTGCTCGCGCGGGCTCAGGTCGTCGTCGCGCAGGAAGTGACGGGGCATCTCAGGACCTCTTCTCGGTGGTCGCGGTCTCGGTGGTCTCGGTGTCGGCGGGTGCGCTCGCCGCGTCGAGCAGCCCGGGCAGGGCGTCGACGAAGGCGTCGAGCTGGTCGCTCGTGATGATGAGCGGCGGGGCCAGGCGCAGCGTGCGCGGGTTCGCGGCGTTGATGATGAACCCGGCCTCGAGCGCCGCGCTGACGACCTGCGGAGCGATGGGGTCGGCGAGCGCGATCCCCCGCAGCAGGCCCTCGCCGCGGATGCCGAGCACGCGCGGATCGGTCGCTGCGAGCTCGCGGATGCGGTCCGCGAGGTGCCCGCCCGTGCGCCAGGCGCTGCCCAGGAGATCGTCCTCGGCGATGGTGCCCAGCACGCTGAGGGCGACCGCCGCGCCGAGCGGGTTGCCGCCGAAGGTCGTGCCGTGCTGGCCGGGCTGCAGGAGGGCGCGCGCCCGAGGGCCGTAGGCGATCACGGCTCCGATCGGGAAGCCGCCGCCCAGTCCCTTGGCGAGGGTCATGACATCGGGCACGACCCCGTCGACCCCCTGGTGGGCGAACCAGTGCCCGGTGCGGGCGATGCCGGTCTGCACCTCGTCGAGGATCAGGAGGGTGCCGTGCTGCGTGGTCAGCTCCCGGGCCGCCCGGAGGTACTCGGGGTCCAGCGGGACCACGCCCGCCTCGCCCTGGATGGGCTCGAGGAACAGGGCCCCGACGTCGCCCGGGGCGAGGGCGCGGGCGAGCGCGTCGGTGTCGTTCGGGGGCACGAACTCGACGCCCCCGGGCAGGGGCTCGAAGGGGGCGCGGTAGGCCTCCTTGTGGGTGAGCGCGAGGGCCCCCATGGTGCGGCCGTGGAAGGCGTTCTCGAGGGCGAGGATCCGCGGGCGCTCGGTGCGCCGCGCGAGCTTGAAGGCCGCCTCGTTGGACTCGGTGCCCGAGTTCGTGAAGAACACGCCCGAGCCCTCGGGGGCCCGCGCGAGGCGCAGCAGCGTCTCGGCGAGCTCGATCTGGGTGGGCGTCGCGAAGAAGTTCGAGACGTGCGCGAGCGACTCGACCTGCTTGGTCATCGCGGCGACCAGCGAAGGATGCGCGTGGCCGAGCGCGTTCACGGCGATCCCGCCCAGCAGGTCCAGGTACTCCCTGCCCTGGGCGTCCCACACGAGCGCGCCCTCTCCGCGCACGAGCACCCGCTGCGGCGTGCCGAAGACGCCGAGCATCGAGCGGGAGTAGCGCGCGGCGAGGTCCTCGCCGTCGGCCGCCTGCTCCTCTGCGATCCGCTCAGACATAGTCGTCCCTCCTCACCATCGTGCCCACGCCCTTGGCGGTGAACACCTCGAGCAGCACCGCGTGCGCGATCCTGCCATCGGTCATGGCCGCGGTGCGCACTCCGGCGTCCACGGCGTCCAGCAGCGACTCCGCCTTCGGGATCATGCCCGCCGTCAGCGAGGGCAGCATCTCGCGCAGGGCGCTCGCGCTGATCTCGGGGATCAGGGAGTCGCGATCGGGCCAGTCCCGGTACAGCCCCTCGACATCCGTGAGGACGACGAGCTTCTCGGCGTCGAGCCCCGCGGCCAGGGCGGCCGCCGCGAGATCGGCGTTGATGTTCAGCACCGCTCCCGTCGGCCGCCCGCCGGCGTCGATCTCCGGGGCGATCGAGGAGACCACGGGGATCCGTCCCGCATCCAGCAGGTCCTGGATCGACTCCGGCCGCACCTGGGTGACCGCGCCGACGTGCCCGAGGTCGAGCTCCTCGCCGTCGACCAGGGCGCCGCGGCGGCGCGCGGAGAACAGGCGGGCGTCCTCGCCGGACATGCCGATCGCATAGGGCCCGTGCTCGTTGATGAGGCCGACGAGCTCGCGGCCCACCTGGCCCACGAGCACCATCCGCACGATCTGCATGGTCTCCTCGTCGGTCACCCGCAGACCCGCGCGGAAGGCGCTCTCGACGCCGACCCGCTCGAGCATCGCGTTGATCTGCGGGCCGCCGCCGTGGACGACGACGACGTGGATGCCGGCATGGCGCATGAAGACCATGTCGGCCGCGAAGGCGCGGCGCAGCTCGTCGTCGATCATGGCGTTCCCGCCGTACTTGACGACGACGATCTTGCCCATGAAGCGCTGCATCCAGGGCAGGGCCTCGATGAGGATCTCGGACTTCGCGCGGGCGTCGGCCTGCGCGGGCGTGAGGTCCCCGAGGGGGTTCTTGGAGTCCGCGAGCGGCGCGGCGGGCCCGGTCGAGCTGGTGGATCCGGGCGCGGCGGGCCCGGTGGAGCCGGCAGCACCGGGCGCGCCGGACGGAGTGGAGGTCGTCTCGGTCATGAGGAGTAGGCGCTGTTCTCTTCGACGTAGTCGTGGGTGAGGTCGTTCGTCCAGATGTCGGCGTCGGCCTCCCCCGCTCCGAGGTCCACCTCGAGGAGGGTCTCGCGCGGGGTCATGTCCACCAGGGAGCGGTCCTCGTGGGCGCCGCCCTCGCGGCAGACCTGCACGCCGTTCACGTGCACGGACAGGGCATCGGGGTCGAAGGGCGCGACCTCCTCGGGCACGCAGCCCGCGGCCGAGACGATCCGCCCCCAGTTCGGGTCGTTGCCGAAGACCGCTGCCTTCACGAGGTTCGAGCGGGCGATCTCTCGGGCGACGGCGAGCGCGGCGTGCTCGCTGGTGGCGCCGGTGACGACCACGTGCACGTCGTGGCTCGCGCCCTCGGCGTCGGCGACGAGCATGCGGGCGAGGGAGGCCGATGCCTCCCGCAGGGACTCGGCGAGCTCGGCGGCGCCGACCTCGATGCCGCTCGCGCCCGAGGCCAGCAGGATCACGGTGTCGTTCGTGGACATGCAGGCGTCCGAGTCGACCCGGTCGAAGGTGGTGCGGGCGGCCTCGCGCAGGGCGGAGTCGGCGACGTCTGCGGTGACGACGGCGTCCGTGGTGAGGACCACGAGCATCGTCGCGAGCTGCGGGGCGAGCATCCCCGCCCCCTTGGCCATCCCGCCGATGCGGGCGCCCGAGGGCGTCGTGATCTCGACGGCCTTCGGCACGGTGTCCGTGGTCATGATCGCGCGCGAGGCGTCGGCCCCGGCGTCGGCCCCCGGATCCAGGGCGTCGCGGGCGCTCATCGCGCCCCCGAGGACCGCATCCATCGGCAGGCGCTCGCCGATCAGCCCCGTCGAGCAGACCAGGACGTCCTGGGCGGAGATCTCGAGGAGCGCCCCGACGTGCTCCGCGGTGCGGTGGGTGTCGGCGAACCCCTCGGGGCCGGTGCAGGCGTTGGCTCCGCCCGAGTTCAGGATCACGGCGCGGGCACGGCCGTCGGCCACGGCCTGGCGGGACCACTGGACCGGCGCGGCCTGCACGCGGTTGGAGGTGAAGACGGCGGCCGCGACGTCGAGCGGCCCCTGGTTGAGGACGAGGGCGAGATCCGCGGCGGCGGACGCCTTGATGCCGGCGGAGATCCCGGCGGCGAGGAATCCCTCGGGGAAGGTGACGGACATGGTGTGTCTCCCGTGGTGCATGAGAGGCGGACGATGGAGGGGCGCCGAGGGGCGCGGGCGCTCAGGGCGCGAGGGCGGTGCGCGGCAGGCCCAGGGTCTCCGGGAGGTCGAGGGCGATGTTCATGGACTGCACGGCGGCGCCGGCGGTGCCCTTGACGAGGTTGTCGATCGCGGAGATCACCGTGACCTGCCCGCTTCGTCGGTCCACGGTCGCGCCGATGCGCACCGTGTTCGCCCCGACCACCTGCTGGGTGCTGGGGACGGCCCCGGCGGGCAGGACGTGCACGAACGGCTCGTCCGCGAAGTCCGCGCCGAGAGCGTCCAGGAGCGCCTGCTCGGTGACGCCGTCGCCCGCGGGCGCGGTCACCACGGCGAGGATGCCGCGCGTCATGGGCACGAGCACGGGGGTGAACGTGAGGCGCGCATCGGCGGTGCCGGAGGTGCGGCGCAGGTTCTGCAGGATCTCGGGGATGTGCCGGTGCGTGCCGCCGACGCCGTATGCCGCGGCGCCGCCAGCGGCCTCCGCGAACAGCAGGTGCTGCTTGGGGCTGCGGCCCGCGCCCGAGTAGCCGACCGGGAGGACGGCGCTCAGTGCGCGATGGTCGACGAGGCCCGCGCGCACGAGCGGCGCGAGGGCGAAGGTCACCGCGGTCGCGTTGCAGCCGGGCACGGCGATCTCACGGGCGGTGCGCAGCAGGTCGCGCTGGCGGGGAGCGGCGTCGGCCGATTCCTCCGATCCCTCGGCGACCAGCGGCAGCTCGGGCATGCCGTAGGTCCACGTCCCCGAGTGCTCCCCCGCGTAGTAGTCGGCCCAGTCCTGGGCGCTCTCGAGCCGGTGGTCCGCGCCGAGGTCGACGACGAGCACCTCGGGATCGCTCGCGCGCAGCTGGGCGGCGATCTGCCCGGACTGGCCGTGCGGCAGGGCCAGCACGACCACGTCGTGGCCCGAGAGGTTCTCGACGGTGGTGTCGACGAGCTCGAGATCCTCGTCCAGGTGCACGTGGGGCGCGACCTCGCTGAGGCGCTTGCCGACGCTCGAGTGCGCGGTCACGGTGGTGACGTCGATCCGCGGATGGTCCGCGAGGATCCGCAGGGTCTCGCCGCCCGCGTACCCGGAGGCGCCGACGACCGCGGCGCGCAGACGCGCAGGGGCGTGCGGGGTGTGCGGTGCGGGCGCGTCGAGGGCTGCGGAGGACGTCATACGCAGAACTATACAGAAGGATGCATAGTCACGCACATCGGGGTGAGGGTGGGGCGGTCCCGGGCGGGGTGGTTCCGGGCGGGGTGGTTCCGGGGAGGGTGGGGCCGCGTGGGGTCGACGCCGACACGGCGCCACCGGGAACTCCTGCAGCGACCGAACGCAGAAGCGGAGCGCGACCTTGGGGTCGCGCTCCGCCTCCGTTCACCGCTCAACAGCACCTTCCGAGCGGCCTCACGCTGTGCTCACGCCCTCAGCACGCCGCCCACGGCGTTCGCGACGGCCTGCACGCAGCGCTCGCGCGCCGCCCCGATCTCCTTCGCGGACAGCGTGCCCTCCTGCGAGCGCAGCCGCACCGCGAAGGCCAGCGACTTCCTGCCCTCGCCGACCTGGTCGCCCGTGAAGACGTCGAACAGGTGCACGCTCTCGAGGACGTCGCCGATGCCGGCGATAATCGCGGCCTCGACGGCGCTCGCGGGGACGGAGTCCTCGACGACGAACGCGAAGTCCTCCTTCGCGAGCGGGTAGGTCGAGACGGGCTCCGCGGACACGACCGCGGGGGCCGCGGCGATGACCTGCTCGAGGTCGAGCTCGATCGCGCAGGTGCGTGCGGGCAGGTCGAAGCCCTTCACGACCTTCGGGTGCAGCTCGCCCGCGTACCCGACCACGGTGCCGTCGACCGTGCGCAGCTCGGCGCAGCGGCCCGGATGGAAGGGCGCGTGCTCGCGGCCGCGCACCTCGAGACGGGCGCCGACGGCGGCCGCCGCACGGTGGGCGAGGTCGATCGCATCGGCCCAGTCCCAGGGCCTGCCGCTCCCCCACCACGAGTCCGGCCCGCTGGCTCCGCCGAGGATCGCGGCGAGGTGGCGCGCCTGCACGGGCATGGCCGCCTGCACGGCCTCGAGCTGTGCGTCCGTGGGGCGCTGCGCGGCCGGCAGCGGCGCGATCGGGCCCGATCCCGCGCGGGAGACGGCGTCGACCTCGAAGAGGGCGAGCGACTCCTGGCCACGGCCCAGGTTCCGCCGTGCCACGGGAAGCAGGGTCTGCAGCAGCTCGGTGCGCAGCAGCGGCTCGTCGTCGGCCAGGGGGTTCAGCAGGCGCACCGCGTCGCGGCGCGGGTCATCGGCCCCGTAGCCGAGCTCGTCGAACACGCCCTGCGGCACGAACGGGAAGGAGAGGACCTCGGCGAGACCGGCCTCGGCGAGCGCGCGGGCCGCGAAGCGGCGGCTCTTCTGCGCGCGGGTGAGGCCCGCTCCGCCGGGTGCCTGCGGCAGCACCGAGGGGATCTGCTCGTAGCCGAGGAGACGCGCGATCTCCTCGATGAGGTCCTCGCGGATCCTGAGGTCGGGGCGCCAGCTGGGCGGGGTGACGAGGAAGCTCGGCCCGCCGTCCGCCGACCCCTCGGCGGAGCCGTCGCCCACCGGGCCGTCCTCGACCGTGCAGCCGATCTTCTCGAGCGCCTCGCGGACCTGCGCGCTCGTGTACTCGACGCCCACGAGCCGCGTGGGCGCGCCGACCTCGAGGACGATCGCGGCCGCCCCCTGCGCGGACTCCGCGCCGACGTCGGTGCGGGCGGCGGAGACCATCCCGCCGCCGTGCTCGGCGAGCAGCTGCGCTGCCCGGGTGACGGCGATCGCGGGCAGCTGCGGATCCACGCCGCGCTCGAAGCGCTTGGAGGCCTCGCTGGGCAGGCGGTGGCGGCGCGCGGAGCGGGCCACCGTGACCGGGTCGAAGCTCGCGGCCTCGAGGACGACGTCCGTGGTCGCGGCCGAGACCTCGGTCGAGGCCCCGCCCATGACGCCCGCGATGCCGATCGCGCGGTCGCCCGCGCCCGCGTCGGCGATCACGAGGTCCTCGGGATCCAGTGCCCGGGGCTTGTCGTCGAGGGTCCCGAGCTTCTCGCCCGCGTGCGCGCGCCGCACCGTGATGGGCGCGACGAGCTCGGCGGCGTCGTAGGCGTGCAGGGGCTGGCCCAGATCCAGCATCACGTAGTTCGTGACGTCCACGATGAGCGAGATCGGGCGCATGCCCGCGAGCACCAGGCGCTGCTGCATCCACCGCGGCGCATGGGCGGTCGGGTCGATGCCCGTGACCTCCTGCGCGACGAAGCGGGTGCAGCCGGGGCGGCCGTCGATCGGTGCCTCGTCGGACAGGCGCACCTCGACGCCCGGCCCGTCGGCCGCGGGGACCTCGACCTCGAGGGCGGGATCGGTGAAGGCCTCGCCGGTGGCGTGGGCGTACTCGCGGGCCACCCCGCGCATCGAGAAGGCGTAGCCGCGGTCGGGCGTCACGTTGATCTCGACGACCTCCTCGCCGAGGCCCAGCAGCGCGATCGCGTCGTCCCCGGGCTCGCCGGTGAGGCCGCGGGCGTGGCCGCGGCCCAGCACGATGATGCCGTCCTCGCCGTCGGGATCCGGGCCCAGGCCCAGCTCGTCGCCCGAGCAGATCATGCCGTCGGAGACGTGGCCGTAGGTCTTGCGGGCGGCGATCTCGAACGGCCCGGGCAGCACGGTGCCGGGCAGAGAGACGACCACGAGGTCGCCCTCGACGAAGTTGTGGGCGCCGCAGATGATGCCGCGGCTCGGGCGCTCCTCGCCGGGCTGGGGATCCTTCGGGTCGTCCTGCGCCTCGTTGTGCTCGGGGCCCACGTCGACACGGCACCAGTTGATGGTCTTGCCGTTCTTCTGGGGCTCCTTGACCAGGTCCAGGACGCGGCCGACGACCAGCGGCCCGGTGACCTGGGTGCCGAAGATCGCCTCCTCCTCGAGGCCGACGCGCGAGAGGTCGGTCGCGACCTGCAGGGCGCTCGCGCCCTCGGGAAGGGTCACGTGCTGGGCGAGCCAGGTGAGCGGAATGCGGGGCATCTCAGATCTCCGTCCCGTAGTGCTGGGAGAAGCGGACGTCGCCCTCCACGATGTCTCGCATGTCCGCGCCGTTGCGCAGCATGAGGATGCGCTCGATGCCGAGGCCGAAGGCGAAGCCCTGGTACTCCTCGGGGTCCACGCCCGCCGAGCGCAGCACGTTCGGGTGGACCATGCCGCACCCGCCCATCTCGATCCAGCCGGTGCCGCCGCACACGCGGCAGGCCGGGTCGGCGTCGTGGTCCAGACCCAGTCGCGCCTCGCAGCTGAAGCAGCGGAAGTCCATCTCCGCGCTGGGCTCGGTGAACGGGAAGTGGTTCGGGCGCAGGCGCGTGATCGGGCGCCCGCCGAAGATCGCGGCGGCGAAGGCGTCGAGCGTGCCGACGAGGTTCGCCATGGTCAGGTCCTTGTCGATCGCGAGGCCCTCGACCTGGTTGAACATCGGCGAGTGGGTCGCGTCGAACTCGTCCGCCCGGTACACGGTGCCCGGGCAGGCGATGTACAGCGGGGCGCCGCGCTCGAGCATGGCGCGGATCTGCACCGGGGAGGTCTGCGTGCGCAGCAGCAGGCCCGAGTCCTCGGGTGCGACGTACAGGGTGTCCTGCAGCGAGCGCGAGGGGTGGTTCGGGTCGGCGTTCAGGGCGTCGAAGTTGAACCAGCCGGTCTCGATCTCCGGGCCCTCGGCGATCTCCCAGCCGATGCCGACGAAGAAGTCCTCGATGCGGTCCTGGAGGGTGCGCATGGGGTGACGGGCGCCGCGCGGACGACGATTCACGGGCACCGTGACGTCGACCGTCTCGCGCGCGAGCGCGGCCTCCTCCTCGGCCTCGGCGAGCTCGGCCTGGCGGGCCGCGAGCGCCTGCTGGACGCGGCCCTTCGACTGGCCGACGAGCTTGCCGGCGAAGGCCTTCTGGTCCTTGGGCAGGTCCCGGATCGAGGCGTTCGCGCGCGAGAGCACGCTCGCGTCGCCGACGTGGTCGATGCGGACCTGCTTGAGCTCGGCGGTGCTGCCCGCCGACGCGATCGCGGCGAGCGCGGCGTCGACGGCGGCGCCGATCGTCGGCTCGTCGATCGTGACGGCCGCGGGGTCGGGGCTGGGAGGTGTCTCGGACACGGGTATCGCTTTCGTCCGGTGGGCTGATGTGCGGGTGGCGCGCCGCGGGGGATCGCCCGTCGGCCCCGCCGCACCGCGGACCATTCTAGGAGGGCTGCGCGCACCGCGCCGACCCGCCCGCAGGAGGGCTCGTCGGGCGGACCCGGCCGATAGGCTGGCCGGGAACCACCACCAGCGGAAGGAGCCCCACCATGCCCACGACCGTCAAGGGCGTCATCGCTCGCCATCCGAACGAGCCGGCGGAGCTCACCGACATCGTCATCCCCGATCCCGGGGCGCACGACGTCGTGGTCGACATCGAGGCCTGCGGTGTCTGCCACACCGACCTCGCCTACCGCGACGGCGCGATCACCGACGACTTCCCGTTCCTGCTCGGCCACGAGGCCGCCGGGCGCGTCTCGGCGATCGGCGACGAGGTCACGCACGTCGCCGTCGGAGACTTCGTCGTCCTGAACTGGCGCGCGGTGTGCGGCGACTGCCGGGCCTGCCGCAGGGGCCAGCCGAAGTACTGCTTCGCCACCCACAACGCCTCGCAGCGGATGACGCTCGCCGACGGCACCGAGCTCGAGGCCGCGCTCGGCATCGGCGCCTTCGCCGACAAGACCCTCGTCCACGAGAAGCAGTGCACGAAGGTCTCCGAGGAGGCCCGCCCCGAGGTCGCAGGCCTGCTCGGCTGCGGCGTGATGGCAGGCCTCGGCGCGGCCCTGAACACCGGCGACGTGCAGCGCGGCGAGACCGTGGCCGTCATCGGCCTGGGCGGCGTGGGCAGCGCCGCGATCGCCGGTGCCGTGCTCGCGGGCGCGACCACCGTGATCGGCCTCGACATCGTCGAGGAGAAGCTGCAGGCCGCGTCCGACCTCGGCGCGACCCACACCATCAACACCAAGGACCTCGACCGGGACCAGATCGTCGAGAGGGTCCAGGAGCTCACCGGCGGATTCGGGGCCGACGTCGTGATCGACGCCGTGGGCATCCCCTCCACCTACGAGACCGCGTTCTACGCGCGCGACCTCGCCGGTCGCGTCGTGCTCGTGGGCGTGCCGCACCCCGATGCGGAGCTCACGATCCCGCTGGCCGACGTGTTCAGCCGCGGCGGGTCCCTCAAGTCCGCCTGGTACGGGGACTGCCTGCCCGAGCGCGACTTCCCCTACCTCACGGACCTCTACCTGCAGGGGCGCCTCCCGCTCGAGCGCTTCGTCACCGGCACCACCGATCTGGGCGGCGTCGAGGACGCGCTGAACTCGCTGCATCACGGCGACGTGCTGCGCACCGTGGTGGTGAACCGATGACGGCGCGGCTGGATCACACGACGACCTCCGGCACCTTCACGCTGGACGGCGAGACCTTCGACGTCGAGAACAACGTGTGGGTCCTGGGCGACGACGAGCAGTGCGTCGTCTTCGACGCCCCGCACGACGTCGACGCGATCCGGGCGCTCGTCGGCGATCGCGAGTGCGTGGGCATCCTGCTCACCCATGCGCACGACGACCACGTGCGCTTCGCTCCTGAGCTGGCGACGGCGCTCGAGGCTCCCGTGCTGCTGAACCCTGCGGACGCCGAGGTCTGGAAGCTCACCCACGGCGACCTGCCCTGGGACGGGGACGTGGCCGACGGCGACGAGTTCACCGTCGCCGGGACCGACATCGAGGCGATCTCCACACCCGGCCATTCCCCCGGCTCCGTCTGCTACCGCGTCCCGGCGCTCGACTGCGTGCTGACCGGGGACACGCTCTTCCAGGGCGGCCCCGGCGCGACCGGCCGCTCCTTCAGCGACCGGCCCACGATCGAGGAATCGATCCGCGAGCGCCTGTTCGCGCTTCCTCCGGAGACCATCGTCCACACCGGGCACGGCCCGGACACGACGATCGGCGCCGAGATCGAGGCCGCGCGGGGCGACTGGCTGTGAGGTGAGCACATGGGCGACGAGGAGCGCGAGGATGCGCGGCATCGCGGCGAGCGGCGCGGCCCGATGGGCCGTCTGCTCGCCCCGCTCCTCGTCCGCCGTGCACGGGCCTACGCGCGCGACTGCGTGGGATACCTCGTGCTGCCTGCGGCGATGCTCCCGATCGGGATTCCGCTCGCGATGCACATCGGGGACGCCGGCACCGCACGCGCCGTCGCCCTCGTCTCGAGCGCGATCCCGCCCCTGCTCGCGGCGCTGTGGGCGGCCCGCGCCGAGTCCGGCCCGCGAGCATCGACGTGGGGGAAGCGGCGCGAGGGCCTGCGCCTCGAGACGATGCGAGGTGGGCCGGGCGGGCCGGACGGGGCGGATGGGCCCGATGGGGCACGCGTCCCCTTCGCCCGCGCTTTCGTCCGGAATCTCGTGAAGATCGCGATCCCGTGGCAGCTGGGACATGTGGTCGCCGTCGGCGCGGTCTACGGCGACTTCGACACCGGGGCGGCGGGGACGATGGTCGCCACGGTGCTGCTCTACGGCGTGGTCATCGCGCTCGTGGGCACCGTGATGCTGGGCTCCGGCCGGGGGATCCACGACCGGATCGCTGCGACGCGGGTGGTCGGCGACCGTCGATGAGGGACGGATCGCGGGGCGGCGGGCCGCCTCGCACGGTTCCTCCCCAGCGCGCGTTCTCCACATCCCGCGTCCCGCGGCGTCGAATGTCGGTGCGTCCTCGTAGAGTCTGAGGACAGCATCGGATGACGGCATCGGCTTCCGCCGACGGTCCGCCCGGTGACCCGGATGACCAGCGATGACGCGGACGGGAGGTGACGTCGATGACGCACACGGCCACGCCCCTGCCGCAGCACGCGGCCCGCGCGGCGCACGCGCTCGCCCTCCTGGAATCCGCCGCGAGCCTCGTCGAGCGCGCCGAGGAGATCCTCTCTGAGGTCGATGCAGATGCGTCGGAGTCCGAGGGATCGTTCACCGATGATGTCCCCACCCCCGCCGGGACGTCGGCCCTGTCCCTCCCCGAGGCGCTCCTCGACGCGGTCGCCGTCAGCGAGCGGCTGCGCTCGCGCACCGATGCGGTGCACATGCGAGCCTCCGTCGCGTTCCGCGATGCGCGCATCGCCCAGCAGCGGGACGACGGGATCCCGCGTGAGGCGATCGGCAAGGGGCTCGCGCACGAGCTCGCCCTCGCCCGGCACGCCTCGCCTGCGCGCACCGGCAACCAGCTCGCCCTGGACCGGGTGATCGTGGAGACCCTCCCGCGGACCTTGGGGCTGCTCGCGCGGGGCGAGATCTCGCGCTGGTCGGCCGACGAGGTCGCCAAGGCCGTGCTCTGCCTCGACGACGAGGACCGCGCGCGCGTCGACGACTCCGTGGCCGAGCACCTGCCGGAGGTCTCACCGCGCCGCGCGGGCGGGATGGCCAGGGCCCGCGCCGACGAGATCGACCAGCGGGCCGCGCTCGCCCGCCATGAGCGCGAGGTCGGTGAACGGCACGTCTCGATCCGTCCCGTCTCCGACGCGGTGGTGCGTGTGAGCGCGCTGCTCCCCCTCGTCCAGGGCGTGGCCGTGTACAAAGCGCTCGACGACGCCGCCTCGAGCGCGCGGGCCGCCGGCGTCGAAGGCACGAGGGGCCAGCACATGGCCGATGCGCTCTTCCGACGGACCACGGGACTCGAGCGCCCCGAGGACGTTGACGTGGAGATCCAGCTGCTGATGACCGACGGCTCGCTGCTCGCCGGCGGCGAGGACACCGCGTGGGTCGAAGGGCACCCCATGCCCGCGGCGATCGCCCGCCGGCTCGCGCTCGCAGCGACGCAGGGGTCAGGGAATGCGAAGGATCCGGAGTCGCCCGACCCGCAGCTCCCCGCAGACCCTGCGCGCTTCATCCGCCGCCTGTACACCGATCCGGTCTCCGGGCGCCTGCGGGACGCCGATGCCGGCCGACGACGATTCACCGGCAGCGAGCGGCGCTTCGTGGAGATGGCCGATCAGCACTGCCGCACGCCGTTCTGCGACGCCCGCGCCCGCCACATCGACCACGTCGTGCGGCATGCGGACGGCGGTGAGACCGTCGTCGCCAACGGCGTCGCCCGCTGCGAAGGGTGCAACTACCTCATGGAGCTGCCCGGCTGGAGCGGCACCCTCGAGGACGCCGAGCAGTGCGGATCCGGACCTCCGCACGCGCCGCCGGCCCGGGCTCCGTCCCGCGCCTACGAGATCACGACCCCGATGGGACGCAGCTATGCGAGCAGTGCTCCCCCGCTGCGCCGTGCCCTGCGCGGGGACGGCGACTCCCACAGGGACGTCGACCCTTCTCGGGACGTCGTCCCGCACCGGACCCCGCCCGCGAGCGTGTTCATGCTCCCTGCCTTCGCTCCGGACGAGTTCCCGGTCGATGAGCAGGAGGGTGATGTGGAACGGATGATCGAGCTGGATCCGATCAGCAGTGCGCGACTCATCGAGTTCGCGGACCATATCGCCGGCACGGTCGACCCCTTCGAGGAGCACGGCGCCGTGGCGTAGTCGCGCGCTCAGCGTCGGCGCAGGGTCTCGAAGAGGCAGACGGTCGCGGCGATCGCGACGTTGAGGGACTCCGCGTCTCCCGCGAGCGGGATCCGCACGGCGAGGTCGGCCGCATCGAGCACCTCCTGCGGCAGACCGTGGGCCTCGTTGCCCATGACCCATGCCGCACGCTCGGGGAGCTCTGTCGCGAAGAGGTCGTGATCGGCGTACCCGCTGGTCGCCAGCACGGAGATGCCCGCACCGTGCAGGGCGGGCGCAAGCTCCTCCGGGGCGATCCCGGCGACCACGGGCAGATGGAAGAGGCTGCCGGTCGCCGAGCGGACCACCTTCGGGGAGTACAGGTCCACGGTGCCCGTGGTCGCGAGGACCACGCGCGCCCCCGAGGCGTCGGCCGCGCGGATCAGGGTGCCCGCGTTCCCGGGGTCCTGGATGCCGTGGAGGACGAGGGCCGTGACCGGCCCGTCGGGGAGGGCGTCGAGCACTGCCCGGAGCGACGGCGAGGGGAGGTCAGCGACGGCGAGGACGCCCTGCGGTGCTGCCATGGATGCGGCGGCGCCGTCCTCCTCGCCGCGAGTCATCGCCCGCAGGATCGAGGGGTCGACGTCGCGGGGGCGGATCGCGTGCGCGTCCGCGAGCTCCAGGATGTCGGGATGCGCCGAGGCACCGTCGGCGGTGACGTACAGCTCCCGCACGAGCGGGGCGGAATGCTGCAGGAGCGAGCGGACGGCCTGCGGGCCCTCGACGCGGAACCGCCCCTGCTTACGACGAGCAGAACGCCCGGACAGCGCGGCGATCCTCTTCACCCGATCTGATCTCGGGGAGGTGATCGCCCAGCTGTCCGGGCGTTCCGTGGTGCTCATCGTGCGAGCCGACTGTCGAGGGTCAGGCCGCGGGGGCGTTGACGTCCTTCGGCAGGGCGCTCTTGGCGGTCTGCACGAGCGCGGCGAAGGCCGGCGCGTCGTTCACCGCGAGCTCGGCGAGCATGCGACGGTCGACCTCGACACCCGCGAGCCCGAGGCCCTGGATGAGGCGGTTGTAGGTCATGCCGTTCGCGCGCGCCGCAGCGTTGATGCGCTGGATCCACAGACGACGGAAGTCGCTCTTGCGGACCTTGCGGTCGCGGTAGTTGTAGGTCTGCGAGTGGAGCACCTGCTCCTTCGCCTTGCGGTACAGACGCGAGCGCTGCCCGCGGTAGCCGCTGGCCTGCTCGAGGATCTCCCGACGCTTCTTCTGGGCGTTGACCGCCCGCTTCACGCGTGCCACGTGATTCTCCTTCGCTGGTGTTCGAGTTCGATGGTGCGGGAACTCAGGAATCCCGCGAGGGGGCTCAGCGGCCCAGAAGCTTCTTCACGCGCTTGGCGTCGGACTTCGCGACGTTCGTGTCGCTGCCCAGACGGCGCTTGCGGGTGGAGCTCTTGTGCTCGAGCAGGTGGCGAGCGTTCGCCTTCTCGCGCATGAGCTTGCCGGAGCCGGTCACCCGGACGCGCTTCTTGGTGCCCGAGTGGGTCTTGTTCTTCGGCATCAGCCTGTTCTCCTTCTGAATGGGATCGTGGGCCCGCACGCGGGGTGCGGGCGAGCGATCAGGACTGGGGGTCCGGCGTGCTGCCGGAGTCCTCGGACGAGGCGGTCGCGGCGTCCTCGGAGGCGGGCTCCTTGGCGGCGGCCTTCTCGGCGTCGGTGCGGCGCTTGCGGGCCTCCGCGCGCGCCTGGGACTTCTTCTTCACCGGGCCCAGGACCATCACCATGGTGCGGCCGTCCTGGCGCGGGTGGGACTCGACGAAGCCGAGCTCGGAGACGTCCTCCGCCATCCGGCCCAGCAGCTGGATGCCGCGCTCGGGACGAGCCTGCTCGCGGCCGCGGAAGCGCACCATGACCTTGACCTTGTCACCGCCGGCGAGGAACTTCTCCACGTTGCGACGCTTGGTCTCGTAGTCGTGGGTATCGATCTTCAGACCCATACGAATCTCCTTCTGGAGCGTATTGGTCTGGTTCTTGCGGGACTCGCGCGCCTTCATGTTGGCTTCGTACTTGTACTTGCCATAGTCCATGAGACGGCACACGGGCGGGTTCGCGCCCGGGGCGACCTCGACGAGATCGAGGTCGGCCTCCGCGGCGAGCCGCAGGGCGTCCTCGACACGCACGGTGCCGACCTGTTCGCCATTGGGTCCGACCAGCAGGACCTTCGGGACCCTGATCTGGCCATTGATGCGCTGTTCGCTGATGGGTGTCTCCTCACCTCGGTGTCCGACGACATGACGAAGGCCCCCACACGGATGTGGAGGCCTCGAGTGCACGCGCCGCACGGGCGCGCCGCCGACGCGGACGTCAGGCTGCGACACGACCCCGACGACTGCACGCCGCGAGGTGGGAGAGGCTCCACTTGCAAAGGGGAACGTCATGTTCCGGTCCCCTATGCTACCAGGAGGACGACGCCGCGCCCCGTGACATGCGTCGCCCCTCCCCTCGACCTCGTGAAGGACCCTGTGAACGACATGCCCGACCTCGGCACCCCCGCCAGCCCCGCCGACGACGCGTACTCCCCCGGGACCGCCGGCGCCCCCGAGGTCCCCCAGTCCTTCCGCTTCGAGGGGGCGCACGGCTCCTCCGACGGCGGCGCGCACGAGCACGCGGGTCATGACCACGCGGCCCACGCTCCGCAGGATGCCGAGATCGGGATCGCCTCCGACGCTGCGCGCGACATCGCCGACGTCGCGGCCGTCGAGATCATCTCGAGCGCGGCCGTGCACCTGATGAGCGCCGCCGCCGTGAAGATCGGGCTCGCCGAGGACGAGGCGACGGGCCACTACCAGGACCTCGATGAGGCGCGGAAGCTCATCGCCTCGCTCGCCGGGCTCGTCACGGCCGCCTCCCCCGAGGTCGGCAACGAGCACGCGCGCTCGCTGCGCGACGGCCTGCGCACCCTGCAGCTCGCCTTCGCGGAGGCCCTGCCATTCCCCGACGAGCCGGGACGGGCGCCGGGCGAGAAGTGGACCGGCCGCGTCAGCTGACTCCCCGTCGGCTCGTCGAACGACGCGGCCGACGTGACCGAAGCGGCCGACGCGACCGCCACCACTCTCCGGGCGTCCACCCGGGCGTGCTCACCGGCCCAGCGTCAGCTTGAGCGAGCTCACCCGGTCCGCGACGAGCATCGAGGCGCCGAGGTGCTCCCCGAGCGCCCCGACGACCCTCTGCACGTCGGCCGCGTCGAGACCCGGACGCAGGCGCACCAGCAGGTCCACCTCGGCGCGCTCGCCGGGGCGCGGCGCGAGCGCGAGCACCTCCGGCAGGGTGTCGGCGATGCGCGCGAGCTCCGCAGCGACGTCGGGGTCCTCGTGCGGGGGAACCCAGTCCCGACCCTGTGCGAGGGCCCACAGCACGGAGCGCTGCAGGAGGACGGGTCCGCACGCGTCGGCCGCAGGGTCCGCCCCTGCCGGGCCCGGGCTTCCCGTCCCGTCGACCCCGCCCCCTTCCGCCTGCGCGGCGGGGTTGAGCACGAGCTGGGTGATGCCCTCCTGCACGGCCGCCTGGGCGGCCTGCGCGGTGGGCGTGGGAACGGGCCGGGCCCGCTGCTGCCAGCGCTGCAGCTGGACGACCGAGGTGAACACGGGCAGCACACGCGAGCCGTCGGGCGCGGTGATGGAGACCATCGCCATGTCGGCCCCGTTGTCGCCGGTCAGGCCGTGGGCTGTCGTGCCTTCCTCGGTGGCGACGGCCATGATCGGCACGAGCACGCGGCTGCCCGCGAGCGCGGCGACCAGGTGCCGCCGGGAGGGGTCGCGCCCCGCAGTGAGCGCGTCGAGCGCCTCGGCGACGGGGCGCGGCGTGGTGCCGTCGTCCTCGGGGAAGGGACTCGTGGTGTAGTCACGGCCCGCCCAGCTGGTGCCCGCGGTGTCGGTGAAGCGCGACTTCTCGCGGAAGTGCGCGGGCAGGGTGCGCCCGCCCATGGTGCTCTCCGGGTCCGGCGCGGCTCCACCGGCCGGATCCGGCGCCTCTCGGCTCGACGGGCCGGGCGCCTCTCGGCTCGATGGATCGGGCACCTCTCCCGCGGGCGTCACGGGCGCCCCGCCACCTCGAGGGCCTCGGGCAGGGTGAACGCGCCGGCGTAGAGGGCCTTGCCGACGATCGCGCCCTCGACGCCCTCGGGGACGAGGGTCCGCAGCGCCGCGAGGTCGTCGAGCGAGGAGATGCCGCCGGAGGCCACGACCTTCGCGTCGGTGCTCTCGCACACGCGGCGCAGCAGGTCCACGTTGGGGCCGCTCATCATGCCGTCCTTCGTGACGTCGGTGATGACGTAGCGGGCGCAGCCGGCGGCGTCGAGGCGCTCGATCGCCTCCCAGAGGTCGCCGCCCTCCTTGGTCCAGCCGCGGGCGGCGAGCGTCGAGCCGCGCACGTCGAGGCCCACGGCGATGCGGTCGCCGTGCTCGGCGATGACCTCGGCCGTCCACTCCGGGTTCTCGAGGGCGGCGGTGCCGAGGTTCACGCGGCGGCACCCGGTCGCGAGCGCGGCCGTGAGGCTCGCGTCGTCGCGGATGCCGCCGGAGAGCTCGACCTGCAGGTCGACGGCCGCGACGACCTCGGCGAGCAGGTTCGCATTGCTGCCGCGTCCGAAGGCGGCGTCGAGGTCCACGAGATGCAGCCAGCTCGCCCCGCCGTGCTCGAAGGTGCGGGCGGCCTCGAGAGGCGATCCGTAGCTGGTCTCGGTGCCGGCCTCGCCCTGGACGAGGCGGACGGCCTGGCCGTCCTGGACGTCGACGGCGGGCAGGAGTTCGAGAACGGGGCTGGTCATGGGGTCCTCCGAGAACGGACGGTGGGAGAGGTGAGAGGAAGGGCCGGTCGAGGCTGCGGACAGGGCCCGAGGGCCGGCGGGATCGCGCGTCAGGTCTGGATGCGCCAGATGCAGACGGCCACGCAGACGAGACCGAGGACGAGGAGCAGGATCCGCAGCCACCAGGGCTTGCCCGAACGGTGGAAGGACCACGCGCCGCCGAGCAGCATCCCGCCGGCGAAGAGCATGACGAAGGCGAGGATCATGAGGCGGCCGACCTCGTCGCGAGGCGCGGCAGTCCCGCGAGCCAGTTGCGCAGCAGACGCGTCCCGGCCCCGCCGGACTTCTCCGGGTGGAACTGGGTGGCGCTCAGCGCGCCGTTCTCGACGGCGGCGACGAAGCGGTCGCCGCCGTGATCGGACCAGGTGACCAGCGGGTCGGGCATGGGCGGCTGCGACTCGAGCTCCCAGGAGCGGGCGGCGTAGGAGTGGACGAAGTAGAAGCGCTCGTCCTCGATGCCCGCGAACAGCCGACTGCCCTGGGGGACCTCGACCGTGTTCCAGCCCATGTGCGGGACGACGTCGGCCTCGAGGCGGGTGATCTCGCCGGGCCACTGATCGAGGCCCGCCGCGCGCTCTCCGTGCTCGGTGCCGGCCGCGAACATGACCTGCAGGCCCACGCAGATGCCGAGCACCGGGAGCCCGCCGGCCAGGCGGCGCTCGATGATGCGGTCGCCGCCCACGGCGCGGATCTGCGCGGCGGTCGCGGCGAAGGCGCCGACACCGGGGACGACGAGCCCGTCGGCTCCGAGTGCGCTATCCCGATCGGCGGTCAGCTCGACGTCAGCGCCGGCGGCCTCGAGGGCGCGCACGGCGGAGCGGACGTTCCCGCTGCCGTGGTCCAGGACGACGACGCGCGGCGCAGGGACGTCGCTCTGCGGGGAGGGGCTGTTCTCGCTCCCGCTCATCGACCCTTGCGTCCCTTCGCGATCCAGGCGAGCGCCTCGTCACGGGTGAGGACGGCGGGGTCGTAGCCCTCGCCGAGGGTGGCGACGTCGGCCGAGCCGAGCATGAGCTGCTCCACGACCTCGTCCATCGCTCCCATGACGATCGCGGGCGACACGTCGTCCCCGCGCTCCCCCGCCTTGTAGCGGGTGGCGGTCATGCGGTCGCCCTTGCGCCAGAACAGGACGACGCCGTTGCGCTGCAGGGCGGTCGAGGTGACGGCGGCGAGCTCGTGGGCGGCGTCCTCCTGGAGGGCGCCGACGGCGATGGCGCCCATGCCGGTGTCGTGGACGCGGGCGCCGGCGGGAATGTCGGCGCCGTCGGTGCGGGCCTCGCGGCCCAGGCGGATCGCGCCGGCGAGTGCCTTCGCGGAGGCGACGGAGGTGGCGACCACGGCGATCGCGGGCTCCTCGTCGTCCCCGCCGCCGATGATGTCCTCGACGGTGAAGGGCTCGGACTCCTCTGCGGCGTCCTCGACGTCGCCTCCGAGGTCGAGGCCCTGGGTGAGGCGCGCGAACTCGGCGTCGATGTCGTCGTCGCCGCCGGAGGGGCGGGGCGGTTCTGCGGTGCTCACAGTGCTCCCTTCGTGGAGGGGATGTCGGCGACGCGCGGATCGGGCGCGCATGCGGCGCGCAGGGCCCGGGCGAGGGCCTTGAACTGGGCTTCGACGATGTGGTGCGGGTCCCGACCGGCGAGCACGCGCATATGCAGGCAGATGGCCGCGTGGAAGGACAGCGACTCCAGGACGTGCCGGGTCAGCGACCCCGTGAAGTGCCCCCCGATGAGATGCAGGGCCTGCGCCTCGCTCTCGCCGGTGTGCACGCAGTAGGGGCGGCCGGAGACGTCGACCACGGCGTGGGCGAGCGCCTCGTCGAGCGGGATGGTGGCCTCGCCGAAGCGGGTGATGCCGCGCTTGTCGCCGAGGGCCTCGCGCAGGCACTGGCCGAGCACGATCGCGGTGTCCTCCACCGTGTGGTGGACGTCGATGTCGGTGTCGCCGCTCGCGCGCACGGTGAGGTCGAAGCGCGCGTGGGTGCCCAGCGCCGTGAGCATGTGGTCGTAGAACGGCACGGTCGTCGAGACGTCCACCTGGCCGCTGCCGTCGAGGTCGAGGAACACCTCGACGCCGGACTCGCGAGTGGTGCGCGAGATGCTCGCGGTGCGGTGCGCGCGGGGCGCGTCGGGGATCTGTGTCATCGGGGGTCGGCCTCCTCGAGGGCGGTGCGGAATGCGGCGTTGTCCTGGGGCGTGCCGACGGAGACCCGCATCCAGGGCTCGGGCCCGACCTCGCGGATGAGCACGCCGCGCTCGAGCAGAGCCTCCCACACCTCGTGGCGGCTCGCGGCCCGGTGCAGGAGCGGTTCGAAGTACACGAAGTTCGCGTCCGAGGGGGCGACGACGTGACCGCGCTCGACGAGGTGATCGAAGAGCGCGTCGCGCTCGGCGCGCAGCCGCTCGACCTGCCCCAGCAGCTCCTCACGGTGCGCGAGGGCGGTGCGGGCGACGGCCTGCGTGACGGCCGAGAGGTGGTAGGGCAGGCGCACCACGCGGACCGCGTCGACGATCCGCGGGTCCGCGACCAGATACCCCAGGCGCCCGCCGGCGAGCGCGAAGGCCTTGGACATCGTGCGCGTGACCACGAGGTTCGGGAACTCGCCGAGCAGCTCGAGGGCGCTGGGCACGCCGTCGCGCCGGAACTCGCCGTAGGCCTCGTCGACCACGAGCATCCCCGAGCTGGGCAGCAGCGCCTCGGCGGCGGCGCGCACGACCTCCGGGTCGAGCGCCGTTCCCGTCGGGTTGTTCGGGCTGGTGAGGACGACGATGTGCGGACGGTGCGCGGAGATCGCCTCGCGCACGTCGTCCGCGTCGAGCGCGAAGTCCGGGGCGGGGCCCCGGTCGGCGACGACCCAGCGGGTGAAGGTGTCGCGCGCATACTCCGGGTACATCGAGTAGTGCGGCGCGAAGCCGAGCGCCGTCCGGCCGGGCCCGCCGAAGGCGAGCATCAGCTGGTGCATGACCTCGTTCGAGCCGTTCGCCGCCCAGACCGCCTCGACCGCGGGCGCAGGGACCCCGGACTCCGCGGCGAGGTACTCGGCGAGATCGGCGCGCAGGGCCGTGAACTCGCGGTCGGGATAGCGGTTCAGGCCGGCCGACGCCTCCTGCACCGCGCGTCCCAGATCGGCGGCGAGCTCGGCGGACGGGCCGAAGGGGTTCTCGTTGACGTTCAGCAGGTGCGGCACGTCGATCTGCGGGGCCCCGTACGGCTCGACGCCCGCGAGGTCCTCGCGGCGCGGCGGGATCCCCGGGCGCGCGATGGGATCTGCGGGATCGGCGCCGGGCGCGGCGGGGTCGGGTCGGCTCGAGGTGGGCATGGCCCCATCGTAGAGGTCCGGACCTGGTGGGATCCGCGCCGCCCGGTGCGCGGAACCGACCGCCGTCGGTCCTGCTCGGGCACCTCGTCGCCGGGCGCTCCCCGCCCCGCGCACGTGCGTCCCGCCACGCTCCCAGCGCCCGACCACCCGCGGGTCGGTACCCTGGCGCGGTGCTTCGCTTCCTCGGTGCCCTGATCGGCGACGTCCTCGCCGTGGTCCTCTTCGTCGCGATCGGCCTGCTCCAGCACGGCTACGACATCTCGACGCAGAATCTCGTGCTGGTGGGCTGGCCCTTCGCGGCCGCCCTCCTCGTCGGCCATCTGGCCGCGCAGACCTGGCGCGCGCCCTTCCGCATCTGGCCGCAGGGCGTGTTCGTGTGGGCGATCACGATCGTCGGCGCCATGGCCGTGCGCACCCTCATGCAGGCCGGCACCGAGGTGTCCTTCGTGATCGTCACCTCGATCGTCCTCGGCGTGCTCATGCTCGGCTGGCGCGCGATCGCGACCTTCCTCACGCGCGGCGAGCGCAGGGTCGTCGAGGTCGTGGACGAGGCAGATCTCGAGACGGGGGCCGGGTCCACGGACACCACCGGGTCCGAGGACGAGAAGGCCGCCGAGGCCAGGACCGTCGCCGAGAAGGCCGACAACTCCTGAGGACCCGGGGCGAGCCCCGGCGGAAGCACTTCCCCGCTCTCCGGTCGACGCGCCCGACCCTCACGCGTCGGGCGCGAACCTCACGTCCACCGCGGTGCCGTGGGCCGGCAGGCCCTCGGAGCGGGCGAGCGTCGTCGCCGCCTCCCGTGACGCGGCGAGCGCGTCCTCGTCGTACTCGACGACGTGGATGCCGCGCAGGAACGACTGCACGCCGAGCCCTCCGGCGAAGCGCGAGGTGCCGCCCGTCGGCAGCACGTGGTTGGAGCCGGCCGCGTAGTCGCCCAGGCTCACCGGGCTGAAGGGGCCGACGAACACCGCGCCGGCGTTGGTGACGCGCGCGGCGACGCCGGCCGCGTCGGCCGTCTGGATCTCGAGGTGCTCCGCGCCGTAGGCGTCGACGACCGCGAGGCCCTGCTCGATGTCGTCCACGAGGATCGCGCCGCTCTGGCGCCCGCGCAGCGCCTCGGCGATCCGCTCGTGGTGCTCGGCCGCGGGGACCTGGGCCTCCAGCTCCGTCTCGACGCGGCCGACGAGGGACTCGTCGTCCGTGACCAGCACGGCGGCGGCCATCGGGTCGTGCTCGGCCTGCGAGATGAGGTCGGCGGCGACCAGGCGGGGCGCGGCGGAGGCGTCCGCGAGGATCGCGATCTCCGTCGGCCCGGCCTCCGCGTCGATCCCGACGATGCCGCGCACCAGACGCTTCGCCGCCGCGACGTAGACGTTCCCGGGGCCGGTCACGAGGTCCATGCCCTCGAGCGCACGGCCGTCGCCGAGATCGTCGGCGCCGTGGGCGAGCAGGGCGATCGCCTGCGCGCCGCCGACGGCCAGGACCTCCTCGATCCCCAGCAGGGCGCAGGCCGCGAGGATCGTGGGGTGCGGCAGGCCGCCGAACTCCTTCTGCGGCGGGGAGGCGAGCACGATCGTTCCCACACCGGCGGTCTGCGCGGGCACGGCGTTCATCACCACGGAGCTGGGCAGGACGGCGCGGCCGCCCGGGACGTACAGGCCCACGCGGCGCACGGGCACCCAGCGCTGGGTGACGCGTCCGCCGGGGACCACCTCGACGCTGTCGGGCTCGCGCACCTGGGCGGCGTCGACGGCGCGGACCCGCGAGATCGCGGTCTCCAGGGCCGCGCGCACCGCAGGGTCGAGCTCGGCGAGCGCACGCGCGATCTCCTCGGGCGGGACGCGCAGGTGCTCGGGCCGCACGCCGTCGAAGCGCTCGGAGGCCTCGAGGACGGCGGCCGCGCCGCGCGTCGCGACGTCCTCGATCACCGGGGCGACGGCCTCGGCCGCCGCGGCGACGTCGACCTCGGGACGGGGCAGGGAGGCGGCGAGCTCGGCGGGGCCGGGACGGGTCCCGCGCAGGTCGGTCACGCAGAGGAAGGACATGGGGGAAGTCTAGGAGGATGCCCGCGCACCGGCCCCCTCGGCCCGACGCCTGGGACGGGGAGGGCGAGCCCTCGCGGCCGCGGCGCGGGCGGGCTGCCGGCGGGGCGCGGGCGACGTGCGGGCGGCGTGCGGGCAGAGTGCGGCCGGGGTCGCACGGCCCGCCCTTCCCTGAGGACGCTGCGCGCGCCCTCGGATAGTCTTGACGTCGAGACATCACCCCGACCCGAGGGAGCCCCACCGATCATGTCGCGGATCATCTACACCCACACCGACGAAGCGCCGATGCTCGCCACCGTGTCGTTCCTGCCGATCCTGGAGGCGTTCTCGCGCACTGCCGGGATCGATGTGGAGACGCGGGACATCTCGCTCGCGGGCCGCATCGTCGCGGCCTTCTCCGACCTCCTGCCCGAGGACCAGCGCGAGGCCGACGCGCTCGCGGAGCTCGGCGAGCTCGCGAAGACCCCCGAGGCGAACATCATCAAGCTGCCGAACATCTCGGCCTCGGTCCCGCAGCTCAAGGCCGCGATCGCCGAGCTGCAGGCCGCCGGGATCGACCTGCCCGACTACCCCGAGTCCCCCTCGACCGACGCGGAGAAGGACGTGCGCGCCCGCTACGACGCGGTCAAGGGCTCGGCCGTGAACCCCGTGCTGCGCGAGGGCAACTCCGACCGCCGCGCGCCCCAGGCCGTGAAGAACTTCGCGAAGAAGCACCCGCACCGCATGGGCGCATGGTCCGCCGACTCGAAGACCACCGTGGCGACCATGGACGCCGACGACTTCCGGGCGAACGAGCAGTCCGTCGTCCTCGAGAAGGACGACGAGCTCTCGATCGTCCACGTCGCCGCCGACGGCGCCGAGACCGTGCTGAAGCCCTCGATCCCCGTGCTCGAGGGCGAGGTCGTCGACTCGACCGTCATGAGCGCCCGCGCGCTGGACGCCTTCCTCGCCGCGCAGGTCCGGGCCGCGAAGGAGCAGGGCGTCCTGTTCTCCGTGCACCTCAAGGCCACGATGATGAAGGTCTCCGACCCGATCCTCTTCGGCCACGCCGTCCGCGCCTTCTTCCCCGCCCTCTTCTCGGCGTACGGCGAGCAGCTCGCCGCGGCGGGCCTGTCCCCGAACAACGGCCTGGGCGGCATCCTCGCCGGGGCCGACGCCCTGGACCCCGAGGTCGCCGCGGGCGTGCGCGAGGAGATCACCAAGGGCCTCGCCGAGGGCCCGGCGATCGCCATGGTGAACTCCCACAAGGGCATCAGCAACCTGCACGTGCCCAGCGACGTCATCATCGACGCCTCGATGCCCGCGATGATCCGCACCTCCGGCCACATGTGGAACAAGGACGATGCGGAGCAGGACACCCTGGCCGTCATCCCCGACTCCTCCTACGCGGGCGTCTACGCGGCGACGATCGAGGACTGCAAGGCGAACGGCGCCTTCGACCCGACCACCATGGGCACCGTGCCGAACGTCGGCCTGATGGCGCAGAAGGCCGAGGAGTACGGCAGCCACGACAAGACATTCGAGATCGAGGCCGACGGCCGCGTCGAGGTGCGCGACTCCTCGGGCGCGGCGCTGATGGCCCAGCAGGTCGAGGCCGGCGACATCTTCCGCGCCTGCCAGGCCAAGGACGCCCCGATCCGCGACTGGGTGCAGCTCGCCGTGCGCCGCTCGCGCGAGTCCGGGATGCCCGCCGTGTTCTGGCTGGACGAGTCCCGCGCCCATGACCGCAACCTCATCGCCAAGGTCGAGGCCTACCTCGCCGAGGAGGACACCGAGGGCCTGGACCTCCGGATCCTCTCCCCCGTCGAGGCGACGAAGCACACCCTGGAGCGCGTGCGCTGCGGCGAGGACACGATCTCCGTGACCGGCAACGTGCTGCGCGACTACCTCACCGACCTGTTCCCGATCATGGAGCTGGGCACGAGCGCCAAGATGCTCTCGGTGGTGCCGCTCATGAACGGCGGCGGACTGTTCGAGACGGGTGCGGGAGGCTCCGCCCCCAAGCACGTCCAGCAGCTCGTCGAGGAGGACTACCTGCGCTGGGACTCCCTCGGGGAGTTCCTGGCCCTCGCCGAGTCCCTGCGCCACCTCGCGCGCACCGAGGACAACGAGCGCGCCCGCGTGATCGCCGACGCCCTGGACCGCGCGACGGAGACCCTGCTGAACAACGGCAAGTCCCCGCAGCGCAAGCTGGGCACGATCGACAACCGCGGCAGCCACTTCTACCTCGCCCTGTACTGGGCGCAGGAGCTGGCGGCGCAGTCCGACGACGCGGAGCTCGCCGAGGCGTTCGCCCCCATCGCCCAGGAGTTCGCGGGCAAGGCGGAGGCCATCGACGGCGAGCTGCTCGCCGTGCAGGGGAAGCCGGCCGACATCGGCGGCTACTACCGTCCCGACGAGGCGAAGGCCGCGAGCGTCATGCGTCCCTCGACCACGCTCAACGCGATCGTCGAGGAGATCAGCTCCGCGCTGTGACCGCTGATGCGCTGACGCGCTGAGGGTCGACCGCACCTCCCGAGGGCGGTCGACCACCGGAAGGGCCCGGATGCTTCGGCATCCGGGCCCTTCGTCGTCGGACCACGAGGTCGTCGGACGACGAGCGCCCGGCACGCGCTCAGTCGCGGGGCGCGCGGCCGAGTCGCTTCCAGAGCAGCGCCCACTGGCGAGGCGCGAGGTCCCGGGGCCGGTCCCGGCGCGCGACGCCGGCCGCCCGCAGTGCGTCGTCGATCCGGCGCCGGCCCGACGCCCCGCGAGGAGGCAGGGCCCTCGGAAGGATCCGCTCGAGGGTCCCTCCCCCGCCCGCGAACACGCGGCGCGCGAAGCGCTCGTACGCGGCGCGTTCCCGGAGCGGGACGAGGGGGTGCTCGCGGCGCTCGAGCACGAGGATCCCGCCGTCGACCGACGGTGCGGGACGGAAGGCACGCGACGGCACGCGCCCCTCGAGCCTCGCGCGGATCCATGGCGCGGCCTGGACGGTCAGCAGGGTGGATCCGCCCACCCCGGCGCGCTTGCGGGCCACTTCCCACTGCGTGAGCAGGACGGCGCGACGCCAGCTGCGCTCCCGCAGCAGGCGCCGCAGGATGGGTGTGCTCAGGTGGAAGGGGATGTTGCCGACGATCGTCGCCGCCTCGAGCGGATGGGTGAGCGCATCGGCGGCGATCACGCGGGCACCGGGCAGCTTGCGGCGCAGCGCCCGGGCGCGGTGCTCGTCGATCTCGAGGGCTGTGAGCGGCACGCCCCGTGCGGCGAGCACACGGGTGAGGGCACCGTCGCCGGCGCCGAGCTCGAGCACGCTCGTGCTGTCCCGGGGGACGAGGCCGGCGATCTGCTCGAGAGTGGGTCGGTGGACGAGGAAGTTCTGGCCGAGCTCATGGCGTCCGCCGTGGAGGGAGCGGGGCATGGGTGATCTCCGTGCTGTCGGGTCGGAGCACCCGGCATCTCACCCGTGCCGGCGGCAGGGGGAGGCGAGGTTCGCGCGTCCGGGTGCGAGGGCTCTCGACGGGACGGCGCGCATCATGCGACGGCGCGCCGTCAGGCGCGGCGGTCGCGGAAGGTGAGTGCGCGGTCCGCGAGGACCGCACGGAGAAGGGTTCCCATGGGCGGGACGCTATCGAGGGGACGGCGGCGGCGTCGAACGAATTCTCCGCACGCTCCGCCCGCGTCGAGGGGCGTGGGAGCGGAGCGGGCCGCTCAGCCCAGGATCTGACGCACGAGGGCGAGGAGCGCAATCACGACGATGGTGCCGCGCAACACCCATTCGGGAAGCCGCTTGGTGAGGTGGGAGCCGAAGTAGCCGCCGAGCAGGGCGCCGAGCGCGATCGCGATCACGCCCTCCCACCGCACATCGGCGCCGAAGGCGAAGTGGGCCACCAGGTAGACGAGCGCCGCCATCACGTTCACCAGCAGGCTGAACAGGTTCTTCACGGCGTTGACACTCTTCATCGAGCGGCCGGTGAAGGCACCGAGCAGGCCGAGGTAGAGGATTCCCTGCGCGGCCGTGAAGTAGCCCCCGTACATCGAGGCGGCTCCCATGGAGACCATGAGGCCCGGCGAGCGGTAGGCGGCCGCGCTGCTGCCGGCGTCCGCGTCGCCCTGGCTGTTCCCCCGACGAGGGATCCAGGTGGCCAGTCGCTTCTGGAAGACCACGAGCAGCAGCGCGACCACGATGAGGACGGGGACGACGACCTGGAGCGCCCCGGGCGGTGAGATCAGCAGCAGGCAGGACCCGACGGTCGCGGTCACGACCACGATGGCGGCGAGCGGGCGCACATCGCGCCATTCGGCGGAGATCTCGCGCCGGTAACCGAAGAACGAGCCGACGGTCGAGAACACCATGCCCATGGTGTTGGTGCGCACGGCGGTGCCGGGATCGAGCCCGAGGGCGAGGAGCACGGGGAGCGTGAGCAGGGATCCGCTGCCCACCGCGGAGTTGATCGCGCCCGCGAGGGCACCCATCACGAGCAGCACCACGAGCGACTGCGGATCCACGCGCCCTCTCCTCCTTCGCCGTCCCTCGGGGCCCGAGGGGCGTGTGCGTCGGACCGCTCGGCGGATGCGGTCCGACCTGCAACCCTAGACCCGGCCGCGGGTCGCCCTGGACCGCGCCTCACGCGTCGGACGCACATGCCGTGAGCACGCGCGAGGCCCCGGGCATGACTGCCCGGGGCCTCGCTCAGGACGTCGGTCGTCCGACGGCGATCCGTGTCAGCCGAGCGCCGCCACGGCGGCGTCGTAGTCGGGTTCCTCGGAGATCTCCGGGACCAGCTGGCTGTGGAGCACGGTGCCGTCCGTGTCGATCACCACGACCGCGCGGGCGAGGAGACCCTGCAGGGGGCCGTCGGTCTGCGTGACCCCGAAGTCCTCCCCGAAGCTCGACCGGAAGGCGGAGCCGGTGACGACGTTCGTGAGCCCCTCCGCACCGCAGAAACGGGCCTGCGCGAACGGGAGGTCCTTCGAGGCGCACACGACGACCGTGTTCTCCAGGCCGCTCGCGATCTCGTTGAAGCGGCGCACGCTCATCGCGCAGGTGCCGGTGTCCAGGGACGGGAAGATGTTCAGCACGATCCGGCGGCCGGAGAAGTCGCCCGTGGCGACGGCACCGAGGTCCTGTCCGACGAGCTCGAACGCGGGGGCGGCGGAGCCGACGGCGGGGAGCTCGCCGACGGTGGTGACGGGTGTGCCCTTGAAGGCGGTGGTGGCCATGTCATGCATCCTTCTGCTCGATGTGCGCTGGTCCGTCCATTGTGCCCCGTCGGCCCCGACTCATCGCTGCGAGGCGAAGGTCTCCCGCAGGCGCGCGGTCTGCTCGGCGACATCGAAGTCGGCGGCGGGCCACTGCGGGTCGATCTCCCCCAGGGCGTGCAGCAGCAGCTGCTGCACGGCGATCCGGGCGTACCACTTGCGGTCGGCGGGCACCACGACCCATGGTGCGTGCGGGGTCGAGGTCGCGCTGAGAGCCTTCGAGTAGGCGTCCATGTAGGCGCTCCAGTACCCGCGCTCGTCGATGTCCCCCGGGTTGAACTTCCAGTGCTTGTCCGGTCGCTCGAGGCGCTCCATCAGCCGCTCCCCCTGCTCGGCGTACGAGAGGTGGAGCATGACCTTCACGATCGTGACCCCGGAGTCGGTGAGCTCCTTCTCGAAGTCGTTGATCGCGGCGCAGCGCCGCTCGATCTCCTCGGTGTCGGCCCAGCCGTGGACCCGGTGGATCAGCACGTCCTCGTAGTGCGAGCGGTCGAAGACGCCGATCTGCCCGGCCGCGGGCACGTGCGGGCGGATCCTCCACAGGAAGTCGTGCTCCTTCTCCTCCTCCGTCGGGGCCTTGAAGGCCGTGATCGAGATGCCCTGCGGGTCCACTGCGCCGACGACGTGCCGCATGATCCCGCCCTTGCCGGAGGTGTCCATGCCCTGGACGACCAGCAGCACGCTGCGCCCGCCGGACGTCGCCCCGTGGTGGGCGGCGAAGAGCCGCTCCTGCAGATCAGCAAGGGAGTCGTCGCAGGCCAGAAGGCGCTTCTCGCCCTTCTTCTTGCCGCCGTCGAAGCCGGGGGTCGCGTGGGGGTCGAACTCATGGACGTCGCCCGTCCAGCCCGGCGGGACCGGGAAGCCGCTCGGGACGTCGTCCGGCAGGGAGCCGGGTGCGAGGACGACGGGTCGGAGATCGCGTGACGACTTCGTCGCCACCTTCGCCGATCTTGCCGGCTTCGCCGACTTCGCGCCGCCGCCCTGCTTCGTGCTCTTCGTCGGACGAGGGCTCTGCTGCTTCTTCGCCTGTGCCATGCACGGAGCGTAGCCGGATCCGCGCGCCGCGGCGCGGACCGGGCCCGAGGGGTTCCGCGGGAGCGCACGCAGCCCTAGCGTGGGGCACACGACGCATCCGCCCGGTCCCCCGAGGAACGAGGAGAGTCCCATGGACGAGGCACCGACCCAGCCGGTCCGGCCCGCAGTCTGGCCCGCAGCCGAAGGCACCGCCCCCGACCAGGAGAAGCTGCTCCGCCTGCACGGCTGGTGGCGGGCCGCGAACTACCTCTCCGTCGGCCAGATCTATCTGATGGACAATCCGCTGCTGCGCACGCCGCTCGCGCGCGAGCACGTGAAGCCCCGCCTGCTCGGCCACTGGGGCACGACCCCCGGGCTCACGTTCCTGTACGCGCACATGAACCGGGCGATCCGCCAGCGCGATCTCGACGCGATGTACGTGACCGGCCCCGGCCACGGCGGGCCCGGCGCGGTCGCCGCGGGGTACCTCGAGCACACGTACACCGAGACCTACCCTTCGGTCACCGAGGACGAGGCCGGCATGCGCCGCCTGTTCACCCAGTTCTCGTTCCCCGGCGGGATCCCGTCCCATGCGGCGCCGGAGACCCCGGGCTCGATCCACGAAGGAGGCGAGCTCGGCTACTCGCTCTCCCACGCCTACGGGGCCGTCCTCGACAACCCGGGGCTCCTCGCGTTCACCGTGGTCGGCGACGGCGAGGCCGAGACCGGCCCTCTGGCCACGTCCTGGCACAGCAACAAGTTCATCAATCCCCTGACCGACGGCGTGGTGCTCCCCGTGCTCCACCTCAACGGGTACAAGATCGCGAACCCCACGGTGCTGGCGCGCATCGGCGAGGACGAGCTCGCCGACCTCATGCGCGGGTACGGCCACGAGCCGCTGTTCTTCACCGGCGGCTTCGACGACGAGGACCCGCTCGCGGCGCACGCGCGCTTCGCCGAGGTGCTCGATACGGCCCTGGACCGCATCGCGGAGATCAAGGCGAAGGCGGCCGAGGACGACGTCGCCGGACGGGAGCCGGAGAGGCCCACCTGGCCGATGATCGTCTTCCGCACGCCGAAGGGATGGACCGGGCCCGCGGAGATCGACGGCAAGAAGTCCGAGGGATCATGGCGGGCCCACCAGGTGCCGCTGTCCAACGCCCGCGACACCGACGAGCATCTCGCGGTCCTGGACTCGTGGCTGCGCTCCTACCGACCCGAGGAGCTGTTCGACGAGGAGGGGCGGCTGCGCGAGGAGTACGCGGAGACCGCGCCCGCCGGGACCCGACGGATGTCGGCGAACCCCGTGACCAACGGCGGCTCCGTGCTGCGGGCACTGCGCCTGCCCGACTTCCGCAGGCATGCGGTCGACGTCCCGCGCCCCGGGGCGGCCACCTCGGAGGCCACGCGCGTGCTGGGCGACTGGCTGAGAGACGTCATCGAGGCCAACCCCGACAACTTCCGCATCTTCGGGCCCGACGAGACCGCGTCCAACCGCCTGCAGTCCGTCTACGAGGCCACGGACAAGCAGTGGAACGCGCAGTTCGTCCCGGACGACGACGAGGAGCACCTGGCTCCGCGCGGCCGCGTCATGGAGGTGCTCAGCGAGCACCAGTGCCAGGGCTGGCTCGAGGGCTACCTCCTCACCGGCAGGCACGGGCTGTTCAACTCCTACGAGGCCTTCATCCACATCGTCGACTCGATGGTGAACCAGCACGCGAAGTGGTTGAAGGTGACGAACGAGCTCGAGTGGCGCCGGCCGCTGGCATCGCTCAACTACCTGCTGAGCTCGCACGTGTGGCGTCAGGACCACAACGGCTTCTCCCATCAGGATCCGGGCTTCATCGATCACATGGTCAACAAGAAGGCCGAGATCGTGCGGGTCTACCTGCCGCCGGACGCCAACACGCTGCTGTCCACCTACGACCACTGCCTCCGCTCGCGCCAGTACGTGAACGTGGTCGTCGCGGGCAAGCAGCCGGGACCGCAGTGGCTGAGCATGGACGAGGCGATCGTCCACTGCACGCGCGGCCTGGGCATCTGGGAGTGGGCAGGGACCGAGGTCGAGGGCGAGGAGCCCGACGTCGTCCTCGCCTGCGCCGGGGACATCCCGACGATCGAGGTGCTCGCGGCGGCGAAGATCCTGCGCGAGCAGATCCCCGACCTGCGCGTGCGGGTGGTCAACGTGGTGGACCTGATGCGCCTGCAGCACGAGTCGGAGCACCCGCACGGTCTCTCGGAGAAGGAGTTCGACGGGATCTTCGGCGAGTCCTCCCCCGTCGTCTTCGCCTACCACGGCTACCCGTGGCTGATCCACCGTCTGGCCTACCGCCACGATCGCGCCTCACGGATCCACGCGCGCGGCTACAAGGAGGAGGGCACGACCACGACGCCCTTCGACATGCTCATGCGCAACGACATGGACCGCTACCACCTGGTGATCGACACGATCGACCGGGTCGACGGCCTGGGGACCCGCTTCGCCGGTCTGCGCCAGCGGATGGTCGACTCCCGCATCCGCGCTCGCGAGTACGCGTACACCCATGGCACGGACCATCCCGACGTCGCCGCGTGGCAGTGGGACGACAACGCCGACGAGTCCGAGGCGTCGAAGGGCACGATCACCGCCGACACCGGCGGCGACAACGGCTGAGATCTCCGGTCGCGCATGCGCCGGCTCCGCGCCGCACGAGCCCGAGTGACCTGCCGACGAATTCTCGGTGACGGATATGGCACAGATCACAACGGTCGGTACGGTCGAAGAACGCTCCCCGAGCGCGACGCCGTCGACCGGTCCGGTGCGACGTCGATCGACATCCGCACGAGCGGACCGCACAGAAGGAGAACAGCATGACGTTCCAGGGCAGCATCACGGATCTCCAGACCGCCGAGGTCCTCGATTCCACGGGCGAGAAGGTGGGCAAGGTCGGGCAGGTGTACCTGACCAAGGACTCGCAGGATCCCTCGTGGGTCACCGTCAACATCGGCCTCTTCGGCTCGCGCGAGACCTTCATCCCGCTGGCCGAGGCGAAGTACGCCGAGGGCGCCATCACCGTCCCCTACGAGAAGTCGTTCATCAAGGACGCCCCGAACATCGACGAGGACGGAGAGATCTCCCGCCAGGAGGAGTCCGAGCTCTACCGCTACTACGGGGTGAGCGATCCCGACGCCGCTTCCGGCGACGGCCAGGACCGCGAGGCCGACGCGCAGGGCCGCGGCACCGCGCAGGATCGCACCGGCACGGCGCAGCAGGATCCGGCCGTGCAGGGGCAGCAGGTTCAGCAGCAGGCCCCCGTCGCCGATGGCCAGGCCGGAGCCGGGGCGGGTGCCGGGGTCAGCGCCGCGGGTGCCGGCGTCGGAGCCGCGGGTCTGGCCGGGCGCGGGACCGGGGCCGACGCGCAGACCGGGGACGGAGCGCTCGAGGACGAGCAGCGGCGCGCCGCTCAGGACGGCGTGACGGCGAGCGGGGAGGCCGGGACGGCCACGGGAGCCGACGCGCCCGGCGCGCCCGGAGCGGCCGACGACCAGGCGGACGTGGACGGCAAGCAGTCCGTGACGCTCCACGAGGAGCGTCTGAACGTCGGCACCGAGAAGGTCGAGACCGGCCGCGTGCGCCTGCGCAAGTACACGGTCTCCGAGACCCAGCAGGTCGAGGTCCCCGTGGAGCGCGAGGAGGTCGTCGTCGAGCGGGTGCCCGCCGGCGAGGAGACCGGGGGCGAGATCGCCGACGGCGAGACCGAGGCCGAGGTGACCCTCACCGAGGAGCGCCCCGTGGTGAACAAGGAGACCGTGGCGACCGAGCAGGTCAACATCGGCACCCGCACCGTCCAGGACACCGAGACCGTCAGCGGCGAGGTGGGCCGCGAGGAGGTCGACATCACCGACGCCGACGGGCGTCCCGTCGAGGGCGACGGAGAGGGCGAGCGCGCCTGACCCATCCCCATCGGGGACGCCGACGAGGGCGGGCATCCGCGGCCGCGAGGGCCGCGGATGCCCGCCCTCCGGCGTGCGCGGCCGTCGTCCGCGCAATGCTCGGCTCAGCGCGGCCCGGGCACCGGCATCGACGCCAGCACCGGCACCGACACCGGGACCGGCACCGGGAACTGGAGCGCGGACGCGGGAACGGGCAGAATCGGCGGCAGCATCCGAGGCAGGAGGAGACATGTCCACGTCGAGCATCCGCAGGATCGTCCGCGTCAGCGGCAGCGTGCAGGGCGTCGGGTTCCGCTGGGCCGCCGCCGACCGCGCCGAGGCGCTCGGCGTGAGCGGAACCGTGCGCAACCTGCTGGACGGCACCGTGGAGGCCGATGTCGAGGGCCCCGAGGACGCGGTCCGTCAGATGCTCGCCTGGCTCGAGGAGGGCCCGACGAGCGCGCGGGTGAGCGGGACCGAGGTGCGCGAGGAGCAGCCGCGCGGGACGTCAGGCTTCCGCATCGCGGGCTGAGCGCCGCATCGCGGCGTGAGCGCCGCCGCGCGGGGCGAGCACGGCCGCACTGTCCGGGAGCCTCCGCGCGGGCCGATCACACGTGCGTCGGGGTCGTGCGCAGGTAGCGGGCGACGACCACGAGGGCGACGCCGAGCATCACCACGGAGGCGATCATCAGCGCCTCCTGGCCGGCGAGGTCGAGGATCCGCCCGCCGATGAGCGCGCCCAGTGCGATCGAGACGTTGAAGATGGCGCTGTTCAGCGCCGTGCCCTCCTCCACGACCTCGCGCCCCTCCGAGCTCACGAACGCCTGGACCGTCACCGAGGCCGCGCCCGCGAACAGACCCCAGAGCGGCATCACCACGAACGCCGAGACCGGGGACCTCACGGCCAGCAGGAGCACCAGGATCGCGAGGGCGAGCCCCGCGGCGATCACCAGGACCCCGAGGGGCGCGCTGCGGCGCAGCACCATGCCGACCGCGAAGTTCCCGATCATCCCGGCGACGCCGAACAGCAGCAGCATCCCGCCGATGCTCGTGAAGGGCACACCGGCTCGGGAGTGCAGGAGCGGGCTCACGTAGCTGTAGGTGATGAACTGCGCCGTGATCATGAGCGCTGTCAGCACGAGGGCATGGCGGACCCCGCGGTCGGCCGCGGCGCGCCCCATCATCCGCATCGAGACGGGGGCGCTCGTGCGCACCGGTGCGACCACGGCGGCGATCAGGATCGCCACGAGCAGTGCCGCGCAGCCGACGACCGCGAACGCGGTGCGCCAGCCCAGGTGCGTGCCGATCCACGAGGCCACGGGCACGCCGAGCACGAGTGCCGCACCGGCGCCGCTGAAGGCGACGGTCAGGGCGCGCGGAGCACGCTGGGGCGGCATCTGGGCGACGGCGACGATCGCGAGGACCGCCCAGTACAGCCCGATCGAGACGCCCGCGAAGAGCCGTGCGAGCAGGAGCACCGCGAACGTGGGGGCGATGACGCTCAGCACGCAGGAGACGACCACGCTGGCCAGCGCGAGCACGAGGACGAGCCGGCGGTCGAGGGATCCCGCGATCACGGGCGTGAAGATCGCGACGACGCCCGCGAGCACGCCGGGCACCGTCACCGCGAGACCGGCGACGCCCTCGCTCACCCCGAGGTCGGGCGCCATCACGCTGAGCACGCCGATCGGGAGCTCCTCGATCGTGATGAGGATGAAGATGCCCACTGCGAGAGCGATCGTCGCGGACCACTGGCGTGCCGACGTCATCGGCCCCTCCTTCTCACGTCGCTGATCACGTCACTGACCTGTGCCTCGGACGTCACGGCACAGACCTCACCAGCCTACGGCCGTCGCGCCGAGGAACGGCGGGCGGCCTTCGTCCGGCGACCGGCGCCCCGTGCTGCCGGTAGTGTGAGCGCGCTACTGCCCATGAGCGAGAGGGACACCCATGGCCGGCGGACTCGCAGCACTCCTGGACGACGTCGCCGCGATGGCGAAGATGGCGGCCGCGAGCGCGGACGACGTCGCAGCGGCCTCCGCGCGCACGAGCGCCAAGGCCGTCGGGGTCGTCGTGGATGACGCCGCCGTCACCCCGCAGTACGTGCGCGGGCTGGAGCCCACGCGCGAACTGCCGATCATCTGGCGCATCGCCCGCGGATCCCTGGTCAACAAGCTGCTGATCATCCTGCCGATCGCCCTGCTGCTCTCCTGGCTCGCACCCTGGGCGCTCACGCCGATCCTCATGCTCGGCGGTGCCTTCCTGTGCTTCGAGGGCGCCGAGAAGATCTGGGAGCTCGTCCACCCGCACGGGCACCGCGATGAGAACGCGTCCGCAGGTGATTCCGTCGATGCGCCCTCCGCCGAGCGGGGCGCCGACGCCGAGGACACGGTCGTCAAGGGCGCCGTGCGCACGGATCTGATCCTCTCGGCCGAGATCATGGTGATCTCGCTGAACACCGTCGCCGACCAGCCGTTCCTGATGCGCACCGCGGTGCTGATCGTCGTCGGCATCGGTCTGACGGCGCTCGTCTACGGGGCCGTCGGGATCCTCGTGAAGATGGACGACATGGGCCTGGCGATGTCCCGGCGCGACTCCCCCGCCTCGCAGCGCGTCGGCCGAGGTCTGGTCACGGCGATGCCGCACGTGATGACGGTGATCAGCTACGTGGGGATGGCCGCGATGCTCTGGGTGGGCGGGCACATCATCCTCGAGGGCACGCACGAGCTCGGTGCCGCGGTCCCCTATGCCTGGGTGCATCACCTCGAGGAGCACCTCGGGCACATCCCGGGCATCGGCGGCGCGGTCGGCTGGCTCGGCGCGACCCTGTGCTCGATGGTCCTCGGGCTCGTCGTCGGCGCCGTGGTGCTTCTCGTCGTCCGGGCCGTCGCCCGTCTGCGCGGGTCTCGCCGGACCACGGCCTGAGCTCCGGTCGGAGAGGGCCCGCACGACGACGAGAGCGGCCCGTGGACCGCTGGGGTCCACGGGCCGCTCGGGTCCCGACGGGTTCTCGTCGTGGTGGAGGTCAGAGCCCCGCGACGGCCTCGGCGATCGGGGTCTGCCCGTCGTTGAACGTCACGAACCGGCCGAAGGTCTCGGGGCGGTCGATGACCTCGGCGATCACCTGCGCCACGTTCGCGCGGCTGACTGTGCCGCTCTCGGTGGCCTCGACGTCGATCCGGCCGCTGGGCTCCTCGAGGGTGAGGCCGCTGGGGCCGAGGATCGTCCAGTCCAGGTCGGTGCCGCGCAGGTGCTCGTCGGCCGCGGCCTTGGACTCCGCGTAGGCGAAGAAGCCGTTGTCGGGATCGACCCCGTGGTCCGGGCCGGCGCCGAAGTAGCTGACCATGACGTACCGGCGGGCGCCCGCACGGGCGGCGGCGTCCATCGAGGCGATCGCGCCGTCGCGGTCCACCGCGTACGTGCGCTCGGGATCGCCGCCGCCGGCGCCGGCCGTCCAGACGACGGCGTCGGAATCCGCGATGAGATCCTTCCAGCCCTCCTCGTCCAGGCGCTGGATGTCGATGACGACGGCTCCCGCTCCGGTCGCCTCGATGTCGGCCACCTGGTCCGGGTTGCGGATGACCGCGCGCACCTCGTGCCCCGCCTCGACGAGCAGCGGCTCGGCGAGCTGCGCGACCTTGCCATGTCCTCCGATGAGTGTGATCTTCATGCGTCCCACACTGGCACCTGGCGGGCGCCGGGGGAAGCCCCGTGCGCTCGTGGCGGAACGCGTGGCCGACGGCGTGCCGCGTGTGACGCTTGCCACGGAGACGCGGACATGGAAGCGTGGGGCGCGCTCGAGACCCGTCCCCTGCGCGCGATCGGCCCGCCGGTCCGCGCACGGGCTCGCGCTCCCCTCTCCCGCCCCAGGAGGCCCCGTGGAACCCCTCGCCCGCCGCTCTCTGCTCCGCGCATCCACCGGCGCCGCCGGTGGTGCGGCATTCGCCCTCGGCGCGGGATCCGCGCAGGCCGAGGGCTCCGCAGCCCCCGTCGGACGCGGCGCGGGCCACCACGGCACGGGGCACGGCACCGGTCCGGGTCACGGACACGGCCAGGGGCGGAGCACCGCCCCGGTGCGCGAGTTCCGCGCCCTGTGGATCGCGTCGGTCGACAACATCGACTGGCCCTCGAAGGCGGGGCTGAGCGAGCACGAGCAGAAGCGCGAGTACCTCGACTGGCTCGACCTGGCGCAGGAGCTCGGTATGAACGCCGTCATCTCCCAGGTGCGCCCCACCGCCGACGCCTTCTGGCCCTCCCCCTTCGAGCCCTGGTCGCAGTGGCTCACGGGCACTCAGGGCGAGGACCCCGGCTACGACCCGCTCGCCTTCCAGATCGACGCCGCCCACGCCCGGGGCCTCGAGTACCACGCCTGGTTCAACCCCTACCGGGTCTCCATGACCAGCGACGACCCCGCCGACCTCGTCGAGGACCATCCGGCGCGCACCCACGAGGACTGGTCCTTCGCCTACGGCGGCAAGCTGTACTACGACCCGGGCGTCCCCGCGGTCCGCGCCTTCGTGCAGGACGCGATGATGGACGCCGTCTCCCGCTACGACGTCGACGGCGTGCACTTCGACGACTACTTCTACCCGTATCCGGTCGAGGGCGAGGAGCTCCCGGACGCCGGGACCTTCGAGCGCCATGGCGACGGCGCCTCCTCGATCGAGGACTGGCGGCGGGAGAACGTCGACCTGCTGGTGAGCGAGATGCACGAGAGGATCCGCGCGGAGAAGCCGCACGTGCGCTACGGCATCAGCCCGTTCGGCATCTGGCGGAACTCCACGAGCGATCCCGCGGGGTCGGACACCGCGGGATCGGAGTCGTACGAGATCATCTCCGCCGACTCCCGACGCTGGGTCCAGCAGGGCTGGGTCGATTACATCAACCCGCAGATCTACTGGCAGATCGGCCACGAGCTCGCCGACTACGACACCCTGGTGCGCTGGTGGGCGGACCTCGCGGAGGACTCCGACGTGGCGCTGTTCGTGGGCGAAGCGGCCTACAAGGCGGTCGACGGCACCTTCGAGGACCCCGGCGAGCTCTCCGAGCACGTGGGGCTGGGCCGTGACCTGGGGTCCGTCCAGGGCTATGTGTACTTCAGCGCGACGAGCATGCGCGATGACGAGACCGGAGCGGTGAAGCAGCTCGTGCGCGAGCGCTTCGCGCACCCGGCCATCGTCCCCGCCATCGAGAGCGTCGAGGGGACGGCGCCCGCCGCGCCCTACCTGCAGTCCGTGCGCGCCTCGCGCAAGGGCGTCACGCTGCGCTTCAGCGGGGAGGCGACCAGCTTCGCGATCTGGCGCCTGCGCTCACCGCACGTGACGAGCCGGGACCTCGAGGACGCACGCAGCCTCGTCGCCGTGGTGCGGGCCGGCGAGGACGAGAGCGCACAGCAGTTCACGCACGCGGGCGCGGACGCACGCGGCTGGTACGCGGTGACGGCGCTCGACCGCACCTGGCGCCAGAGCGGCCCCTCGACGGTGCGGCGCCCGCGGGGCTGACGCCCCGGCGGGACCCGCAGCCCCGCGGGACCCGCGACCCGGGACGGGCGCGCGGGTGATCAGGCCTGCGTCGCGGGCGTGACCGGCGGCTCGGCCGACCACGGGAAGACGATCCACTCGTCGGTGCGCCGCCACACGAAGTCGGGCGCGACCACCGAGGCGGACTTCGCGTAGAGCACCGCGCTGCGGGCGTCCGCGCCCTGCTCGCGCAGGAGCTGGAGCACGAGCGCGAGGGTGCGCCCGGAATCCGCCACGTCGTCGACCACCAGCAGGCGCTTGCCCTGGATCGACTCGGTGTCGAGCATCGGGGCGAGCAGGACCGGATCCGGCAGGGTCTCGTGGACGTCGGTGTAGAACTCGACGTTGATCGCGTCGGCCAGCTTGAGGCCGAGCGCGTAGGAGAGCGAGCCGGCGGGCAGCAGGCCTCCGCGCGCGACCGCGATCACGATCTCGGGATCGAAGCCCGAGTCGGCGATGGTCTGCGCGAGCTCGCGGGACGCGGTCCCGAACAGCTCCCAGTCGAGGACCTCCTTCGTCACGAGATCGGAGGAATCGGCGTGGTAGGCCTGCGACATCTGGGCTCCTGGGACGGATCGTGCGGGGGTGCCCCGATGCTACCGCCCGCGCCGGAAGGGCCGAGGGCGGCGACTGCGCGCCCACCACAGCAACCCACACACTTCAATGTTGTTTTCCTTGGGTTCATGTTCTAGTGTGTGGCTCACCTCCAGGAGCAGTCCCGAGCTCCCGGTGTCCCGCCCTCCGACGACGCAGGTGATGTGATGTACGCCCAGGAGCGACAGCGCCAGGCCCTCGACGCGCTCGAGCAGTCCGGCCGCGTGACGGTCTCGGACCTCGCCGAGCGCTTCGACGTGACCACCGAGACCGTGAGGCGCGACCTCGACGACCTCGAGCGGCGAGGCCTGCTGGCTCGCGTGCACGGCGGCGCCATCGCCCGCCGCACCCGCGACGCGGAGCCGGACCTCGATACCCGTCGGACCACGAACACCCAGGCCAAGCGACGGATCGCCGATGCGGCGCGAGCGCTGCTCCCCACGGATCCCGAGGCCTCCGTACTGCTGGACGCCGGCACCACGACCCTCTCGCTGGTCCCCCATCTCGCCGAGCGCACCGGGCCCGTGCTCACCCACGCGCTCGACGTCGCGCAGGCGGCGCTGGGGCTCGCGGGTCCGCCCGTCCACGTGCTCCCCGGGCGTCTGCGTCCCGGCACCGGTGCGGGCGTCGGCGCGGAGACCGTCTCCGCTCTCGCGCGGCTGCGCCCCGAGGTCGCGTTCCTGGGATGCAACGGCTTCGACGGCGCGGAGCTGTTCACCCCCGATCCCGAGGAGGGCGCTGTGAAGAGCGCCATCGTCGAGCGCGCGGGCCTGCGCGTGCTGCTGGCGGACTCCTCGAAGGCACAGGTCCGCCAGCTCGTCGCCTTCGCCCGCACGGGCGACATCGACGCCCTGGTCACCGATTCCGACCTGCCGGAGGCACTGCGCTCCGTGCTCGAGGACGCCGGCACCGAGGTGGTGGTCGCATGATCCGCACGCTCACCGCGAACCCCTCGCTGGACCGCACGGTCCTCCTGGGTTCTCCGCTCTCCGCGGGCGGCGTGCACCGCATCGTCCGGGAGTCCACGCAGGTCGGGGGCAAGGGCGTGAACGTCGCCCGCGCCCTGCACCTCGCCGGCGCCGAGGTCGAGGCGCTCGTGCCGGTCGGGGCCGATGACCCCTATCGGGCACTTCTCGAGGCCGCCGACGCACCGCTGCGCACCTCCCCCGTCGACGGCGCCGTGCGCACCAATCTCACGGTGCTCTCACCGCTCGAGGAGACGGGGACCACCGGCAGCACGGGCACCACAGGCACCGCCCGCGGCGCCGATGGCGCCTGGTCCGCGGAGAGCCCCGACGCGCTCGGCACCACCTCCGGCACCGTCACCACGAAGCTCAACGAACCGGGCGCCCGCATCTCCCCCACCGAGCTGGAGGCCCTCGAGTCCGCCCTGCTCACCGGGATCGGCGATGGCGCACCCCGTGGTCCGCGCGGCCAGAGCGCGCCCACCGGCGAGCGGTCGCTCGCGCACACGGTGATGCTCTCGGGGTCCCTCGCGCCCGGCTTCCCGGAGGACTGGTACGCGCGGATGGTCCGGGCGCTGCACGAGCACGGGGCATGGGCGGGCGTCGATACCTCCGACGGCCCGCTGCGCGCACTCGCCGCCGCCTGGGGCGAGGACCCGACGTGCGCCCCGGACCTGCTCAAGCCCAATGCGCTCGAGCTCGCGCAGCTCACGGGCCTGGATGCCGCCGCCCTCGACGCCCTCGAGGGCGCGGGCACGGATCTGGACGCCGCCGAGCTGGGCCCCGTGGGCGAGGCCGCCCAGGACCTGCGCGCACAGGGCGTCAGGGAAGTCCTGGTGACCCTCGGCGGTGCGGGCGCCCTGCTCGCGAGCTCCCAGGGCACCTGGTTCTGCCCCGCGGGCCCCACCCGCGTGGTCTCCACGGTGGGCGCGGGAGACTGCGCGACCGCCGGGTTCCTGCTCGCCCGCAGCCGCGGGGAGGACGCCCCCACGGCGCTCGCCCGCGCCGTCGCCTACGGCAGCGCCGCCGTCGCCCTGCCCGGCACCACCATCCCCCGCCCGGATCAGGTCGTCGCCCGGCCCGATGCCGTGCGGGCCCTCTGATCCGCACGACGCCACCGGACACCCGTCCCGACGTCACGTCGGCCCACCGCCGACGACCGATGACCCCCGCCCGGCGCGATGCCGGGCCCTCCGAAGAAGGAGCTGGCCATGTCAGAACCCCTCATGACCGCGGACCTCGTCCACCTGGACGTCGAGCCCGCGGGAGACAAGTCCGCGGTGATCGGCCAGATGGCCGACCTGATCGCCGCGACCGGACGCTCGGACCGCGACGGTCTCGAGGCCGGGCTGCTGGCCCGCGAGGAGTCCTTCGCGACCGGCATGCCCGGCGGCTTCGCGATCCCCCACTGCCGCACGGAGGCCGTCCACGAGGCCGCGCTCGGCCTGCTGCGGCTCACCGAGCCGGTCGACTTCGGATCCGCCGACGGGCCGGCCGATCTCGTGATCGGCATCTCGGCGCCCGCCGGGACCGACGACCAGCACCTCCGGCTGCTCGCACAGCTCTCGCGCGCCCTGGTGCGCCCGGAGTTCCTCGCCTCGCTGCGCTCCGCCGCGACGTCCCAGGAGGCCGCCGACCTGGTGATGGGGGTGATCGAGCCCGAACCCGAGCCCGCATCCGCAGCGTCGTCGTCGGCCGGAGACTCCGCACCCGCGCCCGCGCCCTCATCCGCGCCCTCGGACGGGACGGCGGCCGACGCGCCGGAGCGCGCCGCCTCCCCGAACCCGTCCGCGGCTGCCGAGGACTCCCCCGTGCTGCTCGCGATCACCTCGTGCCCGACCGGCATCGCCCACACCTACATGGCCGCCGAGTCCCTCGAGACGGCCGCCGCGGAGAAGGGCGTGCGCCTGCACGTGGAGACGCAGGGCTCGGGCGGCATCACGCCGTTCACCTCCGAGCAGATCGCGGAGGCCTCCGCGCTCATCGTCGCGGCCGACGTCAACATCTCGGGACGCGAGCGCTTCGCCGGGATGCCGGTCATCGAGCACCCGGTCAAGCGCGCGATCTCCCACGGCTCCGAGATGGTCGACGAGGCCGTCGCGGCCGCCCGCGATCCCCGCGCACGGAAGGTCCCCGCCGGGGCCGACGACGGGGGCGCGGAGGCCTCGAGCGGCTCGGGCGGTGCCGGGGCGAGCTCCGCCGCCGCGGTCTCCTGGCCCAAGCGGATCCAGGCCGCCGTGATGACGGGCGTGTCGTACATGATCCCGTTCGTCGCCGCGGGCGGCCTGCTGATGGCCCTCGGCTTCCTGCTGGGCGGGTTCGACGTCTCCTACGTCGCGCAGGACGTCGCGACCGGGAACTCGCTGACGAACCTGCCGGGGCACCTGAGCTACGACGGCGCGAGCGGACAGGAGATGACCTCGCGCGCCGGGCTGCTGCTGTACCTGGGCGCCGTCGCCTTCGCGATCGGCAGCGCCGGAATGGGCTTCCTGGTCGCGGCGCTCTCGGGCTTCATCGCCTTCGGCCTCGCCGGACGCCCCGGCATCGCCCCCGGCTTCATCGGCGGGGCGATCTCGGTGACGGTCGGCGCGGGCTTCCTGGGCGGACTGGTGACGGGCCTGCTCGCCGGGCTCATCGCCCTGGGCCTCGCCTCGCTGCGCCCGCCGCGCTGGCTCGCCGGGCTGATGCCCGTGGTGATCATCCCACTGGTGACCTCGGGGATCGTCGCCGGAGCGATGCTGCTCGTGCTCGGTCGCCCGCTGGCCTGGGTGATGGAGGCCCTGCAGAACGCGCTGACCGGCATGAGCGGCACCTCCGCGATCCTGCTGGGCGTGATCCTGGGGCTGATGATGTGCGTGGACCTGGGCGGCCCCATCAACAAGGCGGCCTACCTGTTCGCGACCGCGGGGCTCTCCCAGGGGACCGAGGCGTCCTTCCACATCATGGCCGCGGTGATGGCCGCCGGGATGGTGCCGCCGCTGGCGATGGCGCTGTCCACGGCGGTGCGGCGCTCGCTGTACACGCAGGTGGAGCGCGAGAACGGCACCACGGCCTGGCTTCTGGGAGCCTCCTTCATCTCCGAGGGCGCGATCCCCTTCGCCGCGGCCGACCCGCTGCGCGTCATCCCCTCGATGATGGCCGGCGGTGCGGTCACCGGCGCGCTCTCCATGGCGTTCGGAGTGGGCTCCCAGGCTCCCCACGGCGGCATCTTCGTGTTCTTCGCGATCAGCCCGGTGTGGGGGTACGTGCTCGCGATCGTGATCGGCACGCTCCTCGCGGCGGCCCTGGTCACCGTGCTGAAGGAGCAGCACGCCCGGCGCGTGCGCCGCGAGGCCGCGGCCGCCTGAGGCCGGGGCGCCCGCAGCCGCCTGAGGCGGCGCCGCCCACGGCATCCACTGCCCCGCGTCCGCGCCGGTCTACCCTGCGGGTGTGGACAGCGCGGACGCGCCCCTGCTGGGGCACATGACGCCTTACGGCGCCCAGCACCTCACGATGCTCGCGGTCATCGCGGTGCTCTGCGTCCTCGCAGCGATCGTCGTGCGCCGCGGTGACGCACCCGTCGTCGAGCGCCGGCTGCGGATCCTCGGCTGGGCGCTGCTGGCCAACTCGATCCTGTGGACGCTGTGGGGCTTCATGCCATGGGCGTGGGACATCGACGAGTCGCTCCCCCTGCACCTCTCCGACGTGCTGCGCTTCATCGGGCCGCTCGCCCTGATCACCCGCGCGCGGCGGCTCGTGGTCATCACCTACTACTGGGGCCTTACCCTGAACATGCAGTCCGTGCTCACACCGGACGTCAACTATTTCGTGTGGCCGCCTCTCGAGTTCGCCGAATACTGGATCGCCCACGGCGCGGGAGTGCTGATCCCCGTGGTCCTGGTGTGGGGCCTGCGCATGCGCCCCACCTGGCGAGGATTCGGCTTCGCCTACGGGGCGGCCGTGCTGTGGGCGCTGATCGCGATGATCGGCAATGCGCTGACCGGCGCGAACTACGGGTACCTGAGCCACGCGCCCGCGGGACCGAGCCTGCTGGACGTGATGGGCCCGTGGCCCTCGTACCTCCTCGTCGAGGCGATCGCGATCGCGGTGGTCTGGGCCCTCATGACCCTGCCCTGGGCGCTGCTGGGCCGCCGGGCGGGACTGTCGGACCCGGTCGAGGCCGGCAGGGTCCGAGCAGTCGAGGCCCATTCCGTCGGGATCCGGGCCGACGGGCTGCGGGCCGACGGGCTGCGGGCCGACGACGTCCCGACGGACGAGCCGTCGTCCGATCCGGGCGATCCGCCTCGGATCGATACAGTGCCAGGATGACTTCCCGCCGCCCCTCGCCACTCGGAGGCCGACGTCCCACCAAGGACGATCTCGCGCAGGTCTCCACCACGGACCCTCACGGCGTCGACGACATCCTGCCCGGCCCGGGCGACCCGTTGCCGCCGCGCATGCTCATCGTCGGCATCAACCCCGGGCTCTGGACCGCCGCGGTCAACGCCCCGTTCGCGCGCCCCGGGAACAGGTTCTGGCCGTCCCTGCACCGCGCTGGCCTCACCGACCACCAGGTCGACTGCGCCGCGGGACTCACCGAGGAGGACGAGCAGCAGCTGCTCGGCCGAGGCATCGGCCTGACGAACCTCGTCGGCCGCGCCACGGTCCGCGCCGACCAGCTCGCGCGCGAGGAGCTGCACGAGGGCGGGCGACGGCTCGTCGAACGGGTGCGCGAGATGCGACCGCGCTCCGTCGCGATCGCGGGCATCACCGCCTACCGCACCGCCTTCCGCCTGCCCCGGGCGAAGCTGGGACTGCAGGATCCGGCCGACGTCGAGGACTGGCCCGAGGACTCGCTGCTGTGGGTGGTGCCGCAGCCGAGCGGGCTCAACGCCCACGCCAACATCGACACCCTCGCCCGTGACTGGCGCGAGGTGTGGGACAGCACCCGCTGAGCGTGCACGGGCGGTCCGCAGGACGCTCGCCGCAGTTATGCTGACACCATGTCGAATAACGCGTCCTCGCCCTCCGCCCCTGCGCCGTCCGCACCCACCGATCCCGTGCTGAACGCCCTGCGCCTGACCGCCGGCAGCAGCGCTCTGATCGCGATCGTGCAGACCCTGCTGGGCCTGGGGATCCTGGGCAGCATCGGTGGCGTGTTCCCGCTCCACCAGACGCTCGGCTACGTGCTCTTCCTCGACACCCTCGCCGCCGCGGTCTGCGCCGTGCTGTGGTCGCGCCGCAGCGGCAACAAGGGGCTGATGATGCACGCGATCTCCGTCGCCGTGCTCGCCCTCATCCAGATCGGCATCGCGGAGATGGGCGTGGTCTGGCTGCACGTGGTCGTGGGCCTGCTGATCCTCGTCGCCGTGATCGCCCTGTTCACCCTGAGCATGCGCAAGAGCGGGGCGTCCCGCTCCGAGCGCCGCGGGACGCCGGCCGCGCGCTGACGCGGAAGCCGCGAGGGCGCTCACGCAGAATCCTCGGGCGTAGTGTGGTCCGCGCCCGGTCGGGCGATCGGGCGCGGACGATCCGCACCGACGAGGAGGCCGTCATGCCCGAGGCATGGAGCGAGAAGCGCGAGCGCCAGTACCAGCACGTGAAGGACAGCGTCCGGGAGCAGGGCCGCTCCGAGGAGACCGCGGAGGAGATCGCCGCCCGCACGGTCAACAAGACCCGCGCCCAGGAGGGCGAGGCGGACGAGTCCTCGACGACCTCGACGGAGGACGAGTCCCCATCCGAGCGCGGCGGCAGGCACTCCCACGAGGGTCCGCAGGGGCGCACCCGCGACCAGCTCTACGAGGACGCCCGGCGACAGGGCGTCGAGGGCAGGTCCTCGATGACCAAGGACGAGCTCGAGGACGCCGTCGAGGACCGCGACTGACGCGGTCCCGACCCGCCGGGACCGCCGGGACCGCAGACATGTCCCGCAGACACGTCCCCGAGTCCCGCGCCGGCCGCGCACCGCGGTGCCGCGCCGCCGTTCCGGAACATCCGGACATCTCAACATCCCAGCGCACAGCGCCGTGGGGCGCGCTCCCGCGCAGTTCGCGGGAACCGGTTGCGGCACCCTGCGCGCCGTGGAAAGGTGGCGGCACCCGCACGGCGCTGAAGCCGTCAGGCTCCGGGCGCCGTCACCGCCGATGCAGGAGGTACACGTGAAGCTTCCCTGGCTCAGGTCCGCACTGGAGAACGAGGGTCCCTACGTCTCCGTCCACCTCGACACCACGCGGCTCGATCCGCAGGCCGTCACCGAGATCGAGGCCCGCTGGGCCCGTCTGCGCGACCAGCTCGCCGCGGCCGGCGCCCCTGCCCCGCTGCTCGACCGGATCGGCGAGACCCTGCTGACCCCGTCGGCACTCGGGGGGCGCCACGGACGCACCGTGATCGCCGCGGGCGACGAGATCGTCGTCGACCGCGTGCTGCCCGTGCCGCCGCTGCACGAGTCCGCGCACTTCGGCGACGAGCCCGAGCTGCTGCCCCTCCTCGAGCTCACGCCGTTCGCCGTGACCCAGCTCCTCATCGAGGTGGATCGGGCCGGCGCCGATCTGCGCCTGCGCGCGCCCGACGCCCCGTCCCTGAGCAGGCACGGCGAGGGCCTGGGTGAGGACGCGAGCGTCGACGGCGGCCACGACGAGCTGCACAAGGCGAGCCTCGGCGGCGGGGCCCAGCACGGCTGGCGCGCGAGCAACCTGGAGGCCCGTGTCGAGGACTCCTGGGAGCGCAACGCCGAGGCGGTCGCGCGCACCGTGGAGCGGATCGTGCGCGAGCAGCGGCCCGACATGGTGCTGCTGACCGGCGACGTGCGCTCGAGCGCACTGCTGAAGGCGGAGCTCGGCCAGGAGGCCCTCGAGCGCCTGTACGAGGTGCCCGGCGGCACCCGCGGCAAGAGCCTGGACCGTCCCGCCTTCCGCGAGGAGGTCGTCCGCGTGACGCGGGACTTCATCGCCCGCCACGAGGAGGACCTGCTCGCACGGTTCCGTGAGGCCAGCGGCCGGGACGGCGCCGCCGCCACCAGCGCGGACGACGTCGCCCAGGTGCTCGATCGCGGCCAGGTCGACGAGCTGCTGCTGGTCTCGGGACGCCCCTGCCCGGACGTCGAGCGCCTGCTGCTCAGCGCCATCCGCACCGACGCCGGCATCAGCGCGCTGCGCGAGGACACCGCGGGCTCCGACGTCCTCGTCGACGGGATCGGCGCGCTCCTGCGCTGGCACGACGAGGCGACCCCCGCGGCGAGCATCGGCAGCATGAGCGGCGATGCGCGGCGCGAAGGAGCGCACGAGGGGTCGAGCCCGAGCTGAGCGCCGCGATCGCGGCAGGTCGCGGCGACCGCGGCTGGTCGCGTCGACCGCGGCTGGTCGCGTCGACCGCGCACTCATGCAAGTCCGTCGGGCGGACCTCACTCGGAGGCGGTGAGGTTCCGCTCGAGCGGGCTGTAATGCGCGCGCACCGCCTTCTCGTACGCCGTCGTGTCGCCCGCCTCGAGGGCATCGACGATCGCGTCGTGCGCCTCGATGGTGAGGCGGATGTCCGTGGCGGGAGGCACGTCCAGAAGCGGGAGCGCCGAGGTGTGCACCTGCCAGAACGCATCGCCCAGCTGCATCATCAGCTCGTTGCCGAGCTTCGAGAGCACGGCCGCGTGGAACGCCTGGTCCGCGTCGGCGAAGGAGCGGCCGGCGGCGTGCGCGGCCCGCATCCGCTCCACCTCGGCACGGGCGGGAGCGAGGTCCTCGTCGCGCCATGCCTCGACGAGCCGCTGCCCGATCGAGAGGTCCAGGGCGATCCGCGCCTGGACGACCTCGCGCAGGGTGCGCAGGTCGTTGCCGTCGTTGAGGCGGGCGCGGAAGAGCAGTCCGTCCACGAGCGGGGCGAGCGACATCCTGCCCACGAACGTTCCGTGGCCGTGGCGCACCTCCACGATGTCCAGGGACGACAGGGTGCGCATCGCCTCGCGCACCGAGGAGCGCGCGACGCCCAGCTCCTCGACGAGCCGCGCCTCGGTGGGCATCGGATCCCCCGGATGCAGCCCTGAGCGCAGGATCAGATCCTTGATCCGGGCCACCACGTCCCCGCCCGCGTCGTTCCGGCGCATGCGCTCTCCTCCCTCACGAGGACCGCGCGATCGCGGTCCTGCATCCATGATGCGATCCGGGTCACGGTTCGGTAACCCGCGTCGATCCACTGGCATCGGGGTCTAGAGTACCGCTAGAACATCGGACATCAGACGTCTGATAAAGATTCCGCTCGATGCGCGGGACGCCGGAGGCGAGGACGCAGCCGTCTGCACGCACCCGGAGCCCTGGGCCTCGGACCGATCCGGTCCGGCCGAGCACTCCCACCCGAAGGGACGCACCGATCATGACCACGAAGACCACCCGCCGCAGTCTGCTCAGGAACGCAGGGCTCCTCACCGCCGCCGCAGGCATCGTCGGCGCCGTCGCCGCCTGCGCTCCGCGCGACGGCGAGGACGCCTCCTCGGACTCCGGCGGCGCCGCGGCGACGCAGGCCAAGGAGGACGGCGCCATCTCCGCCGCGATCTCCTACGAGCTCGGCACCAACGGCTACGACCCCATGACCACGAGCGCCGCGCTCACGGTCGCCGTCAACTGGCACACGCTCGAGGGCCTCACCGAGCTCCACCCCGTGACCCGCAAGGTCTACGCCGCTCTCGCCTCCGAGATCCCCTCGAGCGACGGCACCAGCGTCGACGTCGCCCTCCGCGACGGCGCGACCTTCCACGACGGCAGCGCGGTGACCCCCGATGACGTCGTCTTCTCCTTCGAGCGCGTGCTCGACCCCGACAACGCCTCGCTGTACGCGAGCTTCATCGACTTCATCGAGAAGGTCGAGAAGAAGGACGACACCACGGTGACGTTCACCCTCGCCCACCCCGTCGCGATCCTCGCCGAGCGCCTGAGCGTCGTGAAGATCGTGCCGGAGGCCGCGGTCGAGAAGGACCCCAAGGCCTTCGACGCGAAGCCCGTCGGCTCCGGCCCGTACTCCATGACGGACAACGGGGCCGCCTCGAAGAAGGTCGAGTTCGAGCGCTTCGAGAAGTACAACGGCCCCCAGCCCGCGAAGGCCGCGAAGATGACCTGGCAGATCATCCCCGACGCCTCCACGCGCACCAACGCCATGCAGTCCAAGACCGCCCAGGCGATCGACTCCGTGCCCTACCTCTCGATCGACCAGCTCAAGGGCTCGGCGACCGTCGAGTCCCCGCTCGGGTTCGGGCTGCTGTTCGCGATGTTCAACAACAGCGAGGACAACCCCTTCCACGACCTCAAGAACCGTCAGGCGCTCCTGTACGCGATCGACATGGAGAAGGTCATCGAGGACGGGCTGTCCGGCCAGGCAGAGGCGGCCACCTGCTTCGTCCAGAAGGACCACCCGGACTACAAGGAGGCGTCCACGGTCTACTCGCTCGACCTCGACAAGGCGAAGTCCCTGTTCCAGGAGACCGGCCTCACGAGCTTCCGACTGATGGCGACGGACCACGACTGGGTCAAGCAGTGCACGCCGATCATCCAGCAGTCCCTCGAGGCGGCCGGTGTGAAGGTCGAGTTCACCGAGAAGCAGTCCGCGGACGTCTACAACTCGATCGACGGCAAGCCCGATGCCTACGACGTGGTGATCGCGCCCGGCGATCCCTCGGTGTTCGGAGACGACCCCGATCTGCTCATGCGCTGGTGGTACTTCGCCGACACCTGGACCGACACCCGCATGCACTGGAAGGGCTCCGAGGGTTACACGAAGGTCACCGACCTGCTCAAGGAGGCCATGTCGGAGACCGACGAGGACAAGCAGAAGGCCCTGTGGCAGCAGACCTTCGACGCCATCTCGGACGACGTCCCGCTCTACCCGCTCTTCCACCGCAACGCCCCCTCGGCCTGGGACCCGAGCACTCTCGTCGGCTTCGAGCCCACGTCGCTGACCGGCCTGAGCTTCGTCGGGGTCGGCAGCACCCAGTGACGCCCGCCGCGGTGCGCGAGCATCTCGCGCACCGCGGCGCCGTCCATCGGCCCGACCCCCGCCGCCCCGCACCGCCCGTCCGCCCCCGGCCCGCCTGGAGGGATCCGTGTCCTCACTCGTCCGTCTGATCGGCAGGCGACTCGTCTCGCTGCCGCTCATGATCCTCGGCGTCACCCTGCTGGTGTTCGTCGTGATGTCGTTCTCGCCGTCGGACCCGGCGCGCCTCGCACTCGGCGAGTCCGCCTCGCCCGCCGCCCTCGCCCAGTACCGCGAGGCGAACGGGCTGAACGACCCGCTGGTCATCCGCTACCTGCGGTTCCTCGGCGGCATGCTCCACGGCGACCTCGGCACCACGAGTGGCAACACTCCCGTCACCGACGTGGTCGCCAAGGCCTTCCCCATCACGCTGCAGCTGACCTTCCTGGGCCTCGCCTTCGCGATCGTCCTGGCCGCGATCCTGGGCGTGCTCGCCGCCCTCTTCCGCGACCGCTGGCCCGACCAGCTCATCCGCGTGCTGTCCGTCGCCGCCCTCGCGACGCCGTCGTTCTGGCTCGCGATCCTGCTGATCCAGTGGCTCGGCGAGGTCCCGGGCGGCTGGGGCGCCTTCCCCGCCCTGGTCAGCCAGTGGGTCGGTCCGCTCACGGACCCGGCCGCCTGGTCCCACAACGTGGCTCTCCCCGCCATCGCCCTGGGAGTGCCGGTCGCGGGCTCCCTCACCCGCGTAGTGCGCACGGCGATGGTCGAGGAGTTGGACCGCGACTACGTGCGCACGGCGGTCGGCGCGGGAGTCCCCTACCCGGTCGTGGTCGCGCGCAACGTGCTGCGCAACGCGCTCATCACCCCGATCACGGTGCTCGGCCTGCGCGTGGGCTATCTGATGGGCGGCGCGGTGATCATCGAGATCATCTTCAACATCCAGGCGATGGGCCAGCTCATCCTCGACGGCGTGAAGCGCAACGACGTGTTCCTCGTCCAGGGCGTGACGCTCACCGTGGCGATCGCCTTCATCGTCGTGAACATCCTCGTGGACCTGCTCTACGTGCTCGTCAACCCCCGGATCAGGAGCATCTGACATGCGACGACGACTCGGCTCCCGCCTCGCCTCCGTCAGCGGCGCCCGCCCGGGCGCGCTGCGCTCCCTCCCCCTGCCCTCGAAGATCGCCCTGGGCTTCCTCGCCGTGCTGATCCTGGCCGCCGCACTCGCGTCCGTCATCAGCCCCTTCGACCCGCTCGCGACCGGCTCCCCCGTGCAGCCACCGAGCGCGGAGCACTGGATGGGCACCGACAGCGTGGGCCGCGACGTGTTCTCGCGACTGCTGCACGGCGCCCGCTCCTCGCTGCTGATCGGTCTGTGCGCCACGGCCGCAGCGCTCGTGGTCGCCGCCGTCCTGGGATCCTTCGCCGCGACCGCGGCGAAGCTGCCCTCCGAGGTCGTCATGCGCATCCTCGACGTGATCATGGCGTTCCCCGGCATCGCGCTCGCGGCCGTCTTCGTGGCGGTCTTCGGCACCTCGCTGCCGGTGATCATCTTCGCGATCGCCTTCCTGTACGTGCCGCAGCTGGCGCGCGTGGTCCGCGCGAACGTGCTCGCCCAGTTCGGCGAGGACTACGTCGCGGCATCGCAGGTCATGGGCGCCTCGACGGCGTGGATCCTGTTCAAGCACGTGGCGCGCAACTGCCTCGCGCCGATCATGGTCTTCGCGACCGTGCTCGTGGCCGACGCGATCGTCTTCGAGGCCTCGCTCTCGTTCATCAACGCGGGCGTGCAGCCGCCCTCGCCCTCCTGGGGCAACATCATGAGCGAGGGCAAGGCCGTGCTCCTGGCGGGCTACTGGTGGCCGACGTTCTTCCCGGGCGTCGCCATCCTGCTCACCGTCCTCGCCCTGAACATCCTCTCCGAGGGCCTCACCGACACCCTCGCGAGCCCCCGCATCAAGGCGTCGGTCGACGTCGACGCCGACGAGCGCGCGCAGGAGAAGATCCTGGAGGAGGCCGAGCAGAGCCCCGTGGTCGAGGACGCCCGAGCCGTCGCGCGCCCCGCCGCGGACGAGCAGCCCGGGGCGGAGAGGGCCGGGGCGGAGCGGGCCGGGTCGGAGCGGGCCGGAGGCGCAGTCGTCGAGCGCTCCGAGGCCGAGCCGTCGGTCGACGAGGGCGCAGTGCCTGCGGAGGACGTGCTCGGCGCGACCGACGCCGACACCGCCCGACAGGTCCTGCACGACTCGCTGCGCAGGCTCCGCGAGGCCGAGCAGGCGCGGGGCGAGCGTCCCGAGCCCGCGAGCGGCGCCCCGATCCTCCAGGTGCGCAACCTGCGGGTCGCCTTCCCCGAAGCGCACGGCGACGTCGACATCGTCGACGACGTCTCGTTCTCGGTGCGCCCCGGCGAGACCATGGGACTGGTGGGCGAGTCGGGGTCCGGCAAGTCCGTCACGAGCCTCGCGATCATGGGACTGCTCCCCCGCACGGCGCGGGTGAGCGGTGAGGTGCTCCTGGACGGGAGGAACGTCCTGGACCTGGGATCGAAGCAGCTCAACGCGCTGCGCGGCCACGACGTCGCGATGATCTACCAGGACGCGCTCAGCTCGCTGAACCCCTCGATGCTGATCCGCTCGCAGATGAAGCAGCTGACCTCTCGCGGCGGCACCCGCAGCGCGGAGGAGCTGCTCGAGCTCGTGGGCCTCGAGCCCGCGCGCACGCTCTCCTCCTACCCGCATGAGCTCTCGGGCGGGCAGCGCCAGCGCGTGCTGATCGCGATGGCGCTGACCCGCGACCCCCGCCTGGTGATCGCCGACGAGCCCACGACGGCACTCGACGTGACCATGCAGAGGCAGGTCGTGGAGCTGCTCGAGCGGCTGCGCGAGGAGCTGGGCTTCGCGATGGTCTTCGTCAGCCACGACCTCGCCCTGGTCTCCCAGCTCGCCCACCGGATCACCGTGATGTACGCGGGCCAGGTCGTGGAGCAGGGCAGCACCGCCCAGATCCTCACCGATCCCCGCCACGAGTACACGCGGGGCCTGCTGGGCTCCGTGCTCTCGATCGAGGCCCGTGCCGAGCGCCTGCTGCAGGTGCCCGGGACCGTGCCCTCGCCGCGGGAGTTCGCGACCGGGGACCGCTTCGCCCCGCGCTCGCAGGATCCGTCGGCCCGCCCCGACGTGCGCCCGCGGCTCGTCGCGATCGAGGAGCGCGAGCTCGCAGGTGCCTCCGCCGGGCCCCGGGCCGGCGAGCACCTGGTGGCGACGATCGACCGGGTCCCCGCCGCGCTGTCCTTCGACGGCGCCCCGGATCCGTCCGCGCAGCGCACGGCCCCGACCACCGGCGGGTCCCCTCGCCCCGCATCGCAGACCGACGACCGAGGAGTCCGCTCATGAGCGCCCAGGATGCCCGCCCCACAGGCGCCGCACGCGACGACCGGAGCGACGGCCCGGTGATCGAGCTGCGCGACGTGCACGTGGTGCACCGCCTGCGCACCGGCTCGCTCCTGCACCCCGACACCATCCGCGCGGTCGACGGCATCAGCCTGGGCGTGGACCGCGGACAGGTGCTCGGCATCGTCGGCGAATCCGGCTCGGGCAAGTCGACCCTGGCGCGCGTGATGACCGGACTGCAGAAGGTCACCAGCGGCGAGGTCCTCTTCCACGGCTCGGCGCTGGGACGCTCCCGCGCCGCCCGCAGGGACCTCGGCCGCACCATCTCGGTCGTCTTCCAGGACCCGGCGACGGCCCTCAATCCGCGACTCGTCGTCCGCGAGGCGCTCATGGACCCCCTGCGGGTCCACGGCATCGGCACCGAGAAGGAGCGCCTCGATCGGGTCACCGAGCTCGTCCACCAGGTCGGCCTGCCCGTCTCCGCGCTCGACGTTCTCCCCCGCCAGATCTCCGGCGGCCAGCGCCAGCGCGTCGCGATCGCGCGGGCCCTCACCCTGGAACCGGACGTGATCGTGGCCGACGAGCCCACGAGCGCCCTGGACGTCTCGGTCCGCGCCCAGGTGCTCAACCTGCTCATGGACCTCAAGGCCGAGCTCGGCCTGGGTCTCGTCTTCATCTCCCACGACATCTCGACGGTCCGCTTCGTCTCCGACGAGATCCTGGTGATGAACCGCGGACGCGCCGTCGAGCACGGCCCCGCCGCACAGGTCTTCGCCGACGCCGAGGACCCCTACACCCGCTCCCTGCTCGCCGCGGCTCCCACGCTGCTCTGAGCACAGGGATCATCGAAACTGCACACGAACTTCTCGGAGGAGACACCATGACCACCACCGCACCCGAGACCACCGACGGATCGACCGCGCTGCGGGGCGTCGTCCCGCCGCTGCTGACCCCGCTGACCGCCGAGGGCGACCTCGACCGGGCGAGCCTGAGCCGCCTCGTCGGCCGACTCCTCGAGGCCGGGGTCGACGGCATCTTCGCGCTCGGCTCGAGCGGCGAGGTCGCCTACCACGACGACGCCATGCGCGACCGCGTGCTCGACGCCGTCGTGGGCGAGGTCGCCGGTCAGGTGCCGGTGCTCGCGGGCGTCATCGACATGCAGGCCCACCGGGTGATCTCCCACGTGCGGGCCGCCGAGAAGCACGGCGTCGCCGGTGTCGTCGCGACCGCGCCGTTCTACGCGATCACCGGTCCCGACGAGATCGGCGCCCACTTCCGGGCGATCGGCGCGGCCTCCTCCGTGCCCGTGTGGGCCTACGACATCCCCGTCTGCGTGCACGTCAAGCTCGCCCCCGCCCAGCTCATGGAGCTCGCGGCCGACGGCGCGATCGCCGGGGTCAAGGACTCCAGCGGCGACGACGTGGCCTTCCGCCGCCTCGCCGAAATGAACCGCGCGGCAGGGTCCCCGCTGACGCTGCTGACCGGCCACGAGGTCGTCGTCGACGGCGCCTACCTCTCGGGGGCCGACGGCTCGGTGCCGGGGCTCGGCAACGTCGATCCCGCCGGATACGTGCGCATGGACCGCGCGGCCCGCGCGGGCGACTGGGACACCGTGCGCGCCGAGCAGGATCGCCTCGCGGCGCTGTTCGAGATCGTCTTCCAGCCCACCGACAAGGTAGGCCCCGCCGCCGGCGTGGGTGCCTTCAAGACCGCGCTGCGCGAGCTGGGCGTCATCTCGACCAACGCGATGTCGCTGCCCATGACCTCCATCGAGGGTGAGGCGGTCGACCGCATCCGCGCCATCCTCGACCAGGCGGGGCTGCTGGATGCCGTCCGCTGAGCACGCGGAGCGCACGGAGCCCACGGAGCCCACGGCGACGGACCATGGCTCGGACGCCGCCGCGGCCGGCGGCGCTGCGCTCACGGTGCTCGCGCTCGACATCGGCGGCACCAAGATCACGGCCGCACGGGTGAGGATCGCCCCGGACCGCTCCCGCGCCGAGGTGCTCGAGGAGGCGACCGTCCCGACCCCCGCGCGCGAAGGGGCCCGGGCCGTGCTCGAGGCGGCCCTCGATGCCGCATCGCACGTGACAGGCGACCCGAGCGGCAGTGGGAGCAGGGCCGGCGGTGCGAGCAGGACCGGTGTTGCGAGCAGGGCCGGAGTAGCGGATGACCGGCTTTCCGCCGTCGGCATCTCGACCGCCGGCGTCGTCGACGTCGCGCGCGGGGAGATCACGCACGCGACCTCCTCGCTGCCGGGGTGGCCGGGCACGCGCGTGGCCGCCGCCTTCACGGAACGCTTCGCGCTCCCCGCGCGAGCGCTCAACGACGTCCACGCGCACGGACTCGGCGAGGCCCTGTTCGGCACCGGACGGGACGCGTCCTCCCTGCTGCTCGTGGCCGTGGGCACGGGCATCGGCGGCGCCCAGGTGGTCGACGGCAGGCCGGTCGTGGGCGTGCGCGGCGCCGCGGGCCACGTGGGCCACGTGACCGTCCCCGAGGCCGCGTCCGTCCCATGCACGTGCGGTCGCGTCGGGCATCTCGAGGGACTCGCCTCCGGGCCCGGGATCCTCGACCTCGCCCGACGCCTCGGCGCCGACGCGGCGCAGTGCGCCGACGGCCCCGCCCTGGCCGCCGCCGCGCGCGCCGCAGACGGCCCGGCCCGCGAGGCCTATCGCCTGGCCGGTCTGGCCACGGGCCGCGTCATCGGCTCGCTCCTGAACGTGCTGGACGCCGAGACCGTGGCCCTCGCGGGCGGCGTGGTCGGCGCGAGCAAGGTCTGGGACGATGCCCTCAGGCAGGGCGTCGCGCGCGAGGCGATGGACGTCGTCGCGGCCACCCCCGTGGTCCGCGCGCGGGCCGGTTCGCGCGCGGCACTGCTGGGGGCGGCGGCCTGGGCGATCTCCTGACCCGGCATCCTGCGCCCCGGCGCCCGTCTGGTCCGCCTGTCCTCCAGTCCCCGACGCGCAGCCTCAGTCCCCGCTCCCGCTCCCGGAAGGATCCCGCCATGCATCCCCTGGTCTCCGCCCTCGAGGGCCGTCTCATCGTGTCCTGCCAGGCCTATCCCGGAGAGCCGATGCGCGACCCCGGCACCATGGCGCAGATCGCGGCCTCCGTCGAGCGCGGCGGCGCGGCCGCGGTGCGCGCCCAGGGTCTCGAGGACATCCGGCAGGTGAAGGAGGCCGTGGACGTCCCCGTGATCGGGATCTGGAAGGACGGCACGGAGGGCGTCTTCATCACGCCCACCCTCGATCACTGCCTCGCCGTCCTCGATGCCGGCGCGGACGTCCTGGCCCTCGATGGAACCACGCGCCCCCGGCCCGACGGCCGCTCCTTCGCCGAGACCGTCGCCGCCGTCCGCGAGCGCTTCTCCGGTCCGATCATGGCCGACTGCGACAGCGTGGAGTCGGCACTCGCGGCGGCAGAGGCGGGAGCCGACGTCATCGGCACCACGCTGGCCGGCTACACCGATGCGCGTCCCCGCACCGAGGGCCCCGACCTCGAGCTCCTGGGCGAGCTCGCAAGAGCGCTGCCCGCGACCTCCGTGCTCGTGGCCGAGGGCCGTGTGCACACGCCCGCGCAGGCCGCGGCCTGCGCGGATGCCGGGGCGTTCGCCGTGGTCGTCGGCACCGCGATCACTCACCCCACGACCCTCACCACCTGGTTCCGCGACGCGGTCGAGTCCTGAGATGGACCGGCGGGGGCATATGGTCCGGGACGGGCTCGCGGACGCCATGGCTCCGTCAGATCGTCCCGAGATCGTCTGCACCTGGGCAAGATCGACCTCGCCGATCGTGTCCTCGTGGTGAACCCCGACGGGTACCTCGGCGAGTCCACGCGCCGGGAGATCGCGCATGCGCGGGCGACGGGCACGCCCGTCGCCTTCACCGAGCCGGTCTGAGGTCGCGACCCACCGTCGGTCGGGTCCTGGCCGTCAGGACCCGTCCGTCAGGACTCGCGGCGGAGGCTCCGGGGCGAGGCGCCCGCGCTCGGATCCTCGTCCGAGGCCGCATCCCGTCCGTCGGCCCCGTCGGCCCCGTCCGCAGTGCTCGCCGCCCAGCTGCCGAGCACCGCGAGCGCGTCGGCCGCGCTCGAGCCGGGTGCGGCCGTGTACACGTTCAGCCGCAGGCCCGGGCTGGCGGAGATCTCGAAGGCCTCGTAGTCCAGCACCATCTCCCCCACGAGCGGGTGGCGGAGATGCTTGGTGCCGGCGCGGTGGAGCTTCACGTCCTGCTCGGCCCACAGCTCGCGGAAGCGGTCGGAGCGCGTGGAGAGCTCGCCGACGAGGTCCTGGAGGTCCTTGCTGAAGGGGTCGCGACCGGCCTCCGCGTGCAGGAAGGCGACCACGTCGCGCTGCGCGCCGGGGAAGTCGACGAAGAACTGCTGGGCGGAGGGCACCAGGAAGGCGAAGCGCGCCGTGTTCGGCTCGCTCATTGACTCGATCACAGGGCTGTACAGCGCCCTGCCCATCGCGTTCGCGGCGAGCACGTCGAAGCGGCCGTTGCGCACGAAGGCGGGCGCAGGAAGCATGTCGAGCATCCGGTGGACGGTGTCCGAGACCCGCGAGGGAGCAGCGCCGACCGGTCTCGGAGAGCGGGCCGCGGGCCCGCGGCGCGCACCCGCGGCCCGCACCAGCCGCCCCAGGTGCTCGGACTCGATGTCGTCGAGCAGCAGGGCGCGGGCGATGCCGCGCAGGACCTCCTCGGAGACGGACCCGACGCGCCCGCGCTCCATGCGGGTGTAGTACTCGACGCTGATCCCCGCGAGCAGGGCGACCTCCTCGCGGCGCAGCCCCTCGACCCGGCGGTGGCTGCCGAAGGCGGGCAGGCCCGCATCCTCGGGGCGCACGCGGGCACGGCGCGAGGCGAGGAACTCCCGCAGCTCGGTGATCGGATCCATGCTCGAAGACTACGGGGGCACCGGCAGGGTGCCAGACCCTGCCAGTGCCCCTCACGTCCTCGCGCTCCGTCCGCGCCCCTCGGCGGAGGGTCGCGGCCGTCCACCGCTCAGACGATGACGTCCGTCGGCGCGTCCCGCGCGGCCCGCCTGGCCGCCGCGCTGCGCCGCACCGCGGAGACGACCGTCAGCACGATCGCCCCCAGCAGCAGCGCATAGATGAGCCAGACGATGGGCCCGTCCAGGAGCGCGAGGGCGTTTCCGTCCGAGCTCATGAGCGCATCGCGCAGATTGGTCTCCGCGAGCGGTCCGAGCACCATGCCGATGATCAGCGGGGCCAGGGGGTAGTCGGCCAGCCGCATCAGGAAGCCGATGAGCCCGATCACCAGCAGGATCAGCAGATCGGCGACCGACGGACTGGTCGCGTAGATGCCCAGCCCGCAGAACATCGCGATCCCCGCGTACAGGTACGGCTTGGGGATCAGCAGCAGCTTCGCCCAGAGCTGGGCGAAGGGCATGTTGATCACCAGCAGCACGATCATCGCGAGGAAGAAGCTCGCCAGCAGCGTCCAGACCAGATCCGCGGAGCGGTCGAACAGCAGCGGACCGGGCTGCAGCCCGTACTGGCGGAAGGCGGCGAGCATCATCGCGGCGGTCGCGGAAACCGGCAGACCGAGGGCCAGCAGAGCGCCCATCGCCATGCCGGTGGTCGCGTTGCCCGCGGCCTCCGGTGCGGCCAGGCCCCGGATCGCGCCCTTGCCGAAGCGCGGGTTCCTGCGCCGCGCGTCCAGGCGGCGCTCGAGGCCGAAGGCGAGGAAGGTGGGCAGCTCGGACCCGCCGGCGGGGACCACGCCGAAGGGCAGACCGATGATGGTGCCGCGCGCCCAGGCGGGGGCCGCCTCCTTGAGCTCTGCGCGGTTCAGCCACGGACGGCCGGAGGCCTTCATCGGTGCGCGCGTGGGGTCGAAGCGCTCGCGGCAGGCCACGTAGATGACCTCGGCGAGCGCGAGCATCCCCACCGTGACGGTGACCAGCGAGATCCCGTCGAACAGCAGCGGCGAGCCCGCGGTGAAGCGCGGGGCGCCGCTGACGCCGTCGATGCCGATCACCGAGATGCCGATGCCCAGCAGCAGGGCCAGCAGGCCCTTGATCGCGGAGTCGGCGAGCACCGAGCTGGTCGCGAAGAAGGCGAACACGGCGAGCGCGAAGAACTCCGCGGGACCGAAGCTCGTGGAGAAGGCCGCGAGCCACGGCGCGAAGAACACCACGAGCACCGATGCCGCCATGCCGCCCACGAAGGCGCCGATCGCGGCGGTCGCGAGGGCCTGCGGCGCGCGTCCCGCGCGGGCCATCGCGTGGCCCTCGAAGGTCGAGGCGATCGCGGAGGCCTGGCCCGGGGTGTTCATGAGGATCGCCATCGTCGAGTCCCCGAAGAGACCGCCGAAGTAGATGCCGGAGAACATGATGAACGCCGCCGTCGGATCCAGGGCGAAGGTGACGGGCAGCAGCAGCGCGACCGCCATCGAGGACCCCAGTCCGGGCATGACGCCCACCGCGGTGCCCAGCAGGCACCCGATGAGCACCCACAGCAGGTTCGTGACGCTGAGGGCGTCGCCGAGCCCTCCCAGCAGCATGCTGATCGAATCCATCTCAGAATCCCCCTCCCAGCAGGCCCGAGGGCAGCGCGAGCCCGAGCGCCATGTCGAAGCAGATGTAGGCGACGGAGGAGACCGCGAGCGCGACCACCACGTCCATGAGCGGGCGGCGGGACCCGAAGGACCGCGAGACGCACCAGAACAGCAGTCCGCCGCCGAGGATCCAGCCGAGGTAGGGCAGGGTCACCGCGAACACGGCGAAGCCGCCCACCGCCCAGGCGAAGGGGCCCCACGCGATGCCGAGGCGACGCGTGACGGTACCCGCGATGCCCTCGGTCTCGTCGCGCCCGGCGGGGCGGGTGCGGTCGGGCGCGAGCGGGCTGTGACGGCGCACAACGCTGATGACCTGCACGACCACGAGCACCGCGATGCCCGCGGCGAGGATCTCGGGGACGAATCGCGGACCGGGGAACGAGGTCCCCTCGGGCAGCTTCATGGTCACGAGGCCCACGAACAGGTAGATCGCGAAGGCGGCCATGACTATGGGGACGGACAGCTCGGCGAGGAGACCGGTCTCCGGCTCGGCCGACGAGGCGTCGGGGTCGAGGTCGGTGCCGGGCGTCGTGCCGTCGGCCGGAACGAGTGTCGTGCCGCCGTTCGCGTCGAGGGCAGTGCCGTCGGCCGCGTCGAGGGCCGGCCCGTCGGCCGACGGGGTGTCAGGGGTCTGCGGTGCGGTGGTCATACGCCGAGCTCCTCGTACAGCGAGCGGATCAGCTTGGCCTGCTCGTCCAGGTAGTGCTGGACCTCGTCGCGGTCCACGATGTTCTCCGCCCAGTGGTAGTGGCGGACCGATTCCTTCCAGTCCGGCGTCGCGATCGTCTCCTCGATGATCGCCAGCAGCTGGGAGATCTCGTCCTCGCTGATCCCCGCCGGGGCGTGCATGGAGCGCCAGTTGGTGAGAGTGACGTCGTAACCGAGGTCCACGGTGGTGGGCAGGTCGATGCCGTCGATCGGCTTCTCGGCGACGACGGCGAGGGCCTTCAGCCTCCCGGACTCGATCATGTCCACGGAGTCGGGGTAGCCGCTCGAGGCGGCCTTCGCGGTGCCGTTCAGCAGGGCCTGGGTGGCCTCTCCCCCGCCGTCGGAGGAGATGTAGTTGACGTCGGAGCCCGTGACGCCGGCGGCCACGGCGAGCTGGGTGACCACGAGCTGGTCGAAGGAGCCGCCGCCCGTCCACGGGATGCCGCCCACGTCGTTCGTCCATGCCTCGACGAGGTCGTCGAGGCTCTCGAACTCGGATTCGCCGGGCACCACGATCACGTCGTTCTCCTCGACGACGACGCCGAGGTTCGTGACGTCCTCGAGGGTGGTCGAGGACCCGTACTGGATGGTCGCCGCGAGCAGGCCGGTGCCGCCGATCATGAGGGTCTCGGCGTGACCGCGCTGGCTGGCGAGGCTGGACAGTGCGATGGTGCCGCCCGCGCCGGGGATGTTCACGACCTGCGTGTTGTTCACGATGCCGCCGGCGCGCTGCGCCTGCTGCATCGAGCGCGCCGCAGTGTCCCATCCGCCGCCGGCGGCGGCGGGGGCGATGATCGTGAGGGAGGCGCGCAGGTCCTCGCCGCCGGAGGCGGAGGCGATCGACCCGTAGGTGGCGGTGCCGATGGCGCCCGCGGCGACGATGCCGCCCAGCGCCTTCAGGGCCGTCCGGCGCGGCGGGGCCGGATCCGGTGCCGGTGGCGATGCCGGCGGCTGGTCGTTCGGTGGTTCTTCGGGGGGCATGGGACTCCTGGGACGGGGGCATCGCGCCACCGTGAGGAGGTGCGCGGCGGCGATGCCGAGCGGGCCCGGTCCGGACCGCACAGGGTCCGCGCCGGAGAGGGAGGAGCCGACACCCTAGCGCGGCACGGCCGTGCTCCGCGCGTCCTGCCCGCGTGGCGGGAGCTCGCCCGGACTCGCGCGCGGCCGCACCATGGCCCCCACACGGTCGCACCATGCACTTTTACCTGAAGCGGCGATTCTTTACGGGCATGACCTGCGTCGACACCACGGGGAGCGCGCCACGTCACGTGCTGGCCCCCGGATCCTTGGCGCGACGACCAGACTTCGTTCCCCCAACATTCAGGTCACGCGCAGGTAACGGCGTGTCGTGTGAGCCACCGAGCATTCAAGGTCAAAGCTCTGCCAACTCTTCTTCACCAGCCTTGAGGCGCGCCCCCGCCCCGCCCGTACGGTGGCCGACGCAGATGCACCCCGGTTCGCTTGCACCCCCGGCGGTACGGCAGCTGCTCCAGGACTTCCCCCTTATCGACGACTCTCGAAGGAGCCATCTCCCATGTCGACCCATGAGAGCACCTCGACGCTCAACGCATACCTCCGCCGCGGCGCCATCGCGATCGCCGGCGGCGCCCTCGTCGCCACCGGCATGATGGCGACCACCAGCACCGACGCCCACGCCGATCAGTGGGACACCGTCGCTCAGTGCGAGTCCGGCGGCAACTGGTCCACCAACACCGGCAACGGCTTCAAGGGCGGACTGCAGTTCACCGACTCCACCTGGAAGGCGTACGGCGGCACCGGCAGCCCGCAGAACGCCTCCAAGGCGCAGCAGAAGGCCGTCGCCGAGCGCGTGCTCGCCGGCCAGGGCAAGGGCGCATGGCCCGTCTGCGGCAAGGGCCTCTCCGGCTCGGGCGATTCCAACGCCTCCATCCCCAGCGGCGGCTCCTCGAGCTCGAGCCAGAAGAGCTCCTCCTCGAACTCCTCGTCCTCGAACTCCTCCAAGAGCACCAGCTCGAAGCAGTCCAGCAAGCCCCAGGGCGACTGGAGCTGCGACGGCGACGGCATCGCCAACAACTGCACCGAGAACGGCTTCACCAAGAAGACCGAGAAGAAGCAGAGCACCTCGCAGTCCACCTCCGGCACCAAGAAGTCCAGCGAGAAGCAGGGCGACTGGAGCTGCGACGGCGACGGCATCGCGAACAACTGCACCGAGAACGGCTTCACCAAGGAGACCGCGAAGAAGAGCACCTCGCAGTCCCCCTCGAACTCCTCGGCCCCCGGCATCTCCGTGGCGGGCACCCTGGACGTCGACGGCAAGATGGGCCCGAAGACCGTCTCGGCTCTGCAGGACTGGCTGAACATCGACCAGACCGGCAAGATGGACGCGCAGACCGTCAAGGCCGTCCAGGCCTGGACCGGCAACACCCAGGACGGCGAGCTCGGCTCGGCGACCGTCAAGGGCATCGAGCACCACGTCGGCGCCAGCCAGAACGGCGGCGACCAGCTGGACTCGGGCAGCGTCAAGACCCTGCAGGCGTTCCTGAACCTGTACTGATCCGGACTCGGGAGTCCCTCCCGCACTCCGCGGATCCGAAGACCGCGGCGGCGAAGCACTCGTGCCTCGCCGCCGCGGTCTTCTGCGTTCCCCGCAGTCCCGGCGCCCCGCAGTCCGGGCGCCCCGCAGCAAGGGCGCCCCGCGCTCCCGATGCCAGCCCGACTCCCGCTCGGCGTCGACCCGCCGTCGGCCCCTCCCATCCGGGGCTGGGCGGGCACTGAACACTCCACGAACACGGCCCCAGGGTTCGACCTGTACCGTCGCCCGGGCCGTCCACCCCAGGAGGATCCATGACCACCATCAGGACCACCGCCCGACGCGCCCTCGGCGCCGTCTCCCTCACCGCCGTCCTCGCCCTCGCCGCATGCGGCGGCGGGCAGGGGGCCGACCAGTCCGGCTCCGGTCAGCAGCAGGGCTCCCAGCAGTCCGCGAGCGACGGAGGCCAGCAGGGTCTGCAGTCCCAGCAGGGAGAGCAGGGCAAGCCCGACCTCTCCGGCGTTCCCGATCCCGTCGCCGAGGTCAGCGGCACGAAGATCAGCAAGGACGAGTTCAGCCAGGCCTACGAGTCCCAGTACCAGCAGGCCACCATGTCGCAGCAGTCCGGCGGGCAGGCGCCCGACGAGGACTCGCTCAAGAAGCAGGTCGCGGACCAGCTGGTGGACAACCAGCTGCTCACCCAGGCCGCCGACAAGGCCGGCATCAAGGCCGGGGACGACGACATCGACAAGACCCTGGACACCATCGCCCAGCAGAACGGCATGAAGTCCGGCGACGAGGTCGTCAAGGCTCTCGAGCAGCAGGGCTCGAGCGAGAAGCAGGTCCGCCAGGACGCCGCCTCCCAGTTCGAGCTGACCGCGTACATCGACAAGAAGGCGAAGATCTCCGATCCCAGCGAGAAGGAGCTCAAGCAGCAGTACGCGCAGCTGAAGAAGCAATACGAGCAGGCCGGCCAGGCCCAGAGCCAGTCCGGCGGCTCCTCCGGCGCGAGCGACAGCGGGGGCTCCACGCAGGTGCCCGCCTACAAGGACGTCAAGGACCAGCTCGCCCAGCAGGCGAAGACCCAGCAGGAGGGCGAAGCGGCCACGAAGATCGCCCAGGACCTGCGCAAGGACGCGGACGTGACCATCAACCTCTGAGGTCGAGTCCCCGACACCTCTCCACCGCGCCGGCGGCGGATGCTCCAGGGCATCCTCCGCCGGCGCCGTGCGTCTCGAGGATGTCGCGTCGCCCGGGTGCCGCGTCGCCCGGGTGCGGCGCATCCCGAGTGCCGGAGCAAAGCGCGGCAACAACGTTGCCATGCGCGCGGCGCCGTCCAGAATCGGAGTACCGGCGCAGCGGACCCTGGTCCCCGCCGGACACCACGGCGAAGCAGTGAGAATCGAGCCCCCGCGTGCTCCCTCCCCACTTCTGCCTCTCAAGGACGAGACACGGAGATGTGCATGAGCACGATTCAGGCCCCCAGGACCACGGCGGCCCCGACACCCCACCGGGTTCGCCCCTTCGGATGGCGCGACAAGTTCGGGTACATGTTCGGCGACTTCGGGAACGACTTCACGTTCCTGCTGCAGTCCTCGTTCTTCCTGATCTTCTACACGAACGTCATGGGCATCAACCCGGCCCACGTGGGCACCCTGCTGTTCGCGGCCCGCATCGTCGACGCCTTCACCGACGTGGGCGCGGGACGCCTGATCGACGTGCTGAAGCCCGGCCGGTCGGGCCGCTTCAAGCCCTGGCCCCTGCGGATCATGATCCCCGTCGCTGTGATGGCCGTGCTGATGTTCAGCCCGTTCGTGCAGGACGGCACCTACGGGGCGCGCCTCGCCTGGATGATCGTCACCTACATGCTGTGGGGCTCGGTCTTCTACACGCTGATCAACATCCCCTACGGCTCGATGGCCTCGGTCATCTCGAACAAGGTGGGAGAGCGCTCGTCGCTGTCCGTGTTCCGCTCGCTCGGCGGCACCCTCGCGAATCTCGCGGTCCCCGTGGTGCTCCCCCTGGTCGTCTACGTGCAGATCGACGGCCGCTCCGAGCTCTCCGGCACCCGCATGATGCTCGCTGCGCTGGCCTGCGCGATCCTCGCGGTCGTCTGCTACGTGCTCTGCTACGTCAACGTCGAGGAGCGCATCGAGACCCCGCCCAAGCCCAAGGCCGAGCGCATGGGCTTCGGGGCCGTGATGGGCACGCTCCTCACGAACCGCGCGCTGACCGGCATCGTCGTGGGCGCGCTGCTGATGCTCATCGGCCAGATGTCCCTGATGGCGCTGCTGCCGTACGTCTACAACGACGTCTACAACCACGGCTCGCTGCTCTCGCTCGTGAACCTCGTGGGCCTGATCCCGACCCTGCTGCTCGTCCCCTTCGCGACCGCGCTGGGCAAGCGGTTCGGCAAGAAGGAGTTCGGCATCTTCGGCATGGGACTCGCCTTCGTCGCCGCTCTGATCCTGTGCGTGATCCGCACCGACAGCCCGATCGTCTTCATGATCGGCTACATGCTGATGATGCTCGGCATCGGCTGCATCAACCTGCTGATCTGGGCGTTCATCACCGACGTGATCGACTTCCAGGAGATCCGCACCGGCGAGCGGAACGACGCGACCGTGTACTCGATCTACTCGTGGGCCCGTAAGCTCGGCCAGGCCTTCGCCGGAGGACTCGCCGGCTGGGCGCTGGCCTGGATCGGCTACAAGGAGGGAGGCGTCCAGCAGACCGAGGGCGTGCTGGGCGGCGTCTACAGCCTGACCACCCTCCTGCCGGGCCTGCTCTTCGCGGCCACCGCCCTCGTCTTCGCCTTCTGGTACCCGCTGTCGAAGAAGCGCGTGCACGAGAACGTCGCCGCCCTGGAGGCCAAGCACGAGGCCGAGGGGACGCAGGCCTGATCCGACCGTCGGCGGCTCCTCGCGGGGGCCGCCGACTCCATCGACGCGGGGAGCTCGAGGAGCCGGCCCGCCCCATCCGGCCCGCATCGCGGGCCACCCGTCACCCACCGCAGACAGTCACCCACCGCAGACAGGAGACACCATGTCGGAAAAGAACGTACGGCTCGGCATCATCGGACTCGGGGCCCAGGGCGGCATGTACGCCGGGCTCCTGGCCGACGGGAAGATCGAGGGCATGACCCTCGGCGCGATCGCCGACACGGACCCGGCCAAGAAGGACCTCGCCGCGCAGAAGCACGCGGGAGTGCCGTTCTACGACGACTACGTCGCGATGCTCGACTCGGGCGATGTCGACGCGGTGGTCACCACGGTCCCCCACTACCTGCACCCCGAGATGACGATCACCGCGATCGGCAAGGGCATCCACACGCTCACGGAGAAGCCGGCCGGCGTGTACACGAAGCAGGTCGAGGAGATGAACGCCTTCGCGGCCGCGCACCCCGAGACCACCTTCGCGATCATGTTCAACCAGCGCACCAACCCCGTGTACACCGACCTCAAGGCCCTCATCGGCTCCGGGGAGCTCGGGCGGCTGCGCCACACCTCGTGGATCATCACCACCTGGTGGCGCCCCCAGGCCTACTACGACCAGTCCGCATGGCGCGCCACCTGGGGCGGCGAGGGCGGCGGCGTCCTCGTGAACCAGGCCCCCCACCAGCTGGACCTCTGGCAGTGGCTGTGCGGCGTCCCGCAGAAGGTGTTCGCGAAGCTCGCCTTCGGCTTCCAGCGCGACATCGCCACCGAGGACGAGGTGAACGCCGTCGTCGACTTCGGCGACGGGGCCACCGGCAGCTTCATCACCTCGACGAACGACATCATCGGCACCGACCGCCTCGAGATGCTGTTCGACAAGGGGAAGATCGTCGTGGACGCCTCCAAGAAGGTGACGATCACCCGCCTGAAGCAGGACGAGCGCTCGCTGTCCGACGGCATGTCCGCCGAGGACGTGGGCAAGCTGTTCATGGGCAAGATCGACACCGCCGACCTCTACGAGACCGAGGTCAAGGAGTACGAGTCGGCCTGGGGCCAGCAGCACATCAGCGTCCTGACCAACTTCGCGGCCCACATCAACGACGGCACCCCGCTGATCGCCGACGGGGCCGAGGGCATCAACGGCGTCCGCCTCGCCTCCGGCATGCAGCTCTCGGCCTGGACCGGCCGCGAGATCGACCTCGTGGAGTACCCGGCCGACGAGTACCTCACCGAGCTCAACAAGCGCATCGAGGCCGAGGGCCAGTTCCCCACGCGCTCCTGAGCCCTGGACCCGGGCGCCCGCGCTGGTCGCGGTGTCCGGGTCCCTCCCCCGCGGCGCCTCCGGCGTCCCGCGCCCACCACCACCGGATTTCGAAGGAGAAGACCACCATGCCCGTCCTCGGACTGCAGCTGATGATGCTCAAGGACCAGATCAACGAGAAGGGGATGTACGAGGTGCTGCGCAGCGTGCGCGACCTCGACATCGACGCCGTCGAGGTGTCCCAGGTCGAGATGACCGACCAGCTCATCGACGACCTCGTGCGCGGCAAGGAGGACTTCGGCGTCGAGACCGCCGCCATGAGCGCCTCGATCGCCCCCGGCGGCAACGGCTTCGCCCTGGAGACCGAGTTCGACCGCGCCGTGGAGGCGTGCAGGCGCACGGGCTCGCGCTTCATGCGCATCGGCATGATGCCGTTCTCCGCGATGGTCTCGAAGGAGGCCTGCGAGGCGTGGGCGGCCGAGGTCGAGCCCTACGCGGCCCGCCTCGCGGAGCAGGGCGTCACGCTGTGCTACCACAACCACCACGTGGACCTCATCCAGTTCGACGGCGAGCGCATCTTCGACATCGTGCGCCGGGTCGCGCCGTCCCTGCTGTTCGAGGTGGATCTGCACTGGGTCCAGCGCGGCGGCATGGCCCCGCTGGACATGCTCGAGGCCTACGCCGGCGCCTGCAAGCTGATCCACGTCAAGGACTTCCGCATCGCGCCGCTGAGCAAGGAGCTGTACGAGCAGTTCTCCACGGACAAGATCTCGATGAAGGAGTTCCAGGAGCACTTCCTGAACCTCGCCCAGTTCGCGGAGGTGGGCCAGGGCAACATGAACTGGCCCGATCTGCTGCCCGCCGCCGAGAAGGCCGGTGCCGAGTACTTCCTCATCGAGCAGGACGACACCTACGGCCGCGACCCGATCGACGCGATCCGCGACTCCCGCGAGTACCTGCGCTCGATCGGCTACTGACGCGGCGCTCCCCTCGGGGCCCCGGTATTGACCCACGGGTCGATGTCGGGGCCCCTTCGTATACTCTCCGGCGTGACCGCGATCACGCCCCCGAGTGCCGGCTCCGCCCCGGCTCCGGCGGCCTCTGCCCAGACTCCGGCTTCGGCTCCGGCCGACGATGCGCGCACGGCGGCCCGCTGGGCCTCCGTGCTCGACCTGGCGCGCGGCCGCTCGGCGGAGCTCGGCGTCGAGGACCTCGCCGAGCAGGCCGGCTACAGCCCCTTCCACTTCTCCCGGCTGTTCACGACGCGCTACCGCGTCTCCCCCGGCCGCTACCTCACCGCGCTGCGGATCGACGCCGCCAAGCGCATGCTCCTGGCCGATGAGACGCTCCCCGTGGTCGACGTCGCCACGGAGGTCGGCTTCGACTCCCTCTCGAGCTTCTCCCGGCGCTTCCGGGCGGGCGTCGGCCTGCCGCCGGCATCGCTGCGGCGCCTCGCGGACCAGGTCGCCGGCCGCCCCGTGCGTCCCTTCGCGATCACGGGCGGCGGCGCGGGCGCGATCGAGGTCGGGCTCGACCTGCCGGTGGGCTTCAGCCCGCGCGGGGATCCCTCGGTGTGGGTGGGCTGGTATCCGCATCCCGCGCCGATCGGGCTCCCGCGCGCCGGGATGCTGCTGCGCGGACGACTCGATGCGCGCCTGCCCCTCTGCGCGGGCGCACCGTTCCTGCTCGGCTTCGCGGTGCCGGCGCACGCGAGCGTCGAGGAGCAGCTGGTGCCCGCGGCCCCCGTCGTCGCCGTGCACCCCGCGCCGCTCCTGGCGGCGGGCGCCGTCACGCTGCGGTTCGGCCCGCAGGACGGGTCGAGCCCCGTGCCTCTGCTCTCGGCGCTGCCCTCGCTCCGCCGCGCATGAGCGCGGGGTCGGTCAGCCCCGGCGCCACCGGACACCGCGCGCTCGCTCGTCGGCCGCAGGCCCGGCAGAGCGGCCGGTCTCCGCGACCGACCGCAGCCACGCCTCGAGCTCCGGAGCGAGGTCCTGGACCGCCAGGCCCGGCGCGGACGCCGCAGGAGTCTCCCGCCCGGCGGCCGCGAGCGCGCTGCGAGCCGCCTGCGCGGCGCGGCGCCGCTGACCCCCGGCGTGATGGACCCGGGCGCGCACGAGCTCGCGTCGGAAGTCCTGGATCGGCACGCTGGACCCCATGCTCTCGGAGGCGCGCAGAAGGGAGCGCGCCTCACGCAGCGCCGCGCGCGTGCCGCGCTGGGCGAGCAGGTCCGCGAGCTCCACGTGCGCGAGCTGGCGGGTGCCCTGCAGAGGCGGATTCTCCTCGAGGAGCGCGCGCAGCAGGCGCTCGGCCTCCTCGGGATCGTCCTCGTGCAGGGAGCCTGCGAGGTGCTCCATCGCCGTCGATCGCTGCGAGCCCGGCTCACCCTGCGCGAGGGCCCGCCGCCAGAGCTCGCGAGCGGGCGTCCGCAGGCCCTCCCGCTCGAGATGCACCCCTTGGATCCGCAGGTACTGGGCGCGGTTGTGGGGCCTGGCCCTGCCCAGTCGCAGCTCGAAATGCTCGGCATCCTCGGGCGTCCATGTGGTGCTGCGGAACCAGTCGGCCATGGCCAGGACGATACCGGCACCGCGCAGGAACGGACATACCGCGCCGCGCGCGGGCATCTAGCGTGGTGAGCGCACCGATCGCCCTGGCAGGGCGCTCGCGCAGGGAACGGCCCCGTCCCCTGCCACTCGGACGAAGGAGCAGACCATGACACGCAGCATCGGAAGCACCACCTGGCTCGACGTCAGCGTCCACGACGTCCCGGCCGCCATCGCGTTCTACTCCGGCCTGTTCGGCTGGGAGTTCGAGGACATGGGCGAGGACTTCAACCACTACCACCTGATCCGCAACGACGGCGCTCTCGTCGGCGGGCTCATGGACGTCACGGGCATGACCTGCCCGGCGGGCGACCCGCTGCCCGCGGCATGGAGCGTGTACCTCCTCGTCGACGACATCGACGCCCGCGCCCGCCGCGTCACCGAGAACGGCGGGATCATCGTCTCCGGCCCCCACCCCGTGGGCGACCAGGGCAGCATGGCCGTGGTCCTCGACTCGACGCAGGCGGGCGTCGGCCTCTGGCAGGCGGGCACGCTCGAGGGCTTCGACTTCACCGGCTCGCCGGGCTCGCCCGTCTGGTTCGAGCTGATGACGCACGACTTCGACGGCGCCTGCGCGTTCTACCGCAGCGTGGTCGACGCGGACCTCGTCCCGATGAGCGAGTCGATGGACGACGATGCCTTCCGGTACGTCACCAACGGCCCGGAGGGGAAGAACGGGTGGGGCATCTGCGACGCCACGGGCGTGATGCCGAAGGAGGCGACCGGCTGGCGGATCTACCTCGGCGTCGAAGCGGCCGACGCCGCGGTCGCCCGGGTGCAGGAGCTCGGCGGGAGCCTGCTCGACGGCCCCGTCGACTCCCCCTTCGGCCGCATCGCGACCGTGGCCGACCCGGACGGCGCGACCTTCCAGATCAGCGCGATGAGCGAGGCCGTCCCCGAGGGGTGAGGGCGGGGCGTGCCGCACGCCCGCACTCCACGTCAGGCCCGGCCCATCTCCTGGGCGAGGCGCTGGAGGCGGGCGATGCGCTGCTCCGTGGGCGGGTGGGTCGAGAACAGCTGGCCCATGCCTCCGCCGCGGAAGGGATTCGCGATCATCATGTGCGCAGCGTCCTGCAGCTCCTGCTCCTGTGGGAGCGGGTGCGCGGCGACGCCGCCGGAGATCTTCTGCAGCGCGGAGGCGAGGGCGAGCGGATCGCCGGTGAGCTCGGCGCCGTCGTGGTCCGCCGAGTACTCGCGCGTGCGGGAGATCGCGAGCTGGATGAGGGTCGCGGCGAGAGGCGCGAGGATCATCGCGAGCAGGGCGCCGATGATCCCGCCGCCGCCCTGGCGGTCGCGCCCGCCGCCGAACCACAGCGCCATCTGCGCGAGCGAGGTGATCACACCCGCGACGCCCGCGGCGACGGAGCTGGTGAGGATGTCGCGGTTGTACACGTGCATGAGCTCGTGGCCGAGCACGCCGCGCAGCTCGCGCTCGTCGAGCAGCTGCAGGATGCCCTCGGTGCAGCACACGGCCGCGCGCTTCGGGCTGCGCCCGGTCGCGAAGGCGTTGGGCTGCTGCGTGGGCGAGATGTACAGGCGCGGCATGGGCTGCCCGGCCTGGTCCGCGAGGTCCTGCACGATGCGGTGCAGCCCGGGCGCCTCCTGCGGCGAGACCTCGCGGGCGCGCATCGAGCGGATCGCGATGGTGTCGGAGTTCCAGAAGCTGATGAACGTGCCGACCAGACCGATCAGCGCGAAGATCCAGATGAAGTTCCCGCCGAGCATGTAGCCGACGGCGAGCAGGACGCCCCAGAGTACGCCGAACAGCAGTGCTGTCTTCACGATGTTCATGACGCTGCGTCCCACGGCTTCTCCTTCGTCGGCCTCGAGAGGTGTGCTGGGCTGAGGCGCTGTGCTCAGGTGCGGTGCTGAGGTGCTGTCCGGTCCCGCCACACTATGTGCGTCCCCCGGAGGCACGGCGGGGGTCTGCTGGAGCAACGCTCCACACTGGCCCTGCGTTCCCCGTCCGCGCCGTGATGCGGGCGACATCACGCCCCGTAAGCTGTGGCTCGACCCCATGCCGCTCCCCGACCAGTGCTCCTGGAGGCCCCATGCCCACCGCCGTGCTCGGCATCGATTCCTCGACCCAGGCGACCAAGGCCGTCCTCGTCGACGCGGAGAACGGCGAGGTCCTCGCCGAGCAGCGCGCGCCCCATCCCGGCGGCACCGAGGTCGATCCTCGCGCGTGGATCGACGCCCTCGGGACGGCCTGCAAGGGCCTCCTCGAACGGGCCGACGCCGTCTCCGTGGGCGGCCAGCAGCACGGCATGGTGCTCCTCGACGAGGCCGGCGAGGTGGTGCGCCCGGCGCTGCTGTGGAACGACACCCGCTCCGCCCCGCAGGCCGCCGCCCTGATCGAGGACATCGGGAGCGCCGCCGCGACCGTCGACCGCATCGGGTCCCTGCCCGTCGCCTCCCTCACCGCGACCAAGCTGCGCTGGATCGCCGAGAACGAGCCTGCGTCCCTGGACCGGGCCGAGCGCGTGCTCCTGCCTCACGACTTCGTCTCCCGCCGTCTCTCCGCGGGAGGCGACGCCTTCTTCACCGACCGCGGGGACGCCTCCGGGACCGGCTACTACTCGACCCGCGAGGAGGGCTGGGACCATGAGCTCCTGCGCCTGGCGACCGGCGGGCGCGACCTCGCGCTCCCCGAGCTGCCGGCCGCGCCCCAGCAGGTCATGGCCCGCACCGCCTCCGGCGCGGCGATCGCCGCGGGCACCGGCGACAACATGGCCGCGGCCCTCGGGCTCTCGCTCGGCCCCGGCGACGTCTCGGTCTCGATCGGCACCTCCGGGGTGTGCGCGATGGTGAGCGACGCTCGACCCGCGGACGCCTCGGGCACCGTCACGGGCTTCGCCGATGCCACGGGCCGCTTCCTGCCGATGGCCACGACGATCAATGCGGCCCGCATCCTCGACTTCGCCCGCGAGCTGCTGCAGGTCGACTTCGCGGGGCTCGCGGATCTGGCGCTGGCCTCGGAGCCCGGAGCGGGCGGCGTCACCCTGCTGCCGTACTTCGACGGCGAGCGCACGCCCAACCGCCCGACGGCCCGCGCCACCCTCCAGGGCATGTCGACCGCGACCACGCGCGCGGACATCGCCCGCGCCGCGGTCGAGGGACTGCTGTGCTCCCTGGCCGACGGGATCTCGGCGCTCGAGGACCTCCTGGGCGATTCGCTGCCGGGCGGCCGGGCCCGCAGGATCGTGCTGATCGGCGGCGCCGCGCAGAACGAGGCGGTGCGCCGCCTCGCGCCGGCGGTCTTCGGCCGCGAGGTGACGATCGCCCCGGAGGGCGAGTACGTGGCGCTGGGCGCGGCCCGGCAGGCGGCATGGGCGCTCACGGGCGACGAGGAGCCGCCGGCCTGGGAGATCGCCGGCGGCCGCACTCTCACGGCGGAGCCCACGCCCCAGGTCATGGACGCCTACCGGGATCTCAAGGGGCGCACCTCCGAGTGGTCGTGACGGCGGCTCGTCCCCGGGATCTCCCACCGGGCGCGGAGGTGCGCCCATAGACTCCTCGCACCGTCCGTGCGATGAGTCGTCGAAGGAGACACCATGCCGTTCCGCAGCCCCCGCCCCGACGTCGAGATCCCCGATCTGACGCTGTACGACCTGCTGTTCACCTCCCTCTCCCCGGAGGACCTCGAGAAGGTCGCCGTCGTCGACGGCGCCTCGGGGGCCGAGACCACCTACGCCGCCCTGCGGGACCAGGTCGATGCGATCGCCGGCGCGCTCGCGGCGCGCGGCGTCGGCGTCGGGGACGTGGTGGCCCTGCACTCGCCGAACTCCCCCGCCTTCGTCGCCGTCTTCCACGGGATCCTGCGCGCCGGCGCCACGGCGACCACGGTGAACGCCCTGGCCACGGGCCATGAGGTCGCCGCCCAGCTCGAGGACTCGGGGGCGAGGACGCTGCTGACCGTCTCCCCGCTGCTGTCCGCCGCGACGGAGGGCGCCGCCGCGGCGGGCATCGCCTCCGAGCGGGTGATCGTGCTCGACGGCGCCGAGGGCCATGAGGCTCTCGCCGACCTTCTCGCCTCGGGCGCCCCCGCCCCCGAGGTGTCCGTGGACCCGTCGACGCATCTCGCGGTGCTCCCCTATTCCTCGGGCACGACGGGACGTCCCAAGGGCGTGATGCTCACCCACCGCAACCTCGTCGCCAACGTCGCGCAGTCGGCCGACCTCGTGGGGGTCGGGCCCGAGGACCGCGTCCTGGCCGTGCTGCCCTTCTTCCACATCTACGGGATGACGGTGCTCCTGGACCTCGCCCTTCTGCAGCGCGCGACCCTGGTGACGATGCCGCGGTTCGACCTGCCGGAGTTCCTGCGGATCGTGCAGGACCAGCGCTGCACGTTCGTGTTCATCGCCCCGCCGATCGCGGTGGCCCTGGCCAAGCATCCGCTCGTCGACGAGTTCGACCTCTCGGCCGTCACCACGGTGTTCTCCGGCGCCGCGCCGCTGGACGGGGAGGTCGGCGGCGCCGTCGCCCGCCGCCTGGGCTGCTCGGTGCGCCAGGGCTACGGGATGACCGAGATGAGCCCCGTCTCGCAGCTGATCCCCGCCGGGCGGGACGACCTGCCGCTCAGCAGCGTCGGGATCACCGTCCCGAACATGGAGTGCGTGCTGCAGGACCCGGCCACGCGCGAGGAGATCCCGGTGCCCGCCACGGGCGTGAGCGAGCCCGGGGAGCTGTGCTGCAAGGGGCCCAACGTCATGGTCGGCTACCTCAACAACGAGCAGGCAACGTCGCTGACGATCGACGAGGACGGCTGGCTGCACACCGGCGACATCGCGACCGTGAGCGCGGAGGGCGTCGTCTCCCTCATCGACCGCCTCAAGGAGCTCATCAAGTACAAGGGCTACCAGGTCGCGCCGGCCGAGCTCGAGCCGACCCTGCTCGCCCACCCGCAGATCGCCGACGCCGCCGTCGTCGGCGGCCGGGACGAGGCCGGCGAGGAGATCCCCAAGGCCTTCGTCGTCCTCCAGGAGGGCGCCGAGCTCACGGAGCAGGACGTCATGGACTTCGTCGCGGGCCGCGTCGCGCCCTACAAGAAGGTCCGGCAGGTCGTGATGATCGATGCGATCCCGAAGTCCTCGAGCGGCAAGATCCTGCGCCGGAACCTGCGGGGCGCCTGAGCAGCGGTGCGGGCCCGAGGGTCCACGGGACCACACCGCAGCCCGACCTCACTCGACGAGCCTGCCCTCCGAGGAGTCGTCGGCCGGAGCCTCGACCAGATCGCGCAGATCCTCGGACACCTCGGGCAGCGGCTCGAACACCACCCCGCTGTCGGGGCTCCACACCATGTTCCCGCGCAACTGCGGATCCTGCTCCGGGAAGTCCGCACGGTTGTGGCAGCCGCGGGTCTCGCGCCTCTCGATCGCGGACTCGAGCGTCGCGCGGGCGGCGAGCAGGGAGCCGAGCAGGTCGAAGGCGTGGGCGAGGTCGTCGAAGCCGGCGATGTCGGGGTGGGCGGTGACCCCGAGGGCCCGCGTCTCGAGCTCCTGGATCCGCTCGAGGCCCTCGCGCAGCCCGTCCTCGGTGCGCACCACGCCCGCGTGGGCGCTCATCACGTCGCGCACCTCGCGCTGCAGGCGCCGCGGGACCTCGATGCCGTCTCCGGTGAGGAAGGCGCGGATCTCCTCGTGGGCGATCTCGACGGCCCGCGGATCGCGCTCGATGCGCGTGCGCGCCCGGGCGTACCGGGCGGCCTCGGCACCGGTGATCCTCCCGTAGACGAGCAGCTCGATGAGCGAGTTCCCGCCCAGGCGGTTCGCGCCGTGCAGCCCCGAGGAGGCCTCCCCGATCGCGTACAGCCCGTCGACCCCGGTGCCGTGGTCCTCGGGGCGCACCCAGACCCCACCCATCGAGTAGTGGGCGGTGGGCGCGACCTCGATGGGTGTGGTGGTGATGTCGAGCATCTGCAGGTCGATGAGGGTCCGGTAGACGCGCGGGAGCCGCTCGAGGATCTGCTCGCGCGGCAGGTGCGAGACGTCCAGGAGCACGCCGCCGTTCTCCGTGCCCCGGCCCTCGGCGATCTCGGTGAAGTTCGCGAGCGCGACCCGGTCGCGGGTGGAGAGCTCCTTCCGCGCCGGGTCGTAGCGCTCCATGAAGCGCTCGCCGCGCACGTTGCGCAGCACACCGCCCTCGCCGCGCGCCGCCTCGGAGACGAGGGTGCCCGCGGCGTCCTCGGGGGACAGCAGCCCGGAGGGATGGAACTGGACCAGCTCGGCGTCGCGGATGCGGGCGCCGGCGAGCGCGGCGAGGCGGAAGGAGTCGCCCGTGTTCTCGTCGCGGCGCGAGGAGGTGTACCGCCAGATGCGGGTGTGGCCGCCGGCCGCGAGGATCACGGCGTCGGCGTCGATCTGCACCTCCTGGCCGGTGACGATGTCGAAGCCGTAGGCGCCGAACACGGCGCCGTCCGCGACCAGCAGGCGGGTGATGTAGACGGTGTCGATGATCGGCACGTCGAGCTCGCGTGCGCGGCGCATGAGGGTGCGCTGGATCTCGAGGCCCGTGTAGTCGCCGGCGTAGCAGGTGCGGCGATAGGTGTGGGCGCCGAAGAAGCGCTGGGAGAGCCGGCCGTCGGCCTCGCGGGCGAAGGGCATGCCCCAGCGCTCGAGGTCCTCGATGCCGCGGGCGGCGCTGCGGGTGACGGTCTCGACGATCTCGGGGTCGGCGAGGAAGTAGGACTCGCGCAGGGTGTCGGCGGCGTGCTGGCGCCAGGAGTCCTCGGGGTCCATGGTGCCCAGTGCCGCGTTGATGCCGCCGGCGGCGAGCGTCGTGTGCGCGTCGTGGGTGCGCCGCTTGCCGACGGCGAGGACCTCGACCCCGCGCTCGGCGAGCTCGATGGAGGCGCGCAGTCCGGCGCCGCCGGTGCCGATCACGAGGACCGAGGTCGAGAGCAGTCGGGTGGGAGGTGCCGTGGGGTTCGCGCTCTGCGCCTGGTCTTCGGGGTGGTCGCGTCATCGCTCATGCGGCCGACGCTACGGACGCAGATTCCATAGCGCTAATGCAACTCTGGCCTGTCTTCGATACGTGAGTCGCATATACCGTGGGCACCATGAGGATCGATCACCTGCAGGCCTTCGATGCCGCCGCGCGGCAGGGCACCTTCACGCGCGCTGCCGAGGAGCTCTTCCTCACCCAGCCCTCGTTCTCCCGGAAGATCGCGGGTCTCGAGGCGGAGCTCGGGGCGGCGCTCTTCGACCGCGGCCGCGGCGGGGCCGCGCTCACGGCGGCGGGCGAGGCGCTGCTGCCGATCGCCCGCCGGATCCTGGCCGACGAGCGCTCCGCCCGTCGGACCCTCGACGAGCTCGCCGGCCTGCGCCGCGGGCTCGTGCGGATCGGCGCCCCGCCCACGCTGTGCGTCTCGCTCGTGGCGGACGTGCTCGCCGCCTTCCACGCGCGCCATCCCGAGATCGAGCTGCACGTGCTCGAGGCCGGCGCGCACACCCTCGCCGAGGCCCTCGAGGCGGGCGACCTCGACCTCGCCCTCACCGTGACCCGCGAGGACCGCCCGGGGGCCGACGGAGCCCGGCTCGTGGCCGACGAGGCGCGGCTGGTCCCGCTGCTGCGCGAGGAGCTCGTGGTGGTCGCGAGCGCACAGCGCCCGCACGACGGGACGACGCTGCCGGACGAGGTCACCCTCGCCGAGCTCGCCGCGCTCCCTCAGGTCGCCTTCAACCGCTCCTACGAGCTGCGGGCCTCGACCGACGCGGCCTTCGCCGCCCACGGCCTGACCCCGCGGATCGCCGTCGAGGGCGCGGAGATGGACGCCGTGCTGCGCTTCGTCGAGCGCGGGATCGGTGTCGCCGTCGTGCCCGCGATGGTGGTGCGCGGGCGCGCGGGCCTGCGCTCGGCCCGGCTGGTCCGCCCGGCACTCGAGCGGACGGTCAACCTCGCGCTGCGTCGTGACGCGCAGGCGAGCGCGGCGGCCGCGGCGATGCACGAGATGGTGCTCGCGAGCGTTCCCGCGATGGCGGGGCCCGGGGTCGTGCCGCTGCTGCCCTGACACTCCCCTCGGCCCGTCGACCCGTCGGCCGGTCGGAGACGGCGTCTCGCCTGCTTCTCGCCCGCCTCTCTCCCTGCCTCTCCCACCGCCTCGCGCCCGCTTCTCGCGGCGCGAGAACCCGCGTTGCCGGTCGGTCCGCGCGCTTGGTGTGCTGTGAGCGTGACCTGAGTCGCAGGCCACGAGGAGCCCCCGTCGACCGGCCGATCGCGCCGCACCCGACTCCCGGACTCCGACCCCCAGAACGACTCGATGAGGAGACGCCATGAGCAGCACCGGATCCCAGGAACTCTCGACCGTGGAGAAGGCCCGTGCGAAGGCCCCGGACGGGCAGAAGGTGGCCGTCGTGACCGGCTCGGCCCGCGGCATCGGCGAGGGCATCGCGAAGCGCCTCGGGCGCGACGGCCTGCACGTCGTCGTCGCCGACCTGCCGAGCATGCAGGAGGGCATCGACGCGACCGTCGCCGCGATCACCGAGGCCGGCGGCACCGCGACCGGCGCCACCGTGGACGTCTCCGACGAGGACTCGGTGGCCGCGCTCGTGCAGACCGCGGTCTCCGCCGGCGGACACCTCGACGTGTTCGTCGCCAACGCCGGCATCGCGCAGGTCAAGGAGCTCCTGGACTACGATGCCGCGGACTTCCAGAAGATCCTCGACGTGAACATCACGGGCGTCTTCAACTCCTACCGCCAGGCCGCGAAGCAGATGGTCGCCCAGGGCCACGGCGGCAAGATCATCGGCGCCGCCTCGATCGTGGCCTTCCGCCCGTTCGCGTTCCTCGGCCCCTACTCGCTCACCAAGTGGGCCGTGCGCGGCCTCACCCAGGCGGCGGCCATGGAGTGGGCCGAGCACGGCATCACCGTGAACGCCTACGGCCCCGGCATCGTGGGCACCGCCATGTGGGACCTCATCGACGAGAAGCTCGCGGCGAAGAACGGACAGCAGCGCGGCGAGGCGCTCGCGGAGAACGCGAAGACCATCCATCTGGGTCGCGTCTCGGAGCCCGACGACATCGCGCGCCTGGTCTCCTACCTCTCCGGCGAGGACTCGGACTACGTCACCGGTCAGACGATCCTGGTCGACGGCGGCATCCAGTTCAGCTGAGCACGTCCGACGTCTGGGGCGCACCCCCTTGACCATGTGGTGACCACACGGTCTGGGGTGAGGGGACCGAGCCGGAAGCCGGCCCCCTCACCCCAGGAGGAAGCACCATGCGGTCCCTGCACAGCCCCCTCGTACCCGTCCTCGGCATCATCCGCGAGAACCGGCGCGCCTACCTGCTGCTGAATCTCCTGGCCTACGGCCTCGTGCTCGCCGGCATGGCGGCCGGCGCGCTCTTCCCCGGGCTGAACGCCGCGAGCCTGGCCGACATGGACTCCAACGGATCGACGGCCCTCGCGAGCTCGCTGATGGCCACTCCCCTGCTGTTCGCCCTGGTCATCTTCGCGATCAACGTGGGGACGGTGGTCGTCGCCTCGATCTCCGTGCCCTCCCTCATCGTGCCCTTCGCGGGCATCGCGATCTTCGCCGTGCGCGCGCTGACCATCGGCACCTCCCTCGCTCCTGTCGACCCCACCGTGCGCACGACTCTCGTACCGCACTCGCTGACACTGCTCCTCGAGGTGCAGGCCTACGTGCTGGTCATGCTGGGCGCCTTCGTGCTGGGCAGGGCATGGCTGCGCCCCGCGAGCGTCGGGGCCGAGCGCCGGCGCGACGGCTACCTGCGCGGGCTGCGCACCCTCGGCATGCTCCTGCTCCCGGCGCTCGTCCTGCTCGTGATCGGCGCCCTCTACGAGGCGTTCTCGCTCGCCTACCTGGTCCCGCTGATGCTGGGCCGGTGACCTCGGCGCGGACGAGCGGCCACGGGGAACGGAGAGCGAGCGACGGGCCCGCGCCCCGGGATTCCTCCCGGGGCGCGGGCCCGTCGCTCGCTCTGGTCAGAGGCTCACGTCGACCGTTCTCGTCGGCCACGCGGCCCGGTGGCCACGTGCCCACGCGGCCAGGTGGCCACGCGGCCTCACCCTCAGACCTCGCCCTTCTTCAGGGCGTCGGCGAGGTACTCGGCCTGTCGGATCGCGAGCGCGACGATCGTGAGCGTCGGGTTCGCCGCCGCGCCGCTCGTGAACTGCGAGCCGTCGGAGATGAACAGGTTCGGCACGTCGTGCGCCCTGCCCCACTCGTCCACGACGCCGTCCTCGGGGCGCTCGCTCATGCGGCAGGTGCCCAGGTTGTGCGTCGAGGGATAGGGCGGGGTGCGGTGGCTGGAGACCGCGCCCACCGCGTCGTAGAGCTTCTGCGACGTGGAGTACGCGTGCTCGCGCATGGCCAGGTCGTTGGCGTGGTCGTCGTAGTGGACGTCCGCGACCGGCAGGCCGTGCTGATCGGTGACCGTCGAGTTCAGCGTGATCGCGTTGGACTCCTGGGGCATGTCCTCCCCCACGATCCAGCAGCCGGCCGTGTTCTCGTACCCGTCCAGCAGAGAGGTGAACTCCGGGCCCCAGGCCCCCGGCTCCACGAAGCTCGCCATGAAGGCGGGCCCCAGGGAGATGGTCTCGATGTAGTAGCCGCCCGCGAAGCCGCGGGCCGGGTTGTGCACCGACTGGTCGGCGATGAGCCCGGCCATGGTCTCCCCGCGGTACATGTGCACGGGCTTGTCGAACTGCGCGTACACGCTGCCGGTGAGGTGGCGCATGTAGTTGCGCCCCACCTGCCCGGAGGAGTTCGCGAGCCCGTCGGGGAACATCGAGGACGAGCTCATGTGCAGCAGGCGCGGGGTCTCGATCGAATTGCCCGCCACGCACACCACGGAGGCGCACTGGCGATGCAGCTTGCCCTCGGAGTCGAGGTAGAGCACCGCGTCCACGCGTCCGCTGCGGTCGTGGAGGATCTGCGCGACGTGCGAGTCGGGCCGCAGGTCGAGCTTCCCGGTCTCCAGGGCCCGTGGGATCTCCCGCACCATCGTCGACCACTTCGAGCGGTTCTTGTCGCCCTGGAAGTTGAAGCCGTCCTGGATGGAGGCGGGACGGCCGTCGTAGGGCTCGGCGTTGGTGCCGTAGGGGCCGGTCGCGTAGTGCCTCATGCCGAGCTTCTCGGCTCCGGCCGCGAGCACTTTGTAGTTGTTGTTCGCGGGCAGGGCCTTGCGTCCGCCGCGGTGGGTGGAGCCGATCGCGTCCTCGGCCCGTGTGTAGTACGGCTCGAGCTCCTCGAGGGTGATCGGCCAGTCCAGCAGGTTCGCGCCATCGATGCGGCCGTAGGTGCTGCGGGGTGAGAACTCGTGCGCCTTGAAGCGAGGGGTCGCGCCCGACCAGTGGGTGGTGGTGCCGCCGACGGCCTTGACGATCCAGGCGGGGAGGTTCGGGAAGTCCGTCGCCACCCGCCAGGAGCCCGAGGTGGTCCGGGTGTCGGTCCAGGCCATCTGGTTGAAGGCCTCCCACTCGAGGTTCATGTAGTCCTCGTTGCGCAGGTAGGGGCCGGCCTCCAGGAGCACGCACTCGATGCCCTGCTTGGTGAGCTCGTAGGCGAGGGTGCCGCCGCCGGCGCCGGAGCCGACGATGACGACGGGCTTCGCGTCGTGGTCGATGCTGGTCATCAGTTCTTCCTCCCGGATCCCACGCGCGTCGAGCGCGCCTTGCTCTGTCCTGCGGGGACGGCCGCACCGCGCGTGCTGCGGGTGGACGCCGCCGTCGGCAGGTCGGAGACGACCTCCTGCAGGGGCTCGCCGTCGTACTCCTCGATGCGCGGGTCGGGCAGCCAGTCGAGATCGTCGAAGCCGCGGTCGATGTACCCGCCCTTCTCGAACGAGGGCCCCTCGTAGCCGACGGCCTCCCAGAGCTCCTCGTCCTCGTAGAGGTTCACGACGACCGTCTGGCGGATGAAGCCGAAGAACGTCGTGTGCTGGATGCGCAGCAGGATCAGGTATGCCTGCTCCTGGGGCAGCTCGTGGAAGCGCCCGTCGGCGAGGCCCTGCAGGGAGTCCAGGCCCTGGGCGACCTTCGCTCGCAGCCACGCGCTCTCCTCGGCCTGGGAGAGGACCGTGTCGGCGACCCGTTCGTACGCCGAGTCGGGCACCGTCTTCTGGTGGGGGAAGGCGGCCTTGATGAGGGCCACGAGCGTGCGATGGGCCTCCGCGGTCCCCTCGACGTCGTTGACCGCTTCGCCGCAGTCCGATGTGCTCATGACGTGTCCTTCCTCCGGCGTCGTCGCCGGTGATCGTCGGTGATCCGAGACACACACTAGGAAGACGGCATGACCCCGGGCCACGGGCGTTCTCGTCGGGCGAGAACGGTGGCCGACGGGCGAGTGCGTCGGGCCCAGATCCTCGAGTGCGGACGGCGGGGACCCGCCCTCAGCCCTGGTGACCGCCCAGGCGGTAGGCGCGGCCCGCACGCGAGGCGCAGGCGCGCACGCGGTCCTCGATGTGGCGCGTGCGGCCCTCGTAGGCGCGGACCGGCGCGGAGACGGCGACGGTGCCGATGAGCATGCCGTCGTCGGCCTTGAAGGACGCGGCCAGGCAATCGGTGCCGCTCTGGAACTCCTGGTGCTCCCAGGCCACGCCGCGTTCGGAGATCTCGTCGAGCTGTCGGCGCAGGACCACGGGATCGGTGAGGGTGCGATCGGTGTGCGCGAGGAGGGTGCGGCCGGCGAGGTAGTCGTCGCGCTCCTCGATGCTGAGGGCCGCGAGCCCCACCTTGCCGAAGGCCGTCGCGTGGGGGCTCTCGTGGAATCCGAAGCCCATGGGGCTCAGGCGCGGGGCCTGCGGGGAATCGGCCACGAACACCACCACGAAGTCTGTGCCGCGGTGGATCGCGAGGTAGGAGGCCATGCCGAGGTCGCGGTGCATCGCGCACACCTCGTTGCGCACGGCGCGCGGGATCCCGAGGTCCTCGTGGAGGCCGACGGCGAGGCGGTGCAGCTGGTACCCGAGCGCGAAGCGCTTCTCGTCCTTCAGGTGCACCAGGTAGCCGGCGCGGATGAGCTCCTGGGCGAGGCGGTACACGGTGGGCAGGGGGATGCCCGTGGCATCCGCGATCGCGCGTGCCGTGCTGCTGCCGCCGGCCGCCACGGCCTCGAGCACGGCGAACGCGCGGGGGATCTGACCTGCGGGAGCGTCCTCGTGGGGGTCCAGCGAGGCGTCCTCGCCCAGTCGGTCCGGAGCTTCGCTCCGACCTTCCGGGGCTTCATCGCCCCGCTTCTGGTTGAACACCGTCGTCACGAGCCCATCCTCTCAGGTCCGCTCGCCACTGTCATACCGGGAGCGTCGACCGCACCCGCGGGCGGTGCCTCCCGGGAGCTGCGTCCTGAGCGCTCGCCGGAGCTCGCCCCGCAGGGGCCGGGAGAGCGTGAACGCGCCGGATCCACGATGCTCACGACGGGCGACCCGTGCGGTCACGACGGGTCGCGTCACGTCACATCGGTCGGACTCTTCTCGAATGTCGCCGTCTCGGGTTATCTTCCTGCCATCGAGGGTCGGAGGGAGCCCTGGATGCCGCGTCCGCTGGCGGGCGCCGCACGACATCCTCCTTCGCAGTTTTTCCTGCCCCACCTGCATCACCCCCCTTATCCTGCTGCCCTTTTCCCTTGGAGGTCCTGTGTCCAGAATCCAGCGACTGATGGCGCCGGTGGTCGCCGTCCTGATCGCACTTCTCGCGTCCGTCGCCCTCGCCCCCGCGGCGAGCGCGAGCACGCACCCGATCGACATCACCAGCTACAAGGTCTCCGACCAGGTGATCATGTCGAGCTACTGCCGCAAGGTGACCGTCACGATGACCACCAAGAAGCAGAAGGACTACAAGGAGTCCCGGATCGACGTCGACATCACGCGCGGGCGCGACCTCGTCAGTTGGGCGTCGTCCTCCAACGGCAAGACCCTCAGTCGTCCGCAGATCTGCCCGTGGCTCGATGGCCTGGGCAAGTACACGGTGGGCCCGGCCGACGTCGACGCGGGATACACCAAGCGCGACACGTGGGGCACGTACACCGACTACAGGTACTACACCGACCACACCAAGAAGTCCTTCTACGTGCGGGCGAAGTCGAAGGCCTCGCTCAGCTCCAGCCGCAAGGGCCGCACCGTGACCCTCTCGGCCAAGGCCACGAGCCTCAACCTCGACTGGGACGAGTACCGCGCCTACAACCCCGCGAGCGCGAAGCTGCAGGTGAAGTCCGGTAAGACCTGGAAGACGGTGAAGAGGGTCAAGCTCTCGAAGGGGAAGGCGACCGTGAAGGTCACCTCGAGCGCCAAGAAGCAGTACCGCTTCACCTACCCCAAAACGGCCACCCGCACCGGGGCGACCTCAGGCACCGTCAAGCGCTGAGCGGTCGGCGGCGTCGGACCCGTCGGAGCAGACCGCTGCTCGGCAGGGCCCCGCCCTCAGCCTCCCGACGCGGAACCGCGCTTCTCGCCCTGCAAGAAGCGCGGTTCCCCGTCGGCCGATCGGGCATCATGCTGGGACGCGAGCGGACCGTCCCCGGCCCGCACCCGATCGAGCGGAAGGACCGTCATGATCCTCATCAACGTCAAGTTCCCGGTGAAGCCCGAGTTCGCCGATCAGTGGCCCGAGATCGCGAGCGAGTTCACCGAGGCCACTCTCGCCGAAGAGGGCAACAAGTGGTTCGAGTGGTCCCGCAGCGTGAAGGATCCGAACACCTACGTGCTCATCGAGGCCTTCACCGATGAGGGCGCGGGACCGCACGTGACCTCCCCGCACTTCAAGAAGATGCAGGGCGATTTCCCGCAGTACCTCAGCGCGACCCCGCAGATCGTCTCCCAGCAGGTCGACGTGGAGGACTGGGGCCCGATGGGCGAGCTGCAGGTCGACTGATCGAGCCCTGTGCTCAGTGCCCGCCGCGGCGCCCGAGGGTCGTGACCGGCCCGGCGCCGGGGCGGGTCCACTGCGGCGTGGGACGGCTGTCCTCTCCCCAGGTGGGGGTGCCGTTCTCGTCGCTGCGCCAGCTCCAGCACGCGGGGTTCTGCCCGGGCCAGCCCTCGGGGCTGTCCTCCCAGTCCTCGCGCCGTCCCCAGACCGTCATGTCCAGCAGCCCCATGGTGGGGTTCGCCCGTTCGACGCCGCGGCCCGTCGTCCGATAGGTGAGGAACACGCGGTCGCCCTCGCGCACGAAGCTCGCGACGTACCCCATGTCGCCGCCGATCGGCGCGGGCGCCTCGCGCACCGAGTACCAGGGCACGGTGTCGTAGCCCATGAACTCGGTGAACGGGGCGACCTCGTCCTATGCGCCCACGGTGAGGATCGCTAGCGAGACGCCGTTCTGGTGCAGGTAGGTCGCGTCCTGCAAGTGCCAGGCGGAGACCGTGCAGCCCTCGCACTGCCCCTGGTGCGGGGCGCCGTCGTGCCACATGTGCTGGTACACGACGAGCCGGTCGCGGCCCTCGAAGAGGTCGAGGAAGGGCACCGGACCGTCGGCCCCGACCACCGGCGTGGTCCCGTCGACCTCGACCATCGGCAGGCGCCGACGCGCCGCGGCGATCGCGTCGCCCTCGTGGGTGTGCGCCTTCTCCCGCACCAGCAGCTCGTCGCGCCGGGCCTGCCAGGTGTCCATGTCGACGACAGGCGGCAGTGCGCGCCCCGTCGCCGTGCTGCTGCTCTCCGCTGTGCTGCTCATCCTCGAGCCTCCTTCGCAGGACCTCGCGGACCGGGGCGCCGTGTGCCGGTCGCCGACAGCCCGCGAGGTCTCCGGCCCCTCGTCGCGGGGCCGGATATGCGCCAGACGCTACGCCGACGCCCGCGCGGGGGAATGTCCGATCCTGCGGCGGTCATCGTGGCGCGGCCGACGGTGATGATCCGCGCGGCCCGGGGACAGAGACCGGCTCAGCGCTCCCAGGCGGTGCCGGGCGGCGCGTCCAGCGGCGTGGGCACGTATTCGAGGAGCTGCAGACCGCCCTCGAAGGTGCGCGCCTCGACGAGGTTGAGCGCCACGTCCTGGTACCGCTCCCAGATCCGCTCGAGCCCCGTGCGTCCGGTGATGACCGGGAACAGGACCACCCGGAAGCGGTCCACGACTCCGGCGCGCAGCAGGGAGCAGCCCAGGTCGATGCTGCCCATGGTGACCAGGGGCTTGGCGGACGTGCGCTTGAGGTCCCGCACCGCTTCGACGGCGTCGGTGCTGATCAGTCGCGTGCCAGGCCAGGCGAGGGGCGCGCTGAGGGTCGCGGAGAAGACGATCTGGTCGGCGTCGGCGAGCTGGGCGAAGCTCGCCTTCTCGTCCTCGGAGACGTCGATCTGCTGGGCCTGCTCGGACATCTCCTCCATCACCCGGTACGTGTTCGCGCCCATGAGGGTGAGGGAGTCGGGCTGCTGGGCGAGCCAGTCGAGGTACTCGGGGCTCTCGAGGCCCCACCATCCGGGCCAGCCCTTCCCCGCGGCGCAGCCGTCGAGGGAGAGGATCAGGTCCACGGTGAGGGACTGCTCGGTGCGGGTGGGCTGCGTGTCGGGACCGTTCATCGCGGCCTCCTCGATTCGGCGCGCGAGGGTGTCGACGTGGGGCTGTCGGCGTCAGGCAGCCGGCGTGAGGCAGCCGGTGTCAGGCCACCGACTTCAGACCGCCGGCGTGGGGCGCGCGTGTGCTGAGAACCTACTCCTGCGCGCCCTGCGGCGCATCCGGCGCGTCGGCGTCGCCGGCGTCGTCCCGTCGTCCCCAGCGCTGATCACCGAGGATCACGAGCCGCAGGCACAGCGCCCCGGCGAGCACGCCGCCCAGCAGGTCGCTCGCCCAGTGCCAGCCCAGCAGCAGCGAGGTGACCACGGAGTTCAGCACGAGGAGGACGACGCCGATGCGCACGAGGCGCAGCGTGCGCGGCGCGACGTGCGCGTAGCGGGCGATGAGGTACGCGACGACGCCGTAGATGAGCACGGCCTCGGAGGCGTGCCCCGAGGGGAAGCTGATGCCCTTCTCGCCGAACTCCTGGATGCCGCCGGCCAGCAGGTCCGCGTCGTCGAGGGTCGGCGAGGGGCGGGCGATGAGCAGCTTGAGGCCGCCGATGCCCACGAGGAAGGCGAGCTCGGCCGCGAGGGCGACCAGCAGCGGTCGCCAGGTGCGGCGTCGCACCGCGAGGACGATCGCGACCGCGGCGAGGACGGGGAGGCACACGGCCTGCCCCGCGATCCGGTCCAGCACGCCCTGGACGAACGGCAGCAGCTGGGGCGCGAGGTGGTAGAGCCAGTGACGGTCGAGCATGCCGTCGAGCCCCTGGATCGGGCCGGCCGCGGCGATCGTCGTCGCGAGGAGGGCGAGTGCGAGCACGGGCACCGAGGTCAGGCGGCGCCACAGCCGCAGCCCGCGACCCGTGCGGGGGGTCGTCGCGCGCGCCGTCCCGGACGTCCCGAGGCGTGATGCCAGAGGATCCTCGGGAGTGGGGCGTGCGTCGGAGACCATTGCCGCTCAGAGTAGGGGTCTCGTCGACCCGAGCGCACTCCCCCGGCGCCTCGGTGTCGTGGGAGGCACAGGAACGCGGATGCGGATCCTCTACGGTGAGCGCATGATCCGCCGACTCCTCGCCCGCGCCTTCTGGGCGATCAGCCGCTGGCGCCTCGTGGCCCGGCCGGCGCCGACGCGACCGACGGTGCTGCTCGGCGCCCCGCACACCTCCAACTGGGACTTCGTGCTCATGCTCGCGATCGCCTGGCGCCTGGGCATCGAGGTGCACTGGCTGGGCAAGCACACGCTGTTCCGCTCCTGGCGGGGACCGCTCATGCGCGCGCTCGGCGGGATCCCCGTGGACCGCTCCGACCCTCGGAGCGTGGTCGCCGAGGTCGTCGAGCGGGTCCACGGCGGCTCCGTGTTCGGCCTGGTCATCACGCCCGACGGCACCCGCGGAGGGAACACGCACTGGAAGTCGGGCTTCTACCGGATCGCCCGGCGCACCGGGATGCCGGTCACGCTCGGCTTCGTGGATCGCACGACGATGACGGCGGGACTCGGGCCGACGATCGACCTCACGGGCGATGTCGCCGCGGACATGGACGTGATCAGGACGTTCTACGCCGACAAGTCGGGAGTCCGGCCCGAGCGCCGCGTCGAGCCGCGGCTCGCGGAGGAGAGCGAGGGACTCGACGGGGACGCGCCCCGTGGATGATCTGCGGGTCCCGCCGGGGCCCGGCGCCCCGCGAGGGCTCGTGGTGCCCGCCTCCGATCTGGTCGAGCTGTTCTCCCATGCCTCCGGCCCGGGCGGGCAGGGCGTGAACACCGCCGACTCCCGTGTGCAGCTGAGCATCGACCTCGCCACGACCTCCGCGCTCGACGGGGCGCAGCGCGAGCGCGCACTGGAGCACCTCGCGCCCCGGCTCACCGGCACGGTGCTCACGGTCGTCGCCGCGGAGCACCGTGCGCAGCGGCGCAACCGCGTCGCCGCGCGGGAGCGCCTCTCCCAGCTGCTGCGCGAGGCCGTCGCCCCTCCCGTCCCCCGTCGGCCGACGCGCCGCACCCGCGGCTCCCAGCGTCGCCGGCTCGAGGCGAAGAGGCAGCGGTCGCAGACCAAGGCGACGCGCCGCCGGCCGGATCGGGAGTAATCCCTCCAGCCATCGCGGACGGAGCGTCAACGTCGGGGACGGCAGGGGCGCCGGACCAAGCCCCAGTGGTCGATCAGGCGCCGGAGAACCAACGATCGATCACGCGGACGACCTCCACATGGATCTCGGCCGTCCGCAGCGGATCCTCGACACCCAGCGAATGGTCCGCCCCGGCGATCTCGAGGAGCTCGGCGCCGCCGTCGCCTGCCGCGAGCGAGGCGGCGACCGAGGAATCCCACCTGCCCTCGTCGGAGGTCCCGCCGATCAGCAGCTGCCTGCCCCGGTGACGTGCCATGGCGTCGACGACCTCGCGTCGATGCAGGAGAGGGGTGAGCCAGACGGCGTCGATCCCGCGTTCGGCGGCGAAGGGCGCCGCGTGGGTCCCGAGGGACTTCGCGATCACGCGCACAGGACCCGGAAATCCACCGATGGCCGCCTCGAGCTCATCTCCGACGCGCTCTTCACCCCACTCGGCGGTGGGATGCCAGCTGACGGCGCGCACGCGCCACCCGTGGTGGGCGGCGACGCGTCCGGCGAAGCTCAGCAGCGGCATCTCGCAGGTGTACCCGCCACCCGGGAGCATCACCGCCAGGCCGCTCTCGCGGGACGGATCGGACCAGTCCTCCCAGGTGCTCGTCGTGCCATCGTGCCCGCTCGCGTCGTCGCTCCCCATCCCGTGATGATGGTGGACCGCCGTGCCCACAGCAAGGCCGCCCGCGGTGCCGTTTTGGCCCGCCGCGCCCTGCTCGCCCATGAGGTCCGCATGGACGCGGACCACTCCACCGAGAGCGAGCGATTCTGGGAGGCGCACTACGCCGAGCGCGGTGTTCCCACGAACGCTCCATCCCCCCGCCCCATGCTGGTCGACCTGATCGGCGAGTTCGCGCGGCAGCCCGGCGCGGCGCTCGAGCTCGGGGCCGGTCAGGGCGGTGACGCCCTCTGGCTCGCCCGAGGCGGATGGACCGTCACCGCCGCCGACGCCTCGACCACGGCGGCACGACGGATCGAGGAGACCGCCCGCGCCGAGGGCCTGACGGATCGCGTGAGCGCCGTTCAGGCGGATCTCGCCCGGGACATCCCCGAAGGGTCCTTCGATCTGGTCTTCGCCTGCCACTTCCAGTCGCCGGTGGAGATCGACCGGGACGCGATCATCGCCCGGGCCTCCCGACAGGTCGCCCCGGGCGGGCTGCTACTCGTCATCGACCACGCCTCGGTCGCACCCTGGTCCTGGGACCAGGACATGGAGTTCCCCTCGCCCGAGCAGACGCTCGAGGCCTTCGCGCTCACCGGGGACTGGGACCGCCTGGTCGTCGAGCCCCGACGTCGCACCGCGACCGCTCCCGACGGCGCGAGCACCGCCGAGGTCACCGACAACGTCCTCGTGCTCCGGCGGGGTCTCTAGGCGCGCTCCTGCGGCTCCGCGACCGCCTGCCCGCCCGGCGCGCCCATCCCGTGGGTCCCACCTGCGCCGCGGGCGCGATAGTGCAGGTGCACCGCACCGCTGGCGAACGCCCGCTCGTGGACGCGCTCGAGATCGAGACGTACCCCGTCGGGCAGAGCTCGCAGGCCCCCGCCCACGATCATCGGGACCACGAACAGGTGGAAGTCCGTGACCATTCCGGCGCGGATCGCGTCGGCCGCCGTCGTCGGCCCGAAGATCTCGACCTGCCCGGGAGCCTCGTCGACGATCCGCTGCAGACCGGCGAGGTCCAGGTGCCGGATCAGTCGGGCGCGCGCCGGATCGACGCGGCTCTCGTCGAGCGTCGAGGAGGCGACGATGCGCTCGATGCGCTGCCAGCGGCGGGCGAACTCGCGCTCGGCCTCGTCCCACTCCTCGCCCTCGGGCCCGGTCTCCGGATCCGCCTCCCAGTACTCCATGAGCTCGAAGGTGCGCCGGCCCATGACCTCGGTGCTGACCTCGGCCAGGCGCTCGACGTGGACGGCGAACACATCGTCGCCGGGCGCTGACCACTGGAAGTCCCCGTCGGCGTCGGCCGCATAGCCGTCGAGCGACATCGTGGCGGTGTAGGTGAGTGTCCCCATGATGAGCGCCTCTCCACGGTGCGCCGTCGGCGCCGCCCGTGATGCGAATCGTCTTCGATCGCCCCTCGGCGCGTGCAGCCGAGGGTGCGCGGATTCTACGCGCGGGGGCTATCCCCCGTGACCCGCGGAGACGCGGTGCGTAGCGTTCGGGGCATGAGCCCCCTCTTCGACACCGTGCGCTCCCTCGGCTTCCGTCGCGGTCCGCGCCGCCTGCTCGCAGGCATCGCGGGCGGCATCGCCGCGAGGACCGGTCTGAACGTGTGGCTGGTGCGCCTGCTGCTGCTCATCGCGTTCCTGCTGCCGTTCGTCGGCTTCGCGGCGTACGTCGTCGCCTGGCTGCTGCTGCCCTGGCAGGACGACTCCATCCCGCTCGAGCGCCTGCTCACGCGCGGGTGATCCGAGCTCGGGAGCAGTCTGCTGCGCGCGTGACGCGGTCAGACCGTCCCTGCTGTGCGACGGTGGTGGGATGACGGACGCTGCGGAGGAGATCGTGCTCGTGGTCGACGGGGCGAACGTCGTCGGCTCGGTGCCCGACGGCTGGTGGCGCGATCGCGCCAGAGCCGCCGTCCGCCTGCGCGACCGCCTCGAAGGGCTCGAGATCCCCGTCGAAGGGCTCGAGATCCCCGCCGAACCGGCGGGGACGATCCGTCCTCTCGTCGCGCTCGTCGTCGAGGGCAAGGCGCGGGACATCCCCGAGATTGGCGCCGTGCGCGTGGTGCGCGCGCCCGGATCCGGGGATGACGAGATCGTCGCCGAGGTCGAGCGGCGGGTCGCGGACGGCTCCACGGTCCTCGCGGTCACCAACGATCGCGAGCTGCGCGCGCGGATCGAGGCGGCCGGCGGCGAGGTGCGGAGGGTCGGATGGCTGCGGGGGATGCTCGATGCCCGGGACCAGGACCCTCGGGACTAGGGAGAGGTCGGTCCGCCCGCGGGCGGCTGCGGCGGGTCCTCGCTCGCCCCGCTCACCCTGTAGTCGCGTCGGATTCCCTCGGTCGCCCGGCCCCACGCGCTCGCCGCCACCCGCGCCTGGTGCGCGGTGAAGGACTCACGGTCGACGAAGGTCTCGGCGACGGTCCAGACCAGCGGATCCTCCGTCGGTTCCACATGGAAAGCGAGGCAGCCGGGCTCGGCACGCGTGAGCTCGACGTGCCGCGCGAGGTGGCGTCGGACCAGATCCGCCTCCCGGTCGTCGGCGCACACGAGGGTCCCGTGCAGCTCGACACGGCCCGGAGCCGACGTGCTCAGCGTCTCCGCGCCGCTGCGCTCCTCGGCTGCACTGCGCTCCTCGGCCCCGCGCCGCACCGCGGTGAGCCACGCGCGCAGGAGCGCGCGCACCGCATCGGGCTGGTCGAGATGGACGTTGTGGCCCGCGCCGTCGAGCGCGGCGAAAGTCGCACGGGGGAAGCGGCGCGCGAGCGCGTCCTGGTCCTCGTGGCCGACCACGTCGTCCTGCTTGCCGGCGACGACGAGGACCGGAAGGTCGCGGATCGAAAGATCCGCCGCGAGCGCGGCGTCGGGCAGGGAGTCCAGCTCGTAGAGGTCCCCGAGTCGGCGCATCGCCTCGACGTCGGCGCCGCGGATGCCGGGAAGCGCCGTCTCGCGGAAGCGCTCCCAGTTCTCCCTGCTGAGGACCACGGCCATCTCGGCGTAGGTCTCCGCATCGGCCGGATCAAGCGAGGCGAGCAGTCCCGGCTCCTCCGCGAGCAGGGTCCGCGCGGGCAGCGTGCGGTGCTCGCGCACGGGATCGACGACGGGGGCGAGCAGCGCCATGCCGAGGCACTGGCCGCTGCGGCGCGCGACGAGGTCGCGGGCGAGGAGTCCGCCCAGGGAGTTCGCGACGACGGCGAACCGCCGCGTGCCGAGCAGCTCGCCGACGATCTCGTCGAGCCGATCGGCGAGGTCCGGCAGCCCTCCGCGGCCCTCGAGCGGTGGGGTGCCGCCGAATCCGGGGAGGTCGGGATAGAAGCGCTCCCAGGCGCCGTCGGCGGCGAAGACATCGTCGAGGTCGAGCAGGAGCCGATGGTCGAGGCCGTTGCCGTGGACGAACAGCACAGGCGTTCCGGAGCCGCGTCGGACGAGGTGGGGCTGGACAGTCACGGTGCGAGAGTAGCGAACGGCCCGGTCACGGCGGGGATCAGCGCAGTCCGAACGCTCCTGCCGTGACGTCGACCCACTGCGCGAGCATCTCGTCGCCGTGCGGCGCGATATCGGCCCCGAGCTGCCCGAAGAGCTGTGCGGAGATCAACCCGACCAGGCCCGTCCATGCCAGGACGCTCGCCGCGACGAGCGCGGGAGGCGCGTCCACCCCGAGCTCCCGCGCCCCCTCTGTGAGCACTGTCGAGTACGCGTCTCCCGGAGCGCTCACCTGGGCGGGGCACGGGCGATCCGCGGCCGCCGACTCGTGCGCCGACGCCCAGGACGCACTCTCACCTCTCACCAGAATCGTCATGAACCTCGCCATCACGCGTGTGCCCGGTCCTGTGGTCCGCTCCGCCGGCGCCGCGTACCCGGGAACGGGCGTTCCGTAGACGAGCGCCCACCGCTGGGGCTGCTCGATCGCCCACGTCTGCATGGCCCCGGCGAGCGCCGCGAGAGCCGCCTTCCCGGCGCCCCCTTCCGTCGAGGCATCCGCGAGGGCCGCGTCCACGCGGTCCGCGAGGTCCGTGAAGGCGTCCTCCAGCAGGAGCGTGAGCAGGTCGTCACGACTGGAGACGTGGCGGTAGATGGCCGACGAGGCGACATCGAGCCCGCGCGCGATCTCGCGGACGGAGAGCCCGGCGGGCCCGTCCTTCTCCAGCAGCTCCCCGCCCACGCGGAGGATGCCCTCGCGCATCTCGGCGCGCGCCTGGGCATGGCTGCGGCGTGGCCGCGCGCTCTGCGCGCTGTTCGCGCTGGTCGCGCTCGTCGGCTTCTCCATACCGGTCAGTCTGGCACCGCGTGCCCGTCGAAGCAATTCTGTGAGCACTGCTCTTGTTTTTCTGCGCACACCGGTCTAGCGTCGTCCTCGTCATATAGCGAGCAGTGCTCACAGAAGGAGTTCCTCATGCGATACCTCATCACCGGAGCCGGCCAGATCGGCACCCAGCTGGCCCGCGACCTCCTCGCCGTCGGCCACGACGTGACGGTGCTGCGGCGCGGCACCGACGTGGAGCCCGGCGCCCGCCTGGTGCGCGGCGACGCGGGCGATCCGGCCACGCTCCGCTCGGCACTCACGGATGCGGACGGCGCCACCGCCGACGCGATCCTCCACTGCATCCACTCGAGCTACGATGCCTCCGCGTGGCGCCGGGAGCTGCCACAGCGCGAGCGCGCGGTCATGGATGCGGCGGCCGAAGCGGGCATCCCCATCGTCTTCCCGGAGTCCGTCTACGCCTTCGGCGAAGGGGCCGCGGATCTCCACGAGGGCGCACCCCTGGCTCCCGCCTCGCCGCTCGGCGAGGTCCGCGCGGAGCTGCTGCGCACCCGGGCCGCCCACCCGGCGACGACACTGTCCGTCGTCGCGGCCGATCTTCTCGGGCCGACGGCAGTGCCCGAGACCTCAGTCTTCCTGCAACTCGTTCTCCAGCCCGCGGCCGCGGGCAAGCGCGCGTGGGTGCTCGGGGATCCGTCCGTGCCGCGCACCCTCACGTCCATCCCGGACATGACGGCAGCGATGGCCTTCGCCGCTCAGCACGCCGACGAGCTCGCACCGCACGGCGACGCGATCCTCATGGCACCCTCGCCGGAACCGCTGAGCCAGCGCGAGCTGGCGCAGCGCACGGCGGCGCTGGTCGGCGAGCGCTCGCACGGGGCCGCGGGCATCCCCTCGCCGCTGCTGCGCGCGATCGGCCTCTTCTCGCCCACGTTCCGCGAGCTCACGCACCAGCTGTACCTGTGGCGACGCCGCGCCGTGATCCACCCGGGCACGCTGACCAAGGACTTCGGTCTGCAGCCGACCGATCTGGACCGGATCATCCTCTCGTCGCTGCAGCGCTGACCCGCGGCGGCGGGCGGACGTCGGCCGCCCGCCGCCGTCAGGCCTCGTCGCCGGGATCAGTCCTCTCGCCCGATCCGTCGCGGGACGGATGTCGGGCGGGCCGAGCGGGCCGGCCGGGCCGGGCGGACCGGGCGATCCCGTCGAGCAGGAACGCCGTGCGTCGGTCGTAGCCGGGACGCGGCGGCCTGCCGCGCTCCTCGAGCACGAGCGCCGTCTCGATCGCGAGGGCATGGAAGTCCTCCGGCTCGAACGTCTCGGCGAGAACCCCGGACGCGACGCCCTGGGCGACGAGCTCGTCGTGGAAGCGCTCCCCCTGGCTGCACAGCTCCATGAGCTCGCGGGAGCCGGGCACCTGCCGCAGGATCACGCCGTTCACGGCCGGCAGCCGGTACTGCAGATCGCGCAGCGCCGCGATGTACCAGCGGATCCGCTCTTCGGTGTCGTCGACCGACCGTGCGCGCTCGATGACGTCGAGCAGCTCCTGCGCGCCGACCTCGTCGATGACGGCGTCGATCAGGCCCGCCCGACCTCCGAACCTGTTGAACACGGTCGCCTTGCTCACGTGGGCCGCGGCGGCGATGTCCTCGAGGGGAGCCGACAGGCCGCGATCGCGGAAGACCTCCACCGCCGCGGCGCGGATCCGGTCGTGGTTGCGGCGCGCATCGGCCCGCAGAGCACCGGGATCCAGGGACTCCATCCAGGCTCCTCCGTCCTTCGTCACTCCTGATGCCTGACGAACTTGACCTACGTGGTCAACTTCGTCGAGGATCGTACCCCACAGGAAGTTGACCACCCGAGTCAACTTGGTTCCTCCGACCGGGAGGGGCGCACCGCCGACGGAAGGACGACCGACGTGATCATCGCGACCGGAGCAACAGGCACCCTCAACGGCGCCACTGTCGAACGGCTCCTCGAGAAGCTTCCTGCCGAGCAGATCGGCGTGAGCGTGCGGGACCCCGAGCGCGCGGCCCACCTCGAGCGCCGCGGGGTGCGCGTGCGCCAGGGGACGTACGACGATCCCGACGCCCTGCGGCGCTCGTTCGAGGGGGCGAACCAGGTGCTCCTGGTCTCCTCGAGCGACCTGACGGCCGACGTCCTCGCCCAGCACCGCCGCGCCATCGACGCGGCCGTCGATGCGGGCGCACGGCGGATCCTCTACACGAGCGCCTTCGGCGCCGGCTTCGACACCCCCTACCCGCCGCTGGCGCTCCATGCCGCCACGGAGCAGCACCTCGCGAAATCCGGCGCCGCCTGGACCTCGCTGCGCAACGGCTTCTACGGCGATCTCGACCAGCTGCTCGGCCCGTGGCGCACCACCCGCACCATCGCCCGGCCGGCCGACGGGCCGTTCGCCTGGGTGGACCGCCGCGACGCCGCGGAGGCGGCTGCGGCGATCCTCTTCGGCGACGGCGACGGCGACTTCGACGGCGTCGTGGACCTCGTCCCGGGCCGTCCCGTGACGCTCGCGGACTTCGCGGCGGCGGCATCCGATGTCACGGGCGAGCCCGTCGAGCGCGTCGTCGTCGATGACGAGGAGTGGGTCGCCGGCGAGGTCGATGCCGGCATGCCGGAAGCGGCAGCACGTTTCAGCCTGTCGATGTTCCGGGCCACCCGCGAGGGGCACTTCTCGGGCCCGGACCCCACGCTCACCCGCCTGCTGGGCAGGGAGGCGCGCACTCCTGCCGACATGATGGCGGACCATCTCGGCGCGTGAGCGCGACCGGGGCCCGGGTCCGCTCGGGACCGGGTCCGCCAGACCCGGATCCGCTCGGAGCCGGGTCCGCTCAGGGCTCCGCCGACGTCGGACGGGGCGCGGCGGCGTCCTGATCGGCGACGCGCGCAATGCGCTCAGTTCCAGAGCGTGAGCTTCTCGGGGTTCATCATCAGTCGGACCTCGCTCACGGCGCCGTCGACGACCTCGAGGGTGACCACGCCGAAGATCCGCGCCTCGTCCCAGAGCGCGAAGCCGAGGCCGTCGGGCGTGTCCTGCTCGAGGACGGTCGCCCTCGGATTCTTGGTGAGCGCCCCGAAGAGGAATCGCGCGACCCGGTCCGGACCGAGGACGGGTCTGCGCGCAGCCGTCACCCGGCCGCCGCCGTCGGAGCGCAGCACGACGTCGGGGTCCAGGACGGCGACAAGCCCCGCGAGGTCGCCGCTGCGCGCGGCGGCGGCGAATGCCCGGACGACGTCGTCGTGCTCGCTGCGGTCCGCGCGCCGACCACGGTCCGCCTGGACCCTTCGCCGGGCCGAGGTGGCCAGCTGACGGCACGCGGCAGGGGTGCGCCCCACGGTCTCCGCAACCTCGGCGAAGGGCACGGCGAACACATCGTGCAGCACGAACGCGACCCGTTCGGCGGGCGTCATCGACTCCAGGACCACGAGCAGAGCGGTGCTCACCGAGTCGTCGAGGGTCACCCGGTCCAGCGGGTCCTCCGTCGCCGTCCCGGTCGGAAACGCGAAGGCGGGGACGGGCTCGGGCAGCCAGGGACCCACGTAGCTCTCGTGGCGGCGGCGAGCGGAGCCCAGGACGTTCAGGCAGATCCGGCTGGCGGCGCGCGTCAGCCACGCCCTGGGCACCCGGATGGCCGCGCGCTCCTCCTCGGGCAGCCGGTACCAGCGGATGTAGGTCTCCTGCACGGCGTCCTCGGCCTCGGCGACCGTGCCGAGCATCCGGAAGGCGAGGGACAGGAGGTGGCGCCTCTCCCCCAGCGCCTCGGCGTCCGGGGCCTGGACATCCGGGCCCTGGGTATCCGGGCCCTGGGGATCCGGGTCCCGGGTTTTCGGGCCCGGGGCATCCGCGCCTGCGGTATCGGGGTCGTGACCGTGCGGTCCCGGCGGCGTGGAGTGGTGATCGTCCTCGAGCGGTGTCATGGCGAGCTCCCTTCACCCCACAGGACCGAGCAGCGCCTCCAGATGTGAGCCGCAACGAGGAATCGAGGACTGCACTCCGCCGTCGTCGGCACGTCGCCGCCTCACATCGCCGCCTCGCATCCGGTCACAGGGGTATGACGCGAAGACTACTCAGCACACCGCAGGCACGATCCCGCCGACAGGACCACGACACCCCGTTCACCGGGACCCCGTGCACGATCATCGGCACCACCAAGGGGGACGTCCGATGAAGATCGTCGTCGCCGGAGCGACCGGCACGCTGGGTCGCCATGTCGTCGCCGCGGTGAGGGATGCGGGCTGCGAGCCCGTGCCCCTGAGCCGCAGCACGGGCACCGACCTCGTCACGGGCGCGGGGCTCGTCGAGGCCCTGCACGGCGCCTCGGCCGTCATCGACGCCTCGGCCACCAGCAGCACCTCGACGTCCACGTCCGTCGACTTCTTCACCACGGTCACCGACCACCTGCTGGCGGCCGAGCGTATCGCTGGCGTGCCGCACCACGTCGCGATCTCGATCATCGGAGCTGCACGGGTGCGCGCGAACTACTACGCGGGCAAAGCGGCCCAGGAGGATCTGCTCCGGGACCGCGACGGCGGATGGTCGCTGCTGCGCACCACCCAGTTCCACGACTTCGCCCAGCAGCTGATCGGCCACGGCGCGGTGGGTCCCCTGCAGGTGGTCCCCACGATGCGCTCGCAGCCGATCGCCACGAGCGAGGTCGCCGCCGAACTGGTGAGGATCGCGACCGGGGCGCCGCAGGGAGTCGTGCCGGATCTCGCGGGGCCGACGGAGGAGAACATGGCCGATCTGGTGCGGCGGCTGCTCGCATCCGAGGGGCGCAGACGCCCCGTGATCCAGATCCCGCTGCCCGGCGCGTGGGGTCGCGGCATGCGCGACGGGTCGCTGCTCCCCGCCCCGGGGACCCGGCGCGGCGAGATGAGCTTCGCGCAATGGCTCGCCCGTCGGCGCACCTGATCGCCTCCGCCCCGCGTAACATCCGGTGAGCTCCGGCGCGGGCCGGTCCGGGCCAGGCCGGTCCGGGCCGGGCGGGCCCGGCAGGGCGCGGTCGAGGCCGGCCGGGCGGGGGCGGATCCGCATCCACCCCCGCCGCCTGGTCAGCTGCCGGAACGGGGATGGCGCAGATGCGCGCGCTCGGCGAGCTCCTGCTCGCTCACGTACGTCATCATCTCCTCGCCGGGCGCGCAGACCATGACCGCGATGAACGTGGTCGGGGCCTTGGCGAGATGATTGGCGGCCTGGTAGTGGATGAGGTCGCCGCCGGGCTCCCAGAAGGCCTCGCCGGTGCGGATGATGCGTTCCGGCTCCCCCTCGAGCTCGAGGAGGTAGCCGAAGACGGGGCCGGAGTGGCGGTGCGGGGGCGATCCCGGTGATCCCGGTTCCAGCGTGATGCTCACGGTCATCACATGCGCCGGTCCGACGCCGCCTGCGAGGTGGGCCTGATCCAGCAGTCGGATGTCGGGGATGGGTGCGTCCATGGTGCTCTCCTCTCGGGACGGGTGCTCCGTCCCCTGCCCCTACGACCGGGGGCGAGCCGCCCGTGTGAGGCGGCCCCGCGAGGTGGCGACGCGGGGTGGCGTCGCGGGGTGGCGACGCAGGCCGGCATCCGCCCTCACATCACGAGCCTCCGCGCGGTCAAGGGGGTGAGCTGCGCATCCGTCGCGGTGATCGGGTCGGCCTGCCGGCCCGCGGCGCATCGAGAGGATTCCACCGTGAACGTCGTCATCCGCCTGGCCCTGGCGATCCTGTTCCTCGACGAGCTCGTCGTCGGGGCATCGAACGCGCTGGTGCCCGCGAGCTTCTACCGGCACTTCCCGACCGTGGACCTGACGCCCCCGTTCAGCGAGCACTACGCGCGGGACTTCGGCGGCGCCACCCTGGGGATCGCGCTGCTGCTCGGCATCGCGCTGGTGCGCCCGACGGCGCACTTCGCGATCCCCGCGGCACTGGCCTTCTCCGTGTTCGCCGTTCCGCACGCGATCTTCCACCTGATGCATCTGGAGGGCGCCTCTCCCGCCGAGGCCGTCGGCCTCACCACGGCGAACGCGATCGTCGCTCTGCTGGGGATCGGAGTGGTACTCCTGGTGATCGTGCGGGATCAGCGAGATCGGCGGGATCTGCGTAATCTGCGGGATCAGCGGAGCTGATCCCCTCAGCCCCCGGCTCCCCCGCCCGACGGGATGACGGCGCCGTCCTCCCCGACCTCGCTCGCCGCCCAGGAGGCCAGCAGCTGCAAGCGCTCGGCGGACACGGATCCGGGCTCAGCCGCATAGACGGTGAGCGTGAGGCCGGGCTCGGACTCCATCCCCATCCCCTCGTACGCGACGGTGATCTCGCCCGCGACAGGGTGGTGGAAGGTCTTCGAGCCCGTGCCGTGGTGCCTGACGTCGTGCGTGCCCCAGAGCCGTCGGAACTCGTCGCTGCGCGTGGACAGCTCTCCGATCAGGTCGTGCAGCTCCTTGTTGTGCGGGTCGCGGCCCGCCTCGGTGCGCAGGATCGCCACCGTGACGCCCGCGAAGAAGTTCCAGTCGGGGTAGAAATCGAGGGCGCGCCGGTCGAGGAACGTGAACCGGGCGATGTTCGGGGCCTGGCCCGGCATGTCGAAGACGTCCTGGTAGAACGCCCGGCCCAGCGTGTTGGTCGCGATGATGTCCATGCGGCCGTTGCGCACGAACGCGGGGCCGGCGGTCACGGCGTCGAGGATCCACTGCAGACTCTCGTGCGGCCTCCAGCTCCGGGATGGGTGCCTGCGGGGCGGACGCGCGACGGGGCTGGCGGCGTGCGCGAGATCGAAGAGATGGGCGCGCTCCGCGTCGTCCAGCAGCAGCGCCCTCGCGACGCCGTCGAGGACCTCCGGGGAGGCGCCGCTGATCGCACCGCGCTCGAGCTTCGTGAAGTACTCGACGCTCACCCCCGCCAGGGCCGCGACCTCACTGCGCCGCAGACCCGCCACCCGCCGGTTCCTGCCGGCGGGAAGCCCCACCTGCTCGGGCGAGACGTGGGCACGGCGCGAGGTGAGGAACTCGCGCACCTCGGCTCGATTGTCCATGGAGCGAGGGTACGCGCGGGCGATGCACCGAAGGAGTCTCCCGCAGAACCCCTCTCGCGGGGGACTCCCCAGCGCGCAGGAACCGTGCTGGAGTGGGGACCACACGATCGGCGCGGTCCCCATCGGCCGCGCGATCCATGATGAGGAGGCACCCATGACGACGAACGATGGATTCGACCAGATGTTCCCGCTCGGGGAACCGAACGAGGGTTTCGCGCAGTACTTCATCGGCCGCAGCTACCTGGCTCCGCTCACCGAGGGAAGCGCGCCGGTGAGCAACGTGTCCTTCGAACCTGCCTGCCGGAACAACTGGCACATCCACCACGGCCGCAGCGGCGGCGGGGACCAGGTGCTCATCTGCACCGCGGGCTCCGGCTGGTACCAGGCCGACGGCGAGGAGCCCATCAGCATGGAGCCGGGAACCGTGATCCGGGTCCCGGCGGGCACCAAGCACTGGCACGGCGCGAAGGCCGACGCCTGGTTCTCCCACCTCGCCTTCATCACCCCGGGCGACGACGTCTCCAACGAATGGCTGGAGCCCGTCGCCGACGACCTCTACGACCAGCTGCCGACGAGCGGAGAGCGCGCATGAGCATCCTCGATCAGACATTCACACTCGCCCACGGCGTCGAGATCCCGAAGCTGGGACTGGGCACCTGGTTCATCGACGACGACAAGGCCGCCGAGGCCGTGAGATCCGCGGTCGAGATCGGCTACCGCAACATCGACACCGCGCAGGCCTACGGCAACGAGCGGGGCGTCGGGGAGGGCATCCGCACCTCCGGAGCGGACCGCGACGACCTGTTCGTCTCCACGAAGCTCGCCGCCGAGATCAAGGACTACGACGGCGCGGTCGCCGCGATCGACGAGTCCCTGCGCACGCTCGGCCTGGACCGCATCGACCTGATGCTCATCCACAGCCCGCAGCCCTGGGACGACTTCCGCGGCGGCGACTACGCGGAGGGCAACCGTCAGGCGTGGAAGGCCCTCGAGGAGGCGCACCGGTCCGGTCGGATCCGCGCCATCGGGGTCTCCAACTTCCTGCAGTCCGACCTCGAGAGCCTGCTCGAGACGGCGGACGTCGTCCCGCACGTGAACCAGCTGCTGGTGCACGCCGGGAACACCCCGCACGAGCTGCTGGAGTACTGCCGCTCGAAGGACATCCTCGTGGAGGCGTACTCGCCGATCGCGCACGGCGAGATCCTGGGCGACGCCGAGGTGCAGGAGATGGCCGAGACGTACGGGGCGAGCGTCCCGCAGCTGTGCATCCGCTACGCGCTCCAGCTGGGCACCGTGCCTCTGCCGAAGACCGCGAACCCGGAGCACATGCGCTCCAACGCGCAGCTCGACTTCGAGATCTCGGAGAAGGACATGACGACGCTGAGGAGCATGAAGGGTCAGGACTACGGCGAGTCCAGTGCCTTCCCCGTGTTCAGCGGCACGTGAGCGGGAGGGCGACGACGAAGGACGACGGAGAAGGACGACGCATGGACCTCGAGACGTTCCTCGCGCAGATGGACGCCGGCGCGCCCGCGCTCCCGGGCGGCCCGGCGGCACGCATGATGGACGACCTCGCCGACGAGGCGATCGCCCTGTGCATGGAGCTGAACACCCGCGTCACCACGCTCGACGAGCGGGTGGAGATCATGTCGCGCCTCACCGGGCGCGACGTGCCGGCCTCGTTCCGGATCTTCCCTCCGTTCACGACGGACTGCGGGAAGAACACCCGCATCGGCGAGCGGGCGTTCATCAACTCCGGCTGCCGGTTCCAGGACCAGGGCGGCATCACCCTGGGCGACGACTGCCTCATCGGCCACAACGTCGTCATCGCCACCCTCAACCACGACCTGGATCCCTCCCGGCGCGCCACCACGATCCCCCGACCCGTGGTCGTGGGCGAGAGCGCATGGATCGGAGCGAACGCGACTCTGCTCCCGGGAGTGACGATCGGCAAGGGCGCTGTGGTGGCCGCGGGGGCGGTCGTCACCAAGGACGTCCCGCCGCGGACCGTCGTCGGGGGCGTGCCGGCCCGGGTGATCCGGGAGTTCGAAGCCGAGTGATCAGAGCATTCCCGGGACCACGGCTGGATCGTGACGCTCGCGGATACCCGCGGCCACCAGCTGAGCCTGATGACCCAGGACGCGACGGCCACGGTGAATCCCGCATGCTCGATCATCGTCGACGACATCGAGGCCGCGCACACGGCGGCGATCGCCGCCGGCGTGGAGATCGTCCATCCCCTGACCCGTGAGGACTGGGGCGTCACGCGCTTCTTCTACCGGGATTCCGCGGGGTCAGTGGTCAACGTCGGGACGCACATGGGCTGAGGGGCTGGTGTCACCCCAGGTGCGTGCGGGATGCCTCGCGCATCCGAGTCGCTTGAGCGGCTCAACGCAGCGCGCGCCGTGCCGCCTTGTTGATCGCGCGCCGTCCGGCACGCTTGCCCACGGCTTCGGGGCCCTGCTCGACGGCCCGGGCATCCCCGCGGACCCGTCGCAGCTTCCGCAACCAGTTCAGCATCGTCGACCTCCTCAAGAATCGGGTTCCCGACCTTACGCGCCCTCACCGCAGGGCGACACCGTCCCAGCGTGTGCGCCGATCGGGCGAGGTCCGGCCGCGCGGTGGGCAATCGCGGCGGCGCCGGCCGGTGCCAGCGGCGGCCCGAACGGCCCGGACGGCTTCCGGGTCACCGGGCGGCGCCCGCCCCCGCCACCACGAGGTCGATGAGCCGGCGGAGCACCACATCGACGTCCTCGCCGTCGATGCGCCCCTGCCGGGAGCGGTTGAGCTCGGCGAGCACCCCGGTGACGATGAGCCGGGCGCCGGTTGCCGCAGCCGCGCCGGGGGCGCCGGCCCGGTCGTCGCGCAGGCGCGCGGCGATCTGCTCCTCGAGCCCCTCGACGCGGCCGAGGACCCGCTGGCGGTGCGGCATATCCGCACCGAAGAGGATCTCGCGGGCGACCCACGTCGTGGGCTCGGGCCAGCGGCGCATCGCGGCGACGAACGGCGAGATGAGGGCCGCGATCTGGGCCGCGGTCTCCCCCGCCGCCGGCGCGGAGCGCGCCGGGGCCGTGTTCGCCTGCTCGTGGGTTCCCCAGAGCGCATCGACGACCATCATGAGCAGCTCCACCTTCGTCGCCGCGTACTGGAAGACAGTCCCCTCGGCCACATCAGCCGCGCGCGCGACCTCGCTCATCGAGGTCCGCTCGAAACCGCGCTCCTCGAACAGCGCGCGCGCCGCAGCGAGGATGCGGGCGCGCTTCTCCGCCTTCGCCCGCTCGCGCCTGCCCAGCGCCGCCGCTCGCCCGTGCCGCATGGCATCCTGAGTCCTCACACCCCGATTGTAGTCGACTCATTATTGAGTACACTCGATTACGAGGCCGGATGACCGCCGTCCGGCACGCGTCGGGAAGGATGGACCATGCAGCACACGGCAGGTAACTACGAGGCGTTCGCGCGTCCCCGCCCCGCACAGCACGCCCAGGAGACGAAGGCCTACATCGTCGGCAGCGGGCTGGCCGGGCTCGCGGCGGCCGTCTTCCTGATCCGCGACGCCGGGGTCCCCGGTGCCAACGTCACGATCCTCGAGAAGGACGACGTCGCCGGCGGTGCGCTCGACGGCCTCGACGTTCCGGAAAAGGGCTTCGTCATCCGCGGCGGCCGGGAGCTGGAGGACCACATGGAGTGCCTGTGGGACATGATGCGCTCCATCCCCTCCCTCGAGCTCGAGGGCGCCTCCGTGCTCGATGAGTTCTACTGGCTCAACAAGGACGACCCCAACTACTCGCTGCGTCGGGCCACCGTCCGTCAGGGCGAGGACGCGGGCCACGAGGGCCGCTTCGACCTGCCGAAGCGGGCGCAGAAGGACCTGCTCAGGATCTTTCTCGCCGAGCGTGCGGAGATGGAGGGCAAGCGCATCGACGAGGTGATGGGCCGTGAGTTCCTCGACTCGCCGTTCTGGATGTACTGGCGGACGATGTTCGCCTTCGAGGAGTGGCACTCCGCGCTCGAGTTCAAGCTCTATCTCCACAGGTTCGTCCACCACATCGGCGGACTGCCCGATTTCACGGCGCTGAAGTTCACGAAGTACAACCAGTACGAGTCCTTCGTCCTTCCGCTCATGCACTACCTCACCGAACACGGCGTCGTCTTCCAGTCCGACACCGAGGTCCTCGATGTGGACTTCGCCCACCGCAACGGCGAGATCCGCGCCACCGCGATCCGCTGCCGCCGCGACGGCGCCGAGGAGACCATCGAGCTCGGTGAGCACGACCTCGCGCTGATGACGATCGGGTCGCTCGTGGACAACTCCGATGACGGTGACCACCACACCCCCGCTGTGCTCCATGAGGGCCCGGCCCCGGCCTGGGACCTGTGGAAGCGCATCGCGAAGAAGGACCCGTCGTTCGGGCGCCCGGAGGTCTTCTGCTCCTCGATCGAGGAGACGAAGTGGGAATCGGCCACGGTCACGACGCTCGATCAGCGCATCCCGGCCTTCATCGAGCGCATCGCCCAGCGCGATCCGTTCAGCGGCCGCGTGGTCACCGGCGGCATCGTCACCGCCGAGGACTCCTCCTGGCTGCTGAGCTGGACGGTCAATCGCCAGCCGCACTTCAAGAAGCAGCCGAAGGATCAGATCGTCGTCTGGGTCTACGGCCTGTTCGTCGACGTCGAGGGCGACTACGTGAAGAAGCCCCTGTCGCAGTGCACCGGAGAGGAGATCACCCAGGAGTGGCTCTACCACCTGGGTGTGCCCGTGGAGGAGATCCCTGAGCTCGCGGCGACCGGCGCCCGGTGCGTGCCGGTGATGATGCCCTACGTGACGAGCTTCTTCATGCCCCGCCGCGCTGGGGATCGGCCTCGGGTCGTCCCGGAGGGTGCCGAGAACTTCGCGTTCCTCGGGCAGTTCGCGGAGACCGGCCGCGACACGATCTTCACCACCGAGTACTCGGTGCGCACCGGCATGGAGGCCGTCTACGAGCTCCTCGACGTGGAGCGCGGCGTGCCGGAGACCTGGGGCTCCACGTACGACGTGCGCGACCTCCTCGAGGCCTCGGCGCGCATGCGCGACGGCAAGAAGGTGGAGATCCCCGGCCCGGCCGCGCTGCGCAGCTACCTGCGCGACAGGCTCGAGCACGGAGAGATCGGCCAGCTCCTCGAGGAGCACGGCCTGATCTGAGCCTCGCGCCCACCCACCCGGAGTGCGCCTCGGCCCGGCCCCGAGGCGCGCCCAGGGGTTGGTCGGCAGAATGTCGGTGCCGCGTGCTCAAGGCCTGAGAAGGGGGACCGCCGCACGGATAGGTGACTCTTCTGGCGTGGCCGATGGGCGGCCCAGAAGGATGCGCACCCTGTCCGCTGGTGGTCACCTTCGCTCGACAGCCCGGACCCACGCCCATGCTGCGGGTACGCCACGGCTCGCAGTGCCGGCCGACCGGCGATGGTGGGATCTGCCGCGCCGGGTGCCAGGTCGGGGCACCGCAGTCACCGTCCGGACCGAGGCCCGCTATCGAGTCTGGGCGCTCGGAGAGTGCGCATCATGGGAGTGAGCGATGCTTGCGAGCTCGGCGCGCGTGCGGGCACCGTATTTCCGCAGCAGGTTGGCCACGTGGTATTTCACCGTGTTGGCCGTGATCCCGAGCTGATCGCCGATGCGCTGGTTCGAGATCCCGGTCGCGACCAGGCGCAGCACCTGCTTCTCGCGGTCGGTGAGTTCCTCGGCGCCCTCCACGGTGAGCGCTGCGCTGGGTGGGTCCAGTGGAATCTCGATCCGCAGCGTCGTCCCCCAGCCCGGGGTCGTCTCCACGTCCATGGTTCCGTCGAGCGCCACCACTCGCTCCACGATCGGACGCAAGGAGTCGTCGTGCGCCGTCACCGCGGTTCCCCCGTCGTCACGGACCTCCATCAGCAGGTGGCGGCCATCGCAGTCCCAGCCGATCCGGGCGCGTGCAGCGTCCGCGCGGTCCATGAGCGAGAGCACTGCTGTGCGGGAGATGGCGCGGGCTTCCCGAGCGACCGGGCCCGGCAGCGCCCGTCCTCGGGCAGGAGGCTCGGCGAACTGGACGTGCAACGGCCCGGAGCGGATCAGAGGACGCAGTTCGGTGCGCAGGCGCGAGAAGGCCTCGGCTACCGGCTCGAGCACGCTCTCCTGCTGCGCATGGACCGAACGAGCACGGATGAGCGCGGAGGAGGCGATCTCCGTGGCCTCCCTGCGCGCGGCCGCATCCGCGAGTCGGCCGGAGCGGAGCACGGCAAGGATCGATTCGAGGGTGATCGCATGCTGATCGGCCTGCTCGGTCAGGGCACGGTCCCGCGACAGGGAGCGGGCACGTTCCAGCGGGGTCGGGAGGTCGCTCACCCCCCTACTCTAGCTCGATCCGGGAGGCCCACCCGATCGAAGGGGGCGCCCCGCTCATCGGGCAGCAGCGGACCGCCGCGGACCGGCCCACGATGGTCGACATGGAAGAACGAGGTATCCAGGATTCGCTGACGCGGATCGTCAACGAGATCGAGGGGGCAGCTGCCCTTCCCGACGCGCCCGCGCTCGCGGCCGCCGTCGAGCTGACAGCGGACGCCCGGCGAGTCTTCGTCCACGGCGCTGGACGGTCCGGGCTCGCGCTGCGGATGACGGCCATGCGCCTCATGCACCTCGGGCTGCAGGTCCACGTCGTCGGTGAGACGACGACCCCTGCGATCGGAGAGGGCGACCTGCTCCTGACCGCCAGCGGTTCCGGCACGACCTCGGGGGTGGTGAGCGCGGCTGAGACGGCGCGATCCGTCGGTGCCCGCGTCATCGGGATCACGACCGACCCCGAGTCACCCCTTGCTCAGCTGTCCCACGCCGTCCTGGTCATCCGGGCGGCGACGAAGACGGACCGGTCCGAACAGCAGTCGGCCCAGTACGCCGGCAGCCTCTTCGAGCAGCTCCTCGTCCTCGTCGGCGACGCTCTCTTCGACGTCCTGTGGCAGAAGAGCGGACAGAGCGCGGATGCGCTCTGGCCCCGTCATGCCAACTTCGAATGACCTTTCTTCCCCGTTCCACCATCGACACCACCACAAGAAAGAGACACCCTGACATGCGACTGCAGTTCGCCATGGACACCCTGACCACCGAGTCCGCCCTCGACCTGGCCGCGAAGGCCGCCCCCTACGTCGACATCCTCGAGCTCGGCACCCCTCTGATCAAGAGCGAGGGCCTCGCGGCGATCACGGCGGTCAAGGCCGCCCACCCCGACAAGACCGTCTTCGCCGATCTCAAGACCATGGATGCCGGCGAGCTGGAAGCTGACATCGCCTTCGCTGCCGGAGCGGATCTGGTCACCGTGCTCGGCGTCGCCGGTGACAGCACGATCGCCGGAGCGGTCGCCGCGGCGACCAAGCACGGCAAGGGCGTCGTCGTCGATCTGATCGGCGTGTCCGACAAGGCCGCACGGGCCCGGGAGGTCGTCGCCCTCGGCGCCGTCTTCGTGGAGATGCACGCCGGCCTCGACGAGCAGGCGGAGGACGGCTACAGCCTCGACGCCCTGCTCGCCGCCGGCAAGGCCGGCGAGGTCCCGTTCTCCGTCGCCGGCGGCGTCAGTGCGGACTCTGTCGAGGCCGTCCAGCAGGCGGGAGCAGACGTGGCCGTCGCGGGCAGCGCCATCTACAGCGCATCGGACGTCGCCGCCGCGGCCGCCGCCATGCGCTCCGCCATCCGGTGACCATCGCCCACCGCATCCCGTGGTGAGGGGGCAGGTGACGGCACGCCCGGCCCCTGTCCCCTCCCACCGGATGCGGTGGACTGTGCCGCAGTCGATCCCCGCGCGGCGCAGAGCGCCACGTGATCCTCCTCCCCGCAGGGCGTGCCCGGCATCGGCGCCGGGCGGCGCCGCGGCGCATCCCGACGGCCCCGCCGTGGGCGATGTCGCTGCGGCCCCCTCGGACCTTCTCCGCGCCGGCCCCCGTGGTGGACCGGCGCTCGTCCGCGTGACACCCCCGCTGGAGCTCCCCGCCAGGACCGGCGCCGGTGACACCGGTCCCTCCGCGATGGGCGCGCGCCGGCGGCCCCGGCACCAGTGATCGTCCCCCTCGCCCCGCGACGCGATCCGGATCGGGAGGTGAGGGGCGTCAGGAGCGTCGCAGCGACCTGCACCCGTCTCCCCCGATCACACCCCCTGCGCACTCGTCACCGCCGCTGACCTCCGGCATGCCGGCCCCACCGGCGCCAGGCCCGCCCCGGGCATCGTCCAGGACGGGATCGGCGAAGGATCCGTGCACAGAACCGGCCCGCGACCGCCGCTGGAGCGACGATCGCGGGCCGGGTGCATGACGGCCTGGGATCAGGCGGGGATCATGCCGTGGGGATCGATGATGAACTTCTCCGAGACACCGGTATCGAACTTCGCGTAGGCGTCGGGGGCCTCGTCGAGGCTGATGACCTTGGTGTTGAGCATGTCGCTGAGGTAGGGCATGCGGTCCCAGAGGATCGACATCATCAGCTCACGGTTGTAGTGCATGATCGGGGCCTGGCCGCCGGAGATCCGAGGCGACTTGATCCACGCCTTGCCGAAGTCGAGCGGGTAGGTGCCCTCCTGCTCGGCCTTGGAGGAGGCCAGCGGGTCGGGGCCGTAGACGCCGACGATGCCGGTGGCGCCGCCTGCGCGGGTGGCGTCGATGACCTGGTTGATGGCGTGGGCGGGGTTCATGTCATCGGCTTCGCGGCCGATCCCGTGTGCCTCGTTGCCGACGTAGTCGACGGCGCAGTCCACCATGGGCTCGCCGAGGATGGCCTCGATCTGATCGGTCAGCGGCACGTCCTGGTTCAGGTCGATGGTCTCGCAGCCGTTGTTCTTCATCAGGTCCAGCCGGTCCTGGTGGTAGTCACCGACGATGATGCAGGACGCACCCAGAAGACGGGCCGCCGCGGCGCCGCAGCGTCCCACAGGTCCGGCGCCGGCGATGTAGACGGTGGAGCCGGGCTTGGCCCCGGCCTCGACGAGGCCGTGGAACGCGGTGGGCAGGATGTCCGAGAGAAGGGCGAGGTCACGGATCTTCTCCATGGCCTGGTCCTTGTCCGGGAAGCGGAGCAGCTGGAAGTCGGCGTAGGGGACGAACAGGTACTCCGCCTGCCCACCCTGGAAGTCGCCCAGGTTGAACCCGTAGGCGCCGCAGGACACGTCGGGGTTCACGGTCTCGCACACCTCGGTATGGCGGGCACGACAGTTGCGGCATCGGCCGCAGGCGACGTTGAAGGGAACCGAGACCAGGTCGCCCTCGGAGAGGAACTCGACGTCGGAGCCGATCTCGACGACCTCGCCGGTCATCTCGTGCCCCATCACCATGCCCTGGGGGACGGGGAAGGAACCGCGGTAGATGTGCAGGTCGGAGCCGCAGATGTTGGTGGCGACGATCTTGAGGATGACGCCGTGCGGGGCGCTCTTGCCGTTCGGCATCTCGAGCTTCGGGAAGTCGAGGGTCTCGACGCGCATGTCCTTGACGTTCTGGAACACGACGGCGCGGTTGCTGCTTGCCATGACGATCTCCTCCAGTTGTGGATGGCCCGGTCGCGGAAGTGCCACGGTCATCCGAATGCCCGTCGCCCGCGACCTCGGCTCTCTTCGAGCATACGACAGACGGAAGCTCGTGCTCCACCGAGGTGCCCGCCGCCGCTGCGGCGACAGACGCCACGGGCAGGTCAACCGTGGAGGACGGGGCCATGCTCCGACCGATCGGTGGAACGCGTTGCTAGTGTCGCCGGCATGGCCGAAGCACGCAGGTCCGCGCCGTCGGACTCCACACCTGTTCAGCCCGACGTGCAGGTTCTCGGCGCACGCGAGCACAACCTCCAGGACATCGACCTCACGGTGCCCCGCGACGCACTGGTGGTGTTCACCGGGGTCTCCGGCTCGGGGAAGTCCTCCCTGGCGTTCGGAACCCTGTTCGCGGAGTCCCAGCGCCGTTATCTCGAGTCCGTCGCCCCCTACGCCCGTCGCCTCATCGACCAGGCAGGCGTCCCGGACGTCGACTCCATCACGGGCATGCCGCCGGCCGTCGCTCTTCAGCAGCAGCGCGGGGGCCGCAGCGCGCGGTCCTCGGTGGGCAGCATCACCACGCTCTCCTCGCTGGTGCGCATGCTCTACTCCCGGGCCGGCCACTACCCCGATGACCAGCCGATGCTCTACGCCGAGGACTTCTCCGCCAACACCGTGCAGGGCGCATGCCCGGAGTGCCACGGCATCGGCCGCGTGTACGAGGTCACCGAGGACACGATGGTGCCGGACCCCTCACTGACGATCCGCGAGCGGGCCATCGCCTCCTGGCCGACGGCCTGGCACGGTCATCAGCTGCGCGATGTGCTCGTCGCGCTCGGCTACGACGTCGATGTGCCCTGGAAGGATCTGCCGAAGGAGGATCGGGACTGGATCCTCTACACGGACGAGACGCCGTACGTCCCGGTCCACTCGCGGCTCACGCTCTCCGAGGCGCAGGCCGCGACCGCTGCAGGCGTCGAACCGAGCTACTCGGGCACCTTCGTGGGAGCTCGTCGATACGTCCTGGACACGTTCGCGAACTCCAAGAGCGGTTCGATGAAACGGCGCGTGGCGGAGTTCCTCACGGTTGCTCCCTGCCCTGCCTGCCATGGGAAGCGGCTGAAGCCGGAGGCCCTGTCCGTGACGTTCGACGGCCTCGATATCGCGGATCTCTCCGCTCTGCCCCTCGCGGAGCTCTCGACGCTGATCGACCGGGCGGTCGAACGGGCCACCAGCGCTCTCGACCGGGCCGAATCGTCGGGCAGCACCGGTGGCCGGGCTGCCCGACGCGACGCCGGGCAGCGGGCCGACTCCGCAGGATCAGCCCCCGCGGCCGCCGACGACGTGAGCGCGGCGCCTGACCGCTCGGTCGAGAAGCTGGCCGCGACAGCGCGATTGGGCGCGGAACTCGTCAACAGATCGCGGCCGATCATCGATCTCGGTCTGGGGTACCTGTCCTTGGACCGCACCACTCCCACCCTCTCCGGCGGGGAGCTGCAGCGTCTGCGCCTCGCGACCCAGCTGACCTCCGAGCTGTTCGGCGTGGTCTACGTGCTCGATGAGCCGTCCGCGGGGCTCCATCCGCAGGACGTCAGCGCGCTGCTCGGCATCCTCGACGGGCTCAAGCGCCGGGGCAACAGTCTGTTCGTGGTGGAGCACTCGGTGGACGTGATGCGGCACGCCGACTGGCTGGTCGACATCGGGCCCGGCGCGGGTGAGCGCGGCGGCCGCGTCGTCTACAGCGGGCCCTACGAAGGGCTCGCCGAGGTGGAGGAGTCCGTCACCCGCGGATACGTCTTCGGGGGCAGCGGCCTGCCCCACCGCACGCCTCGCGAGCCGCAGGGATGGCTGAAGCTCGAGCACGTCACGCGCAACAACCTGCGCGACGTGTCGATCTCCTTCCCGCTCGGGGTGTTCACGGCCGTCACCGGAGTGTCGGGATCAGGCAAGTCCAGCCTGGTCAGCCAGGCCCTCCCCGCACTGCTCGACGAACGGCAGGGACGGGCTGACCAGGCGGAGGACGCTGACGCCGCCGAAGGGGACGAGCTCCTGCTGTCGGACGAGCCCGACGAGCTCGAGGGTGAGATCCGCGGCGACGTCGACGGGGTGCGCCGCGTCGTGAGCATCGACCAGAAGCCCATCGGTCGCACCCCGCGCTCGAACGTCGCCACCTATACGGGCCTGTTCGACCACGTGCGGCGGAGGTTCGCGGAGACGCCCGAGGCCCGCGCTCGCGGGTACAAAGCGGGCAGGTTCTCCTTCAACGTCACCGGCGGTCGCTGCCCTACCTGCAAGGGCGAAGGATCCGTCATGGTGGAGCTGCTCTTCCTCCCCTCGGTCTACACCGCGTGCCCCGACTGCCACGGGACCCGCTACCAGTCCAGCACGTTGGAGATCGCCTGGCGTGGCCGCAACATCGCGGAGATCCTCGCCATGAGCGTCGAGGAGGCCCACGACTTCTTCCAGGGCGAGTTCGACATCATGCGGTCGCTCGCGGCACTGGTCGACGTCGGCCTCGGATATCTCCGTCTCGGACAGCCGGCCACCGAGTTGTCCGGAGGTGAGGCGCAGCGGGTGAAGCTCGCCTCCGAGCTCCAACGATCCCAGCGCGGGGACACCCTCTACGTCCTGGACGAGCCGACGTCCGGGCTGCACAGCGCCGATTCCGATCGGCTCGTGACGCATCTCCAGACCCTCGTGGACGCAGGCAACACCGTCGTCGCGGTCGAGCTCGACATGCGCATCGTCGCCGTGGCCGACCACGTCATCGACCTCGGGCCCGGGGCGGGGGACGATGGCGGCACGGTGGTCGCCTCAGGCACGCCCGCGCAGGTCGCCTCGTCCGGAGCCGGTGCGTCGGCACCGTACCTCGAGGCCGCGCTCCGGGAGGCCGCCTCCTCCCGGACGTGAGTGTCGTACGGCTGCGACGAGGGCGATGACCTCGTCGCAGGGGGCGCATCGGACGAGCAGGCTGCGTCACCTGATCGGTGCCCCTCGCCGTGTGCCTTCCCCGCGCGGTCAGCAGGCGCTCCGCCCTGTCTGCGGATGAGGTCGGGAACCGGTGACCCTCGAACGACGCTGACCGGACGCCCTGCGGCGGCGTCGACGTCCTCGTGCCCCCGGCATCCCGGCGTCCCGGCGTCCCGGCGTCCCGGCGTCCCGGATGAGATGGCCACGTGCGCCCTGTCCCTGACGTACGAGGTCTACACTGGCCAAGGGGCAGGCGCTCACATTCGGCCAGGCCCCGGCGAAGAAGGCCCACCGTCGATGGCGGAACGTCAGCGACGACCTCCGGGCCGAAGCTTCTTCTCCGTCCCCCAGGACCCGGCCCGAGAGTCGGCAGCCACCACCTGCCGGGACCTCGATGAGCGCAACGACGACTGCACCCGAGTCGTCCTGCACCCGAACCACGCTGCCCGGTACGGACAGCCTGCGGCTCGCCCCACGGGCAAGCCGTCATCTCTCGCAGAACGGAGCAGAACATGGCAGACGAATTGCATGGCAAGCGGATCGCGATCCTGGCCGCGGACGGCGTCGAGCGCGTGGAGCTCGAGCAGCCGCGACAGGCTCTTCAGGACGCCGGGGCCACGACCGTGCTGCTATCGCTGCACGAGGGCGAGATCAAGGCCCGCGAGAACGACCTGGACGAGGCCGGGACATTCTCGGTCGATGCCCTGGTGAAGTCCGCCTCGGCCGACGAGTACGACGCCCTGCTGCTTCCCGGCGGCACGGTCAACCCCGATCAGCTGCGCATGGACACCGACGCCGTCGGATTCGTGCGCGACATCATGGTCGCCGACAAGCCGCTCGCCGCGATCTGCCACGGACCGTGGACGCTGATCGAGGCCGGTGTCGCGAAGGGTCGGACGCTGACCTCGTACCCGAGCATCCGCACCGACCTGCGCAATGCCGGAGCGAACGTCGTCGACGAAGAGGTGGCGCGCGACGGGAACCTGATCACCAGCCGCTCGCCCGAGGATCTCCCGGCCTTCAACGCCGCGATGGTCGAGCTGTTCAGCCAGGACAAGTGAGGAAACCATGATCAACACTGCATTGTCAGTCATCGTTCACGCCAAGCCGGGGAAGGAGCAGGACGTCGCGGACTTCCTCCGCAGCGCCCGCCCCATCGTCGAGCAGGAGGAGGGTACGCGAGCCTGGTTCGCCCTGCAGTTCGACGAATCCACCTTCGGGATCTTCGACGTGTTCCCCGACGACGAGGCCCGCCAGACCCACCTCTCGGGTGGCGTCGGTCAGGCACTCGCTGCGCAGGGAGCTGATCTGTTCAGCACCGAGCCGAGCATCCAGAACGTCGACGTGATCGCGTACAAGCTGCCCGGCGAGACCGCCTAGAGGAACAGCTTCGATCGCCTCGGCGGCCAGGAACCGCGAGGTTCTCCCACGACGATCAGCGTTCCGCTGACACAGGGTTGCTATGTAGGGCTTCCTCTCAAGTGGGCAGGGTGAAGCGGGGGTGTCCACCGGCCGGTGGGTGCCCCCGCTTCGGCGTTCGCGGGGTGCGCCTGGGGATGTCGCGTGTCAGTTCGACGCGTGGTCAGCCTGATATGCGCGGGTTGGTTACCGCATGACGCTGTTTCGGTAGGAGGAGCGGAGTTTGTCCGAGATCCAGCGTCGCCGGTGCGGTCTGGTCACAGCCCTTTCTCCGGTCTCCTCCTCACACTGCGTCCCCAGGCGCTCGGGATCGCCCATGAACGCGGTCTCTACGGGCTATGCCTCCATCGTCGCCGGTGACCAGCACCAGGAGGCCAGCTCTCGGGAGGTGAACTCGCTGTCCTCGGCGAGCTCGAGGATCGCGGCGTCGAGCCGGTCACGCGTGCTGGACGGTGTCGTCGCAGTCATCGAACGTCATCAGCGTTCCGACGCCGGCACCACCCAGTTGGTCACGTCGTATACCCCGAAGCCAGGCCCTGTGCTCCTTGCCCCAGTTTGACCCAACCGTAGGTCAGGTCAACGTGTCACCTATCCGTGCAGCAGTCCCAACGAGCCCGGTGAACCTCGATGCTGCTGAAGCAACCGAGTTTTGAGTCATACTGATTCTTGAGTCAGCACACCTGCCGAGAGATCGGGCGTCGAACGACTCGAACCCACCCCGAAACGGGCCACCCGACGCGGCGTGCCCGCTCCGCCCACGCACCGCAAAAGCAAGACTCGGCCCCTGCAGAAGCTCCGCAGGGGCCGATCAAAGTCACAGGTCAGCAGGGAAAACGCGTAGCAGCTGATGTTGAATCGGAACTCGTCTGCCGAGACGGTTCGGAAGCTGCGAAGATAAAAGCCCTGGTCAGAAGCCTGTTTTAGACATTGAACCGGAATTCCACCACGTCCCCGTCGGCCATCACGTAGTCCTTGCCCTCCATGCGCACCCAGCCGTGGGCCTTGGCGTCGGCCATGGAGCCTGCCTCGACGAGCTTGTCGAAGCTGACGATCTCGGCCTTGATGAAGCCGCGCTCGAAGTCCGTGTGGATGACGCCGGCGGCCTGCGGGGCGGTCGCGCCCTGCGGGATGGTCCACGCGCGGGACTCCTTGGGGCCGGCGGTGAGGTAGGTCTGCAGGCCCAGCGTGTGGAAGCCGACCCGTGCGAGCTGGTCCAGGCCCGACTCCTCCTGACCGGTGCTCTCGAGCATCTCGCGGGCCTCGTCCTCGTCGAGCTCGGCGAGCTCTGACTCGAACTTGGCGTCCAGGAAGATCGCGTCGGCCGGGGCGACGAGGTTGCTCAGCGCCTGCTGGGAGGCCTCGTCCGCGAGCCCCTCCTCGTCGGTGTTGAAGACATAGATGAAGGGCTTCGCGGTCATCAGCTGCAGCTCGCGGAGCAGCGAGACATCGATCCCGGCTCCGGCAGCGCCCTTAAACAGTGTCGTGCCGGTCTCCAGCAGGTCCTTCGCGGCGTCCATCGCGTCGAGCACGGCGGCCTCGGTGAGCTTCCGCTTGACCTCCTTCTCGACGCGCGGGCGCGCGTTCTCGAGGGTCTGGAGGTCGGCGAGGATCAGCTCGGTGGTGATGGTCTCCATGTCGCCCGAGGGACCGTCGGACCCCTCGGCCCGGATCACATCGGGATCCGAGAAGGCACGGGTGACCTGGCAGATCGCATCGGCTTCACGGATGTTCGCGAGGAACTTGTTGCCCAGTCCCTCGCCCTCGCTCGCTCCCTTGACGATGCCGGCGATGTCCACGAAGGAGACGGTCGCGGGGACCTGCTTCTCGCTGGCGAACATCTCGGCGAGCGTGCCGAGCCGCGGATCCGGCAGCGGCACGACGCCGACGTTCGGGTCGATCGTGGCGAACGGGTAGTTCGCCGCGAGGACCTCCGCGCGGGTGAGGGCGTTGAACAGGGTGGACTTGCCGACGTTGGGCAGTCCGACGATTCCGATGGTGAGAGCCACGGGATCGGAGTCTACGGGCCGACGCGCCCGGATGCCCGCCGCGCGCGGCAGTCGTGGGCGAGAGCACGCCGTCGCAGCGGCCTCCCGCGGCATCCCCGTGAGTCCTCGCGCACCGCCGCCGGACATCCCTCCCCCGCTGCCGACCCGATTCACTACTCTCGTCCTGCACGGACCGCTCTCGATCAAGGAGTCCCCATGGCCTTCAGCCTCAGCAACACCATCCTGCGCGGCGTCACCGGCGCCTACATCCTGAACTCGGGGATCGGGAAGCTCGGCCTCCCCGAGGAGGCCGCCACGGGCCTCCAGCAGATGGCCTCGCAGGGCATCCCGCAGGTGGAGAGCCTGTCCCCCAAGCAGTTCGGCTGGCTCGTGAGCCTCGGCGAGATCGCCGTCGGCTCGGCGCTGCTGCTGCCGATCGTGCCGACGCGGGTGGCGGGGCTCAGCCTCGGTGCCTTCAGCGCCGGCATGCTCTCGATGTACTTCCGCAACCCCGAGATGACCCAGGACGACGGCATCCGCCCCTCCCACGCGGGCACTCCGCTGTCGAAGGACCTCTGGCTCGCCGCGATCGCTCTCGCGCTCCTCGTGCGCGGCGCCGGCTCGAAGAAGGTGAAGGTCAAGGGGGTCGCGAAGGACTGACCTCCGCGCACCCTGCGTCGCGCCCGGCGCCCCACCCCGCGCGCGACCAGAACTCATATGAGCGTGGCGCGCCAAGAACGACCGTCTTGGCTCGCCACGCTCATATGTTCCGTCGGGCCGATCGACTGGCGCGCGCCTGCCGGCTCAGTAGGCGACAGTGAAGCGCGCACGACGGTGCGCGGGCTCCTCGATCTCGTCGACCACGGCGATCGCGAGGTCGGCGCCGGAGATGAAGGACTCCCCGTTCTCGTCGGAGACGAGCACGTCGCCGCCCACGCGGTAGGAGCCGGTGCGCTCGCCCGGCGCGTATCCGCCGAAGCCCGCGGCGGGGCTCAGGAAGAACCAGTCCAGGCCCGCGTCGGCGCTGCGCAGGTCCTCCAGCACGGCGCCGAGCTCGCGAGCCTCGGTGAGGAAGGCGTCCGGGAAGTCGGGGGTGTCCACGAGCAGGGGGCCGCCCTCGCTCACGTGCAGGGAGCCGGCGCCGCCGATCACGCCCAGGCGCACGCCTTTGCTCTCGGCGATCCGGGCGAGCTCGGCGTAGGCCGCGCGCAGCACGCCCGCCTCGGCGAGCTCTCCGCGCGGGGAACTGGTCGCGACGACCGCGTCGGCCCCGTCGAGCACGTCGGCGAGGAAGGCCGCATCGCGCAGGTCGCCCGCGCGGTGCGACGCGCCCTCGGGCAGGGATGCGGGAGCCGTGCGGCTGACGGAGACGACGTCGTGGCCGCGGCGCGCGGCCTCCTCGACGATGAGCGAGCCGGCGTAGCCGGTGCCGCCGAGGACGACGAGGCGGGAGGAGCCGGTCGGGGTGCTGGTCGACGTGCTGGTCATGGTGTCTCCTTGCGGGCGCTCCGCGCCCGGATCGATCTGATGCCCGTCGGGTCCGACGGGCCGGTGCGACGTGCGCCGCACCCACGACGCTCACTGTAGGTAAGTGAGTACCCTTTGGGAAGTAGGCACCTTGCAGTAACCGTCCCGCCGTCGTCCGAAGGGGATTCCGCCATGCCCACGACCACCGCCCCGGAGATCTACGACCCCTACCGGGTCTGCCCCTCCCGACAGCTGCTCGACCGCATCGGCGACCGCTGGACCGTGCTGATCATCGGCGTGCTCGAGGACGGCCCCCAGCGCTTCTCGCAGATCTCCCGGCGCATCGACGGGATCAGCCAGAAGATGCTCACCCAGACCCTGCGTTCGCTCGAGGCCGACGGGCTGGTCACCCGCACCGTCTTCCCCGAAGTGCCGCCGCATGTCGAGTACGAGCTGTCGGAGCTGGGCCGCACCCTCCTCGAGCCGCTCGCGATCCTGCGCGCCTGGGCCGTCGACCACATGGACGAGGTCGCCGCCGCCCGCACCGCCGCCGCGGCCTGAGCACCCCGCGTCCGCTCGGATGTCGGTGCCCTGTGGTGTGCTGAGCGCATGGACACCCTCACCGTGATCCTCGTCCTCCTGGTCGGCGCGGCCCTCGGCGCGCTCATCACGTACCTCGTGATGCGCGACCCGCGCTCGCGCGGCGCCTCGCGCACCGCGGCCGGGCGGCTCGACCCCGCAGGCGAGCCCGCTCCGGACCTCGTGCAGCTGCAGCTCGAGCGCGAGGCCGAGCGCCGCGAGGCCCAGGCCGCCCAGCGCGACGCCGATCTGCGCAGCACGCTCGCCCCCATCAGCCACGCGCTCACGCAGCTCGAGCAGCACGTCGCGCGCAGCGAGAGCGCCCGCGCCCGGTCCGACGGGGCGCTGCGCGCCCACCTCGAGGAGCTCGGCGAGCGCACCCGCGAGCTGGACCGCGGCACCCATGCCCTCACCGCGGCCCTGCGCGCCCCCACCTCGCGCGGGCGCTGGGGCGAGGTGCAGCTGCGCCGCATCGTCGAGGCCGCCGGCATGCTCGAGCACGTCGACTTCAGCGAGCAGCACGCGGGCCGCGGTGCGAGCGGCGAGGCAGGTCAGCGGCCCGACATGGTGGTGCGCCTGAGCGGCGGCCGCAGCGTCGTCGTCGACGCGAAGGCCCCGATGGACGCCTACCTCGACGCGGTACAGGAGCAGGATCCCGACCGCGCCCGCACCCGCCGCGGCGCCCACGCCAAGGCGATGCGCGGCCACGCGGACCGCCTGGGCACGAAGTCCTACTGGGCCGCGCTCGGCGACACCCCCGAGTTCACGGTGATGTTCGTGCCCAGCGACGGCGTGCTCGCCGCCGCCCTCGAGTCCGACCCCGAGCTGCTCGAGCATGCATTCTCCCGGGATGTCGTCATCGCCTCGCCCGCGACGCTCGTCGCGCTCCTGCGCACGGTCGCCCACACCTGGCGCACCGACTCCCTGAACCGCGACGCCCGCCAGGTGCTCGACGCGGGCCGCGAGCTCCACCACCGCCTGGGCACCCTCGCCGGGCACCTCGGGAAGGTGGGGCGGTCGTTGGACTCCTCCGTCGCCGCCTACAACGACGCCGTCGGCTCTCTGCAGTCCCGCGTGCTGGTGACCGCCCGCCGCTTCGAGGAGATGGAGCTGACCTCGAAGAAAGTCGAGGACGTCGAACAGCTCACCCGCCGCGCCCGCAGCCTCGACGAGGAGCAGATCGCCGACCTCGCTCGCGGCGACGCGCTCCCGCGCTCCGCGGGCCCCGATGCGCGCGCGGCCGGGTGAGACCCGACCCTCCCCTCCCGCTACCCCGCCTCGCTCCGTCGGCCGGCCCCGCTACCCCGCCTCGCCCCGTCGGCCCGCCCTCCCCCGCGGTCGCGGCAGGACCAGCACGGGGACGGGTGCATGACGCAGGATCCGCGCGGCCGTCGACCCCAGGAACACCCGGGCCAGACCGGCATGGGAGCTCGAGCCGATCACGAGCAGATCGCCGCTGCGCCATTCGAACCCGCCCACCGCGGCGGACCAGCGGTCCCCCTCGACCACCTCGCCCGCGTCGGCCTCGGTCCCGGGGCTCGCGGCGCGCACCTCGTCGAGGATCGTGCGCTGGGTGCGCCGCACATCGCGTCGCCACTGCGCATAGAAGCCGCTCTCCCGGAAGGCCGAGAGCGCGCCGCGCGTGCCGCTGCGCACGGCGAACGTGACCACCGTGAGCGAGGCGCCGAGCGCCTCGAGCACACCGACCGCACCGGGCACGAGCGCCGCGTCGGCGTCCGACGGGTCCACGGCGAGCACGATCCGCGTGACCTCGCCGTCGCCCGGGTCGAAGCCGCGCGGGGCGAGGGCGACGGGCACCCGTGAGCTGTGCACGAGCCGGTCGCTCGTGCTGCCCAGTCCGATGCGGCCGACCACCCCGTCGGCCGATCCGACCACGAGCATGCGCGATCCGCGCTCGCGGGCCTCGCGCTCGAGGATCTGCGGCACCGAGCGGCCGACGCGCATCACGGTCTCGACCTCGAGGTCCTCGGGCAGGCGGGAGCGAGCCTCGGCGAGGGCCTCGCGCGCGAGGCCGGTGATCTCCCTGCGCCAGTCGTCGTCGACCCCGGAGAAGTCGCGCAGCGACGGGGAGCCGAAGGAGTCGTGGACGACGCAGCACAGCACGAGCCCCTCGCCGAGCGACCGCGCGAGCGCGGCGCCCAGGCGCAGGCCCGACCCGGTGCGGGTGTCGGGGCCGAAGCCGACCAGGATGCTCATCGTCGGCCTCCTCGTCCGTCGTCGTGCGGGGCCCCGTCGACCGATGGCGAGCTGGGCGCATCCATGAACGGCGTCGGCTCCAGGGGCGGCGCGCTCCGCCGCGGGCTGAGCCGCGAATGCCCGTACCCGTACAGCCCGTAGACGAGCAGGCCGAGCAGCAGCCAGGCGAGGAACCGCAGCCAGGTCTCCACGGCGAGGCTCGCCATCAGTCCGGCGCAGGCGAGCACGCTGACGATCGGCAGGATCGGCACCAGCGGCGTGTGGAAGGGGCGCTCCATGCCCGGGTCGGTGCGGCGCAGGACGACCACGGCGATGGAGACGACGACGAAGGCGAACAGAGTGCCGATGCTGACCATCTCGGCGAGCACGGAGATCGGGATGAACCCGGCCAGGAGCGCGACCGCACCCACCGTCAGCGAGGTCATGAGCACCGGGGTCCCCCAGCGCGGGTGGACGCGCGAGAACACCGGCGGGAGCAGCCCGTCGCGCGCGAGGGCGAAGCCGATCCGGCCCATCGCCACGATGTCCACGAGGATCACCGAGCTGAGCCCGGCGACCGCGGCGATGCCCACCAGGATGCCCACCCAGGGCAGGCCGACCTGGTGGAAGACGTCGGCCACGGCGTCGCCCTCGGAGAGCTTGGAGTACTCGACCATGCCGGTGACCACGAGGCACACGCCGACGTACAGGACCGTGCAGATCGCGAGCGTCCCGAGCAGGCCGAGCGGCATGTCCCGGGCCGGCTTCTTGGTCTCCTCGCCGAGGTTCGCGACCGCCTCGAACCCGGAGTAGGCGAAGAACACGACGGCCGCGGCGACGAACACTCCCGCCACCCCGAAGGTGGAGGGCTCGATCCCCGTGATCGCCTGCCACAGCGGCGAGGTGAGGCGGGAACCGGTGGACTCGGAGTGCTGGGCCGGCGGGATGAAGGGCACCAGGTTGTCGGTCTTGATGTAGAAGACGCCCACGACGATGACGAACACGCACACCAGCACCTTGATGAGCACGAGCCCGTTGGTCACCCACTTCGACTCGCGGATGCCGCGGATCGCGACGACGCCCAGCAGCACCGCGATGAAGATGGCGCCGAGGTTCACCACGGACCCCTCTTCGGCGAACCACTTCGAGGGCAGTCCGAAGACGCCCGCCACATAGCCCGACCAGCCGCGCGAGACCACCGCGGCGCCGAGCGCGAACTCCAGGATCAGGTCCCACGCGATGATCCAGGCGAAGATCTCCCCGATCGTCGAGTAGGCGTAGGTGTAGGAGCTGCCCGCGGTGGGGACGGCGGAGGCGAGCTCCGCGTAGCAGAGGGCGGCGAGCAGGGCGACGACGCCCGCGATCACGAAGGAGATCATCACGGCCGGTCCCGCGTTCTCCTTGGCCTGCAGACCGGTGAGGGTGAAGATCCCCGTCCCGATCACGATGCCGATTCCGAAGCCGATGAGGTCCTTGACCCCGAGGTCCTTCTTCAGGTGCGCGTGGTCCTCGTCGTCGTCCTGATGAAGGACCGTCTCGATGCTCTTGCGTCGCAGCACGCTCATGCAGCCGCCTCCTCGTGTCGGGCCGCCCGACGCCGCGGTGCGCAGAGGGCTGCGGGGGCGCGGTGCCGTGCGGGCTGGGGCAACACTCCACCCCGAACCGTGTGCTGTCAATCACATCCGTGGACGCGGAGCGTCCGACGGCGCGGCGCGGCCCCTCCCCACAGGTCGTTCATCCACACCCGTCGGCCCGGTCCTCGAACGTCCCTGCGGCGTGCCAGAGTGGACCCATGACCGAGACCCCGCCCCATCGGCCTCTCGCGCCGACGGCCGCCGAGACCACACCGGAGAACCCGTGGCCTCTGCGCCAGCTCTCGGTGAAGGTCGGCGAGTACGTCGCGCGGATGTCCCCGATCTGGGTCGAGGGGCAGATGGTGCAGCTGAACCGCCGCCCGGGCAGCGGTCTGGCGTTCATGACCCTGCGCGACGCCGAGGTGGACATGTCCTTCTCGGTGCCGATCCGGGAGCACGTGCTGCGGGCGATGACGGTCGAGCTCGTGCCGGGGGCGCGCGTCGTCGTGCACGCGAAGCCCACGTTCTGGAACAAGCGCGGGAGCCTCCAGCTCGAGGCGAGCGAGATCCGGCCCGTGGGCCTCGGCGAGCTCCTCGCGCAGCTCGAACAGCTCAAGCGCTCCCTCGCTGCCGAGGGTCTGTTCGAGGACTCCCGCAAGCAGCAACTGCCGTTCCTCCCGCGCACGATCGGCCTGATCTGCGGGCGCGAGTCCGCGGCGGAGAAGGACGTCGTGGTCAACGCGCGCCGCCGCTGGCCCGCGGTGGACTTCGCCATCCGCGAGGTCGCGGTGCAGGGGCAGAAGGCGGTGCGCGAGGTCTCCGCGGCGCTCTCCGAGCTCGACGCCCTCGAGGACGTCGACGTCATCATCATCTCCCGCGGCGGCGGCTCCCTCGAGGACCTGCTCCCCTTCAGCGACGAGAAGCTGGTGCGCCTGGTCGCGGGCGCCCGCACCCCGATCGTCTCCGCGATCGGCCACGAGGTCGACACCCCGCTCGTGGATCTCGCGGCCGACGTGCGCGCGTCGACCCCCACGGACGCCGCCAAGCGCGTGGTGCCGGACATCCAGGCCGAGCTCGAGCAGCTCGACCTGGGCCGCACGCGTCTGCGCTCGGCGGTGCGCACCCGCCTGGAGCGCGAGCAGGCGAACCTCGACGCCTTCCGGTCGCGGCCCGTGCTCGAGAACCCGGCGAGCATCCTCACCGCTCCCGCCGAGGAGATCCGCTCGCGCATCGCGCTCGCCCGCACCCTCGTGGGCTCGCGCCTGGACCGGGCGCGCGACGAGACCGCCCACCTGGGCCGCCAGGTCCGCGCGCTCAGCCCGCTCGCGACCCTCAAGCGCGGCTACGCCGTGGTGCAGACGGCCGACGGCACGATCGTGCGCGCCCCCGAATCCGCCCCCGTGGACACCGCGCTGTCCGTGCGCGTGGCGGGCGGCCGTTTCGGCGCCCTGCGCACCGAGGACGATCCCTACACCCCGCCCGACATGGACGCGATCGACGACGCAGGATCCAGCGCCCCCGCGCAGGCCCCGGCCCCGGCCCCGGCCGACGATCGCGCCGAATCCACCAGCCCCACCGGCCCCACCGACCAGCCCGATGCCCCCGAGGAGAACCGATGAGCACCACGCCCGAGGACCCCGCGACGGACGATCCCGCCGCCGACCCGGCATCCGACGCCGCACAGGATCTGCCCGAGGACGTCGCCGCCCTCAGCTACGAGGCCGCCCGCGACCAGCTCGTCGAGGTGGTGCGCCGCCTAGAGTCCGGGCAGGGAGGGCTCGAGGAGTCGATCGCCCTGTGGGAGCGCGGCGAGATGCTCGCGCGCCGCTGCCAGCAGTGGCTCGACGGGGCCCGTCAGAAGCTCGACGAGGCAGTCCAGGCCCGGCGCTGAGCACGGTGGCCGTCCGGTGCTGAGGATCGGGCGGACCGCGCCCTCGGCGTCGCCACGTCCTCGCGACGACCCGACGCTCAGGACCCCGCGGTGCCGCCGTCCTCGATGCTGCGCACGGTCGCCTTCGCCGCGGTGTCGAGGTCGCCGTCGTCGGCGGCGCCGTGGACGATGACGGCCCAGCCGTCGCCCTGGCACGTGATGCCGTGCTCCTCGTCCTCCCCGCTCACGCGCTGGCAGTCCACGCCCTCGATCGTGACGTCGCCGGTCACGTCGGCCCCGGGCAGCTGCGAGGAGAGGTCCGCCGCGGACATCTCCTCGCTCTCCACGATCGTGACCAGCGAGTTCGAGGGCGAGGTGAAGCGCAGCTCCCACGTCGGACGATCGCCCGCCGTGTAGTCCGCGGCGCGCGGGGTCCAGCTGCTGTCGAGCGCGGGCTGCGCGACGGGGAACGGCGCCTGCTCCTGGGCACGCTGCGCGCTCGCGCCGACATCCAGGCGCGAGGTCTCGGGGATCTCGCGGTCCACGCTGCGCCCCACGCCGAAGAAGATCACGCCGACCACGGCCACGCAGCCGAGCGTGAGGCCGAGCGCCCAGGCGATGTTGCGCATCGAGGCGTCGCCCTTGCTCATCGAGTACGGCGAGCGCTTGCGCGGCGCGGGAGCCGGCGCGGCCGCGGGAGCGGACGAGGGCGTGGCGTCGGCGCCTTCCTTCTCGACACCCTCGGTGCTCTCGGCGCTCTCGGGCACAGGCTCGGACCTGTGCTCGGAGGCCTGGGCGCTCGGATCCTTCGGTGTCGGCATGCACGCATTGTCGCGCGTTCGCCCCGTGCCGCGAAAAATGCCAAGATCTATGCCGTGAAGGCCACTTTTCTCACCGTCGGAGAATCGCTCACGGACATCGTCCTGCGCCCGGGCGAGCCGCCCGCCGAGTACCCCGGCGGGTCGCCCATGAACGTCGCGGTCGCGCTGGGCCGGCTCGGGCACGTCTCGCACCTGCTCACCCGCATCGGCGACGACGCCCGCGGGCGGGCCATCCGCGAGCACGTCGAGTCCTCGCGCGTCGTGCTCACCCCGGGCAGCATCGACGATCGCCCCACCTCGACCGCGCAGGCGCGGGTCGGGGCCGACGGCGCGGCCCAGTACACCTTCGACCTGGTCTGGGATCCGGACCCCTCCGGTCTCCCCTCCGGCCTCGACGCCGTCCACACCTCGTCGATCGCCGCCGTGCTCGCCCCGGGCAGCGGCGTGGTCGCGGACGTCCTCGACGCATACCGCGACTCCGCGACGCTCAGCTACGACCCGAACATCCGGCCCGACCTCATGGGCGAGCCCGCGACGGTGCGTCCGCTGATCGAGGCGCTCATCGGCCGCTGCGACATCGTGAAGTCGAGCGATGAGGACATCGCCTGGCTCTACGGCACCGATGACGTCGAGGACGTCGCCGCCTCCTGGCGCGACCTCGGCCCCAGCGTCGTCGCGATGACCCGCGGCGGGGACGGAGCGGTCGGCTTCGGGCCCGACGGCCGGATACCGGTGGATCCCGTGCGCGTCGACGTCGCCGACACCGTGGGCGCGGGCGACACCTACTCCGCGGGGATCCTCGACGCCCTCGCATCCCGCGATCTGCTGGGCGCGCGTCGGCGAGAGACCCTCGCCGCGGCCGACACCGCGGTGCTGCAGGACGTCCTCGGTCATGCCGCCGCCCTCGCCGCCGTCACCGTCTCGCGGCCCGGCGCGAACCCGCCCTGGGCCGACGAGCTCGAGGACCGGGCCGACGGCAGTCCCCTGCCCCGCTGACCGCGCACCGCCGGTCGCTGGTCGCCGGTCGCCGGTCGCCGGACTCACCGATTGCGCTCCACCCTCCGATCTCACTGATCACCGCGTCACCCGAACGCCCCGTCGGCCACCGCGCCGTCACCTCGGTCCGATACGGTCCGAGGGTCACCATCGATCACCTCGCGGGGCCCGGCCCTCGCAGCACCGACGAACGAAGGAGTTCCTCCATGACCCAGCCCGAGTACCGCATCGAGCACGACACCATGGGTGAGGTGCGCGTCCCGGTCGACGCCCTGTACGGCGCCCAGACGCAGCGCGCCGTCGAGAACTTCCCGATCTCCGGCCAGGGCCTCGAGCCCGCCCACATCCACGCGCTCGCCCAGGTGAAGAAGGCCGCGGCCCGCGCGAACGAGGATCTCGGCGTGCTCGACGCCGCGATCGCGGACGCCATCATCTCCGCGGCCGACGAGGTGATCGCCGGCTCGCACGACGACCAGTTCCCGATCGACACGTACCAGACGGGCTCGGGCACGAGCTCGAACATGAACATGAACGAGGTGCTCGCGACGATCGCGTCGACGGCGTCGGGCCAGAAGGTCCACCCCAACGACCACGTCAACGCCTCCCAGTCCTCGAACGACGTCTTCCCGACCTCGGTGCACGTGGCCGTGACCAGCTCGGTCGTGAAGACCCTGCTGCCCGCCCTCGAGCACCTCGCCGCCTCCCTCGAGGCGAAGGCCGAGGCGTGGAAGAGCGTCGTGAAATCGGGCCGCACGCACCTCATGGACGCCACCCCGGTGACCCTGGGCCAGGAGTTCGGCGGCTACGCGGCCCAGATCCGCTACGGCATCGAGCGCGTGCAGGCCGCGCTCCCCCGCACGGCGGAGGTCCCCCAGGGCGGCACCGCCGTCGGCACCGGCATCAACACTCCCGCCGGCTTCCCGCAGAAGGTCATCGCGAACCTCGCCGAGCAGACCGAGCTGCCGCTGACGGAGGCCCGCGACCACTTCGAGGCGCAGTCCGCGCGCGACGGCCTCGTCGAGATGTCCGGCGCGCTCCGCACGATCGCCGTCTCGCTCACGAAGATCTGCAACGACCTGCGCTGGATGGGCTCGGGCCCGAACACGGGCCTCGGGGAGATCGCGATCCCCGACCTGCAGCCCGGCTCCTCGATCATGCCCGGCAAGGTCAACCCCGTGATCCCCGAGGCCGTGCTGCAGGTGTGCGCGAAGGTCATCGGCAACGACGCGTCCGTCGCCTGGGGCGGGGCGCAGGGCTCCTTCGAGCTGAACGTGCAGATCCCTCTGATGGGCACGAGCCTGCTCGAGTCGATCCGCCTGCTCGCGAACGCCTCGACGGTGCTCGCCGACAAGACGGTCAACGGGCTCACCGCGAACGAGGAGAAGGCCCGCTTCTACGCCGAGGCGTCCCCCTCGATCGTCACCCCGCTGAACAAGCTGATCGGCTACGAGAGCGCGGCGAAGATCGCCAAGCACGCCGTGAAGGAGCAGGTCTCGGTGCGCGAGGCCACGATCGCGCTCGGCTTCGTCGAGCGCGGCGAGCTCACCGAGCAGCAGCTCGACGACGCCCTCGACGTGCTCTCGATGACGGCCCCGAAGGCCTGATCCGCCCCGAGGCTCTACGCAGAACGCGGGCCCGCACTCCCCTCGGAGCGCGGGCCCGCGTCTGCATCACGGCCGCCGGGTCGTGCCCCGCGCCCGCGCCCCCGCGACCTCACATCACCGGCGCATCCAGCACGTGCGTGACCAGCTCGGCGACCTTGGAGCGCTCGGAGCGCTGCAGGGTCATGTGGGCGAAGAGCTCGCTGCCCTTGAGGGCCTCGACCACGCTCGCGATGCCGTCGTAGCGGCCCACGCGGAGGTTGTCGCGCTGGGCGACGTCGTGGGTGAGGACCACGCGGGACTTCTGGCCGATGCGCGAGAGCATGGTCAGCAGCACGTTGCGCTCCATGGACTGGGCCTCGTCGACGATCACGAAGGCGTCGTGCAGGGAGCGGCCGCGGATGTGCGTCAGCGGGAGCACCTCGAGCATGCCGCGGCTGAGCACCTCGTCGATCACGTTCTGGCTGACCATCGAGCCCAGGGTGTCGAAGACGGCCTCGCCCCAGGGCCCCATCTTCTCGCCCTGGTCGCCGGGCAGGAATCCGAGCTCCTGGCCGCCCACCGCGTAGAGCGGGCGGAACACCATGATCTTGCGCTGCGTGCGCTTCTCCAGGACCGCCTCGAGGCCGGCGCACAGGGCGAGCGCGCTCTTGCCGGTGCCGGCGCGGCCGCCCAGGGAGACGATGCCGATGGACTCGTCCAGCAGCAGGTCGATCGCGATGCGCTGCTCGGCGCTGCGCCCGTGGACGCCGAAGACGCCCTGGTCGCCGGGGACGAGCCGCACGCTGCCCTCGCGGGTGACGCGTCCGAGGCCGCTGCCGCGGGGGCTGGTCATGGTGACGCCGGTGTGGACCGGGCGATGGGAGACCTCGGGGATCTCCACGTCGCTGCCGTCGTAGAGCACGGTCATCTCCTCCTCGCCGACGCTCGCGGTGACCATGCCGGTGTATCCGCGGTCGCGGGCGAGCTCGGCGCGGTACTCCTCGGCGTGGATGCCGCAGGCCGATGCCTTGATGCGCATCGGCAGGTCCTTGGAGACGAGCACGACGCTCTTGCCCTCGAGCTGCAGGTTCTTGGCGACGGCGAGGATGCGGGTGTCGTTGTCGCCGAGCCGGAAGCCGTCGGGCAGCGAGCGGTCGGAGGAGTGGTTGAGCTCGACGTGCACATGGCCGCCGTCCTCGCCGATCGGCAGCGGGACGGAGAGATTGCCGTGGCGATCGCGCAGGTCGTCGAGGATCCGCAGGGACTGCCGGGCGAAGAAGCCGAGGTCGGGATGGTGGCGCTTGGACTCGAGCTCGGTGATGACGACGATCGGCAGGACGATGTCGTGCTCGGCGAAGCGGACCAGCGCCTGCGGGTCCGAGAGCAGCACGGAGGTGTCCAGCACGTAGGTGAGGGTGCCGACCTCGAGGTCCGGCAGGGCCTCCTGGGCGCCCCCGGGTTCGAGAGATCGCACCACGGCCACCGGATGACCGCCGTCCCCCTCCGTCCCGAACGGGTCCTGCCCGGCCTCCCGCGCGGCGGGCCGCGCGGTGTCGATCGTGGTCGGGCCCTGCTCGACGAGGTGAGCCTCGCCCGGATCCTGCGCCGTCGTGCCCTGGGGGGCGGTCGTGGTGGTGTCGGTCATCGGGAGCCTCCGTCCGTGATCAGCCCCGTGCGGTCTGCCGCGTCCCCTCGGAGGGGGAAGACTGGGGATGCGGCCCGATCGGAGCGCTTGGCGCGAACCTACTCCGCGCGAGGTGTGACGCGCGGCACGACGCGCCCGACGGCGTGTGCGCCGCCGCAGCATTCACGAGGCCGTCATCGTCCGTTCGCCGACGCGCCGGCCGAGGGGTCACGCCCGTCCGCCGTCGACCCCACCCGACGGCGCGGCACCCGTCTCACGCGCCGAACCGGCGCTCGCGCTGGCAGTAGTCGCGCAGGGCGCGCAGCAGGTCCACGCGCCGGAAGCCCGGCCAGTTCGTCTCGCAGAACCAGAACTCCGAGTGGGCGGATTGCCACATGAGGAACCCGGAGAGCCGCTGCTCGCCCGAGGAGCGGATGATGAGGTCCGGGTCGGGCTGGCCGCGCGTGTAGAGGTGCTCGCCGATGCCCTCCATGGAGATGGCCTCGGCGATCTCGTCGGGGCTGCGGCCCTCGGCGCCGAGGTCGCGCACCAGCTCGCGGACCGCGTCGACGATCTCTTCGCGGCCGCCGTAGCCGATCGCCACGTTCACGGTGAGGGACTTCGATGGGGTCGAGCGCTCCTGCACGGCAGCGACGCGCTCCCGGGTCGCGACCGGGAGGGATTCGACGGATCCGGCCAGGCGCACGGTGTAGCCCGCGCCCGCGATCGACTCGACGGTCTCGGCGATGATCTCGAACAGCAGCGCGAGCTCGTCGGCGCCGCGGCGCAGGTTGTCGGTGGAGAGCATCCACACGGTGACCAGCGGGATCTCGAGCTCCTCGCACCAGGTGAGGAACTCGGTGATCTTCGCGCCGCCCTGGCGATGTCCCTCAGCGGTGGTGATGCCAGAGGCCTTGGCCCAGCGCCGGTTCCCGTCGACGATGACGCCGAGGTGCTGGGGCAGCCGGTAGGCGTCGAGCTCCTTCATCAGCCGCTTCTCGTACACGCGGTAGAGGATCCCGTCATCGTCCACGACCAGCTCCCCCTCTCGCGCGTCCCGACTCGTCTGCCCGCCGTGTCCGCGCCCGCACGGCGAGGACGCTCCATTATCGACCACGCGCACCGGTGGTGCGGCAAGGGCGCGGCCGCTCTTCACAGCACCGCCACAGACGGCGCACTCCCCACTTACGGAACCGTAGGTTACGCTCACGGCATGGCCCTGGCACCACACCGCTCCCCCGACTCCGAGACCCATCGCGACAGCGTCTCGGAGGCCGCTCGGCGCCCGATCACTCCGGCCGAGCCGCCGTCGGCGCTCGAGGATGATCAGATCCCGACCGCCTCGACGCATCCCTTCGCCCCGCGCGAGCTGACCCGCCAGATGGCGCGCCGCGCGAAGGAGCTGGGACTGGCCCTGCCCAAGCCCCGCCTGCGCGGCGTGCTGCACATGCTCGCTCTGCCGGCGGCGCTGATCGCCGGGCTGCTGCTGGTCGCGCTCGGCGACGACCTGCCCACCCGGCTCGCGTGCGCGGTCTTCGTGCTGACCTCGTGCCTGCTGTTCGGCGTGAGCGCGACCTACCACCGCGGCACCTGGCGCGCCGAGCACGCGCTCATGCTGCGGCGCTTCGACCACGCGAACATCTTCCTCATCATCGCGGGCACCTACACGCCGATCGCCGCGTCGATGCTGCAACCGCGCTCGGCAGTCACCCTGCTGGTGATCTGCTGGGCGGGCGCCCTGATCGGCGTGGGCTTCCGCATCTTCTGGACGAGCGCCCCGCGCTGGCTCTACGTGCCCGCGTACGTGGCGCTGGGCTGGGTGGCGATCTTCTACATGCCGCAGATCATCGCGGGCGGCGGCTGGGCCGTGGCCTGGCTGATCATCGCCGGCGGCATCGCGTACACGCTCGGCGCGCTCGTCTACGGCCTCAAGCGGCCCGACCCGTCACCGGCGTGGTTCGGCTACCACGAGATCTTCCACGCGTTCACGATCGCGGGCTTCGTCTGCCACTTCGTCGCGGTCGCGATCGCGGTGATCTGATCGCCGGGTCACCCGGACCGTCGAGGCGGACGGGACGCCGCGGGCCGACGGGGCCGACGGGCCGACGGGATGACGGGCCGCTCAGTCGCGCGGACGACCGCCTTCGCCGCCCTCGAAATCCCCGTCGTCCGACGGCGCCTCCCCGTCGGCGGGCCGGTTCTCATCGGCAGGCGCTGCCCCGTCGACAGGCCCTGCCCCATCCGCAGGCTTAGTCCCGTCCACAGGCTCGGTCGAGTCCGCAGGCTCGGTCCCGTCGGCAGACCCGGTGCCCTCGCCCCGGCCCTCCTCGGCGAGATGCCCCTCGGCGCGCGAGCGGGCCTGGATGCGGCGCACGCGGCGCGTCATGTCGAGGGCGAGCAGCACGATGGCGGCGGCCAGCACGAACATCACGATGAAGGCCGGCAGGCCCGGCGTGACGGTCGTCGCGGTCATGTCCCCGGAGTCCGAGGGCGCGGCGAGCAGCCGCCCGCCCAACGTCGCGAGCCCGATCGTCCCGGCGCTCATCAGCCCGGCGCTCATCAGCCCCGCGCTCATCGCAGACCCGCGAACAGGTCGGTCTCGGGCAGGGTCACGCCGATGCGCGAGGTGCGCAGCTCGTAGTCGTCGGTCGCCCAGTGCGACTCGCGCAGGACGTCGTTGGGGATGTGGAAGAAGAAGCCCTCGGGATCCACCTGGGTGGCGTGGGCGCGCAGCGCGGCGTCTCGGATGTCGAGCTGGTCGCTGATGTCGACGCGGGTGGTGACCAGGCGGTCGGCGCCGCTGGGGAAGCGCTGGGCCATCTCCTCGAGCTGCTCGTCCGGGGTGCCGCGTCCGCGCAGGAAGTCGGCGATGCCCTGGAAGCGGCTGCGGGAGAAGCCGTTGATGTAGTACATCTTCGAGACCTCCCACGGCTCGCCGAGCTCGGGCGCGTACTCGGGATCCGCGGCCCGCTCGAAGGCGAGCACGCTGACCCGGTGACACTGGATGTGGTCGGGGTGCGGGTAGCCGCCGTTCTCGTCGTACGTGGTGAGCACGTGCGGACGCAGCCGGCGGATCGCGGCGACCAGGGGCCGTGCGCCCTCCTCGACGCTCACGCGGGCGAAGCATCCCTCGGGCAGCTCGGGGCGGGGATCGCCCTCGGGCAGGCCCGAGTCGATGAACCCGAGCCACTCGTGGTCCACGCCCAGGACCCTCTGCGCCGCGGCCATCTCGGTGCGGCGCACCGCGGGCAGGTCCGCGAGGATCTCCTCGTCGTCGGCGAGCTTGGGGTTGAGGATGTCGCCGCGCTCCCCGCCAGTGCAGGTGATGACGGTGACCTGCGCGCCCTCACGGACGTACTTGGCCATCGACCCCGCCCCCTTGCTCGACTCGTCGTCGGGGTGGGCATGCACGGCGACCATGCGCAGCCGGTCGTCGCTCTCGGGCTCGAGGTCGGGCACGTTTCCACCTTCACCGGGTCGGGGTCGGACAGCTCTGGTCCCGCCGGGCGGGACGGGTCTCGTCCCGTCGCTCGGACGGTTCCGCGGGCGGGGCTCAGGGCCTCGCCGCGGGCGGGGCCGACGGCCCGGGATCGGGCGCGTCTCCGCACCAGCCGAGGGTACGCCACCTGCCTGGTCCCGGACTGGGGCGGAGGCCGAGACCCCCGCCACTCGCGCGTCGGGCCCAGGTCCGATCTGGGAGGATGGACGCATGGACGCGCACGCTCCGAGCACCCCCACGGGATCCACCGATCCGCTCGCCTCCCGCTACGGTGGCCCACTGGTGCCCCGGCGCACCGCGCGCGTGCTGTTCGTGATCGGGGCCGTCGTGTTCCTCGCCGTGCTCGCGTTCGTCGGCTACCGCTTCGCGGACCAGCCCGTGACCGCGAAGGACGTCGGCTACGACCACGTCGACGACGACACGATCTCGCTGACCTTCCAGCTCACCCGCAGCCCCGGCGTCGACGCCACGTGCACGGTGCAGGCGCTGAACGCGGGTCGTGCGCAGGTGGGCTTCCGCGAGGTGGAGATCCCCGGGGGCCCCGAGCGGCAGGTCGTGCGCACCGTGGACATCGACACCCAGGGCGAGGCGGTCAGCGCCGAGGTCATCAGCTGCCAGAAGGCCTGATCCTCCACCGGCCGGGATCGCGGCACCGGGGCCCGCGACCGGGCCCGGATCCCAGGTGTCCGACGCGCCGCACCGTTGGGGGCGCCGGTCGCATCCGTTGTACGATGCTCTGATACCGACAGCGCGTCGGTCTTCATCACCCGCACACGGGGCGCATGCGCAACATGTGCCCCGTGAACTGTGTCGGGCGTCCGCCGAGGGCGGCCGCCCGCGACAAGACATCAGGAGTGTTCGCATGAGCAGCCAGCCCACTGGTTCCTGGCTCACCCAGGACGCCTACGACCGCCTCACCGCGGAGCTCGCCGAGCTCGAGGGGCCCCGTCGCACCGAGATCGCCGAGCGCATCGCCGCGGCTCGCGACGAGGGCGACCTCAAGGAGAACGGCGGCTACCACGCGGCCCGCGAGGAGCAGGGGAAGAACGAGGCTCGCATCGCGGAGCTCACCCACCTGCTGAAGAACGCGGTCGTCGGCGAGACCCCGAAGGACGACGGCGTCGTCGAGCCGGGCATGGTCGTGAAGATCTCGATGGCCGGCAAGGACCGCACGTTCCTGCTGGGCAACCGCGAGATCGCGGACGACGGCGAGGACCTCGAGGTCTTCTCGACCGAGTCCCCGCTGGGCTCGTCGATCAACGGCTCGAAGGTCGGCGAGAGCATCGACTACGAGGCGCCCAACGGCCGCTCGCTGACGATCGAGATCATCTCCGCGAAGCCCTACCGCGCCTGAGCGATCCGTCGGGCGCCCCGCGCGCCGCGACGGACGACCGGACGACGGAGGCCGGGTCTGCGTGCCGGAACCCCATGGTTCCGACGGCAGGCCCGGCCTTCTCCGTACCCGGCGGTCCGGTGCGGCGGCGTCACTCCCCTGCGCGGGGCTCCTCGCCGTGCTTCGGGGCCGCGCTGCTCGCGACCTCCTCGGCCGACTCCTCGCGCAGCGCGGCGGCCTGCGCCTTCGAGGACTCGGCCTTCGCGCGGCGCTTCGCCTCGCGGGGGGACTCCTCGTGCTTCTTGGGCTGCGGCGGGGCGGTGAGCTGCGCGTCGACGGTCTCGTCGAGGCCCAGGTCGGGTGAGGGGTCGCGCCCCGTCATGTACAGCAGCGTGGCGTTGACGAAGGCGATCACGGGGATCGCGAACAGGGCGCCCGCGATGCCGGCGATCATCGCGCCCGAGGCGACGCCCAGGAACACGGCCAGCGGGTGCAGCTCGACGGCCTTGCCCATGAGGAAGGGCTGGAGGACGTTGCCCTCGATCTGCTGCACGGCGATGACCACCGCGAGCATGATGATCGCGAAGACCCAGCCCTTGAGCACCAGCACGATGAGGATCGCGATGGCGCCCGAGAGGATCGCACCGACCAGCGGCACGAACGAGAACAGGAACACGAGCAGCCAGATCGGCACGGCGTAGGAGCCCACGCCGAGGGCGATCATGCCGATGCTGATGCCGGTCGCGTCGACCGCGGCGACCATGATCTGCGTGCGCATGTATGCCGACAGAGCCTTCCAGCCGCGGCGGAACGCCTCGTGGGTGGGCACGCGCGCGGCCGGGGGCAGCAGGCCCACCACCCAGCGCCAGATCGTCGAGCCGCCCGAGAGCAGGAAGAACAGGGTGAACAGGGCGATCACGATGCCCGTGACCACGTTGCCCACGGTCGAGACCGTCGAGAAGGCGCCGCTGATCAGGGAGTCCGTGTTCTCCTGCACTTTCGCGAGGATCTCGTCGGTCGCCTTGTTGATCATCGAGTCGTCGAGGTTGAACGTGGTGTTCGACCAGTCGATCAGCGTCTGCACACCGGTGAGGGCCTTGGCGTAGATGTCGCCGGCCTGCGCGAACAGCTGGCGGCTGGCCAGCGTGAACATGCCGATCACCACGATGATCAGCGCCACGAGCGCGACGCCGCTCGCGGCCGCCCGCCCCAGGAACGTGTGCCGGGTCAGCAGGCCCACCAGCGGGGAGAGCAGCGAGGCGACGAGGATCGCGATGAGCACCGGGATCACGATGGCCGTGATCTTGAGGATGCCCCCGATGATCAGGGCGGCCGCGGCGGTGATCACGATCAGCCGCCAGGACCAGGCCCCCAGGCGTCGGATCCCGATCGGGATCTCCGCGACCTCGCGCGGGGTGCTCGGTGATTCGTCGGCGCCCTCGGCGTCCGCGAATCGGCGACGGGGTGTCGTCATGGGAAGGTTCCCCTCTCGGATGTCGGCACTCGGCCAGGTTGCACTCTATCTGCTCGCTCCCCGCCCGCGTCCCGCCGGTGAGCGGCGGCGGCGCTCGGACCCGGCGCTCGGACCCGGCGCTCGCACCCGGCGCACGGACCCGGCGCTCAGACGATCGGCCGATGCCCGCGCCCCGCACCGCGGTCGATCGTCCCGGTCGCACGCGGCGTCACCGACTTAGGTCGGGTGCGCGCACCGCCGACGGATGGTCGAGCCTCCCGCGGCCTCCCCCGTAGTCTTCGAGCATGAGCCAGCCCACAGTCCCGGTCCACGAACCGAGTGCCGCCGCGACCGGCGGCGCGAGCCCCGCATCCACCGCCCCGCCCGGCGCAGAGCCCGCTCTGCACGTCGACGGTCTGCGCAAGTCCTTCGACGGCACCGAGGTCGTGCACGGCATCTCGCTGTCGATCCCGCGCGGAGCCTTCTACGGGATCGTCGGCCCCAACGGCGCCGGCAAGACCACCACCCTGTCGATGGCGACCGGCCTGCTGCGGCCCGACGGCGGCAGCTCGCACGTGCTGGGCGCCGACATGTGGAGCGAGCCCGAGCGCGCCAAGGCGCAGATGGGGGTGCTGGCCGACGGCCTGCGCACCTTCGACCGCCTCACCGGGCGCGAGCTGCTCACCTACGTCGGCCTGATCCGGGGCATGGACCCCGCGGTCGTCGACGAGCGCAGCACCTCGCTGCTGGAGGCCATGGACCTCGCCGGGGAGGACGGCAAGCTCGTCGTCGACTACTCGGCCGGCATGACGAAGAAGATCCTCCTGGCCTGCGCGCTCATCCACGCCCCTCGCCTGCTCGTGCTCGACGAGCCGCTCGAGGCCGTGGACCCGGTCTCCGGGCAGCGGATCCGCCAGATCCTGCGCGCCTTCGTCGCCGGCGGCGGCACCGTGGTGCTCTCGAGCCACGTCATGGAGCTCGTCGAGGAGCTGTGCTCGCACGTGGCGATCATCGCGCGCGGAGAGATCCTCGCCGACGGCACGCTCGTGGAGGTCCGCGCCGGCGGCAGCCTCGTGCAACGCTTCATGGACCTCGTCGGAGCGGGCGAGGTCGAGGAGGGGAGCCTGTCATGGCTGCAGTCGTGAGGACCGACGAGCACGGGACCCCTGCGGGCGGCCCCTTCGGCCCCGCGAACAGCGCCCGCACCTCCGGGGGCTCCGCGCCCTCCGGGACCTCCGACATCACCACCGCGGGAGGCTCCCTGCACGGCAGCGTGCGCGGCATGGCCCTCGTGCGGCTGCTCATGCGGCTGAAGTGGATCCTGTGGCGCCGCTCGTTCCGCAAGAACGTCGGCAAGATCGTCGGCACCGTCTTCGGCGGCCTCTACGGACTGGGCGGGATGGCCACCCTGGTCGCCCTGGTCGTCGCGACGGTCGTCATGGACGCCGACGGGTCCGTGTTCCCCACCGCCGTCCGCGCGCTGGGCACGGCGCTCGTGCTGGTCTGGCTGCTGCTGCCGCTGTTCGCCTTCGGCGTCGACGACTCCCTGGACCCCCGCAAGCTGGCCCTGTACCCGCGCACCGCACGGGAGCTCCAGCCGGGGATGCTGGCCGCCGGGGCCATCAGTCTGCCCACCCTGTTCACCGTGCTCGGGGTCGCGATTTCGAGCGTCGGCGTCATCATCTGGGCGGCGATGCATGCGGCCGGGCCCATCTGGATGGTCCTCGCGATCATCGCCCTGGTCCCCGCCCATCTCGCCGGCATCGTGCTCTGCCTGCTGCTGCCGCGCGCGGTCCTCGCGCACCAGGCATCGCGCTCCTCCTCGCGGCGCGGCCGCGAGGTGGGCGGGGTGATCGGCATCGTCGTCATGCTGGGCGCCCTCTACGGCATCAGCCTGCTGGGGCAGTCGCTCGACGGCGCGAACATCTCCCTGTGGTCGAAGGTGCTCGCCACCGGGGCGCAGATCGGGGCGTGGACCCCCTTCGGCGCGCTCTTCTCCGTTCCCGTCGATCTCGCCCAGGGCGCCGTGCTCCCCGCGCTCGTCCGCGCGGTGATCGGAGCGGCCACCATCGTGCTGGTGTGGCTGTGGTGGCGCCGCAGCATCGATCTGGCGATGCGCGAGGCCCTGGTCGGCGATGCCTCCTCCGGCAGCGCGAAGGTCTCCGCCCTGGTGCCGCGCTTCGTGCGCTCGAGCGCGTTCGGCGCGGTCATGGGCCGCTCCCTGCGCTACTGGCGGCGCGATTCCCGCTATCTCGCCTCGGTCGTGATCATGCCGGTCATGCTCGTCTTCTTCGTGGCGATGGGCCTGATCAACGAGAACAACCGCGTCACGCCGTTCATGGGCGTGCTGCTGGTGGCGGCGATCAGCGGGATCACGCTCGCGAACGAGATCGGCTTCGACGGGCCCGCGGGCTGGGTGAACATCACCGCGGGGGTCCCTGCCCGTGCGAACCTGCGCGGTCGGATCGCCGCGATGGCTGTGTTCACCGTGCCGTTCCTGGTGCTCGCCGCGATCGTGATCCCGATCCTCATGGGTCGGCCGGATCTGGTGCCCATGATCCTGCTCGGCGCGCTCGGGCTGATGATGGGAGGCTGGGGCGCCTCGTCCCTGATCGGGACGATCATGCCGTACCCGACGGCCGCTCCCGGCACGAACCCGATGAAGGACCGCTCGTCCTCGAACGCGAGCGCGATGCTCGCGATGGGGCTGGCGACGGCCGCGGTGTTCGTCCCGCAGCTGCCCGCGGTCGGCGTCGCGATCTGGGGTCTCGTCGTCGACGGGCCGATGATCCTGATCGGCGCCGGGGTGCTCTCCCTGGTGATCGGGGTCGTGGTGCTGCTGGTGGGCCTGCGGCTCGCCGAGCGTCGGCTCGAGGCGCACTACGTGGACGTCTTCCAGCGGGTGCACCACCACGTGTGAGCCCGGGCCCTCCGGTCAGTCCCCCGCGACCTCGCGGATCATCACGCGGGCGTCGACCGGGCCATGGGGTCCCGGGTAGTAGCCGGGCCGTCGGCCGATGTCCTGGAACCCCGCCGCCTCGTAGACGGAGCGGGCACGCGCGTTGTCCTCGCGCACCTCGAGCACGAGGGCGCGCGCGCCTCCCTCGCGGGTCGCGCGCAGCGACCAGTCGAGCAGGGCTCGACCGATGCCTCGGCCGGGCAGGGTGGTGCCGATCGTGTGGAGGTCGGCCGAGTCGCCGAGGAGCATGACGCCCGCGTAGCCGACGATCTCGCCGGGGGCATCGGGCTCGTCGGCGGATCCGCCGCTCGGGGGCCCGCTCCCCCGCTCGACGATGACGAAGCGGCGGGAGGGGTGCGCGATCTCCTCGCGCACCATGTCGAAGGTCCAGGCGTCCTCGGGGAACAGCCGCAGCTCGAGCTCGGCGATCGGCAGGGCGTCCTCGAGGGTGGCGATGCGCAGGCGCATCCCCTCGGGCAGCCGCGTCTGCTCGGGGAAGTCCTCGGGCTCCGGTGCGGACGATCGCTCGGCGGCGGGTTCGGGCGCGGGCTCGGTCACCGCCGCCCCAGGGCGCTCTTGCGCGCCGACGGCTTCTTCGCGTCGGGCTCGCGCAGGTAGAGGGGCTCGGTCGAGGACAGGTCCTCCCCCGCGTCGAGCCGGCGCCACGCCTCGCGCAGCAGGGAGCCCGCGTCGACGTGGGCGAGCGCGGAGTTCGGATGCAGGATCTCGCTGTGCAGGAGAGCGCCGGAGCCCGCGACGACGTCGCAGGCCATGAACTCCTCGGCGACGTCCGCCGGGGCCGAGACGGAGGGACCCTCGACCCGCTCGATCCGCGCTCCGGGCGCCGACGGCGACTGCCCGTCGGCCCGCTCGTAGCGCGCCCAGTAGACCTCGCGGCGCCGCGCGTCAAGCGCGATCGCGAGGCTGCGGGCCTCGGGGGTCTCCTCGGCGGCCTGCAGGGCGAGCGCGTCGAGGGAGCACAGGCCGTGCAGCGGGATGTCCAGGACGAACGCGATCTCGCGCGCGGTCACGAGACCCACGCGCAGGCCCGTGAAGGGGCCCGGGCCGCGTCCGGCGACGACGGCCTCGAGATCGGCGCGTCCACCGCCCGCCCGACGGAGGGTGTCGTCGATGAGGGCCATGAGCACCTCGTCGTGATGCCGCGCGCGGTCGTCCTGGCCCACGGCCAGCACGCGCCCGCTCTCCCGGTCCCCGACGGCCACGCCGACGGCTCCCGAGGTGTCGATCCCGAGCCACATCATGCCTCGCGCCCTTCCGTGGTCGTGGTGGATGCCGCGTCCCCGAGCGCCTCGCGGACCGCGCGGATCCGCGCGTCGTCCCAGCGCGGCCCGACAAAGGTGAGGGTCAGAGCACGGGGCTCGTCGAACTCCTCGCCGTCGCCGGCGGCGGTGCCCTGCTCCGGCTGCGCGTCCTCCGCGCCGGTCGCGCGGGAGAGCTCGACGAGCAGGTGCGAGTCGCTCAGCTGCTCGACGACGTCGCGTCCCCATTCGACGACCATGACCGCGTCCGAGAGATCGGAGTCGAGGTCGAGGTCGTCGATGTCCGCGCCACCGCCGAGCCGGTAGGCGTCGACGTGCACGAGGGCCGGTCCGCCCGCCTCGCTCGGGTGGACCCGGGAGATCACGAAGGTCGGGGACGCGACGGGGCCGCGCACTCCCAGTCCCTCGCCGAGTCCCTGGGTGAAGGTGGTCTTCCCAGCGCCGAGCGGTCCGTCGAGCACGAGCAGGTCGCCCGCGCCGAGGCGTCCGGCGAGCCGTCGCGCGAGATCGCGGGTGCTCGCGGCGCCGGTCGTGGTGAAGGTGAGCGACGCGGCGCCCGGTCCGGCCCCGGCGCCGCTCATCAGCGCTGCTCCCGCGGCACGCGGTTGGAGACCGAGGTGAGGATCTCGTAGGGGATGGTGCCCGCGGCGGTCGCCCAGTCGTCGGCGGTCGGGACACCGGGATGGTCATCGGGGAGAGTGGGCTCCGCGGCATCGAGGTCCGCGAGGGCGGGGGCCGACGGGGCCTCGTCGCTCGTCCCGGTCGACTCCGGCTCCAGCTCGGGTGCCGGCTCCTCATCGTCCCGAGGCTCCATCGGACTGTCCGCGTCCGCTGCGGCATCCGGCTGCTGCGCGGGCTCCTGCTCCAGCTCCGGCTCCCCCTCCGTCTGCGCGGAGGCGACGAACTGCGGGGTCACGGCGACCTCGGACGCATCGTCGTCCAGGGGCGCGAGCGCCTGGGCGGCTCCGAACAGCACGACCTCGTCGCCGGCGCGGGCCCGGGACTCCGATCCCAGGTCCACCACGATCTGGTCCATGCTGATCCGCCCGACCTGCTGTGCGCGGTGGTCGCCGTCGTCGGAGCGCACGAGCACGCTGACACCGCCGGAGGCGGCGCGGGGCAGCCCGTCGGCGTAGCCGATCGGCACCAGGCCCAGGCGGGTGGGCGCGGGGGTGGTGAAGCGGTGGCCGTAGCCGACGGTCTGGCCCGCGGGCACGTCCTTGACCAGGGCGAGCCTGCTGGTGAGCGTGAGCGCCGGGCGCAGATCCAGATCGGTGGCGACGGGCGGGTAGCCGTACAGGCCGATGCCCGGTCGCACGATGTCGCGGTGCAGGTCGCGCCGGGTGAGGGTCGCCGCGGTGTTCGCGAGGTGCTGGAGCGGGATCGGGCCCGCCTCCTCCTCGAGGGCCTCGCAGGCGGAGTCGAAGATCTCGACCTGCTGGTCGGTCATCGGGTCCTCGGGGTCGTCGGCCGCGGAGAGATGCGTCCATGCCCCGCTGAGGCGGATGAACTCGTCCTCCCTGGCGGCGGAGCCGATGGCGGCGAGCTTCGCGGGCAGGGCGCCGTTGCGCCCCATGCCGGTGTCGATCTTCACGTGGACGCGGGCGCGGCGGTCGGCCTGACGGGCGGCGTCGGCGACCATCTTGAGCATCGCGAGGCTGCCCACGGAGATCTCGACGCCCTCGGCGACGACGGCGGGGAGGATCTCGGCGGCGGTGCGCGGCTCGTACAGCCAGCTGAAGATCGGCACCTCGATGCCGGCGCGGGAGAGCGCCAGGGCGGAGGCCGGATGGGCGACGCCCAGCCAGGTCGCTCCCCCGGCGACGGCCGCGCGGGCGGCGCTGAGCATGCCGTGCCCGTAGCCGTCGGCCTTGACCACGGCCATCAGCGCGGTGTGCTCGCGCAGCGAATCGACGATCACACGCGTGTTGTGCGTGATCGCCGAGGTGTCCACGACGGCCCTGTTGGGCACGTGCCGAGGATCCTCTGCGGGGATCGGGATGCTCATGCTCCTCCTGCCTCGTCGGCCGGCGGTCTCCGGTCGGCCCCGGCAAGGATAGTCGCGACGGCGCGCGGGAGGTGCTCGGCGACGTCCAGGGCGGCGATCGGAGCCGTTCCTCCGAGGGCCGCGTCACGGGCCGCGCGGCCGTGCACGAGGGCGGCGAGCGCGGCGGCGCGAGGTCCGGGCAGACCCGCCGCGAGCAGGGATCCGAGCACTCCGCCGAGCACGTCGCCGGCGCCCGCGGTGGCGAGCTGCGAGGTCGCGTCGTCCTGGCTCAGCAGGGGCTCCGAGGGGTCCGACGGGGCGATGATCGTCACAGCTCCCTTGAGCAGGACGGTCGCCCCGGTGGCCTCGGCGAGCGCGCGGGCGAGATCCGGCGCGGGCTGCTCGGGGTCGATGCCCAGCGCCCGTGCGAGCCGCGCGGCCTCCCCGGCGTGCGGGGTGAGCACGACGCCGGGGTGGAACCCGTCGAGCGCGCCGCCGTCGCCCGTGCCCACGGCGCCGAGGGCCCCCGCGTCGACGACGCCGGGCAGTCGCGTCCGCTCGTGGGGCCGGTGCCCGGTGCGCAGGTCCGCGAGGGCGCGCGCGAGGCGCGGATCGTCCTCGGGAACGCCGGAGCCGACCACGCGGGCCTGGTGCTTCCCCTCGCCCCCGACGACCTCGGGCCGACGGGCGAGCACGAGGTCGAGCACGCTGCGCGGGGCGTCCAGGCGCACCATGCCCGCTCCCGCCCGGGCGGCGCCGCTGACCGAGAGCACCGCGGCACCGGGATAGGTCTCCGAGCCGGCGGCGATCTCGACGACGCCGCGCGAGTACTTGTCGTCCCCGCGCCCCGGGGTGGGCCAGAGCGCCGCAGCATCGGCCGTCTCCAGGCGCTCGAGGGCGGGACGCTCGGGCATGTGCGGGCCCAGGCCGATGTCCACGAGGTGGACGTTCCCGGCGAGGTCGGCGCCGCCGGGCAGCAGCAGACCCGTCTTCACGGCCCCGAAGGTGACGGTCTCGCGGGCGGCGAGCGCACCGGGATCGGCGGCGCCGGTCGTCGCGTCGATGCCGCTCGGCACGTCGACCGCGAGCACGGGAGCGTCCAGGTCGCGCACCGTGTCCAGCAGCTCGCGCAGCGCGGGCGAGAGCTCGGGACGCCCTCCGATGCCGGTGATCGCGTCGAGCACGAGGGAGATCGGGCCCCGCACGGGGAGCTCGTCGAGGCGCGTGAAGACACGCCCGCCTCTCGCGCGCAGGGCCGCGGCCCCCTCCTCGTGGTGGCGTCCGAGGACGGCGAGCGCGTCGGCGGCGACCCCGCGGCGGCGCAGCAGGGCGGCGGCGAACAGGCCGTCGCCGCCGTTGTCCCCCGCCCCGGCGAGCACGAGCACGCGCGCGCCGGCGACGGTCCGGGCCCTCGTCGGCCCCGCGTCCTTCTGTCCCGCACTGCCCTCGCGCCCCCTGCGCAGATGCGCGAGAGCCCGCTGGGCGAGCGCGAACGCCGCGCGCTGCATGAGCGGCTCCCCCGCCTCGAGCAGCGGGGCCTCGGCGGCGCGCACCTGGTCGGCGGTGAACGCGCGGATCATGCGGGCACCGTCCGGGGTGCGGCGCCGCGCTCGGCGACGACCACGGCGGTCGCGACGTCGGCGTCGTGGGAGAGGGAGAGGTGCAGGTGGGCGACGCCCTGGCGCTCGGCCGCGGCGAGGGTCGCCCCGGTGAGGACCAGGTAGGGGCGACCGGCCGTGGTGCGCTCGACGGTCACGTCCTGCCACGAGTAGTCGCCGGGGGCGCCGAGCGCCTTGCCCACCGCCTCCTTCGCGGCGACGCGGGCCGCGCGCGAGGCGGGCGAGAGCCCGCGCTCGGACGGCGCGAGCAGACGATCGAGCAGGGCGGGCGTGCGAGCGGCGAGGGCGTCGAGACGGGCGATGCCCACGACGTCGACGCCCACGCCGACGACGACGCCGTCCTCGCGCGGCGCGAAGGCGCGCGAGGACGGCGGGAGCTGTGCGGGGGTCACCCCGGCAGTATCACATCGAAACGTGCGCGGGAGCGGAGCGGGCGCCGTGCGGGAGCAGTGCAGCAGCAGAGCGGGAGCCCGGCCCCGCGCCTCACTCGACGGTGACGGACTTCGCGAGGTTCCTCGGCTGGTCGACGTCCAGGCCCTTGGCGGCGGCGAGCTCGCACGCGAAGATCTGCAGCGGGATCACCGTGAGCAGGGGCGCGAACAGGGTCCGGGTCTCGGGCACGCGCAGCACCACGTCGGAGTACGGGAGCACGTCGTCGTCGCCGTCCTCGGCGATCACGAGGGTGCGGGCCCCGCGGGCGCGCACCTCCTGGATGTTCGAGACGACCTTCGAGTGCAGGGAGTCGCGGCCGCGCGGCGAGGGCACGATCACGAAGACCGGCTGCCCCTCCTCCACGAGGGCGATCGGCCCGTGCTTGAGCTCGCCGGCGGCGAAGCCCTCGGCGTGGATGTAGGCGATCTCCTTGAGCTTGAGCGCACCCTCGAGGGCGGTCGGGTAGCCGACGTGGCGGCCCAGGAACAGCACGCTGGAGACGTCGGCCATGGCGCGGGCGAGGTCGCCCACCTGCTCGGCGTCGTCGAGGACGCGCTGCACCTGCGCGGGCAGCTGGTCGAGGTCCTCCATGAGCGCGGCGATCTCGTCGGGGTACAGGTTCCCGCGCACCTGCGCGAGGTAGAGGCCCAGCAGGTAGCAGGCCGTGATCTGCCCCAGGTACGCCTTGGTGGAGGCGACAGCGATCTCGGGGCCGACGTGCAGGTAGAGCGCGGCGTCGGCCTCGCGCGGGATGGTCGAGCCGTGCGTGTTGCAGATGGCCACGACCTTGGCCCCCTGCTCCTGCGCGTGGCGCATGGCCATCAGGGTGTCCATGGTCTCGCCGGACTGGGAGATCGCGACCACGAGGGTCTTCTCGGTGACGATCGGATCGCGGTAGCGGAACTCGTGGGCGAGCTCGACCTCGGTGGGGATGCGGCACCAGTGCTCGATCGCGTACTTCGCGACGTTGCCGGCGTTCGCGGCGGTGCCGCAGGCGACGACGATGATCTTGTCGACGCTGCGCAGCACCGAGGGGTCGATGCTCATCTCGTCGAGGTGGAGCTTCCCGGACTCGATGCGTCCGCGCAGGGTGTCGGCGACGGCGGTGGCCTGCTCGTGGATCTCCTTGGCCATGAAGGAGTCGTGGCCGCCCTTCTGCGCCGCGGTCACGTCCCACTCGATGGTGAAGCGCTTGGGCTCGGGCACGAGCTCGCCCTCGAAGGTGGTGACGACGACCTCGTCCGCGGTGACGGTGACGATCTGGTCCTGGCCGATCTCGAGGGCCTCGCGGGTGGAGTCCACGAAGGCGGCGACGTCGGAGCCCAGGAAGTTCTCGCCCTCTCCGAGGCCGACGACGAGCGGGGAGTTGCGGCGGGCGGCGACCACGCGGTCGGGGGCGTCGCGATGCACCGCGAGGAGCGTGAAGGCGCCCTCGAGGCGGGCGACGGCCGCGCGCATCGCGTCGGTGAGGTCACCGGTGCCCTGCATCTCGCGGGCGACCAGGTGCGCCGCGACCTCGGAGTCGGTCTCGGAGCGGAAGGCGAAGCCCTCGGCCTCGAGCTCGGCGCGCAGGGCCGCGAAGTTCTCGATGATGCCGTTGTGCACGAGGGCGACCTCGTCGTGCTTCCCGCCCAGGTGGGGGTGGGCGTTGTCGTCGGTGGGCGCGCCGTGGGTGGCCCAGCGGGTGTGGCCGATCGCGACCGGGGAGGTGGTGTCCTCCTCGCCCGCGAGCGCGTCGCGCAGGTTCTGCAGCTTCCCGGCGCGCTTGGCGACGCGCACCGAGCCGTCGTCGATCACAGCGATGCCCGCGGAGTCGTAGCCGCGGTACTCGAGGCGCGCGAGGCCCTGGAGGGCGACCTCGAGAGGACGGGGAGAGGGGGAGGCGGGGGCGGAGCCCACGTAGCCGACGATTCCACACATGGCCCCGACGCTAGCGGTCGCGGACCCCTCGGCGCCCCCTGCGGCGCGGGTCCGAGGGAGGCCTCGCTCACCTTCGCCGGGGCCCGTGCACGGCCCTGACGGGGAGTGCTCACGACCTGTCAGATTCGCGCACCGACCTCTGCGCGGTCCTGAGCGGAACGGTCATGCGGTGCCGCTCGTCCGCGTCCGTCGGGTCCCCGTGCCCCGCCGTTCGCCTCCGCGACCCGGCCATTCGCGCCCGCGGGCCCCGCGGCCGATGGAACAATGGCTGACCATGAGATCCCATGCGGTCCACGGATCGTTCACCCCCTTCGACGAGATCCGCCGCGAGGACTGGGCCCGGTTGTCGGACCAGACACCCCTCCCCCTGACCGCCGAGGACGCCGAGAAGCTGCGGGGACTGGGCGACAAGCTGGACCTCGCGGAGATCGACGCGGTCTACCGCCCCATCACGCACCTGCTCAACATCCAGGTCGGCTCCGCGCAGGAGCTGCGACGGGCGCGCAGCGGCTTCCTCCACCAGGGTCTGCAGCGCACGCCCTACGTGATCGGCGTGGCGGGCTCGGTCGCGGTCGGCAAGTCCACGACGGGTCGTCTGCTGCGCGAGCTCATGGCGCGTCGGCCCGACACCCCGAACGTGCAGCTGGTGACGACCGACGGATTCCTGCTGCCGACGGCGGAGCTCGAGGCCCGCGGCATCCTGCACCGCAAGGGCTTCCCCGAGAGCTACGACCGCAAGGCACTGCTGCGCTTCGTCGCGGAGGTCAAGGCGGGCACGGACCGCGTCGAGGCGCCCGTCTACTCCCACCTCGTCTACGACATCGTGCCCGATCAGAAGGTGGTCGTGGAGCGTCCCGACGTGCTCATCATCGAGGGCCTCAACGTGCTGCAGCCCCCGCGGCCGCGCAGCGACGGCCGCCTGGGCGTCGCGATCTCCGACTACTTCGACTTCTCCGTCTACGTCGACGCGCGCACCGAGGACATCCGCCGCTGGTACATCGAGCGCTTCCTGCGTCTGCGGCAGACGGCCTTCTCCGATCCGCGCTCCTACTTCCATCGCTACTCGCGCCTGACCGATCAGGAGGCGCGCGCGACCGCGGAGAAGATCTGGGACGACGTCAACGGCCCGAACCTCGCGGAGAACGTCGCCCCCACGCGCGGCCGCGCGGACCTCGTGCTGCGCAAGGACGCCGAGCACCGCGTGCGCAGCGTCCTGCTGCGCAGGGTCTGAGAGCCGCGGGAGGACGGAGAAGGGGCCGACGGTTTCCCGTCGGCCCCTTCCTCAGACCCTCAGAGCGAACAGGCGCTCAGAGCGAGAGGCGCTCGCGCACGACCGCCGCGAGCTTCTCGGCGGCCTTGGTCGCGACCTCGTCGCTCGGGGCCTCGACCATCACGCGCACCACGGGCTCGGTGCCCGAGGGGCGCAGCAGCACCCGGCCGCTCTCGCCGAGCTCGGCCTCGGCCGCGGCGACCGCGTCGAGCACGCCCCGGTCGATCGAGGCGCGGGCCTTGTCGACCCCCTTGACGTTGATGAGCGCCTGCGGGAGGCGGGTCATGACATCGGCGAGCTCGCGAGCGCTGCTGCCGGTCGTGGCGATGCGCTGCAGCAGGTGCAGGGCGGTCAGCTCGCCGTCGCCGGTGGTGGCGTGCGCGGCCATGATCACGTGCCCGGACTGCTCCCCGCCCAGCGAGTAGCCGCCCAGGTTCATCTCCTCGAGCACGTAGCGGTCGCCCACGGAGGTCTGCCCGAGCGTGATCCCGTGCTCCTTCATGGCGATCTTCAGGCCCAGGTTGCTCATCACGGTGACGACGAGGACGTCGTCGTGCAGCTGCCCGCGCTCCTTGAGGTCCAGGGCGAGGATCGCCATGATCTGGTCGCCGTCGATCTCGCGCCCCGCGGCGTCGACCGCGAGGCAGCGGTCGGCGTCGCCGTCGAAGGCCACGCCGACATCCGCCCCGTGCTCGACGACGGCCGCCTGCAGCTTCTCGAGGTGCGTCGAGCCGCAGTCCTCGTTGATCTGCTTGCCGTCGCTGCGGTCGCCGATCACGTGCACGGTCGCGCCGGCGCCGCGCAGGGCGGCAGGGGCGGTCTCGGAGGCGGCGCCGTTCGCGCAATCGGCGACGACGGTGAGGCCGGTCAGCGGGCCGTCGAGCGTCGAGACCAGGTGCTCGACGTACTGCTCGACCGCGCCGCCGTAGTCGCGGATGGTGCCGACCTCGGTGTCCAGGGGCCGCTGCCACTGCTCGCCGAGGCGGGCCTCGATCGCGTCCTCGACCTCGTCGGGCAGCTTGGTGCCGCCGCGCGCGAAGAACTTGATGCCGTTGTCGGCAGAGGGGTTGTGGGAGGCGGAGATCATCACGCCGAGGTCCGCGCCCGAGGTCTTCACGAGATGCGCGAGCCCGGGGGTGGGGAGGATCCCGGCGTCCTCGACGTCGACGCCCGCGGAGGCGAGGCCCGCGCAGACGGCCGCGCTCAGGAAGTCGCCCGACGGGCGGGTGTCGCGGGCCACGATCGCCCGGGCACGCACGCCGTCGAAGGCGCCGAAGGTCGCGAGCACGTGGGCGGCGGCGACCGAGAGGTCGACCGCGAGCTCCGCGGTGATGTCCACGTTCGCGGTGCCGCGCACCCCGTCGGTGCCGAACAGTCGTGCCACAGGGGTCTCCTCGGAATGGATGCTGGAAGCCGGGTGCCGGCGCGAGGCGCCGCCCGGGCAGGGTACCGCGATGGGCTCGCGGTCCTCTGGGCGACGCCCCCGACGTGGCGCGTCGCTCGCTGTGGACGGGCGCCGCGGGAGCCCGTGCGGCAGTAGCCTGGAGGGTATGCCCACTGCGGACCTGCTGCCCCACGTGCCGCCCACGGTGATCACCCACCAGGTGGGGAGCCGGGCCGCGGGCCACGGCCTCGCCTACGCCCGTGAGGGCCGCGTCGAGGATCTGGTCTGGGACGTCGACAGCGGGACCGTCACGGCCGACGTCCAGGGCAGCGCGGGCTCCCCCTATCGCACGGTCGTCACCCTCGCCGAGTACGAGGAGGACGCGGTCTCCCGCCGCTTCCTGCCCGCCGAGCCGGGGGGCCTGTGGCGTCCCCGCCGCTCCCGCTGCTCGTGCCCGATCGGCGCGGACTGCAAGCACGTCGCCGCGGTGCTCTACCACCTCGACGACCTCGGCGCGGCCGAGGAGAGGCGCGAGACGCCCGCCGAGTGGCGCAGCGTGCTGCGCCCCCTGCTCACCGAGTCCCCGAGCGAGGAGGTCCCCCAGCCCCTCGCCATCCGCTTCGACCTCGAGGTCTCGCGGGTGGGTCCCGGGGTCTCCCGCCTGCGCCGCGAGACCGCGACCCCCGCGCTGCTCGCCGAGGGCGGCGACCTCTGGCTGGGCCTGCGGCCGATGACGATGGGGCGCAAGGGCACCTGGATCAAGGGCGGACTCTCCTGGCGCACCTTCGAGTTCCGGATGGCCGGCCGCGCCTACCACACGGGCCACGCCGAGGCCCTGACCCGCATGTTCGCCTCCGCCACGGCCGAGCGCTCGTACGCGAGCGGCTCGATCGAGCACCTCTGGCTGAACTCCATCGGCTCCCCGCTGATCTGGCAGTCCCTCGCGTACGCGCGCGACGCCGGCGTCGAGTTCCTGCCGGGCGACGGCCTGCGCGCGATCGAGCTCGCGTCCGTCGGCGCGGTCGAGGTGGACCTGCGCATCCCCGAGGGCGGCAGCGACCTCCAGGTCCTCCCCCGCATCACGCTCGAGGGCCAGGACGTCGCGCAGGCCCGGCCGCTGGGCACCGCGGGCGTGATCGCCCTGGACGACCCCTCGGCGCCGACGGACGACGGCTCGCGCCCGCGCGCCACGGGCTTCTCGGCGCGGATCGCGCCCGTCGGCTCTCCGATCCCGACGGCCCTGCAGCGCCTCTTCCAGCGGCCCGAGCCGCTCGTCGTGCCCGGAGAGGACCGCGAGGACTTCCTCGAGGACGCATACCCGCGCCTGCGCACGGTCACGCGCGTGACCAGCAGCGACGGCAGCGTCGAGATGCCGGCGATCGAGCCCGCGACCCTGCACCTGGCCGCCGCCTACGCCCCCGACGACCGCCTCTCGCTCACCTGGACCTGGCGCTACCACGACCCCGCCCGCACCCTGCCCATGGACCAGCGCCAGGGCGTGCGCCGCGACGTGGCCCACGAGGACGAGGTGCTCGCCCGGGTGAGGACGCTGTGGCCGACGGCCGGCGGCGACGCCCCCGAGCAGCTGAGCGGCCCGGACACGGCCCGCTTCTCCGAGCACGTGCTCGACGAGCTCGGCGGTCTGCCGCACGTGCGCACCGAGATCGTCGGCACCCGCCACGCCTACCGCGAGCTCGACGGCGCCCCGAAGGTGCGCATCACCCAGCAGCAGTCCCCCGGCAAGCACGACTGGTTCGACCTGGGCTTCGAGATCACCATCGACGGCCGGCAGATCCCCTTCCCCACCCTGTTCGTCGCGCTCGCGCAGGGCAGGACCCGGATCATGCTCCCGGACAAGACGTACTTCTCCCTGGACAACCCCGCCTTCGACGCCCTGCGCGAGCTCATCGCCGAGGGCGAGGCCCTCGCCGAGTGGGACCCGCAGCAGCAGTCCATCAGCCGCTTCCAGGTCGGCATGTGGGAGGACCTCGAGGAGATCGCGGAGTCCGCCGAGGCGAGCGCGGAGTGGGAGCGCACCGTCGGCGCCCTGCAGGACGCGGGCGACCTGACCCCGCCCCCGCTCCCCCGCGCCCTCACGGCTGACCTGCGCGACTACCAGCGCGACGGCTACTCCTGGCTCGCCTTCCTCTTCCATCACGGGCTGGGCGGGGTGCTGGCCGACGACATGGGCCTGGGCAAGACCGTGCAGACCCTGGCCCTCATCGCCCACGCGCGCGAGAGCGCTCCGGTCGTCGTCGACGGGGCCGACGGCTCGGTCTCCGACGCGCCGCCGCCGTTCCTCGTCGTCGCCCCCTCCTCCGTGCTCCCGGTGTGGCGGGCCGAGGCCGAGCGCTTCGCCCCGGACCTCGACGTGCGGATCGTCGACCGCACGTCCCGCGCCCGCGGCGAGGACCTCGCCGAGACGGTCCGCGGCGCGGACCTCGTGGTCACGAGCTACACCGTGCTGCGCATCGATGACGACGAGTTCGCGCGCGAGCAGTTCCAGGGGCTCGTGCTCGACGAGGCGCAGTTCGTGAAGAACCGCCGTTCGCGCACGCACCAGGCGGCGAAGAACGTGCGCGCCTCGTTCCACCTCGCGATCACCGGCACCCCGATGGAGAACTCCCTGGACGACCTGTGGTCGATCCTCGAGATCGCCGCGCCCGGCCTGCTGGGCCCCGCCATCGGGTTCCGCCAGCGCTTCACCCTGCCCATCGAGAGCGGCGAGCACCCCGAGCGGATGGACGTGCTGCGCTCCCGGCTGCGGCCGTTCATGCTGCGGCGCACCAAGGAGATGGTCGCCTCCGAGCTCCCCGAGAAGCAGGAGCAGGTCGTGAAGGTCGAGCTGGGCCCCGAGCACAGGGCGCTCTACGACTCGGTGCTCCAGCGCGAGCGCAAGAAGGTGCTCGGCCTCATCGACACGGACCTCGATCGCAATCGCTTCATCGTCTTCCGCTCCCTGACGCTGCTGCGGATGATGGCGCTGGACCCGTCGATCGTCGACGCCGAGGCCCACGGCGACGTGCCGAGCTCGAAGCTCGAGGCGCTCTTCGACCGTCTCGAGGAGGTCCTGGGCGACGGCCACCGGGTGCTGCTGTTCAGCCAGTTCACCTCCCACCTGCGGCACGTGGCCGACGAGCTCACGATGCGAGGGGTCGACTTCAGCTACCTGGACGGCTCGACCCGCGATCGCGACGCCGCCGTGCGGGAGTTCCGCGAGGGCGATGCGCCGGTCTTCCTCATCTCGCTGAAGGCGGGCGGCTTCGGCCTGACCCTCACGGAGGCCGACTACGTGTTCCTGTTGGATCCGTGGTGGAACCCGGCGGCGGAGAACCAGGCCGTCGATCGCGCCCACCGCATCGGCCAGGAGCGCCGGGTGATGGTGTTCCGGATGGTCGCCGAGGACACGATCGAGGAGAAGGTCCTCGCCCTGCAGCAGCGCAAGGCCGCGCTCTTCGACTCCCTGACCGACGGCGGGAAGGCGTTCCGCTCGGGGATCACCGCGCAGGACATCCGCGAGCTGCTGAGCTAGTCCCCGGCTTCCACCGCCTCGGGACCCACCCGGCGATCGCGCCGGGCCCCGGCCTGATCGCGGGATGCCGTCATCCCTCCGCATCTCGGACCAATCCGCCTCCGCGAGGCTTCCGAACCCGTGGTGTCCGGCGCGGCGCCGCCGCGCGGGCCAGGACCGGATCCCGACGCCGAGGAGGCACCGCTCATGTTCCACCGTTTCCGTCGCACCACCCTCACCGCTGCCGCCCTCGCGCTCGTGGGCATGGGCCTCGCCGTGCCCGCTGCGAACGCCGAGGAGACCGGGCCCGACGAGACCGCTGCGTCGAGCTCCCTCGTCCAGGGGCCTCTGATCGACGGGCCCCTCATCGACATCGACGATCTGCTCGAGACGCTCCAGCTGGGCCAGTTCCAGCAGTGAGCGGAGCACCGGGCACGTCGACACACTCCCACAGCGTCACGAGGAGCACGCCCCTGTGAGGATGCGCAGGAACATCGCCCCCGAGTCACCCGAGCGGATCCCGCTCACGCCCGCCCAGCGCGGCATCTGGTACGCACAGAAGCTGGATCCGGAGAATCCCTCGTTCCAGATCGGGCAGTACCTCGACCTCGAGGGCCCCATCGACCCCCTCCTGCTGAACATCGCCCTGGTGAAGGCGGCCGCGGACCTCGACGCGCTGAGCATGCGGATCCTGGAGGACGAGGACGGGCCGTTCGGAGAGATCCGTCGGCCGCGACCCGGTGAGCATCTCGTGGAGGTCCGCGATCTGTCGCACCTGCCGCGCCACGAGGCGGAGGAGATCGCGCACGCGATCATGGACCGCGAGATGTCCACCGCCCGCGCCATGGACGGCGGGGACCTGCTGGGGGCGACCCTGTTCCTCGTCGGCGAGCGCCGGTCGCTCTTCTTCCTGCGCGTCCACCACGTGCTGATCGACGGCTACTCGGCCGTGGTCGCCCTGCGCTACATCGCCGGGGCCTACTCGAGGCTGGCCGGCCTCGTCCCCGGGACGCACGTCCCCCGAGCGCTCGCACCGGCGCTCGCCCGCGTCGGGGCGAGCTTCCCCTCGCCTCTGCCCGCCCTGGGGGACCTCCACCGGGAGCTGCGTGACTACGAGGCCTCAGACCAGCACGCGGCCGACGCCGAGCACTGGGAGCGGGCGATCGCCCGCGAGGCGCCCCCGGTGGGCCTCGAGGGCCGTTCCGACGGCATCGCCCGCGACGTGGTCCGGATCGACGTGCCCCTCGGCTCCGAGCGCGCACGCCGCCTGGCTCGACTCGACCGGGAGCTGCCCAAGACGCTCATCGCCTCGGTCGCCGTCTACCTGTCCCGGATGACCGGGGCCGAGATCGTCCCCGTCGGGCTGCCCGTCACCGCCCGGCGGGGACGGATCGCCCGGACCACTCCCTCCATGCTCTCCAGCGTCCTGCCGCTGCGGATCCCGGTATCGCCCTCCGACACCCTGGCGAACGTGGTCTCCGGAACGGGGCGGATCGTCCGCGATGCTGTCGCCCACCAGCGCTTCCGCATCGAGAACATCGAGGACTCGCCGGCCGATCCCGGCCCCTCGGTGAACCTGCTGCCCGTCATCGACGAACTCCGCTTCGGGAGCGCTCGGGGAACGGTGCACATCCTCTCGACCGGCCCCGTGCGGGATCTGTCCATCGTCCTCGGCGATCCCCGCCGCGAGGCCTCCGACCCCGTGCTGCGGATGGAGGGCGACGCCGACCTGCACACGGTCGAGTCCCTGTCGAAGCACGGGGATCGGATCCTCCGTCTGATCGACGCCGCGCTCGAGGCGCCCGCCGCGACGACCGTCGCCGCCGCGCCGGTGGTCGGCGCCGCCGAGCGGGAGCGGCTCCTGGACGGGGGCAGAGGCTCCCGGGCCCCCGTGTCCCCGGGGACGCTCCTGGACTCCGCCGCCGCCACCCTGCGCGCCCGCGGCGAGCAGCTCGCGGTCACCGCACCCGACGGCGAGCTCAGCTTCCGCGAGCTCGACGTCCGCGCGACGCTGATGGCGCGCCATCTGGTCCGCGAGGGCGTCCGTCCGGGTGATCGCGTGGCCGTGAGGATCGGCCGCACGGTCGAGCTCCCGGTGCTGGTCCTCGGCATCCTGCGGGCAGGGGGCGCCTTCATGCCCCTGGACCCCGCCTATCCCGTCGCCCGGGTGGCGGACATGATCAGCGATGCCGAGCCCGCCGCGCTGCTGACGACGTCGCAGCAGCTGGCCCGCGACCAGGAGGACGGGGCCGCGTTCGACGTCCCGACCACCGTGATCGACACCGACACCGCGACCTGGTGCCGGCGGACGGAGGATTCGACGCCCCTTCCCGCGATCGGCCCGGACGACCTCGCCTACGTCATCTTCACGTCGGGCAGCACCGGGCGCCCGAAAGGGGTCGCCGTCGAGCACCTGTCCCTGCATGCCCTGCACGAGCACCATCGACTCACGTGGCACGACCCGGCCTCCCAGCGGCTCGGGAGGCCCGTGCGCGCCGCCCACACCGCCGGCCTCTCCTTCGACGCCTCCTGGGACCCGCTGCTGTGGCTGATCTCCGGCCATGAACTCCACATCGTCGACGACGAGACCCGCCGGGACCCCGAGCGCCTCGCCGCCCTCCTGGACCGGGAGCGGATCGATGCCCTCGAGACCACCCCCTCCTTCGCCGAGGCGCTGATCGACGCCGGGATGCTGGACCGCGAGCACCGGCCGAGCGAGATCGCCCTGGGCGGCGAGGCCGTGGGCGAGGAGCTCTGGGCCGCTCTCGCGGCCCGTGACGACGTGCATGCCGTGAACCTCTACGGGCCCACCGAGTCGACGGTGGACAGCATGGTCGCCCCCATCGCGACCGGCCGCCGCCCGCATCTCGGCGCTTCCGTGGGCGGCAGCCGCCACTACGTCCTCGACGCCGCGCTGTCCCCGGTCCCCGACCGTGGGGTGGGCGAGCTGTATCTGGCGGGGCACGGGGTCGCACGGGGATACATCGGCCGACCGGACCTGGACGCCCAGCGCTTCGTCGCCGACCCCTTCGCCGCCGACGGCTCCCGGATGTACCGCACGGGCGACCGGGTCAGGCGCCGCCATGACGGCACGCTGAGGTTCCTCGGACGCACCGACGACCAGGTGAAGATCCGCGGCTACAGGGTCGAGCTGGACGAGGTCGAGGCCGCTCTGCGCCGGCAGGAGGGCGTCGTGGCCGCCGCGGCGATCGTCCGCGGGGACGGGCCGTCCGCGCGGCTCATCGGCTACGTGTCGACCGGCGGGACCGGATCCTCGGCCGGCCCCGGCGCCGGTGAGGGAGCTGAGGCGGCGGAGTCGATCCGCGGCGCTCTGCGCGAGCACCTTCCCGACTACATGGTGCCCGTGGTGGTTCTGGCGCTGCCCCGGCTCCCGGCCACGGCCAACGGGAAGATCGACCGCTCCGGCCTGCCCGATCCCGCCACGGTCACCGGCGGCGGCGCCTCCCGCCCTCCCCGGTCCGCCGCCGAGCGCGCCGTGGCCGCCGGCTTCGGCGCCGTCCTGGAGCGCACCGACATCGGCGTCGACGAGGACTTCTTCGCCGCCGGCGGCCACTCCCTGCTGGCCACGAGGCTCGCCTCCCGGCTCAGCGCCGACCTCGATCGAGCCGTCACCGTGCGGGACGTCTTCGAGCACCCGACGGTCGCCGCCCTCGCCCGCGCCCTGCAGGACTCCCCCGGCGCGGCCGTCCCCCCGCGCCCCGAGCGCGGCGCGCGCCCCGATCCGGTCCCGGCCTCCCCCAACCAGCGCCGCCTGTGGTTCCTCCACCAGCTGGAGCCGGACTCGGCCGCCTACGCGGTCCCGATCGTGCTGCACCTCGAAGGAGCCCTCGACGTCGGCGCTCTGAGGGCGGCCCTCGACGACGTGATCTCCCGCCACGAGCCCCTGCGCACCCTCCTGCCCGCGGAGCACGGCGAACCCGTCCAGCGGATCCTCCCCGCCGATCAGGTGCCCTCGCCCCTCCTCTGCGTCGAGGTGCCGCCCGCCCAGGTGGACGCCGTGATCGCGACGGAGACCCGGCGTCCCTTCGACCTCACCCGGGAGATCCCGCTGCGCGCCGTGCTGCTGCGCTCGGCCGCGGACCGCGCGACCCTTGTGATCACGATGCATCACATCGCGACCGACGGCTGGTCCCTGGCCCCGTTCGCCCGTGACCTCGGCGACGCGTACGCGGCGCGGCACGAGGGACGGGCTCCCCAGCTGCAGCCGCTCCCCGTGGACTTCGCGGATGCTGCCGTCTGGCATCAGGACCGGCTCGGCGACACCGAGGACCCCCACAGCCAGCGCGCGACCCTCACGGCGTTCTGGGAGCGGACCCTCGCGGGCGCGCCCCCGGAGATCTCCCTGCCTCGCGATCGCCCCCGCGGGGCCGCGAACCCGGGGGACACGGCCCAGCAGGGTTTCGGCGAGATCCGCCTCGACCTGTCCCCACGGCGCCACGCCGCCGTGCGCGAGCTCGCCGCCGCGCACCGCACCAGCCTGTTCTTCGTGCTGCACACGGCCCTGGCCGCGGCGCTGCATCAGCACGGGACCGGCGATGACGTGGTGCTCGGGACCCCTGTCGCCGGGCGCGGCGACGCCCGGCTGGAGGACCTCGTCGGATTCTTCGTGAACACCGTCGCGCTGCGCACCTCGCTGCACGGCGACCCGCGCCTCGACGAGCTCCTCGAGCGCGTCCGCGCCGCGAACACCGACGCGTACGCGCACCAGGACCTCCCCTTCGACGCCGTCGTCGACGCCGTCCGCCCTCCGCGGAGCCCCGACCGCCCTCCTCTCGTGCAGGTGCTGCTGACGCTCCAGAACGCACCGGCGGCCCGGCTCGACCTGCCGGGCGTCGACGTCGACGTCCCCGCCCCCTCCACGAGCTCAGGGGTCAAGGCCGATCTCCTGATCGACGTCACCGCCCCGGAGGGCGAGGACGGCCCGCTCACCGTGGCGCTCGGCTTCGACCGGGCACTGTTCGACGCCTCCACCGTCGAGAGGATGCGCGACTCGCTGGAGCGCGTGCTCGCACAGCTCGTGACGGACCCGTCGACCCGCCTGAGCGATCTCCCCACCGCCTCGCCCGCCGAGCTGCGCGCCCTGACGGCACGCGACCGCGGCCCGGAGCTCAGCGCGCCCCTCACGATCCTGGAGCGTCTCGCCGCCGCCGCATGGACCCGGCCGCAGGGCCCCCAGGAACCCGCGCTGGTCGACGCCCATGGTGCGCTCACGGCGGCGGAGCTGCTCGCGCGCGTCGAGGAGGTCGCAGTGGGACTGGCCGGGATCGGGATCGCGCGGGGCGACCGGGTCGCTCTCGCCCTCCCGCGCGACAGGGACGCCATCGTCGTCCTGCTCGGCGTGCTCCGGGCCGGCGCCGTCGCCGTCCCGCTGGACGCCTCCCACCCCGATGCGCGCCTCGCACGCGTCCTGGTCTCGGCGGACCCGCGGGTCCTGCTGACCGGCGATCCCGCGCGGTTCCGCGCCCTGCGTCAGCAGGTGCCCCACCCTGCCGACGGCCCCCTCGGGTCGGGCCGTGCCGATGTGTCCGACGGCCCGTCCGATCCCGGCGCGACGATGATCGTCCTCGCGCCGGGTGATCTGCCGTCGGACGGATCGGCTCCCGCGCAGCCGGGCATCGAGGACACGGCCTACCTGGTCCACACCTCCGGGACGACCGGCGATCCCAAGGGCGTGCAGGTCTCGCACGCCGCGCTCGGCACCCTTCTGCGTCACCACGAGAGGGCGCTCATCGGCCCCCTGCGGGGCCGTCTGGGCCGAGCACCCCGGATGCTGCACGTCTCGGGCCTCGCCTTCGACGCCGCCTGGGACCCGGTCCTCTGGCTGGTCGCCGGCAGCACGCTGATCATGGCGGACGGGGACGTCCAGGCCGACGCCGAGGCGGTCCTCGACGCGATCGCCCGCGAGCGCATCGACGTGCTCGAGACGACCCCCTCGTACGCGACGCGGCTCGTCGAGGCCGGCCTCGAGGACGCCGTGCTCAGCGGGTCCGGCTCCCTGCTGCTGGCGCTCGGCGGCGAGGCCGTCCCTCCGTCCCTCTGGGACCTGATCGCCCGCAGCGAGGTCCTCGAGGGGCGGAACCTGTACGGCCCGAGCGAGGCCACCGTCGACGCCCTGGTCGCGCCGATCCGCTCCGGGGACGTGGTCCTCGGGCGCCCCGTCGACGGGGTCGCGATCCGCGTGCTCGACGATCTGCTGCGTCCCGTCCCCGCCGGTGTCGAGGGGGAGCTCTACCTCTCGGGCGCGACCCTCGCCGACGGCTACCGCGGCCGCTCCGCGGAGACCGCCTCCCGCTTCATCGCCGACCCCACCGGCGACGGCGAGCGGATGTACCGCACGGGCGACGTGGTCCGCCGTGGCGCCGACGGCTCGCTGCGCTTCGTGCGCCGTACGGACGGCCAGGTCAAACTGCGGGGCTACCGCATCGAGACCGGGGACGTCGAGAGCGCCCTGGAGCGCTCTGCCGGCGTGCGCGCCGCCGTCGTCCGGGTGGTGGCGCCCGGCGGGGAGGGCACGGAGCGGATCGCCGCCTGGGTCAGCGGTGAGGCCGACCCGGAGGAGGTGCGCCGGAGCGCCCGGGACGAGTTGCCCGCCTACATGGTCCCGACGAGCGTGCTCGTTCTCCCGGAGCTGCCGCTGAACGCGAACGGCAAGGTCGACGTCCCGGCGCTCCCGGATCCCCAGCGTTCCGCAGACCCGCATCGCGGTCCTCGCGACGAGGCCGAGCAGCGGATGTGCCACGTGCTGGCAGAGGTGCTCGCCGTGACGGAGCCCGGCCCGGACGAGGACTTCTTCGAGCTGGGGGGCCACTCGCTCCTCGCCGTCCGCCTCGTCGGCAGGATCCGGGAGGAGTTCGGCGCGGCGCTCCCCGTGCGTGCAGTCTTCGATCACCCCACCGCGGCACAGCTGCTGGCCGACGTGAGGGCGCAGGGGGCCGGGACCGAGGGCGTGGCCCCGCGGCACCAGGACTCGTCCGATGCCCAGTCCTCGGGTGAGGGCACCGCCGTGTCGGGGCGGCTGCGGGAGTGGGTGCGGGACCATCCGCGCCCTCGCGACGAGGAGCTCCCGCTCTCTCCCGACCAGGAGCGCCTGTGGTTCCTGCACCGCCTCGACCCCTCGTCGGCCGAGTACACGGTGCTGCTCGAGTGCGACCTCGAGGGGGACCTCGACGTCGAGGCGCTCGGCGGCGCGATCGACGATCTCGTGGCCCGCCACGAGATCCTGCGCACCGTCTTCCCCGAGGTGGAGGGCCGAGGAGTCCAGCGCGTCCTCGACCCGCCCGTCGGCATCCTCCAGGACGGCCTGATCGACGTCACCGCGGGATTCGACCTCGCCGCGCGGATCCCCCTGCGCGCCGGGCTGGAACGGACGGGCGCCGAACGCTGGCACCTGACCCTCGCCATCCACCACATCGCGACCGACGGTGCCTCGCTGAGACCGCTCACGCGCGACCTGTCCACGGCCTACAGCGCCCGCTCCGGCGGCATGCGCTCGGCGATCCGCCCCCTCGCCGTGCAGTTCGCCGATCACGCCCGTCACCAGCGCATGCGCCACGCCGAGGACCCGGCGCAGGACCCTCGTCCCGCCGCCTGGGCGGATCGGCTCGAGGGTGCACCCGAGGAGCTGGACCTGCCTGCGGACGGCCAGCGGGGAGAGGCCGGCACCCGTCCCGCGCACTCCCTGGTCTTCACGATCCCCGCCGAGGTCGCCGCGCCTCTCCTGCATCAGGGACGCGCCGCCGGCGGCACCGGGTTCCACACCTGGCTCGCCGCTCTCGTCTCCTATCTGCAGCGCATCGGGGCTGGCGACGACATCGTGATCGGGGCGCCCTCCGCCGGGCGGGACGACCCCGACCTCGCCGACCTCGTCGGGTTCTTCGTCACCACTCTTCCGCTCCGGATGCAGGTCGACGGGGCCATGACGTTCGGCGACGTGGTGGGGCGCGCCCGCGAGGCCGCTCTGGCCGCGATGGAGGACGACGGCATCCCCTTCGAGCGCATCGTCGAGGCCGTGGCCCCTGCACGCCGGTTCGGACGTCATCCGCTGTTCCAGACCATGCTCTCCCTCGAGGAGACGGACGGGGCCGTCCTGGACCTGCCGGGCGTCGCCGTCACCCGCGGTGACCCCGAGACGACGGGCGCGGCCAAGGTCGACCTCTCGTTCACGCTCCGACCGGACGCCGAGGGCGGCATGGAAGGGATCCTCGAGTACGACGCCGAGCTGTTCAGCGACCTGGCCGCTCGCGGTCTCATCGACCGCTGGCTCACCTTCCTCGGCGGCATCGCCGGGGACCCCGGGTCGCGCGTCGACAGGATCCCCGCGGGGCCGCCGTCGACGCCTCTGACCCCCTGGCCCGCGACGGCACCCGCGCAGAGCGTGCTCGCGGCTCTCGCGGACTCCGCCGCCTCGCGCCCGGACGCGTCGGCGCTCGTCGGCCCGGATCGAGCCCTGACGACCGCCGAGCTCGCCGCTCGCGTCGACGGGATCGCCGGAGGCCTCCGCGCCGCCGGCGTCGGGACCGGGGACCGCGTCGCTCTGGCCGTGCGTCGCGGCAGCGACTCCGTGGCCGGGATGCTCGGCATCTGGAGGGCGGGCGGGGTCGCGGTCCCGCTCGACATCGGCCTGCCCGCCGAGCGGGTCATGGCCATGATGAGGGCATCGGCGCCACGCCTTCTGCTGCACGCCGGGCATGCAGACGAGCAGGACGCCGCGGCGAGCGCGCGTGCGTCGGGGCTCGACGCCGACCGCATCCTGCCGATCGACGCCCTCCCCGCCGGGGAGCCTCCGCAGCACCTGCCGGGACCCGAGGACGGCGCCTACATCATCTTCACCTCGGGCACCACCGGGACGCCGAAGGGCGTCCGGGTTCCCCACCGTGCCCTCACGCGACTCCTGACCAGCCACCGCTCGACTCTTCTCCCCGATCCCGCACGCCGCCGAGCACGGCTCGCCCACACCACGGGTGTCGGCTTCGACGCCTCGCTCGATCCCGTCCTGTGGTGCGTCGCGGGGCACGAGGTCCACGTGGTCGACGACCTCGTGCGCAGGGACCCCGAGGCCCTTGTCTCCCTGTTCGCGCGGGAGCGGATCGACGCCTGGGAGGCCACTCCGGGCCATGTCGACGCCCTGCGCGGGCAGACCGGGCTCACGGACCTGCTCGATGGCCGGGACCCGGAGGATCCTTTCCTCCTGCTGCTGGGCGGGGAGCCCGTCGACCCCGGTCTGTGGGACTGGGTGCGCGAGCGCCACGCGGTCCAGGGGTGGAACCTCTACGGACCCACCGAGGCAGGGGTCGACACCCTGGTCGCTCCCCTCGCCGACAGCATGCGGCCCGTCCTCGGAGCACCCACCTGCGGAACCGTCGCCCGGGTCCTGGACGCGGGTCTGCGTCCGGTGCCCGTCGGCAGCATCGGCGAGCTCTGGCTCAGCGGCCCTCAGCTCGCCGACGGATACCTCGGCGATCCGGCCGCGACCGCCGGGCGCTTCGTCGCCGACCCGTTCGCGGGGGACGGCAGCCGCATGTACCGCACTGGTGATCTCGTCTCCGTGCGGGACGCGGAACCGGGGCACAGAGCGCCCGTCATCGCCCTCGGGCGCATCGACGACCAGGTGAAGATCCGTGGACATCGGATCGAGCCCGGCGAGATCGCCGCCGTCATCACGGCGCAGGACACCGTCGCGCAGGCGGTCGTGCGCACGGTCGACGGCGCCCGCGGCACCGTACTCGCCGCGTGGGTGGTGCCGGCGCCCGGCGTGAAGGCCGAGGGCCTGCGGGATCGGCTCGAGCAGGCGCTCGCCGCGCGGCTTCCCGAGTACATGCTCCCTTCGGCGATCACCACGATCCAGGACATCCCGCTGACGTCGAACGGCAAGGTGGACGCGCGCGCCCTTCCCGACCCGACATTCTCCGGCGGTGAGGGGCGCGCCCCGCGGCCGGGCACCGAGACCGTGATCGCCGAGGCCTTCGCCGACGTGCTGGAGGTCGAGGACGTCCGCGCTGACGACTCGTTCTTCGCACTGGGAGGGCACTCCTTCGTCGCCCGTCCCGCGACGGCGGCGATCGGCAGGGCGCTGGGGCGCGAGGTCCCGATCCACGCCCTCCTGCGCACCCCGACCGTGGCGGGACTCGCCGCGGCGCTCGAAGCCGCCGAGCCCGCCTCAGGGCCCGCGGCCGAGGACGACGCGCTCGGCGTCGTGCTGCCGCTGCGGCCCGACGGCCGGGGCGATCCGCTGTTCGCCGTCCATCCGGCCAGCGGTCTCGCGTGGGCCTTCTCCGGTCTCCTGCCCCATCTGAGCACGACCCGGCCGGTGATCGGGCTGCAGCTCCCGGGCCTCGCCCCGTCGGCCGACGGGGACGACGCGGCGGATGCCGACGAGACCATCGACGACCTGGTGGACCACTATGTGCGCGCCATCCGATCCGTCCAGAGTCACGGCCCGTACCACCTGCTGGGGTATTCGCTCGGAGGGCGCATCGCCCATCGGATCGCCGCCCGCCTGCAGAGCGCCGGCGAGGAGGTCGCACTCCTCGCGGTCCTCGACGCCTACCCGGGTCAGGACGCGCTGCACGGCGTCCGCGACGAGCAGGAGCGCTGGCGCGCCTTCCTCGACGCCCAGGGGACGCCGATACCGGAGGGCCGATTGGACGTCTCCACCGTCCTCGCGACCCTCAGGGCGGCCGGCAACACCCTGGGGAACGTCCCCGCCGCGGCGGCCCGGCGCATGGCGGCCCGCTTCCCGCAGGTGGCGGCGCTCCTGGACGACGCCGCGCTGCCGGTCGTCGACGGCGACCTGGAGCTGATCGAGGCCACCGCCCAGGTGCCGCAGGGCCGACCCGCACCGGAGGCGTGGGCTCAGTACGTGCGTGGCGCCGTGACCGTCGAGCAGGTCGCCTCACGGCATTCCGATCTCCTGTCCGATCCAGCGGCGCGCGAGGTCGCGGCGTGGCTCGACTCGATCCTCCCCGGCGCGGAATCGCACCGAACCGGATCGCCGAGCGCTCCGAACCACTCTCGAACCCGACCTGACGACGGCAGAGGAAGCGCACGATGACCAACCCCTTCGACGATCCCGACGGCACCTTCCGAGTTCTCGTGAACGAGCGCGGCCAGCACTCGCTGTGGCCGGAGTCCGCGGACCTCCCCCGCGGTTGGGTCGCGGTCTTCGGGCCCGGCTCGCGCGCCGACTGCCTCGGCCACGTCTCGGCCTCCTGGTCCGACATCACTCCCGCCCGGTCCGAGGACGGAGCGCGAGAGGCCTCGTGATCGCCCTGCACGGCCTCGTCAAGCGGTTCGGCGGGCGGACGGCACTGGACGGCGTCGACCTCGAGGTCCCCGCCGGCACGGTGCACGGCCTGCTGGGGCCCAACGGCGCGGGCAAGACCACGATCGTGCGGGTCCTGACGACGCTCCTCTCCCCGGACGCCGGCGACGCCCTCGTCGCCGGCCGCTCCGTGCGTTCGCATCCCGACGACGTGCGGCGCAGTCTCGGCGTCTCCGGCCAGTACGCCGCGGTCGACGAGCGCCTGACCGGCTTCGAGAACCTGCGGATGGTGGCACGGCTCTACGGCATGCCCCGGCGCACGGCCGTCGAGCGGGCCCGGGGACTACTGGCCGACTTCCGCCTCGAGGACGTCGCCGACACTCTGCTGGCCGGCCAGTACTCCGGTGGCATGCGCCGACGCCTCGACCTCGCCGGTGCGGTGATCGCGCGCCCGCCGGTGGTCATCCTCGACGAGCCCACGACGGGCCTGGACCCGCGAGGGCGGCGCGACACGTGGGATGCGGTGGACTCCCTCACGGCGGACGGGGTGACGGTCCTGCTGACCACCCAGTACCTGGAGGAGGCGGACCGGCTCGCCGACTCGATCTCGGTGATCGACCGGGGCCGCATCGTCGCGGAGGGGTCGGCCAGGGAGCTCAAGTCCCGCGCCGGGGGCTCGCGCATCGACGTCTCGTGCACGAGGGCCGACCAGGTGCGCACCGCCCGCACGGCTCTCGCCCGGCACGGTCTCGAGGCCGACGCGGACGACCGCGGGCATCGGCTCACCCTGAGCACGGAGGAGGGCGTCGGCGGCCTCGGCCGCGTGCTCCGCGCTCTCGAGGAAGCAGGCATCGACGTCGAGGAGGCGTCCCTGCGACAGCCCACGCTCGACGAGGTCTTCCTCGCCCTGACCGGGGATCAGGAGTCGGGCGGCCGCCCGAGCGGCTCCCGGCGGTCGCCGGAATCGGAGCCGGCACGATGAGGGCCCTGAGGGCCTTCGGCGATGGCGGCGTCATCGCCCGGCGCAACCTCATCGGTCTGCGGCGCACGCCGGGCGCCCTCGTCACCGGGATCGCGCAACCGATCCTCTTTGTGCTCATCCTCGCCTTCGTGTTCGGTGGCGCGCTCGGCGGCGACCAGTACCGCGAGTTCCTGATCGGCGGGATCCTCGCGCAGACCCTCACCTTCAACTCGTCGTTCACCGCGGTGTACCTCGCGAAGGATCTGCAGTCCGGCCTGATCGACCGATTCCGCGCCCTTCCCATGTCGCGCGTCGGGGTCATCCTGGGCAGGACCGTCTCGGACCTCGCCACGAGCGCCATCTCGGTCCTCGTCATCCTCGTCTGCGGGCTCGCCATCGGCTGGCGACCCACCAGTGGGATCGGCTCGATCCTGCTCACCTGCGCCCTGCTGATGCTGTTCGCCTTCGCGGTCTCCTGGGTGGGTGCGCTGATCGCCCTGACGGCGCGCTCGGTGGAGGTCGCCCAGAGCGTGGGCCTGCTGTGGCTGTTCCCCGTGTGCTTCGTCTCGGGCGCGTTCGTCTCGGCCGACATGCTCCCCTCCGCGCTGCAGGCCGTCGCCCGCTGGAACCCCGTCACGGCGGTCGCGACCGCCGCACGAGACGGCTTCGGGAACTCGGCCCCTGCGGGCTTCGTGGCGCCCGGCGGCTGGCCGGCGGACCATCCCGCGCTCTACGCGACGCTGTGCTGCATCGCCCTCATCGCGGTGTTCGCGCCCCTGGCGGTCGTGCGCTATCGGAGCATCGGCCGTCGGTGATCGCCACCCTGCGGACCACGGTCGGCGCCGTCGCGGAGGCTGCGCTCCCCCTCGGCGGCCTGCCGTCGCTCGCCGCGCCCGAGGACCTCGTCGCAGCGGGCGCACGGCAAGGGGCCCATGCCGAGCGCACCCTGGCCGGTCGCGTCGCGCTGCGTCTTCTGCTCGCGCACGTGCTGGGCGCTCCTGCTGCGGAGGCGCCGCTGCTGCCGATCGATCGCACATGCGACGTGTGCGGCGAACCCCATGGCCGACCCAGGACCGCCGGTGCCTCTCTCTCCGGATCCACCTCCGGCCCGCATGTCCTCGTCGCCGTGGCGGCGTGCGAGGACGGCGCGAAGGAACCGCCTCCGCTCGGCGTGGACATCCAGGAGCTGCCGCGGGCGCTGTGGGACGGCTTCGACGCCGCGGTCCTGCACCCGGACGAGCACCTCACAGAACCCGCTGGTCCGCGGGCCCGCGTGGACCTGTGGACCCGCAAGGAGGCCGTCCTGAAGGCCGCGGGCGTCGGCCTCCGCATCGAACCGCACCGGCTCCGCCTCGTGCCCCGCCGGACGCGCGGCGTGCGGCAGTGGGCAGTGCACGAGTGCTCTCCCCGCCCGACCACCGGTCTCGTCGTCGAGGACCTGCCCGGGGAGGTCCCCTGTGCGCTCGCGACGCGCGCCGACATCCGTCGGCCCACGCGCGCGCACGACCTCGGCCCGCTCGTGCCCGCTGCACGATGACCGGCCCCAGGTGCACCGCTCCGCACGCGCAGCTCGTTCTCGCCGCCCGCACGGGTCCACCGTCGCCGGACGCACAGGACCCCGGCACCGAAGCGGTGCCGGGGTCCTGTGAGAAGACGTGATCGGGTCGATCAGCGCTTCGAGTACTGCGGGGCCTTGCGGGCCTTCTTGAGACCGGCCTTCTTGCGCTCGATGACGCGGGCGTCGCGGCTCAGGAAGCCGGCCTTCTTGAGCGCGGGACGGTTGTTGTCCCGGTCGATCTCGTTGAGCGCGCGGGCCACGCCCAGGCGCAGGGCGCCGGCCTGGCCGGAGGCGCCGCCGCCGTTGATGCGGGCGACGACGTCGAAGCGGCCCTGGAGGTCGAGCACCTTGAAGGGCTCGTTGACCTCCTGCTGGTGCACCTTGTTCGGGAAGTACTCCTCGAGGCTGCGGCCGTTCACGGTCCAGGTGCCGGTGCCGGGCACCAGGCGGACGCGGGCGACGGCCTGCTTGCGGCGACCGGTGCCGCCACCGGGGGCGGTGATCGACTGGCCGGTGCCGACAGCCGCCTCAGCGGTGGACTCGGTCGTGAAGTTGGTCGGGGTCTCGTCGAGGGTCTCGACGGTCTCGGTGGTCTCTGTCACGGTTCTCCTCAGTATGTTCCGTGCGGCAGGGCGAGCGCGGGGCGCGCCCGCTTACTGCGCCACCTGGTCGAAGGTGAATTCGGTGGGCTGCTGTGCCTTGTGGGGGTGCTCCGGGCCGGCGTAGACCTTGAGCTTCTTGAGCTGCTGGGTCGCCAGCTTGTTCTTCGGGAGCATCCCGCGGACAGCCTTCTCGACCGCGCGCTCGGGGTAGGTCTCGAGGAGCTCGGAGTAGGGGATGGCGCGGAGGCCGCCCGGGTAGCCGGAGTGGCGGTATGCCAGCTTGGCCTCGCGCTTGTTGCCGGTCAGGGCAACCTTGTCAGCGTTGATGATGATGACGAAGTCGCCTGCATCCACGTGGGGTGCGAAGACCGGCTTGTGCTTTCCCCGCAGGAGCTGAGCAGCCTGGGAAGCGAGCCGGCCGAGGACGACATCCGTTGCGTCGATGACGTACCAGGAGCGCTCGACATCGTCGGGCTTCGGGGTGAACGTACGCACTCGTGCCTTCTTCTCTCGTCGTGTGTGCCCCGCATGGATCAGGGGCGCGCGGATGCACGCCCCCGGGGGCACGATTCGATCTGGACCGTGGACACGCTTCCTTCGGTTAAAGCATGGCCGTCTCGTCGCGCCTGGATCCCGCCCCGTCGGTCGCGGGCCGCGGTGATGAAGCGCGGATCGCTGCTGACGGTGAGACCCTCGATGTGTGTGAGGAACCCTGCTCGCGCCGGCGTGAGCTTCGGCTGCGGTTCGGGTGCACATCTGGGCACGACGACTCGCCATGATAGCCGGGCGGATGAGGGCCGGTCAATGCCGCGCGTGCCTGCCGACCTGCGAGAACGCTCGCTGTGGTCGATTCCACTCCGAGCTGTCTCCCGCGCGGCCGCCGGGCCGTCACCCGCGCAGCCGCCGGGCCGTCATCCGCGCAGCCGGCGGGCCGCCTCGGCCTGCGCGGCGAGATCGCCGTCGGCCGGGTACTCGACGCTCTCGAGGGTGAGTCCCTCCGGCGGCGCCATCGGGGCGGCACCGGGCGCCGTGCGGGTCGCGGCCTCGCGGGTGCGGGCGCGGAGGATCTCGAGTGGCCAGCCGCTGTCCCGTCGGCCCTCGCCGACGGCCATCATCGCGCCCACCAGGGAGCGCACCATGTGGTGGCAGAAGGCATCGGCCCGGACGGTCGCGACCACCAGGTGCTGGTCGCGCCGGTCCTCGCCGGGTCGTTGCCAGGAGAGCTCGCGCAGGGTGCGGATCGTCGTCGCGCCCTCGCGCGGGCGGCAGAAGGACAGGAAGTCGTGCTCCCCCAGGAGGGCCGCGCTCGCCTCCCCCATGGCGTCGACGTCGAGCGCGCGCCGGTGGCGCAGCACGTCGCGCCGCAGCGGGTCGTGGACGCGCGGCCCGTCGGAGATGCGGTAGCGGTACATCCTGGCGAGCGCCCCGAAGCGCGCGTCGAAGGCCTCGGGGACCTCGCGCGCGGAGCGGACGACGACGTCCGCCGGCAGCACTCCTCCCAGGCGCGCGACGAGGGCGTCGGCCGGAGCGCGGTCGCTGCGCCCGGGAAGCGCCGCGACCGCCCGGTCCGGGAGATCGAGGTGGGTGACCTGCCCCTGGGCGTGGACCCCTGCATCGGTGCGCCCGGCGACCGTGACCGGGACCTCCGTGCGCGTCACGCGCTGCAGCGCTTCCTCGAGCACCCCCTGCACGGTGCGCTGCCCGGGCTGGGCGGCCCAGCCGTGGAAGTCGGTGCCGTCGTAGGCGAGATCGAGGCGCAGACGCATGGAAGCGAGCGTAGTCGTCCCGCTCCCCGGCACCGCCCCGGGCCGGTCACCGGTCGGCCGGTAGGGTGTGGCGCGTGAAGATCCTCGTCATCGGCTCCGGGGGCCGCGAGCACGCCATCGTGCGCCGCCTCTCCCGCGACTCCCCTGCCCCGGTCCTCCACGCCGCTCCCGGGAACCCCGGCATCGGCGACCACGCGACCTGCCACGACGTCGCGCTCGACGACCACGAGGGCCTGCTCGCCCTCGCCCGCGAGCTCGAGGTCGACCTGGTCGTCGTGGGACCCGAGGCGCCGCTGGTCGCGGGCCTCGCGGACGTGCTGCGCGAGGACGGCATCGCCGTCTTCGGTCCGTCCGCGCAGGCGGCCCGCCTCGAGGGATCGAAGACCTGGGCGAAGGAGATCATGGAGGCCGCGGGCGTGCCCACGGCCCGCTCCGTGTCCGTCTCCTCCGGCGACGAGGTGCTCGCGGGCCTGGACCGGGTGAACCCGCTGCGCGACGTGCCCTTCGTGGTGAAGGCCGACGGCCTCGCCGCTGGCAAGGGCGTCGTGGTCACCGACGACATCGAGCACGCGATCGCGCACGGCCGCGCCGTCATCGGCGCCGGCGGATCCGTCGTCGTCGAGGAGTACCTCGACGGCCCCGAGGTCTCCCTCTTCTGCGTGAGCGACGGAACGCGCGTGGTGCCGCTCGCGCCCGCGCAGGACTTCAAGCGCGCGCTCGACGGCGACGAGGGTCCGAACACGGGCGGCATGGGCGCCTACTCGCCCCTGCCCTGGGCCGATGCGGACCTGGCCCGCGAGGTCGTCGCGACCGTCGCCCAGCCCACGATCGACGAGCTCGCCCGACGCGGCACGCCCTTCGTCGGCATCCTCTACTGCGGCCTCGCGCTGACCGCTCGCGGCGTGCGCGTGGTGGAGTTCAACGCGCGCTTCGGCGACCCGGAGACGCAGGTCGTCCTCGAGTGCCTCACCAGCCCCTTCGGCGAGCTGCTGCTCGCGGCCGCGCGCGGCGACCTGGGCGCCGTCGCCGAGCCCACCTGGTCCGACGACGCCGCGGTGACCGTGGTCCTCGCGGCCCCCGGCTATCCCCGTCGCCCCCGGACCGGCGATCACATCTCCGGCTTCGACGAGGCGGCCGCGGAGGGCGCGGTCGTGATCCACGCCGGCACCGACGTCGACCCCGAGGGCCACCTAGTGAGCTCCGGCGGGCGCGTGCTCTCGGTCGTCGGCGTCGGGCCGACGCTCGAGGCCGCGAGGACGATCGCCTACGCGGGCATCGACCGGATCGACCTGCCCGGCTCGCACCACCGCACCGACATCGCGCAGCAGGCCGCCGTGGACGAGGCGGGCAGGTCTGAGGGCGCCGCGGACGAGGCGGCCGGGTCAGAGGCGGCGGGAGCATGAGCCCGTCGGCCTCGGAGGTCCCGTCGGCCCCGGACCGCGCCCCGGGCTCCGCGCCGCTGATCACCGCCCCGGTCCTGCCGGGCTGGGACCACGCGGTGAGCGGCAAGGTCCGCGAGCTCTACGTGCCCGCGGGCGAGGACCTCGCCGAGGCTCGCGAGGTGCTCGTGGTCGCGACCGACCGCATCAGCGCGTACGACTTCTCCCTCGCCCCCGGCATCCCCGACAAGGGACGCGTGCTCACGGGGATCTCGCTGTTCTGGTTCGAGCAGCTGGCGGACATCGTCCCGAACCATGTGATCTCGGCCGAGGACGTCCCCGAGCAGGTGCGCGGCCGCGCGCTGCGCTGCCGCGCGCTGGACATGGTCCCGCTCGAGTGCGTGGTGCGCGGCTACCTCACGGGCTCGGGCCGCGCGGACTACGAGCGCGACGGCGCCGTGGGCGGCCATGCGCTGCCCGCGGGCCTCGTGGAGGCCTCGCGCCTGCCGCGCCCTCTGTTCACCCCGTCGACCAAGGCCGAGCAGGGGGAGCACGACGAGAACATCACCGTCGACCAGGCGCGCGAGCGCCTGGGCGGCGAGCTCGTGGACCGGCTGGACGAGCTCACGCGCGCCGTCTACGTGCGCGCGCAGCAGATCGCGGCCGAGCGCGGCATCCTGCTCGCGGACACGAAGCTCGAGTTCGGCTTCTCGCGGGCCGACGGGACGCTCACGCTCGGCGACGAGGTGCTCACCCCTGATTCCTCGCGCTTCTGGTCGGCCGACGCCTATCGCGAGGGCGTCACCCAGCCCAACCTCGACAAGCAGTTCGTGCGCGACTGGCTGACCTCCGACGCCTCGGGCTGGGACCGGACCTCCGGCCAGGAGCCCCCGGAGCTGCCGGCCGACGTGGTCGCGCAGACCCGCGACCGCTACGTCGAGGCGTTCGAGCGCCTGACCGGCCGGGAGTTCGCCTCCGCGGAGTGAGGCATGCGGGATGAGGGGGCGTGAGTCGGCTCCCTCGGACCGTCACGCCCCTTCGGTCCGCCGCCCGCTTCACCGCCGCCGCCCGCTTCACCTCCTCCGCCCCGCACGCTCCGAATCGCTCGCCTCCCACGCCGTTCCGTTCCCGCCTCGCCCCCACCCTGGCGTCCCTTCGGCAACTTCGGGTATGTGATGCAGTTCACATTTCGCATCCCCGTCCTCAGCCCTTCGTATGTCGGTGCCCCCGAGGAGCATGGGTGCATGGACGAGGAAGACCGGAGCGCGGCGACCGCGCGGGCACCGAGGAGCAGCGGGATGACCACCGCCTCCTCGGCCTCGGTCGCGGTCGACGGTCGGGTGCTCCTGCATCCCCGTCCTGTCGCCTCTGCCGATGTCCTCTCAGCCGGTGCTCCGTCGGCCGCCGACGCGGCCTCCCCCACCCGTGACGAGCCCCTCGACCTCGGCGCCGTCGCCGACGCGCTCGGCCGGGTCGCGCTCTCGACCGACGCGTCCTTCACGGGCACCGGATCCGGCCTCGATGCCGCAGCGCTCTCGCAGGTCCTCTCCGTGATCGACCGCGCGCACTCGGCGCTCTCCGCGCTCGAGATGCGGACCATGACCGCACTCGACACCGCCGTGCGCGGTCAGGACATCGCCGAGGGCGCGCCCGCCCGTGACCAGGGCCGCCGCACCGCCGACGAGGTCCGGATGGCATCGCGCATCTCCCCCGCCCTGGCCTCCCGCCGCCTGCGCGCCGGAGAGCGCCTGGTTCGGGAGATGCCGCGCATGTTCGAGGCCCTCGCGACCGGTGCGATCACCTCCGAGTCCGCCTACGCGATCGGCCGTGCGGCCGGTCCGATCCAGCCGGATCTCCGCTCCGAGGTCGACGAGGTCCTTGACCAGCACCTGCCGGACCTCGAGGGCGCGAGCACCTCGCGCTGGTCCCGGGAGGTCGATGCGCTCGCACAGACCCTCGATCCGCAGGGCGCTCCGCGCCGCCGCCGTCGCGCCGAGCAGGAGCGATCCGTGACCGTGCGCGCCGGAGCGCACGGGATGGGCACCGTGACGGCGCATCTCTCGGGGCTCGACTGCCGGGCGATCCGTCGGCGGCTCTCGCTCGAGGCGGAGAAGATGCGCGCCGCCGGCGATGACCGCACGCACGGCCAGCTCATGGCCGATCTGCTCTCCGACACGATCCTGGGCCGCCACGGCGCCGTGGATCCGGTGACGCTGCAGATCGGCGTCGTCATCTCCGAGCGCGCCCTCTTCTCCCCCGCGCACGGCGAGCCCGCCATGATCGAGGGCTACGGAGTGATCGACGCCGGCCAGGTGCGCGACCACGTGCTCGGCCAGGACATCGATACCCGACGCGAGCGGGCGCATCACTCCCTGCTCGGCGAGCCGCCGCAGGCCGAGCCCGAGCAGCCGACCCTCGACGAGGACCTCCCACTGCCGGACGCCATCGCGGACCTCACGGACCTCACGGACCTCGAGGCGCCCGCGCAGCGCCGCACGCAGCAGGTCGACGCGATCACGGCGCACCTGCGCGCGGCGCGGGGCGCCCCGCCCGCGGAGGATCTGCGGGCCCAGGGCCCGCCGGGATCGAGCTCGTCGACGACGTCGCCGTCGAACGACCGCCCCTCCCCCTCCGACGCTCCGCATCCGGACGCGGGCCGCTCCGGCACCGACGCCGTCGGGCTCAGCCCCGGCGAGCGGTACCGGCGCGCGCTCCAGGTGCTGGAGGCCGAGGAGGGGATGGCCGATGAGCTGCGCCGCCTGTACACGCACCCCAGCACCGGCGAGCTGGTGGCGATGGAGTCGCGCTCACGCGCCTTCCCACAGGGTCTCGCTCGCTACATGCGCATCCGCGAGATCCTCTGCGTCGGGCCGTACTGCGACACCTCGATCCGGCATGCGGACCACATCCGCCCCCACGCCGAGGGCGGGCTGACCAGCGCGCTCAACGGGCAGGCTCTGTGCGCGCACTGCAACCTCACCAAGGAGACGCTGGGCAGCGCCGAGCATGTCCCCGCCGAGGACGGCAGCCACCGCGTCACCTGGACCTCGCGCCTCGGCGCCACGGCGACCGTGACGCCCGGCTCCCAGACCGGGCTTCCGATGTCGCGGACCGCGGCGCAGGCGCACGCGCTGGACGCGGATCCCCGACCCTGGTTCGATCGCGCCTCGGCCGACGGCCATACCCGCGGGAAAGGCCGCTCCCACCTGCGCCTTCTCATCGAGGAGCCCGAGCTCGAGCCCGTCGAGGGCCTCATCGCGTGCGATCCCTGCGCAGGGCGCTCCGCCTCCGACGAGGACCGCATGCACCAGGCGGCGATGGACGCCTTCGCCCCGGCCTTCTCCGGCTGCGATGCCGACTGGGACGAGCAGGACATCCTCCATGAGCTCGACCGGCTCGACGCCCTCGGCCGGCCCGACGACGACCTGGGAAGCCTCCGCTCGTCGGCCTGAGCGCTCAGCAGTCGGCTCCGGAGCCCGGCACGTCGGTCCGACGGCGCGACGCCGACTGAACGACGCGACGCCGACAGAGGAACAGGGCCTGCTCCCGCCCCGCGTCCCAGTCCCCGTCCCACCCCGAGGACCGGTCACCCCGCGGCAGCGACCTCCACGACCCGATCGCCCTCGGGCCAGTCGCGGACCTCGGTGCCCTCGGGCGCGAGGTTCGTGGACTGGGCGATGAAGATCGTCCTCCCCTGCGGGCTGACGACGTTGTCATGCACCGGAAGCGCGAGCACCGGACGCACCGCACGCAGGAAATCGATGGTCTCCTGCATCTTCGACCAGGGGGCGACCACGGCGAAGGCGAGCACATCGATGCCTGCGAACTCCGGCACCACCTCGAGGGAATCACCGGTCACGCCGAGCCGCGGCTCGCCCGGGGCGGAGATGACGAGGCCCGAGTTACCGACCCGGGGGATGTCCGGGTGGATGATCGCGTGCTCACCGCCGACGGCCCCCACCTCGACCTCGCCGACCGTCTCCACGGCCCCGGCGGGCAGTTCGAGGAGCTGATCCGCACCGAGCGCGCCCTCGAACGCGCCTCCCGGCAGCTCCCGCTCCCCGCGCAGCCCCGCCGCGGTCTGCGGCTCCGCCAGCACGCGCGCCTCGGGCGAGGCCTCGAGCACGCGCGCGAGCAGCGCGGGAGCGACGTGGTCGGCGTGCTGGTGGGTGATGGCGACCGCGTCGTACGGCCCCGCGGCCAGCACCGCGTCCGGATCGCTGAACGAACCGGGGTCCACGAGCAGACGCAGGCCCCCGGTCTCGACCGCGAGGCAGGAATGTCCCAGGTGACGGATCTTCATCATGTGCTCCTTCGGCGTTCTGGCGGACGCCCCGCGGACACCATGCGCGTCCGCGGCCCGTGCGCCTCTAGGATGAAGGCTCGCACACCGCCGCGCGGGCGCGCACGTGCGCGCTCTCGCTGGTCCGCCGGAGCCCGCCACCCCGACAGGAGAACCCATGCCACGCGTCGTGGTCCACGTCATGCCGAAGCCCGAGATCCTGGACCCGCAGGGCAAGGCGGTCGCCGCCGCCCTCCCCCGGCTGGGCTTCGAGGGGATCGCCTCCGTGCGACAGGGCAAGCGCTTCGAGCTCGAGCTCGAGGGGCCGGCCGACGAGGCCGCGCTCGCGCGGGTCCGCGAAGCCGCCGAGACGCTGCTGTCGAACCCCGTCATCGAGGACGTCGTCGCCGTCGAGACCGTCGAGGAGCAGGCCTGATGCGCATCGGCGTCGTCACCTTCCCGGGCACCCTGGACGACCGCGACGCGCTGCGCGCGATCGCGCAGGTGGGCGGCGTGCCCGTCGCGCTCTGGCACGGCGAGGACTCCCTGCGGGACGTCGACGCGGTGGTCCTGCCCGGGGGCTTCTCCTACGGCGACTACCTGCGCGCGGGCGCCATCAGCCGCTTCGCCCCGGTCATGGACCGCGTGGTCGACGCCGCGAACGGCGGCATGCCGGTCCTCGGCATCTGCAACGGCTTCCAGATCCTCTGCGAGACGCACCTGCTGCCCGGCTCGATGATCAAGAACGCCCACCGCGCGTTCATCTGCCGCGATCAGCCGCTGCGCGTGGAGAGCACGGCGAGCGCGTGGACCTCGGAGTTCGCCGAGGGCGAGGTCATCCGCATCCCCCTGAAGAACCAGGACGGCCAGTACGTGGCCGACGAGCGCACCCTCGCCCAGCTCGAGGAGGAGGGCCGCGTGGTCTTCCGCTACGTCGCCGGCGCCACCCACGGGCCCGAGGGCTTCGAGGAGAACCCCAACGGCTCGCGGCACGACATCGCCGGGGTCCGCAACGAGCGCGGGAACGTCGTCGGCCTCATGCCGCATCCCGAGCACGCCGTCGAACCCGGCTTCGGGCCCGACGAGCCCGGCCGTGGCACCCGCACCGGGACCGACGGCCGTCGCTTCTTCACCTCGGTGCTGGGGTCACTGGTCGCCTGAGCGCACGAGTGCCGCCGCGACCGCCTGCGTGAGGTCGCGAGCGAGGAAGGGCGCCGACGGATCCCACGATCCGTCGGCGCCCTTCTGTCTCTCCCTGACCCTCCCTGGCTCTCCCCGGTTCACTCCCCGGGCGACCCCGCGATCGCCCGCAGGTTCGCCAGGTGATCGCGCCAGCGACGCAGCCCGTCCTTGGTGAGCGAGAGGGTGGTGCGCGGGCGCTTGCCCACGAATCCCTTCGCGGCCTTGACGAATCCCGAACCCTCGAGCTCGGCGATCTGCTTGGAGAGCACCGAGTCGCTGACCTGCAGCTCGTCGCGCAGCTCGCCGAAGGCGATGGACTCGACGGAGGCGAGCGCCGCGACGATCGAGAACCGCACTGGGTGCGCGAGCTCGGACTCGAGGCGGAAGCGGGGGTGGTCCTTCGCGGTCGCGCTCATCGCGCCTGCACCTCCCCGCGCCCGGCTCCCTGACGGCTCCGCGCCTTCAGGGCCGCCGCCTCACCGGTGACGGCGACGACGAACAGGACGAAGAACAGAGGGGCGATGACGAAGGCGAGCGTCGTGGTCGCGAGGAACATCCCGGCGATCCAGAGCACGCCCCAGACCGCCATCAGCGCGATCCAGCGACGGCCGAGCCCGCGGCGCCAGCGGTCGCGGAAGATCCACAGCGGGACCATCGCGACGCCCACCCAGACCAGGGAGAACACGAGCACGAGCAGGTTCGGGGCGACGTCGGCCGACTCGGGCACGAGCGCCGCCAGGTGCAGGCCGATCACCGCGAAGGCGCCGATCACGCACAGCATGCCGAAGGTGATGAAGGCCGCCGGGATCGTGGCCGGGAGGGTGCGGGAGCGACCCTCGGCCTCGGCGAGGAGCCGACGGGCCTGGTGGTCGTCGGGCGCGCCCGACGCGCCGCTCGGGACGGTGTCCGGGTTCCTGTCGTTCGTGGTGCTCATGGCTGGTTCCTCTCGTCTCGGTCCTCCCGCGCCCTGGGGCGGGGCTGCGGCGTCATCGCTCGGGGTCTCGCGACCGCCGATGCAGACATCACATCAAGTACTTTCCGTTTCGTCAAGTACTTTCTTGCGATCACTTCCCGGGCGCGCGCCGCCCAGGTTCCCCACCGGGCTCCCGGGGTGCGGCCCGTACGATGACCCGGTGACCTCCCCTCACATCCCGCTCCTGCTCGACTGCGACACCGGCATCGACGACGCCATCGCCCTGACGTACCTGGCCAGCAGGCCGGAGGTCGAGCTCGCGGGCATCGTCTCGACGGCGGGGAACGTGACCACGGAGCACGTGCTCGGCAACAATCTCGCGCTCGCCGACATGCTCGGGCTCGACGTCCCGGTCGCCCGCGGCGCCGACGGCCCGCTCGCGCAGGAGCTGATGACGGCCGAGGACACCCACGGCCCCACCGGCATGGGCCACGCGCAGCTGCCCGCGACGACCCGCACGGCCGATCCCCGCAGCGGGGCGCAGCTCTGGGTCGACGCCGCTCGCGCGCATCCCGGTGAGCTCGTCGGTCTGGTCCTCGGCCCGCACACGAACCTCGCGCTCGGCCTGGAGATCGAACCCGAGCTGCCGCGCCTGCTCTCGCGACTGCACATCATGGGCGGCGCGATCAACCACCGCGGCAACACCCTGCCCACCACCGAGTGGAACATCGCCGTGGACCCCGAGGCCGCCCAGCGCGTGCTCGCAGCCTTCGCCTCGGCGCCCCGGAGACCGGTCCTCGCGCCGCTCGACGCGACCGAGTCCGTGCGCTTCACGCAGGAGACCCTCGACGCCCTGCGGGCGATCTCCGACCACCCGGTGATCACGGCGCTCGCAGAGGCTCTGCGCTGGTACTTCGAGTTCCATGAGGCCGACGGCTTCGGCTGGATGGCGCACGTGCACGATCCGCTGGTCGCGGCGCACGCCCTCGTGCCGGAGCTCGCGCGGACCACTCCGCTCGCCGTCGACGTCGAGCTCGAGGGCACGCTGACCCGGGGGCAGACCGTCGGCGACTGGCTGGGCCGCTGGAACAGGGAGCCGAACGTCGATGTGATGACCGAGGTCGACGCGGACTGCTTCGTCGCGCACCTGCTGGCGGTGCTCCGGGCGCGCTTCGGCGCCTGAGCCGCGCGCACCCTCCCCGCGCTCGAACCAGCCGCGCTCGGACCAGCCGTGCCCCGATCAGGCGCGCCGGCTCTCCCGCGCCTCGATCAGCCGCGGGTGGCCTGCAGCACGGTGAAGCGCCGGTCCCGGGCGCGCTGGCGGACGGGGCCGACGCGATGCTCGACCTCGCTGCGGTAGCGCAGATGGGAGTTGTGGACGAACCACAGCTCGCCACCGGGCCGCAGCACGCGGGAGACGGCGTCGAGCAGGCCGTGCACGAGCGTCGCGTCCACGGCGGTGCCGTCGTGGAACGGCGGGTTCAGCAGAACGAGGTCCGCGCTGCCCGGCGCCTGCGCCGCGAGCGATGACTCCCAGAGCACGCGCACGCCGGGTCCCGCATCCGCATCCGCATCCGCATCCGCATCCAGCGTCGCACGGGTCGAGGCGACCGCGTCGAGGTCGTCGTCGGTCGCGAGCACTCGCGCCTCGGGGAACGCGCGCCGCAGGTAGACGCTCATCAGTCCATTGCCGCAGCCCAGGTCGACGGCGGCCAGGGAGTCACCGCCTGCGGCACCCGGCGCATCTGCCGTGCTCGACGCGGCCTGCGCGTCCGCCGAACTCGCCGCGTCCGCCGCCCAGGGGGCCCCGCCCGCGACCACCGCGCGGTCGAGGGCCGCGAGAAGCAGCAGGCTGCCCGCATCGGCCGACGCTCCCCCGAACACGCCTCCGACGCCGCGCAGCGGGACCCGTACCTGCTCGCCGCGGATGCGGATGTCGGCACCGCCCTCGAGGACGGGCGCCGACCGGTCCCCGGCGCGCGGACCGCGGCCGACCAGCGCCCGGGACTTGCCGATGCCGCGGGTCGCGTGGACCTCGTCGAACGCGCCGGCGAGGACCTCGTTCTGGGTGCGTATCATGTGCTTGACGCGGCCTCCCGCGACGAGGGCGGGAACGCCGGCGCGGGCGAGGGCGTGCGCCCGGTGGTCCAGAGCGGCGAGCGCTTTGGGCAGGCGCGCCAGGGCGACCTGCGGGGCGCTCCCCTCGAGCAGTCCGCCGAGGTCCTGGGGCGTCCCGTCGAGTCCCGCGATCACGAGCCGCCCCTCCCGGCGCGCCGCCGGGTGCGACTCGGCGAGCGCGAGCGCCCGCTGCGCGGAGGCCTCGTGCACGAGGACCCGGAAGGCTCCGCCCGCGACCTCCTCCAGGGCGGCGGATGTCAGGGCACCCGTCGCGTCGTCCAGGACCACCAGGTCACCGCGGTCCAGCGGCCCCAGCTCCGCCCGGGCGCTCTCGAGGATGACGCGATCGGTCTGATCTGCACGGTCGTCGCCGGGAGCGGACGGGGCAGAGGGTGCGGGAGAGGTGGAGTCCATCCGGTCAGTCTGTCGCCTCGGTGGACCCTGGTCCACTCCCGCGGCCCGGCCGCCGGCGGGAGGTGCTCAGGCACTCATCCGCGGTCGGCCGGACTCACCTCGAGGGTGAAGTGCCGACGGGCGGGCTTCCCGCTGCGCGCCGACTTCCAGCCCACGCAGCGGGTGGTGCCGTCCTCGTCGTCCTCGTAGCGCACGAGCACGGTGCCGGGCAGTGTCACGGGCGCCTCGAAGCGCACGTCCCACTGCAGGGGCCGGGTGAGGTCGGGACGCGTCTCGGTGAAGGCGCGCGAGGCGGTGAACATCCCGTGGGCGATCGCGCGGGGGAACCCGAAGGCGCGTGCCGAGAGCGCGGACATGTGGATCGGGTTCGCATCGCCCGAGACCTCCGCGTAGCGGCGTCCCGTCCCCGCATCGAGGTGCCAGCGCCCCGTCGGGGTCGGCGGCACGAAGTCGCGGCGCGAGCGGCCGGAGGACCCGTCGCCCGATCCCGACCGGCTCCCCGATCCCAACGCGCCGCCGTGACCGGATCCCTCACCGGAACCCGAGCCCCCGCCCTTGGCCAGGTACGTCGAGACGTCGGTCGCGACGATCTCGCCGTCCGCGGAGAGGAACGTCGTCACCGCCTCGAAGGTGCGGCCCCGGCGGTGGGGCCGCAGGTCGCGGGTGCGGCACTCGACGTCCACGAGCTCCCCGACCCGCACCGGCCGATGCTGCAGCAGGCGGTTCTCGGTGTGCACGAGTCCGAGCAGACCGACGGGGAAGTCCGAGCGGGCCATCAGCGAGAGGCTCACCGGGAAGGCGAGCACGTGCAGCACGCCCGGGTGGACCAGGTCGGTCGCCGCACCGCCCATCAGGTGGTCGAAGGCCGCGGCCCGCGCCGGGTCGATCCGCACACGGCGCACGCGGTGGGCGACCTCGGGCAGCTCGCGCGAGCGCCGAGCGCCCGGCCGACGGCTGAGCGCCGCCGCGTAGACGGCGGGGAAGGACGGGACGTCGGCGAGGTCCCGGATGCGCTCCCCCTGCTGCAGAGCGTCCTTCCCCTCCCGCGCGGTGCTCTCCGTGCTCTTCGAGCCGCCCGTGCTCTTCGAGCTGCCCGTGCTCCTCGTGTCGTGCGTGCTCATCGGCCCACCAGGTTCTGGCCGCACACGCGCACGGTCTGGCCGCGCACGCCGCCCGCGCCGGGCGAGGCGAGGAAGCCGATGGTCTCGGCGACGTCCAGCGGGAGGCCGCCCTGCTGCAGAGAGTTCGCACGCCGGGCGACCTCGCGCTGCAGCGGCGGGATCTTCGCGGTCATGTCCGTCTCGATGAAGCCCGGCGCGACGGCGTTCGCGGTCCCGCGCTCGCCGAGCCGGTGCGAGAGGGCGGCGACGAAGGCCATCACGCCGGCCTTCGAGGTCGCGTAGTTCGCCTGTCCTCGGTTGCCCGCGATGCCGCTCGTCGAGGCGAGCGAGACGACCCGGAGATCGGGGCCGACGACGGTCTGATCGGTGGACAGCAGCGCCTCGGCGAGCGCGATCTGGCTCGAGATGTTCACGGCGATGACGGCGTCCCAGCGGTCCGGCGTCATGTTCGCGAACATCTTGTCGCGGGTGATGCCCGCGTTCAGCACGAGCACGTCGAGCACGATGCCTCGCTCGCGCAGGAAGGCGATGACGCGGTCGCCGGCCTGGGGCGAGGTCACGTCGAGCTGCAGCGGGGTCGCGCGCAGATCGTTCGCGACGGCGCTCAGCTCGCTGCCGGAGGCGGGGACGTCCAGGAGCACGAGCTCGGCGCCCAGACCTGCCAGGGTGCGGGAGATGGCCGCGCCGATGCCGCGCGCGGCACCGGTGACCAGGGCGGTGCGGCCCGCGAGGGGATGCTCCCAGTCCTCGGGGAGGGTGCCGTCCTCGCTCGCGACGCCGACGATCTGCCCGTCGACGAAGGCGCTGCGGGCCGAGAGCAGGAAGCGCAGGGTGCTCACCACTCCGGGCGCGGTCAGCGGCACGCCGTCGGCGACCTGGATGCCGTTGGCGGTGCCGCCCTTGCGCATCTCGTGGCCGAGCGTGCGCACGAACCCCTCGACGCCGCCGCGCGCGGCGTCCCGGGCGAGGTCCTCGCCCGTCGGCGGACGCGAGATCGTCACCACCCGTGATCCGGGCAGCAGGGAGCGCATGGCTCCCGCGAGCGGCAGCACGATCGTGCCGAGGTCGGCGGGCTTCGCCAGGTCGTCGAGCACCACGACCACGGAGCCGACGGTCGAGGTCTCCTCGAAGCGTCGGCGCACGTCGGCGCCCCAGTCCAGGAGCAGAGCCGCGACCTCGTCGGCCCCGGGCGATCCGCCGAGGACGACGACGGGGCCGAGGACCGGCTGCGGCCGATCGGCGTGCCGCGGGAGGCGCGGCGGGTTCGGCAGTCCCGTCCGCTTGACGAGCGGTCGCCCCAGGGCGGAGCGGGTGAATCGGGTGTAGGCGTCGGTCATCGACGCTCTCCTCTCTGTGCGCGGCGGGTCACTCGCCGTCGGACTCGAGCAGGACCACGGTCCCCTGCCCGCCGGCGGCGCACACGGAGACCAGGCCCCGCTGGACGGCGCCCTTCTCCCGGGCGCGGGCGTGCAGGAGCTTCGCGAGGGTCGCGATGATGCGGCCGCCGGTCGCGGCGAAGGGGTGGCCGGCGGCCAGCGAGGATCCGGCGGTGTTCAGCCGACTGCGGTCCACGGTGCCGAAGGCGCCGTCGCGGCCGAGGCGCTCGCGCCCGAACTCCTCGGACTCCCAGGCGGCGAGGGTGGTCAGGACCGTCGAGGCGAAGGCCTCGTGGATCTCGATCAGGTCGAGGTCGTCGAGGGTCAGACCGTGCGCGTCGAGCAACGCGGGGACGGCATAGGCAGGGGCCATGAGCAGCCCCTCGTCACCGTGCGCGTAGTCGACGGCGGCGACGCGCGTGTCCACGATCCGCGCGAGCGGCGTGTGCCCGTGCTCGGCCGCCCACTCGCGGCTGGAGACCAGCACGCTCGAGGCGCCGTCGGACAGCGGCGTGGAGTTGCCGGCGGTCATCGTCGGCTCGGCCACGGCGGGATTCGAGGTGCCGAAGACGGGCTTCAGCTTCGCGAGCTTCTCCATCGAGGAGTCGGGGCGCAGGTTCTCGTCGCGTCCCAGCCCGCGGTAGCCCGTGACCAGGTCGTCGAGGAGACCCGCCTGGTAGGCGGCGGCGAGGCTGCGGTGGCTGGCGAGCGCGAGCTCGTCCTGCGCCTCCCGGGTGATGCCCCACTGGGAGGTGGTGATGGCCTGGTGCTCGCCCATCGACATGCCGGTGCGCGGCTCGGCGTTGCGCGGAGGGAGAGGGGCGAGGTCGCCGGGGCGGAGCGCCGCGAGGGTCTTCGCGCGCTGCATCGGCGTGCGGGCGCGGCTCAGGCGGTGGAGCAGGCGACGCAGGCGCACGGAGACCTCGATGGGGGCGTCGGACGCGGAGTCGACGCCGCAGGCGACGCCCACGTCGATCTGTCCGAGCCGGATCCGGTTGCTGACGTGCATCACCGTCTCCAGGCCCGTCGCGCATGCCTTCGACATGTCGATGGCGGGGGTGCGCGCGTCCAGCGGCGTGCCCAGCACGCACTCGCGCGTGAGGTTGAGGTCCCCGGCGAGCTTGAGCACGGCGCCGCCGGCGACCTCGCCGAGCTGCGCGCCCTGGAGGCCGAAGCGGGCGACGAGACCGTCGAGCGCGGCGGTGAGCATGTCCTGCTCGGAGACGCCCGCATAGGCGCCTCCGGAGCGGGCGAAGGGCAGTCGGTTGCCGCCGAGGACGACGGCGTCGCGCGGGGATCCGGCGGACCCGGATCGGGCGGAGTCGGAGCGGGCGGAGTCGGAGCGGGTGGCGTCGCTGCGGGCGGAGTCGGTCGGGGACGCGGGAGCGTCGGTCACGGGACACCTCTTCGGGTCTGCGAGTCGGGAGCGGCGCCGTCGCGGGCGGACGAGTGTCCGCACCGCTGCGCCTCGACGAAGACTTTACATGCAACCGCCGGTACTTGATACCTTTGGTTTCGTGAACGCAAGGATGCACGCGGCCGAGGCCGCCACGACTCTCCCGACGGCCCCGCCCGCCGGGGGCTCCCCGTCGGCCGGCTCCCCGTCGGCCCCGGCGGAGAGCGACGGGCGCACGGCCCGCTGGGCGCGCCATCGCGAGCAGCGCCGGGCCGATCTGCTCGACGTCGCCCGCCACCTCATCCACGAGCGCGGGCCCGACGTGACCATGGAGGAGATCGCGTCGGCCTCGGGCACCTCGAAGTCCATCATCTACCGCTACTTCTCCGACAAGGCCCATCTGCAGCGGGCACTGGGCCTGCACATCCTCAGCGCGATGCAGAAGCGCCTCACCGAGGAGGTGCGGGAGCTCGCGAGCACCGCGGCGAGCGCGGGCGAGCGCGGCGTCTCCCCCGAGGCCCATCTGCGGGCGATGATCTCCACCTACGTCGACACCGCGCAGCGGTCCCCGCACGTCTACGCGTTCGTCACCCGGCCCAGCGACGGGCTGAACCACTTCCTGGACTCCGCGACGCGCCTCGCCGCCGCCGCGCTCCCCGCGGGCCACCCCGCTCCCGGCATCTGGGCGGCCGGCGCCGTCGGCTTCGTCGAGCGCGCCGTGGACCGCTGGATGCGCGGCGAGGACGACTCCCGTCCCAGTGCCGACGACCTCTCCGACCACCTCGTGACATGGCTGATGAAGGGCATGCGATGACCACCTCGACCCGGAACCACACCCAGAACCCCACCGATCCCTCGGATCCCGCCCAGGGCCCGGCGACAGGCCCGACGACAGGCCCGGTGACGGGCTCGACCTCTGGGCGTGCAGCGGCGCGGTCCGCCACGCCGACGGGGCCGATCCCGGTCCCCCGCGACGGCGACCCGCGCCTCGACGTCGACGCCGTGACCCGGGCGCTGCTCGGGAAGTGGGCGGAGACCCGCCTCGAGGCCCGCGAGCGCGCGGCGCGCCCGGAGATGCACCGGCCGCTGGACGCGAGCGTCGCCGAGCACCGTGACCGGGTGTTCGGGCAGCTGCGGACCCTCGCCGAGGAGCAGGTATCGCTGCCCATGCTCCCCGAGCACCTGGGCGGCCCCAACGACAACGGCGCGAACGTCGCGGGCTTCGAGGAGCTCGTCGTCGCCGACCCGTCCCTGCAGATCAAGGCCGGCGTGCAGTGGGGCCTGTTCACCTCGGCGATCGTCCAGCTCGGCGACGAGGACCAGCAGCGGCGCTGGGTGCCCGGCGCCATGAGCCTGGAGATCCCCGGCGCGTTCGCGATGACGGAGATCGGCCACGGCTCGGACGTGCAGTCGCTGGGGACCACCGCGACCTTCGACCCCGAGGGCGGGGACGACGGGGAATGGGTCATCCACACGCCCTTCCGCGCCGCCACCAAGGACTACCTCGGCAACGCGGCGGTCCACGCGCGGGCCGCGACCGTGTTCGCGCGCCTGATCACGCGCGGCGTCGACCACGGGGTGCACTGCTTCTACGTGCCCGTGCGCGACGAGGCGGGCGAGTTGCTCCCGGGCGTGCGCAGCGAGGACGACGGCGAGAAGGGCGGCCTGAACGGGATCGACAACGGGCGCCTCGCCTTCGACCACGTCCGCGTGCCCCGCACGAACCTGCTGAACCGCTATGGGGACGTCGCCCCCGACGGCGCCTACTCCTCCCCCATCGAGTCGCCCGGGCGGCGCTTCTTCACCATGCTCGGCACGCTCGTCCAGGGCAGGGTCTCGCTCGACGGCTCGGCGAACCGGGCGAGCCAGCTCGCGCTCACGATCGCGCTGACCTACGCCTCCCAGCGCCGGCAGTTCACGGCCGCCTCGCCCACCCAGGAGACGGTGCTGCTGGACTACCAGAGCCACCTCGCGCGCCTGCTCCCGAAGCTCGCCGCGACCTTTGCGGGGGCCTTCGCCCACGAGCAGCTGCTGCAGGCCTTCGACGACGTCTTCTCGGGCCGCGGGGACACCCCCGAGGGCCGCGAGGACCTCGAGACCCTCGCGGCCACCCTCAAGCCCACCTCCACCCGGCTCGCCCTGGACACCATCCAGGAGTGCCGCGAGGCCTGCGGCGGGCAGGGCTTCATGGCCGAGAACCAGCTGGTGGGCCTCCACCAGGACCTCGACGTGTACGCGACCTTCGAGGGCGACAACACGGTGCTGCTGCAGCTGGTCGCCAAGCGCCTGCTCGCCGACTACACGAGCGAGCTGCGCAGCATCGACCGCGCCGGCATCGGCCGCTTCATCGCGCAGCGGGCCGACGTCCTGGCCCACCGCCACACCCCCTGGGGCCGCCTCGTCCAGACCGCCTCGGACGCGGGCAACGCCCGCCGGTCCTCCGAGACGCTGCGGCAGGCGGACGTCCAGGAGCACCTGCTGGCCGAGCGCGCTCGTGTGAAGGTCGAGGAGGTCGCGCTCGCGCTGCGCCCCGGCGCCCGGATGGATCCGGCCGATGCCGCCGCCCTCGTGAACAAGCACCAGGTGGAGATGCTCGATGCGGCGCGCGCCCACGCGGACCTCGTGCGCTGGCGGGCCTTCACCGCGGGCATCGACTCCCTCGAGGACGAGGGATCGCGCGAGATCCTCACCGACGTGCGCGACCTCTTCGGCCTCTCCCTCCTGCAGGACGATCTGGCCTGGTACCTGCTCAACGGCCAACTCTCCGCGCAGCGGGGCCGGCAGGTCTCGGCGGACATCAAGCGCCTGCTGTGGCGCCTGCGCCCGCACGTGCTGGACCTCGTCGACGCCTTCGACGTGCGGCCGGGGCACGTGCGCGCCCCCATCGCGCTGGGCGCGGAGCAGCAGCGGCAGGACGAGGCGGCGGCCTTCTTCCGCGCGCAGCGCGCGTCGGCCGATGCGCCGGTGAGCGAGAAGGCGCTGCGCGCCAAGGAGAAGGCCGAGAAGAAGGCCGAGAAGAAGGCCCGGGACAAGCAGGCGCACAAGAGCGCCCGGCGCTGAGGCCGGCCGCGCAGGAGACCGATCCCGTGCGGTGGGCGGGCGCGCCCGTCGCACGGGCGCGCCCGTAGACTGGCCGGGTTCCCTCCACCGTGCGCGACGAACGGACGCAGACGAAGCGATGACCGCCCCAGCACCCCTCTCCGAGCACCACGACCCGCACGACCCGCTCGATGCGGCCGATGCCCGCTCCGACATCGACACCGTCGAGGATGCGGTCACGACGCCCGCGCAGGAGCAGCCCTTCGCGGCGCTCGGCCTGAAGGACGACGAGTACGCGCGCATCCGCGAGATCCTGGGCCGCCGTCCCACCAACGCCGAGCTCGCCATGTACTCGGTCATGTGGTCCGAGCACTGCTCGTACAAGTCCTCGAAGATCCACCTCAAGACCTTCGGCGACCACATCACGCCCGCCATGACGGAGCACCTTCTGGTGGGCATGGGCGAGAACGCGGGCGTCGTCGACATCGGCGACGGCTGGGCCGTGACCTTCAAGGTCGAGTCCCACAACCATCCCTCCTACGTCGAGCCCCACCAGGGCGCGGCCACGGGCGTCGGCGGCATCGTGCGCGACATCATCGCCATGGGCGCGCGTCCCGTCGCCGTCATGGACCAGCTGCGCTTCGGCGCGATCGACCACCCGGACACCGCGCGCGTGGTGCACGGCGTGGTCTCCGGCGTGGGCGGCTACGGCAACTCCCTGGGCCTGCCCAACATCGGCGGCGAGACCGTGTTCGACGCCGCCTACCAGACGAACCCGCTCGTGAACGCGCTGGCCGTGGGCGTGCTGCGCCACGAGGACATCCACCTGGCCTCGGCCACCGGCACCGGCAACAAGGTGGTGCTGTTCGGCGCCCGCACCGGCGGCGACGGCATCGGCGGCGCCTCGATCCTCGCCTCGGAGACCTTCGAGGAGGGCGGCCCGGTCAAGCGCCCGAGCGTGCAGGTGGGCGACCCGTTCATGGAGAAGGTCCTCATCGAGTGCTGCCTCGAGCTGTTCCACGGCGGGGTCGTCGAGGGCATCCAGGACCTCGGCGCAGCCGGCATCTCGTGCGCGACCAGCGAGCTCGCCTCCAACGGCGGCTCCGGCATGCACGTGGACCTCGAGAACGTGCTGCTGCGCGACCCCACCCTGAACGCCGGCGAGATCCTCATGAGCGAGTCGCAGGAGCGCATGATGGCGGTGGTGACGCCCGAGAACCTCGAGGCGTTCCTCGCGATCACCGCGAAGTGGGACGTGGAGACGGCGGTGATCGGCGAGGTCACGGGCGACGGCCGCCTCACCATCGACCACCACGGCCGCCGCATCGTGGACGTCGATCCGGTGACGGTCGCGCACGGCGGCCCGACCTACGACAGGCCGTTCGCCCGCCCCGACTGGCAGGACGCGCTGCAGGCCGACCGCGCCGAGGACCTGGCGCGTCCCGCCTCGCCCGAGGAGATCGGCGCCGCCCTGCGAGCGCTCGTAGCCTCCCCGAACCTCGCCTCCTCCCACTGGGTCACCGACCAGTACGACCGCTACGTGGGCGGGCAGACGGCGCTCGCCATGCCCGACGACGCGGGCGTGCTGCGCGTGGACGAGACCACGCACCGCGGGGTCGCGATCGCGACCGATGCGAACGGCCGGTACACGAAGCTCGACCCCCGCACGGGTGCGCGCCTCGCCCTCGCGGAGGCCTACCGCAACGTCGCGACCGTGGGCGCACGGCCGCTCGCGGTGACGGACTGCCTGAACTTCGGCTCCCCCGAGGACCCGGGCCCCATGTGGCAGCTGGTCGAGGCGATCCACGGGCTCGCCGAGGCCTGCGAGACGCTCGGCGTCCCCGTGACCGGCGGCAACGTCTCGCTGTACAACTCGACGGGAGAGGCGGGGCGCATCGACTCCGCGATCCACCCGACGCCCGTCGTCGGCGTGCTCGGCGTGATGGACGACGTCACCGCGCGCACGCCCTCGGGCTGGCACGAGGCCGGTCAGTCCGTCGTGCTGCTGGGCGCCACGCGCGAGGAGCTCTCGGGCTCGGCGTGGGCGCAGGTCGCGCACGACCACCTGGGCGGGATGCCTCCGCAGGTCGACCTCGAGGCCGAGCGGGCGCTCGCCGAGGTGCTGATCGGCGCCGGCACCAGCGGTCTCGCGGCCGCCGCGCACGATCTCTCCGAGGGCGGGCTCGTCCAGGCGCTCGTCGAGTCGACCACCCGCTTCGGCGTCGGTGCGCAGGTCGACCTCGCGGACGTGCTCGCGCGCGACGGGATCGACCTGTTCACGGCGCTCGTCTCCGAGTCCCAGGCCCGCGCCCTCGTGGCCGTCGAGGGAGCGCGCGAGAGCGAGCTGCTCGACCTCGCGCGCGAGCACGGCGTGCCGGCGCTGGTCATCGGCACCACCGGCGGCGAGGACCTCTCGATCGCCTCCCTCGCGGCACTCCCCCTCGCCGAGCTGCGCTCCCTGCGCGAGGGGACGCTGCCGCAGCACTTCGGCTGAGCACGATGCACGGGGCCGACGGCAGGGCTTCCGACGGAGAGGTTTCGTCCGGCGGGGAGCAGCCGCTGAGCGCCCGTGACGCCCTCGCCCTGGACGCGGCCAAGCTCGCCCACGGCCGCGGTCTCTCCCAGCAGCGGATCGCCGAGGCCCTGCACGTCTCCCGTCCGCAGGTCTCGAAGCTGCTGGCGACCGCGCGCGCGAAGGGATTCGTGCGCACCCTCGTACTCGATCCGCGGGAGTCCGACCGCACCCTCACCCAGGGCCTGCGCGAGCGCTTCGGCCTGGGCGACGTGCGCCTCGTCGTGCCCGCGGGCCGCGGACCCGCCGATCTGGACCATGCCCTGGGCGTCGGAGCCGCCGAGATGCTCGACGCCGCCGGCGCCCTGGAGGACGCGGCGCTCGCGGCGTGGTGGTCGAGCGCCGTGCGCGCGACCCTCGAGTCGGCGCTCGGGCGCCTGCGTGCGCGCCCCGGCTCCCTCGTCGTGCTCGGCGGCCAGGGACGGGCCGACGGCCCCGACCCCGCGTTCGAGGCCTTCGCCGCCCGCACCGCGTTCCCCGTCCACCGCGGTCCCGCGGACTCCGTCCACGCCTCGCTCGCCGCGCGGATCGCCCGCGAGGAGGAGGCGGACGCCCGGGCGCACGAGGCGCTCGTGCGCGCGGCCGGCGTCCTCCTGTTCGGCGCCGCAGCCGCGGATCCGCGGGCGCTGGCCCGTCCCGACCTCCTCACGGACGCGGAGCGCGCGCAGATCCGGGAGCACGCCGTCGGCCGGATCTGCGGGCGCTTCCTCGACGCCGACGGGCGCATCGTCGCACCCACGCTGAGCCAGCGCACCGCGGGCCCCACCCTCACCGACCTGCGCAGGAGGTTCCGCACGGTGCTCGTCGCGGGCGGCGCGGAGCAGGTCGGCGTGATCCGGGCTGCGCTCGCCCGGCGCTACGCGCACCACCTGGTCACGGACCTCGCCACGGCCAGGCAGCTGCTGGCGGACGAGGTCTGACGGCCCCGCCCCCGCATCGGCACATATGTGCCGCTTCGTCGTTGCACCGGTGGGCAGGGGACACCTTCACTGAGGTGTCCGAACAAAGGAGTTGGAATGACCACCGCGAAGACCGCCGTGGGCGAGGAGGGCGTGCCCAACACGTCCTGGGGCATCATCAAGGATCGCTCCCGTCAGTTGAAGGACGGCTACCTCGACCGCACGCCGCTGTTCCAGTTCATCCTGCTGTCGATCTGCTTCCCCATGTGGGGCATGGCGGCCAGCATGAACGACATCCTGATCACCCAGTTCAAGGCCGTCTTCACTCTCTCGGACTTCGCCTCCGCCTTCGTGCAGTCCGCGTTCTACGGCGGCTACTTCCTGGTCGCGATCCCCGCCAGCCGGGTGATCCGCCGCACCAGCTACAAGACGGGGCTGCTGATCGGGCTCAGCGTCTACGTGCTGGGCTGCGTGCTGTTCTTCCCCGCCTCGCAGGTCGCGACGTACTCGGTGTTCCTGTGCTCGCTGTTCGCGATCGCCATCGGGCTGTCGTTCCTGGAGACCTCGGCGAACACCTACTCTTCGATGATCGGCCCCCGGCGCCGCGCGACGCTGCGGCTGAACATCTCCCAGACCTTCACCGCCTTCGGCTTCCTGGGCGGCGCGCTGCTGGGCAAGTTCCTCGTCTTCACCGACGGCGACGCGCTGCACGAGCGCGTCGCGAACGCCTCCTCGCAGTCCGAGCGCCTGGCGATCACCTCGGAGGCGCTCGGCCGCACGCTCGAGCCCTACAAGGTGATCCTCGTGCTGCTGCTCGTGCTCGTGGCGCTCATCGCGATCACCCAGTACCCCCACTCCAAGCCGCTGCGGGACGACGCCACCGAGCAGAAGGCCTCGATCGGCGAGACCCTCGCGTACCTGCTGCGCAACCGGATCTTCTGCGCGGGCATCGTGACCCAGTTCCTGTACGTGGGCATGCAGACCGCCCTGTGGTCCTTCACGATCCGCCTGGCCCTGGTCCTCGACGACTCCCTCAACGAGCGCGCGGCCGCCTCGTACCTGATCGCCGCGTTCATCGCCTTCTTCGTCGGCAAGTTCGTGGCGAACCTGCTGATGACCCGCTTCGACGAGGACCTCGTGCTCATCGTCTACTCGGCGCTCGGCATGGTCACGATCCTCTACGTGGTCACGGCCCCGAACTTCACCTCGGTGTACGCGGCGATCGTCGCCTCCGCGCTGCTGGGCCCGTGCTGGGCGACGGTCTTCGCCCGCAACCTCGACGTCATCGAGGACAAGCGCTTCACCGAGACCGGCGGGGCGATCATCGTCATGTCGATCATCGGCGGCGCCGTGATCCCCGCCGTGCAGGGCCTGATCTCCGACACCACGGGCTCGATGCGCTTCAGCTTCATCGTGAACCTGTTCTGCTTCGCCGCGGTGCTCGTGTACTTTCTGATCCTGCGTCGGCGCGGCCGACGGACGACGACCGACGAGGAGAACTGAGATGGCGCACGAGGCGAGGATCGCCGTCGTCGGCTCGAACATGGTCGACCTCATCTCCTACATCCACCGGATGCCGGGCGAGGGCGAGACGGTCGAGGCGCCGGACTTCCGCATGGGCTGCGGGGGCAAGGGAGCGAACCAGGCGGTGGCCGCGGCGCGGCTGGGATCCGAGGTCGTGATGGTCACGCGCGTGGGCGACGACGTCTTCGCCGAGACCACGCTGAAGAACTTCGAGGACAACCGCATCGGCACCGAGCACGTGCTGCGTACACGGGCCTCCTCCGGGGTCGCCCCGATCTTCGTGGACCCCGAGTCGCGCAACTCGATCCTCATCATCAAGGGGGCGAACGCTCTGCTCACCCCGCAGGACGTCGAGGACGCCCGGGACGCGATCGCACGCTGCGAGCTCATCGTCCTCCAGCTCGAGATCCCGCTCGAGACCGTCGCGGCCGCGATGGCCTTGGGGGCCGAGCTCGGCATCCCTGTGCTGCTGAACCCGGCCCCCGCCTCCCCCGACCTGGACCTCTCCCGCATCACCGGGGTGGAGTTCCTGGTGCCCAACGAGTCGGAGCTCGAGCTGCTCACCGGGATGCCGGTCGACGGTCTCGAGGACATCCAGCGCGCCGCCGAGGTGCTGCTCGCCGCGGGGATCCGCAACGTCATCGTCACCCTGGGCGCGCGCGGCGCCCTGTGGATCCACGAGGGCGGTCGCGAGCTCATCGACGCCCCGGCGGTGCAGGCCGTCGACACCACGGGCGCCGGGGACGCGTTCATCGGCTGCTTCGCGACGCAGTGGGTGCGCACGCGCGACGTCGCCGGGGCGATCCGCGCCGGGACCGCCTACGCGGCGGACTCGGTCACCCGTCAGGGCACGCAGTCCTCCTACGCGTGGGCCTGACATCCTGTGCGCGCGCCTGACGCCACAGCGCGGGCCTGACGCCCACGCGCGGGCCCGGGTCGGGGACGCCCCGGCACCCCTGTGCTCGGGTCAGGAACGGGTGAAGGTCTCCTTGCCGTCCTCGCGCACGGCCTGGCCGTTCGAGAAGTCCTGGATGCGGCGGCCGTCCACGACCCGCGAGGCGGCGAGCGGGAGACCCCAAGCCGTGGTCCAGGTGCGGAACTGGGTCGCCCTGGCGTCCTTCGCGCCGGACGCGCTGGAGACGACGAAGCCCTTGGTCAGCCGGGTGACGTAGTAGGCCCCCTCGACGTGGACGAGCTGGGTGACGGTGCCCAGCGTCTTCTCCCCCGGGCTCGCGAAGGCGTCCAGGTGGAGGCGCCACGCGCTCGAGATCGCGGAGGTCGTCGCGCTGCGCATCCCGGAGAGCTTCGGGTAGAAGGCGTTCCCCGGGCACTCGGTCGCGTTCACGTCCCGGTGGCCGAAGATGCGCCGCAGGTGCGCCGTCTCGCCCTCGTCGTACAGGCTGCCACCGCCGGTCACGGTGGAGACCCAGTCGAACTGCTGGCTCGCGTTCGTGCGGAAGGCGCCGAGCAGCTTCCAGGCGGCGACCTTCTGCACCGCGGAGATCGCGGCGCTGGGCGGGGCGCTCGAGGTGAAGGTGCCCATCACGCTGACCCCGCAGCTGAAGGTGTTGAAGCCGTAGGCGTGCGCTCCGATGATGTGCTTGTGCAGGCCGCCGTGGCGTCCCTCGTAGATCGTGCCGTAGCGGTCGACGAGCAGGTTGTAGCCGATGTCCGCCCAGCCCAGGGTCTTCGTGTGGTAGCTGAGGATGCCGCGCAGGAGCTGGGGCGCGTCGGCCTTCGCGTAGGAGTTCGAGCCCGCGGTGTGGTGGACGACCACGGCCCGCAGCTCGCTCGCGGAGCTCACCGAGCCCACGAGCGACTCGTCGGCGCCCCAGGCGCTGCGGCGCACGATCGTGGGGGCGCCGGGGCCGAGCTCCACGGCGTCGCCCGCGGCGACCGCCCGGGTGCTCATGCGCGTCGGGGCCGACGGGGCGGCGCCGTCCTTCTCCTCCTCGCGCGGGGAGGTGGTGAGGACATGGGCGGTGAGCTCGTCGCTGACGTCCTCGCCGTCGCGGACCGCGACCAGCTCGATCTCGTCGGCCGCGCCCAGCCAGGCGGGCTCCGCGGCGCCGAGCGACGTGCCGTCCTCGGGATCCTCGGCGATCTCGAGCGGGAACCAGGAGGTCCATTCCGCCCCGCTCGCGCGGCCGCGCACCCGCAGGACGTCGGGCTCCGCACCGCTCCAGCTGGCGCCGACCATCGTGGCGGCGGCGCCCTCGATCACGCGGGCTCGGGCGCCCTGGTCGCTCGCGCGCCGGGGCAGGTCCGCGAGGGGCACGTCGCGCGTGCGGGTCTCGCCGCCCGTGACCGAGGGGTCGGCGTGGACCGGCGCGGCGAGGGCCAGCGCGCCGCCGCCGGCGAGCGCGAGGGGAAGGGTGAGGGCGCCGGCGCGCAGCAGTCCGCGGCGGTCGATGCCCGGTGTCATGGGCTCAGGGGTGGTGGGCTCAGGGGTCGTGGGACGCGGGGTCATGGCAGGTCTCCTGGGGGGAAGGGTTCCGGCTCGGACGCCGCCCACGCTAGCGGATGCGGGCGACGCGGCGCCGCCCCTGGGACGACCGCGGACGACCGCGGGATGACGAAGGGCCCGCCGAGCAGCTGCTCGGCGGGCCCTTCGTGCGTCGGACGACGCGGACTCCTCGGGGCCTGGATCAGGCCTCCTCGGACTCCTCGTCGGCGTTCTTCACCGCGTTGACGAAGCCGGCCTTCTCGGCGGCCTCGGCGGTGCGGAACCAGACCTCGGCGACTGTGCGGCCGTACCAGGGAGAGTCCGGGGCGTGGAACTTCATCGAGTCCTCGTTGCCCTTGATGTCGAAGCCCTCGGGCGGGTTCTCCCCGCGGAAGGAGTCTTCGCCGTAGGGCGCCTCGGTCGCGGCGTCGGCCGCGGGGGTCTCCGCGGCGGCGTCGTCGGCCTTCGCGTCGTCGGCCTTCGCAGCGCCCTTGGCGGCGCCCTCGGCCTCCTTCACGACGGCCTGCTTGGGCGAGTACGCCTCGCTGACCAGCTCGATGACGGCCATGGGGGCGTTGTCGCCCTTGCGGGGGCCGACCTTGGTGATGCGGGTGTAGCCGCCGGGACGCTCGGAGAACGTCGGGGCGATCTCCTCGAAGAGCACGTGCACGACGCCGCGGTCGCGGATGGTGCGCATGACGCGACGGCGCGAGGCCAGGTCGCCCTTCTTCGCGAAGGTCACCAGACGCTCGGCGTACGGACGCAGCCGCTTCGCCTTGGTCTCGGTGGTGGTGATGGACTTGTGACGGAACAGCTCGGTCGCGAGGCTCGCGAGGATCATCCGCTCGTGGGCGGGGGATCCACCGAGGCGAGCACCCTTGGTGGGAGCAGGCATGGTCGTTCTCCTAGAAGATGGAAAGACGGAAGGTCAGTACTGGTCGCCGTAGTCGTCGTCGTAGGTCGCGATGGCCGACGGATCGAAGCCGGCCGGCGAGTCCTTGAGCGACAGACCGAGGTCGGCGAGCTTCGCCTTGACCTCGTCGATGGACTTCTGCCCGAAGTTGCGGATGTCCAGCAGATCGGCCTCGGAGCGGGAGGTGAGCTCACCGACGGTGTGCACGCCCTCGCGCATGAGGCAGTTGTACGAGCGGACCGTGAGGTTCAGGTCGCTGATCGGCAGGGCGAGGTCCTGCGCGAGCGCCTGGTCCGTCGGCGAGGGGCCGATGTCGATGCCCTCGGCCTCGTTGTTCAGCTCGTGGGCCAGGCCGAACAGCTCGACCAGGGTCTTCCCGGCCGACGCCACGGCGTCGCGCGGGGAGATGGCCGGCTTGGTCTCGACGTCCACGATCAGACGGTCGAAGTCGGTGCGCTGCTCGACGCGGGTAGCCTCGACCTTGTAGGTCACCTTGAGCACGGGCGAGTAGATCGAGTCGACCGGCACGCGGCCGATCTCGGCGTCCACGCCCTTGTTCTGCGCGGCGGAGACGTAGCCGCGGCCGCGCTCGACGACCAGCTCGATCTCCAGGCGGCCCTTCGACGAGAGGGTCGCGATGTGCAGATCCGGGTTGTGGATCTCGACGCCGGCCGGCGGGGTGATGTCGGCGGCGGTCACGTCGCCCTCACCCTCCTTGCGCAGGTACATCACGACGGGCTCGTCGTTCTCCGAGGAGACGACCAGGCCCTTGATGTTCAGGATGACCTCGGTGATGTCCTCCTTGACCCCGGGGACGGTGCTGAACTCGTGCAGCACGCCGTCGATGCGGATCGAGGTGACCGCGGCACCGGGGATCGAGGACAGGAGGGTGCGGCGCAGCGAATTGCCGAGCGTGTAGCCGAACCCGGGCTCGAGCGGCTCGATGACGAACCGGGAGCGGTACTCCGACACGACCTCTTCGGTCAGCGTGGGGCGCTGTGCAATGAGCACGGTGTGTCCTTTCTGCGAGCGTCCGCCATATGACGCTCATGAGGGGTGGATGACCACGGGTCGTCGTCCCAGCGCCCTCCCTCAGCGGGAGCGCGCCGGAACGACGGCTGCATCAGACGCGACGACGCTTCGGGGGGCGGGTGCCGTTGTGGGCCTGGGGGGTGACGTCCTGGATGGAGCCGACCTCGAGGCCGGTCGCGGTGAGCGAGCGGATCGCGGTCTCGCGGCCCGAGCCCGGGCCCTTCACGAAGACGTCGACCTTCTTCAGGCCGTGCTCCTGCGCGCGGCGGGCGGCGGCCTCGGCGGCCATCTGCGCGGCGTAGGGCGTGGACTTGCGCGAGCCCTTGAAGCCGACCTGGCCCGCGGAGGCCCAGGAGATCACGGCGCCGGTGGGGTCGGTGATGGAGACGATGGTGTTGTTGAACGTGCTCTTGATGTGAGCCTGGCCGTTCACGATGTTCTTGTTGGACTTGCGGCGCGGCTTGCGCGCCGCCGCCTGGCGGGTCTTCGTAGCCATGAGGCGGAGCTCCTCGGTTCAGTTCAGGTGATCGATGCGCCGTGAAGAGGCGGCGCGGAGTTGCTGCAGGGCGCGCGGGGCGCTGATCAGCGGGCCTTCTTCTTGCCGGCCACGGTGCGCTTGGGGCCCTTGCGGGTGCGCGCGTTGGTCTTCGTGCGCTGGCCGTGCACGGGCAGGCCACGACGGTGGCGCAGGCCCTGGTAGCTGCCGATCTCGACCTTGCGGCGGATGTCCGCGGCGATCTCGCGGCGCAGATCGCCCTCGTGCTGGTAGTTCGCCTCGATGTGATCGCGCAGCTTGACGAGGTCCTCGTCGCTGAGGTCGCGCACACGGATGCTCGGGTCCACGCCGGTGGCGGCGATGGTCTCGAGGGCGCGGGTGCGCCCGATGCCGAAGATGTACGTCAGGGCGACCTCGACGCGCTTGTCGCGCGGCAGGTCAACGCCAACCAGACGTGCCATGGTGCAGTTCTCCTACTGTCTCGGAGGCCTGAGACGACACCTCGCACCCGTGGTGCGCCGCAGCCTCCGTCTGCGGGTGTCCGTCGGGGTCTCCCCCGTCGGCGGTGTCGGCTCTTCTGTTGTGTCGGGGCCGTGGCCCCGTGCCCCGGATGCTCCGGGGCTCCCGGTTCACCGGGGTGCCCGCTCGCCTCCCTCGTCGATCCGCAGGATCGCGGGTCTCGGGATGCGGCGCGGGCGCGGCTGCTCGCGCGGCCAGGGATTCTCGGGGGACCCGATCAGCCCTGACGCTGCTTGTGCCGCGGGTTCTTGCAGATGACCATGACCACGCTGTGGCGACGGATCACCTTGCAGCTGTCACAGATCGGCTTCACGCTCGGCTTGACCTTCATGACTTCCTTCTCGCGGGTTCAGGGGAATCTCTTCCCCACCCGGCGGTCCGCGCACGGATGCGCGGCGCCGGGATCACTTGTAGCGGTAGACGATGCGGCCCTTGTCGAGGTCATAGGGGCTGAGCTCGACGACCACGCGGTCCTCGGGCAGGATGCGGATGTAGTGCTGCCGCATCTTCCCGGAGATGTGCGCAAGCACCTTGTGCCCGTTGTCCAGCTCGACCCGGAAGCGCGCGTTGGCGAGCGCCTCCTTGACCGTGCCTTCGACCTCGATCACGCCGTCCTTCTTGGCCATGCCTCCCCTATCTCCTCGCCGCCGCGGTCGCGGGGCGGGGTTTCGCGTCGGTCTCCGGGCGCATCGCACACGGGCCGGGCGGACCCGGATCCGGTGAGAGGCGCCTGGGCGCGCCCGAACGCGAACGGAGCACACCCGATCGACCATCCTACCGTCGAAGTCGCGCAGGACCGAGGGGCGGAGGGGATGAACCCCGTCACGCCGCGGGCTCGGGCTCAGGCCGCGAGCGGGTCGGGCGCGGCGGCCACTCCCCGGGCGGCGAGCTCGGAGGCCCCGCCGTCGGCGGCGGTGAGCACCACGAGACCCTGCTCGGTGACCGCGGTCGAGTGCTCGACGTGGGCGGCGCGGCCGCTGCCGGTCGCGCGCACCGTCCAGTCGTCGGCGAGCATCTCCCACTCCGCCGAGCCCTGGACGAGCATCGGCTCGATCGCCAGGCACATGCCGGGGACGATCCTCGGGCCGCGATCGCGGGTGCGGAAGTTCATGACGTCGGGCGCCTGGTGCATGGCCGTGCCGATGCCGTGGCCGCCGAACTCCTCGAGGTGGCTGAGCTCCCCGAGCGCCTCGGCGTCCACATAGTCCTCGATGGCGGCGCCGATCTCCCCGACGCGGCGCGCGCTCGCGAGCGCGACGATCCCCTGCCACATGGCCTCCCGGGTCACCTCGACAAGGTGGCGGTCGGCCTCGGAGCGGTAGCCCCCGACCACATGGGTCCGGGCGGCGTCGGAGTGCCAGCCCTCGACGATGCAACCGCCGTCGATCGAGACGAGATCGCCCTCCTCGAGCACCTGCGCACCCGGGATGCCGTGGACGATCACCTCGTTCACGCTGATGCACAGGGTGGCGGGATACCCCTGGTACCCCTTGAAGTTCGGCAGTGCGCCCTCGTCGCGGATCATCTCCTCGGCGAGGCGGTCGAGCTCGCCGGTGGTGACGCCCGGACGGATGTGCGCGGCGAGCATGTCGTGCACGCGCGAGAGCAGCAGGCCGCTGCGTCGCATGAGGGCGATCTGCTCCCCCGTCTTGATCTCAGGACGTTCGCGGCGCAGCAGGCCCATGGGATCGACCCGGTTCCCGTGCGCGGATCAGCGGGCGCCGAGGACGCTCAGCAGCTCCTCGGTGACCTCGTCGATCGAGCGCATGCCGTTCACGCGGTGCAGGATGCCCCGTCGCTCGTAGACGTCGACGAGCGGCGTGGTCTGCTCGGCGTAGACCTCGAGGCGGCGACGGATGGTCTCCTCGGTGTCGTCGGAGCGGCCCTGCTCGGCGCCGCGGGCGACGAGGCGCTGGATCACGGCGTCGTAGTCGACCTCGAGCATGAGCACCGCGTCGACGCCGCCCTCGCCGCCGTCCTCCAGGATGCCGTCGAGGGCCTCGACCTGGTCGAGGGTGCGGGGGTAGCCGTCGAGCAGGAAGCCGTCGCGGGCGTCCTTCTCGGACAGGCGGGAGCGGACCATGTCGTTGGTGACGGAGTCGGGCACGTACTCGCCCTTGTCCATGTACGACTTCGCGAGCTTCCCGAGCTCGGTCTCCTGGGAGACGTTCGCGCGGAAGATGTCTCCCGTGGAGATCGCGGGGATGGAGAGGGCGTCGGCGATCCGGCCGGCCTGGGTGCCCTTGCCCGCACCGGGTGCGCCGATGATCAGCAGGCGGCGGGCACCGGCCGCGGCGGCCGACGTCTCCGGGGAGGAGCCCTGCGCGCTCGTGGTGGGCTGATCGGTCATCGGAGGATCCCTTCGTAGTGGTGCTGCTGGAGCTTCGCGTCGACCTGCTTCACGGTGTCGAGTCCGACGCCGATGATGATGAGCAGGGACGCGCCGCCAAGCGGGAAGTTCTGGTTGGCGCCCAGGTAGACGAGCGCGAACAGCGGGATCAGGGAGATCACCGCGAGGTACAGGGCGCCGGGCGTCTGGATGCGGTTGATGACGTACTGCAGGTAGCGCTCGGTGGGCTTGCCCGCGCGCACGCCCGGCACGAAGCCGCCGTACTTCTTCATGTTGTCGGCGATCTCCTCCGCGTTGAAGGTGATCGAGGTGTAGAAGAACGCGAAGAAGATGATCAGCAGGACGTACACGGTCGCGTAGATCCAGGAGAAGCTCGCGCCCATCACGAGGTGGGCGTTGACCCACTGCACCCATCCGGCCGACGGGTCGCCGAAGGACGAGATCAGCTGCGGGAGCGCGAGGATGGAGCTCGCGAAGATCACCGGGATGACGCCGGCCTGGTTGACCTTGACCGGGATGTAGGTGGAGGTGCCGCCGTACATGCGCCGTCCCACCATGCGCTTGGCGTACTGGACGGGGATGCGGCGCTGGGACTGCTCGACGAAGACGACGCCCACCATCACGACGAGCGCGACGAGGATGATCAGCGAGAAGGTCATCCAGCCCTGCAGCTGCCAGATCTGGCCCATGGAGGACGGGAACGCGGCGGCGATCGAGGTGAAGATCAGAAGGGACATGCCGTTGCCGATGCCGCGCTCGGTGATGAGCTCGCCCATCCACATGATCAGCACGGTGCCGACGGTCATCGTGAGCACCATGAGGACCAGGGTGAAGATCGCCTGGTCGGGGATCACCTGGAGGTTGCAGCCGACGAAGAAGCTGCCGGTGCGCACCATCGTGATGATCGTGGTGGCCTGCAGCACGGCGAGGCCGATGGTGAGGTAGCGCGTGTACTGGGTGAGCTTGGCGGTGCCCGCCTGGCCCTCCTTGTGCAGCTCCTCGAAGCGGGGGATCACCACGCGCAGCAGCTGGATGATGATCGAGGCGGTGATGTACGGCATCACGCCCAGGGAGAACACCGACATCTGCAGCAGCGCGCCGCCCGAGAACAGGTTCACCATCCCCAGGACGCTGCCGCTGCCCGTCGAGGCCTGCTCGGCGCACACGGTGACGTTGGTGTAGTCGAACCCGGGGGTAGGCACGAAGACACCGAGCCGATAGATCGCCATCAGAGCCAGGGTGAAGAAGATCTTCGCCCGCAGCTCGGGGGTGCGAAACGCTCGGACGAACGCGTTCACGTGACTCCCTTCTCAGGGGCCCGTCGATGGGGCCCGGACATGCCGACAGGGCACCGCAGGAAGAGTATTTCCCCCTGCGGCGCCCCGTCAAAGAAGCGCGAGCGCGCTCACGCGGTGCGGGCCGTCCCGCCAGCCGCCGTGATCTTCTGCTCCGCCGAGGCGGAGAACTTCTGCGCGGTGACGTCGAGCTTCACGCTCACGTCGCCCGTCCCCAGCACCTTCACGGGCTGGTTCTTGCGCACGGCGCCCTTGGCGACGAGATCCTCGACCGTGACCGTGCCGCCCTCGGGGAACAGCTCGGACAGGGTCGCCAGGTTCACGACCTGGTACTCGACGCGGAAGGGGTTGGTGAAGCCGCGCAGCTTCGGGAGCCGCATGTGCAGGGGCATCTGGCCGCCCTCGAAGCCCGCGGGCACCTGGTAGCGGGCCTTGGTGCCCTTGGTGCCGCGGCCGGCGGTCTTGCCCTTCGAGGCCTCACCACGGCCGACGCGGGTGCGCGCGGTCTTGGAACCGGGCGCGGGGCGCAGGTCGTGGAGCTTCATCGGGTTCTGCGAATCAGTCATGTGTCAGTCCACCTCTTCGACCGTCACCAGGTGGGTGACGGCGCGGATCATGCCGCGGATCTCAGGGCGGTCCTCCTTCACCACCGTGTCGCCGATGCGCTTGAGGCCGAGGCCGCGCAGGGTCGCACGCTGGATCTGGTTCTCGCCGATGAGGGATCGGGTCTGGGTCACCTTCAGCTGCATCACGCACCCACCTTCTCGGAGGCCTTGGCCTCGCGAGCGGCGGCGCGGCCTGCGGCCTGGGCGCGCAGCAGCGGGGCGGGGACGACGTCCTCGACCGGGAGACCGCGACGGGCCGCGACGGCCTCCGGCTCCTCGAGCTGCTTGAGCGCGTCGATGGTCGCACGCACGATGTTGATCTGGTTGCTCGACCCGAGCGACTTCGAGAGCACGTCGTTCACTCCCGCGCACTCGAGGACGGCGCGGACCGGGCCGCCGGCGATCACACCGGTGCCGGGGGCGGCGGGACGCAGCAGGACGGTGCCCGCCGCGTCGTGGCCCTGGACCTGGTGCACGACGGTGCCCTGGATGCGCGGGACGCGGAAGAAGTTCTTCTTCGCCTCCTCGACACCCTTGGAGATCGCCGAGGGGACCTCCTTGGCCTTGCCGTAGCCGACGCCGACGGTGCCGTCGCCATCGCCCACCACCACGAGAGCGGTGAAGGAGAAGCGACGGCCGCCCTTGACGACCTTCGAGACGCGGTTGATGTTCACCACGCGCTCGAGGAACGCGGACTTCTCCGCGTCCTGCTGGCGACCGCGGCCCTCGCCGCGACGCCCACCGCGCCCGCGGTCGTTGCCGCCGCTGCGCGAATCGTTGTTGGAGTTCTCGCCCCGACGGCCGGAGGCCGCGGGACCGCTGTTCCGCTGCTGTGCAGCCATATCAGTTCCTCTTCTCGTCCTGTGTCCGGGGGGCGATCACAGTGCCAGGCCGGCCTCGCGAGCGCCGTCCGCGACGGCGGCCACGCGGCCGTGGTACTTGTTGCCACCGCGGTCGAAGACGACCGCGTCGATGCCGGCGGCCTTGGCGCGCTCGGCGACGAGGGTCCCGACGGTGCGGGCCTTGTCCGACTTGGTGCCCTCGGCCCCGCGCAGGTCCTGCTCCATGGTGGAGGCCGACGCCAGGGTGATGCCCTTGGCGTCGTCCACGACCTGGACGAACATGTGGCGCTGCGAGCGGGTGACCACCAGACGGGGGCGCTCGGCGGAGCCGACGATGCGGCGGCGCACGCGCAGGTGGCGACGGCCCCGGGCGCGCAGCCGGCTGCCGCGGGAGCCGGTCGTGTGCTTCTCTGCGTAACCCATGATCACTTACCAGCCTTTCCGGCCTTGCGCAGCACGACCTCGTCCGCGTAGCGCACGCCCTTGCCCTTGTACGGCTCGGGCGGGCGGATGCCGCGGATCTTCGCTGCGACCTGGCCCACCTGCTGCTTGTCGATGCCGGCCACCGCGAACTTGGTGGGCGACTCGACGGAGAAGGAGATCCCCTGGGGAGCCTTCACGATGACGGGGTGGGAGAAGCCGAGCGCGAACTCGAGGTCGGTGCCCTTCGCGGTCACACGGTAGCCCGTGCCCACGATCTCCAGCTTCTTCTCGTACCCCTCGGTCACGCCGAGGAGGATGTTGTTGACGAGCGTGCGGGTGAGGCCGTGCAGCGCACGGTTCTCCTGCTCGTCGTCGGGACGGCGCACGACGAGCTCGCCGGCGTCGTTGCGCTCGATGGTCAGGGGCTCAGGCACGGTGTGCGAGAGCTCGCCCTTGGGGCCCGTCGCGGTGACGGTGCGGCCATCGATGGTGACGTTCTGGACGGCTGCCGGCACGGGGACCGGTCGGAATCCGATGCGGGACATATCGGTGTGCTCCTCTCCCGCTCACCAGATGTAGGCGAGGACTTCCCCACCCACACCCTTCTTGGCAGCCTGCTTGTCGGTCAGGAGGCCGGAGGACGTGGACAGGATCGCCACGCCCAGGCCGCCGAGGACCTTGGGCAGATTGGTGGACTTGGCGTACACGCGAAGGCCCGGCTTCGAGATGCGGCGGACGCCGGAGATGGCGCGCTCGCGGCTCTGGCCGTACTTGAGCTCGAGGACGAGGTTCTTGCCCACCTCGGCCTCTTCCTCGTGCCAGCCGAGGATGTAGCCCTCGGACTTCAGGATGTTCGCGATGCCGCTCTTCAGCTTCGAGTACGGCATGGTGACGGTGTCGTGGTAGGCGCCGGAGGCGTTCCTGACACGCGTCAGCATGTCCGCGATCGGGTCGGTCATGGTCATGTCTTAGTGCTTCTTCCTCACCTGGTTTCCTGCAGCGGCGCCGTGGCGCTCTTCGCAGGACCTGTGGTGATAGTCCTTACCAGCTGCTCTTCGTGACGCCGGGGAGCTCACCGCGGTGAGCCATCTCGCGCAGGCACACGCGGCAGAGCCCGAACTTGCGGTACACCGAGTGCGGACGACCGCACCGCTGGCACCGGGTGTAGGCGCGCACGCCGAACTTCGGCTTGCGCTCCTGCTTCTTGATCAGCGCTGTCTTTGCCATGTCAGTTCTCCTTGAAGGGGAAGCCGAGCAGCTTGAGCAGGGCGCGTCCCTCGTCGTCGGTCTTCGCGGTGGTCACGACCGTGATGTCCATGCCGCGGACCCGGTCGATCTCGTCCTGGTCGATCTCGTGGAACATGACCTGCTCCGTGAGACCGAAGGTGTAGTTGCCGCTGCCGTCGAACTGCTTGGGCGACAGGCCGCGGAAGTCGCGGATGCGCGGGAGGGCCGTGGACAGCAGACGGTCCAGGAACTCCCACATGCGGTCGCCGCGCAGCGTCACGTGGGCGCCGATCGGCATGCCCTCGCGCAGCTTGAACTGCGCGATGGACTTGCGGGCCTTGGTCACCTGAGGCTTCTGACCGGTGATGGTGGCGAGGTCGCGGATCGCGCCGTCGATCACCTTCGAGTCGCGAGCGGCGTCGCCGACGCCCATGTTCACGACGATCTTGGTCAGGCCGGGGACCAGCATGACGTTCTCGTAGCCGAACTGCTCGGAGAGCTTCGCCTTGATCTCGTCACGGTAGGTGGTCTTCAGGCGCGGGGTGGGCGCCTCGGTCGTCACGGTGCTCATCAGATGTCCTTCCCGGAGCGCTTGGCGTAGCGCACACGGACCTGCTTGGTGCGGCCGTTCTCGAGCTCGAGGGTCTCCACGCGGTAGCCGACCTTGGTGGGACGGTTGTCCTCGGGGTCGACGAGCGCCACGTTCGAGACGTGGATCGGAGCCTCGCGCTGCTCGATGCCGCCGGCGCCGCCCTGCTGGGTCGGACGCAGGTGGTGGGTGCGGCGGTTGACGCCCTCCACCAGCACGCGCTGCGTGTCGGTGAACACCTCGAGCACACGGCCCTGCTTGCCCTTGTCGCCCGGCTCGAGCCCGCGCTTGGCGGCCTTGTCGCCATCGCTCGTGCGGCCGGTGATGACCTGGACCAGGTCACCCTTCTTGATCTTCATGCCTGCCATGTCACAGCACCTCCGGCGCCAGCGAGATGATCTTCATGAACCGCTTGTCGCGCAGCTCGCGGCCCACGGGGCCGAAGATGCGCGTGCCTCGCGGCTCGCCGTCCGTCTTGAGGATCACGGCGGCGTTCTCATCGAAACGGATGTAGGAACCGTCGGCGCGGCGGCGCTCCTTGGTGGTGCGCACGACGACGGCCTTGACGACATCGCCCTTCTTGACGTTGCCACCGGGGATGGCGTCCTTGACGGTCGCCACGATGGTGTCGCCGATGCTTGCGTAACGGCGACCGGAGCCACCGAGAACGCGGATGCAGAGAATCTCCTTCGCACCCGTGTTGTCGGCGACCTTCAGTCGCGACTCCTGCTGAATCACTCAGTACTCCTGTCGTCTCGCCGGTTCTCGCCACCCGAGGACGGGGAGCCAGCCTTGCGGAACGGATATGGACCGTTGCCCGCATCCCCGGCCTCGGGGCCGGATCGCGGCGCGGAGCGCAGCGGGCATCAAAAAACCCTCCGGCGGACTCGGACACACCCGAAGGCTCGCGAGGAGCCGATGGTGCGCGGTCTCCGACGGGGGATGGACGCTGCGGTCCGCATCCTCCGTGCACGCCCGAGGGCATGCACGAGATCAGCAACCGTTCAAGTGTAGGCGCTCACGGGGCGCCTGCGGAAGGGCGAGGCCGATGGCGGGCCTGTGTCCTTGCTCATGCGCAGTGCTCGCTCCGGCGGCGAAGCACCGGGACGCGGACGGGCCCGGCCGACGAGACGTTCGTCGGCCGGGCCCGTGAGCGGAGCACCGCTCCCCCGCATCCTTCAGGGGGCGCCGGTCTCCGGGTCGGTCAGGAGCCGGCTCCGACGCGATCCGCGCCCGAGGCGCCGCTGCCGTCGCGGCCCTCGTCCTCGAGCTGCGCGTCCGCGTCAGACGGGAGACCCGCGCCGGGGACGTCCATCGCGGCCTCGATCTCCGCCTCCATCTCGGGATCGACCACGATGGGCATCTCCGAGGTGTTCAGCAGCGGGTTCTCGTCCTGGTGGGCGACGAGGTCGCGCGCCTCCTCCTCGGACTCCACCGAGGGGAAGGACCCCAGCAGCGGGCGCTTCGCGCTCTCGCTCATGAAGAACACCGCGATGCCGGCGATCAGACCGAAGAGCATGAGCCAGAGAGCGGGCATGTAGCTGTTGCCCGTCCATTCGATCAGGGTCTGGGAGATCACCGGGGTCGTGCCGCCGAACAGCGAGACCGAGATGTTGTAGGCGATGCCCATCGCTCCGTATCGCGCGGCCGTGGGGAACAGCGCCGGCAGCGCCGCGGCCGAGGGCCCCACGAACAGCGCGACGGGGAGCGCGACGATCACCATCGCGACCTGGATCTCGAGGAACGAGCTCTGGTGCATCAGCCAGAACGCCGGGAGCATGAGCACGACCGAGGCCGCGGCGCCGGCGAAGTAGACCGCGCGCCGCCCGAAGCGGTCGGAGGCCCGCCCCGCGATCGGGATCATCACGCACAGGATGAGCAGTGCCGGGATCGTCGTCGCCGCGCTCGTCATCTCGTTGTACCCGAACTGCGTGCCCAGGTAGGTGGGCATGTAGCTCGTGAGCGCGTAGCCGGTCGCGTTCGTCGCGGCCACGATCGCGATGGCGATGAGCAGTTCGCGCCAGTGGTAGCGCACGATGCCGATCGGGCCCTTGCGGGCGTGCAGGGATCCGGCATCCTCCGCGGACGCGCCGCCCTCGGCCTGCTGCTCGGCCTCGGTGGCCTCGAACGCCGGGGTCTCGGGGATGCGGGCGCGGAACCAGATCGCGATCGCGCCGAGCGGGATCGCGATGAGGAACGGCACGCGCCAGCCCCAGGCCAGCATCGCATCGGGACCCCAGACCGCCGAGGTGATGAGGTGGGTGAGGGCGACGGCGCCGGCTCCGAGGGCGAAGCCGAAGTAGGAGCCCACATCGAGCGTCGAGGCGTAGAAGCCGCGCTTCTTGTCCGGCGCGTACTCGGAGACGTACGTGGTGGCTCCCGCGTACTCGCCGCCGGTGGAGAAGCCCTGCACGAGCTTCAGGGCGTAGAGGAGGAACGCTGCCCACACGCCGATGTCGGAGATCGTCGGCAGCACGCCGATCAGCGCCGTCGCGAGGGCCATCATGGCCATCGTGAAGAACAGGACCTTCTGGCGGCCGATCTTGTCGCCCAGGGGTCCGAGCACCAGCCCGCCGAAGGGCCTCACGAGGAAGCTCACCGCGAAGCCGAGGAGGCTGAGGATCTGGTCGAGAGATTCGCTGCCGGTGTCGAAGAACAGCTGCGACAGCATGATCGCCATGTAGCCGTAGACGCCGAAGTCGAACCACTCCATGACGTTGCCGACGACGGTGCCACCGATCGCGGTGCGCATCTTGGAGCCCTTGACCACGAGCACGTCGTCGACCTCGAGGCGGGGCTGCTTGGGCTTGCGGCCGAGGAGCTTGCGGCCGGTGCGGCGGGGGCCGCGTGCGGGCCCGCTCTGCGGGCCGGGCTGGGGGTCGGCGCCGACCGAGGGATCGGCGCCGGGCATAGATGAGGGCTCGGAAGAGGACATGGACCTGCCTTCGTGGGGCTGCGGTGCCGAGGGGCCGACGCCCGCGGACGGGGCGGTCGGCGCTTCCTTCCTCGTGCCCCGAGGGAGAGCCGTCGGCGAGCCGGCGGAGGTCCCGGGGAGCGGGCACGGCGCACTAGGAAAACAGGTTTCGCGGCCGATGTCAGGTCCATGACCTGGATCGATGCTCGAAACCGGTGTCTGACCAGTGCATACGCGGATCTCTCACAGGACGTGTCGCGGTTCACATTCCGGACGTCGGTAGGGGTGCGCCCGACTCCGCTCCCCCGCTCCCGCGGATGCCGTGCCATCCCGCCGGAAGCCGGCGCGCGCGGCCCGGTGCGGGGCCGACGCGCCCCCGCTGCCCGCAGGAGTCGACGGGAGCGCGGGCGTACATGCGAGAGGCCGGCCGCCCCCAGTGGGGGCGACCGGCCTCAGCGGCGTATGACACCGGCGATCACGAGGATCGACGGGTCACTTGGCCTTCTCGATGATCTCGACCAGGCGCCAGTGCTTCGACGCCGAGAGCGGGCGCGTCTCCATGAGGAGGACCTGGTCGCCGATGCCGGCGGTGTTCTCCTCGTCGTGCGCCTTGAACTTCTTGGTCTTGGTCATGACCTTGCCGTACAGGGAGTGCTTCACGCGCTCCTCGACCTCGACGACGATGGTCTTGTCCATCTTGTCGGAGACGACGTACCCGCGCAGGGTCTTGCGGTAGGGACGGTCGTGCGAGGAGGCGTGGTGCCCCTCCACGGCTGCGTCCTCGTGGACGTTGTCGTTCATGTGTTCTCCTCGCTTCGCGGTCACTCGGCGGTCGGGGCCTGGCGGATCCCCAGCTCGCGCTCACGCAGGATCGTGTAGATCCGCGCGATGTCCTTCTTGACGGACCGCAGGCGGCCGGAGCTCTCCAGCTGGCCGGTCGCGGACTGGAAGCGGAGCTTGAACAGCTCGTCCTTGGCCTTCGACAGCTCGTCGGCCAGCTTCTGGTCGTCCAGCTTGTCGAGCTCCTCGGCGGTGAGCTTGGTCGCTGCCATCAGATGTCACCACCCTCTCGGCTCAGGATGCGGCACTTCATCGGCAGCTTGTGAGCTGCCAGGCGCAGCGCCTCACGAGCCACCTCATCGGACACACCGGCGACCTCGAACATGACGCGGCCCGGCTTGACGTTGGCGACCCACCACTCCACGGAGCCCTTGCCCGAGCCCATGCGGACCTCGGCAGGCTTCTTGGTGAGCGGTCGATCGGGGTAGATGTTGATGAACACCTTGCCGCCGCGCTTCATGTAGCGGGTCATGGCGATACGCGCGGCCTCGATCTGGCGGTTCGTGACGTACGCCGGCGCGAGCGCCTGGATGCCGTACTCGCCGAACGCGAGATCGTTGCCGCCCTTGGACATGCCGCTGCGGGTGGGGTGGTGCTGCTTGCGGTGCTTGGTCCTGCGGGGGATCAGCATGTCCCTCAGGCCTCCGTTCCGGACTCAGCGGGCGCAGCGCTCTGCTCGGCGGCGGCGGGAGCAGCCTGCTCGGCCTGCTCGGGACGCTGCTGACGGGCGGCGGCGTTGCGCTCGTTGCGACGGCCGCGCGGACGCTCGGCACGCGGGCCCCGACCGGAGCGGGGACCCTGCGAGGCGGCCTGCTGGGCCGCGAGCTCCTTGGCGGTGACGTCGCCCTTGTAGATCCACACCTTCACGCCGATGCGGCCGAAGGCGGTGCGGGCCTCGTAGAAGCCGTAGTCGATGTTCGCGCGAAGGGTGTGCAGAGGCACGCGACCCTCGCGGTAGAACTCGCTGCGGCTCATCTCGGCGCCGCCGAGGCGGCCGGAGACCGCCACGCGGATGCCCTTGGCGCCGGCGCGCTGCGCGGACTGCATGCCCTTGCGCATCGCACGGCGGAAGGACACGCGAGCGGCGAGCTGCTCGGCGATGCCCTGCGCGACCAGCTGGGAGTCGGCCTCGGGGTTCTTGACCTCGAGGATGTTCAGCTGGATCTGCTTGCCGGTGAGCTTCTCGAGCTCGCCGCGGAGGCGCTCGGCCTCCGCACCGCGGCGCCCGATCACGATGCCCGGGCGGGCGGTGTGCAGGTCGACGCGGACACGGTCACGGGTGCGCTCGATCTCGACCTTGGAGATGCCGGCACGCTCGAGCCCCTCGGACATGAGCTTGCGGATCGCGACGTCTTCCTTCACGTAGTCGCGGTACCGCTGCCCCTCCTTGGTGGAGTCGGCGAACCACCGGCTGGTGTGCTCCGTGGTGATCCCGAGGCGGAACCCATTGGGATTGACCTTCTGGCCCATACGGGACTCCTTACTTGTTCACGGGAGCGACCACCACGGTGACGTGGCTGGTGCGCTTCTTGATCTGGAAGGCACGACCCTGAGCACGCGGCTGGAACCGCTTCATGGTCGGACCCTCGTCGACGTACGCGGCGGAGACGACGAGCTCCCGCTCGTCGAAACGCTCCCCCGCCTGATCGGCCTTCACCCTGGCGTTGGCGATCGCGGACTGCACGAGCTTCAGGACGGGCTCGGAGGCCACCTGCGGTGCGAACCGCAGGATGTCCTGAGCCTCGACCGTGCTCTTGCCACGAATCAGGTCCACAACGCGCCGGGCCTTCATGGGCGACATGCGGAGATACCGCACCTGCGCCTTGGCTTCCATTGCTGTCCTCTCTTCGAGAGAAGTGCTGTCGTCACTGACTCGCATCAGCGACGACGGCCCTTCCGGTCGTCCTTCTCGTGGCCCTTGAAAGTCCGCGTGGGGGCGAACTCGCCGAGCTTGTGGCCCACCATCGACTCGGTGACGAACACCGTGACGTGCTTGCGGCCGTCATGCACTGCGAAGGTGTGGCCGAGGAAGTCCGGCGTGATGACCGAACGACGCGACCAGGTCTTGATGACGTTCTTGGTGCCCTTCTCGTTGGCGACGTCGACCTTCTTCTGAAGGTGGTCGTCGATGAACGGGCCCTTGGCAATACTGCGAGGCATACTTCTGGCTCCCTATCAGCGCTTCTTGCCCGTGCGGCGACGACGGACGATGAGCTTCTCGCTCTCCTTGTTCGGACGCCGGGTGCGGCCCTCGGGCTGGCCCCAGGGCGACACCGGGTGACGACCACCGGAGGTGCGGCCCTCGCCGCCGCCGTGCGGGTGGTCGACCGGGTTCATGACCACGCCGCGCACGTGCGGGCGCTTGCCCTTCCAGCGCATGCGGCCAGCCTTGCCCCAGTTGATGTTCGACTGCTCGGCGTTGCCGACCTCGCCGATGGTCGCGCGGCAGTCCGCGTCGACGTTGCGGATCTCGCCGGAGGGCATGCGCAGCTGCGCGAAGCGGCCCTCCTTGGCGACCAGCTGCACGGAGGCGCCGGCCGAGCGGGCGATCTTCGCGCCGCCGCCGGGGCGCAGCTCGATGGCGTGCACCACGGTGCCCAGCGGGATGTTGCGCAGGGGCAGGTTGTTGCCCGGCTTGATGTCCGCGCCGGCGCCGTTCTCGATCCAGTCGCCCTGACGGAGCTTCGCCGGGGCGAGGATGTAGCGCTTCTCGCCGTCCGCGTAGTGCAGCAGCGCGATGCGAGCGGTGCGGTTGGGGTCGTACTCGATGTGGGCGACCTTGGCGTTCACGCCGTCCTTGTCGGCGCGGCGGAAGTCGATCACGCGGTACGCGCGCTTGTGGCCACCGCCGCGGTGACGCGAGGTGACGCGACCGTTGGAGTTGCGGCCGCCGCTCTTGGAGAGCGGGCGGACCAGCGACTTCTCGGGCTCACTGCGAGTGATCTCGACGAAGTCGGCGACGCTCGAGCCGCGACGGCCCGGCGTGGTCGGCTTGTGCTTGCGAATTCCCATGGTGGGTTTCCCTCTGACTCTCTTCGGATCCTCGGCGATCGGTCGCTCAGGCGACCGACCCTCCGAAGATGTCGATGGTTCCGTCGGTCAGGGTGATGACAGCGCGCTTGGTGTCCTTGCGCTTGCCGAGCCCGTAGCGGGTGCGGCGCGCCTTGCCCTGGCGGTTGATCGTGTTCACCGAGGCGACCTTCACGTCGAAGATCTTCTCGATCGCGATCTTGATCTCGGTCTTGTTGGCGCGGGGGTCCACCTCGAAGGTGTACTTGCCCTCGTCCATCAGCCCATAGCTCTTCTCGGAGACGATCGGGGCCAGGACGATGTCCCGCGGGTCCTTGTTCAGCGTGGTCACTTGGACTCCTCCTCGACGCCCGCGTTCTTCGCCGCGGCGAAGGAGGACGTGGGCAGGGACAGGGTGGCGCGCGCGACGAAGTCCTCGAGACCGCCGGAGGTGAACACGACGTCGTCGCTGAGCATGACGTCGTAGGTGTTCAGCTGGTCGGCGAACAGGACATGCGCCGTGGGCAGGTTGCGGGTGCTCAGGGCGCCCAGCTCGTCGTCGCGACGGATCACGACGAGGACGTGCTCGCGCTCGGAGATGCGGCCCAGCGCGGAGCGCGCGGCCTTGGTCGAGGGCGCGTCGCCCTCGAGCAGCGAGCTCAGGACGTGGACGCGGCCGTTGCGCGCCCGGTCCGAGAGGGCACCGCGCAGCGCGGCGGCCTTCATCTTCTTGGGGGTGCGCTGGCTGTAGTCGCGCGGGACCGGCCCGTGGACGATGCCGCCGCCGGCGAACTGAGGAGCGCGGATCGAGCCCTGACGAGCCCGGCCGGTGCCCTTCTGCTTGTACGGCTTCTTGCCGCCGCCGGCCACCTCACCGCGGGTCTTCGCCTTGTGCGTGCCCTGGCGGGCGGCCGCGAGCTGGGCGACGACGACCTGGTGGATGAGCGGGACGTTGGTCTGCACGTCGAAGATCGACGCGGGGAGCTCGGCCGTGCCGGACTTCTTCCCGGCCGGGTCGAGGACGTCGACGGTCAGGTTCTCTGCCATCGGGCTCAGGCCTCCTTCACGGGGCTCTTGACGGCCGAGCGGACCAGCACGAGACCGCCCTTGGGGCCGGGGACGGCACCCTTGACGAGCACGAGGCCCTTCTCGACGTCGACCGCATGCACGGTCAGGTTCTGGACACTGGTGCGGACGTTGCCCATGCGGCCGGCCATGCGCAGGCCCTTGAACACGCGACCAGGGGTGGAGGCGCCGCCGATCGAGCCGGGCTTGCGGTGGTTGCGGTGCGCACCGTGGGAGGCGCTGACACCGGCGAACCCGTGGCGCTTCATGACGCCCGCGGTGCCCTTGCCCTTGGTGGTGCCGACGATGTCGACCTTCTGGCCGGCCTCGAACACGGAGGCGTCGAGCTCCTGGCCCACGGTGTAGTCCGCGGCATCGGAAGTGCGCAGCTCCGCGAGGTGGCGGCGCGGGGTCACGCCGGCCTTCTCGAAGTGGCCCTTGAGCGGCTTGCTCACCTTGCGGGGATCGATCTGGCCGTACGCGATCTGGACCGCGTCGTAGCCGTCGTTCTCCACGGAGCGCACCTGGGTGACGACGTTGGAGTCGGTCTGGACGACAGTGACCGGCACGAGCTTGCCGTTCTCGTCCCAGACCTGGGTCATGCCGAGCTTGGTGCCGAGCACGCCGGCGACGGCGCGGGCAGCCTGCCCTGTCAGTTCGTTGCTCATATCGGCCTGCCTCAGAGCTTGATCTCGATGTTGACGTCCGCCGGCAGATCGAGGCGCATCAGCGAGTCCACGGCCTTGGGCGTGGGATCGACGATGTCGATCAGACGCTTGTGCGTGCGCATCTCGAAGTGCTCGCGGGAGTCCTTGTACTTGTGGGGCGAACGGATCACGCAGAACACGTTCTTCTCGGTCGGCAGCGGCACGGGGCCGACAACGGTCGCACCCGCACGGCTCACCGTGTCGACGATCTTGCGCGCCGAGCTATCGATGACCTCGTGGTCGTACGACTTCAGCCTGATGCGGATCTTCTGTCCCGCCATGGCGTCCTGTCTCTCTCTCGTCTGGACATTCATGCAGTCGGCACCGGTACCCGAGGACGGGCGTGTCGCACTCCCTAGGGGACGAAGCCCCATGGGCGAGTGACCGTTGCCGGCTGGTCCGTGCTCTCCCTCTTCACGATGCGCTCTCGACGCGGTGGCGCCGTTCGCATCCTGGGGCTGGGCCTCATCCGGTGATCATTCGCCGCGTCGCGCAGAGCGCGGGAGCGGAGAACGGAACCGGGCATGTCGGCCCGCACAGACAACTCCCCCAGTCTGCCATCCCGCATGCTCCCCGTCGAGGGCAGGACAGGTGGAGCGAGTCACACGGCACAGCCCGCGGCGCGGTCCGGCCGGCGATCGCACGGACGGCGCGCGGACAGCGTGCGGGCAGCGCACCGGCCTCGCACCGGCCCTGCGGCGTCTTCCCCCGAACGGTCGAAGGGCCCGGCGGTGCCGCGTGCCCATGGCGCAGACGGGCCGTTGGTGGGGAGCCGTGGCGATATCGCCACGGCTCCCCACCAACGGCCCGTCCGGAACAGAGCACCCGGGTCCAGTTCCCGGGGTCCGGGGTACGGGATCCGGGCTCCGACTCCCGCGCTCCGGGGCCCGCGTCCCGTGCGCCTACTTGTTCGTGCTCGGTCCGACGCCGCCCTGGAGCTGGCGCTGGAAGATCACGTAGACGATCAGCACCGGGAGGATGGTGATCGTGACGGAGGCGAACATCGCCGACCAGTCCGTCTGATAGCCCTGCTGGGCCTGCATGTTCGCGAGGCCCTGGGCCAGCACGTACTTGTCGGGGTCGGTGTTCAGCACGATCGGCAGCAGGAACTGGTTCCACAGGCCCAGGAAGTTGAAGATCGTGATGGACACCAGGCCCGGCTTCGCCATCGGCAGCATCACCTGGAAGAAGGTGCGGAAGTCCCCCGCACCGTCGATCTGCGCCGCCTCGCCAATCTCGTCCGGCAGCTGCCGGAAGAAGGCGTAGAGGAAGAACACCGTGAACGGCAGGGCGAAGCCCACGTAGCTCAGGATCAGTCCCAGGTAGTTCCCCTGCAGCCCCATGGACTTCAGGATGAAGAACAGCGGGACCACGGCGAGGAACAGAGGGAAGGTCAGGCCGGCGATCAGCGCGTAGTAGATGATCGTGCGGCCCGGGAACGTGTACCTCGCCAGGACGTAGGCGCACATCGCCCCCAGCAGCATGACCAGCACGAGCGAGGCGCCGACCACGATCACCGTGTTCAGGAAGTAGCGGCCGATGCCGGCCGTCGTCCACGCCCGTGCGAAGTTGTCGAAGTTCCAGGTCTTCGGGAAGCTGAACGGCGAGGCGAGGATCGAGCGCGAGTCCTTGAACGAGCTGAACACGGTCCACAGCAGCGGCAGGATGACCACGAGGGCCCACAGCGCGAGGATCACGTGGGACACGGCGGCGAAGACCCGGTCGCCCCCGGAGGCACGTCGTCGACGCGGCTCGACCGGCGTCGCTCCCCCGGAGCCGGACGACGCGGACGTCCGCCCGGCGGCGTCGGCGTCTGCGGTCCTCACGGCGCTCATCGTTCCCTCCTGCGGCTGGACAGCAGCACGATCGCCGCCATGATCATCGTGAACAGCGCCATCACCACGCCCATGGCGGAGGCGAGGCCGAAGTTCGACTTCTGGAACGCCGTCTCGTAGAGGTACCTCGAGACCACCTCGGTGCTCTTCGAGGTGCCGCCGTTGGGCGTCATGACGTTGACGAACACGAACATGTCCAGCGCCATGATCCCCATGTACACGAGGGCGGTCGAGATGTTCTCGCGGATCATCGGCAGGACGACCTGCACCGACACGCGCAGCCGACCCGCGCCGTCCAGTCGGGCGGCCTCGATGACCTCCGAGGGCACGGCCTTGATCGCGGCCACGAACAGCACCATGTAGAACCCGACCATGTTCCACACGACGGCCACGACGATGGCCGCCATGGCGACGCGGGGATCACCGAGCCAGGCGATCTGCGAGTCGATCCCCACCAGACCGAGGAGGCCGTTCAGGAGGCCGCCGCCCGGGGCGTAGATGAAGGCGAAGAGGATGCCGATGACGACCGCGGGGATGACGTACGGGAAGAAGCTGATCACGCGGTACACGCTCGCGCCGCGGATGCCCTTGACCTCGCCCCGGCTGTCGCCGCCGATCGTCACGAGCACCGCGAGGGCGTAGGCCAGCGTGATCGTGATGAGCGGCAGCACGACCATCAGGACCGCGTTGTGCCACAGGGCCCGACGGAAGTTGTCGTCCGCGAACAGCGTCGCGTAGTTCTTCAGGCCGATGAAGTCCTGGGAGGCGGAGACGCCGCGCCAGTCGGTCAGCGAGTAGTAGAAGGCCTGCACGAACGGCGAGACCACGAACAGGACGTACACGAGCAGGGGCAGCCCCAGGAAGATGGCGAAGAAGACCACCCGCTCGAGCGTGAGGCGCTGGCGCCGACCGCGGGAGCGGGGAGCTTCCGCGGTCGGCGCCGTCGTGGGGACCGCGACCATCACTCGACGTCGAACTTCTTGATCGAGTCGTCCTCGCGCACCTTGTCGAGCATCTTCTGCTGCTTCTCTCGCAGCTCGTCGGCGCCGATCGCGCCGGAGAGGAACTCGGTCCACTGGGTCACGGTGTCGGGGCCCAGGTTGTACCAGTCCACGAAGTTGAAGGTGAAGGTGTTGTCCCCCGCCCCCTCGATCATGGAGAGCACGGACTTCAGCGCCGTCGAGGCGTCGTCCCCGGTGGGCGCGGCATCCTTCACGACGGTGGGCGAACCGGTGAGCGTGGTGAAGTTCGTGGCCTGCTCCTTGGAGAGCATCACGCGCAGGAACTCCATGCCCCCGGCGGTGTTCTTGCCCTTGGACGGGACCAGGAACGGCTCGCCCGCGGTGCCGTGGACGGCCTCGTACGGGAGCTTCGCGCCGCTGCTCAGCAGCGGTGCCGGGGCGCCCGTCATCTCGTAGTCGTCGGGGGTGACCTCGCGCTGCTCGTTCTCGATCCACGAGCCCGAGGGATAGATGACCGACTTGCCGGTCACCCAGTCCGTCTGCGCCTGGGTGTGCTTGATCCCCTCGCCGCCCTTGGCGAAGAAGCCGGCCTTGACCGCGTCCTCCATCGCCGCGAAGGCTTTGACGACGGTGTCCTGCTCGAAGGCCTTGGCATCCAGGGAGTCGAGCTTCTTCTGGACGTCCAGGCCGCCCTCCTTGATCGCCATCGTCAGGGCGAGCTCCTGGTAGTAGTTCGAGGCGTTCTGGCCGCCGTAGGAGAAGAGGGCGATCTTGTCCTTCTTCGCCTCCTCTCCGAGGGCCATCAGGTCGTCCCAGGTCTTGGGGGCCGACCACCCCTTGTCCTCGAACTGCTTCGCCGAGTACCAGATCGCGTAGACCGTGTAGACGTAGTTCAGTGCGAGGAAGGTGCCCGAGTACGTGCCGGGATCCGTGGCGCCCGGCAGCAGGGTGTCCTTGATCGCGGTGCCGTCCACTCCCTTCGCGTCGAGCAGCGGCTGGAGGTCGGCGAGCTGGTCCTGGTTGACGAGGGCCTCGACGCTCATGGACTGGGCGCCGGAGTTGTCGAAGAGGTCCGGCGGGTTGCCGCCGACGAAGCGCGGCTGCAGCTCGGGCTGGATGTTCACCGTCGAGGTGACCTTGGGGGTGATGTCCGAGTGCAGCTTCTCGAAGGCCTTGCCGGCGTCCTTCGCGTAGTCGTCGCCGTAACCGCCGTCGAAGATGACGACGTCCACGCTCGAGCCGGACTTCACGCCGAACGGGTTGTCGTCGGACTTGTCGCCGCCGCCGTCGGCCGCATCGCCGCCGGACGAGGAGTCGTCGCCTCCCCCGCCGCCCGCGCAGGCCGAGAGCGCGACCGCGCCGCCGCCGGCGCCTGCGAGGGCGAGGAAGCTGCGCCGCGAGGCCGCCAGGCGCTCGAGGGGTGTCATCATGTCGGAGGTGTCCTGAGAGGAGTCCATGGTCTCCTGCTTTCGTCATCGAGTGGACAGGGTGTCGTTGGACCGTCTTGACGAGGCGACGTCGTCGTCGGCGCACCTCGTGCCATGATCCTAATGCGCGGCTTGCGTGGATCTGATCGAATAACCGCTCAGTCGGTCACGAACACGTAACGGGACCGGTCGTCGCCGGTCTCGGAGCCACCACGCGGGGCGCGCACCCCGTCGCCATCCAGCGGACGTCCAGGCGATACCTCGGTGCCGCCCTGATCCGTCCTCTAGGCTCGCGTGCATGACACAGCCTCAGCAGCAGCCCTCACCACTGACGGCGCGGCTCTACAAGCTCGAGTATCCCCGCTCGCTCGGCACCTACAGCACCTACGCCGAGGTGCAGGCCGTGGTGGATGCTCTCGCGGATGCCGAGTTCCCGGTCGAGAACACGATGATCGTGGGCACCGACCTCAAGCTCATGGAGCGGGTCACGGGTCGGCGCACGTGGGGCAAGGTCCTGCTGAACGGCGCGCTGAGCGGCGTCTGGATGGGTCTGTTCATCGGACTGCTGCTCGCCCTGTTCTCCGGCCATCTGGTCCAGACGGTGATCTCGGGCGTGCTGTTCGGGGTCGTCTTCTTCACGATCTGGTCGGCGATCAGCTACGCGGCGACCGGCGGGAACCGCGACTTCACCTCGATGACCGCGACGATCCCCATGCAGTACGAGCTGATGGTCGAGCACAGCCACGCGCAGGCAGCGCGCAGCATCCTGCTCGAGGCCGGCGCGACCCCTCCCGGTCCCGCCGCACCGCAGACCACCGGCCGCGGCGCGAACGGCGCTCCCGTCGTGCCCGCCGCCGCGGGCACCCAGCAGCCCGCACGCCCGCCTCACGGCGAGTACGGCGCGCAGAGCGCCGCCGGCGCGCACGGAGGCACCGGTCCCCAGCAGGCACGGGGCACCGCCGCCCCGTCGGGCGCGTACACGGGCCAGGGCTCCGGGCCCGACCACGCGGCGTCGGCCCCCGCAGACGCGAGCGGCGCGCCCTCCCCCTCCGCGGGGAACCGCCCCGAGTACGGCAGGCCCGCCGCGCCCGCGCCCACCCGCAGCGCCTCCGCCGCGAGCCCGTCGCGACCGCAGTACGGCAGGCCCGCGTCGGCCCCGACCGCGGATCCGGAGCAGACCGACGAGGACGACGCCGGCGCGCCCACCCAGGATCCGCGGCCCTGAGCCGCTGAGGTCCTGCGCCGGCACCCACGGCACCGATCACGATCTTCGCTCCCCGCGCGGGACATGATCCACGCACGAAGGCCCGCCCACCGCTGATCCACGCGGTGGGCGGGCCTTCCTGTTCCGCATCCCCTCGGATTGCGCACCGCGCGTTCCTGGTCCCGTCGCCATGCGGCCGCTCCTCCCCCGTCCGGGCATGACGAAGGCCCCGGATCCTCCCGCCGTGCGGCGGATGGATCCGGGGCCTTCGAGCACTCCCCTGGGGGATCAGCTCACGTCTGCGGGCTCGCGCCCGCGATCATCACTTGATGATCTTGGTGACGCGGCCGGAGCCGACGGTGCGGCCACCCTCGCGGATGGCGAAGCCGAGGCCGTCCTCCATGGCGATGGGCTGGATGAGCTCCACCGACATCTCGGTGTTGTCGCCGGGCATGACCATCTCGGTGCCCTCGGGCAGCGTGATGACGCCGGTGACGTCCGTGGTGCGGAAGTAGAACTGCGGACGGTAGTTCGAGTAGAACGGGTTGTGACGGCCGCCCTCGTCCTTGGACAGGATGTAGACCTGCGCCTCGAAGTTGGTGTGCGGGGTGATCGAACCCGGCTTCACGACGACCTGGCCGCGCTCGACGTCCTCGCGCTTGGTGCCGCGCAGGAGCAGACCGCAGTTCTCGCCGGCCCACGCCTCGTCCATCTGCTTGTGGAACATCTCGATGCCGGTGACCGTGGTCTTCTGCGCCGGGCGGATGCCGACGATCTCGACCTCGGAGTTGATCGGCAGCTTGCCGCGCTCCACCTTGCCGGTCACGACGGTGCCGCGGCCCTGGATGGTGAAGACGTCCTCGACGGGCATCAGGAACGGCTTGTCGAGATCGCGGACCGGGTCCGGGATGTTGTCGTCGGCCGCGGCCATCAGGTCCTGGACGGACTTGACCCACTTCTCGTCGCCCTCGAGGGCCTTGAGAGCGGACACGCGGATGACGGGGGCGTCCTCGTCGAACTCCTGCGAGCCGAGCAGCTCACGGACCTCCATCTCGACGAGCTCGAGGATCTCCTCGTCGTCGACCATGTCGGACTTGTTGAGCGCGACCAGCAGGTAGGGGACGCCGACCTGACGGGCGAGCAGCACGTGCTCGCGGGTCTGGGCCATGGGGCCGTCGGTCGCCGCGACCACGAGGATCGCGCCGTCCATCTGGGCCGCACCGGTGATCATGTTCTTGATGTAGTCGGCGTGGCCGGGGGCGTCGACGTGCGCGTAGTGGCGCTTCTCGGTCTCGTACTCGATGTGCGAGATGTTGATCGTGATGCCGCGCTGCTTCTCCTCCGGCGCGTTGTCGATCTGGTCGAAGTCCCGCTTCTCGTTGAGATCCGGGTACTGGTCGTACAGGACCTTCGAGATCGCAGCGGTCAGCGTGGTCTTGCCATGGTCGACGTGACCGATGGTGCCGATGTTGACGTGCGGCTTGGTCCGCTCGAACTTGGCCTTGGCCATTGTGGTGTCCTCCTAGGACTGTCTCATCTGGGTACTACTGGTTCGGGACGGCGGGCGCCCGGCCTGCGGGCCTCCGCCGCGGGGTCGGAGGAGAGGCGGATCGAGTGTACCCGTCTCCCCTCCGCTGCCTCACTCGCCCCGGGTCTTCGCGACGATCTCGTCCGAGATGGTCTTCGGGACCTCCGCGTAGCTGTCGAACTGCATCGAGTACACCGCACGACCCTGGGTCTTGGACCGCAGGTCGCCGACGTAGCCGAACATCTCCGACAGCGGGACGAGAGCACGGACGATCTTGACCCCGCTCGCGTCCTCCATCGACTGGACCTGCCCGCGACGCGAGTTCAGGTCGCCGATGACATCTCCCATGTACTCCTCGGGAGTCCGGACCTCGACCGCCATGAGCGGCTCGAGGATGACCGGGTTCGCGAGGCGCAGGGCCTCCTTGGTCGCCATGGAGCCGGCGATCTTGAAGGCCATCTCCGAGGAGTCGACGTCGTGGTACGCACCGTCGATCAGCTGCGCCCGGACGTTCACGACCGGGTAGCCGGCGAGGACGCCGGACTGCAGCGCATCCTGGATGCCCGCGTCGATGGACGGGATGTACTCACGCGGGATGCGACCACCGGTGACGAGGTTCTCGAACTCGTAGAACACGCCCTCCTCCGCGTCCTCGAGGGGCGCGTAGGTGATCTGCACCTTGCCGAACTGGCCGGAGCCGCCGGTCTGCTTCTTGTGCGTGTAGTCGAACTTCTCGACCGTCCGCTTGATGGTCTCGCGGTACGCGACCTGCGGCTTGCCGATGTTCGCCTCGACCTTGAACTCGCGGCGCATGCGGTCCACGAGGATGTCGAGGTGCAGCTCGCCCATGCCGCGGATGACCGTCTGGCCGGTCTCGTCGTCCAGCTCGACCTGGTAGGTCGGATCCTCCTTGAGGAACTTCTGGAGCGCCGCGGAGAGCTTCTCCTGGTCGCCCTTGGTCTTGGGCTCGATGGCCACGGAGATCACGGGCTCGGGGAAGGTCATCGACTCCAGGGCGATCGGGTTCTGCAGATCGCTCAGGGTGTCGCCGGTGGTGGTGTCCTTCAGGCCGATGAACGCGTAGATGTGGCCGGCGAAGGCCTCCTCCACGGGGTTCTCCTGGTTGGAGTGCATCTGGAAGAGCTTCCCGACGCGCTCCTTCTTGCCCGAGGTCGAGTTCATGACCTGGTCGCCGCTCTTGACGTGACCGGAGTACACGCGCACGTAGGTGAGCGTGCCGAAGAACGGGTGGGTCGCGAGCTTGAAGGCCAGGGCCGAGAAGGGCTCGTCGGTCGACGGCTTGCGCGTGAGCTCCTTGGACTCGTCCTTGACGTCGTGGCCGACCATCGGCGGGACGTCGAGGGGCGAGGGGAGGTAGTCCACGACCGCGTCGAGCATGGGCTGCACGCCCTTGTTCTTGTACGCGGAGCCGGCGAACACCGGGTAGGCCTCCGAGTTCACCGTGAGGTGACGGATGCCGGCCTTGAGCTGGTCGACGGTGAGGTCGCCCTCCTCGAGGTAGGCCTCCATGAGCTCCTCGGTGCTCTCGGCGACGTCCTCGACGAGCTTGGCCCGGTACTCGTCGACCTGCTCCTGGAGCTCCGCGGGGATCGGGACCTCGGCCTGGTACTGGCCCAGTGCCGGATCGCCCTTCTTCTTGCCGAACTCCGGAGCGTCCTCGGGGAACGTCTCCGGCCACTCGTAGGCCTTCATCTCGACGAGGTCGACGACGCCGCGGAAGTCGTTCTCCGCGCCGATCGGGACCTGCATCACCAGCGGCTTGGCGCCGAGGCGCTCGACGATGGTGCGCACGGTGAAGAAGAAGTCCGCGCCCAGCTTGTCCATCTTGTTGACGAAGCAGATGCGAGGCACGTCGTACTTGTCGGCCTGGCGCCACACCGTCTCGGACTGGGGCTCCACGCCCTCCTTGCCGTCGAACACGGCGACGGCGCCGTCGAGGACGCGCAGCGAGCGCTCCACCTCGACGGTGAAGTCGACGTGACCGGGGGTGTCGATGATGTTGATCTGGCTGTCGTGCCAGTAGCAGGTCGTCGCGGCCGACGTGATGGTGATGCCGCGCTCCTTCTCCTGCTCCATCCAGTCCATCGTGCCGGCGCCGTCGTGCGTCTCGCCGATCTTGTAGTTGACACCGGTGTAGTAGAGGATGCGCTCGGTCGTGGTGGTCTTACCGGCATCGATGTGGGCCATGATGCCGATGTTTCGGACCTTGGTGAGGTCGCTGAGCACTGCGAGTGCCACTGACTTGGGCCTTTCTGGAGGGCTGCTGGTCTGGAGTGCGGTGGGAGGCGGGGCCCGCCCGCCGCGGATCCGGAGATCCGGCGGGCGGGCCCTGCCGTCTCACCAGCGGTAGTGCGCGAAGGCCTTGTTCGACTCGGCCATCTTGTGCGTGTCCTCCCGGCGCTTGACCGCGGCGCCGAGACCGTTGGACGCGTCGAGCAGCTCGTTCATGAGCCGCTCGGTCATCGTGTGCTCGCGGCGGGCGCGCGAGTAGCTGACGAGCCAGCGCAGGGCCAGCGTCGTCGAACGGCCGGGCTTGACCTCGACGGGGACCTGGTAGGTCGCACCGCCGACACGGCGCGAACGCACCTCGAGGCTGGGCTTGACGTTGTCCAGGGCCTTCTTGAGGGTCGCGACCGGGTCCTGGCCGTTCTTCTCGCGGCAGCCCTCGAGGGCGCCGTAGACGATCGACTCGGCGACGGTCTTCTTGCCGTCGAGGAGGACCTTGTTGATGAGCTGGGTGACCAGCGGGGAGCCGTAGACCGGGTCCACCACGAGCTGGCGCTTGGGAGCTGCTCCCTTACGAGGCATTACTTCTTCTCCTTCTTCGCGCCGTACCGCGAGCGGGCCTGCTGGCGACCCTTGACGCCCTGGGTGTCCAGGGAGCCGCGGACGATCTTGTAGCGGACACCCGGGAGGTCCTTCACACGGCCGCCGCGCACGAGCACGATCGAGTGCTCCTGCAGGTTGTGGCCGACGCCGGGGATGTACGCCGTCACCTCGATGCCGGTGGACAGGCGCACGCGCGCGATCTTGCGCAGCGCCGAGTTCGGCTTCTTGGGGGTCTGGGTGTAGACGCGCGTGCAGACGCCGCGGCGCTGGGGCGAACCCTTGAGCGCCGGGGTCTTCGAAGCGGAGGACTTGACCGTCCGCCCCTTGCGCACCAACTGCTGAATAGTGGGCACTTCGACTCTTCCTGTTCTGCCGACGGGAGTGTTGGTCCCCCCGGATCTCCATCTTGTGGCCGCGGATGCGGCCGGCGACCCGTCGTGCGCTCCCCTGCTTCCCGGGAGTGGGCACGGCGACCCGCGCGGACGACGTGCGCCGTCCGTGCGTCGGAGCACCGTGATCGCGCGCCGCGGACAAGGGCGGGGATGCGCCCGTCGCCCGGATTCGGGCATGCCACGAGGATCCGCTCCTCGCGGGGGACACCCGGGCGTTCGAGTCGACAGCCCGGGAGAAGTCCCGATCACGACCAGAGGGCACTCCGGACGCTCTTGACAGTCTACTGACGCCGCGTGCAGGGGGTCAAAGGACTGGGTGCCTTCGGATGCACATCACATGCCCGCCCGAGGGCGACAGCACCCGAGGACGCGGCGAGCGCACCACGGGTCTCCGTGATGCGCTCGCTGTGCGTGCGTGACGCGGGATCGCGCGCCGTGCACCCGTTCGGGCTCCGGGCGTCGGATCAGCCGATGCCGAGCTTCGAGGTGCAGCCGGGCCATGCGCCCCAGCCCTGGGCGGCCTGGACCTTCTTGGCGACCGCGATCTGCTGCGCGCGGGAGGCCTTGTCGGCCGAGGGGGCGTAGGCGCCGCCGCCGAACGCCTTCCAGGTCTGATCGGTGAACTGCAGACCGCCCTTGAAGCCGTTGCCGGTGTTGATGGACCAGTTGCCGCCGGACTCGCACTGGGCGATCGTGTCCCAGACGGAGCCGCTGGAGACCAAGGGGGCCTTCGCGCTCGAGGAGGACTTCGAGGAGCTCGTGGACTTCTTCGAGTCGGAGGAGGCCTGGGACTTCTTCTCCGAGCTCTTCGAGGACGAGGACTTCGAGGCCGAGGCGTCGACGTCGCTCGAGGAGTCGTCGGCCTTCGAGGAGGAGCTCGAGGAGTCGTCCGCGTCGCTCGAGGTCTCCTCGGGCTCGGGGGCCTTCTTGGTGCCCTCGAGGACGACCTCGTCGACCGGCTCCTTCGTGACCTTCTCGTCCAGGACCTTCGTCTTGGTGACCTCGCCGTCGACGATCGTCTCGCGGACCTTCGTCTCCTTGGTGCCCTTCTGCCCCTCGGTCTGCACCTTCGTGGTGCCCTCGGTCAGCTCGTCGGACTTCTTGGTCTTGGTCGTGAAGTCGACGGACTCCTTCTTCGTCGACTCCTTCTCGCGCACGCGCTGGACGGTGACGGTCATGCCGTCGGTCAGCTCCTCGTCGCGACCGGGCTTCGCGGTGTCGGTGTCCTCGATGTTCTTCAGGACCTCCTCCATGCCCTCGCCGACGGTGTCGGAGTAGACGGTGAAGGTCTTGTGGCCGTACTGGCCCTTGAAGGTCACGGACTTCGCGGTCTGCACCTCGACCGAGGTGCCCTCGGCGCTGAGCGAGGTCTCCGGGTCGGGGCTCACGTGCGCCTTCTTGGTGTCGACGTCGAGCTCCGCGAGGGCGTCGGCCACGGTGTCGCCGGTCGTGAGGATCTCGTGCGCCTTCCCGTCCACCGTGACGGTGACGGGGTTGCGGTGGACGACCTGGATGTCGATGCCGTCGGTGACGACGGAGTCGATGGAGGGGGTCACGAGGTCCGTCGAGCGCACGGTGACGCCCTGCGCCTCGAGGAGCGCGCCCACCGTCGGGCTGAAGGTGCGCACGGTGCTGTGCTCGCCGTACACGTCCACGCCGGCCTCGTTGGAGACCGCGTACGCGGTGCCGCCGCCGCCGGCGACCAGCAGCCCTGCCACGGCCGCAGAGATGATCCACGGAGTCTTCTTCACGTCGTCCTACCCACCTGTGTCTCGTCGATTCGTCGTGCGCTCCCCCTGGGGAAGTGCGCGACGACCGCGCGGTGGGGGTGAAGAGGACGACGGGGCCCTGGGGCCTGCCGGACCGTCCGGGATCCATGTTCCCGGGCGCGCGGGGAGTATGCGAGGGGTCTGAACGGAACTTGAGAGCGTTCGGAGCGTCCCTTTACCGGCCCATGACCGTGGGCGTCAGGCCGGTCACCCGGACGGGCCCGTCGGCGCCGCGGGACGTGGCGGGGGCCACCACAGGGAGCGGGACGCGCGGGCGGCCGGGGCACGGGACGGGGCCAGGACGACGGGCGGGGCGGGGCGCGGCGGGGCGGGCTGTGGCGGGCACGCCGAGCCACCTCCCCGTGACACGCCGCAGGGCGGCCCCACCGTGTGGTGGGACCGCCCTGCGGTGGTCTCGGGACCGGCGGGCCGACGGCGCGATCAGCGCGTCGACCCGACCGGGCTTCCTCAGCGGAAGTCGCTGCGGAAGGGATCCGAGTAGTCGATGTCGTCGAGGTTGACCGCGCCCGCGCCGTAGCCGGAGAAGTCCAGCTCGTCGTAGCCCGGCACCTGGTACATCTGCGCCTTCGCCTCGTCCGTCGGCTCGACCGAGATCCGACGGAACCGGGGAAGCCCGGTGCCGGCGGGGATCAGCTTGCCGATGATCACGTTCTCCTTGAGCCCCATGAGCTGGTCGCTCTTGCGGTTCAGGGCGGCCTCGGTGAGCACGCGGGTCGTCTCCTGGAAGGAGGCGGCCGAGAGCCACGAGTCCGTCGCGAGGGAGGCCTTCGTGATGCCCATGAGCTCGGGACGGCCGGATGCCGGCTGCCCGCCCTCGGAGAGCACACGACGGTTCTCGCGCTCGAAGGTGATGCGGTCCGCGAAGTCGCCGGGCAGCAGATCCGTGTCGCCCGACTCGATGATCGTCACGCGACGCAGCATCTGGCGCACGATGACCTCGATGTGCTTGGCGTGGATGTCCACGCCCTGGCTGATGTACACCTTCTGGACCTCGTCCACGAGGTGCTTCTGCACCGCACGGGGGCCGAGGATGCGCAGCACCTGCTTGGGATCGACCGAGCCCTGGGAGAGCTGCTGGCCGACCTCGACGTGGTCGCCGTCGGCGACCAGCAGGCTGACGCGGCGCGGCACGTTGTAGGTGACCGGGTCGGTGCCGTCGTCGGGGGTGACCGTCAGACGACGCTGCTTCTCGTTCTCCTCGATCTCCACGCGGCCCGCGGACTCGGTGATCGGCGCGAAGCCGGCCGGGGTGCGGGCCTCGAACAGCTCCTGCACACGCGGAAGACCGTGCGTGATGTCGCCGTCGGCGCTGGCCACACCACCGGTGTGGAAGGTGCGCATGGTCAGCTGCGTGCCGGGCTCGCCGATCGACTGGGCCGCGACGATGCCGACGGCCTCGCCGATGTCCACGAGCTGGCCGGTCGCGAGCGAGCGGCCGTAGCACAGGGCGCAGGTGCCGACGGCGGAGTCGCAGGTGAGCACGGAGCGCACCTTGATCTCGCGGACGCCCGCGGCGACCAGCTGGTCGATGAGCACGTCGCCCACGTCGGAGCCCGCCGGAGCGACCTCGTTGCCCTCGGGGTCGAGGGCCGCGGTCGCCAGGGTCCGCCCGTACGCCGTGGTCTCGATGTTCTCGTCGGGGACCAGCGCACCGGCCTCCTCCGCGGCGATCTGCAGGGTCAGGCCCTTGGACGTGCCGCAGTCGGACTCGCGGACGATGACGTCCTGCGAGACGTCGACCAGACGACGCGTGAGGTAGCCCGACTGGGCGGTCTTCAGCGCCGTGTCCGCGAGGCCCTTGCGCGAGCCGTGCGAGGCGATGAAGTACTCCAGGACCGAGAGCCCCTCCTTGTAGTTGGAGAGGATCGGGCGCGGGATGATCTCGCCCTTCGGGTTCGTCACCAGGCCGCGCATGCCGGCGATCTGGCGGATCTGCATCCAGTTGCCTCGAGCGCCCGAGTTCACCATCCGGTAGATGGAGTTGGTCGGGGTCTCCTCGAAGTTCTTCTGCATGGAGGCGTCGACCTCGTTGGTCGCCTTGGACCAGACGTCGATCAGCTCGGCGTTGCGCTCCGCCTCGGAGACCAGACCGAGGTCGCGGTTCTCCTGGATGCGGGCGGCCTGGTCCTCGTACTTCGAGAGGATCTCCTGCTTGTCCTCCGGCGCGATGACGTCGGAGAAGGCGAAGGAGACGCCGCTGCGGGTCGACCACGAGAAGCCGTAGGACTTGAGCGCGTCGAGCGACGCGGCGACCTGCCCCTTCTCGTAGCGCTCGGCGAGCTCGTTGACGATCCCGCCCAGGCGCTTCTTGCCGACCTGGCCCTCCACGTAGGGGAAGTCCACGGGCAGGGTCTCGTTGAAGTAGACCGTGCCGAGCGTGGTCTCGAGCGTGATCGGGTCACCCTCGGTCCAGTCCTCGGGGGCCTCCCAGCCGCGCGGCGGCACGACGTCCTCGAAGCGGATGCGCACCGGGGCGTTGAGCTCGAGGTCGCCGGCGTCGTTCGCCATGATCGCCTCGGCGATCGAGGAGAAGCTGCGGCCGGCGCCCTTCGCGTCCTCGCGGACCGTCGTGAGGTGGTACAGACCGATGATCATGTCCTGCGCGGGCATGGTCACCGGACGGCCGTCCGACGGCTTGAGGATGTTGTTGCTCGAGAGCATGAGGATGCGGGCCTCGGCCTGCGCCTCGGCGCTCAGGGGCAGGTGGACCGCCATCTGGTCGCCGTCGAAGTCCGCGTTGAAGGCGGCGCACACGAGCGGGTGCAGGTGGATGGCCTTGCCCTCGACGAGCTGCGGCTCGAAGGCCTGGATGCCCAGACGGTGCAGGGTGGGCGCACGGTTCAGCAGCACCGGGTGCTCGGTGATGACCTCCTCGAGCACGTCCCAGACCTCGGGGCGCGCACGCTCGACCATCCGCTTGGCGGCCTTCACGTTCTGCGCGTGGGAGAGGTCCACGAGCCGCTTCATGACGAAGGGCTTGAACAGCTCGAGCGCCATGCCCTTGGGCAGACCGCACTGGTGCAGGTGGAGCTGCGGACCGTTCACGATGACCGAGCGGCCCGAGTAGTCCACGCGCTTGCCCAGCAGGTTCTGGCGGAAGCGGCCCTGCTTGCCCTTGAGCATGTCGGAGAGCGACTTCAGCGGACGGTTGCCCGGGCCGGTCACCGGACGCCCGCGGCGGCCGTTGTCGAACAGCGAGTCGACGGACTCCTGCAGCATGCGCTTCTCGTTGTTCACGATGATCTCGGGCGCACCGAGATCGAGCAGCCGCTTGAGGCGGTTGTTGCGGTTGATCACGCGGCGGTACAGGTCGTTGAGGTCGGAGGTCGCGAAGCGGCCGCCGTCCAGCTGCACCATCGGACGCAGATCCGGGGGGATCACCGGGACGCAGTCGAGCACCATGCCCTCGGGCGAGTTGGTGGTGGACCGGAACGCGGTGACGACCTTGAGGCGCTTGAGCGCGCGGGCCTTCTTCTGGCCCTTGCCGGTGGCGATGACCTCGCGCAGGGTGGCGGCCTCGGCCTCGAGGTCGAAGTCGCGCAGACGCTGCTGGATCGCCTCGGCGCCCATGCCGCCTTCGAAGTACGTGCCGTAGCGCAGCTTCATGGCGCGGTACAGCTGCTCGTCGCCCTCGAGGTCGGCGACCTTGAGGCTCTTGAAGCGGTCCCAGATCGCGGTGACGCGGGCGATCTCGGCGTCGTACTTCTTGCGGATCTGCGCCTGCTCGCGCTCGGAGGAGTCGCGGACCTTGCGCTTCGCGTCGGCCTTGGCACCCTCCTCCTCGAGCTTGGCGAGGTCCTGCTCGGCGGAGACGGCGCGGTCGTTGATGGCCGCGTCGCGCTCGTTCTCGAGCTCCTTGACCTCGAGGTCGTAGCGGGCCTGCAGATCGGGCAGGTCCTCGTGGCGGGCATCCTCGTCGACCGCGGTGATCATGTACGCGGCGAAGTAGATGACCTTCTCGAGGTCCTTGGGGGCCAGGTCCAGCAGGTAGCCGAGGCGGCTCGGCACGCCCTTGAAGTACCAGATGTGGGTCACCGGGGCGGCGAGCTCCACGTGGCCCATGCGCTCACGGCGCACGGAGGACTTGGTGACCTCCACGCCGCAGCGCTCGCAGACGATGCCCTTGAAGCGGACGCGCTTGTACTTCCCGCAGTAGCACTCCCAGTCCCGGGTGGGACCGAAGATGCGCTCGCAGAACAGGCCGTCCATCTCGGGCTTGAGGGTGCGGTAGTTGATGGTCTCGGGCTTCTTGACCTCGCCATGGGACCAGGTGCGGATATCGTCCGCGGTCGCGAGGCCGATGCGCAGCTCGTCGAAGGTGTTGACGTCGAGCACAGGTGTCCTTCTCTCGAATCTGAAGTCGGGTCGAATCGCTGTCTGAGGGTCGGGGGCGGGCCCGGGGGGGGGCGGCCTGTGCGGCCGCGCTCCCCCGGGCTCGGGCCTCAGACCTCTTCGATGGAGCCGACGCCCTCGTGGGGACGGCGGGACAGGTCGATGCCGAGCTCCTCCGCGGCCCGGAACACCTCCTCGTCGTTCTCCTGCACCTCCTGGGCGGTGCCGTCGCTGGACAGCACCTCCACGTTCAGGCACAGGGACTGCATCTCCTTGAGGAGCACGCGGAAGGACTCCGGGATGCCCGGCTCGGGGACGTTCTCGCCCTTGACGATGGACTCGTAGACCTTCACACGGCCGGGGATGTCGTCCGACTTGATGGTCAGGAGCTCCTGGAGGGCGTAGGCGGCGCCGTACGCCTCCATCGCCCAGACCTCCATCTCGCCGAAGCGCTGGCCGCCGAACTGGGCCTTACCGCCCAGCGGCTGCTGCGTGATCATCGAGTAGGGGCCGGTCGAACGGGCGTGCAGCTTGTCGTCGACCAGGTGGTGGAGCTTCAGGATGTACATGTAGCCCACGGAGATCGGCTTCGGGAACGGCTCGCCGGAGCGGCCGTCGAACAGCTGCGCCTTGCCGTCCTCCTTGACCATCCGCTCGCCGTCCCGGTTCGGGGTGTGGTTCGCGATCAGGCCCTCGAGCTCGGTGCCGGACAGGCCGTCGAACACCGGCACGGCGACGGGGGTGCCCGGCTCGCCGGTCAGCGCCGCGTCGGGCAGGTCCTTGGCGGCGTCGGACTTCGGGTCCAGCGACCAGCCGTTCTTCGCGACCCACCCCAGGTGGACCTCCATCACCTGGCCGATGTTCATGCGACCGGGCACGCCCATCGGGTTGAGGATGATGTCGACCGGGGTGCCGTCCTCGAGGAAGGGCATGTCCTCCACGGGCAGGATCTTGGCGATGACGCCCTTGTTGCCGTGGCGGCCGGAGAGCTTGTCGCCGTCGGTGATCTTGCGCTTCTGGGCCACGTACACGCGGACCATCTCGTTGACGCCGGTGGGCAGGATCTCGGACTCGTCCTCCTCGGTGAACACCCGGACGCCGATGACGGTGCCGGACTCGCCGTGGGGGACGCGCAGCGAGGTATCGCGCACCTCGCGGGCCTTCTCGCCGAAGATCGCGCGCAGCAGGCGCTCCTCGGGGGTCAGCTCGGTCTCGCCCTTCGGGGTCACCTTGCCGACCAGGATGTCCCCGGCCTCGACCTCGGCGCCGATGCGGATGATGCCGCGCTCGTCGAGGTCCGCCAGGACGTCGTCGCCGACGTTGGGGATGTCGCGGGTGATCTCCTCGCGGCCGAGCTTGGTGTCGCGGGCGTCGACCTCGTGCTCCTCGATGTGGATCGAGGTGAGGACGTCGTCCTGGACCATGCGCGAGGACAGGATGATGCCGTCCTCGTAGTTGTGGCCCTCCCACGACATGAACGCGACCAGGAGGTTCTTGCCGAGCGCGAGCTCGCCCTCCTCCGTCGACGGGCCGTCGGCCAGGACCGAGCCGGCCTCGACGCGGTCGCCCTCGTTCCACAGCACGCGGTGGTTGTAGCAGTTGCCCGCGTTGGAGCGGTCGAACTTCCCGATCGGGTAGGTCTGACGGGTGCCGTCGTCGGCCATGACCGAGATGAGGTCGGCCGAGAGGTCCTCGATCACACCGGGCTTCTCGGCGACGATCACATCGCCCGCGTCGACCGCGGCGCGACGCTCCATGCCGGTGCCGACCAGCGGCATCTCCGTGCGCATGAGCGGCACGGCCTGGCGCTGCATGTTCGAGCCCATGAGGGCGCGGTTCGCGTCGTCGTGCTCGAGGAACGGGATCATGGCGGTCGCGACCGACACCATCTGGCGGGCCGAGACGTCCATGTAGTCCACCTCGTCGGCGGGGACGAGCTCGGGCTCGCCGCCGGTGAGGCGCGAGAGCACGGTCTCCTCGACGAAGGTGCCGTCCTCGTTCAGCGGGGCGTTGGCCTGCGCGATGACGTGGCGGTCCTCGTCGTCGGCCGTCAGGTAGACGATCTCGTCGGTGACCTCGCCCTTCGTGACCTTGCGGTACGGGGTCTCGACGAAGCCGAACGGGTTGATGCGCGCGAAGGTCGCGAGCGAGCCGATGAGGCCGATGTTCGGGCCCTCAGGGGTCTCGATCGGGCACATGCGGCCGTAGTGGCTCGGGTGGACGTCGCGGACCTCCATGCCCGCGCGGTCGCGCGAGAGGCCGCCCGGGCCCAGCGCCGAGAGACGGCGCTTGTGGGTCAGGCCCGACAGCGGGTTGTTCTGGTCCATGAACTGCGAGAGCTGCGAGGTGCCGAAGAACTCCTTGATCGCCGCCGTCACCGGGCGGATGTTGATCAGGGTCAGCGGGGTGATCGCCTCGACGTCCTGCGTGGTCATGCGCTCGCGCACGACGCGCTCCATGCGCGAGAGGCCGGTGCGGACCTGGTTCTGGATCAGCTCGCCCACCGCGCGGATGCGACGGTTGCCGAAGTGGTCGATGTCGTCGGTCTCGACCCGGAGGGTCTTGCCGTCGGCGCTCGTGGTCTCGGCGAGGCCGTCGTGCAGCGTCACCAGGTACTTGATGGTCGCGACGATGTCCTCGAGGGTCAGTGTGGACTGCGAGAGCGGGGCCTCGACGCCGAGCTTCTTGCCGATCTTGTAGCGGCCGACCTTCGCGAGGTCGTAGCGCTTGTCGTTGAAGTAGAGGTTGTTGAGCATCGCCTCGCCGGCGTCGCGCGTGGGCGGCTCGCCCGGGCGCTGCTTGCGGTAGATGTCCAGCAGGGCCTCATCCTGCGAGGTCGTGCGGTCCTTCTCGAGGGTCGAGCGCATGGACTCGAACTCGCCGAACTCGTCGAGGATCTCGCTCTGGGACATGCCGAGCGCCTGCAGCAGCGTCGTCACGGACTGCTTGCGCTTGCGGTCGATGCGCACGCCGACCTGATCTCGCTTGTCGACCTCGAACTCGAGCCAGGCGCCGCGCGAGGGGATCATCTTCGCGCCGAAGATGTGCTTGTCGCTGGTCTTGTCGACGCTCTCGTCGAAGTAGACGCCGGGCGAGCGCACGAGCTGCGAGACGACCACGCGCTCGGTGCCGTTGATGATGAAGGTGCCCTTGTCGGTCATGAGCGGGAAGTCACCCATGAAGACCGTCTGGGTCTTGATCTCGCCGGTCTCGTTGTTCATGAACTCGGCGATCACGTACAGCGGAGCGGAGTAGGTGAGGTCCTTCTCCTTGCACTCCTCGACCGTGTACTTCGGGTCGTCGAAGGTGTGGTCGCGGAAGGACAGCGCCATGTTGCCGGCGAAGTCCTCGATCGGGGAGATCTCCTCGAAGATGTCGGACAGACCGGAGGTCTGCGGGACGTCCTCGCGTCCCGCTGACGCCGCCTCGGCGGCGCGCTCCTGCCAGCGCTCGTTGCCGAGCAGCCAGTCGAAGGAGGTGGTCTGGAGGCTCAGCAGGTCGGGGACCTGGAGCGGATCGCCGAGCTTGGCGAAGGTGACGCGCGGCGACGCCGTGCGCAGGGCGATGTCAGGGGTTCGATCGGTGCTCGAGGCAGCCAAGGGTGGTCCTTCCACAGGCCGGTGACAGTGGACCGCGCGGCGGCGTCCTCCCAGGTCGAGCAGAGGGTCAGCGGCTCTGCGCCTCGCATGGACCCAGCGGTGCCCGCAGGGGCTCCAGGGGGTTCGGCGGGCTGACGATCGAAGACGACACAGCGCAAAGAGAGAGCATACAGAAGATCACGGATGGACGCAACACCGCGAGCGCGGAGGGTCCATCCGCGTCGACCGCCATATGCCTGGCGCGGAGGGCGGAGCCTCCTGTCTGGTTCTCGTCACCCGGCGCCTCGCAGCGTCGGGCCCCAGCGGCGGGGCGGGCACGGGGCCCGGCCTCTCACGTCGCACCATCGGTGCGGTATCGCCGACGGGAGCAGTCGACAGGAACAGCTCTCGATCAGGGAACAGAATGCGCCGTGCTCGCCCGCGAGTCAAGCAGGCGCGCAGGATGCACAGCTGCGTCGGCCCCGGCGGGAGCGGGTGCCGCGTCACAGCCGCGCGCGCTGCGGCGCGGTCGCGCGGGGCCCTCGCGCTCAGATCCAGCGGGCGCGGCGCATGAGGATCCCGACCGCGAGCGTGGGCACCAGCACGAGCACGGCCGCGATCGCGAGCCCCACCGGCGACCCGAAGCCCGGGTAGGGCACGTTGATCCCGAACCATCCCGTGACCAGCGTGGGGATCGACACCACCGCGGCCCAGCCGGCGAGCTTGCGCATCACCACGTTGAGGTGCTGGTCCTGGAGCGCGAGATGGGTCTGGACGACCGAGGTGAGGGTCTCGTGCTGCGAGTCGAGCCATTCCTCGGTGCGCGCCGCGTGGTCCGCGAGCTCCGCGTGGAGCGAGCGCAGCTCGAGGGTCCCGTCGAGGCCCTCGGGCCGATCGGACGACGAGGCCTGCGCGGCGCCGTGCGCGGTGTCCGCGCTCCCCCGCCCGTCGTCCGTCCCGGGTCGCAGGCGGTCGATCACCGACGCCATCGGCTGGATCCATCGCCGCAGGCGCGTCAGCTCTCCCCGCAGCGCCGCGGCGACGTTCTCGATCCCCGCGCTCCGGCCCGCCGCCTCGAAGACGTCGTCCTCCAGGTCGTCCAGACGGTCGTCCATCCACTGCGCCGCCCAGAACTGCGCATCGACCACCGCGTCGAGCACGAGGTGGGCGAGGCCCGAGGCGCCCAGCGGCGCCCCTTCGTCATGGGCCCAGTCCTCGCGCACGGGGGCGAGGTCGAAGGCGTCGTCGGAGCGGACGGTGACCACTCCCCCGGGATGCACGAATCCGGCGATCCGCGTCGCGCGGAACTGGTCCTCCCCTCGCCGCGGCTGGGGCGCGTCCTCCTTGGGCGCCTCCGGGTCCTCTCCGCGGGCGGCGCGGACGGCCTCGCCGACGGGGACGGGCGCATACACGACGAAGGCGAGATGATCCGTGCGGTGCACGGCCTTGGCCCGTGCATGCCGACCGAGGATGCCCTCGATCTCGGTGCCGCGCAGGCCCAGGGCCTCGGCGACCTCGGCCACGTCTCCCCCGTCGGGGCCGTCGTCCTGCACGAGGTCGAGCCAGAGGGTCGGACCGCCCCTCCGCGAGAGGCGCGAGCGGAGGTCCTCCAGCGGGACCTCGACCTCGGACAGGGACCACCCGTCGTCGGTCGTGCCGGACAGGGACAGGCAGCGCACGGTGGTCATGGGCCCATCCTGCCCGCGTCCGGGCATGCGCAAGGGCCGCCCCGCCGAAGCGGGACGGCCCTTGCCAGCAGATGTGCGCCGTGGGCGTCAGGACGAGGATCCGGACTCAGTCCGTCTCCGGGGTCGAGCGCCCGGGCGCCGTCATCACTTGACGGTGACGGAGGCGCCAGCGCCCTCGAGCTGCTCCTTGGCCTTCTCGGCGGCGTCCTTGGTCGCCTTCTCGAGAACCGGCTTGGGGGCGCCGTCGACGAGGTCCTTGGCCTCCTTCAGGCCGAGACCGGTCAGAGCGCGCACCTCCTTGATGACGGCGATCTTCGCGGAGCCGGCGCCCTCGAGGATGACGTCGAACTCGTCCTTCTCCTCCTCGGCGGGGGCGTCGCCACCGGCGGCGCCGCCGGCGGCGGCGACGGCCACGGGGGCCGCGGCGGTGACGTCGAAGATCTCCTCGAACTGCTTCACGAACTCGGAGAGCTCGATGAGGGACATCTCCTTGAAAGCCTCGATGAGCTCGTCGTTGCTGAGCTTCGCCATGATGGGCGTTCCTTCCTGTTCAGGAGCCGTGGGGCTCCGTGCGTGGGGCGGCGCTCTCGCGCCTGGTCAAGCGGACCTCCGCCGATGCGGCCGACGGGAGGTCGAGGTCAGCGCCGACGCGCTGAGGTGTGCGATGCCGAGGGCATGAGCCGTGGGGCTCAGGCCTCCTGCTTCGCACGCAGCGCGTCCACAGTGCGCGCCGCCTTCGACAGCGGCGCCTGGAACACAGCAGCGGCCTTGGACAGGTTCGCCTTGAAGGCGCCTGCTGCCTTGGCCAGCAGCACCTCGCGGGACTCGAGGTCCGCGAGGGTCTTCACGTCGTCCTCCGAGAGGGCCTTGCCCTCGAAGTAACCGGACTTGACGATGAGATTCTCGTTGCCCTTGGCGAAGTCACGCAGGGCCTTGGCCGGAGCGACCGGCTCACCCTTGATGAAGGCGATGGCGGTGGGGCCGGCCAGCTTGCCCTCGAACGCGTCGATGCCGGCCTCGCGGGCGGCGATCTCCGTGAGCGTGTTCTTCACCACGGCGTAGGTGGTGTCAGCACCCAGCGAGCGGCGCAGCTGCTGGAGCTGCGTGACGCTGAGGCCGCGATACTCGGTGAGAACGGCGGCGTCGGACTCACGGAACAGCTGCGTGAGCTCGGCGACGGCGTCCACCTTCTCGGGCTTCGCCATGGCCCTCCTTCCAGAGGTCTCGGGCCGACGGCTGAAGGGCCCGCCCGACGGGTCCGCCCGGGGGCGGACCGATCTGCAGCGGACACGGAAAAGGCCTCGACACGCAGGTGTCGAGGCCCGGACGCACTCGGCTCGCACAGCGCGGCCTGCGGGAGGATTGGGATCCTCCGCTGCCGCACCCGGTCTCCCGGGGCGCGAGCGACCGTGCAGCGGTCGTTCGGTTCACCTGCGCAGGCCGTCCCCGTGGGGATTCCTTCGGTCGAGCCCGGTGGCGGGCACGACGACCGGCGGTCTTCGGTAGTCCCAGGGTAGCCGAGTCGCGTGCGGCGGCGCCATCCGGTGGGCGGCGACCTCGCTCACATCCGCGGCGCTGCCCGCCGTGCTCCTCCCTGCCCTGCCCCTTTCCGCCCGAGCTCGCCCCGGCACGCGGAAGCCCCCGCGCCGACGGATCGGTGCGGGGGCTTCGGGGCGCGTCCCGCGCGGGCTCAGGGCCCGGTGCGGGACGGCGTCGAGGGACGACGGGGCTCAGGCGGCCTCGTCGGTGTCCTCGGTGAGGTTGCGCGTGCGGTTCACGTCGACCGGGACGCCCGGGCCCATGGTGGTGGACACGGTGATCTTGCTGATGTAGCGGCCCTTCGAGGAGGACGGCTTCAGTCGCAGGATCTCCTCGAGCGCTGCCACGTAGTTCTCGGTGAGCTGCGCATCGGAGAAGGAGACCTTCCCGATGATGAAGTGCAGGTTCGCCGCACGGTCCACGCGGAACTCGATCTTGCCGCCCTTGATGTCGGACACGGCCTTGGCGGTGTCCATCGTGACGGTGCCGGTCTTCGGGTTCGGCATGAGGCCGCGGGGGCCGAGCACGCGGCCCAGCTTGCCCACCTTGCCCATGAGATTCGGCGTGGCCACGGCCGCGTCGAAATCGGTCCAGCCGCCGGCGACCTTCTCGACGAGGTCGTCGTCGCCGACCTCATCGGCGCCCGCTGCCAGAGCGGCCTCGGCCTGCGCGCCCGTCGCGAAGACGATCACGCGGGCGGTCTTGCCGGTGCCGTTGGGCAGGTTGACGGTGCCGCGCACCATCTGGTCGGCCTGGCGGGGATCCACACCCAGGCGCATGGCGACCTCGACGGAGGCGTCGAACTTCGCCGGGGAGGTCTTCTGCGCCAGACGGATCGCGTCCAGCGGCGAGTAGAAGCGGCCCTCGTCGATCTTGGCCGCTGCGTCCTTGTACGACTTGCTCTTGAATGCCATCGTGATCAGCCCTCCACCGTGATGCCCATGGACCGAGCGGTCCCGGCCACGATCTTCGCGGCCGCGTCGATGTCGTTCGCGTTCAGGTCCGGCATCTTCGTCTCCGCGATCTCGCGGACCTGGTCCATCGAGATCTTGCCGACCTTGTCGGTGTGCGGGGTCGCAGAGCCCTTCTGCAGACCGGCGGCCTTCTTGATCAGCTCGGCGGCCGGCGGCGTCTTGGTCACGAACGTGAACGAGCGGTCCTCGTACACGGTGATCTCGACCGGGATGATGTTGCCGCGCTGGTCGGCCGTCCGGTCGTTGTACGCCTTGACGAACTCCATCATGTTCACGCCGGCAGCGCCGAGCGCGGGACCCACGGGCGGCGCAGGGGTGGCCTGGCCGGCCTGGATCTGGAGCTTGATGATGCTCGCGATCTTCTTCTTGGGAGCCATTGCTCTTCCTTCTGTGGTCGTGGTCCGGGCGGAGCTCATCAAGCTCCTCCCACCTGCGGCTCCCCGGACGGGCCGGGGGCCGGCGGCATCCCGGCGGACCGGGCTGCCTGCGGCGTCCCGACGGGTCAGGACGCCGATGGCGCGTGACTCGAGCGCGGGGCTCGAGGGGCTGCGCCGAGCCGGACTCGGATCAGATCTTGGCGACCTGGTCGAAGGCCAGCTCCACCGGGGTCTCGCGTCCGAAGATGGACACGAGGACCTGGAGCTTCTGGTGCTCGCCGTCGATCTCGGAGATCGTGGCGGGCATGGTCTCGAACGGACCGTCCATGACGGTCACGGACTCGCCGACGGCGAAGGCGGGGACCTTCTGCGCGGCGGCGCGCGAGGAGCCGCCCGCGGAGGGGGCGCGCTTCTTCTCGGGCAGGCCGATGCTGGGCTCGAGCAGCGAGAAGATCTCGTCGAAGGTCAGCGGGGTCGGGTCGGTCGCGTTGCCCACGAAGCCGGTGACTCCGGGGGTGTCGCGCACGACCCGCCAGGACTCGTCGGTCAGGTCCATGCGCACGAGCACGTACCCGGGGACCCGCACGCGGCGGACGACCTTCTTCTGGCCGTTCTTGATCTCGGTCGCATCCTCCATGGGGACCTCGATCTGGAAGATGAAGTCCTCCATGTTCTGGGTCTCGATGCGGGTCGTGAGCTGCGTCTTCACACGGTTCTCGTGACCGGAGTAGGAGTGGACGACGTACCACTCGCCCAGGGCGGAGCGCAGCTGGCGCTTGAGCGCGGCGATCTGCTCCTCGGCGCTGGGGCCCTCGTCGGAGTCCTCCGTGCCCTCGGCGGCGTCGGCCGCGGCGGGAGCGGACGCGTCCTCGGACGAGGCCTCGTCGTCGGAGGAGGTCTCGTCGTCCGAGGAAGTCTCGTCGTCCGCGGTCCCGTCGGCCGGAGCCTCGTCGGCAGCGCTCTCGGCGCCGGCGTCCTCGGTGCTCTGCTCGCCCTCGGCGGATGCGGCGGCGTCCTCGCCGTCGGCGGCCTCGGGGGTCGCGGAGTCATCGGGACGGCCGGACTCGGGGGACGCGGAGAACGCGAGAGAGGAGTCGACGCCCTCGTAGGTGTCCTCGAAGGAGTCGGACTGGTCGTTCGCCACCGTGAACCTGCTTTCCTACCGGCTGTGGATCGGGTCGGGCGCTTCGGCCCCGCACGCGCTCGGCGCGGACTCAGAGCCCGGAGTCGGGGACCACGAAGGTGATCCGGGACAGCCAGCCGAAGACGAAATCGAGGCCGAACACCAGAAGGATCATCACGAAGACGAACATGAGGACGGTCACCGCGTACACGGCGAGCTCCTTGCGCGTCGGGATGACGACCTTCTTGAGCTCAGCGATGACCTGGCGGACGAACAGGCCGATCGCCACGAACGGGTTCCTGGACCCGTCGTCCTTGCGACGCCCCTCGTGGGGAGTCGCCGGGGAGGTGTGGCTGGAGCTCACTCTGGTCTGTCCGATCTCGTCGGGTGCATCCGCGTCCGTCCGGACGTCTGGTCCGATCGGACGAGCAGGGCAGACAGGACTCGAACCTGCAACCTGCGGTTTTGGAGACCGCTGCGCTACCAATTGCGCCACTGCCCTTCGCAGGATCTCTCCTGCGAGGTCCTCCCCCGCGGGGTGGTTCCGGGCGGCGCGAGTCCGCCGGGCCGTGAGGACCGACGAACAGCATACCCATGACCCGGCGCACGGGCGAATCCCCCGCGTCCCGGATCACACCGCGGACCAGCACGGGCGCGCGCCGCGGCCGGGGAGAGCGAACGACGGGGTCCGCGTCGGCGCCCGATCTGGCACGTTCACCTGCGCTCTGCCAGGATGTGGAGGGTGAACGAGAACACGCCCTCCGCAGCTTCCCAGCCCGCCCCCACCGCCTCGCCGTCGGCCCCCGTCCGGCCCGGGCACGGATCCGCCGCGCGACGCCTCTCCGCGCGCATCGGGGCGATCGCCGAGTCCGCGACCCTCGCGGTGGACGCGAAGGCGAAGGCGCTGAAGGCGGCCGGGCGGCCGGTCATCGGCTTCGGCGCGGGCGAGCCGGACTTCCCGACCCCCGCGCACGTCGTCGCCGCCGCCCAGGATGCCGCCGCCGACCCGCGCAACCACCGCTACAGCCCCGCCGCGGGCCTGCCCGAGCTGCGCCAGGCGATCGCCGAGGCCACGCTGCGCACCGACGGCATCGAGGTCGACCCCGCCCAGGTGCTCGTCACCAACGGCGGCAAGCAGGCCGTCTACGAGGCGTTCGCGAGCCTGCTGGACCCGGGCGACGAGGTCATCCTGCCCGCGCCCTTCTGGACCACGTACCCCGAGGCGATCCGCCTCGCCGGGGCGCGCGAGGTCGAGGTGCTCTCCGGCGCGGACCAGGACTACCTGCCCACCCTCGCGCAGCTCGAGGCCGCCCGCACCCCCGCGACCCGCGCGATCCTGCTGTGCTCCCCCTCGAACCCGACGGGCTCCGTGATGAGCCGCGCGCAGCTCGAGGAGATCGGCCGCTGGGCGCTCGAGCACGGGATCTGGGTGATCTCCGACGAGATCTACCAGCACCTCACCTACGACGGCGTCCCCTTCGTCTCGATCCTGGACGCCGTGCCGGAGCTCGCCGACACCACCGTGCTCCTCAACGGCGTCGCCAAGACCTTCGCGATGACCGGCTGGCGCGTGGGGTGGCTGATCGGCCCGAAGGACATCGTCAAGGGCGCCTCGAACCTCCAGTCCCACCTCACCAGCAACGTCAACAACGTCGCGCAGCGAGCGGCGCTCGCCGCGCTCACGGGGCCCATGGACGACGTGGCGAGGATGCGCGAGGCCTTCGACCGCCGTCGCCGCGCCATCGTCGAGGCGCTCTCGAGCATCGACGGGTTCCGCGTGCCCACTCCCGAGGGCGCCTTCTACGCGTTCCCGGACGTGACCGCTGTGCTGGGCCGCACGATCCGCGGCACGCGCGTGGAGACCAGCACCGATCTCGCCGAGGCGATCCTCGAGCACGCCGAGGTCGCCGCCGTCCCGGGCGAGGCCTTCGGCGCCCCCGGGCACCTGCGCTTCTCCTACGCCCTGGCCGACGAGGATCTCGCCGAGGGCATGGAGCGCCTGGCCGCACTGCTCGCCGAGTGAGCACGCCCGGCCGGCGCGATCTCCGCACCCTCCCCAAGGCGCATCTGCACCTGCACTTCACGGGGTCGATGCGCCGGGACACGCTCGTGGCGATGGCCGCCGAGCGCGGCATCCGCCTGCCGCGGATCCTGCACGCCGACGAGGCGCTGCACGTGGACGCCACGCGCCGGGGCTGGTTCCGCTTCCAGCGCCAGTACGACGCCGCGCGCCACGTCGTCGACGGCGAGGAGGCGATGCGCCGGATCGTGCGCGAGGCCGCCGAGGACGATCTCGCGGAGGGCTCCGGGCGGCTCGAGCTGCAGGTGGATCCCACGGGCTACGCGGGGCACGTCGGCGGCATCACCCCGGCGCTCGAGATCGTCCTGGACGAGGCCGAGCGCACCGAGCGCACACTGGGTCTGAGCATCGGGATCGTGGTCGCCGCCTCCCGCACGCGCCATCCGCTGGACGCGCGGACCCTCGCGCGGCTGGCCGCGCGCAACGCCGATCGCGTGGTCGGCTTCGGCCTCTCGAACGACGAGCGCCGCGGCGCGACCTCGGAGTTCGCACCGGCCTTCCGCATCGCCCGCGAGGCAGGACTGGCCTCGGTGCCCCACGGCGGCGAGCTGCTGGGGCCCGATCATCTGCGCGAGGTCGTCGACCACCTGCATCCCGACCGGCTCGGGCACGGGGTGCGATCGGCGGACGACCCGCGCCTGCTCGCGCGCCTCGCCGACCAGGGCGTCGGACTCGAGGTGTGCCCGGCCTCGAACGCGGCGCTCGGGGTGTACCGCTCCGCCGGGGACGTGCCCCTGCGGCGGCTGCGGGAGGCGGGGGCGCGGATCGCGCTCGGCGCCGACGACCCGCTGCTGTTCGGCTCGCGGCTGCTCGCGCAGTACGAGATCGCCCGGGAGGCCGGCTTCACGGACGCGGAGCTCGCGGGCCTCGCGGCCGACTCGATCCGCCTCTCACGGGCCGATGCGGCGACGCGGGAGCGCCTTCTCGCCGGGGTCGCGGCGTGGCTCGACGCGGAGCCGACCGGCCACGCGGAGCCGAGCGGCCCTTCCCACGGCTGAGGCTCAGCGGTCCTGGCCGGCGCCGTCCTCCGGGAGGGCGAGGAAGAACGCCGGGGAGCCGAGGTCCTCGCGGGCGAAGGCGTCGGCGATCGCCTGGGCGACGTCCTGGGCCGAGCCCGCCTCCACGAGGGCGATCGTGGAGCCTCCGAAGCCGCCGCCGGTCATCCGGGAGCCGTGGGCGCCGGCCGCACGGGCCGCGTCCACGGAGACGTCGAGCGCGGGGACGGTGACCTCGTAGTCGTCGCGCAGCGAATCGTGGGAGGCGTTCAGGAGTGCGCCCAGCTGCGCGACGCCCTCGCGGACGCTCCCGCTCTCGAGCAGCGCGTGGAAGTCCCGCACCCGCTGGATCTCCGTGATGACGTGGCGGGCGCGGCGGCGGACCACCTCGTCGTCGATCCGGCCCAGGGCCTCGTCGAGGCCGTCAGGGTCGATCTCGCGCAGGGTCCCCACGCCGAGGATCTCCGCCGCGCGCTCGCTGTCGCGGCGGCGGTCGACGTACTCGCCTCCGGCGTGGGAGTGCTCGGCGCGGGTGTCGGTGATGAGCAGGGCGAGGCCCTGGCCGGCGAGATCCCAGGCGACGGGGGTGGTCGAGAAGTCGCGGCAGTCCAGCAGCAGCGCGCGGCCCTCGCGGGCGAGGACCGAGGCGGACTGGTCGAGGCCGCCGGTCGAGGCGCCCACGAAGTCGTTCTCCGCGGCGATGCAGGCGCGCACGCGCTCGAGCGGCGTCGTGCCCAGGCTCAGGAGCGATTCGAGGGCCTCGGCGGTCGCGCACTCGACGGACGCGCTCGAGGACAGTCCGGACCCGAAGGGCACGTGGCCGTCGAGGTAGATGTCCACGCCCTGCTGGACGGCGCCGCTGATGAAGGGGCGCAGGGCCCAGAGCACGCCGGTCACGTAGGCGGGCCAGCCCTCGACGGCGCCCGGGGCGAGATCCCCGGCCTGCCCCTCGAAGACGACGTCGCTCTGCGCGGAGCGCACGCGCACCAGATCGGTGGGCGTGCGGGCCGCGGCGACGAAGCAACGGTGGGAGATCGCCATCGGCAGGCACAGGCCGTCCTGGTAGTCGACATGCTCACCGATGATGTTCACGCGGCCCGGGGCCGACCACACGCCGTCGGGCTCGTATCCGTAGGCGGCGGCGAAGGCGCGGGCGGTGGCGTCCACGGCCTCGCCGCGATCGGGGGCCTCGAGGATGACGGCGTCGCTCGACATGGGGGTGCGGTTCCTTCTGGTCGGGGGTGCGGCCCGGGCGGGCCGGTCTCTGGATTCGCCCTCGGAAGCGGCGGAGCTCAGGGGCGCGGGGCGATGCAGCTGACGGACGGCGAGGGGATCGGATCGGAGGCGATCGTCAGGTCCCGGCCGTCGAAGCGCAGGACGTCGATGCGGTCCGCCTCCTGCGCGGCGACCAGGATATGCCCCTGCGCCTGCGTGAAGTGGCGCGGGTGGGCGCCCACGCCGGTCTCGGCGATCAGCTGCGGGGCGATCTGGCCGCGGTCGAGCACGCTGAGGGTGTTCGGTCCGCGGTTGGCGACGAGCAGATGATGCTCGTCGTCCGTGAGCTCGAGATGGGAGATCGCGTTCTCCCCCTCGACGCTGCTCGAGGGGACGCTCGAGGACACCTTCCAGCTCGCCTCGATCGAGGAGCCGTCGCCCACGAACTGCCGTTCGGTGCTGCCCGGCCGGGCGCGCACGGCGGTCGCGATGCGACCGTTGAGCTCGCAGGAGACGTGCAGCTCGGAGCTCTCGTGGTCGGCTGCGAGGTGCCGGGGCCCGCTCCCCCGCTCGAGCGCGATCTCCGCGGCCAGGTCGATGTGCCCGTCGATGTCCTGCCGGTAGAGCATCACGCGGTCCAGGCCCAGATCGGGCACGGCCACGAGATCGGTGCCGGGCAGGAGGACGACCTGGTGGGGATGGGCGGTGCGCCCCTCGCCGAAGTCGCCGTGGTCGTCCTCGTCGATGAGGGAGACGGGCACGCCGTCCTCGTCGAGCGCGAGCGTCTCGACGCTGCCCGAGCCGTACTGGGCGACGATGAGGGTGCGGCCGTCGGGCCCGAGGGCGAGATGGCAGCCGCCCTCGCCCCGCAGGGTGATGTCCGCCATGGTCTCGAGGGAGGCGAGATCCTCGCCCGGGCGCAGCGCGAGCACGTGGGTGGGGCTGGTCTCGGTGACCGCGTACAGCAGCGCGCCGTCCTCGCTCCAGATGACGAACGAGGGGTCGGGCGCCTCGGCACGGGCGAGCACCTCGACGCCCCCGGCCGACCCGTCGGCCCCCGGGTCCGGCGACCATCGCAGCAGCTCGATGCCGCTGCCCCGGCCGGAGCCGGAGGTCGAGTAGCAGCCCGTGGCGAGGAGTGTGGTGGTCATCGGTCCTCCTGGGTGGGGGCGTCGCTCCGTCGCGCGCCGTCGGTGGTGCCGGATCCGCCGTGTCCGTCAGGGCCGCCCACGGCCCCTGCGGGAGCATCGAGATCGAGCTCCTGCTGGAGGTCGTGGAGGACCGACGGCGGCAGGGCCGACATCTCTCCGGTCATCGTAGAGGGTTCGATGCGGCCCGCGTCGCGCCGACGGCGCCGAGGAAGCGTGAGGCGGCGACGGCGGGGCGTCTGGAACGGCGTCGCGACGACGGGCGTGAACGCCCAGCCCGCCGCGCCGCGACGGCTCAGCACGCGGGTCGCGAGCAGCTGGCCGAGCACGGCGCCCGCGGCGATCCCCACGGCGATCTCCGCCGCGCTGAACAGCTCGGCGCCGCCGCGGCCGATGTCCTCGCTGAGCGCGAGCAGCCCGCGGTAGATGCGGCTGCCGGGCACCAGCGGGATGATGCCGCCCATCATCAGGGCGAGCGCGGGGGCGCGCACCCGTCGGGCCACGAGCACGGCGAGCACGCCGACCGCGAACGCCGCGCACGCCGAGGCCCAGACGCGGTCGAACACGAACTCGGTGAGCAGGTAGACGACCACGGCCGACACCGAGGAGACCATCGCCATCCAGCCCAGCACCCGGGCCGGGGTGAAGGTGCCGACGGCGAAGCCGAGACCCATCACGGCACCGGAGACGGCGGCCGCGACCAGGGAGGCGAGGGTCACGGGGGCTGTGGGCTCGACCGAGATGTGGAGGCCGAGCAGCTCGGCACCCAGGAGTCCGGCGCGCACGCCCACCACGATGCCCACGGTGAGCATGAGCGTCTCCAGGATGCGGGCCGAGGCGGTGACGTACCAGCCGGTGATCGCGTCCTGCATGGACCCGATCGAGGCGAGCCCTGCGAGCAGCACGATGATGCAGGCCACCACGACGATGGCCGAGTTCTGGGCGGGCGCGAGGGCGTGCAGCACCACGGCCACGACCACGCCGATGAGACCGCCCGCGGCCTGCCCGAAGAACATGGGGATCTGGCGCGCCGCCATCACCTCGGTGAGCGCGACCAGGGCGCCGCTGGCGAGGGTGGCGGTGAGCACCACCAGGATCGTCCCGCCGAAGCTGAAGGCCGCCGCACCGCCCATCACGGCGAACCCCAGGAACGCGAGCCAGCGCGGATAGTGCGGTCTCTGCTGGGGGATCGAGCGCACCTGGACGAGGGCCTCCTCGAGGCTCACGGTGCCCAGGATGTAGTGCTCGGTGACCTCCTCGAAGGCCGAGAGGCGCGCGAAGTCCTGCACGCGGCTGCCGGTCGCGCGGATCCTCGTGAACGGCGTCGAGTAGTCGTCGGGGAGGTAGGACAGCGACACCTGGTTGAAGGTGACCTCCACCACGACGTCACGAAGACCCGAGGAGCTGATGATCCTCAGCACGGTCGCCGTGACCTCGGAGGCGGCGGCTCCGTTGGTCAGCAGACCCTCGCCGACGCGCATGGCGAGGTCGAAGACGGAGTGCAGGCGGACGATGTCGGTGGGCACGGCCCGAATCGTGTCACACTGACAGGCGCCTGCGCGCCACCCCTCCAGCGGGCGACCCTGTGCGCACGGCGCCCCCGGAAGGAAGACATCTGTGAACGACTCCGACGTGACCGGCGCGAACCCGGCGTCCTCAGCCCCCTCCCCCTCCTCGACCCCGGAGCAGGCGTTCGCCGCGCTGCTCGAGGGCAACCGGCGGTTCGTGGACGGCGACGCGCTGCACCCGCACCAGGACGAGGCGCGCAGGCGCCTGCTCGAGACCGGGCAGGCCCCCTACGCCACGGTTCTGGGGTGCTCGGACTCCCGCGTGCCCGTCGAGCTGCTGTTCGACCAGGGCTTCGGCGACGTGTTCGTCTCCCGCAACGCAGGTCACGTGCTGGGACGCTCCATGCAGGCGTCGGTCGAGTTCGCCGTCGCCGTGCTGGGCGTGCGGGTCGTGCTCGTGCTCGGGCACGAGTCCTGCGGCGCCGTGGGCGCGACCGTCGAGGCGATCAAGGAGGGCACGCAGCTGCCCGGCGAGATGCCGATCCTCGTCGAGCACGTGCGCGACCACCTCGATCCCGAGGATCCGGCTGCGCGCGCCGTCGAGGCGCACGTGCTGGGCACCCTCGACGAGCTGCGCGAGCGCTCGAGCATCGTGCGCGAGGCCGAGGAGCGCGGGGAGATCGTGCTGGCCGGCGCCGTCTACGGGCTCACCGGCGGCGCAGTGCGCGTGGTCAGCGGACCGGAGGTCTGAGGCAGCGAGGTCCGACGGGGCGGGGTCCGACGCGGCGAGGTCCGACAGGCCCCGGCCCGTCGGACCCGGCATCGGGCCGCCGTCGGCCGGACGCTCAGACGCTCAGAGGTTGGGCGCCGCGGAGAGCACCGCGAGGCCGCCCGCGAGGGCGAGCATCACGAGCACGTCCAGCCCCCGCGAGCGCACCACGAGCGCCCCGAGCAGCGAGGCGGGCAGGCACGCCCGCAGCAGGGCGACCACGAGCAGCAGGGCCGCGAGCAGGCGGCCGGCCACGACGGCGCTCGTGGAGGCGCCGAAGCCCAGGACCGCCACGAGCGCGATGAGGGCGAGCAGCAGGAGCGTCTGGCGGCGCAGTCCCTCGCCCAGCGGCACCCGGCGCGGCGCGGACTGTGCAGGACCGGCTGCATCGGCGTGCGCCTCGTGCCCCGCGGCGTGCCCCGCGTCCGCGTGCGCCTCACGCCCCGCGTCGGCGCCCGCATCGGGGCCGACGCCGGGGCCCGGGGACGTGCTCGGCGACATGCGCGACATCGTACGGGCTGAGGATGAGCACGGGATCCGAGGACGGGATCCGAGGCCGGCGGGCCGCATGCTCCGGCCCTCGGCGGACGCCTGTCCCGTCGGCGGGACGATCCGCGCATCGACCCCGGGCCGCTCGCACGGGTCGCCCGCGCGGGGCTCCCCGGCCCGTCTAGGGTGGAGAAGGGCCGTCGACGACGTCGGCCCGAGTCGCGAACCGAGGAGAAGCATCCTGATGACCACCCCGTCTGCGTCCGAGGCCGCCGTGCCCGGTCGGCTGGAGCACGACCTGCTGGGAGACCGTGAGGTCCCCGGTGACGCCTATTACGGCATCCAGACCCTGCGGGCGCAGGAGAACTTCCGCATCACCGGTGTCCCGGTCTCCCACTTCCCGGAGCTCATCGTCGCCCTCGCCCACGTCAAGCGCGCGGCCGCCCGTGCGAACCACGAGCTGGGCGCGCTCGACGACGAGCGCGCCGCCGCGATCGAGCAGGCCTGCCGGGAGATCGCGGACGGCCAGCTGCACGAGCAGTTCGTGGTCGACGTGATCCAGGGCGGCGCCGGCACGAGCACCAACATGAACGCCAACGAGGTCATCGCGAACCGCGCCCTGGAGATCATGGGGCACGCCAAGGGCGAGTACGAGCACCTGCACCCCAACAACCACGTGAACCTCGCCCAGTCCACCAACGACGTCTACCCGACGGCGGTGCGCCTCGCGCTGCTGCTGAGCTTCCCGAAGCTCGCCGACGCCATGGACGGGCTCATCGTCGCCCTGCGCGAGAAGGGCGACGAGTTCGCGGACGTCCTGAAGATGGGCCGCACGCAGATGCAGGACGCCGTGCCGATGACCCTCGGCCAGGAGTTCCATGCCTGGGCCACGACGATCTCCGAGGACGTCGAGCGCCTGACCCGCACCGGCCGCCTGTTCAAGGAGATCAACCTCGGCGCGACCGCGATCGGCACGGGCATCACCACGGATCCCCGCTACGCGCAGCTCGCCGCGGAGGACCTCTCCGAGATCTCCGGCGTGGACTTCGTGGTCGCCGCCGACCTCGTGGAGGCCACGAGCGACACGGGCGCCTTCGTCACCTTCTCCGGCGTGCTCAAGCGGATCGCCGTGAAGATCTCCAAGATCTGCAACGACCTGCGCCTCCTGAGCTCCGGTCCGCGCGCCGGGCTCGCCGAGATCCGACTGCCCGCGGTGCAGCCCGGCAGCTCGATCATGCCCGGCAAGGTGAACCCCGTCATCCCCGAGGTCGTCAACCAGGTCGCCTTCGAGGTCATCGGCAACGACCTCACCGTGACGTTCGCCGCCGAAGCCGGGCAGCTGCAGCTCAACGCCTTCGAGCCCGTGATCGCCTTCAACATCCTCGAGTCCATGCTCTCGATGACCCATGCGATGTCCACCCTCGCCGACCGCTGCGTGCGCGGCATCGAGCCCAACCACGAGGTGCTCGAGGACTACGTGGAGCGCTCGATCGGCGTGGTCACCGCGCTCGTGCCGGTGATCGGCTACGCCGCCGCGACCGACATCGCACGCACCGCCCTCGAGACCGGGCGGCCCGTCCGCGACCTGGTGCTCGAGGCGGGGCTGCTGGACGAGGCGCACCTGAGCGCGCTGCTCTCCCCCACCATGATGACCCGCCCCCATCGTCCGACGCCGACCGGCACCATCCCCGTGGTCGACCCCGCCACGGACTCCGGCGAGGTGCCGCGCATGGTGGCCGACGACAACGCGGTGACCGAGACGAGTCGCTGACCGCGCCCCTGCGCACAGCGCGAGGCCCCGAGGAGCAGTGCTCCTCGGGGCCTCGCGTCATGCGGCCGCGGACGGACGCCGACTACTCGTCGGCCTCCTCCTTCTTGCCGCGCATGACGAGCTTGGGATCGGGCTCGCCGACGACCTCGTGGTCCTTGCCCTCGTACTCGAACTGGGAGAGGAAGTAGCGCATCGCGTTGAGGCGGGCGCGCTTCTTGTCGTTGGAGCGGATGATCGTCCACGGCGCGTACTTCTTGTCCGTGCGGCGGAACATCTCCTCCTTGGCCTCGGTGTAGGCCTCCCAGCGGTCCAGCGACTCGAGGTCCATCGGGGAGAGCTTCCAGCGCCGCACCGGGTCCAGCTGGCGGATCGCGAAGCGGGTGCGCTGCTCGCGCTGGGAGACGGAGAACCAGAGCTTCGTGAGGTGGATGCCGGAGTCCACGAGCATGCGCTCGAACAGCGGCGCCTGGTTCATGAACCCCTCGTACTCCTCATCGGTGCAGAAGCCCATCACGCGCTCGACGCCGGCGCGGTTGTACCAGGAGCGGTCGAACAGCACCATCTCGCCCTCGGTGGGCAGGTGCTGGATGTAGCGCTGGAAGTACCACTGGCCCTTCTCGCGATCACTCGGCTTGTTCAGCGCGACCACGCGCGCGGTGCGCGGGTTCAGGTGCTCGGTGAAGCGCTTGATCGTGCCGCCCTTGCCGGCGGCGTCGCGGCCCTCGAAGATGATGATCGACTTCTGGTCGTTGTCCTCGAGCCAGTACTGGTACTTCAGCAGCTCGACCTGCAGGCGGTACTTCTCGAGCTCGTACTCGTCGCGGTCCATGCGCGTGTCGTACGGGTACCCCTCCTGCCAGGTGTACACCGGGTTGCCCTGCGGGTCGATGAGGTCGGGATCGGGCGTGTGCCCGTCGGCCACCGTGTACCCCTCATCCCTCAGATGCTCGATGTACTCCCTGAGGTTCTGGTTGTCGGGGACCTTCACGCGACTCTCCTTCGGACATCCGGGCGCTCTCGCAGGAGCGACCGGGATCGGCTTGCTCCCCAGGGTATGCGGCGCATCTGTCCAGCGGGTGAACTCGACCGCAGTCGGACGCCGCGGGGCCGGTCGGGGCGAGGCCGACGGGCGGGAGCGGGGTCGGGCGGTCCCGGTGCGGGCAGGTGCAGGCGGGCGCAGGCGGGCGCAGGCAGGTGCGGGGGTGCGGGGGGCACGGTCGCGGGCGGGCCGAGGGTGAGGAGCCGTGGCGATATCGCCACGGCTCCTCACCCTCGGCCCGTCCAGGACACGGGCACACGTGTCACCGCCCGAGGGCGGCGGCGTGCGGGTCAGTGGGCGAAGTGGCGGGTCCCCGTGAGGTAGAGGGTCACTCCCGCCGCACGGCAGGCCTCGATGACCTCCTCGTCGCGGATGGAGCCGCCGGGCTGCACGATCGCGCTCACGCCCGCGTCGATGAGGATCTGGGCGCCGTCGGCGAAGGGGAAGAAGGCGTCGGACGCGGCGACCGCTCCGCGGGCCCGCTCGGGCGCCTGCTCGCCCTCGGCGTGCTCGCCCAGGGTGTTGGCGCGCTGCACGGCCAGACGGCAGGAGTCCAGGCGGTTGACCTGGCCCATGCCGATGCCGACGGCCGCGAGGTCCTTGGCCAGCAGGATCGCGTTGGACTTCACCGCCCGCACCGAGCGCCAGGCGAACACGAGGTCGGCGAGGGTGCTCTCGTCGGCCGCCTCCCCTGCGGCGAGGGTCCAGGTGGCGGCCTCGTCGCCCTCGGCCTGGTAGGCGTCGGACTCCTGGATCAGGGAGCCGCCCCAGATCTGGCGGATCTCGACGCCGCCGCGGGGACGGTCGGCGATCCGCAGGATCCGCAGGTTCTTCTTCGTGCGCAGCAGCTCGAGGGCCTCGTCCTCGTAGGCGGGAGCCAGGATCACCTCGGTGAACACGGGCTTGACCTGCGTGGCCATCGCGAGGGTCACGGGGCGGTTGGTCGCGATCACGCCGCCGTAGGCGGAGAGCGGGTCGGTGCCGTGGGCGCGTGCGTGCGCGGCGGCCAGGTCCTCGTCCTCGGTCGCGACGGCGATGCCGCAGGGGTTGTTGTGCTTCATGACGACCACGCACGGCTGGTCGTGATCGAAGGCGGCGCGGGTGGCGGCGTCGGCATCGACGTAGTTGTTGAAGCTCATGGCCTTGCCGCCGAGCTGCTCGGCTCCGGCCAGGCCGGGGTTCTCGTCGTCGATGACGGCGACGCGGGCGCGCTGGTGCGGGTTCTCGCCGTAGCGCAGTGTGCGCAGACCGGCCTCGGCGGCCTCCTCGTCGTCCATCTCCAGGAGGTAGGCCGGGGAGTCGGCGTCGGCGTCGGAGTCCGGGGAGTCGGAGACTCCCCCGTCGGCCCCGCGGAGGGTCCCGGCGCCGAGGGCGGAGGCGGTGTCCTCGCCGTCGGTCCCGTCGAGCTGGCCGAGCATCCAGTCGCTGATCGCGGTGTCGTACTCGCTGGTGCGGCCGAAGGCGATGGTCGCGAGCTCCTGGCGCTCGTCGAGGGTGAAGCCGCCGCGCGTGGCCGCATGGCCGGCGCGCGCGTAGTCCTCGGGATCGACCACGACCGCGACGGAGGCGAAATTCTTCGCCGCGCCGCGCACCATCGACGGCCCGCCGATGTCGATCTTCTCGATGATCTCGTCGAAGGTGCCGCCCGCGGCGACGGTCTCCTCGAAGGGGTAGAGGTTCACGACGACGAGGTCGAAGGGCTGGATCCTCTGGTCCTCGAGCTGGGCGCGATGGTCCTCGAGCCGCAGGTCGGCGAGGATGCCGCCGTGGATGCGCGGGTGGAGGGTCTTCACGCGCCCGTCGAGCATCTCGGGGCTGCCGGTGACCTCGGCGACGTCGGTGACGGCGAAGCCCGCCTCGCGGATGGTGCTGGCGGTGGAGCCGGTCGAGACGATCTCGACGTCGGCCTCGGAGAGGGCACGGGCCAGGTCCGTCAGGCCCGTCTTGTCGAAGACGGAGACCAGGGCGCGGCGGATGGGACGGCGGTCGGTGGAGCTCACGGAGCGTTCTCCTCGCGGATCGGTGCGGTGCGGTCGATGCGGCGGCTGCGCGGACGCGGTCGCCGCCATCACATGCGGGCACCCAGGCGGTCGATGCCCACGATCGTCACTCCCCGGTGGTCCGCCCACCTGCGCCAGTCGTGTGGGTCCAGTGTATCCGGGGCAGGCGGGAGGTCCGGAAGGGGTCAGGGGGCGAGCGTGCGCGAGAGGTCGCGCACCACGTCGACGAGCATCTCGCGCTCGACGACCTTGATGCGCTCGTGGAGGCTCTCCTCGGTGTCGTCCGGCCGGACGTCCACCGCGCGCTGGGCGAGGATCCGCCCGGTGTCCACGCCCGGGTCGACCTCGATGACGCTGGCCCCGCTCACCTTCACCCCGTAGGCGAGGGCGTCGCGCACGCCGTGGGCCCCGGGGAAGGACGGCAGCAGGGCGGGATGGGTGTTGATGATGCGCCCGGGCCGGGCTTCGAGCAGCGGCGGGCCGATGAGCTTCATGAAGCCGGCGAGCACCACGAGCTCCGGCGAGAGGGCGGCGACCTCGCGGGCCAGGGCCGCGTCCCAGGCCGCGCGATCCGGGTGGTCGCCCAGTCGGACGACGGCCGTCGGCACGCCCGCGCTCTGCGCATGCGCGAGGCCGGAGGCGGCGCGGTCGGCGATCACGCCGACGATCTCGTAGGGGCACTCCTGCTCGTGCTGCGCCGCGAGGAGCGCGGCGAGGTTGCTGCCGGTGCCGGAGATGAGGACGACGATGCGTGCTGGAGCCACGGGGCAACCCTACGGGGAGCGCGCCGGGACGAGGACGGGCGTCCGGGTGGCGTGCGCGGGACCGCGCGCGAGGAGCAGTGCGCGAGGGGCGGTGCCCGAGCGGTCGCCGACCGAGGCGCGCGGCATGCGACGTGCGGGTCCCGCTCGCGCAGCGGGCACAATGGTCGGGTGAGCAGTCCCGAGCCCGAGTCCCCCGCCCCGTCCGAGTCGACCCTGCGCTATCGCCGGATCCTCACCCGGCTGCTCGTGTCCCTGCTGGCCTCATGGGTGCTGATGATGCTGCCGCTGCCGTGGTCGCTGCTCGCCGGTGTCGCGGGGATCGTCACGGCCGTGCTGCTGGTGCGGCTCGTGATCGCCGCCTGGAGGGACCGCCGGCCGGCGATGGCCGTGATCTCCGCGCTGGTGGGCGCCCCCGCGGTGTTCATGATCGTGCTCGGCTCCGTGACCGGCGCGATCTTCTACGGTCCGATGTCCGAGCTCGAGCAGTGCCGGGACGAGGCGCTCACCCAGCAGGCGCAGGATGCGTGCCGGGACGAGGTGCAGAGCTCGGTGCTCAGCTGGATGGAGGGTCTGACGGGGTCCTGACCGAGGCGTCGTCGTCCTGGTCGCGGGCGCGCTCGTCCTCGGAGCGATCCGTGCTCCCGTTCTCGCGGGACTCGGCCGCCTCGACGCGGCCGCGCAGCCCCGCCCACTGGGCGCGCGCCCAGGGCAGGGCAGGCGTGAGGCAGACGGCGGCGACGGCGGCGGTGGGCAGCACCACGATCCCCAGCAGCGGCAGCAGCAGGGAGCCGATCCGGGGTCCCAGAGCCTCCAGCGAGCCGTCGCCGATGCCGCCGGTGGCGAGTCCCGCGACCAGCAGCACGAGCAGCAGCAGGGCGACCGCGTAGGCGACGAGGGCGACGACGCGCTCGCGCAGAGCCGACTCCGAGGAGTCGGCGTCGGCCCCCTCCCCCACCAGGTCCCGGCACAGGCGGATCGCGCCGAGCGCGATCGCGACCACGGGCAGCACGATCAGCAGGCGCGTCCACCAGGGCGCGGTGCCCGGGTCCGGCACGATGCCCAGCAGCGGGAGGGCGGGCATCACGGTGGTCTCGGCGCCCGCCAGGCTGATCACACTGCCCGCCCCGAGCGTGACCGAGCCGCCGAGGATGACCACGAGCACCCACACGGCGATCAGCGGGAACAGGGCGAGCTGCAGCAGCAGGAGCACCACTGACCCCCAGAAGCCCGCGTGCAGGGACTCGTGCAGCGATGCCACGGCACCGAAGCGGATCGCGATCATCGCCGTGCAGACGAGCGCCGCGGAGGCGGCGAGGCCCGCGAGCGCGAGGAGCACCGCCCGGGCGACGGAGCCGTAGGGGGCGGGGAGCAGGGAGAGGATGCGCACCTCCGGCACGCCTCCGCCGCCGCGTCGGCGCAGGGCGAGCAGCGCTCCGGCGAGACCGCCCACCACGGAGACCAGGGCGCCGGAGACCACCGCGGAGGGCACCACCGCGTGCACGAGGGTGCTGCGGGCGATCGCGGCGAGTACGCCGAGCCCGGCGGTGTAGACGACCACGAGGGCGCCCAGGCACATGCCGCCGTCGCGCAGGGCCCGAGCCCGCAGGGCGCCGTCGGCCGAGATGGGGCGGAGGCGGCGCACGGCGCGCCGGGCCGCGAGGGCGACCACCACGAGCAGCACGATCGTGAGCCCGAAGGGCATCACGGCGATCGAGCCGGTGACCGAGCCCGCCTGCAGCAGCAGGCTGCCGCCGTGCCCCAGGACGAGCGCGTCCAGGGCCAGCAGGATCGCGCCGAGCACTCCCAGCGATCCGTGGGAGGAGGAGAGCTGGGCGATGAGCGCGGGGACCACGGTGATCGCGAGGCCCGTGCCGAGGGCGCTGAGGGCCGCGAGCGCCCCGGCGAGCACCGGGGAGTCCAGCCGCACGTCGCCGCGGTCCGCGCGGGCGCCGTCCTCGCGCGTCCTGCCGCCGCCTCCGCCGTTGCCTGCCACGTGCACCTCTGTCCTGGTCCGGTCCCGGTCGGGTCGTCCCGTCCTCCGCGGGCGCGCTCCACTGTGACCCGCAGAGCGCGGCAAGTCCAGCGCGCAGGGTCCGTGTCGCATAATCGTGCTGATGCCCACCTCAGACCCCGTCCCCGATCCGTCCTCCTTCTCCGCGGACTCCGCGCCCGGTGCGCCGAGCGCGCATGCCGCGCCCGCCGCGGCGCCCGCCCTGCGCGTGCGCACCCTGCGCCTCGAGGACGAGATCGACCTGCCCGCGCACCTGCCGCGCGACCTCACCGCCGCCTGGCTGCGCCACGGCCAGGGCATGGTGGGCATCGGCACCGCCTGGACCTGCACCACGAGCGGACCCGATCGCTTCGAGGAGGCCTCGGCGCGCTTCCGCGAGCTCGCCGCGGCCGCCCGCATCGACGACGAGGTCGGCACGCGCGGCAGCGGGCTCATCGCCTTCGGCAGCTTCTCCTACGCCGCGACCTCCCCGCGCCCCTCCACGCTGCTGGTGCCGCGCGCGATCCTCGGCGTGCTCGACAACGATCCGTTCCTCACCCTCGTCGACGCGCTCGACGAGCAGGAGGACGCGTCGGACGCGATGGACCGGGTGCCCGCAGCCCCGGCGGACTGGCGGGACCTGTTCCCCTCGACCCCGCGCGCCGAGCGCACGCGCGTGCAGATCGACCCCGACCACACGCCTGACGAGTACCAGGAGCTGGTGCGCCGGGCGCTCGGGATGATCGACGAGGGCCGCGCGCAGAAGATCGTGCTCTCGGAGTCCTCGACCGTGCACCTCGAGCAGGCGCAGCCGGTCGCGACGCTGCTGGGGCGCCTCGCCGAGTCCTACCCGACCACCTGGGTCTACCACCTGGCCGACGTCATCGGCGCGACCCCGGAGATGCTGGCGGACACCGAGCACGGACGCCTGTTCAGCCGCGTCCTCGCCGGCAGCCGCCCTGTCGCCGAGGGCTCGGAGCTCGCCGAGCAGGACCGTCGGGCCTTCCGCAGCGACGCCAAGGAACTGGCGGAGCACGCCTTCGCGATCGACTCGGTGACCTCGCGCCTGGCGGATCTGACCACCGAGATCACCGCCTCCGCCGAGCCGTTCGTGCTGCGGCTCCCCGGCCTCGAGCATCTGGCCTCGGACGTCGCGGGCGAGCTGCGCGAGGGCGTCACGAGCCTGGACGTGGCGGGCCGGCTGCACCCGTCGGCCGCCGTGAGCGGCACGCCGCGGGAGGCGGCCGACGCCGCGATCGCCGAGCTCGAGGTCCGCGACCGCGGCGGCTACGCCTCCCCCGTGGGGTGGATGGACGCCGAGGGCGACGGCCAGTGGGCGATCGCCCTGCGCATGGCCCACCTGGAGACGCCCACGCGGGTGCGCGTGCAGTCCGGCGGCGGGCTCGTCGCGGGATCCGACCCCGTGCTCGAGCACGCCGAGGCGCTCGCGAAGTCCCGGCCCGTCCTGCGCGCCATCGGCCGCCCCGAGGACTGAGAGCCCGCGGGCCCCGCGTCGATCCCCGGGTCGGACGCCCGTCTCGGCCCCGAGCCGGTCAGCCGCGTGGCCGGCCAGCCGTTCAGCCGGCCTCGGTGAGGGTCACATCCTTGGTGATCTCCTTCTGGCCCCGCACGATCGTGAGCTTGTGGGAGGAGCCGACCTCGAGGCCGCGCACCATGCCGGTCAGCGCGGCCGCGCCGTTCACGGGCACGCCGTCGACCTGGGTGATGAGATCGCCCTCCTTGAGCCCGGCGTCGGAGGCCCCCGAGCCGCGCTCGATCGAGCGCACGAGCGCCCCGCGGTAGCTCGCGCCGGAGACGTCCTGGCTGCTGTCCTGCGCGGTGACGCCCAGCAGCGCGTGCTTCGCGCTCCCGCTCTCGATGAGCTGGTCGACGATGAGGGTGACGGTGTCCGAGGGGATCGCGAATCCCAGACCGATGCTCCCGGACTGCGAGGAGGAGGACTCCCCCTCCTGCGAGAAGGTCGCGATCGAGGAGTTGATGCCGACGACCGCGCCGCTCGCGTCCACCAGCGGGCCGCCCGAGTTGCCGGGGTTGATCGCGGCATCGGTCTGCAGGGCCGACGAGTAGGTGGAGTCGGATCCGTCGACGGCCTCGCCCTGCGTGGTCACAGGACGGTGCACGGCCGAGATGATGCCCGTGGTCACCGTGTTCTCGAGACCCAGCGGGGTGCCCACGGCCATCACGTCCTCGCCGACCTGGACGTCGTCGGAGTCGCCGAAGGAGGCCGGGGTGAGGTCGTCCGGCGGGTCCTCGAGCTTGATCGCGGCGAGGTCGCTGGTCGCGTCGGTGCCGATCACGCGGGCGCTGTAGGTGCGGCCATCGGTCAGGGAGACCTCGACCTTCTGGGCGCCGGAGACCACGTGGTTGTTCGTGATGATCGTGCCGTCCTCGCGGTAGATCACGCCGGTCCCCTCGGCCTGGCCCGAGGCCGTGCTCACGGAGATCGCGACCGTGCTCGGCGAGACCTTCTCCGAGACGCTCTCCCAGTTCGGGGTGTCGCCGTCCTGGGCGACGGGGCTCGCGTCGGCCGTCTTCGTGCTGCTCGAGGAGGTCGACGACGCGGCGGAGCGCGACCCCTGGCCGTCGACCTGGTCGTAGGCGATGACGCCGCCGAGGGTGAGCCCGCTGCTGAGCAGCATGCCGGCCATCACCAGGCCCGCGACGCCCACCCAGCCCGGACCGCGGCGCCGGGCCGCGGGGGCGGAGCCCGGGATCGCCGGGGCAGAGCCCTGGATGGCGGGATCCGGGCCCTGCGCGGCCTGGGCGCCGGCAGGCGTCGCCGCGCCGGACGCACCGGTCGCGGCCGCTCCCCAGCTCGGGGAGGCCGATGGGCTGCGCATGTCCTGGGGGCCCTGCGCGTTCTGCGGGCCCTGCGGCTCGCTCCATCCGTAGGAAGCGGAGGCCGTCGGGGACGCTGCGCCGTAGGGGTCGTCATGCTGCGACGGGGCGCCGTACGGATCGCCGCCCTGCGGCGGGGCGCCGTGCTCGTCGGCCCCGAGGCCGTCGAGGCGCTGGGTCTCGTCGACCCGCCCGAGCTGCTCGGTGGGATCGGCGGAGACCGGGTGCTCGGTGGTGTCGTCGGACGGGCGGCGGTCGGCGGACCCGTCCGGGGCCCCGGTGCCCTGGGGGACGTTCGATTCCTCGGATGACATGCCAGTCATTGCATCCCCTCGTGCCTTGAAGTCCTTGCGATCGAGCTGTGCGCTGGCTGTGTCGTGCATCCCCCGGCAGGGTCGGGATCAGGGGCCGACGACGATCATCCGGAGCCCGTCGGTCGGCCGCTCGAGGCCCCTGACCAGGGCATCGAGGGCCTGCGGGCCCTCGTACCGCACCGCGTCGACGCCGAGCGCGCGGGCCGCGGCGGCGATGTCGGCGCCGTGCGGGGTCGTGAAGAAGCGCTCGAGGAGCCCGGGATGCGCGCGCCGGTGCTCGAGCCCGGAGAAGATGCGGCCGCCGGAGTCGTCGACCACGATCACGTCCAGCGCGGGGCGACGCTCGAGGGGGCCGACGATCAGGCCCGTGAAGTCGTGCAGCGCCGTCACGTCGCCCACGAGCAGACGCACGCGTCCGGCGGGAGCGTGCTCGGCGGCGGCGTGCTCGTCGGGAGCGTGCTCGTTGGCGAGCGCGTACCCGCCGGCGGTCGAGGCCATCCCGTCGATCCCGGCCAGGCCGCGGCCGGCCAGCACCGTCCCGCGCGCGGCCGGGGCGAGCTGCTCGAGATCCCTCACCAGGGACGAGGAGCCCAGCACGAGGGTGTCCTCCTCCCCCGTCGCCCCCCAGACGGCGAGCGCCGCGCGCTGCTGCCACGTCGGCTCGGACGCCTCCACGAGCAGCGCGCCCTCGCGGCGCCAGTCCTCGAGCCGCGCAGCGGCGTCCGCGCGGTCGTCCGCGTCCCCGAGGGCGAGGGCAGGCACCACGAGGGACGCGGTGCGGGAGGCGTCGGCCCAGGAGGAGGTCGGGTCCACGATGATCGTCTCGACGTCGGCCGCGCCCAGCAGCGCGCCGACCACGGGTCGCGAGAGCGTCGGGTGGCCGTAGACGATCGCCTGCGAGGGCCGCAGCGGGTGGTCGGGGTCGGCCATGACCTGCGCGAGCAGCTGCGGGTAGCCCGTGACCATGCTGGGTCCGCCGCGGGATCCAGAGCTCGGCTCGGCGAGCAGAGGCAGCCGGTGGGTCTCGGCGAAGGCGCGGGCCGCGGGACCCGCGCCGTCCCCGGCGACGACCACGGCACGCGGATCGGGCGGGAGCGCGACCGGCGTGGGCTCACGCGGCGGGATCCGACGGGTGACGACCAGGCGATCGCCGTGCTCGGGCCCCGGCACCGACGCAGACTCCGGCCCCGACTCCGACCCTGTCGAGGCGAGCCCGTCGACGGTCCCGGCGCCGGGCACGAGCGGGTCGCGCAGGCACAGGTTCACGTGGACGGGACCGGGGCGGGGTCCGGTCGCGGCGGCGAAGGCCCGCGCGAGGGTGCTCACGGCGGTGCGCAGCTCGACCTCGGACGCACCGTCTCGCGAGGGCGCCGGGAGGTCGGTCGCGAAGCGCACTGCATCCCCGTAGATGCCGACCTGATGGGTGGCCTGGTTCGCGCCCACGCCGCGCAGCTCGATGGGCCGGTCCGCGGTGAGCACGATCAGCGGGGTTCGGGAGTGGTGGGCCTCGAGGACGGCGGCGTGCAGGTGCGCCGTGGCGGTGCCCGAGGTGGTCACGACGACGCCCGGCGATCCCGGGTCGCGGCGGGAGATGCCGAGGGCCGTGAACGCGGCGGCGCGCTCGTCGATCCGCACGTGCGCCTCGAGACGGCCCGCGATCTCGGGGTCCTCGAGCGCGTAGACGAGCGGCGCCGAGCGCGAGCCCGGGCTGATCGCGACGTGCCGCACGCCGAGCGCGACCAGGGTGCGCCAGATCGCGACGGCCTCCTCGACCGCACCGGAGCCCAGGGGCGCGGGCACGGGGATGGTCATCGGCTCCGGATCCGCCCGGAGAGGGTGGCCGGCGGGAGCGGGGTGCTCGGTCATGGTCCCAGGCTAGTGATCCGACGCCCGCGCCGATCCCGGCTCGGGTCCGTTCGCGCCGGGGGTCACAGCAGCTGTGCGCACGCCTCGAGGCGCTGCTCCCAGCGGGCGGTGAGCTCGCGCGGCGCGCAGTGGGCCTCGAGCAGCTCGGGCTCGGGCTGCGGGCGCCGCACCGGGATCATTCCCCCGTCGGCGCGCAGCGGTGCGGCGACGAGGTCGCCGGTGAGCAGGACCGCCGTCGCGAGTCCGCAGGCGTGGGTGAGCTCGGGCAGGGCCGCGGCGAAGGCGAGGCCCGCGCTCAGGCCGACGCTCGACTCCAGCGCGCTCGAGACGACCACGGGGAGGTCCGCCTCGGCGGCGAGCTCGAGGCAGCGGGCCGCGCCGCCGAGGGGCTGCACCTTCATCACGAGCACGTCCGCCGCGCCCGCGCGGGCCACGCGCAGAGGGTCCTCGGCGCGCCGCACGAGCTCGTCGGCCGCGATCGGCACGTCGACCGCGCGGCGCACGGCCGCGAGGTCCTCGAGCGAGGCGACGGGCTGCTCGACGTATTCGAGGCCGCCCGCCGCGCGGTCCAGCTGCGGGATCGCGGCGATCGCCTCGTCGCGGTCCCAGCGGGCGTTCGCGTCCACGCGGATGCGGGCGTCCGGGCCCAGGGCGTCGCGCACGGCCTCCAGGCGCTCGAGGTCCTCGGACAGGGTGGAGGCGACGTCCGCGACCTTGACCTTCGCGGTGCGGGCGCCGCCCACGGTCGCCAGCCGGTGCGCGAGCGCGGGCGGGACGACGGGGATCGTCACGTTCACCTCGATGCTCTCGCGCAGGGGCGCGGGGCGAGGGGCGGTCGCGTCGGCGAGAGCACAGCGCAGCCAGGCGGCCGATTCGGCCGGGTCGTAGTCCCAGAACGGGGAGAACTCGGCCCAGCCCTCGGGCCCCCGAAGCACCACGCCGTCGCGCACGGTGATCCCGCGGAAGCGGGTGGTCATGGGGATCGACCAGCAGCGGGCGTCCTCGATGCCCCGCTCGCGCAGCGCGGCGGGGATGCGCATGCCCCTCACGCCGCGGCCAGCACGGCGTCGATGGGACCGCGCAGGTCGGCGGGCTCGACGCTCGGGGGGAAGCGGCCGATGACGGCGCCGTCGGGCCCGACGAGGAACTTGGCGAAGTTCCACTCGATGTCCGCTCCGTCCTCGCCGGAGCGCTCCGAGCGCAGCCACTGGTAGAGCGGGTCGGCGTCCTCGCCGTTGACGTCGATCTTCGCGAGGATCGGGAAGTCGACGCCGTAGGCGGTGCGGCAGAAGGTGACGGCGTCCTCGTCGCTCCCGGGCATCTGGCCGGCGAACTGGTTGCAGGGGAAGCCGAGGATCACCAGTCCCCTCTCCCGGTACTGCTCCTGCAGCTCCTGGAGGCCGTCGAGCTGCGGGGTGAGCCCGCACTTCGAGGCGACGTTCACCACCAGGACGGTCCGGCCCGCGTACTGTGAGAGGTCGGTGGAGGCGCCCTCGGCGGTGCGGACGGTGAAGTCGTGAAGCGTGGTCATGGCGGCTCCTTGCGGGACGGGTGGGTGCGGCGACGCCGCGCCCGTCCAGGCTAGCCCCGCTGGACGGGCTCGGTCCGCCAGAGGGCCGCCTCGTCCCTCTCGCGGACGACCCGCGCGCGGAACTCCTCGCGCTGGGCGCCGTGGGCGGCATCACGCCGGATCAGCACGTACCCGATCGCGACGATCACGAACCAGACCGGCGTCGCGAGGAGACCCGCGAGGGTGTCGGACGCGCCCGTGAACGCCCAGAGCAGGAAGGCGAAGAACGCCATCACGACGAAGGACATCACGGTGCCCAGCGGCATGCGGAAGCGGCTCGCGGCGTGGTCCTGCGGGCGCCGACGGCGGTACGCCAGGTAGCTCAGCAGGATCATCGTCCACACGAACATGAAGCACAGCGAGGAGACGGTGGTGACCACGGAGAACGCGGTCGACTCCCCCAGCCCGAAGACGAGGAGCACCACCGAGGCCAGCAGCATCACGCCCGTGAGGAACAGGGCGTTCTGCGGGACGTGGCGGCGCGAGACGCGCGCGAACAGGCGCGGCGCGTCGTTCTGGGTGGCGAGGCCGAACACCATCCGGGAGGTCGAGTAGATCCCGGAGTTCGCCGAGGACATGGCCGAGGTCAGGACCACGAGGTTCACGATGGCGGCGGCCGCGGGCAGACCGGCGGTCGCGAAGACCTGGATGAACGGGGAGTCGTCGGCGCTGTACACCGTCCACGGCATCACCGACATGAGGATCACGAGGGCGCCCACGTAGAACAGCAGGATGCGGACGGGGATCGAGCGCACCGCGCGCGGCAGGTTCTTCTCCGGGTCGCGGGTCTCGGCGGCCGTGGTGCCCACCAGCTCGATGCCGACGAAGGCGAAGGTGGCGATCTGGAAGGCGGCGACGAAGCCGGTGAAGCCGCGCGGGAAGAAGCCGCCGTCGGCCCACAGGTGGGTGAAGCTCGAGGGGCCGGCCGAGGTCTCGAAGCCCGTGAGGACGAGCACGAGTCCCAGGACGATGAGGGCGAGGATCGCGACGATCTTGACCATGGCGAACCAGAACTCGGCCTCGCCGAAGGCGCGGACCGTCGGCAGATTCAGGCCGATGAGCAGGGCGATCACCACGATCGCGAGGACGGGCGTGGCCCAGCTCGGGAGCATGGGGACCAGGTCGCGCAGATAGACCGAGGCGATCACGATGACGTCGGCCACCGCGGTCACGACCCAGCAGAACCAGTAGGTCCAGCCCGTGAAGAACGCCGCCCAGGGGCCGAGCAGGTCACCGGTGAAATCGGCGAAGTTCCGGTACTCGCGGCGCGAGAGCAGGATCTCGCCCATCGCGCGCATCACGAAGTAGAGCATGAAGCCGATGACCACGTAGACGAGCAGCACGGAGGGGCCTGCCACCGAGATGGTCTTGCCCGAGCCCATGAAGAGGCCCGTGCCGATGGCGCCGCCGATCGCGATCAGCTGGATATGGCGGTTGCCGAGGGAGCGCTCGAGGCGGGGGGCCTCGGGGGCGCTCGAGCCCGAGGCATCCGAGCCGGTCGACGTCGATGTCGTGGAGGACGAGGAGTGAGTCACCCGCGGGACCCTACCCATCGGCCGGCGGATCCGTGCGGCGACGCGCGGACGGGACAGGCGGACGCGCTGGAGCCGGCCACACAGGACGGACCCGAGCGCGGCGCCGGCGTCGCTGCTCTCCTGCGACGCCGGCGCCGGCATCGGTTGTCAGCTCAGATCGACTTCAGCGGTCTCTCCGAACCAGGAGGGTGTCATCTGCAGAGTCGGCACCTCGGTCCCCTTGGGCACGTCGTACACGAGCTTGCCCTTGTAGGTGTTGCCGGGGTTGACGCTCTCGAGCACGAGCGCGTCATCCTCCATGTACGCGTCATCCGAGGTCGAGTACTGAGAGCCATCTTCTCCGACGAGGGTGAAGTCGTTCGACCAGAGCGTGACCTCTTCCTTCCCCGCGTTCTTGACCTGCACCTCGACGATGACGAACTCGCCCTGGGGTTTCTCGTTCCAGTACGTATCGCCCACCTGGCCCACGCCGGTCTTCACGTCGGTCACCGTGAGCTCCACGTCGTCGGCCTTCACGGACTCACCCACACCGACCTTCTGGTCTGCGGGTGCCGCCTTCTCCTCGTCGCCGTCTTCGGCTGCGGCGCTCGTCTCGTCCTTCGTGTCGGTCGATCGCGGCGGACCATCGGCCTTCGAGGACTCGCCGTCACCGGCCGTCCCTTCCGCCGCCTGCTCGGCCTGCTGCGTCACGGCCGGTGCCGACGACGGTTCCGGGTCGTCGGTGATCGCGCCGTTGATGGCGCTGATCAGCATGCCCAATGCGCAGACGACTGCGGAGACGATCCACGCCATGGTCTTGAAGCGCTCACGGTCGGCGAGCGGTCGACCGTACTTGTCATGCGAGGCCCCCGCGAGATGGAGGATGAGGTCGACGAGGGCCCAGATCCCACATCCGCCGCACGTGAACAGCTTGCCGAGACCAAGGCCCACCTGTCCCAGGTAGAAGCGGTCGATGCCGAGGACACCGAGGAAGAGGGACAGCAGCCACGTCGTGAGGAAGGATTTCGGAGGGATCGGCATGCCGGTCGTCGGATCGATCGGAATGCCCGGATGGGCCGATGCCCCCGAGGGCAGGGCGGTCCACTGCTGCGGCGCGAATCCGGGAGGAGCCGCATTCGCGCTCCCGGGACCGTACGGCTGGTGCGGAGCCCCATATCCGGGGCCAGGTGCTCCGAAGGGCTGCGCGGGTGAACCGTGCGGGGTCTGCGCTCCGTAGGGGCTGGGAGCGCCGTACGGATCGGATGAACCCGAAGGCGGGTGGGACGCGCCCTGGCCGGGACGCGAGCCGTAGGGATCCTGGGGATCTGACCCATACGGCGGATTCGGACCAGTGGTCAACTCATCTCCTGGGGGCGAGAGCGCGCGCCGCGACGTGCGCGCACGGGACGGATGCCTGTGGCGTGACGGCCGGAGGCATCGCCGGCTCGGGGGCACAGGCCCCTGACGTTCGCACGGGACCCGAGAGCCGGCTGATCGCAATCTATCCATTCCCTGGGACATTTCTGGATCTTCCGGTCCATGCCGGTCACTTCGTGATGCATCCGAGACCCAGCCGCCGGTGGCATCGCGCCGTACCCTCGTCCCATGCCTGCTCATCGCCACACCGCCGAGGTCGACCATGCTCTCGGTTCCGGCTTCGGCCCGCACCTCCGCCCGGTGCGAGCGGACGACGCCGACGCGATCCTCGAGGCCTTCACGTCCTCCCCCGACATGTCCCGCCAGGGCGACGTGCACGACGCCGCGTCGGCCGAGGAGTACTGCACCTGGCTGCGCGGGGCGGACCGGCACGCCTTCGCGATCGTGGACGACGAGCCGGATGCCGTGCAGGGCGCGCACGGCGCGCACGGCCGCATGGTCGGCCTGGTCGCCGTGAGCGTCGACGAGGGCAATCGCAACGGCTGGTTCTTCTACTGGCTGCATCCCGCGTATCGCGGCCGCGGCCTCGCCTCGCGGGCGGCGGCCGCCCTCGCCGAGCGCGCGCTGCGGCCCGTGGACCGGGGCGGCTGGGGGCTCGAGCGCCTCGAGCTCGGACACCGCATCGACAATCCCGCCTCAGGCTCCGTCGCCCGCGCCGCGGGCTTCCTGCACGAGGGCACGGAGCGCGAGAAGTTCCTCATCGGCGGCGAGCGCGTGGACGTCCTCGCCTACGGCCGGCTCGTGACCGATCCCGCTCCGCCCACCGTGCTGCTGCCCTGGGCCGACGACGCCTGAGAACCCCGTCCGATCCTCGTCCGCTCCTCGTCGGCCGGATCACCCGGTAGCGGGCCGAACCCCGCGCGCGCCGGGGATACCCTGGCGAGCATGCCCCGCTTCAAGCTGCCCCGCGACGTCTCCGACACCTTCGATCCCGAGCGCTGGCGGGACATCGGCCCTGATGAGCTGGCCGGTCCCGCACTCACGGACGTGACCTACCACCGCGCCGTGGACCGCTCCGATCCCGAGGCGCCGACGGACCTGCCGTGCGTGCGGATCGCCTTCGACCGGCCCGAGGTGCGCAACGCCTTCCGCCCGCACACGGTCGACGAGCTCTACCGGGCGCTCGACCACGCGCGGCTGGACACCGGGGTCGGCGTCATCCTCCTCACCGGGAACGGTCCGTCCCCCAAGGACGGCGGCTTCGCGTTCTGCTCGGGCGGGGACCAGCGCATCCGCGGGCGCTCCGGGTACCAGTACGCGGGCGGCGAGACCGCCGAGACCGTCACCCCCGGGCAGGGAGGCCGCCTGCACATCCTCGAGGTCCAGCGTCTGATCCGCACCATGGGCAAGGTCGTGATCGCCGTGGTCAACGGCTGGGCCGCCGGCGGCGGGCACTCCCTGCACGTGGTCGCCGACCTCACGATCGCCTCGCGGGAGCATGCGCGCTTCATGCAGACCGACGCGAACGTGGGCTCCTTCGACGGCGGCTACGGCTCCGCGTACCTCGCCAAGCAGGTGGGACAGAAGAGGGCCCGCGAGATCTTCTTCCTCGCCGAGGAGTACTCGGCCCAGGACGCCTACGACTGGGGCGCGGTGAACCGGGTCGTCGACCACGCGGACCTCGAGGACGCGGCGCTCGCGATGGCCGCGACGATCGCCACGAAGTCCCCGCAGGCGGTGCGCATGCTCAAGTTCGCCTTCAACCTGGCCGACGACGGCCTCATGGGCCAGCAGGTCTTCGCGGGCGAGGCGACGCGCCTGGCGTACATGACGGACGAGGCGGTCGAGGGCCGTGACGCCTTCCTCGAGCACCGCGCCCCCGACTGGTCGTCCTTCCCCCACCCGCAGGGCTGAGCACCGTGGCCGAGCTCCCTCCGGCAGCATCCGCTCCCTGGATCCGTCCCGCACCCTTCGACGGCTCCGCGGCCTCGCTCGCCGAGCACGTCCGCGCGATCGGCGAGGTCATGGCCGGTCGCGGACGGCTGTGGCTGGGCCCGTTCGACCCGCCGCCGACGATGCCCGCCGGTTTCGAGGACACCGTGCTGGTGGTCCCGACCTCCGGGTCGACGGGCCGCGCGAAGGCCGTCGCCCATCCCCTGCGCTCGCTGCTCGCCTCGCAGGACGCGACCGCGCGACTCTTCGCGGACGGCGACGTCGCCCAGGACACGGATGCCGACCGCACCGCGCACGCGGGCCACGGGCACTGGCTGCCCCTGCTGCCGCCCACCCACATCGCCGGCATCCAGGTCATCGCCCGGGCCCACCGCACGGCCCAGGTGCTGGGACTCGAGCGCGTCCCGCTCCCGGATCCCCTGCCGGATCTCTCCGCCCATTTCGACGCCGCCCGCTTCGTCGCCCTCGCCGAGCCGGCCCTCGCGGAGGCCGCGGAAGCGGGCCTCCCCGCCTTCACCTCGCTCGTGCCCACCCAGCTCACCCGGCTGCTCGGCGAGGCGTCGGGCGACGGCGCCAGGGCCCGCGCCCTGCTCGCACGCTTCTCCGCGGTGCTCGTGGGCGGTGCGGCCACGCCGCCCGACCTGCTGGCGCGCGCGAAGGGGGCGCGCATCGCCGTGCGCACCACGTACGGGTCCTCCGAGACCGCAGGCGGCTGCGTCTACGACGGCGTGCCGCTCCCCGGCGTGCGACTCGAGCTCGTGGAGACGGAGGACGGGGCGGAGCAGGACTCGGAGGAGGGCGCTGAGGAGGGCCGCCTGCGGCTGCGCTCGCCCACCCTCGCCCACGGCTACGTGCTCGCGGACGGGATCGCGGCGACCGAGGACTTCCCCGTCGTCGGCCCCGACGGCGAGCGCGCCTTCGTCACCAGCGACCTCGCCCGGATCGACGACGGGCGACTGCGGATCCTGGGCCGCGCGGACGACGTCATCACCACCGGCGGGCTCAAGGTCGTCCCGCAGGACGTGGAGCGCGCGATCGACCGCTCCCTCATGCTGCGCGGGCTCCTCGCCGAGTGGGTCGTCGTGGGCGTGCCCGACCCCGAGTGGGGTCGGCGCGTCGAAGCGCTCGTCGTCCCCGCCGACGACGCCCCGACCGAGGCGGAGGACCTGCCCGCCCTCGTGCGCTCGGCGCTGCGCACCACGGGCGTCCCCTCCCATGCCGTGCCGCGGCACGTGCACGTCGTCGAGGCGCTGCCGCGCCTCGGGATCGGGAAGATCGACCGGGCCGCGGCGGCCCGCATCGCCTCCGCGCACGGCTGAGACCGGCTCCGGCCCGGTTCGCGCTGACGCATGGGCGCGTGGGCGCGACCCACGCCACCCCCGGGCACACGCCGGGCGCGGCCTCAACGGACGTATCCTTGATGGGGCCGTGAACTGCGGTCCTGCCACCGCAGACCACGCCTCGAGGAGCATCATGGCCACGTTCTCCCAGTGGGTCGAGGCCGCTCGCCCCCACACTCTTCCCGCCGCGATCTCCCCGGTCGCCGCCGGCACCGGGGCCGCGCTCTGGGACGCCGGATTCGACGCCGCCGTGGTCATCCCGCGGGTCCTGCTCGCCCTCGGCGTGGCCCTCTGCCTGCAGATCGGCGTGAACTACGCCAACGACTACTCGGACGGCGTGCGGGGCACGGACGACGACCGCGTGGGTCCGTTCCGGCTCACCGGCTCGCGATCAGCGGCCCCCGGCACCGTGAAGCGCGCGGCGTTCCTCGCGCTCGGGCTCGGCGGTCTGCTCGGACTCGTCCTCATCGCGGTCGCCGGCATCTGGTGGACCGTGATCGTGGGAGCCGCCGCCATCGCCGCGGCCTGGTTCTACACCGGCGGGAAGCGGCCCTACGGCTACCTGGGACTCGGCGAGCTGTTCGTGTTCATCTTCTTCGGGCTGGTCGCCGTGGGCGGCACCGCCTATGCGATCACGCTCCGCGTGAGCTGGGTGGCGATCCTCGCCGCCTGCGCGATCGGCCTGCTCGCCGTGGTCATCATGCTCACCAACAACCTGCGGGACTTGCCCACCGATGCCGTCGCCGGCAAGCACACCCTCGCGGTGCGGCTCGACGACCGGGGCACGCGCATGCTGCTGACGGCATGCCTCGTCGTCCCGTTCGTGCTGATGGTGCCGGTCATGGTGGTCCACCCGCCGGTGCTCGTCGTGCTGCTCGCCACCGTCCTCGCGGTCGGCCCGCTGCGCACAGTGCTCGCTGGAACCCAGGGGCGCGCGCTGATCCCGGTGCTGGCCCAGGCGGGACGGCTCGAGCTCGTCTTCGCGCTGCTGCTCCTCGTGGGCCTCGCGGTCTGACCCGTCACCGGGCCGCCCCGGAGCGTCCCCGCTCAGCGCTCGTCGTCATCCTCGTCGAGCAGCGCGTCCTCCTCGTCGGCGTCCTCGTCGCGGACGGGGCCGCGGCGCTCGCGGCGGCGCTCGTCGGCCGACTGCAGCCTCCCCGCGAGCCGCTCGCGAGGGGCGCGCAGGAAGAGCACCGAGACCAGGAACGCGATCAGCACGGCGATGATCCCGGCGAGGTAGAACCCCACGCCGATCTGCACCATCAGCCACCAGGCCGCGGCCAGCACCACCAGCCGGATCACCGTATAGAGCAGGACGTCTCGCATGGGTGCCAGGGTAGTGCGCCCGCCTGGACGGACCGTGCGGGCCGAGGCGCGGAACACAGGGCGCGTGAGGATGCCGTGCCGGGATCTCGCACCGAACCTCCAGAGACCGGTGGGAGGATCCGGCGCATGAGTGCTGAGCGAGCGTCCGACGCCGTCCCCTCGTTCTCCGGGCACGGGATCGACCCCCGGGCGCTGGACTTCCTGCGCCGCCTGGCCGGGCCCGACGCCGAGCATGCGGACGCCGAGACCATGCTGCGCCGCATGCAGCAGCGCATGCGGGGCTTCCTCATGGAGTACAAGTTCGGCCTCGACGAGATCTCCACGAAGGTCGGCATCCTGCGCGAGCAGTTCGACGCCCAGCACGACCACTCCCCGATCGAGCACGTGAAGACCCGTCTGAAGTCCGCCGAGTCGCTCACCCAGAAGATCGTCGCCCGCGGCGTCCCGGCTGACATCGATGCGATCCGCGCTCAGATCTTCGACATCGCCGGCCTGCGGATCACCTGCCCGTACGTGGCCGACGTGTACCTCGTGAGCGACGCGATCCGCCGCCAGGAGGACCTCGAGGTCCTGCAGGTCAAGGACTACATCGCCGACCCCAAGCCCAACGGCTACCGCTCCCTGCACCTGATCGTCCAGGTGCCCGTGTTCCTCGCCGACCGCACCGTCGAGATCCCCGTGGAGATCCAGCTGCGCACCATCGCGATGGACTTCTGGGCGAGCACCGAGCACTCCCTGCGCTACAAGTTCGACGGCGACGTCCCCGAGGTGCACTCCCGGCGCATGTCGCAGATCGCCGAGACCACACGGGAGCTCGACGAGCAGATGGCGGAGCTGCGGCGGGTCCTGGCGTCCTGAGACGGACGGTGCGGAGCGCCCGGCCCGCCGGCCCGCGAGGTTCCGTAGACTCGGGGGATGTTGAAGGGTGTCCTCGCCATCGCCTCGATCGGGCTGACGATCTTCGCTCTCGCCGACTGCATCCAGTGCGAGAACGCGCAGCTGCGCGGTCTGCCGAAGTGGGCCTGGATCGTGCTCATCGTGCTGCTGCCCTGGGTGGGGCCGCTCACCTGGCTGCTGGTCGGCAAGGACCGCGAGAGCGGCGCCCCGAGCGCCTTCGATCCGCTGCGCGGAGGCCCCTCCCGGGACGGAGAGGACGGACCCGCGGGATCGGCGGGGTCGTGGGGCTCCCGAAGCGGTCGGGGTGCGCGCGGGTCCCGGCCCCTGGCGCCCGACGAGGACCCCGAGTTCCTGCGCAAGCTCGACGAGGACATCCGGCGCGAGCGCCGAGAGCGCGAGCGCCGCGGCGGGAGCGACGGCGGTGACGGCACCGGGAGCGGCGGCGAGGACGACGACCGGGGGCGCGGCGACGGCACAGGTCCGGCCACCCCGACCACGGACGACGGGCGCGGCTGACCCCGAAGGGGCCGGACAGCCGCCCGCGCGGCACGCAGACATGAGGCCGGCGCACCGGGAATCAGGGTTCTCGGTGCGCCGGCCTCATCTCTGCGCCGGGGCGGCGGGATCGCGGCGTCGGAATCGCGGCGTCTGATCACGGCGTCGCGGTCCCGCCGGCGGCTCAGCCGAGTCCGGAGTAGGAGTGCAGGCCGTTGATCACGAGGTTCACGACCGTGTAGTTGATGATGACGCAGGCGAAGCCGGCGAGGGCGAACCAGGCCGCCTTGTTGCCGCGGAAGCCGCGGGTGGCGCGGGCGTGCAGGTAGCAGGCGTAGACCACCCAGATCACGAAGGTCCACACCTCCTTGGGGTCCCAGTTCCAGTAGCGGCCCCAGGCCTCGTTGGCCCAGACCGCCCCGAAGATCAGGGTGAAGGTCCAGCACACGAAGGCGAGGGAGTGCAGGCGGAAGCAGAGCGCCTCGAGGGCCTCCGGGCCGGGGATGCGCTCGGTGAGCGCCGAGACCGGCCCCCAGAAGCGCCCCAGCGGGCGGTCGGCCGCCTCGCGGGCGGCGCGCACCTTCTGGGTGCGGGTCGAGAGCAGCTGGAGGGCGGCGACGATCGCGCCGAGGCCCGAGAGCGCGGTCGCGATGATGGCGACGCCGATGTGCACGATCAGCCAGTGGGAGTTCTGCAGGCTCGGGGTGAGGTCGGAGGCGGGCAGGATCCAGGCCGTCTGGGCGATCAGCATGAGCACGAGCACCGGGAGCATCACGAGGGTGCCGAGCAGACGCAGGTCCTTGCGGCGGATCGAGATGATCACGAACAGCGCGACGATCAGCGCGCTCGAGGTCATCGAGAACTCGTACATGTTGCCCCACGGCACGCGCCAGGTCGCCACGCCCCGCAGCACCATCGCGGTGATGTGCAGGACGGCGCCGATCGAGGCCATGACGTATCCGAAGCCGCGCGCGCCCAGCGCGTTGCCCGAGGTCGCGGCACCGGCGGAGCCCCGTGCGGCCGAGGCCTTCCCTGCCGTGGCCGTCCCGGCGGGAATCGTCCCGGCGTCGGTCGACCCGCCGGGTCCCCCGCCGGCCGCCGCAGCCGCCCCGGCGCTCGCGCCGACGGTCGCGAGCTCGGCGCGGGCGCCCTCGCTCTCGCGCTTCTGCTTCTCGAGCTTCTCGTCGCTGCGCCGCTGGGTGACGCCCGAGAGGTCCGCGCCGAAGCCGATGAGGGCCAGGACGTACAGGACGATCGTGACGATGATCAGGAGGTTCGAGAGCTCCGCGAGCTGCTGGTCGATCACTGGAGGGGTCCTTCGTGCGAGGGCTTGGACTGCGAGGAATCGGTCTCCGGGGACTGGGGCGCGGGCCTCGGGGAATCAGAGGACGGGGGATCAGCGGACGTGTCATCGGATGGCGACGGATCCGCCGCCGAGGAGGCGGAGTCCGCGAGGCGCTCGGCGAGCGCGCGCACGTCCTCCACGAGTCGATCATCGTCGCTGCGGGCCAGTCCCGCCACCTCCAGGACCACCCCGTGGGCCGACGGCACTGCCCGCACCCACACGCGGCGGCGCGGCACGAACAGCGAGAGCACCAGGCCCAGCACCGCGCTCAGCGCCATGACCAGCGTGAACACCTGGAACGGGTCGCGCTTGATGTCGAAGGCGGCATAGCGCTTGACGCCGTCGAAGGAGATCGAGGAGCCGTCGGCGAGCGTCTGCGACTCCCCCGGGGTGAGGCTCACCAGGGACTGGTTGCCGTCCGAGTCGGCCACCGGCGTGAGACTGCTGACGTCGACCTGGTAGGCGTTCTTCGGGACGCCGTCGTCCAGGCCCAGGTCGCCGTTGTAGACGGTGAGGGCGAGCTGCGGGTTCACCAGGCCCGGGAACTCGGAGTGCGGCCCCTTCTCGTCGATGACGCCCGTGGGCAGGAAGAAGCCGACGACGGCCATCTGCTTGGGCTGGGCGTCGGGCGCCTTGATGACCAGCTGCGAGGTGTACCCGGTATCGCCCGAGGGGATGGTGATGATCGGCCCCTCGGCGACGACGTTCCCGTCGGGGTCCTTCACGGTGACCTCGGGGGCGTAGCCGTTGCCCAGGAGGTACATCGTGGTGCCCTGGACGTGCAGCGGCTGGTTCACGCGCAGCGTCTTGGAGTACTCGCCGCTCTTGTCCGGGTCGTCGACCGTGACGTCGGCCTCGAACTTCTTGGGCTGTCCGAAGCGGTGCGCATTGGAGCTGGTGTCGTACTCGGCGCGGAAATCGTCGAGGGTGAAGCGGAACGACGGCAGCTTCGAGGAGTCGTACCAGGCGCCCTGCTCGAAGGAGTCGTACTCGGCCAGGGAGTTCGAGAACCCCTCCCCCTCGACCACGGTGATCTGGCCGCGGTACTGGAAGAGCCCGCCGGCGGCCACGCCGACGAGCACGCCCAGCAGGGCCACATGGAAGAGGAGGTTGCCGGTCTCGCGCAGGTATCCGCGCTCGGAGGTCACCGAGCGCGCCCCGCCCTTCTCCTCGAGCACGTCGGTGCGGTAGCGGGAGCGCTTGAGGGTCTTCGCCGCGCGGGCGGTGACGGCCTCGACGTCGGCCCCCGGGAGCTCGACGCGCGTGAACCCGGCGAAGCGGCGCAGGCGCGAGGGCGTGCGCGGGGGGCGCGAGCGGATCTGGCGCAGGTGCACGCCCAGGCGCGGGATCACGCAGCCCACGAGGGAGACGAACAGCAGCAGGTAGATCGCCGAGAACCACACCGAGGAGAACACGTCGAAGAAGCCCAGGGTGTCCAGGAACTTCGCCCACGAGCCGTGCTCGGAGATGTACTGCTCCGTCTTCGAGGCGTCCACGTTGCGCTGCGGGTACAGGGACCCCGGCACGGCGGCGATCGCGAGCAGCAGGAGCAGGAAGAGGGCGGTCTGCATGCTCGTGAGCTGGCGCCACAGGAACAGCAGCGTCCCGCGCACGCCGAGCTTGGGCAGCGAGGCCCCGGCCTTGCCCGACTTCCCGGCCTGGCGCAGATCGCGGGCCTCGGGAGCGACCCGGCGGTCACGGGTGCTCGCCGTGCCCATCTGGTCCTTCTGCTCGTCGCGCGCCCGACGGGCCCGCTCGGAGCGCGGGGGCTTCGCGTCCTCGCCCTTCGCCTCCCGGCTCTGCGCCCGGCGCTGCGCCTTGCGCGCCCTGCGGTCCTCCTGGGTCATCACACCACCGTCTCGTATCCGCCGATGAGGGTCTGCAGCTGCGCCATCCACTGCGTCCAGGTCCCCGTCAGCAGCAGCACGCCGATCGCGATCAGCAGGGCGCCGCTGACCACGGAGATGGTCCGACGGTGGCGGGCGAGGGCGCGGCTCGCGCCGAGCGCGCGCTGGAAGAGCAGCGCGAACAGCACGAAGGGAATGCCGAGACCCAGGGAATAGGCGAGAGCGAGCAGGGCCCCGCGCAGCGGGGACGCTCCGTCCAGGGAGAGGGCGACCACGGCCGCGTAGGTCGGGCCGATGCAGGGGGTCCACGAGAACCCGAAGACGATCCCCATGAGCGGGGCCCCGAGGAGACCCGCGTCGGGCCGGCTGTGCAGGCGCTTCTCCCCCGACAGCGAGGGGAACAGGCCCAGGAACAGCAGACCCATGGCGATCACGAGGATGCCGGAGATCCGGTTGACCCACACGACGTGGGACTGCAGGACGTGCCCGAGCGCCCCGACGAAGCCGCCGAGCACCACGAACACGGCGGCGAAGCCGAGCACGAACAGCACCGCTCCGAGCGCCATCCGGGAGGAGCCGCCCCGGGAGCGTCCCCGGCCGCGCCCGCCGCCGGACGCGCCGCGGCCGGTGCCGTCGGCCCCCTGGCCCGCGAGGCCCGAGACGTACCCGAGGTAGCCGGGGACCACGGGCAGCACGCACGGGGAGACGAAGGCGACGATCCCGGCGGCCGCGGCCACCGCGAGCGCCACCCAGAGGGAGCCCGAGAGGATCGTCGTGGAGAAGACCTGTCCGATGCCCATCGCGCTCATTCGTCCACGACGGTGTCGATCATCGACCGCAGGATCGAGGGATCCGCGGCGCCGGAGATGCGCGCCGCGACCCTGCCCTTCGCATCGAGCACGAGCGTCGAGGGGACGGCGTTGGGCGAGACCTGGCCGCGCAGCGCGTAGAGGATCTTGGAGTCCAGGTCCGGCAGCGACGGGTAGGGGATCTTGTACTTCTTCTGGAAGGCGACGGCCGGGCCCTTCTCGTCACGCACGTTGATGCCGACGAACTCCACGCCCTTGGAGGCGTAGTCGCCGGCGATCTCGACGAGGTCCGGTGCCTCCTTGCGGCACGGCGCGCACGAGGCGTACCAGATGTTCAGGACGAGCACGGAACCGAGGTCGTCGGCGCTCGCGAAGGCCTTGCCCTCGTAGGTGGTGCCGCTGAAGTCGACGGGATCGGTGCGGTCCTCGGGGTCGATCTCGGTGGTCACGCCGTCGCCGGAGACGAAGCCGTTCTCGCCGTCGCCTCCGCTGTCGCCGTAGCGCGAGGAGGTGTCCGAGCCGCAGGCCGCGAGCAGGAGGGCGCCGGCGCCGAGCCCGGCCGCTCCGAACAGGGCGCGCCGGCCGACGGGGCGGGCGCTGGGGAGGTCGTTCATGCGAGCTTGCCCCCGGTCGCGTCGACCGAGCCCATGTAGAGCTCGGCGGCCGGCTCGGCGTAGTCGATGCCGGCGAGATGCGGGCCGACGAACCGCAGGCTCGTCACCGAGCACAGACGGCACTGCCGGCGCCGCGGGTCGTGGAAGAGCGGCTTGCCCTCGGCCGAGAGCCGGGTGACCCAGATCGGCAGCTGGTGCAGCACGAGGACGGCCTCGTGGCCCTCGACCTCGGCGCGGGTCGACTGCACAGCGCTGATCACGCGCGCGGCCTGGTCCCGGTAGGGCTCGCCCCAGGACGGGCGGAAGGGGTTGGCGAACCAGCGCCAGTTGCGCGGATCGGAGAAACGGGCCTCGCCGTGGCCCATGCGCTGGCCCTCGAAGTGGTTGCCGGACTCGATGAGCCGCACGTCCTGCGCGACGGGGAGGCCGTGCACGGCGGCGATCGGCGCGGCGGTCTGCTGGGCCCGCAGCAGCGGCGAGGCCCAGACGGCGCGCACGTCGCGCGGGGCGAGGTGATCGGCGGCGAGCTGCGCCATCTTCTGGCCGCGCTCGGACAGGCGGTACCCCGGCAGCCTCCCGTAGAGGATCTTCTCGGGGTTGTGCACCTCTCCGTGACGGACCAGGTGGATGACGGTCGTGCTCATGGGCGCGGGGACCTCCGCGGGAACCGAGGGTGTGGGCCGGATCGACACTCGGGGCGGCCGACGATGCGCAGAACGGGGCCGTGCCCGCGACGAGTGGCGAACCGCCTCAAGGTACCAATCAATCCTTGACGTCGGATGGGACGGTGCCCAGGGTCACGGGGGCGCCCTCGGGGATGGTGCGGGCCATGATCCGACCCAGTTCCAGCAGGTCCTCGGTGCCCACGGCGTCCAGCAGCCGCTCCCGCACGGAGGCCACGTGCACGGGCGCCGCCTGGCGCAGCAGCTCCGCGCCGGCCTCGGTGAGCACCGCCTCGCGGCCCCGGCCGTCTCCCGAGCAGCGGACGCGCTCGAGGATGCCGCGCTTCTCGAGGCGGGCGACGGTGTGGGTCAGCCGCGAGCGCGAGTGCACGACCTGATCGGCCAGCCCCGACATCCGGATCCGCCCCTCGGGCGCCTCGGAGAGCCGCACGAGGATCTCGTACTCGTCGAGGGAGAGATCGAAGCGCGGATCCTGCTCGAGCGCCGTCGAGATGTTCTCCATCAGCAGGTTCACGCCGTAGAGGAACGTGCGCCAGGCCTGCTGCTCGTCGTGGCTCAGCCACTCCACCTCGCCGCCCGCGCCCTCCGTGCCCTCGCGATCAGCGCTCGTGCCGTCGGCGACGGGTGCGCCGCTCGCGGGCGACGCTCCGCCCGCACCGCGGCCGTTCACCGACTCGCCGTCCGCACCGCGCGGTTCCCGCGTATCCTCGGTGGTCGACATCACATGCTCCTTCCGGACCCCTGGGGCCTTGCGCCCGACGTCCATCATAGTTTACCTTTCAAGCACAGAGTTCGTGCAACATTCAAGGAAAGAAGGACGGCACACGATGACTGCTCTCCCCGATGGCGTCTCCCAGGGCACCTGGACGCTGGACGCCTCCCACACCAACGCCGGCTTCACCATCCGCCACGCGGGCATCTCCAAGGTGCGCGGCCACTTCGCGGACGTCACGGGCTCCTTCGTCGCGGGCGCCGACCTCGAGTCCAGCCGCTTCGAGGCCTCCCTGAAGACCGCGTCGATCTCGACCGGCAACCCGGACCGCGACAACCACCTGCGCTCCGGTGACTTCTTCGACGCCGAGACGAACCCGGAGATCACCTTCTCCTCGACGTCCGTCTCCGACGACGAGATCGTGGGCGATCTGACCATCAGCGGCGTCACCAAGTCCATCACCCTCGACTACGACTACGAGGGCGCTGCGACCGACCCCTTCGGCCAGTACCGCGCGGGCTTCACCGCCTCCACCAAGATCTCCCGCAAGGACTTCGGGCTCACCTGGAACGCCGCCCTCGAGGCCGGCGGCGTGCTCGTGGCCGACGAGGTCAAGATCACCATCGAGGCCGAGTTCACCGCTCCCGCCGCTGCGTGATCCCGTGTGCGCGGAGACATCCTGACCGGATGATCGCCTGATCGCCTGATCGCGCGCGTGATCGACTGATCGCGTGATCGGCTCGCCGGGCCTCCGCCCACAGCTGCTGAAGGGCCGTCCACCACCGGGTGGGCGGCCCTTCGTCGTGCGCGGGACCGACGCACGGCCTGTGCGGGGCCGGCGCCGGGCCGATGCAGCGCGGAGCCGATGCAGCGCGGGACGCTCTACGCTGAACGGGTGATGAGCCTCCCCGCCGACCTCCCCCGCCCGCCGCGCACCACGGATCCGGATGCGCGCGTGCTGTACCTCACCCGCCCCGGCTGCCATCTGTGCGACGAGGCGCTGCCCGTCGTCCGTGCAGAGGCCGACCGCGCGGGGACGGTCGTGGAGGTGCGCGACATCGACGAGGACCCCGGTCTGCAGCGCGACTGGAACGAGCACGTGCCGGTGATCGTGGTCGACGGCGCCGTGCGGGCCCGCTACCGCGTCGACGCGTCGTCCCTGCGCTCGGCGCTCAGCCGTCGGCCCTGGTGGAAGAGGATCCTGGGCCGCTGAGCCCGACGGGCCGAGAGGCCCCTCGAACCGGGCGGACCGAGAGGCCCCGCATCGCAACGCACGAGGACCCCGCCGGAGATCCGGCGGGGTCCTCGTGCAGTGATCACCGCGCGGGCCGCGGGGCCCGCATGCGGTCGCGCCCTGGGGGCGCGCAGATCACTTCTTGTTGCGGCGCTGGTGGCGCGTGCGACGAAGCAGCTTGCGGTGCTTCTTCTTCGACATGCGCTTGCGACGCTTCTTGATCACGGAACCCATGGGGACCCCTGTTCTGCAGGCGGATGCCTGCGGTCTCGGACGGAGAGCGGACTGCACGCGGCCCGGCCCACAGGCGGTGCTCCCCGCTCCCGGGGGCGGGATGCGGCGCCCACGCATGAGCACCACGAGTCCAGGGCCCGTGCCACAGTCGACGCCCCACTCTACACGCGCCGAGGGGGTGCGTCCCCGCTCGCCTCTGCGAGATCCGTCGCAGATCTGCGGGCCGCGTCCAGTCTGTCCTGCACGGGGCCGACGACGAGATCGGCCGCGACCTCGTGCACGCGGGCGCGCAGCAGCCGTCGGGCACGAGCCGCGTGGAGGCGCGAGACGAGGGCGGCGAGCGCCCCGCCGAGCACGGCCAGCAGGATCCCCGCCCCCACGCCCAGCACGACGAGCGCCGTGGGCAGGGGGATCGGCACCCACAGCTCGCGGATCATCGGCATCGGCGGCGCCGGGACCTGGAAGAACGCGAGGACAGCATTGAGCACGAGCCAGCCCAGACCCACCACCCAGGCCGCCATCGCGAGCCACTGCAGCACGTCGAGGACGGGCCACCACCAGCCACGGGTGCGGCGCGAGAGGTCCGCGCCGACGACGGCCTGGTCAAGAGCGTCCGGGAGCTCGTCCTCGCGCGAGCGGGCGGAGCGGCGCACCGCCGCGCGCCACGGGTCGGAGCCCTCGTGGCTGACGGTGTCGGCGAATCCGCGCAGGCCCTCGGAGGCGCGGGCCGAGGTCGCCGCGTCGGGCACGGGCAGCGAGGACCGCGCCTCTGCGCCCCGGCCGCCGCCTGATGCGTCGGCCCCGAGGTGGAGGCGACCCAGCGGGTCCGGGCGCACGCGCCGGAGCCATCGCACGACGGGCCAGCCGCTGCGCGCGTCGGCGCGATGCCGGTAGGCCTTCCCCACGGCCTCGGCCACGGGCTCGATGCGGGCGGCGGCCCCGAGGGCGTCCTCGAGCGAGCGCTCGGCGGCCGGAGACACGCGGTCCGGCAGACCCGAGGGATCCGCGGCCCCGCGCAGCTCCAGGGCGGCTTCCCGCAGGTCGGCGCGCCGGCGCATGGCGATCGCCTCACGCGCCTGGGCGACGGCCGCGAAGCGGGAGCGGACGTCCGCGAGGCCTGCGCCGGTCTGCGCGGAGACCGCGAGGACGGGCGCGTGCTCGAGGCCGTCCCGTCGCACGATCTGCTCGAGGGAGGCGCGCACGCTCTCGCGCTCGTCCTCGCGCACGGTGTCGATCTGGTTGAGCAGCACGAGCGTGACGGCGTCGTGGCCGGCGAAGGGCTCGACGAAGTCGCGGTGCAGCACCCGGTCGGCGTACTTCTGCGGGTCCGTGACCCACACGAGCACGTCGACCATGCCGGTCATGCGCTCGGCGATGTCGCGGTGGGCCTCCTGGATGGAGTCGAGGTCGGGCAGGTCCAGCAGCACCATGCCCGCGGCAGGTCCCGCTCCGGAGGCACTGCCGGCACGGCCGGCTCGGGCGGCGCGCCCGGCGCCGTCCGCGGCCGCCCGCGCGAGCGCGTCGTGCAGCGGACCACCCTGCACCCCGTGGCGATCGGCGACCTCGAGCCAGTCCAGGAGGGCGTCCGCCCCGGCGGGGTCGAGCACCGCGGCGTGCGGGTCGCGCGTCGTCGGCCGACGCACCGCCGCCGGCGAGATCTCCTCCCCCACCAGGGTGTTCATGAGCGAGGACTTGCCGGATCCGGTCGCGCCGAAGAAGCCGATCACGGTGTGCTCGGCCGAGAGCGCGGTGCGCGCATCGAGCCGCTCGAGCATCTTCCCGGCCGCATCGAGGGCGTCCGCCGGGGCGATGCCCTCGAGATCCTCGCGGGCCCGCACGAGGGCGTCCCGGCGCTCGGCCACGGTCGCGAGGGCCTCCTCGGATCCGGCGCGGGCGCCGCGCGGGGTGCGGGAGGTGCGCCGGCTCATGCGGGTTCCTCCCCGGTCGTGGGTTCGTGACTCGGGTGCTCCTGGGTCGGGTGCTCCTGGGTCGTGGTCTCAGGCACCGTCCGGCCGCCCGTCGCCTGCTCGGCGCGGGTCCGGATGTCGGCGGCGAGCGCTGCCGCCCCGCGCGCGTCGGCCCGCAGGGCTGCGGGCTCCGTGCCCTCGGGCACGGCGTCCAGGCGCTCACGGAAGGGCTCGGCGCGCTCGGCGACGAGTCCCTCGAGCCGCGCGGCGAGGCTCTCGCGGGCCACACGGGCCAGTCTCCGCACGGCGTCCTCGCCGAAGATCGTCTCGAGCAGCTTCTGGCCGACGATCGCGGTCGCGGCGCCCGTGCCGACCTCCAGGCCGGTGGGGATGAAGGCCGTGGAGGCGAAGACGACGACCATGAGCGCGACCCCCACGGCGTTCACGCCGAGGGACAGGATGCGGGCCTTCGTGCGACGATCCGCGCCCTCGCTGCGCACGAGCTCGAGCACGTCCCCCTGCCAGTCGCGCACGGCCCGGGCCACCTGCTGCTCGTAGCCGGGCTCCATGCGGGAGAGGTCCGCACCCTCCACGAGGGGGCGTCCAGCGGGGTGCGAGCGCCATGCCTGCTCGACGTGCTCGGCGCCGCGCGCGGTCTCGTCGACCACCACGTGGACGAGCCCCGTCTCGAGGGCGTCCTGGGCCGCGACGGCGGGTCTGCCCTCGCCGCGCAGCGCCCGTCCGAGGCGGTCGCGCACCCGCCCGACGAGGCTCTCGAGCGAGCGGACGATCTCGCCGGTCCCCACGACCTCCTGCCAGCGCGCGAGGACCTCGCCGCGCAGCAGGGACCCGTCGCCCACGGCCGCCTCGATGCGCTCGACGACGTCGGCGAAGGCGTCGTCGACCGCCGCCGCCAGCTCCTCGCGGATCGCGCCCTGCTCCTCGACGCCGGCGGCGACGTCCTGCAGGGTCCCGTCCAGGGAGTCGAGGGCGCCGGCGAGGGTGCGCCGGGCGATCGCGCCGCGTGCGCCCTGGTCCGCGGCGAGCGCGTGCAGCCAGGCGTCGATCTCGCCGACGCGGGCGTGGTCGAGCATCCCCTCGGCCGAGAGCGACGACTCCGGGACGAGGAAGAGCCGGGCGGGCTCGAGCCCGCGGTCCTCCAGCATCGCGCGCAGGTCGGTCTCGAGCTCCTCGGCGATGCCGGGCCGCTCGGGGATGCGGTTCATGACCACGGCGACCGTGGCGTCGGCCTCGACCGCCGTGCGCAGCACCTCCCACGGGACCGCGTCGGCGTAGCGGTTGGCGGTGGTGACGAACAGCCAGAGATCGGCGGCGCGCAGCAGCTGCCGGGCGAGCTCGCGGTTGCCAGCGGCGATCGAGTCGATGTCCGGTGCATCCAGCAGGGCGAGGCCGCGAGGGATCTCGGCGAGGGGGCGCAGCTCGAGCTCGCGCGAGGGCTCGTCCTCGGATCCGGCCGATGGGGCGCCGGCGCCCGCTCCCCCGCGGACGCGGGCGAGGCCGGGCAGGATCCGCGTGCCCTCGAACCAGGGGGCGTCCTCCGGATGGTGCAGCAGCACGGGCCGCCGGGTCGTGGGGCGGATCGCGCCGGCACGGGTGACGGGCCGACCGACCAGGGCGTTCAGCAGTGTCGACTTGCCGGCGCCCGTCGAGCCGCCGACGACCACGAGCAGCGGGGCGTCGACGGATTGCAGGCGCGGGACGAGGTGGTCGGCGAGCTGGCGGGAGGCGGCGGTCACCGCGCTGCGGGTCTGCGCGGCGCCGGGCGCCTCGAAGCCGAGGCGGACCCCGTCGAGATCGGCGGCGAGGTCGTCGAGCACCCGCGTGGCGTCCGGCCGTGGCTCCACCGGCTCGTCCGCCGGGTCGTCCGACGGGGGTCGAGTGGTCATGCGGCCATTCTGGCAGTCGCCGCGCCGCGGGGTCCCTCAGTCGAGGAACGGGTCCAGGCCCCACTCGGGGAAGGCGGAGCGACGGGCGGCCTGGACGGCGCGGTCGAGGTCGTCGGCCGGATCGAAGCCCAGCGACCAGTCGCACACGTCCAGGGGGCGCTGCTCCCCGTACCCCATCTCGGGCGGGGCATCGGGGTCAAGCAGGCCGTGGGCCCGCAGCACCTCGGGGGCGGCGCGGCGGTACGCCTCGGGGACGTCGCCCTCCTCCGGGAGCGGCTCCCCGGTGACCACGGCCACCAGGTGCGCCCAGGAGCGCGGGACCACGTCGGTGACCGCGTACCCGCCGCCGCCGAGGGCGAGCCAGCGCCCGCCCGCGGACTCCTCCGCCACCTCGCGCATGAGCATCATCGCCGCCCGCTGGGCCTCGAGGGTCGCGCGGACGTCGGCGAGCGGGTCCTTGCGGTGGCTGTCGGCGCCGTGCTGGGTGACCAGGAGCGTCGGGCGGACAGCGCGGGCGAGGGCGGGCACGGTCGCGCCGATCGCGCGCACCCAGCCGTCCGCGTCGGTGCGCGGCGGGAGCGGGACGTTGATCGCGCTGCCCAGGGCGCCCGCGCCGCCGGTGTCCTGGACGAAGCCGGTGCCCGGGTAGAGGTGCTCGCCGCTCTCGTGGATCGAGAGGGTGACGGCGCGCGGCTCGTCCCAGAGCGCGCGCTCGACGCCGTCGCCGTGGTGGACGTCGAGGTCGACGTAGAGGATGCGCTCCTCCCCCGCGTCCAGGGCGTGGGCGATCGCGATCGCCGCGTCGTTGTACACGCAGAACCCGGCGGCCTGCGAGGCGCGCGCATGGTGCATGCCGCCGGCGAAGTTCACGGCACGGTCCACCTCGCCGGCGCGGATCGCGTCGACCGCGGCGATCGATCCGCCGACGATGCGGGCGCTCGCGGTGTGCATGCCCTCGAAGGCGGGGACGTCGTCGCCCCCGATGCCGAAGGCGATGAGCGCGTCGTCCCCGCCGTCCTTCCCCGCCCCGGGCTCCGAGGCGCGGCGCACGGCGGCCAGGAACTCCGGGGTGTGCACGCGCAGCAGCTCCGCGTCGTCCGCGACGGGCGCGGGCAGGATCCGCACCCCGGGGCGCGCGAGCAGTCCGCTGGTCTCGGCGAGCAGCCTGGTCAGCTCGAGGCGGACGGGCGACATCGGGTGGTAGGGGCCGAAGTCGTAGGCGAGGAGGGAGTCGTCCCAGACGACACCGGCAGCGGAGGAGCCATGGGGGGCGGAGACCATGCGTGCGAGCGTACCCAGTGCAGGGCCGGACGAGCGCATCGCCGACGTAGACTGCGCGACGGATCAGCGCCTGCGCGGCGGGCGGTTACGGGGGCCCGCGGGCCCCCGGCGCCGCTGGTCGGACAGCGCATACGCGACGGGCACGAGACGCAGGACCGAGACGCAGGACGAGGAGCAGCCGGATGAGCGAGGGCCGGGACGAGGACGGGCGCACAGACCTGTCCGCGGTCTCCCTCTGGCAGCGCATCCGCGAGTTCTCGAGCACCGCGCTCGCGACGGCCGCGAGGACCTCCCCCGCCCGCCTCGCACTGACCGTGTTCACCGCGATGATCGGCCTGGTCACGCTGCTGCTGATGTCCCCGCTCGCGGCGTCCGACGGCCAGGCCACCGACTTCCGCGACGCCGTGTTCACGGCCGTCTCCGCCATCTGCGTGACCGGGCTGACCACGGTCGACACGGCCACGCACTGGTCGACCTTCGGGCTCGTGGTCCTCATGGTCGCGATGAAGATCGGGGGGCTGGGCGTGCTCACCCTCGCCTCGCTGCTGGGGCTGTCGGTGATGCGCTCGATGGGGCTCGCCCAGAGGATCATCACGGCGCGCGAGACCCGCGCCGAGCAGCTCGCCGAGGTGGGCAGCGTGCTGCGCACGATCGTCATCACCTCGACGGCCTTCGAGGTCCTCACCTTCCTCGCGCTCGTGCCGTACATGATCGCGACCGAGCACGGCACCGGCACCTCCGTCTTCTACGGCGCCTTCTACGCGATCAGCGCGTTCAACAACGCGGGCTTCGTGCCCGATCCCGGCGGCATCTCCCAGTACCTGGGCGACCCGTTCTTCTCGATCCCGATCTCGACGGCCGTGTTCATGGGGTCGCTCGGATTCCCCGTGGTGCTCGTGCTGGTCAAGAGGTGGCGCACCCCTCATCACTGGACGCTGCATGCGAAGCTCACCCTCGCGACCTCGGGGATCCTGCTGGTCGCCGGCATGCTCGGCTACCTCGCGATGGAGTGGTCGAACCCGCACACGCTGGGCCGTGAGGACTTCGGCGCAAAGATGTTGGCCTCCCTGTTCGCCTCGGTGATGCCGCGCTCGGGCGGCTTCTCCACGCTCGACATCGCCTCCCTCGAACCCGAGACGCGCCTGTTCACGGACCTGCTCATGTTCATCGGCGGCGGCTCGGGGTCGACGGGCGGCGGCATCAAGGTGACGACGTTCGCGCTGCTCGCGCTCTCGATCGTCGCCGAGGCGCGGGGCGACCGCGACGTCGAGGTGTTCGGGCGTCGGATCCCGCAGGAGACCATCCGCCAGGCGATCGGCGTGCTCGTCATGAGCGCCTCGGTCGTGTTCATCGCGACGTTCCTGACCCTGCAGCTCACGCCGTTCAGCCTGGACCAGGTGCTCTTCGAGGTGCTCTCCGCCTTCGGCACCGTGGGGCTGTCCACGGGCATCACCCCGCATCTCGGCGACGCCGCGAGCTACGTCCTCATCGTGTGCATGTACCTGGGCAGGATCGGGCCGATGACGCTCGGCGCCGCCCTTGCGCTGCGGTCGCGCTCGCGCGTGGTGCGCCTGCCCAGCGAGCGCCCCATCGTCGGCTGATGCAGCCACGCAGCGTCCAGGTCCCCCGTCCCGCAATGCGTTGAGTGCTGCGAAGCGGTCGTTCTGAACGTCCATAACGACCACTGCGCAGCGCTCTAGACTGTTCGCGGCGCTCCGGCGCCGTCCCACCGTCCGCATGTGAGGAGACATCGTGGCCCGTCCCCGTGGCAGCAGCGGAGCCCTGGTCGTGGGCCTGGGCCGCTTCGGAGCCTCCCTGGCCCTGACCCTCGAGGAGCTCGGCACGAACGTGCTCGCGATGGACACGCGCGAGGATCTCGTGCAGGAGTACTCGGGGCGTCTCACCCATGTGGTCGAGGCCGACGGCACGCAGATGGAGGCCCTCGCCCAGGTGGGCGCGGCCGACTTCTCCGTCGCGGTGGTGGGCGTGGGCACGTCCCTCGAGGCGAGCGTGCTGATCACCGCGAACCTCGTGGACCTGGGCAAGCCCGTGATCTGGGCGAAGGCCATCAGCGTGCCGCACGGCAAGATCCTCGAGCGCATCGGCGCCCATCACGTGGTCTTCCCGGAGAAGGATGCCGGTCAGCGCGTCGCGCACCTGGTCAACGGGCGCCTCATCGACTTCATCGAGTTCGACGACGGTTTCGCGATCGTGAAGATGCGCCCGCCGCAGGAGATCATGGGCTTCACCCTGCAGGAGTCCGATATCCGCGCGAAGTACGGCGTGACCGTGGTCGGCGTGAAGTCGCCCGGCCGCGACTTCACCTACGCCGGCCCGGACACCAAGGTCTCCCAGCACGATCTGCTGATCGTGTCCGGGCACACCGAGCTCATCGAGCGCTTCTCCAACCGCCCCTGAGGCGGACCGGCCGGCGAGAGGGCCGGCCGATCCGAGACGGGTCAGCCCGCCGACTCGGAGCAGGCGGGCCGCCCGGCCGGGTCACTCCCCCGACATGGCCCGGGACTTGCGCGCCGCGGCGTCCATGGCGCCGGCGAGCGCCGGGCGGATGCCGCCGCGCTCGAGCGCCGCGATGCCCTCCGCGGTGGTGCCGCCGGGGCTCATCACCGCGCTGCGCGCGACGGCCGGGTGCTGGCCGGTCTCCTGCAGAAGGGTCGCGGCGCCGCGCACGGTCTGGAGGATCACGCGCGTGGCCTCCGGGCGCGGGATCCCCTGGCGCACGGCCTCGTCGATCATCGCGTCGACGACGGTGAACACGAACGCGCTCGCGCTGCCCGCGGCGCCGATCATCGCGTGGCCCTTCTCCTCGGGCAGGTCCACGACGATCCCGGCGGCCGAGAGCAGCGCGCGGGCCAGCTCGACCGAGGACCCGGTCGCGTCGTCGGACGCCATGAGGTGGGTGACGCCCTCCCCCACGGACATCGGGGTGTTGGGCATCGCGCGCACGACCTGCGTGTGCCCGCCGAGCGCCTTGGTGAGCGCCGCGAGGCTGGTGCCGGCCGCGAGGCAGATGACCAGGGTGTCCTCGGCCAGCGCGGAGCGCACCTCGGGCATCACCGCGTCGAGCTGGTAGGGCTTCACGCCGAGCACGACGACGTCCGACCCGCTCAGGTCCGACAGCGATCCGGCGGTGGCGCCGAGCTCGTCGGCCGCGCGCCGGGAGGAGGCGTCCGAGGAGTTCACGACGCGCAGGTTCTGCGGCGCGACGCCCGCGGCGAGCATCGCCCGCACGAACGCTCCGCCCATGTTGCCGGCGCCCAGCACGCTCACCGTCACGGCGGAGAGATCGGGCGTCCCGTCGGATGCGGCGTGCGAGGTGGCAGGGGTGGTCTCGGGGCTCGTCTGATCCGTCATGCCTCCCACTCTAGGGGCCGGATCCGACATGCCCGATCGGCGACCATCCCCCGCCCCGCCCGTCCTGCCCGTCCTCGATCAGCGCCCGTACACTGCCCAGCATGCCCCTGCCCGTGCGACAGCTCTCCGCCGTGCTCGATGCCCTCCCGGGGCCCGTGCGCCGCAAGATCGTCTGGTGCGCCGTGCGCCTCAGCCAGCCGCGCTTCCTGGTCAGCGTGTGCGCGGTGCTGCGGACGGCCGACGGACGGGTGCTGCTGTTCGAGCACCGCTTCTGGGAGGACGGCCGCTGGGGCGTGCCCTCGGGGCACATGCTCCCCGGCGAGACGCCGCAGGCCGCCGCGGCACGGGAGCTGCGCGAGGAGTCGGGGCTGCGGTCCACGGATCTGCGCGTGATCGACGTGGTCGGCGGGCAGCGCCATCGCGTGGAGATCTGGCTGCGCGGGTCGATCGACATCGACGAGGCCCCGGGTCAGGACGTCCTGCAGGCGCGGGAGATCTGCCGCGCCGCCCTGCTCCCTCCCGAGCAGGCCGTGCGCGTGGCCCGGCCCGGTCAGGCGCGCGTGCTGCGCGCGATCCTCGCGCGCGAGGAGGACGGCGGCAGTCCTCGCCCGTGCACCCCGGGCTGAGACGCCGCCGAGGAGTCACGGCTCGGGAGCCCCGGTTCAGGCCCCGGTGCCCCAGTGCGGCGGCACGTCGCGGAGGATCTCGGCGTCGTGGCCGGAGCGCTCCTCCGCCTCGGGCGCGTCCTCTGAGGCGCGATCCGGGATCAGCGGTCGCTCGTCACCGCGGCGCGGGGCACGGGCGCCGTCGCTGCGGGCGTCGCCCGACCGTTCGTCGTCGTCCCACGGGATGGGCTTCCCGGTGAGGGAGGAGATCACGACGCGGCCCGACCTGCGGTCCGCGCCGTGCGCACCCTGGGTCACTGCCGCTCCTGGAAGCGGCGGATCGCGCTGCTGACGGAGACGTCCAGGAGCACGGAGCGCTGGGTGAAGCCGAGGAAGCTGCGGACCTCGGCGGCCAGGTGGTCCTCGAGGCGGGCGCGGCCGTCGGAGGCGATGTACTCGACGACCGAGTCGAAGTCCTCGCTCGCGTAGAACTCGAGCGGATGGCCTGCGGGGATCTGCGGCCGGGGCAGACGGTGGCGGGCGCCGCCGGCTCCCTCGAGCGCGGCCTGCTCGGCCTCCTCGCGGTAGAGCATGAGCGCGCGCTCGACGCCGCGGCGGATGCGCTCCGCCTCGCCGTCGGGGTCGATGAACAGCGCCCACGACCACACGCGCTCGGTCGCCCAGCCCGAGGCCTCGAGGCGCTCGGCCCGCAGCCGGTCGCGCTCGCGTTGGCTCGCGGTCGCGACGTACCTCTCGCCGTCGGTGTCGACCGCGAGCAGGTAGCGGCCGGGAAGATCCGGATGCCCGAGCGCGAGGTCGATCCGGTCCGAGGTCACCCCGAAGTCGGTGTCGACCACGAGACCGAGCCGCCAGAGACGATCCGCCAGGTCATTGACCAGGGCGTTGGTCTCGAGGACGTGGGCGACGGGCTCGTCCTGCGACGGCTCGTCCTGCCCGGACCCGTCCTGCGCAGTGTCTTCCTTCGTGGACTCGTCCCGCGCGGCATCCTGAGAAGCGGCGTCCCGGACGTCGGCGACCTTCCCATCGGCCTTCTCGTCGGTGACGCCGGACTCGTCGCCGGAAGTGGCCGCAGCGGTGCTGTCCGCGTCTGCGGATGCCACCGCCGCCTGCACCTCCGAGCCCTGCGCGGACTCCTCGTCAGATGCGCCATCGGTCTCCGACGGCGTCGCTGCTGCGGCATCGGCATCGGCATCGTCGACGTCGGCGTCGGCGTCGGTCGCACCGTCGTCCGGGGCGACCGACTCGTCCTGGGCGTCGGCGGCGGCGAGCGCCGCCTCGATCTGGGCGTCGACGGAGCTCTCGGTCTCCTCCGCGGCCGACGCGGGCGAGCTCGCCGACGCGGCCGACGACGCGGAGGCCGCCGAGGTCGAGGCCGGGGTCTCGGCCGCCGGTGGCCCGGCGGCATCCGACGCCTCGAGGTCGGCGTCGGCGCCGCCGTGGAGCACGGTGAGCATGGCGCGCAGGTCACGCGCGCCCTCGGACTTCAGACGCGAGGGATCGAGGTCCTCGACGTCGAAGGCGGAGACCACCGTCGTGCGTCCGCGGGAACGGGTGAGCACGGTGGCGAGCGCCTTGCGCCCGTCGGGCGCGGAGAGCGGACCGAAGCGGTGCAGCAGCCGCCCGTGCGGGGTCTTGCCGAAGCCGAGCGAGACGATCACCTCGTCGCGCACCACGCCGGAGGCGCGGGAGGCGGGCAGCACCGTGAAGTACTCGCGGCTGGCAGCGTCGAAGAACTCGCGCAGGCCGGGCACCACGGAGACGGTGTGCATGATGCGCTCCATGACCTTGCGGGCGTGCTCCGCGGTCAGGGTGAAGACCGCGAGCGAGAGCTCGGGCCGGTGGCGGGCGTGCTCGATGACCAGGTCGGTCACGCGGCGCAGCTCGGCCTCCGTGCTCTCGACGAGCTCGGTGCCTGTGGGCACGGCGCCGCGGCCGTTCTCGACGACGACGAGACGGTCGGGGTCGGGGGCCGACGGGCTGGGCGTGGAGACGACCTCGCCCACGAGCGACCGGCGCTGGGCGAAGGCGCGCAGCACGGAGCCGGCGGGCCGCGGATCGCGGTGGAGGGCGATGTGCGGGGCGACCTGCAGCATGTCGTCGAGCAGGACGGGCCCCTCGACCTCGGCGTGGTCGAGCACGTCGCCGAGGACGACGACCTGGTCGGCCCGGGCGATCGCGGGCAGCGCGGCCGCGGTCGGGAGGCGCCCGCCGTCGGCGACGATGACCATGTCGAAGTGGCGCCCGCGCGGGACCACCTGCGGCACCAGGTACGGGGAGGCGAGCCAGGTGGGGCGCGCGGCGAACAGGATGTCCTCGTACTTCGCGGCGAGGTCGCGCACGGAGACGGTCGATGAGCGGGCGAGCTCGGCGATCGCCGCGCGCGAGGTGTCGGGGAAGGACATCATCGTGGAGACGAGGCGGTCGTCGGAGGCGCCGCGCACCCGGTAGGAGGCGCGCTCCATGTGCTGGGCGTCCAGGCGCCGGAAGCGCTCGGCGACCTGCGACAGCCCCGTCCCGTCGTACTGGGAGATGGTGGGCTCGGCGCGGGCGATGAGCTCGAGGACGCTCTGCCACCAGGCGAGGTCGAGCTCGGCGGCGACATGCTTCTCGCGGACGCCGCGCGCACGCAGGTCCTCGACGAGGTCGCCCAGGCCGTCGGCCGCGAGCGAGCGCAGCAGGGTGGTGCGGCGCGGCAGCTCGGCCAGGTCGTCGCGGTCCGCGAACAGGGCGTCGGCCCGCTCGGCGAGATCGTCGACGTCCGTGCGGGCGAGCGCCCCGCCGGCGGGCGTGCCCTCCAGCAGCACGGCGAGCTCGTCGCACAGGGACTGCATGGACTCCGCGGTCTGCGCGCAGTTCTCGAGCTTCTCGGGGACCGACGGGGCGGAGCCGCTGCCGCCGTCGGCCGCCCTCCACTCCTCGCGCACGGAGCGCACGGTGCGCAACGCCTCGTGGAGGTCGGGGGCGAGCGAGGCCGGGCGCTGGAGCGCGGCGGCCTCCTTGCGCAGTCGCCGACGGGTCGTGAAGGACATGACCACGCCGTGCTCGCGCCGCCAGTCCTTGGTGGCGGTCGCGGCGATGAGGTCGTCCAGCGGGGCCGCGAACACCGCCCCCTGGAACACGGAGAGAGCCCCGCGGACCTTCGAGAGCAGCTGCAGCCGGGCGATCAGCGCCTCGAGGGTGCGTGCGGGGGCGAGACCGATCTCGCCGCCGGTGCGCTCGATCGCGCGCCGCAGCTGCGGGAGCTGCTTCTCGCGCAGGCGCTCGACGAGGGCGAGGGCGCGCTCCGCCTGCGTGTCGGTGGTGATGGGGGCGCCGTACCAGGCGGTGTCCTCGGGGCCGATGGACAGCACGCCCAGGCGGGCGGCCTCGCGCAGCGACTCCGCCCCGCGCTCCCGGTCCTCGCCGACCATGGTCGCGGCGACATCGGCACCCAGTCGCACCTCCGTGCGGGGCGCGGGACGCATGCGAGTGAGCGCGGCGAGCGCCGAGAGAGCGTCGTGCGCGGAGGCGTTCCAGGGCTGCTGGACGCGGTGCATGGCCTCGACGTGCCCGGTGAGGATGCTGCGAGCCTCGGCGAGCTCCTCGGGCTCGGCGGTGGAGACCGGGGAGGAGAAGGAGCCGGCGCGCCGCAGGCTCTGCAGCAGCGCGGCCGAGGCGTTGCGCTGGAGGGACGGGTCCGGCGAGAGGTCGAACACGAGGTCCTCGAGGCCGCGCTCGCGGGCGAGGGCGGCGATGTGCGCGAGGTTCGCCCGGCGCTGGGAGACCACGAGCACGCTGCGGCCGCGCGCATTCGCCTCCGCAGCGAGGTCGACGACGAGGTCGATGGGGTCGGTGCCGGGAGGGGTGCTCACCGCGAGGTGGCCGCCGGCCAGAACCTGCGCGAGGACGCGCATGCGGTCCGGGGGCAGGGAGGTGACCATCTCGGACTCGGCGGGGGCGGAGGGCTCGTGGGCGCTCTCCCCCTCGGTGCCGCGCGTCCCGCCGGGGGCCGGACGATCGGCGGACGGCGAACCCGGGGACGCAGACCCGTCGGCCGAGGGGGCGAGGGCGGTGCGGGCCTCGGTGTCGCCGGCGAGGGCGGCGACGAGGTCGCTGTCGGCCCAGTCGGGGGCATCGGTGCGCAGGTCGTCGACGAGCTGGCCGGCGGCGTCCATGAGGTTGCCGACCACGAGCGCCTGGGCGACGCGGAAGCCGGGCAGAGGCTGGCCGAGCGACTTGAAGGCGTCGATCACCGGCGTCGGATCGAAGCCGTAGGGGCCCTCCGTGGTCGCGAGCAGGGCGCGCGCGTCCACGGCGATGCCTGCCTCGCGCAGGGCGCGCAGCAGGATGGGGTTCACGTCCACGGTCGCGTCGAGATCCAGATCGACGTCCTCGCGCGCGCTGCCGCGCAGGCGCAGGGTGATGGGCCGCACCAGCACCGGGGCGTGGTAGGGTTCTCCGCCCTCCTCGGGGATCCAGGTCGCCTCGCCGATGCCGAGGTGACAGGTGGACAGCCCGACCTCCTCGGCCTGGCGCTCGGCGATCTCGCGGATCGCCCGCGCCTCGGCGCGGGCGTCGGCGAGCGCACCGACCTCGCGGACCAGGGACGACAGGCGTGTGGGGCCGCGGCCGGCGAGGAGCTGGGCGAGTCCCGAGGGGTGGGAGTGGGTCAGGTCCAGCACGTGCTCGCCCGCGCGCATGCGGGTGAGGAAGGAGGGCTCGGCGCGGGTGCCGGCGATCTGCAGGATCCAGCGGTCCAGGGCGCTGCCGACGCGGTCGGCACGGCTCAGCGGGCGGTCGTCCACGCGGCGGCGAGGCAGGGCGTCCTCGTCCTGGAGGGGGGCGATGTCGGCGCCCGCGGGGTCGAGGCGGTGGTCGACGGAATAGGCGAAGCCCTCGGCGCCGTCGGAGGCGTTCGCGCTCGCGGCGCTGGCGGCGCTCGCACCGCTCGCCGCGGAGCGGCCGCGCCTGTTCGCGGCCCCGGTACGGGCGGTCGAGGCGGCGGGACCGGCGTCCTCGCCGGACGAGGTCGCCTCGTCCGGGGCGCCCGGTGCGCTCTCCTGCTCCTCGGTGCGCTTCTTCCCACGCAGCAGTCTCCACATGGAACCCCACGCTACCGGCCGGACACGACGGTGACGCGGAGGCGTGCCGTGCGCGGCGACGCAGGTCGGGCCGGGCGCATCACACGCAGTTCACCCGGGCCCCGGTCGGCTCCGGCGGACCCTATCGGACTCCGGGCGGTCCTCACGCCTCGTGCAGGCGCACCTCGTGCTCGGCGAGATGCTCGCGCAGCTCCCCCGGGACGTCGCCGGCGATCACGAGGTCGGTGAGCGCGGCGACCGGGCAGATGCCCGCGAGGGCCCGCAGCCCGAACTTGTCGGCCGTGGCGAGGCCGACGACCCGCCGCGAATGCCCGATCATCGTGCGGGTCACCCCCGCTTCGGCATCGGCGTTGCAGGTGAGCCCGGCATCGATGTCGAGGCCGATCATGCCCACGAACATGGTGTCCAGCCACAGGTCGCGCATGGTGGCGGTCGCGAGCGGCCCGGTGAGCTCGAAGGAGTACGGCTCGGCGACGCCGCCGAGCACGACGGTGCGCACGGCGGGGCGCAGCACGGCCTCGGTCGCGATGTTCAGGGCCGCGCAGACGACGGTGAGCCCGGGCGTGCCGTCCTTCGCGTCGAGATCGGGGCGGGAGACGGCCCGACGGGCCGTGCTCGTGGTCGAGCGCCCGCCGTTGAAGCCGACGATCTGGCCGGGGCGGATCATCTCCGCGGCGACGGCCGCCACGCGCTCGCGGTCGGCGGAGGCGCCGTCCTTCTCCCGCGGGGTAGTCGCGAGCGAGTAGGCCACGTCGATCGCGACGATGCCGCCGTGGGTGCGGCGCGCGAGCTGGGCGCGCTCCATCTCGACGAAGTCGCGGCGGACCGTGGACTCGCTGATCCCCAGCTCGCGAGCCACTTCGGTCACGCTCAGGCTGCGGTGGGTCGCGAGCATCGCGAGCACACGGTCCCAGCGCCCGCTCTTGTCCTTGGGGGGTGTCACAGCGGCCGGCGACGCACCCGGGTCGATCGTTTCCATGCACCAATCATGCCTGTGATTGGCAGGAATGCGCGCCAAATGCTCACGGACCGTCAGATGGGCGGTGTGTTCGGTCGATACCTGGCACGTCGGCCGCTCCGGCTCCTAGCCTGATCCCGTCGCTCCGTCCGGAGCGCGACGCCGAACGAGAGGAGTTTCCCCATGGGTCTCAACGACGCTTTCGACAAGGCCAAGGACGCCGCATCCGACAACAAGGACAAGATCGGCGAGGGCATCGACGGTGCCTCGGAGAAGGCGCAGGATGCCGCTCCCGATCAGTTCGACGGCGCCATCGGCGATGCGGCCGACAAGGCGAAGGACGGCCTCGGCAATCTCTGATCCGAGTTCTTCCCACGGCTGATGAGCCGTCGGCACGGCGCCGGACCTTCGGGTCCGGCGCCGTTCGCATGTGCGGGGGCAGGGACGCCGTGACGAGGAGGCGCCGATGTGAGCGGTGCCGATGAACCCTAAGAGGCGCCGACGCCTCAGGGGGCCTGGAGCTCCGGTCGATCGGTGAGCACGGGCAGCGTGGATCGCGCCTCGGCCACGACCTCGGCGTCGACCTCGACGAGGAGCAGCTCCTCCGCCTCGCCAGCGGCGGCGATCACCGCGCCGAGCGGTGAGATGGCGACGCTGCCGCCGACTCCGCGCGCCGCCTTCCCGCTCCAACCGCGAGCCGGCACCTGGTCCGCGGCCAGCAGCAGACTGGTCGAGTCCAGCGCCCGTGCGCGCTGCAGCACCCGCAGCTGATCGGCCTTCCCCTCCCCCGCTCCCCACGCCATGGGGACCACGATCACCTGCGCGCCCGCCCCCGCGAGCGCCACGAACTGCTCGGGGAAGCGGATGTCGTAGCAGGTGGCGAGGCCCACACGCACCCCGTCGACGTCGACCGAGACGAGCGTGTCGCCGGGTGCGATGGTCTCCGACTCGCGGGCGCCGAAGGCGTCGTAGAGGTGGATCTTGCGGTAGTCCGCGCGCAGGTCGCGGCCGCGGACGATCACCGTGTTGTGCACCCGGCCGTCGGCGGCCAGCGTGAAGGATCCGGCGACGGCCACCAGATCATGCCTCTGCGCGGTCGCGGTGATCGCCTCGTCGAAGGCACCGGCGTGATCGCGCGCAGCGGCGCCGAGATCCGTGCCGAAGGGGGCGAGAGCGGCCTCAGGCAGCACCACGAGCCGCGCATCCGCCGCAGCCGCCTCGTCGAGGGCGCGCACGGCGCGCTCGGTCGCGCGCGAGGGGTCCTCGTCGACGGCGTACTGGGCGAGGGCGACGGTCAGGGTGGAGGTGCTCACGCTTCGATCCTGCCATGCGCCCGGGCGGAGGTCCCGGGCCCTCCGTACCGTAGGATGGTCGGCGGTTCCGCCCCCGTAGCTCAGGGGATAGAGCACCGCTCTCCTAAAGCGGGTGTCGCGCGTTCGAATCGCGCCGGGGGCACCAGAGAAACAGCAGGTCAATCAGTCGTTGCGGCGCAGCACGTTCTCGTCGTCGCTATTGTGTCCGGGTGGGCATCGTGATCGAGTTCGTGCTGAGTCTGCTCGGAGACTTCATATTCGCGCGCGGCCGCGCGAAGAAGCGGAACGGCCGCGCCGAGGACTGACCAGGCAGCTTGCCACGGTGGCAGACATGAGCAAGGACGGTCTGCGCCTGCTGTGGCTGAAAGTGATCGCCCGACCAGTGGTGCTGGTCGTGCTCCTGTGGCTGTGGTGGCCCGGTGAACGGCTCCTGCACTCGTGGATGAGTCAGCTCGCCCTCGTGCTCGTCATCGTGGCCTCGATCTTCTGGCTGCGACTCTTCGTCGCAGACCTCCGAGCGCTCGTCAGCGCGTACACGCAACGGGACGGCACAGCCGACCCGCGCGGCGCGGAATCGCCTGCGGCGGACGACTGAGACCTCCGCCCTCCGGCTGAGCGGTGCCGCCCGCCCACCGCATCACGACGATCCCGGGGCGGGTGTCACCGGCGCCGCACCGGCCTGCGCACCACGGCGAGCAGCACCGCACCCACCACGATGATCCCCGCGCCGACGCCGGTCATCACGGTCGCGCGCGGCGCGATGTCGGCGCTTAAGCGTGCCTCGAAGCCCTGGACGATCGGCCCCAGGAACCCCGCGCCGTCGATCGACGCAGGGACGAGGGCTCCGATGCCGGCGGCGAGCAGCAGACCGATCGCGCCCGCCACGAGGGTCGCGATGCCGGCGCCCAGCAGAGCAGCCCGCCTGCGATCGGCGACGATCAGTGCGAGCACCATGAGCACGATCATCACCGGCAGCGCCCAGGACGCGTGCGGGAGCACCTGAGCGGCCGCGCGCAGAGCGGGGAGGTCGGGGATCGTGGTGAGGGTGGCCGTGGGATGGTCGGGACGGGGCAGGGTGATCCCGAAGGGCAGCTTCTCCTCGATCGGATCCATCAGGGAGTCGACGGCGGGCGAGAGGTCGACCTCGATGGGAGTGTCGCCCGAGGCGAAGAGCCCGTCGTGCACCGAGCCCATCGAGTCGTCCCACATCTCCTGGTAGGCCGACGTGGTCGTGAAGGAGGCCGCCTGCTCCTTGGCGTAGGGCGCGACCGCGCCGCGCACCGAGGAGGGGATCACGTCGCTCGAGAGCAGCTCGTCGACCGCGGCATCGGTGAGTGCGTGCTGGGTCGAGGCGTCCTCCCCCATCGGCTCGGCGATCTCGAGGAAGCCGTCGCGGTCGACCACGTGGTCCTGCAGCCAGGTGCCCGGCAGCCAGCTCGCGCCGACCACGGCGGCGAGGACGAGCAGCAGGACGCTCGCCGTCTGTCGCAGTGCGCTCATCTCTTGGCCTCCTCTGGGGAACGTTCACGCGTCCGGTCAGGCATCGCGCAAGGGTCGCACGTCGACCTGGATCCGCGCCCGGTCCGCACGGGTTCTCCCCGGACGCACGTCGGCCCCGCACCCAGGGGTGCGGGGCCGACGTGCGACGCGGGGGATGTCAGGGATGATCAGTGGGTGTACGTGACGTACGTCCAGGAGCCCGAGTAGATGTGTCGCTCGGTCGTGCCGACGCGCTTGTTGCCGGCGTCGATCAGCATGTCGCCGCCCGCGTAGATGGCCACGTGGCCGGGCTTGCGCATGAGGTCGCCGGGGCGCGCCTCGGACTTGGAGATCACGCGACCGCCGGCGGCCTGGGCCGAGTCGGTGCGGGGGATGCTGATGCCGTTCTGCGCGTAGACCCACTGGGTGAAGCCCGAGCAGTCCCAGCCGCTCGTGCTGGTCCCGCCGAACACGTAGGGGGTGCCGATGCCGCTCCGGGCCGTGGAGAGGATGCCGTTGCCCGAGGCGCTCGAGGCGGCGGGGGCGCTGGACGTCTTCTCCGAGGAGCTCGACGACTTCTTGGAGGAGGAGCTGCTCGAGGAGGACGAGCTCGAGCTGGAGGAGCTCGAGTGCGAGGAGCTGCTCGAGGTCGACTGCGAGGAGGTGCTCTCCTGCGACTGGTCGTCCTGCTGGTCCTGGGACTGGTCGTCCTGGGCCTGATCGTTCTGGGCGGCCCGGTCGGCGGCGGCCTTCTCCTTGGCCTCCTGCTCGGCGCGCTCGGCGGCGGCCTTCTCCTCGGCCTTGCGGGCCTTCTCCTGGAGCTCGGCAGCGGACTGCGTCTGCATCGAGCCCTTGACCTTGGAGGTGTCGAGGACCGAGTCGGAATTCTGCGTGTCCTTGCTGCTCTTCACAGACTTCAGCTGGACCGACTCGGCCTTGGGCGCGGGCAGCACGGCCGGGGCGGCGTTCCCCTGGGCCTGCGCGGCGCCGTCGGCCTGGGTCGAGCCGTCGGCCGTGGCGGCGGCGGACCCGCCGAACAGCATGGTGGCGGCGATCGCAGCGCCGGCGGCGGTGCGGCCGGCGCGGACGGCCGGCGTCACCGGGCGCATGGCTCGGCGGTGCGTGTTCATCGCGGTCTTCGACACGTGAGGGCTCCCCTGGGCCTCCGCCGGAGCGGAGATTCGGCTTCGTCTTCAGTTGCCCGATCCGAAGCGCTGCGCGCCGAACTCGGTGGGCGTCGGCCGATCGTTCCGCGATCGGCACGCCCTCGACCCTAAGGACTCCTGAACGCCCGCACCCAGTGTCCTGAGAAGGTCTGGGGAAGACCTTGCCGACTCTTTACTCGGTCGCCGCGGGGGTCACCACGAGCTGACCGGCGGTGTCCTCGTCGATGATGATCGGCTCGGCACCGTCGCCCTGCAGCCGGAAGCCGGACTGCGTCCGCTCCGCCCGGAAGGTCTCGCCCGGGAGGATGCCGTGACCAGCGAGATCGCGCAGGAGGTCGACGTCGGTCTGGGCCGTCTCGCCGATCCGACGAAGACGGAGCTCGAGCGAACCCGAGCCGCCCAGCGCGCGGTCCAGGGTGCCGTGCCAGCTTGCCGAATCTTGACCTTCGGGGGTGACGCCCGTCTCGCCGGACGTGTCGATCCCGAGCTCGGCGAGACCCGGGATGGGGTTGCCGTAGGGGTCGATGAAGGGCGCGGCGATCTGCTGGGCGATGCGCGTCTCGACCTCGCGGCTCATGACGTGCTCCCAGCGGCAGGCCTCCTCGTGGACCAGCTCGAAGGGCAGCCCGACCTGCTCGATGAGGTGGCGCTCCGCGAGACGGTGCTTGCGCATCACGTCGGTCGCGATGGCCTGGCCCTTGTCCGTGAGCATGATGCGGCGCTCGTCGTCGAGGTGCAGGAGGCCGTCGCGCTCCATGCGGGCGACGGTCTGCGAGACCGTCGGCCCCGAGTGCCCGAGCCGATCCGCGATCCGGGCGCGCATCGGGGGGATGCCCGCCTCATGAAGCTCGAACACCGTCTTGAGATACATCTCGGTGGTGTCGACAAGATCGCTGCTCATGGATGCTGCTCCGTTCCTGGTTCCTCCGACGGGCTCTACCGTACCTGTTCAGACCGACACTCCCCCAGCGATTGCGCTGTCGGCCGACGCGCACGCCGGCGTGCGTCCGCCGGCCGGGACCTTGGGTCCCGTCCTGACCCGTCCCGTCACGCCCCAGACGCACGGACGGGCGGGCACCCGCTGGGGTGCCCGCCCGTCCGTCGGCCGCATGACCCGGTCGGGCCCGAGCGGCCGGAGCCGCTCTCAGGCCTGGGCCGAGATGATCTCGCGCATGAGGTCGGCCGTCTCGGTCGGGGTCTTGCCGACCTTCACGCCCGCGGCCTCGAGGGCCTCCTTCTTCGCCTGCGCGGTGCCGGCGGAGCCGGAGACGATCGCGCCCGCGTGGCCCATGGTCTTGCCCTCGGGGGCGGTGAAGCCCGCGACGTAGCCGACCACCGGCTTGGACATGTTGTCCTTGATGTACGCGGCCGCGCGCTCCTCGGCGTCGCCGCCGATCTCGCCGATCATCACGACGCCCACGGTGTCGGGGTCGTTCTCGAACGCCTCGAGGGCGTCGATATGGGTGGTGCCGATGACCGGGTCGCCGCCGATGCCGATGCACGTGGTGAAGCCGAGGTCGGCCAGCTCGTACATCATCTGGTAGGTCAGCGTGCCGGACTTCGAGACCAGGCCCAGCTTGCCGGGGCCGGTGATGTTCGCCGGGGTGATGCCCGCGTTGGACTTCCCGGGGCTGATCAGACCCGGGCAGTTCGGCCCGATGATCCGGGTGGTGCCCTTGTCCTTCGCGTAGTTGAAGAACTCTGCGGAGTCCTTCACCGGGATGCCCTCGGTGATGACCACGAGCAGCGGCATCGCGGCGTCGATGGCCTCGATCGCGGCGGACTTGGCGAACTTCGGCGGCACGAAGACCACGGAGACGTTCGCGCCGGTGGCCTCCATGGCCTCCGCGACGGATCCGAAGACGGGGACCTCGTGGCCGCCCTCGAAGGACACGGTCTGACCGGCCTTGCGGGGGTTCACGCCGCCGACCACGTTCGTGCCGGAGTCGAGCATGCGCTGGGAGTGCTTCATGCCCTCCGAGCCCGTCATGCCCTGGACGATGACCTTGCTGTTCTCATCGAGGAAGATCGACATGACGGTCCCTCACTTTCCTGCGGCGAGCTCGGCGACCTTGGCCGCTCCGCCGTCCATGGTGTCGGCCTGGGTGACGAGCGGGTGCGCGAAGTCCGCGAGGATCTTCCGCCCCTCCTCGACGTTGTTGCCGTCGAGGCGGACCACGAGCGGCTTCGTCGCGGCGTCGCCCAGCTTCTGCAGGGCGCCGACGATGCCGTTGGCCACCGCGTCGCATGCGGTGATGCCGCCGAACACGTTGACGAAGACCGCGGAGACCTGCTCGTCGCCGAGGATGACGTCCAGACCGTTGGCCATGACCTCGGCGCTCGCGCCGCCGCCGATGTCCAGGAAGTTCGCGGGCTTCACGCCGTGCGACTCGCCCGCGTACGCGACGACGTCCAGCGTCGACATGACCAGGCCCGCACCGTTGCCGATGATGCCGACCTCGCCGTCGAGCTTGACGTAGTTGAGGTCCAGGGCCTTGGCCTTCGCCTCGAGCGGGTCCTCGGAGGCGGTGTCCACGAGGTCGCCGTGGTCGGGGTGGCGGAACTCGGCGTTGTCGTCGAGGGTGACCTTGCCGTCCAGGGCGACGATCTCGCCGGAGCCCGTCTGCACGAGCGGGTTCACCTCGACGAGGGTCGCGTCCTCGGCGCTGTAGACGTCCCAGAGCTTCTGCAGCACGGGGACGACCTTGGCACCGGTCTCGGCGTCGAAGCCGGCGGCCTCGACGATCTCCTTCGCCTTCGCCTCGTCGATCCCGGTGTTGGGGTCCACGGCCACCCGCGCGAGCGCGTCCGGGCGCTCGACGGCCAGCTGCTCGATCTCCATGCCGCCCTCGACCGAGCACATGGCCAGGTAGTTGCGGTTCGCGCGGTCCAGCAGCAGGGAGAAGTAGTACTCGGAGGCGATGTCCGCGCCGCCCGCGATCATCACGCGGTGCACGGTGTGGCCCTTGATGTCCATGCCGAGGATCTCGGAGGCCTTCTGCTCCGCCTCCTCGGGGGACTTCGCGATCTTCACGCCGCCGGCCTTGCCGCGGCCTCCGACCTTCACCTGGGCCTTGACGACCACGACCGGGGTGCCGATGGTCTCAGCGGCGGCCTTGGCGGCCTGTGGGTCCTCCGCGACGATTCCGGGGAGCACGGGGACGCCGTGCTTCTCGAAGAGATCGCGGGCCTGGTACTCGAACAGGTCCACGGATGTTCGTCCTTCCGTTGTCGTAGGCGGGCGGCGGGCCCTCGTCGGCCCTCGAACCGCCCCTCGAACGCCTCCACCATATCGCCGCGGACCCCCGTCCCAGCACCGCACGACTACGCTGTGACCGTGGCCCCACGATCCCGCAGTCTCACCGGCCGGATCCGCGACCAGATCGGCTTCAGCCTCGTCGCGGTCCTGGTGCTGTTCATGCTGCTGCGCGTGTTCGGCGTCCGCTCGAGCGTCGCGGGCCTCGTGCTCTCGATCGCGCTGACCCTCGCGCTGAACGTGGGCCTCTCCTACATCGGCGAGGCGCGTGCGCGCAGCGCCCGGCGCCGCGCGCAGGACGGCTCCCGCGATCCCCGCCGGTACGACCCCCGCGACGATCTCGACGCCCCCGAGCGGCGCGGCGGGACCCGCGAGGGACGACGGCGGCAGGGCGGCGGCGACATCCGCTGGCGGGACGACGGCCGCTGACGGCCGCTGACGGCCGACGGGGACGGCGAGCACGCAGGGTGACGATGACGCAGACCGAGCACGGGACGGGGCGGCCCGCAGGACGAGCGAGGGAGGATCCATGAGCAGCTGGAGGACCTACGCGAAGGCGGCGCGCAAGACCGCCCGTCGGCAGGCGCCCGACCTCGCCCGCCAGGCCCGCGACTCCACCCGCCGCAGCACCGAGCGCGCGGGTGCCTACGCGCGAGCGGCGACGAAGGCGGCCGACGAGGGCACGCGCGAGTCCCGCGAGCACGTGCGCGAGCGCGGCCGTCGCTACCGCCGGGACGCCGCCGTCTACACCGAGGCCACACGGCGCCACCTCAAGCGCGCGCGGATCGGGCAGCGCCTGCTCTCGGCCCTGCGCGACGCGGTGATCATGGGCGCCTCGCTGGGCGTGATCTGGTTCGTGGTCACCCGCACCGGCGTGCAGATCCCCTTCACCGCCGTGCTCGCGATCGTGCTCGTGCTCATGGTGATCCGCTTCGGCTGGGCGCTGTGGGTCGGCTTCGGACTCGCGGACGACGAGGACGAGCTCGACGAGAACGAGGACGAGATGGACGAGGACGGGCGGGCCGACGAGGAGTCGGACGCGGGCGGGCCGGCTCGGGCCGACGAGCGCAGCTTCGACGCGCGCCGCCCGGAGCACCCGGAGCGTCGGCACCGCGAGCCCCTGCGCGAGCACGAGCGCACCCGGCGGCGATGAGCCCGCGGAACCGGCGATCGACGCGGCTCGCCGGCCTGCACGCGGAGACCGATCCCCGTCGGCCCGCCGTGCTCCCCCTGCTCACTGCGCTGCTGTGCCTCGCGCTGGTGGTCGCGATCGTCGGCCTCGTGGAGCACCGGCGGGGTGCGACCGGGGGCGACGGCGGTCTGCTGGGAGAGCCGTCGGGCACGCCGTCCGGTCCCGCCGAGGGCGTGCCGACCGCGACCGCCCGCGTCCTCGACGGGCCGTCCTCCGGGACCCGGATGAGCGACGGGCAGCGGATCACCGGGGACATCACCCCGAAGTCCGTGGTGGCCAGCGGCCACGGGCACGTGCTCGCGAACAACATGCTGTACAGCCACTCCGTCACGCTCTACGACGCGGCCGATCGCAGCCTCGCCGCGACCGTCCCGGACACGGTGGACATGTCCGCGCTCGGATTCCCCCAGTACCCGGGGACCAGCAGGGGCGCGCCGGTCGAGGCCGCCTGGACCGCCGACGGCCGCTATGCCTACGTCTCGCAGTACCAGATGACGGGCGAGGGACACGGCGCCTCGGGCAACGACGACTGCCGCAACGGGGACGCGACCGGACGGAGCGCGCTGCTGCGCCTGGACGTGGCGACCATGAGCTGGGACCAGGCGATCGAGGTGGGGCGGGTGCCGAAGTTCGTGGCCCTCTCCCCCGACGGGTCCCTCGCCCTGGTCTCCAACTGGTGCGACCGCACCGTGTCCGTCGTCGACCTCGAGGCCGCCGAGGTCACCGCGGAGATCCCCGTGGACTCCGCACCGCGCGGCATCGTCGTGCTCCCGGACAACGAGACTGCCTACGTCACCGCGATGTACGCCGACGAGCTGTTCCTTCTGGACATCCCCACCGGCACGAGCGAGCTCGTGCGCGAGACCGGGCGCAAGCCCCGCCACCTGGTCCTCTCTCCCGACTCCACCCGCATGTACCTCACGGAGGCGGGCTCGGACCGCCTCCTCGAGCTCGACGCCGCGAGCGGCGAGGTGCTGCGCGAGGCGCCGACGGGACGCGAGCCGCGCTCGATGGACATCTCCCCGGACGGCACCGCGCTCTACGTCGTGAACTACTACGAGGACTCCGTCTCGAAGTTCGACGTCGACACCTTCACCGAGGTCCAGCGCGAGAGCGTGGGCCGCAATCCGGTGGGCGTCGCCTATGAGCCGACGACCGCGAGCGTCTGGGTCGCGAACTACGCGGGAAGCATCGACGTCTTCGACGACTCCGGGCAGGGGTGAGCGCGCCCGACAGAGCTGCGGCGTGCGGGGCCCGCTCCCTCAGAGTCGCGAGGATCGTCCCGCGACAGGAATCGTTCAGCTCTCGTGCCCGGTCGGATCAAGACGCGCGATCGCGAGAGCTGCGGCGACGACCGCCTCGTCGAGCCAGGGCGGCATCTCCTGGCCGATGAACGGGCGTGTGATCCCGTAAGGGGTCTGCCGCGTGGCGAGAGCGAGCAGTGCACGCCGCTGAGCGCCCTGGTCTCCGAACGCGCGCTCGGAGAGGTCGACGAGGGCGGCGTCGATGGCGTCGTTGATGCCGTCGGCGTCCGCGTGCAGTGATGCCGGGCCGGACTCGATCAGTCGTGCACGGCTGAACAGGAGCATCGACCGGGCCTGCGCGGGATGGCGACGGCAGAAGACGGGCACGCAGCGGGCGCTCGCGGCGATCGCCTCCCAGGGGTCGGGCAGCGACATCGCCTCGAGCAGGACCTCGTGGAAGCGTCGGATCGAACGGATCCAGAGCCTGCCCAGCAGTTCGTCGCGCGAGGCGAAGCGATGGTAGATCGAGCCGCTCGGCCCCTCGATCTCACGCGCGATGTCGGCGATGGTCACGGACGGGCCGACGGCGGCCAGCGCGCGGGCGGCCCCGTCGAGGACGTCGTCGGTGGTGAAGCGCGCGGGTCTTGCCATACCGGCGATCGTAGTCCAGTATCAGAGCATGCGTTCTGGAATGTCCTCTCTTTTTGCTCGCGGCTCCGTCGGTGCGCCCGTGCAGAACTGGGCCCTCGTCGCGACAGTGCTGTGCCTGCTGCTGCCGCTGCCCTCCGTGGTCTGGCGCGTGCTGATGCTGAGCGGGGTCGACGTGGGGTTCGCCGACGCGGGCGTGTACACGTCCTCGGGCGAGGGAGTGGGCTACGTGCTCGCCCTCGACGGCGTGGAGGTGCTGGTGGGTCTCGCGTGCCTGGGATTGGGAATGCGCTGGGGCGAGCGCGTGCCGAGAGCGGTGCCCGGCGTCGGGGGTCGGGTCATCCCACGCTGGCTGCCGACCGCCATCGGCTCGCTCGGCGTCGTGGCGATGCTCCTGATCTGGGGCGCGCTCCTGTACTCACTCGGCAGGGTGTGGCTCGGCCTCGGCGAGGGCTGGGTCCCCGACCACGGGATGAGTGGCATCGAGCGGGCGTTCCTCCTCGCCTGCTACGTGCCGTTCTTCGCATGGCCGCTCGCGATCATCGCGGCGCTCGCCGGCTATTGGCGCAGGCGGCGCCCCGTGCTCAGAGCTTCGTGAGCGGGGCGTAGCGCAGCAGCAGGCGCTTGGTGCCGTGGGGTGCCTTGAACTGGACCTCGACCTGGGTCTTCTCGTCCTGGCCGGTGACCTCGGTGACGGTGCCCATGCCGAAGGTGTCGTGGGTGACGCGGTCGCCGACGCTGAGCGAGGGCATGTCCGCCGCGGACCGCGCGCCGCGGCCGGAGCCGAAGGACGGGCGCGTGACGTCGCGCCGGCCGCCTCCGGCGCCGCCGCTGAAGGACGGCCCGCGGGAGGAGCCGCCGCGGCCGCCTTCGTGCCCGCCGCCGTAGCCGCCTCCCCCGTAGCCGCCGCTCCCGAAGCCACCGGATCCCGCGTACCCCATGCCCGAGAGGGAGGAGCCCGCCCGCGCGACGTCGAGCACCGGCTCGGGGATCTCGTCGAGGAAGCGGCTGCCGGGGAAGAATCGCGGGGCGCCCCAGGTCGCACGCATCTGGGCGCGCGTGAGGTAGAGCTTCTCGCGGGCACGGGTGATGCCCACGTACGCCAGGCGCCGCTCCTCCTCGAGCTGGTCGGGGTCGGCGAGCGTGCGCTGGTGAGGGAAGGTGCCGTCCTCGAGGCCGGTGAGGAAGACGACCGGGAACTCGAGGCCCTTGGCGGTGTGCAGCGTCATCAGGGTGACGAACTGGTCCTCCTGCCCGGGGATCTGGTCCGCATCGGCCACGAGGGAGACCTTCTCGAGGAACTGGTCCAGCAGCGGCGCCTCGGGGTCGTCGGTCGCGGGCAGGGCCGAGCCGTCGGAGTCGTCGCCGGGCGAGGCGGAGGCGGTGCCGCCGTCGGCCGTCCCGGCGCCCCCGGCCGACCCGGAGCCCCCGTCGTCATCGTCGTCCTCGAACTCGCTCGCGGCGGCCGCGGCGGCCTCCGTCTGGGCCTCGAACTCGCTGGCCACGCCCACGAGCTCGGCGAGGTTCTCCAGGCGCGACTCGTCCTGCGGGTCGTCGCTGTTCTGCAGCTCGGCGTAGTAGCCCGAGCGCTGGAGGACCTGCTCGACGAGCTCCGCCGGACCGGTCCCGCTCGCATAGAGCTCCCGCAGGTCGTCGAGCATCGAGACGAAGGTGCGCACCGAGTTTAGGGAGCGGGTGGCGATGCCGGGGGCCTCGTCGGCCCGGCGCAGGGCGTCGCCGAAGCTGATGCGGTCCTGCTCGGCGAGCAGGGCGATCGCGGCCTCGGCCCGGTCGCCGATGCCGCGCTTGGGGACGTTGAGGATGCGGCGAAGGTTGATCTCGTCGTCGGGGTTGGCGAGCACCTGCAGATAGGCGATCGCGTCCTTGATCTCGCGCCGCTCGTAGAAGCGGGTGCCGCCGACCACCTTGTAGGGCAGGCCCACGCGGATCAGCTGGTCCTCGAGGGCGCGGGACTGCGCGTTGGCGCGGTAGAAGATCGCGATGTCGCTGGCGCGGCGGCCCGCGTCCACGAGGGCGTCGATCTGCCGGCCGATGTAGCGGGCCTCGGCCTGCTCGTCGTCGGCGACGTAGAGGGTGATCTTCTCGCCCTCGCCCTGGTCGGTCCACAGGTTCTTCTTGCGCCGCCCCTGGTTCTCCTCGATCACCGCGTTCGCGGCGCTGAGCACGTTCTGGGTGGAGCGGTAGTTCTGCTCGAGCACGATCGTGCGAGCCGAGGGGAAGTCCTGCTCGAACTCGACGATGTTGCGGATGGTCGCCCCGCGGAAGGCGTAGATCGACTGGTCGGAGTCGCCCACCACGGTGAGGTCGGCGCGCGGGTCGTCGCCTACGAGCTCGCGCACCAGGGAGTACTGGGCATGGTTGGTGTCCTGGTACTCGTCCACGAGCACGTGGCGGAAGCGCCGGCGGTAGGTCTCGCGCACGGCGGGGTTCTCGCGCAGCACCTCGACGGTCAGCCCGATGAGGTCGTCGAAGTCCACCGCGTTCGCCTGGCGCAGGCGCTCGGTGTAGGCGGTGAACACCTGGGCGATGGATTTCTCGAACGGGTTCTTCGCGCTCTCCGCCTGATCGGCGTAGTCGATGGGGTCGACGAGCTCGTTCTTGAGCGAACTGATCTTCGAGGCGATCCCGCGGGGCGGATTCTTCTTCGTGTCCAGCCCGAAGTCCTTGGCGATGTTCGTGATCAGCCGCAGCGAATCCGCCGAGTCGTAGATCGTGAAGGAGCTCTTGAGCCCGGCGGCCGCATGCTCGCGGCGCAGGATCCTCACGCACGCGGAGTGGAAGGTCGAGACCCACATGCCGCGCCCCGCCGGGCCGACGAGCTCCTCGACCCTCTCCCGCATCTCGGCGGCGGCCTTGTTCGTGAAGGTGATCGCGAGGATCTCGCCGGGCAGCGCCTCCCCCGTGCGCAGCAGATGGGCGATCCGTCGCGTGAGCACTCGGGTCTTGCCCGAGCCGGCGCCCGCGACGATCAGCAGCGGGCTGCCGCGGTGCTCGACGGCCTCGCGCTGGGGAGGGTTGAGACCCTCGACGAGATCGGAGACATCGGGCAGGGGGCCGCGCGGAGCCGCCGACGGCGCTGCGGGCTCGACCGCGGCGGGGGCCCAGGCCCCGTCGGGTTCGCCCTCGTCCTCGGGCGGAGGGGCGTCGTCCTCCGGGGGCGGGGGCAGCTCCTCGTCCGACGGCGGGGCATCGGGCGCCTGGGGCGCGTCGGGCGCGTCGGGGTCCACCCGCACCCCGCTCAGGCGGCGGAAGGACTCGGGCAGGGACATGTCGTCGAACAGAGAGCTCATGGCCCGACCAGGATAGGCGGGCCGGCCGACATCCCGCGCACCGCGGGCCGCTGCTGTGGACGACCTCGCGCCGCCGCCGCATGGGAGAATCCCGGGCATGGCGCCCGATGACCCCGCTGACCACCCCGGGGACCCGTCGACCCCGCCCTCCCGGCCCTCCGGCGCGTCCCCCGCGACGCCGCCCGCCGGGGCCGACGGCCTGCTCGCGAGCCTGCTGGGCCTCACCCGCGCGGATCGCCCCTCACCGAGCCGTCTGGTGCTCGCCGCGTGCTCGCTCGCGCTGCTGGTGGTGCTGCTCGTCTGGCTGCTGCCGCGCGCCCTCCGCCTCGACCCGGCGCAGCTCCTCGATGCGCTCGCCGGCGTGCCGACGCCCGTACTCCTTGCTGCGCTCGTGCTCGGCGTGCTGGCCGTGCTCCTCGAGGCCCTCGGGGCGCGCGCGGCGCTCCCCGGCGCTCCGGTCGGCGCGGTCGTGAGCGCGCAGGCGGCGGCCGGGGCCACGGCGCTCGCGGTGCCCGGCGGATCCCTGCTGGGGATCGCGATCACGGGCGCGGTGCTGCGCCGGCGCGGCACGCCGATGCGCACCATCGTCACCGGCATCGCCGCGTTCTCCGCGGTGGACCTGCTGCTGGGCGGCGTCGCCATCCCCCTCGCGGCGCTCGCGTCCTACGCCGCGCTCGGCAGCCGCCACGACCTGCCGGGGACCCTCGGAGCGACGATCGTCGCCGCTGTGGGCGTCGTGCTCACCATGGCCGTGCTCATGGTCCTCGCGCATCGGCCGACGACCGTGCGGATCCTCGACGCCCTCGCCCCGACGATCCGCACCGTGCTCGCGCTCGTGGGGGGCGGCGGGGACACGCAGGGCGAAGCGCGGGAGGAGGACCGGGCGAGCACCGGCGAGGACCCTGCGGCGCTCGTGCTGGAGGCGCGGGACCGCGTCGCGCGGATCCTGCGGAGGCGCTGGGCGGGCATCCTCGTCCCGATGCTCGCGGCGCGCGCGGCGCAGGGCGCCGTGCTGTGGATCGCGGCCGACGCCCTCGCGAGCGGGACCGGGCCCCTCGCCCTGCTCGGGGTCTTCCTCATCGGCCGGGCGCTCTCGCTCGTGCCCGTCACGCCCGGCGGGGGCGGTGTCACCGAGACGGCCGTCGCCCTGCTGCTCACGTCGCTCGGCGCCGCGCCGGCTGCGGCCGGTGCGATCGCGCTCGTGCTCGGGGGTGCGACCTGGGCGGTCCCCCTCGTCCTCGGCGGTGCGCTCGGGACCCGGGAGCTGCTGCGCCGACGCGCCTGAGCGCACAGCACGACGGCCCGCGATCCATGCGGATCGCGGGCCGTCGTGACTGGCACGCCACTGGTGGGGGCGTCAGCTCAGAGGTCAGCGGGCCTCTTCACCCGTGCTCTCGGTCAGGAGCCTCTCGACCTCTTCCCGCCGGTAGCGGCGGTGGCCGCCGAGCGTGCGCAGAGGCGAGAGCTTGCCCGACTGCGCCCAACGCGTCACCGTCTTCGGATCGACCCGGAAGAGCCGGGCGACCTCAGCGGGGGTGAGAAGTGCCGTGTAGGACGACGAGCTCTCCATCGAGTGCTGTTCAATCGTTGCAGCCATTGGGGGGGTCCCCTTTCTCTGGGTGTGTGGGGCCAAGGTTGCGCTTCCATCTTAGCGACTCGGACAGAGCCGACGACACGGACGAAAGTTCCAATACCGACTGGAAACTTTCGCGCTCCAGCACGGGACGGGGTCGCGACCGGCACCAAAGGACGAAATTCGGACATTCATCCGGCTTTCTCACGTGCCATCCGCTATGCGCCTCCCGCGCCCACGACAGCGCGCGCGGGAGCAGGCCAGCGGGACGATCGCGGCCCGCCGTGAGGATCCGGACACGTCCTCGACCCGGAGGGCCGCGTCGACATCGTCCCGTCGGCCGCCCGTCCCCTCCCCCATCAGCGTCCCGATCGGGGCTCGCCGCACGCTCGCGCGCCGGGTTCGGCGTTGCTCACACCTGCCCCGCCGGCTGGCTGGTGCACATGGTTCCGATGTAGGATCAGGTTCCGAAACATTGCCATCGTCCGGGCTCGCGCGCCCGCCAGCCGACGCACAGGGGGTCAGATCCATGGGTCGTGGCCGACAGAAAGCCAAGCAGACCAAGGTGGCACGGGACCTCAAGTACTACAGCCCGCCGACGGACCTCTCCGCCCTCCAGCGCGAGCTCCAGTCCCATCGTTCGGCCGACACCGAGTACGAGGCGCCCGAGAGCGACACCGACGACGCCGATTGGGCGGAGGACGGACCGGCCTCCACGGCCTCCCGCCGCCGCTGAGACCCGCTCGGCAGATGCATTCCCTGTGAAGAGGGCGACCCCGATGGGGTCGCCCTCTTCACGTGCAGGAGCATTCCTGGCCGCGGCGTCGATCGCTCAGGCGGATCGGCCGCTCAGGACCAGCCCTCGTGCATGCCGGTCAGCAGCACGCCTCCCCCGTCGACGCCCTTCGCGCCGGAGACGAGGACGTCCTGGCCCGTCGGCCGCGGAGCGTCGTCGCCCGCGACGACCTCCCCGATCACGCGGGACGGCAGACCCCGCGACCCGAGGAGGCCGACGGCCGCGTCGGCCTGCTCGGGCGCGACGGCCGCGACCATGCCGATGCCCATGTTCAGCGTGGCCTCGAGATCGTGCAGGGGCACTCCGCCCCAGGTGCTCACGCGCTCGAAGATCGCTGCGGGCCGCCAGGCTCCGCGGTCCACGACGGCGGTCGTGCCCTCCGGCAGCACGCGCGCGAGGTTCGCGGCGAGCCCGCCGCCGGTGACATGGCTGAGGGCGTGCACGCCCTCGCCGGCCGGGTCGTCGAGGAGGGCCAGCAGGTCCCCGGTGTAGATGCGCGTGGGCTCGAGCAGCTCCGCGCCCAGCGTGCGGCCGAGCTCGGGGATCTCGGCGTCGAGCCCCAGCCCTGCGGCCTCGATCACGGCGCGCACGAGCGAGTAGCCGTTGGAGTGCAGGCCCGAGGAGTCCATGCCGATGATCCGGTCGCCGGGTCGCACACGGTGCGCGCCGAGCATGGCGGACGCCTCGACGACGCCCACGGCGGCGCCGGCCACGTCGTAGTCCTCGGGGGCCATCAGGCCGGGGTGCTCGGCGGTCTCCCCGCCCACGAGCGCGCAGCCGGCCAGGCGGCAGCCCTCGGCGATGCCGCGGACGATGTCGGCGATCCGCTCGGGCACGACCTTCCCGCAGGCGATGTAGTCGGTCATGGCCAGCGGCCTCGCTCCGACCACCACGATGTCGTCGACGACCATGCCCACGAGGTCCTGGCCGATGGTGTCGTGCACGTCGAGGGCCCGGGCGATCGCGATCTTCGTGCCCACGCCGTCGGTGGACGAGGCGAGCAGCGGGCGCTCGAAGTCCTTGAGGGCGCTGACGTCGACGAGGCCGGCGAAGGCGCCCACGCCTCCGAGCACCTCGGGGCCGTGGGTCGCGGAGACGGCGGCCTTCATGAGCTCGACGGCCTTGTCCCCCGCGGCGGTGTCGACGCCCGCCTCGGCGTAGGTGAGCGCAGGGGTTTCGGGAGTGGTCGTCATGCGGATGCGGTCTCCTGGGAGGTGGCGGCCGGGACGGGCCGATCGTCGGGGGCGGGGTCGGTGGCGGTGGCGGTGGAGGCGGTGACGGGCGTCGGGGCGGGAGCGGCCGACGAGCCCGCGCGCGTGCCGCGCTGCTCGCTGCGGCGCGCCTCGAGCACGCTCTTGCCGAGGGCCGAGGGGTCGGGCAGCGGCACCGGGTACTGGCCGCTGAAGCACGCGGTGCACAGGGCCGATCGGGGCTGCTCGGTCGCGGCGATCATGCCGTCCTCGGAGATGAAGCCGAGGGAGTCGGCGCCGAGCGAGCGGGCGATCTCGGGGACGTCGAGCCCGTTGGCGATGAGCTCGGCGCGGGTCGCGAAGTCGATGCCGTAGTAGCAGGGCCACTGCACGGGCGGCGAGGAGATGCGCACGTGCACCTCGGCCGCTCCGGCCTCCCGCAGCATCCGCACGACCTGGCGCTGGGTGTTGCCGCGCACGATCGAGTCGTCGATCACCACCAGGCGCTTGCCGGCGATGACCTCCTTCAGCGGATTGAGCTTGAGGCGGATGCCGAGCTGGCGGATGGTCTGGCTGGGCTCGATGAAGGTGCGGCCGACGTACGAGTTCTTCACCATCCCCTGCCCGTAGGGGATGCCGGACTCCTGGGCGTAGCCGATCGCGGCCGGTGTGCCCGATTCGGGCGTGGGGATCACGAGGTCGGCCTCGACGGGGTGCTCGCGGGCGAGCTGGCGCCCCATCTCCACGCGCGAGGCGTTGACGCTGCGGCCCGCGATCTCGGTGTCCGGGCGCGCGAGGTAGACGTACTCGAAGACGCAGCCCTTGGGGTGGGGCTCGAGCACCTGCTCGCTGCGCAGGCCCTGGGCGTCGATGGTGATCATCTCGCCGGGGGCGATCTCGCGCACGAAGCTCGCCCCGCAGATGTCGAGGGCGGCGGTCTCGGAGGCGACGACCCAGCCGCGCTCGAGGCGGCCCAGCACCAGCGGGCGGATGCCCTGCGGGTCGCGCGCCGCGTACAGCGTGGTCTCGTCCATGAGGGTGAAGCAGTAGGCGCCGCGCAGGTGCGGCATCAGGTCCCGCAGCGCCTCGCCGAGCGGGGCGCCGGTGTCCAGGAGGGCCGTGACCAGGGCCGTGTCGGTGGTGTTGCCCCGCGAGATCTCGCCCTTGCCGGGACCGGAGTCCCCATGGCGATCGCGCAGGAGCTCGACGAGCTCACCGGTGTTCACGAGGTTGCCGTTGTGGGCGAGGGCGACGGTGCCGTCGGGCCGCGGGCCGAGGGTGGGCTGGGCGTTGGACCAGATCGAGCCGCCGGTCGTCGAGTAGCGGGCATGGCCGATGGCGATGTGCCCGGTCAGCGAGCTCAGCGCGGACTCGTCGAAGACCTGGGAGACCAGGCCCATGTCCTTGTAGACGAGGATCTGCTCCCCGTCGCTCGCGGCGATGCCCGCGGACTCCTGCCCGCGGTGCTGCAGGGCATAGAGACCGTAGTAGGTCAGTTTGGCGACCTCCTCACCGGGGGCGAAGACGCCGAAGACGCCGCAGGAGTCCTGGGGCCCCTTCTCACCGGGGAGCAGATCGTGCGAGAGCATTCCGTCGCCGCGTGCCACGTGCCCATCATCGCATATGCGATGCGGCCGACCGCCGGCCGTCCGGGGGCGCGCAGCGGGCCGCTCCCCCGCGGGCTCAGCGGGGCCGACGACGCTCCGAGCGGTGCGCCACGGCGTCCACGATCGCGGCGATGAGCGCGAGCGGGAGGCCCACGAACACGCCGCCGGTGACGGCGAAGTAGAGGATGCCGCCGACGTCTCCCACGCCGGTGACGAACGCGGTGATCGCGCCGGCCACGAGGCCCACGAGGATCGCGAGGGTCACCCAGAAGGCCAGCGTCGGCACGCGGCGCCGGCGCACGTAGACGGCCGTCGTCTCGGGCTCGCGCGCGGGCGACGCGGGCTCGGGCGCCTGCTCGTCGGGCTGCGCGGGAGCGGGCACGGGCGCGGGGGCCCCGGGGCGCTCGGGGGCGGGATCGGGCGTGGACTGGGAGGTCACAGTTCTCCTGCGGCGTCGACCGCGGCCTGGACGACCGCGGGATCGGTGATGGTGCGTCCGTCGTCCGCAGGGCGGCGGGCGGAGAGGTGGATGTCAGGGACGGCGGTCCGGGACGCGAGCTCCGGGATGTCGATCGGGCGGATGCCCGCGCCGGCGCACACGTCCAGGAGCCCGTCGGCCGCTCGGACCATCCGGGCCAGGCATGCCGCGCCCTCGGGGGCGCTCGCGGCCCCTCCGGAGCTGAGCACGCGGTGGAAGCCGAGCCCCAGCAGCGTGAGGACGCCCTCCTCGCGCGCGTCGTCGTCCACCAGGGCGTCGACGGCGCGATGGCACGTGAGGACCACGCCGCGCAGCGCCTCGGATCCAGCGCGCAGGGCACCGTCCCGCAGGGCCTCGAGGGCGGGCAGGTCGAGCGTGCGCTGCGGGGTGAGGGCGCCGAGGACGACGCCGTCCGCGCCGGCGGTGACGGCGTCCGCGGCCTGCTGAGCCATCCGCGCGATCTCGTCCTCGTCGAAGACGAACTCGTCGGGCGCCGTGCGCAGGTCGCCCTCGCCGGCCCGGCAGCGCACCAGCACGTGCACGCCGAAGTGGGGCTTGGCGTCGCGCGCCTCGCGCATCCGTGCGGCCTCGGCGACGCAGGCCTCCACGAGGGCGGGGGCGGGGGTGAGGCCTCCGCGCGAGAGGTCCTCGCAGAGCTCCACGCGGTCCGCGCCGGCCAGGGCGGCGGTGCGCAGGCCCTCCAGGTCCTGGACGGCGATCTCGACGGCGAGGCTCATCGTGCGCCCTCCGTCGACCCATCGGCCGACGGGCCGCTGTCCGTCGGCTCCGAGGACCCGGCCGCGGCATGCGCCTCCCGTGCGCGGCGCGCGACGCGCCGCGGTCCGGGCAGCGGCAGCAGGTCGGTGAGGTCCGAGCGCTCGCCGCTCGCGCTCACGCTGCCGCTGGCCAGTGCATCGCCCCAGGCCAGGTCGCCGACGGCGAGCGACAGCCAGGTCGCGGCGTCGGTCTCGACGATCGCCGGAGGGGTGCCGCGCGTGTGGCGCACCCCGGCGATCGCCTGCACGGCGCCGAAGGGCGGGACGCGCAGCTCCACGGAGTTGCCGGGCTGCTCCTCGGCGACGAGCTCGAGGGTGTGGCGCACGGCGGGCGCGAGGATCGTCCGGGTCGCGGCGTCGGGGTCGAGCGCCCACGCGGCCAGCGCGCGGTCGCCGGCCGCGGGGTCGGTGCGTCGGCGGATCGTCATGGGCGTGCGGTCATGCTCGGACGCCTCAACTGCTCGGCAGCAGGTCGTGCACGGTGATGGTGTCCTCGCGGTCAGGGCCCACGCCGATGGCGCTGATCCGGCAGCCGGCGAGCTCCTCGAGGCGGGCGACGTAGGCGCGCGCGTTATCCGGCAACTCCTCGAGGGTGCGGCATCCCGAGATGTCCTCGGTCCACCCGGGCAGCGTCTCGTAGACGGGCACCGCGTGGTGGAAGTCGGTCTGGGTCATGGGCATCTCGCGGTGGATCACGCCGTCCACGTCGTAGGCGGTGCAGATCGGCACCTCCTCGATGCCGGTGAGCACGTCGAGCTTGGTGAGCACGATGTCGGTGAAGCCGTTGATGCGCTGGGCGTGACGGATCATGAGCGCGTCGTACCAGCCGCAGCGCCGCGGGCGACCGGTGTTCACGCCCACCTCGCCGCCGGTGGTCTGGAGGTACTCGCCCCACTTGTCCTCGAGCTCCGTCGGGAAGGGGCCCGCGCCCACGCGCGTCGTGTAGGCCTTCACGATCCCGATCACGCGGTCGATGCGGGTGGGGCCGATGCCCGCACCGATGCAGGCGCCGCCCGCGGTCGGGTTCGAGCTGGTGACGAACGGGTAGGTGCCGTGGTCGACGTCCAGGTAGGTGGCCTGGCCGCCCTCCATGAGCACGACCTCGTCGCGATCCAGGGCGGTGTTCAGCAGCTCGACGGTGTCCACGACCATCGGACGCAGGCGCTCCGCGTAGGAGAGCAGGCCCTCGACGATCTCGTCGACCTCGACGGCGCGGCGGTTGTAGAGCTTCACGAGCAGCTCGTTCTTCTGCCGCAGGGCGCCCTCGACCTTCTGGCGCAGGATGGACTCGTCGAAGAGGTCCTGGACGCGGATGCCCAGGCGCCCCACCTTGTCCATGTAGGCCGGGCCGATCCCGCGGCCCGTGGTGCCGATCGCGCGCTTGCCCAGGAAGCGCTCGGTGACCTTGTCGAGCGTCTGGTGGTACGGGGCGACGACGTGCGCGTTCGCGCTGATCCGCAGGCGGGTCGTGTCCACGCCACGGCTGTCGAGCGTGGCGATCTCCTCGAAGAGCGCCTCGAGGTTCACCACCACGCCGTTGCCGATCACGGGCGTGACCTGCGGGGACAGGATGCCGGCGGGAAGGAGCTTGAGCTCGAACTTCTCGCCGTGGACGACCACGGTGTGCCCGGCGTTGTTGCCGCCGTTGGGCTTGACCACGTAGTCGACGCGCTCACCGAGCAGGTCGGTGGCCTTCCCCTTCCCCTCGTCCCCCCATTGGGCTCCGACGATCACGACGGCCGGCATGGCAGCTCCTGCAGCGGGTGGGACGGTGGATGGACCTCGAAGAGTCTAGCAATCGGCGCCTGGATCCCCGGGCCGCGCCGACGCGGGTGTGACGAGGCGCGGATGCTCCCCGGACGCAGAGGCGACGAGGCGGCGGGGACGCCGCGGTGGGACGCGGCGGGGGCTCAGCCCAGCAGGCTCGGATCGGCGTCCTGGACGAAGTCGCGGATGCGCTCGGCCTCGTCGCGCTCGCCGATGCGCCCGGCGGACTCGCCGAGCAGCGCGAGCGCCTTGAGGAAGCCGCGGTTCGGGGCGTGGGAGGCGGGGATCGGCCCCTGGCCCTTCCAGCCCGCGCGGCGCAGGGCGTCCAGTCCGCGGTGGTAGCCGGTGCGGGCATAGGCGTAGGCGGCGACCGGGTCCTCGGACTCGAGGGCCTCCTGGGCGAGCTCGGCCCAGGCGAGCGAGGAGGCGGGATAGCGGGCGGCGAGCTCGCGGGCGTCGGCCCCGTCGGCGAGCGCGGCGGCGACGGCCGTGTCCGGATGGTCCTCGGGCAGGTAGGTCGGCGGGATGCCCAGCAGGTTCTCGGCCCCGATCGGGCGGGAGGTCTCGTTCATGGATCCATCGTATGCGGGTGGGAGCGGCCGACGGGGAGCGGCGGGGCGCAGCACAGGGGGCCGGACGGGCCCGGACGGGCCCTGGACGGCCGCGAACCTCTCACAGGAGTGTGTGCTCGCGCACGGCACCTGGTAGAAACAGGGTCATGGATCGAACATCCGACGGGTCCGAGCTGCTCACGGGACCCGGCGCCGGAGGCCTGCTGCGCTCGGCAGTGGGCAATGCCGGCGGCGTGCTGCGCACGTGGGAGCTCGATCACGTCGACCATCGGCCCGGCCGCTCGACGAAGGCCCTCTACCGCACCACGGTCTCCTGGCCGGAGATCGACGGCGCGCAGGCGCCCGCGCGCGAGGAGCTGTTCGGCGCGAGCGCACACGTCGGCGAGCAGGAGAAGGACCTCCTGGACGCCGAGAACTCCATGGTGATGACCGACGGCGACATCAACGTGCGCGTCTGGCGCTACCCCCACGACCCGTGGCTGCCGATGCTCCCGAAGGTCTGCTACCCCGACGTCGTGGGCCGCACTCTCGTGGACATGGGCGTGCCGCTGATGCCGGGCACCGCCGAGCACGTCCCGATCGAGGTCATCTCCTACCGCCCGGGCCGACGCGCCGTGCTGCGCGCGCAGCTGCCCGACCGCGGCCTGTACCTCAAGGTCATGCAGCCGCGACGGTCCGGCGAGATCGTCGAGCGCCATCGTCATCTCCTCGCCGCAGGCGTGCCCGTGCCGCGCGTGATCGCCCATCGCGACGGTCTGGTCGTGCTCGAGGAGCTGCCGGGCGTGCCGCTCTCGCGGGCGATCCTCGACCAGGGCGTCGACGCCTGCCGCGCCGAGGACCTCGTGGCGATGCTCGACCGCCTCCCCGCCTCGCTCTTCCCCCTCCCCATGCGGCCGCCGTGGACGGATTCGATCGAGTTCTACGCCGGGATCGTGAGCTCCTCGCTGCCGCCGCTGGGCCCGCGCGTCGACGCCCTCGTGCGCGAGATCCGCGAGGGGCTCGCGGCCGTCGGCCGACGCCAGGACCTCTCCGCCCACGACGTCGTCCACGGCGACTTCTACGAGGCGCAGGTGTTCGTCGACGGCGGCGAGGTGGTGGGCGTCCTGGACATCGACACGGTGGGCCCGGGACGCAGAGCCGATGACCTCGCCTGCCTGCTCGCCCACCTCAGCGTCCTCGCCGACGAGGGCAGCACCCGGCGCATCGATCCCGCCGTGCAGCAGCGCGTCCTCGAGGCCATCGACGCCTGGCAGCAGGTGTTCACGCGCCGCGTGGACCCCACCGAGCTCGCCCTGCGCAGCGCGGGTGTCGTGCTCTCGCTCGCCACCGGCCCGCACCGACAGCAGGAGGCCGCCTGGCAGGCCGCGACCGAGGCGATCGTGCGGATCGCGGAGCGCTGGGTCGATGCCGCCCGCACCGCCGAGACCGAGCGCATCGCCGCGCAGCAGGCGGGGCCCACGGGGTCGGCGGGGACGACGGGGACCGGCGCGGCCGGAGCGCCGACTCAGCCGCAGGGTGGACAGCCCTCTTCGCACACTCCTCCGCAGCAGACCCCGCCCGCGCAGACGCCTCCGCCGCAGGCCCCGCCGTCGCCGGGTGCCCCCGCCGGCCCGCCTCCGGCGCCGCAAGGAGGGGCCGCGCCCCAGGCCCCGTATCCAGGCGATGACTCCCCCACCCTGGAGAGGCGCATCCCCCCGGGTCTGGACGGCTGAGAAGGCGACGGGCCCGATACCCTCGCCCCATGCGAGCAGTGCTGCAGAGGGTCGACGGAGCGAGCGTCGAGGCGGACGGTCCCGAGGGACGCGAGATGACGGGCGACGTCGCGGGCGAGGGACTGCTCGCCCTGGTGGGCGTCACCCACGGGGACGGGCCCGAGCAGGTCGCCGTGCTCGCCCGGAAGATCTGCGAGCTGCGGATCCTCGCCGGCGAGCGCTCGGTGCTCGACGCGGGCGCACAGGTGCTCGTGGTCTCCCAGTTCACGCTCTACGGCGACGCACGCAAGGGGCGCCGGCCGTCCTGGTCGAAGGCCGCGCCCGGCGAGATCGCCGAGCCTCTCGTCGACGATCTGGCAGCGGAGATCCGCGCGCGCGGCGTCGAGGTCTCGACCGGGCGCTTCGGCGCGCACATGCGGGTCTCTCTCACGAACGACGGCCCCTTCACGATCCTCCTCGAGGCCTGAGCCCGGCCCGTCGGCCGGGCGCGCTCAGCGCACCATCGGCGGCGCCGGCTCCCCGGCCACGGACTCCTGCGTCTCGCCTCCCTCGCCGACCCCGAGCGGAGCGATCGCCGAGAGCCCGTCGTTCTCGTGGCTGAGCTGCAGGAACGCCAGGTGCGCCTCGTAGCAGTCGAGGACGTCGCCGATCACCTGCTGCTCGCTCATGCCCATGAGGTCGTAGCCCGCGGAGCCGGTCTGCGAGAACACCTCGAGCCGCCAGTAGCGCTGCTCGCCGCGGGAGGCCTTCGACCCGATCTGCGGGACCGGGGCCTGCACCGAGGCGGCGCGGTAGAGGAAGTCGCGCTCCTCGCCCATCGGGACCGTGAGCACGAACTCGTCGACCCCGGTGAGGGGCTCCTCGGTGCGCGAGACCTCTGCCTCGGTGCCGGAGGCGCGGAACTCGGCGGCGACCTCCTCGAGAGCGGGGCCGACGACCGTGTCCGCGAAGGCCGCGACCTGGTCCCTGCCGGGATAGGCACGGATCGAGGCCATCCGCTGCCGCCACGAGCGGCCCGAGCCCGAACGGCGCTGACCGGCCGAGCGCAGTCGCGCCCAGCCCGCGCGCTCGGCGGCCTCCATGCGCAGCACCTTGGTGAAGGAGAACATCACCAGGTAGGCGATGATCGTGACGGGGAGCGCGAAGATCAGCGTCGCGTACTCCATCGTGGTGACGCCGCCGGCGATGAGCATCGCGACCGTGAGAACGGCCGTGAGCACCGCCCAGTAGATGCGCAGCCACTTGGGGCCGTCCTCGCTGGGGTCGCGGATGCTCGAGGAGAAGTTCGACATGACCATCGCCCCCGAGTTCGCGCTGGTCAAGTAGAACAGCAGGCCGGAGAGGGTCGCGAGCCCGATGAGGAAGGCTGCGCCGGGGAACATCTCGAGCAGGGCGTACCAGCCCTCCTCGGGGCTCGACATCGCGAGCTTTCCGAAGGCGTCGTTCCCGTCCAGGACCTCGGCCATCGCGGAGTTGCCGAACACCGAGACGATGAGGAGATCGCACAGCACCGGTGCGGTGATGGCGGCGATGACGAACTCGCGCAGCGTCCGCCCGCGGGATATGCGGGCGAGGAACAGGCCCACGAACGGTCCCCACGCGAGCCAGAACGCCCAGAAGAACAGGGTCCATCCGGCCATCCACTCCGAGCCGCCGGGCTCGTAGGCCATGGTCTCCATCGTGCGGCCCGGCAGGCTGGTGACGAAGCGGCCGATGTTCTCGACGATCGCGGAGAGCAGGAACGCCGTGCGCCCGGTGACGATGATGTAGAGCAGCATCGCGCCGGCGATCCAGATGTTCAGCTCGGAGATCAGGCGGATGCCCTTGTCCACGCCCGAGGTGCAGGCGGCGATCGTCATCACCACGGCGATCGCGACCAGCGCGATCTGGACGGCGAGCCCGGAGGGCAGGCCCAGCAGGTGCTCGAGGCCGATGTTCAGCAGGACCACGCCGATGCCCATCGAGGTGGCGACCCCGAAGACGGTGCCCACGAGGGTGACGATGTCGATCACGTGGCCCGTCGCGCCGCGCACGCGCTTGCCGAAGAGCGGGTAGAGGACCGCGCGGATGCTCAGCGGCATCCCCCACCGGTAGGCGAAGTAGCCCATGGCCATGCCCAGGAGGGAGTACATGGACCAGCCGGCGACGCCGTAGTGGAAGATCGTCCAGACCACCGCGTCGCGGGCGGCCTCGGCGCTCTCCGCCTCGAGGGTCGGCGGGGCGTAGTACTGGGTGACCGGGCCGGTCACCGAGAAGAACAGCATGTCGATGCCGACGCCCGCGGCGAACAGCATCGCGACCCACGTGAACAGGCTGTACTGCGGGCGCGAGTGGTCGGGGCCGAGCCGCACGGTGCCCTGCTTCGACAGCGCCACCCAGATCACGAAGCCGATCACGACCGTCACGGTGAGCACGTAGAACCAGCCCAGGTTCGTCGAGATCCAGCCGACGGCCCCCTCGAGCGTGCTCTGGGCGCCGCCGGGCCGCAGGATCGCCCACAGGGAGAAGGCGAGGATCACGGCGGAGGAGACGCCCAGGACGATCCGGTTCACGCGGATGCCGCCGCTGGGCTCCAGGTCCGACTGACCGCGGTGCATCTCCTCGCTCGTCGAGGGCGGGCGCTTCTCCTGACGCGCGGCCTCCGCGGCCCGGCGCTCGGCCGCCCGTCGCTCGGCGGCGGCCCGCGTCGGGGCGCTGGCTTCGAGATGCTGGTCGTCGGCTTCCTGCACGCGGTCCTCCGCTTCGTCGGGTGTCCTGGTCGGGCACCCGGTGTGCGGTCGGCGCGGTGGGGCCGGTCGGGCACGGCGGACGTGCGCGACGCGGCCGACGCGGTCGGCACCGTCGGAGCGCGGCACGGCGGGTCTCGCCGTGGCATCGCGCGGAGCAGGCAGGGCGGCGGATGGTGCTCGCGGCCCGTGCGGCGCTGCGGTCGGCATCGTCCGGGCGCCCGGTCCTTCCATGCTAGGGACCTGGGATGCTCCTGCAAAATCCCGGAGAGCAAGCAGACACGGCGCCCGTCGGCTCCCTCTGGGGGCACGGCGTCCGGGTGCGCGGCGTCCGGGTGCACGACGACCGAGTGCACGACGTCCATGCCCGAGCCGTGCCCGACCACCATCGGGGCCGTGGATTAGTCTGGTCGCATGACCTACACACTCGTGCTGCTCCGCCACGGCGAGAGCGAATGGAACGCGAAGAACCTGTTCACCGGCTGGGTCGACGTGCCGCTGTCGGAGTCCGGGAAGGCCGAGGCGACCGCCGGCGGCGAGCTGCTGGCCCGCGAGGGCGTCCTGCCCGACGTCGTCCACACCTCGCTGCTGCGCCGCGCGATCATGACCGCGAACCTGTCGCTGGACGCGGCCGACCGCCACTGGATCCCGGTGCGCCGCGACTGGCGCCTGAACGAGCGCCACTACGGCGCGCTGCAGGGCCTGGACAAGACGGAGATCCGCGAGAAGTACGGCGAGGAGCAGTTCATGGCCTGGCGCCGCTCCTACGACGTGCCGCCGCCCGAGATCGAGTTCGGCACCGAGTTCAGCCAGGACCAGGATCCCCGCTACGCGGACCTGGGCGACCAGCTCCCCCACACCGAGTGCCTCAAGGACGTCGTCGAGCGCTTCCTGCCGTACTGGGAGGAGGGCATCAAGCCCGATCTGCGCGAGGGGAAGACGGTCCTCGTCGCCGCCCACGGCAACTCGCTGCGCGCCCTCGTCAAGCACCTCGACGGCATCAGCGACGAGGAGATCGCGGGGCTGAACATCCCCACCGGTCAGCCGCTGGTCTACGAGCTCGACGAGGACTTCCGGCCCGTCGAGAAGGGCGGACGCTACCTCGACCCGGTCGCCGCGAAGGCCGCCGCCGAGGCCGTCGCCAACCAGGGCAAGAAGTGAGCAGTCCGATCGACGGCTCGCACTGAGCACGCGCGGAGCGCGGCCGAGTCGCACGCGGCGCCCATGGGGAGTTCTCCCCATGGGCGCCGCGTCGCGTGGGGCCTAGCGTGGGTGTGCGCCGCGTCATACCGGGGCGCCCATCCCACCCCTCGAAGGAGACTCCGATGCTCGATCGACGAACCCTTCTGCGCCGCGCCGGACTCGGCGCCCTCACCCTCTCCGCCATCGCCGGCGCGACGCCCGTCGCCTCCGCCGCGACCTCGAAGAACCTGCCCACGACGTGGCAGCAGCAGGAGACGGTCTACTGGTGCGGGCCGACGGCCGTGGCCATCGCCCTGAGCGCCCTCGGGGACGCGCCGTCCCCCGCCTCCCTCGCCGACGAGCTCGGCACCACGCAGGACGGCACGAACTTCGGTGCCGTCTCCCCGGTCCTGACCGCGCACTCCCCCGGCGCCGCCTACCGCGACCAGTGGATGGAGTCCACCACGGCCAGCGAGGCCGACGCCGATCTGCTGTGGGAGCGCGCGACGGCGAACGTCGACGACGGCTTCGCGACCGTGCTCAACTGGTGGGTGATGCCCGGCGAGTACCCCGACTGGGGCGGGAACACCGGCGAGATCTTCCACTTCGTCGCCGTCGACGGCTACGACCCGGACGAGCGGACCCTGCGGATCGCCGACCCCGCTGGCGCCACTCTCTCCGCCGACCTCCCGCAGCATCACCAGCTGCCCGTGCAGCAGGTCGCGACCTATTGCGCGGGCAGGGGCTACTTCTGGTGATGGACGGCCGGGGGTCGGCTCGCCCGCCCCGGCTCAGCGACGACGGCGGGTGCCGAACAGCGACCGCGTGATCTCACGGCCGAGCACCGTCCCGGCCGAACGGATGAAGGACTTCACCGCAGGGTTGCCCATGAAGCCCTCGTCCTTCGACCCGCCCTGCTTCCCGTCGTGCTTCCCCGCCTTCGGGGACGTCTCCGCCGACGCCCCCTGTCCCGTGGGAGTGGTCGGTGCGGGCGCGGTGCTCGCGTCCTCGCCGTCGGCCCCGGCGCCCTGCGCCCCGGCCTGGGCGGCCTGCTCGTCCCGCCTGCCGAGGATCTCGTAGGCCGATTCGCGGTCGACGACCTCGGTGTAGGGGGCGAGCGGGGAGGCGGCGACGATCTTCTCGAGCTCCTCGTTCGGCGCCGGCTCCATCGAGGACTCGGGGGCGCGCACCGCGGTGACGGCCACCGGGGTCGGCGCGCCCTCCTCGCTCATCACGGTCACCACGGCCTCACCGGTCTTGAGCGAGGGGATCACCTCGACGAGGTCGTAGCCGCTCGTGGGGAACGTGGATGCCGTCGCCTTGAGGGCCTTCGCATCGTCCGGCGTGTACGCGCGCAGGGCGTGCTGGACGCGGTTGCCGAGCTGCGCGAGGACGTCCCCGGGGACGTCCTTCGGGGTCTGGGTGATGAAGAAGATGCCCACACCCTTGGAGCGGATGAGGCGGACGGTCTGCACGACCTGCTCGAGGAAGGCCTTCGAGGCGTCCTTGAACAGCAGATGCGCCTCGTCGAAGAAGAACACGAGCTTGGGCTTGTCCGCGTCCCCGACCTCGGGAAGGTCCTGGTAGAGGTCCGCGAGCAGCCACATCATGAACGTCGAGAACAGGGTGGGGCGGGTGGCCACGTCGGGGAGCTCGAGGCAGGAGATGATGCCGGTGCCGTCGGAGGCGGTGCGCAGCAGGTCCTGGGTGTCGAAGGCGGGCTCGCCGAAGAAGACGTCGGCCCCGGAGTTCTCGAACTCGGTGAGCTCGCGCAGGATCACCCCGGCGGTCGCGGCGGAGACGCCGCCGATGCCCTTGAGCTCCTGCTTGCCCTCGTCGTCGGCCGTGAGGAACCGGATGAGCGCGCGCAGGTCCTTGAGGTCGAGAAGCCCCAGGCCCTTGGTGTCCGCGTAGTGGAAGATGAGCCCGAGCGAGGACTCCTGGGTGTCGTTCAGGCCCAGGGTCTTGGCCATCAGCACGGGGCCGAAGTCGCTCACTGTGGTGCGGATGGGGATGCCCGTGCCCTGCCCGCCGAGGGTGAGGATCTCGGAGGTGCCGGCGCGGGAGGTCCACTCCTGGCCGCGGGCCGCGGCGCGCGCGGTGAGCTTCTCGCTCGGCGTGCCCGGCACCGCGATGCCCGAGAGGTCGCCCTTCATGTCCGCCACGAACACCGGGGTGCCCGCGGCGGCGATCTGCTCCGCGATGACCTGCAGCGTCTTGGTCTTGCCGGTGCCCGTCGCGCCGGCGATGAGGCCGTGGCGGTTGAGCATGCCCAGCGCGAGGTTCACGGGCACCTGGGGATCGGGCTCGCCGTCGCGCACGAGGACGCCCAGATGGATCTGCGTGCCCTCGAAGCCGTAGGCGTCGCGCACAGCGGTGGCCCTCTCGTCGAGAGCGGGAGGCGTCGGGGCCGACGCGGCTGCGGGATCGGGGGCGGGGGTGGTCGCGGACTCGTCGGTCATGGATCCTCCTCGAAGCGTCATGATCGCCACGATCGTAGCCGGAGGGCACGTAGGCTTCCTGCGTGACCCGCACCGATGCGCTTGCCTCCGTCCCCGGCCGCTCCGAGACCCCTCCCGTGCCCGGAGCCCTGCCCGATGGATACCTGCCGACGGGAGTCGCCGCGGCCGGCGCACTCACCGAGGACGACGTCGCCCGCGCACTCACCGACGACGGCCGTGACGCCCTGCTCGAGCGCCTGGGCATCACCGACCAGGACCACGAGGAGCTCACGGCGCTGATCCCCCGCGCGCTCGCCGCGCCGGAGGTCCGCGCCGCGATCACCCGGACCGCGCACCTGCTGCGCGCATCGGCCGGACTCGACGCGCCCGCCGCACCGCTCGCGGACCTCGCCGCGGAGCACAACGCCCTCCAGCAGCAGATCGCCCCCGGGGAAGGGCTCATCGCGATCCTCGCCCTCGTGGTCTCCACGGACACGGTGCGCACCTGGCACGCCCAGCGCCGTCTCTCGGAGGCGCAGTCCTGGCACGTGCTCTCCGACCTCGGCCAGCAGATGCGCGTGCACCGCGCCAGCAGCCACGGCCGACTGGGCCTGCATCAGGTCCCCTGGACCGCGATGAACTGGCGAGGCCGGCTCGTCCACCTCGGACGACTGCAGTTCGACCTCCACCGCTCGGCGGCCGACGGCCGGTGGATCATCGGCGTGCACATCCCGGCGACCGGACCTCTGGACCCCGCCGCGGTCGAGGCGAGCTTCGAGGCCGCGAGCGCCTACTTCCCGGAGGCCTATCCCGATCTCGTCGCCGCCACCCCCGCGGGCGCCGCCGCCTTCGGCCGCGAGTTCGAGTGCCATTCGTGGCTCATGAACCGGGTGCTCGTGGACTCCCTGGGCGCGGACTCCAACATCGGCGCCTTCGTGGACCGCTTCGAGATCCTCGAGAACAGCCGCGACGACGACGGCGCCGCGTTCTTCGTGTTCAGCGCGCGCCCTCCGTACGATCCCGCGGCGCTGCCGCGACGCAGCCGGCTCGAGCGCGAGGTCGGCGGGCGGCTGGCCGACGGGCGGGGCTGGGAGTCGGGACGCGGGCACCTGGTGCGCTGAGCGGCGGCCCGCTCAGTTCGCGATGCGGCGCGTCCCCACCACCTGCGAGACGTGGTCGAACTCCTCGAGGACCGTGGTGCCGCGGGCCATCGACAGCGAGAACGCGCTGCGGGAGACGGCGAATCCCAGCTGGACCGCGATCACCGCGCGCTCGTAGAGCTGCGGGTCGTCGGCGGCGACGTCCGCGAGGGTCTCCGCGTCCTGGCCGATGAGCTCCTCGGCCTGCTCCGGGGTGAGCGGGCCGAGGCGCACGCGGCGCTCGAAGGCGGCGATCAGCGCCGACTGCATGTGCATGGTGCGCCCAGCGCTCACCGCATGCAGGCTCGGCTCGCGGTGCAGCACGCGCTTCTTCAGCTCGCGCAGGCCGAGGTCCGCGTCGGCCGTGCGGATGATCTGGCGCAGCACCTCGCGCAGCGCCTGCTCCGGCGTCGCCTCGGGACTGGCCGTCAGCAGGGCGCGCCACGACTCGTCGGGGCCGAGCACCGGCAGCCCCAGCACTGCGGACTCCTTCGAGGCCCAGTGGTTGAAGAAGGTGCGGGGCGAGACCCCCGCGCGCTCGGCGATCATCTCGACGGTGACGCTGTCCAGCCCGTGCTCGGCGACGAGCTCGAGCGCGGCGCGGTGCATGTCCGCGCGCGCCTGGCGCTTCTTGCGCTCACGCAACCCGCATTCGGGGACGAGCTCCGGGCCGCGCTGCGGGTCTCCGGAGGGTGTGGAGCCGGCGGTGGTGTCCGGCTCGGTGTCTGGCGCGCTGCTCACGGAGCGACCGTAGCCCACCTCACGAGAAAAGTGCAGTGACTGCAATTGTGCAGTGACTGCAATCGCAGTAGTGTTGACCGGTCGAAGCTCGATGGAGCGCTCCGGCCACTCCGCGTGCGCGGTTCTGCGCACCCGCCGTCACCGATCGCCCCTTCTGGACTCAGGAGAATTCTTGACCTCCACCACGTCATCCGCGCCCAGCACGCGCAGCGCGCCCCGCGGCGGAACCGAGCAGGCCTTCACCGGGCTCGACCGGGCCGGCAAGCTCGTCTTCGCCGGTCTCATGCTCGGCATGCTCGTCGCCTCGCTCTCCCAGACCATCGTCGGCCCGGCGATGCCCCGCATCGTCGCCGAGCTCGGCGGGCTCGACCACTACAACTGGATCGCGACCGCCGCGATGCTGGTCTCCGCCGTCGCGGTCCCCATCGTCGGCAAGCTCTCCGATCTCTACGGGCGCCGCTGGTTCTACCTCGCGGGCCTCGCGGTCTTCATGATCGGGTCGATCCTCGCGGGCATGTCCACGAACTTCTGGTTCCTGGTCTTCGCCCGCGCCGTGCAGGGCCTGGGCATGGGCACGCTGATGCCGCTGTCGCAGACCATCATCGGCGACATCATCCCGCCCCGACAGCGCGGCAAGTACCAGGGCCTGATGGGCGCCGTGTTCGGCGTCTCCTCGGTGGTCGGCCCGCTCGTCGGCGGCTCGATCACCGACAGCTTCGGCTGGCGCTGGCTGTTCTACCTCACCCTGCCCATCGGCATCCTCGCCTTCGTCTTCATCTTCAAGTTCCTGCACCTGGACCACACCGCCAAGAGCGGCAAGGTCGACATGCTGGGCATGATCACGCTGACCCCGGCGCTCGTGGTGGGTCTGCTCGCGACCACCTGGGGCGGCACCACCTACGAGTGGTCCTCGCCGGTGATCATCGGGATGTACGCGGTCGCGGCCGCACTGCTCGTGGCCTTCGTGATCATCGAGAACAAGGTCGCCGAGCCGCTGCTGCCGATGCACATGCTGTCCCGCCCGATCATCGCGCTCTCGGTCGCCGCGTCCTTCGCGATCGCCGTGGCCATGTTCGGCGCGATCATCTACATCCCCGTCTACGCGCAGGGCGTGCTGGGCGTCTCGGCCACGAACTCCGGCGCGATCCTCATCCCGCTGTCCGTCGCGATGATCCTCACCTCGATCGTCGTCGGCATCCTGATCTCCAAGCTCGGCAACTACAAGATCTTCCTGGTCGCCGGCGGGATCGTGCTGGTGGTCGGCTACTACCTGCTGCAGAACATGCAGTACGGCGACTCGCAGTGGCACCTCACGCTCGCCATGGTCGTGATCGGCCTGGGTCTGGGCCTGTGCATGCAGGTCTACACGCTCGTGGTCCAGAACGCCGTGCCGCAGCACGAGCTGGGCGTCGCCACCTCGGCCGTGCAGTTCTTCCGCAACATGGGCTCCACCATCGGCACGGCGGTGCTGGGCACCGTGATGAGCGCGCAGATGGCCACCGCCATCCAGGACAAGATCTCCGCGCTGCCGAAGGAGGATCTCGCCAAGCTCGCGCAGATGCAGTCCAGCGGCGGCGGCGTCGAGTCCTCGGACCTCGAGAGCTCCGTGCTGGACCCCTCGAAGCTCGAGAAGCTGCCCGACTTCCTCGCCGACGCGATCCGCAGCGGCATGGGCGATGCGATGCACGACGTGTTCCTCACCGCGGTGCCCTTCGTGATCGCCGCACTGCTGCTCTCGCTGTTCATCAAGCAGCTGCCGCTGCGCGACACCCTCCACGTGGCCGACGAGCCCGGCACCACGACCGGCCAGTTCGCCGCGGTGGGCGGCTCGGGTCCTCTCGCGGAGTCCTCGATCCACGACGAGGAGGAGCCGGCGCTCGCGTCCGACGCCTCGTCGGCACCGGGCAGCGAGCCCGCGCAGGCCGGATCCGAGCACACCGCCGAGGGGGCGTCCTCGGCCGCGGGGTCCACTCCCGCGCATCACCAGACGCACCGCGCCGACGGTCCCCCGCAGCACGGTCGTCACGCCGAGCGCTGATCCCGCCGCAGGCGCCGGCGCGCCGCGCATCCGAGGAGGCCCCGCACCACGAAATGGTGCGGGGCCTCCTCGCTGTCCGCTGCCTGCGATCTCCCCCGGGCTCGATCCGACACAGCACGTGGGACCATGGGCGGGTGCAGCTGAGCGACCACGTCCCGCCCCGTCTCCCGGAGATCCCCGCCCATCCCCTCGCCTCGCGCGTGCCCATGGAGCCCGACGTCGAACCCGTCGCGGCCCTGCTCGGCGCGGCCCAGGAGGCCGTGGACGCCGATGCCGCGCCGATCGACCTCGACGACCTGCGCTCGCGGATGGTGGGCCTGCGCTCCTGGTCCCGGCGGCAGGTGGTGATCGTGCCGGCGGACGCCGACGGCACGGCGCGCGCCGATGCCGCGCCGATCGCATGGATCGCCCTCGAGGACCGGGCACGCGGCCGCACCGACCTGCAGAGCGTGATCGCTCCGTTCGCTCCCGCCCGGGAGGAGCTCAGCGCCGCCCTGATCGCGTGGGCCGTCGAGGTCAGCGGCTCCTTCGCCCGCCATCGCGGCGTCGACTCCACGCAGCTGAGCATCGACATCGACGAGCGCGACGCCGATCGCGCCGTCCAGCTCGCCGCCGGGGGCCTCGAGAAGGTCCGCACCTGGCTGCACATGCGCCGCGGCGTGCTCGCCGAGGAGGCCGACTCCCTGCCGGGTCCGCGCCCGGGCGTCCGCGTGCGCCCCGTGCACCTGCACCCCTCGGGACTGCCCGTCGCCCAGGACGTGCGCAGCGTGCATCGCATGCTCGAGGAGTCCTTCGCCGACCACTTCAGCTCGTACCGCGAGTCCTTCGCCGAGTTCTCGCAGCGGCTCGTCGAGTCCCCCGAGGAGGCCGACTGGGACCTCTGGTGGATCGCGGAGATCGACCACGACGGGGACGGCACCTGGCTGCCCGCCGGCGGGCTCGTCGCCTCGATGCGCCGCGCGCACGAGACCGACCACGGCCGCGTCGGCGAGGGCACCTACCTCGACTACCTGGGGGTGCACCGATCCGCCCGCGGGCACGGCGTCGCCAAGGCGCTACTGCGGGCGGCGATCGCCGATGGGGCGCGCCGCGGCCGCGACCACGTGGACCTCGAGGTCGACGCGGACTCCCCCACCAGCGCCGACGGCCTCTACAGGTCCATGGGCTGGGAGACATTCGAGCGCACGCAGTCCTGGCACCTGGACGTGCCGCCCCACCCCTCGCGGCTCCTGGAACCCGAGACCGAGGACGAGAACGCCTGACACCTGCCCGACGACGCTCACCCGGGACCTGGCGGCGCGCGCCGCGGGTGCGCCGGGGCGCGCCGGGTGCGCAGGGGTGCGCGCCGCGAGGGCGAGGGATCCTGACCTCGGGCGGATGACGGCAACGGGCTCCTGGTGAGGAGCCACGGCACATATGCCATGGCTCCTCACCAGGAGCCCGTCCGCGACACGATCGCCGCGTCGTCCCGCCAACGGCACCGCCTCCCGAGCGGCGTGCAGCCCTCGGGAGCCATGGCGACCCGGCGGAAGATCCTGCAGGTCAGCCCGGCAGGTCCGTCACTCCCACTCGATCGTGCCCGGCGGCTTGCTGGTGACGTCGAGGGTGACGCGGTTGATCTCCGCGACCTCGTTGGTGATGCGGGTGGAGATGCGGCCGAGCACCTCGTAGGGCAGCTTGGCCCAGTCCGCGGTCATGGCGTCGTCGCTGGTCACGGGACGCAGCACGATCGGGTGGCCGTAGGTGCGGCCGTCGCCCTGGACTCCCACGGAGCGGACGTCGGCCAGGAGCACCACGGGGCACTGCCAGATCTCGCGGTCGAGGCCGGCCGCGGTCATCTCCTCGCGGGCGATGGCGTCGGCCCGGCGCAGCACGTCGAGCCGCTCCTTGGTGACCTCGCCGATGATGCGGATGCCCAGGCCGGGGCCGGGGAAGGGGTGGCGCCAGACGATCGCGTCGGGCAGGCCCAGCTCGGAGCCGACGGCCCGCACCTCGTCCTTGAACAGGGCGCGCAGGGGCTCGACGAGCTCGAAGGAGAGATCCTCGGGCAGGCCGCCCACGTTGTGGTGGCTCTTGATGTTCGCCGCGCCCTCGCCGCCGCCGGACTCGACGACGTCGGGGTAGAGCGTGCCCTGGACCAGGAACGCCTTCGCCTCGGCGTGGCCCGCCTCGTCGATGACGCCGCGCTCGCGCAGGATGTCCGCCTGGGCGCGCTCGAAGGTGCGGATGAACTCTCGGCCGATGATCTTGCGCTTCTGCTCGGGATCGGTGACCCCGGCGAGCGCGGAGAGGAACTGCTCCTCGGCGTCGACCACGATGAGCTTCGCGCCGCCGGTGGACTCCCCGAAGGCCTTCTCGATCTGCTCGGACTCGTTCAGGCGCATGAGCCCGTGGTCCACGTACACGCAGGTGAGGCGATCCCCGATGGCCTTCTGGACGAGGGCCGCGGCGACCGCGGAGTCCACGCCGCCCGAAAGCGCGCAGATCGCGGTGCCCTCGCCGATCTGGGCGCGGATCCGCTCGACCTGCTCCTCGATGACGCTGCCGGTGGTCCACTCGGGGGAGATCCCGGCGCCGCGGTAGAGGAAGTTCTCGAGGACCTCCTGGCCGCGGTCGGAATGCCCGACCTCGGGGTGCCACTGCACGCCGTAGAGGTGCTTCTCGGGGTGCTCGAAAGCGGCGACCGGGGAGGCCGAGGACGTCGCGACGACGCGGAACCCGGTGGGCGCCGCGGTCACGGAGTCGCCGTGGCTCATCCAGACGTTCTGCTCGGTGTCCTGCTCGCGCAGGAGCTCGCTCGCGGAGTCGACGGCCTCCAGGCGGGTGGCGCCGTACTCGCGCACGCCCGTCGGGGCGACGGTCCCGTCGAGCGTGGCGGCCATCGACTGGAATCCGTAGCACAGGCCGAGCACGGGCACGCCCGCCTCGAGCAGGGCGGGGTCCAGGCTCGGGGCCCCCTCGGCGTAGACCGAGGAGGGCCCGCCGGAGAGGATGATCGCGCGCGGGTCCTTGGCGAGGATGTCCGCGGTGGATGCCGTGTGCGGGACGATCTCGGAGTAGACCTGGGCCTCGCGGACGCGGCGCGCGATCAGCTGCGCGTACTGGGCGCCGAAGTCGACGACGAGGACGGGTCGGGCGTCGGTATCAGTCACCGGATCAGTCTACTTTCCGTCGGCGGGGCTCTGCCCCGGGGTGTCCGTGCCATCGGGTGCCGCCGGGCCGGCCGCGCCGGCGCCGTCCTGGCCGTCGGTGTCCTGGAGGGTGGGCCGGCGCCGCAGGTCCTCCTCCATCGAGGAGTGCAGGAACCGCTCCCCGAAGAAGGAGAGCACGGGGATGACCCCGAAGAACATGATGAGCACCATGCGCGGCAGCTTCCAGCGCATCTTGTTCCACATGTCGAAGCCGAGGATCACGTAGATCATGTAGATGACGCCGTGGATCGGCGACCAGCGGCTGCTGATCGTGGACCACAGGTCCGAGGTGGAGTTCCACCACGGGTCGCCGCCGTAGACGCCGTAGCGCATGATCATGATCCCCACGAGGATCAGCAGGGCGATGCCCTCCGCGATCGCGGCCCAGCGGAAGCGGGCGAAGGATGCGCGGGCGGTCACCTCATCGAGCGGGCGCGGAGTCGGCACCTGTCTCTCCCTCGGTTGTCGGGTCGGCCTGCGAGGGGCCGACGGTCTGGTCGGCCGGGGTGCGGTCGACGGGGCTGGCGGGCTCTGCGGGCGGGCTCTGCTGCTCCCCCGCGAGCCGGGACTGCATCTGCTCGCGCTTCTCGGCGAGCTCGTCGAGATGGGCGGTGCGCACGGACCGCCACCACAGGTAGAGGAAGAAGCCGCCGAACAGCACCCACTGCAGGGCGTAGCCGAGGTTCTGCCAGTTCAGCCCGGAGGAGAACTGGGACTCGGCCTTGGGCAGGGCGTGCAGTCCGTCCTGCGGGGACCCGACGGCGACGTACCCGGCGTACATCGGCGAGCCCCATTCGTTGATCAGCAGCGGGGTCGCGATCTCCTGGGCGACGCCGCCCTCGAGGCCGTGGCTCGCGGCCTCGCTCGCCTCGAGCCGACCGTTCACGCTCACCTCGCCCGTCGGCGGCGCAGGAGCGAGCGCCGGGTCGATCTTCCCGTCGTCCCCGGTCACCTGCTTCTCGGGGATCCAGCCGCGCGCGACGGGCAGCAGGGCGTCGTCGGAGCCGGCCGTGGTGCCGGCCCCCGAACCGGGCTTCACGTGCAGGGCGGTCACCACGATCACGGCGTCCTCGCCGTCGATGCGGCGGCCGGGCACGAGCACCTGCTGGTCGGCGTCGTAGGTGCCGCTCGCGTCGACGATGCCGCCGGCGATCTCGTTGGTGACGGCCTTGCCGGGCTCGATCACGTCGGTGATCTGGCCCAGTGTGCGGTCCTCGCCGGTCTGCTGGGTGAGCGCGCGGTGCGCGCGGTCCCACTGCCAGGTGGCCAGCAGGCCGCAGACGAGCGTCGCCACCACCATGAGGGCGAGCAGCCCCAGGAAGCGGGGACGGAGGGCGACGCGGAGCACGCGACCATGGTAGGCGGCGCCCCCGTGCGCGAGCCGGGAGCGCGGGCCCGGACGTGACGCGCGTCCCCAGGATCGCCGGTCCCTGGGATCCGAGGGAAGGTGCACCTATCCTGGTCGGGTGTCGCACAGCGTGTATGTCGCCAGTCCGGAGGGCATGACCGGGAAGTCGAGCGTCGCGCTCGGCCTCCTCGAGGCCCTCGCCGCCCGCTCCGATCGCGTGGGGGTGTTCCGACCCGTCTTCAAGGCCGAGAGCGCGGGGCCGGAGGGGTCCCGGCCCGACGGCCCGAGGCCGGCGGGCTCCCGTGACCACAGGGACTACTCGGTCGACCTGCTGACCTCCCATCCGGCCGTCGACCAGAGCTACGAGGAGGCCCTGGGCGTCGACTCCCGCCGGGCCCTCGCGGACCCGGACGCCGCGCAGGAGGAGATCCTCGCGAAGTACCACGAGCTCGCGCAGCGCTACTCGGCGCTCGTCGTGCTCGGCTCCGACTACGATGACATGGCGAACCCCACCGAGCTCGCCTTCAACGCGGAGGTCGCCGCGAACCTCTCGGCGCCCGTCGTCATCGTGGTCTCGGGACTGGACCGCACGCCCGATCAGGTCGCGGCGCTCGCGCAGGTCAGCGTGCAGGAGTTCGCCTCCCACCACGCGATGCCGATCGCGCTGGTCGCGAACCGCAGCGATCCCGAGCAGCTCGAGGCGACCCGCGAGGCCGTCTCCGCGCGGCTGCCCGCGGGCGTGGTCGTCGCCGCGATCCCGGAGAACCCGGTGATCATGGCGCCCACCGTGCAGGCGCTGAAGGACGCGGTGGGCGGCACCCTGGTCCAGGGCAATCCCGAGTGGCTGGGACGCGTGGCCCTGGGCAACCTTGTCGCCGCGATGAGCCTGCCCAACGTGCTGCGGCGCCTCACGGAGAACTGCACGGTGATCGCCCCCGGCGACCGCTACGACCTGCTGCCGGGGCTGTTCCTCGCCCAGCAGTCGGGCACCTTCCCCGCGCTCAGCTCGATCGTGCTGACCGGCGGCTACGAGATCCCGGGCGAGGTCACCCGCCTCATCGAGGGCGTGCAGCAGGACCTGCCGATCATCGCCACCGAGGACTCGACCTACGAGGCTGCGGTCGCGATCGCCGGCACCCACGGCCGTCTCACCGCCGACAGCCCGCAGAAGCTCGACGCGGCGCGCCGCGCGGTCGCCGAGCACCTGCCCATGGACGAGCTCCTCGAGACCCTGGACGTGACCCGCAGCGACGTGGTCACGCCGATGATGTTCGAGTTCGAGCTGCTCGCGCGCGCCCGTGGCGAGAAGAAGACGATCGTGCTGCCCGAGGGCGACGAGCCGCGGATCCTCGCGGCGGCCGCGGCCATCCTGGCCCGGGGCGTCGCGGACCTCGTGCTGCTGGGCGAGGAGACCACGATCCGCTCGCGCGCCGCGCAGCTGGGCCACGACATCTCCGAGGCCTCCGTGATCTCCCCGCACGACCCGGAGCTCGTGGAGCGGTTCGCCGCCGAGTACGCGCGCCTGCGCGCGAAGAAGGGCGTGACGCTCGAGCAGGCCCGGGAGAAGGTCCAGGACGTCTCCTACTTCGGCACCATGATGGTGCAGCTCGGCACGGCGGACGGCATGGTCTCCGGCGCCGTCCACTCCACGGCCCACACCATCCGCCCGAGCTTCGAGATCATCAAGACGAAGCCGGGCGCGAAGATCGTCTCCTCGGTGTTCCTCATGGCCCTGCAGGACCGTGTGCTCGTCTACGGCGACTGCGCGGTGAACCCCGATCCGACTGCCGAGCAGCTCGCGGACATCGCCGTGCAGTCCGCGGAGACCGCCCGTCAGTTCGGCATCGACCCCCGCGTCGCGATGCTCTCCTACTCCACGGGCAGCTCGGGCTCCGGGGCCGACGTCGACAAGGTCCGCGAGGCGACCGCCGCGGTCCGCTCGCAGCACCCGGACCTGGACGTGGAGGGGCCCATCCAGTACGACGCGGCCGTGGACGCCTCGGTCGCGAAGACGAAGCTGCCGGACTCGGCGGTCGCGGGCCGGGCGACGGTGTTCGTCTTCCCCGACCTGAACACGGGCAACAACACCTACAAGGCGGTGCAGCGCTCGGCGGGCGCGATCGCCATCGGACCCGTCCTGCAGGGCCTGAACAAGCCCGTCAACGACCTCTCCCGCGGAGCGCTCGTGGACGACATCATCAACACGGTCGTGATCACCGCGATCCAGGCGCAGGCCGCGGACCAGGCCGGCACGACCCCCACCCAGGAGGACGCATGAGCACCCCCAGCACCCCCGACGCTCCCGGATCCTCCGACGCCGCCGAGCTCGGCCCGGGCGCCCCGTCCGCGGGCACCTCGACCGTGCTCGTGGTGAACTCGGGCTCCTCGTCCCTGAAGTTCCAGCTGCTCGACCCGCTCGCGGGCGAGGTCTTCGCCTCGGGCATCATCGAGCGCATCGGCCTGGACCAGGGCATGGGCCGCATCACCGCCGGTGAGGCGTACGGCGCACACCAGGGCGAGGTCCCGGACCACGTCGTCGCCATGCAGATCGTCATGGAGCTGTTCGACCAGGTGGGCCTGGCCCTCGAGGACGCGCACGTGGTCGCCGTCGGCCACCGGGTCGTCCAGGGCGGGGCGCGCTTCTCCGCGCCCACGCCGATCGACTCCTGGGTGCGCGACCAGATCGCCGACCTCAGCTCGCTCGCGCCCCTGCACAATCCGCCGGCCGTCGACGGCATCGACGCGGCACGCCGGATGCTCCCGGACATCCCGCACGTGGCCGTGTTCGACACCGCCTTCTTCGCGGACCTGCCCGCGGCCTCCCGCACCTACGCGCTGAACAAGGGCGTCGCGGACGAGTACCGGATCCGCCGCTACGGCGCCCACGGCACGAGCCATCAGTACGTCTCGAAGAAGGTCTCCGAGCTGCTGGCCTCCGAGGGGAAGGACGCATCGCGTCTGCGCCAGATCGTGCTCCACCTGGGCAACGGCGCCTCCGCCTCCGCGATCGCCGGCGGCGCGCCCGTCGACACCTCGATGGGTCTCACCCCGCTCGAGGGCCTGGTCATGGGCACCCGCACGGGCGACATCGACCCGGCGGTCTTCGTGCACCTGCACCGCAGCGCGGGCATGAGCGTCGAGGACATCGACACCCTGCTCAACAAGCGCTCGGGCATGCAGGGCCTGTGCGGCATGAGCGACTTCCGCGACATCACCCAGGCGATCCGCAACGGCGACGAGACCGCGGAGCTCGCCATGCAGGTCTACGTGCACCGTCTGCGCAAGTACCTGGGCTCCTACGCCTTCGCGCTCGGCGGGCTGGACGTCATCGCGTTCACCGCCGGCATCGGCGAGAACGTGCCCGAGGTCCGCGAGCGAGCCCTCGCGGGCCTCGAGAGCTTCGGCATCGTGCTGGACCGCGAGCGCAACGCCGAACGAGCACCGGGCATCCGCACGATCTCGACCGACGACTCCCCCGTGCGGGTCCTCATCGTCCCCACCGACGAGGAGCTCGAGATCGCCCAGCAGGCCATCGCCGTCGCGCGGGGCTGACGCCTCCCGCGTCCGCTCCTTCTCCCCTCCCGTCCCTCCCTCCCCTCCTCACCTCCTGAAAGGGTCACCATGACCGTCCCGCCCCCTGCCTACGGCCCCTCGAGTTCGTACCCCTCCGAGCCCGCCTACCAGGCGCCCCCGAAGAAGCGCGGGCTGAAGCGCATCATCTTCGGCGCGCTCGGCATCGTCGCGAACCTCATCGGGCTGGTCGTGATGCCGATCATCGCGCTGGGCATCGTGGCGGTCGCGATGGTCTCGAACGTCGAGGCGACGTCATTGGGCTCCTCGAGCGCGAGCATGGAGAGCTCCGGCGGGGTGTCGATGTACTACGTGTTCGTCCCGACGGAGGAGGCCTCGGACGCGCGCTGCAGCGTCTCCAGCCCGGGCGGGTCTTCCCTCGAGGAGCAGTCGAGCTCCGAGGGGATGGAGGCCACGGTCGACGGCACGTCCTATACGTCGGTCGGGCTCTTCACGTCCCAGAGCGCCGAGACCATCACGATCACGTGCGACGGCGCGAGCGACGTGGCCGTGGCCGACGTCGGTCTGACGGGCGTCCTCGTGGGGTTGGGCGTCGGCTTCGGCATCCCGATCCTGCTCGGCATCATCGCGCTGATCCTGCTCATCTGGGGCATCGTCGCGCGCGTGCGCTCCTCCCGGCAGATCCGCGAGCACATGCAGCAGCACCAGCAGTTCCAGGGCTACCCGCAGTACTGATCCGACCGACGGGGCCGTTCCGTCGGCCGACGGGGCTCAGCGCGCGTCGAGCGCCGCGAACAGGGCGCCGGCGAGCCCGTAGCCCGCGCGCGCCTCGGCGAGGAACTCCTCCTGCACGGCGGGATCCGTGATGTCGTCCAGGCGCGCGCGGTAGGCGTCCTTGACGCGCTTGGGCGCGTCGATCTCCGAGAAGTCCCACATGGTCAGCTGCTCGCGCGGCACGGCGTAGTGCCGCGCGACGAGCGCGCCGATGGCCTGCCCGCCCGAGAGGTCGCCGAGGTAGCGCAGGTAGTGGTGCGCGAGCAGCGCCGGCACCGAGGCGGTGCGGATGCGCTCCGCGTATGCGAGTGTCGCGGGCAGCGGCGCGGTGAGGGAGACGCCGTCGACCACGGGATCGGCGGTGCCGAAGCGCGCGGCGAGATCCCCGCGGATCGCCTCGGCGCGGGCGAGCCGCGGGTCGTGGAACGACGCGGCGAGCGCGGAGCGTGCGGCGGCCGCCTCGATCGCATCCTCGAGCGCGGCATAGAGCGGCAGGTACTGGCCCAGCAGGCGCCAGTAGTCGAGCTCCCCCAGCTCACCGCCCATGAGCGCGGTGATGAAGCCCTTGCTCTCGGCGTCCGAGTGCTCCGTGCGCGTGGCCTCGCGCAGGCGCTGGGCGAAGGGTGCGGCGGGGGTGTCCAGAGCTGTCATCGTGCGTCTCCCGGGAGTAGGGCCACTTCGTTCTGACGGGGCGTCAGGACAAGTGGACCACGAGCGACGAGACGACGCAAGGGCACCCTTACCCAGTGGACAGGTTCGACGGCGTACGGGGCACACCGGCTCCACGACCGGGCACGCTGCACGCGTCGACGCTCGGCACCGCGGGATCGCGATCAGCGGGTCGTGACGACCTCGATGCGCTGGAACTCCTTGAGCTCCGTGTAGCCGGTGGTCGCCATCGCGTGGCGCAGAGCGCCCACGAGGTTCGTCATGCCCTCGGCGCTCAGGCCGGGGCCGAAGAGGATCTGGTCCAGCGGGGCGACGGTGCTGACCTCCACGCGGTGACCGCGCGGCAGCGTCGGGTGATGGGCCTCGCTCCCCCAGTGGTAGCCGCGGCCGGGAGCCTCCTCGGCGCGCGCGAGGGCCGCGCCGACCATCAGGCCGTCGGCCCCGCAGGCGATCGCCTTGACGAGGTCGCCGCTGCGGCCCAGACCGCCGTCGGCGATGACGTGCACGTAGCGGCCGCCGGACTCGTCCATGTAGTCGCGTCGCGCGGCGGCCACGTCGGCCACGGCGGTCGCGAGCGGGACCTGGATGCCCAGGGTCTCGCGGGTGGTGTGGGAGGCGCCGCCGCCGAAGCCGACCAGCACGCCCGCGGCGCCCGTGCGCATGAGGTGCAGGGCCGCGGTGTAGGTCGCGCAGCCGCCCACGATCACGGGGACGTCGAGCTCGTAGATGAATCGCTTGAGGTTCAGCGGCTCCCGCCCCGAGGAGACGTGCTCCGCCGAGACGGTCGTGCCACGGATGAAGAACAGGTCCACGCCCGCGTCGACGACGGTGCGCCAGTGCTCCTGCGTGCGCTGCGGCGAGAGGGAGCCAGCGGCGGTCACCCCGGCCTCGCGCAGCTGGCGGATGCGCTCGGTGATCAGCTCGGGTTTGATCGGCTCCTCGTACGCCTCGCGGAGCACGCCGACGACCTCATCCTCGGTCGCCGAGGTGATGCGGTCCAGCTGGGGCGTCGGGTCCTCGTAGCGGGTCCACAGGCCCTCGAGGTCGAGCACGCCCAGACCCCCGGCGCGTCCCAGGGCGATCGCGACCTCTGGAGAGACGACCGAGTCCATGGGGGCCGAGAAGATCGGGATGTCGAAGTGGTAGGCGTCCACCTGCCAGGCGGTGGAGACGTCCTCGGGGTCCCGGGTGCGCCGGGAGGGCACCACCGCGACGTCGTCGAAGCTGTATCCGCGGCGTCCCCGCTTGTTCCGGCCGATCTCGATCTCGCTCATCACCATGACAGTCTACCGGGGCTCCTCACAGCGGCCAGCTCAGCGGCACGTCGGGCGTCTTGCCCTTCTTCTGCAGGAACTCGTTGAAGTTCTTCGCCCAGTCCAGGTGCCAGGCGATCTGCTGCTGGTGCAGCTCGGCGAGACTCGTCCCCTCCAGCTGCGGGAAGGCGGAGACCTGGGCGCGCAGCACGTCGAGCGTGCCGGAGACGTCGACGTCGGCGGTGTGCAGCCTCCCGTCGGTGACCACGCCGTAGTGCTCCATGAGGGCGCTCAGGGTGCGCTTGCCCTTGCGGAAGCGGTCCACGCCGCGGTCGATGACCAGCGGGTCGAGCATCGGGGCGACGTCGTGCCCGAGGCGCTCAGCCAGGGTGGGCAGCCCCAGACGGCGCAGCTCGTTCTCGAGGATCTGGAGGTCGAAGCTGCCGTTGAAGGCGACGAGCGGGACGTCCTTCGCGAGCGCCTCGGCCAGCATGCTCGCGACCTCGTCGAGCGCGGGCGCGGGCTGCATGCCGTGCTCGCGGGCGTGCTCGGTGGAGATGCCGTGCACCTTCCGGGCGGGCTCGGGGATCTCGACGCCCGGGTCGATCAGCCAGGTCGCGATCGTCTCGTTCTCGCGCCCCGGACCGGCGGAATGGACGAGGGCCGCGGTGACAATGCGGTCCTGCGCGACGTCGGTCCCGGTGGTCTCGGTGTCGAAGCCCAGCAGCGGGGCCTGCGTCCAGGAGGTGCTCATGGCGTCAACCCTATGCGCGGTCCCCGACGTCCGAGACCGCGCCGTGGGCACTGTGGACGACGGGGGTGTGGGGAGGACGCGCGTGTGGGGAGGACCGGCGTGGGGAGGACCGGTGTGGGAGGACGGCCTCGGGGCGTAGGGTCGGTGCGCATGAACGCTCCTGCGCCGTACCTGCACTTCCCCGGCACCGCCCGCGAGGCCCTGGAGTTCTACCAGGGGGTCTTCGGCGGCGAGCTCAGCGCGCACACGGCCGCCGAGATGGGCCGCGAGGACCTGCCGGGCGACGCCGTCGCCCACGCGCAGCTGCGCGGCCCGGTCACGCTGTACGCCTCGGACTCCGTGGGCGACGCCCCGCTGCGGCTCGAGGGCCTCATGCTCGCCCTGCTGGGCGCCGCGGACCCCACGACCCTGCGCACGTGGTTCGCCCATCTCGCGGCCGACGGGGAGGTCGTCGAGGACCTGCAGCGTCGCCCCTGGGGAGCGTCCGACGGGCAGGTCCGGGATCGTTTCGGCGTGCTCTGGCTGATCGGCTACGAGCACAGCGGCGACACCGACCCCGCCGCCCGGGCGGAGTAGCGCTCGCGGCGAGCGCTCAGTGCGCCGAGTAGTTCGGCGCCTCCATGATCGCGGCCATGTCGTGGGGGTGGGACTCCTTGAGTCCCGCCGGGGTGATGCGCACGAACTGGCCGTTCTCCTTGAGCTCGCCCACGGTGTTCGCGCCCACGTAGAACATGGACTGGTGCAGGCCGCCCGCGAGCTGGTGCAGCACGGTGCCGAGCTTGCCGCGGTAGGAGACGCGCCCCTCGATGCCCTCGGGGACGATCTTGTCGTCGCTCTCGACGTCGGCCTGGAAGTAGCGGTCCTTCGAGAAGGACTTCTTGCCGCGCGAGGCCATCGCGCCGAGCGACCCCATACCGCGGTAGGACTTGAACTGCTTCCCGCCCACCAGCACGATCTCGCCCGGGGACTCCTCGGTGCCCGCGAGCAGCGAGCCCAGCATGACGGTGTCCGCGCCCGCGACGAGCGCCTTGGCGATGTCGCCCGAGTACTGGAGGCCGCCGTCGCCGATCAGCGGGACGCCCGCGGGCTTCGTGGCCTTGGAGGCCTCGTGGATGGCGGTCACCTGCGGGACGCCGACGCCCGCGACCACGCGCGTGGTGCAGATGGAGCCGGGCCCGACGCCGACCTTGACCGCGTCGGCCCCCGCGTCGACGAGCGCCTGCGCGCCCGGGCGGGTGGCGACGTTGCCGCCGATGACCTGCACGCCGGCGAAGGCCTTGTCGCTCTTGATGCGACGGATCATCTCGAGGGCGAGGCGCGCGTGGCCGTTCGCGGTGTCGACGACGAGCACGTCGACCCCCGCCTCGGTCAGCGCGCCCGCGCGCTCCAGGGAGTCGCCGAAGAAGCCGACGCCCGCACCGACCAGCAGGCGGCCCTGGGCGTCCTTCGAGGCGTCGGGGAACTGCTCGGACTTCACGAAGTCCTTGACGGTGATGAGGCCGGTCAGGCGGCCGTCGGCGTCGACGAGCGGGAGGCGCTCGCGCTTGTTGCGGCGCAGCCGCGCGGTCGCCTCCTCCTGGGAGACGTCGCTGGGAGCGGTGAACAGCTCGGTGGTCATCACGTCGCGCACCCGGGTGCTCGCCCAGTCGGCGACGGGGATGAAGCGCAGATCGCGGTTGGTGCAGATGCCCAGCAGGCGCTCGTCGGCGTCGACCACGGGGAGGCCGGAGACGCGGTACTGGCCGCAGATCTCGTCGAACTGCTCGAGCGTCGCGTCGGGGCCGATGGTGACCGGGTTGGAGATGCGGCCGGTCTGGGTGCGCTTGACGAGGTCGACCTGGTGGGCCTGGTCCTCGATGGAGAGGTTGCGGTGGAGGATGCCGATGCCGCCGTGGCGGGCCATCGCGATCGCCATCCGCGACTCCGTGACGGTGTCCATGGCCGCGCTCGCGAGCGGCACGCGCAGGGTGATCTCGCGGGTGAGACGGCTCGAGGTGTCCACCTCGGAGGGGATCACATCCGTCTCGCCCGGCAGCAGCAGGACGTCGTCATAGGTCAGGCCGACAAAACCGAAGGGGTCCGCACTCGTCATGCACCGATGCTACTCGGGGTTCCGGGGGCACCGGCAGGGCGCTGGGACGTGGGACGGGCCACGCCCCGGAGCCCGCAGGGGACCGGTCGGGCCGACGGCGGATCAGTCCTGGTGCCGCAGCTCCTCTCCCGTGAGATCCCCGGGCCGCGCGGGCTCCTTGCCGCCGAGGACCCGCCGGCGGCGGTCGAACTCGGCGAGGAAGGCTGACGGGTCGTCCTCGTAGGCCTGCTCCCAGGGCATGCCGATCCGGGCGGCGGACTCCTGGTCCAGCGCGATGCGGTGCGCGCGGCGGTGAGCGGTCACGAGCACCGCGCGGGGCGGCTGCACGGGCAGCCCCGCGTGCGCCTGAAGGGCGCGGAAGCCGTCGAAAGAGGCCGCGTCCCAGCCGGACTCGGGCACCACCCACTCCTCGCCGTCGGCGAAGGCGATCACGCCGATCCCGCCGCGCACCGCGTCGGCCTCGATGCGCACCACGTCCGTGCTCGCCCGCACCTCTGCCGTGCGCAGCCCGCGGATTCGGCGCAGCGTCCCGCTCGCGGGGTCGAGGAGGACGGCGCGGTGCACGATGATCAGCGGCACCAGCGCCCACACCGCGACGAGCGCCCACACCGCGAGCGCACCCACGAGGTACTGCACGATGCCCGGCGCGAGCAGGCGCACCAGCAGGTCGTCCTCCCCCGCCCGCAAACGCCCGAACCTCCACGCCTGGATGCCCGCGGCGGGGAACGCGCCCAGCAGCAGGGCGAGCAGCGGCAGCCCGATGAGCGCGCCGGGCAGGTACCGGGCACCCAGGGTCGGGCCGACGACGAGCCGGCCGCGGCGCGTGCGGCGGGGCCGGGGCTCGGCGGCGGGGCCGGATGCGGCCGGGCCGGATGCGGCGGGGTCGGGGGCCGCGCTCATGGAAGCTCCTGCATGCTGCGGAACGCGCGGTCCCGGCCCGTGACGGGATCGGTGAAGGCGAGCTCCTGGGAGAGCAGCGCGAGGGGCGCTGTCGCAGGGACGGTGCGCGGGTAGAGGTCGTCGCCCGCGATCGGTGTGCCCCGATGAGCGAGCTGGGCGCGCAGCTGATGGGTGCGGCCGGTGCAGGGGTGCAGTCGCAGCACGATGCTCGCGCCGCCCGCCCCGGCGGCGCTCACGTCGGCGTCGGCCGCCTGCAGCACCTCTCCCTCGGTGAAAGCGTTCGGCTCTCCGGGGACGACGCGCGTCTGCAGCTGCCCGTGGGTCTTCTCGAGCCGGTCGTGCATCGTGAACCGCTCCCCCGCGCGCTGCGGGATCTGCACGACCCCGCTCGCCTCGACCCGCGCGAGGTACGTCTTGCGCACCGCGCCGCGAGCGAAGAGCCCCTGGTAGGCGGCGCGCTCGGCCGGGACGGTGCCGAAGGCGAGCACGCCGGCGGTGCGTCGGTCCAGGCGGTGCAGCGGCGCGAGGGTCTCGATGCCCGTAGTGCGGCGCAGACGGACCAGTGCGCTCGCGAGCACGTGGGCCCCGCGCGGCATGGTCGCCATGTCGTGCGGCTTGTCGACGACCAGCAGGTGCGCGTCGTGCAGCAGGATCCGCGGGTCCGGGCCGGCGACGTCCTCGTCCCGCAGCTCGCGGTGGAACCAGAGCTCGTCGCCGGGCGCGACGGGATCGGACGCCGACCAGGCACGGCCGTCGGCCCCCACCACCTCGCCCGCCTCGAAGCGGGAGGCGAGGGACGTGGCCTCCGGATCGAGCAGCGCGGGGAAGCGGGCCGCCAGGGCGTCGAGGGCGCGCGGCGCATCCGCAGCATCCGCAGTGTCCGCAGTGTCCGCAGCGTCCGTCGGCCCGACCTTCCAGCGCACGGGGTCCAGGCCGTGCCGCTGGGACAGGGGCGGTGCTGCGCGACGCGCCCGGCGCCGGGCGGCGCGGCCCATCACAGGCCCCAGATCGCGAAGGTCACCGCATTGTGGGCGATGTAGAAGAGCACCAGCAGCGCGAGCAGAAGGTTCGGGTGGGCCTCGGCGAGCGAGATCCAGTCGCGATGGGTGCGGCGCAGCTCCTCGACGCCGATGGACTCGATCTGCTCGATGGGGACCCCGGCCCCGCGGGCGCGCCGCAGCGTCTCGAGCTGGGCGCGGGGGCCGAACACGCGGCCGGAGACGACGGCAAGGCGCGTGCCGTCGGGCCGCAGCAGCTCGAGCGCGTCGAACATGGATCCGGAGTCGAGCAGCTCGGCGGCCCGGCCGGGGCGCCGGATGTCGCGGATCGCGACCACGCTGCCCACCTCCTCCCAGTCCGCGGTGCGGGTGCGGCGGCACAGGCCGCGCAGGCGGAAGCCGTGCTCGTCGACCTGCAGCCAGATGGTGAGGGTGCGCAGGGCCCACGCGATCGTCACCACCAGCACGATGATCCAGATCAGCAGGGGGAGGGTGAAGACGGCGTCGTGGCCGAGGCGCGCGTCGTGCCAGAGGTGCTGGCCCAGGAAGCTCGTGAGCACCAGGAACTCGAGCACGCCCGCGCAGAGCGCGGCGGTGATGAGGGTGCCGACGACGCCGCTCGCGGCGGGCCCGTAGACGCGCTCGGGCATCGCCTCGGGGGCATCCGAGCTGATGGGGTCCACGGCGCTCCCTTCGTCCCTGCTCCGTGCCTGCGGCGTGCATGCTGCGTGGGTGGCGGCGGCGTGCTGGGATGCTCTGCCGACTCGCCGACGGGTACTGATTCTAGGGTCCCGCTCCCCCGTCCCTGGGAGCACTCCGCATCGCGTCGCGCACCGCGCGGAACGGGCGCTCGCGGACCGATGATCGCCCGGCCCCGGACAGCGCGGCGCCCCGCCGGAAAGGTTCCGACGGGGCGCCGCGCTCGAGGGGCGGAAGGGGACTCAGTCGTCCTCGTCCTCGTCCTTCTTCTCGACCACGAGGGTCTCGGTGGTCAGCACCAGCGCGGCGATGGAGGCCGCGTTGCGCAGGGCGCTGCGGGTGACCTTCACCGGGTCGATGATGCCGGCCTTCACGAGGTCGACGTACTCGCCGGTCGCGGCGTCGAGGCCGTGGCCGACCTCGGACTCCTTGACCTTCTCGACGACGACGTAGCCCTCGAGGCCCGCGTTCTCGGCGATCCAGCGCAGCGGCTCGACGAGCGCCTTGGCGACGGCGCGCGCGCCGACGGCCTCGTCGCCCGACAGGCCCTGCTCCTCGGAGAGGACGGAGGACGCCTGCACGAGCGCGCTGCCGCCGCCCGCCACGATGCCCTCCTCGATGGCCGCACGAGTCGCGGAGACCGCGTCCTCGATGCGCATCTTCTTCTCCTTGAGCTCGACCTCCGTGTGGGCGCCCACCTTGATGACGGACACGCCGCCGGCGAGCTTGGCGAGGCGCTCCTGGAGCTTCTCGCGGTCCCAGTCGGAGTCGGTGGCCTCGATCTCGGAGCGGATCTGCGCGACCCGGTCCGCGACCGCCTGGTCGTCACCGGCGCCGCCCACGATGGTGGTGGTGTCCTTGGTGACGACGACACGGCCGGCGTGGCCCAGGACCTCGGTGCCCACGGACTTGAGGTCCAGGCCGAGATCGGGGGTGACGACCTGGGCGCCGGTGAGCACCGCGATGTCCTGGAGCATGGCCTTGCGGCGGTCGCCGAAGGCCGGGGCCTTCACGGCCGCGCCCTTGAAGGCGCCGCGCAGCTTGTTCACGACGAGCGTGGACAGCGCCTCGCCGTCGACGTCCTCCGAGATGATGAACAGCGGCTTGCCGGACTCGACGACCTTCTCGAGCAGCGGGAGGATGTCGGCCACGGCCGAGATCTTCCCCTGGTTGAGCAGGACGTAGGCGTCCTCGAGGACGACCTCCTGGCGGTCCGCGTCGGTCACGAAGTGCGGGGAGATGTAGCCCTTGTCGAACTGCATGCCCTCGGTGAAGTCCAGCTCCATCGCCGTGGTGGAGGACTCCTCCACGGTGATGACGCCGTCCTTGCCGACCTTGTCGAAGGCCTCGGCGAGCAGCTCGCCGATCTCGCGGTCCTGGCTCGAGATGGCGGCGACGTCGGCGATCTGGTCCTTGCCCTCGATCTCGATGGCGACCTCGCCGAGCCTGGCCGAGACGGTCTCGACCGCGGACTCCATGCCGCGCTTGAGCGCGGAGGGAGCGGCGCCGGAGGCGACGTTGCGCAGGCCCTCGTGCACGAGCGCCTGGGCGAGCACGGTCGCGGTGGTGGTGCCGTCACCGGCGACGTCGTTCGTCTTGGTGGACACCTCCTTCGCGAGCTGCGCGCCGAGGTTCTCGTAGGGATCCTCGAGCTCGACCTCACGGGCGATGGTCACGCCATCGTTCGTGATGGTGGGCGCGCCCCACTTCTTGTCGAGGACGACGTTGCGGCCCTTGGGGCCGAGCGTCACCTTGACGGTGTCGGCGAGCTTGTCGACCCCGCGCTCGAGGGCGCGGCGTGCTTCCTCGTCGTAGATGATCTCCTTGGCCATGGATCAGGCCTCGACGATCGCGAGGATGTCGCGGGAGCCCAGGATCAGGTACTCCTCGCCGGAGTACTTCAGCTCGGTGCCGCCGTACTTCGAGTAGACGACCTTGTCGCCGACCTTGACGTCCAGCGGGATGCGCTGGCCCTTGTCGTCGAAACGGCCCTCGCCGACGGCGACGACGGTGCCCTCCTGGGGCTTCTCCTGGGCGGTGTCGGGGATGACCAGACCGGACGCGGTGGTCTGCTCCGCCTCGGTGGGCTGGACGACGACGCGATCCTCGAGGGGCTTGATGGAGACCGACATGCGGCTCACTCCTTCGTGTTCTAAGACTCGACGTGAGTTCTGGACGGGTTCCCGGTCCTGGTCGTCGTCGCGGTGCCGACCCGGGGGAGCCCGGTCGCGGCGGCCATCTGGCACTCTCGGCCGATGACTGCCAACGCGCCCACTCTAGAACCCGCTCTGGCACTCGCGCAACACGAGTGCTAACCCTCGGGACGGCTGTTCGCCCTGGGCCGACGGCGGTGCCCGGCAGGCGGGCCGGCACGGAGCGGGCTCAGCGCCCCGCGGCGTCGAGGATCTGCGCGACGACCTCGGGCCCGAACTCGTAGACGGGGCGCTCGGGGTCCTCGAGGGTGTCGCCGCCGCTGGCCCACTCGGCGCTCGTGGCGCGGACCCCGGGGGCGCCGGGGACGTCGATCTCCACGAGCTGCGCGCCCGAGCGCGCGCCGGCCCGTTCGACGCCGCCGGGGGCGAGCGGGTCCACCACGTTGGTGATCCCGGGGCCGACGAGCACCGGGATGCCGGCGATGCTGCCCGTCATCGGATGGTGGTAGTGCCCGGACAGGATCGCGCGCACGTCGCTGCCCGCGAGGACGTCGGCGAGCGCGTCGAGGCCGTCGAGGTCCAGGCCCCGCAGCAGGGGCGTCGCGCCGACGAGCGGCGGGTGGTGGATCGCGAGGACCGTCGGCCCGGCCGCCTCTCCCCCGTCGGCCGCTCCCTCGGCGGCCGGCGCGGCGAGAACCTCGCGCAGCCATTCGAGCTGCTCGGGGTCGAGGTGCCCGTATCCGGCGCCCGGGACGCTCGAGTCCAGGACGATCGCGCGCCCTCCGCGGGGCAGCGCGTGGACCCTGTCCTGCCAGGGTCCGCCGTGGTCACCGGGGCCCGCGACCTCGGCGTAGGCGGAGGGGACGTCGTGGTTTCCCATCGTGACCACGAGCGGCGCGTCGAGCGACGCGGCGAAGGGGTCGAGGATCTCGTGCAGCAGGCGGTAGCTCGCGACGCTGCCGTCGTCCGAGGCGTCGCCCGTGTGGACCACGACGTCGACTCCCTCCATCCCGCGCACGCGCGCGAGGAGGGCGCGCAGGGCGGCGGCGGTGTCGATGCGGTCGTAGTGGCGGGAGGCCGGGTCTCCGTAGAGGTGGGTGTCCGTCAGCTGCAGGATGCGCATGGCGCCACCTTACGAGGGGAGGCCGACGGCGCGGACCCGTCCCGGCTCAGCCGTGGTGCCCGAGCAGGCCGAGCGCGAGGAACACGAGCCCCGCGACGGCGAGGCCGGCAGCGATCCACGGGCGCGGATCGGCGCGCGCGAGACGGTCGCTGAGGCGGGTGATCCGTCGGGCGAGACGGGGGAAAGCCTGCCAGGCACGGGCGGCGAGCAGGTAGGGGCCGGTCAGGGCGGCGAGGAACACGGCGTACTCGAGGACCTGCAGGGCGATCACGGGGGTCGCGGCGGTGATGACGCGGCCGGTGATGTACATGGTCGCCATCCCGCTGAGGCTGGACATGGCCTCGCCCGTGCCGATCGCGACCAGCCGGGCCGGGGTCTCGCGGCGCGGGGGTCGATGAGTCCTCGGCCGACGGCGCCTCGCGCTGCGCGCGAGGACGAGAGCGGCGAGGAGCAGCAGCACACCGGCGACCAGATCGACGCCGCGCCGCACGAGCAGGCGCTGGGCGTCGGTCTTCGCGAGCGCCGTGAGCGTCTCGGGGTCGACCACCCGGAAGAGCAGCAGATAGATCGTCGCGCCGAGGGCGAGGCCCGCGCACATCCAGGTGATCGAGCGCGCGGCACGGGATGAGGTGGTGAGGAGGTGCAGCGTGATCCCCGCGGTCGACGGGCTGAAGCCGAAGACGAGCCCGAGGCCCACGAGGCTCACGGCCGCCGCGATCAGCGCGTGCATGCCCTCCCCCTCCCCCTGTCGTGGACACCTTCGCATGCCTCGGCGCCGCGCACGACGCAGGGCCGCCCCGCACGGATGCGGGACGGCCCTGCGCGGGGAGGGCGATCAGCCCTTGAGCTTGTCGGAGTCCTTCACATAACCGACGAGGGTCCAGTCAATGTCGGCGAAGCCCTTGGCGCCGAAGTTCGCCAGGTCGTCGTCCTGGACGTAGAAGTCGTACGACTGCCAGAGCGGGAGAGTGCCGGCCAGCTCCCACAGCCCCGCATCGACCTGGTTGATCAGGTCGAGGCGCTTGGCGTGGTCGGTCTCGACGGCAGCCTGATCGATGAGCTTGTCGGTCGCGTCGTTTCCGATCTTGCCGAAGTTCTGTCCGCCCTTGGTCTTCCAGATGGAGTCGCCGCTGGAGAGGAACGGGTTGCCGATCCAGCCGAACAGGGTGATGTCGAATTCCTGGGCGCCGATGTACTTCGAGAAGAGGTCTGTCGGCGGAACCTTCTGCACCTTCATGTTGATGCCGACGGTCTTGAGCTGCTCCTGGACCACGGGCACGACGGCCTCGTTGGTCTTCGAACCGTCGTTGTAGACGTAGGTCAGCTCGAGCTGCTTGCCGTCCTTCATCGCCTTGTCGCCCTCGAGCTTGTATCCCGCCTCCTCGAGGAGCTTCTTGGCCGCATCGGGATCGTACTTGCCGAAGTCGCCCGAGTTGTCCTTGTAGCCCTCCTGGTTGGTCATCAGGAGGCGGTTATTGAGCTGCTCGGGGTTCTTCGGGTACGGCATCGTGGAATTCACCGAGAGGAAGACCTCCTCGCGATCGATAGCCCGGAAGAAGGCCTGGCGCACCTTCTGGTCCGCGAGCGGGCGGCCCTTCGATCCGTTCAGAGTCAGGTGGCTCCAGTCCGGTCCGGCGGACTTTCGCAGGGTCGCACCGTTGCCGATCATCGGCTTCACGACGGAGTACTGGGCAGGGACCGTGGTGTTGAGCGCGTCCAGCTGACCGTTCTGGAAGGAGGTCGCCGAGGCGGAGGGGTCTTCGATGGTCGTGAAGAGGACCTGGTCGAGAAGCGGCTTGTCTCCCCACCAGTTGTCATCCGGCTCCAGGAGGACCGTCTTGTTCGCCGCGTCGATCTTGCCCACCTTGAAGGGACCGGCGGTGACCTTCGGCTCCTTGAGCCATCCCTCGTTGTACGCCTTCGCGGATTCCGCGAGGGAGTCCGGCATGACGGAGATCAGCCCCATCCAGTCCGCGTACTTCTCCTTGAAGGTGATCTTGGCGATCAGCTCGCTGTCTCCCTGCTCGACCTTGTCGATGAGCGTGTACCCCTCGGTCGACGCGACCTGGTAGTCCTCGTCCTTGCCGCTCTGGATCGTGATCACGTTCTCGATCGACTTGAAGTCGATCGGGGTGCCGTCCGACCACTTCATGTCGGGGTTCAGCTCCACCTCGACGACCTGCGGGTCCTCAGAAGTGAGCTCGATGCGCTTGGTGTACTGCGGATTGGCGGAGACCTCGCCCTTGGCATCGGCCTTGATGAGGGAGGGGTACACGAGCGCCATCATCTCCGAGGTGTTCGCCTCCGCTCCGTCGACGTGGAAGGAGTTCCAGTTCGCGGGGAACGCGTTGTTGGACAGACGCAGCGCGCCGCCCTCGCCCAGCTCGCTGCGATCCTTCGGGTTCATGTCATTGGAGTCCGCCGCGATGGCCTCGCCATCACCGCTACCACCGGACCCGCCGCCCTGGCCGTTGTCCTGGCTGCAGCCCACGAGGGCCACACCGGTCACGGACAGCGCAGTTGCGCCGAGCATGGAACGCCGCGTGAATCGCATATGTCTCTCCTTCATGCGCGCACCCCGATCCTTTCGGGGCGGCTCGTCAAATCCCCCTCGGCGTCCGCTCCGACCTCCGATGGCCGACGTGACGTGGTGCACAAGGTGTGACCAGCATACGAACGGTAGGTCACAACGTCGTGCATCTGAACAGGGTGTTATCCATTCGCAACGTTCTACACGCAGGGCGCCACCCAGGCGCGGACGGACCTCACGAGGTGGACAGGCTCCCGGTCCCGACGCCACCGTGGCCCTCCCCATGGAACGCCTGTGCGTCGATCACGTTCCGGCCGCGCGTGCGAGCGATCCGGGGATCCGGGATCGGCACGGCTGCCAGCAGCTCCTTGGTGTACTCGTGCTGCGGATCGTCGAAGACGCGCTCCGTCGGCCCGGACTCGACGATCTGCCCCTTGCGCATCACGGAGATGCGGTCGGAGATGTGGCGGACCACCGAGAGATCGTGAGAGACGAAGAGGTAGGACACGCCCAGGCGGGTCTTGAGGTCTGCGAGCAGGGCGAGCACGCCCGCCTGCACGGTCACGTCCAGGGCCGACGTCGGCTCGTCGAGGATGATGAGCTTCGGATCGCAGGCGAGGGCGCGAGCGACGCCCACGCGCTGGCGCTGACCGCCGGAGAACTCCGTGGGATAGCGCGATGCATGCTCGGGCTTCAGTTCGACCGTCTTGAGCAGCCAGTCCACACGTTCGTTCATCTTCTTCGCGCTGTACCCCTGGACCCGCATCGGCTCCTTGAGGATGTCGCCGATGGGCATGCGGGGGTCCAACGAGGCCATCGGATCCTGGAAGACCAGGGTGACCTCGGAGCGCAGCTTCGCCCGCTCCTTTCTGCTGAGCGAACCCGTGGGCCGTCCGTCGATGCGGATCTCGCCCTGCTGCGGGGTGCGCAGCTGCATGATCTCCATCAGCGTGGTGGTCTTGCCGCAGCCCGACTCCCCCACCAGGGCCATGCACTCGCCCTCGCGGATGTCGAAGGAGATGCCGTCGACCGCGCGCTGCTCGCCCACCTTGCGGCGCACCACGGCACCCTTGGTGATCGGGTAGATGCGGTGGAGGTCGTCGACTTCGAGCACGGCGGGCCGGGCCTCGCGCGGACGGGAGTCCTCCGATGTGGCGACCTCTGCGACCTTGCGCATCGCCGCCCCAGCGACGCTGCCGCCCTCGGCGCCCTGATCGATCCGCGGGACGGCTGAGAGGAGGTTCCGCGTGTACTGCTCGCGGGGCTCGTAGAAGATCTGCTCGACGTCGCCGGTCTCGACCATCTGCGCGTCCTTCATCACGAGCACGCGATCGGCGAAGCCCGCGACCACGCCCATGTCATGGGTGATGAGGATGGTGGCCGCGCCCAGCATCTCCTGCGCGGACTTCAGCAGCTCCATCACCTGGGCCTGGATGGTGACGTCCAGGGCGGTGGTCGGCTCGTCGGCGATGATCAGCTCGGGCTCATTGGCGATCGCCATCGCGATCATGACCCTCTGGCGCATGCCGCCGGAGAACTCGTGCGGATACTGCTGTGCACGGCGCCGGGGCTCCGGGATGCCCACGGCCTCCAACAGCTCGATCGCGCGATCGGCCGCCTTCTGCTTGCTGACGTCCGGGTGGTGGATGCGCACCACCTCGGAGATCTGGTCGCCCACGGTGAAGACGGGTGTCAGCGCCGAGAGCGGGTCCTGGAAGACCATCGAGATGGTGTCGCCGCGAAGCGGGGAGAGCTCCCGATCGTTCATCGTGAAGATCTTCTTGCCCATCAGCTCGATGTCGCCGGTGATCTGGGCGGAGCCGGGCAGCAGGCCCATGACGGCCAGCGAGCTCACGGACTTGCCGGAACCGGACTCCCCGACGATGGCCAGGGCCTCGCCGGGACGGACCTGGTAGCTGAGGTTCTGGACGGCCTGGACATGGCCCGCCTCGGTCTCGAAGCCGACGCTGAGGTCCGTGACGGTCAGGATGGGATCGCTCATGCCTGCTGTTCCTCTCAGACCCGGCTGGAGCCGCTGGTCGGGTCGAGGGCGTCGCGCAGGGCTTCGCCCATCAGATTGACGGAGATGACGAGGGCCGCCAGCACCATGGCCGGCGGGATCCAGGTCCAGGGGGCGGCGATGTTGTAGGCCTGCAGCACCGTGCCCAGGGAGACGTTGGGGTACTGGATCCCGAAGCCGATGAACGACAGGCCCGTCTCTCCGAGGATCGCGGCGCTCACGCCCAGCGTGGTGTCGATGATGATCCAACTGGCGATGTTCGGGATGATGTGCCGCACGATGGTCGTCACCGGGCTCACGCCCATGAAGCGCGAGGCCTCGACGTACTCGGTGCGCACCAGCTGCTGGGTCATCGCCCGCAGCACACGGGCGGTCAGCATCCACGAGAAGACCGCGAGCAGCGGGATCAGCCAGAGCCAGCTCGCCTGCTGGAGCACCGGGCTGAACAGCATCAGCAGCAGCAGTGACGGGATCACCAGGAACAGGTTGATGAGGTTCACCAGCGCGCCGTCGACGAAGGCGCCCCAGCGGCCCTTGTAGCTCACATACCCGGCGACCGTGCCCACGATCAGGGCGAGCACCGTGGTCAGGAGCGCGGTGCCCGCGCCGATGACGAGCGAGATCCGCAGGCCCACCATCGTGCGCGCGAAGATGTCGTAGCCGTTCTCGTCGACACCGAACCAGTGGTACTGGGAAGGGCCCGTGAGCGCATTGCGGAGGTCCCGCTCGAAAGGCTCGTACTGGTAGGCCATCGGGGCGAAGATCGCACCGAGGATCAGCAGGAGCACCACCACCATGCCGATCAGGGCACCGGGGTTGCGCAGGAATCGTCGGCGCAGGAGTTCGCCACGGCCGATGGACTCGAGCGACCGCGCATCGCCCTCGGGCGGCTCGGCCTCGCTGGGCGGCATCCCCTCGAGCACCGAGTTCGCCCGATGGTCGGTCTCGACCTGCAGAGCGGCGGCGTCGTCCGTGCCGCGCATGTCCGAAGGATTCGTCATCGTGCGATCACCTGATCCTCGGGTCGAGAATGCCCTGCAGGAAGTCCGCGAACGTCGCGGAGAGCAGAGTCAGAATGCCGGTGTAGAGCACGACGCCGGCCGTGCCGTTGATGTCCGCGATGCCGACGGCGGAGACCGCATAGCGCCCCACGCCCTGCCAGTTGAACATCAGCTCCACGAAGAGCGAGCCGGTGAAGGCGCTGCCCACCGCGAAGGCGAAGTACTGGCCCATGGGGATCAGTGCCATCCGCAGTCCGTGGCGGTTCATCGCCCTGCCGCGGGTCAGGCCCTTGGCGCGGGCCGTGCGCAGGTAGTCGCTGCCCAGCACGTCGAGCGTGGTCACCTTCATGTACCGCGAATAGCTCGCGGCGGCGAAGATCGCCAGCACGATCGTGGGCATCACGATCGCCTTGGATTCGTAGAGGAACGCGTCCCAGCCGTGCAGCAGCGGGTTGACCGGATTGATCGCCGGCAGCCCGAATCCCGTCCGGTTCTGGATCGCCTGGTTGATCTGCTGGACCACCAGGATGACGACCGGCGTCGGGAGGGAGACGATCACGAAGGACAGCAGCGTCGCGCCGCGGTCGCCGAGCGAGTGGCGACGGACTGCAGTGAGCATCCCGACGGCGACGCCCAGGACGGTGCCGATCACGGTGCCGATCACCACGAGGCGAAGGCTGATCGGGATCCTCTGCTTGAGGACCTCGAGCACAGGACTCAGTTCCTTGTTCGTGCCCGTGGTGACGCCCAGGTCACCGCGCACGAGGCCGCCAAGCCAGTTCGCGTATCGCTGGAACACCGGCACGTCCGGATTGATGTTGCGCGCGTTCAGATAGGCCTGCGCCGTCCCCTCGGGGACCGGTTTCGTGGCAATCGGCGGGTACAGCACCTCTTCGGGATGCATGAGCGACGCCGCCAGCAGGTAGGCGAAGCTCGTCGCCAGGAACACGAGGATCACGTACGTGAGCACCCGTATCGAGATGAACCTAACCACGGATGCTCCTCGGGACGTGCGTCGTCATCTGCCAGCAATTCCTTTCACTGCCCGTAGGGCCTGCCGCCGCGCAGCACGGACTCCGTGCTCGAGAACGGACACGGCACCTGTGCCGTGCGGGTCACCGACCCCTCCCGGGCGACCGCTTCTCAGCGCCTCAGCGGCGCACGGCCCCACCATAGTGGCGTGGATCGGTGATCCCGTGCACAGTACGCGGCCGACGTACCCGAATCGTTATGCTCCTGGCATGACAGCTGTCCACGTCCTCGTGCTCGTGGCCGGCATCGTCGCCGCGATCGTCCTCTCCGACCTGCTGGGACACAGAGGCATCGGGGCCTGGCCCGTCGGCCTCCTCGCCCTCGCGCTCGTCCCGGTCGCCGGGTACTTCTTCAGCCCGTGGATCGCCGCACTCTCCCTGGGTCTCGCCTTCGGTGCGGGGATCATGCTGCTGGGGACGCGCATCCGCAGCCTGATGCGCGAACGCCACATCGTGCGGGAAGCCCGCGAAGCACGGAAATCCGCGACCGAGTCGATTCTTCGCCGCAACGACGGGGCCCGCTGATCCACAATGGATCCCATGCGCCAGATCACCCTTCCCGCGTTCGGCCCTCCCGATGCGCTCCGCCTCGAGGACGCACCCGCCCCGCAGCCCGCCCCCGGCGAGGTCCTCGTCCGCGTCGCCTTCGCCGGCCTCAATCCCCTCGACTACAAGCTGCGCGACGGCTCCTCGGGCCGTGCCTCCGCGCTCGCCCTGCCCGCCGTGCTGGGCCGCGAGATGGTGGGCGAGGTGATCGGCGCCGGCGAGGGCGTGGACCTGGATGCCCTGGGCATGCCGGTCGGGACCCGGGTGTTCGGCGTCCGCGACCTCGGCGACATGCGCGGCACCTACGCCGAGCAGGTCGCGATCCCCGCCGTCGATCTCGCTCCCGTCCCAGTCGGCGTCCCCGAGGAGCAGCTGCCCGTCTTCGCCGGTCTCGCGCTCGCGGGCTCGACCGCGCTCACCGCCCTCGAGGACGACGCCGAGCTCACCCCGGGCATGACCCTGCTGGTCCACGGCGGCAGCGGCGGCGTCGGCCAGATGCTCGTCCCGCTCGCCCTGCGCGCCGGCGCCACGACGGTCTGGGCGACGGGCCGCTCCGCGAACGCGCAGCGCCTGCGCGACCTCGGCGCCCGGCCCATCGCCTATGACAGCGAGGACTGGGAGAGCGCGATCGACGCGGCCACGGACGGCCGCGGCGTCGACCGCATCATCGACGCGCACTACTTCGACACCTTCGTGCCGAGCCTCGACCATCTCGCGCCCGGCGGCAGGATCGTCGCCCTGCCGAGCCTCGCGGACGTCGCCCCGGCCCGCGAGCGCGGCATCGACGCCCGCGTCACGAAGATGGCCCCGAGCCCGCAGCGCCTGGCCGCGCTCGCCGCCGCCGTCGCGGACGGCGCCCTGGACGTCGAGGTCAGCACCGTGCTGTCCCCCGCGCAGATCGCCGAGGGGCACCGCATGCTCGAGGACGGCCACACCCGAGGCAAGATCGTCCTGGACCTGCGGGAGACCGCGTGACCCAGAGCCCCGCGACCCAGGGGCTCGAGCAGGTCCTCGACCCCGCCGGCTGGAAGCTCCTGCAGTCCCTTCCGCCCTACGACGAGCGCGAGGCGCTCCCGCTCGGCGCGCGCCTGCGCGAGGCCGGGCACGCCCCGGAGCTCGTCGCCGCGGTGCTCACCCAGGCGAAGCTGCGCGCGAAGGGCCGCGACAAGTTCGGCGAGTTCGCGGATCGCATGCTCTTCACGGCCGACGGCCTCGAGCAGGCCACGCGCCTGCCCATCGCCGCGCTGCACGCCCGGCGCTTCCGCGACGCCGGGATCTCCTCGCTCGCGGACCTCGGCTGCGGGATCGGCGGGGACGCGATGGCCGCCGCGGCCCTGGACCTCGAGGTGCTCGCCGTCGATCGCGACCCGACCACGGTCGCCGTGGCCACCGTGAACCTCATGCCCTTCGACGGCGCCCGCGCCGAGCTCGGCCGGGCGCAGGACCACGACCCGGCCCGCACCGAGGGCATCTGGCTGGACCCCGCCCGTCGCAGGCCGGCGGCGGGCCGCGCCGCCGGGAGCGTGCGCCTGCGCGACCCCGAGGAGTACTCGCCGCCGCTCTCGACCGTGGTGGACCTCGCGCGTCGCCTCGGGCAGGCCGGGTCCGGCCCGGGCGGGGCCGACGCGGACGGCGCGCTCGGGGCGAAGCTCGGCCCGGGCATCGACCACGACGCCCTGCCCGCGGGCACCGAGACCCAGTGGCTGTCCTGGCACGGCCAGGTCCTCGAGGCGACCTGCTGGTTCGGCCCGCTCGCGTCCGCGGGGACGCAGCGCAGCGCGCTCGTCATCGACCGCGCCGGCGCGCACCGCCTCGCGCCCCGCGGCACCCCGGGGGCCGATCCGCACACCGGAGAGCTGGGCGCGCACCTCTACGAGCCCGACGGCGCCGTCATCCGCGCGGGCCTGCTGGGAGAGATCGCCCGCGACCTCGACGCCCGCACGCTCGACCCCACGATCGCCTACCTCACGAGCGACCAGCGGATCTCGACGCCCTTCGCCTCCGGGTACAGCGTGCGCGACGTGATGCCCTTCTCCCTCAAGCGCCTCACCTCGTACCTGCGCGAGCACCATCTGGGGATCCTCGAGATCAAGAAGCGCGGCACCGCCGTCGAGCCCGACGAGCTGCGCAGGAAGCTGCGCCCGCGCCGCTTCGGCGAGGAGCGGGCCACGCTTGTCCTCACCCGGATCGGCGGCGAGCAGCACGTCATCGTCGCCTCCCCGCATCCCCGGCCGCCGGGGGACTGATCCGCATGCACCCACTCCCGCCCCGCAGCGCCGCGGCCGCGACCTCCCTGATCGCCCTCGTGGCGCTCGTGTGCGTCGTGCTCGGGGCGGGCCGGGTGCTGGGACCGGTGCTCGAGGGCAGGGGCTGGTTCTTCGACATCGACGTGGACCGCGAGGCCGAGACCCCGCCCCCGCCCACGCAGGCCTCGCAGACACCGCCGGTGCCCCCTGCCGCCGGCGGCGGGCATGTCGCCGCCACCGTCCTCCTCGTGCTCGCGATCCTCGCCGGCATCGCCGTGCTCGTGCTCGTGATCTGGGTGCTGCGACGGGCCCGGATACTGCGCGGCGCCCGTCGGCCCGAGGCGGAGGACGGCGACGCGCAGGCCGAGCTCCTCGAGATCGACGACGCCCACCGCGCCCTGGCCCGCGCCCGGGAGTCCCTCGAGTACGCGGCCACCCCGCGCGACGCGATCATCGACGCCTGGCTCGCCCTCGAACGCGGGATCGCCGAGGCCGGGATCGTCCGTCGGCCCGAACAGACCACCACCGAGTACGTGGTCACCGTGCTGCGGGACATCGACCTCCCGGACTCGGACCTGCGGATCCTCGCCGGCCTCTACGGACGCGCCCTCTTCGACGACCGCGCGGCCGACGCCGAGGCGTTCGACGAGGGCACCCGGTCCAGCGCGCGCCGCGCGCTCGAGCGCCTCGCGGACCGGCTGCAGGAGGTGACCGCCCGATGAGCCGCGTCCTGCGCTCCCTGCTGGTGCGCCTCGCCCTCGCCGTGTGCGCGACCACCGTGCTCATGGGCGTGCTCGGGATCTTCGGGCACTACCTGCACCCGTGGCTCCCGCTCGCCGTGGCCCTCGTGATCGCGCTCGTCTCCTGGCTGCTCACCCCCGAGCTCGCGGGCGCCGATGCCCTCGAGACGCCTCTGCTGGACGACGAGCCGGAGGTCGTCAGCCCCTACGGGGCCGACGTCACCGTGCGCCGGCTCGAGGAGATGATGCACGGCGCCGGGCCGCGTCGGCGCATGACCGGGCGCTCGCTCGGCCGGATGCTCGCACTGGCCGCCGCCGAGCGCGACCACCGCGATCACGCTGATCGCAGCGGGCAGGCGCCGCCGCTGCCCGAGGACCTGCGGGCGTTCCTGCGGGCCTGCGAGGACCCCGACGCCGGCTCCGTCCCGGCCGTCACCCGCCCCGCCCTGCAGCGCTGGCTGCGCGCACTCTCACCCCAGGAGGACCGTTGACACAGGCCGATCAGACACTCCCCGTGGACCCTCGCGAGGCCTCCGCGATCGCCGCACGCGTGCTCGACGCGGTCGAGACCGCCGTCGTCGGCAAGCGCGAGGTGCTCGAGTCCGTGCTCGCCGGAGTCCTCGCCGGCGGCCACGTGCTGCTCGAGGACCTGCCGGGCCTCGGCAAGACCCTCGCCGCCCGCTCCCTCGCCCAGGCCCTCGGCCTGCCGTTCACACGCGCCCAGTTCACCCCGGACCTGCTGCCGGCGGATCTCACGGGCGCCGAGGTGTTCGACCAGCGCACGGGCGATTTCGTGTTCCGGCCCGGCCCGGTGTTCACGGGCCTGCTGCTGGCCGACGAGATCAACCGCACCCCGCCCAAGACCCAGTCCGCCCTGCTCGAGGCCATGCAGGAGAGGCAGGTGACCGTCGAGGGCACGACCCGGCCGCTGCCCCGCCCCTTCCACGTGCTCGCCACCGCGAACCCCGTCGAGCACGAGGGCACCTACCCGCTGCCCGAGGCCCAGCTGGACCGCTTCCTGCTGCGGCTGTCCTTCGGCTACCCGAGCGCCGACGAGGAGTGGGACGTGCTCGCCCGCCGCCTCGAGCGCCGCACCGAGGACCAGAGCGTCCCGCGCGTCATCGACGCCGAGCAGCTGCTCGGCGTGCAGGCCGCCGTCGAGTCCGTGCACGTGAGCGACGACGTCGGCCGCTACGCCGTCGCGCTCGTGGGCGCGACCCGACGCCACGCCCACGCGCTCGTCGGCTCCTCGCCCCGCGGCACGCTCGCCCTCGTCATCTGCGCCCGCGCCCTCGCGGTCATCCGCGGCCGCGCCTTCGTGCTCCCCGAGGACGTCAAGGACCTCGCCCACGCCGCCCTCGACCACCGCGTGATCGTGCGGCCCGAGCTCTGGCTGCAGTCGGTGACCGCGGCCTCGATCGTCGACGCCGTGCTCGCCGAGACGCCCGTCCCCGCCGCGCACCAGGAGCAGGACGGACGGCAGGACCAGCACGGCCGGCAGGAGCCCCCGCGGGCATGACCACCTCTCCCCCGCCCTCCTCCCCCACGCCCGCGCTGCTGCGCGCGGTCGCGGTGGGCGTGCTGACCGCGGTGCTCGCCGTGATGGCGGGCCGGCCCGAGCTGCTCGTGCTGGGCCTCCCGCTGCTGGCCTGGGCGGTGCTCGCGGTCGTGCGGCGCCTCGCGCGCGGCGGGGCCGACGGCACGGACCTCGCCTCCGTGCGCGTGCGCAGCACCGAGCGCTCGATCGCCGAGGGAGGGACCGTGCGGATCGTCGTGGACGCACCGGACGCCTCGCAGGCCTCGACGTCCGGGTCGAGCGGATCCCTGCTCGGCGTCACCGTGCCGCTGCCCGCGCACGCCGCCCTCACCCCGCCCCTGGGCTCGCGGGTCGACGCCGGCAGCGTCCCGCTCACCGTCACCGCCCGCCGCTGGGGCCGGTACGAGATCGGCCCGATCCACGTCGCGCTCGCCGATCCCCTCGGCGCCTATCGCACCCAGACCCGGCTGGACCCCGTGATGCTGCGGGTCACGCCCGACTCCTCGCTGCTCGAGGCGCCGCCGAACCTGCCGGCCCCGATCGGCGTGGCGGGGGTGCACCTCTCGGCCCGACGCGGCCAGGGCACGGCCCTCGCCGACGTGCGCCCCTTCCAGCGCGGGGACCGCCTGCACCGCATCAACTGGCGCGTCACCTCCCGGACCGGGACCCTCCACACCAATGCGACGTTCGCCGAGCGCGACACCGACGTGCTCGTGGTCGCCGACACCCTCCAGGACGTGGTCGCACCGGGCCTCGAGGCCACCGCGGAGACCAGCCTGGACCTCACGGTGCGCGCGATCGCGGCCGTCTCCCGGCACTACCTGGGGATCGGCGACCGCGTGGGCCTGCACGACCTGGGCAGCAGGATCGGCACCCTCCGCGCGGGCACCGGGCCCCGGCAGCTGCGGATCATCGTGGACACGCTCGCCCGCGCCCACCGCACCTCCGGGCCCGTCACGCGGGTGCAGAAGGTCGGCGCGCTGCGCGGCTCGACGCTCGTGGTGGTGTGCTCGCCGCTGCTGGACGATCGCGTGGTGGCCCAGATCGGCGAGCTGCGCGCCCGCGGCGCGGACGTCATCGTGGTGGACACCCTGCCCCCGAGCGTCGGCGACCTCTCCTCCCCGCCCGGCGCGGGAGCGGGTCGCGATCCGCAGCGCTTCTGGTCGGAGGCGTGGGCGCTGCGGCGCCTGCTGCGGGAGTCCACCGTGCGGGCGCTGCGCGAGCAGGGGGTCCCCGTCACCCTGTGGGAGGGCCCCGGGTCCCTCGCCCCGGTCCTGCTCTCGCTCTCCCGCGCCGCGAGCGCCCCGCGGATGAGGAGGGCCTGATGCGCAGCACCCTCGAGTCGATCGCTCAGCTCCTCGCCGACCTCGGCCACATCTCGCGCGCGCAGTGGGCGCTGCGGCTGCTCGCCGCGCTCTCGCTCGTCGCCGCCCAGCTCCTCGCCTGCGCCGGGCACCCCCTGGACGGGGTGCTCCCGGCGCTCACCTCGGCGGCGGTGCTCGTCGGCGGGCTGGTCCAGACCCTCCGGCCGGACGCCTCGATCGGGACCCTCGCCCTGGCCGGTGCGATCGTCGCGGCATGCGCCTCCGCCGACGTCCCGGTGCTCGCCGGCGTCGCCGTGCTGGTGCTGGTCACCCACGTGTGCTGGTCGCTCGCCGCCATGGTCCCCGCCCACGGGACGATCGGCCGTCGGGCCCTCACCACCACCGTGCGATGGGCCGCGGCGGCCGTGCTCCTCGCCCTCGCCGCGGGCCTCGGCGTCGTCCTCCCCCTCGCCGGGGCGAGCACCCCCGCCTGGACGATGGTGCTCGGGATCCTCGCGCTGATCGCCCTGGTCGCCGTGCTGCTCGTGCCCCACGGCACATCCCCGCGCCGGGGCCGCTGAGCGGGCGTAGCGTGGCGCGCATGTGGCAGATCATGGACATGCTGAACGCCCACAAGAAGGACATGGTCGCCCCCGAGGACGCCCTGCCCGGCCGCGATCGCTCCCCCTACCCGCTCGCCCGCGAGCACGCCGTGCTCGGCACCGACATGCTCGACACCCCGCCCGATGCCGAGGAGATCATCCTCGCGGGCGGCTGCTTCTGGGGCATCGAGCGCATCGCCTGGCAGATCCCCGGGGTCTGGACGACCTCGTCCGGCTACGCCGGCGGGTACACGCCGCACCCCACCTACGAGGAGGTCTTCTCCGCGAAGACCGGTCACACCGAGGCCGTGCGCGTCGTCTACGAGGGCGCGACGCAGGAGGAGCGCGACGCCGTGCTGCGCCGCCTGCTCGAGGAGTTCTGGCAGCAGCACGACCCGACCACGGCCATGCGCCAGGGCAACGACGTGGGCACCGAGTACCGCTCGGCCGTCTACTGGACCACGCCCCACCAGGGCGAGATCGTGCAGGACTCCGCCCGCAGCTACCAGCAGGCGCTGGACGCCGCCGGGCGCGGGACGATCACCACCGAGCTGCTGCCGCTCGCCGATGCCGGGAACGGCCGGTACTACCCGGCCGAGCCCGAGCACCAGCAGTACCTCGCGAAGAATCCCGGCGGGTACTGCAACCACGGCTTCAACGGGGTGGCCTGCTCGCTGGGCTGATCAGGGCAGACCCTCGCCGGTGTCCCCGCCCATGAGGTTCCGGCGTCGGCCGATGTCCGGCCCGCCCGCCGGCAGGTTCGGGGCAGGGGCGGCGCCCATCAGCTGCGCCGCGAATCCCCCGGCCTTCCGCGGCATGGGGGCGGCGCCCTCGCCGACGGGGCCGCAGGCCGACGCCGCGGCGCTGCGCCTCTCGCGGGGAGCCCCGCCCTCCGCGGCGAAGCGCTGCATCTGGGCCGATGTCGGGTAGACGGAGCTGACCACGATGTCCAGGCCCAGCAGCGTCACCGGCAGCACGCCGTCCCCGGCGGAATCGAGCAGCGCGCGCACCGGCTCGCACTCCTCGAACGCCCAGGCGTCCTCGTCCTGCAGGTAGACGGTGATCGGCTGACCGTCCAGCGCGAGCGCCGCGGCCTCGTCGAGGAACGCCTCCTGCGCCTCGACGTCGGGCGGCGGGGACGGCAGGAAGATGTCCAGGGGCGCCTGCTCGGCGGCGGCATCCGCGTCAGTCATGCCCACCACCGTAGTCGGCCCGAGCCTGGCAGACTCCTGGCATGGACGCCTCTGCCGCGAACCCCACGCTCCTCTCCCACGACGCCCTGGTGATGCAGCAGATCACCGGGTTCATGTCCAACGACTTCGACATCCTCGACGCCTCCGGACAGCAGGCCATCGGCCATGTCACGACGACCGGCGGCGGGCTCTCGCGGCTGGTCGCGGGCAGCAGGTCGCTGGACGTGTCCGACGCCGACGGCAGCCCGCTGCTGCACGTCCAGGACCCGGTGGGCATCGGCTTCGACCGCTTCGAGCTGAGCAGCCCCGACGGCGCGGCGCTCGCCGCGGTGCGCAAGCGCTTCTCGATGCTGCGCACGAAGGTCGATCTCACCCTCGCCGACGGCCGCGTGCTCGAGCTCTCGGGCAACGTGCTCGGCTTCGACTTCCAGTTCGCGATGCAGGGCGCCGTCGCCGCGACGGTCTCCCGCAGCTGGGCCGGCATCGGCCGCGGCATCCTGGGGCACAGCCGCTACGTGCTCGCCATCGAGCCGTCGGTGCCGGCGGACCTGCGGCTCGCGATCATCGGCGGCACCATCACGCTGGACCTGATCCGCAGGAAGCAAGCGAACAACGGCTGAGCCGGTCCCTCGGGGCCGGCGCAGGCTGTCCGCGACCGGCGGACCCGCTCAGGTCGGGACGATCATCGGCCGGCCGGTGACCGGGTCCTCGACGCACAGGTTGCCGATGCCGTAGACCTCCTCGATGAGGTCGGCGGTGACCACGTCCTGCGGGGCGCCCTGCGCGACGACCTCGCCGTCCTTCATGACGATGAGGTGCGTCGCGAAGCGGAAGGCGAGGTTGAGGTCGTGCAGCACGGCGGCCAGCGTGTACTCCCCCGTCGCGTGGAGCTCCCGGCACAGGTTCAGCACCTCGAGCTGGTGGGTGATGTCCAGGAACGTGGTGGGCTCGTCGAGCAGCAGCAGCGGGGTCTCCTGGGCGAGCACGAGCGAGATCCACACGCGCTGGCGCTGTCCGCCGGAGAGCTCGTCGACCAGTCGGTGGGCGAGGTCGGTGGTGCCGGTCGCGGCGAGGGCGCGCTGGACGGCCTCGTCGTCGGCCGATGACCACTGCGAGAGCAGACCGCGATGCGGGTAGCGGCCGCGCGCGACGAGGTCGCGGACGGTGATCCCGGGCGGGCTCACGGAGCTCTGCGGGAGCAGCCCCAGGCGCCGGGCGACCTGCTTCGAGGAGAAGTCGTGGATGTCCTTGCCGTCGAGCACGACGGAGCCGCTCGTGGGGTGCAGCAGGCGCGAGAGGGAGCGCAGCAGGGTCGACTTGCCGCAGGCGTTCGGGCCGATGATCACCGTGAAGGAGCCCTCGGGGATCCCGACGTCCAGACCGCTGCTCACGGTGTGGTCGCCGTACCCGAGGGTGACGTCGACGGCACGCAGCGGCGCGGCACCGGATGCGTCGGCGTCGACGGGTGCGGCAACGGACGTGGCGGCGGATGCGGCGGCGGACGCGGGTGCGGCGGTCATGGCGTCGCCCTCCTCTCGTGCGCACGGTCTCGGACGGGTGAGGACGGGCGCGAAGGACAGCCTAACCGGGCGGGCAGTCGATGGTCTGTACGGGCCCGACGGACGGGCGCGGATCACACGGCGGGCGTCCGACGTCGGCCGCTACGCTCGCACGGTGACCCGCAGCACCGACCCGGCCCCGAGCGACCTGGCCCACGCCCCGAGTGACCGCCCGGCGCGCCGCCCCGCGCGTCTCGTCGCAGCGTTGCTGCTGGGCGCCCTCGGCGCCGCGGCCTACGGGCTGCGCGGGGTGCAGCAGTGGCGCGGGCTCGAGGCGAGCTCCTGGGATCTGGCGATCTTCTCCCAGCTCGCACGGGCGTACTCCGAGCTGCGCGCGCCGATCGTGCCGATCAAGGGCGATGGTTTCAACCTGCTGGGCGATCACTTCCATCCGATCCTGGTGCTGCTGGGTCCTATCTGGGCCGCGTGGCCCTCGCCGCTCGCGCTGCTGTGGACGCAGGCCGTGCTGTTCGGGATCTCGGCGGTGCCGCTCACGCGCCTCGCGATCGACCGCCTGGGCTGGGGCGCGGGACTGCTCGCGGGGGCCGCGTACCTGTTCGGCTTCGGTCTGCAGGCCGCGGCCGACGTCCAGTTCCACGAGATCGCCTTCGCGGTGCCGCTGCTCGCGTTCTCGCTGAGCGCGCTGGTGCGGGGGCGGATGCCGGCGGCGATCGCCTGGGCGGCGCCGCTGGTCCTGGTCAAGGAGGACCTGGGACTCACCCTCGTCGTGCTGGGGCTGGTGATCGCGCTGCGGGATCCGCGGGTCCGACGGGCAGGACTGGCGCTCGCGGCCTGGGGCGCACTCTGGTTCGTGCTGTCGACGTTCGTGATCCTGCCGCTGCTGAATCCTGCCGGGCACTACGACTACGGCGGGAACCTGGGGTCGCCGCTGGATGTGCTGGGGCCGGCGGAGAAGTGGTTGACGGTGCTCATGCTGCTGCTCGCCGCGGGGGTGATCGGCGCGCGCTCTCCGCTCATCCTGGCGATGCTGCCCACGCTGGCCTGGCGCTTCGCGGGCAACGTCGAGTTCTACTGGGGCTGGTACTGGCACTACAACGCGGTGCTGATGCCGATCGCGCTGGCGGCGATGCTGGACGCGCTCGGGGATCGGCGGGATGGGCGGGATCGGCGGGATCTGGTCGGGTCGCAGCCGCGGGCGTCTCGTCGCCGGGGCTCCCGTCCGGCGCGTGGGCTGGTGCGGTGGACTGCGGTCGGGGCGAGCGCGGCGGTGACGCTGATGCTCGGCTCGGCCCTGCCGCTCGTGAACCTCGCGCGGGACAGCGCGTGGGAGCCGAGTCCGCGGACGGCTGCGGCCGAAGGGGCACTGGCTGCGGTGCCCCGTGATGTGGTGGTCGCTTCGGACATCACGCTGATGGCTCGCGTGGTGCCGTCGGACGACGTGCAGTGGGTGCATGGCACGAACACGCGCGTGCCGGATTGCGTGCTCGTGGATCGGGAGGCGTTCTCGTGGGGCGGGCAGGACCCGGGCGACGCCGCGGGCTGGGCGAGCGGCAACTACGGCACGACGTTCGAGAGCAGGTATGCGCAGGACGGCTTCGAGGTCGCGTGCCAGCCAGGAGTGGCGTAGACGGGACGTGGCCGGTGACGTCACGGGCGTGCTGCCAGCGAGGTATCGGGTCCGCGCTGGGCCTGGGGCCCTCTCGCGCTGAGCCCCTCAGAAGGGCGGGTCGCAGGTCGCTCTCGAGGTCGGGGCCGACGGTCGGGACGGGTCTGCGTCGACCGGGAGCTCGGGTGCGTGTGCGGTGGTGGCAAGGTGTTGGTGCCAGGCGGTCTCGAGCTCGCGGACGATCAGCGGGGTCATCAGGTCACCCTGGTCCTGCACGGTCAGTTCGGCCGCGTCTCCCAGGGACCAGTGCGTGCGACCCAGCGTGCGGGACACAGGAATGCCCGGGTCCACGGGACTCGACATACTCCCGCCATGTTTCACCGACCCATCATTCCCGCGATCTGTTCCGCCACCCGATGATTTCCCGTCGTCGCGGAGTCTGACCGGGTCGATATCGTGGGCGGTTTTCACCTGATGATGCGACCAGCACAACACATGAAGATTCTCGATCTCCGTCACCCCACCTTCCCCGGGATGGTCATGATCGAATTCCTCAATATGATCCACCTCCACACCACGACAACTCGCCCGCCCACACCCCGGAACAGCACACTCCGGACCCCGCAACCGCACATGCGTCACCATCTGCGGACTGGGTCGATACCGCTCCGGCGGCAACGGCAAAAACGCACCCGACACCGGATCCGTCAGGACCCGCATCCACTCCGGACACCCACCCGCGAGCTCGCGCGCCATGTCCGCGGGGATCGGATGCTTCCCCTCCAACAGGGCCGGCGCCTCACTCCGACCGAGCAGGGACAGGAACGGGATCGTCACCAGGATCGCGAACCGCGCCGAGGGCACCTCATGCCCGTCCGTGTTCACCTCACCCCGCAGCAGCGCCTCATAGCGGAGGCGGCCGCGAGTCATCGTCTTCCCCGACGCCCGCACGGACCCGTCCTCATCGAACGGCACCTCACTCTCGGGCCCCTCGTCGAGGGCGTGACGCTGAGCGGATTGCAGCGTCTCCGCCGCGGCATCCAGGGACTGGGCGAACGCGAGGATCTCCGGGACCGGGCCCGTCACCGTCAACGACGCCGTCCCATCCGCACCCACCACCGGAACACCGATATGACGACGGCGCTGGGCGCGCTCCACCGGTGAGAGGTCCAGAAGTGAGGTGAACCAGGTGATCAACTCGCCCAGCAGGCGGCGGAACGTCTCCGGGGTCACCCCGAACTCCCAATCCCCCATCACCCGATCCAGACCCTTCCGGTCATCCTCGGGCAGGTCACGGGACCGGTGGATCACCCGGCGCAGCCACTCGACCGGCAACTCCCCCGCTTCCACCCGCGCGAACAACAACGGGAACAGCGTCAGTGCCTCGTGGGCGTCACGGATCTGCCCATAGGCGACAGTGGTCGTGGTGCGCAGCGCCACCGCCGCCTGCGCATCCTCCACATCCCCCTCATGCGCCAGCGCCCCCTCGGCGTCCCGGCCCACCCACAACGGCGCCAGGCGCCGCATCAACGCGGCCGCGAGCTGCGACTCCCGGACCGCGAGATCCCAAATCCCCCGCAACTCCTCCGAGAGATCCGGCCCCTCCACCGCGAACGTCCGCTCACCGAGAGTCTCCCGCGACAAGGGCGCCCGCGGACGCGGACCCCGCGCCACCCGCGGAAGACGACCCGCACCAGGCCCCGACCCCGAAGAATCAGAAGCGCTCTCAGCGGCCGAGGATTCCGGGACAAACTCACCACGTTCAGGCGCGAGGGAATCATCGCCATCACTGAACGCATCACCATTCGCGAGCACGATTCCCCTCCTCTCAGCGGGCCCTGCCGTTCTATACCCCCAAGAATACCTGACGAAACGGACACCACAAGAGGCCGAAGAGAATCTGTGGACAACTTTATCCGTTCCTCCACAACCCCCACTTACCCACAAACCTACCCACCACACAACACACTCACCCACACCCCAAACCCCGAATGTCCCACCCCCATGCTGAGCGAAGTCACCGCGCGACGAGCAGCCAGGCAGCAGGGAGGGAGGCACGGCACCACGGCACCACGGCACTTGATCACCGCACTCCGGTACCGGCGATCGCCGGCCAGCGCCACGGCAACACCACCCGGATTGCTCGAATCACATGGTCATGCACGGGACGGCCACGGTGCACAGGCCACGGGCGCGCACGCCGCACGTGACATCCGGATCGAGAGCTCCGGGCTCAACGGACCCACGTTCCGTCTTGCGTCTGGCACCGCCCCGGCAACCCCAGACGTACTCCCCACGGCCGCCCCACCCCCAGCGACCGGCCCATCGACCGTCACTCCCCCACGGCTACAGCCGCGGCCCCCGCGCGGCCTTCCCCGAGGACGGATCGAACTGCGCCTCGGCACGCCGCGCACGGGCGCTCTCGAGGCGCATGCGCCAGGGCGAGTAGCGCTCGGCGGCGAGAGCCAGGCGCAGGCCATGGGCGAGGACCTGACTGGTGGGCGTGGGTTTGAGGGCGGCGAGGCGCTCGCGATGCTCCAGGAGCTCGCCGCCCATCCCGGCGGCGCTCCACCACATGGCGATCTGGGCGAGCTGCGAGTGGGAGTCGAGGATCCCGTGGCCGGTGCCGGGCACGCTCAGCAGATGCGCGCCGGGGATGAGGTCGGCGGCGTCGCGGGCGATCTGCGGCGGGGTCACGAGGTCGTCCTCGCCGCTCAGCACGAGCGTGGGCGCGGTGACGCCGGAGGCGAGGGTGCGCAGGTCGGGGGCGAGGGAGCGCGCGGTCGGCGAGGGCACCTGACGCGCCTGCTCGCCGGAGATCAGGAGAGGATCCAGGGGCCCGCCGTCGGCATGGGCGCCGATGCCGAGCTGGGTGTGGGCGATGCGGGCGACCAGATCGGGCTCGCTCACGTAGCGCGTGGACTGCAGCCATTCCTGGGTGAGGGCCTGCCAGACGCTCGTCCAGGTCAGCTGCCCGCGGCCCACCGCGAGCTGGTCCACGAGCTCGCGGACGTCCCCGGTGCCCCCGTGCTCGTGCACGGCGAGGATGACGGGACCCGCGCGGCGGGCATCGATCACGGCCTGGTCGTCGAGGCGGCGCAGAGTGCTGGCGATGGTGTCGGTGCGCAGGTCCGTCCCCTCCCAGTAGCGCGCGCGGAAGGCGCGCTGGGAGATGAGCTCGTCGTCGGGCGCGAGCAGCGGGGAGTCGAGCACCAGGGCGCCCACGCGCTCCGGGTGGCGGGCGGCGAAGGCGAGCGCGAGGTATGCGCCGTACCCGCAGCCGTAGAGCACGGTGCGGCCCACGAGCGCGTGGTCGAGAGCCGCGCGCAGGTCCTCGACGGCCTCGTCGACGTCCATCGCGTGGGGCGGCAGGTCGTGCCCCTCGGCGTCGAGGCGGGAGAGGCCGACGCCGCGGTGCTCCGGCATGATCACGTCGAGCCCGCGGGAGGCGAGTGAGCGTCGCAGCAGGTCGTAGGGGACGACGGAGGCGCCGCCCGGCCCGTCGGGCACCACGGTCACGACGGGCGTGGCGAGGTCGCGGTGCACCGCGGCGGCGCGTCGGCCGGTGCGCGGCGGGTTCACCCTCGCGTAGCGCAGGGGGAACAGCCGGCGGTCGTCGGCCGAGATCTCCCGCTGCACGGTCATCAGGTCGTTGCGGACCGTGAGCAGCTCGTCCTGACCGGTGCGGCGGAGGAGCTCGGGGACCGAGCGCATCAGGCTCCAGCGCCCCCGTCGGCGCCTGCCCGGCCCCCGTCGGCCCCGATCCGCGCCCACAGGAAGGCATACATGAGCGCGTTCATCCGCGCGGCCTGCTCGTTCGTGGCGGCGCCGCCGTGGCCGCCCTCGATGTTCTCCCACGAGCGGACGTCGGCCCCGAGCGATTCGAGCGCGGCGGTCATCTTGCGCGCGTGGCCCGGGTGCACGCGGTCGTCGCGCGTGGAGGTGAGCAGGAAGACGGGCGGGTACTCGGTGCCCTCGACGAGCAGGTGGTAGGGACTGAAGGTGCGGATGAACTCCCAGTCGGAGGTGTCGGGGTCGCCGTATTCGGCCATCCAGGAGGCTCCCGCGAGCAGGTGCGAATAGCGCTTCATGTCCAGCAGCGGCACCTGGATGATGACGGCCCCGAACAGCTCGGGGTACCGGGTGAGCATGTTGCCCGTGAGCAGTCCGCCGTTGGAGCCGCCGCGCACGGCGAGATGGTCGCGGTCGGTGACGCCGCGCTCGACGAGATCGCGCGCGACGGCCGCGAAGTCCTCGTAGGCGCGGTGGCGATGCTCCTTGAGGGCGGACTGGTGCCAGGCCGGTCCGTACTCGCCGCCGCCGCGGATGTTCGCGACCACGTAGGTGCCGCCCCGCTCCAGCCAGGCCTTGCCGATCGTGCCGAGGTAGGCGGGGGTCATGGAGATCTCGAAGCCGCCGTATCCGTAGAGCAGGGTCGGGGCGGGGCCGACGGGGGCTCCGTTCGCGGCCTCCTCCGCTCCGCCCGCCTCGGTCCTCCCGATCTGGAAGTACGGCACGCGGGTGCCGTCCTCGCTGGTCGCGAAGTGCTGGGTGACCTCGAGGCCGCGCGCGTCGAAGCGCGCGGGCGAGGCCTTCACGGTCTCGAGCTCGCTCGGCTCGCCTCCCTCGGGGACCTCGCCGAGGTCGCCCAGCAGCAGGGTCGTGGGGGTGAGGAAGTCGGTGACGGTCACCCAGATCTCGTCGGACTCGTCGGCGTCGACCGCGCGCACGTCGATCGCCCCGGTGAGCTCGGGGTAGAGGTCGCTGCGCACCCAGGCGCCGTCCTCCGCGCGGTGGTGGACCTCGAGGCGGTGCACGACGTCCTCGAGGATGGTGAGCACCAGGGTGCTGCGGGTGATCGTGAGATCGGCGAGCGAGGTGCTGGGCGTGGGCTCGAAAAGCACGTGGAGGTCCGAGGCCGAAGGCCCCTCCGGGGCGCTCGCGAGCAGGGTGTCGGCGTCGGCGACGAGGAGCGAGCCGGCCGCGAAGGTGTCCTCGCCAACCTGCCAGTCGCTGCGCGGGAGGAGGATCGCGAGGTCGCGGTGGGCGCTGGCCTCCATGTCCCGCGGGACGGGGACGACGGTGAGCGAGGGCCCCGACCCGTCAGCCCCGTCGGCGCCGTCGGTCGCGTCAGCCCCGTCGGCCCCGCCCGTCCGGTCGACGACCCTGAGCGTCGTGTCGTAGAAGGCGTGCATCTGCACGATCCAGTCGCGCTCCCAGCCGGGGGTCTGGTCGTGGGAGGCGAAGACCGACATGTCCCGCTCGTCGGCCTCGAAGACCAGCTGGGCGTCGGCGAGCGCGGTGCCGCGGGACCAGATCCGCGCCTGGCGTGCGTAGCCGGAGGTGGTGAGCGTGCCCTCGCCGAAGTCGGTCGTCACCCAGACGGTGTCCGCGTCGATCCAGTGCACGTCCCCCTTGGCCTCGGGCCGCACGAATCCCCCCTCGGACTCGGGGACGAAGCGGCGCTCCTCGAGGTCGAACTCGCGGGTGACGTCGGCGTCCGAGCCGCCGCGCGACAGGGAGACGAGGGCCCGCCGGTACGGCTCGCCCTCCGCGGGCCGGAGCAGCTGCGCGCCGTGCCAGACCCAGTTCTCGCCCTCGTCGCGACCCAGGGCGTCGACGTCCAGCAGCACGTCCCATGAGGGGTCGTCGGTGCGGTAGCTCTCGAGCGTGGTGCGGCGCCAGAGGCCGCGCTCGTGCTCGGCGTCGGTCCACACGTTGTACAGGAACTCCCCGCGCTTGACGACCATCGGGATGCGGTCGCTCGCGTCGAGGATCGTGAGGATGTCGGAGCGCAGGTGCTCGCTGAGCGAGCCGTCGGCCGCAGCGTCGACGGCTTCAGCGGCTCCTCCGGAGCGGGGGTCGGCGATCGCATCGATCTCCGCCTCGGCGCGGGCGTTGCGTTCGCGCACGTGGGCGAGCGCCTCCTCGCCGGTGACGTCCTCGAGCCAGAGCCAGGGATCCTCGCCGGTCTCGGGGCTGGGCAGTGATGCGGTCATTGGGTCTCCTCGAGAGTGGCGACGAATGCGTCCAGGACGTGCTTCCAGGTGGTCTTCCATGCCTCGCGGGCGTCGGCGTCGGCGAGTCCCTTGTGCTCGATCGCGAGGATGCTGCGGGGCGCGCCGCCCGCGGCGCCGTCGTCCTTGGCGCGCAGGTTCATGCTGACGCGGCTGCCGTCCGGCCCATCGACGCGCCAGTAGCGCCAGGCCTCCGTGCTGCTCGTCCGCGCCTCGCCGAGGCCGAGCTGCGCCCGGCGAGCGGCGTCCTGGAAGGCGTCCCAGGCCTCGAGCACCGCGTCGGGCGCGCTCGGCACGGTGCGCGAGGCGCTCACGGCGAAGTCGCCGGCGCTGGTCTGACCGACGTCGCGGCGGCCGATCGACTGCTCGAAGGCGATCGCGATGCCCTGGGCCCACCAGTCCTCGATGTTCCAGCGCTCGTGGATCGTGCGGGCCAGAGCGGCGTGGTCCATGCCGCGACCGCCGGCGTCCTCGAGACGCGCGGTCCAGACGTCGAAGGGCACGCCGGTGGCGTTCTCGATCGCGCGCGCCCGCGGGGGCGCGGGGCGGGCGTCCTCGTCGGTCATGGCCCCACAGTAGCGGCCGGGCGGGGTGCGTCGGGCGGCCGTGGCAGACTCGATGCCATGCGTCGACGCACCGCTCTGCTGCTTCCCCCGCTCGTGCTGCTCCCCCCGGTCGCCGCGCTCTCCGCGTGCACCGGCGGAGGGGGCTCCGGCGGGGGTTCGTCCGGCGGCGGCGCGAAGGGGTCGGGCGCGTCCGACGGCGGCTCCGGGTCCGACGGCGGCGCGTCGTCCGACGGCGGCTCCGCCTCGTCCTCCCCCGCCTCGCCGACGCCCACCGCCGATCCCGCGGAGCAGCACGCCCAGGACCTCACGATCGAGCAGGCGGCCGCGCAGCTCGTGCTCGCCGGCATCCCCGCCGGGACGACCCCGAAGCGCTCGCTGACCGCCGAGCTCGGCATCGGCGGCTTCTTCCTGCTGGGGACCTGGGACAGCGCCGCCGCCGTGCGCTCCGTGGTCGAGGGCGTCGACGACGAGGTGGCCGAGGACGGCATCGCCCCGCTGCTGTGCGTGGACCAGGAGGGCGGGCAGATCCGCATGCTGCGCGGGGACGCCGCACGGCGGACCCCGTCGGCCGCCGACCTCGGCGCCGAGGGCACCGACGCCGTCACCGCGGCGTACCGGAGCATCGGCGAGGACCTGCACGCCCTCGGCCTGCACGCGGCCCTCGCGCCGGTCGCGGACACCGTCGACCCCGAGCTGGGACGGGCGAACGCCCCCGTCGGGAAGATCGACCGCGGCTTCGGGACCGATCCGGACACGGTGGCCGACTGCGTCGTCGCGGCCGTCGAGGCCCTGGACGGCCAGCACACCGCCTCCGCGCTCAAGCACTTCCCGGGCCTGGGCCGGGTGCGCGGGAACACCGACTTCTCGGCGACGGGCATCACCGACGAGACGACGGATGCGGAGGATCCCTTCCTCGAGCCGTTCCGCGCGGGCATCGAGGCCAGCGCCGACATGGTCATGCTCTCGAGCGCCCTGTACCCGCGGATGGATCCGGGCAGTCCCGCCATGTTCTCCTCGGCGATCGTGACGGACGTGCTGCGCGGCAGGCTGGGCTTCGACGGGCTCGTGGTCTCCGACGACGTGGGCAGCGCGGCGGCCGTGCAGGACGTGCCGCTCGGCGAGCGCGCGACCCGCCTGCTCGAGGCGGGCGGCGACGTGGTGCTCACCGCGGACCCGTCGCTCGCCGGCGACCTCGTGGACGCGATCGCGGCCTGGGCACAGGACTCCGAGAAGGCCGAGCGCCGGGTGCGCGAGTCCGCGGCGCGCATGCTGCGCGTCAAGCGGTCCCGGGGCGTCGACGGGGTCTGAGCCGTCCCTGGGCGGACACGGTGCGGGCACGGGCCGCTGTGGGAGAATCCCTGCGGCGGACCACAGCAGCGTGAGGAGCACACATGGCGGGGAGCCCGGGACCGGAGGAGGACGACGCCCCCTCCCTGCCCGACCTCTCCGACTCCTCGCAGCGCGAGGCCCTGCCCGACTACTCCGCGCAGGCCCGGGACGTCACCGCTCCCTACGCGAAGCCCGACGAGACCGGCCGCTCCCGCGCGCGCGTCATCGTCATCACCGTCATCGTCTGCGCCGTGGTGCTCATCGCGGTGATCGCGCTGATCCTCTCGCAGACCGTCTTCAAGCAGATGACCGGGGACGACTCGCACACGCCGACCGCCGCGGCCTCCCGCAGCAGCTCGGGCGAGGGCGAGTACGTCCCCGATCCGAAGGATCCCGATCTCGCCCCTCCCCCGCCGATCTTCACGCAGAAGCCGACCACCGACTGCTCGATCCCCGACGGCTCCAGCGGCGACGTCAGCACCTCGGGGCGCACGGTCCGCGGCGGCCACCTCGAGTACACGCGGCCCGACGGGTGGACGTATCCGTGGACGGATCAGGCCCTGCCGTACATGACGAACGTGAACGGGTACGGCCGTCAGGTCGAGAACAACTGGTACAGCGTTGTGAACGTGGGCAGCGTCGAGTGGCCGGAGTCGGAGGGGAAGTACCCGGGCGACGAGAAGGCCGCGATCGCGATCTTCCAGTGCTACGCGACCACCGCCGGCGTGCTCGTCGAGTTCGGCGAGAACCCGACCGTCACCGACTACCGCAGCGAGAAGACCACGGTCGACGGCCACGACGCGTGGATCGTGCAGGCCACCTATCATTTCGAGGACCCCTCGCAGCTCCAGGACACGAGCGCCTCGATCGTCACCGCGATCGTGGTCGACTCCGACGACGGCCCGCAGGCCGTCGCCTCCGACGTCGCCGCCGACGTCCCCGAGCACGCCGAAGCCCTCGACCAGATCATCAAGAGCCTCAAGGTCGTCTGACCCCCGGAGCCGCCCCGTGCACCCGTCGTCCCCTCCCTCCTCGACCCCGTCCTCCTCGGCCCCGCCCGGCCCGTCCTCGTCGCGCCGCGCGGTCACCGCGGGGGCGATCTCCTTCCTCGCAGTGCTCGTGCTCATCGTGGGCGGGACGCTCGGGGTGCGGGCGGCGATCGGCGGAGGGACCCGGGATGCAGACCCTGCCCTCTTCACGCAGAAGCCCACCGCCGACTGCACGACCCCTTCGGGCTCCGGCGACGACAGCGACAGCTCGGGCTCGACGGTGCGCGGGGGGCATCTCCGGTTCACGCGGCCCGACGGGTGGGACTATCCGTGGGAGACCAGGACCCTGCCGTACATGACGAGCGTGAACGGGTACGCGCGCCAGGTCGAGGACACCTGGTACAGCACCGTGAACGTAGGCAGCGTCGAATGGCCGGCGTCGGAAGGGAAGTACCCCGGCGATGAGGATGCGGCCGTGACGATCTTCCAGTGCTACGTGAACACCACCGGGCTCGTCGAGGACTTCGGCGAGAACCCGAGCACGACCGACCGCCGCAGCGAGCGGACGACTGTCGACGGCCACGACGCGTGGATCGTCCAGGCCACCTACCACTTCGAGGACTCCTCACCCCTGAAGGCCACCAGCGCCTCGATCGTGACCTCGATCGTGGTGTCCACCGACGACGGCCCCCAAGCCCTTGCCGCCGACGTCGCCGCGGACATCCCCGAGCATGCCGATGGCCTCGACCGGATCATCAGGAGCCTCGAGCTCGTGTAGGCATACGAGGCTGGCCGGGAGCGGGACGAGGACACAGCTCGGAGCGGTGTCCCCGGCACGATAACCTGAGGTCATGGCTCTGACGCAGCACGGCGATCTCGTCTCGCTGGATGCCCCCGTCCCCACCTGCTGCGGGCGTGACGGGAGGGTGAGCTACGTGCTGTGTCGGCGATGCGACGCCCCCATCTGCGCCGACTGCCGCACGAGCTCCCGACTGGGCCACGTCTGCCCGCGCTGTGTGACCGAGCTGCGCGACGCCGACAGCACTCTCGTGGCGCCTCCGCTGCCGATCGGCACCATCGTCGCAGCGCTCGTGCTGCTCCTGGGCGGCGTCGCCCAGATGCTGAGCCCCGATCTGAACCGGCACCTCGCCTATGCGCCCTTCGCCACGCTCGTCGAGCCGTGGCGCATCCTCACCGGACTGCTGTCCTTCGCAGGCGCCTCGCTCGTGCCCACCATGATCATCGCCGTGATCGCCCTCGTCCTCTGCGGGGCGGTCGTGGAGTCGCTGCGCGGGCTCCCGGGCTTCCTGACCACCGCGCTCACCTCAGGCATCGCGGGATCCGCATCCGTCTATCTGGTGACGGGATCGGAGAGCTCCGCGTGGTACTCGGGGGTCGTCGGGCCCGATGCGGCGATCGCGGGTCTGATCGTGGCCGGCGCGGGCGCGGCGATGACGCTGCACCGCCTCGCCCACCTGGTGCCGCTGCTGGCGGCGGCGCTCATGATCGGCGCCTCCGCCGTGCTGGTGGCACCGGTCCCGCTGGTGGCGGTCGCCGGCGGGACGACAGCGGCGGCGTTGATCGAGATCGTGCGCGCCTTCTTCCACAAGCCCCAGCGGGCGCTGATGCCCCTCATGGTCTCCGGACTCGTGGCCTGGGCGCTCGTCATCATCGCCTTCCTGATCCGCACCCTCCTGCTCTGAGGAGCGTCGCCCGCGGTCAGCCCGCGAGACGGACGGGCTCGGCGACGCCGGAGCCGAAGTGCGCGTACCCCATGCCCAGGACGACACGCGAGGAGCACACCGAGCGGGAGATCTTCACGCCGATCAGATCACCATCGATCGCGCTCGAGGGCGACAGGACGATCCCCCGGCGGGCGCGCTTGACGTCCACGTTCCACGCCGTCCCGAAGCCGGTGCCGAGCTCGTCCAGGTCACCGCCGACGATCAGACCCTGCTCCTCGGCCTTCGCGTCGCGGATGAATGTGCGCAACCAGGTTCTGGCGGGCATCTCCTTGAGCATCTCGCCGTCGTCCATCACGATCACGGTGCCCGGCCGCCCCTCCACGAGATCGGCGAGCTCCTGCGCGGGCACGTCCAGCTCGGTGAAGACGCCCAGCACGCCGTCGCGTCCCTCGAGGTCCCGCAGGGGAGAGGCCATGGGCGCGAGCACCACGATGGACGCTCCCCGGCGCAGGAGGGACTCCGACATCGCGCGCAGCACGGTGCTTCGGCCCGAACGGGCCGGTCCCGCCACCACGAAGGTCGGGGCGTCGGCCCCGAGGTCGGGCCCCCGCTGACTGACGTCGTCCCCGCCGACGCCCAGCGCCGCGAACAGGGAGGAGCGACCGTTCGGCTCGGGGAAGGTGAACATCCGGTCGATCGACAGGCTCTTGGGCATCTCGACGATGGTGCGCGGGGCCGGGCGGGCATCAGGGAACAGCTCCCGCGAGCGCGCGCCGATCGAGCGCAGCGCGGCGGCCTGGCCGCCGCCGGAGACGTCGAGGTCCGTGTCGGCGCCGTTCGCCACCTGCTGCAGCACCGCGACCTGGCATTCGATGCCCGAATCCGCCTGGAAGGCCCGGCCGGGCCCGAGGGACTCGGGGACGTCCTTGGGCTTGAGGTTGCCGAGGCTCAGGTCGATCCGATCGTCGACGCGGAGCATCACCTTGTTGGCGGCGAGGTGGGAGATGCGGGTCGCGAGCAGGGAGCGATCGCCCGCCATCATCAGGTGGACGCCGGTGCTCACGCCCTCGGCCAGCAGCATGTGCACCTGGTCGGTGAGCGCGCCGGCGTCGATCTCGCCCAGGGTCTGGACGAAGGACTCCCAACGGTCGATGAACAGCAGGATGTGCGGAAGCCGGTCGTCCCCCCGCGCGGCGGCGCGCTGCTCCTGCAGGTTCGAGAAGCTGCCCTCGGCGAGGATCTCGGAGCGCCGGCTCACGATGCTGCGCAGCCGTGCGAGGATCCGGCGGGTCCGCTCGGTCTGGCCCACGCGGGAGACGCCTCCGCAGTGCGGGAGGGATTCCAGCGCGCTGAGACCGCCGCTTCCGCAGTCGATGCCGTACATGTGCACGTCCGCGGGCGAGTGGAGCATCGCGGCCGATCCTGCGATGGTGCGCAGGGCCTGCGTGCGGCCGCTGCCGGGAGACCCCGCGACGAACAGATGGGACTCGAGGTCGAGGTCGAAGCGCAGGGGCTCCTGGCTCTGGTTCGAGGGGAGGTCGCGCAGCGCCCACGCGATGGGGGTGAGCGATCCGGTGCGCGGCTCCAGGTCCGCGTACTGCGGCAGCAGCATGCCCATGCCCACCTGCTCGGGCAGGGGCGGCAGCCAGGGTGCGGGCGGGCGCGGGATCCCCAGGTCCCGATCCGCCCCGCCGATCGCCTCGACGAGCACCTCGAGGTCGGTCCGCTCCGAGACGGTGGTGCCCGACTCGGGTCGGCGGGGCGGGGCGCTCGCGAAGCCGTCGAGCGAGAGCGGCGAGACGAAGGCCTCGGGGCGCAGGGCTGAGGCATCGATGTGCTCGCGCCTGCCGCCGATCCGGGCCGACTGGAACGGGATCAGACTGGCGTGCCCGAGGCGCGCGAAGGCCCTGCCCGGTGTGGACTGGGAGATCCTCGCGGCATCGCCGGCGTCGATCACGTCGGAGGACTCCGTCTTGTCCGTCACGCGCAGGGCCACGCGCAGGTTCACGTTCGCACGGATCTCCGTGGAGACGACGCCCGTGGGTCGCTGCGTCGCCAGCACCAGGTGGACGCCCAGGGAGCGCCCGCGCTGCGCGATCCCTACCAGGCCGGTCACGAAGTCCGGCAGCTCCTTGGCCAGGGCCGCGAACTCGTCGATCACGATGACGAGCCGTGCGAGCCGCTCGGTGCGGGTGCCCTCCGTTGCCGCCTGGTAGTCCTCGATGTCCTTGGCGCCGACGAGGGCCAGCAGCTGCTCGCGACGCACCAGCTCGGCGGACAGCGAGACCAGCGCCCGCTGCACGAGGTGATGGTCCAGGTCGGTGACGAAGCCGACCGCGTGCGGAAGGTTCGAGCATGCGGCGAACGCGGCTCCGCCCTTGTAGTCCACGAGCACGAAGTTCATCTCGTCCGGCCGGTTCGCGGCCGCGAGCGACGAGACCAGGGTCTGCAGGAACTCCGACTTCCCCGAGCCCGTCGTGCCCGCGACGAGGGCGTGGGGGCCGTCCCGGCTGATGTCCAGCGGGAAGGGGCCGTCAAAGGTCTCCCCAACGATGGCGGAGGTGGAGCGGGGCGCGAGCCTCCAGGTGTCGGCGATCTGCTGCGCGGTCGGGGTCTCCATCCCCAGCAGCGGGAGCAGTCTGCTGCGCTCGGGGATCTGCCCTTCCTGGCCGTCGTCGCCCACCTCGCGCAGGGGGCTCATGGCGCGGGAGACCCGCTCGAACCACGCGGGGTCGACAGTGTCCACGGCGACGTCCTCGACCGCATCCGCATGGTGCTGGGAGACGCGTAGCCGCCCCTCGGCGCTCGAGACGACCTCCACCGCGCACTCCTCCGGGAGCTGCGCCGAGGTTTCGTCGAGGCAGATCGTGTACATGCCCATGCGGGGTCCGTCGCGCAGCAGGCCCAGCACCCCGGGCAGCGACCGCAGGTTCCGCGCACCGTCGAGGACCGTGATGATCACGTCGGGGGCGGTGAACTCCCGATCGTCTTCGCCGGCCGTGCGCACGCGCTCGGCCAGGATCTGCGTGAGCTCCCCGATCCGGGCCATGACCGACTCGGCCGAATGGCCCACCGTCGCCACCGGCTGATCGCCGTCGGAGCCCGTGAGCACGTGCGGGAGCCACCGCGTCCATTCCCAGCGCAGGAACCGAGGCCCCGGGCTGAGGACGAACAGCCGCACGTCGCGGGGCAGGTGCAGCGCCGCCACCTGCCCCACCATCCAGCGGCCCAGCAACGCCGAGAAGTCGCCGGGCCCCGCGACGCCCACCACGCCCGCGGCGTCGAGGTCGACGGTGACAGGCACGTGGTGCAGGGTGTCGAACGCCCGCCGCTTGTACTCCAGCTCGCTGTTGTCGGTCACCTCGATCCCGCTCGCGAGGCTGCCGACGCCCACGCGCACGCGCAGGAAGTCCTCGGCGCTGCGTCGGCGCTCCCAGAGACGCCGGGTGGGCATCGTCGCCGCGCGCCAGAGGTCGGAGGGATCGGGATAGGCCTCGCGACGCATCGCCGTCTCCGCACGCACCGACGCGGCGATGGCCTCCCGGATCTCCTCGACGTCGGCCTTGTGATCGGCGAGCATCTGGCGGTGCGTGCGGATGCCGTTCTTGCGGTTGGAGAACCACGAGCCCAGCATCATCACCGGGGAGACCAGACCGAACACCAGGTAGAAGGGATGGCGCAGCGCGAGCGCCAGGATCACGCTGATCACGAGCGGGCCGAGGGCCATGATCCACGGCATCACGCCCCGGTTGGGCGGCTTCGGCGGGGCGGGGATCGTGAACCGCTTCTGCACCGGCGGCGGCGTCAGCCGGGGCGGCCGGTTGAACATGAGGGTGGCCGTGCCGTTGTCGGGCCGCAGCTGCCCCGCTCCGACGGGGCTGCGCCGCAGCCGCAGGATCGTCGAGCCCACGTGCAGATAGCTGCCGAAGTCCCACGTGGTCGACTCGTGGGTGACGGCGTCCTCCTCGATCGCGACCACGAGGTAGCGCGACCCGTCCACCGACTCGGAGAGGCGCACGGCCGTGGTCCCGTCATAGGCGACGGTGAGCGCGGCCAGGGGCGAGTGCACGGCGCCGCCCGTGACGATCCTGCCGTCCGGGCCGACGCCGAGCGTGGTCTCGCCCACCTTCAGGACCTGCACCGCGCCCGTGCTGGGGCCGCTCACGGTCACCAGTTCCACCGCGCCCGTCTCGGGGGCGCTGCCCGCCGGGGGCGCTCCGAAGACCAGTGTGGATCCGTCGGCGATCCCGGCGTCGAAGGGCGCGCGGGAAGCGGGGTCGTCCTCGACGTCGGCGGCCCCGCCCAGGGCGAAACGGCCGCGGACCGAGTCGATGGTCGCCACGCTCCCGGGCTCCGCGGCGACCAGATGGGACAGCTCGTCGACGATCTCCCTCGCAGGGACCTCGGGGTCCGCGTCGACGAAGACGTCGCGGGGCCGCCACTGGCCGCTGCGGACGGTGACGATCGCTTTCACGCCATCCCCCTGATCGCGAGCTCGGGAGTCTCCCGCCAATCCACCTCGGGGAAGATCGACGAGGTCAGCGTGCCGTTGTCGGACGCCCGCAGGTTCCACACCGCGCGGCTCCACGGGCCGTCGACGACCACCGCGACCTTCTTCATGCCGTCGACGACGCTGCGCTCGTGCACGGACGCCAGACGCTCCGCCTCCGCGGCCCGGCCCACGAGCAGCAGCCCGCCCGGGAAGTCCCGGGCGGAATCGACCCTGAGCGTCCCGGAGGCATCGGTGGCCCGGCCGGACAGCAGCGTGGGGTCGCCGACCACCAGTGCGTTCACGTCCAGTCGCCACGCGGGCTCGGTGAGCTCAGCGACCCAGCGCCGCACGATCTGGCGCCGCACCCGATGAGGGCCGCTGAGCGAGATCGGCCCCGGGGCGGCCGCGAGGTTGAGGAAGAGGGTGGCGCCGACCGTCTGACCGGCCGTGACGAGGAGCTCGGGGGTCGGCGCCGTGTCGGGATCCGCTGCGGGCCCGCCGTCGCCGGCGGGGAGCGCCTCGGCGCCCTCGAGCAGTGCCGTCCAGCGCACACCGTCGTCGCTGGCACGCCAGGGCGCGGGGGCGCGCTCACTCGGCACGGCGAGGAAGACCTGCGCGCGCTGCTCGTCCACCGCCACGGCCGTGACGGCGGGCATCGTCAGCTGCTCGGCCCGGCAGGCGAGGGTGAGGCTCTGGAGGACCCGATGGCCGGTGCGCAGCCCCAGCCGCGAGGACGGCTGGGCTTCGAGCCAGAAGCGTCGGGACCAGGTCCGACGGCGGAAGAACTCCATCACGCCGACGGCGACGGTCACGGCCAGCAGGACCGCGCACACGATGACGGCCAGGAACACGATTCCGGACAGCGAGTCGTCCATGCTCAGGGAACCTCCGTCCGCGACCGGGGCCCCGCCGCGCGTCCCTGTTCGAGGAGCTCGGCGATGCGCTCCTCAAGTCGCGACGGCCCCTCTCCGCCGTCGTCGACGAACCGGAACGACCGGATCATCACGTCCGCGATCGCGATGTACGCCCGGTCCACGCTCTCCTCCGCGTGGGCGGGGACGGTGAACGAGAACATGATGCCCTTCCATCGCTCGGGGTGGGAGGGGAGCGGGAACGCGAACAGGAGGGTCGTCGACCTCGCCTGCAGGACGTCGCCCTCGATCTCCGGTGCATGGTCCACGGCCAGGGTGCGCACAGCCCTCAGCCCCTCGGTCACCTGGATGACCTGGGAGTCCCTGCCTCCACGGAGCATCCCCGCGCGCAGCATCGACAGGGTCAGCCCGCCCTCGCGGTCGTCGCTCGCGTCGTACTCGAAGTCGGTCACGGACAGCGGCATCGTCCTGCCCTGCGCATAGGCGCCCACCGGGAGGGTCACCCCGAGCATCCCCTGCGCCTTGGCATCCAGCAGGGCGTCGCCGACATAGCGACGCACCTGCTCGATCGCCAGCGGACGCCTGTCCCGCGGTATCTCCTGCGAGACCGAGGCGGCGGCGAGCCGCTTCGCCTCCTGCACCAGCGTCTGATTGCCCTGTTCGAGCCCCAGTCGGTGCCAGCCCTCGGGCACCATCAGCGTGTGGGGCGCGGTCGTCGTGTGCAGAAATGCCATGCGCGGTCTCAGTCGTTCCGGGTAGCTGGGTCAGGGGATTCGGCGAGGGTCAGCAGGATCCGCGGCAGCAGGTCCCCGATCCCCGGCACGTCGGTCGTGCTGATCAGGACGAGTGTGTCGTGCGAGCGCTCGAGCGCCATCGCGCACGAGGTGAGCACGGTGCCGCGGGGATCGAGCTGGAGCGCGGAGCCCAGGGTGATCCTCTCGCCCGAGCCGCTGAGGGTGTGCACCACGGAGGGCGCGTCGATGTCGGCCGTCAGCAGCCCGTGCACGACCTCGGCGCCCTCGGCGGGGCCTCCGTCCGGGGCCGTGGTGCTCGAGAAGAGGCACAGCAGCACGACGGCGCCGGGGATCAGCACCGCGAGGACGCCCCAGTCCGGCGCCCCCTCGTCGATGTCCGCGAGCTCTGCCGAGCTCGGCACCCGCACGTCGTGCATCTGAGCGAGATCGGCCATCAGCTCGTCCCACTCCCCTGCTGCGGGCAGCGGCGAGCGCGTGCTCGGGGTGCGCAGAACCATGGGCGGCGCCATCACGAACGGCGGAGCTCCCCGCTCGGCGGTCGGGTGCTGTGTACGGGAAGTGATCATGCGGAATAGTTCGGATTGCCGGGGTGCTGGCCCTTCCAGTCGCTCCACGGCGTCAGACGCGTCTTCTCACCCGCGGGATCGAAGTAGTTGCTCGCGTCGCCGTACTCCCACATCTGACCGAACTTGTCGATGTAGCCCCAGGTCTTGCGGATGGAGTCCAGCCCGTTGAGGCCCATCAGGTAGTCGTGATTGCCGAACGACCACCCCACCCTGTCCGTGTGGCCGCCCAGGAGCGTGCCCTTGCTCCCGCCGTCCACGGTGCTCAGGGGCTCTCGCAGGATGCGCCCGTCGCTCTTGAAGTTCAGGTCGCCGATATCGTCCGAGATCCGCAGGGGCGCATTGCCGATCGGATCCCTGAACTTCTCCGAGTCCCTGAGGAAGCCGCGGGACTCGCGGAAGGACATGCGGTCGAGGAAGCCATGCCAGAGCGTGTCCTTGAAACTCGTCGGGTACTTCTTCGCGACGCCTCCCACCTGGGACATGATCTCCTCACCCGGCTTGCGCCCGACGCCCAGGACCCAGCCGGTCCTGCCGGCGAAATGGTCGAGCCTCATCCAGTCCTTGGTGAAGAAGTACTTCGCCGCGTTGCTGCTCGAGGAACTGCTGCGCAGGCTGTCCAAGAACTCGTCCGCGCCTCGCATCTTGGACTGGGCCGTGCCGATCTCGTCGTAGACGCGATCGCGCTGTGCGTCCACGTGTCCCTTCGCCCGCTCGTTCCGGGCCATCCTGTCCACGGCCCTCGGGTCGGAGACGCTGGGAAGCGGCTCATTCCGCAGCTCATCCATCCTGCGGTTCAGACGGTCGCGGGTGGCCCGGAGACGGGTCAGGTCGTCGTGGCTCCTCGAGCGCTGGCCCCATGCCGAGTCCGCGGCATCACGCCGGGCCGCCTTGGGGTCCCTGCTCCACGACGGCATCTCGATGGGGCGCCGCAGGTGGCCCCCGGTCCCCGGCTTGGACCCGTTGCGGACGTTGAGCCCCTTCACGTATCCCTCGCGCTCCGCGTCGACCTTCAGGCCCTTGAGCGAGCGGAAGGCGCTGAACGCGCCGAGTCCGACGCCCACGATGCCGAGCACCAGGTCCAGCACGGTGGACTGGCCGAGGGCGAAGCTGATGGTCGTGAACACCATCGTCACGACGTCGACGATAAGCCCCATGATCATGATGACGTTCAGACCCGGGATCAGCAGGCCGATCACGCTCAGGATCATGCCGATGATCATGAGGACCTTCAGCAGCTTCTTGAGGAAGGCTTTGAACTTGTCCATGCACGAGTCCTTGCCGCTCTTCTTGGCCTCGTTGATGGAGCTCTCCATGGAGTCGGCCGCGGACTGCGCGTCCTCGACCGCCTCCTCGAGTTCGCGCTTGTACTGCTCGAGCTGGGCCTTCTGGTCCTCTGCGTCCGACGTCGGGACGGCCTCGTCCGAGCCCTTCTCGGTCTTCGTCTCGTCGAGCTTGTCGAGCTGCGCCGCCTTGCGCGCAGCCGCCTCCGCCTTGTCGATCTCCGTATCCAGCTGCGTGGAGAAGGTGCGCGCGGCCTGGGATGCCAGGTCGTACCGGGTCTCGTAGTCCGCGAGCTTCTCCGCGAGCTCGGCGCCCTTCTTCTTCGTCTCGTCGAAGGCGTCGGACTGCATGTCCTGGGAGTCCTGGGTGCGCTGTGCGGTGTCGTGCAGCCGCCCGATGGCCTCGGAGATCGCACGCCAGTCGTCGCCCATGGCCTTGACGCCGTCGGGATCGGCGTCGATCGGGTTGCCCTCAGGGTGCTCGAGCCGGGTCCATCCTTCTGCCGGTGCACTCATCAGGCCACCTCCACGTCGTTCTGCGCCGTCTCCGACGTCGCTCCATCCTGGTCGCTCTGGTCGCTCTGGTCGCTCTGGTCGCTCTGGTCGGCGTCAGATGCCCCGCCGTCGCCCATGACCCCGGAGAAGCTCAGGAAGCCCAGCTCCTGAGGCAGCTGGCCTGTCCGTTCCGCGTACATGATGAGCTCGGTCAGCGCGGTGATCCCCTCGGCCAGGACCGCGTCCTCGCCGAGGTTCCCCCCGATGTAGCCGCCCGCTGTGGCGAACCCGGAGGAGTTGAGCAGGAAGTCCGCGACGTATCCCGCGTAGGCCGCCGTGCCGTCGATCCGCTCGATCGTCCGCAGCACGTCCGTGGTCGAATGCGCCGGCGCGGTGTACTGCGCCGCTGGTGAGGACTGCCGGCTGGCCACCAGCTGTTCGCTGTCCCCGCCGGGCTGCTGCTCGGGTGCGTCGTCGGGCTTCTCGCCGTCCCCGCCCGTCGAGTCCCTGCCCTCTCGGATCTTGCCGTAGAGATCCTGCTCGAAGGCCCCCGCCTCGGCGAGGCTGGCTGCGAGGTCGCGATCGCTGTCCTCGAACCCCTCCGAGATGTTGTCCATCCAGTCGGCATACGTCTGCACGCTCTTGACGATGCCCTTGCGCTTCGCGGACCAGTTGTCGTAGAAGGACTTGATGGCGCCCGCGAGATCGGGGTAGCCGCGCACGGCCTCACGGTCCCGGTTCTTCGCGGCGCTGATCCCCTCGCTGTCGAAGTTGTCCGCGACCTTCCGCGCCGTGGTGCGCAGCGTCTCCAACGTGGAGCCGTCAATGCGCAGCACGTCGCGACCGGAGCCGCTCGCCGAGCTCTGCCCGCCGTCGCCGCCGCTGTCGTCGGCGTCGCGCTCGGCCAGGGAGTCGTCGGCGATCTGCTTGCCCTCGTCGACCTGGCCTTCGTGGGAGAGGATCTCCTGGTCCAGCTCGTCCTTGTGCTGGGAGACCTCGTCGAGCTCGCTGTCGTCCGACTGATCCGACGGGTCGGAGCCCGCATCCTCGGCCTCGTGCGCCGGCTCGGTCTCCTGGGGCTCGTCCTGCACGCCCTCGTCGCTCTCCGGAGCGTCCTGTAGGTCCTGCAGGAGGCGCTCGTCGCCGTACCCGTACTGCGCGGCGAACTGGTCGTAGTCCAGCAGCTGCTCAGCGCCGGGCGTGAAGCCCCCGCCGTCGTCGGACAGCGCGTCCTGCGCGGGCATCCAACCCCCCGCGTCATCCCCTGTGGCCTCGTACTGTGAGGAATCGGCCCAGCCCTGGCCATCCTCGCCGCCGCCCTGGTCGGAATCGCCGGGCTGCTCGGCGCGCAGCAGCGTGTCGCGGGGCTGGACGGGATGCTTCTGCTGCAGGAGCACGCCGCTGTTCCCGCCGAACGAGCCCGAGGGAGAACCCTCGGCACCGAAGCCGCCGCCACCCGTGTCGATGACCTCGCCCTGGTCGGCCGGGAGGACCTGATCGTGCCTCATCCCCTGGACCTGGTCCGGGGAGTTCGCCGCGACGCCGAGGCCGATGCCGCCCGCCGCGCCCAGCATGAGACCGGCCGACGTGGGGATCGCGGAACCGCTTCGCGAGGTCGTCACCGGTCTCCGGCCGACTGCTCTCTCACGGCTCCGCACCGTCTCCTCGGTGCCGGACTCCTGCGGCTCTGCGCCGTGCGCCATGTTGACCTCGCTCGCTCGAACTGTGGGTGCTCACGCATCTCTGCGTCGCGCGCTGTCGCCCCCGAAGGGGCGACAGCGCGAAGGGTGCGGATCGCTGCGGACCTGCACCGACGGGCACGCCGGCTGGACGCTGGACGGGCGCGCCCCCTGCCGGGCTTACTTGCCGATCGCGCTGGCCAGCTCGGAGTCGGTGCTCTCGAGGGCCTCGGCGGCCTTGTCGAGGTATGCGGAGATGCCCTCGAGACCCTGGATGGTCTTGCTCGCGCCGTCGTTGAACTCGGTGTAGGCGCTCTGGAAGGCGACGGATGACTTGTCCGTGACGTACCCGGAGGAGACCAGGTTGTCGATCATGGACTTGAGCTCCTGGAGCTTCGACTCCAGCTCGGACTGTCCCGAACGTAGACGGCTGGATGCGTCTCGCATGTCCGAGTAGGTCACGTTGAGGTTCGGCATGACAAATCCTCCAATGGTGGTGTGTTCACTGCTTACCGCTGCCCCGACCGCGAGCGGCCGGGATTCCATGCCGGGCGGCACGAAAACTGAAGGGGGTCGGCGACCCCGGGACTCATGAGCTGCGCCGGCGACGGACTGCGATGGCGACAGCCGCGCCGACCGCCAGCGCGATCGCCAGGATCACCAGCCCGGCGCGCACGACGGCGCTGTCCGCCGGAGCGACGGACGCCCGGGCGCCCTCGCTGTCGAGCTGGCCGCCCTGACCCAGCTGGATCGCGTGCGCCGGATCGACCTTCTCGCTGCCGGTGGGCGTCCCCGATCCCTTCGCATCCGCCGTCGAGCCAGCCTGCGAGCCGTCGGACGCCGGGGGCGTCGAGGTCTTCTTCGCGTCGCTCTTCGCCGACGCCTTCGTGCCCGAGGAGGCCGACGACGCGCCGGTTCCCGAGGAGGACGGGGCGCTGTCGCCGCTGCCCGTGCTGCTGGAGACCTGTGCCTTCGAGGCCGCGCCGGATCCGCCCGATGCCGGTGCGGCGCCGCCGGCGCCGCTCCCGCCCGAGGTCTGCGACGTCGATGCATCACTGGGCGCGGAGGCCGCGTCGGAGTCCGCCGCCGCGGTCTGCTTCGCGTCGCTCTTCTTCGCCTCGGGCTTCTCGGCCTCGGTCTTCTCGGTCTCTGTCTTCTCGGTCTCGGTCGCCTTCTTCGCGTCGGCCTGCTTCGCCTCGGTCTTCTCCGTCGACTTCTCGTCGACCTGCTCCGTGTCGTCCGTAGGGGACTTCGTCGTCGAGGTATCGGCCTCGGAGTCGGGTGCTGACCGGACCGACGCGCGAGGGCTGGATCCCTTGTCGTCGGAAGTCGCCCGAGGGAGGTCCACGGAGAACACCACGGGGTTCTCGGCGGTCGCGCGCTCAGGTGAGTCCAGGTCCACGAGGTCGGAGCCGTTCAGGCCGAAGTCCGCGTAGCCCGCGGCAGGAGCGCTCTGGGCCGAGACGTTCCAGACCTTGGCAGCGGCCTTCCCCTCCTTCGCGAGCTTCGAGGACATGAACACGTGGGTCTGGTTCCCGCTCGCGCTGGTCCCCTGGCTGGTGGGCGCACCGGCGCCGGCCACCAGATCCGTGAAGCCCGCGCGAGCGATCGTCGTCACGGGAGCGTCACCGTCGAGCGAACCGAGATTGCCCGTGACGACCAGCGACTCCTCGCCGAGGCCGTCCAGCCACGAGGTCAGGGCACCGGCCTGGGCGCTGCGCTGCTCGGCGTTCTGGCCCGCCAGCCGGTCCTGCCCCAGATCGCCGTCGTAATCAGAGGTGGACTGCCCGGAGAATCGAGTCGAGACGATCGTGGCCTCCGCCTTCGTGCCCCCTCGCTCGCGGAAGGTCTGCGCGACGGGGCTCGAGGCGGAGTAGAAGTCCTTGTCCGTGGAGATACGGGTCTCGCCCGTCGGCTCGACGGCGTCGGCCCGGTAGAGGAAGCCGTTGCTGCGGGGACCGACGGCCCCCTGCGGAGCCGCCACGGCTTTCCACTCGCCGTCGCCGGACTCGTTCAGCAGCCCTGCCAGGTCCTCCGCGGTCGAGGGCCCCTCCTTCCCGATCTGCGCATCGTTCTGCAGACCCTGGACGGAGATGACGTCGACGCCCTTCATGCCCGACAGAAGCGCTTCGACCTTCGAGTTCTGGCGCGCGAAGGACTCGCCGTCGGCTGCGCCCAGGATCGGGCAGCCACCGCCGCCGAGGACGGCCAGCGCGGTGCCGTCGGCCGTCTGCGACGTGGAGCAGTCGGCACCGCTCGTGTCCGCTCCGTCCGCGGTCACCGAGAAGTAGTTGCCCAGATCTACCTGGGCCACCGACAGGTCGCCCGAGGGCGCGGTGATCTCCGCCGAGGGGGCCGTGCCCTTCACCCGCGCAGGCAGGGGTGTGCCGGGATCGGTGACCGGAGACGTGGGCTGGACGTGCCATCCGTCCGTGAGCCCCGGGGTCGCTGCGACGTGCTCCAGGATGCTCGGGCCGGTGAACTCGGCATCGTCGCCGATCCGCGGTGCGCGATCGCCTGCCCAGCGGGGCAGCACGCGATTCTGCGTCTCCTCGTTCGCCGTGTACTCGTCCGCCGCGCCGTCATCCAGGATGAGCTTCTCACCCTGCGCTCCGCTCGCCGACGGGTCCTTCCGAGCCGCATCGAACTGAGCGCCCTCCGTCACCGCGGCCTCGCCCCGGAGCGCATACTGGTCGAGCCCGCTGACACGGAATCCGGAATCCGGCATGACCAACATGCCCGAAATGCGGTCGAGGGTCGCCGCATCGTTCCAGGATCCCTTGATGGACGCCAGAGAGGTAATCGGCTTCGGCGCCCCGTCCCCCTCTGGCGCATCCTGTCCCACGACTTTAGCGGCACTGGTCTCAAGAATTCGCCCAGAATTCGTTTGTCGCACAGTCCCGGTGATCTGGACATAATCACCGACATGGACATCGCCGGCACCCGTGACATGCACCGCCTGAGGCATCATCACGCCGGGATCCGGCTGCCCGCCGGTGTTGGGGGCCTGGACGTAGAACCCTCCGATGCCCCGGTCCGAATAGTCGGCAGTCACGAACCCATGGACGCTGACGTCCTGGTCAAGCGTGCCCTGCTCGTAAACCTGACGGATCTCCACCCCCTGGGGCTGCTGCTCCGGCTGGACACCGTCGGCCAGCGCCGGCGACCCTCCGAGGAGTACGACGAGGGCCGAGCAGGCGCTCGCGGGCAGGAGGGCACGAGGAATACGTCGGGGGGACATGAAGCTCCTTTGCGCTTTGCGCACAGAATCGCGTACACAACGGTCAGGGGAAACCGCAAGGGCCCATGGCCCGTCCTGCACAGCAGGGCGATCATTCGAAGGCCGCATTTCGAAGTCGAATGCGATATTAGGCAGGGATCACTAACGTGACCTTACAGCCGGGTGTCGTCCTGAGCAACAGATGACGAGATACTCGTCGGCGATTGCTCTGCCGAAGGCAGACCATGCCCCCCGGGTCCGTCAGACGATCGCGGAGGCCAGGCGGCAGGTGTTGTCCAGGATCTGCTTCCAGAAGGGGCGGGTGCGCCACTCCTCGAGGGTCAGCTCGCGGCTGCGAGAGCGGTAGACGTCCTCGACCTCGTGCATCTTCTCCATGAAATCCGTGCCGCCCACCATGAGCGAGCTCTCCATGTCCAGCAGGAACGAGCGGATGTCCATGTTCGAGGAGCCCAGCACCGTCACCGAGTCGTCGACCGTGACGTGCTTGGCGTGGAGGATCTTCGGCGCCTCGTAGCGCTGGATGCGCACGCCGGCCTCGAGCAGCGCCGTGTAGTACGAGCACTGGGCGTGGTCCACGAGGAACTGGTCGCCCTTCTCCGAGACGAACAGCTCGACCTCGACGCCGCGCTTGGCGGCCGTGACCAGGGCGTAGAGCATCGACTCGTCGGGCACGAAGTAGGGGCTGACGGCCGTGATGCGCTTCTCGGCGCTGTAGAACAGCTGGTTGAACAGCAGCAGGTTGTTCTCGAGCACGAAGCCGGGGCCGCTGGGCACGATCTGGCACTCGTAGGTGCCGGAGGTGTCCGGGGAGGGGCGGACCACCTCACCCTCGGGGATCGACTCCTCGGACTCGAGGTACCAGTCGGTCGCGAACAGCAGGTTGACCTCGGAGACGATCGGGCCGCGCAGGCGGATCATCGTCTCCTGCCAGCGCACGCCCTCGCGCGCGCCCTTCGCGCTCGCGTAGGCCGAGTCGATGAGGTTCTGGCTGCCCATCCAGCCGACCTCGCCGTCGACGATCAGCAGCTTGCGATGGTTGCGCAGGTCGGGTCGCTGCAGGGCGCCGTCGCGCAGCGGCTTGATCGGCATCATCGGGTAGTGCTCGATGCCGTGGGCGTCCAGCAGGCGCCGCATCGGCCGGTAGACGCTCCAGTACTTCATGGAGCCGTAGTGGTCGTAGAGGAAGCGCACCTTCACGCCGCGGTCGGCGGCCTCGGCGACGGCGTCGAAGAAGGGGCGCGTGGTCTCGTCGAGCCCGGCGATGTAGAAGAGCACGTGGACGGTCTCGCGCGCCGTGCGGATGTCCTCGGCCATGCGCCGGATCGAGGCCTCGTACTCGATCTCGAGGTCCGCGGAGTTGTTGCCCGTCAGCGGGTACGCGCCGAGCTCGCGGTTCAGGGCCACGGCGGACTGCAGCCAGCTCGGGCTGTCCTCGTCGAGGTCGCTGTCGGGGATGTCGTGCGCGCGCACCTTCATGAGGCGGTTGACCACGACCTGCTTCCGGCGCCGCTTGCGCGGCAGCTGCGTGTTGCCCAGCAGCAGGAACAGCGGGAAGCCGACGAGCGGGAAGACCATGATCGCCAGCAGCCACGCGAAGGCGCTCGCGGGGCGGCGGTTGCGCGGCACCACGAGCACCGCGGTGACGCGCAGGATGATGTCGAGGGCGAAGGCGACGTACGGCGCGACGAGCACGACGTGATCGACGACCCAGGTCCAGGTCTCCACACACCCTCCTCGTGGGCCGACGGGCCGGGTCGGCGGGCCGGGCCGGGCCGAAGGGCCCGACCCGTCGGCCGCTCAGATCGTCAGTTGTTGCGCAGGATCGAGAGGATCCGCAGGATCTCGATGTACATCCACACGAGCGTCACGGTGATGCCGAAGGCGCAGCGCCAGGCGTAGCTGCGATCCACCCCGGCGCGCACGCCGCGCTGGACGTCCTCGAAGTCCATGACCAGGGAGTAGGCCGCCATGACGACGGCGAGCGCGCCGATCACGAGACCGAGCAGGCCGCTGCGCAGGTCGGTGCCCGTGACCAGCATGAGGCCGATGTTGACCAGGCAGAACAGCAGGTAGGCGACCATCGCGACCGCGAAGATCTTGGTGAGCACCGGAGAGGTGCGCAGCACGCCGATGCGGAACAGCACGAGCACCGTGGTGGCGACCGCGAGGGTGCCGAGCACGGCCTGCAGGGCGATGCCCGGGTACACCCGCTCCATCATGGCGCTGAATCCGCCCAGGGCCGCGCCCTCGAGCGCGGCATAGGCGAGCACGAGGACCGCCGAGGGCCGCTTCTTGAAGGAGTTCACCATCGCGAGGACGAAGCCGCCGAGGAAGCCGACGACCATCGCTCCGATCGCGATCCCGTAGCCGAGCTTCTCGCCCTCGGTGCCGCCGACGACGCCGAGGGCGACGGGCAGCAGGCAGAAGACGACGCCGAACACGATCGTGACGCCGAGCGTCGCGGTGATCGCGTTGAGGGCGTCCCGCATGGTCATGCGGCCGGTGTCGTGGCCGGTCGCGGCGGGGCGCGCGTAGAGGGACTCGAGGTCCGGGGCCTGCTGGCCCGGGGCCTGCTGGGTCTGCTGCGTCCCCTGCCCCGTCGCGGGGAAGTCGCTCCTGAAGTCCGGCGAGGCGGCGTACTGGCCCTGGCCCTGCGCGAGGGCCTTGTCCTTGCCGAAGACGATGTTGTGGTGTGCCATGGCGCTCCTCCGATAGTGCGTGATGGCCGGGACGTCCGACGCAGGCGAGGAGGCCCGGGGACGCTTCCGCCCAGCCTACCGGGCGGCGGGGGCGCGCGTCTGGGCGCGGGATGAGTGTTCGCTCCGCGCCGACGGGATGCGTCCACGAGGCGATCGCGCCGGTGTTGCGATTCCTTCACGAACGATCCACCGCTCCTCCGCCCGCGCCCGCCGCGCGCACGCGAGGGTGGATCCCATGTCGACCGCCACCCTCGAGACCCCGCTGCCCGCGCGCACCTCCGCGTCCACGGCTCCTTCCGCGGCGTCTCCCTCCACGGCTTCCACGGCGCAGCCCGCAGTGCCTGCCCGCCACCGCCCCCGTCGGACCGCGACGGCGACCTCCCGCCTGCGCGCGATCGACACCAGGGCACTGGACCTGGGGCCGCAGATGCAGGGCGGGGACCCCTCCCCCGGGCCGGGAACGGACGTCGCCCGACGGCCGGAGCGCGCCGCGTATCGATCCGAGCGCACCGAGCACGCCGTGCGCTCGCTCTCGCTGCGCGAGCTCGTCACCGGCGCGGGCACGGCGGCGGGCGCGTGGACCCTCGCCGCCCACCTGGGCCTGCTCGGCACGGCGGGCGGCGTCTTCCTCATCTCTCTGGTCTCGACGACGGGCGTCGCCCTCGTCGCGGACTCCCTCACCGGTGCGCGGCGCATGCTCGTGCGGGTCGTGGGCGGCGCGCGTCGGCGCCGCGCCCATCGTCGGCGCATCGAGAGGGCGAGGAGCCGGGAGGGTCGCATCCGCGGCTGACCCGGGGCGCGGCCGGTCGAGGGTCTGGCACGCTGTGCGCATGGACACGATCGATGCCGCAGGAGAGACCTTCACCGTGCGCCGGGCGCGCGCCGAGGACGTGCCGGCGCTCGTCGCGTTGCTGGCCGACGACATGATCGGCTCCGGACGCGAGCAGGAGGACCTCGCCCCGTATCTCGCGGCGTTCGCGGAGATCGACGCCGACCCGCGACAGTTCCTCGCCGTGGTGGAGGACGCCTCCGGCGGTGTCTGCGGGACACTCCAGCTCACCCTGGTCCCGTGCCTGTCCCGACGCGGCTCCACCCGCCTGCTGATCGAGTCCGTGCGACTGGCCGGCGCAACCAGGGGGCGCGGTCTCGGGACGGCCCTCTTCGCCTGGGCCCACGAGTACGGCCGTCACCACGGTGCGGCCCTCGCGCAGCTCACCACCGACAAGAGCCGCGTCGACGCGCATCGGTTCTACGACCGTCTCGGCTACCGCGCGAGCCACGAGGGATACAAGCTCGAGCTGTGAGGGGACCGCGACGACGACGGCGATGAGGGCGACGGGCCCGCGGCTCACACCGCCGAGCTGACCATCTCCCGGAAGCGCCGCAGCCGGGCGTCCTCGCTCTCGAAGAAGTCCTTCGGCGGGCCGTCGAGCAGCACCTTCCCGTCCTCGAGGAACACGACCTTGTCGGCCACGCGCTGGGCGAAGGCGAGCGAGTGGGTGACGACCACGAGCGTGCGGTCCTCGCGGGCGAGGTCGGCGAGGACCGCGACGACCTCCGCCGCGAGCTCCGGATCGAGCGCCGAGGTGGGCTCGTCGAAGAGGAGCACGTCGGGCTCCATGGCGAGCGCACGCGCGATCGCGACGCGCTGCTGCTGTCCGCCCGAGAGACGGTCCGGGTAGGCGTCGGCCTTGGCGCCGAGTCCCACCTTCTCCAGCAGCTCCCGGCCCCGGGCCTCGGCCTTCGCCTTCGGCACGCCCTCCGTGTGGATCGGCGCGAGGGTCACGTTGCCCAGGGCCGTGAGGTGCGGGAACAGGTTGAACTGCTGGAACACCATGGTCGAGCGGGAGCGGACCGAACGCACGGTGCGCGCGCCCAGGCGCCCGCCCAGGCGGATCGGTCCGTCGCCGAAGTCGATCGAACCCGCGTCGGGCCGCTCGAGCAGATTGATGCAGCGCAGCAGGGTCGACTTGCCCGACCCCGAGGGGCCCAGCAGCACCGTGGTGCCGCGGCGCGGGATGTCGAGGTCCACGTCGTCGAGCGCGGTGAGGGAGCCGAAGGTCTTGCGGACTCCGCGCAGACGCAGCGACTCCAGCAGCGAGGGGCCTCGCGCCCCCGCCGACTCGTTCTCAGCTGGTGCGGACATGGGCGGACACCTTCTTCTCGAGGGCCATCTGGAGCAGGCTCAGCACAGAGACGATCACCAGGTAGATGAGCGCGACCAAGGTGTACATCGCCATCGGCTGGAAGTTCGCGGCGGCGATCTGGCGGCCCACCTGGAAGAGGTCGGTGATCGTGATCGCGAAGACGAGGCTCGTGCCCTTCACCAGGTCGATGAAGTCGTTCATGAGCGGCGGCAGGGCGATGCGGAACGCCTGCGGCGCGACCACCTTGGAGAACGTGGTGCGACGCGAGAGGTTCAGCGTCTGCGCCGCCTCGAACTGGCCGCGCGGGATCGAGAGGATCGAGGCGCGCACGGCCTCCGAGGCGTAGGCGCCCGTGTTGAGCGCGAGCGTGACCACGGCGGCGGTCATCGCAGGCAGCACGATGCCGAGGTTCGGCAGCCCGAAGAAGACGATGAACAGCTGCACGACCATCGGCGTGCCGCGGAAGATCCACACGTACAGCCACGGGATCACCTTCAGCGGGCCGGGGAGGTACAGCCTGCCCAGCGCCGTGATCACCGCGAGCACCATGGCGATCGCGAAGGAGATGAGCGAGAGCGGGACGGTGACCTCGAGGGCCGCGAGCAGCAGCCGCGGGAGGTTGTCCGCCCACATCTGGAGCGTGTCCATGGTGCCCCGATCAGCCCTTCGGGGTGAGGTCCTGGCCCACCCACTTCTCGAAGATCTTCTTCAGGGACCCGTCGGACTTCATGCCGTCGAGGATCTCGTCGATCTTCTTCTGCAGCGGCTCCTGGCCCTTGGGCATGATGACCCCGACCTCGGTGTCGTCCGGAAGCTCGTCGTCCAGGAGGCGGAACTTCTTGTCGGGGTTCTCCTTCTGGTACGTCTGGAAGGAGACCAGGTCGTTGCCGGTCGCATCGACGCGGCCCTGGGTGAGCAGCTCGATGGCCTCGGCGAAGCCCTGGACGGGCACGATCTCGGCGCCGAGCTTCTCCATCTGGGTGGCCCAGTTGCTCGTCGCGGACTGCGCGGCGCGCTTGCCCTTCAGATCGTCGAAGGACTCGATCTTCGAGTCCTCGGGCACCGCGACGCGGCCGATGGAGCGGGCGTAGGGCTCGGAGAACAGGTACGACTTCTCGCGCTCGGGCGTGATGCCCACGTTGTTCACGACGATGTCGAACTTGTCGACGTCCAGGCCGGCGATGAGCGAGTCCCACTCGGTCTCGACGTACTTCGGCGTCGCCCCGAGGCCCTTCGCGATTGCGTCCGCAATGTCCTTCTCGAAGCCGACCAGGTCGCCCTTGTCGTCGTGGTACGCGTAGGGGCGGTAGGTGCCCTCGAGGCCGATGCGGATGCTCTTGCCGGACTGGATGCGCTCGAGAAGGTCCTCGTCGGCCGCCTTCCCGCCGCCGTCGGAGGAGACCGAGCCGTCCTCGCCGCGGGTCTGCGAGGGGCCGCAGGCGGCGAGCAGAGCGGCCAGGCCCAGGCCGCCGCCTGCGGTGAGCAGGGTGCGGCGCGTGGTGAGGGACGAGCGGAGGGCTCGGGGCGGGAGCGGACGGTTCATGGCGGACCTCCTGGTCGGCGCGGGGAAGATGCGATGGGGCGGATGGATGGGGCGTGCGGGATCCCGACGCTCAGCGGGCGGCGGCGAGGGCCTGGTCGAGATCGGCGATGAGGTCCCGGACGTCCTCGATGCCGACGGACAGACGCAGCAGCTCGTCGCTGATGCCGGCGACCTCGCGGGCCTCCGGGGTCATGGCCTCATGGGTCATCGAGGCGGGGTGGCAGATGAGGGACTCGACGCCGCCGAGGCTCACCGCGAAGGCGGGGATCTGCAGCGCCGTCAGGAATCGCACGCGATCCACGGCGGGATCGAGCTCGAAGGAGAGCACCGCGCCCGGGCCCGTGGCCTGCGAGGCCTGGATGGCGGCCTCCTCCTCGCTGCGGGAACCGGGCGTGAGGACGGCGGCGATCGCGTCGTGGCCGCGCAGGTGCTCGGCGATCGCGACGGCGCTGGCCTGCTGGCGCTCGAGGCGCAGCGGAAGCGTCTTCACGTCCTGGATGAGGCGGTAGGAGTCGAAGGGAGAGAGCACGGCGCCGTAGGCCTTCTGGGCCAGGCCGATCCGGTCGGCCAGGGCGTCGTCGCGCGTGGTGACCACGCCGGCGAGGAGGTCGGAGTGCCCGGCGAGGTACTTCGTGGCCGACTGCACGACGAGATCGGCTCCCAGGTCCAGGGGACGCTGCAGGACCGGGGTCATGAACGTGTTGTCGACGACCACGAGGGCGCCGTGGGCATGGGCGAGCTCGACGATGCGGCGCAGGTCAGTCACGCGCAGGGTCGGGTTCGCGGGGGTCTCGATGAACACCATGCGGGTGCTCTCGGAGAAGGAGTCGTCATCGAGCTCTCCGAGGTCGTCCACGAAGCGGTGGCCGAGGCCCTGCTGCGGGAAGTACTCGGTGACCAGGCGGTACGTGCCGCCGTAGACGCTCGCCGAGAGGATGACCTCGTCACCCGCGCCGAGCAGGGAGAAGGCCGCGGAGGTCGCCGCCATGCCGGTCGCGAAGGCGAAGGCGCGGCCGCCGCCCTCGATCGCGGAGAGCACCTGCTCGAGCTGGGCGCGCGTGGGGTTCCCGCCGCGCTGATAGGAGAAGGTGCCGTCGGACGTCGCCGGGTCCAGCTCGAAGGTCGACGCGAAGTGGACGGGCGGGACGACGGCCCCGTGCTCCTGCTCGTTCTCGCGCAGCGCCTGGACGGCGACGGTCTGGATGTGCACCACGAATACCTCCTGGGTCGGGCGAGGGCGCTCCGCCGGGGCGGCGGGGCGACGCACTGCCCATCCTAGAGCCGTGGGTTTTGACCGTCATAACGGGAGTTAGGGGGATTACGTCGCCCGGCCCGGGCCCAGGTCAGGAAGTCGCCCGCGCGGCATCGCCGCGCGGCATCGCCGCACGACATCGCCGCGCAGCACCGCCGCAAGGCACCGCCGCAAGGCACCGGATTCGGGGGCGGGGGCGGGGGCGGGGGCGGGGCGAGGGACGAGTCGGCGGACCGATGTCACGCACCGGCATATAGCGGCGCTCTCTGCCATATATGGCAGAGAGCGCCGCTATATGCCGCTCGGTGACACCGTCGGCCGGGCGGAACCCCTCCGTCGGCCTCCGGCGATCGACCCGCGAGGATCAGCCGACGGCGACGGGTCGCGCAGCGCGCGACCGCGCCGGGACCCCGTCCTCCGTCTCGGCCCCGGCCGCGACATCAGCCTCGGCCTCGAGCCCGGCCTCCTCGTCGATCGCCTCGATGGCGCCGGTGGTGGTGAACTCGGTGCCGCGCAGCATCTCCAGGCGGCGACGGGCGCGCACCCGCAGGGCCACGAGGGTCGCGGTGACCATCGCGAAGCCCGTGATCGCGAGCGCGAGCGCGACGACCATGGTGGAGCGGTAGCCGAAGCCCGCGGCGATCACGGCGCCGCCCAGGCCCGCGCCGAGCGCGTTGGCGACGTTGAAGGCGGCGTGGTTGAGCGAGGCGCCGAGCACCTCGGAGCGCCGCGCGATGCCGATGAGCCAGGTCTGCATGGCCGGGTTCAGGGACGCGTTGGCGAGGTTCACCAGGAAGAACGCGACCATCAGGGCGACCAGGTTGGTGTGGGCGACGGCGAACAGCAGCACGAGCGCGAGGATGAAGCCGGGGAAGCCGACCATGAGCGTGCGCTGCAGGGAGCGGTCGGCGCCCGCGCCGCCCACGACGTTGCCGATCGTCATGCCGAGGCCCGCGGCCACGAGGACCCACGGCACGGCGCTCTCGGGGGCGCCGGTCACCTGGGTGGTGATGTCGGAGACGTAGCTGAACACGGCGAAGGAGCCGGCGAAGCCGACCGCGGCGATGCCCATGACGATCCACAGCTGCACCCGGCGCAGCGCGACGAGCTCGTCGACCATGCGGCGGCCGATGGGCTTCTCGTGGGCGGGGATGGTGGCCCGCAGCGCGAGCACGGTGGCGATGAAGACGCCGGTCAGCACAAGGTAGACGGCGCGCCAGCCGGCGGCCTGGCCGATGGCGGTGAGCACGGGGACGCCCAGCAGGTTCGCGACCGTCAGGCCGGAGAGCGCGAGCGCGACGCCCTTGCCCTGGCTGCCGGGGCCCATCAGGGAGGCGGCGAGCAGCGAGGCGACGCCGAAGTAGGCGCCGTGCGGGATACCCGCGAGGAAGCGGGCGGCGACGGTCAGCTCGAAGGTGGGCATGGCCGCAGAGAGCAGGGTGCCCAGGGCGAGCGCGCCGGCGAGCGCGACGATCATCGACGAGCGGCTCCAGCGCACCGAGAGCAGCGCGAGGATCGGGGCGCCGACGACGACGCCGAGCGCGTAGGCGGAGATCGCGATCCCGGCCCGGGCGATGCCGGTCTCGGGGTCGGAGGCCATGAGGTCGGGCAGCAGGCCGTGGGCGATCCCGGGGAGCAGGCCCATGGAGACGAACTCGGAGCCGCCGATCCCGAAGCCGCCCAGCGCCAGGGCGAACAGGGCGAGCCGACGGCGAGCCGGGCTGATCTGGTCGGACGCCGTGGGGGCGGTGGTGACAGTGGTCATGGGGAGTACCTCGAAGTGCGTGCGGGTGGAGCGGTGATCGCTGGCAGCGGGGGCCGGTGAGGGCTGTGGCCGCTGGTCGATGGGGCGGTTGCGGACGGGCTCCATCACCCGGTGCACAAGAATAAGCAAACGCTGTTGCGTTACGTCAAGGGGTCGGGCCGGATCCGGTGCCCTGATCCGCATCACACCCCGCGTGGGAGGATGGAAGGGTGAGACCGAGCACCCCTCTGGACCGCGTCGCGGGCGCGCACGACGCCGCGGTGCTCGCGGTCGCCCGCCGCGGCGAGCCGGTCTCCCGCGCCGATCTCGCCGAGGCCCTCGGGGTCACGCCGCAGGCCATCTCCAAGATCCTGGGTCGACTCATGGAGCGCGGGCTGATGGCGGGCGCCGGCTCGATCATCTCCGGCCCGGGCAAGCCGACCACCCTCTACCGGATCGTGCCCTCGTCCCGCCGGGCGATCGGCCTGCACCTCACCCGCACGCGCGTGCGGGGCGTGGTCGCGGACCTCACCGGCGAGGTCGTCGCCCACCGCGAGATCGAGATCGGGCACCGCCAGCCCGTCCCCGAGCTCATCGAGACCCTCGCCGCGCAGGCCCGGGAGCTGTCCGGCCTCGGGGAGGGCCTGCTGCTGGGCGTGGGCGTCGGCATGCCCGGGCCCGTCGACGTCGCGAGCGGCGTCTACCGGGGGACGTCGGCCCCCGATCCGTGGCGCGGCGCGGAGATCCGCCGGATGCTCGTCGAGGCGCTCGGCATGCCCGTGCTGCTGGACCACGACTCGCGCGCGGCGATCGTGGGCGAGACCTGGTCCCAGCCCGGGCTGCTACGCAACGCCGCCCTGGTGCTCGTCGAGGACGGGCTCGGGGCGAGCCTGAGCCTCGACGGGACGATCGTGCGCGGCGCCCACTCGCACTCGGGCGAGGTGGGGCACACGGTGGTGCGGATGGACGGCGTGGCCTGCGAGTGCGGGAGGCGGGGCTGTGCGCAGGCCGAGTTCATGGCGTCCCTCGAGCGGGGCGACGTCGCCGACGCGGCACGCGTTCTCGCCACGATCGTGCTGGACCTGGTGCGCCTGGTGGACGTGGACCGGGTCGTGCTCGGCGGCCGCACCGTGTACACGCACCACGAGCCGATGATGGAGGCGATCCGCGGCGCCCTCGAGGAGGGTCTGCGCGAGGAGCCGTGGGTGCACGTGGAGGTCATGCTCTCCACGCGCGGCACGGACCTCATCGCCGTGGGCGCGGCCTGCGAGGTGCTCGAGCACGAGTACGGCCTGCCGACGGCGCTCGTCGGCCCCGAGTGAGCCGAGCGGGACCGCCTGTCCGACCCCCGTCGGACCGCCAGACCGTCGGACCGCCTGCTCTCAGACCTCACGCGGGCCGAACACGGCCGAGCCGAGGCGCACGATGGTAGAGCCCTCCTCGACGGCGATCTCGAGGTCCGCGCTCATGCCCATCGAGAGCTCGACGAGGGCGGGGTCGGCGAGCTCCTCGCGCAGGGTGCGCAGCCGGCGGAGGGAGGAGCGCACTGCGGTCTCCTCGCGCGTGTGCGCGCCGATCGTCATCAGGCCGACGGGGCGCAGGGCGCCCGTGGCGCGGATCCGGCCGACGGCCCCGGCGATGGTGTCGGCATCCGGGGCGAAGCCGCCCTTCGACTCCTCCCCCGAGGTGTTGACCTGGACGAGCACATCGCGCTCGACATCGGCGAGCTCGGCGCGGCGGGCGAGGGCGTCGATGATCTCGGGCCGGTCGACGCTGTGGATCAGGGAGGCGAAGGCGACGACGTCGCGGGCCTTGTTGCGCTGCAGGCGGCCGATGAAGTGATGCGGCACCGCGAGCTCGGACTCGAGGGCGGCGAGCGCGGGATCCTCGTGGGTGGCGATCTCCTGGGCGCGGTTCTCCCCCACCGCGACGCGGCGACCGCGGCCGTGGAGGGCACGGACGGCACCCGCGATCTCGGGGGCGGAGCGGGTCTTGGTGGCCAGCAGCACGAGGATCTCGCGGGGGTCGCGGCCCGCGCGCTCGGCGGCGGCGTCCAGGCGTGCGAGGACGGCGTCGAGGCGTGCGTCGAGCTGCTGATCGAGGCGCTGGTCGGGATGAGCCGCGGACGGGGAGTGCGGGGAGGTCATGCCGCGTATTCTCCCAGCCTCCCGCCGTCTCTCGCGCTGAGCTCATCCCCCAGGCGCTCGGCGAGAGTGGGACGCATGGTCACCCGGGGGACGGAGGCCGGGGCGAGGGCGGCGAGCCGCCGGGCGTCCTCCTCGCCCACGGGCTGCAGGACGTTGAGGTGCACGCTCGCCGCCTCGTCGAGGTACAGCCGCGTGAAGCGGACCGTCACGTCGCCCGCGCGCGGGAGGTGGAAGACCTGGTCGCGGACGCCGTCCCGGGTGAGGTCGTGACGCTGCCAGAGCTCGTCGAAGCGCTCGGAGCTCGTGCGCATGCGCTCCACGAGGCCCGTCCAGCTCGGGTCGTCGAGGTGGGAGGGCATGGCCGCACGCAGGCGCGCGACCATGCGCGCGGTGGTCGCCTCCCAGTCGTCGTAGGCGGAGCGCCAGACGGGGTCGAGGAACGCGCGGACCATGCAGCTGCGGTCCTCCAGCGGCCCCTCGTCGATGTCGGTGATGAGGAACCGGTAGGTCGCGTTCGCGGCGAGGATGTCGAACTTCGCGGTCTGGATGCAGGCGGGGACGCCCTCGAAGCGAGCGAGCAGCTCCACGTGGTCGGCGGTGACGACGCTGCATCCGGCGGGGTCGCCGGCGTCGTCCGGCCGGGAGCCGGTGGCGAGCAGGTGCAGGTGCGCGCGCTCGTCGGGATCCAGCAGCAGGGCCCGGGCGAGGGCGTCGAGGACCTGGGTGGACGGGGTGATGTCGCGCCCCTGCTCGAGCCAGGTGTACCAGGTCACGCCGATGCCCGAGAGCATGGCGACCTCTTCGCGGCGCAGTCCGGGCGTGCGGCGGCGCCCGCCCGGAGGCAGGCCCACTCGGTCCGGTGTCAGGCGCTCACGGCGACTGCGCAGGAAGCCCGCGAGCTCGGCGCGCGCGGACGCGGAGGCGGAGGCACCGGAGCCGGACGACGCGACGGTCGATCGGGCGGTCGACGGGGCGGAGGCTGAACGGGAGGCGAGCACCATGAATACCAGGATAAAGGGCATCTGGATACCTGGATAGAGGGGGTGTCAGATGGACCCATGTCATGCAGCACCGCTTCCGCATCGCACGCCGCCGCCGTGGCGGACTCCCCCGCCGCCCCGGATGTTCCGGTACCGCCGGAGCCGACGGAGCCGACGAGCCCGCCGCTCGGCGCGGGCGGCGTCGTGCTGCTCGCCGCCGCCATCACCGGCAATCTGATCTTCGGCTCGTCGACCCTGGCCCTCCCCGCCCTCGAGGACGGTCTGGGGCTGACCGCCTCGACCGGCACGCTCGTGGTCGCCCTGTTCTCCGTGGGCTTCGCCTCCTCGCTCGTCCTCGGCGGGCGCCTTGGCGATGCCTGGGGCAGGCGCCGGATGCTGCAGATCGCCCTGGCGGCACTGGTCCCCGCGTCCCTGCTGGTCGCGCTCGCGCCTGGCGCGGGCGTGCTGCTCGTGGGCCGGGTGCTGCAGGGCGTCGCGAGCGGCCTCGCGCTCCCGCAGGTGCTCTCGACGATCCAGCACACGACCGTCGGCCGCTCCCGGGCGCGCTGGACGGGCGCGTACGCCTCCGTGATCGGCGGCGGCACCGCGATCGGCCAGATCGGCGCCGGTGCCCTCGTCGCCGCGGACCCGTGGGGCGCGGGGTGGCGCCTCGCCTTCGGCTTCGTGGCCTTCGTCGCTGCTCTGGCCCTGTTCGCCGCGCGTGCGATCCCCGAGACCTCCTCGAGCCGAGTGAGCCGGCTCGACCCGCTCGGCGCGCTGCTGCTGGGCGCCGCCATCGCGGCGATCGTGCTGCCGCTCGGCGCGGGCTCGCTGCTGGCGACGTCGGCCGTGGTCTCGCTCCTGGTGCTCTCGGCCGTGCTGCTCGCCGCCTTCGCCCTGTGGCAGCGTCACCGCACGGACGCCCACGCCCTGGTGCCGCTCTCGGCACTGCGGGTGCGCCCCCTGCAGCTCGGACTGGCCCTGACGCTCGTGTTCTTCGCGAGCTACGGCGGCTTCGTCTACTACTTCTCCACCACGCTGCAGACGGGACTGCACCTGGGCGCGCTGACCACGGCGATCGTGCTCACCGTCTTCGCCGCCGGGTTCGTCGTCACCAGCGCGATGCTGCCCGCGTTCGTCGCCCGCTGGACGCCCCGGCACGTGATGCTCGCGGGCGTCGCGGGCCAGGCCGTCATGCTCGCGGCGACCGCGGCGATCGTCGTGGGAAGCGACGGGCACCCGCCGCTCGTGCTGCTGTGCCTCGTGCTCGTGGTGCTCGGCGTCGCGCAGGCCGCGATGTACGGGCCGCTGATCGGCAGCGTCATGGGCGCGGTCAGCCACGACCTCGCGGGCCTCGCGAGCGGCCTGTTCTCGACGCTCCAGCAGGTGGGCATCGCCCTCGGCGTACCCGTCTTCGGCCTGGTGCTGGGCACGCTGCCGACCTACCCGGCGCTCGCCGTCGCCGCCTGCATCGGGGTGCAGATCCTCTTCGCCGCCGTGTTCGCGGTCCTCGTCACCGCGCTCGGGCGGGCGACGAATCGGGGCTCCTCGCTGACGGCGTCGACGCAGCGGATCGAGCGATGAGCGTCGCGTTCCCCCCCCCCCAGGGCAAGCCTCGGGCACGGCGCGGTCAGGTGGCCTTGATCGACGACGGCCGCTGCTGTTCTCGAGCGACCCGATAGCGAGTCCAGAGCGTGTACGACCATCAAGGCGTTGACGGAAGACGACTGCCTGCCGGCGGCACTATGTGCACTTCCGGACGAAGAGAGAATTGGCCCCCGCATCAGAGCTGTCCGCTGTCGCGTACACAAGAGTGACGTTACCCATCCGGTCTCGAAGCCCGACCCGCTCGATGCCTGTCTCATATTGAGCGAGATCAAGAAAGAACCGCGTCAAGGATGGCGCAGACAGATACGTGTGGCCGTCACCTCGGAACCAAGACGCCATTGCATGAGACTCCCTCGAGGCAGCAGAAGACCCGTGAAGCATGCCCCGTTCGCGATCGAGACCGCATTCGCGGAACACGTGAGGCTGAAGCGATCCGCAGGAGATCACCCGTCGGCGACCGCGCCGTCCGCGGAGAAACCGCGTCCAGGACAAGCCACGAGACCACCCCAGAGGACTCAGAGAATACCCATCAGAGGATCCTGCGGGTCGACCCCCGACGCTTCGCGGAAGATGACATCATTCAGACGAGGCGTCTCACGCACAACGCGGTGAACGCCCTCATTTTTCCTGGCTCCAGTACGCGCGACGCAAGCTCACATCGTGCCTTTTCCGCAGGACGATCAGTTCCGCCACGCTGGTCGCTGCGATGCCGCACGGTCCTCCGATGAGAAAAAGAATCTGCGCCCAGAAGGGAAAGGGCGACTCCCAGCCGCCACTGATGTCGCGGACCAAGCCGATGCCGAGCGAGTAGATGCAAAGAGCGAGTGTCAGAACGGCCGGATATGCAGGGTGGGCGTCGTGAACTCGAAACATGTGACGAAGGACCGCCGGAATACCCCAGACAGTCCAGGCGCTCATGAACCACATGACCGCAAGCAGCAGCGTCAACATCACAATTCCGAGGAGTAGACCTACTGCGTCTCCTGTCGACTGCACAGAAGAAGAGGGCGCGACAGCGAGGCGCGGAGACAGGTCTGCGGCGAAGATAATTCCTACGACCAATATCGCCGAGATCACGAGGGTGCGCCCGGGCTCCAACATTGCGCGGTAGATCGCGCGCCGCTCACCTCGAACTGCGATCAAAGGAAGTACGACGAATCCAAGCAGCAGGAGGACCGGTATCACGACGGCAGTCTCGACAGCTGAGGCCAGCATGCCCTCGAACCAGCCGGACCAGTCGTCGTAGTCATCGAACCAACGACTTCCCGCCCACAGCGCAAGCACCCAGGAGAGCCAACCGCGAAGACGGACCACCCAGGTGAGTGTCTCCGAATCGACGACCGCCGGCTTGCGCGGGCTCAGGAAGGCCCTGCATCGGTGCCCAGCACGAACCCATAGACGCACTGCGACAATCCCAAGAGTCAATAAGACACCGAGGACCCTTTCCATCGATCCTCTTCTCTCGTACGAACTCAACGCGGCCACAGCAGTCTTCCCCAGTCACCCGGGAGCCACCGCACCTGGGCGGGAGCCGTCCACGTGCCCCCAGCGGGACTCGAACCCGCACTGAGCCGCTTTTAAGGCGGCTGCCTCTGCCGATTGGGCTATGGGGGCGTGCTGGTGACAAGCCTATGCTGGACGTGCCATGGCCGACTCCCTCCGTTCCCTCGCGGACTCCCTGCGCCGCTTCGACGACCAGCGCCTCGAGCGCCTGCTGAGCGCCCGCCCGGATCTGCTGCATCCGCTCCCCCACGGTCTCGGCGCCCTCGCGGCGCGCGCCACCGGCTCGCTGTCGGCCCGTCGGGCCCTCGGCACCCTCACCGCCGCCGAGCTCGCCGTCGTCGATGCCCTCGCGGTCCTGGGCGACGGCGCCTCCCCGCCGCAGATCGCTGCGCTGCTCGACGCGCCGAACACACCGCTGGCGGCGCACCTGGAGCACCTGCGCACCATCGCCCTGCTGTGGGGCGAGGACGAGCTGCGCCTGGTGCGGGCCGTGCGCGAAGGTCTGCGGTCCCCCGCAGGGCTCGCGCCCGTGCACGCCGAGGACCCGTCGGCCGACGAGGCCCGCGCCCTCCTCGATCGCGCCCCTGCAGAGCTCGGGCCAGCGCTGGACCGTCTGCGCTGGGCCCCCGGACGCCTCGAGGTCGGCACCGGGGACCTGGCGGACCGGCTGCTCGCGGCGGGCATCGCCGTCGCGGACGGCTCCGCCCTGCGCATCCCGCGCAGCGTGCACCTCGCGCTGCGCGGCGGACGCCTCCTCGCATCCTTCCCGCAGGATCCCCCGGACCCCGGCGGGGCCGAGATCCGCGAGCGCATCCCGGGGACGCGCACAGCGGGCGCGGTCGAGCGCGCCCTGGACGCCGTGCGCGTCCTGGACAGCGTGCTCGGCTGGGACGACGAGACCGCGCCCGGAGTGCTGCGCCGCGGCGGCCTCCCCCAGCGCGACCTGCGACGACTCGCCGCGGACGCGGGCATCCAGGAGGTCACAGCGGCGACGATCCTGCAGTCGGGCTGGCTCGCCGGGCTCCTCGGGCACGACGGCGAGACCTGGGCGCCCACGGCCGACTGGGCCGAGCTGTGGCAGCACGGCCCTGAGCACCGCTGGGCGGAGCTGGCTCTGGCCTGGGCGCACGGCGACCACCTCGCGGTCGCGGCCGGCGAGGCCGATGCGACCGGCACCCCGCGCGCGCTGCTCTCCGAGGCCACGCGCATCGACCAGGGCGCCGCGCGCCGTGCGCGCCTGCTGCGGATCCTCGCCGCGCACCCCGGCCGCGACCTTCCCGAGCAGGGTCTGCACGCGGCGCTCGCCTGGTGGCATCCGCTGGTGCCCGCGCGCACGCTCGCGCGGGACGTGAGGGCCGTGCTGGACGAGGGAGCAGCCCTCGGGCTCCTGGACGGCGGCGCGCTCACCGTGCTCGGCGAGACGCTCGTCGAGGTGCTCGGGGCCGATCTGCCCACGGCCGACGCCCGACTCACCGAGGCGCTCGTGGGCTTCGCCCCCGCACCGGTCGACGAGGTGCTGCTGGGCGCGGACCTCACGATCGTCGTGCCCGGACGACCGAGCCCACGGCTCGCCGCCCTCGAGACGTGGACCGAGGTTGTCTCCCGCGGCGGTGCGCTGACCCTGCGCGCGACGCCCGCGTCCGTGCGCGGCGCCCTCCAGGAGGGACGGGACGCCGAAGAGCTGCTGGGGTTCCTGCGCGAGGCCTCGCGCACGCCGATCCCGCAGGCCCTCGAGTACCTGGTGCACGACGAGCAGCGACGGCTGGGACAGGTGCACGTCGGCCCCGCCCGCGCCTACGTGACCGGCGAGGAGGACGCGATCGCCCTGCTGCTCGCCCAGCCCGGCGCCGCGAGCGCGGGACTGCAGCGCCTCGCGCCGAGGGTCGCGATCGCGGCGTGCGAGCCGCGCATGCTGCTGCGCCTGGCGGCGGCCGCGGGCCTCTCCCCTCTGGCCGACGGGGACGCGGGCGCGCAGGCTCTGCGACTGGGCGCGCGGGGCCCGGCCGACGGGGCGGCTGCGCGCCGGAGCGGCGGCGAGGCCGTCGAGCAGCTGGTGCGCGCGCCCGCGACGCCCGGCCCGTCGGCCCTCCTCGAGCCGGCGGAGGCCGTCGCGCGGCTGCGGCGCGCGGAGTCCGGGGAGGGCGCGCCGAGCACGGTGGACCTGCTGCTGGAGGCATCGGCCGCCGGAAGGATCATGAGCCTGGGGATCGTGGACGGACGCGGCGGCATCGAGCGCGTCGACGCCGTGCCGCTGGGCGTGGAGGACGGCCGGCTCCGAGCGCGCGCGGCGTCCGACGGCGAGGAGTTCACGGTGCTGGTGCAGAGGGTGACGCTGGACTGAGACGGCACGCGCGGCATGGGTCGGCGGGCCGCTCCGCTGCCCTGCGCACGCACGTCACGCCGGTTCATGGGGACTTATCCCCATGGTCGAACACGTCTTCGATTGCCTATGCTTCCCTACGGCGCCGCAGATCGTGGATCGCCGCGACAGCAACGACGACCCGGCACCTCCTCGCCGGACCGACGAAGGGACCCGACCATGACCAGCCCGAACCCCAACTTCAGTGCTCCCGTCCCCGGTGGGCAGGGATTCGTTCCCGGGGCGCCGGTGAGCAAGACCAAGTGGATCGTCCAGCTGGTCGTCTGCGCCGTCACCACCGTGCTGTGCAGTCCGCTGCAGCTCGTCTCCACGATCATCGCGATCGTCGGCCTCGTGAAGGCGGGGTCGGACGTCGAGAGCGCGAACAAGCTCTACAAGGTGACCTGGATCGTCTACGCGATCATCTGGGTCATCGCGATCATCGTCTGGGTCATCCTCATCGCGACGGGCGCGCTGGGCGCCATCCTGGACAGCTCGTCCACGTCGTACTGAAGTTCTCGTCGCGCCCCGTGAGCGTCGGCTCACGGGCACCGCATGAAGGAGGCCCGGACCGTACGGTCCGGGCCTCCTTCATGCGGTGACGGTGTCAGCCGTCCTGGCGGGTCTCCGTGAGGTCGCCCGACCACTCGACGTGGTAGGTGCCCTCGTCGTCCACGCGCTTGTAGGTGTGGGCGCCGAAGTAGTCGCGCTGCGCCTGCACCAGGGCGGCGGGCAGGCGCTCGGCGCGCACCGCGTCGTAGTACGCGAGCGAGGAGGCGAACACCGGGGCCGGGAAGCCGTTGGCGGCGGCATAGGCGACCACGCGGCGCCACGCGGGCACGCACTTGGTGATCTCCTCGGTGAAGTACGGGTCCGCCAGCAGCAGCTTCAGGCTGCGCTCGCGGTCGTACGCCTCGGTGATGCGGTTGAGGAACTTGGCGCGGATGATGCAGCCGCCGCGCCAGATCTTCGCCATGTCGCCGAGCTTGATGTCCCAGTCGTAGGTCTCGGCGCCCTTGGCGATCTCCTCGAAGCCCTGCGAGTAGGCGACGAGCTTGGAGGCGTAGAGCGCCTTCTGCAGGTCGTCGATGAACTGGGCCTTGTCGGCGATCTCCTCGTCGAGGGTCTCGCCCTTGAGGGTCGCGCGGGCGGCCTCGCGCTCGGCGGCGTCGCCGGAGATGGAGCGCGCGAAGGTGGCCTCGGCGATGCCGGTGACCGGGACGCCCAGGTCGAGGGCGGTCTGCACGGTCCAGGCGCCCGTGCCCTTCTGGGCGGCCTGGTCGAGGATGACGTCCACGAAAGCCTGGCCGGTGCGCGAGTCCTTGTGCTTGAGGACGATCGCGGTGATCTCGATGAGGAAGGACTCGAGGTCGCCCTTGTTCCACTCGGCGAAGACGTCGCCGATGGCGTCGGCGTCCATGCCCAGCGCGCGCTTCATGAGGTCGTAGGCCTCGGAGATGACCTGCATGTCGGCGTACTCGATGCCGTTGTGGACCATCTTCACGAAGTGGCCGGCGCCGTCCGCGCCGACGTGCGTGCAGCACGGGACGCCGTCGACGTGCGCGGAGATCTTCTCGAACATCGGGCCGAGTCGGTCGTAGGACTCGACGGTGCCGCCGGGCATGATCGACGGGCCGTTGAGCGCGCCCTCCTCGCCGCCGGAGACGCCCGCGCCCACGAAGTGCAGACCCTTCTCGCGCAGCGCGTGCTCCCGACGACGGGTGTCGGTGAACAGCGCGTTGCCGCAGTCCACGATGATGTCGCCCTCGTCCATGTACTGGGAGAGCTCGTCGATGACGGCGTCGGTGGGGCCGCCGGCCTTCACCATGATGATCGCCACGCGCGGCTTCTGCAGGGAGTTGACGAAGTCCTCGGTGGACTCGGAGGGGAAGAACTCGCCCTCGTCCTTGTAGTTGTCGTACACGGTCTCGGTCTTGGCGACCGAGCGGTTGTGGATCGCGACCTTGAAGCCGTTGCGCGCGAGGTTGCGGGCGAGGTTGGACCCCATCACCGCCATGCCGGTCACGCCGATGTCGGCGACGTTCGCGGGCGAAGGTTCGAAGCTGGCCATGGATGTGCTCCTTGCATCGAGTGCGGGCTGCCGGCGTGCGGCAGGACCGCGCGTCCGGGGGCGGCGCGAAACGGTCCCCGGGCATGACCCGAGGGCACCTGCGCCTGCCGTCGCGCCCATTGTAAGGACGCCTCGCGTCCGCTGCGGTGCCGTGCCAGGGCTTGCCGTGACCGGCGGCACGCGCCGTGCCGACCTCCGTCTGCCCCTCCGACCGACGAACGAGGGGCGACGATCACGCGGCTACCCGGTAGCGTCGTGCCTGCACGACGAGACCGGACGACCCCGGACGACCCTGGACGACGACCCCCGACCCCCATGTCGCGGAGAGCGATCGGCCACCGGTCGGCCCCGCAGCACCGAGGAGAAGCACCGCCATGAGCAGCATCCCCCCGTACCCCGGCAGCGACAGCGCCGGCCGCCCCGAGGACGGCAGCAGCGCGAACCCGAGCGCCTGGAGCGCCCCGCAGCAGGCGCAGGGCTCCCCCGCGCAGTACGGCCAGGCCTCGCCCTACGGCCAGCCCGGTCAGCAGGACCCGCAGGGTCAGCCGGGTCAGCCCGGCACGCAGGACCAGCCCGGTCAGCAGTTCCCGGCGGGCCCGCAGACGCAGCCCGCCGCCGCGTCCGACCCCGCCCCGGGCACCGACCTGGGGTCTGATCTCGGATCCTCGGTCAGCTGGATGTGGTCGGCGTTCGCGCGCAACGTCGCCGCTTTCCTCGTGCCGGCGATCATCTGGTCCGTGGCGGTGTTTGTCATCGTCGGCGTTGCGGTGACGATCGCGATCATCGTGATGTTCGGGATGATGCAGGACGCCCCGACCTCCTCCGACGAGGTGCCGGTGGGGGCGATGGTCGCCCTGTACGGCATCACCCTCGCGTCCGTTCCCTTCGCGTGGATCATCGCGCTGCTCTGGCAGTCGGGCGCCGTCCGGGCGGCGGAGACCGTCCGCACCGGAGGCAGGCCCGTCCTCGGCAGGTCCTTCGTCGGCCCCGGCCGCGTCATCCTCACTGCACTGCTGGTCGGGATCATGGTCGGGATCGGCACGCTCATCCTGGTGATCCCCGGCCTGGTCCTCGGCGTGTTCAGCTTCTACGCGCTCCCGGCGGCCGCGCGCGGCGCGAGCCCCGTGCAGGCGATCAAGGAGAGCTTCTCGCTGGTGAAGAACAACTTCGGGCTGACCGTGCTCGCCTACGTGATCACGATGGCGGCCTCGAGCATCGCCGGCTCGATCGTCATCGGCTCAATCCTCCTGCTCCCGCTGCTCGTGCTCTTCCAGTTCGGCCTCTACGAGCGCGTGAACGGCCGTCGGCTCACGGAGCCGGTGCGGGCATGACGGCCCAGCCCCCTCCCCCGCAGGATCCGAGCCCGCAGGGTCCGGACCCGCAGTTCCCGCAGCACCCGCAGACACCGGGCGGGTCGGCGCCGCGCGGCGACCTCGGCGCCGACCTCGGCGCGGCGCTGACGTTCATGGGCACCGGCGTCGTGCGGAACTGGCGCTCGCTGGTGCTCCCCGCCGTGATCTACGGAGCGATCGCGCTGGCGTTGGACATCCTCTCCGCCCTCGCGGGCGACGACGACTCCACGGGGCTGCTCGGGCTCCAGGGCGTCGCCGACGTGGTCCCCGACTGGATCCCGATCGCGCTCGCTCCCGCACAGCTGCTGCTGGCCGTCGCATATCTCGTGATCCAGCTCCTGTGGACCGCGGGGACCCTGCGCTTCGGCGTCGACGTGCTGCGCGGGGATCGCCAGGAGCCCGCGCGCTACTTCGCGGGCGACGGCCGCGTCATCCTCACGATCATCATCTGCGGCGTGCTCACCGCCGTCGGCTTCGTGCTGTGCGTGATCCCGGGGCTGGTCGCCATGGTCCTGCTCCTGTTCGCGCCGGCCGCCACTGCGCGGGGCACCGAGGTCGCGATCGGCGACGGCTCCCGCGCCGCGAGCGCACGCCTGGGCACCACGATCCTCGCGTGCCTCCTGGTCATTGTCGCGTCCTCGCTCGGCACCTGGCTGAACGTGCTGGACATCGTGATCACGCCGTTCACCTCGCTGTTCCTGCTGGGCCTGTTCGAGCGGATCCAGGGACGCGCGCTCCCGCGCTGAGACATCCGAGCCGTCGGCCCGGCGGCGAGGGGCGAAGGGCCAGGGGCGAAGGGCGAGATCCCGGCTGCTCGGCCCGCCGCTCGAGCACGTGAGACGTCCGACGGCACCCGCTCGGCGACCGCGCACCCGGCGTACCCTCGCTCGGGTGACCGACGGCCCTCTCATCGTCCAGAGCGACAAGTCCCTCCTGCTGGAGGTCGACCATCCCTCCGCGGCGCTCGCCCGCGCGGCGATCGCGCCCTTCGCGGAGCTCGAGCGCGCACCCGAGCACATCCACACCTACCGGATCACCGACCTGGGCCTGTGGAACGCGCGCGCCGCCGGGTACGACGCGGAGACCGTGGTCGCCGCGCTCGTGGACCATTCCCGCTACCCCGTCCCGCATGCGCTGCTCGTGGACGTCGCGGACACCATGGACCGCTACGGCCGGCTGCAGCTGCAGGTCGATCCCGCGCACGGCCTGGTGCTGCGCGCCCTGGACCGCGCCGTGCTCACCGAGGTCTCCCGCTCGAAGCGGGTCGCGGGGATGCTCGGCGCCCGCATCGACGAGGACACGATCGCCGTCCACCCGTCCGAGCGCGGCGCGCTCAAGCAGGCGCTGCTGCGACTGGGCTGGCCCGCCGAGGACCTCGCCGGGTACGTCGACGGCGAGTCCCATCCGATCTCGCTGGTCGAGGACGGCTGGACCCTGCGCCCCTACCAGCGCGAGGCCGTCGACGCCTTCGTCGAGGGCGGCAGCGGGGTCGCGGTGCTCCCCTGCGGCGCCGGCAAGACCCTCGTCGGCGCCGGGGCGATGGCCGCGATGGGCCGCACCACCCTGATCCTGGTGACCTCGACCGTCTCCGCCCGTCAGTGGAAGGCCGAGCTGCTGCGGCGCACCTCGCTCACCGAGGAGGAGATCGGCGAGTACTCGGGCGCCTCCAAGGAGATCCGCCCCGTCACCATCGCCACATACCAGGTGCTCACGATGAAGCGGAAGGGGGTGCACCCGCACCTCGAGCTGGTGAGCGCCCGCGACTGGGGCCTCATCGTGTACGACGAGGTGCACCTGCTGCCCGCGCCCGTGTTCCGGATGACCGCCGATCTCCAGGCCCGTCGGCGTCTGGGCCTGACGGCGACGCTGGTGCGGGAGGACGGCCGCGAGGGCGAGGTGTTCTCCCTCATCGGCCCCAAGCGCTACGACGCCCCCTGGAAGGACATCGAGGCCCAGGGCTACATCGCCCCGGCCGTGTGCACCGAGGTGCGTGTGAGCATGACCCGCGAGGAGCGCATGCTGCATGCGGGGGCCGAGGCCGACGACCGCCACCGCCTCGCCGCCGCCCATCCCGGCAAGCTCGACGTCGTCGAGCGCCTCGCCGCCCGCCACGCCGGCGAGGGGCTGCTCGTGATCGGCCAGTACCTCGACCAGCTCGAGGAGATCGCCGAGCGCCTGGACTGCGATCTCATCACCGGGAAGACGCCCGTGAGCAAGCGCCAGGAGCTCTTCGACGCCTTCCGCGAGGGCCGGATCGACCGGCTCGTGGTCTCTAAGGTCGCGAACTTCTCCATCGACCTCCCCGAGGCGAGCGTCGCGGTCCAGGTCTCCGGCGCCTTCGGCTCCCGCCAGGAGGAGGCCCAGCGGCTCGGGCGTCTGCTGCGCCCCAAGGCCGACGGGCGGGAGGCGCACTTCTACACCGTGGTCACGCGCGACACCCAGGACCAGGAGTTCGCCGCGCACCGCCAGCGCTTCCTCGCCGAACAGGGCTACGCGTACTCGATCCTGGACGCCGAGGACCTTCCCGTCGGCTGACACCGCGCGGGACACTCCGCGTGACACCTCGCGCTGCGCCACGCGGGTCCGAGGCCGGAAGGGACGCGGTGACTACAGTGGAAGCTGTCCCGTGCGGCCCCGTGCCGCGCTCGTCCCCGTCTTCCCCGAGGAGCCCGCGATGACCTCCCCCGACGACTCCACCCCCACCACCCCGCGCGACCCGCGCCCCAGCGAGGCCCCCGAGAGCCCCGTCGGCGGCACGACCGGCCGCACGACCGGCGGCCTCGACGCCCCCACCACGCCGGAGACCACTCGCGAGGCCGACGGGAAGGCCCCGGGCGGGAAGGGCGCCGCCTCCGGACGCACCGGCACGACGCCCCGCGAGCAGGTCGCGGACGTCCCGGCGTCCGGCAAGCGCACGGCGGGCGTCTGGATCGCCCTCGTGCTGGGCGCCATCGTGCTGATCCTGCTGCTCGTGTTCATCCTGCAGAACAACCACCCGGCGAACTTCCACTACTTCACCGCCGACTTCTCGTTGCCGCTGGGCGTCGCCATGCTGCTCGCGGCGATCGCCGGCGCCCTGGTGATGGCGCTGGTCGGCTCCGTGCGCATGTTCCAGCAGAGCCGCACCATCAAGAAGCTCCGCAAGCAGCAGGGCAAGATCCAGAGCATGCTGGACCGCTGAGCCGACCGCACGTCGTCGGCCCTGGAGTCGGCCCGGCAGTCAGCCCGGGAGTCAGCCCGGCCGTCGACCCGACCGTCGGCCCGGATACCGGGAACGCAGCCGGGATCGTGTCCGGGATCTCCTGGGAAACCGACCTGGACGTGCGCTGTGCACAGCGCACGTCCAGGGAACTCCCACCCGTGCGGTTCACGGTGGTGCCATGACCACAGACCAGGATCAGAACTTCGAGGCCCGTCTCCTCGTCGTGGACGACGAGCCGAACATCCGCGACCTGCTCGCCACCTCGCTGCGCTTCGCGGGCTTCGAGGTCTTCACCGCCTCGACCGGCAACGAGGCCATCCGCGAGGCCACCGAGCACCAGCCGGACCTGGTGGTGCTGGACGTCATGCTCCCCGACATGGACGGCTTCACCGTCACCCGGCGCCTGCGCGACCGCGGGGAGCAGTACCCGATCCTCTTCCTCACCGCGAAGGACGACACCAAGGACAAGGTGCAGGGCCTCACGGTGGGCGGCGACGACTACGTCACCAAGCCCTTCAGCCTCGAGGAGGTCGTCGCGCGGATCCGCGCCGTGCTGCGCCGCACGCACGGCGGCGCCGAGGACACCGTCGAGAGCGCGCTGGTCGTGGGCGATCTGAGCCTCGACGAGGACTCGCACGAGGTCTACCGCGGCGACATCGCCATCGACCTCTCCCCCACCGAGTTCAAGCTGCTGCGCTACCTCATGCTCAACGCCGGCCGAGTCGTCTCCAAGACGCAGATCCTCGACCACGTGTGGGACTACGACTGGTCCGGCGAGGTCGGCATCGTCGAGTCCTACATCTCCTACCTGCGCCGCAAGATCGACGTGATCGGCGAGCCGATGATCCACACCAAGCGCGGCATCGGCTACGTGCTGCGCTCTGCCGAGGGCCGCTGATCCGCTCCCCGTGTCCTTCCCGACCCTGAACGCCCAGCGGCCCGTGTCCCTGTGGACACGGCTGGTCACGCTGATCTCGCTCGTGCTGGTGCTGGGCACGCTGCTGACGGGCGCGCTGTCGCTCACGCTGCTGCACCGCACCCTCATGCAGTCCAAGGACAGCGAGCTGCGCACGGGCATGCAGGGCATCGTGAGCGTCGCCGCTGCGGGTCTCGACGACTCCAGCGAGTCCGACGGGACCGGGGACTCCGACGGCTCCGACACCGAGGACCACCACGCCTCGTACGCCCCGGTGGACTTCGTGGTCGCCGTCCACGACGACGACGGCAAGCAGATCTACCGCAACGACAACTACCACGACGACAGCTCCGTGGACCTCACCTTCCCCGCCTGGACCGTCGCGCAGGTGAAGCAGCAGGGCGGGCAGCCGTTCACCATGATCGACACCGACGGCAACCGCTGGCGGGTCCGGGCGATGGTCGACGGCGACACGGGCGGCGGCAGCGTCTTCGTGGCCCTGCCCCTGGACAGCGTGGACCGCACGATGCGGGAGATGGCGCTGGTCATCGTGCTGGTGGGAACGTTCGTGGTGCTCGTGGGCATGGGCGCCGGCGGGTACATGGCACACCGCGCGCTCGAGCCGCTGCGCGATGTCGAGGAGGTCGCCTCCCAGATCGTCGCCGGCGACCTCTCGCGCCGCGTGCCGGTGACGGACACCAGCCAGGAGGTCAACGCCCTCGCGGTCTCCCTCAACGAGATGCTCGTGCGCCTCGAGCAGTCGTTCATCGCGCAGGCCGACAGCGAGGAGAAGGCGACGGCGTCCGAGGCCCGCATGCGGCGCTTCGTGGGCGACGCCTCCCATGAGCTGCGCACGCCGCTGGCCGCGATCCGCGGCTTCGGCGAGCTCTACCGGATGGGGGCGCTCAGCGGCGAGGAGAACGTGGCCTCGGCGATGCGCCGCATCGAGGACGAGGCCCGCCGCATGGGCTCCCTCGTGGAGAACCTGCTGCGCCTGGCCCGGCTGGACGAGAACCCCGAGATGGACCTCGAGCCGCTGGACGTCACCGACGCGGTCTTCGACGTCGCCCAGGACCTGCGGGCCCTGGACCCGACCCGCCAGGTCATGGTGGTCTCGCTCTCCGGCACACCGCTGTCGGTGAGCCCGCACATCCCCGTGGGCGTGCAGGGCGACGAGCCCTCGCTGCGCCAGGTGCTGCTGAACCTCGTGGGCAACACCAACCGCCACACGCCCAAGGGGTCTCCCGTGGAGATCGCCGTGGGCCGCGAGGACGGTGGCACCGTCGCGATCGAGGTGCGCGACCACGGCGAGGGCATCTCCGAGGACCAGCGCGAGAAGGTCTTCGAGCGCTTCTACCGCACGGACGTCTCCCGCCAGCGCTCGGCGGCGCAGGGCGGCGGCGCGGGGCTGGGCCTATCGATCGCCGCGACGATCGTCCAGCAGCACCACGGCTCGATCCGCGTGCTCGAGACCCCCGGCGGCGGCGCCACCTTCCGGGTCGAGCTGCAGGCCGCGGACCTCACGGCCGACCAGGTGGTCGAGCCCGATCAGACCAGCACGATCACCGGTGACGGGCCCGCGGGGGCCGACGGGCGGGGCTGACCGGCCCTCTCAGGCGCCCGGCCATTCGGGTGCATCGAGCACCTGCCCCACGAAGGTGTGCCCGGTCAGCTGCTGCGAGAGCACGTTCGCGCGGGCGAGGAACTCGCGGGCCGCGACGCGTCCGAGCTCGTCGTGCGCCTCGACGCGCACCTGACCGCAGGCGTCGTCGCTGCCGAGCCGGAAGGCGCCCTCGGGCGCCTCGCCGACAGGAGGCAGCGGGTCCACGTGCCCCTCGAGGCCCAGCACCAGATCGTGCGGGACCTCGTCGGGCCCGAGCCCCAGCGCCGCGGCGGCGCGGGCCGTGCGCTCTCGCCGCGCCTGCGCGCGCCGGGCACCGGGCACCCGCAGACCGCTCGCGAGCAGACGGCGCGTGAGCTCCTTGTTGCCCACGAACTCGACCCCCGCGGCCTCGAGCCCGGGCCGGGCCTGCTCGGGCCAGTCGTAGTGGTCGAGGTCGAAGGACCGCGGGTGCAGGCCGGAGCGGGCCGCCGTCTCGTGCAGCTCGGTGAGCGAGGCGTCGGAGACCAGGTGGCCCCAGAGCGTGCCGTGGCGCTCCCAGCGCGGGGTGTCGGCGAGGACGGTCATCGCGACATCACCGCGAGGAGGACATGCCCTGGGCGGGTGCGTCCGTCACGGGTTCGGGCCGCGTCGGCGTGCTCTGGTGGTGGCGCAGCAGCCAGGTCCCGTCGACCCGCACCCACAGCGAGGAGCGCCGCTGGGTGCCGCGGGCGTCGGAGGTGACGAAGCGCAGCAGCACGACGCCGTCGGAGACCACCTCGGCGATGAACTCGCGCGCGCGCAGACCCGGCACCGGGGCGAGGACGGCCAGCACCTGCTCGCGATCGTAGGCGCGGCCCGAGGTGCCGATCTCCGTGAAATCGGGGTGCAGCAGCTCGGCCGCGCGCTCGGGGTTCTTGCGCAGGAGATCGCTGAGCAGCACCTGCTCGCGGGCGACGATCTCCTCGAAGGGGGCCGAATCCGGATCGGCGGAGGACCGGGCCGACGGGCCATCACTGCCCTGTGCGTCGTCGGCCCCCGCAGCGGAGCGCTCGGGGCCGGCGCTGTCGGCGTCGAAGAGACTGAACAGATCGTCGGCCGGAGAGGCGGCCGGAGCGGCGCCCGCAGAGGCGGCCGACGCGGAGTCGGCACCGGGATCCGCAGGTGCCGAGCTGTCCGGGGTCAGGCACAGTCGCGGAGCGGGCGCAGATCCCGTGGATCCTGTGGCCCCTGAAGACCCCGTCGCACGTCCTCCATCGCCGGATCCCCCGGAGGCGCGGTAGCCGGGGCCGACCTCGGGGTCCTGCTTCTTGGAGAAGGCGACCGCGGCGCCGTTCGCGCGGCGGTCCGCGGCCTCGTTCATGCGGTGGCCGGCATGGCCCTTGACCCACTCGAACTCGACGCTGCGGCCGGCGAGCGCCCGGTCGATCGCCTTGAGGAGATCCACGTTCATGACGGGCTTGCCGTCCTTCTTGCGCCAGCCCTTGCGCTTCCAGCCGGGCATCCACTTCGTCACAGAGTTGATGACGTACTGGCTGTCGCACAGCACGTGAAGGTGCTGGTCGGCGTCCACCGCGGTCGCCTCGAGCAGATCGAGGACGGCCTTGAGCTCCCCCATGTTGTTCGTCCCGTGCGGCCACCCGCCGGCCCGCCAGGTCTGATCGTCGATGTACCAGGCCCAGCCCGCCGGGCCTGGGTTTCCGAGCGCAGACCCGTCGGCCGCAGCGGTGATCGTCATGGCCCAATCGTTCCACAGCCCGGAGCAGGGCCGATCCCCGATCGACGCGGAGAGTTGGTCACGCGGGGGTGTTCTCGGTTACCCCGCGGGCGCCCGGGAAGAGTACGGTGACCGGTCGTCGGGGCGCGTCCATGCTCCGCGAACAAGGAGCATCCATGTCCTCGACCTCTGAGTCGACGCGCGCGACGGCCGCGCCCTCGGTCCGCGAGCTCACGCTGCGCGGCGTGATCCTCGGCGGGATCATCACCCTCGTCTTCACCGCGGCGAACGTCTACCTGGGCCTGAAGTCCGGACTGACGTTCGCGACCTCGATCCCCGCCGCGGTGATCTCCATGGCCGTGCTGCGGTTCTTCCGACGCCACAGCGTCGTCGAGAACAACATCGTGCAGACCATCGCGTCCTCCGCGGGCACGCTCTCGGCGATCATCTTCGTGCTGCCGGGCCTCGTGGTCATCGGCTGGTGGAGCGGCTTCCCGTACTGGACCACCGTCGCGCTGTGCGCCGTGGGCGGCCTGCTGGGCGTCATGTACTCGATCCCGCTGCGCCGCGCCCTGGTGACCGGGTCCGACCTCCCCTACCCCGAGGGCGTCGCCGGCGCCGAGGTGCTCAAGGTCGGCGATGCCGAGGGCGGCGCCGAGGAGAACCGGCGCGGCCTGCGCGCGATCCTGCTGGGCGGCATCACGTCGGCCGCATTCGCCCTGGTCGCTGCGCTCCAGGCGATCAGCAACTCGGTCACGGCGGCCTTCCGCATCGGTGCGGGCGGCACCATGATCGGCACGAGCCTGTCCTTCGCGCTCGTCGGCGTCGGCCACCTCGTCGGCATTACCGTCGGCATCGCCATGCTCGTGGGCCTCGTCGTCTCCTACGGCGTGCTGCTGCCCATCATGTCGAGCGGCCAGCTGCCCGCCACCGGCGCGATCGCCGACGCCGTGGACACCGTCTTCTCGGGCGACGTGCGCTTCGTGGGCGCCGGCGCGATCGCGATCGCCGCAATCTGGACGCTCGTGCGGATCGCGCGCCCCATCATGGGCGGGATCCGCGGCTCGCTCGCCTCGACGATCACCCGCCGCGGCGGCGGCAGCGTCGAGAAGACAGAGCGCGACCTGCCCTTCACCCTGGTCGCCGTGATCACGGTGGTCTCGATGATCCCGATCGGGATCATGCTGTGGCTGTTCGTGAAGGACACCGCGCTCGTGCACAGCGCCGGCGGCCTGATCGCCGTCTGCATCCTCTACGTGCTGATCGCCGGCCTGCTCGTCGCCTCCGTGTGCGGATACATGGCCGGACTCATCGGATCCTCGAACTCGCCGATCTCCGGCGTGGGCATCCTGGTCGCGATCACCGCGGCGCTCGTCATCAAGCTCGTGCACGGCTCCGACCCCTCGCAGACCGCGGCACTGGTCGCCTTCACCCTGTTCACGACCGCGATCGTGTTCGGCATCGCGACGATCTCGAACGACAACCTCCAGGACCTCAAGACCGGCCAGCTCGTCGGCTCCACCCCCTGGAAGCAGCAGGTCGCGCTCGTGATCGGCGTGGGCTTCGGCTCGCTGATCATCCCGCCGGTGCTGGGGCTCATGTCCACGGCCTTCGGCTTCCAGGGCGCGCCCGGCGCGGGCCCCGACGCCCTGGCCGCTCCGCAGGCCACGCTCATCGCGTCGCTGGTCAAGGGCATCTTCGGCGGGGACCTCGACTGGGGTCTGATCGGCATGGGCGCTCTCATAGGCCTGGTCGCGATCATCATCGACGAGATCCTCAGGGCCCGCAGCTCGCGCCTCGCGCTGCCGCCGCTGGGCGTCGGCATGGGGATGTACCTGCCGATGAGCACGACCCTGCTCATCGTGGTCGGCGCCGTGATCGGCCTGTTCTACGGGCGCTGGGCCAAGCGCTCGAAGCGTCCCGAGCTCGCCGGGCGTCTGGGCACCCTGCTCGCGACCGGCATGATCGTGGGCGAGAGCCTGTTCGGCGTGGTCTTCGCGGGCATCGTCGCCGCGACGGGGAAGGATGCCCCGCTCGCGATCGTCGGCGACGGCTTCGCGACCCCGGCGATGATCCTCGGCGTCATCGTGTTCGTGATCGCCACCGCGGCGCTCTACCGCACCGTGGGCCGCAGCGCCGGACGGGAGATCGTCGAGAAGTGAGGGCGGGCCCGGTCGGGCCGGCCGCATGGGTTGGGCCGACGGGATCAGGCGGTGCGTTCTCCAGCGTCGACGCGGCGCTTCCGCGGGCGCGAGGGCGCTGAGCCCCCGTCCTGCGAATCCGGTTCACGGATCCACTGGCGCACGCCGCGGCGGAGCACGAACGCCCCGATCAGTGCGATCACGCAGGAGACGATCACTCCGATCCAGGTCGCCGCGGCTGCGGCGACGGGCGCCGATGCGACGGCGAGGCTCAGCGGGAGCACGACGACCATCGAGATGAGCGAGATGATCATGGCCGCTCCGATGTAGGTGAGGATGCTGAGCACGAACATCGAGATGCCCGGCCTGCGCGTCGTGCACTCCCGTCCCAGAACGATCGCCGCGAGCACGAGTATCGCGCAGGATCCAGCGATGCTCGCGACCAGTGAGCCCACGAGGCTCCAGCCCGTCGGGACGGCGTCATCCATCATCGGCGTGTGCCCGCTCAGGACCGTGAGCGCGGTCCCCGCGGCGGAGACGAACACCATCAGGGCGGATTCGAGGGCGACGAGCGCGACGCGGCCGTGGACGCGGTCGGCGCGGGACATCCCCAGGCTCGCCCACAGCTCGGTGCGGGAAGCCGTGTCCTGGCGGCCGTAGCGGTACCAGGCCAGCACTCCCCACACGGGCGCGATGCTCGCCATTGCATCGGTGACGGTCACCGCCAGGACGAGCGCGATCACGGACAGGATCACCGTGCCGGCGAAGGTCTCGGAGTTCAGTCGCATGTCCGCCGCCAGGGCGCGGCGCCATGCGGAGGTGCGGGCCGGACCGTCGCCCTGCACGGGTCGAGAAGGTCGCGCACCGTGTGCGGGTGCTGCCTCGTGTGCGGTCATGCCGTCCCCTCCTTCGTCGTGCGGTGCGTGCGTGCTCTCGACGCCGCCGCCCGCAGCGGATACGTGACCAGGTCGCTCAGCTCGGGCCGATGCAGCTGGGTCTCGGTGTCGAGCCCGACGGCCTCCTCGGCGGCGATCAGCGCCCAGGTGGTCCCGCTGATCTCCTCCGGGCCGATGAGCCCGGGCATGTCGCTCCCCTGGGTCGTGGGCGCGGGAGCTCCCAGCACCAGGAAGTCGTCCTTCAGGTCCTCGACGGATCCTTCGAGCACTGCGACGCCGTCGGCCATGACCACGAGGTGGTCGATGAAGCGGTCCATGCCGTCCAGGTCGTGCGTGCTCAGCAGCAGGGAGCGCCGCTCCCGCGCCAGGAGGTCGCGCAGGATGTCCACCAGGCGCTCCCTCGCGAGGGGATCCAGACGCGCGAGCGGCTCGTCGAGGATCAGCAGCCGAGGATCCTGCGCGAGGGCCGCGCTCACGCCGAAGAGCGCCGCCTGCCCGTCGGACAGGTCCTGCAGACGGCGGTCCATCGGGACGCCGAAGGACCGCAGCCGGCGGCCGAAGTCCCGCACCGAGAAGCCGGGGATCGCCGCCCGGCGCAGGCGCGCCACGTGGTGGGCGGTCCAGTGCTCCGGGTAGCCGTGCGGATCAGGCACCGACGCGAGCCCCTCGGGCGGGGCCGTCCGCGCCGCGCCCTGCTCGATCCCGAGCACCTCGATCCGACCGGAGGTCGCACGGATGGCGCCCTCGATCGCCCGAAGTGCCGTGGTCTTGCCCGCTCCGTTCGCCCCGACCAGGCCCGTGACCTGGCCGGCGGGAGCCGTGAACGTCAGCCCGCGCAGCGCGCGGATGGGATCGCCGTACGACTTCTCCGGGCTGGGGATGCTCACGCCGAGACCGCGGACGGCGACGGCGGGGGCCGATGCCCCCTCGTCTTCCGCGCCGACCTGCGTCTCCGTGCGGTCCGAATCAGCGGGCACGGACGGCGTGCGGCCCGGTCCTGTGAGGCCCGATCCTGTGCGGCTCGGTCCTGGGCGCCTCGGGCTCATCGTTCCTCCTCGATACGTCGGCCGAGCATCGTGCGCAGCATCGCGTCGTCGATCCCGCCCGAGCGCGCCGCGTCGACCGCCTCGCCGAGCGACCGCTCGATGCGGTCCAGTGCGCGTGCGCGCAGCTCGTCGGGGTCCTGGGCGCGTACGAACACGCCCTTGCCGCGGACCGAGTCGGCGAGGCCGTCGGCCACGAGCTCGTTGTAGGCGCGGGTGGTGGTGATGACGCTGACCCGCAGGTCGCGAGCGAGCGTGCGGATCGAGGGCAGGGCCTCGCCGCTCGCGAGCTCGCCGCTGAGGATCGCGGCGGCGAGCGCGGCGCGGATCTGCTCGTAGATCGGATCGGAGGATCCCGGATCGATGTGCAGCTGCATCCTGCTCGCCCCCTCCCCTGCTCCGGCGGTGCCGCGTGTGCTTACTGTCTATATGCGCTATAGACAGTAAGCACGGTCTTCGGTCGCGTCAAGGGGTCAGGGGATCCGGGCGACGGTCATCCCGGTCGACGTCGGCGCTCCGCCGAGCCCGACGAGGGCCTCCGGCAGGTCCTCCAGACCGATGATCGACCCCAGGTGCGCGGCGGGATCCAGGCGGCCGCCGGCGATCTCCTCGAGCAGCGCCCGGTACTCCCCCGCCGCCAGGCCGTGGCTGCCCATCACCTGCAGCTCGAGGCCGAGCACGCGACCCATCGGCAGCGCGGGGTCCGCGTCCTCGCCCAGCAGCAGCCCCACCTGCACGTGACGTCCGCGGGGGCGCAGGGAGCGGATGCCCGCGGCCGCGGTGCGCGCGGATCCGAGCGCGTCGATCGCGACATCGGCGCCGCCGCCGCTCGCCGCGAGCAGCCGCTCGACGAGGTCATCGACCTCCTCGTCGGGAGCGGTCGGCACGGGCTCGGCGCCGAGCGCCCGGGCCGCCTCGAGGGCTCCGGGCGAGACGTCCACGGCGAGCACGCGCGCACCCACCGCCACCGCGATCTGGATGACGGAGAGCCCGACGCCGCCGCACCCGAGCACCACCACGCTCTCCCCGTCGCGCACGCGGGCCTGGGTGCGCACGGCGTGGAACGCGGTGCCGAAGCGGCAGCCGAGCCCCGCGGCGGCGAGCATGTCGATGCCGTCGGGCAGGGCGACGAGGTTGTGGTCCGCCTCGATCACGACGACCTGCTCGGCGTACGAGCCGGGCAGGTCGAAGCCGGGCTGGTGCTGGTCGGGGCACACCTGGGTGGCTCCCGCGCGGCACTGCGCACAGCGGCCGCAGGACAGGATGAACGGCGCGGTCACACGGTCGCCCACCTGGAACCGGGTGACCTCGGGGGCGACCTCGCGGACCACGCCGGCGAACTCGTGCCCGGGGGTGTGCGGAAGCGAGACGGAGTCGTCGTGCCCCTGCCAGGCGTGCCAGTCGCTGCGGCACACGCCCGTCGCGCGGACCTCGATCACCGCCCCGCGCGGCGGGCACGCGGGGTCCTCCACCTGCTCGACGCGGGGCGGGGTGCGGAAGGCGTCGTAGCGCACGGCTCTCATGGAGCCATCGTGCCGCACAGGGGCCGCGGCACATTCCGCCGTCTCGCCGGGGCCGGGCGGGGCCGACGCCCGACGAGACGCGCGCCCGTCACTCCTCCTCGTACGCGGCCCTCTTCTCCTGCACCGCGCGCAGGCGGGCGAGGTCGAGCTTGCGGCCGCGCTGGAAGTCCACGACGCCGTTCTTCTCCTGGAACACGTCGGTGAGCTGCGTGTAGCAGTAGGCGAACATGAGCGGGTCGCCCAGCAGCACGTCCGTGAGGCCCTCGAAGCGCTCGTAGAGCTCCTCCTCGCTCGAGATCCGCTGCCCGTAGCCCCACGACTGGGAGGCGTTGTTGCCGGCCTCGCGGGCGGCGCGCGCCGCCTCCTCGGCGTTCCACCAGATGCCGCCGTACTCGGAGACGAAGTAGGGCTGCCCCTCGTAGTCCAGGGAGAAGGAGCCGTCCGCGAAGGGCAGCTCGCCGTCGCCGAGATCGCGGCGGTTGGCGAAGGGACGCCCCTCGGCGAGGCCGGACTGCTCCGTGCGGAAGCGCTCGGGATCCTGCTCGTAGGAGTGGGAGTCGAAGACGTCGGCCCCGCGCACGCGGTGCGAGTAGCCGGAGGTGTCGAGCACCGGGCGGGTGGGGTCGGCGAGCTTCGTCGCGTCGTACATCGCCTGGGTGACGTCGTCGAGCTGGGTGATGCGATCGTGGCGCACCTGGTGGGTCTCGTTCAGGGGGCACCAGCCCACGATCGCGGGGTGGTTGATGTCCCGGCGCACCGCCTCGACCCACTGGCCGATGAACGCCGCAGTGGGCTGCTGGTTGTCGCCCGTCGGCCCGCGCCCGGAGACGCCCCAGTCGCCGAACTCGCCCCAGACCAGGTAGCCGTGGACGTCGGCCCAGAAGAGCATGCGCTCCTCGAAGACCTTCTGGTGCAGGCGCGCGCCGTTGAAGCCGGCCTCGAGGGAGAGGCGCACATCGCCCTTGATCGCCTCCTCCGACGGGGCGGTCATGAAGGTGTCCTCCCACCAGCCCTGGTCCAGGACCAGGCGCTGGAAGACCTTCTCGCCGTTGATGCGGAACTCGTGGTCGCGCAGCGAGGTCGAGCGCAGGCCGGTGTAGGAGCGGACCGTGTCCAGGACGGCGCCGCCGTCGGCCACGAGGCGCAGCTCGAGGGAGTAGAGCTGCGGGTCGCCCGGGCCCCAGACGCGCACCTGGTCCTCGGGGACCGTGATCTCGAGGTGCGGGGCGAGGTCGAGGTCCGCGCGGACCTCCGCGCTCGCGACGGCGCCGCCGCCGACCTCGCCGAGCACGGCCTCCAGACGGGTGCCGGGGGTGCTGCGCGAGAGCGGGACGTCGATCGCGAAGGAGTGGGAGGCGAGCGAGGGCACCACGCGCAGCGAGCGGATCGCGTCCTCGGGGACGCCCTCGAGCCAGACCGTCTGCCAGATGCCGGTGACCCGGTGGTAGGTCGCGTGGCTCGCCTCGTAGAAGACCGACTGCTTGCCGCGCGCCTGCAGGTCGTGGCGGGAGTCGCGAGCGCGCACGACGATCTCGACGCTGCCCCCGGCGGACACGACGCCCGAGAGGTCCGCGTCGAAGGGCGTGAAGCCGCCGCGGTGGCGGGCGACCTCGACCCCGTCGGCCCAGACGGTCGCGTCGTGGTCGACGGCGCCGAAGTGCAGCACCGGCCGCAGCCCCTCCCAGCTCGCGGGCACGCTGACCGTGCGGCGGTACCAGACGGCCTCCATGAAGTCGCGGTCGCCGATGCCGGAGGCCGGCGACTCCGGCGGGAAGGGCACGAGGATCTCGGTGGCGAGCTCGCGCTCGAGCAGTCCGCGCTCGCGGCCTGTGTCGCCGCGGTCGATCTCGAACTGCCAGGTGCCGTTGAGGTTCAGCCAGGCCTCGCGCTGCAGCTGCGGGCGCGGGTGCTCAGGGCGCGGGACGTCGCCGGTCGGGACGTCGCCGGATCCGTCCGACGACGGGGCGTCCAGCGCGGCGGCGAGCTCGTCGGCGCGGGCGAAGAGGTCGGTCAGGTGCGAGGGCAGCTCGGGCACGGCGTGCTGGTCGCTCGCGGGGCTCTGCTCGGGTGCGGTCACGGTGGTCCTTCCATCGGCGCTGATCGGCGGGCCGGACGGCGCCGGCACCTCAAGTCAACACCGCCGCGCTCCGGATTGCAACGTGGGAAACACGGATGGTCAGCGACGCGGCCCTGCGGAGCTCTCGCGCGCCACCAGGCGATAGGGGACGACGTGCTCTCCCCCGTCGGGCTCCCCTTCTCCTGGCCCACCGGGGTCCGATCCTCCCGGGCCGATCGCGGCGTCGAGGGTCGCGGCGATGAGGTCGTCGAGGTCCGGGGCGATCGAGCTCAGCGCGGGGTGGGCGTGCCGCGCTCCGGGGGTGTCGTCCCAGCCCACCACCCCGACGTCCCCGGGGACGTCGAGGCCGGACTCTCGCAGGCCCGCGAGGGCACCGATCGCGAGCTGGTCGTTGGCCGCGGAGATCGCGTCGAACGCGACGCCGCGCTGGACGAGGTCGAGCACTGCGCGCCGCCCCTCGGCCATGTCCCAGGCGCCCACGTGCGCGATCCGCTCCGGGTCGCTCGCGATGCCGCTCGCCCGGCAGGCGGCGCGGAAGCCCGCGAGGCGGTCGGTGCCGGCGGAGCGCTGCTCGGACTCCCCGCCCAGGAAGACGGGTCGGCGATAGCCGCGCTCGACCAGGTGGCGGACCACGTCGGCCGAGGCCTCGACGTTGTCGACGGCGACGTGGGTGACGCCCTCGGCGCTCAGCAGGTGCTCGCCGAGCAGCACGAGCGGCGGGCCGTCCCCGCGGTCCCGGATCTCGACGGGGTCCAGCGCCTCCGGGGAGATCACGACCGCGTCGACCGGACGGCTGATGCGTCCGCGCACGTGGGCGCGCTCGACCTCGCCCCGGCCCAGCGACAGCTCGACGCTCACGGTGTACCCGCGCTCCTTGGCCGCGACGTGCAGCATCTGTGCGAGCTGGGCGAAGTAGGGGTTGGAGAGCTCGGGCAGCACGAGGGCGATGGTGTGCGTCGGGCCGCCGCGCAGCTCCCGGCCGATCGTGTTCGGCACGTAGCCGAGCTCGCTGATGGCCCGTTCGACCCGCTCACGGGTCTCGGGCCGCACGACGGGCCGGTCGTTGACGACGTTGGAGACCGTCTTCCACGAGACCCCGGCGGCCTTCGCCACGTCCTTGATGCTCACGCGCCTGGCCATCGCGCACCGCCTTCCTGCTGTTCCGGAGGCCGTCCGCCCCGGCCCCGGTGATCCGCCGAGGATACCGGCCGCGCGCTCCCTCCAGGTGCGTTGCTCACATCGGGACCCGCAGATGGGGGTGAACGGCGCGGACGGCCGTAGGCTGGTGGCTTCGTGTGCCGTCCCACCTGCCATGGCACCGCGCCTCGCCGTGCACTGCGCGACGACGGCGGCGCGCCGTCCGCGCGCAGCCCCGGGGAGCCTCCCCGTCGGGCACGTCCCCGGGCCCTGCCCGTCGGACGCCGACCGGGTCTCCCCCGTCGGACCAGCGGACCGCAGCGCGCAGGGCGGGACCGCGTCCTCTAGAACGGAAATCCGTGACCTCCACTGACTTCGCGCGCCTCGGCGTGCCCTCGCACCTCATCGACGCCCTCGCCCCGCAGGGCATCACCACCCCCACCCCCATCCAGTCCGCGACCCTCGGCGACTCCCTCGCCGGCCGCGACGTGCTGGGCCGCGGCCGCACCGGCTCCGGCAAGACCTATGCCTTCGGCCTGCCGCTCGTCGCCCGCCTCGAGCAGGACGCGCGCAAGCGCCGCGCCCGCTTCCCGCGCGCCCTTGTGCTGGCCCCGACCCGCGAGCTCGCCGCCCAGATCGACCAGTCCCTGACACCGCTGCTGCGCGCAGCGAACCTGCGCAGCACCGTCGTCTTCGGCGGCGTCGGCCAGAAGCCCCAGGTCGATGCGATCGCCCGCGGCGTCGACGTGCTCGTCGCCTGCCCCGGCCGTCTGCTGGACCTCATGGGCCAGGGCCACGTGGACCTCGGCGCCGTCGAGATCACCGTGCTCGACGAGGCCGACCACATGGCCGACATGGGCTTCCTGCCGATGGTCCGCCGGATCCTCGCCAAGACCCCCGCGAAGGGCCAGCGCATGCTGTTCTCCGCGACCCTGGACCAGGGCGTCCAGAAGCTCGTCAAGGAGTTCCTGCACTCCCCCGTCACCCACTCGGCCGATCCGGAGACCAGCCCGGTCTCGACCATGGAGCACCACGTGCTCGAGGTCGGCGCGGATGCGAAGTTCGACGTCCTGCGCGACCTCGCCGCGGCGCCCGGACGCACCATCCTCTTCACCCGCACCAAGCACGGTGCGAAGAAGCTCGCCCAGAAGCTGAGCCGCTCGGGCGTGGCCGCCGTGGAGCTGCACGGCAACCTCTCCCAGGGCGCCCGCACCCGCAACCTCGAGGCCTTCGGCTCGGGGACCGCGAGCACGCTGGTCTCCACCGACATCGCCGCCCGCGGCATCCACGTGGACGACGTCGCCCTGGTCGTGCACGCGGACCCGCCGGTCGAGCACAAGGCGTACCTGCACCGCTCGGGCCGCACCGCGCGCGCCGGCGGCTCCGGCACCGTGATCACCGTGCGCACGCCCGATCAGAAGAAGGACGTGCACGACCTCATGCGCAAGGCCCGCATCACGCCGGCCCAGCACGAGGGCGTGGTCGTCACGAGCCCCGTGCTGAGCGAGCTCGCCCCCGGTGAGCGCGTCTTCACCGAACCCGCACCGGCCCCGGCGCAGCAGCCCCAGCAGGGCGGCGGACGCGGCCAGGGCGGTCGTGGTCAGGGCGGCGGACGCGGTCAGGGCGGCGGTCGTGGTCAGGGCGGTCGCGGCAGCGGCGGCGGCCGCTCCTCCGGGGGCCGCGGTCGCGGCGGCCAGGGCGGCCGCGGACAGGGCTCCCAGGACGGCCGCTCCGGCGACGGCTCGCGCTCCGGCCAGGACGGTCGCTCGGGTCAGGGGTCGCGTTCGGGGCAGGGATCGCGCTCGGGCCAGGGCTCGCGCGGTCGCGGCCGCGGCGGCCGCTCGGGCTCCGGCTCGGTGACCTCCTACTCGACCTCGAGCTCCGGCGAGGGCTCGTCGCGCCGCTCCGGCGGGCTCGCGGCCTTCTCCTCGGGCCGTCGCGGCTGACGCCGGACGCGCCCGGCCCGTCTCGGGTCCGGGCGCCCCGGGGCGCATCATGGCTCGCAGCATCGCGGAGATCCTCGTCGAGGCCCGGCGCGGCACGGCGCGCGTGGCGCCGAGCGACCTGCCCGGGCGACTGCGCGACGGGGCCCGGGTGATCGACGTGCGCACGCCCTGGACGCGCGACGCCGAAGGCCACATCCCCGGAGCGATCGTGGTCGAGCGCACCGTCATGCTGTGGCGGCTGGACCCTCTCAGCCCGAGCCGCATGGCCGACGGGCCGAGCTACGACGACGACGTCATCGTCGTGTGCAACGAGGGCTTCTCCTCCTCGCTCGCCGCGCGCGACCTGCGCGAGCTCGGCTTCTCCCGAGCCACGGACCTCGAGGGCGGCTTCCGCGCCTGGGCCGCGGCGGGCCTGCCCGTGCAGGCCGAGCCGACGCGATACGTGACCTGAACCCCGCGCATCCGCGTAGGGTGCGACGCAAGCACATGCGCACGACGAGCGAGGGGCACTCATGAGCCAGTCACCCTGGGACCGACCGGATCCGCACCGCGGACCCCATCCCGTGATCCCGGGCGAGGTCGTGCACCATCACGCCCCTGACGCGGCGCAGCGGAGCTTCGACCCGTACGCGGCGGACGGACAGCATGTCCCCGGCGGACCGCCGCCCGGATCCGCCCTCCAGCCCTACGGCGCGCCGACGGGGAACCCCGGTGCCGGTGCTGCTCCGATGCCCGGCGTGATGCCCGTGCCGGTGGCCGTGATGCCGCTCAAGAGCGTGGGCGTGGCCTTCGTCCTCACCTTCTTCTTCGGCGTCTTCGGGGTGTTCTACTCGAGCGTGACCGGGGCACTCGTCCTGATCGGCATCACCGTGGGCCTGCTGGTGCTCTCGACGATCGTGTTCGGCATCCTCTCGGTGCTGACGATGGGGATCGGGGCCGTGCTGTTCGGACTGGTCCCGCTGATCGGCGTGGGCGCGTGGATCGCGAGCATCATCTGGGGCTGCACGGCGGCCTCGAACCACAACCAGCGGGTGCAGGCTCAGTACGCGCAGATGGCGGCGCGCCACCAGCATCCGACCTGGTGACCGCTGCAGGAAAGCGGTGCTGACCTCGCTATTCCCCGGGGCGAAGCTCAAGTGCTCACAGCGCCCAGCACCCCGCGCCGGGCGCGGCGTAGCCTCGGCTCCATGAGCACTCCCGCCCCCGGCCCTGGGCCCAGCGGCCCGTCCGCATCCTCCGCGTCGCGCACCCCGCACGTCCCGCTCTCGATCCTCGACCTCGTCCCGATCTCCGAGGGGATGGACGCCCGCGAGGCCATCGGCCACGCGATGAGCTCCGCGCAGCTCGCCGACCGTCTGGGCTTCACCCGCTACTGGTTCGCCGAGCACCACAACACGATCTCCCTCGCCTCGAACGCGACGTCCCTGCTCATCGGCCAGGCGGCGCAGCTCACCGAACGGATCCGCGTGGGGTCGGGCGGGATCATGCTCCCGAACCACTCCCCGCTCTCGGTGATCGAGCAGTTCGGCACGCTCGTGCAGATGCACGGCGACCGCATCGACCTGGGGCTCGGGCGCGCACCGGGGACGGACCCGCTGACCGCGCAGCTGCTGGCCCGAACGTCTGCCGATCCCGAGGCGTTCATCGCCGCCGTCGAGCAGATGCGCGACTGGTCCCGGACCCAGCAGCCCACGGGACTGCGGATCGCGGCGCCCGTCGCCGAGGGCACCGAGGTGCCGATGTGGATCCTCGGCTCGACCGCGAACGGCGCCCATCTGGCGGGCCGCCTCGGAATGCCCTTCTCGGTCGCCTCGCACTTCTCGCCCTTCGGGTTCGAGCAGGCGCTGGACACCTACCGGCGCACCTTCGACGCCGACGCAGACTCCGCGCAGATCACCGCCCCGCACGCGATGGTCGGCGTGAACGTGCTGGTGGCACCCACCGACGAGGAGGCGCAGCACCTCTTCACCTCAGCCCAGCAGGGCTTCCTGGGGATCCTGCGAGGAGAGCGCACCAAGGTGCGCCCTCCTCGCGATCTCGAGGGCCTCGCCGATCCTGTGCTGCTGGACAAGGTCGACCAGACGCTCTCGGTCCGGGCCGTGGGCTCTCCCGAGACCGTCGTCGCGCAGCTCGAATCCATCGTCCGCGCGACCGGGGCCGACGAGCTCATCGTCACCGGCCAGGTCTTCGACCCCGCGCATCGCGACCGCTCCCACGAGCTGCTCGCACAGGCATGGGGGCTCTGAGGCGCTGGGTCGACGCGGCGCTGAGTCGACGAGGCGCCCAGGCATATCGCTACCGGAGCACGCTCTCCACCACATGCTCCTTCGCAGGGGTTACGCGGCGCGAGGCCGAGGGCGGGTCGTCGCGGCGCCCCCGTGTGCGCGAGCGTTACGAGTTGCGGTGGGTTTTGGACGGACGTGCGAAGCGTCGAAAATCCACCGCAATTCGTAACGCGCCAGCAGGCACACCGGCGCCGAGGCAGGGCACGGCGTGAGGTGGTGAGGTGGGAGCCCCCGACGTCACCCGGGCCCTCAGCCTCCGGGGTCACCCGGGTCAGGCCTTACCGCCTTCGCTCTCCGGCTGCCACCCGAGCTCCTCTGCGGCCCCAGGAGATCCGAGAATCCTGCGCCGGGTGTGCGACCGGATGTGCGATTCGGCCTGCTCCATCCGCGCCCGGTGCGCGCGCCGCTGGTCCAACACGGCATTGCGCACGGCGAACCGCACCTGACCGAGGTCATGGACGAGCACCTGCTCGGGAATGCGCACCTCCAGCCATCCGGGCAGACCCGGGGCGTGGGCGATGCGCACGGGCAGCAGACGCGGCACGAAGGGCAGAGTGCAGCGAGCGCAGTCCCCACAGCGCGGCGCGCACACGGGCTCCTTGCGGAACACCGCATAGACCCGGTCCGCCCACCAGATCGCATGCGCACGTCGCAGCAGCACCCGGACGTAGTGAGGGGACGACGGGTCTGGATCCCCGCCCGTCAGCGGGATGTTCAGCCGCACCCGTCCCCACGCGGGGCCCGAGCGCATCAGGCGGGAATGCAGCACGCTCGGCCTGTCGGTGCCCGAGCTCATCAGGGCGGTCGCGGCCTTCGGTGCACCGTGCACACCGCTGCCGGAGGCCCAGATTAGGGCACCGTCGGGGACCATCGGTTCGGTCGGTTCCATGAACCTGTCCTGGGTGATCCGCGCGCGCAGCCGGTCGGTCACGACGACCAGCGAGACGTCGTCGAGCACCGAGGCGAGATCCGTCCATGTGCGCACCAATGTCGCGATGCGCACCTCGTCGACCGTCTCGATCTGCCAGGGCTGAAGTGGCACCCGGCTCCACTGCACGACGTCGTCGGACGCGCGATGCGCAGCGTTCGGGGTGCCGAGGTGCACCGTGGGGATCCCCCAGCGCGCGTCCACCGGTTCGCGCCCGGTCATGTCGGCGTCGCCCGGACAGGGAAGCCCCCAGGCCCGGGCCGCGGTCAGACCGACCAGGGCGGCCTCGGGGTGCAGGCGCAGCATCGCATCGGCGACGTCCCAGCGCGTGACCCTGCCGGCGCGGAGCGCGTCGGTGCGCGCGTAGAGGCCCCGCCGGAGCCGGATGACGTCCCGGCGGCGGAGGCGCTGCGGCTCCACGCCTGCGACGCGGGCGTCATGCGTCGTGAAAACGGGACGGGGCAGGGCGTCCGGGAGGTCTGCCGGGGCATGGGGCATGTCGTGAAGTGTCCCGTCTTCGCCAGGTGTCCGGGCTCTGTCCCCAATCCGCAGGTCAGAGGATTCGACGCGACACGAGAAGTGATCGCGGGGAAGCGACGCCCACAGGGAAGAGACACCCGCACGGGGAGGGCGGGTCCCCCGAGAGCACTGGGCGGCAGAGAGGCCGACCGATGGTGACGTGCCGCCCGGAGGTGAACCCTCATGTGACCTGCGCCCCACTCGTGAGGCGAGTGCACCTCTGTGTGTCTCCTTATGTGAAGCATCAGTTGCGCTAATACTCGTCGACCTCCACGATGGGATGGTCCTGCCACCGACCCGTGGAGCCCGCGTGACGACCTCGATCTCTGCCTCGACCTCAGCCGGCGCGTCGGCCGCCCCTCCGCCTGCGCCTTCTGCGCCCTCTTCTGCCGACGCATCGACCCTCTCGCCGCGTCTGCGCGGCCTCGCCGAGCACCTGCGCGGCCTCCTCGGGGAGGGCGTCGTGCACACCGATCCCGATCCGGTGTACGCGGGCGACCACGCGGTTCCCTCCGCTCCCGGCACGAGCTTCCTGCTGGTCCTCCCCCGCGACGTCGAGGGCGTGCAGACCACCCTCCGCCTGGCCCACGAGACCGGCACGCCCGTCGTCCCGCGCGGTGCGGGCTCGGGGCTGTCCGGGGGCGCCACCCCGGTCGACGGGTCGATCGTGCTGGGCCTCGAGCGCCTCACGCGCATCCGCGAGATCGACGTGCTCGACGAGGTCGCCGTGGTGGAGGCGGGCGTGATCACCGCGGACCTCTCCGAGGCGCTCGCGCCGCACGGCTTCTTCTATGCGCCGGACCCGGCGAGCGCGCGGCTCTCCAGCATCGGCGGGAACATCGCGACCAACGCGGGAGGGCTGCACTGCGCGAAGTACGGCGTGACCAGGGAATCCGTCCTCGGACTCGAGGTGGTCCTTGCCGACGGCACCCTGCTGCGCACCGGCCACCGCTCGATCAAGGGCGTCACCGGGCTCGACCTCACGCAGCTGCTCATCGGCTCCGAGGGCACGCTCGCGATCGTCGTCGCGGCGACCGTGCGGATCCGCCCACTGCCCGTCGCCCGACGCACCGTGCTCGCACGCTTCCCCACCGTCGCGGGTGCCGCGGCGGGAGTGAACGCGATCTCGCGCAGCCCCGTGCGGCCGGCGGCCTGCGAGCTGCTGGACGCGCGCTCCCTCGAGGACATCGACGAGAACACGGGAGCGGGCGTCGCCGAGGGCGAGAGCGCGGTGCTGCTCGTCGAGCTCGACGGCTACGGCATCGCGGAGCAGACCCGCGACCTGATCGCCGCGCTCGGTGGCGCGGGCGGCCCGGCGGACGACGGCGGGGACGGCGGGGACGCCGGCCCGTCGGACGTCGAGATCCGCGTCCTCGAGGACGAGGCGGAGGCGGAGCACTGGTGGGAGCTGCGCCGTTCGGGCCGCGGCTCCGGCGCCGGGCACTTCCGCCTCGGCGAGGACGTCGCGATCCCGAAGTCGCGCCTCGCCGATGCCTTCGCGGTCATCGAGCGGAACGGCCGCGAGCACGGCATCCGCACCTCGGCGGTCGCCCATGCGGGCGACGGCAACCTCCACCCCTCGCTCTCGCTCCCCCGCCCCGAGGACAACCCCGATCCCTCGGCGCCGCTTCCGCCCGTCCTGCACGAAGCGGCCGACGACCTGGTCCGCGAGGCCCTGGCCCTCGGCGGCACCATCAGCGGCGAGCACGGCATCGGCACCGCCAAGCACTCCTGGCTCGACCTCGAGCTCTCCGACGCGTCCCGCGCGCTCCAGCGCCGACTGAAGGACGCCTTCGACCCCCAGCACCTGCTCAATCCCGGGAAGGCCCTCTGACCCCGATGAACACTGCGACCACTTCGGACACAGCGACCACAACGACGACAGCGGCCGGCGCCGATCCCGCCCCTGCGCTCTCCCCCTCCGCGCTGCTCTCGGATCTGGGCTCGCGCGAGGACCGCGCGCGGGGCTTCGGGAAGGCCTCCTCGCTGCCCGCCGACTCGATCCCGCTGCTCGGCGGCGCCCCGAGCGAGGACCTGCTGCCGCTCGCGCAGATCCGCCACGCCGCCGAGGACCTCACCGCCGATCCGTCGGCCCTCGCCGCGGCGCTCCAGTACTCCCAGAGCCCGGGCCTGGCGGGCCTGCGCGACTGGATCGGCCGACGCGAGGGCGCGGAGCCCGCGCGGATCGTCGTCACCAACGGCGCCTTCCACGGGCTCTCGCTGCTGTTCGACGCCCTGCTCGACGAGGGCGACGCGGTGATCGTCGAGGATCCCACCTACCCGCTGATCTTCCGCGACCTGCAGCACAAGCGCCCCCGGCTCGTCCCGCTGCGCCTCACGGAGAGCGGCTTCGACATCGACGCGCTCGAGGCGCGGCTGGTCGCGGGCGAGCGCCCGAAGCTGCTGTACACGGTGCCCGATCACCACAACCCCACCGGGTACGTCACCACGCCGGCCGAACGCGCGCGGCTGGTCGAGCTCGCCGAGCGCTTCGGCTTCGTGATCGTCTCCGACAACGCGTACCACTCGCTGGGCTTCGACGGCCCCTCACTGCCGGACTACCCGCTGGGCTCGGACCGCGTGGTCCACGTGCGCACCTTCTCCAAGGTGCTCGGGCCCGGCCTGCGGCTGGGCTGGCTCGCACTGCCGACGTGGCTCGTCGGCCCCGTGACGCGGCTGCGCGCGAACCAGGACCAGCACTCCTCGGTGCTCGTGCAGGCGATCGTCGAGCGGGTGCTGGGGGCCGGATCGGCCGCGCACCCCGCGCCGGGCGACGGTCCGCTCGCCCCGCGCGGCTTCGACGCCATCGCCGCTCGCGCCCGCACCGCCTACGCCGAGCGCTTCGACCTCGTGACCTCGATCCTGGAGGAGCAGGTGCCCGGCGGCATCGAGGTCGTCCACCGCACGGGCGGCATCTTCGCCTGGGTGCGGGTGCGCGACGAGCGCATCGATCTCGCCGCGGCCCAGCGCGTGGCCCGCGAGCGCACCGGGACCGACGCCGTGCTGGGCCGGTACTTCTTCTGGGAGGGCGCGGACGGGGGCTCCGGCGCGAACCCGGCCGACGATCGCGGCGCGCTGCGCGTGGGGATCAGCCATCTGCCGCCGGAGCGCCTGCGCGAGGGGGCCGAGCGCCTCGCCGCGGCCCTGTCCGATACGGAGGCCCGAGGGTGACCCGGCCCGTCGGCCCCGCTCCCGTCGGCCCATCCCCCGTCGATCCGCCCCCGGCCGACCCGACCCCCGTCGGCCCCGATGTCACCCGCCGACGCCTCCTGCGCGGTCTCGGCGCGGGCGCGCTGGGGCTCGCCGCGCTGCCCCTGGCGGGCTGCGCGCTCGAGGCCGCCCACGCGGCGGGCAGCTCCGAGACGCCCGAGGACGAGCTGACCTTCCTCATCTCGAACCTCGACGGCGGATGGGTGCCCTCCAAGAGCGCGATCTCGAGCTACGAGGCGAACGTCTGGCAGCAGCTCACCGACAAGCTCGTGCACACGGACGAGAAGGGGACCATCACCCCCTGGATCGCCGAGAGCTGGGACGTCGCGAGCGACTCGACCGAGTTCACGCTGCACCTGAAGGACGGCGTCACCTTCTCCGACGGCACTGCGCTGGACGCCGACGCGGTGGTCGCGAACCTCGACGTCTGGGCGAAGGGCCGGCCCGACGCGGGCATCGCGAAGGTGGGCCTGTTCCCCGGCTCGACCTACGACGGGGCCGAGGCGCTCGACGAGCGCACCGTGCGCGTGCGCTTCACCGCCCCGTCCCTCTCCTTCCTGCCGACCCTCGGCTACCACGGCTGCCTGCTGCTGAGCCCCGAGTCCGTGACCCGCTCCCTGGGCGAGCAGTCGGACCTCGCCCACCAGATCGGCAGCGGGCCCTTCGTGCTGGACTCCTGGGCCGCGAGCGACCACGTCACCCTGGTGCGCCGCGAGGACTACGACTGGGCTCCGCCCGTGCTCGGGCGCAGCGGCGCCGCCGCGCTGCGAAAGCTCACCTTCAAGGTGCTGCCCGACGACACCCTGCGCGCCTCCGCCGCCCGCGCCCACCAGAGCGACGTGTCCTACAACGTGAACCCGCAGGTCCTGGACTCGTTCACGGAGGCCGGGTTCACGATCGAGGTGCCGCGCTATATCGGCTTCACCCACGGCTTCCGGGTGCGCACGAACGTGGCGCCCTTCGACGACGTGCGCGTGCGCCGCGCGATCACCCGCGGCATCGACCGCGACGAGATCCTGCGCACCGTGTTCACGAAGGACTGGGAGAGCGCGACGAGCTGGCTGCAGTCGAGCGTCCCCGAGGCCGAGGACCACTCGGACCTCTTCCCCTATGACCCGGACTCGGCCGCGCGGCTGCTCGACGACGCCGGATGGACCGGGCGCTCCGACGACGGCTACCGCACGAAGGGCGGCACGGAGCTCGCGTTCACCCTCTACCCCACCCCGTACCTCACCGGCTCCGTGCCCGAGGCCGAGCTGATCTCCCAGCAGCTGGGCCGCCTGGGCATCCGCGTCGCGACCCAGAAGATCGACGTCGCGGCCTACTCCGGGAAGGTCGAGGACAACCCCGACCAGGGGCTCGCCGAGGTCACCCGCAGCTTCGTGGACGCCGGCACCGTGGCGGGAGTGATCACCGCCGACGGCGAGGACTGGTTCGCCCTCGGGGACTCCGACGAGCGCCTCGCGGATCTCGCGGGCCGGGTGGCCGGCACCGCCGACCGCACGGAGCGCGCCGGGGTGATCGACGAGCTCTCGCAGCATGTCCTCGAGCAGGCCTACTTCATCCCGCTCGAGCAGAACGTCCAGCGCATCTACGTCCAGACCCCCGAGCTCTCCGGGATCACGGTGAACGCCGTCGCCATCCCCTCGTACCACGCGGCGACGAAGACGGGATCAGGGGCCGACGGGAAGGGCGCCGACGGAAGGACGTCCGACGGGAACGGGGCGGACGCATGATCGCCCTGAAGCGCGTCGGCCAGGCCGTCCTCGTCATCGCCCTCGCCTACGTGCTCGTGTTCCTGGTGCTCGCCGCGATCCCCGGCGACCCGGTGAGCGCGCAGCTCGAGAACCCGCAGGCCGGCTACTCCGAGGCCGAGAAGGCGCAGATCCGCTCGTTCTACGGCCTCGACAAGCCCGTGCTCGTGCAGCTGCTGATCTCGATCGGCAACGCCCTGCGCGGCGACCTCGGGATCTCGCTCTCGACCTCGGCGCCGGTCTCCTCGACGATCGGTGAGGCGATCCCCTCGACCCTCGCCCTCGCCGCGACCGCCCTGGTGTTCGCGCTGCTGATCGCCCTGATCCTGGGCTTTGCCTCGCAGAGCCTCGGCGAGGGCCGGCTGGGCGGCCTGGTGCGCTCACTGCCCACGGTGTTCCTGTCCACCCCGAACTTCCTCATCGGCCTGGTGCTGATCCAGGTGTTCGCGGTGCAGCTGGGCGCCTTCTCCATCATCGACCCCGAGACCGCCGGATCCACGGCCTTCGCGGCCCTGACCCTCGCGATCCCCGTGTCCGCGCAGATCGCCCAGGTGTTCATCACCGCCCTGGACACGACCACTGCGCTCGACCACACGGAGGTCGCGCTCTCCCGCGGGCTCGCCCCGGTGCGGGTGTTCGCGCGCCACCTGCTGCGGCCCTCCCTGCTGCCCACGGTCACCGTATGCGGGCTCGTGGTCGGCGAGCTGCTGGGCGGCTCGCTCATCACCGAGACGATCTTCGGGCGCGCCGGCATCGGCACCGTCGTCCAGAAGGCCGTGACCAGCCAGGACGTGCCCGTGCTGCAGGCCGCCGTGGTGCTCTCCGCGGCCGTGTTCGTGGGCGTCAACCTCGTCATCGACCTCGTGCTGCCGCTGCTGGACCCGCGGCTGCGCGCACCCCGGGAGGCGTCATGACCGCAGCGGTCCTCACCACCGGCGACCCCTCGGGCTCGCCCGAGCACGCGCCTGCCGGCGCCCCCGCGCAGGCAGGGTCACGGCTGCGCGGTCTGCGGCGCCTGCCGCTGACCGTGTGGCTGTCCCTCGCCGTGCTCCTCCTCGTGCTCGCGTTCTCGCTCGCACCGGGACTGTTCACGAGCGCGGACCCGGCCGTCGGCGTGCCCGACCGGAAGTTCACGCCGCCCGGGTGGCAGTACCTGCTGGGCACCGACCACCTGGGCCGGGACCTGCTCTCGCGCATCATCCACGGCTCGGCCTCCTCGATGACCAGCGCCCTGATCGCGGTCGCGATCGGCGTGCTCGTGGGAGGGGCGATCGGCCTCGTCGCCGGGTACGCGGGCGGCTGGGCCGACGCGGTCCTGGGGCGCCTGGTCGACGTGCTGCTGGCGATCCCGAGCTTCCTGCTCGCCGTGGTCGTGGTCACGGCGCTCGGGTACGACACCCGCAACGCCGCGATCGCGACCGGCGTCTCCGCGGTGGCGGTGTTCGCCCGGCTCATGCGCGCGGAGGTCCTGCGCGTGCGCACGAGCGTGTTCATAGAGGCCGCCCGCCTGAACGGCGGCTCGGACGCGTACATCCTGATCCGCCACGTGCTGCCGAACGCCGTGCGTCCCGTGCTGTCCCTCGCCGTCCTCCAGTTCGGCCTCGCGATCCTCACCATCGCGGGCCTCGCGTTCCTGGGCTACGGCGATCCGCCGCCGGCCTCCGACTGGGGGCTGCTGGTGGCCGACGGACGCGAGCATCTCCTGCACGCGCCCTGGCTGGTGATCGCTCCCGGCCTCGTGATCGCGATCGTCGTGCTCTCCGTGAGCCGTCTCAGCCGCTTCATCGACACCGAGAGGAACCGATGACCTCCGCCGACACCTCCGCCGACACCGACACCCGCCCCGACGCAGGGAGCACCACCGCGGGCGACACCGAGCACGGCACCGCTCCCCTGCTGACCGTCGAGCACCTGCGCGTCACCTACGGCGAGCGCGCCGCGGCCCGCGAGGTCGTCCGCGACGTGTCCTTCTCCGTCCCCGCGGGCTCGACCCTCGCCCTGATCGGCGAGTCCGGCTCGGGCAAGTCGACGATCGCCCGGGCCGTCCTCCGCCTGCTCGAGCGCCGCGGCGCCCGCGTCGAGGGCAGCGTCCGCCTGCGCGGCCGGGAGATCTCCCGCCTGCGCGAGCACGCCCTGCGTCCCCTGCGCGGACGGGTGCTGGGCTTCGTCCCGCAGGACCCCGGCAGCGCCCTGAACCCCGTGCGCACCATCGGCTCCCAGGCCCTCGAGGCTGCGGCGCTGGTCCCGGAGGCCCGCAGCCGGGCCGCACGCGAGGCGCTCGTGCGCGAGGGGCTCGAACGGGCGGGCCTCACGGACCCGGAGCGGATCGCCGCCTCCTACCCGCACCAGCTCTCCGGCGGACAGCTGCAGCGCGTGCTCATCGCGCTGGCGATCATCCCGGGCCCCGCCCTGCTCGTGGCCGACGAGCCCACGAGCGCCCTCGACGTCACCGTCCAGAAGCAGATCCTGGACCTGCTGACGTCCCTCCAGGACGAGCTCGGCATCGGCCTGCTGCTGATCACCCATGACCTCGCCCTCGCGGCCGAGCGCTCCCAGCAGGTCGTCGTCCTCTCGGGCGGCACCATCCAGGAGGCGGGCCCCACCGCCGAGGTCTTCGCCCGCCCGCGCTCGGAGTACACCCGGCGTCTGCAGGCCGACGTCCCCGGCCTGCACCCCGATCGATTCGCCGACCTGCGCGCCGCCCGGGACCTCGGGGAGGGCGGCGGAGCCTCGCCCGCCACGGCGCCCCGTGTCACCGCCCGCGACATCACCCGGACGTTCCGCAGCACCGGCGGCCACGAGGTCCGGGCGCTTCACGGGGTGTCCTTCTCGATCGCGCGCGGGACCACCCACGCGCTCGTCGGCGAGTCCGGCTCGGGGAAGACCACGGCGGCCCGGGCCCTGCTCGGGCTCGAGCGCCTGGACGCCGGGGCCCTCGAGGTCGACGGCCGGACGGTCGACCCGTCCGACCCCCGCGCGCTGCGCGCCCTGCGGCGCGACCTGCAGCTGGTCCACCAGAACCCCTTCACCTCGCTCGACCCGCGCTTCACCGTGGGCCGGATCGTCCGCGAGCCCCTCGACATGTACCGCGTGGGCGATGCCGCCGCGCGCGAGGAGCGCGTGCGCTGGGCGCTCACCGCGGTGCGCCTCGACGAGGAGATCCTGGGCAGGCGGCCGACGGCCCTCTCGGGCGGGCAGCGCCAGCGCGTCGCGATCGCCCGCGCCCTGGTGCTGCGCCCCGAGGTGCTGGTCCTCGACGAGCCGACGAGCGCCCTGGACGTCACGGTGCAGGCCGGGATCCTCGAGGTGCTCGTGCGTCTGCAGAAGGACCTGGGCCTGACCTACCTGTTCATCTCCCACGACCTGGGCGTGGTCCGGCAGGTCGCCGATACCCTCACCGTGCTGCGTCGCGGCGAGGTCGTCGAGGAGGGCGAGGCCGGGCGCGTCTTCGCCGACCCGCAGCACGAGTACACGCAGCGTCTGCTCGCCTCGATCCCCGCGCACGTCGCGGGCGCGGAGAGGACGACTCGCACACAGAGCACAGTGAGCACGGGGAGCACGCCCGGCGACGAGATCCTGGAGGCCACCGCATGACCGACACCCGCACCACGCCCGCCCCCTCCATCACCTGGGAGGAGGTGTCCTGGGAGGATTCGCGCGCGGCCGCGCTGCGCGACGCGATGGACGCCGAGGTCGGCCCGCGCTACATGCCGATCCGCGGCGCCTCGACCCCTCCGGGACGGCCGACGGGCGACGACGTGGAGACGGTCGTGCTCGCGCTCGTCGACGGCGAGGCCGCGGCCACCGGCACGCTGCGCCGCCTCCCCGAGCGGCTCGAGGTCAAGCGGCTGTTCGTCGGCCCCGCGTTCCGCCGCTTGGGCCTCGCGCGGGCGATCCTCGCCCACCTCGAGAACGCCGCCCGTGCGCGGGGCGCCGTCGAGCTGTTCCTGCAGACGGGGAACCGCCAGCCCGACGCGATCGCCCTGTACGAGCGGGAGGGCTGGGAGCACGTGGAGGTGTTCGCGCCCTACGAGCCGAGCGACGGCATCAGCGTCTGCTTCCGCAAGGACCTGGCGCCGCCGGCCGAGGGCTGAGCGGCCGGCTCGCGTCCACCGCGGCCATCGGGCCGGTCCCGCACTCCGGGCCGGATCCTCACCCCAGCAGCGCGGCGACGCGGGCGTCGGAGTCGGCGAGCGCCGACCGGTCGAAGGTCGCCCCGGAGGCGAGGATCTCGTCGGCCCCCGTGGTCTCCACGAGGCGCTCGAGGCGGGGGCGCAGTGTCGACGCGCTGCCCGCCCACGAGGCGTCGAGCCCTGCCTCGAGCCGGTCGCGCTCGCGTGATCCGAGCGCGCGCTCCCGGATCCTCGCGGGGCTCTCCAGCGGCGGGAAGGCACCGGTCTCGCGGGAGCGGACCATCGCCCAGACCTCGGGCAGAGCGAGCTCGCGGGCCTCGGCGTCGGTGTCGGCGACCAGCAGGTCCATCGAGAGCATCACGTGCGGGACGCTGCCCGCATGCGGGCGGAACTCCCGCCGGTAGGCGGCGATCCGCTCCCCGATGTCCTCGCCGAGCAGCACGGGCCCTCCGATCACCACGGCGAGCCCCAGGCCGGCCGCGGTGCGCAGCCCGGAGCCGGTGGCGAGCAGATGGATCGGCGGCGGGGGCCCTCCCGCCGGTCGGGCGGTGACCGGCGCCTCGCCCTCGAGGTGCGCGCGCACGCGGGCGACCTCCTCGGCGAACTCGTCGGCGGTGATCCGGGCGCGGCCGAGCGCCTCGCGCACAGGCGCCGTGAAGCCGAGCGAGCGACCGATGCCGAGGTCCACGCGACCGGGCGCCAGCGCCTCGAGCATGAGGAACTGCTCGGCGACGACGAGCGGGCGGTGGTTGGGGAGCATCACCCCGCCGGAGCCGAGCCGGATCCGCTCCGTGCGCTGCCCGATCGCCGCGAGCAGCACCGGCGGGGAGCCGCTCGCGATGCCCGGCACGCCATGGTGCTCGGCCACCCAGAAGCGGTGGTAGCCCAGGGGCTCGGCCGCGACGGCCCGCTCCACGCTGTCGCGCAGGGCGGCGGCCTCGGGGCGCCCCTCGCGCGTGCGGGAGCGGTCCAGCAGGGAGTACCTCACGCCCCTCCCAACGCGCGGACCTCCCGAGACCTTCCCGGTCTGTGCGGGCTGGTCCGGACCGGTGCGGACCCCCGTCCCCCACACAGCTCGGAGACCCGCGTCCACAGCAGGATGAACCCGGATGAACCGGACGTCGGGACGGCCGTGCCCGCCGGCCTTCCGCCTGCGATACTTCCCGTGTGAATCCACTCGTCCTGCAATCCGATTTCGGTCTCGACGACGGCGCCGTCAGCGCGATGCAGGGCGTCGCGGTCGGCGTCGATCCTCAGCTGCGCATCCACGACCTGACCCACAACATCCCGCCCTACGACATCTGGGAGGGCTCGTACCGTCTCGCCCAGGTGGTCTCGTACTGGCCGGAGGGGACGGTGTTCGTCTCCGTCGTCGACCCCGGCGTCGGCTCGGACCGGCTCTCGGTCGTCGCGCGCACCGCCACGGGCCACCTCGTCGTCACGCCGGACAACGGCACCCTCACGCACCTCCACGCGATCTTCGGCGTCACCGACCTGCGCCAGATCGACGAGACCGTGAACCGTCGGGCCGGCTCCGAGGAGTCGTACACGTTCCACGGCAGGGACATCTACGCGTTCACGGGCGCCCGTCTGGCCTCCGGGGCGATCGCCTTCGAGAACGTCGGCCCCGAGGTCCCGCTCGAGCGCATGGTCGCCCTCCCCCTGCTCGAGCCCGAGCTGCGCGAGGGCGCCGTCCACGGATCCATCGACGTCCTCGACGTGCGCTACGGGTCCCTGTGGACCTCGATCCCGCGCACGCTGTTCGCACGGCTCGGCGTCCGCCACGGCGAACGGGTCCAGCTGCGCGTGCGGCACCAGGGGCGCGTGGTCCACTCCGCGCAGATGACCTTCGCCCCGAGCTTCGCCGCGGTCGAGCTCGGCGAGTCCCTCATCTACGTGAACTCGCTGGACCGGATGGCGGTCGCGATCAATCGCGGCTCCTACGCCCGCGCGTTCGACCTGGGCACGGGCTCCTCGTGGGAGGTCGACCTCGAGCCCGTCCGCCCCGCACCGTCCGAGGATCGGAGCCGTCCATGAGCCCGCGCATCTCCCCCGTCACCCGCGTCGTCGCGATCGGCATCGGCGCGGCGCTGTTCTTCGTGCTCGGTCGCTTCCTCGCGATCCCCACGCCCATCCCGAACACCACGATCAACCTCCAGTACGCCGTGCTGGCCGTGTTCGCAGTGCTCTACGGACCGCTCGTGGGCGTGCTCGCAGGGCTCATCGGTCACGTGCTCGTCGACGCGACGGGATATGGCATCTGGCCCACCTGGGAGACCGGGAGCGCCGTGTTCGCCCTGATCGTGGGCCTGGTGATGCTCCACAACCATGTGCGCGAGGGAGAGTTCCCGCGCCGCACCCTGGTGCGGTTCGTCCTGGCCGTCGCGATCGCGAACGCCGTCACCTGGGTGCTGTGGGCGCCGATCGGCGACGTGCTGATCATGGGCGAGCCGGCCTCGAAGGTCTTCACGCAGGGGGTCCTCGCCTTCGTCGCGAACTCGGTGACCGCTGCCGTCCTGGGCGGGATCATCCTCGGGATCTACGCCCGCTCGCGCACCCGGACCGGCTCCCTGACGCTCGACAGGTGAGCGTCGAGAACCCCAGGTCGGGCGGGTCCGCCACCTCCGACAGGCCCGACGCAGAGGTGCCCGTCCGCCTCCGCGACTTCTCCTTCCGCTATCGCGCCCAGTCGGAGCCCACGCTGCGCGGCATCGACCTCACGGTGCGCCGCGGGGAGAAGATCGCCGTCGTCGGCCCCTCGGGATGCGGCAAGTCGACGCTCCTCGCGGCGCTCAACGGCCTCGTCCCCCATGTGCACGCGGGCGAGGCGAGCGGGAGCATCGAGGTCTTCGGGACCGATCCCGGCGCCGCGCCGATCATCGAGACCTCGCGGCGCGTGGGCACGGTGCTGCAGGACTCCTCCGGCCAGTTCGTGGGGCTGACCGTCGCCGAGGACGTGGCCTTCAGCCTCGAGAACCAGCAGGTCCCGCACGCGCAGATGCCCGGCCGCGTGGCCGAGGCCGCGCGCGCCGCCGGCATCGCCGACCACCTCGACGCCTCCCCGCAGCAGCTCTCCGGCGGGCAGAAGCAGCGGGTCGCGATCGCCGGCGTGCTCGTGGACGACGTCGAGATGCTCCTGTTCGACGAGCCGCTCGCGATGCTCGACCCCGCGGCCGGCCGCGCGGCCGTCGAGCTCATCGACGACCTGCACCGCGAGCAGGGGCGCACGATCATCGTCGTCGAGCACCGGCTCGAGGACCTCCTGCACCGACCGCTGGACCGGATCGTCCTCATGGACGAGGGCCGCATCATCGCCGACCTCCCGCCCGACGCGCTCCTCGCCTCACCGCTCCTGCGCGAGCACGGCATCCGCCCTCCCCTGCATGTCGAGGCGCTGCGTTTCGCGGGCGCCCCGGTCACCGCCGGCCAACATCCGGCGGACCTTCCCCGCATGGAGCTCTCGTCCGCGCAGAGAGAGGCCGTGCGCACCTGGGTCGAGCACGCGCCGGCCGATCCGTCCCGGAAGTCCGCGACCGCTGCCCGGCCCCCGTCCGACGTCGAGGTCCCAGCCCTGGACCTCGAGCGCGTCGGCGCGATCCTGCGCCGCCCCGGCGCCTCGGCCGACGTCCGCGCGCTCCGGGGCATCACGGCCCGGATCCGCCGCGGCGAGATGCTCGGCGTGATCGGCTCCAACGGTGCGGGGAAGTCGACGCTCGCGCGCGTGATCAGCGGCTTCGAGAAGGCCACCGAGGGAGTCGTGCGGATCGCAGGGGCCGACGCCGCCTCCTGGCCGCTGGCCGAGCACGGCGCGCACGTGGGCTTCGTCCTCCAGGAGCCCGGTCAGATGCTCTCCCAGCCCCTGCTCGAGGAGGAGATCCGCCTCGGCCTCCGGGCACGCGGCCTCGACGCTGAGGAGATCGAGCGACGCACGGCGCGGGTGCTCGAGGTGACGGACCTGCGGCCGATGCGCTCCTGGCCGATCTCGGCCCTCAGCCACGGGCAGAGGAAGCGGCTGAGCATCGCCTGCGTGCTCGCGCTCGAGCCGGAGATCCTGATCCTCGACGAGCCGACGGCCGGTCAGGACTTCGCCCACTACAGCGAGTTCATGGACTTCCTCGCGCGGATCAACGCGGAGGGCACCACGATCCTGCTGGTCACGCACGACATGCACCTCGCGCTCGAGTACACCGACCGGGTGCTCGTGATCTCCGATGGAGAGCTCCTCGCCGACACGGACCCCGCCGCCGTGCTCACCGACGAGGCCCTCGCCGAGCGCGCGGACCTCGTGGTCACGGGCCTGTTCACCCTCGCCCGGCGCTGCGGGATCAGCGACCCGATCGCGCTCGTCCATCGCTTCGTGGCCGCGGACCGCGCCGAGCGGGCCCTCCACGCGGACCCCGGGGAGGATGCGCGATGACCGCTCCCCTCCTCGGGTACGTCGAGCGGCCCGGACTGCTGCACACCCTCACGGGCACCGCGAAGCTCGTGCTCACGATCGCGATGGTGCTCGCGGCGATGATCAGCTTCGACGTGCGCTTCCTGGCGACGCTCGGGGTGCTGTCGATGATCGGCTGGGCGCTCTCGAGGGTCCGGCTGCGCGATCTGGCGACGGTGCTGTGGATCATCCTCACCTTCATGGTGCTGAACAACCTGCTGATCTTCGTGTTCGCGCCGGGCTACGGCAGCGAGCTGCTGGGCGCCCGGCACGTGATCGTCGACGGCCCCGGGCGCTGGGACCTCACGCAGGAGCAGCTGTTCTATCAGCTCGCGGTCACCCTCAAGTACTTCGCGATGCTGCCGGCGGTGCTGCTGTTCGTCGCGACCACGCGCCCGCCCGAGTTCGCCTCGTCCCTGCACCGCATCGGCGTCCCGTACAAGGTGGCCTTCGCCGTCTCCCTCGCCCTGCGCTTCATCCCGGACATCCAGCGCGAGATGCGCACGATCTCCCAGGCGCAGCAGGCCCGGGGTCTCGACATCTCACGGAAGGTCGGGCTGGTCACGCGCGTGCGCAACGTGGTGTCGACCCTCATGCCCCTGCTGCTGGGCTCCCTGGACCGCATCGAGACGGTCTCCAGCGCCATGGAGCTGCGCGGCTTCGGCCGCGGCCGCGGGCGCACCTGGTACGACGTGAAGCCGATGCGCACGAGGGACTGGGCCACGATCCTGGGCGCGGCCGCGGTGGTCGCCGCCGCGATCGTCCTGGTCGTCGTCGACGGCGGCCGCTACTGGAACCCGTTCGGGGCCTGAGAGCTCCCGACCGCGATCAGGCCGAGACCCGCCGCATCACCGGGTCGGCGATGCGGCGGCTCGGCGCGCACAGCGTCTGCCCCAGCAGGGCGAACGCCTCGTCGCGATCCGTGAAGCGACCGTAGTCGTGGCGCACGAAGTCGGAGAGGTCGAAGTCGGGTTCGTCGGTCCGCCCGTCCCAGTCGATCGCGCAGCGTCCGGCGGCTTCGAAGAGCGTCTCCGAGCCGGTGTTCGTGAACGCTGCGCCTCCGCGGCAGCCGATCGGCCCGAACAGCTCCGCGGCGCTCGTCCAACCGGCACCGGACCCGCCGGCGTCGGCCCCGTTGCCAGCGGTCGTGTCCGCATACCGCTGCGATGCGAGCTCCAGCTCGGGCCAGACCAGCAGCATCGCGTCGGGCAGCACCCACCGCGCGGGACCGAAGCGGTCGTACCAGAAGGAGGCGTCGATGAGCAGCGCCCGCACCCGTGTGCGCACGCCGATCGCCCGCGCGACGCTCTCGAGCACCGCGAGCCGCTGGCTGCACGATCCCGTGCCGCGCGCGATGATCCGAGAGGCCGGCACGGTCTCGTCGAGCGCGTAGACCGGGGAGATCTCGGTCGCGATGATCCGGTGGGCGGCCTGCAGGACCGTTCTCGGATCGGTCGACACGGCCGCGTCGCGGGACCGGCCGACGAGCGTCGTCACCGCCGCGGAGCGATGGTCGAGGATCGGAGTCGGAGCAGTCGACCCGTCCGCCGCCGCTCGCGGCACATCCTCATCGCTCAGCATCAGGCGGCGGCACCATGGCGTGAGCATGATCGTGGGACGTGCGCAGGTGGATGCGGTGCTCATGAGCATGGCCCTTCGGACTCTCGGCGCGACGGCTCTCCCGACTCCGGACGCCACGATCCTCTCACCCCATCCAGGCGGCTGTGCCGTTGTGGACCGGCCATGCTTCCACAAGACCACAGCAGGAAGGTGCGCCATCGCCGCGGAGCCGGGTCGAGATCTCCTGCTGCTACGGTCCACTACATGGGCTTCACGATGCGGCGCGCAGTGCCCGACGACGAGGAGGCGATGCGGCGCGCGGTCTACGCAGCGTGGCGCTGGCGCGAACCGTGGGACGACTCCGCGTACCGGATCCACGCTGCCGCTGGGGCACCCGACTCCTACGTGGATGGCTTCGGGACCCGCGCAGGCGACGCAGGAGTGGTGGCCGTCCCCGACTCGACCGACGAGGAGATGTGCGGGGCGGCATGGTTCCGACTCTTCACGCACCAGAGCGCACGGGCAGGATTCGTGAAGGACACGATTCCTGAACTGGTGCTGGCCGTCGACGAGCGCTTCCGGGGCGTCGGGGTCGGTGGCAGACTCCTCGACCGGCTGCTGGAACTCGCGCATGACATGGGCTTCCTCGCACTCAGCCTCCACGTCGACGCCGAGAATTCGGTTGCGACTGCGCTCTACAGGTCTCGAGGCTTCGAGACAGTCCGCACCACGCCGAACGGAAGCGTGATGGTGCGTGCCCATGGGCCTCGCGGCTCGTTCTGACGAAAGGCGCGGCAGTCTCGTGCGCACGAGCAGACGGCACCCGCGCACGCAGCAACGCGGCCGCGTGACCATGCAGGTCACGCGGCCGCGCCGTGTGGTGAAGCGTTCGCGATCGCTGGTGCGATCACCGCCGGGCAGATGCCCGGTGGCGGATCACATCATGCCGCCCATGCCTCCCATGCCGCCCATGTCGCCGCCGCCGGCGGCCGGGGCCTCGGGCTCCGGCTTGTCGGCCACGACGGCCTCGGTGGTGAGGAACAGGCCGGCGATCGAGGCCGCGTTCTGCAGCGCCGAACGGGTGACCTTGACCGGGTCGATGATGCCCGCGGAGAGCAGGTCCTCGTACTGGCCGGTCGCGGCGTTCAGGCCCTGGCCGATCGGCAGGTTCTTGACCTTCTCCGCGACGACGCCGCCCTCGAGGCCGGCGTTCACGGCGATCTGCTTGAGCGGGGCCTCGATGCCGACGGACACGATGCCCGCGCCGGTCGATTCGTCGCCCTCGAGCGAGAGGTTGGCGAAGGTGTCCTTGCCCGCCTGCAGCAGCGCGACGCCGCCACCGGCGACGACGCCCTCCTCGACGGCCGCCTTCGCGTTGCGCACGGCGTCCTCGATGCGGTGCTTGCGCTCCTTGAGCTCGACCTCGGTCGCGGCGCCGGCCTTGATGACGGCCACGCCGCCGGCCAGCTTCGCGAGGCGCTCCTGGAGCTTCTCGCGGTCGTAGTCCGAGTCGGAGTTCTCGATCTCGGTGCGGATCTGCTTGACGCGACCGGCGATCCGGTCGGCCTCGCCCGCGCCCTCGACGATGGTGGTCTCGTCCTTGGTCACGACGACCTTGCGCGCCTGGCCGAGCAGCTCGAGGCCCGCGGTCTCGAGCTTGAGGCCGACCTCCTCGGAGATGACCTGGCCGCCGGTGAGGATCGCCATGTCCTCGAGCATCGCCTTGCGGCGGTCGCCGAAGCCGGGGGCCTTGACCGCGACGGACTTGAAGGAGCCCTTGAGCTTGTTGACGACGAGGACCGCGAGGGCCTCGCCCTCGACGTCCTCGGAGAGGATCGCGAGCGGCTTGCCGGCCTGGATGACCTTCTCCAGCAGCGGCAGCAGGTCCTTGACGTTCGAGATCTTCGAGTTCATCAGGAGGATGTACGGGTCCTCGAGGACCGCCTCCTGGCGCTCTGCGTCGGTGACGAAGTAGGGCGAGAGGTAGCCCTTGTCGAAGCGCATGCCCTCGGTGAGCTCCAGCTCGAGGCCCATGGTGTTGGACTCCTCGACCGTGATCACGCCCTCCTTGCCGACCTTGTCGAGGGCCTCGGCGATGAGCTCGCCGATGGCCGGGTCGGCCGCCGAGATGCCGGCGGTGTGGGCGATCTGCTCCTTGGTCTCGATCTCCTTGGCCTGCGAGAGCAGGGTCTCGGAGACCGCGGCGACGGCCTTGTCGATGCCGCGCTTGAGAGCGATGGGGTTGGCGCCCGCGGCGACGTTGCGCAGGCCCTCCTTGACGAGGGCCTGGGCGAGGACGGTGGCGGTGGTGGTGCCGTCGCCCGCGATGTCGTCGGTCTTCTTGGCGACCTCCTTGACGAGCTCCGCGCCGATCTTCTCGTACGGGTCGTCGAGCTCGATCTCCTTGGCGATGGAGACGCCGTCGTTGGTGATGGTCGGCGCGCCCCACGACTTCTCGAGGACGACGTTGCGACCCTTGGGGCCGAGGGTGACCTTGACGGCGTCGGCGAGCTGGTTCATCCCGCGCTCGAGACCGCGCCGGGCCTCCTCGTCGTATGCGATGAGCTTGGCCATTGTGGAATCTCTCCCGTATCCGTGGTGTCCACCCGACCCTGTGCCCGCGACGGACGGCACCAGGCGCCGTGTTCACGTCACGCGGCGCCGGGTCCCTCACGGGGCCGGAATGCTCCTGGCTCTCCGCCGACGATCGCGCCCTTCCGGACGCTGTCACTCGTCGGCGTCGAGTGCCAGATCATCATAAGCACTCTCCCCCTCGGAGTGCTAACCCCTCCCACGGATTCCGCCGTCGGCGCATCCCTCGCATGTGCGGCCCCCGGCACGCACGAGGGGCCGGCCACCGTCCCCGGTGACCGGCCCCTGCGCGGCGCCTGCGCGCGTGACTGCGCCGAGCTTCTCAGCCCTCGGGCTGCTCGACGGCGACGAAGGTGATGCGGTTGTCGTACTCGTCGCTCTGGCGGGCGTCGCCCGCGCCGACCTCGTCGGCCAGGGCCTGCGCGGAGGCCTTGTCCTTGTCGTCGCGGTAGAAGACGACGCTCTCCTGCTGGACGTTGTCCGCGGTGCCGATGCCGACCTTCGTCCACCCGGCGTCGGTCAGCGACTTCTCCCAGGCGCCGGCCATGCCGGAGATCCCGCCGGCGTTCATCACGAGCACGGGGGTGGACTTGTCCGGCTCGGACTGGTCCTCGCCGCCGCCGTCGGAGGCGTCATCGCTCTTCGACGAGTCGTCCTGCGAGCTCGCGGCCGTGGTGGGCGCCTCGGCGCGGTCGTCCCCCGACTTCCCGAGCCCGCCGATGGTGAACAGCAGCACGAGCAGGACCACCACCGCGACGGCGATGATGATCAGGTAGACGAGGTTCTGGCGCCAGAACGACTCCTCGGCGCGATGCGCGCCGTGGTAGGCGACCTCGGTCGCCTCCTCGTCGAACTGGTCCGGAGGGTAGGGGTACTCGGAATCTGCCACGGACCCATTGAACCAGCTCCGAGCCGACGGAGCGGGGAGCCACACGCGATGCGCGGGCGACGTCTGCGCTGTGTCCCGGCTCAGGCGGCGTGGCCGGCGTCGCTCGCGCTCACGCGCCGGGCGCGCAGTCGGTGCACCAGGGCGGGCGCGGCGCGCAGCGCCTCGGGGCGGTCGAGCAGCGCGTTCAGCCGCACGTAATAGGCGGTCGGGGTGAGAGCGAGCTCCTCGCGGATCCGCCGCTCCTTCGCCCCGACGTACCGGAACGTCCGCTCCTCCATGGCGAGGATCGCGCGCTCCTGCGCCGTGAGCCCCGTGCTCCCGTCGTCCCCAGAGCGCTCGGCGACCCCGGAGAGGTCGTCGGGATCCTGGGCGGGGAGGTCGGCGGAGGCGGGCATGGATCCACCCTACGGCCGTGGGCCGGGCCGTCCGTCCCGGCGCGCCGAGGGCCTGTCGGACCGCCCCGGCCCCGTCGCGCCGCATGCCAGACTTGCCCCATGCCGCGCCCCCTCGCCGAGACCATCGCCCCCGACTGGGCCGAGGCCCTCTCCCCCGTCGAACCGGCGATCCATCAGATGGGCGACTTCCTGCGCACCGAGGCGGAGTCCGGCCGCGGATACCTGCCGACGGGACAGAACGTGCTGCGCGCCTTCACCCGGCCGCTCGCCGACGTGCGCGTGCTCATCGTGGGCCAGGACCCGTATCCGACGCCCGGCCACCCGATCGGGCTGTCCTTCGCGGTCGAGGAGCACGTGCGCCCGATCCCCCGCAGCCTGCAGAACATCTTCAAGGAGATGCAGGAGGACCTGGAGATCGCCCCTGCGCCCCACGGCGACCTCAGCGCCTGGCAGGACCAGGGCGTTCTCCTTCTGAACAGGGTGCTCACGGTGCAGCCGGGCTCCCCCGCCTCGCATCGCGGGAAGGGCTGGGAGGCGGTCACGGAGGCGGCGATCCGCGCCCTGGCCGCGCGCGGCGGACCGCTGGTGGCGATCCTGTGGGGCCGTGACGCGCAGAGCCTGCAGCCGATGCTGTCGCCGACGCCCTGCATCACCTCCCCGCACCCGAGCCCGCTCTCGGCCTCGCGCGGGTTCTTCGGGTCCCGCCCCTTCTCCCGCGCGAACGCCCTGCTGGAGCAGCAGGGGGCGCAGCCGATCGACTGGCGGGTCGTGCGGGACTGACGCGCCCGGAGGCATGGCGCCGGGGCACCGGCCCGCCTACTGTGGGACGACCCGCTCGGCGTCACTCCGGAGGATCGCGCGATGGCACTGAACCCCGCCCAGTTCACACCACAGGGCCCCGGGGTCGACTACGACCCCCACTGGTACCGCAAGGCCGTGTTCTACGAGGTGCTCGTGCGCGGCTTCGCCGACGGCAACGGCGACGGCACCGGCGACTTCACGGGGCTCATCGAGCGCCTGGACTACCTGCAGTGGCTGGGCATCGACTGCCTGTGGCTGCCTCCCTTCTTCGCCTCCCCCCTGCGCGACGGCGGGTACGACATCTCCGACTACGGCGCGGTGCTGCCGGACTTCGGCTCCATCACGGACTTCGAGCGCCTGGTCTCCGAGGCCCACCGCCGGGGGATCCGCGTGATCATCGACCTGCCGATGAACCACACCTCGGACAAGCACCCGTGGTTCCTCGAGTCCCGCGCGGACCCGGAGGGCCCGTACGGCGACTTCTACGTCTGGTCGGACACGGATGAGAAGTACCGCGAGGCGCGCATCATCTTCGTGGACACGGAGGAGTCGAACTGGACCTTCGACCCGGTGCGCCGCCAGTTCTTCTGGCACCGCTTCTTCTCCCACCAGCCGGACCTGAACTTCGAGAACCCCGCGGTGCGCGAGGCGATGTTCGACGTGGTGCGCTTCTGGCTGGACAAGGGCGTGGACGGCTTCCGGGCCGACGCCATCCCCTACCTCTTCGAGGAGGAGGGGACCGACGGCGAGAACCTCCCGGCGACCCACGCCTTCCTCGCCGACCTGCGCCGCTTCGTGGACGAGAGCTGGCCGGGCCGCGTGATCATCGCCGAGGCCAACCAGTGGCCCGAGGACGTCGTGGAGTACTTCGGCACCCCCGAGGACCCCGAGTGCCACATGTGCTTCCACTTCCCGGTGATGCCGCGCCTGTTCTACGCGCTGCGGGAGGGCAGCGCACGTCAGATCGTCGAGATCATGGCGCAGACCCCGGAGATCCCGCAGGGCGCCCAGTGGGGCACGTTCCTGCGCAACCACGACGAGCTCACCCTCGAGATGGTCTCGGGCCAGGACCGCTCGGCGATGCTCGGGTGGTACGCGCCCGACGCGCGCATGCGCGCGAACGTCGGCATCCGCCGGCGCCTGGCCCCGCTGCTGGACAACTCCCGCTCGGAGATCGAGCTGATCCACGCCCTGCTGCTCTCGCTGCCCGGCTCCCCGTTCCTCTACTACGGGGACGAGATCGGCATGGGCGACAACATCTGGCTGACCGACCGCGATGCCGTGCGCACCCCGATGCAGTGGACGCCGGACCGCAATGCGGGCTTCAGCGACATCACCGATCCCGGCAAGCTCTACCTGCCGGTGATCCAGTCGCTCGTCTACCACTACGCGACCACGAACGTCGAGGCGCAGATGGCGCACTCGGGATCGCTGCTGCACTTCGTGCGCTGGATGCTCGCGGTGCGCCGCGAGCACGACGCCTTCGGCATGGGCGCCTACCGGCACGTCGAGGCGGACAACGAGCGCGTCCTCGCCTTCACCCGGACCTACGACGGCGCGGACCACGGGGAGGAGGCCGCCCAGCACGCCGAGACCCTGCTGTGCGTCTTCAACCTCGCCCCGCAGCCGGTGACCGCGCGCGTCGCGCTCGAGGGGCCGGGCCGACGCACCGTGCGCGACCTCTTCGGCGGCGCCGAGTTCCCCTCGCTCGGCGAGGACGGAACCCTGGACGTCATGCTCCCCGGCCACGGCTTCTACTGGCTGAAGGTGCGCCCCCTCGGCGAGCAGGGCGAGCCGATCACCCGGACCACGGCGATCCCGGTGATCGACCCGGAGTGACCCGGAGCGACCGGCCCCGCAGTCAGCCCTCGGCCTTGCCGATCCGCCAGTACCCCATGAAGGCGACCTGCTTGCGGTCCACGCCGATCTCGCGCACGAGGTAGCGGCGCAGGCGCTTGACCACGCCCGCCTCGCCCGCGATCCACGCGTAGAAGGGGCGCTCGTCGGGGTGGACCTCGGAGGTGCTGCCGTGGGCGGCGTGGGTGAGCTGCTGGGGCACCTCCCAGAGAATCGTGGAGTCGATGTCGACGTCCTCGAGCTCGACCCGCTCGCCGGCCGACGGGTCGGCGGGCAGATCCGCGTCGGCCGCGACGGCCTCGCGGACCGCGGGCTCGAGCAGGGAGCCGTGCTCGGCGCCGTCGCGGGCCAGCCACACGACCTCGACGCCGGCCGGCCCCTCGAGATCCAGGCGGTCGGCGGCCGTCGGCACCTCGAGGAGGGCCCGGCCGCGCACGTCGGACCCGCGCAGGGACTCGAGGATCGAGGCGATCGCGGGCACCGCGGTCTCATCGCCGACGAGCAGCAGGTCCTTCGCACCGCCGGGCTCGAACTCGATGCCGCTGCGGGACTGCTCCCCTCCGCGGCGGGGGCCGATGAGGTGCAGGCGCCCTCCGGGGCGCACGGCCTGCGCCCAGCTGCCGGCGGGCCCGCCAACGCCGTGCTCGTCCGTGTGCAGGACCATGTCGACGACGAGCTCGCGGGCGGCCTCGTCCCAGTCGCGGATCGTGTACGTGCGCATGGCGCCGCGCACGTCCTCGTCGACCTGCAACCAGGCCTGGTACCAGGAGAGGTCATCGCTCTGGTGGCTCTCGAGGAAGTCCACGAGATCGAAGGCCGGATCTCCCCCGCCCGGCGGGATGATGAGCTTGAAGCGCTGGTCGAGCGGGTGGTGGTCGATGCCGAACTCCGCCATGCCCTCACCGCCCAGCACCACGCGGCGGAAGGCGGGGGTCATGTCCTCGACGCGGAGGACCTCGGCGAGATGGGCGGTGGTGGACGGACGCGTCACAGCAGCTCCTTCGGATGTGCGGGCGGGCAGCGCGGGGCTGCGGGGCGGAACAGCGGGGCGCTCGACCATTGTGCCAGGCAAGGCTGTCCTCACTGAAGGGCGGCGGAGGGTCCGCCAGATCACATCCGGCTCGACCCGCCGACCGGGGCGTGTGGCATCCTCGGTGACTGCGCACAGCGCCGCCCTCGCCGCGCGCCCGGAGACGGGCCGCGCGCAGGGCGCCCACCGACAGGAGAACGATGTGAACGAGACCCCCCGGTCACCCGCCGAGGAGGCCCAGGATCCGAGCACCTCGCCCGAGAGGCTGATGGAGCTCACCGAGCGGCACCCCCAGCTGCACGGACTCCTGGTCGAGAACCCCTCCTGCCCGGACGTGGCGCGGCAGTGGATCCTCGCGACCAACCCGCGCGTGCGCGCGAAGCAGGTAGCGCAGCAGCCCGGCCCTGCACAGCAGCCCGATCAGGAGCAGCGGCCCGACCAGCAGCAGGAGGAGCGCCAGCAGCCCGCTCCCGCCGCGGACGGCGACCTCGAGGACACCGGGGACGTGCTCGCGACCCGGCAGCTCCAGCGCACCGACTCCACGGACCCCGCCCCCGCCTCCTCGGCCCCCGAGGGCGATGACGGCCCGCCCACCCAGGCCATGGCGCCCTCCGACGCCCCCGCCCCGCTGCGCAGCGAGCCGCCGCATCCCGCCGCGGCCGACCAGCAGGGCCAGGAGCCGCCGACCGCCCCCGGAGGCGATCCCGACGCGCAGTCCGCATGGGGGCTGCCGCCGGTCGCGGACGCCCCCGCGACCGCCCCTGCCCTGCCCCCGATCAAGGCGCCTCAGGAGCATCCGGCAGCCGCCCCCGCAGCCTCGATCTCGACCTCGAGCGGCACGGTGCGCCACGTGAAGCCCGACGGCGGGGTCGTCCCGCTCGGGCCCGCCGCCTCGGCCCCGTCGATGCCCTCGCCCGCGCAGTCGGCGTCCGCGCCGGACCAGGGCTACGGCTACCCGGCTCCGGCCCCGACCGCGAACTTCGAGGAGCCCGTGCAGGCCGGCGCCGCCTACGCCGGGCCCGCCGAGTACGACGAGCAGGACGGCCACGACGACGGCGGCGACGAGGACTCGGGCCGCAGCCGCGCCACCTGGTGGGCGTGCGGTGGCTGTCTGCTGCTCGCCCTGATCGTCGCCCTGGTCGCGATCTTCGGCCTGCGCTCCTTCTTCTCCGGCGGGGACGACGAGTCCGCGCAGCAGACCGGCGCGAGCTCGTCGGCCTCGAAGGAGCCCTCGGAGAAGCCCAGCGAGTCCACGTCCGAGAAGTCGACCGAGGCCGAGGACAAGTCCCCGGCGCCCGACGGCGCGAAGGACCTCAGCCGCGTCGTCTCCCCCACCGGCAACATCACCTGCAGCCTGGACGACGACTCGGTGGGCTGCTCGCTGGACGACCGCTCCTTCGGCGGCGACAGCGAGGACTGCTCCTCGGGTCCGTTCTCGATCGGCATCGCCGACGGGAAGGCGGACCTGAAGTGCGGCACGACCTTCGGCGGGGACTCCCCGACGACGCTCGCCTACGACGAGAGCGCCACCCAGGGCGACACCGCCTGCCGGAGCGAGTCGGACGGCATGACCTGCTGGAACGTGAAGACGGGCCACGGATTCACCGTCGCGAAGTCGGCTTACGAGACCTTCTGACCCGCGATCCGCATCCAGGTGTCCACGACGGTGTCGGGGTTCAGAGAGATCGATCCGATGCCGGCGCTCCGCAGGTGCTCGGCGAGCTCGGGATGGTCGCTCGGGGCCTGACCGCAGATCCCGACGTACTTCCCGCGCTCACGGCACGCGCTGATCGCGACGTCGATGAGCTGCAGCACCGCGGGATCGCGCTCGTCGAAGGAGTCCGCGACGAGCGCTGAATCGCGGTCGATGCCCAGGGTCAGCTGGGTGAGGTCGTTCGAGCCGATCGAGAAGCCGTCCACGTGCTCGAGGAACGCCGGGGCGTTCAGCGCGTTGGCGGGGATCTCGCACATCATCACGACCTGGAGCCCGTCCTTGCCGCGCTCTAGGCCGTGGGAGGCCAGTGCCTCGACGACGCCCCGAGCCTCGTCGGGCGTGCGCACGAACGGGATCATGATCCGCAGGTTCTCCAGTCCCATGTCCTCGCGCACCCGGCGCAGCGCCTCGCACTCGAGGGCGAAGGCCTCGGCGAACTGCTCGGAGAGGTAGCGGGAGGCCCCGCGGAACCCGATCATCGGGTTCTCCTCGTCGGGCTCGAAGACCTCGCCGCCCACGAGTCCGGCGTACTCGTTGGACTTGAAGTCGCTCAGCCGCACGATCACCGGGCGCGGCGCGAAGGCGGCGGCGATGGTCGCGACGCCCTCGGCGAGGCGCCGTACGAAGAACTCCCGCGGGGAGGCGTCGGCGCTGGTCGCGCGCTCGATCTGCTCCTGCACCCCGGTGCTCTGGTGCTCGGGGTCCAGGAGGGCGAGCGGGTGGATCCCGATCTGGCGGTTGATGACGAACTCCATCCGAGCGAGGCCCACGCCGGCGCTGGGCAGGGCGGCCACGGAGAGCGCGAGATCGGGGTTGGCGAGGTTCAGCATGAGGTCGACGTCGATCTCGGGCAGGTCCCCCACCTCGATCGTCTCGACGTCCGTCTCCAGCAGCCCCTCGAGCACGAGTCCGGTCTCGCCGTCGGCGCAGGAGACGGTGACCTCCTGGCCGTCCTCCAGCAGACGCGTCGCGTCGCTCGTCCCGACCACGGCGGGGATGCCGAGCTCGCGGGCGATGATCGCGGCGTGGCAGGTGCGGCCGCCGCGGTCGGTGACGATCGCGGCCGCGCGCTTCATGATCGGCTCCCAGTCGGGGTCGGTCATCGAGGCCACGAGCACGTCGCCGGGGCGGAAGTCGTGCATCTGGCTGGGATCCTCGAGGCGGCGCACGGCGCCCTTGCCGATCCTCTGGCCGATCGCGCGGCCCTCGACGAGCACGGGCGCCTCGCCCACCCGGCGGTGGCGCTCGATGGTGCCGGCGGCGCGGCGCGAGACCACGGTCTCGGGGCGCGCCTGGAGGATGTGCAGGGTGCCGTCGGCGCCGTCCTTGCCCCACTCGATGTCCATCGGGCGCCCGTAGTGCTCCTCGATGACCAGGGCGATCCGGGCGAGCTCGGCGACCTCCCGGTCGCTCAGCGAGAAGCGCCCGCGCTCCTCGGGCTCGGTGGGCTCGAAGGCCGTGGTGCGGCCGACGCGCGCATCGTCCGTGAACACCATCTTCCGGTCCTTGCCGCCCAGGTGGCGGCGCAGGATCGCGGGGCGTCCCGCGCGCAGGCCGGGCTTGTGGACGGTGAACTCGTCGGGGTCGACGGCACCCTGGACCACGCCCTCCCCCAGGCCGTGGGCGCTCGTGATGAACACGGCGTCCTCGAAGCCGGACTCGGTGTCCAGGGTGAACATGACGCCGGCGGAGGCGAGGTCGGAGCGCACCATGCGCTGGATGCCCACGGAGATCGCGACCTCGTCGTGGAGGAAGCCGTGGTGGACGCGGTAGGCGATCGCGCGGTCGGTGAACAGCGAGGCGAAGACCTTCCGCACCGCGTCGAGCACGGCGTCGATCCCGCGCACGTTGAGGTAGGTGTCCTGCTGCCCGGCGAAGGAGGCGTCGGGCAGGTCCTCGGCGGTCGCGCTCGAGCGGACCGCGAAGGAGGCGGCGTCCGCCCCCGCGGGTCCGTCCAGCTCGAGGCGCGCGAAGGCCGTGCGCACGGCGTCCTCGAGCTCGGGCGCGAGCGGCGCGCTCTCGACGCGCTCGCGGATGCGGGCGCCGACGCGGGCGAGGGCGGTGGTGTCCTCGACGTCGAGCTGCGCCAGCTGCGCGCTGATCTCGTCGGTGAGACCGGTCGCGGCCATGTGCAGACGGAAGGCGTCGGCCGTCGTCGCGATGCCGCCGGGCACCCGCACGTCCAGGTCCGCGAGCGCGCCGAGCATCTCGCCGAGCGAGGCGTTCTTGCCGCCCACGCGGGCGAGGTCGTCCAGGCCCACCGATTCGAGCGGGAGCACCAGGTCTCCCGGGGCGTCGCTCCCGAGGGCGGGAGCGGTGGCGGTGGCGGGGCGCGTCGTCAGCTGCGTCATCATCGTGCCTTTCGTGGGGCGGACCGGGAGGATCTCCCGATCGGGCCGACGGGGCATCCGTCGGCCGTGGAACCACTCTGAGGTCCCCGTCGAGCGCAGAACACCGGAGATTCGATCGAAGATCCGTGATTCTTCACGTATGCTCAAAACATGAGAGTCGACGACGACCGCACGCGGGTGATGGGCGCCCGGATCCGGCACTTCCGCTCCCGGGCGGGACTGACGCTTGCGGATCTCGCCGCGCAGCTGGGCACCACCGCGAGCACCCTGTCCCTCGTCGAGAACGGCAAGCGCGCGGTGCGCGCGCCGGAGATGCCCGGGATCGCCGCGGCCCTCGGCGTCGACGTCGTCGACCTGCTCTCCGAGGAGCCGCCCGACGCGCGCTCCGCCCTCGAGCTCGAGCTCGCCCGTCTGCAGTCCGGCCCGCAGTTCGGCGCGCTCGGCGTGCCGGCGGTGAGGATCTCGCGCACGCTCCCCCACGACGCCCTCGCGGCGCTCGTGCGGACCCTGCAGGAGCTGGACCGCAAGGCCCTCGAGGCGACGGCCACGCCCGAGGAGGCGCGCCGCGCGAACACCGAGCTGCGGCGCTGGATGCGGGAGCAGGACAACCACCTCCCGGTGATTGAGGCGGCGGCCGAGGAGATCGTCGCCGTCGCGGGCCACGAGGTCGGGGCGCTCACGCACCGCGAGGTCGCGCTGATGGCCGAGCACCTGGGCTTCCGCCTGCTGCACGTGGACGATCTGCCGCGCTCCACCCGCACCATCACCGACCTCGAGCAGGGTCGCATCTACCTGCCGCCGTCCTCGATCCCCGGCGGCAACGGCCTGCGCTCGATGGCGCTGCAGGCCATGGCGCACCGCGTGCTCGACCACACCCCGCCCTCCTCCTACGAGGAGTTCCTGCGCCAGCGGCTCGAGATCGCCTACTTCGCGGCCTGCTGCCTGATGCCCGAGCGGCAGGCGACGGACTTCCTCACCGACGCCAAGCAGCGGCGCGACCTCGCCGTCGAGGACTTCCGCGACGCCTTCGGCGTCACCCACGAGCAGGCCGCCCTGCGGATGACGAACCTGCTGACCGCCCATCACGGCGTGCGGGTCCACTTCCTGCGGGTCGGGGCCGACGGCGAGATCCACAAGGCCTACGAGAACGATGACCTGCCGATCCCCACCGACGTCACCGGCGCGGTCGAGGGCCAGATCGTGTGCCGCAAGTGGGTCGCGCGCCGCGCGGGGCACCGCGGCAACCGCACCACCGAGAACCACCAGTACACCGACACCGTGGGCGGCACGTTCTGGTCGTCCACCCAGACCGGCTCCGGCCCCCACGGCGCCTTCTCGATCACCTTCGGCGTGGGCTTCGACGACGCCAAGTGGTTCCGCGGGCGCGCGACGCGCCAGCGCCAGGTGTCCACCTGCCCCGACGAGTCGTGCTGCACCCGTCCCCCTGCCGGCCTCGCGGATCGCTGGGCCGAGGCCGCCTGGCCGAGCGCGCGCATGCACACGCAGGTGCTCGCCGCCCTGCCCTCGGGCCGCTTCCCCGGCGTCGACGACACGGAGGTCTTCGAGTTCCTCGAGCGCCACGCGGCGATGGACTGAGACGCGCCGTCCCCCGCCGGGCCCCGCCGTTTTTCCCGCGGCGCAAGAAGACCCGATCTTCATGCCCCGAGTAGCCTCCATCGGGCCTGGTCGCGGGCGAGTCTTGAGGGACCACGCCCGCTCGTCCCGAGGAGGACATCCGTGCTTCACGCCCCCGCCGACCCCGAGGATCGCCTGTCCCTCGCGGAGTCGATGATCCCGATCATCGGCTCCCTGCACCGCAGCCGCCACGTGGTGGTGACGATCCACGGGCGGCGGCTCGTGGACCTCTCCGCCCGCCAGATCCTCAAGGCCCACCGCTTCGCCCGCCACATCGACGGCCGCGAGCTCGATCCCGCGCAGACCTTCCCCCTGCTGCAGATGCTCGCCGCGACGGCTCCCCCGCCCTGTGCGGTCGACCTCGCCTCCCTCCTCAGCCTCGCGCGCGAGCAGATCGACGTCGCGGACGACGGGGACGACGCGGACGGCCCCGGATCGCGGCCGGTCCTCGAGGACCTCCTGCGCGAGGAGATCGCACAGGTCGGCCCGGGCGAGGTGCTCCCGCAGCGGGACGTCGTCCTCTACGGCTTCGGGCGCATCGGCCGCCTGCTGGCCCGCATCCTGCTCGCGCGCTCCGCGGGTGCGGGCGGGCTGCGCCTGCGCGCGGTCGTGGTGCGGCCCGGCGCCCCCGGCGACCTCCAGAAGCGCGCGAGCCTGCTGCGCCGCGACAGCGTGCACGGGCCCTTCGACGGCACCATCGTGGTCGACGAGGAGCGGCGGATGCTGATCGCGAACGAGGTCGAGATCCAGGTGATCGAATCGGACGCCCCGGACCGGGTCGACTACCGCGCCCACGGGATCGACGAGGCGATCGTCGTGGACACCACCGGGCGCTGGCGCGACCGCGAGGGCCTCGCCCAGCACCTGCGCTCCCCCGGCGCGGAGCGCGTGCTCCTCACCGCCCCGGGCAAGGGCGACGTGCCCAATATCGTGCACGGCGTGAACGAGGACCAGATCGGGGATCACCGCATCCTCGCCGCGGCCTCCTGCACCACGAACGCGGTCGCCCCGGTGCTGAAGGCGCTCCACGAGCGCTGCGGCGTCGAGAAGGGGCACGTGGAGACCGTGCACTCCTTCACCAACGACCAGAACCTCACCGACAACTTCCACCGCGCCGACCGGCGCGGCAGGGCGGCGACGCTCAACATGGTCATCGCCGAGACCGGGGCAGCCCGCGCCGTCGGCGCCGCCTACCCGGCGCTCGAGGGCCGGCTCACCGGCAGCGCGATCCGGGTCCCCGTCCCGAACGTGTCGCTGGCCGTGCTGAACCTGCGCCTCGGAGAGGGCGCCGCGGGCATGGGGCGCGAGGAGCTCAACGCCTTCCTGCGCGAGACCTCGCTCGCCTCGCCGCTGCGCCGGCAGGTGGACTTCATCGAGTCCCCCGAGTTCGCCTCGAGCGACGCGCTCGGCTCCCGCAAGGCGGGGATCGTCGACGGCCTCGCGACCATCGCCGACGGCTCGGGCGACGCCGTGCTCTACGTCTGGTACGACAACGAGCACGGCTACTGCCGCCAGGTGGTGCGGGTGCTCGAGTCGATGGGCGGCGTGCGTCTCCCGAGCGTCCCCCGCGGTGCCGTCGACCGCGCCCGGGACCGCGTGCGCGAGGCACGCCGGCCCGCGGAGCAGGTCGCGGGGATCTGAGACGACGGCGGCGGGCCCGCACCAGAACAGCCCCTCACCCCTGGCCACCGCGCGCGGTGCCCGTTCGGGCGAGGGGCTGTTTCGCTGAGCTGGAGACGAGATTCGAACTCGCAACCGCCTGTTTACAAGACAGGTGCGCTACCGTTGCGCCACTCCAGCGGGTGCGCGGACGACTGCGGTCCGGCACCCCGAAAGGGTACCGGACCGCAGGCGTCGAGCGCGATCGAGGAGGCCCGAGGGCGGTCAGCCCTTGGCCGCGTCCTCGACAGTCTTGAGGAACACGCCCTCCTGGCTCCACTGGGTGGAGTCGAGGACCGTGTCGTCGACCTTCACGTACGGCGTGCCGCCGCCGTCGGCATCCTTCTTCGCCGCCGGCTCGACCACGTTCCGCACCCACGACTTGTACGTGCTCTTGTCGATGCAGCTGGAGACCGAGTCGCTCGCCCCGGCCTTCTTCGCGTACTCCGCGAGCTGGTCGTCGCTCAGGCCGGCGCTGCCCTCGGCGGGCTGGTTGTCGAACAGCGCGGTCTGGAAGTCCATGAAGTTGTCGGGATCGTCGTTGTAGACGCAGGCCGCGGCATTCGCGGCGCGCGTCGAGTAGTCACCCGTGGTCGAGTTCCCGTCGAGGAAGCGACGGGTGTAGAGGTGCACCGTCGCCTCCTTCTTGTCGATGATGGTGCGCAGGTCCTTGCCGTTGGTCTCCTCGAACTGGCCGCAGATCGGGCACATGAAGTCCACGTGGAGCTCGACGACGGGCTTGCCCGAGTCCTCGGGCGCGCCGAGCGAGTAGTACGGCTGCCCCTCCGGGATCCCCTGAGGCGTCGCGACGGGGCCCTCGGGGCGGGTCGCGTTCCAGACCAGGTAGCCGACGCCGCCGGCGATGAGGAGCACGACCACGACGACCGCGGCGATCACGGCGGTGCGGACGTTGCGCTGACGCTTGAGCTCCGCCTGGCGCTGCTGGCGGATCGCCTCGCGCTGGGCCTCGCGGCGATCCTGGGCGTTCGATGCGGCCATGATCCTCCTCGGATCCTTCTCGCCGCCGCACGGGCGACGGGTGTCGGTCGGGTGCACCGGGTCTCATCCCGGACGCGCCGCGCAGTCTACCGACGGGTCCTGACCGTGCCTGGAGGGTCGTGGCGGCGATCACCGTCGCCCCGTCGGCCGGCCGCTGCGCTCAGCGCCAGAAGGCGATCCGATCCAGCGTCGGCAGGTTGTAGAAGGGCAGGTAGTCGATGGACCCTCCGCGGGCGACGGCCACGGAGACGATCGCGCCGAGCAGAAGCACGAGCAGCACGCCCACGACGAGGCTCCACACGGTGTCCGGCGTCGCGGCCTCGACGACGCGGTGGGCGCCGTCGCGGGTGGTGCGCGCACCGATCCCGACCCAGACCAGCAGCACCGTGATCGCCATGGCGACGGCGAAGGCGACGGCGTCGGGCGGCTGGACCCCGCGCAGGAGCACGAACCCCGCGTCGACCGCCATACCGACGAGGAGCCCCAGGATCAGTGGAAACACGGCCTGCAGGGCGGTGACGACGATCCCGAGGACGAAGCGGAAGGGCGCGGCGAATCCGGCGGCGGTCCGCGCCGCCCCGTTCGCCGATCCCCGCGAGCGCCGGGAGAGGACGGTGCGGTGCGACTGCTCCCAGGTGCGGGCGAGCGCACCGAACAGCAGCAGGAGCGCGAGGGAGACGTAGGGCGCGATCGCGGCGAGGGCCACGAGGATCAGGTTCCCGACCCACACGATGATGCGGCGCCGCGGGGGCGGCGGCTGCTGCCACGCGCCGTACGGGTCGGCGAGGGCGTCGCCGGGCTGCTGCGGCATCTGCTGCGGGGGGAACTGCTGGGCCTGCTGCGGGTGCTGCGGCTGCTGGGCGGCCGGTTCCCAGGGCTGCATCGAGGGCTGCTGCTGCACCTGCTGCTGCGGAACGGGACGCGGCGGCGAATCGGCCACGGGTGCCATGCGCTCCGTCGGCGGCTCGCGGCGCACGGGCCCGCGGACGCTCTCGTACCCTGCATCGCTTCCAGCCGGGATGGCCTCGGTGGGCTGGGCCGAGTCGTGACTCGTCGGCTCTTCCTCGGGCACGACGGGGAATGCACGGGTGGGGTTCTGGACGACGGGGATGACCTCGGTCGCGGGGTCCGCTCCGGCCGGGGTCGATGCCGCGGAGAGCGCCTCGGTGCGGTCCGGGTCGCCGGCCGATGAGGAGCCGGCGGGTCCGGCGGCGAAGGCCTCGGTGGCATCGGGGTCCGACGGGGAGGCTGCGGACAGCATCTCGGTCGCCGGCTCTCCCGCTCCGTCGGCCCGTTCGTCGGACGGTTCTCCGGATGCGCCCTCGACGTCGTCCTCCGCGCCGTGCGCCGACGTGCCCGCGGCCACAGCACCTGTCGCTCCCCCGGCAGTGATCGCCTCGGTGGCACCGGCGTCCTCGTAGCGGTCGAGGTCGAGGGCGTCGAGGCGTTCGCGCAACTCGCGGGGGCTGGGGCGGTCGGCGGGGTCGGAGCGGAGGGCGTCGCGGAACCACTGGGCGAGCTCGACGGGGACGCCGTCGACGTCGATGTCGCCGCGCTCGGCGCGCAGGAGCACGAGGTCGGCGCGTCCGCTGCCATAGGGCTCGCGGCCGGTGGCGGCGAAGGCGAGCATCGCGGCGAGGGCCCACCAGTCGCCGGACTCGCCCGTGCGGTTGCTGCGCATGACCTCGGGGTCGAGGTACGCGGCGGTGCCCATGACCAGGCCCGTCGAGGTGAGGCGGGATTCCTCGGCGGCGACGGCGATGCCGAAGTCGATGATGACGGGGTCGAGGCCGTAGCCGTCGGGGTCGTAGCCGAGGAGGTCCTCCGTCCGGGCACCGCGCAGCAGCACGTTGGAGGGCTTGAGATCCCGGTGGACAACGCCGGCGGCGTGGATGTCGTCGAGGGATTCGGACAGGACGATGCCCAGCTCGCGGACGAGCTCGGGGTGCAGACCGCCGTTGCTCCGCACGGCGTCCTCGAGGGTCGGGCCGGGGACGAACTCGGTGACGACGAACGCGTCGGGCGACTCGAGCTCGGCATCGAGGATGCGCACGATGTTGTCGTTGTGGACCAGGCGCTGGGCACTGACCTCGCGGGCGAGGCGCTCGCGGGCGCGCGGGTCATCGGCAATGTCGTGGCGCAGGAGCTTGATGGCGACCTCGTTGCCGTCGGCATCGTGCGCGCGGTAGACGATGCCCATGCCACCTGCGCCGATGCGTTCGTGCACCTGGTATCCGGAGTCCTCCTCCAGCGTCACCAGGCGAGGGTCGCGCCGCGCGTAAGGGGCGGTGTGCTGCTCGTCCGACATGGTCGCCATGCTAGTCATGCGGACCTGCCAGCCCGTCGACCTCGTCAGAAGGGCGGGTCGCAGGTCGCCCTCGGGGTCGGGGCCGACCGTCGGGGCGGGTCTGCATCGACCGGGAGATCGGGCGTGGGTGCGGTGGTGGCGAGGTGTTGGTGTCAGGCGGTCTCGAGCTCGCGGACGATCAGCGGGGTCATCAGGTCACCCTGGTCCTGCACGGTCAGTTCGGCCGCGTCTCCCAGCGACCAGTGCGTGCGACCCAGGGTGCGGGACACAGGGATGCCCGGGCCCACGGGGCTCGACGGACTCCCGGAGCCTGTCAATCTGTCTGTGTAAGTGGTGGTGTTCAGAGGTAGGGGTTGATGCGGTCGGGGTAGGCGGCGGCGAGTTGGGCGAGGGCTTGTTTCCAGTTCGTGGTGACCTGGCCCTCGACGAGGCGACCGGAGGCCTTGCGCTCGCTGGCGGGCTTTCCCTTCTCCCGTGCTCGGTCGAGGGCGCGTTTGTCCTGGGGCCTGACCCTTGTTCGTGGACACGCTGATTCCAGCATTTGCTGGGGAAGCGAGATCATGAACTATGGCTAGGAAGCACTACTCCGAGGAGTTCCGCCAGCAGGCGGTTGACCTGTATGAGTCGACCCCGGGAGCGACGGTCCGCGGTATCGCGGAGGATCTCGGGATCGTCCGGGGCACGCTGCGGCAGTGGCTGGAGACCCACGGGTCCGGGAAGAAGACCGCGGCTGACGGCACGCTGACCGACAGTCCGTTGCGATCCGCGCCGATCGCTGCAACGCCGGATCCCGATGAGCCGCTCGAGCAGCGCGTGGCCCGGTTGGAAGCGGAGAACGCCCAGCTCAGAGCGGAGACGACAAAGCTCACCACGGAGCGGGAGATCCTCCAGAAGGCGGCTAAGTATTTCGCCGGGGAGACGCGCTGGTGAGTCGCTTCCAGTTCGTCGCCGAGAACTCCACCACCTACCCGGTGAAGCGACTGTGCGAGCTCGTCGAGATCGAGCGCTCCTCCTACTACGCCTGGCAGACAGGTGCCGCGGGAAGAGCCGCGAGAGCGGAGTCCGATGCTGGTCTGCTGGAGCGGATCCGCGTCATCCACGCCAAGGACGATGCTCAAGGCGTCCCGCGGATCACGGTCGAGCTCAACGACGCGGTCTCGCCCGAGGACCGGGTCAACCACAAGCGAGTCGCCCGCGTGATGCGCGAGGCCGGACTCAGTGGCTTCGTCAAGAAGCGCAAGCACCGCACGACGGTGCCGGAGCCAGCCGACCAGGTCGTCCCCGACCTGCTGGGTCGGGACTTCACCGCCGAGGCGCCGAACCAGCGCTACGTCGGAGACATCACCTACCTGCCGCTGTCCGAGGCTGGCGGGGGCGGGAACCTCTATCTCGCCACCGTGATCGACTGCTACAGCCGCCGCCTGGTGGGCTGGGCTCTGGCCGATCACATGCGCACCGACCTTGTCGCCGACGCGCTCAAGGCCGCCGCCGCGACCCGCGGATCATTGGCCGGGGCGATCTTCCACAGCGACCACGGGTCGGTCTATACCTCCAAGGCATACGCCGAGCTCTGCCAGCGGCTCGGCGTGGTCCAGTCGATGGGGGCTGTCGGCTCCAGCGCCGACAACGCGATGGCCGAATCGTTCAACGCGACCGCGAAGCGCGAGGTCCTCCGCGACGCCGCGTGCTTCACCGACGAGCTCACCGCCCACCGCAAGATGTTCCGGTGGCTGACCCGCTACAACACCAAGCGCCGCCATTCCTGGTGCCGCTACCTGTCCCCCAACGCCTACGAGAGCGCCTACACCGCTAAGCTAGCGCTCGCAGCGTAAACGACCCCCGCGTCCACGAACCGGGGGTAGGCCCCAACCGCCCGCGATATCGACCCCGTCAGACTCCGCGACGACGGCAGTGATTTTGGCGGGGGAGTGGAACGAGGAATGCGGGACCGGCATGGCGGGAGTCGGGCGTGTCAGATGGTCTGTGTAAGTCCTGACTGAAGGGGCGTGTCAGATGGTCTGTGTAAGTCCTGACTGAAGGGACCGAGACAATGACGACCATGACCGATGAGAACGAGGGCGATGCTCCCACGGGTGCGGACCTCGTCAAGCAGCTTCAGGCTGCTGGCGAGCTCGATGGCCTGTTCGCGCAGATCGACGCGGGAAAGATCGAGCTGACCGGCGACGGCGGGTTCATTCCCGCGCTGGTCAAAGCCGCTCTCGAACGCGGCCTGCAGGCCGAGCTGACCGACCATCTGGGATACGACAAGCACGACGCGAAAGGGCGAGGGACGGGCAACTCCCGCAACGGGACCACGCCGAAAACGGTCCAGTCCGAGGTCGGAGCGATCGATCTCGACGTTCCTCGTGACCGGATCGGCACGTTCGCCCCGCGCCTGCTCCCGAAGGGCCAGCGCCGCCTGGGTGGCCTGGACGAGATCATCATCAGCCTGTATGCGGGCGGGATGACGATCCGGGAGATCCAGCACCACCTGGCCTCCACGATCGGCACGGACCTCTCCCACGAGACGATCTCGAACATCACGGACGCGGTCGCCGAGGAGGTCCTCGAGTGGCAGCAGCGGCCGCTGGAAGAGTTCTACCCGGTGATCTACCTCGATGCGATCCGGATCAAGGTCCGCGAGGATCACCAGGTCATCGGCCGCTGCGCGTATCTCGCCGTGGGCGTGGACCTCGAGGGCGTCAAGCACGTGCTGGGCATCTGGGTCCAGGACACCGAGGGCTCCGCGTTCTGGGCGCACGTGTGCGCGGACCTCGCCAATCGCGGCGTGAAGGACGTGCTGATCGTCTGCTGCGACGGGCTCAAGGGCCTGCCCGAGGCGATCGAGGCGACCTGGCCGGACTCGATGGTCCAGACCTGCGTGGTCCACCTGATCCGCGCCGCGATGCGGTTCGTCAGCTACACCGACCGCAAGAAGGTCGCCGCCGCGCTGAAGCCGATCTATACCGCCCCGAGCGAGGACGCTGCCCGCAAGGCCCTGGACGACTTCACGGCCTCTGGGTGGGGCCAGAAGTACCCGTCCGCGGTGATGACCTGGAACAACGCGTGGGACCGGTTCGTCCCGTTCCTCGCGTTCCCTCCGATGCTGCGCCGAGTCATCTACACCACCAACAGCATCGAGTCGCTGAACTTCCAGCTGCGCAAGGTCACCAAGAACCGCGGTCACTTCCCCTCGACCGAGGCCGCGGTCAAGCTGCTCTGGCTGGCGATCTGCAACATCGAGGGGGGCCTACCCCCGGTTCGTGGACGCGGGGGTCGTTTACGCTGCGAGCGCTAGCTTAGCGGTGTAGGCGCTCTCGTAGGCGTTGGGGGACAGGTAGCGGCACCAGGAATGGCGGCGCTTGGTGTTGTAGCGGGTCAGCCACCGGAACATCTTGCGGTGGGCGGTGAGCTCGTCGGTGAAGCACGCGGCGTCGCGGAGGACCTCGCGCTTCGCGGTCGCGTTGAACGATTCGGCCATCGCGTTGTCGGCGCTGGAACCGACAGCCCCCATCGACTGGACCACGCCGAGCCGCTGGCAGAGCTCGGCGTATGCCTTGGAGGTATAGACCGACCCGTGGTCGCTGTGGAAGATCGCCCCGGCCAATGATCCGCGGGTCGCGGCGGCGGCCTTGAGCGCGTCGGCGACAAGGTCGGTGCGCATGTGATCGGCCAGAGCCCAGCCCACCAGGCGGCGGCTGTAGCAGTCGATCACGGTGGCGAGATAGAGGTTCCCGCCCCCGCCAGCCTCGGACAGCGGCAGGTAGGTGATGTCTCCGACGTAGCGCTGGTTCGGCGCCTCGGCGGTGAAGTCCCGACCCAGCAGGTCGGGGACGACCTGGTCGGCTGGCTCCGGCACCGTCGTGCGGTGCTTGCGCTTCTTGACGAAGCCACTGAGTCCGGCCTCGCGCATCACGCGGGCGACTCGCTTGTGGTTGACCCGGTCCTCGGGCGAGACCGCGTCGTTGAGCTCGACCGTGATCCGCGGGACGCCTTGAGCATCGTCCTTGGCGTGGATGACGCGGATCCGCTCCAGCAGACCAGCATCGGACTCCGCTCTCGCGGCTCTTCCCGCGGCACCTGTCTGCCAGGCGTAGTAGGAGGAGCGCTCGATCTCGACGAGCTCGCACAGTCGCTTCACCGGGTAGGTGGTGGAGTTCTCGGCGACGAACTGGAAGCGACTCACCAGCGCGTCTCCCCGGCGAAATACTTAGCCGCCTTCTGGAGGATCTCCCGCTCCGTGGTGAGCTTTGTCGTCTCCGCTCTGAGCTGGGCGTTCTCCGCTTCCAACCGGGCCACGCGCTGCTCGAGCGGCTCATCGGGATCCGGCGTTGCAGCGATCGGCGCGGATCGCAACGGACTGTCGGTCAGCGTGCCGTCAGCCGCGGTCTTCTTCCCGGACCCGTGGGTCTCCAGCCACTGCCGCAGCGTGCCCCGGACGATCCCGAGATCCTCCGCGATACCGCGGACCGTCGCTCCCGGGGTCGACTCATACAGGTCAACCGCCTGCTGGCGGAACTCCTCGGAGTAGTGCTTCCTAGCCATAGTTCATGATCTCGCTTCCCCAGCAAATGCTGGAATCAGCGTGTCCACGAACAAGGGTCAGGCCCCGTTTTCACCTGATGATGCGACCAGCACAACACATGAAGATTCTCGATCTCCGTCACCCCACCTTCCCCGGGATGGTCATGATCGAATTCCTCAATATGATCCACCTCCACACCACGACAACTCGCCCGCCCACACCCCGGAACAGCACACTCCGGACCCCGCAACCGCACATGCGTCACCATCTGCGCACTCGGTCGATACCGCTCCGGCGGCAACGGCAAAAACGCACCCGTGACGGGATCGGTCAGGATCCGCATCCACTCCGGGCACTCCCCCGCGAGCTCGCGCGCCATGTCCGCGGGGATCGGATACTTCCCCTCGAGCAGGGCCGGCGCCTCACTCCGACCGAGCAGGGTCAAAAACGGGATGGTCACCAGGATCGCGAACCGGGCCGAGGGCACCTCGTGCCCGTCCGTGTTCACCTCCCCGCGCAGTAGCGCCTCATACCGCAGGCGCCCGCGGGTCATCGTCTTCCCCGACCCGCGCACGGCACCGTCCTCATCGAACGGCACCTCGCCATCGGGCCCTTCGTCGAGGGCGTGGCGCTGGGCGGCCTGCAGCGTCTCCGCCGCGGCATCGAGGGACTGGGCGAACGCTAGGATCTCCGGGACCGGACCCGTCACCGTCAACGACGCCGTCCCATCCACACCCACCACCGGAACACCGATATGACGACGGCGCTGGGCGCGCTCCACCGGTGAGAGGTCCAGGAGTGAGGTGAACCAGGTGATCAGCTCGCCCAGCAGGCTGCGGAACGTCTCCGGAGTCACCCCGAACTCCCAGCCACCCATCACCCGATCCAAACCCTGCCGGTCCTCCTCCGGCAGGTCCCGGGACCGGTGGATCACCCGCCGCAACCACTCGACCGGCAACTCACCCGCTTCCACCCGCGCGAACAACAGAGGGAACAGCGTCAGCGCCTCGTGGGCGTCACGGATCTGCCCATAAGACACCGTCGTGGTGGTGCGCAGCGCCACCGCCGCCTGCGCATCCTCCACATCCCCCTCATGCGCCCCCGCCCCCTCGGCGTCCCGTCCCACCCACAACGGCGCCAGACGCCGCATCAACTCCGCCGCCAGCTGCGACTCCCGGACCGCAAGATCCCAAATCCCCTGCAACTCCTCCGAGAGATCCGGGCCCTCCACCGCGAACGCCCGCTCGGCCAGAGTCTCCCGCGACAACGGCCGACGCGGACGCGGACCCCGCGCCACCCGCGGAAGACGACCCGACCCCGACGACACACCCTGAGCAGGCGAGGAATTCACGGCGTCAGACGAATCCGATTCGCAATCTCCACGTCCGGGCGCGAGGGAATCATCGCCACAACTGAACGCATCACCATTCGCGAGCACGATTCCCCTCCCCTCCACCGGACCTGACGTTCTATACCCCCAAGAATACCTGACGAAACGGACACCACAACAGGCCGCAAAGAATCTGTGGACAACTTTATCCGTTCCTCCACAACCCCCACTTACCCACAAACCTACCCACCACACAACACACTCACCCACACCCCAAACCCCGAATGCCCCACCCCCATGCCAGAGCCTCCCGGGGCCCTCGCCTCTCCAACTGTTCGCCATGCCACGCGCCCGTTCCGCGGGCCGCCGCACCGTCTGGCTCCTTCGACCACTCCCCCGACGCACGACGACGGCCGGTCCCCCATCCGGGGAACCGGCCGTCGTCCATTGCGTCCGGCGCGACGCGGGCGCCCTCCGGGACCGCGCCTTCCGGCACCGCGCTTCGGGGCGCCTTCCGGCGCCGCGCCCGCGCCTACCGCGCGAGGCGCTGCTTCTTCGAGGTGATCTCCCCTGTGTCGAAGCCGGCGAGGTGCAGACCGCCGTGGAAGCGGGCGTGCTCGATCTTCAGGCAGCGGTCCATGACCACGTCGAGCCCTGCCTGCTCGGCGATCGCGGCGGCCTCCTCGTTCCAGGAGCCCAGCTGCAGCCAGAGTGTCTTCGCGCCCACCTCGACGGCCTCCCGGGCCACGTCGGGGAGGTCGTCGTGGCGGCGGAACACGTCGACCACGTCGGGCACCACGGGGAGGTCGGCGAGCGAGGCGTAGGCCGGCTGCCCGAGGATCTCCGTCGCACGGGGGTTCACGAAATACACGTCGTACGGCGAGCTCGAGAGCAGGTAGATCGCCACGAAGTAGCTGGCCCGGGATGGGTTCGTCGAGGCGCCGACGATCGCGACCGACCGTGTGCGCCGCAGGATCCCGAGTCGCTGCGGGGCCGAGGGTCCGGCCCAGGTCCGTCCCGCCTGCTGCTCCGCGCCGTTCTTCTCCGCGCTCATCGCTCCACCCCCGTCGCCGTCGTGATGGCCTGGTCGAGGTCCCAGAGGATGTCCTCGGGGTCCTCGAGCCCGACCGAGATCCGGATCAGGTCCGGTGCCACGCCTCCCGCGAGCAGCTGCTCGGGGCTGAGCTGCTGGTGGGTGGTCGAGGCCGGGTGGATCACGAGCGTGCGGGCGTCGCCGATGTTCGCGAGGTGCGAGGCGAGCTGCAGGTTCCCGATCACCGCCTCGCCGGTGGCGCGGGCCGCGGCGGCGCGCTCCTCGTCGCTCGCGAAGTCGCCCGTCGGCTTCACGCCGAAGGCGAAGACCGAGCCGGGACCGAGCGGCAGGTACTTCTCCGCGCGCTCGTGGTGCGGGTGATCCGGGAGCCCAGCCCAGGTCACGTACGCGACGCGCGGGTCCTCGTCCAGCCAGGTCGCGACCGCACGGGCGTTCGCGAGGTGGGCGTCGATGCGCTGCGGGAGCGTCTCGACGCCCTGGAGCAGCTGGAAGGCGGACTGCGCGCTGAGCGAGGGGCCGATGTCGCGCAGCTGCTCGGAGCGCAGCTTGGTGAGGAATCCGTACTCGCCGAAGTTGCCCCACCAGCTGAGGCCGCCGTAGCTCGCGACGGGCTCGGTCATCGCGGGGAACTTGCCGTTGCCCCATTCGAAGCGGCCGGACTCGACGACCACGCCGCCCAGCGTCGTGCCGTGTCCGCCCAAGAACTTCGTGGCGGAGTGGATGACGATGTCGGCGCCGTGCTCGAGGGGCCGCACGAGGTACGGGGTCGCGAGCGTCGCGTCGACCACGAGCGGCACGTCCGCGGCGTGGGCGACCTCGGCGAGTGCCTCGAGGTCGGCGATCTCCCCGGACGGGTTGCCGATGATCTCGACGTACACGGCCCTGGTCTCCGGCCGGATCGCCGCCGCGTAGTCCGCGGCGTCGGAGGAGGCGACGAATGTGGTCTCCACGCCGAAGCGGCGCAGGGTGACGTCGAGCTGGGTGACGGTGCCGCCGTAGAGCTGGGCGGAGGCGACGATGTGGTCGCCCGCGCCGGCGAGCGCCGCGAAGGTGATGAACTCGGCGCTCATCCCGGACGCGGTGGCGACCGCGCCGATGCCGCCCTCGAGCGAGGCGACGCGCTCCTCGAAGGCCGCGACCGTGGGATTGCCGATGCGGGAGTAGATGTTGCCGTACTTCTGCAGGGCGAACAGGGTCGCGGCGTCGGTCGCGTCGTCGAAGACGAACGAGGTGCTCTGGTAGATCGGAACCGCGCGAGCGCCGTGCACGGCGTCCGGCGTGCCGCCGGCGTGCAGGGCGCGGGTGCGGAACCCGAAGGTGCGCTCGTCGCTCACGCGGCCTGCTCCTCATCCGTCGAGGGGGCCGACGGGGCCGACAGGAGGGTCGCGTCGGCCGCGGCGGTGGCGGCCTCGGCGCTCACGCCGGGGACGTCGGGGATCTGCGAGGCGTCGAGCTCGGTGCCGTGCCTGCGGGCGAGGTCCTTCTCGAGCTCGCGGACGATCGGCATCACGTCGCGGCCGAAGGCGGCGACCTCCTCGGTGAAGTGGAGGTAGCAGGTCAGCAGCAGGTTCACCCCGATCTCCTTGTAGGAGACGATGCGCTCGGCGATCTCCTCGGGGGTGCCGATGAGGCGGGTCTTGAAGCCGTCGTTGTACTGCACGAGGTCCTCGAAGGAGGAGTCGGCCCACATGCCCTTGCCGTCGGCCGTGGACTGCCCGGCCTCCTTGACGGACTGGGCGAAGCCCTCGACGGCCGGGCGGTGGGCCTTGGCGACGATCTCGCGGAGGGTCTCCTCGGCCTCCTTCCGGGAGTCGCGGGCGATCACGAAGCCGTTGAGGCCGAAGCGGGGGCTGCGGCCCACCTCGGCCGCGGAGGCGAGCACGCCCTCGACGTTGCCCTGGTAGCCCTCGAGGTCGCGACCGTTGGAGAAGTACCAGTCGGCGACGTGGCCGGCGGCCTTCTGCGCGGCCGTCGAGTTGCCGCCGAAGAAGATCTCGGGGTGGGGGCGGCCGGGCACGTCGACGGGCTTCGGGGAGAGGGTGAAGTCGTCGATCGAGTAGTACTTCCCGTCCTGCGAGTAGCCCTCCTCGGTGAGCAGGCCGCGCAGGGCGCTGATGAACTCCTCGGTGCGCACGTAGCGCTCGTCGTGGTCGAGCCAGGGCAGGCCGAAGCCGGTGAACTCGTCCTTCAGCCAGCCGGAGACGATGTTGACGGCGGCGCGGCCGCCCGAGAGGTGGTCGGCGGTGATGAGCCACTTGGCGAGCACGCCCGGGTGCCACATGCCGGGGTGGAAGGCGGCGATGACGCGCAGGCGCTCGGTCGCGCCGAGCAGGGCGAGGCTGAAGGCGGAGGCCTCGTGCTGCTGCGCGGCGCCGTAGCTCGCCGCGTAGCGGGTCTGGGTGAGGGCGTACTCGAAGCCCGAGTCCTCGGCGGTCTTCGCGAGGGCGGAGTTGTAGGGCAGCTGCCAGTCGGTGCGCTGCTCGATCGTGGAGACGACGAGGCCGCCGGAGACGTTGGGCACCCAGTAGGCGAACTTCAGCGGCGTCTCGAAGGTGGACGCGGGGACGGTCGTGGTCATGGTGACCTCCTGTGGTGATCGGTGCGGGCGGTCGTGTCGGGCGGTCAGGCCGGGTGGGTCGGGTCGGGCGGCGCGGGTCGGGCGGCCCGGGTCAGCCTGCCAGGAGCGGATGATCCGCAGGCAGGCCTTCCAGGGTGCGGCCGACGGCGTCGACCGCACCGGGGTTCTGGAGCGAGGTGACGTCGCCCAGGGGCGCGGCCGTCCGGCCCGCCCGTCGGTCCCGCTCGGCGTGCACGAGGTCCGCGAGCAGGCGCCGCATGATCTTGCCGGAGCGGGTCTTGGGCAGGTCGGCGACCTCGAGCACGTGGCGGGGCTTGGCGATGGGGCCGATCTCGCGGGCGGCGAGGGCGCGCAGCCGGGCGGCGTCGATCCCGTCGGCCCCCGTCCCCTCGGCCGCTGACGTGTCGGCCCCTGCCCCGTCGGCCGTCGATCCGCCCTCGCTCGCCGTCACGAAGGCGGCGACGGCCTGGCCGGTGACGGGGTCGGCGACACCCGCGACTCCGGCCTCGGCGACGGCGGGGTCGGCGACCAGCGCGGACTCGATCTCGATCGTGGAGAGGCGGTGCCCGGAGACGTTGACGACGTCGTCGAGCCGGCCCAGCACCCACAGGCAGCCGTCGGCGTCGATGCTCGCGCTGTCCCCGGCGAGGTAGAAGCCGCCGTGCTCGCCGCGGCCCGCGTGGGCGCGCCAGTAGGAGTCGCGGTAGCGCTCGGGGTCGCCCCAGACCGTGCGGGCCATGCCGGGCCAGGGCCGACGGACGACGAGCGCGCCGGCGCGGCCGGGCTCGACCTCCTCGCCCGCCTCGTCGACGACGGCGACGTCGATGCCGGGCAGGGCGCGGGTCGCCGAGCCGGGCTTCAGCGTGGTCGCTCCGGGCAGCGGGGCGACCATGGCGGCTCCCGTCTCGGACTGCCACCAGGTGTCCACGATGGGCAGCTCGTCGCGGCCGAAGGTGCGGCGCAGCCACACCCAGGCCTCGGGGTTGATGGACTCCCCCACGGTGCCCAGCAGACGCAGCGAGCTCAGGTCGTGGCCGGCGGGCAGCTGCTCGCCGAACCAGGACATGAAGGTGCGGATGAGGGTCGGGGCCGTGTAGTAGACGGTGACGCCGTAGCGCTCGATGATCTCGAGGTGGCGCTCGCGGTGCGGGGTGTCCGGGGTGCCCTCGTAGATGACCTGGGTGAGGCCGTTGGCGAGCGGACCGTAGATCTCGTAGGTGTGGGCCGTGACCCAGGCGAGGTCCGCGGTGCACCAGTGGACGTCGTCCTCCTTGGCGTCGAAGTGCGCCCAGTGGGCCCATGCGGCGTGGGCGAGGTAGCCGCCGCCGGTGTGGACGAGGCCCTTGGGCTTCCCCGTCGTGCCGGACGTGTAGATGATGAACAGCGGGTGCTCGGCGTCGAAGGCGCGGGGCTCGTGGACGGGGCTCGCGGGGTCCACGATCTCGTCCCACCAGTGGTCGCGGCCGCTGGTCCAGGCGATCTCCTGGCCGGTGCGGCGCACCACGAGCACGTGCTCGAGATCGGGGAGGTCGGCGGCGGCCTCGTCGGCCGCGGACTTGACCTCGACGGCCTTCCCGCGACGGAACTGGCCGTCGGAGGTGACCAGCAGCTTCGCACCGGTGTCCTGGAGGCGGAAGCGCACGGCCTCGGCGCTGAAGCCTCCGAAGACCAGGGAGTGCACGGCGCCGATGCGGGCGCAGGCGAGGGTGACGACGACGGTCTCGAGGATCACGGGAAGGTAGACGACGACGCGGTCGCCGGGGCCGACGCCGAGTGACTCGAGGGCGTTGGCGGCGCGGGAGACGCGCTCCTGGAGGTCCGCGTAGGTGACGGCCAGGCGGTCGCCGCGCTCCCCCTCGACGTGCAGCGCGACCTTCTCGCCGCGTCCGGCGCGCACGTGGCGGTCCACGCAGTTCTCAGCGACGTTGAGGGTGCCGCCCTCGAACCAGCGGGCGGAGGGCACACTGAGCTCGCCGGTCGCGGGATCGGGCGTCGGCGGCTCCCAGCGGAGAGCGGTGTGCCAGGGGGTGCGCCACTCGAGGCCGCGCGCGGCCTCCTCCCAGAAGCCGATGGGGTCGGCCTCGGCGCGCGCGTACTCCTCGGGGCCGACGTTCGCCCGGGCCGCGAAGGCGGCGGGCGGGGGGAAGCTGCGGTTCTCGACCAGTCGGGCCTCGGGCCCGGTCGGGGCGGTCCTGGTCGGGGCGGTCGTGGTGGTGGTCGGGGCGGTCGTCATGCCCACCTCCTCAGGAGCTTCTTCTCGACGAGCCCGAGCAGGGCGTTGGTCGCGGTGCCCAGCAGGGCGAGCAGCACGATGGTCAGCAGGATCCGGTCCACGCGGCCGTTCTGCTGGGAGTCGTTCAGCAGGAAGCCCAGCCCCATCGAGGAGGCGATGAGCTCGGCTGCGACGAGGAACAGCCAGGACTGCGCGAGGGCGAGGCGGAGGCCGGAGATCACGGCGGGCACGGCGGCGGGCAGCTGCACGGTGCGCAGCAGGGAGAGGCCGCGCAGGCCGAAGGCGCGCCCCGCCTCCACGAGCTGCGGATCCGTGTGCCGCAGCGCGGAGGAGACCGTGGTGAGGACGGGGAAGAAGGCGCCGATCGCGATCAGCGTGATCTTCGAGGTCTCGCCGATCTGCATCCAGAGGATGAGCAGCGGCACCCAGGCGAGCGAGGGGACGGCGCGCAGCGCGGCGAGCAGCGGGCCCAGCAGGGCGTCGGCCGTGCGGCTGAGGCCGACGAGGGCCGCGACGGCGAGCCCCGCGGCGGAGCCGATCGCGAAGCCGATGAGCACGCGCTGCACCGAGATCGCGACGTGCAGCCAGAGCTCGCCGGCGGCCTGCAGCTCCCCGGCGGCGCGCAGCACGGCGAGGGGCCCGGGCAGGCGGTAGGCGGGCACGAGGCCGGTCGCGGTGACGACCTCCCAGACGACGAGGATCAGCAGCGGCACCAGGGCGCCGAGGGCGAGGCGGCGCGGCCACCCGCCGCGGCGGGGCCCTGCGGTGCTCTCGACGTGCGAGATGCCGAGCTCGCTGACGGCGGTCGCGCTGCTCACTTGCTCGTGGCCTTCGTCGCGAAGGCGTCGTGGACGATGCTCTCCAGCGCCTTCGTCACGGCGTCCTCCCCGCCCTGCACGTCGCCCGAGGCGCCGAGCACGGGGGCGATCTTCTCGAGGACGGCGGTCTGGTCCTTGCCGGGCACGCCGCTGACGTCGAGGTTCGAGCGCTCGGTGATGACGGTGCTCGCGATCTTCTCGTCGATGCCGGCGACCTCGGCCAGCAGCTTCGCGGTGCCCTCGAGGTTCTCGAGCGCCCAGCTGCGGGCCTTCTCGTAGGCGTCGACGACGGCCTGGGCGACATCGGCGTGGTCGTCGATGAAGTCCTCGGTGGCGTTGAGGAACCCATAGGTGTTGAAGTCGACGTTGCGGTAGAAGAGGACGTCGCCGCTCTCGGCCTCGGCGGCGGCCATGATCGGGTCGAGCCCGGACCAGGCGTCCACGGAGCCGCCGTCGAGGGCGGAGCGGCCGTCGGCATGCTGGAGGGCCTGGATCTCGACGTCCTTGACCGTGAGGCCCGCGGTCTCGAGCGCCTGGACGAGGAAGAAGTAGGGGTCGGTGCCCTTGGTGGCGGCGACCGATCGTCCCTCGAGGTCCGCGGGGTCCTTCAGGTCGGTGCCCTTCGGGCCGACGAGGGCCGACCACTCGGGCTGGGAGAAGATGTCGATGACCTTGATGGGCGAGCCGTTCGCGCGGGCGAGCAGCGCGGCGGATCCGGCCGTCGAGGCGACGTGGGCGGAGCCCGAGCGCAGGAACTCGTTGGCCTTGTTGGAGCCGGCCGACTGCACCCAGGTGACCTTCACGCCGTCGCCGAGGGCGTCCTCGAGGATGCCCTGGTCCTTGATGACGAGGCTGAGGGGGTTGTAGGTCGCGAAGTCGATGGTGAGCTCGGAGAGCGACCAGTCGCCCGAGCCGCCCCCTCCCGCGCTGTCCTTCTGGGCGTTCTCCCCCGCCACGCAGCCGGCGAGGGCGAGCGGGGCGGCGGCGCCGAGCGCGAGGGCGCCGCGGCGGCTGAGGGTGCGTGCGGTGCGGGTCATGCGTGGTCCTCGGGGGTCGTGGGGCGGGTGGTCGTGCCGTGGGCGGGCGTGCCGTGGTGGCTGGGGACGCCGAGCCCGTCGAGCAGCTCGCTGCGCAGGGCGGCGAGGGCGGCGTCGGCGCGGTCGCGCGGTCGCGGGCTGGGCACATCGATCACGCGGGCGATCGAGCCCTCCTCGGGCGCGGCGCGGCGCAGGGTGCGCAGCTGGACGACGCGGTCGGCGAGGAACAGTGCCTCCTCGACGTCGTGGGTGACGACGAGGACGGTGGTGGGCTCGGCGGCGTGGATCTCGAGCAGGAGGTCCTGCATGCGCAGGCGGGTGAGGGCGTCGAGCGCCCCGAAGGGCTCGTCGAGCAGGAGCACCTCGGGTCCGCGGGCGAGGGCCCGGGCGAGGGAGGCGCGCTGGGCCATGCCGCCGGAGATCTCGCGCGGGCGCTGGCCCGCAGCGTGCTCGAGGCCGACGAGCTGCAGCAGGTGGCGCACGCGCTCGCGCCCCTCGGCCCGCGCGGTGCCGCGCGGGAGGCCCAGGGCGACGTTCGCCTCGAGGGTGCGCCAGGGCAGCAGGCGCGGCTCCTGGAAGGCGACGGCCGTGGACTCGTCGACGCCGCGGATCACGCTCCCGCCCAGGCGGATCCCCCCGGCGCTCGGCGCATCCAGGCCCGCGACCAGGCGCAGCAGGGTCGACTTGCCACAGCCGGAGGGGCCGATGACGGCGAGGATCTCCCCGGCGCGGACCTCGAGGTCGAGGGCGCGCAGGACCTCGGCGGGGCCGAAGGCGCGGCCGACGCCCGCCAGGCGCAGCGCGCCCCGCTCGGCGATCGGGTCCGCGTTCGTCGGGCTCCCGCCGTGCGGGCTCGCGGCGCGGCGCGCACGGGCGTCGGCGGACACAGTGGTGGTCATGTCCGGCATCATGGGCATCCGCGACCTGCGCATGCCACCTCGATGTCATAAGCGGACACATTCGGGGCCCCTGCGACGCCTTCCGGCGCATCCCCTGCATCCGTGCAGGCGGCTCCCGGCGATGTGGCGCAGACCCCGCGAGAGCGTCAATGCGCGTCACCTCCCGGTCACCTCCGCCCGGGCGCGCGTCAAAGCCCCGTCAACCCTCGTCGGTGCCTCGTCCAAACGCCTTCAGATCGCCCTCGGCCCGTTCCTACGGTGGTGGCACATCGCAGGCAGCGATCGGAGCCCCGCTCCCGGTCCTCCTCGCACGACCCCCGCACAGCATCACGATCCTCGCACCCGAGGTCGGAAGGAACGCACCGAGACCATGGCACTGAAGAACACGCACCGCGCCACCGGCCGCGCCGTCACCCCCCTGACCAGCACCAGCCGCGCCGCGCGCACCCTCGGCGGGGCCGCCCTGCTGGGCACCGTCCTGGCCGGCACCGCCTTCACCGGCGGCGCCGCCAACGCGAACGACCTGGACCTGGCCGGCAGCGACGAGGTCGGCACCACCAGCCAGTCCTCGACCACCTCGAGCCAGTCCGGCGAGCTGCCGTCCTACGGCTCCTCCGCGGGCTCCACGTCGGTCCCGGCGAGCGCGAGCTCGAGCAGCGACAACGAGATCGTCAGCGCCGCCCGCTCCGCGCTCGGCACCCCGTACTCCTGGGGCGGCTCCTCGCTCAGCGGCATGGACTGCTCGGGCCTCGTGAACTACGCGTACAACAAGGCCGGCATCGACATCCCCCGCACGAGCGGCGAGATCGCCGCCCAGGGGAAGTCGATCTCGCAGTCGGAGGCCCAGCCCGGCGACATCGTCACCTACCCGGGCCACGTCGCGATCTACGCCGGCAACGGCCAGATCATCGACGCCTCCGGCTCCCAGCAGAAGGTCGTCGAGCGCGCGATCTGGGGCAACCCCACCGGGTTCGTCACCTTCCGCTGATCCCGCGTCCGTCGGCCCTCGGCCGACGGCGCCCGGTCACCGATCGGCCCGGTCCCGCAGCTGCGGGGCCGGGCCGTTCGCATGCTCAGGGACGCGAGCCGTGCTCCGCGATCGCGAGCTCGTAGAGGCGCAGCAGGTCGTCCGAGGCGTTCTCCCACGAGTACTCCTCGGCCTCGGCGCGCGCGGCCCGTCGGATCGAGGCCGCCTGCTCCGGATCGGCGAGGCGGTCGAGCGCGCGATCGAGGCTCGCCTCGTCCCCCGCGTCGAAGAGCAGCCCGTCGACCCCGTCGGTGACCTGCTCCATCGTCGGCCCCGAACGGGCGGCGACCACGGGCAGACCCGAGGCCATGCCCTCGAGGATCACGAGCCCCAGGGTCTCGGTGACCGAGGGGAAGACGAAGGCGTCGGCGCTCGCGAAGGCCGCGGCCAGGTCCTCCCCCTCGAGGAAGCCGGGGAACAGGGTGGGGGTGCCCGCGAAGATCTGCTCGAGCTCGCCGCGGAACGGTCCGTCGCCCACGATCGCGAGGGCCACGTCGTCCCGCCGGTCCATCATCGCCCGCAGACGGTGGATCTCCTTCTCCGCGGCGAGGCGGCCGACGAACACCAGCAGCTTCTTCTCCGGGTGCCCGTCCGTGAGGCGCTCGCGCACCTCCTGCGAGGCGAAGCGGGGATGGAACTGCGCGGTGTCCACGCCGCGGCGCAGCACGTGGAGGTTCGCCAGGCCCTGCCCGGCGAGCTCGTCGCGCATGGTCTGCGAGGTCGCGATGTTGATGTCGGCGAGCGCGTGGTTGCGCCGGATCTGCCACCAGATCAGCGGCTTCGACCACTTCCAGGCCCTGTAGAGGTCCAGGTAGCGGGGGATGTGCGTGTGGTAGCTCGCGACCAGCGGGATCCGCTGGCGGTGGGCGGCGTAGGCGCCCGAGGAGGCCAGCAGCAGCGGCTGGGCCGCGTGGACGACGTCCGGGTGGAACCCGCGGATCACGCCGTCGACGGTGGGGTTGGGCAGGGTGAAGCGGCGGTGCTTGTAGAACGGCAGCGTCACCGGCCTCATGCCGACGACGCGGGCCCCGTGGTGCTCGGTGACCCCCAGGTCGGGGGCGATGACGAGCACCTCGTGGCCGAGGTCGACGAAGCGCTCGACGGCGTGGCGCAGCCGGGTCACCACGCCGTCGACCGAGGGCAGGAACGTCTCGGTGACGATCGCGATCCTCACGCCGTCGTGGTCACTTCCAGGTGACGGTGGGCAGGACCAGCTCGTCCTTCACCCGGTCGGTGTTCGCGCGGGCGACGGAGAGGATCTCGGCGAGGACCTCGTCGGTCAGCAGGTGGGGCTCCAGGCCCAGGGAGAGCAGATTCGTGTTGACCGCGTTGTAGTAGTGGTCGTACTTCTCCACGCGCGGGTTCTCGAGGTGGTCGATGCCCACCTCGATGCCCTGCTCGCGGGCCACGCGCTGCACCTTCTCGGCGAGGTCCTGGACGCTGAAGGACTCGGTGAACTGGTTGAAGACGCGGAACTCGCCGCGCTCGGCGGGGTTCTCGCACGCGATCTCGATGCAGCGCACGGTGTCGGCGATGTTGAGGTAGCCGCGGGTCTGCGAGCCGCCGCCGTAGACCGTGAGGTCGTGGCCGATCGCGGCCTGGATGAGGAAGCGGTTCAGGGCCGTGCCGAACACCGCGTCGTAGTCGAAGCGATTGGCCAGGCGCGGGTCGAGGCGGGTCTCGTCGGTGTCGAGGCCGTAGACGACGCCCTGGTTGAGGTCGGTCGCGCGCACGCCCCAGATGCGGCAGGCGAACATGATGTTGTCGCTGTCGTGCACCTTGGTGAGGTGGTAGAAGGAGCCCGGGGCCTTGGGGAACGGCAGGCGGTCCTTGCGGCCCTTGTGCTCGATCTCGATCCAGCCCTCCTCGATGTCGATGTTGGGCTGGCCGTACTCGCCCATGGTGCCGAGCTTGACGAGGTGGCAGTCGGGCGCGAGGTCCTTGATCGCCCACAGCACGTTGAGCGTGCCGGTGACGTTGTTGCGGTGGTTCTCGATCGCGTGCTCGCGGTCGATCATCGAGTAGGGCGCGCTGCGGTGCTCGGCGAAGTGCACGAACGCCTCGGGCTGCTTCTCGGTGACGACCCGGGTGACGTCGTCGTAGTCGGTGAGGTCCCCGATCACCACGTCGATGTCCTTCCCGGAGACCTCCTTCCAGGCGGCGACGCGCTCGGTGAGCGGGAGGATCGGCGTCATCGAGTTCGACCCCAGCTCGGTGTCGATCTCGCGGCGCACCAGGGAGTCCAGGATCGTGACCTCATGGCCCTTCTGCGAGAGGTACAGGGCCGTGGGCCAGCCGCAGAATCCGTCTCCGCCGGCGACGACGATCTTCATGGCAGGGAACCTCCTGGTCAGGGTGCGTGATCGACGTCTACCAGCGTATCGGTGTCATCCTGGGAGAGGGGCTCTTCCGGTGACGCGGAGGTGAACATGCCGCGTCCGGCGAGGCGTCCGGTGCGGCGCAGCCAGATCTCCAGCGGCACCGTCACCAGCGGCGGAATCGAGCAGGCCAGGGCCAGCAGGGCGGCCCACCACCTCCAGCGCAGCACCACCGCGGCGACGACGACCATCACCACGTAGGCGACGAACACGCCGCCGTGCAGCCGGCCGAAGAGCCAGACCCCTGCCTCGGTGCCCACGGGCCCGTACTTCAGGGCCATGCCCAGCAGCAGCCCCGCCCAGCTGACGGCCTCGGCGAACGCGACGATCGCGAAGATCCGGCCGACGGGCGCGACGGCGGGGCGCGCGGGCGCGGCGGGGCGGGCGGGCGCGGCGGGGCGGGCGAGCGCGGCGGGAGCTGGGGTGCCGGTCATGCGCGGGCCACCCGGAGGGTGCGGATCTCGAAGGGGCGCAGGTCGAGGGGGATGCCCGCGCCGGGCTCGGGATCCTCGTCCGAGGAGTCGCGGACGAGCGGGGCGAGGTGCGCGGGGGCGTCGGCCCCGAAGGGCCGTTCGAGGAGGTCGACGGCGGTGACGTCCGCCCTCCTCGTCCCTGCTGCGCTCGACCCCGCTGTTCCGCCTGCTCCGGGGACATCGAGCACGAGAGCGGCCCGTGCCCGCTCGCCGAGGGATTCGTAGACGCGCAGCACGAGGTCGCCGGAGCGGTCCTCGGCGAGCTTCACGGTCTCGATGAGCACGCCGGGCGCGCCCTCGATGCGGGCGAGCGGCGCGGCGGCCCGGGCGACCGCCGCGGGGACCCAGCGCTCGGGGAGGTTCGCGCGGTAGCCCTCCGTGATCGCGTCGACCATGTCGGCGCCGGGGCGCAGGGCGAAGCGCAGGGAGTAGGCGCCGTGGTCGGCGCCGGGATCGGGGAACTGCGGGGAGCGCACCAGGGTGGCCCGCACGGTCGTGGTGGTGCCGCCGTCGGCCTCGCGGACGGTGCGCAGCACGTCGTGCCCGTAGGTCGAGTCGTTGGCCAGCGCGACGCCGCGCGCGCCCTCGGCGACGTGCACGAAGCGGTGGGCGCAGGTCTCGAAGCGCGCGGAGTCCCAGGAGGTGTTCACGGGGATCGGGCGGTCCACGTGCCCGAACTGGATCTCGCTGCTCATCACCGGGGCGCGCAGGTCCAGGCCGAAGCCGAGCTTGAGCGCCTTGCGGTGCTCGCGCCAGTCCAGGTCGATCGTGAGGTGCAGGGCGCGGTCGCCGGGGCGCAGCTCGAAGATCTTGACGATCTCGCTGCCCTCGCCGGTCACGCCTCCCGACGCGCCCTCGGGCGCGGTGGTCGTGTACCGGTAGGTGACGCGGGCGCCCCCGGCGATCTCGTCGACCTCGACGGCCAGGGGCCGGTCGAGGTCCCGCACCACGTGCCGGTAGAAGGCGTCGATGTCCCAGGCGTCCCACGCGTTGGGGGTGTCGCGGTGCAGCTGCAGGCGGGCGCCGGAGTCGCCCGGGGCGATGGCCTCGCGGCCGCTCGCGCTGTCGATGAGGGAGACGATCTCCCCGCGCTCGTCGAGGATGGCCCGGACCAGGCCGTTGTCCAGGGCGATCCGCTCGCCACGGCGCACGAGGGCCACGCCCTCGGTCTCCTGCACCGGGCGGCCCGCGGAGTAGGGCGCGATGCCGCGGCGGGAGGTGACGGGAGCCGTGTTCAGCAGGATCTCGTCCCCTGCGCGCCCCTCGCCCGTCCCGTCGGCGCCGTCGGTGCCGGCGGTGCTGTCGGTGCCGATCGTCCCGTCGGCCCCGGCGAGCGCCGCGAGCGCATCGAGGACCACCTGCTCGGCGCGGGCTTGGATCGAGGCGTGATTGCGCTCGGCGTCGCGGTGCACCCAGGCGATCGCGGAGCCGGGCAGGATGTCATGGAACTGCAGCAGCAGGGCGTTGTGCCACATGCCCTCGAGCGCGTCGTGCGGATAGGGGGCTCCCGCGCGCACGGCGGCGAGTGTCGCGAGGTGCTCGGCCTGGTGCAGGGCCGCCTCGGTGCGCCGGTTGCCCTGCTTGGTGGCCAGCTGCGCGCTGTACGTCCCGCGATGCAGCTCGAGGTAGAGCTCCCCGGCCCAGACCGGCGGGCTCGGGTAGCTCTCGCGGGCACGGGAGAAGAACTCCTCGGGGCTCGCGAACTCGACCTTCGGGGAGCCCTCGAGGTCGGCCGCACGGCGCCCGGCCTCGATCATCTCCCGCGAGGGCCCGCCGCCCCCGTCGCCGAAGCCGAAGAGGTCGATCGCGACGTCGGAGCGGCCCTTCTCCTTGAAGTTGCGCTCGACGAACGCGAGCTCGGAGGGCTCGAGGGTCCCGTTGTAGGTGTCGGCCGGGGGGAAGTGCGTGAAGACGCTCGTCCCGTCCAGGGCCTCCCACAGGAAGGTGTGGTGCGGGAAGGTGTTCGTCTGGTTCCAGGAGACCTTCTGGGTGAGGAAGTCCCGCTGCCCGGCGAGCGCGGCGATCTGCGGGAGCGCCGCCGAGTAGCCGAAGGAGTCGGGCAGCCAGGTCTGCGTCGTCTCGACGCCGAACTCCTCGAGGAAGAATCGCTTGCCGGCCACGAACTGCCGGGCCATCGCCTCGCTCCCGGGCATATTGGTGTCGGACTCGACCCACATGCCGCCCACGGGCACGAAGCGGCCCTCGGCGACCTTCTCGCGGATCCGCTCGAACAGGCTCGGGTAGTGCTCCTTCATCCACAGGTACTGCTGGGCGGAGGAGACGGAGAAGGTGAAGTCCGGCTCGGCGTCCATGAGCGCGATCGCGTTGGAGAAGGTGCGGGCGCACTTGCGGATGGTCTCGCGCACGGGCCACAGCCAGGCCGAGTCGATGTGGGCGTGGCCGGTGGCCATCACGGTGAGCGCCGAGGAGTGCGCGGGCCGCTCGAGGGCGGGGCGCAGCGCCTCGCGCGCGGCGTCGGCCGTGCCCGGCAGGTCGTCGGGGTCGGCGGCGTCGAGCGCCGCTTCGAGGGCGCGCAGGATCTCGGCCCGACGGGGGCTGGTCGCCGGCAGCTCGTGCATGAGGCCGTCGAGCGCGCGCACGTCCTCGGCGAGCGCGCGGATGCGCCGGTCGCTGCGCTGCACGTGGAGGGCGCGGATCGTGTAGAGGTCGCGCTCGGGGAGGGTCGCGGGATCGCCGAGGTCGGTGGGCGCGAAGGTCCAGCCGCCCGCGACGTCGGGATTCGCCGCGCACTCGAGGTAGTGGTCGAGGCGCTGGCCGGTCGCGAGGGTCATGAACGCGTTCAGCGGGTTGATGGCCTTGACGGGCTCGGCCTGCGGGGTGAAGACGAGCGCCTCGGACTGGAAGCCGGGGCCGCCGGTGAAGTCGAGGTCGACGACGAGCTCGCACACGTCCTCGGGCCGGTCCCACTCCCCGGGCACGGAGCCGGTGACGTGCAGCCAGAGGGTCGACCAGGCGCGCCCCCAGCTCTGGCCCACCTCGATCGGGACGTACTCGGGCAGCGCCGCGATCGCCTCGGCGGGAGGGACCGGCTCCCCCGGCAGCGCGTGGGCGCGGATGCTGACCGGCACCTGCTCGCGTCGGCCTCCGCCCTCGAGGTGGTCGCGGACGAAGCGGCGGATCCGCTCCTCGGTGAGGCGGGTGTCGTCGTGCATGTGCGAGGACTCCTTCACGGGGCGCGGACGTCGCGGCGGTCGGAGGACGAGGGTCCCTCCGAGACTATCCGGAAGGCGGTGTCAGCGGGCGGGCGGGGACCAGCGCGCGAGGATGTCGTCGCTCAGGCGCGGGAGCAGCTCGCGATGGCTGTCGCAGAACTCGTGGTCGGTGCCGATGACGGCGGCGAGATCGGCGACCGGGTCGACCCACACGGCGGTGCCGAGCATGCCGAAGTGCCCGAAGGTCTCGGGGCTGCTCGTCGTCCCGGTCCAGTGGGGGCTCTTCGTGCCGCGCACCTCGAACCCCAGCCCGAAGGGGTTGGGGTCCTGCTTGCCGAAGCCGGGCATGATGCCGACCAGCTCGGGAAGCTGCGGCGTGGTCATCTGCGCGAACACCTCGGGGCCCAGGAGCGTCGGCCGCAGCAGCTCGAGGGCGAGGAGGGAGAGGTCGACGAGCGGGGCGAAGGCGCCCACGGACGGCGGACCGTCCCAGCTCAGGCGCTCCATGCCGAGCGGCTCGGCGACCTCGCCCGCGACCCAGTCCTCGAAGTCCCGGCCGACGGCGCGCGCGACGTGCAGCGCGGCCACGTCGATCCCGCGATTGGAGTAGTGGCGCCGCTTCCCCGGCTCCTGCAGCACGCGATCGGACTCGTAGAAGAGGCCGGAGGCGTGGCAGAGCAGATGCCGCAGGGTCGCCCCCTCGGGGCCGACGGGGTCCGTCAGCGCGACCGCGCCGCGCTCGAGGGCGATCGCGCACGCGAACCCGGTGAGCGTCTTGCTCACCGAACGCAGGGGGCGCACCTTCTCGAGGTCGCCCGCGCTCGCGCGCACACCCTCGGGGCCGAGCACGATCGCGGCGGCCTCGAAGCCGAACGCGTCGAGCGCGCCAAGGCCGTCGGCCCCCGGGGGCCGCCCGGACGCGGGCCCTGCGCTCACGCGCCAGGCTCCCCTGCGTCGTGCCGCGCGAGCACGGCGTCGATCAGGCCGGGCCAGTGCTCGACGTGGGAGGGGCCGAAGGGCTCGTCGCCGAGGAAGGCGAGGGCGAGGCCGCGGTCGGGGTCCAGGAGCAGGAAGGAGCCGGACTGGCCGAAGTGGCCGAAGCTCGCGGGCCCGCTGCGCTCCCCCGTCCAGTGCGGGCTCTTGCCGTCGCGGATCTCGAGGCCGAGCCCCCAGTCGTTGTGCTTCTGGCGCCCGTACCCGGGCAGCACCCCGGGCAGGCCGGGGAACTGCACGCTCGTCGCCTCGCGCCAGAGCGCGGGGTCGACGAGGGTGGGGGCGAGCATCTCGCGTCCGATGAGCAGGAGGTCCTGGACGCTCGCGCGGAAGCCCGCGGCCGGCGATCCCGAGGCCTCGAGGTCGCGCAGGCCGAGCGGTCCGCAGACCTCGTCCTCGAGCCAGGTCTCGAGGTCCGTGCCGGTCGCCTGCTCGAGGGCCCGGCCGAGCACCTCGAAGCCGGTGTTGGAGTAGATGCGGCGGGAGCCGGGCGCGGCGAGCAGGGCGCCGGTGTCGAAGGCGAAGCCGGCGGTGTGGGCGAGCAGGTGGCGGACCGTGGCGCCCTCGGGGACCTCGGCGTCCGCTCCGCCCGCCAGCGCTCCCCGCGTCTCCTCGGGGCCGACGGGGGCCTCGAGGTCGAGCAGGGAGCGGTCGACGGCGATCAGCGCGCCGAGCGCGGCGATCGGCTTCGAGACGCTCGCGAGCGGGTGCACGCTCGCGGCGTCGCCCGCGGTCAGGAGAGTGCCGCCGGTGCCCGCGACGCCCAGGGCGCAGGGGAAGGAGAAAGGTGCGAGGAGGTCGTCCACGGCCCCAGGTTCCCACACGCGTACCCGCTCCCCCATGCACTCCCTCCCACGTCGGACACCACTTTCTTGACGCCTCTTTTACTTTCTCTTGACCTATGGCAGGCTGTGGCGCGTCCGCCCATCGGACATGTCGCGCAAATCGCGACATCGCACCCACGGTGCCCCCCCGCGCCGTCTCTTACAAGGAGAGAGACAGATGACCCGCCTCGCCACCCCTCCCGCGCCCACCCGACGGGCCCTGCTCGTCGGCGCGCCCGTGCTCGCCGGCTCCCTGGCCCTGGGCACGTCCCCCGCCTCTGCGAAGGACCCGGTGCTGCATCCGGGCGATCGCGGGAGCGCCGTGAAGACCATGCAGAAGGACCTCGCCGCACGCGGCTACTGGTGCGGCAGCGCCGACGGCAGCTTCGGCGCCACCACCACCCAGGCGGTGTACGCGCTGCAGAAGGCCGCGGGCCTCGCCAAGGACGGCGTCTTCGGGGCGAAGTCCCGCGCCGCGCTGAAGAAGGGCACCCGCCCGACGCCGCGCATCACCTCGGGCACCGCCTTCGAGGTCGACAAGAAGAAGCAGCTGCTCTACTGCATCAGCGGCGGCAGGCTGAAGTACATCCTCAACACCTCGACCGCCTCGGGGAAGAAGTACTACTCGGGCGGGCGCTGGAAGACCGCGACCACGCCGAGCGGGGACTTCACGATGTACAGCTTCCCCACGAGCGGCTGGCAGACGGCCCCGCTGGGCAGGCTGTACCGGCCGGGCTACTACGACCGCGGCTGGGCCATCCACGGCGCCACCTCGATCCCGCCCTACCCCGCCTCCCACGGCTGCAGCCGCCTCTCGGTGGCCGCGACCGACATGCTCTGGAAGGGCGGCTGGATGAAGAAGGGGCGCCGGGTGCTCGTGCACTGAGACGCCCCCGGCCGCCCCTCGGAGAACGGGGGCGGAGGGCGGGGACGAGGTGCGCCTCCACACGACCTGCACACCTCGTCCCCGACCTCCCCTCCGCCTGACCGCAGTCGCACGGTGATGGCACGATACGATCGACCAGCACCACACCGTCTCGACAGCGGAGGATCGACCGTGGGGATCTTGGATCGGATCGAGCGCGGACTGGACCGCGGCGTCACGAGCGTCTTCACGTCCGGCCGCGGGCAGCTCAAGCCGCTCGACCTCGCCCAGGGGCTCAAGCGCGAGTGCGACGACCAGATCCAGGTCCTCGACCGCACGCGCACCATCGCCCCGAACGTCTTCACGATCTACCTGAACTCGGCGGATCATGAGCGCTTCTCCTCGTGGGAGGAGACGCTGCTCGAGGAGATGGAGCGCGTGATCCTCGAGCACGCGGAGAAGAACCGCTACGTGTTCGTGGGCGGCGTGAGCGTCTCCCTCGAGGAGGACGACGAGGTGCGCCCCGGCCGCTTCGAGACCGAGTCGCGCACCGAGCGCGGCACGGTCGCGCCCGCCACGGGCGCCGAGCAGGCCGCCGGCCCCGGCCACCCGATCGTGGAGATCGACGACCAGCAGTACCTGCTGACCGGCCCCGTCACCGTGATCGGTCGCGGCGGCGACGCGGACATCATCCTCGACGACACCGGCGTCTCCCGCCACCACCTCGAGCTGCGGGCCGACGGCGCCTCCCTCATGGCCACCGACCTGGGGTCGACCAACGGCACCTTCGTCGACGGCGAGCGCATCCGCACGCCCGTGACCCTGCAGGACCGCTCGTCGATCCGGATCGGCCGCACCCGGCTCACCGTGATCCTGCCCTCGCCCGCGCCGACGTCGGCGACCTGGTGAGCGCCGCATGAGCGAACTGACGATCCTCGTCCTGCGCGTCGCGCTGGTGCTGGGGCTCTGGCTCTTCGTCGTCGCGGTGCTGCTGATCCTGCGCAACGACCTCTTCGGCACCACGGTCGTGAACCGCGGCACGAAGCCGGACCCGCGGCGCGAGCAGCGACCGTCGGCCGATCCCGCCCAGGCGGCCTCGCTGCGCACCGACCCCTCGGTGATCTCGACCGCGCTCGTGGTCACGGCCGGCCCGCTGCGCGGGACCACCCTCACCCTCGGCCGCACGCCCGTGCTCATCGGGCGCGCGCCCGAGTGCACGCTCGTGCTCGACGACGACTACGCCTCCAACCGCCATGCGCGCGTCTTCCCACAGGACGACGAGTGGATGGTCGAGGATCTCGGCTCGACCAACGGCACCCTGCTGTCGGGGAAGAAGATCGAGGGCGCCGTGCCCTTCCGCCCCGGCGCGCAGGTGCGGATCGGCCGTACCGAGATCGAGCTGAGGCGAGGCCCCCGATGACCATCGCCCTGCGCTACGCGGCCCGCTCCGACGTCGGCCTGGTGCGCTCGAACAACCAGGACTCCGGGTACGCGGGCAGCCACCTGCTGATGGTGGCCGACGGCATGGGCGGCCACGCGGGCGGCGACGTCGCCTCGTCGATCGCCGTGGGCCGTCTCGCCCAGCTGGACACGGACACCCCCGCCTCGGACGTCGTGGCGAGCCTCGAGGAGACGATCCTCGAGGCCAACCAGCTGATCCTGCGCCGCGCGCGCGAGGAGCCGCAGCTCGCGGGCATGGGCACGACGGTCACCGCGCTGCTGCGCGCGGAGGGCCGCTTCGCGCTCGCCCACATCGGCGACTCGCGCGCCTACCTGCTGCGCGACGACGAGACCGTGCAGGTCACCAAGGACCACACGTTCGTCCAGCGCCTCATGGACGAGGGCCGGCTGACCAGCGAGGAGGCCGAGCGCCACCCGCAGCGCTCGGTGCTCATGCGCGTGCTCGGCGACGTGGACGCGGATCCCGAGCTCGACCTCTCGATGCGCTCGGCCCGCGTGGGCGACCGCTGGATGCTGTGCTCCGACGGCCTCTCGGGCCTGGTGTCGCTCGAGACGATCCACGCCACGATGGACGGCATCGAGGATCCCGACGAGTGCGCCGAGGCCCTCATCCAGCTCGCCCTCAAGGGCGGCGGGCCGGACAACATCACCTGCATCATCGCCGACGTCGTGGATCTCGACGACCTGCCCCGCAGCGCCGAGGCGCCCTCCACGACCCCGCTCATTGTGGGCTCGGCCGCGCGCACCCGCAACCAGCCCACGAGCGCCTCGGGGCCGGCCGCGCGCGCCGCCGCGCTGACCCGCGTCGAGAGCCCCGAGCCGCCCTACTCCGACGAGGACTTCGAGGAGGAGCCGCCGCGACGCGGACCCTGGCCGGCGCTGGTGACCCTCGTGCTCGTGGTCGCGGTGCTCGCGGGCGCCCTGTGGGCCGGGTACACCTGGTCGCAGAAGCAGTACTACGTGGGGACCGACGGCGACAGCGTCGTCATCTACCGCGGCATCTCCCAGGACCTGGGCCCGGTCTCGCTCTCGGACCCGGTCGAGGTCACCGACGTGCCCGTGGACTCCCTGCCCTCGATCACCCAGCAGCAGGTCACCTCGACGATCCCGGCCGACGACCTCGCCGACGCCCAGGAGATCGTGGACCGCCTGGAGTCGCAGACCGCGACCACCCTGCCCACGACGCCGACCGAGGGCCCGACCCCGCCGGCGGACGACGCGAGCAGCGCGTCCTCGTCCTCCCCGACCGACGAGGGGGACTGATGGTCACCGTCGTCTCCTACACCGCCCGCCCGCGCCGCGTCCTGCAGGCGCTGCTGCTGCTGATCGCCGCAGGCCTCGGCGTGCTCACCTACGCGCTCGTGGGCCTGGGCCGCCACGGCGAGATCCCCGACGCCCTGCCCGCGGTCGCGATCGGCGCCGGCGTGATCGTGCTGGTCCTGCAGATCGCCGTGATGTGGCGCGCGCCGTACGCGGATCCCGTGATCCTGCCGATCGCGGTGCTGCTGAACGGCATCGGCGTCGCCATGATCTTCAGCTACGACACGGCGGTCACGAAGTACATCGGCACCACCGCGTCCTACGCCTCGCGCCAGCAGCTGTGGACGGTGATCGGCGCGATCCTCGCCGTGGTCGTGCTCCTGGTCATCCGCGACCACCGGATCCTGCGCCGCTACATGTGGATCTTCGCGGTCAGCGGGGCGGTGCTCCTGCTGCTGCCCCTGGTCCCGTTCCTCACCGACGAGCAGTACGGCTCGAAGATCTGGATCAGGATCGCCGGCTACTCCTTCCAGCCCGCGGAGCTCGCGAAGATCTGCATCGCGATCTTCTTCGCCGGCTATCTGGTCTCCCGCCGCGACACCCTGGCCCTCGCCGGCCCCAAGGTGCTGGGCATCCACCTGCCGCGCTGGTCGGACTTCGGGCCGATCCTCGCGGCCTGGGCCTTCTGCATCGCGATCCTCGTGTTCGAGACCGATCTGGGCACGGCGCTGATGTTCTTCGGGCTGTTCGTGGCCATGCTCTACGTCGCGACCGACCGCCTGAGCTGGCTGGTGATCGGCGCGGTGATGTTCGTGCCGCCCGCGATCTTCGCCGCGACCCTGCTGGGGCACGTGCGCACCCGCTTCACGTGCTGGTTGGACCCGCTGAGCAGCGAGAACTACGGCGCCTGCGAGCAGATCGCGCGCGGCCTGTTCGGCATGGCCTCGGGCGGGCTCGTGGGCAAGGGACCCGGCGGCGGACGGCCCGACATGGTGCCCTTCGGGCACAGCGACTTCATCTACTCGACCCTCGCCGAGGAGCTCGGCATGGTGGGCGCCTTCGCGGTGCTCCTGCTCTACATCCTGCTGGTCCAGCGGGCGATGCGCGCGGCGGTCGGGATCTCCGACGGCTTCGGCACGCTGCTCGCCGCGGGGCTGGGCTTCGTGCTCGCCCTCCAGGTGTTCGTGGTCGTCGGCGGCATCACCCGTGTGATCCCCCTGACCGGCCTCACCCTCCCCTTCCTCGCCTCGGGCGGCAGCTCGCTCGTGTGCAACTGGATCATCGTGGCGCTGCTGGTGAGGATGTCCGACGCCGCCCGTCGGCCCGCTGCCCGTCGCCTCGACGGCGAGGGCGCCCCGGCGCGCCGGCAGAAGCTCTCGAAGGACGCCGAGGATCCCCAGCGCGCACAGGAGGCGATGTCGTGAACAAGCCCCTGCGCCATGTCTGGCTGGTGGTCGGCGTGCTCTTCGTGCTGCTCTTCGGCTCGACCACCTACTTCCAGGTGATCGACGCGAAGTCGCTCAACGCCAACAGCCACAACTACCGCACGGTCTACGCCCAGTACGACCGCCACCGCGGGCCGATCGTGGTGGGTGGCGAGCCGATCGCCGAGTCCCATGCGACCGACGACGCCTACGGCTACCAGCGCACCTACGATCCCGGTTCGCTGTACGCCCCGATCACGGGCTACTACTCGGTCCAGTACGGCTTCAGCGGGCTCGAGAAGTCGCTCAACGACACGCTCTCCGGGGAGTCCGACGCGCTCTTCTACCAGCGCTTGACGGACACCATCTCCGGGCGCGACCCGCAGGGCGCGACCGTCGCGCTGACGATCGACCCGGACGCCCAGGAGGCGGCCGCGAAGGCCCTCGAGGGTCGCCGCGGCGCCGCCGTCGCGCTCGACCCCGAGACCGGCAAGGTGCTCGCGATGGTCTCGGCCCCGAGCTACGACCCCAACACGCTCGCGACCCATTCCGCGAAGAAGGCCGAGGCCGCCTGGAGCGAGCTGAACGACGATCCGGACCGGCCCCTGTCCAACCGTGCGATCGCCGGCGACCTCTACCCGCCCGGCTCGACCTTCAAGCTCATCGTCGCGTCCGCCGCGCTGGACAGCGGCGACTACACCAAGGACACCAAGATCCCCGGCCCCGGCTCGTTCACGCTGCCGGACACCCAGAGCACCCTGTACAACCACCCCAACCAGGGGAACACGGCCTGCGGGGCGGACGACTCCTCGACCCTGTCCGAGGCCCTGCAGCAGTCCTGCAACACCTCGTTCGCGAAGCTCGGCATCGAGCTGGGCCAGGACGAGGTGCGCAAGAAGGCGCAGGAGTTCGGCTTCGGCGACCGCCTGGAGATCCCGCTGTCGGTCACGCCCTCGAGCATGGGCGACGACCTCAACGACGCGCAGCTGGCCACGAGCTCGATCGGCCAGTACGAGGACCGCGTGACGCCGCTGCAGATGGCCATGGTGGCCTCGGCGATGGACAACGACGGCAAGGTGATGACCCCGCAGCTCGTCGACGAGGTCCGCACCCGCGACCAGTCGGTGATCTCGTCGTTCTCCGCCGAGCAGTACTCGCAGCCGCTGAGCGCCTCGAACGCCGCGCAGATGCGCGAGATGATGGTCTCCACCGTCGAGGACGGCACCGGCACCGCCGCGAAGATCGACGGCGTCGAGGTCGGCGGCAAGACGGGCACGGCCGAGTGGGGCGACGGCCGCACCCCGCACTCGTGGTTCGTCGGCTACGCCGACAGCGGCGACAAGAAGGTCGCCGTGGCCGTGGTCGTCGAGGAGGGCGGCTACGGAGCGGATGTCGCGGCACCGATCGCGCGCGATGTGATGAAGGCGGTGGTCTCGCAGTGAGGACCGGCAAGGGACTGGTGCTGGAGGGGCGCTACCGCCTGGACTCCCTGATCGCCACGGGCGGCATGGGCGAGGTGTGGAAGGGCTGGGACCAGGATCTGGACCGCGAGACGGCGGTCAAGGTGCTGCGCGAGGAGTACGCCTTCGACGAGGGCTTCCTCAAGCGCTTCCGCGCCGAGGCGCGCCACACCGCCTCGCTCAGCCACGACACGATCGCCGCGCTCTACGACTACGGCGAGATCGACGGCCGCGCCTACATCGTCATGGAGCTGTGCAAGGGGCGGCCGCTCTCGGAGATCATCGAGGAGCACCCCGACGGCCTCCCCGAGGACCGCGTGGTCTCGGTGCTCATCGACCTCGCCCGCGCGCTCGACGCCGCCCACGCCAAGGGCGTCGTCCATCGCGACGTGAAGCCCGAGAACATCCTCGTGGACGACGCCGATGACTGGCACATGAAGATCACGGACTTCGGGATCGCCCGCAGCCAGGACCAGGCGCGGCTGACCAAGACTGGGCTCGTCATGGGCACCGCCCAGTACCTCTCCCCCGAGCAGGCGATGGGCAAGCAGGCCACGTCGCTCTCGGATCTCTACGCGCTCGGGATCGTCGCCTACGAGATGCTCGTGGGGCATCGCCCCTTCACCGGCGCCAGCCAGGTCGAGATCGCGATGGCGCAGGTGAAGAAGCAGCCGCCGGCCCTGCCAGAGTCGGTCAGCCCCGACCTGCGCCACCTGGTGATGATGCTGCTCGCGAAGGCACCGGCGAACCGTCCCCGTTCGGCGGCGGCGGTCGCCCGCATCCTCGAGTCGATCCAGCGCGGCGAGGAGCCGCGCTTCACGACCGGAGCGATCCCCGCGGGCGCGGCCGCCTCCGGGGCCTCGGCGGCCTCGGGCGGCTCCGCGTCCTCCGGGTCGACCGGGGAGAACCGCGCGGGCTCCGGGAAGCCGTCGGCCTCTCCCGTGGGCACGCGCACCGCGGCGATGCCGCTGCCGCGCACGCACCGTCGGCGCGGGATCCGCCACCGCTCGGGCACCTCGGGCCCCTCGGCACTCTCAGGGGCCTCGGCGCCGTCGGCCTCCGAGTCCGGGGGCTCGGGCTCTCGCGGGGCGGGCGCCCGCGCGGTGATGCCCGCCTCGGGCTCCTCGCGCACGCCGAGCGCCTCCCGGCTCTCGGGACCCGGCTCGCCCGTCGGCTCCGCGTCCGTTGGCTCCCCCGCCGCCCCGGGCGCACCGTCGGGTCCCGGCGCGAGCGCCGGGAGCGGGAACGCGGCCTCCTCGGGAGCAGCGCCGGCGGGCGGAGCGGATCCCGGGATCTCCACGGCGACCTCGGGCCGCACCTCGCGGTCCACGAGCACCGGTTCGCGGATCGGCCCGTTCACGGTGCCCGGCTTCGTGCTGCTGCTGATCGTGATCGTGGTGGCGGCCGTCGCGATCGGGATGGGTGTGGGCATCATCCCCAGCGGCTTCCTGAGCGGCGAGGCCGCTCACGCGGCACATGCACGTACGATGTTCGCGTCGCCCCGGATCGGCGACTTGACGAGGACGGTAGGACAGTGAGCGAAGAGAACCTGATTCTGTCCGGGCGCTACGCCCTGGGCAAGGCTCTCGGGCACGGCGGCATGGCCGACGTGCACCTGGCGGAGGACCGCCGTCTGCACCGCACCGTCGCGGTGAAGATCCTGCGCACCGACCTCGCGCGCGACACGAACTTCCAGGAGCGCTTCCGCCGCGAGGCGCAGAGCGCCGCCGGGCTGAACCATCCCTCGATCGTCGCCGTGTACGACACCGGCGAGGAGCACGCGAAGGACTTCACCGGGCACGAGATCACGATCCCCTACATCGTGATGGAGTACGTGCGCGGCAAGACCCTGCGCGAGTACGTGGACCCCGAGCACCCGATGGACGTGGGCCAGGCGGCCACGATCATGCAGGCGCTGCTCTCCGCGCTCGAGTACTCCCACCAGCAGGGCATCGTCCACCGCGACATCAAGCCCGGCAACATCATGATCACCGACGAGGGCGACGTGAAGGTCATGGACTTCGGCATCGCCCGCGCGGTGGCCGATGCGACCGGGATGACCCAGACCCAGGCTGTCATGGGCACCGCCCAGTACCTCTCCCCCGAGCAGGCCCGCGGGCAGCTCGTGGACGCGCGCAGCGACATCTACTCCGCCGCGTGCGTGTTCTACGAGCTGGTCACGGGGCGCCCGCCGTTCACGGGCGACAGCCCCGTCTCGATCGCGTATCAGCACGTGCGCGAGACCCCGGTCCCGCCCTCGCGGTACAACCCCGCGATCACCCCCGAAGTGGACCGGGTGATCCTCACCGGTCTGGCCAAGGACCGCGAGACCCGCTACCCCTCGGCCACCGCCTTCGCGCGCGACATCGCCTCGGTGATCGCCGGGCGTCGTCCGCAGCTCGTGGCCGGGGACCCCCAGCCCACCTCCGACGCGGAGGCGACGACGGTGCTCAGCCCCGTCGACGACCGCACCGAGGCGCTGCCCGCGTCCGCGGGAGCGACGCAGACCCATCGCGCGCCGGTCGCGGCCGCCGCCGGAGCCGGAGCCCTCGGGGCCGGCGCGGCCGGTGCCGCGGGCGCAGGCATGCAGGGCGCCGGATCGGCCGACGAGCCGGGCGAGGAGCTCGAGCAGAAGCCCAAGCGCCCCGTCTGGCTGATCGTGCTGATCATCGTCGCGGTGCTCGCCGTGATCGCGGCGGCGCTGGCCCTCTGGCAGCCGTGGAACACGGGCCCCAAGCAGGTCGCGGTCCCGCAGGTCGTCGGCATGACCGAGGCCCAGGCGAAGTCCGAGCTGGAGAGCGAGGGCCTCACCGGCACGTTCGAGAAGAAGGCGAGCTCCGACGTCGACGAGGGCGACGTGATCTCGACCGATCCCGAGGGCGGCACGGAGGTGGACGAGCACACGGCCGTGAAGGTCGCCGTCTCCAGCGGACCCGAGCAGGTCGAGGTCCCGGACCTCGCCGGCATGGACCGCGATGAGGCGACGAAGAAGCTCGACGACCTGGGGCTCGGCATCGAGATCGGCGATCCCAAGGACGTCGCGGGCAAGAAGGCCGGGACGGTCGTCGGGCAGGATCCGGCCTCCGGCTCGAACGCGGAGGCCGGGGACACGGTCACCGTGAACCTCGCCTCGGGCGATGCGGAGCTGCCGGACGTGACCGGCCTCGACGAGGACACCGCGACGAAGACCCTCGAGGACCAGGGCTTCGAGGTCGACGCGACGACCAAGGAGTCCGACGACGAGGACCCGGGCACGGTCACCGGCCAGACGCCCACGGGCGGCGACGGGAAGACCGCGGAGGTCGGCTCGACGGTGCAGATCGTGGTCGCGAAGGCCCCCGGGAACATCTCGATGCCCAACGTCGTGGGCCAGACGGAGTCCGAGGCCCGCAAGACCCTCGGCGCCAAGAACCTCGGCGTGAAGGTCACCTACCAGTCCGACGACTCCGTCGCCAAGGACACGGTCATCAAGACTGATCCCACGCCGAACACGTCCGTGAAGCCCGGCGCCACGGTGACCGTGTACGTCTCGACCGGACCGGAGAAGACCGAGGAGCCCTCGGACACCCCCACCTCCGAGACGCCGTCGGACACCCCCACGGACACCCCGTCGGACACCCCGAGCGACTCCGAGACCCCCTCGGACAGCGACAGCCCGACCCCGTCGGACGGCGATGACGGAGACCAGGGCGATGATCAGGGCGGTGACAATGGCTGAGCCCACCGCGCGGATCCTGGTGGTCGACAACTACGACAGCTTCGTCTTCACGATCGTCGGCTACCTCCAGCAGATGGGGGCGGCGACGACCGTCGTGCGCAACGACGAGGTGCCGCAGGGGCCCGACGGCGCGATCGACCTGGGCGGGTTCGACGGCGTGCTGATCTCCCCGGGGCCGGGGACGCCGTCGACCGCGGGGCGCATCCTCGACGTGATCGGCGCCTGCGCGGACGGCGCGGTGCCGATGCTCGGGGTGTGCCTGGGCCATCAGGCGCTCGGCCAGTGCTTCGGCGGCACGGTGACCCACGCCCCGCAGCTCATGCACGGGCGCACGAGTGTCGTCGAGCACGAGGGGAGGAGCGTCTTCGCGGGCGTGCCCAGTCCCTTCACGGCCACCCGGTACCACTCGCTCACGGTGGTCCCGGAGACGGTGCCCGACGTCCTCGAGGTCACCGCCCGCACGGCCGACGGGGTCGTGCAGGGCCTCGCCCACCGCGAGCTGCCGCTGCACGGGGTGCAGTTCCACCCCGAGTCGGTGCTCACCGAGCACGGCCACCTGATCCTCGCGCGGTTCCTCGAGCTGTGCGACGGCGTCGACGCGCGCGTGCGCTCGCAGGGGCTCGCCCCGCTGCTCGCGCCGTCCTGAGACGAGCGGGCGCGGACCCCGGACGCGGACCTCGGATCCGGCGGAGCCGGTCGCACGGTCCAGGGCGCCCGGTCCAGCCCGCACGGCCCCGGTCATACGGCCCCGGTCGCGCCGTCCAGGCGGGCCTTATACCCTGGGGCCGGCATCCCCTCCTCTGATCACCTCCCCTGACCTCGTCCCCCGTCGGAAACGGAGCAGCATCGCATGGCCGCAACCCAGCGCAGCAATCGCGACCGGAAGAACGCGGACCCCGCGAAGCGCACCGCGGGCGACGCGGGATCCGAGCCCGTGAAGCGCGGCAGGGCCGAGAAGCCCTCGACCGACGAGACCCATGAGAAGGCGAAGGACGCGATCTCCGAGCGCCGCCGGCCCGCCGCCGAGAGCACGGGCCGCGGCCGCCGCGTCGCCGCGCCCGCGGTCACCCCGAACTGGATCGCCCCGGTCGCGGTGGTCCTGCTCATCGTGGGCCTGATCTACCTGGTCACCTACTACCTCTCGAGCGCGACGCTGCCGCTCCCGATCGGCGACTGGAACCTGCTCGTGGGCTTCGGCGTGCTCGCCATGGGCGGCGTCACGCTCATGTTCTGGAAGTGAGCACTCCCCCGCCGCTCCCGGACCACGGCACAGGATCCGCTCAGCCCTGGCACCGCTTCGTCGCCCTCGGCGACTCCTTCACGGAGGGCATCGGCGATCCCGATCCGGATGCTCCCGGCGGCCATCGCGGCTGGGCCGATCGCGTCGCCGAGGAGCTGGGCCGCTCGGTCCCGGGCTTCGAGTACGCGAACCTCGCGATCCGCGGACGCCTCTACCAGGAGATCATCGACGAGCAGATCGAGCCCGCGGTCGCGCTCGAGCCGGACCTGGTGAGCATCTTCGCCGGCGGCAACGACGTGATCCGCGGACGCGACCCCGACGAGATCGCCGCCGCGATGGACACGGCCGTCGGCCGCCTCGCCGAGACCGGCGCGACCATCATCCTGTGGACCGGGCCCGACGTCGGCTCGACGCCCGTGTTCCACCTGATCCGCGGGCGCACCGCGATCTACAACGAGAACATGCGCTCGGTCGCCCAGCGCCACGGCGCCGCGGTCGTGGATCTGTGGTCGCTGCGCTCGCTCACGCACGAGGGCATGTGGGCCGAGGACCGCCTGCACTTCTCCCCCGAGGGCCATCTGACGATCGCGGCGCACGTGCTGGACACTCTGGGCGTCGAGCATGCGCTGCAGCCCCATGACCTGGGCGACCCCACCGCGCGCCCGTGGCGCGAGGCCCGCCAGCAGGACCTGCACTGGGCGCGCGTGCACTTCGGGCCGTGGGTGGTGCGTCGTCTGCGGAGGCAGTCCTCGGGCGACGCGGTGCGGCCGAAGAGGCCGTCGGCCGCACCGGTCTTCGGTCGCCCCATGCCTCCCGGCACCTCCGCCTCCGACCGGTAGGTCCAGGGGCACGGCGGGCCGACGGGCCGTGCCGTCCCACGTCGCGGGATCGCGGCATGGTCCCGCCGCTCCGTCGGCCGATGGGTACTTCTCCCCACTGCGCTCCCGCACGAGGGCATCTAGGGTATGGGCAACGGGCTGCACCGAGCGCACTGGTCGGCGGCCCGCAGGCGCGGGGTCTCCGCGCCGCACACCTCCTTCGACAACGGGGCCACCATGCACTCCCTCTCCCTGCGGCGACGGCTCGCCGCGCTCCTCCTCCTTCCTCTCCTCCTGCTCGTGGCCGGCTGCGCACGGGTGACCGCGGACTTCGACATCACCAGCGCGGACAGCTACGAGCTCGACTTCGACATGGCCGTCGAGAAGTCCTACGTCGAGAGCGAGTTCAGCTCCGCCGACGAGCTGTGCAAGGGCCTCGAGGACGAGGACTCCGGCGAGTTCGGCCAGGCGACGTGGAAGCCCTACACCGAGGACGACATGTGGGGCTGCAAGATCTCCGGCACCGTCGAGAAGAAGGACTTCGGGTCGGGCTTCGCGATCGACGAGAGCGATGGCGAGCTGCACCTGAAGATCTCGCCCGACTCCTCCTTCGATCCCTCGAGCAGCGGATTCACCGCGAGCGACCTCGACCTCACGGTCACCTTCTCCTTCCCGGGCAAGGTCATCGAGTCCAACGTGGGCACGGTCGACGGCAAGACGGTCACGATCACCGACGCCGCTGACATGAGCAAGGGCGTGGACATCACCGCGAAGGCCGGCGGCATCGGTGCGGGCCTGATCATCCTCATCGTCGCGGTGATCGTCGTGCTGCTGATCGTGCTGATCATCATCGCGCTGATCGTGTTCTTCGTGGTGCGCTCGCGCCGCAGGAACAACGCCCAGAACGGCGCGGGCCCCGGCGGCTTCGGCGGACCGGCGGGCGGCTTCGGCAACGGCGGTGACTTCGGCGGGAACAGCGGCAACGGCGGCTACCCCGGCGGCTCCGGCTACCCGGGCGGCGGCCAGGGCCCGAGCCAGGGCCAGAACCCGCAGCAGGGCGGCCCGGGTGAGCAGTGGAACCAGGCGCCCGGCCAGCAGGGCCAGCAGGGTCAGCAGTGGAGCCAGGCCCCGGGCCAGCAGGCGCCCCAGTCTCCGCAGGGCCAGCAGCCGTGGAATCAGCCCCCGGCCCCGCAGGGTCAGCAGGGCGAGCAGAACCAGCAGGGCCAGCAGCCCTGGGGACAGCAGCCGGGGCAGGGGTCCGACGGCGAGCAGCCGTGGAGCCGTCCGCCGCAGAGCTGAGGCTCGGCGCGCGGGTGTGCGGTCACCCGTGACGCTTTTCGAGAGGCCGTGAGGCGGCTCACGGCCTCTCGATTGGCGCGGCGAACCGGGGCCGACTAGTATTACTGAGGTCGGTCACGCCGACGAGCGCCTGTAGCTTAACGGATAGAGCATCTGACTACGGATCAGAAGGTTGGGGGTTCGAATCCCTCCAGGCGCACCAGCGGAAAGGCCCCGTCACCTGCGGTGACGGGGCCTTTCGCATGTCGGGGCACGGTTCCTTCGCCCTCAGCCCCGCGCGATCGCCTCGCGCACGCTGGGCCAGGACCGGAGGATGTCGCGGGCCTCGGGATCGTCCTCCGCGGCGATCGCCTCGGTGCGCGCCTCCTCGAGCAACTCGTCGATCACCACGCGCGTGCCGCGGTCGACGGAGGCGACGGCTGCCTCGACCATCGCGAAGCTGAGGATGTTCTCGTGCACCTCGCACATGGGGGTGCGGCCCTCGCGCAGCGCGGTCACGAACTCGATGATCGAGGCGTCGATCTGGTCGGGCTCGGGCTCGGCGAGCGCCTGCTCGAGGGCCGACTGCAGGGAGCGGGTGCGCTCCTCGTCCTCGGTGCCGAGCTGCGGCACGCCCTTCCCGTCCCAGGTGGCCGTGCCCTGCTCGGCCCCGATGCGCCACTCGCTGTTCCAGTAGGTCGGCAGGCCGCGCGCGTTCCAGGTGCCGTTGTAGACGAACAGGGAGCCACCGCTCATCTCGAAGGTGCAGCTCACGGTGGCGTCGCCCGCGTACACGCTCCACTGCGGATTGGTGCCGTGCGCGGTCACCGCGAGCGGGTCCGTTCCGGTGATGTAGCGGGCGGTGTCGAAGGCGTGGATGCCCATGTCCCGCAGCAGCGGGTGCTGCTGAGTGGCGCGGAAGCCCTCGTGCTCGGTGAACAGGCTGAAGAAGGCGCTGGTCAGGATTGTCGGCCCGTGCTCGGCGACGAAGCGCCGCAGCTCCCGCACCTGCGGGAAGAACCGACGCGACTGGGAGACCATGAACGGCACTCCCGTGAGCTCCGAGTGGGCCATGAGGCTCAGCGCCTCCGGCAGCGTCTCGGTCACCGGCTTCTCGCCGAGCACCGGGATGCCCGCGTGCAGGGCCTTGCGGGTGACCGGGTGGTGGGCGACGGGGACCGTCGGGTCGATGAGGATGTCGGCGCCCACCTCGAGGGCGAGGTCCACGCCGTCGGTGCCGACGGCCACGGCCGAGGGGTCCTCGACGCCCGACTGGGCGATGGACTGCGCGGGCATGCCCTCGACGAGGTCGGCGACGCCCACGAGCTCGGTCACCGGGCTCGAGGCGATCACTCGAGCCCACCACTTCCCCATCCCGCCCGCGCCGACGACGACGGCCCGCAGGGGCCGCTGCCCCGCGGAGTTCGCGATCGCGGCGTTGGGATCGGCGACGGCGTCCGAGGTGCTCGCCTCCGCGCGCGTCCCGTCGGCCGCCGTGCTCTCGCGCAGATCAGATGACACGGGTGATCTCCTCGCCCTCGGCGGTGCGGGCGCCCTCGCGGAACCAGTCCCGCGGAGCGTTGGCGATCTTGATCGCGGCGCGCTCGCGGTCCTCCTGGGGACGGGCCCAGAGAGCGGCGTTGGCGAGCACGCGCTGGATCTCCGCCTGGTGGTAGACGGGGTACTCCTGGTCGCCGGGGCTGAAGTAGAAGATGCGTCCCTTGCCGCGGTAGAAGCAGCAGCCCGAGCGGAACACCTCTCCCCCGCTGAAGGAGGAGATGAAGACCTGCTCGTCGGGCGCGGGGATGTCGAACATCTCGCCGTACATCTCCTGGCCGGGGATCACGATCGGGTGCGGCACGCCGCGGGCGATCGGGTGGGAGCCGCTCACGGTCCACACCCGCTCCTCGTCGTTGTCGTTGCGCCACAGCAGGTTGCAGGTGGTGCCCATGAGCAGTCGGAACGGCTTGGAGTAGTGCGCGGAGTGGAGAGGCAGGAAGCCCATGCCCTCGCGCACGTGGCGGACCACGCGCTCGGCGACCTCGTCGGGCACGTCGTCGTGGGCCATGTGGCCCCACCAGGTGAGGACGTCGGTGCTCGCAAGGACCTCCTCGCTCAGGGACTCCTCGATGTCGTCGAGCAGGGCGACGCGCACGTCGACGTCCTCGCCGAGCGCCCCGAGCGTACTGGTCAGCGCACCCGCGATCGTGGTGTGCATGCCCTCGGGGTAGAGCTCCTGGACTCTCTCGTCGACCTTCTCGTGCCGGTTCTCGCCGAACACGGTGATGCGCAGGGTCATCGCGCGACTCCTTCGTCTCATGGTGGTGGGGTGCAGTCGGCCTGCAGGGTGGAGTGCGGGCGTCGTTCCCGCCGGGGACTGCGGCAGCGCGTCTGCGTCACAGCTCCGTTCCCACGTGGTGACCATCGTAGGGTCGCGCGGCCCCCTCGGTGCACGGCCCGTCCCCTGGGTGGGACGCGGCCCGCCGGTCCCGGCCCCGATCCTGACCCCGGTCCCCGCCCGGAGACCCCGATCCCGGCCCTCCCATCCCGACACGCCGCGGCAACCAGCGACCCTTGCGCCCCTGTCCAGGGCGCGTGCAGTCTGACGGTGCCCCCGGCGAGCTCTTCGGGCCGCAGCGGACGGGCGCACGGCGTCGGTGCGCTCGCGCGGCGGTCTCCGTCCCGGCCACGGCTTCTCGTGCACCGATCACAGGAGATCCGATGACCCGTTCGTCCGCTGCTCGCCCCTCCCGTCGTGCCCTCTTCGCAGGCACCGCCGCCGCCACGGGCCTGATGGCGGCGCCGCTGGCCGCCCCGTCCGCCGCGCGGGCCGCCGTGAGCGACCCCTACGAGGCCTCGGCGTACACGCCGTCCCACGGCTTCACGTTCGTCGACGGCTTCCCGGTCGCCATCCCCGAATGGCGCTCGATCGACTTCCGGGTGCATGCCCCCAAGATCCGCACCTTCCCGCCGTCGTTCCGGGTGACGCTCCCCGCCGGGTACGCCGACGAGCCGGACCGCGACTATCCCGTGCTCCTGCTGCTGCACGGGCGCGGCGGGGACTTCACGCAGTGGTCCGCCGACGACACCGGCGAGTCCGGGGGCGACGGGGGCGGAGGCGGCCAGGCGATCTCCCGCACGGAGAATCAGGACGTCATCGTCGTCATGCCCGACGGCGGCGCCGGCTCGTTCTACTCCAACGCCAACGCGCCGCTGCCCGGCCGCGAGGCCGCGTGGGAGACCTTCATCATCGAGCAGGTCCTGGGCTTCGTGCACGACAGCTTCCGCACCGATCCGACGCGCATGGCGATCGCCGGGCTCTCGATGGGCGGCTGGGGCGCGCTCGCGCTCGGGCAGAAGTACAAGGACCTCTTCACCTCGATCAGCTCCTACTCGGGCCCCGGCGACTGCCGCCTGGACACGGACGACGGCAGGCTCGTCGCCTTCACGATCCTCGCCTGCCCGATCTTCGACGCCTGCAAGTACCCCGCCACCGCGAACGGCCCCGGCGCGACCTGGGGCACCTCCCTCGCTCCGCCGATCGCCTCGACCTACGACCCGATCGAGAACATCGAGCGCTACCGCGGCAAGCGCGTGTTCCTCCGCAGCGGCGACGGCAACTGGATCGATTTCGTCGCCGCCCTCCAGGGTCACGGCGATCTGCTCGACCAGATCCGCCGGAAGGCGGACACGATCGGCGGGGACGTGATCGAGGGACCCGTGCACCCGAACATGGAGCGGTTCGCGGGCGCGCTGAGCGCAGCGGGCATCGAGAACGACTACCGCATGGACAAGGGCCGCACCCACGACTGGACCCTCTGGCGCGAGAACTTCGCCGAGGACCTCCCCGGGATCATGCAGGCGCTCGAGGCCTGAGCGGGGCCCCCGCGCCCAGCGGCGCCGACGGCGCCCGCACGGCCGCACGGCCGCGCGCCACGCTCCACACTCCACCCTCCAGACTTCACACTCCTCAGGAGAGACGATGACCCACCAGACCCACGCCCACCGCCCCTCGCGCCGCACGATGCTCGCGGGAACCGCCGCGGCCGCCGCGATGACGACGGCGGGAAGCATGGCCGCCGCCCCCGCCGCGCAGGCGACCGGAACCGACCCGTTCGACCCCGGGGCCTACACCGCCTCGCACGGTCTGCGCTTCGAGAGCGGCTTCCCCGCCCCGGTGCCGTCCAAGCGCTCGATCGACTTCCGCGTCAGCACCGACCAGGTCAAGACCTTCCCGCCCTCGTTCCGCGTGATGCTCCCCGAGGGCTACGCCGACACGGAGCGGACCTACCCCGTGCTGCTGCTCCTGCATGGGGGCTGGGGCATGTTCCTGGACTGGACGGAGCGCGGAGGGAACGCGGTCGGGGCCACCGCCGGCCAGGACGTCATCGTCGTCATGCCCGACGGCGGAGGCGGATCCTTCTACTCGAACGCGAACTTCCCCCGACCGGGCCTCGAGGCGAACTGGGAGACCTTCATCATCGAGCAGGTGCTGCCCTTCGTCCATGACAGCTTCCGCACGGATCCCTCGCGGATGGCGATCGCGGGACTGTCGATGGGAGGGTTCGGCGCGCTCGCCCTGGGCCAGAAGTACGACAGCAGCTTCCTCTCCGTGAGCGCCTACTCCGGACCGGCCGACGTCACCGCACCGGGCGTCGACGCGACGATCGCGCTCGCCCCTCTCGCCGATGCGCAGAACGGCTACTGGCAGACCACGAACCCTCCCGGTGCGGTGTGGGGCTGGCCCGCGTCCGACGTGCGCTTCCAGTACGACCCGCTCTCGAACGTCGAGCGGTACCGGGGCAAGCGACTGTTCCTGCGCTGCGGCGACGGCCTGAACCCGGATCTCCACAAGATCATCGAGGCGGCGCCCGACATCGCCGCACAGCTGGGGCTGTCCATCGCGAAGATCCAGGCCGACGTCACCGAGATCGGTGTGAAGCCGACGAACGTGGACTTCCACGACGCCCTGGACGCTGCCGGGATCGAGCACGACTTCGCCGTCTGGCCGGGCCATGAGCACGATTGGGACACCTGGAACCGGGCGTTCGAGGAGGACCTGCCCGGGATCATGGCCGCGCTCCGGGCCTGATCGGTCGACGACGGGCGCCGCTGCGCGCAGGGCTACGTGCGCAGCAGCCCCTCGTCGGCCAGGAACCCGCGCAGGGCGGCCACCGTTCGTCGCATGGTGCGCTCGGCACGGCGCTGACCGAGGACGCCGCCGAGCGCTCGCGGGCTCGCATCGGACCACGAGCAGACGGCGAGGCTCCCCGGCTCGTCAGAGCGCACGTCGATCCGCATCTCGAGGTGCTGGCCGCGCCCCGCGAGGCCTCCCAGCAGGACGTTGCGCCGGATGGACCCGCGCTCGAGGAGGAGCGCCCGCACGTCGTCGTCGGGCCGGGCGCGCACGCGCCACCCGTCGCGCACGCGCCATCCGTCGGCCACCAGCTGCGAGAGCAGGAGGTCGCGCGCTCGCGAGGGCCCGCACGAGAGCGCAAGGCGCACGTCACTCATGCCGACCCTTCCGCTCGACGCGGGCGTGGTCCGACGGGCGCGTCACCGGAGGGAAGGCGTGTCCCGCCCACCCTCAGGGGGTGACGACCTTGCCGGGGTTGAGGTTCCGGCCGGGATCGTTCTGCGCGAAGAGCCCCTCGATGATGTGCTCGCCGAGCTCGCCGATGTCCTCGGTGAGCCAGGGCTGGTGCTCGGTGCCCACGGCGTGGTGGTGGGAGACCGTGGAGCCCAGGTCCACGAAGGCCTGCTGCACGGCGCGCTTGGCGTTGTAGTACTGCTCGAGCGCCTTGTCCGGGCTCGTGTACTTCAGGGCGAAGGTGAAGTAGAGGCAGGCGCCCGAGTGGTAGCTGTGGGACATGTGGCAGAACATGAAGCCGGGCAGTCCCTGCTTCCGCTGCGCCTCGTAGAATGCCTCGTAGACCTTCGCGTGGACCTCGTTGATGTTCGACCAGGTCGCACCGGTGTCGCAGACGTCGCCGAACACCTGGTAGCTCAGCAGGAAGTCGCGCAGGTACGGGGTGTCGAACTTCTTCTGGTCGTAGATCGCACCCGGTCCGGCGCCCAGCGTGATTCCGCCCGCGCCCTTGACCAGCTTCTTCACGACCGACTTCTGGTGCTCGACGGTCTCCTTGGTGCCCTCGAAGCACACGTAGGAGATGCTCATCTCCTCGCTCGTGTCCCACCCCTTGGAGCGCAGGTAGGCGAAGAGGCCGTCCTGCACCTTCGCGGCGACCCTGCCCTTGGTCGACGTGGGCTCCTTGACCATGGCGAGGCTGAACTCGGTCTCGGGGCCGTCGGAGAGGCGGGTGAAGGTGGGCGAGACGTCGGTCGAGCGGGCGATCGCGTGCATGCCGCGGATGCCGTGCTCCCAGTCGGGGTACATGTAGGCGATGACCTGGCGCACCTGCGGCAGGCGGTGCACCTGCACGGTGAGCTCGGTGATGATGCCCATCCGGCCCTCGGAGCCCAGGATCATCTCGTGGACGCTCGGACCGGAGTCGCGGCCGGGGATCGGGTTGGTGACGACGGTCCCCTCGGGGTGCACGACGCGCATGCCGCGCACGATGTCCTCGATGTCGCCGTACTTGTCGGACTGCATGCCCGAGGAGCGGGTCGCGGCCCATCCGCCCAGCGTCGAGTAGGTGAAGGAGTCCGGGAAGTGGCCCATCGTCCAGCCCTCGGCGGCGAGCTGCTCCTCGAGGTCGGGGCCGTAGACGCCGGCCTGCACGGTCGCGAGTCCCGCGGTGTCGTCGATCGAGAGCACCTGGCGCATGCGGCCCAGGTTCACGGTGATCACGGGGCGCTGCTCGGCCGGGTCGGGGGTGACCGAGCCGGAGATGCAGGAGCCGCCGCCGTAGGGGATCAGCACGAGGTCCTTCTCGATCGCCAGGCGCAGAAGGCCCGCGACCTCTTCCTCGCCACCGGGGTAGACCACGGCGTCGACGAGGCGGTCGAAATCGCCCGAGCGCACGTGGAACAGGTCCGGCAGGGAGCGGCCGAAGGAGTGCAGCACGCGGTACTCGTCGTCCGTGCGCACGTTCGCCTCGCCCACGAGGCCCACGATCGCTGCGCGCTCGGCGTCGCCCAGGCGCCCCGCGGGCACCTCGTGATCGGAGAGCTCGGGATCGTCGAACTGGGTGATCGCCTCGAGATCCACGCCGATCTTGTTCTTCGCGAGCGGCGCGAACGCGGGCTTGTTGTCGAAGCGGAAGCGGACGTCGTCCATGCCCCAGCCCCACCACTTGTGCCGGGTGACGTCGGCCGCCGTGAGATCGGCTGCGGAATGCGATGCGGTCATCACTGCTCCTCCCGGGGTCCCGTGCGGGGGCCCAGGATCTGCTCGTAGTTGGTGTCGTAGAGGTCGACCACGGCCGCGCGCACGCGCTCCATGTAGTCGACGACGGATTCGCCGTCGCGGGCCATCATCGGGTCTCCGAAGACGACGCCGACGGGCGGGCGACCGGGCTTGGGCCAGCTGCGGCCCTTGGGCATCGCCTCGTAGCCGCCGACGAGGGCGGCGGGGATGATGGGGACGCCGACGCTCGAGGCGAGCGCCGCGGCACCCGGCTTGAACTCCCCCATGGTGCCGGTCTTCTGCCGCCCGCCCTCAGGGAACACGAGGATCGGGACGCCGCTGCGCAGCAGGCGACGGGAGAAGCCGGAGTTCTTGCGCGAGCCGTCGCGATCGATCGGGTACGCGTTGAACAGGAGGCGCACGAACAGGCGCTTGTACCAGACGTGGAAGAAGTAGTCCGCGGCCACGCCCGTGGAGAGGTAGCGGGCCTGCGCCCAGGGCAGTCCCTCGGCGAGCATCGGAGCATCGAGGTGGCTGGTGTGGTTCGCGACCAGGACGAACGGTCCGCGCACCGCCTTCACGCGGCGCGCGGTCGTCACGGTCTGGGTGACGTTGGCGCGCACCAGGCCGCGGAACAGTCCGCGCTGGAGCACGAAGCGCAGGGCCGCGCGGGCGCGCGAGCGGTACTTGCGGGTGTCCTCGTCCAGAGGATCCCAGCCGAGGCTGCGGAGGCGCGAGGAGACGGACTGGTCGTGGCGCGGGTTCTGCGCGGTCCTGTCCGCCTTCGCGGGCTTGTCGGCCTTCTCCGGCTCGTTGCCTGCCATGCTCAGCGCTCCTTGCTGCGCCGGGAGCTGAGCAGGGAGCTGAGGCGGTGCACGAGCGGGCGGGGCAGCGAGCGCAGCAGCGCGGTGATGAGCTTCCAGCGGCCGCCGGGGATGCTCACGGCCTTCCCCTTGGCGACGTCCTTCAGGCCCTGCTCGGCGAGGTCGTCGGCGTCCAGCCAGAGGAACCCGGGGATCGAGGAGCCGCGGATGCCGGCGCGCTGGTGGAACTCCGTGCGCACCCAGCCCGGGGTGACGGCCGTGGACTGCACGCCCGTGCCCTCGAGCTGCACGCTCAGCGACTCGGAGTAGTTGGTCACCCAGGCCTTGATGGCCGTGTAGTTGTTCTGCGTGATGAAGGCGCTCACGGACGCGATGTTGATGATCCAGCCCTCGCCGCGCGCGCTCATCGCGCGACCGGCGGCGCCGCCGAGCTTGAGGACGGCCCGCTGCATGACCTCGAAGCCGCGGTCGTGCTCGCTCAGGTCGGGATCGAGCAGCGAGGCGCGCACGGAGAACCCGGCGTTGTTCACGAGCACGTCGATCGCGGGGGCGTCGGTCGATTCGAGCCTGTCGGCGACCTTCTGCTGGTCGTCCCGATCGGCCAGATCGGCGACGAGGGTCTCGACCTCGACGCCGTGGCTCGTGCGCAGCTCGGCGGCGGCCTGCTGGAGGCGCGCGTCGTCGCGGGCCACGAGCACCAGGGCCACGCCGCGCCGGGCGAAGGCCCTGGCGAACGCCGCTCCGATGCCTGCGGTCCCACCGGTGATAAGGGCCCTGTGCATGCGGGCCACGATACATGGGCGAGGTGCTCCCACCGAGGGGGTCCGGGCCGTCGTGCGCGTCACGCACCAGCGCGGACGACCTGTGGTCGAAGGCCCCATGCGCTACCGTCGGACGAGACCGTGCACGACGTCCGCCCGCGCCCCTGCGCGGTAGGGCACGCCCGCCGCGCCGGCGGGCGGAGGCCGGGAGACCCACCCGGCCGGGACGTCGGCCGCCCACCTGCACCTGAGGGAACACCGCATGTCCAACCCCACCCCGTCCCCCGAGCGCTCCGGCCCGCGCGAGATCCTGCTGACCGGTGTCACCGGCTTCCTCGGCCAGGCCGTCCTGCAGTCGCTCCTCGAGTACACCGACGACGTCCGCGTGACCGCCGTCGTGCGCGCGAAGGGGACGCTGACCGGCCGCAAGCGCCTCGAGGGCCTGCTGCGCAAGCCCGTGTTCTCCTCGTGGGCCGACCGCGTGGGCAAGGACACCGTGCGCGCGGCCTTCGACTCGCGCGTCGACGTGCTCGAGGGCGACCTCACCGCGATGCCGGCGCTCGACAAGAGCTACGACACCGTCATCCACTCGGCGTCCTCCGTGTCCTTCGACCCGCCGATCGACGATGCGTTCCGCACCAACGTCGGCGGCGCGCGCAACCTCTACCAGGCGCTCCTGGACTCCGGCCAGGACCCCCACGTCATCCACGTGTCCACCGCGTACGTGGGCGGCATCTCCAAGGGTCTGCGCCGCGAGGGCCGCCTCGAGCACGGCGTCGACTGGAAGGCCGAGTTCGAGGCCTCCCAGGCGGCCCGCCAGCGCGTCGAGGCCGAGTCCCGTCGGCCCGAGAACCTGCGCACCCAGATGCGCATCGCCCGCCTGCGCGACGGCCGCATGGGCCCCAAGGCCGTCGCCGCCGCCGCCGAGGAGGCGCGCAAGCAGTGGGTCGACGAGCGCCTCGTCGACTTCGGCCGCACCCGCGCCCAGTCCGTCGGCTGGACCGACATCTACACCTTCACCAAGGCGATGGCCGAGCGCGTCGCCGAGGAGATGTGGGCCGACGCCGGCCACCGCGTCTCCTTCGTGCGCCCCTCGATCATCGAGTCCGCGCTGCAGCGCCCCTACCCCGGCTGGATCGACGGCTACAAGGTCGCCGACCCGCTGATCATGGCCTTCGGCCGCGGTCTGCTGCCCGAGTTCCCGGGCCTCGCGGACTCCATCCTCGACATCATCCCCGTCGACTTCGTGGTCAACGTGATCGTGGCGCTCGCGACCCAGGACGTCTCCCGCCGCGGCGACGACGCCTACTTCCAGGTCGCCTCGGGCGGATCGAACCCGCTGCCCTTCCACGAGATGGTCGACGCCGTGCGCGGCTACTTCGTCGAGCACCCGCTGCAGGACGACGACGGCAAGGACATCGTCGTGCCCGACTGGACGTTCCCGTCCGTCGACCTCGTCGAGCAGCGCTTCCGGATGAAGGAGATCGCCACCAAGGCCGGTCAGACCGTCGTCTCCCGCCTGCCCGCGACCCGCCGCACCCGCGAGTGGACGACGACCCTGCACCGCAACGCCTCGGGCCTGACCACGCTGCGCAAGTACATCGAGCTCTACCGCCAGTACACGAAGACCGAGATGGTCTTCGACGACGCGAACACCCGCGCGCTGCGCGAGGAGCTGCCCGCGGAGTTCCTCTCGACCCACGACTTCGACATCACGAAGGTGGACTGGGTCGACTACTTCCGCAACCTCCACCTGCCCGCCGTCACGGAGCTCACCAAGGCGTACTCGCGCGGCCGCGCCGCGGTGCGCGCCCGCCAGAACCGTCCCGCGCCGGAGATGAAGGAGGCGAGCGACGCCCTCGCCGTCTTCGACCTCGACGGCACCGTGGTCGGCGCGAACATCATCCAGCAGTACCTCTCGGTGGTGCGCGCGACCAAGCCGGCCACCTCGTGGCCCGGGGAGATCGGCTCCCTGCTGCGCTCGGTGCCCTCCTACCTGCGGGCCGAGAAGCGCGACCGCTCCGAGCTGATCCGCCTGGTCAACCGCCGCTACAAGGGCTACCGCCGCGAGGAGCTCGAGCAGCTGCTCTCCGGCAGCCTGGGCCGCTCGATCCGCTCCTCGATCCGCCCCGAGGCGCTCGAACTCATCGAGCAGCACCGCCGCGCGGGCCACCGCACCGTGCTGGTCACCGGTGCACTCGACGTGCTCGTCGAGCCGCTCGCCGGACTGTTCGACGACATCGTCGCCACCCGCATGGACGTCACCTCCGACGGCGTGATGAGCGGCTACCTCGCCACTCCCCCGGTGGTCGACGAGGCCCGCGCCAACTGGCTGCGCAAGTACGCCGACGAGCACGGCGCCGACCTCAAGAAGTCCTACGGCTACGGCGACTCCCATGCCGACGCCTCCTGGCTCGAGCTCGTCGGCACGCCCTCGGCGGTCTCCCCCGACCTGGGCCTCTACTCCGTCGCCAAGAAGAAGCGCTGGTCCATCCTCGAGTGGTGAGGCGGGGGGCGGGGCGGCCGCCTCTCGCTGCCCGCGCCGACGTCGCCCGTCGCCCGTCGCCCGTCGCCCGTCGCCCGTCGCCCCGATGATTCTGGGCGGGATTGCGGACCATTCACACAGCGCGGGTTCTAGGGGTGGTCGCAACACTCGACGTGAGGAGGGTGTTGTGGTTGGTCGTGGGAGGCCTGGGTTCGAGATGGGGCCTCGTTGGAAGATCGAGCGGTTCTGGCATGCTCGTTCTATGGGGCTAGCACTGCGGGATATCGCCGACGAGATCGATACGAGCCATGCCACGTTGGCTCTGTATGTCCGGGCCACGGCCGGTATTGCTCCGGCTCGGTGGAAGGATCCTGATCGCTATATCACCGATGGAGAGCGGTTCAGGATCAAGGAACTCCTCATCGAGGGACGCTCGATCCGATATATCGCGAAGGTCCTGGACCGGGCCCCGTCCACGATTTCGCGTGAAGTGCGGCGGGGCTCGGCAAAAGGAACTCGGGGCGAGTACGCACCCTCACGCGCTCGACGTGACGCCTTTGAGAAGCGCCGCCGTGCGAAGGAACTGAAGATCCCTTCCGACCCGGTCCTCCACGCTGCGGTCCAACACGGCCTCGACGAGGGCCACTCGCCCGAGCAGGTCGTGGGACGCTTGCGCCGTGAGCATCCCGACGACCCGAGGTTCCACGTGAGCCACGAGACGGTCTACCGGACCATCTACCTGCAGGCCAGAGGTGGTCTCAAGCGCGAGCTGAAGGCGCTGACCCGCACCGGACGCACAGTCAGACATCCCCGCCGCAGCGCGCAGAGGCGCCGGGGGCGGATCAAGGACATGGTCTCGATCTGGGAGCGGCCGGCCGAGGCGCTGGACCGCAGTGTTCCCGGGCATTGGGAAGGCGATCTGATCGTGGGCAAGAACGGGGCCTCGGCGATCGGGACCGTGGTCGAGAGACGTTCGAACTACGTGATCCTGGTGCATCTGGACCCCACCAAGTCACGAGTCGAAGCGACCCGCGATGGATTGATCGAAAAACTCGCCGCTCTCCCGGACACGCTGAGAGCAACGTTGACGTGGGACCAAGGCAAGGAGATGCACCAGCATCGTCAGGTCACGAATATGACGGGCATCGACGTGTATTTCGCAGACCCTCACTCACCGTGGCAGCGCGCGACGAACGAGAACACCAACGGGCTTCTCCGCCAGTACTTCCCCAAGGGCACCGATCTCTCGATCCACAGTCAAGAAGATCTGGACTACATCGCCGACCTCCTGAACCGACGCCCCCGCAAACGGTTGGCCTTCGCCACGCCATACGAGATGATCCAGGAGTACCTGTTGCGATGACCCCTTGAATCCGCCCAGCTGAATGGTCCGCAAACCCGCCCGAGATCGTTGCTCGTCGTTCCTCCCCCGGCCTGGTGCGTCCACAGCGCCCGGAATCGGGGCATCCGCGTGGTGGGTTCGACGTAGCTTCGCGCCATGCCGCGTCGCTCCGTCCCGCTCCGCCCCGGATCCCTCCAGTCCCGCGAGCAGCTGCTCGCCCTGGGGATGTCGACGCGGAGGCTGCGCGGCGGCGACCTCACCCGCGTGCTCCCGAATCACTACACGCCGACGTCCGCTCCGGCCTCTCTGAACGATCTGTGCCACCTGCTCCAGGGCACGATCATCCACGACGCCATCATCAGCCATTCCACGGCCGCCGCCCTGCTCGGCATGCCCCTGCCCTGGTGGTTCGACCGCGGCATCGGCACGCTGCACGAGCACGGGAAGCACAGGGACGGGGTCTGGGTGGTGCCCAGCAGCGTGCCGGCGGGCAAGGGACGCGACGGCACGTCCCAGACGCCGACGACGTCCTGGCAGCCTCCCCCGCTCCACTGCTCGGTGCCACGGGATGCGCGTCGCACAGCCGGCCCACATGCGGTGGTGCACCGGGGCCGACCCGGGGACTGGGTATTGCACCACGGAGGGCTGGTCCTCTCCCACCCGATCGACGTGGTCTGCCAGCTCGCCGCAGCTCTCGACCTCGACGAGCTCGTCATCCTGCTGGACCACCTCATCGGACCGTCGTCGCCGATCCCCGGCACGACGACATCGGACATCGACGCATTCCTGCTGGAACGGCCCTCGTCGCGAGGGCGCCCGGCCGTGGGAGATGCCCTGCGCCTCGCGCGGCCGAATGTCGAGTCCCCTGGCGAGACGCGCCTGCGCCTGCTCCTGGTGCGTGCAGGGTTCCCCGAGCCCGTCCCCAATCACACCGTGCGAGATCCCGACTCACCGGGCCGTACGCGCCGCATCGACGACGCCTACCCGGGCCTGCTGATCGGAGCGGAGTACCAGGGCGACATCCATCGCACGGACAAGGGCCGCTGGCGCGACGACGAGGCCAGACGCGACGCACTGAGCTCCGTGGGATGGAACATCCGCTCGGCGACGGCACAGGACATCGAGCGGCCGGCACGCTTCCTCGCGGGCATGCGCAGAGCGTTCCTCGCCGCAGGCGCACCGGCTCCTCCCGCGGAGAACTGGGCCGGTCGGAACGAGGCGTGCCTCGGTCGACGGTGCGCGCCGCCGCGCACCCAGCGCCCCGGCGAGCCGTAGCCGGTGGACGGTGGACGGTGGAGGCCAACACAACGGCCACCACGCACGTCTGCGCGGGTTTCCGGACCTTTCGCTTGACGGAAAGGTCCGGAAACCCGCGCAGAACAGTGGTGCGGTGCGAGCACGGCGGCCGGAGGAGACCGCGATGGGGCGCCGCGACAGGGCGCCGCCGAAGCCGGCGGCCGCCGCCGGGCGGCCGCCGCCGGGCTCACCCGGTGTTCTTCATCCCCGCGGCGATGCCGTTGATCGTGGTGAGCAGGGCGCGCTGGAGCTCCTCGGAGGGCTCCTCGCCGCTCTCGGCGACCGCACGGAAGCGCTGCAGCATCGCGACCTGCATGTAGTTGATCGGGTCGAGGTAGCGGTCCCGCACGGCGAGGGTCCGCTTGAGGATCGGCTGGCCGTCCAGGAGGTCGAGCACGCCGGTGAGGCGCTCGACCTCGGCGACGGACAGCTCGTACTCCTCGCGGATCCGCTCGAAGAGCGGCCACAGGTTCTCCGGCACGAGGGAGTGCACGTAGTGGGCGGCGATGTCCATGTCGGTCTTCGCGAGCGTCATCTCGATGTTGCTGATGACGGTGCGGAAGAAGTGCCAGTTGCCCAGCATCTCGTGCAGGTCGTCCTCGTAGCCGGCCTCGCGGGCCGCCTTGAGGCCCGAGCCGACGCCGAACCAGCCGGGGACGATCTGGCGCGACTGCGTCCAGCCGAACACCCACGGGATCGCGCGCAGGCCGTCGAGGCCCTTCTCCGAGGTGGTGCGCTTCGAGGGCCGCGAGCCGATCTTCAGGTCGCCCAGCTGCTCCACGGGGGTGGAGGTCACGAAGTACTCGGGCAGGTCCGGATCGTCGGCGAGGGTGCGGTAGCGCGCGAAGGCCGCGTCGGAGACCTTCTCCATCACCGAGCCGAAGCGCTCGAGCTGCTCGGGCGTGGTGCGCGGCTCGGTGTGCAGCGCCGTGGCCTGCAGGACCGCCGCGATCGTGAGGTCGAGGTTCTCCCGCGCGAGCACCGGCAGCGTGTACTTGTCGGAGATGACCTCGCCCTGCTCGGTGAACTTGATCGTTCCGTCGAGCACGCCGTAGGGCTGCGCGAGGATCGCGTCGTACGTCGGACCGCCGCCGCGCCCGACGGATCCTCCGCGGCCGTGGAACAGCCGCAGGGTGACGCCGTGGCGGGCTGCGACGTCGCGCAGGGTGCGCTGGGCCTGGTGGATCTCCCACTGCGAGGTGACCACGCCGGACTCCTTGTTGGAGTCCGAGTAGCCCAGCATGATCTCCTGCTGGTCGCCGCGCAGCCGCACGAGCTCGCGGTACGCGGGGTTGCTCAGGAGCTCCTCGAGGATCTCGCCGGCGTGGCGCAGCTCCTCGACGGTCTCCAGCAGCGGCGCGAAGTCGAGGTCCGCGCGCTTGTCGTCGGCGCTCGAGAGGTCGACGATGCCCGCCTCGCGGGCCAGCAGAGCGACGCCGAAGATGTCGTCGGCCCCGTGGGTCATCGAGACGATGTAGGTCTGGATGACGTCGGTCCCGTAGCGCTTGTGGGCGTTGCGGATCTCGGTGAACACCCGGTAGGTGCCGGCGGTCGAGTCGTCGAGGATCGAGTCCTCCTCGGCGAGGGAGGCCCCGTACATCGGCCGACGGCTCGTGAGCTCGGAGCCCAGCACCTCGCCGCGCTCGGCGCGGCTGAGCTCGCCGTAGGGGCGGTCGAGCTCGCCGAGGCGGTCGAACATCGCGGCGAGCACGTCGTGGTGCTTCTCGGAGTGCTCGCGCACGTCGAGCGTGGCGAGGGTGAGGCGGATGCCGGCCAGCAGGTTCAGGGCGACGGCGATCGCCCCGTCGGCCGCGCGGCGGCCCTTGTGACGGGCCAGGGCGTCGCGCACCACCTGGACGTCGTCCAGGAGCTCGTCGGCCGAGAGGTAGTCGCGACCGTGCACATGGGCCGAGCCCTCACGCATGCGCTCGCGGGTGTGCTCGAGCTTCGTGCGGATGGCGCCGAGCTTGAGACGGAAGGGCTCGGCGGCGTACATCCGCTGCTGCTCCTCGTCGACGGAGCCGCCGGCTTCGACGTCGGCATCGATCGAGGCCTGCAGGGCGTCGTCCTCGCCGACCAGGGTCGAGGACTCGGAGAGATCGCCGATGAGGTCGGAGACAATCTGCACCGACACGTCGATCGCGGCCTCGGCCTGCAGACCGAGCACCTCGCGGGTGACGTCGGCCGTGACGTACGGGTTGCCGTCGCGGTCGCCGCCCATCCAGGTGCCGAAGCGCAGCGGGACGGCGCGTTCGGGCAGGTCGGCGCCGTGGGCGCGCAGCTCCTCGCGCAGGTCGTCGATGAGACCCGGCATGGTGTGGCGGTAGATGCCGCGCAGGTAGTACAGCGCGTTGCGGGACTCGTCCTGCGGAGTGGGCTGGGTGCTGCGCAGCTCGTCGGTCTGCCAGAGCATCTCGATGAGCTCGGCGAGGTGACGGTCCTGGCGGCGGCGCTCGGGCGTGCCCTCCTCCGTCTCCTCGGCCAGCAGGTCGGAGACGTTGCGCAGCTTGGTGAGCACCGCACGGCGCGAGGCCTCGGTGGGGTGCGCGGTGAAGACGAGCTCGATGTCGAGCGAGTCGACGGCCTGCTGCAGCGCCTCGGAGCCCAGGGTCTCGTGGATCTCCGCGACGGTGCGCGGGATCCAGGACTCGCTGGTCGGATTCTCGTCGATCGCGCGAACGCGGTAGAGCTGCTCGGCGGCGTTCGCGAGCAGGAAGTACTCGGTGAAGGCGCGGGTCAGCTCGGTCGCCTGCGCGTGCGGCAGCTCGGCCAGGCGCTTCTGGATGGCCTGCGCCTCCGCGGCGTCGCCGGAGCGCTTGGCCTCCTTGGTCTGTCGGCGCACGTCCTCGACGAGGTCCAGCAGGCCCTGGCCATGCTGGTCGGCGAGCGTGCGACCCAGCAGCGTGGACAGCCTGCGGACAGTCGCGCGCAGTGGCGCGTCGATGTGCGGATCATCGCTGACCACGGGGAACTCGCTGGTCAGCGTGGGGATGTGGATGCCACCTGTGTCTGACACTAGGCCTCCTGCTCCTACCTCGGCGCACGGCCGACGACAGCAGCCGACGGCCGTGTCGGCTCTGAACGGTCTGGGTAAGAGTACAGGCGCGTCCCGACAGGCGAGCAGGCGTCTCATCCGGCGGGGGTGAGCAGGAGCGTCCGGCACATGCCCCGGGACGACGAGAGGGCCACCCCCAGGAAGCTCCAGCTCCTGCGGTGTGGCCCTCTCTCACGGGCGGAGACGAGAGGATTTGAACCTCCGAGGCGGTTTTTGCCGCCTACTCCCTTAGCAGGGGAGCGCATTCGGCCGCTCTGCCACGTCTCCTCGCGCATCGGGTGCGCGGTGCGCGACCTGCGGCGTTGATCAGGAACGGATCCGGATCAGCGCTGCGTGCACGCAACGCCGTTCATCGTAGCGGAGGGCGTACGGGCCAGCAAAAGGGCCGACGGCGGATCGGGCGCATGTCACGTCAACAGGCGGCCGACCTCAGAGCCCGAGCTTCGCCTGCAGGTCGGCGATCTGCTTGGGCGTGCCCACGCGGTACTTCACGTAGGTCAGGCGCCCCTCGGCGTCCACGGCGAACGTGGAGCGGATGACGCCCTCGACGATCTTGCCGTACATGTTCTTCTCACCGAAGGCGCCGTAGGAGCGCAGCACGTCCTTCGACTCGTCGCTCGCGAGCGTGTACGGAAGGACCTGCTTCGCCGCGAAGGTCTTCAGATCCTCGATGGCGTCCGGGGAGATGCCGACCACCCGGTACCCCTGCGCGGTGAACATGTCGTGGTGATCGCGCAGGTCGCAGGCCTCCTTCGTGCACAGGGACGTGTTCGCCGCCGGGTAGAACCAGATCAGCGCCGGGGCGCCGCGGAGGTCGGTGAGGCTCACGCGGCCGCCGTCGGCGGTGGGCAGATCGAAGTCGGGGGCCATGTCGCCCACGGCGAGCTTCACGGGGCCGCCTGCGGCGGGGGTCGTCGGCATGGATGCGTCTCTCCTGGGTGGTCGGGCCGATGAGCGGCGCAGCCCTCGCGGGCGGCCGGGGTCGGCGGGTCGCTCTGCTCCCGCCACTGTACGGACACGGGCCGACGCGCGAAGGGCTCGAGAGACAGGGAGGCGCGGCCGGTTCATCGGTGCGCCGTCGGCGGGTCCGCGAGTACGCGGCGGCCCCATCGGTTCCGTCGGCCCGGTCTGCGAGGATCGGTTCCATGGATGCGCAGCGCGAGGACGGCTCCCTCTTCGGCGATGATCTGCTCCCCCGCCCCGCGCGGGCGCTCGGACCGGGGGCAGTCTGGGTGCCGGGATTCCTGCGCCTGGACCAGCAGGCCTGGATCTCCGCGCGCTTCGAGGAATGGGCCGACGGGCCCGTGCCGCCGCGCTCCCCGAAGGTGCGCGGACACGAGATGAGCGTGCGAACGGTGTGCCTGGGCTGGCACTGGCGCCCCTACGCGTATTCGCGGGAGGCGGTCGACGTGAACGGCAACCGTGTGCTGCCGTTCCCGGACTGGATGACCCGCCTGGGCCGTTCGGCGATCGCGGCGGCCGCGGAGCACGATCCCGAGCTCGCCGCGATGTCCGCACAGCCCGACACCTCCGGCGCCCCCGGCGGCAGAGGCAGCAGCGACTCCTCCTCCGCTCCCAGCCGCCTCTACTCCCCCGACACGGCCCTGGTGAACCACTACTCCGCCGCGGCGAAGATGGGCATGCACCAGGACAAGGACGAGCGCTCGCTCGCCCCCGTGGTCTCGCTGTCGATCGGCGACGCGTGCACGTTCCGCTTCGGCAACACCGAGGCGCGCACGAAGCCGTACGAGGACATCACGCTCGAGTCCGGGGACCTGTTCGTCTTCGGCGGCCCCGCCCGTCTCGCCTTCCACGGCGTCACCAGGATCCAGCCGGGCACGGCGCCGGAAGGCTGCGGGATCACGGAGGGACGGCTGAACATCACGCTGCGGGAGACCGGGCTCGAAGGCTGACGGCCCCGTCGACCCCGCTGTCCCCTGCCGCGCCGCCCCGGCCTGACCGACCGACGACCGACGACCCGACCCGACCGACCCGTCTACTCGTCGACCGGATCCGGCGCCAGGGTGCCGTCGGGGGCGATGTGCTCGAACATCTGCTGCACGACCATCACCACGTGGGGGTCGTCGACCGTGTAGAAGAGGCGGCGGCCGTCGCGCCGCGCGGAGACCAGGCCGGCCAGGCGCATCTTGCTGAGGTGCTGGCTGGCTGTGGCGACGGTGATGCCCGCTTCGTGGGCGAGGGCGCTGACGTCCAGCTCGCCGGCGACGGCGAGGGCGACGAGGTGCAGACGCGTGGGAGAGCTGAGCAGCGCGAAGGTGCGCGCCACGGTCTCCAGTTGTTGCCTCGTCGGTTCAATGCCCATTAATTCATTGTGTCACCGTCTTGCGTCTCACCATGCACGCTTCGACACTTGCATACCTGCCTAAACGTCTGACAGTGTGTCCGACGTGCTGAGATCGATCCGCCCCGCGCTGCTGTGCTTCCTCGTCGCCGTGCCCGCGCTCGTGCTCCGCCTCGGCGGGATCGAGGCCCCCTCGCTCGTGGGACTGCTCGTCTTCGGCGCAGCCGTGGTCGCCGCGGCGTTCGTGCTCGCGTGGGCAGCCGAGGCCGCAGAGGTCGACATCAGCGGCGGTCTCGCCGTCGCGATCCTCGCGATCATCGCCGTGCTCCCCGAGTACGCCGTGGACCTCTATTTCGCTTTCCGCGCGGGCTCCGAGCCGGACTACGTGCAGTTCGCCGCCGCGAACATGACCGGTTCCAACCGTCTGCTGCTGGGGCTCGGCTGGCCCGTGGTGGTGCTGGTGAGCGTCACGATCGCCTCGCGCCGCTCGGGGCGCACCGTGCGCGAGGTCGTCCTGGATCCCGCGCACCGCCTCGAGCTGGGCTTCCTGCTCATCGCGTCCCTGCTCGCCTTCGTGATGCCGCTGACCGCGACCATCAGCTGGGTCCTCGGTGTGATCCTGCTGGCCTGGTTCGGGTTCTACCTGGTGCGGATCGCGCGCGGCGGGGCCGAGGAGGAGCCCGACCTGGTGGGCACCGCGGCGCGCATCGGCGCGCTGCCCCAGCGCACCCGACGCCCCGTGGTGATCGCCCTCTTCGTGGTCTCCGCGCTGATCATCCTCGCCTGCGCGGAGCCGTTCGCCGAGGCCCTCGTCGCCTCCGGCAGCACCCTCGGGATCGACCAGTTCCTGCTCGTGCAGTGGCTCGCGCCGCTCGCCTCCGAGGCTCCCGAGTTCATCGTCGCCATCATCTTCGCGACCCGCGGGAAGGCCGCGGCCGCGCTGGGCATGCTGATCTCCGCCAAGGTCAACCAGTGGACGATGCTCGTGGGCAGCCTGCCCATCGCCTACGCGCTGGGCGGCGGCAGCGGCACGCTCGCCCTGGACCCGCGCCAGGTGGAGGAGATCCTGCTGACCGCCGCGCAGACCATGATGGGCGTCGCCCTGCTGCTGGGCCTGCGCTTCCCCCGCTGGGGCGCGATCGCGCTGCTCGCCCTGTTCACCGTGCAGTTCGCGGTGCCCGGGACCCACGGCCGCCTCATCCTCTCCGCGGCCTATCTCGTGATCGCGCTCGCGCTGTTCGTCCTGCACCGTCGCGGGATCCTGCCCGCCCTCACCGCCCCGTTCCGCCGGGAGCCCGAGGGGCCCGACGGGGGTCCGTCCGACGGAGGCCCGTCTGAGGGGACCACGCCCGACGGGACCAGACCCGACAGGACCGCGCCCGACGGGGGCATGGATCTCCGAGCCGACCGCCTCAACCCAGCCGGGCGATGATCCCGAGGTCCGTGCGGACCCACTGGTCGCCGCTCGCGCGGTGCTCCGCGCGGCTCGCGTAGCGGTAGTCGAACAGCCGTACCCGCAGGCCCGTCGGCGCCCTCCCGTCGAAGGGATCCGCCCGCAGCAGGCGTCGGATCTGCGGATCGCCCTCGAGCAGCTTCTTCAACAGCGCGGCGAACCAGGGGTCGGCGCCCGGCCGCAGGGCGAGGAACCACATCAGCCAGTCCAGTCGCAGGTGGTAGGGCGCGAACTGCCGTGGGCGCCGGGCGAGGGGACCCGGCTTGCCGTGGAAGAGATAGGGGTGCCATTCCTCCTCGCCCGCCGCGTCCGGGTCCTCGGCGAGAGTCCCTTCGATCTCGACCTCGTGGCGCTGCTTGGTCATCGACCCGAAGGCGCCGTAGGCGTTCACGAGGTGCCACCTGTTGAAGCTCGCGTTCATGAGCTGGTGCGAGGAGAAGAGGTTCCTCAGCGGCTTCCCGCTGAGGACGACGAGCCCCGCGACGACCGCGATCACCAGCACGTGCCACCACAGGGGCGAGGAGGCGAGGACACCGCCGTCGGCCGCTCCGCGCCCTTCCCCGGGGCCGTGCGGCAGGCCCCATCCGGGCCAGGGCCCGCCCGTGATCCAGCGCAGGAACGGGTCGCTGATCGCACTGAAGGCGACGAGGATCGTGAGCAGGTTCAGCCAGGCGAAGTTCCCGGTGAGCATGAGGAAGAGCTGGGTGAGGATCACCAGGCTCGCGCCGATCGAGGCGAGGGGCTGCGGGAGCAGGATCAGCCAGATCGCGCCCAGCTGCACCACGTGGCTGCCGAGGGTCTCGAGCCGGTGCCACCAGCGCGGCATGAGGTGCGCCCGCCTGCTCAGCGGGCCGGGCATGGGCTGGGTGAGGTGGTGGTGCTCCATCGCGGTGAGGTCGCGCCAGGCGGGATCGCCCCGCATCTTGATCATCCCGGCCCCGAACTCCAGGCGCAGCAGCATCCACCGCAGGAACAGCAGGATCAGCAGGGGCGGGGCGACCGTGTCGGACCCGAGGAAGCCGACGACCGCACCGCACTCCAACAGCATCGACTCCCAGCCGAAACCGTAGAAGATCTGGCCCACGGAGTGGATGGACAGGTAGAGCCCCCACATCACGAGGAAGACGGGGATCGTGGTCCACGCGGGCCCGAGCTGCGGGAGGCCGAGCACGCACGCCGCACCCAGCAGCATCCCGATCGCGCACATGACCCGCAGCAGCCGGTCGCTGTAGGGGGTGCGCGAGAAGCGGAAGAGCGTGGGGCCGCCGCGTATGCCGCGCTCCTCGAGCCGGGCGAGGAACCGCGGAGCGGGCAGCAGTCCGCGCTCCCCCAGCAGCGCCGGGAACTGCCTCCACGTCGAGGCGAAGGCGATCACGAACACGAGGGCGACGCCGCGCATGATCACCTCGCGGGCGATCGTGTACTCGCGGGCATCGAGCAGCGAGAGCCAGGCGTGCAGTTCCATCTCGGTCACCTCGGTGCCATCATCCGCCCGTCAGGAGCGGACGTCGAGGGCGGGCCGACGGGCCGACGCCTCAGCCCAGCGCGCGCAGCAGCACGGCCCCGGCCCACCATGAGCACAGGGCGAGGACCAGCACGTAGCCGGCGTTCCATGCCCATGCGGGCACTCCGGTGAGCTGAGCGAGCTGCTGGGGATCGTCCTGGCGGCGGCCGCCGGCCATCACGGTCCCGAGGTGCCGCCAGGCGCCGAGCAGGAGCAGCACGCCGAGCGCGAGCACTAGGGCGCCCGGGCCGAGCGCCCCGCCCCACCACCACACAGCGCCCACGATGAGGGCGCTCACCAGCACGGTCGCGACCGTGTGCAGGGAACGGGAGAAGACCAGGGAGAGGATCAGCAGCACGAGCGCGACGGCGAGCGCCGTGCGCGCCCAGCCGCCGAAGGCGATCTGGATGAGCAGCGCCCCCACCAGCGCGGGTATCGGGTATCCGGCCCAGGCGGAGAGCACCCGGCCAGGGCCCGTCGGCCGCCCCACCGTCACCGCGTGGCCGGACATGTCCCCGCTGACCACGAAGCCGGTGAAGCGCCTGCCCACGAGGATGCCGACGCCCGCGTGCCCGAGCTCGTGCACGACCGTGACCGCGAGGCGGGCGAAGCGCCAGACGATCGGGACCACGACGGCGGCGAGGGCCACGGCGATCGCGGCGAGCGACCACCAGCCCTGGTCGGGCGGGGTCGCGGGCAGGCTGCGCTGCCACGCCCCGGAGAGGGCGTCGGTGAGAGAGGTGCCGATGTCCACGCCCGCCAGCATCCCAGGCGCAGCTGGGACCGGGCCGTGGCGCGTGTGGCGCGCGGGCCGACGAGAGACGGGCCGGAGGGAGACCGGCGACGGGCCGGCGGGCCGACGAGAGACGGGTCACGCCCGCAGGACAGCTCTCGCGCACATGCCGTGGGCACGCTATCGTCACCAGCATGGCAGGACATCAGACGTCTGATGACGGGGGTGCTCCCGTCGCGCACGATCAGCGTCGATCGCCCCGTCCGGCACGGGGCCCGAGACCCTGGAGGGATTCCGTGGAGACCACCGGACTGGGCGCCCTGAACTGGGCGGTCATCGTCATCTACCTGCTCGCGATGCTGGGCGTGGGCGTGTACTTCACGCGCCGCGCGTCGAAGAGCACCGACTCCTACTTCCGCGCCCAGGGGCGGATCCCCGCGTGGGCCGCGGGCTTCAGCATCTACGCGACCACGCTCTCGGCGATCACGTACATGTCCACGCCCGAGCAGGCGTACCTCAGCGACTGGTCGTACGCCGCCGGCAGCCTCGCGATCTTCGCGATCGTGCCCGTCCTCATCGCGTTCTACGTGCCGTTCTTCCGCAAGCTCAACGTGGTCACGGCCTACGACTACCTCGAGGAGCGCTTCAGCCCGGCGATGCGACTGATCGGCTCGCTGATGTTCGTGCTCTTCCACATCGGCCGGATCGCGGTCGTCATCTACCTGCCCACGCTCGCGATCTCCTCGGTCACCGAGATCAATCCGGTGCTGGTGGCGGCCATCGTCGGCATGCTCTCGATCATCTACACGTTCCTGGGCGGCATCGAGGGCGTGATCTGGGCGGACGTCCTCCAGGGCATCATCCTGCTGCTGGGCGCGGTCGTGATCATCGGCTTCGGCCTGTTCACGATCGACGGCGGCCTCGGGACCGTGGCGAGCGACGCGATCGCCGACGACAAGCTGATCTCCGGCAAGGACTGGGACCTGGGCGAGATGCTCGGCGCCTCGATCCCGATCATCTTCATCGGCTCGGTGTTCACGAACCTCTACCAGTACACGGGCAGCCAGGACGTGGTCCAGCGCTATCAGACCACCGCGAGCAGCCGGGAGACGGCCCGTTCGCTGCTGACCAACGGCGTGCTCTCCCTCATCACGATCCCGCTGTTCTACGGCATGGGCACCCTGCTGTACAGCTACTTCAAGCACACGAGCCCGCTGCCGGACTCGGTGAACACCTCCGCGATCGTCCCCTACTTCGTGGTGCACGTGCTGCCCGCCGGCGTTTCGGGCGTGGTGCTCGCGGCGATCTTCGCGGCGGCCCAGTCCACGCTGTCCTCCTCGCTCAACTCGATCTCGGCCTGCCTCACGGTCGACGTGTGGGACCGCTTCCTGGTGCGCCGCGGTGCGAGGAGGTCGTCCGTCGGCCTCGCCCGCGCCATCATCATCGTCGCCGGGATCATCGGCACGGGCGCGGCGCTCTACCTCGCGAGCACCGATCAGGCGGAGACCTGGAACCTGTTCCTCTCGATCCTGGGGCTGTTCGGCACCCCGATCGCCGCTGTCTTCGCCCTGGGCATCTTCACCCGGCACGCGAACGCCGTGGGCGTCATCGCGGGGCTGGTCGTCGGCTCGATCGCCGCGTGGATCGTCCAGGACTCGGGCTCGACCCCGTTCATGGTCGCGTGCTTCGCCTTCGTGGGCACCGTGATCGTGGGCTACCTGGTCTCGCTCGTCCGGAACGCGATCCGTCCCGGCGGCGGCGACGGGCACGACATCCGGCCGCTCACCATCTTCGGCACCAGGAGCACCTACGTGCGCCGCACCCAGGACGCGAGAGGGTGAGGCGCGAGGGCGCGAGAGGGTGAGGCTGCAGCGCGAGGGCGCGCTTGGGGGCCGACGGGTCCTGCTGACCTCCTCCGCGCCGGCGGCGGGGCCGATAGCGTGATCCGGTGAGCCCACACCGGATCCCCCGCCCCAGCAACATCGAGGTGCGCGGCGCGCGCGTGCACAACCTCCGGGACGTCGACGTCGACGTGCCGCTGGACTCACTGGTCGCGATCGCCGGGGTCTCGGGCTCCGGCAAGTCCTCCCTCGCCCTCGGCGTGCTCTACGCGGAGGGGTCGCGCCGGTACGTCGAAGCGCTCTCGACCTACACCCGTCGGCGCATGTCCCAGGCCCCGCGCGCCGCGGTCGACTCCGTGACCCACGTGCCCGCGGCGCTCGCCCTGCGCCAGCGGCCGGCGGTGCCCGGTGTGCGCTCGACCTTCGGGACCTCCACCGAGCTGCTGAACGTGCTGCGGCTGATGTTCTCGCGCCTGGCCTCGCACCTGTGCCCGAACGGCCACCGGGTCCCGCCGACGATCGACGTCGCCGCCGAGATCCCGTTCTCCTGCCCCGTCTGCGGCGCCGAGGTGCACGCCCCGGGCGCGGAGTCGCTCGCCTTCAACTCCGAGGGCGCGTGCCCGCGCTGCGAGGGCATCGGCACGGTCCGCGAGGTCGACGACGCCGCCCTCGTCCCGGATCCCTCGAAGTCCCTCGACGAGGGAGCCGTCGCCCCCTGGCAGATGTTCGGCTTCAACGTCCAGCCCGACATCGCCCGCGAGTTCGGGGTGCGCACGGACGTGCCCTTCCGGGATCTCACCGAGGCCGAGCGCGAGATCGTGCTGGACGGCCCCGAGGAGAAGAAGCACATCACGGTGACGTCGAAGAAGGGCGTGCACGACCTCGACTTCACGTTCCGCAACGCTCGGCTCACCGTCACCGAGGAGCTGCGCCGCGCCGACAGCGAGAAGCGCCTGGCTCGCGTGAGCCGCTTCCTCGTGGAGACCGTGTGCCCCGATTGCCGGGGCACCCGCCTGTCCCCCGCCGCGCGCGCTCCCCGCATCGGCGACCTCGGCCTCGCCGAGGCCACCGCTCTCACCCTCGACGACCTCCTCGCCTGGGTCCCCACCGTTCCCGGGACGCTGCCCTCCGACATGCAGCCGATGGCTCGCGAGCTGGTCACCCAGCTCACAGGCATGGCCGACCGGCTCGTGCAGCTGGGGCTCGGATACCTGTCGCTGGACCGCGCGGGCTCCTCGCTCTCGACCGGCGAGCGCCAGCGGGTCCAGCTCGCCCGGGCGGTGCGCAACCGCACCACGGGCGTGCTCTACGTGCTCGACGAGCCCAGCATCGGCCTGCACCCCTCGAACATCGACGGACTGCTCGCACTGATCGGCGATCTGCTGGCCGACGGCAACTCCGTGCTCCTCGTCGACCACGACGTGCAGGTGCTGCGCGAGGCCGACCATCTCATCGAGATCGGTCCGGGCTCCGGGCGCGAGGGCGGCCGGATCGCCGCGAGCGGCAGCATCGCGCAGGTGATCGGCTCCGGGGACTCCCGCCTCGGTCCGTTCCTCGACGGCAGCGCCGACGTGGTGGTCCGCGACCAGGCGTCCCCCGCGGAGGTGTTCGCCCGGGGAGTCATCGGGATGACCACGAGCGCCCTGCACACGGTGCACCCGCTGACGGTGCGCGTCCCGCTCGGCCGCCTCACCGCGGTCACCGGCGTCTCGGGCTCGGGCAAGACCACGATGGTGCTCGAGTCCCTGGTCCCGGCGCTGCGCGCAGCGACGGCGCGCGGGTCCGACGGAGAACCGGCCGACGGCGAGCCGGCAGCATCGTCCGACGGCTCGTCCCGTCCCGTCCTCCCCGCCCACGTGCGCACGCTCGATGCCGCCGGCATCCGCCGCGTCCACCAGATCGATGCGACCCCGATCGGCGTGAACATCCGCTCGACCGTCGCCACCTACAGCGGCGTGCTGGACGACCTGCGCCGCGCCTTCGCCCGCACCCCCGAGGCGAAGGAGGCCGGACTGGGCGCGGGCGACTTCTCGTACAACACGGGGTCCCTGCGCTGTCCCCGCTGCGAGGGCACCGGCCGCGTGGTCCTGGACGTGCAGTTCCTGCCCGACGTCGACATCGACTGCCCCGAGTGCGAGGGGACCCGCTACTCCCCCGCCGCGCAGGCGCTCCCGCGCCGCGGGGTCACGCTGCCCCGCCTCATGGCCCTCACCATCCAGGAGGCGATCGAGGAGGTGGGAGACATCCCCGCGGTGCGCAGGCGCCTGCAGGCGCTCGTCGACCTCGGCCTGGGGTACCTGACGCTCGGCGAGGACACCCCGGCGCTCTCCGGCGGCGAGGCCCAGCGCCTCAAGCTCTCCGCGCACATCGACCGCGGCCAGACCGACGCGCTCTTCGTGTTCGACGAGCCCAGCGTCGGCCTGCATCCCCTGGACGTGCGCACCCTGCTGCGCGTCCTGGACCGCCTGGTGGGCAGCGGCGCGACCGTGATGGTGATCGAGCACGACCTCGACATGATCGCCAACGCCGACCACGTGATCGACATGGGGCCCGGCGGCGGGGCCTCCGGCGGCCGCATCGTCGCGACCGGGACCCCGCACGAGCTCGCGGAGGATCCGGACAGCGCGACCGGTCGCTTCCTGCGCGCGCACCTCGCGCACCCGACGGAGGGATCCGACGCAGAACGCTGACGCCTCCCGGGTGACTGCTGCGTCACGTCGAGGGGGCGCGCGGCCCCCTCGAGCAGCACGGGAATCCGGACATCCCACCCACCGCGGCCCCTCGGCCCCGGCAGGCCCGTCGGCCGAGGAGTACAGTCCCGGGCGTGTCGAATTCACCGGAGAATGCATCAGGACCCGTCGGCGACTCCTCCGGGCGCACCGACCCCGCCTCGACCCCTGACGGAGCACCGCCCGGCGGCGGCGTGCTCGCCGCGCTCGACGCGCGCGACGTCAAGGGGCTCTACCTGTATCTCGCGGTGCTCGCGACGATCGGCGGGTTCCTCTTCGGCTTCGACTCCTCGAACATCGGCTCTGCCCTCGTGTTCCTGCCCTTCGACCTGGGCTCCTGGGGCACCGGCATCACCGTCGCCGGGGCCTCGCTCGGCTCCTTCGTGGGCGCGCTGCTCGCCGGTCCGCTGACCGACCGCTTCGGCCGCAAGTCCCTGCTGCTGGTCGACTCGGCGCTGTTCGCGCTGGGCTCGATCATCTCGGCGCTCGCCCCCGAGGCGACCACCCTGATCGTCGGCCGCATCATCATCGGCCTCGCGATCGGTGCGGACTCCGCGATCGCGACCGCCTACATCGCCGAGTTCGCGCCCAAGAAGCGGCGCGGTTCGCTCGCCGTCATCCAGCAGTGGATGATCACGATCGGCATCCTCGGCGCGTACGTCATCGCCGTGCTGCTGCTCAAGGCGTTCCCGGACGCCGCGGTGACCGTGGACTGGCGCATCATGCTGGGCGTCGGCTTCATCCCCGCGATCCTCTCGCTGCTGCTGCGCGCCCGGATGCCCGAGTCCCCGCGCTGGCTGCTCGAGCGCGGACGCGAGGACGACGTGCTCTCCGCGATGCGCAAGCTCGACATCGAGGCCACGGCCGAGCAGGTCCACGCCGAGGCGATCGCCGTCCAGGAGCGCGTGCGCCGCCTGGCCAACACCACCCTGTGGACGCCTGCCGTGCGGCGCGCCCTGGTCGTGGTCTGCGTGTTCTTCGTCTTCCAGCAGATCACCGGCATCAACGTCGCCTTCTACTACGGCCCCGAGCTGCTGGGCCCCTACTTCGGCACCGACGCCGGGAACCCCGTGGATGCCGAGATCGCGGGCGTGATGGCCGCGGGAGTGCTCGCGATCGTCAACGTGCTGGCGACCTACTTCGCCTTCCGCTGGATCGACAAGCTGGGCCGGCGCAAGCTCTCCATCGGCGGCTTCGGCTTCATGATCGTCTTCCTCGTGATCGGCGCGATCGGCAACGCGACCCTCACGGGCACCGCGCAGCTGGTGGTCCTCATGATCACCTTCGCGCTGTTCATCTCGAGCTTCGCGATCGGCGTGGGCGGCACCGGCTGGCTGCTGCAGGGCGAGATCTTCCCGACCGCCGTGCGCGGCCGCGCCGCTGCGATCGCCGCGGCCGTCAACTGGCTCGCGAACTTCGCGCTGGTCCTCGCCTTCCCGCCGCTGCGCGACGGCCTGGGCCTCAGCTGGGTGATGATCATCTTCGCGGTGCTGTGCCTGCTGGGCGTGCTGTTCGTGCACCGCTTCCTGCCGGAGACCAACGGCAAGGGGGCCGACGAGTCGATCCTTCTGTTCGAGGGCCCCGTCAACCGCGAGGATCCCTCGCAGCCGTCGGTGGCCCCGGCCGCGCTGCGCTGAGCACACGAAAACCGGGCCTGGGCCTGGGCCTGGGCCTGGGCCTGGGCCTGGGCGATGCCTACCCCAGCAGACGCTCGAGCACGCGCACCACGCCGTGCTCGGCGTTGCTGGGCGCGGTGTACCGCGCGGCAGCCATGATCCGCGGGTGGGCGTTGGCCATCGCGAAGGACCACTCGGCGACGTCGTACATCGCGAGGTCGTTGAGGTAGTCGCCGAACACGGCGGTCTGCGCGGGCGTGATGCCGAGCGCGTCCTGGAGGGCACGAATGCCACGGCCCTTGTCCGCCTCGGGATGCATGACGTCGATCCAGTGGGCGCCGGAGACGACCACCTGGTGGGTCTCGGCGAGGTCGGCGAACCGGGAGGAGGTCGCCTCGGCGTCGGCGAAGTCGTGGACGGCGAGCTTGAGGACATCGCCCTCGACCGCGTCGAGGTCGGGGACGATCTGGAGCCGGTGGTAGTACTTCCGGGCCTCGGCGAGGAAGGCCTCGTCGGCCCGCTCGACGTACGCGGTCTCGACCCCGCAGACGACGAGGCCGAGGTCCAGGCCGCCCGCGACGAGTTCCCGCACCCGCGCGACGACGCGGTGGGCCGTCGGCGCGTCGACGGTCGTGGTCGCGACGACCTCCCCGTCGTGCACGACGAGCGTCCCGTTCTCAGCGACGTAGGTGTCGATCCCCGGCGCGCCGGACTCCCCTGCCGTGCCGTCGGCCTCTCCCCCGAAGGTCGCGCGCAGGGTCGCGAGTTGGCGGCCGCTCGCGGGCACGAACTCGATGCCCCGCTCGTGCATGCGCTCCTGCAGCGCCCAGAACTCGCCGGGCACCTCGCCCTCGGGCGTCAGCAGCGTGCCGTCCATGTCCGCGACGACGAGGCGGACGTCGTGCGGACCCTCGGCGATTCCGGTCCAGGGCTCGGCGGACGAGGTGCGGGCAGGGGCGCTGGTGCTGGCGCCGGTGAGGGACTCGGGCACGGGATCGCTTTCTCTACGAAGGAAGGGGCATGCGCGGAGCGACTCCGCTGTTCAGACCGTAGATGACCCGGGACGGACGCTGCATCAGTCTCCCGTCCACCTCACAGCGCGTTCGCCGGCTCCCGGCCATCGACGACGTCGATGATCGCCTGGGCGTTCGCCCGGGAGATCGCCGCATACGCCTCGCGCGTCTCTGCGGCCATGTGGTTGGTGGCGAGCACACGCGGGTGGCGCGCGAGCGGGTGCCCGGCGGGCAGAGGCTCCGTGGAGAAGACATCCAGAGCTGCCCCCGCGAGCTCTCCGCTCTCGAGCGCGGCCAGCAGGGCCACCTCGTCCACAAGGGCGCCGCGCGCGGTGTTGACCAGGAGCGCGCCGTCTCGCAGCGACCTCAGGAAGGCCCGGTCGACCGTGCCCACGGTCTCCGGGAGGACGGGCAGATGCAGGGACAGGACCTCGCTGCGCGCCAGGAGCTGTTCGCGCTCGACGAGCTCTATCCCCAGGCGGCGAGCGGCCTCCTCGTCCGGATATGGGTCGTGGGCGATCACGGCGCCTCCGAAGGCGACGAGCTTCTGCGCCACGAGCTGCGCGATCCTGCCGAAGCCGAGCAGGCCGATGGTCAGTGCGGAGATCTCCCGGCCCGGGAATCGGCTCCAGTCCCCGTCCGCCGCGGCGCGCTGCCCCTGCGGAAGGTTGCGCAGTGCCGCGATGAGCAGGCCCACCGTGAACTCGGAGACGGCGCCGGCGTTCCCGCCCGGGACATTAGTGACGATGATCCCTCGCTCCCGCGCCGCGTCGAGATCGATGTTGTCGACACCTACGCCCTGTTTGCACAGGATCCGCAGCGACGGCAGAGCGTCCATCTGGGAGTCGGTCCACTCCTCGAGTCCGACCACGGCGGCGACAGCCCCGGCTCCGAGGGAGCGGACCTCCTGCGCGGACAGCGGTCGGTCGTGCGGGTTGGGAACGAGGCGGAATCCCGCCTCGGAGAGCGCACGGGCGCCCTCCGCGGACACGTTCTCGTAGTCGGAGGGGCAGGCCAGGACGACGGGGGCTGTGCTCATGGGGTGCGGAGGCTCCTTCGTAGACGATGCGCCTTGAGCCGGTCACCGCCTCCCGCGGCCCCTGTCAGGAACCGTCGGAGTGCGTCCAGACCTGCTCGAGCGCAGTGATGATGCGTCGGCGCGAGCCGTCGAGGTGCTTCTCGAGCACGTCGACGGCACGCGTCTCATCTCCCGAGGCGATGACCTCGAGCAGGTTCGAATGGTCCACGACCACAGGGTCGAGGTCCACGTCGATGCTGTTGGTGATCGCGAGGATGCAGGCGAACAGGGGCTCGATCTGCTCCCACAGCGCGAGCAGACGCCGGTTCCCCGAGGTCTCGTAGAGGGCGCGATGGAAGGCGAGGTCGCTCGTCGCGAACGCATCGACGTCGCCGGTGCTGCCGCGCATGGTCTCCACGCTCCGGCGCAGCGGGTCCAGGCCCTCCTGTGATCGAACACGGCACACCTCGGCGACGGCGACGGTCTCCAGACCGCGGCGGACGGCATAGAGATCCCGCACTCCGTCGGGTCCGAGGCCGATCACGCGCAGTCCCCGTCGTCCCACCGGCTCGATCAGCTGCTCGATCGAGAGGATGCGCAGTGCATCGCGCACGGGTCCGCGGCTGACGTCGAACTCCTCCGCGACCCTGTCCTCGACGAGGTGCGTTCCCGCGGGGATGGTCCCCCGCACGATCCGGTCCCTCAGCGTCTCGGCGAGCCGGACCCCGATGGGGACGCTGCGCAGCCGGTTCTGGTGCATGTGTGCCTCTCCGCTCGACGGTCCGGACTACCGTAGCCCGTCGCACGAAGGCATCATCACCGGCCCTGCCATCTCGCCCAGGTCTCCGCGTCACGAGAGCCCCGAGAACGACCTGACGAGGTCGGCGAGCTCCGGCTCGGGTCGGTCCAGGGCCATACGGCTGGTCCCGGCGTCGACGCCGCGCGCCGCCAGCCCCGCCTTCATCCGCTCCGGGTCGCCCCGGATCAGTTCGACAGCACGGTCGACGCCGGACTGCAACGACTTCAGCTCGTCGTCAGTGGCGCCCGCGGAGAGCGCCTCCGCGACGGCCACGAACGGTTCGGGCAGCACCGAGGCGACGCCGGAGATCACACCGTCGATCCCACGCGAGGTCACGCGCGCGATCTCAGCGTCCGATCCGGTGAGCAGCTGGAAGTACGCCGGAACGGACGTGCGCAGGGAGGCGACGTGCTCGAGCGTCTCCCCGCTGACCTTCGCACCGATGATCCCGGGAATCTGTGCGATCTGGGCGAGCTGATCACTTCCGACTGCGTTCCCCGTCCTCGCCGTGAAGAGGTAGGCGAAGACATCGAGCCCCTCGGCTGCGGCCGCCGCCTCGCGGAAGAAGTCGACGACGGCCGTCGTGCTCGCGGGCAGATAGTAGGGAGTCAGGACCGCGACGGCGCGTGCACCGGCGCCACGGGCGTCATCGATCAATTCGCGGACCTGGTGGATGCTCGGTGCTCCCACGTGCACCACCACCCGGCGGTCCGCGAGCACCTCGAGGCTCAGTCCGGCGAGCGATCGGCGCTCCTCGCGGGAGAGCGAAGGAAACTCGCCCGTCGTTCCCAGGACGAAGGAGCCGTCGACGCCGGAGTCCCGGATGAACTCCAAGATCCTGCGCGAGGCATCGAGGTCGACGGCACCGTCGGCGGTGAAGCCCACCGGGGCGGCCGTGAGGATGGTCGGTCGGGCCGTGGTCATGGAGTCTCCTCGGATGTGGACGTGGAGGGGTCGGTTCCGCGCTCGAGTGCCTCGAGCGCGCGGCGGGTCTCGCCGGGAAGCGTCACCGTGCCGTCGGCACGCCGCCGAGCTTTTCGCTCGACGTCGCCGGGAACGAGCGCACCGTCGGCGCGGATCGCATCCGAGAGGCGCGTGGTGCGTTCTGCATACTCGTCGCCGCGATCGCTGAATGCGGTGACGTCGAGCGCGATGATCGTGACGCCCCCGGTGCGGCGCCCGCCCTCGTCCGCACCGCGGACCTGAGCGAGACCGTTCAGCTGCGGTGCGGCGGCATCTGCGTGGGCGAGACCCCCGAGCAGCGCTGCGGACAGGGCGAGGCCGTATCCCTTGTGACCGGACCCGGGGCCCCCGAGCGGAGTCAGCGTGCCACCGTCGAGGAAGTCCTGCGGAGACATGGATGGCGCGCCGTGGCGGTCCAGGAGCGCGCCCTCCGGGACGTCCTCGCCGCGTGCGAGGGCTGCGTGGACTTTGCCCTCGGGAATCACGGACATCGCGGCATCGAAGATGATCGGCGCGTCCGCACCGGGGTAACCCATCGCCCACGGATTGGTGTTGAGGAAGGGAAGGCCGGTGGAGCTCCCGAAAGGAGCCATGGAGCCGATGCCCGGGCCAGCTGCCGCAGCGACGATGATCGAGACGAGTCCGAGGTCGGCGAGCCGCTCCGCGTACTCGCCGAGGCGGCCGATGTGGGTCGCATCCCGGATGGCGACGGTGGCGACTCCGTGCTCACGTGCGGACCGGGCGGCGACGTCGACGGCCGTGGCCGCCGAGAAGTGCCCGAAGCCATGGTGCGCATCGAGGACCGTTGCTGCTCCCGACCGGTTGACGACTGTGGGGCGACCCGCTGGATCGATGCTGCCCTCATCGATTTCCCTCGCGTACTGCGCCATGCGCAGGACGCCGTGGCTCGCGTGGCCGGACTGCTCCGCGCTCACCAGGTGGAGGGAGACCTCGGCGGCGACGTCTGCCGGGCTCCCGAGGTTCTCGAGTATTCGTCGCAAACGGTCCTGGAGCTCATCGACATCCAGTTCCACGGCCCGGCGGTCGTCGTCCGTCATGCGCCCACCGCCTGCGGCGAGGTCGAGCGCAGCGGCTCGATCTTCGGCATCACGAACGCATAGTTCGCGGCCCCGAGCAGGGCGACGACTCCTGCGATGACCAACGGGATCGCGAAGGACGACGTCACACCGGTGATCACACCGATCAGGATCGGCGAGACGATGCCCGCGCAGTTGCTCGCGGCGTTCTGGATTCCTCCCAGTGAACCCACATGAGCGTTGACCGGGGCGACGTCGGCGGGCAGACACCATACCGAGGCTGCCGCGAAGGTCGAGGAGAAGTAGGACAGCGAGAGCGCGAGCAGCGCGGTCGACACCGTCGGTGACAGCACCGCGAGCATGATCACCGAGGTGCCCAGCAGCCCACCGACGAGGCAGATCTTGCGAGCGCGGCTCACCGGCACCCCTCGTCGGACGAGTCGATCGGAGACCAGCCCGCCGGTCCATCCGCCGAGCATCGATGCGATCCCGGGGATCATTCCGATGAAACCGAACTTCAGCAGGCTGAGGTCGTAGGTGCGCACCAGGTACGTGGGGAACCAGGTGATGAAGAAGTAGGCCACGAAGTTGATGCAGAAGAAGCCGATCATCATCGACCAGACCATCCGGTGGCGGAAAAGAGAGCGCCAGGGCACGGTCTGCTGGGAATCAGCATCCCTGTTGGCCTCCTCCTGATCGGCTTCGATGTACTCGAGCTCCTCGCGGCGCAGCCGGCGCGAGGCTCGCGGATCGCGGTACAGGAACCACCAGGCGATCGCGTACATGATCGCGACCGCACCCGTCACGTAGAAGGCGCTGCGCCATCCCGCCCACGTGATCAGCAGGGCGACGAGCGGGATGCACAGCGTGGACCCGATCGGGTTGCCGTTGTTGAAGGTCGCGGAGGCGAAACTCCGCTCTGAGCGGGGGAACCACCGGGACACCACTTGGGCCGAGGCAGGGAATGCAGGGCTCTCGCCGATACCGAGCAGCAGGCGCAGCACGATCAGGGAGACGAGACCCCAGGCGAACCCCATCAGTACGGTCACGAGGCCGAAGCAGAGCGCGGACGCACCGATCATCACGCGGGGCCCGATGCGTCCGGCCAGATAGCCGCTGGGCAGTTGGAATGTCGCGTAGGTCCAGAAGAACGCAGACAGCGCGACACCCGTTGCAGCCTCTGCCAACCCCAGGTCGTGCTGGATGTCAGGGAGGGCGACGCTGATCGTCGCTCGATCCAGGTAGTTCACCGAAACGCCGAGCGTGACGAGAGCGAGCACCGCATATCGGTATACGCCGGCTTTCGGGCGCCCCTCTCGGCGCGCACCGCGCGCATCGTCTTCCGTGGCCACGGATGCCATACCGGTCACTCCCTTGTTCGTCGGTATCCCGTTCGTTAACGGTAAACGGTAGACGGTGAGTGTGCAAGAGGCACCGGACGCACCGCGGCCCCCGCACCGGTGGGTGCGGGGGCCGCGCTCGTGCACCGGGTCGGTGCGGAGGTCGCCGTGTGCTCAGAGCACCTTGGCCAGGAAGTCCTTGAGCCTCTCGCTCTGCGGATCGTCGAAGATCTCCTCGGGCGTTCCCGCCTCGACGATGACGCCGCCGTCCATGAAGATCGTGCGGTTGGAGACCTCGCGGGCGAAGCCCATCTCGTGGGTCACCAGGATCATCGTCATGCCGTTCTCGGCGAGGTCGCGGATCACTTGGAGCACCTCGCCCACCATCTCGGGGTCGAGCGCGCTCGTGGCCTCGTCGAAGAGCATCACCTCGGGCTCCATGGCGAGCGCTCGCGCGATCGCCACACGCTGCTTCTGACCGCCGGAGAGCGAGGCCGGCTTGGCGTCGGCCTTCTCGGCGAGCCCCACCCGGTCCAGGAGGGTGCGGGCGCGCTGATCGGCCTCCTTCGCGGAGCACTTGCCCAGCTGGATCGGCGCGAGCGTGATGTTCTCGAGGACGGTCATGTGCGGGAAGAGGTTGAAGTGCTGGAAGACCATGCCGATCCTCTGGCGCACCTCGTCGATCTTCACCTTCCGCCCCGAGAGGTCGGCGCCGTCGATGACGATCGACCCGCCGGTGGGTTCCTCCAGACGGTTCAGGCAGCGCAGGAAGGTGGACTTGCCCGATCCCGAGGGACCGATGATCGCGACCACCTCGCGCTCCTTCACCGTGAGGTCGATGCCGGTGAGCACCTCGTTGTCGCCGAAGCTCTTGCGCAGGCCCTCGACGACGATCTTCTCGGGACGCTCGCCCGCATCCTTCGTCGCACCGCCGGCACCCGCGCCGCCGTGGGCGCTCGTCTGCCCGCTCGGACTCGTCTGCTCGCTCATACCGCGTACTTCCTCTCGAGTCGCTGCGACAGCAGGGTGAGCACCGTGATCACCGCGAAGTACAGGAACGCCACCACGACCAGCACCTGCGAGGACATGTATGTCGTCGCGATGATCTGCCGGGACTGGTAGGTGAGCTCGGCGAGTCCGATGACGCTCAGCAGCGAGGTGTCCTTCAGCGTGATGATGCCCTGGTTCACGAAGGTCGGGATCATGATGCGGAAGGCCTGCGGGAGCACGACCTTCTGCATGGTCTTGCGGTGGCCCAGGCCCAGCGATCGGGCGGCCTCCGTCTGCCCGGAGTCGACGGCCTGGATGCCGCCGCGGATGATCTCGGTCATGTAGGCGCCGGTGTTCAGCGTCAGCGTGATCGCACCGGCGACGAACGGCCCCATCTTGAGGTCGGGGAACATCTGCGGGATCGCGAAGAAGATGAAGAACGCCTGCACCAGGATCGGTGTCCCGCGGAACACGTACACATAGGCGGTCGCGATCCAGCGGAAGGGCGCGAAGCGCGCGAGCCGGGCGAAGCCGAAGATGATGCCGAGGACGAAGGCCAGCACGAGAGCGACCACGGTGGACAGGAACGTGAGCCACACACCGTGCAGCAGCTGCGGCCAGTAGTCCGTGATCACCGTGAGCACGGAGCGGTCGGGCTTCTGCGCCTGCTCGCCGCCGCCGTCGCTGCCCTGGGCGCCCACGTACTTCTCGACGATCGTGTCGTACTCGCCGCTCTTCTTGAGGTTCTTCAGACCCGCGTTGAACTTCTCGAGGAACTCCGCGTTCTTGCCCTTGTTCACGGCGGCACCGAAGTCACCGCCGCCCTGCGGGTCGCCGACCTGCTTGAAGCCGGACCCCTGGGTGATGCCGTAGGCGATCACCGGGTAGTCGTCGAAGTAGCCGACGGCGTGCCCGGACTTCACCGCGTCGACCACGTCGGTGGTCTCCTGGTAGGTGTCGACCGTGTAGCCGTACTTGTCCTTGTTCTCCTCGGCGAAGTCCTTGCCGGTGGTGCCGTTCTTGACGGCGACCGTCTCGCCCTTCAGCTGGTCGAGGGAGGAGATGTCGCTGCTCTCGGGCACGGCGAACTGCACGCCGCCCACGAAGTAGGTGTCGGTGAAGTCGAAGGACTCCTTGCGCTCGTCCGTGATGGTCATGCCCGCCATCACGGCGTCGACCTGGTTCGAGGACAGCGCCTGCACCGCCGCGTCGAAGCCGAGCGGACGGATCTCGACCTCGAAGCCCTGATCCTTCGCGATCGCGTTGAGCAGGTCGATGTCGATGCCCTCGAGGTCGCCGTCGGAGCCCGTGTACTCGAAGGGCGCGTACGTCGTGTCGGTGCCGACGACGTATTTCTCCTTCGGCTCCGCGTGCGCGGGCTGCGCGCTCACCGCGGCGGTGAGCGCGGCCATGAGCAGGACCGCGAGCAGGGCGATCCAGCGCAGGGCGGGTGGCCGGGATCCGGCGGGCGCGGGCGCGAGGGCGGCCGACGCGGTGCGCGGCGGGGCCGCGATGGGTGACGCAGGCGGGATGCCTGGTGTGGGCGGGGAAAGGGGCGACACCGGTTCCTCCTCGGACCTCGCGGCCGCCCGGGCATCGGTGCCCTGAGGGGATCCGCACGGCTGCGAGCCCGACGAAGGCGGCACGTGCGATGTTGTCGTGACGTGTCGTACAGCACGTGCACCATAGCAAGGCGGGCGCCGGACCCCATTCGCAGGATCCCGCGGAGGGGTCAGGACTCCCAGCGCACCTCGTCGGCGTCCTTGTCGGGACGCCACCCCCTCCACACGGGCCGGCGCAGCCTGTCGTCGGGGGTGCGCTCGGCGTGGCGGACCTCGCCCACGAGGTCGGCGCGCACCCAGTGGGCGTCGCGGGCATCGGCGCTCGGGACCCCGCTCACCGGCGGCGTCTTCCGCGATCGCGAGCGGAGGCGCTCGTGCGCGTGCTCGAGATCGTCCTCGCTGAAGCCTGTGCCCACGCGCCCGACGTAGTGAAGATTCCCGTCCTCGTCCGGGACGGCCAGCAGCAGGGAGCCGATGCCGCCTGCGCGCGCTCCCCGTCCCTCGCGCCAGCCCACGACGACGACCTCCTGGTGATGGGCGTTCTTGATCTTGAGCCAGGTGCGGGCACGGCGCCCGGGCTGGTAGATGCTCGACTCCTTCTTCGCCATCACGCCCTCGAGCTGGAGCTCCTGGGAGCGGGCGATCGCGTGGTCCACGTCCCCGTGCACGGCGTGCGGGAGCTTCACGTGCTCGGTGGGGTCGACGGTCGCGAACAGGGCGTCGCGCCGCTGCCTGTACGGCGTGCGCAGCAGTGACCTGCCGTCGGCCTCGAGCAGGTCGAAGACCATCAGGTGGACCTCCGTCTCCTCCTGCGCCCGCTCCACGTCGCGTCGAGAGGTGAGTCCCAGACGCCGTTGGAGGCGCGAGAACGAGGGCCGCTCGTGGGAGTCCAGGGCGACGATCTCACCGTCCAGGACGATGCGTCCGGTCCCGGAGCCGGTGCCGCCCACCGCGTCTTCCAGCTCCCCGAGCTCGGGGAACGTCGCGGTGACGTCCGTGCCGCCGCGGCTGGTCAGGCGCACACCGGTCGGGGTGATCGTGGCGATCGCGCGCACACCGTCCCATTTCATCTCGAAGGCCCAGTCGTCCTCGTCGGTGTCCTCGCGCGAGCCGGACGTCGCGAGCATCGGGCTGATCTCCTCGCGGTCGTCTGTCTCTTCGCGGGCACCGGTCTGCTCGCGGTCGCCTGTCTCCTCGTGGGCACCGGTCTCCTCGTGGGCACCCGCCGTTCCCTCCTCGGGCTGGTCCTTCATGAGGTGCAGCAGCCAGTCGGCCTTCGCCTTCTTCTTCGCGGCCGCAGTCCTGGCGCCGCGGCCCATGCCTCCGGTGTGGATGAAGGCGAAGCGGCGCGGCACGCCTCCGAGCCCTCCGTCCTCGCGTCCGCGGCAGACGGCGATGACCTCACGGCCCTCGCGCCACTTCTCGATCTCGACGAGGCCGCTGTCCCAGATGGTGACCTCTCCCCCGCCGTACTCGTCCTGCGGGATGCTCCCCTCGAAGGTGCCGTACTCGAGCGGGTGGTCCTCCGTCTGCACCGCCAGCCGGTTCACGTCCACCTCGAGCGGCGGTCCCTTGGGGACGGCCCAGGAGACGAGCACCCCGTCGTGCTGGAGCCGGAAGTCCCAGTGCAGGCTCGAGGCGTGGTGCTCCTGGATCACGAACATCGGGTCCTGTGCCTCGATCGCTCGCTGCGCCGCATCGGCCCGGTCCTGCGATCCCTGCCGTGCCGCCTCCGGGGTCGCATCCGGGACGGGCTCCGGGGTGCGGCGCGCGTCGCGCTTGGACCGATAGGCGCGCAGTCGATCGTCCGCGGCCCCGGCCGACGCCTCGTCGTCGGCCGACGCCCCTCCCGCGGCCGACGAGTCATGCTGTTCGAGGCCGAGCGGCGCGAGAGGATCGGTCCCGTCCTCGACGCGCGCGAGGACCTCCTCGAAGTCGAGCTGGGCGAGGGAGGAGTCCTCGATCTCGTCCCAGGTGCGGGGCGCGGCGACCGTCGGCCGCTCCCTGCCGCGCAGCGAATATGGGCACACCGTGGTCTTGTGCCCGTTGTTCTGCGACCAGTCGACCAGGACCTTCCCTCGGCGCAGGGACCTCTTCATGTCGCTGACCACATGGTCGGGATGCTCGTCCTCGAGGGCTCGCGCGAGGCGGTGCGCGAGCTCTGCGACCTCGTCGGCAGCGGAGGTCCCGTCCAGCGGGGCATAGAGGTGGATCCCCTTCGAGCCGGTCGTCACGGGATAGGAGTCGAGTTCCATCTCGGCCAGGAGATCCCGGCACCACAGCGCCACCTGGGCGCAGTCGTCGAGACCGGCGCCCTCTCCCGGGTCGAGATCGAGCACGAGGCGGTCAGGGCATGACGATTCGCCGTCGGCGTCGAATCGCCACTGCGGGGTGTGTATCTCGAGCGCCGCGAGCTGGGCGAGCCACACCAGCACGGCGGCCTCGTCCACGAGGGGGTAGGTGGAGATGCCGTCGTGGTGCTCGAGGTCCGCTCGCGGCACCCAGTCCGGCGCGGAGTCCTCGAGATCCTTGCGGAAGAAGACCTTGCCGGGGTGCTCGGCGGTGCCGACCCCGTCGACCCATCGCTTCCGCGTCGCCGGTCGGCGCGCGGCCTGCGGCACCATCACACCGGCGGCGCGCCGGTAGTAGTCGATGACCTCGCCCTTCGTGGTGCCGGTCGAGGGATACATGACCTTGTCGAGGTGCGTGAGCCGCAGCGAGCGGCCGTCGACCTCCACCTTCTGCTCCCGTGCGGACATGGCTCCACTGTTGCGCGGATCACCCGTCCTGTCACGGGCGGGCCAGGGCGCCGCTGCGCAGGACCCCCGTTTTCCGGGGTGCGGCGCGCCGCGCGACGTGGCCCACATTCTCCAACCCCTGCCCTCCGCTTATGGCACCCATAAGCTACGTTCGGAGAACACGATCACTGCCGCCTCGGCGTGTCTGGGCGCAGTCGGGTGCATCCCTGCACCGGTCGTGCGTCGCGCGGAACGGGGAGTCCGCAGATGACGCGGGATGTCCGCGATCCACCGCGCGACCCGCGGGAGGGCCGGCGTCGGCCCACCCGCCGCTCCGGCAGCTCCAGAGCTCGATGTCCAGGAGGCCCGATGTCCGACCCCGCATTCCCGACCGCATTCGCGGCCCCGCCCGCGACCTCGGCCCTGCCCGTGGTCCCGTCCCTGCCCGCGGTCCCGGCCGCTCCGGCGGTCCACGTGCTCCACGACAACCCGGAGTGGATCGCCCCGTTCACCGCGGCCTTCGAGGCCGTCGGCGTGCCGCTGATCGAGTGGCCGCTCGACGGCGGCGTGCTCGACCTCGACAGTGAACCTCCCCAGGGCGTGTTCTGGTCCCGCCTGAGCGCCTCTTCCCACACGCGCGGCGCCCCGCACGCGAAGGACGTCGCGCGCGGCACCCTCACCTGGCTCGAGTCCTGGGGGCGGCGCGTGGTGGGAGGCTCCCGCGTGGCCGATCTCGAGGTCTCGAAGATCCAGCAGCACGCGGCGCTGCGCCATGCCGGGTTCGACGTGCCGCGCACGATCGCCGTGCACGACCGCGACTCGCTCGTCGATGCCGCCCGCGCCCTGCCCGCCCCCTTCATCACCAAGCACGACCAGGGCGGCAAGGGTCTGGGCGTGCGCCGCTTCGAGGACCACGAGTCCTTCGAGGAGTACGTGCGCGGCGCGGACTTCGAGGAGAGCGCCGACGGCATCACCCTTCTGCAGGAGCTGCTCGTGGCCCCCGAGCCCGTGATCACGCGCGCGGAGTTCGTGGGCGGCCGCTTCGTGTACGCGGTGCGCGTGGACACCTCCGGCGGCTTCGAGCTGTGCCCCGCGGACGCCTGCGCCCTGCCCGGCACCCCGACTCCCCCGGCCTTCCGGCTCGACGACTCGATCACCGCGAGCACGACCCTGATCCGGCGGTACGAGGAGCTGCTGGCGGACCTCGGGATCGAGATCGCGGGCATCGAGTTCCTCACCACGAACGACGGCCGCACCGTCACCTACGACCTCAACACGAACTCCAATTACAACCCGGCGGTCGAGGCCGAGGCCCCGACACCGGCCGTGCGGCAGGTCGCGCGATGGTTCGGGGAGCTACTGGACGCCGAGCGCGGCACGGTGCCGCTGGACGTCGTGCGGGGCGCCGCATGAGCGCCGCACCCGGGGCGGCCGCCACCGGTGCATTCACCGCGGAGTGGACCGCCTGGCACGAGGCGCACGAGAGCTCGCGCACGGACCCGCTCGGCATCCTCGCCGCGACGGGACTGCACTGGCTGGGGCGCACGCGACTGCGCGCGCCCGGGGTCCCTGGCGCCTGGTCCGTGGGCCCACAGGGACCGCTCGTCGAGCTCGCCGAGGGCGAGATCCTCACGGCAGGCGGCGAGGAGCTGCGCGGCACCCGCCAGCTCGCACCGTTCATGCACGACGGCACCGTGCTGCTGCACTTCGTCGACCGAGCGTCGGGCGCGTCCGGCGCGCCAGGCACGTCCGAGCACGGCGTCGACGGGGTCGCGGAGGTCGCACGGCGCGGCAGCGGCGTCATGCTGCGGCCCCGCCGCGCGGACAGCCCCTACCTCGCCTCCTTCACGGGGACGAAGGCGTATCCGGCCGACCCGCAGTGGGCGATCGACGCCCGCTTCGTCGCCGACTCCGCGCCGACCACGCGCCGGGTCGATGCCGTGCTGCCCGGCATCCAGCACAGCTTCTCGAGCCCGGGCCGCCTCGAGTTCGAGCGCGACGGGCGCACCCACCGCCTCACGGCCTTCGCAGGCGCGGACGGCGCGCTGACGGTCCTGTTCCGGGACGCGACCAGCGGGATCACGACCTACGCGGCGAGCAGATCGCTCACGGTCCCCGCCCCGTCGGCCGACGGCTCCGCGGTGCTCGACTTCAATCGCGCGGTGAACCTCCCCTGCGCCTACACGGACTTCTCGACCTGCCCGGTGCCGCCACGGGAGAACACCCTCCCCTTCTGCGTGGATGCCGGGGAGAAGGTGCCCGCCGCCCGCGCGAGCGCGGCGTGAGCATGGCGTGAGCCTGGGGCGAGCGAGCCGTCCGCCGGGAGCGGCCGGAGGTGTGACCCCTGCCGCCGCCGGGTGACGCTCCCCTCATATCGTGATCTAGTAGACCCTGCACGCCCACTTAGGCGAACCTGCATACTCACCTAGCTCACCCGAAGGACCGTTCTGTGACCTCGTCGCGCCCGCTCCCCCGCACCTCCTCCCACGAGCCCTCCGTCCGTCGCCCGCTCGCGCGGCGATCCCTGCTCGGGATCGCCCCGTCGGCCGCCGTCCTCGCCGCGCTCACCGCGTGCGGCGCGGGCAGCCAGTCGGCCGACGGCGCCGCCTCGGACGCTGGTTCCTCCGACGGCGGCTCCGGGGCCGCGGCGGGCGGCGCGCAGGGCGCCCCGTCGGACCTGCCCGAGGGCTGGACCTGGGTGGAGGGCGCGGACCTGCCCTCGGCGTCGGCGACCCCGGAGCTGCCGGTGACGGTCACCGACGGCACGGGCGAGAAGGTCGAGGTCAAGGACATCTCGAAGATCATCGTGGGCGGCGAGGACGTCGCCGACATCCTCGCGGCGCTGGGGCTGCAGAAGAACATCTATGCGGCCCCCACGAACTCCGTCGCCCAGGCCGCTCTCGATGCGCCCGAGCACTTCGAGTTCAGCCAGAAGACCGGCGTCGAGGGCCTGCTGAGCGTCAAGGGCACGCTCTTCATCGGCAACAACGTCAAGCGCCACGGCAAGCCCGCGGCCCAGTTCCGGGAAGCCGGCGTGGACGCCGTCGTGGTCGACGACCAGCAGCCCATCGCCGACAAGATCCGGGCCGTCGCCGAGTACGTGGGGGCGAAGGACGCGGGCGAGGAGCTCGCGAGCGCCGTCGAGGACCAGCTCGACCAGGCCGCGTCCGACGCGAAGGGCACCGGCATCGACGGCCTCCGGATCCTCGCAGTGACCTCGAGCGGCGCGGGCGGGGCGAACGCCGTGGTCGGCACCGGCACGGCCGCCGCCGACATCATCGAGGCCGCGGGCGCGACGAGCGTCGGCGTCGAGGAGGGCCTGCGCGGCTACTCCGTGAAGTACAGCGACGAGGGCCTGCTGGACACGAAGCCCGACGTCATCCTCACCGGCGACGGCGACCTCGATGAGTGGGGCGGGCTCGAGGGCTTCCTCTCCGCCTTCCCGACCCTCGCGCAGACCCCCGCGGGCACCTCGAACACCTTCTTCCTCATGCCCAGCGAGCAGATCAAGGTCAGCGGCGTGGGCGTCGGCGCCGGTGCGATCGCGCTGGTGAAGGCCCTCGCCGCCGTCGCGAAGTGACCGCCGCCGAGGACACCGCCGGGTCCGCCCCGCGCCGGGCGGCGCGCGAGCGGACCCGGCGCCTGCCGCTCGCGATCGGCCTGCCGATCAGCGGCGCGGTGCTGGTGGTCGCGATCGTGGTCTCGATCGGCACGGGTCCCATCCAGCTCAGTCCGAGCACGCTCCTGGGCGTCATCTGGCACGAGATCCTCGGGCAGGGCGCCGCGCGCCCGGCGCTCGAGACCACCGTGGTGATGGACCTGCGGATGCCGCGCGTGCTGTTCGGGGCGCTCTCCGGGGCGGCGCTCGCGGTCTCCGGCGCGGCGCTGCAGAGCCTGTTCCGCAACCCGCTGGCCGATCCCGGCATCATCGGCGTGAGCGGCGGCGCCTCCACCGGGGCCGTCGCCGCGATCGTGCTTCTTCCCCCGCTGACCGGTGCGGCGGTCGCCTGGGTGGTGCCCGCCGCGGCCTTCGCGGGCGGCATCCTCGCCACGACGCTGATCTACGCTCTCGCCCGCCCGGGCATGGACTCGGGCACCGCGCGGCTGCTGCTCGTGGGCATCGCGATCGGGTCCGCCTTCGCCGCGATCACCGGGTTCCTCACCTTCGCGGCCGACGACGACGATCTGCAGACGGTCGTCTTCTGGCAGATGGGCTCGCTGGGCGATCTGGACTGGATGAAGCTCGCGATCGGCACTCCCGTGATCCTCGTGGGCGTGGCGATCATGATCCTGCTCTCGCGCCGCCTGGACCTGCTCACGCTCGGCGACCGGCAGGCCCACCACCTGGGCCTCGACGTGTCCACGACCCGCAAGATCGTCATCGGGACCACCGCTCTGCTGACGGGCACGAGCGTCGCCTTCGCGGGCACGATCGGCTTCATCGGGCTCGTCGTCCCGCACATCGTGCGCCTCATCTGCGGGCCCGCGCACCGCGGGGTGCTGCCGATGTCGGCCGTGATCGGAGCGCTGCTGATCGTCGTCGCGGACACGCTCTCGCGCACCGTCGCCCCGCCCGCCGAGGTGCCGATCGGCCTGTTCACGGCGATCATGGGCGCCCCGTTCTTCCTCATGCTCGTGCTGCGCTCGCGGACGGTGCGGCTGTGAGCGCGCAGACGGGGGCTCGCGTCGGCGCCGAGGCGGCCGATGGCCTCGCGGCAGGCACCGAGGAGGCAGGCGCGCCAGCGCCCGGCACCACCGGCGCCGAGCCGTGGATCCGCGTCGAGCAGGCCGGCTTCGCCATCGGCGGTGCGGTGCTGCTGCAGGATGTCGAGTTCTCGGCGAGCGGGGGCGAGCTCGTGGCGCTCGTCGGCCCCAACGGGGCCGGGAAGTCGACGCTCCTCTCCCTGCTCTCGGGGGATCAGCGGCCCACGAGCGGTCGCGTGCTGCTGGACGGCAGGCCGACGGCCGACTGGCCGGCGAAGGCTCTGGCCCGGCGGCGCTCGGTGATGACCCAGCACCACAGCCAGGCCTTCTCCTTCACCGTGCACGAGGCGGCGGCGATGGGCCGCGCCCCGCACCCCGTCGGCCCGGACGACGACGCCCTCATCGAGCGCTGTCTGCGTGAGGCGGACGTCGACGCCCTCGCCGGGCGGGACGTCACGACCCTCTCGGGCGGCGAGCTCGCACGGACCGTGTTCGCCCGCGTCCTCGCCCAGGATGCCCAGGTGGTGCTGCTCGACGAGCCGACGGCCGCTCTGGATCTCCATCATCAGGAAGTGCTCATGGCCCGGGCGCGCGAGCTCGCGCAGGAGGGCCGCTGCGTGCTCGTGGTCCTCCACGACCTCACCCTCGCCGCGCGCTGCAGCGACCGCATCGCGATGTTCGACGGCGGGCGCCTGGTCGCGCTCGGACCGCCCGGGGACGTGCTCACCCCCGACCGGATCCGCGAGGTCTATCGCCATGAGGTCGCCGTGCTCGAGCACCCGACCTCCGGCCGGCCCCTGGTGGTGCCGCTGTGACCGCGCAGGAGCCGACGCGCCGTCGCCCCGGAGCCGCCGGGGCCGCCCAGCGCCCCGATCCCGCGGCTCTCCTGTCCGGGCCCTGGTGGGAGCCGCTCCCCCGGGCGACGAACGCGCCCGTCCAGCGGGTGCGCGTCGTGCGGGCCGAGCAGCATCCCTCGACGGCCGCCCCCGTCGGCGCGGCCGTCGACGTCCTCGCGCGCGAGGAGGATCGCGCGATCATCCGGCTGCGCCACCGCGCTCCCGGCGCGAGCGCCGTCGCAGCGCAGATCAACGGCTGGTGGAACCCCGATCCGCCCGACGGCCTCGACCTCGTCGCCCAGGGCGACGGATGGTTCGCGGGCGTGCTGTCCGTCCCCGGGGACCTCTGCGCGACGATCGCCTTCCTCGAGCACCATGATGATGACGGTGCCGACGGTGCCCCGGCAGACCCCCCGTGGTGGAGCGACGGACTCAAGGGGAAGCGTCCGGCGGCGCCGGCGCGACCGCAGACGGGACCGGCGCGGCCACAGGCGCGGCCTAGCGGGTCCCTGGTCCTGGACCTGGTCCGCGACCGGGTCGTCGCCTCACACGCACCCTCCAGCGTCCCCGTGCACGAGCTGGCGACGGCCGAGGGCGAGCCACGCACACGCTGGTGCGCGATAGACGGGACCCGTGAGAGCAACGGGACCAGCGAGGACGGCGGAGACCGAGCGGGCACAGGGGACGACGCGCTCCCGCCGTCGGACCTCCCCCTGCTCGTCGTCACCGACGGGGAGGCGCACGTCGACCGCCTGGACACCCCGGGAGCGCTCGCCGAGGCCGTCCGCGCCGGCGACCTCCCGCCGCTGCTCGCCGTGTTCCTCGACGCATGGCCCGACCGCGCCCGGGACCTGGGCGTGCCCGGCGGACAGGCCGCATGGATCGCGGACACCCTGGTGCCGCGCCTGCGCCCCACCCCCGATCCGCGGCGCACCGTGGTCACCGGGTCGAGCTTCGGGGGTCTGACCTCGCTCTTCACCCTGGCCCGGGCGCCGCACAGGATCGGTGCCGCGATCGCGCAGTCCGTCTCGCTCTGGCGCTACCCCCATCTCGCGCTCGCAGCACCCCTGCGCGCGGCGCTGCGCAGCGAGGCCCCCGGGAACGTGCGCATCCGTCTGCACGCCGGTCACTTCGAGGGGACCATGGGCGAGGCGGCGCGCGAGCTCGCGGACGCCGTGTCCGACGGGACCGGGGCCACGATCCCCGTACGCATGCATCGCGGGGGCCACGACTGGGCCTGGTGGCAGCCCGCGATGGTCGAGGAGCTCTCCGCCCTGCTCGCGCCGGATCGCACCTGACCTCGTCTGACCACGCCTGATCTCTCCGATTGCGTCTGATCGTCCGCGCGACCCCACGTGAACGCGCGGCCCGCGCGAGGGGCCGGCCGCACTACCATGGCCGCTCGTCCGTTTCCCGGAAGAAGGAGTCCCGTGACCGCCGCAGCCCTCTCCCCCCGGCACCCCGTCCTCGCCGATGCCCTGAACCGACATCGCTCGCTCGGGATCGATGCCGCACTGGTCGTCGCCGGAGCCGCGATCGTCGCCCTGCTGGCCCAGGTCGAGATCCCGCTGCCCGTCGTCCCGATCACGGGCCAGACCCTGGGCGTGCTCCTCGTGGGCGCGGCACTCGGTGCGCGCCGCGGAGCCGCCGCGCTGACCGCGTACATGGTCGCCGGCCTCGCCGGGGCCCCGGTGTTCGCGGGCTTCAGCGGCTCCCTCGCCGCGGTGATGACGCCGAGCTTCGGGTTCATCCTGGGCTTCATCCCCGCCGCGTACCTCGCGGGCTGGTTCGCCGAGCGCTCGTGGGACCGCCGCTCCTGGAAGGCCTTCGCCGGCTTCGCCGCCGCGAGCGTCGTGCCCTTCCTCGTGGGCGTTCCCTACATGGCCTGGATCCTGAACGCCGTGATGGGCGCGAGCGCCGACCTCGGCCAGATCCTGGCCCTGGGTGTCACGCCCTTCATCGCGGGCGGCGTCGTGAAGGCCGCGATCGCCGCGGTCGCGATCCCGCTCGCCTGGCGCGGTGTGCGCGCGATCGACCGTTCGCAGCGCGACTGATCACTCACCGCCGCGGCCCTGCGCCGCGCCGGAATCCGAGGCCCCGCGGGTTCGCCCGCGGGGCCTCGTGCGTCCCACCGCCACCCCGCTTGTTGATAATCTTTCCCAACACGGAATGGTCGCACCGATCCGCACCGCCTGCTCCACTCCGCCTGCTCCACCCCACCCACTCCACTCCGCCCGCCCCAGGAGGACGCCCGTGCACGTCGGCCCGTCGGCCCCGCAGCCCGTTCCCGTGATCGCTCTGACCGGGCACCTCGGGGCGGGGAAGACGACGGTGCTCAACGCGCTGCTGGCCGCGCCGGGCGCGCGCCTGGGCGTGATCGTCAACGACGTCGGCGAGATCAACGTGGACGCGGCGATGGTCACCGGCCAGGTCGACGACGCCGCCTCGATCGCCGGCAGCTGCCTGTGCTGCCTGCCGGACTCGACGCCGCTGGACGATGCGCTGGAGCGCCTGTCCCGGCCGCGCCTGGCCCTCGACGCCATCGTCATCGAGGCGAGCGGAGCCGCCGAGCCGCTCGCGCTGGGGCGCATGATCCGCTTCTCCTCCGCCGAGCGCACGCGACTGGCGGGCGTGGTCGAGGTGGTCGACGCCGAGACGTGCTTCGAGACCGTCGACCCCGGCGGGGACGGCCCGCACCCGCGTCCCGCGCCCGCCCGGTACGCCGCTCCCTCGCTCGTGCTCGTCACCAAGACCGACCTGTTGCCCGCGCGGCTCGCCGCACGACGGCTCGAGGCGATCACGGCCCGCGTCCGCGAGCGCAGCGAGGACGCGCACGTCCTGGCCGTCGCCCGCGGAGGGCTCGACCCGACGCTGCTCCTGGACGTCGCCCGGACGGAGGATCCGCCCGACCAGCTGCCGCTCGCGGCGCTCGCGCGGGAGGAGCACGCCCGGCACGTCCATGAGCACGCGGATGCCGTCACGGTCCACGCGCACGGCCCGGTGGAGCCGTCGGCCCTGGCCGACCTGCTCGAGGACCCGCCCGAGGGCGTCTTCCGCCTCAAGGGGATCGTCGCCGTCGCCGGACCCCGTGATCGGCGGCGCTTCGCGCTGAACCTCGTGGGCCGACGCGTGCATGTGGCGACAGCGCCAGCGGGGGCGCAGGCGGAGGCAGAAGCGGAGAGCGAGCATCCCGAGGGGCTGGTCGCGATCGGCATGCACCTCGACGAGGCGGCGGTCCGCGCCCGGCTCGTCGCAGCGCTCGCCCCGTGCGAGCATCCCAGCGCCGCGGGCATGCGCCGTCTGCTGCGGCTGAAGCGGCTCAGCGCCTGAGGGGCGCTGGCGATGCGAGCCGGGATGGGACGAGCGCCGGGGCCCCGGGGAATTCTCATCGCCTCCCCCTCGTTCGTCCTGCCATGGACGACTCCGATGGTTCGACGGCGGAAGCCTGGGTCCTCGCCGTATCGCGCACGGTGCGGCTCGCCCCCGGGGAGGTTTTGCCTCCCTATCGCACCTCCCTGTGGCTGCTCGTGCGCGAGGGCGCCGTCGAGGTCGCCGGGCGCACCGGCCCCCATCGCCTGGAGCCCGGGGACGCCGCCTACATCCACCGCGCGCGCGTGCACCCCGTCCGCGCCCTGTCCGTCACCTCCCTCGCCGTCGCCGACCTCCGGCGCCTCGGGAAGAACCCGCCGGCCGCGCCGCTGATCGCGCGCGATTTCGCCGCCCGCCAGAACGGTGCCGTGGCCCTCCTCGACCTGTGCCCGATGCGACCGGAGACCGCCGTCGACCGGCCCCGGATGACCACCGCCTACGGCGAGATCCTCGGTTCGGCGATGCTCTCCGAGGCCGGCGGCGCGACCCCGTCGACCGCGGCGGATCCGATCGTCCATCGCGCGGCAGGGGCGATGGAGAGCGACCCGCTCCACGGTTGGACGCTCTCCGAGATCGCCGGGCACGTGCACGTGGGCACGACCGTCCTCGTGGAGCGCTTCCGGCGCGCCACGGGCCTCAGCCCGATGCAGTACCTGCGGCGACTGCGCCTCGAGCAGGCCATGGACGAGCTGGGGCGGACCGACGCCCCGCTCGCACGCGTCGCGGGCACCGCGGGATACGGGTCCGTCGAGGCCTTCGTGCGGGCCTTCCGCGCGCACACGGGCTGCACGCCGGGCCGCTGGCGTCAGTCGATCCGGGGCCTCACCGGGAGCACGATGAACACGAGGGCGGCGAGCACGGCCGCGACGGCGCCGAGCCGCAGCGCCGCCGGATAGCCCGCGCCGTCGACGAGGGCCCCGCCGAGCACCGCACCCACCGTGATGGCCGTCTGGAAGGCCGTGACCTGCAGTGAGACGGCGGCCTCCGCACGGTGCGGCTCGACCGCCGTCACCCACAGCTGGGTTGTCACGGGGATCATGTTGAAGCCGACGCCCCAGGCGACCGTGCCGAGCACGAGCAGCGCCGCATGCTCGGCGGAGGCCACCGTGACCAGGGACGCCGCGAGGATGGCCGGGGCCGCCGCCGTGGCCCAGCGCAGCCAGCGGGCGAGGTAGCCGCCCGCGAGGTTCCCGACCAGTCCGCCGATGCCCCAGGCGAGCAGGACCATCGCGACCGACGCGGGCGCGACCTCGGCGATCGCGAGGCGGATGTAGGGGTAGGCCGTGAAGTTCGCGAGCGCCGCGAGGCCCACGCCCACGATCCCGACCATCAGGAGCCTGCTGCGCAGCACCTGCTTCATCATCTCGATCCCCGCCCCGGGCAGCGCCGGCACCGGTGGCAGCACGGCGCGGAGCACGAGGGCGGAGAGCACGCTGACGGCGGCGATGATCGCGAACACGGCGCGCCACCCCACCAGGTCGCCGAGCACCGAGGCGAGCGGCACGCCCACGATGGTCGCCGCGCTCGTGCCGAGGGCGAGAGCGGTCGAGACCAGGGCGGGCCGGCCGGTCACCCGCACGCCGATGGAGAACGTGAAGGACCAGTACCCGGCGATCGCGACCCCGAGCAGCACCCGGGCCAGCAGCACGAGAGGCAGTCCCGGTGCGACGACCACCACGAGGTTCGAGATCGTCGCGAGGGCGAGCAGTCCGAGCAGCACGGCGCGGCGCTCGGCGCGGGGAAGGAGCGCGGCGATCGTCGGGGCGGTGAACGCGCCCGCGAGGGCCGTCGCTGCCACGGCGAGTCCCGCGCGCCCCTCGGTGACGCGGAGGTCCGACGCCATCTGCGGGAGCACGCCCGCGGGGACGAACTCGGAGCCGACGAGCGCGGCGGTGCCCGTCGAGAGCGCGAGCGCCGTGATCAGGGCGCGCCGCCCCGAGACCCGGGTCTCGGCGTCGGGGGCGTCGGGGGCGTCGGGGGCGTCGGGGGCGTCGGGGGCGTCGGGGGCGTCGGGGGCGTCGGGGGCGTCCTGGACGCCACGGTCTTCTCGGGTGGAACAGGTCATGTCCCGAGGCTCCCCGAGCGGGCGGCCCACGGACTGACCGCGCGACCGCAAGGACTGACCGCATGACCGGAGTGCTCTTCGGCGCGCCGACCAGGGCGTGGGAAGACGCAGGCAGGAGAGTGTGACCTGCGTAGCATGGCGGGATGATCCTCACCCCCGGAGGCGGGCCCGTCGGCGGCCCCACCAGTCGCGATGCCGCAGGTCTCCTCGCCCCCGAGGCGGTGCGTGCGCAGTTCCCCGCCGGCGAGCGCAGCGAGGCCGCCTTCCCGTTCACCGACCGCGATCTCGATCCCGTGCTCCATGTGATCGCACCGGGCGAGCGCCTGCACGTCTTCGTGTATCCGGAGCTCGACGACGCCCTCACCTGGGGCGCGACGCATGTGGCGGTGGACCTGGAGCTCTCCGACGGCACCCGCCTCTCCGAGCTCGGCGCGCCCGACCAGTACGGCACCGCGATCGACGCCGCCGCTCAGGGCGCGGCGAAGATCCTGTACGCCGACCAGTGGAACGACGTGCAGGTCGATCTCTCCCCCGCCGTCGGCCGCACGATCGTGGGCGTGCTGGTGGTCGCCGACCCGCCCGCCGGGGCCGGGGTCGCGCCTGATCTCACCGCCTGGTTCGACACGCCGCGCATCGAGCCGATCCCCGCCGACCCGCCCGTCGACGATCCCGTGGCCTGGGTGGACACCCGCCGCGGCACCAACGCCTCGGGCGACTTCTCCCGCGGGAACAACCTGCCGATCACCGCCTGGCCGAACGGCTTCGCCTTCTTCACACCGATGACCGACGCGCGCTCCCTGCGATGGCCCTACCAGTACCAGCGCGCTAACGACGCGCAGAACCGTCCCCGGCTGCAGGGACTCGCCGTCTCCCACCAGCCGAGCCCGTGGATGGGCGACCGCAACCAGCTGATCATGATGCCGCTGACGGAGCCCGATGCGACTCCCGTCGGGCGCTCCCGCGCCTTCACCCACGACGAGGAGACCGCCCGGCCCGACCTCTACGCGGTCACCCTCGAGGACGGCACGCAGCTGCAGCTCGCCCCGAGCGACCACGGCGCCGTGCTCGAGGTGACCTTCCCCGAGGCAGCTCGCCGCCGCGCGCTGCTCCTCGAGGGGGCCGACGAGAACACGCGCCTCGATCTCGCGGGGGCGGTGTTCGACGGGACCTTCGCGGGCTGGGTCGACAACGGCACCGACGGCGAGGAGCGCTCCGCGGGACGCTCGCGGATGTTCGTCGCCGGCACCCTCGACCCGCTGCCCGAGCACGTCGGCCCCGCCGGCGGGGACCTCGCGAGCGCGCGCGTCGCGACCTTCGCCGATGACGTCCGCACGGTGACGATGCGCCTGGCGACCAGCTTCATCGGCGTCGAGCAGGCCCGCCACACCCTCGACCTCGAGCTCGCCGGCCGCGACCTGCGCACGATCCAGCGCGCGGCCCACGCCGCATGGACCGAGCGCCTCGGGGTGATCGGCGTCGAGGGCGCGACGGCCCCGCAGCGCCGCACCCTGTACGGCAATCTCTACCGCCTGAACCTCTACCCGAACTCCCAGCACGAGAACACGGGCTCGGCCCGCGATCCCCGGCCGATGCACGCCTCACCGGTGGCGCCCACGCGCGGCGAAGTCACCGATATGCGCACGAACGCCCAGATCATCGCCGGTGAGCTGTTCGTCAATCATGGCTTCTGGGACACCTACCGCACCTGCTGGCCGGCCTTCGCATTGCTGTACCCGCAGCTCGCGCCACGGCTCGTCGACGGCTTCGTCCAGCACTACCGGGAGGGCGGCTGGATCCCGCGCTGGTCCTCCCCCGGCTATGCGGACTGCATGACCGGCACGAGCTCGGACGTCGCCTTCGCCGACGTGCAGGTCAAGGGCATTCCCCTGCGCGATCCTCTCGCGACCTACGAGGCGGGCCTGCGCAATGCGACCGTCGCCTCCCCGGACCCGCTGGTGGGTCGCAAGGGGGCGGATCGCGCGATGTTCACCGGGTACGTCGACACAGACACGCCCGAGTCGGTGTCCTGGACCCTCGAGGCGCACATCAACGACCAGGGCCTCGCCCACCAGGCGAGACTCCTCGCCGAGGCACCCGAGAATCCCGGGACGCACGAGCTGTCCGAGCAGCGGCGCCGCGCCCTGCGCGAGGAGGCGGAGTACCTCGAGGCGCGCAGCGCCGGATTCGCGCTGCTGTTCGACCCGGCGATCGGCTTCTTCCAGGGCCGACGGGCCGACGGCGCCTTCGCGCAGAGCCCCGAGAAATTCGACCCGCGCGACTGGGGCGGCGACTTCACGGAGACCGACGGCTGGAACTTCGCCTTCCACGTGCCGCACGACGGCGAGGGCCTCGCCGCGCTGTACGGGGGCCGCGAGCAGCTGCGCGCGAAGCTCGAGGAGTTCTTCGCGACGCCCGAGACGGGCCGACGCCCCGGCACCTACGGCGGCGTCATCCACGAGATGCACGAGGCGCGCGCGGTGCGCATGGGCCAGTTCGGCATGTCCAACCAGCCCAGCCATCACATCCCGTTCCTGTTCCACCACGCCGGCGCGCCCCATCGCGCGCAGGAGGTGGTGCGGGAGGTGCACCGGCGCCTGTTCACCGGTGAGCAGATCGGGCAGGGCTACCCGGGCGACGAGGACAACGGCGAGATGAGCGCCTGGTGGCTGCTGACGGCGCTCGGCCTCTACCCGCTGCAGCTCGGCACCGACGTGTACCACCTGGTCGCGCCGCTCTTCGACGTCGCGCACGTGCGGCCGCTGGGCGGCGAGGAGTTCACGATCCGCGTCGAGGACCAGGCGATGGACCACCCGTACATCCAGGCGGTGCGGCGCGAGGGCACGCTGCGCTCGACCTCCTTCCTGCGCCACGGCGACCTGCGCGGCGAGATCCGTGTGCAGCTGGGTGCCGAGCCGGGACCGGCCGACGCACCGCCCGACTCCCCGACGCCGCCCGGCGAGGCCCCGCGCCCTCTCGTCGACCTGCTCGCGCGGGACCCGGAGGATCCGCTCCTGGACGACGACTCCCGCACGGAGACCCTGCTCGAGCCCGTCGACGGCGAGGTCGTCATCGACCTTCCGCTGACGGCTCCGTCGCCGGATCGCATCGCGGCCCCGTCGGGATCCGACGCGGCCGCCGACGGAGCCCTCCCCGACCACGGGGCCCTCGACGTCCCCGTCCCGCGCTTCCTCACACTCACCTCCGGTGCCCACGAGGGGCAGGATCCGTCCTCGTGGCGCCTCGAGGTGCGCGAGGACGACGTGGACCCCGGAGCCGAGTCGGCGCCGGAGGATGCTCCGGGAGACGGGGACGCTCGAGTGTCCGCGGCCTGGCGGGTCGTCGACGAGCGCTCGGGCGAGACGTTCCGGTGGCGCCGCCAGACCCGCCCCTTCGCCCTGCCCGACGTGCGAGGCGCCGTTGGTTCGCCCCTCGCGGGCCCCGTGCGCTTCCGGCTGGTGCTCACGGGCGTGCGCTCCCCCATCGCTCTCGCGCAGATCGAGCTGCTGGCCCCTGCGCCGCTGCGCTGAGGTCCAGCGCCGCGACGTCGGCCCCGCCGTCAACCCCTTCCGCGCGACACGCCGAGCGCAAAAGAAAGTTTCTTACGTTGACCGGCCGGTTTCCGGAATGTTCACTCGCTCGACCTTGACCCTCGGTCACGCTTTGGCAAAGGGTTGGTCATGGAAGCGGCGGCACGGGCGGATCGCCCCCGTCGACACCAGACCAGAACGAGGAGTTGAGTTCCTTGTCCATCGACACCACGCAGCACGACATCAGCCGCGGATCCTTCCTTCGCGGGGCACTCGCGGCAGCCGGCGGCATCGCCGGGATCGGCGCGGCCACGGCAGCGGGCGCCGCTCCCGCCGGGACGTCGCCCGCGAAGGCCGACGGCGATTTCACGGTTCCCGCGAGCTGGGACCAGACCGTGTTCGGCACCGGCTTCGGGAACGGCGAGAAGGTCTACATCGACGGCCTGAGCGTCCTCTACCAGGAGGGCACGCCCACCACCCTGAGCGCGAAGGAGGTCGAGGCCCAGTTCGCCGACACCCTCCCCCGCGGTGCGAAGGAGGGCGAGATGTTCACGGCGAAGTCCACGGGCTCGCTCAGGCTCGACGGGGGGTCGATCCTCGTGCACCTCACCGGGGACAAGGGCACGCGGGTCATGGCCGAGGCGTACCTCGTGCGCACGGCGAACCCGAAGGCCCACGGGGTGATCACGAAGATCGACGTCCCCCACGTCACGCCCCTCTACCTCCCGCAGAAGGCGCACCTGGCATGGAGCACGACGCGGATCGACGATCCCGCCTCGGTCTCGACCAAGGAGGCCCGTGAGCAGCTCGGGAACGCCCTCGCCTGGTGCTACCAGACGAACGGGGAACCGCAGGTCGACACGAAGGACGTCAAGGTCTTCGACGACGGCGTGCACATCACCGGCTACGCGCGCTGGATCCCGGACGTCGGCCTGGGCTTCCAGCCCTACTACGGCATCGCGCTGCCGACGGCATCCGGCTGGAGCTACCTGTTCAGCAGGCTGCCCGGCAAGTGATCCACGGGCGGGCTCCTCGACGGCAGCCTGTCAGCCTTCCGCACCTCCCACATCATCCGGCGACACGCATTCTGAGCAGTTCAAGGAGCTGAGGACCATGTCCATCACCCGGAGCACCACCACCCACCACACTCTCAGCCGCGGCGCCTTCCTGCGCGGTGCGGCCCTCGCGGCCGGCGGCGCGATCGGCACGGCCGGCCTGGCGACCGGCACCGGCAGCCGATCCGGAGGACTCGCGAGCGCATCAGCGGCCGGGGACTCCTCCCCCGCGCCCCCGTTCTTCGAGGGCAGCGTGTTCGGCGTCGCCCTGCACGATCGCGCGGACGGCTGCATCGCGAGCTTCGAGGACCTCTACCCGGAGAACGAGAACGTCGAGGGGAAGACGGGCCGGGTGACCTCGCTCAGCGCGAAGGAGCTCGCCGGCCTCATGAGCATCCGGATGTTCGCGCCCGCGGACAACGAGAGTGGCGAGACGTTCACCCCGGAGGTCGCCGAGGGCATCGGCCTCGACGAGGCCACGGCCGTGCGCTTCGAAGGCGACCAGGAGTCCGAGCACGTCGGCAGCGCACGCCTGACGCGCGCTGCGAACGACCGCTCCAGCGGCGTCCTGCTCACCATGACGCCGCGCGGCCACGAGCCGTACGAGTACCCGGCCGGCGCCCGCCTGTGCTGGACCAGGCTCCTGGACGCGAAGTCGCCGAAGGGCGTCTCGACCGCGGCGGCGACGGAGATGCTCGAGAGCGCGTACGGCTTCAGCTTCGCCGAGGAAGGAGAGAACCCCACCCGGACGCGCTCCGTGAAGGTCTTCGACGACGGCCTGCACATCCAGGGCGAGGCCCGCTACGGCACGAGCGGTCCGTGGACCACATGGCTCGGCGTCGCGCTCCCGGCCGACCCCGGTGCCGCACACCCGGGCGAGGACGGCTGGAGCTACCTGTTCGGCATGGTCCCGAAGGGCTGAGGACCCCGCCGAGACCTCGCATCGCGCGTCACCACGGCGCCGCGCACGAGCGACCGGGCGCCCCTTCCCATCGGAAGGGGCGCCCGCGTCGCGCCGTCATATGCAAGTCCCCTCGATGCGACACGCCGAGCACGGAACTCATTTCGCACCTCTGGCCTGCGCTAACCGACTCAAGCCTGCATCGAGGGGTTGACGTACGTAAAGCGCAGGTAAAGGGTTGGTCGCGTTCATGGCACAGCGTGGCGCCGGATCATCCGACGCGCGCCGCCGACACTCTTCCCCATTCCCGGAGAGGTCCCACCATGTCCACCCAGCCCACCCGGAACACCACGTCCCCGTCCATCACCCCGCGCACATCCTGCGCCGCGACCGGCACCCAGGGCACCCAGGGCCCCCAGGGCAGCCGGAGCATCCCCCGCAGCTCGCTCCTGCGCTCGGGCATCGCCCTCGGCGCCGGAGCCGTGGGCGCCGCGATCGTCGGCAGCGGCGCCGTCGGCACCCATGCGACCGGAGCCGACGCGGGAGCAGCCCCCGTCGGACCCGAGCCCCTCGCGCCGGCCGCCCGACCCGCCCTACCGGAGGACTGGGAGGACACCGTCCTCACCCAGGACCTCCCCTCCGAGCAGGACGGCTACATCGCGAGCTTCACGACGCTCTACACCGATGGCCCCGTGAAGACGGTCAGCGCGAAGCGCATCGCGGGGGCCGACGGCATCGTGAACTTCATGCCCCAGGGCACCGACAGCCAGTCCGAGGGCTTCACGCCGCACGTCTCCGGACCGGCGCGCCTGGACGGAGGCCCGGTGGTCCTCTTCCTCCTCGGCGATGCCGGCTCCGAGGTCTGGGCCGAGGTCCAGTTGGTGCGCACCGCGAATCCCGGAGCCCGCGCCCTGATGCTGCACGTGCTCGGCTCCTCGGGCTGGTCGATCGCTCTGCCGAAGGGGACCCCGATCGTGGGCGACCTCATCCAGAAGGACTCCCCCGGCCTGGTCTCGAAGAAGGATGCGCGCGGCGCGCTCGCCAACGGCGTCTCGATGAGCTTCCACCCCGACGGCGACAACCCGGCCCGCATGGACCACGTGCAGGTCCTGGACGGCGGCCAGCACATCACCGGCGGCGTGAGCCATCCGGTGAGCGGGGACCGCGTGCACCACGACTGGTACGGCACGGCGGTCGGCGGTGACGGCGGCTGGTTCTACCTCTGCGCGCAGCTGCCCGACGAGAGCCGACCACACCCCGGGGCAGCGCCCCCGTCATGAGCGCGCGAGAGCCCGACCAGGCGGGTGCCCGCGCGCTCCGTCGCGGGACCGGCCGCAGCACCGGCTGCAGCACCGGCTGCAGCACCGGCTGCGAGTCGCTCCGAGGTCGCACGGCGATCATCCGGCGATCACGGATCACCCACGCTCCGGACGCAGAGTGACGTATCGCGACGCATCATGACGCAAGTCTGTTCGATGCGACACGCCGGGCGCGGAACAAATTTTGTACCCCTGACCTGCAAGAACGCAATCTTCACCCTGAGGCGGGTTGACGTGAGTCAAGCCCTGGTAAAGGGTTGGTCATGTTCACGACGCGGGTCGCACCCGGCCCGGCCGATGACTCCATCCCCACGATATGAGAGGCATGGTCATGCCCACCGAACTCCGCACCCGCGCCATCTCCCGCGGCACCTTCCTCCGCTCCGGTCTCGCCCTCGCAGGCGGAGCGCTGGGCGCCGCCGCACTCGGCAGCGGACCGCTCGGCGCGACGGACGCCGAGGCCGCCACGTCGGGCGCGGGAGCCGCCGCACCGGCGAAGGCCGCATCGCCCGTCCAGCTGCCCACGAGCTGGAAGGGCACCGCCTTCACCGCACCCCTGCCCTCCACGCACGACGGATACATCGCGAGCTGGACGGCGCTGTACGGGGCGGGCCCGCTCACGTCGCTGAGCGCGAAGAAGGTCGCACAGGCGGACGGCATCTCGAACTTCCTGCCGTACGGCGAGTACGAGCAGAAGGAGCGCTTCACCCCGCACGTCGCCGGCGCCGTCCACCTGGACGGCGGCCCCGTGCGGATCCGCTTCGTCGGGAACAAGGGCAGGAAGTTCACGGCCGAGGCGCACCTGGTGCGCTCGGCGGACCCGAAGTCGCCGGCGCTGCTGCTGCACGTGCTCGGCAAGAGCGCGACCTCGCTCGTGCTGCCGAAGGGGTCGCCGATCGTCTGGGGCACTCCCCCGGTCACGTCGCTGTCGAAGCTGAAGACGGCCGACGCCCGCGAGGTGCTGGAGCAGGGCGTCGGCTTCAGCTTCGGCGAGGACGGCCCGAACCCCGCGCATTCGAGCCGCGCGACTGTGCTCGACGGCGGTCGGCACATCGTGGGGAGCGTCCGCTTCCCGGCGCACGGCACCCGCGTGACGCGCCGGTGGTTCGGCACCGCGGTGCGCGCGGACGGCGGCTGGACCTACCTGGTCGCCGAGCTGCCGAAGAGCTGACGGCCCCGCCGCAGACCGCCGAGGCGCCCACGCGTCCGGCCCATGATCGTCGTGCCCGGTTCCTGCCCACCGTCGGGGGGCGAGAGGGAGGAGCCGGGCACGACTCTTCTCCGTGGCGCGTCCTTACGCAGAAGTAAGCTCGTTTCGCCACGCCGGTTGCAAAACAAATTTCTCACCGGTGGCCTGCAAGATCCCTCCGCAGGCCAGATTCACCCCTTGACGTCCGGTCAAGCGTTGGTAAAGCCTGAGTCATGCACAGGGCGGGTCTCCGGGACGGAGAGTCCGCCGCACCGGAGTCCGAGACCGAGGAGTGGTTCTCGATGACCACCATCCGCAACACGCATGCCAGCACCACGCGATCCAGCACCGCAGCCCACGACGGCACGCGATCCGTCGTCACGCGAGGCACGTTCCTGCGCTCCGCGATCGTGGCGACCGGAGGCCTCGTGGGCCTGGGAGGCCTCGCGACCTCCGCACAGGCCGCGGGCACCGCCGGCGCGACCCCCACCGGCGAGAACGGGGACCTCGAGCTCCCGGAGTCGTGGGAGGACACGGTGTACTTCGAGCCCCCCCCCTCCGAGGACAAGGGCTACATCGCGAGCTTCACGACGCTCTACGGCCACACGCCCGTGGACCTCACGAAGAAGGAGCTCGAGGAGGCCGACGGCATCGTGAACTTCCGCGCCTACGGCGACGACGACGGGAGCGGCCCCACATACACGCCGTCGGCGAGCTCGGGCATCTCCGTCGGCGGCGATCCCGTCGAGATCCTGTTCACCGGCAACGACAACTCGGAGCTCATGGCCGAGGCCCACTACGTGCTCGGCACAGATCCGGAGAGTCCCGGGATCCTGCTGCACGTGCTCGGCACGAAGCACTGGACGATCCGCCTCCCGGAGCGCACCGACTTCGCCTGGGACCTGATCCAGGTCGACTCGCCCGCACTGGTCACCCAGGACGATGCGGAGCAGGCGCTCTGGAACGCGGTCTCCATGGGCTACGCCGAGGAGGACGACGGCGACTTCGACACGACGATCAAGCACGTGAAGATCGTCGACGGCGGGGACGGCATCTCCGGCTGGACCCTCACCAACGGAGCCACGGATCCCGAATGGACGCTGTGGTACGGCACCGCGATCGGCGGCGACGGCGGCTGGTCGTACCTGTTCGGCAAGGTGCGCACGGACGGCGCGCTGCACTGAGCACATCGACCGGCGGGCACTGATCTTCCGACCGGCATCGAGGGGGACTGCCGATCTCGGAAGCGGAGCGGCCCCGCCGCCCATCACGGGCGGCGGGGCCGCTTCATGTCCCGCGAACGATCTCGCACGGGATCCGCGCACGAAGTCCTGAGACATCACCACGGCGGAGGGAGCGGGATTCGAACCCGCGGTACAGGGTCACTGCACAGTGGTTTTCAAGACCACCACATTCGGCCGCTCTGTCATCCCTCCCGGCGGCGGGCCCACGGGCCTCGCCGCCAGGAAACCTTATCGGATGACCGCTGCGAGGCCGGGGCCGTCGACCGGGGAACGTCGACCGGGGGCCGTCGGCCCGGGCCGCACCTTCAGGCCGTCGCCGGCTCCGGCTGCGCGTCGCCCCGGCGCGGCGCGCCCTTGTGGGCGTGCCCTCCCGTGCGGTGGTGGCCCAGGATGATCAGCAGGAGTCCCACGACCACCCAGCCGCCCAGGACCAGCCAGGGCTGCACGAGGCTCGCGTCGGGGAAGTAGGAGAGGTCCCGCACCAGGGTCCCGGTCGCGCCGGGCACGAAGAACTGGCCGATCTCCCCGAAGGGGCCGGGCAGGAACTCCTTCGGGGACTGCGCACCGGAGATCGGGTTGCCGATGAGCATCGTGATCAGGGCGCCGACGCCGATGCCCGCGCCGCCTATCAGGCTGTTCAGCCCCACGATGAGTCCGACCGTGCCGGCGAGGCTCAGCGTGACGGCCGCCCAGAGCTCGACGGCGGGGGCCGGGGCGAAGCCGAACCAGGCATCGAGGATGAGCACCATGGCGAGCCCGCCGACCACCGCGTAGACCACGACGCCCAGCAGTCGCCGCCAGCTCCCCTTGAGCCCGAAGGACATGAGGGAGCCGCCCACGATGCCGCCGATGGTCAGCGGCAGGGATGCCACCGCCAGGCCCGCGCCCTGGGGATCGTCGTCGGAGAGCGGCACCAGGTCGGTGATCGTCGGCCCCTGGAGTCCCGCCTGCGCGGCGTCGATGATCGAGCCGACCTGCTTCTGCATCTGCTCCTGCAGGGCCGAGGGGTCGGCCGCCTGCTGCGCCTGCTGGTCGCCGGGCTGCTGGGACGCGGCCTCGGACATCTTCTCCTTCGCCTGGTCGAGTCCGCCCTGGGTCTGGGCGGCGACGATGCTGCGTCCGGTCTGGCCGAGCATCGAGGAGACCGAGGTGTTCGCCGCCGAGGCGGTGAGGACCTCGAGCTTGTCGTCCTTCGAGGCGGGCAGCACGAAGGCGCCGTAGGCGTCGCGCTCCTTGATGTGCGCCACCGCGTCGGAGCGGTCGTCCACCCGCGTGAGCTCGAAGGGCAGGTCCTGCCCGTTCTTCTCCGCGGCGTCGCCGACGGCCTGCGTGAAGTCCTCGAAGTCGGACTGCGAGGCGACCACGTCGACCGTGACGTCCTTGGCCTTCGACTCGTAGGTGGGCCACAGGAAGGCCAGCAGCACGACGGTGATCAGCGCCGAGGCGATGAGCCCGAGGCCCACGGCCCTGCCCCACGGCGTGGGGGCGGGCTTGGAGGGTGCGTCGACGGACGTCGAGGCGGCGGTGTCGGCGGATGCGGTGGCGGCGGTGGATGCCGTGGTGTCGATGGATGCTGCGGTGTCGGCGGACGCGGACGCGACCCCGTCGTGGGTCGACGGGGCCTCGGCAGGGGCCGGGGCCGACGTCGTGGCCGGTGCGCGATGGGTCGCCTCCTCGCGCTGCTGCGCGGCGGCGTCACGCTGCTGCTGCGCCGACACGTCCTTGCGGTGCGTGTGCTCCTGAGCCATGCATCTCCCCTGATCTGCTGTCGAACGGCCGCCACCGGGCCGACGCCGGGTGCCGGACGGACCGTTCTTCGAATGAACGTTCTGAGTATGAGGTCCGTCCCGCCGACGCACAACCAGAACGAGCATTCTTTATGATGGGTGTCATGCCGAGGATCACCGAGGAGCGCCGTGCCGCCCAGAGAGCACGGATCGTGGAGGCGATGCGGGACGCCGTCCGCGAGAAGGGCATCAGCTCGGTCTCGATGTCCGAGGTCATCGAGCGCTCGGGGCTCTCGGCCGGGGCGATCTACGGGTACTTCCCCTCCAAGGACGACATCCTGCTCGCCGTCGCCGAGGGTCTCGCGGCCGACCGTCGCACCGAGCTCGAGCGCGTGATCGCGTCCACCCCGATCCCCCCGCCCTCGCAGGTGCTGCGCCTGCTGCTGACGACGATCCCCGAGTTCGCCCGTGACGGCACGCTGGTGCTGCAGGTGTGGGCCGAGGCGGCCCGCGACCCGCGCGTGGGCGAAGTCTTCGTGGGCGTCCTGTCCACGCTGCAGACCACCATGGAGGAGTATCTGACCTCCTGGTTCACCCAGGAGCAGCGCCCGGACCCCGCGGCGGACGCGAGTGCCTCGACGCGCGTGATGGCCGCGCTCGTCCAGGGGTTCCTGGCGCAGTCGGCACTGCTCGAGCAGACCGACGCCGTCGCGTTCTCGCGGGGCGTCGCCGCACTCCTCGGGGAGGAGACCGCGGAGGAGGGCTGATCAGGACTGCAGTCTCCGCGCCCTCAGCACAGCAGACGCGCGCGCTTCTCCCCGATGGCCGCGACCGCCAGCGCCCGTGCGTAGCCGGCCTGGTCCAGCAGGTGCAGACGGTCCCCGCCCTCCCGCTTCTCCCCGTCGTAGAGGTCCGTGCCGGGATCGCGGCGCGACCACAGGCGGTCGGCATAGGCCTGGGCGATCGCGCGGCCGGGGATGCGGTCGCCGATCACGGCCTGCGCCATCACCAGGTTCGCGGTGAGGATCGCGGCGAACTGCAGGGGCTGCTCGTCCAGGCCGCCGCCGTCCTCGAAGGGCGCGTATCGGCGCACGACCGCGTCGGCGAGGTCGACCGCCCGGTCGCGGTGGACGCGCCGCCCGGTGATCTCGAAGAGCAGGGCCTCGGTGCCCAGCGGCACGCCCTGGTTGTAGCTCCAGAAGGTCCTGTCGATCGTGCCGTCGGGCGCGATGTTGTCCCAGAACAGGCCCTCGTCGGCCAGCAGGGTCCCACGAGCCCAGGACACCCACCGCTGAGCATCGCGGAGCATGGTCGCGTCCCCCGTGATCTGGTGCAGTCGCAGGGCGAGCTTCGCCGAGGGGACGGTGGAGACCGTGTTGCGACCGCTCTCGTCACCGGCCTGGGTCCAGAAGATGCCGCCGGGGCTCGGGGCGTCGGGGTCGGTGTCCTCCCCCGAGCGCAGCAGCTCGAGGATCGCCCGGGCCCGCTCCAGGTTCCCGCGCCTGCCGCCGGCGATCAGGTGCTCCTCGACGTCCTGCAGGCCCACCCAGGCGTTGTCGTCGTAGTACATGTCCCCGTGCGGCCCCTGCTCCCGATCGCAGGCGGCGGTGCACCCGGGCAGGCCCGTCTCGCCGCCCGCCGCATACCAATAGGCCTGCTGGGCGTCCTCGAGCGCGCGTCGGAACCGGCGGTCCTGCGCGGGTTCGGAGGCGGACGCGTAGGAGAGCTCGCAGGCCGCGGAGCGGGCCTGCGACAGCGGCCAGCAGTAGGAGAAGTCGGGGTCCTCCTCACGGCGGGGGCAGAGCTCGGAGAGCATCGGACTGGGCGCGGGGAGCGAGAAATTCAGCTGCAGCGCGCGGACCGCGCGGCGCGCCCGCCGGCGACGCTGACCCGTCGAGAGCCGGCCTCCGGCCCCCTCCCCCGAGCCACGCGGTGCGGCGGGAGCTGCGCCGCCCGTCATGGCGGCACCTCCGGTCGGGGCCGCACCAGCCGTCGGGACCGCACCCGCTGTCGCGGCAGGCAGCAGGGCGCCCGCGCACACGGCTGCGCCCAGCAGCGCGCGGCGGCCCGGAGGGCGGCTCGGATTCCGGCCGGTACGGCCGCCCGCGCCGGTGGGCTCCACGGGTCGGGGATCGTGCGGGGCGGGGTCGACGGTCTGATCTGCCACGGCGGACTCCTCATCGAGTGCGCGGCGCACGGCCGGGCGCCGCATCGCCGCTCACGCTAGCGACCCGTCGGCCCGAGGTCCCGGCTTCGGGGGAACCGTTCCGATTCGTACCGATACGCGGGGGCCGACGCCCCGGCTCCCGCGTACCGTGGATCCCATGCGCGCGATCACGATCACCGAGGACCACCGCCTCCAGCTCAGCGACATCCCCGAGCCCGTGCCCGGCGACGGCGAGATCCTCGTGGACGTCGTCGCGGCGGGGGTGAACCGCGCCGACCTCGCCCAGACCGCCGGGCACTATCCGCCGCCTCCCGGTGTCTCGGAGATCCCCGGACTCGAGGTCTCCGGTCGCCGCCGTGACACCGGGGAGGAGGTCGTCGCGCTGCTGGCCGGCGGCGGATACGCCGAGGTCGTCGCCGTCCCCGAGGCACAGGTGCTGCCCGCTCCGTCGGCCCTGGACCTGCACGACGCCGCCGGTCTCATCGAGGTCGCGGCGACGGTCGTCTCGAACCTCGTGATCGAGGCGGACCTGCGCCCCGGCGGCCGCACGGACAACCCGTGGCCGCGGCTGCAGGGCGAGCCCGCTCCCGGCCCGCAGACCCTGCTGGTCCACGGCGGAACCGGCGGCATCGGCTCCTTCGCGATCCAGTTCGCCCACGCGCTCGGCGCCCGGGTGCTGACCACGGTCGGCTCCGACGGGGCGGTGGGCACGGCGCAGGAGCTCGGCGCGGATCTCGCCTGGAACCGGCACACGACCGATGTCCGCGACGTGGTGGGCGAGGCGGGCGGGGCCGACGTGATCCTCGACGTCGTCGGCGGGCCGACCCTCCGCGACAACGTCGCGATGCTGCGCGAGCACGGCCGCCTCGTCGTGATCGGCACGATCGGCGGACCGCGCGGCGAGCTCGACCTCGGCGCTCTGATGGGCCGACGGGCCCGGGTCATCGGCACCACGCTGCGCTCGCGCCCGGTCGCGGAGAAGCACCTCATCGTGCAGCTGACCCGCGAGCTCGTGTGGCCGATGCTCGCGGACGGCTCCGTGCGCCTGCCGGTGCAGGCCCGACTCCCCCTGGCCGATGCCGAGCGGGCCCACCGGATCCTGGAGGACGGCGGCCACCTCGGCAAGGTCATCCTCGACATCAGGGACTGACGGCCCGCCCTGTTACGGTCCGACCATGCCCGATGCCCACGATGACCTGGTCCGCGTGCACGATGCGCACCTGCACAACCTGCGCCATGTGAGCACGTCCTTCCCGCGGGGGAAGCTCGTCGCGTTCACCGGTGTGTCCGGTTCGGGGAAGTCCTCCCTCGCCTTCGGCACGATCCACGGCGAGGCGCAGCGCCGATACCTCGAGTCGATCGCCCCGTTCGCGCGCCGCCTCATCGGCAGCGCGATGGATCCCCGTGTCGAGAGCCTCCACGGCCTGCCGCCCACGGTCGCCCTCGAGCAGCGCACGAGCGGCGGCGGCGCACGCTCCACCGTCGCCACCCTGACCACGCTCTCCCACGCGATCCGCCTGCTGTACGCCCGCGCCGGCGCTCATCCCGCCGACGTCCTCACCCGCGGCCACCCGGCTCACGGCGGCCGACTGCTCGCCGAGGCGTTCAGCCCGAACACGACAGAGGGCATGTGCCCCGTCTGCCGCGGCGCGGGCGTGCTGCACGAGCCCACCGAGCGCTCGATGGTCCCCGACCCGTCGCTCAGCATCGACGACGGCGCCATCCAGGCGTGGCCCGGCGCCTGGATGGGCAAGAACCTCCGCGACATCCTCGCCACCCTCGACGTCGCCCCCATGGACGTGCCCTGGCGCGACATCCCGCGGGAGGCGCGCGAATGGATCCTGTTCACCGACGAGCAGCCCGTGGTCACGGTGCATCCCGTGCGCGGCGTCGACCAGGTGCAGCGCACCTACGAGGGGCGCTGGCAGTCTGTGGCCCGCTACCTGCGGCACGCGGTCTCCGCGGCCGGTTCCGAGAAGACCCGCGAGCGCGCCCTACGGTACCTCGACACCTCCCTGTGCCCCGCGTGCGAGGGGCATCGACTGAACGCCGACGCCCTCCGCGTCACCTACCTGGGTCTGCCGATCTTCGATCTCCTCGCGCGCAGCGCGCAGCAGGTGCTCGCGATGTGCGAGGAGCGCGCGACGCAGCTCGGGATGGAGCACGGCACGGAGGATGCGGCGAGCGACCGTGACGACGTCTCCCCCGAGGCGGAGGCCGAGCGCCTGCTGCTGCCGAACCTGCTGCCGGTGCTGCGCACGATGGTGGGCCTCGGGGTCGGGCACCTCACGCTGGATCGTCCCGCGCGCACCCTGTCCACGGGGGAGCTGCAGCGTCTGCGCCTCGCCTCGCAGCTGCGCGCGGGCCTGTTCGGCGTCGCCTATGTGCTCGACGAGCCGTCGGCCGGGCTCCACCCGAGCGAGAAGGGGATGCTGCAGGACCTCTTCTCCCGCTTCCTCGACGAGGGGAACTCGGTGCTGCTCGTCGAGCACGACATGTGGCTGATCGAGAAGGCCGACTGGGTGATCGACCTGGGCCCCGGGGCGGGCGTCGAGGGCGGCAGCATCCTGCACTCGGGGCCGGTCGCGCAGCTCGCGGACGCCCCCGGTTCCCGCACGGCCGCGCACCTCGGCCGGCCGCTGCCGCCCCTTCGCACCGGTGATCAGGCCCGACGGCCGACGGGCCGCCTGGTCCTCGCCGGTGTCGAGGCGCGCACGATCCATGACATGGACGTCGAGGTGCCGCTGGGCTCGTTCACGGCGATCACCGGCGTCTCCGGTTCGGGGAAGACCACGCTGATCAGCGACGTCCTCGCGCGGGTCCTCGGCGGGACCGTCCGCACCAGCGTGGACGACGACGAGGAAGTGATGGGCAGTGCGGAACCCGACGCCCCGCCCCCCGGTGCCGAACGGCCTCCGCGGGTCCGGGAGGTCCGCGGTGCGGAGCAGATCGACCGCCTGGTGCGGATCACCCAGAAGCCCATCGGGCGCACTCCCCGTTCATGCCTCGCGACGTACACGGGCCTGTTCGACCGGGTGCGCCGCCTGTTCGCGGACACCGAGGAGGCCCGGCGGCGCGGCTGGGGCGTCGGCCGCTTCTCCTTCAACGTCACTGCGGGCCGCTGCCCCACCTGCCAGGGCGAGGGGCAGATCGAGGTCGAGCTCGTGTTCCTCCCCGGCACCTTCACCCCGTGCCCCGACTGCCACGGCGCCCGGTACACGGACGAGACCCTCGAGGTCACCTGGAACTCGCTGACCATCGCCGAGGTCCTGGGCCTCTCGGTGCGCGAGGCCCGCGGGGTCTTCTCGTCCGACGCCCGCATCATGCGCGCCCTCGACGCGCTGGAGGCGATCGGCCTGGGCTACCTCACGCTCGGCCAGAGCGCGACCGAGCTCTCCGGCGGCGAGGCCCAGCGCATCAAGCTCGCGACCCAGCTGCAGCGCACCGCACGCGGACACACCGCCTACCTCCTGGACGAGCCGACCGCTGGTCTCCATCCGGCGGACGTGGACCTGCTGGTCGCGGAGCTGAACAGGCTCGTGGACGGCGGCTCGAGCGTCATCGTCGTCGAGCACGACATGCGCGTGGTCGCGCAGGCCGATCACGTCATCGACCTGGGCCCGGGCGCCGGCGAGGACGGCGGGAGGATCGTCGCCTCGGGCGCTCCCGCGCAGGTCGCGCAGGTCGCTCAGTGCCAGGACTCCGCGACGGGGCGCTGGCTCTCCGCGCACACGGCGGGCTGAACCGGCCGGTTCTCAGTCGACGACGGTGCGCAGGACCTCGGCGGCCCCGTCGTTCCAGACGTCGAGGGTCACGAGGTCCGCGCTGTCCTTGACCCCGTCGACCGCCTGGCCCATCGCGATGCCCACGCCGGCCCAGCGCAGCATCTCGACGTCGTTGAAGCCGTCCCCGATGGTCACGGTGCGCGAGGTCTCGATGTCCAGACGCGCCCGCACGGACTCCAGCGCGGTCGCCTTGGAGACGCCCGGCGCGGCCATGTCGAGCCACGCCGTCCAACCGATCGCGTACTGCACGCCGTGGACGCCGGACTCGTCGATGAGCTGCGCGAACTCCTGCGGGGTGAGGTCGGGGACGTGGACGACCACGCGCACCGCCTCGAGGACCAGCAGCTCGTCGAGGTCGGTGGGGATCGCCTCGACGCCGAAGCTCGCGTCCTGGAACCCGGGCGTCGCGTAGAAGGCGCCGTCGACCGTCTCGACGGCGTAGTGGGCGTTCGGCGCGACCTCGCGCAGGGTGCGCAGGGCCTCCTCGGGCTGGAAGGCGCGGGTCTCGAGGACGCGCCACCCCTCGTCTGCCGAGGGGTCGAGCTCGATCGTCACCGCGCCGTTCGAGCACACCGCGTACCCGCGCTCGACGCCGGCCATGCGGGCGATCGGGAGCGTCGCGCCGAGCGAGCGCCCGGTCGCGATCACCACGCGCTGCGCGGATGCCGCGGCGACCAGGGCGTCGTGCACACCGGGCGACATCTCGCCGTCGTGGTCCACGAGGGTCCCGTCGACGTCGAGGCCGAACAGCACGCTGCCCTCCTCGCCGTCCCGCAGCGGCGCGAGCGCCTCGCGCAGCCGGGTGCGCACGTGCTCGACGCGGGCGATGCGGTCGTTCTCGGTCTCCGTCACGGTCATGGCCTCGAGCCTGTCAGGTGCGTCTGACGAACGGGTGAAGGGCAGGCGTCGCAGGCCCCGGCCCAGGCGCTGCAACGCGCTCGGCAGCAGGCCCGAGGTGCGGGAGCGTCCACGCCCCATGTCAGGACTGCACCTCGAAGACCTCGCGGCCCCCGAGGTACGGGCGCAGCCCCTCCGGCACCACCACGGAGCCGTCGGCCTGCTGGTGGTTCTCGAGGATCGCGACGATGAAGCGCGTGGTCCCGAGCGTCCCGTTGAGGGTCGCGACGGGTCGCAGGCCGTCCTCGGTGCGCTCGCGGATGTTCAGCCGGCGCGCCTGGAACTGGGTCGTGTTCGAGGTCGAGGTGAGCTCGCGGTAGGTGTCCTGGCTGGGCACCCAGGCCTCGCAGTCGAACTTGCGGGCCGCGCTCGTGCCGAGGTCCCCGGCGGCGGTGTCGATGATGCGGTAGGGCACGTCGATCCTCGCCATCATCTCCCGCTCCCAGTCCAGCAGGCGCTCGTGCTCGGCGTAGGAGTCCTCGATCCGGCAGAACGAGAACATCTCGACCTTCTGGAACTGGTGGACGCGGATGATGCCGCGGGTGTCCTTGCCGTAGCTGCCGGCCTCGCGGCGGTAGCAGGTCGACCAGCCCGCGTAGCGCAGGGGCCCGTCGGAGAGGTCGAGGATCTCGTCGCGGTGATAGCTCGCCAGCGCGACCTCGCTCGTGCCCACGAGGTAGAGGTCGTCGTCCTTGTCGAGGTGGTAGACCTCGTCGGCGTGCTCGCCCAGGTAGCCGGTGCCGTCCATCGACTCCGGCAGCACCAGGGTGGGCGTGATCATCGGGGTGAACCCGGCCTTGGTGGCCTGGTCGATCGCCGCGTTGAGGATGGCGAGCTCGAGCTGCGCGCCGATGCCGCGCAGGAAGTAGAAGCGGGCGCCGGAGACCTTCGCGCCGCGCGCCATGTCGAGCGCGCGCAGGCCCTCGGCGATCTCGAGGTGGTCCTTGACGGGGAAGTCGAAGGTCGGGTTCTCGCCCACGACCTCGCGGACCACGAAGTCCTCCTCGAGGCCCTCGGGGGCACCCTCGGAGATGTTCGGGATGACCCGCAGGGCGGCCTCGCGCTCGTCCGCGGCGGTGTGCGCCTGCGCCTCGAGATCCTTCACGCGGGCGGCGAGGTCCTTGACCTGCGCTAGGAGCTGCTGCTTCTCCTCGCCCTGCGCCTTGGCGACCTGCTTGCCGAAGGCCTTCTGCTCGGCGCGCGCGTTCTCGAAGGAGGTGGTCGCCTCGCGCCAGCGCGAATCGGCCGCGAGCACGGCATCGACGGTGGAGGGGTCGCGCCGACGGGCCTTCTGTGCGTCACGGACCAGGTCGGGGTTCTCGCGCAGGAGCCGCAGATCGATCATGCGCTCCAGGGTACCGGGGCGCGGAGGCGGAGCCGTGCGCCCGGGACGGGATGGGATGCGGGGAACAGGTCGATGGGAAGTGGTGAGGGCGAGGTGAGGCGCGGATGCGCAGCGACGCTCCGCGGCGGATCCCGTGCACGCGTTCGATCCTGCGGCCGATTGTGGAGGACTGGCGGACGGCAGGTCAGAGGCTCGTCCCGCCGCACTGCGCCCGTTTTCTCCGAGTCATCCACATTCTCCGGGGTGCCGTTCCCAGGGGATCGGAGTGTCCGTAGGCTCGAGGCATCAGAAGGATCGCCGCAGGTGAAGTGAGATTTATGCGTGTTCACCGCGCGGAGCGGCGAGCACGAGGGACCGATCTGGAACAGGACCTGGAGGGGAGGTGTGGATGATGACGTCGACGGCGACGCGCGGCGCGGAGACCGCTGGGCCCTCGCTGGAGCTGGTGCGATCGGAGGATCCGGCACAACTCCTCGCCCAGGCCCATGCCACCCTCGCGCGGGCGTTCTCCCTCCTGGGTCCCGCGCCGGATAGTGGGCCGGATGACGCCTCGGGCGCATCTGACTCCGCGACGCCGATCGGCATCGACTCCCTGCTCGCGTCGATCGAGATCAGCGAGCAGATCCTCGCCCTGGCGGGTGCGACCCAGATGAGCGCATCGGTCGCCTTCCGCGCCGGGCGCATCGCCCAGCAGCGGGCCGACGGTGTGCCCCGCAAGGACCTCGGGAAGGGCGTCGCGGAGGAGATCGCGCTCGTGCGCCGTGCCTCGCCCGCCCGCACCCGGAACCATCTGGCTCTCGAGCGGGTGGTCGTCGAGTCGATGCCGAGGACCCTGGATCTCCTCGCGCGCGGCGAGATCTCCGCCTGGGCGGCCGATGAGGTCGCCAAAGGCGTCATCTGCCTGGACGACGAGGACCGCGCCCGCGTGGACCGCGACATCTCCGCCCAGCTGCCGGAGGTCTCCCCCACCCGTGCCGGCGTGCTCGCGCGGGCGCGCGCCGACGAGCTCGATCAGGCCGCAGCCCTCGCCCGCCACGAGCGCGAGGTCTCCGAGCGGCACGTCTCGATCCGTCCCGCCGCCGGCTCGACCGTGCGGTTGAGCGCCCTGCTGCCGCTCGCCGAGGGCGTCGCCGTGTACACGGTGCTGGACCGGGCCGCCTCGACCGCTCGCTCCCAGGGCGTCGAAGGCACCCGTGGTCAGCACATGGCCGACGCCCTGGTCGCCCGCGTCACCGGCCAGCAGGATCCGGGGAGCATGGGCGTCGAGATCCAGCTGATGATGACCGACAAGGCGCTGCTGGACGAGGCCGACGACGTCGCCTGGATCGACGGCCACCCCGTGCCCGCCGGCATCGCCCGTCGCTTCGCGCTCCACGGCGATCCGGAGGACGACTCGACGGCGCAGCGCTTCGTGCGCCGCCTGCTCACCGACCCGATCAGCGGACGCCTCACCGCGGCCGACGACACGCGCCGCCGCTTCTCCGGTCCGGACCGTCGCTTCATCGAGATCGCGGACCAGCGGTGCCGCACTCCCTGGTGCGAGGCGCGCATCCGCCACATCGACCACGTCGAGAGCTACGTCGACGGCGGCGCCACCCGCATCGACAACGGCGCAGGTCTGTGCGAATCGTGCAACTACCTCATGGAGACCCAGGGCTGGATCGAGGAGATCGGGACCGGCGCCGCCGATGGGCACGACGGATCGGGGCCGCCCGAGGGATGTGTGCACCCTGTCGGATCGGGGCGACCCGACGCGCACGCGGGACCGGAGCCACCTCCTGAACGCACCCTCCGCCTCACGACTCCCACCGGCCGCACGTTCACCAGCGCTCCTCCCCCGCTGAGATGGCCGCGACCCGATCTGGACGCCGCCTCGCAGCACGACGACCACTCCGTCGAGGCGCACCCCGAAGGGGACCGGCTCGACCGACCTTCCGCACCCAGCGGATGAATGCCGCCCGTCGCTCGTCGCACCATCGGCCCAGGTAGTCTCGGCCCATGGATCTGAGCACCGTCCTCGCGATCGTCTCGATCGCCCTCAGCGTGGTCGTCGTCGTGCTGCTGGCGGTGGTGCTCGTGCACGTCCGCGCGCAGCGCCGCCAGGTGGACGATCTCGCGCGCGCTCGCGCGGACCGCGCGGTGCTCGCGAGCGAGGGCGCGTCGTTCTCCCGCGTGGCCGTGGTCATGAATCCGTCCAAGCACGACGACCCCGAGCAGTTCCGCGAGCGCCTGCGCACGATCGCCGAGCGGCTGCTCGGCATCGAGCTGCACTTCCACGACACCACGCGCGAGGACCCCGGCCGCGGACAGGCCGCACAGGCCCTGGAGGACGGGGCCGACCTGGTGATCGCGGCGGGCGGCGACGGCACGGTGCGCGAGGTCGCCTCGGCCCTCGCCCATTCGGGTGTGCGTATGGCGATCCTGCCCGTGGGCACCGGCAACCTGCTCGCCCGCAACCTCGACCTCCCCCTCGACGATCTCGAGAAGGCGCTGCGGGTCGCCCTGCTGGGATCCGACAGCATGGTCGACATGGGCTGGATGCGCACCGGCAGCTCCTCGTCGGAGATCTCGACGGCGCAGAAGCGGGCGTTCCTCGTGATCGCCGGTGTGGGCGCGGACGCCGAGGTCATCGGCGCGACGAACCCGAAGATGAAGAGGCGCATCGGCTGGCCCGCCTACGTAGTCGCCGGGCTCGACAAGATCGTGGGCCGCGCGTTCTCGGCGCGGATCACGACCCCTTCCGGCCACAGCGTCGACGTCGACGCCCGCACCGTGCTGATCGGGAACGTCGGGCGTCTGCCCGGCGGCATCGTCCTGATGCCCGACGCGACGGTGGACAATCATCGCCTCGACGTGCTGGTGCTCTCGTGGCGTGGCGCCGCGGGACTCAGCCAGATCATCGCGCGTCTCGTCCAGCCGGCGCTGCACCCCAAGCCACAGCTCTCCACGATGGAGCAGGCGCTCACCACGAGCGTGAGCGTGGTGACGACCAAGCCGCAGCCCGTGCAGCTCGACGGCGACACAGAGGGGAAGGCGACCCATCTGCTCGCCGAGGTCGATCCCGGTGCACTGATCATGCGCACGCCGGCCAGCGTCGCGGACCGCGGCGTCGAGACCGACCGCCAGCAGGTCGGGCCGCACGTCACGGAATCGGATCAGATCGACGGCGGGGAGGATCCGATGGACCCCACTGACCCGACCGATCCGACGGACCCGAAGGACCCGACCACTCCGACGGGCCCGACCGACTCAACGGACCCGACGGACCGGAAGGACTCCGGCCAGGTGCCGTCGGACGAGTCCGTCACGGGACGGGCGTGATCATCCTGCTGAGCTCGCCCACCCAGCGGCTCGCGTCGTCGTAGGAGTCGTCGGCCGTGGCGACGTCGACCGTCGACCGCTGCTGATCCGCGCGCGGATAGGACCCCAGGTAGATGACCTGCGGGCACATGCGGTGCAGTCCGCGCAGAGCGCTGGCGACGCGACGGTCCTCCAGATGCCCCTCGGCGTCGATGGAGAAGGAGTAGCGGCCCAGGGCGTCGCCGATGGGTCGGGACTCGATGCGGGAGAGGTTCACACCGTTGGCGCTGAACTGCTCGAGCATCTCCAGCAGAGCGCCCGAGCGGTTGTGCGGGAGGTGGACGACGAGCGTCGTCTTGTCCGCCCCGGTGCGGGCGGGGATCCGGCTGTTGCGGGTGACGATGACGAAGCGGGTCTGGGCGCCCTTGGTGTCCTCGATGCCGCGGGCGAGGACCTGGAGCCCGAAGTGCTCCGCGGCCAGCGGCGAGCAGATCGCAGCGAGGCCCTCGGCCTCCGTCTCGCTCGCGTCGGCGATGGCCTGGGCGGCCCCGGCGGTCGAGGAGGCCGGCTCGATCGCGGCGCCCGGCAGGTTCTCGCGGATCCACCCCTGAACCTGCGCCTGCGCGTGGGTGTGGGAGGCGACGGCGCGCACCTGGGACAGGTCCATCTGCCGCTTGGCGGCGAGCACGAAGGTGATCGGGACGATCTGCTCGGCGACGATCGTGATGCGGTCGTGCGAGGCGAGGACATCGAGCGTGCCGGACACCCCGCCCTCGACCGAGTTCTCGATCGGCGCGGTGATCGCGTCGATCTCGCCGTCCACGAGCGCCGTGGTCGCGGTCGCGACCGACGTGAACGGGATCAGCTCGGCCTCGGCGCGCAGCTCGTCGGGCGCCTCCGCAAGGGCCTGCAGAAGCGCCTGGTGGGTGAAGGTGGTCTCGGGGCCGAGGAATCCGTACCGCATGGCTGCAGGGTATCCGCGGCGGGCGTGCGGCGTGGGCGCGGTCCAGGGCTCAGCGGCCGGATGCTCCCTGCGCGTCCGGCTCCTGCGGCCAGGGGCCCTGACCGAACCAGTACCGCCTGTGCTCGGCGATCGAGCTCTCGTACACCCCGCCGTTGCGCTCGATGGTGCGTCGCGAGGCCTCGTTGGTCTCGGCGCAGCAGACGAGCACGGGATCGATGCCCAGCTCGGCGGCCTCCGTGAGGCCGACGGCGAGCGCTGCACCCGCGACGCCCCGTCGGCGGGCGGAGGGACGCACGGAGTAGCCGATGTGTCCGCCCTGGGCGAGTAGGAAACTGGTGAGGTGGTGGCGCACGGCGAGGAATCCGAGCAGGGGTCCGCCCGCCTCCCAGGTCTCGTCGACGATCCACCGGTACGAGCAGTGCACGCGCTCGGGCGCCGGAGGGATCGACGTGTCGCCCTCGGCGAGGCGCTGCTCGAGATAGCGCGCGAACTCCTCGGGAGTGGGTTCGGGGATCGAGCCCCCGAAATAGCCCGAGCCGTCGATCGGCCCGTCCGCGAAGTCCCGCACGCACGCGGCCCAGGACTCGAAGCGGGCGGGGTCAGGGGCGGTCAGACGGATCATCGTGCCAGCGTAGACGGGCCGTGCCGGCCTCTCGGTCGTCGAGATCGAGGCCGCGGTCGGGGTCGAGGTCGAGGTCGAGGTCGACGTCCAGGTCGAAGTCGGGCTCGTCGTCGAGGTCGAGCTCCCAGCGCTCGACCCGCCGACTCGCGTCACCGGGGTGGCGCTCACTCCGGCCCGTCGGCCGTGCGCCTGCTCCCCTCGCGACGTGCTGGGATGCCACGTTCTCCGGCGGGATGCGCAGGACGAGCGTGCAGATGCGCGGATCGGACCTCGCGGTGTCCCGCAGCGCGCGGGCGATCGCGGCGCCCCAGCCGTGCCGTCGTTGCGGAGCGAGCACCCAGTAGCTCATGTCCGCCTGCCCGCGCTCGAGGCCTGGGCCCAGCAGGTGCAGCCCTCCCCCGCCGACGATCTCGCCGCGGGCGCTGCATGCGCGTGCGTCCGTGCCCGCGTCCGCGCCCGTGCCTGCGCCCGTGCCCGCGTTCATGCCGGTGCACGCGTCGATGTCGGCGTTCCCGCCGCCGACCTGGCACGCGGCGAACTCGCGCACGGGCCCGTCCATGCTCCACCGCTCCGCGCGCTCGAGGAACTCCGCGAGCTCTGCGGGCTCCCAGCGGCGGCCGAAGACCTCCCGGGCGAGAGCCCGATCCTGACCGGCGAGGATGGCTCCGGCATGCGAGCTCCCGAGGCGCTCGAGGCGCACGGACCGCCCGCGCCGATCGACGTCCTCCACCCGCGCCATCAGAGGATCGTCATCCCTCGAGGGGGACGAAGTCGAACTCCTGGAAGGCTGCGACCTCGCTCTTCCACCGCTGGGTGACGAAGCCCTGGTGGTCCGGATGTGCGTCATACGCGGCGTACACGTCCTGATCGGCGAAGCGCATGGCGAACTGGAAGCGGAAGTCGCTCTGCTCGCCGACCTGCCGGGAGGCCGTGAACTCCTCGACGCCGGGGACCGCGGGCAGGATGCGTCGTGCCTCGTCGAGGAAGGCCTGCTCCTCGTCGGAGCCGGGCGCGTGCGCGAGGGTGAAGCAGACGGTGTGGAGGATCATGCAGGGCTCCTCGAAGACGGACCGAAGCGGAGGTGGGGCAAGGCGGAGGTGGGGCAAGGCGGAGGCCGGGTCGGGGCCGCGCCGAGCAGTGGTCGGGCAGCATCGCCGACGATCGTGGGCAATCTACCGGCCGACCCGCGGTCCCCATCGCGCGATCTCACGCCGCGCAGTGCGGACTCGCCCTCGGACGGCCGCGTCCGGCCCGGCATCGTGAGCAGCCGTCCGGCTCCGCCTTCTACGATCATCCGGTGACCTTCCCTCCGTCGGCCCTTCGCCCGAGCTCGGGCCCGGCACGCGCGCCCCGGCGCCTTGACCGCGCCGCCCGCCCTCTCGCGCTCGCCCTCGCGCTCGCCCTGTTCGTCTCCGTGCTGCTCCCCGTGCTCGCCCCCGCATCGGCCCGAGCGGACGGCGTGGCAGCGCCCGCAGCGCCCGCAGTTCCCGCAGCCCCCGCCGCGCAGGGACCCTCGGAGCAGCCCGTCGAGCTCGTCCTCGCGACCGCGGGGCTGAACTGGGAGGACATCTCCGAGGCGACCCCGCACCTCCTGTGCCTCGCCGAACGCTCGGGGACCGCCGCGATGAGCGTGGGCTCGATGACGCCGCTGACACCCACGCGTCGCCAGGGCATGGAGACGCTGACCAGCGGTTATCTGGGCCTCGCATCCCAGTCCCACCGGACCTCCCGCTCACCGCAGCCCGCGGAGGACCTGGTCTCCGCGCTGCCCGACGCCCCAGAGGTCGTCCCCCTGGACTCGCTGCCCGCGCGTGGGGCCGACGAGGACCCCGTCGCCCCGGGCTCGGAGCGCGGCCGCGCCCTCGCCGCTCTCGACGAGGAGGTCGGGAAGCAGCTCGATGCCGTCGGCGGCTGCGACAGCGCATCGATGGGGCGGGTGCTTCTGGTCTCCGTCGCCCCCTACGATCCCGAGGACTCCGAGGCGGTCGAAGAGGGCCGCTCCCCCGCGCCCGGACCTGACCGACTGCAGGTCGTGATGGACTCCGGTTTCGCGAGCGGCTCGCTGACCAGCGGATCCACCCATCAGGAGGGGGTCGTGCTGCTCACCGATGTGGTGCCGACGATCCTCGCGAGCTACGGCGAGAGCACCCCCGAGGGACTTCCCGGGCAGATCTTCGAGGGAACCCCGACGCCCGCCGACGGGTCGGGCGCCGACGGGTCAGGCGCGGACGGGTCGGGCGCGGACACGACCGATTCCGTCGTCCGCGACACCGCCGGCATCCGCCTGGCCACCGACCGCTCGGCCGCGAACGTGCTGGTCGACGGGGCGACGTGGTGGGCGCTGGGATCCTGGCTGGTGCTGCCGGCACTCGGGCTGCTGGTGCTGCTCGTCCCCCGTCTTGCGGCGCGCCGCCGCCTCTCCGCCGCCGCGCGCGCCGCAGCCGTGTGCCTCCCTCTCGGACCGGCCGCGGGCCTGCTCGCAGGGGCCGTGCCCTGGTGGAGGGCCGAGCACCCCGCGCTCGCGCTCACCGCCGTGGTGTGGGGATTCGCCCTCGTGCTCTCGGCGATCGCCCTGCTCGGACCCTGGCGCCGCCTCCGGTACGGCCCCGCGGGCGCCGCGGGGGCACTGCTCGCCCTGGCCGTCCTCACGGAGTCCGCGACCGGTTCCCAGCTGCAGCTTGGCTCCCCGCTCGGGGCGCAGGCGATCCGCGGCGGACGCTTCTACGGCATCTCCAACCACCTCTCGGGAATGGTGCTGGCGGGCACGATGATCGCGCTGCTCGCCGTGTGCGCACGGCTCACGCGCCCGCGCACGCGAGTGCTCGCCGTGATCGCGATCGGGATCGTGGTGATGGGCGTGAGCGCAGCGCCGACGATGGGCGCCGATTTCGGCGGCGTGCTCGTGCTGGTGCCCGCGCTCGGGCTCCTCGCCCTCATGCTGAGCGGGATCCGCGTGCGCTGGTGGCATCTGCTCGCGGTCGGCGGGGCGGCGGTGGTGGCCGTCGGCGGCATCTCGGTGCTCGACTGGCTGCGCCCGCCCGCGCAGCGCACGCACCTGGGACGGTTCGTCGACCAGGTGCTCTCCGGCGAGCTGTTCGACGTGATCGCCAGCAAGGCGCAGCAGAACATCGACCAGGTCACCACGTTCTGGCCGCTGCTGGGCGTGCTGCTGCTGGCCGCCGTGCTCTGGGTGTGCTCGCTCGTCCCCACCCGCACGCGCATGGTGCGCCTCGCGGCCTTCGACGCCCGGCATCCCGCCGCCCGGCCCGTGCGCATCGCGCTCGGCGTCGGGGCGTGGATCGGCTATGCGACGAACGACACCGGGGCGATGCTGCTGCTCGCCGCGCTCGTGGTCTCGCTGCCGCTGATCGCGGCGATGCTCCCGGATCCGGTAGTCGGCGCGCGTGGCGATACCGGCGAGTCCGACGGTGAGGCTCCTCCCGGGACGGCCGCATACCATCGCTGACGTGCTGTTCCCCCGTCCGTCCCGTCCGCGCGCGATCCCCCGCGGGCTCGCGGGGCCGACGCCGAGGGCCCCGCGGCGTCTGCTCCCGCGCCCGGTCGTCCTCGCCGCGATGTGTGTGCTGCTGGCGACGGCCGCAGCGCTCCTCGGGCCGACGGGACCCGCGCGGGCCGACGACGGAGCGGACGCAGGCGCGTCGAGCGCACCGGTCCGCATGGTCCTGGTGACCTCGGGTCTGACCTGGGAGGACGTATCCGAGGAGACGACCCCTCATCTGCAGTGCCTCGCCGAGAACGCCGGCGTGGGAGCCATGAACACGACCTCGACCACCGTGGTCTCCACGAAGCGGCAGGGCGAGGAGACGCTGCGCACCGGCTTCCGCGGGCTCGCCGCGACGGCCCCGTCGAGCGCCGGCGTCCCGAACCCGCCCACCGACCAGCTCGCCCGCATCCCCGGCGGCACCACAGAGATCGACGCGAGCGAGGACGTCCCCGTCGGCCGCATCAGCGCGGCGCTCGATGGTGATGGTGCCGGAGACGCAGACTCCGGCGTGCTCCTCGTCGATCTCGGCTCGGCCACTCCCTCGGATCTCACTGCGCTGGACGAGCGCGCCGGGGAGGTGCTCGACGCGGCAGGCGGGTGCGCGGCCGATTCCGCGTCCGGTTCCGCGGCGGGCTCCGCGGACCTCCCCCGCACCCTGCTGGTCTCCGTCGCGGCGACCGACCCGGCCGATCCCGCGGCCGTCGAGACCCAGGGGTCGATCGCCTCGCGCACCGCCGGCCTGCAGGTCGCGATGGACACCGGCCGCCCCGGCGAGGCGCTGTCCAGCGGATCCACCCACCAGAACGGGCTCGTCGTGCTCACCGATGTGCTCCCCACCGTGCTCGAGAGCCACGGCGTCGAGCCGACGCTCACCCTGCCCGGGCAATCCTTCGAGGGGCAGGACACCCGCGTCGACCCCCAGCAGCTCGCGCTGGACCGCTCGCTCGCCGCGCGGCTCGTGGACGGCGCCTCGCCCCCGGCGTTCTTCTCCTGGCTGGCGTTCGGGGCCGTCGGGCTCGTCCTGCTGCTGATCACGCCGCTGCGCCGCCGCGATCGCGCGCGGCACGCGGCCCGCTCGCTGCTCGCGATCGCGCCGCTGTGCTTCCCGGTCGCGCTCATGTCCACGCTCGTGCCGTGGTGGCGGGCCGAGCACCCGGCCCTGGCGCTGACGGGCGTGGTGTGGGCCGGGTCGGCGGTGCTGGCCGCGGTGGTGCTCGCCGGCCCCTGGCGGCGCTCGCGCTTCGGACCTCCGGGGGTCGCGTTCGGCCTGGTCGCGGGCCTCATCCTGCTCGAGTCGGCGCTCGGCTCACCGTGGCAGACGGGGTCCCCGCTGGGCGCGAACGCCATCTCCGGGGCGCGCTTCTACGGGCTCTCGAACCACCTGTTCGGCATGGTGCTCGCGGGCACGCTCGCCGCCCTGGGCTGCCTGTTCACGCGCCTGCGCACCCCGCGCGCCCGGGTGATCGCGACGGTGGCGACGGGAGTGGTGGTGTCGGCGGCCTGCGTCGCCCCGTCGATGGGCGCGGATTTCGGCTCCATGCTCGTGTGCGTGCCGACGTTCGGGCTGCTCGCCCTGCTCGTCTCCGGCATCCCGCTGCGCTGGTGGCACGTGCTGGGACTGTATGCGGCGGGCGCGGTCGCCGTGGTCGGGGTGTCGGTGCTCGACTGGCTGCGTCCGCCGGCTTCTCGCTCCCACCTGGGTCGATTCATCGACGACGTGCTCTCGGGCGGACTCGGGACGGTGGTGCTGCGCAAGCTCGGTCAGAACCTGCAGATGCTCGTGGACTACCCGGGGCTCGCGCTGGTGGTGCTCGCGGCGGTGCTCGGCTCGGTCGCGATCCTCATGCCGCGCCGCCTGCACTGGCGTGCCCTCGAGCAGCTGGACGAGGAGCATCCGAGCGGGCGCTCGGTCCGGATCGCGCTGGTCGCGGGCGGGTGGCTGGGCTACGCGGTGAACGACACGGGACCGGTGCTGATCGCCGCCGTGCTGGGCCTCGGCATTCTCGCGCTCGCGGCTGTGCTGCCCGCCCGGGAGGATGCCCCGGTCGGCGGGTGACGCGGCGCACAGGTGGTGCGGAGGGCAGGTGGTGCGTCGGACCGCAGAGGCGGAGAACGGACGAGGCACCGCGCAGCGTGCGCGGCCCTCGTCCGAGCGTCCGAGGTGGGGCTGCTCCCCGGCTCCAGCTCAGTCCTGGCTGCCGCGATCCCGCTGTCCCTCGGCGTCCGCCTCCTCGACGGCCGACTGGACCACGAGCGAGGTGTACTCCCCGGCGTCCATCGGCAGCTCGATGCGCTCGGGAACGCGCGGCACGCTGCGCTGGAGATGCGCGGCCATGATCACCGCGTGCTCGGGGGCGAAGGGACCGTCCACGGGCGCCTCGTGCATGCGTCGGCCCAGTTCATGGAGATCGGCGCCGGCGAGCAGCACCACGTCCTCGGGTTCGAAGGGCCCGTCCACCGGCAGCGCTCGCAGGTCCGCGTCGAGGGCCGCGATGTCGACCTGCTCGAGCTCGCGCGCGTCCTCGGCGTCGAACGGACCCGACGCGGGAAGGTCCGCGAGAGTGCGGGCCGACGGGGCGTCGTCGGCCGAAGCGTCCGTGGAATCGGCGGCGGACGGGGTCTCGGGAGCAGGCGCCGTGGCGGGCTCGGTCTCCGGCTCGGGCTCGGGTTCCGGCTCCGGCTCCGGCTCCGGCTCCGGCTCCGGCTCCGGCTCCGGCTCCGGCTCCGGCTCCGGCTCCGGCTCCGGAGAATTCTCGTCCACGACCGATGCCTCGGTCGACACCGTTCCCCAGGCGTCGACGTCGTCCGGGTAGCTCGCGGGCGCGGAGCGCGGAAGCGCCGGCTCCGTCGCTGCCTCGTGGGCGCCCGCGGCGGCGGGTTCGACCTCGTCGATCTGCTCCGTCGCGTCGGCCTGGGGCGCGTCGTCTGCCTGGGGCGCCTCGTCAGCGGGGGCGACCTCATCCTCCGACTCGAGCGCGTCAGCCTGCGGCGACAGAGCTTCCGCGGTCATTCCACCCGCGCTCTCCGATCCGTCGAACGCGAGCGGTGCGGGCGCATCGTCCGACTCGGGATCCACACCGGGCTCAGCCTCGACGTCCTCGGCACCCGAGGCAGTCTCCTCGACCGCCGGCGCCGCCTCGTCGGCCACCATCGCCTCGTCGGCACCCATCGCCTCGTCGGCACCCATTGGCTCGTCCACGACCACCGACTCGTCGGCGACCACGGCCGGCTCCTCGACGCCCTCCACCGTCTCCTCCGCGACCTCCGGAGGGTGCACGGTGCGGCGGCGCAGCAGCGCGCGGGTGACATCGCGCAGCTGGGCGGCGCGGTGCAGCTGTCCGGACAGGTCCTTGCCGGTGGCGCGATGACGCAGGGCGCAGGGCACCTCCTTCACCCAGAAACCGCCGGTCAGGGCGTCGATCGTCAGCGACGTCTCCACGCCCCAGCCCGGGGCGAGCGGCTGGCACGCCTCCCAGGTCTCGCGGGTGATGCATCGCGTGCCCGAGAGCGGCTGCTGCGGCTCCCATCCGGTGATGCGGCGGATGCCGTTGCGGGCGGTGCGCACCACGATGCCGAGGCCGGCGGCGCCGTTCTGGGGAGGCAGCAGGGCGATCGCCATGTCGACGCCGTCGTCGAGGACGGCGTCCACGAGCGGGGCGGCGTTCTCGGCGCTGTCCTCCATGTCGCCGTCGAGGAACAGCAGCGCGCGGGACATGAGGTCCGACGGGGAGATCACGGGCAGCGGGCCCGTGTGGCCGGGCATGCGAGGCTCCGCGTGGAGCTCCTCGCGGAAGTCCACGCCGCCGTCGGCCGCCTCGGTGTCCTCGCGCATGGCGATGACGCGCGCGCCGGTCGCCATCGCGGCGGCCTTCCCGCGGTTGGTGCGGTGGCGGACCACGAGCGCGCCGGCGCCGGTGGCGACCGCTGCGGTCGCATCGCTCGAGCCGTCGTCGACGACCACCACGGTGTCCACGCGGTCGATGCGCTGGGCGGCGCGGATCGTCGCCTCGATCCGGTCGGCCTCGTCCTTGGCGGGGATCACCACGGCGACCGCCGTGGGACGGTCCGCCGCGAGCGGCCCCGCCGCGCTCATCGCAGGGTCACCTGGCGCGCGACGATGCCGCCCCGGGCCCGCCGCTCCATGACGGTGAGCGGCTCGGTGGTCTCGAGCGCCTCGAGGAAGCGGGCGCTGAACGCTTCCGCCTGGGTCTCGACGCCCTCGGCTCCGAAGCCGGAGGGCAGATCCCACACGGGGATGGTGAGGCCCTCGGCGCGGAAGGAGCCCACGTACTTCGTGCCCTCGCCGATGCCGGACTCGCGGCGCGCGTGCAGGCGGGCCACGGCGTCGACGACGCGGTCCTCGTCGGCGTCGAGGACCCAGCGCAGGTGCTCCTTCGGGCCGGCGTCGACCCAGTAGGCGTGCGCGAGACCCGCGACCGGACGGGTCGGCATGATCTTCTCGTTCGCCTCCCGCAGGGAGGCCTCGACCTCGGCGGTGCGATCGGCCTCGGGGTCGACCCAGAACTCGAAGGAGTCGTGGACCTCGATCGCGAAGTCGCCGTCGAGGTCCAGCACGTCCTGGAGGCGCGGGGAGTCGTCCTCGAGGGCGACCGTGGGGACCGGTGAGCCGGGCTCGAGCGCGAGGGCCTGCACGATCGCCTGGCCGAAGGCGCGCGAGAGGTCCCCGCCGGGGACACTCGCCTGCAGGCCGACGACGACCGAGCCGTCGGAGCGGCGGATCGCGGGCCAGTTCATCGGCAGGATCGTGGCGAGGGTGACGGCCTCGCTCCCCAACGCGGCGGTGGTCCGCGCGCTGACGGTCGCGGCAGGGATCAGCTGGCGCATCGCCACCAGATCCTGCTCCTGCGGCAGTCCCTCGAAAGGACGGCGGACCAGCGCGTCTCGTGAGCTCGTCGACATGCGCGCCAGTCTACCGATGCGGCGGCCCGGCGGAGGAGCGGGGCGCGCGGGGCCGCGCCGGGCCCCGCGCCAGGCACAGCACCACGGCGCCGAGCAGCATCATCGCGGGGTACTGCACGACGAGCTGGTCGGACATCCAGTACAGGGCGAGCGTCGCACTCGAGGCGAGCGCGAGCAGGCGTCTCCCCCAGCCCAGCGCGAGCCCGGCCCCGAGGGCCAGTTCGAGCACCGGGATGCCGATCCCGAACACCCCGGCCAGCGGCGCCATCACGTGCTCCGCGAACAGGGCGAACATCTCGGGCACGCGCGCGTTCGACCGCGCCCCGTCGACGACCAGGCCGATGTCCGCCGCGCCGAAGCCGGCGTGCACCTTCACCGCGCCCTCGACCAGCCAGAGCGCGGCCAGGACGAGGCGTGCGATGAGCGAGATGAGCGCCGATCCCGCGGCGAGCCGTTCGGCGCCGCGCACCCGCCCGCTCCCCGGGCTCACGACAGCGCGGCGCTGCCGAACACGGCCTTCGCCTTGTCGCAATGGACGACCACATGGTCGTACTGCGAGAGGTCGACGCCCTCGACGGAGAACGTCTGCTCGGCCGAGTCGTAGGCGACGTCGCCGAGCTCCATCCCGGAGTCGACGGCGTCCTCGTCATCGCCCTCGGCGAGGTAGAGGTGCAGGTCGGGACCCTGGTCCGAGGAGAATCCGGTGAGCATGAGCTTGCCGTCCTCGATGCTCACCTTCCCCGCGACGCTCTTGCCGTTCGCCCCCGCGAAGGTGCCGTGCGCCATGGACATCGCCATGTCGCCGCCCATGTCACTGCCCATGTCGCCGCTCATGTCCCCGCCTCCGTCGGACGTCATGCCTGCGTCGCCGCCTCCATCGCTCGTCTGCATGGACGACGAGCCGTCCTTCGCCGCGCCGTCGTCCATGGAGCCTCCGGAGCCGGATCCGCAGGCGGCGAGGCCGGCGGCGAGCGCGAGTGCTCCGGCGCCGAGGGCGGCGCGCTGCAGGGTGCGGGTGATGCGCATGGGATTCCTCCTGTGTCGAGGGCCGGGGTGCTTCCCGACCCGGGGGCCGGCCCGATGCCGACCCCGATGGCGACCAGTCGACCCGGCCCGTCGGCCGCGGAGAAGGAGGATGACGGCTCTGTGAGCGCGATGACGGAACCGTAAGGGCGCGTGACGGATCCGTAAGATCCGCGGCCGTCCCCTGCGCCTACGCTGGCTGCGTGGCCGGCAGCGAGAGGACGAGCGCGGGCGCGCGGGTGATGATCGTCGAGGACGATCCGGCCGTGCGCACGGTGGTCGGCGACCATCTGCGGGCGGCCGGTCACCGGGTCGACGCCTTCGCGGCGGGCGATGCCGCGTGGGAGGCGATACGGGCGCAGGTCCCGGACGTGATCGTGCTGGACCGGATGCTGCCGCGGCTCAGCGGCGACGAGCTGTGCCGCCGCGTGCGCGGGATCAGCGACGTGCCGATCCTCATGCTCACCGCGCTGGGCACCGTCGACCACCGCATCGAGGGCCTCGCGCACGGGGCCGACGACTACCTCCCCAAGCCCTTCTCCCTGCGCGAGCTGCAGCTGCGGCTCGAGGCCCTGCTGCGTCGGCGTCTGCCGGATGCGGCGCCCGTCGCGTTCACGGCCGGGGCGTTCCGCGTGGATCCCGCGCACAGGCGGCTGCGGATCGGGGACCGCGAGATCGCGCTGACCTCGCGCGAGTACGAGCTGTTCCTGTTCCTGCTGGGTCGCGAGGGCCAGGTGGTGCGCCGCGACGAGATCCTCCGCGAGGTCTGGGGCTGGAGCGAGGGCGATGCCTCGACGGTGACCGTCCACGTGCGCCGCCTGCGCGAGAAGATCGAGCCCGACCCGACGACCCCGCGCTTCCTGCGCACCGAGTGGGGCGCCGGGTACCGGCTGGAGACGGGGCCGACGTGCTGAGCCCGATCGACTACCTGCTCATCGTCGCGACGACGATCGTGTGCACGGGCATCGTGATGGGCGGCGCCTGGTGGGCGCTGCGCCTGAACCGGCGCGGCAGCATCGTCTCGCAGACGGTGATCCTGCTGGTCGCGACGGTGCTCTCGATCGCGGGGACGACCCTCGCGGTGCTCGTGGAGATGTACTTCTCCGCGCACGATCTCGCGGTCCTAGCCTGGGTGCTCGCCGTCTCGGGCCTGATCTCGATCGCGGCCGCGCGACTGCTGCTGGGCCGGCGGGTCCGCACCTCGATCACGGCGCTCGCGGACTCGGCGCGGCGGCTCGGGAACCGGGCCGGCGTCGGGACCGGGGTCGGGACCGGTGGCTCGGCCGGCGCGGACGGATCCGACGGCACGAACGGGTCCGAGGGCACGGACGGGGCCGGCGGGCCCGGCTGGAGGGAGTTCGAGACCCTCTCGACCGAGCTCGAGGAGACGTCCCGTCGGCTCGACGCGGCGCGCGCGGAGATCGAGGCGCTGGACGCGGACCGCCGGCAGTCGATCGCGTGGATCTCCCACGACCTGCGCACCCCGCTCACGGGTCTGCGCGCGATGGCCGAGGCGCTCGAGGCGGGCACCGCCGACGATCCCACCGCCTATGCGCGCGGCATCCGCGGTCGCGTGGACACGCTCAGCTCGATGGTCGAGGACCTCTTCGAGCTCTCCCGCCTGCAGTCCGGCACCCTCGTGCTGCGGCGGGAGACCGTCGAGCTGCTGGATCTCGTCTCCGACGCCGTCGCCGATGTGATGCCCGTGGCCCAGCGCCGCGGGATCCGCATCGTGCACCGCGGCATCGAGGGCCGCGTGCTGCGGGCGGATCCGCGCGAGCTCACGCGAGCGCTCGCGAACCTCCTCAGCAACGGCGTGCGCCACTCCCCCGACGGCGGGGAGATCGTGGTCTCGGCCGACGTCCTGCCCGGCAGCCGCCTGGTCCTCAGCGTCCTGGACCAGGGGCCGGGCGTCGCGAGCGAGCACATCGGGCGGATCTTCGAGGTCGGGTGGCGCGAGGATCCCGCGCGCACGCAGTCCGACGACCTCGGCGCCTCCGGCGGCGCGGGCCTCGGCCTCGCGATCGTGCGCGGCATCGCCGAGGCCCACGGCGGCGGCATCACGGCGCAGCGGGTCGACGGCGGCTTCCGCCTCGACCTCGTGCTGCCCGCAGGATGAAGCTCGAGGCCCGCTCGTCGTCGCCGGTGCACGCGCCCGCTTCCGCACCCGGCCCCCGCGTGCTTACGCTCCCAACCCCGCGCCCGCGTCCGCTCCCGTTAATCCCTTGCCGCCCTCTCACGTCCAGTCCTACGCTCGTCGGACACAGGGAAGGAGGTGATCCGACAGATGAAGTTCTCTCGGACATGTGAGGTGGCTCGCCGCTGAGGCGACCATCGACCTGACCGGCGGCACCGCCGCCGACCACCAGATCGAGGGACGTGCAGCGAATCCCACCGAGCTGCCCGGACCCGCAGGCGCCGGACCTCGTCCATCCGGCAGGCGCACGAGCGCAGCCTGCGGGTCCGCCCATGCCCGGATCCGCGACGACCGCGACGTCCCGGCCCCGTCAGCGCACCACTGAGCTCAGCAGCAGGCTCGTCTCCGAGTTGACCACGCCCTCGATGCCGCGGATCCGTCGCAGCACGCCGTCGAAGGCCGCGAGGTCCTCGCAGGCGATCTCGGCGACCAGGTCCCAGCCGCCGTTGGTCGTGTGGAGGTTCTGGATCTCGACGAAGCCGCGCAGGGCGTCGATCGCCCGGTCCGTCGTGCGCCCCTCGACCTCGATGAACGAGATCGCCCGCACGGGCGCCGCCTGCGCATAGTCGCGCACGCGCACCGAGAAGCCGACGATCACGCCCTGGGCGGTGAGCTTCTCGATCCGGTGCGAGACCGTCGCCCGCGAGACGCCGAGCCGCTGGGCGAGGGAGGCGATCGGCGCGCGCCCGTCGGTGCGCAGCTCCGCCAGCAGTCGCCGGTCCAGATCCGTCAGCCGGTCCGCGGAGCCGTCCTGTGCAGTGTTCATGCGCAGAATGCTAGATCTCCGCTCGCAGAATGCACATGAACTTGGCAGATCTCGCGCGATCCTGCTCTTCCGCCTGCCATCTGCGAAATCTACGCTGATCATCACCAGGCACACCGCGAGAGACGGAGCGATGACGATGACGCAGCTGCTCGACGTGGCGAACATGGCCCGCTGGATCGTGCGGGACGGCGCCCAGAACATCCTCACCACCATGGTCGGGTACCTCGACCACGACTTCCGGCGCTGGCAGAGCTTCGAGCGGATCCCCCGGATCGCGAGCCACACCCCGTTCGGCGTGATCGAGCTGATGCCGACCTCCGACGGCGAGACGTACGCGTTCAAGTACGTCAACGGTCATCCCTCGAACCCCGCGCGCGGCTTCCAGACCGTGACCGCCTTCGGCGTCCTCGCCGACGTCGACAACGGCTACCCGGTGTTCCTCTCCGAGATGACGCTGCTGACGGCGCTGCGCACGGCGGCCGCCTCCGCCCTCGCCGCCCGCACCCTCGCCCGGCCCGACTCCCGCGAGCTCGCGCTCATCGGCGCGGGTTCGCAGTCGGAGTTCCAGGCGCTCGCCTTCCGCGGGGTGCTCGGCATCGAGGAGCTGCGCGTGTTCGACGTCGACCCCGCGGCGGTCGACAAGGTGCGCCGCAACCTCGAGCCGCTCGGCTTCCGCATCCACGACGCCGCGACCGCCGCGGAGGCGGCCGAGGGCGCGGACATCATCACGACCTGCACCGCGGACAAGGCCCAGAACCGGGTCCTGGACCTGGCCGACGTGCGCCCCGGCGTGCACGTCAACGCGATCGGCGGCGACTGCCCCGGCAAGACCGAGCTGGACCCGCGGATCCTCGAGGCCGGTGACGTGTTCGTCGAGTTCACGCCGCAGACCCGCATCGAGGGCGAGATCCAGCAGATGCCGGATGACTTCGCCGTCACCGAGCTCTGGGAGGTGCTCACGGGCACGGCCGCGGGGCGCACCTCGCCCGAGCAGATCACCGTGTTCGACTCGGTGGGCTTCGCGATCTCCGACTTCTCGGGCCTGCGCTGCGCACGCGACGCGACGGCCGGCACCGACCTCGTCTCCGACGTGGACCTGGTGGCCTCCCCGAGCGACCCCAAGGACCTGTTCTCGCTGGTCAATTCGCTGTCCCCGGTCGGCGGGCGATGAGTGCCCCGGCCCTCGCCGGTGCTCGGTCGGAGCATCCGCTCCCCGTGCAGTCCCCGTCGCGGGCACTGCTGGTGCGGCCCCATCACTTCACGGCGAACCCGGAGACGGCGCTCGACAACGCCTTCCAGTCCCTCGGCGCCGCGCGCGCCGAGGACCCCGCCGTGCTCGCCCGGAGGGCGTACGACGAGGTGGGGCGCCTCGCGGACGCGCTCGACGCAGCGGGCGTCGCGGTGACGATGTTCGATGATCTGGGCACGGCGACCCCCGACAGCGTGTTCCCGAACAACTGGCTGAGCACGCACGCGGACGGCACGCTCGCCCTGTTCCCCATGTATGCGCCCAGCCGCCGCGCCGAGCGCCGCGCGGACATCGTCGCCGCGCTGCGCAGGTGCTTCCACGTGCGCAGGGTCGTGGACTACTCCGACGGGGAGGCCGACGCGCGCTTCCTCGAGGGCACCGGGGCGATGGTGCTCGACGACGTCACGGGCACGGCCTTCGCGTGCCGCTCGCGGCGCCTCGACGAGACGCTGCTCGCGGAAGTGTGCGCGGACCTCGGTCTCGAACCCCTCGTCTTCGATGCGGCCGACGCCGCGGGCGTGCCCGTCTATCACACGAACGTGCTGATGAGCGTGGGGACCGAGGTCGCCGTCCTGGGCGCCTCGATGATCCGGGACCCGGCGCGGCGGGAGGCCGTGCGCGAGCGCCTGCGCGCGGGCGGCCGGGAGGTCGTCGAGATCGACGAGGGCCAGGTGCGGGCCTTCGCGGGGAACTGCCTCGAGGTCGTGTCGGAGGCGGGCGCGGCCTCCGATCCCGCGGGCGAACGCTCGCTGATGATGTCGGGGACCGCCGCCGCGGCGCTCACCCTCGATCAGCGTCGGCGGATAGAGCGCTCGTGCCGCGTGCGCGCGGTCGAGGTGCCGACGATCGAGACGGCGGGCGGATCGGTGCGCTGCATGATCGCCGGAATCCACCTGGCGCCGCGCGTCTGAGGCGCCCGCCGACCCGTCGGCCCCTGCAGTCCCGTCGGCCCCGCCAGCCCCATCGGCACCCGGCTCCTCAGGCGCGCGAGCGCCAGAGCAGCCAGACGAAGTAGGGCGCGCCGATGATCGCCACGACGAGTCCCGCGGGGACCTGGGTGGGGGCGATGAGGGTGCGGCCGATCGTGTCGGCGATGCTCACCAGCAGCGCGCCCAGCAGCATCGCGACCGGCACGGAGCGCAGGTGCCTCGCGCCGACAAGGGCCCGCGCGAGGTGCGGGGCGACGAGCCCCACGAACCCGATCGTGCCCACCGCGATGACACTGACGGAGGCGAGCACGGCCGCGCACGCGATCACCGCGAGACGGGTGCGCTCGAGGCGCACGCCGAGGATCCGCGGCGAGTCCTCGTCGAGCGCGAGCAGGTCGAGCTCGCGCGAGCGGGAGAGCACGAAGGGGGCGATGAGCACCAGGGCCACGGCGACGATCGCGACGTCGACCAGGCTGCGGCCGTAGGTGGTGCCGGAGAGCCAGGTGAGCAGGCGCGGGGTGTCCCACGGGTTCTGCCACAGCAGCAGGAACGTGGAGAGGGAGGAGAGGGCGAAGCCCATGCCGATGCCCACGAGCACGAGGCGCTCGGGTCGGATGCCGCGCCGCCAGGCCAGCAGGTAGATGACGGCGAAGGTGACGAGGCCGCCGACGATGGCGGCGCCCACCATCACGGGCCGGCTCGCGCCGCCCGCGCCGCCGGCGCTGATCGCGAGCACGGCGCCGAGGCCCGCTCCGGCGGTGATGCCGAGGATGCCGGGCTCGGCGAGCGGGTTGCGGACGGTGGACTGCACGACGCTGCCGGCCAGCGCGAGCGACGCGCCGCCCACGATCGCGGCGGTGGTCCTCGGCAGGCGCTCGTCGAGCGCGAAGCGCACCGGCGCAGGAGCCGCGTGCTGGAGCCACAGGAGCACGTCGCCCGTGCGCAGCCAGAGGCTGCCCGCGAGCAGTCCGACGAGTCCTGCCGCGGCGAGCGCCGCGAGGACGATCACGCCGATCACGAGGGCGCGCCGGCCGGAGCGCGGCGGGGTGCGGGCCTGCGGCGGCTCCTTCGCGGGCCCCGAGTCCCGCAGCCGACGGGCCAGGACGATCATGATGATCGCGCCCAGCAGGGAAGTCGCGATGCCGGTGGGGATCTTCGCGGCGGCCTCGGCGCCGGCGATGCCGCGCAGCAGCGCGTCGGCCAGGATGACGACGAGCGCACCCAGGAGTCCCGAGGCGGGGATGAGCAGCACGTGGCGGTGCAGGGCGGGCAGCAGCACCGCGAGCAGGCGGGCGAGCACCGGGGCGCCCAGGCCCACGAAGCCGACGGGCCCGGCGACGGTCACGGCGATCGCGGTGAGCAGCACGGCGCCGAGGATCCCGAGCACGCGGGTGCGGCGCACCGGGATGCCGAGGGAGGAGGCGGCGTCGTCGCCCAGGCCCAGGATGTCCAGGCGCCGGGAGATCAGCAGCATCACCACGAGCACGCCGGCGATCACCGGGATCGCGCGCAGGGAGGCGTCGAGGTTCAACTGGGCGAGAGAGCCGCTCCCCCAGGCGAACAGGCCCGTGGTCTGCACCTCGAAGAGGATGAGCAGGGCGGAGGTCGCGGCCTGCAGGGCGAGCGCGACCGCGGACCCGGCGAGCACGAGCCGCGTGGTGGAGGTCCCCGCGCCGCCCGAGATCGCGAGCACGAGGCCCGCGGCGGCGAGGCCGCCGGCGAAGGCCACGGCGCCGGACGCCCAGATCGGCACGGCCAGTCCGAAGGCGGCGACGGCGACGATCGCGAGGTAGGAGCCGGCGGTCACGGCGAGGGTGTCGGGCGAGGCGAGGGCGTTGCGGGAGATCGACTGCAGGACGGCGCCCGCCGCGCCGAGCGCGAAGCCGACCGCGACCCCGGCGAGCAGCCGCGGCAGGCGCGAGGCGGAGAAGATCGCGGAGACGGGGACGCCGCCCTCCCCCGCCCGGTCGGCGGGCTCCGCCCCGACGGCGGCGCGCAGCAGGTCCCCGAGGCCGATGCCCGAGGTCCCCTGGGTGAGGTGCCAGGCGCCGACGATCACCAGCGCCAGGGCGAGCACGACGAGCCCGCCGCCGCCCGCGAGTAGCGCGCCGACGCCCGCGCGCCGGGGCGCTGCGGGGGTCGGCGTCGCGGCCGGGGCCCGCTCCGCGCTCTCGGGGGCGGCGGTGGGGCTCGCCGTGGGGGTCACGGGCGGGTCACTTCGTGAGCGCGTCGACGTAGGCGTCGACCGCCTGCTCGGAGGTGCGGGGGCCGCCGAACGTCCAGATGCTCGAGGGGAACGCGTGGGCGCGGCCGTCCTCGACGGCGGGCAGCGAGGTCCAGATGTCGTTCTTCTCGAGCTCGGTGACGTAGTTGCCGGCCGGGTCGTCGGTCGACGTAAAGAAGAGGTTCGCGTCGCCCACGGAGGTGAGGCCCTCGATGTCGGTCTGGCCCAGCCCGTAGATCGCGTCGGTCTTCCCGGTCCAGGCGGGCTTCAGCCCGAGCTCCTCGCCGAGCGCGCTGAACAGGGCGCCCTTCCCGAAGGGGCGGATGGAGACGTTGCCGCCGTCGACCCAACCGTCGAAGTAGACGAAATCGCGCGTGGGCAGGTCGACGTCCTCGACCTTCTTCTTGGCCTCGGCGAGGTGCTGATCGAACTCCTCGAGGACCGCGTCCGCGCGCTCGGTCCGGCCGGTCGCCTTCCCGATCAGGGAGAACAGGTCCTTCATATTCCCGATGGGGTCCTTCGCGTCGGCGCCCTGGGTGGCGAGCACCGGCACTCCGCGCTCCTCGAGCTGGCCGATGATCTCGTCGTCCTTGCTGGAGGCCTCGACGATGATGAGGTCGGGGTCCGTGCCGTAGAGGGTGTCGAGGTCGGGCTCGCCGCGCTGGCCGACGTCCGTGACGCCGTCGGGGAGCTTCTCGGCGGTGTCCCAGGTGGTGAAGCCCTCGACGTCGGCGACGCCCACGGGCGTCACGCAGAGGCTGAGGAGGTCCTCGGTCTGCTGCCATTCGAGGACGGCGACGCGCTTCGCGGGCTCGTCGAGCTTCACGGTGCGGCCGAAGTCGTCGGTGAGCTCGACGGGGCCAGTCGCGGTCGAGGTGGAGTCGTCGGCGCAGGACTCGGACACGGCTGAGGCGTCCTTCGTGGCGTCGGTGGACGCCTCGACGTCGGTCGTGCCGCAGGCGGCGAGCGAGAGAGCCGTGAGGCCCAGGGTGAGGACGGCGCCGAGGCGGCGCAGCGGGGACGGGCGCGAGGAGGCGGTGGTCGACGCGAGGGTCCTGAGCGGGGTGGGGGTCATGGTTCTCCGGGGTGGTGTCGGCCGGGCGGCCGGGTTCGGGCGGGATGGTGTGCAGCGCGGTGGCGGCTGCGGTGGGGCGACGTGCGGTCAGCGGGCGCGAGGGCGCCGTTCGGCGACCTCGATCCGGCGGCGTCCGCTGGCGGGATCCGTGCTGGTCTCGATGGGGATCTCGTAGACCTCGCTGAGATGCTGCGAGGTCAGGACCTCGTCGACGGTGCCGGCCGCGTGGACGTCGCCGCGGCGCAGCAGCACCACCCGGTCGGCGATGCGGGCGGCCTGGCCGAGGTCGTGCAGGACCACGCCGATCGCGGCGCCGTGCTCGACCGCGAGGTCCCGCACGAGGTCCAGGGTCTCGATCTGGAAGCGCAGGTCGAGGTGGTTGGTGGGCTCGTCGAGCAGGACGATGCCGGTGTCCTGGGCGAGGCAGGAGGCCAGCCAGACGCGCTGGATCTCCCCGCCGGAGAGCTCGCCGACGCCGCGGGCGGCGAAGGCCGTGGTGCCGGTCAGCTCCATGGCCCGTTCGATCGCGGCCTCGTCGGCCTCGGAGAGACCGGCGAAGCGGCGGCGGTGCGGGTGGCGGCCGAAGGCCACGACCTCGCGCACCGTGAGGCCCTGCGGGGTGCCGCGGCTCTGGGAGAAGAGGGTGAGCGTGCGCGCGAAGTCCTTGGCGCCCATGAGCGCCGCGTCGCGCTCGGCGATGCGCACCTCGCCCTGGGTCAGCGGGTGCAGGCGGGAGACGGCGCGCAGCACGGTCGACTTGCCGCTGCCGTTGGGGCCCAGCAGCACCGTGACCTCGCTGGGGCGGATCTGCAGGTCGACGCCGTGCACGACCTCGCTGCGGCCGTAGCGCAGCACGAGGCCCTCGGCGTCGAGCCGGCGCGCGGGGTCGGGCGATGCGGTGCACCGGGAGGTCTCGCCTGCTCCGTCGGGGGCGAGGTCCTCGGACGGGACGGCGCTCTCCTCGACGGCGGTCGATCGGAGATCGGTCGTCATGAAGGAGAGCCTAACCGCACCCCATGGTCGACCACACCGCTGGCCCGCCCTCAGAGATGTGCACTGCGGCACAGCGGGTGGGCAGGCGGACGGGCGGACGGATGGACGGGAGAGCGGGGCGCGAGCGAGCCGCGAGCACGGGCGGCGCCCTCAGTGCTCGCCGCTCACCTCGACGATCTCGGCGGCGCGGCGCTCGAGGTCCATGGGCTCGACGCCGTCGAGCATGTGCAGGGCGAAGTCCTCGCTGAAGCGCTCGAACAGGAGCGTGCCGCGCACGGAGTTGCCGTGCAGGTCCAGCTGCGGGGCGTAGGTCGCGATGCCGAAGCGGGAGGGCAGCGCGGCGATGATCCCTCCGGCGACCCCGGACTTCGCGGGCAGGCCGACGTCGCTCACCCAGTCGCCCGCGTTGTCGTACATCCCGCAGGTGAGCATGACGGAGAGGGTCTTGCGGGCGGCGACGCGGGAGAAGACCTCCTCGCCCGTCAGCGGGTTGGTGCCGCCCGAGGCGAGGGTCGCGGCCATCACGGCGAGGTCGGTGACCGAGGCGAGGACCGAGCAGCCCTCGATGTACCCCTCGACGACCTCGTGGGCCTCCTCGGTCATCGAGCCGGCGGCGCGCAGCATGTAGGCGAGCGCGAGGTTGCGGTCGGCCGTGCGGGCCTCCTCGCGGCGGGTCGCCTCGTGCAGGGCGAGCGTGTGGCCGGCGGCGGCCTCGAGCACGGAGCGCAGACGCTCGGTGCGCTCGCCCTGGGTGGGACCGAGCATCGCATGGGTGCGGATCGCCCCGATGTTCACGAGCGGGTTCTTGGGCTTCTTCGTCCACACGTCGAGGCTGAGGGCGTTGAACTGCTCGCCCGTGGGCTCCTCGTCGACGATCGAGTTCACGTACTCGAGGCCATGCAGGTCGATCGCCGCGCCGTACGCGAAGGCCTTGGAGATCGACTGGATCGGGAAGCTGTGGTCGGTGCCGACGGTCGTGATCTCGCCGTCGGCCATGCACAGGGCCACGGCGAGGTGGTCCTCGCGGGCGCCGGAGAGGCGCGCGAGGTCGGGGATGTCGCCGTCGGGCGCGGCGGAGCCGAGGACGTGCCTCTGCCGGTCGAAGTAAGTGCTGAGCGCGCTGGTCACCCTCGGACCGTACACGGGGCGCGGCGAACACCCCAGCCCGGTGCCGAAGGCAGGCCGACGGGGACCGACGGTGGGGGCCGACGGGGACCGATGGTGAGGGCCGATGGGGCGCCACGTGTCGGGGCGGGGCTCGGCAGGGCGGGGCGGCGGCCGCGCCCGCCCCGTCGGCCCCTCAGTCGGGCTGCACGCTCGCGAGCGCCTCCTCGAGCACGGCGAGATCCTCGGGACGCATCGGTCGGGCGTGCTCGGGACGGGGGCTCAACAGCCGACGGGTGACGTGCACGGGAACCTGGGCGAGGCCGAGGCGCAGGGCGACGGCCACGCGATGGTTCCCGTCGAGCGTCGCGAACTGCTCGTTGAAGGCGAGGTCGAGCGGGGTGCGGATGCCTCGGACGCGCGCATCGGCCTCGATCGCATCAAGGTGCGTGGGGGTGTCGAGGTGCGGGGAGCCGACGATCTCCCTGTCCACGGCCCGATAGCGGGCGACGAGCGCGGTGGGCAGCAGCACGGCGGGGAGAGCGCGGCCCGAGCGGCGCTCCATGACGAGCTGCCCGGGGTCCTCGGGATCCGCTCCGATCTCCCCGAAACCGCAGCGCTCGTAGAGCCGTCGGGCGGCCGGGTTCTCCCGCATCACGTGCAACCGGAGCCGGACCCCGGGAAGGTGCTCCTCGGCCCAGTCGATGCAGGCGTCGATGAGGGCCCGGCCCGTGCCGGTCCCGCGCGCCTCCGAGGCGACCCACACGGAGAAGATCATGGCCGGCTCCCCCGGCTCCGTCGCGGGGACCACCCGGGCGATGCCCCGTGGGACCTCACCGCCCTCGGGGGTCGCCAGGATGCATGCGCCGAGCGCGAGGAAGCGGTCCCAAAAGGTCGGGTCCTCGCGCTCGCGCTCGAGGGTCCCCTCGTAGGTCGAGCCGAACGCCTCGGGATCCTCCTGCAGGGTGCGCAGGCGCAGGGTGCGGACGATGTCGCGGTCGGCGGGCGTGGCGAGGCGGGTGAGCGGCGCCGTCATGTCGTCGCTCCTCACCGCTCCGGGTCGATGGGCCGCGTCTGCTCGTGGTCCGTCGGCGCCGCCGCTCCATCCGTCGGCGCCGCCGCCCGGTCCGTCCCGGTGAACCGTCCGATCCCGGCCATCAGGTGGTAGATGACGAGCGCGGCGAGGGTGCCCAGCGCGATGCCGGTGAGCTGGATGCCGCCGAAGGTCCAGGTGACGTTCGCGATGCCGACCACGAGGGCGACGCCCGCCGTGATCTGGTTCTTCGGGCGGGAGAAGTCCACGTTGCCGTCGACCCACATGCGCACGCCCACGATGCCGATGAGCCCGTAGAGCACGAAGGTCACGCCGCCCAGCACGCCCGGCGGGATCGTGTTGATGAGGGCTCCCACCTTCGGGGAGAGCGAGAGCAGGATCGCAACGACGCCCGCGACCCAGTAGGCGGCGGTCGAGTACACGCGGGTCGCGGACATGACGCCGATGTTCTCGCCGTAAGTGGTGGTCGGCGAACCGCCGAACACGGCCGAGAGCGCCGTGGCGATGCCGTCGGAGGCGAGCGTGCGCCCCACCATGTGGTCGAGGTTCCGCCCGGTCATCAGTCCCACGCTCGTCACGTGGCCGACGTTCTCCGCCAGCAGCACCACGATCACCGGCAGGAACATCGGCAGCAGCGAGAGGTCCAGGGTGGGGTGGTGGAACTGGGGCAGCCCGAGCCAATGGGCCTCGTGGACGGTCGTGAAGTCGACCTCGCCGCGGGCGACGGCGACGAGGTACCCGACGATCACGCCCAGCAGCACCGAGACCCGGCCCAGCATGCCCTTGAACAGCGCCGTGCACAGCACCACGGCGAACAGCGTGATGGTCGCGGTCACCGCGGACTTCTGGAAGTTCCCGTAGGCCGTGGGCGCGAGGTTGAAGCCGATGAGGGCGACGATCGAGCCCATCACCACGGGCGGCATGAGCAGCCCGATCCAGCGCGTGCCCACGGCCTGCACGAGCAGCCCCAGCAGCGCCATCGCGATGCCGATGACGAGCACCCCGCCGAGGGCCGCGGACATCGACCCGGCCTGCGTGGAGGCGGTGATCGGGGCGATGAACGCGAAGGAGGACCCCAGGTAGCTGGGCACCCGGTTGCGGGTGATCACCAGGAACAGCAGGGTGCCGATGCCGCTGAACAGCAGGGTCGTCGAGGGCGGGAAGTCCGTCAGCAGCGGGACCAGGAAGGTGGCGCCGAACATGGCGACCACGTGCTGGGCGCCGATGCCGATGGTCAGCGGCCACGCCAGGCGCTCCTCGGGGCGCACGATCGCATCGGGGGCGACGGAGCGGCCGTCGCCGTGCAGTGTCCAGACGGGCATGGGTGCTCCAGGGGTGAGGAGGGCGGGTCGGGGGCGTTCGGCCGGTCAGCGCGGTCGGCGGATCAGCACGACGACCGCCGGATCAGCGCCGCGCGGCCCCGGGGAAGACCTTGATCCGTGCGCGCTCCGCGGAGACGTCGGGGATCAGCTCCGGGGAGGCCGCGGTGGCGGGCTCGTTGCGAGTGCGGAAGTCGGCGAACATGCGGCTGAGGTCCGGCGCGCCGTACTCGTCGCGCACGGGCGCGGGCACGGTGAGCATGAGGGCCGCGACGACGCCGACGGCGAGCGCGACGCCGCCGGTCATCAGGCCCGCCCCGGCGCCGGTCGCCAGGGAGTTCACGATGACGTCGAGGAAGCCGACGACCAGCATGACCACGCCCGCGATGACGGCGCTCGAGCGGGCCACGTCGGCCGGGCGCTCGAGCAGCGAGCGGCGCGCGAACAGCGAGATCGCGACGAAGCACGCGGAAATCACGGCATCCATCACGTGGATGACCGGCCCGCCCATGCCCGCTCCCCCGATCGCGGCGACCGCTGCGATCAGGTTCCACACGATCGCGGCGGCGTGCATGATCGCGCCGAACTCGAAGGCGCGCACGGCGTAGACGATCCAGTCCACGCGCTGGAAGTTCAGCGGCATCGTGCGCACGAACGAGCGCGAGATCATCACGCCCCAGGCGGCGAACACGAAGGGCAGGTAGACGAAGTCCGTCGCGAACGAGGTCGGTGCGGCGAACTCGAGGCGCAGGGAGTTGTCGGCGATCGCGAGGATCACCAGGCCCGAGGCGGCGCCCGCGCAGAACACGAACCAGGAGCGGTCGCGGCGCAGCGCCGCCCCGATCAGCAGCGTCAGCAGGAGCGCGGAGACGATCGCGCTCGCGAAGGTGATGAGCGAGTACGCCCAGCCGGTGACGAAGACGCGGCCCACGAGCATGACCACGGCGAACACGAAGGATGCGGCGGCGGCCAGGGCGATGCCGGCGATCACCGTGCGCGAGCGGCGCCGCGCGAGCGCCGAGGGCAGATAGCCCTCGTGGGCGCGCGGCTCGATGCCGACCACGGCGCCCGCGAGCAGCAGGGAGACCCCGGCCCCGAGGCCGAGGGGCGGGCCCTCGGGCAGCGGGGAGAACATGACGGGGATCGAGGTCACGAGGTCGGCGACGATCGTGCCGACGGCCACCAGCAGCACGGGCGCGAGGCCGATCACGCGGACGGTCCGCACGAGCCGAAGCGGCGAGGTCTTCGGCACCCAGCGCAGCACGAGGACCACCACGAGCACGAGCAGCCCGAAGCCGACCGCGATGCGTCCGATGAGGTCCACCGGGGTGTACCCGGCGTGGGTGAAGGAGGTCGACAGGGCGGCGACCAGGCACACGAAGGCGGTGACGTCGCGCAGGGCGTCGAAGGCGCCGAGGTCGGCGAAGCGCGCGGGGATCGCCGGGGAGCGCCCCGGGGCGTCGGCCGCGTTCGGCGTGGTGCCCGAGCGCGCGTAGGTCGCGGCGGAGCCGTTCTCAGCGTCCGAGGAGCCGCCGACGGGCGCGGGGGCGTCCTCGCCGTGCGGGGCGAGGGTGCGGGCGTCCTCATCGGTGCTCTCGCGGGTCCAGTCCGCGTCGGTCCCGGTGCCGTTCCCGTCGTCGGTCCCGACATCTGTCCCGTCGTCGGTCCCCGCGCGGTTCCCTGCGGCCGCGCCGTCCTCGGGCACCTGGCCGTCCTCGTCGAGCGCGGGGAGCGCGCCGGTGCGGGTGTCGCGGAGGTCGTCGCCCGCCTGCCCGTCGTCCTGCCCGCCCGTCTGCACGGTCGGGCGCACGGGCCTGCGGTGCCGCGGGTGGCCGGCCCGCTCGGTGGCGAGCAGCTCGACCTCCTCGCGGCCGGGAAGCTTCTCGGTGGGGACCGTCCCGGGATCCGCGGAGAAGATCCAGTCCTCGTCCCCGCCCCGTGAGCCACGGCGGTCGCGCGCCATCCGGTCCCTCCCTGCTCCTCGACCCTGCGGCCCCGATCCCGCCCGATCCGTCGTCGTCGGACGACGCCGGGCTCCGGGGCCTTCTGCGGGCCGATTCTAGGCGGGGAGACGGTGCGTCCGTCCGGGGCGCGCCGTCGGCCGACGGGCCGGGAGCGTGGCCGCGGTCGCATGCCTGCTCGCGGGCGTGCTCGTGCGGGCCGTGCCTGGGTACGCTGGGAGGCATGCCAGCACCCGAGCTCGCGCTCACCGAGCGCTTCCAGTCCGCCTTCGCCCAGGCCTTCGGGGAGGAGTTCCGCGACGCGGACCCGATCATCCGCCCCTCGCAGTTCGCCGACTTCCAGTGCAACGCGGCGATGGGCCTCGCGAAGCGCGTGGGCGCGAAGCCCCGGGACGTGGCCCAGCAGATCCTGGACGCCGTCGACCTCACCGGGCTCGCCGAGACCCCGGAGATCGCCGGGCCCGGCTTCCTCAACATCCGCCTGCGCACGGACTGGATCGGCAACCAGGCGGCCGAGCTCGCCCTCCCTGATGCGCACCTGGGCATCCCCGCGCCCGACCACGCCGACACCGTGGTCATCGACTACTCGGCGCCGAACGTCGCCAAGGAGATGCACGTCGGCCACCTGCGCACCACGGTCGTGGGCGACGCCCTCGCGCGCACCCTCGAGAAGCTCGGCCACACCGTCGTGCGCCAGAACCACATCGGCGACTGGGGCACGCCCTTCGGCATGCTCATCGAGCACCTCCTGGACGTGGGCGAGGACGGCGACGAGGCGAAGCTCCTGGAGAGCGACCCCAACGCCTTCTACCAGCACGCCCGCGCGAAGTTCGACGGCGACTCCGCCTTCGCGGACCGCGCGCGCTCCCGCGTGGTCACCCTGCAGGCCGGGGACCAGCAGACCCTGGAGATCTGGACCCGCCTGGTGGAGCTGTCCAAGCAGTACTTCCACCGCATCTACGACATGCTGGACGTGACCCTCACGGACGACGACCTCGCCGGGGAGTCCAGCTACAACGACCAGCTCGAGATCGTCGCGAAGCAGCTCGAGGCCGACGGCCTCGCCCGGATCTCCGATGGCGCGCTGTGCGTGTTCCCCGAGGGCTTCATCGGCCGCGACGAGAAGCCGCTGCCGCTGATCATCCGCAAGTCCGACGGCGGCTACGGGTACGGCACGACCGACCTCGCGGCCATCCGCCATCGCATCCAGGACCTGCGCGCCGACCGCATCGCCTACGTGATCGGCACCGCGCAGGAGCTGCACATGAACATGGTCTTCGAGACCGCGCGCGAGGCGGGCTGGCTCACGGACGCCGTCGAGGCGACGCACGTGAAGATCGGCTCGGTGCTGGGCGAGGACGGGAAGATCCTGCGCACCCGCTCGGGCACCTCGCTGCGCCTGATGTCCCTGCTCGAGGAGGCCGTGCAGACCGCCCGCGGCGTCATCGACGAGCTGCGCCCCGACCTTCCCGAGGACGAGCGCGCCGAGATCGCGCACGCCGTGGGCATCGGCGGCGTGAAGTACGCGGATCTCTCGACCGCGCACGACTCCGACTACGTCTTCGACCTCGAGCGGATGCTCGCCCTCACGGGCAACACCGCCCCCTACCTGCAGTACGCGGTCGCGCGCATCCGCTCGATCTCGCGGCGCGCCGCCGAGCAGGGCGTCACCGCCGGCCCGGCCCCGCGCGTCGAGAACGACGCCGAGCGGGCGCTCGCCCTCGAGCTGCTGCAGTTCGGTCCCACGCTCGAGCAGGTCGGCGCCGCGTACGAGCCGCACCGCCTGTGCGCCTACCTGTTCTCCCTCGCGCAGGCCTTCACGGCCTTCTACGACGCCTCCCCGATCCTCAAGGAGTCCGACGGCGAGGTGCGGGCGGGCCGTCTCGCCCTCGCCGAGCTCACCGAGCGGGTCCTGGTCGAGGGGCTCGACGCCCTGGGGGTGCGCGCGCCGCAGCGCATGTGACGACCGGCCCGGGAATCCGGCATGTCCGGTCATGGGTGCATGTTCGTCGCCGCCGTGACGGAACCGTGTCCGTTCGTGACCGAACCGTGTCCTGCTGCGGTACAGAAGTCGCTGGTCATCACGCGCCGGCGCTTCGTAACCTGTGACGGTGGTGAGAAGCCGGAGGACGCATGCGGCCGCGTGGGCGGTCTACATCGTCGCGGCCGTCCTGCACATGATCGCCCTCGTGACGAACACCGGTGCCCTCGCGCTGGCCACCAAGGCCCTGCTGGCGCCCGCGCTCATCGTCGCGGTCCTCAGCGCGCTCTCGCTCACCCAGCGCATGGCCAAGCGCCTCACCTTCGCGCTCGCCCTGGCCTTCCTCGCCGACATCGCCCCGGGCTTCACGCCGTGGGCGCACGGCGCGACCTCCGTGCTGTTCCTGCTCGCGCTCATCGTCTACGCGGCCACGCTCGCCCCGTACTGGCTGCGCGAGCTCGACGGGCTGCACCTGCTGCTCGCGATCCCCTACGGCGGCGTGGTCATCGGGCTGTTCCTCGCGTGCGCGGGGGGCGCCGGGAGCCTGCTGCCGCTGCTGGTCGTCTACGCGCTGGTGCTCGCCGCCGTCGCCTTCCTCTCGGCCGGCGTGAACCCGCTGACCTGGATCGGCGGCACCCTGCTGCTGCTCTCGAGCTCCGTGCTGGGGATGTCCTGGTTCCTGCCGGGCGCCTGGATCCCCGAGTCCGACCTGTGGGTGATGGGCTCCTACATCGCGGGCAACGCCCTGCTGGTGCTGGGACTGCTGCGCACCGTGCCGGCGCGCCGCTGGGCCCCTCAGCCCAGCAGCGGCGCCTCGCTCGTCATCATCGAGGGCTGATCTGCCCGTCGGCCACTCAGTCCGTGCCGAGCGCCTTCGCGATCGCCGCGCGCTGCTCGGTGAGCAGACGCCCCATCTCCTCGCCCGGCCGCAGACCCGAGAGGAAGGCGAGGCGCCCGTGGATCTCCCGGTAGGAGACCTCGGGGCCGGCCTCCTCGAGCTGCAGACGCAGCACGCGGGCATCGGTGAGGAAGATGTCGTCCGTGCCCACGCTGAGGTGGATCGGCGGCAGGTCGTGGAGGTGGGCGTTGACCGGGGAGAGGTCCTGGTCGTCCAGGGGCGTGCGGCCTGCGTAGGACTGCGCGGCGAGGGTGAGCAGACGCCGCTCCTGCGGGAAGTCCCGCCGTCCCGTCTCGGTCATGCCGGTGTTGGCGAGCTCGAGGTCCGCCCAGGGGGACATGAGCACGACCAGCGCGGGCTCGGGGATGTCGGCCAGCGGGCCGACGCCGTCGCGGATGCGGCGCACGACGGCGAGCGCGAGCGCGGCCCCCGCGTTGTGGCACGAGAGCACCCAGGGCGCCTCGCCGAGCGCACCGGAGCCGGCGAGGCGTGCGAGCACGGCCTCTACGTCCTCGAGGGCGACGGGGTGCTGGTGGTCCGGCGCGGTGCGGTAGTCCACGAGGAGGCCCGCGCACTGCTGGGCGTCGGCCTGGCGGGAGAGCCATGCCCAGTCGCCCGGGAACGGGCCGGAGAGGAAGGCGCCGCCGTGCAGGTGGACGATCACGCCGTTCGACGCGTGGTGGCGGTCGAGCCAGACGCAGCGGGTGCGGTCGATCATCTCCACGTCCACCGCATGGCGCTTGAGGACACCGCCGCCGGGCATCGGGCGGCGCGCCTCGCGCAGCGTATGGGTGTAGAAGGCCTTCGGCAGAGGCAGCCGGCGCACGGTGCGTCCTGCCATGATCGCGGCGTCGCGGATACGACTCATCACGTCTCCTGTGCGGTGGGCTCGGTCCCCACCAGCCTAGCGACTCCGAGCCGCAGGTAGCCTGCACGGCATGACGTCCTCCACCACGCCCTCGGGCGCGCACTCCCCCGCCGCGGACCCCGACGCCGACCCCGCCGTCGGTCCTGCCGTCGGCCCCGGCGCCGAGCGCCCTGTCCTCCCAGGGAACGGCCCCGTCCTGATCCTCGCCGCGATGGACGAGGAGGCCTCGCCGCTGGTCGAGCGCATGCTCTCCCCGCGCCGCGTCGATCTCCCGCTGTCGGCCCCGGCCCACGCCTGGGCGGGCACCCTGGGCGGGCTCCACGCCGTGGTCGCGACCAGCGGGATCGGCATCAGCGCGGCGACGGCCGCGGCGACCTGGGGCATCCTCACCCAGCGGCCGCGCCTGGTGATCAGCGCGGGCTCGGCGGGTGGCCTCGCCTCCGGGATCGGCGTGGGCTCGCTCGTGATCGGGGAGTCCTTCACCTATTCGATCGCCGATGCGACCGCCTTCGGCTATGCGCCCGGCCAGGTGCCCGGCGGCCCCGAGCGCTTCCGCACCGATCCGCGCCTGGTGGACCTCGCGGCGCGCGCGGCCGAGGAGGCGGCGAGCGCGCACGGAGTGCGCCGCGGTCTCATGCTCTCCGGGGACGCCTTCGTGACCGCCGAGATCGCCGCCCCCATGCGCGAGCGCTTCCCCGGCGCCCTCAGCGCCGACATGGAGTCCACGGCGATCGCCCAGACCTGTTCCTCGCTGGGGGTTCCGTTCCTCGCGATGCGCGCGATCTCGGACCTCTGCGGGCCGGAGGCCGACGAGCAGTTCCATCTCGAGCTCGACGTGGTCGCCGAGACGTCGGCCCGCGCCGTCTGCCGGCTGCTCGAGGACGTGGCGGCGGGCTGAGCGGCCGGGCCCTCTTCTCCCCACCCCGCACATGCAGGAGCCCCCGACCCGCTGCGGCGGATCGGGGGCTCCCGTGCGTCCGAGGGGATCCCTCGGGTCGAGCTCGGGCTCGGGCGCTCAGCGCTCGTCCGTGCCCTTGTCCTTCTCGTCGGCGTCCGCCGGGGCGTCGCTCGGGGCATCGGCCGTGTCACCCGCCGGGGCGTCGGCCCGATGGGTGTTCTCGCCGTCGACGACGGCGTCCCGCGCCGGGGTCCCGTCGGCCCGACGGCCGGTGGGCACGAGCGCGGGCTCGCTGTCGGAGTCCGAGGGCGCGGGGTGGGTGCGCAGCTGGAACACCTCGCCGTCGTGCATGTCGATGCCGGCCGAGACCGAGTCGACGAGCACGGCGCGCGCGAGGCGGTTCTGCAGCACCAGCGGGTCCTTGGACATGTCCTTCCAGATCGAGATGCACAGCAGCAGCATCACGATCACGAAGGGAAGGGCCGAGACGATGGTGATGTTCTTCAGGCCGTTCAGGGCCTCAGCAGGATCGTCGCCGCCCGCGAGCAGCATCACCGCCGCGACGGCGCCGGTGGCGACGCCCCAGAAGATGACCTGGAACTTGCGCGGCTCCTCAGCGCCATTCTCGGCGAGACCGCCCATGACGATCGAGGCGGAGTCCGCGCCCGTGACGAAGAAGATCGCGACCAGGACCACCGAGAGCACGACCAGGATGATGTACACCCAGTGCGGCACCGGCATGTGGTTCAGCAGGTCGAACAGCACGGTGTCGAAGTTGATGTCGTCGCCGGTCTGGGCGAGCTTCTTCGCGGCGTCGCCGGCCTGCTCGGCGCGCTCCTGCAGGCCGATGGCCCCTCCGCCGAAGATCGCGAACCACAGGATCGAGATGCCCGAGGGCACCAGCAGCACGCCGGTGACGAACTGGCGCACGGTGCGGCCGCGGGAGATGCGGGCGATGAACAGGCCCACGAAGGGCGACCAGGAGATCCACCACGCCCAGTAGAAGACGGTCCAGGTGGACAGCCAGGTCTGCACGTCGCCGCCGCCGTTCGCGGAGGTGCGCGAGGCCATCTGCGGCAGGTCCTTGATGAACTCGCCGATGGTGGACGGAATGATGTTCAGGATGAACAGGGTGGGCCCGCCGATGAACACGATGATCGCCAGCAGCACCGCGAGCACCATGTTGATGTTCGAGAGCATCTGGATGCCCTTCTCGATGCCCGAGACCGCGGAGGCCACGAAGCACGCGGTGAGCACCGCGATGATGATCACGAGGATCGGGCTGGTGACCTTGTCCATGAGGCCGGAGGCGGTGATGCCGCCGCCGATCTGCAGGGCGCCCAGGCCCAGGGAGCAGGCGGAGCCGAACAGGGTCGCGAGGATCGCCAGGATGTTGATGATCTTCCCGCCGACGCCGTTCACGGCGCGCTCGCCGAACAGGCCGGTGAACATCGAGGAGAACAGCTGGGAGCGGCCCAGGCGGAACGAGCCGTACGCGACGCCGAGGCCGACGATCGCGTACATCGCCCACGGATACAGGGTCCAGTGGAAGGCCGTCTGGCCCATGGCGGTGGCGGCGGCCTGCGCGGCCTCCGGCTCGACCGTGTTGGGCGGAGGGGAGAGGTAGAAGAAGAGCGGCTCGCCCACGCCGTAGAAGATGAGGCCGATGCCCATACCGGTCGCGAACATCATCGCGATCCAGGAGCTGGTCTTGAACTCGGGCTCCTCGTCGTCCTTGCCCAGCGGGATCGAGCCGAAGCGGCTGAAGGCGACCACGATGACGAAGACGGTGAACACGGAGCCGGCGATGACGAACAGCCAGCCGAAGTTCGACATGGTGCCGTTGAGCATCTTGGTCGCGACGCCGCCGAGACCGGTCGGGCTGATGACGCCCCAGAGGACGAAGGCGACCGCGAGGATCGCGGCGGGGAAGAAGACGAACTTGTCGAGCCCCTTGCGGCGGGGCGGCGGGTTCTCGGCAGAGGCCTTCGCGGCATCGAGCTGCTCGAGGAGCTGATGGGTATCGGTGTCGCTGCTCATACAGGGGTCTGCGGCCAGGAGGCAGGGCCGCATGTCCTTTCGTACGGTGGGGGCGCGGGACAAAATCCCTTCACTTTAACCTGCAGAGCGGCCCGAGCGACGGGGCGGATGCTCCGGCGGACGACGGCGCGGGCAGCCGCGCCACGGCGCGCCGCAGCGCTCGACGGCCCCGGCATGTCGGCCCATACGCGCAGGTGGGACGGCCGGGACGCGACTCGGGCAGTACGGGCGGACAGCGGAACCCGGGTGACCAGGACCGGGACCGGTGCGCGGAGGGGCGGCCGGGCTCAGCGCGCGGTGGTGTGCAGGATCTCCTCGCCGAGCGTGAGCGAGCGGACATTCCGCGCGATCCGCTCGTCGGCGCCGACGGGGCGTCCGCCCGCGCCGTGGGGCGTGATCAGCAGTCGCGGCGCTCCCCACAGCGGGTCGTCGGCCGGGAGTGGCTCGGGATCGGTGACGTCGATGCCGGCGGCGCCCAGGCGTCCCTCCTCGAGGGCCTCGAGGAGGGCGCTCTGGTCGACGGTCGCCCCGCGTCCCACGTTCACGAGGATCGCGTGGTCCGGCAGGGCGTCCAGGACCTCTCGGCCGACGGCCCCCGCGGTCTCCTGGGAGGCCGGGAGGATGTCGATGAGGACGTCGGTCGACGGCAGGGCGGAGATGACGTCGTCCGCCGCGATGACCTCGAAGCCGGAGCGCTCCCCCGCACTGCGGGCGACCCCACGCACGTGCGCGCCGAGCGCGGCGAGGATCGGGGCGAGGGTCTGCCCGATCTCGCCGAAGCCCCAGATCAGCACGCGGGCGTCGAGCAGGGTGGTGAGGCGGCCTTCGGGATGGAGGGGCTGCAGGCCGCCGAGCTCGCCGGACCACTCGTGGTGCTCCTGGGCGATGCGCGCCTCGGGCAGGCGGCGCACGAGCGTGAGCAGCAGGGCGAGGGCGTGCTCGCTCACGGTGCGCGAGTGCAGGCCGGCGCCGGTCGCGATCACCACGTCCTCGGCGAAGCCCGCGGCGAGGATCCCGTCGACCCCGGCGGCGAGGGACTGCACGAGGCGGAGAGAGCCCAGGTCGCGCGCGGCCGACTCGAGGTGGCGGCGCGAGGAGCCCCAGACCACGAGGACCTCGGCGTCATGGTGCTCGGCGGGGATCGGCTCGCGGGCGTCGACGACGACGGCCTCCCACCCCTCGGGCAGGTCGGGGTCGAGGTCCATCGTGTCCGGCAGCAGGATCTTCATGGACCAAGGCTAGCCTGGGAGCATGCGCATCGGTTCGGCACTCCGCCCCACGCGCGCCGCCTCCCCTCCCTTCTCCTCCGGTTCATCCTCTGCGTCCTCGCGGGGGTCCTCGCGGCGCCTGCTGCACGCCGTCGGGCGCCTCGCCCGCACCCTCCATGCCGACGTCGCCCCGCGCGCGACCCGCCGCATGATCCGCCGCGCCGCAGGGCGCGTGGCGACCACGACCCCGCTGAGCGCCTCGGGCTTCCTGGGCGCGAGCATGGCCGGCTGGATCGCGACCTCGCCGAGCCTGCTGCCGCGCACCTGGTGGATGTGGGCGGCGAACTACGCGCTGTCCACGACCTACGGCTACGCCTCAGGCGTGGTGCTGGGGCGGGCCGGCCGCCTGGCCGTGCGGCGCCTCTCCCATCCCGCGGCGCGCGAGCCCCTGCGCCCCCGGCACCGGGAGATGCTGCGCTGGGGCGGCGCGGCAGCGCTGGTCGGGATCACGGCCTACTCGTGGACGCGCGGCGCGCTGCGGCAGCGGGAGATCAGCGTGCTCGTGCATCGCGAGCCGAAGAACCTCGCCACCCATGCAGTCGGCACCGCGGCGGGACTTGGCATCTTCGCCGCCGTGCTCATGGCCTCGCGCGTCGTCGGCGCCACGGCCCGCCTCTACCGGCTCGTGCTGCGGCCCTACCTGCCGCCGCTCGCCGTCGGCATCGGCTCCGCCTTGCTCACCTCGGCGACGCTCGTGCTCGTGGTCGACCGCCTGCTGCGCGGCCAGGTGATCGAGCGGATGATCGAGCGCGCCGAGCAGGCCAACCGGCTGCTCTCCCCCGACCTGCGGCGCCCCGCCTCCGATCTGGTGTCCGGCTCGATCGCCTCCAACGAGAGCTGGGAGTCCCTGGGCGCGGCGGGGCGGCGCATCGTCTCCTCCGCGGCGAGCGCCGAGGAGATCGCGCAGGCCACGGGCGCGAGCGCGCGCACGCCGATCCGCGTGTACGCGGGCAAGCGCTCGGACCGCACGCTCGAGCAGACCGTCGCGGCCGTGATCGCCGAGCTCGATCGCACGCGCGCCTGGGAGCGGGAGGTGCTCGTGCTGTTCACGGGGACGGGCACCGGGTGGCTGCAGGAGTGGGCGCTGTCCTCGGTCGAGTTCCTCACCGGCGGGGACTGCGCGACCGCCTCGCTGCAGTACTCCGTCTACTCGAGCGCCCTGAACTACGTGCTGGACCGGCGCACCCCGCAGCGCGCAGGACGCCTGCTGTTCGAAGCGGTGCGCGGACGGCTCGATGCCATGGAGCCGCACGCACGCCCGCGATTCTTCGTGGCCGGGGAGTCCCTCGGCTCCTTCGCCGGTCAGGCGGCCTTCGCCGATGCGTCGGAGATGCTCGCGCGCATCGATGGCGCGGTGTGGACGGGGACCCCGGGTTTCACGCCGATCTGGCGCGAGCTCACCGAGGCACGACGCCCGGGCACCCCGGAGATCGCACCGGTCGTCGGCGAGGGCGAGCACATCCGCTTCATCACGGAGCCGGCGGACCTGGAGCGCCCCTTCCACGGCCGCGGACCGGCCTTCGGGCCCTGGCGGGCGCCGCGCGTGGCCTACGTGCAGCACGCCTCTGACCCCGTGGTCTGGTGGCAGCCGTCGCTGCTGGTGCGCAGGCCGGACTGGCTGCGGGAGCGCGTGGGCAGGGACGTCACCGGCGCCGTGGGCTGGGCCCCGTGGATCACCTTCTGGCAGATCGCTGCCGACATGCCGCTGTCGGCCGAGGTCGACGGCGGCCACGGCCACAGCTACCACGAGGAGGTCGTGCTGGTCTGGGCCGCGGTCCTCGGGCTCGACCCGTCGCAGGACCGTTCGCGCATCGTCCGCGCGATCCGCGAGCGCATCGCGGAGGCGTGAGGGCGGGGCGCAGAGGAGGCTGCGGGATCACTCCCCGGTCGCGACCTCGCGGCGCGCGTCGGCGCTCCACTGCGACCAGGAACCGGGGAACAGTCGGGCGCCGGTGAAGCCGGCGCGTTCGAGGGCGAGCAGGTCGTGGGTCGCGGTGACACCCGAGCCGCAGTAGACGATGATCTCGTCCGTCTCGCCCACGCCGGCGGCCGCGAAGCGCTCGCGCAGCGCCTGCGGGTCGAGGAAGCGCCCGTCGGCCCCGACGTTCCCCGCGAACGGGACGTTGATCGCGCCGGGCACGTGACCCGCGCGCGGGTCGATCGGTTCGGTGTCCCCGCGGAACCGCTCCGGCGCGCGGGCGTCGATGACGACGGAGCCGGGGCGGCCCGCGACGGCCTCGACCTCGTCGGCGCTCGCGGTGACGTCGCTCCCCCACGGCCTCGGGGTGAAGGCGGCCGGGCCCGGTGCGAGAGCATCGGTCGAGAGCTCGCCGCCGTCGGCCGTCCAGGCGGCGAGGCCGCCGTCGAGCAGCGCCGCCTCGACGCCGAGCGCGCGCAGCATCCACACCAGGCGGGAGGCCTGCGAGCCGTCGGTGTCGTCGAGGGCGAGCACGGTGTCGCCGTCGCCGATGCCGGCCGCACCGAGCGCCGCGGCGAAGTCCGCGGGATCCGGCAGCGGATGGCGTCCGGCCTCGGGCCGCGCGGGGGCGGCGAGGGCGGTGCCGAGATCGATGTACACCGAGCCGGGCACGTGCCCGGCCAGGAAGGTCGAGCGGTCCTTGGACCCGTCGAGCGCCCAGCGCACCTCGGCGACCCGCACCCCGGGCTGCGCGCGCAGCGTGCGGAAGCGTTCGACGTCGATGACCGGAGGCAGGGCGGGTGCGGGACTCATGGAGGCCACTCTAGGAGCAGTGACAGACTGGTGGGCATGAGGATCGCATTCCTGGGCACCGGACGGATGGGCACCGAGCTTGCCCTGCAGCTGCTGGGCGCTGGCCACGAGCTCGTGGCCTGGAACCGCACCCGCGAGCGCACGCGGATCGTCGAGAAGGGCGGGGCGCGCGTGGTCGACGTGCCCGAGGAGGCCGTCGACGGCGCGGACGCGGTGGTCACAAGCCTGTTCGGCCCCGACACCGTGCGTGAGGTCGTCACCGGGCCCGGACTGGTCCCGGACGGGGTGACCTGGGTCGACACCACGACCGTCTCCCCCGCGGACGCCGACGAGTTCGCCGCCACCGTCCCCACCTATGTCGCCGCGCCGGTCGTGGGCACGCTGGGCCCGGCCCGCAAGGGCTTGCTCGGGGTCTATGTCGGCTCGTCCGATGCGGACCGCCGCGCGCAGGTCGCCGACCTCGTCGCCCCGTGGGCCGATCCCGATCGCCTCGTCCAGGTCGGCTCGGGCCGCGAGGCCTCGACCGGGAAGCTGCTGGCGAACCTCGCCCTCGCGGTGAGCGCGCAGGGGCTCAAGGAGGCCCTCGCCCTCGGTGCCGCATGCGGCGTCTCCGAGGAGGCGACCCTGGACATGCTGGGCTCGACGGGCCTCGCGTTCATCGCCGGCATGAAGGGCCCGTTCGTGCGCGGCGAGCGCTCGACCGAGGGCGGCGACTTCACGGTCGACGCGATCGCGAAGGACGCCCGCCTCATGCTCGACACGATGGGCGCCGACGGGGCCGACGGGGCCGACCTTCCCGCCCTCCGCGCGGCGCTCGAGTCGCTCGAGGTCCAGCAGCGCGCGGACCGCGGCGAGCACGACTTCTCGGCGATGTTCGTGCACGGGGACTCGGAGAGCTGAGCGGACGTCGGGACGCCGGAAGCTTGGGTCGTCGGGGAATCGGCGATCCGACGACCCCCGGGGCTCAGCCCAGCTCCTGAGCGATCCCCCGTCCGGCCTGTCGGCCCGAGAACAGACACCCGCCCAGGAAGGTTCCCTCGAGCGCCGAGTTCCCGTGGTAGCCGCCGCCTCCGAAGCCGGAGGCCTCGCCGGCGGCGAACAGTCCGTCGAAGGTGCCGCCGCCGGCCGACGGGGCGCGCTGCACGCGTCCGTCGAGGTCGGTCTCCAGGCCCCCGAGGGTCTTGCGCAGCAGCACGTGCAGGCGCACCGCGATCAGCGGGCCGGCCGCGGGATCCAGCAGGCGGTGCGGGGCCGCGGTGCGGATGAGCCGGTCGCCGACGTAGCGGCGAGCGCCGCGGATCGCGGTGATCTGGGTGTCCTTCGCGAAGGGGTTCACGACCTCGGCGTCGCGGGCGCGGATCTGCGTCTCGAGGCGCTCGGCGTCCACGAGATCCTCGCCCACCAGGGCGTTCATCTTCTGCACGAGGCCGGGCACGTCGCTCGCGGTCACGAAGTCCTCGCCGCGGTCCAGGAAGGCCTGCACGGGCGGCGGTGCACCCGGCCGCACCCTCCCCAGCACCGCGCGCAGGTCCTTGCCGGTGAGGTCGGGGTTCTGCTCGCTCCCGGAGAGCACGAACTCCTTCTCGATGATCCGGCGGGTGAGCACGAACCACGAGTGCTCGCCGCCGCGCTCGCGCAGGATCCGCAGCGTGCCCGTGGTGTCGAAGCCGGGATAGGCGGGAGCGGGCAGCCGCTCCCCGCGCGCGTCGACCCACAGCGACTAGGGGCCGGGGAGGATGCGGATGCCGTGCCCCTCCCACACGGGGTCCCAGTTCCTCAGCCCCTCGGTGTAGTGCCACATGCGGTCGGCGTTGATCCAGTGCGCGCCCGCGTCGCGCGCCATCACCATGCCGACGCCGTCGACGCTCGCCGGCACGCCGCGCACGACGTCCCGGGGCATCGTGCCCAGGCGCTGCGGCCACAGCTCCCTCACCAGGTCGGGGTTGCCGCCGATGCCTCCGCCGGCGAGCAGCACGGCGCCGGCCCGGGCCTCGAACCCGCCCGTCGGCCGACGGGTCGAGGCGACGCCGCGGGGAGTCGCGTCGGCCTCGAGGACGTGCCCGTGCACCCCGACCGCGCGCCCGTCCTCGACGATCAGCGCCTCGACGTCGTGGCGGGTGCGCAGGCGGATCCGCCCGCTCTCGCGGTGCGCGGCGAGGCGTCGCAGGAACGGCTCGAGCACGCCGGGGCCGGTGCCCCAGGTGCCGTGGAAGCGGGGCACGGAGTTGCCGTGGCCCTCGGCGGTGCCGTCGCCGCGCTCGGCCCAGCCGACGACGGGGAAGAACCGCACGCCCATCCCGTGCAGCCAGGCGCGCTTCTCCCCCGCGGCGAAGCGCAGGTAGGCCTCGGCCCATGCGCGGGGCCAGTGGTCCTCGGGCCGCTCGAAGCGCGCGGAGCCCATCCAGTCCTGGTGCGCCAGCGCGAGGGAGTCGCGGATCCCCAGTCGGCGCTGCTCGGGGCTGTCGACGAGGAACAGGCCGCCGAAGCTCCAGTGCGCCTGCCCGCCGAGGTCCGCCATCCCCTCGCGCTCGAGCAGGAGGACGTCGTGGCCGGCGTCGGCGATCTCGCAGGCGGCGACGAGCCCCGAGAGCCCGGCGCCCACGACGATCGCGTCGGCCGCAGTGGGAGACGGGGCCGGACTCTCGGCGGCAGTCGGAGCGGGAGTCGGGACAGTGTCGGTCCGGGTGCTCACTTCACGTCCATCCGTCCTACCCGGGTCAGCGGGTCGTCCTGGTTCGCGCCCGACATCGTGGCGCTGCGCTGTCGGTTCTTGTCGCCGACGCGGTGGTCGAAGGCCTGGAGGTTGCCGACCTGGATGTCGGTCTCGCGCTCGAAGCCGAAGCGCTTGTCCTTGTTGCGGTAGTAGCGGTAGATGCCGCCGTAGATCGCGCCGAACACGGCCGGCCCCACGACGAACGGGAGCGCGAGGGCGAACAGCCCGCCCTCGGAGCTGCCGCCGTCGGCCAGCAGCACCTGCGCCGCGAGGATGGTGTCCATGGCCTGCTCCTCTCAGAATCCCCGGGTGAGGAAGACTCCCCAGCCCACGACCGCCGCGGCGGCGGTCGCGACCGCGCCGCCCGCGCAGGCCAGGCTGAAGATCCGCGGATGGGACACGGGGACGGACCCCATGGTCTTGCCGGTGCGGCCGTTGACCGCGATGTAGTGGACGTAGCTGCCCTTCGACGTCTGCTGGTAGTAGCTGTAGAGCCACACCGGGACGTACATCGTGATCCAGCGGGTGCCGCGGATCGCGACGCCCTCCCGCTCCCAGCGCACGCCGCGGTCGTACTGGGCGATCGTGGGGCGCGCCTTCTCACGGGCGATGGTGAGGAACTTGTCCTCGACCCGCTCGTCGAGGTCGTCGATGTCCAGGTCGCGGCGCTCGGAGGTGAAGCCCGAGAGGTAGTTCGGGTTGAACACGAGCGCTTCGCGGGTGTCGTACGGCTGGACCGCGTCGAGGATGTAGTTCGTCGCGGCCGAGGAGTCCGTGCGGTCGTACTGCCGCGACGAGCCCGCGGTCAGGTCGTTGACCAGCACGTCGAAGCTGCGGCCGAGCTCGTGGACGCTCGCGTCCCAGTACCGCTCGGACACCGTCTGGTCCTTCCCGACGCGACGCTGGACCGTGTAGGTGCGGGTGGTGATCTCGCCGGTGCCGCGCAGGTCGGTGTGCAGATTGCCGTCCACGACCATGTAGGGCATGTAGACGCCCTTGACGTTGTCCGGCACGAACTCCTTGACGAAGGTGCGGTTGGCGAAGGTGCGGCGGGAGTCGACGAACGTCTTGATCTGCTCGACCGCCTGCTCGCGGGTGAGCGTGAAGGGCAGCACCGCGTCCGGGACGGCGCCGTTGGGGATCTGATGGTTGATCGAGAGCACCTGGCGGCACCAGTGGCAGCGGGCCTGCAGGGTCTCGTCCGACTTCACCACGACCTCGGCGCCGCAGCCCTGGCACTTGATGGTGACCATCGATTCCCCGGCCTGGACGTCCTGCGCGCCGGAGGCGACGTTCTCGCCGCGCAGCTCCTGGATCGGGGTGTCGAGGTGGAAGGCCTTCTCGGCGTTGCCCTCGTTCCACTGGTTGCGGCAGTAGTCGCAGACGAGGGAGCGCGACTCGATCCGGTAGTGCACGTCCGACGAGCCGCAGCGCGGGCACTTGTCCAGGCCGTGGCTCTTGCCGCGATCGGTGTCGATGATCCGGTCGCCCGAGGTCGCCTCGTCGATCACGTCCCGGACCTGCTCGGCGGGATCAGCAGGATCGGCGGGCTGGGCGGGGCCGCCGGGCTGGCCGGGGCTGCCGGGCTGGGTGGGAGACGGCGGCTGCGTCGATGCAGGCGCCGTGGCCTGGGCGTGGGCCGACGGCGACTGGGGCGCTTGCTGCGGCGTCACCTGCTGGGGCACCGACTGCGGGGGCATCTGCTCGGGCGCCGGCTGTGGAGGGGGCACCTGCTGTCGCGGGTCCTGTTCCGGGAGTCTCTGCGGCGGCTTCTGGGCAGGCAGCTGCCCCGCGGGTCCCATGGGACGCGCGGGGTCACCGGGCTGCTGGCTCATCGCGGGGCTTCCGTGGTGGGGTCTCGTGAGGTGCGGGGCGGCCGACGGGGCGCCGGGTCAGAGCCCCAGCGCCTTCTTCTTCGCCGCGTCGTAGTCCTCCTGCGAGATCAGCCCCTGGTCGAGCATCTGCTTGTACTGGCCGAGCTTCGCCACCGGATCGTCGGCCGCAGGGGCGCCGGCCGCGGCGGGGGCCGCATCTGCCGAGCCCTGTCCCTCGGCGGGCTGGGCGTTCTGCTGCTGGCCCTGCTGGGGCTGAGCCTGCTGGCCCTGCTGGGGCTGAGCCTGCGCACCCTGCTGGCCCTGCTGCTGCCCCTGCTGCCGGCCCTGCTGGTTCCCGAAGTTCAGCCCGGGAGGGGTCTGCTGCTGCGAGGGCTGGACGATCCCGCCGGTGGCGTTCATGCCCATGCCCATCATCGCCAGGCCCGCTCCCCCGCCGTTCTCGCCGGCGCCCTGGACGCCGCGGGCCACGGCCTGGTTCATGAAGGACTGCGAACGGTTGCCCGAGAGGGCGTCGGCCTTCTGGACGTCGTTGAGCAGGGCGCGGGTGTTCTGGTCGTACTCGATGGAGGCGATCGCGACCTTGACGATCGCCAGGCCGCGGTCGCTGGACCAGCGGTAGTCCTCCTCGACGACGGCCGCGAGGGACTGCGCGAAGCCGACGGCGTCGGACTGGATCCGGGTGATGCGGTTCCCCTTGTCGGGGTCGTTCGTGTACCGGGAGAAGGCGGCGGCGAGCGAGGAGACGACCTCGCGGAACAGCTGGTTGCCCGCAGGATTGTCGGGATCCGAGAAGTCGAAGACTCCGGCGTTCTCCGTGATGAACGAGGCGGGGACGTAGTTGTGCACGAACAGCAGCGGGTCAAGGATCCGCATCGTGTACGAGCCTCGGGCCAGCGCCCCGACCTGGGCGTTGAGGTAGGCGTCGTCCCAGTAGATCTCGGACTGGGTGCCGAAGCGGTTGTCCGGGATCTCCTTGAGGTTCACGAAGAACGCGAGCTGCTGGGAGGTGGGGCGGCCGCCGAACTTGAAGCGCTCCCAGCTCATGCCGACGGTCGAGGACATGATGTCGTCGCCCGCGAAGACGGACTTCGAGTCGGGCGCATCGCCCTGGAACTCGTAGCCGCCGGCCTCGGTGATGAAGCCGGTCGCCTTGCCGTCGAGCACGGTGACCAGCCCGTAGCCCTCGGGGACGAGGATGCGCGAGCCGTTCGAGATGATCGACTGCGAGCCGCGCACGTTCGAGCCGCGACCGGCGTTGGTGCCGCGCGGGACTGCGGGGAACAGGGCCGCCGTCGCCGGGAGCCCGTCGGGCACCGTGAGGAAGTCCTTCCACTGATCGGCGAACATGCCGCCGATGGCGCCCTTGAATGCCTGGATGAAGCCCATGCTGATCTCCTTCGTCCCCCGGGAGGCTGGTCGTCATGTGATGCGGACCATGCTATCGATCGCCCTGGAGGCGAGCTGTGGGGTTCCCGAAGAAGGACCTGTGAGCGAGCGTCCGGCCCCGGGCCGGGCACTCGTGACGAATGCCCGGCCCGGCCCCGTGAGAGCCGCAGACCGGATCAGACGGAGAAGATCTGGCCCGTCTCCACGCCGTCGACCGAGCGCACGACCGCGCGGGCCGCCTCGGCCACGGGCGTCTGCGGGAAGCCGGGGAAGCTCGAGTGGTAGCCGGTGGCCTCGGCGATGACGCTGGGGCTGACGGTGTTGATGCGGATGCCGCGCGGCAGGCCCACGGCCGCGGCGATCGCGAAGGAGTCCAGGGCGCCGTTGGCCACCGACGCCGCAGCGCCGGTCTCGATGGACTCCGCGGAGAGCACACCGCTGGTCAGGGTGAACGAACCGCCGTCGCGCACGTGGGCGGTGCCGACGGTGACGAGGGCGATCTGGCCGAGCGTCTTGTCCGCGACGCCGTCGCGGAAGTCGCCGAGAGTGAGCTCGGCGAAGGGCTTGAAGGCGACGACGCCGGTGGTCGAGACGACCGCGTCGACGTCACCGATGCGCTCGAAGAGGGCCTCGATCGAGGCGGGGTCGGTGAGATCGACCCGCTCGCCGCTGCTGCGCGAGGCGCGGATGACCTCGTGGCCGGCGGCTTCGAGGGCCGAGGCCACCTCCGATCCGATGAGCCCGCCTGCTCCGACGACGAGGATGCGCTTGGTCATGGTGATGTCCTTCCTGGGCCCGCGCGCGGCGGGCCGGCATGTGGTGACGAAGGGATCCGGTCGCCCGGAACGGGGATCCGCAGGCGGAGTGCGTCGAACGACCCCGTGCCGCTCCAATTCCTCAAAGATCGCGCTCGTGGCATTGCGTCTCGAGTGATCTTGAGTCAGCAGGCGGTGCGAAACCTGCTACTGACGAACCTACCTCTCGCAGGTCATCGCGTGATGCGCGAATCGTGTGCGGACCACACACAGCTCCGGTTCAAGCGGCACCGGCCACGGGTCGAGACCCAGCCCTCAAGCATCGAACAGGCTACCGCTCAGACCTGGGATCAGCGATCACCGGACATGCCGGAAAACGCCGCTAGGCTCAACAATCGGGCCCGCCGAAAGCCTGACGAGCTCGAAGCAGGCAAGCCGTCACGCCACTCGACCCAAGGTCCACCCCATGAATCAAGTGAAGTCCACACAGGATCCCATCGGGATCTGGCCTGCCGACCTAGTGTTCGACCCAGTCTCCACACTCAACGTCGACCCAAACGAAATAGACCTGTCTCAAAAGAACGCTCAATTGGATACTTGCCGAGCGATAATTAACGCCATTGGGGGCGTCACTGTGCGCGGCCCCAGAGACGGCGTCCGCTGGCGCGGCCAAGGAAGCCTATCCCATCGCGTCGAGTCCACCGCGACTAGAAGAGGCATCCACGGGCAAGAACTCGTGAACCACGAACGCGAGATGCTCGATACCGCTAGAAGGCTCGGCATGGACAACGCCCAACATCTAGGGGATTGGGAGATTCTTGCCCGATTGCGGCACAGTGGCGCAACAAACAGACTAATAGATGTAACCACGGATCCATTCGTGGCGTTATACATGCTTTGCGATCCCACAGAACACGCCCAGAGCAGAGAACAAGACGGTGCCCTCGTCGCGGTCACGATGACTTCTTTGACTAAAATCAAGAGGCCATGGGATCTCGAGTCTTACAATGAAATGATCCAGAAGGGCGACCGGGTCGCACTGCTGTTCTCAACACCCCCCATTGACCCAAGGATCGCGGCGCAGCGCGGAGCATTCATTCTGTCGAGCGACCCAGTACCGGCTTCAGAAGAACCCACGAACGAGTTGATGAGCGCGGAAAAGCCACCCTCTTGGACGAAACAAAATCTGGACCGCATGTGCGGGACTGACCTGATACTCGGCAAGAGGGGTCGACGTCAAGAGCGATTCCCCAAGCTGTTTGCGATTCGCATTCCTTGGCAGGCGAAGCAGCCGCTCACGGAAATGCTAGAAAACCACTTCGGATACACCCGGGAGACCATCTATCCCGACTGGGCAGGGTTGGCAAACTCTTTCAGCCGTTAGCCTGGCACTCCGCTCATGCCCCCACTCCTGCCTAGTCTTCCGACAACGTCATCACACGCCGTTTCAACAGCATCTTGGATGCAAGTTTCGGGCGCTTTATCCCACCATCGCCCTCACGCGCGGAAGCCGAACCTCGCGAGGTCCTTCTTCCGGCCCGAGTCCTGCAGGGAGAGCAGCTCGGCGTAGATGCCGCCGGAGGCCGCGAGGACCTCGGGCGTGCCGATCTCGTCGACGTGCCCGTCGCGCAGGGTGACGATCCGGTCCACGCTCGCGATCGTCGAGAGGCGGTGGGCGATGATCAGCGAGGTGCGGCCGGCCATGAGCTCCTCGAGGCCCGCCTGGACCTGGCGCTCGGCCTTGGTGTCCAGGGCGGAGGTGGCCTCGTCGAGAACGAGGACGGGGGCGTCCTTGAGCATCGCGCGGGCGACGGCGATGCGCTGGCGCTGCCCGCCGGAGAGCCGCAGCCCGCGCTCGCCGATCACGGTGTCGTAGCCGCCGGCGAAGCGCTCGATGAAGCGGTCGGCGTTGGCGCGGCGGGCCGCCTCGCGGATCTCCTCGTCGCTCGCATCGGGACGGCCGTAGGCGATGTTCTCGCGGATCGTGCCGGAGAACAGGGCTGCGTCCTGGAAGACCACGCCGACCTCGCGTCGCAGCTGCCCCAGCGGGAGCTCGGAGAGCGGATGGCCCGCCACGTCGACGCCGCCCGTGCGGGTCTCGTAGAGCCCGAGCAGCAGGTTCACGATCGTGGACTTGCCGCCGCCGGACTCCCCCACGAGCGCGACCTTCTCGCCGCGCGCGACGTCGAAGGAGATGCCGTGCAGCACATCCTCGCCGTTCTCATAGGCGAAGCGGACGTCGTCGAAGGCGACCATGGGTGCGCCGGCGATAGGCGCGGGCAGCTGCTCGGGCTCGACCCCGTCGGCCCCGCGGGCCGCGGCGACGTGCGGGGTGCGCGGGTCCACCGGGGTCTCCATGACGCGGAAGTAGTCGCGCGAGCCCGCGATCGCGCGCTGCGAGGAGTCGATGACCCAGCTCATCGACTGCACGGGGTCGCGGGCCATGTTCATCAGCTGGATGAGCAGGACCATCTGGCCCAGGGAGAACTGGCCGCGGGCGGTGAGCACGAAGATGATCGCGTAGATCGCGAAGAAGATGAGGTTCAGGACGCCGCGGCGCAGCACGTCCATCCGGTGCCAGTGCGCGGATTGCTGGGCGGTGAGGTCGTCGGTCGCCTCGAAGCGGCCGCGGAAACCGTCGAGCTCGGAGCGCTCGCGCACGAAGGACTTCACGACGCGGATCTGGCCGATGACCTCGGCGAAGCGACCGCCCGCGAGGTCGACCTGCTCGTTCTTGGCGCCCTCGAGCTTCTGCCACTTCTTCGAGGTCAGCGCGGTCAGCCACACGTAGACGGGGAAGATGATGAGCAGCAGCACCGCGAGGGGCCAGAAGTAGAACGCCGAGATGCCCAGGACCGCGAAGGTCGTGATGAGCATGGTCGCGAAGGAGTTCGAGAAGGTCTTCGCGAAGTTCGAGACCTCGGCGATCGAGCGGTTCAGCCGCGAGACGATCGTGCCGGTCAGCTCGGTGTCGAACCAGCGCTGCGGCAGGGCGAGCAGCTTGTCGAAGTAGCGCACCGAGAGGATCGTGCGCAGGCGGTTGCTCATGCGGTCGCCGTAGTAGCCGCCGAGGTTGGACAGCAGCGTGTTGGCGAGCTCGGCGACCAGCAGCGCGAAGGCGAGCCACAGCACCGTGCGGGTCGCCGCGCCCGCGCCGGTCCGGCCGCCGACGGCGTCGGTGACGACGTCGGTCGCGTGCCCGATGATGAACGGGACGGCGAGGCCGGTCAGCGCGGTGACGACCGAGCACAGGATGATGAGGAGATAGAGCGGGGTCAGCTCACGGGTGAAGCGCACGATGCGCAGGAGGGACGACACCGGTTCAGCCTAGGTGCCGCGCTCCTCCGAGGGCTTGGCGCTCCGCTACCAGCGAAGCTCCGGACTGCGCGGGGCGCTCTCGTCCACGCACCCGGCCCCTAGGCTGGCCGGATGACCCGCGGCACGATGACGCCTTCGCCCGATCCCTGGCACGTCGCCGACATCGACGTCGATCTCCACCTCGAGCTTCTCGGGCTCGAGCGCTCGGAACCGGACTTCACTCTGCTCGCCGAGCTCCATCGCCGGCACGTGCACACGTTCCCGTTCGCGAACGTGGACGTGCTCCTGGGCGATCATCCCGGGGTGTCTCCCGCGACCGTGTCCCGTCGGCTCCTGGTCGAGCGCACCGGCGGATACTGCTTCGAGCACGCCCAGCTGTTCGCCGCGACGTGCGAGTCCCTCGGGTTCACGGTCATCCGACGCCTGGGACGCGTGCACAGCCCGGACAACACCCGCACCCACATGGCCATCGAGGTGCAGCTCGAGGGAGTGAGGATGCTCTGCGATCCCGGTTTCGGACTCTCGATCACGGAGCCGATACGGATGTCCGACGGCGCCGTGCGGCACGAGGCCCACGGCGAGTACTCACTGCACCGCGGAGCGGCAGGCGGCACGGAGACCTGGGAGCTGCGTCGCGGGGACAGCACAGCCCACGTGATCGACACCCTGCCCATCGTGCCCGTCGACGTGCGCGGCGGCCATGTGATCACGTCGCAGGACCCGGAGTCCGGCCCCTTCACCCATCGCCTGATCGTCTCGAGGTTCACGGACGAGGGCCACCTGAGCCTCGCGGACACGGCTCTGACCATCCGACGGAAGGGCGACCCCACCGAGCGTCGCCACCTCACTCCCGCACAATCGGTGGATGCCGCCCGGGACCTCGGCGCTTCCATGACCCCGGACCGGGCCACGGCGCTGCGCCGGCTCCTCGAGCAGAACGCCGGCGAAGAGGCCTTCGCGAGCTGAGGGGAGCTCAGTTCCGCGGCTCATGGCAGCGGCTCATGGCGCAGACCGGGGACAGCGCGATATGCAGGCGGGTCAGGGTCGGGGCTCCAGCAGCGCGTGGAACGCGCTCAGGGTCCCCTCGAGCTCGATCTCCGGCTCCAGAAGCCACTGGATCTGCAGGCCGTCCGAGGCTGCGATGAGCAGCGCCGCGATCTGCGCGGCGTCGACGTCGGCGCGCAGCTGACCGGCCTCCTGCTCGGCGCGCACCTGGGCCTCGAGCGCCACGCGCAGATGCGCGAAGCGCGAGGTGAAGTACTCCTTGGCCTCGGTCGAGCGCGCCTCGAGGGAGGCCGCGACGAGCGTCGAGTAGAGCTGCACGAGTCCCGGGACCTCGAGGTTCTGGACGGCCGACTGCACCATCACGTCCACGGCCGACGAGGGCTCGGGCAGGTTCGGATCGTCGTCCCGGGCCGCCTCCGCATGCGCGTAGACAGCCACCAGCAGCTGCTCGAGGGAGTCGAAGTAGTGGCGCAGGGCAGCGTGGGAGACGCCGATGGCCTCGGCGATGCGGCGCAGGGACGTGCCGTCGGCCCCGCGCTCGCGGAAGACCTCGATGGCGCGATCGAGGATCTGGCGACGCCGCGCCATGCCCTTGGCGTAGGCGCCGGGCCGACCGATGGTCGCCTGGTCCTCGAGCGGCGCCCCGGCCTCCTCGTCGTGCCCCGTGGTCATCATGTCCCGCACCCTACCGCCCCAAAACCTCCAGGCGGTACTTTTCGTGCTAGCGTGACGCCGTACGCACCCGATCATCACCGAACAGGAAAGAAGGGCACCGTGGCTCTCCCCCTCGGCTCCGTGCAGCTGTACACCCTCGCTCAGCAGTTCTCCGACGACATGGGCGGCTCCCTCGACAAGCTCGCCGCGATCGGCCTGAAGAACGTCGAGGCCTTCGACTTCGTGCGCCGTCCCGCGGAGATCCGCGCCGCGCTCGACGCGAGCGGCCTCGCCTCCCCGACCGGCCACGCGCCGCTGCTCTCCGATGAGCTGTGGACGCCGGACGGCTCGATCCCGACCCCCGCCAACGAGGTCGTCTTCGAAGCCGCGCAGCAGATCGGCATGACCACCGTCATCGATCCCTTCGTGCCGGTGGACCGCTGGCTCACCCAGGACGGCGTGAAGGACATCGCCGAGCGCCTGAACGCCGCCGCCGAGACTGCGAAGGCCTACGGCCTGAGCGTCGGCTACCACAACCACGCCCAGGAGTTCCTCGCGAGCTTCGAGGGCAGGACCGCCTACGAGTACATGGTCTCCCTGCTCGACCCGAGCGTCGTCATCGAGCTCGACCTGTTCTGGGCGATCGTGGGCGGGCAGAACCCGACCGAGCTCGTGCGCTCGCTCGGCGACCGCCTCGTCGCGGTCCACGTGAAGGACGGCGTCCCGCCGCAGGGCAACCCCTTCGCGCCCGACGCCCCCGACTTCGACTCGGCGAGCCTGGACCAGCGCCATCCCGGCGAGGGCGAGGTGCCCACCGAGGACGCTCTCAAGGCCGCCGGCGACTCCCTGAAGTACGCCGTCATCGAGTACGACAACACCCCCGGAGACGTCTTCGAGGACGTCGCCGCCAGCTACGCGTTCCTGCGCGACGGAGGCTTCATCGCATGACCACCCCCAGCACCACCGGCAGCCCGATCGGCGTCGGCTTCATCGGCGTCGGCGTCATCTCCGACACCTACCTGGAGAACCTGGGCTCGTTCCCCGACGTCGAGGTCCTGATCCTCGGCGACCTCGACGTGGAGCGCGCGAAGTCCCAGGCCGCCAAGCACGGCGTGCCCGCCGCCGGCACCGCCCAGGACGTCCTGGACCACCCGGGCGTGCAGGTCGTCGTGAACCTGACGATCCCGGCCGTGCACGCCGAGGTCTCCGCGAGCGCGATCGCCGCCGGCAAGCACGTGTGGACCGAGAAGCCGCTGGGCCTGGACCGCGAGTCCACCGCACAGCTGCTCGTGGATGCCAAGGCCAAGGGTCTGCGCGTGGGCTGCGCCCCCGACACGGTGCTGGGCCCCGGCTTCCAGACCGCCAAGCGCGAGATCCTCAAGGGCACCATCGGCACCCCGCTGTTCGCCCAGACCTCCATGCAGTGGCAGGGCCCCGAGGTCTTCCACCCGAACCCCGGCTTCCTCTTCGCCAAGGGCGCGGGCCCGCTGCTGGACATCGGCCCGTACTACATCACCGCCCTGGTGAGCCTGTTCGGGACCGTGGACAAGGTCGCGGCGATGGGCCTGCGCGCCCAGCTCGAGCGCACCATCCAGGTGGGCGACCGCGCCGGGGAGACGTTCCCCGTCGAGGTGCCCTCCACCCTCTCGCTGCTCACGAGCTTCGAGGCCGGGCAGCAGGCGAACTCGCTGGTCAGCTTCGACTCGCCGCTCGCCCGCCAGGGCATCGTCGAGATCCACGGCACCGAGGGCTCGATCTTCCTGCCGGACCCGAACATGTTCGAGGGCGCGATCTCCTACGTGAAGCCCTTCGAGTCCTTCGGGGAGGCCCCGCCCGCGCAGGAGCGCATCGAGATCCCGCAGGAGGGCGTGGTCACCGGCCGCGGGCTGGGCCTGCTGGACATGGTCCGCGCGATCGCCGAGGACCGCCCGCACGTCGCGAGCGGCGAGCTGGGCTACCACGTCCTGGACGTCATGCTCTCGGCCGAGGAGTCCGCCGCGAGCGAGGAGTTCGTGACCGTGAAGAGCTCGGTCTCCGAGGTGCCGACGGTCCCCGTCGACTTCGACCCCTTCGCGTCCACGATCTGACCGACGCCAGCGCAGGAGGCCGGGCGACGCGCGTTCGCGCGTCGCCCGGCCTCCTTCTGCGTCCGTCCTCAGCGGATCAGAGGTATGGACGCGTGATGAGCTCCAGATAGTGCCCCGAAGGGTCCAGGAGATAGACGCCTCGGCCTCCGTGCTCCGTATTGATCTCTCCGGGACGGGTCCTCGTGTGATCCGCCCAGTGCTCGCGCCCGCTCGCGCGGATCGAGGCGAGAGCGCGATCGAAGTGCTCGTCGTCCAGCAGATACGCGTAGTGCTGGGGCGGGAAGTCGATCGGCGGATCAGCGAACTGGAGCAGCACGCCGCCGCCGATGGTCAGGTTCTGGAACACGCCCCAGGAAGGGGCCTCCTCCGCTTCCAGCAGGTCGCGGTAGAAGTCGGCGAGCCCCTTGGGGTCGCGAGTGGCGATGATGGTGTGGTTGAAGTGCGCGGTCATGGTTCTCCTCGGTCGGTGCGCGGGGTCGGGTGGTTCGACGTCGTGCGCACGACGGGAGGAGCGCGGATCAGGGACCGACCAGGTCGCCTGTCCGGGAGCGGCCGCTGCGGGCCTGACTGGTCATCATCGCCGCTGACCCTACGGCGGCTACTCCGGCCTGTCCATGCCTCGTCCCGCTACAGCCACCCGTTGTCGGTCGCGCGGCGCACGGCCTCTGCGCGATTGCCGACGCCCAGCTTCCCGATCGCGCTCGAGACGTGGTTGCGCACCGTCCCCTCGGAGAGGAACACGCGGGCGGCGACGTCGGCCGTCGAGCCGCCGTGTGCGCAGGCGCGCAGCACCTCGGTCTCCTTCGCCGAGAGCGGGTTCGGGCCCGCGGCCAGCGACTGCGCGGCGAGCTCGGGGTCGACCACGCGCAGGCCCTGGTGGACGCGGCGGATTGCGTCGACGAGCCGTTCCACGGGGGCGTCCTTGACCATGAAGCCGTCGGCCCCCGCCTCGAGGGTGCGGCGCAGGTAGCCGGCGCGGCCGAAGGTCGTGAGCACGACGATCCGGGTGCCGGAGCCCTGGAGGCGCTCGGCGACCTCGAGGCCGTCGGCCGGGCCGCTCGCGCCGTCCGCGCCGGTGCCCGCGGGCATCTGGACGTCCAGCAGCAGCACGTCGGGCCGGTGCTCGGAGACGACGGCGAGCGCTCCGGCGCAGTCCGCGGCCTCCCCGACCACCTCGATGTCGGCCTCCAGGCGCAGCAGCGCCGCGAGGCCCGAGCGCAGCATCGCCTGGTCATCGGCCAGCGCGATGCGGATCGACCCAGCGGGGGCGGCGGACGCGTCAGGCATGGTGGGCTCCTTCGTCGAGCGGTCGCCGGGCGGGCGCGAGCCGCGCCGTGATCACGGTCCCCGCGCCCTCCCCGTCGGAGATGACCTCGAGCTCTCCCCCGCCCTCTTCGACGCGGCGCGCGAGGCCGTCGAGGCCCGAGCGGGCACGATCGCTCGGGATGCCCACGCCGTCGTCGGCGACGCTCGCGCTGTCCTCGTCCACGCGGATGGTGCAGCGGGTCGCGCGGGAGTGGCGCACCACGTTGGTGACGCCCTCGCGGATCACGTAGCCGAACAGCTCGGCGCGCTCATCGTCGAGCTCGGGCAGGGCCGCGGGGACGTCGGCCTCGATCCCAGCGGCGGTCAGCACGCTGCGGGCCGAGGCGATCTCCGTGGCCGCGCGGACCTCCTGCATGCCGCTCACGGTCGCGCGGACGTCGGCCAGGGACTGGCGGGAGATCCGCTCGACCTCGGCCATCTGGGCGTGCGCGGCCTCCGGATCGGAGGCCAGCAGGCGCTGGGCGAGCTGCGAGGAGACGGTGATGGTGGTGAGCGAGTGGCCGAGGATGTCGTGGAGGTCCCGGCCGATGCGCTCGCGCTCGGCGGCGACGGCGAGGACGGCGTTGCGCTGCTCGGCCTGCGCGAGCCGCTCGGTGAGGATCTCGCGCTCGATCCCGTAGCCCACGCCCAGGGAGATCATGAGGCCGACGAGCGCGAGGATGATCGCGATGTACTCGCCGGTGAGCACCGCGACGAGGCACACCGCGAGGGTGAGCGGGAGGATCACCACGCGGGCGGTGCGCCAGGGCAGCGCGATGGTGTGCGCGATCTGCACGAACATCACCATGTACAGGACGTTCACGCCGATCGCGGGGACGAACAGCGCGATCAGCGCCCAGACCACGCCGATGTAGGCGTACCCGACGCTCGGACCGTAGGCCTTGACCCCGGGCAGGTAGAGGAAGACCGCGCTGAAGGCGAGCGCGAGCGCGATGATCGCCGCCGCGTGGAGCACGCTGGGCTGGTCGAACGCCGGGATGATGACGAACAGCATGAACAGCAGCGACGGTGCCGTGTAGAACATCGCGCCGGAATCGATCGCCGCCCGGTGCAGCCCACGCAGGGTCCGCGGATGCTTCTCGTCGCAGCGCTCGATAGGCGGTGCGGTGGCACCGGCGGGGCCGTGGCGTGCGAAGCCGGTCAGTCGTGTCCGCGCCATGGTGCTCCCCCTCCTCGCGGGCTGTTCAGCGATTCTTCCAGCATTCCTCGCTCCTCCGCACCGACATCCGTCCGACGGTCCCCGACGGTCCGGCGGTCCCGGTCCCGATGGCTCGGGACCGCCGGCGGCCGCTCAGCGTCGCGAGGCGGAGCGGGCGGCACGGCCCAGCAGCAGGGCGGCGATCACCGCGAGGCCGAGGGTCCAGGCGGCGAGTGTCACCGCGCCGCGCATCGGGAAGTCCTCGCCGATGATGCCCCAGGTGCCCAGCTCGCCGACCCAGTAGGTCGGGGTGAAGCGGGAGATGGTCTGCAGCCAGCTCGGGAACATCTCGTAGGGGAACCAGAGGCCGCCCGCGACGGCGAGCAGCATCATGCCGATGGTGGTCGCGGCGCCGACGGCGCTGGGCTTCAGGGCGAGGCCGACGACGAGGCCCAGCAGGACCAGCGGCAGCATGCCGATCCAGAGGGCGAGCAGCGAGCGCACGGCCTCCAGGGCGTCCAGGTGGATGCCGGCGACGAGCGCGCCGGCGAGGTAGACGCCGATCAGCGCGGGCAGGACGATGACCATCGCAGCGACCATCTTGCCGATCACGAAGCTGCGGGGGGTGAGGCCCGCGACCATGAGCTGGCGCAGCCATCCGTTGGTACGCTCGAGCTGGATGATCGCGCCCGCGTTGATTGCGGCGCCGAGCCCGCCGTAGGCGGCCATGCGCACCATGATGAAGGTGCCCACGGTGTCACCGCCCTGGCCGATGGCCTCCTTCCCGAAGATCTCGTTGAACATGAGGAACATGAGGATCGGCAGGGCGACCGTGAAGAACAGGAACATGCCCTTGCGCAGGGTCGTCGAGGTCGACGAGAGCGCGAAGCGGACGGTGCGGCGCGTCTGGCTCGCAGGGGCTCCGCGGCCGACGCTCGGTGAGGCGGCGGTGGCCGTGGTGGTGAGTGCTGGTGCGGTGGTCATGACGTCTCCTGGCGGGTGAGGGCGGGACTTGCGGAGCGAGCGGGACGGGTGGGGCGGCGCGCTCAGTGGGAGGTGAGGGCGAGGAACGCGTCCTCGAGGCTCGGGGTGGTGACCTCGACGTCGTGCGCCCGCGGCAGGTCCTCCCCGGTGAAGAGGCCCCGCAGGGTGGCGTCGGAGTCGGAGGTGGCGAGCCGCAGGCGGCCGTCGTCGAGCATGTCGACGCTGGTCACGCCCTCGAGGTGAGCGAAGGGCTCGGCGGCCGCAGGGTCGGGCACGCGCAGGGTGATCGCGCGTCCGCCGATGCGGGCGCGGATCTGGGCGCCCGTGCCGTCGGCGACGATGCGACCGGCATCCATGACGACGACCCGGCCGGCCTGCTGGTCGGCCTCCTCGAGGTAGTGGGTCGCGAAGACGATGGTGCGTCCGTCGGCGGCGACGTGGCGCATGCGCTCCCAGAAGCGTCGACGGGTCTCGACGTCCATCGCGACCGTGGGCTCGTCCAGCAGGATGACCTCGGGGTCGGGCAGCAGCGCGAGCGCGAAGCGGACCCGCTGGGCCTCGCCTCCGGAGAGCTTCGAGGTGCTGCGGCGCAGCAGGGAGGAGATGTCGGCCCGCTCGATGACGTCGTCCAGGGGCAGCGGGTGCGCGCAGACCCCGGCGACGAGGTTCAGCATCACGCGCACCGGGGTCTCCTCGAGCAGGGCGCCGTTCTGGAGCATCGCGCCGACCAGGCCGCGGCGCGCCGCCTCCGTGGGCGCGGCGCCGCAGATGCGCACCTCACCGGCGTCCGGGTTCGCGAGCCCGAGCATCATCTCGGTGGTCGTGGACTTGCCGGCCCCGTTGGGCCCCAGCAGCGCGAGGATCTGTCCCCGCGGGACGGTGAGGTCGAGGTCGTCGACGGCGGTGAGGGAGCCGAAGGTCTTGGTGAGGCCGCGGCAGTCGATGGCGGGGTCGACTGCGGGGGCGGGATCTGGAGTCGTCGCGTTCATGGCTCCAGCCTCCGCCGCGCCGTGCCCGCGCTCCCATCGGGCGCCGTCACGTCCCTCCCGTGACAGCTGTCATGGAGCCGGTGCAGGACTCGGTCCGCGGCGGGCACGTTCAGTCGGCGGCCGGGTCGGTCGGCGGCGGGGACGCCCGGTCCGCTGCGGGCAGGCTCAGTCGGCGGCCGGCAGGCTGCGCTCCGCTGCCGCCACGGTGCGCACGAACAGCACGAGCCAGGTCATGACGGTCGTGGCCGCCCCCATCTCGAAGGCCGTGAGGCCCAGGTAGCCCACCCCCTTCCAGAGCACGAGCAGGACCATCAGCGCGATGATCACGCCCACGGTGACCGCCAGGAAGCTGCCCGGCAGGCGCCGGAACAGCATGGGGAATCCGACGAGGGCCGCCGCGAAGACCAGGACGATGCTCTGAGCAGCGGCATCGTGCCAGGTGCGCTCGGCGTCCACGGGGATGAGGGCGACGGCGATCACGAGCACCCCGAGGACGATCAGCGCCAGGCGCACGATGGTCGCCGGGGTGCGGGTCTGGCCGGTCGCCCGGCACCAGAGGGCGACGTCGTGGCCCACGAAGTCGCCGATCGCAGCGAGCGCGAGGCCCGCGAGCAGCAGGGTGAGGTTGAAGGTGAATCCGTCCCTGCCCGAGCCGAGCGCGGAGAAGTGGTGATGCCACCAGTGGGGGTCGCTCGCACTGAGCGCCGCCGCGAGCGCGCCGGTCACCAGGAACGCGGCCAGCAGCACGGACAGGGCCTCGCTGGTGAGGGCGAGCGCGCTCTCCACGCACGCGTAGGCGCAGGCCGCAGCGGTGATGCCGACCCAGACGGCACCGGTCCAGCGATCCAGCGCGAGTCCCAGGAAGGCCGAGGAGAACACGCCGTACAGGGCGCTGCACAGCAGGAAGGCGAAGACCGCGTGGAGCGCGCCGAGGGCGAGGATGTTCGCCGCGCACCGCACGCGGGAGATCTCCCGCAGCCAGGGCTGGCGGCGCGGGGTGATGGTGAGACCGGCCAGGACGAAGCCGAGCAGGCCGGCGCCCATCCCCGCGTACGCCGCGACCTCGCCGATCGAGCCGCGACCGAACAGGGGCAGGGTCGCGCGCAGCGACACGAGGCCCACGCCGAGCCCGAGGACGGCGGCGCCCGCGGCGCACCACAGTGCGGCGGTCTCGTCGCGGGAGGCCTGCGGAGCGGCGGCGGACGGCGCGGAGTCCCGCGGGGAGGACGGGGAGGGAGCGGTGTCGGGGGCGGTGGACTGCTCGCGCATGCCTCGATTGTCCCCCGCGAGCGGCCGGATAGGCTCGCCGCGTGCTCGTCCGTGATCTGCGCCTGCTGCCGGCCTCCCCCGCGTCCCCTGCTTCACGTGTCTCCCCCGTCTCCCTCCGGATGCGCGACGGGGTGATCACGGAGGTCGGGCCGGACCTCGCGGCGGCCCCGGGCGAGGAGGTCCTCGAGACGGGCGGGGCGCTCGCGATCCCGGGGCTCTGGGACCATCACGTGCACGTGGGGCAGACCGCCCAGGGCTACTCGCGGCTGGACACCTCCGGTCTCGCCTCGGTCGACGAGGTCTTGCGCGAGGTCGCCGCCGCGATCGCCGCGCGACCCGGCGACCGTTCCGGCGCCTTACGGCGGGCCGGCGCTGCGGGCACCGCCGGGCCTGAGGCGCTGATCGGCTTCGGCCACCGGCTCGTGGACATGGCCGGCGATCCGACGGTCGCCGGGCTCGACGCCGTCGCCGGGGAGCTGCCCGTGGTGCTGATCGGCGGCGACGCGCACCACGCGTGGATGAGCTCCGCCGCCCTGCGCGCCCTGGGGCTGCCCCCGCGGCGCGGCATCGTCGCCGAGGACGAGTGGTTCGACGCCGTCGCCCATCTCGACGATCTGCCCGGCGTCGCGGCGCACCTCGAGGCCGGGGTCGCGACCCTGCAGGAGGACGCCCTCGCGCGCGGGATCGTCGGCCTGACGGACATGGAGTGGGCCGACAACGCGTCGCTGTGGGCGCGCCGCGAGGCGCGGATCCGCGTGCGCACGGCGACCTACGCCTCCGGGCTCGACGGGGTCCCGGGGCCGACGGGCACTGCGATCGGGTCCTCGGGGCTCGTGACGATGGGGCCGCTCAAGGTGATCGCCGACGGCTCGCTGGGATCCCGCTCGGCCTACTGCCGCCACCCCTACGCCTTCTCCGGTGAGGCAGGTGCGCACCCGCTCGGCGGCGGCTACGGGGTGCTCAGCCACATGGCCGACGATCTCGCGGCACTGCTCGCCCGGGCCGGCGCGCGCGGCCTCCAGGTCGCCGTCCACGCGATCGGCGATGCCGCGGCCTCGGTGGTCCTGGACGCGCTCGCGGAAGCCGGAACCGGCAGCAGGATCGGGAGCGAGAACAGGAGCGGGAGCAGCGCGATCGCGCTCCGGCCGCGGATCGAGCACGCGCAGCTGCTGGCCGACGAGGACGTGGCGCGGATGGCGGCGCTCGGGGTGGGCGCCTCGGTGCAGCCCGCCCACCTGCTCGACGATCGCGATCCCACGGAGGAGGTCTGGCCGGGCGATGCGCAGCGCTCCTACCGCTTCCGCGACCTGCTCGATGCGGGGGTCGACCTGCTGATGGGCTCCGACTCCCCTGTCGCGCCCGTGGATCCCTGGCTCGCCATGGCGGCGGCGGTGCATCGCAGCGCCGATGCGCGCGAGGCCTGGTTCCCCGCCCAGCAGCTGCAGCCCCTCGAGGCGCTCGCCGCCTCGACCGACGGCGCCGGCGTGCGTCCCGAGGTGGGCGGGCGCGCGGACCTGGTGCTGGTCGAGGATCCGGGCGCGGCCTCAGGCAGTGGGCTCTTCGCCGACGTGCCGCGAGGGGCCGACGGGCTGTTCGTCGAGGCTGCGGCGAGGGAGGCGGCCGCGCGGCTGCACGGGATACGGCCGCTCGCGACGATGGTCGACGGTCGCCTCGCGTTCTCCCGCTGAGCTCGGGCGTCGCCCTGCGCTGCGTCCGTGCGCGGGCCCGTGGGGGCTCCGGGCGCCGTCCCGCACCGCGTCCGGACGTCGGCCCGCGCTGGGTCCGGAGAGGCCGACGCGGGCTCAGTCGCCCTGTTCGAGCAGCGCCGCGAGTCGGTCGATCGAAGCCTGCAGGCTCTCCGTGGTGGTGGCGCGGGCCCGCTCCTCGCGCACGGTGTCGTGGAGGTCGGTCCAGTCGTAGGTGTGGATGACGCGGGTGCGCCCGTCGCCGAGCGGTTCGAGGTCCCAGCGCCACAGGTGACCGGGCGGCTGCTCGCCCTCGGGGGCGGGGAGCCAGGCGATGCGCAGGCCCTCGTCGAAGTCGACCACGTGGTTCTCGCGCACGGCGCCCGTGGTCAGCGTCATCGCGAAGACGTCTCCGATCCCGCGCACGCGCTGGCCGGAGGCCGCCTCGGCGAGGTTGTCGTTGCCGTCCCATGCGGACTGCAGGGCCGGATCGGCGATGTGCTCGAAGATCACGCCCGGGTCGGCCGCGATCACGCGGCTCGCGCTCACCACGCGCGGGGCCGCCTCGGCGGCGTCGGTCTGGGTCTCGTCCATGGTGCACATTCTGCCCTCCGCACCGACCGTCCGGACCCTCGGCATCGACCTGCCGACGTGCCCTGCGTGTCCGCTGTGCACACCATGTCGGCATCTTCCGGGCAAGGGGTCTACAGTGCCGCACTGTGACCCGGGTCGCCCTCCGCGGCGGCCCGCCCGCATCGCAGCCACGACCGGAAGGAGAGTGCCCTCATGGACACCACGGCGGACATCCGCACAGCGACGCAGCCCCTCACCCTCGACCTCTCGAGGCTGCACGGGTACCGGGTGCGCGAGGTCTGCTTCGTGCTCGGCCGGCTGCGGATCCGCTTCGAGTCGCCCACCGGCTCCGTCGAGCAGCCGCTCCTGGAGTGCCTGGTGATGCCCACCATGATGCGCGAGCACGCGATCATCTCCTCCGAGGACGAGCGCTGGGCGGGCGTCCTGCGCTCCCTCATCGGCCAGGACGTCACCGAGACCTACGAGGAGCACGGCATCGGCCTGCGCCTCGAGCTCACGCACGGCTCCCTGCGCATCCACCCGCGCCCCGCCCAGCGGGACGGCACGCCCGTCGCCCGCCTGGGCGAGTTCGGCGACGGCGCGCAGCGCGAGTGGCTCTCCGGCGTGGACTGCTTCGCCGACCTGCACCGCGAGGTGCGCTGAGCCGGGTCGGGCTGGACCTGGCCCGACCGGGCACGGCCCCGGACCGGCGGCCTCACCCCCGGCTGCCCTCCCTGCTGCCGAGCGCCCTGTCGGCCACCGCGAGCACGAGCAGCAGCACGGCCGCGCCGAGCATCACCAGACCGAGATCGTGCATGCCCGCGGTGTCGGCCCGTCGGCCGAAGAGCACGCCGCTCGCGGAGGACGAGCCGATCGCGCCGAGGTACATGAAGGTGCGCAGCAGCCCCGCCGCCGCCCCGATCTGGTCGCCGCGCGCCTGGCGGTAGACCGCGTTCTGGTTGGCGAGGTTCAGCAGGCCCTGCGGGATGCCGAGCACCACGGCGATCGCGAGCAGCAGTACGAGCGGTGAGCTGTCGCCCAGCGCGAGCAGCAGGGCGCAGGCGAGGATCTGCGCCAGGGAGCCGACGATCAGCTTCCCGCGCAGCGCCTCGCGCCGCCCCGTGAGGGCGACCACCGCGATGCCCACGGCGAAGGTGGGCAGCAGCACGAGCCCGGAGACCGAGGGGCTGAGGTCGCGCGCCTCCTGCATCCACTGGGTGAAGCCGTAGATGTAGCCGTAGCTCACGAGCGCCGCGAGCACCGATCTCAGGTACGTGCGCACGAGCGCGGGGCTCGCCCGCAGCATGCGCACGTCGATGAAGGGATCGCTGCGCCGCAGTTCGCAGATCCAGAAGCCGGCGCCGGCGGCGAGGACGGGCACGAGCAGCCAGAGCCGGCCGACGGACGGGTCCATGACCAGGAGCAGCAGGCTCACCAGGGCGACCGTGAACAGCAGGATCCCGGCCACGTCGATCCGCGCACGGCCGACGGGCCGACGGCTCGGCGGCAGGTAGAGCCGCCCCAGCACGAGGCCCGCGGCGCCCAGCAGCACGTTGATCGCGAGCGTGCTGCGCCAGCCGCCGACGTCGATGAGCACACCGCCGAGCACGGGACCGATCACCGAGATGGTCTGGGTGGTGATGCTGAGCGCGCTGAGCACGGCGGCGGGGCTGTCCACCCCGGTCCGATCGCCCTCGTCGCGGATCAGCCGCATCGCCGAGGGGTAGCCGGCGCAGGTGCCGAAGCCGAGCACCACGCGGGCGGCCACGAGCACCCAGATGTTCGGGGCGAAGGTGCCGATCACGCCGGCGAGCAGGGTCAGCGCGGAGCCGATGAGGAACATGCGGCGGGCGCCGTAGGCGTCGACGAGCCGCCCCATCAGCGGCTGTCCGACGGCGGTGGCGAGGTACAGGCCCGTGATCAGCCAGGTGGTCTCCCGGGCGGGAGCGCCGAGCGCGACGCCGATGGGCACGAGGGCGACGGCGATGATCGAGGAGTTGATCGGGTTCAGGATCGACCCGAGCATCATCGGGGAGAGCAGGCGGCGGTCGAAGCGGTCTGCGGGTGCGGGGCGGCGGGTGATCGCCGTCATCGTTGGAGCAGGCGCTCGAGGAGGGCGGCGGCCGCGATGATCTGCGCGCGCTCGTCCTCGGTGTACTCCTCGGCCAGGCCCTCCTCGAGCCAGGCCTGGCGCATCCCGCGCGCCCCCCGGACGCAGTCCAGGCCCGCGTCGGTCACGGCGATGATCTGGCGGCGGCCGTCGGCGGGGTCGGCCGTGCGCTCGATGAGACCGGCCTTCGCGAGGGCCGCCACGGTGACGGCCGCGGCCTGGGGCGAGATCCGCTCGGCCTGGGCGAGCGAGGTGCCCGAGTCGGCGTCGCCGCGCACGAAGAGGGTGAGGGCCGAGGCCTGCGCGGGCGTGAGGGCTTCGCTGTCGGAGACTGCGAGGAGGCGGCGCCGCAGTCGGCCGACGACGCCGCGCAGGGCATGCGCGGCCTCCGCCGCGGAGGCCGGACGATTTGCTGGATCCATATCGTCAACGTACATTGATCAATGTTGATTGAGCAAATGAGGGATCGGCCGCCCCGATCCCTCACCGTCCAGACAGAGGAGCACTCCCCCATGACCTCATCCGCCAACGATCTTCACGAGGCGTCGACCCTTGCCCCGCGCACCGCGCTGCTCGCCATGGACTTCCAGCACGGCATCGCCGACCGCTTCACCGGCACCGGCGTCCTCGAGCGCGCCCGCGAGGCGGTCGAGGCGGCGCGCGCGGCCGGCATCCCGGTGGTCTGGGTGCGCGTGGCATTCCGCCCCGGCTACCCCGAGATCGCACCGACCTCGGGCTTCGCCGGCATCGCGGAGCGCGCGGGCGACAACGGCATGACCGAGGACTCCCCCGCCACCGCGCTCCACGAGGCCCTCGCCCCGCGCCCGGACGAGCCCGTCGTGGTCAAGCGCCGGATCAGCGCGTTCACCGGCAGCGATCTCGAGGTGCTGCTGCGCGGCCTGCAGGCCGAGTCGCTCGTGCTCGCCGGGATCTCCACGAGCGGCGTCGTGCTCTCGACGCTGCGCCAGGCGGCGGACCTCGACTTCCGCCTCACCGTGCTCGCCGACGCCTGTGCGGACCCCGACGAGGAGGTGCACCGGGTGCTCACGCAGAAGGTGTTCTCCCGTCAGGCGACGGTGACCACCGTCGGCGAGTGGACTGCCGGGATCAGCAGGGCCTGAACCCGCGCACTCACCCCTCGCCCAGCAGCGTCTCCGCGTTGCGGGTGGTCAGGCGCCGCCAGCTGGTCGCCCCGAGGGGCGGCTGGGCGCGGTCGATGCTCTCGATCTGCGCATCGACCGCCGGGGCCGGGGTCCAGCAGGAGTCGCTGCCGTAGAGCACGTGCTGGGATCCGGCGACGTCCACCAGCAGCGGCGCCGCATGCGGGAAGGGCGTGCCCGCGAGGTCGAACCAGAGACCGCGCATCGCCTCGGCGAAGGGCACGCCGCCCAGGCCGAACCCGCCCTGGAACATGGCGACCCGGTCGGACAGCAGGGCAAGGGAGGCCCCGGAGTGCGGGACGATCACGCGCAGTCCGGGATGGCGGTCCAGGGCACCCGCGAGCACGAGGTCGACGATGCTGCGGGTCGAGTCGGCCATGAACTCGAGCATCGGGCGGGGCCGGCCGAGGTCCGTCCCGTCGGCCCCGACGGGCGAGGTCGGATGGACGAACACGATCGCGCCCGCGGCCTCGAGATCCGCCCACAGGGGCTCGAGCGCCTGGTCGCCGAGGTACTGGCCGCGCGGGTTCGACTCGAGGATCACGCCGCGGGCCCCGGGCAGCGCGAGCGCGCGGCGGGCCTCGGCACGGGCGGCGTCGACATCGGGCAGGGGCAGCGAGGCGAAGAAGGAGAGGCGCTGCGGGTGCTCGGCGACGAACGAGGCCGCGGCGTCGTTCACCGCGCGGGCGAGCGATGCCGCCGCCGCGTCGTCGCCGAAGTGGACCCCGGGCGAGGAGATCGAGAGCACCGCGTGCTCGATGCCGCGGCGGTCCATGTCCTCGATCTGCGAGGCGAGGGCCCACTCCGGCCAGCCGGGCATGCCGTCCGGATGCTCGATCCCGGCCCCGCGTGCGGCCGCGACGTAGTCGTCGGTGACGAAGTGGGCGTGGACGTCGATGAGGCGGTCTGCAGGAGCGGTCATGGCGGGCAGGCTACCGCTGTGTTCAGGCCTGCGCCCCGCTCCAGATGAAGGGGGTGGTCGAGGAGACGCGCACGAGGCCGGAGCGCTCCAGGATGGGACGGGAGAACTCCGTGCAGTCGCTGTGGACATAGCCGTATCCGGCTGCGAGCGCCGCCTCGGCACGGGCGGCCGTGAGCGCCCGGTAGATGCCGCGGTGCCGGTACTCGGGGAGGGTGGCCCCACCCCAGAGGCCGACGAAGTCGGTGCCCGGCACGAGCTCGAGCCGTCCGCACGAGACGATCCTCCCCTCCGTCTCGGCGACCCACAGCTCCATGGGGTCCCCTGCCCCGATGCGCGCAAGGAGGACGTCCGCGTGGCGCGCACCGGCGCTGCGCCCGAACGCCTCCTCCGCCATCGCACACATCGCGCGCACGTCGGCGTCCCGGGTGATGCGTCTCAGAGTGACGTCCGGGAGCGGCGCGCCGCCCATCAGGCCCTCCAGGCGGCCGACCATGATCGATTCCGGCTCCTCGGGGACGAACCCCTGAGCGCGCAGAGCATCCTCGAGCCCGGGGGCCTGATCGTGCCCCCTGGTCTTCCACTCGATCTGCGTGCACCGCGGCTCCTCGAGGAGCAGCGAGAGCGCGTCCTGCACTCTGCCGGACGCCTGCTGCGCGTTCTCCACCTGCAGATCCCGATAGGTGACGAAGCCCCGTCCTCCGGGATACCTCGCAACCAGCAGCGGGCCGACCCGGGCGACGCTCTCGGCGTTCACGACCTCGGCATCTTCGCGCAATTGGGAGTCGTACGCGGAGAGCAGGTCGGCGACGTCGTCTGGCATGGGGGAGCGTAGCCCGGGTGGCTGCTCAGCGGGTGCGCGCGAAGAGGTCGAAGAACTCGTCGGCCAGCACGACCTCGACGTCCTCCGGCAGGCTCTCGACGAGCTCCTTCACGTCCGACGGGGTCCAGCTCCAGGCGTTGATGAGCCCGGCGATGAACAGCGGACCTCCCGCCGAGCCCTCGCCGCCGGCCGAGCCCTTGCCGTCGGCCGATCCCTTGCCGCCGGCCCCGCCCGTCCCGCGGGCCTCCTCGATCTTCGCGAGCAGCTGCTCGCGGTAGGTGTCGACGCCGCCGGCGGGATAGAAGGTGCCGATCAGCGGGACGGCCGCGCCGGGTGCGCTGATCGACCCCTTCTCGTCGGTCTGCATGATGCCGCGCAGGTCGACGTTGTCCGCGTAGGACTCGAGCACCCAGTCGGGCAGGGTCGGCGAGGGCTCGCCGGACTCGGGGGTCGAGTAGGCGTAGACCATGTCGAGCCCGGTGCGGGACTGGTAGCGGCCCGAGGCCTTCGTGAAGACGTCCAGCTGGTCCTTCGGCCAGGAGTCGCCGTAGGTGTAACCGGCGCCGGAGGGGCCGCACACCAGGAAGTCGTTCTCGGTCGCGGTGTGCTGGAAGTGGTGCAGCAGGGCTGGCCCGATGTCCTCGAGCAGCGGCGTGATGGTCCAGTTCATCGGCACGGACCCGCGGGCGGGGTCGTCCCAGAGCTCGCGCATGTGCCGCTCGCAGAACTGGATGTTGTCGCCCTCGCCGAAGGTGAGCGTGAGGTAGGTGCGGTCCTTCACGCGGCCGCGCGAGGGCTTCGTGGGCTTCGCGCGGGTCGAGGCGGGGATGCCGGAGAGCACGGTCGCGTTCATGAAGTAGTCGGCGGCCACGACGATGACGCCGTGGGTGCTGCACAGCTCCACGCCCGACCATTCGCCGTCGACGTCGTTCGCGAACCAGCCGGCGTAGACGGTGCCGGGGTCGACCTTCTCGAGCAGCTCGGAGAACTGGCTGCCGCTCGCGCCCGAGGGCGGGAGCCAGGTGATCAGCGCGCTCGTGGCGATCGCGAAGTCGCGGAAGGACGAGAAGGGCTCGACGCGCGTGGGTGCGGTGGACGTCGCGGAGACGGCGTACTCGTTCTCGAGCTCGAGGTCGACACTCACGGCCTTCGCGCCGTCCGGGACCTCGAAGCGGTAGATGAAGGAGGAGCCGCCGTCGGCGAAGCGCAGGCCCTCCTTGGTCTGCGAGCCGCTGCCGTCGAAGAGGAACTCCGCCTCATCGTCGGTGCCGGGCACGAAGTCGGCGGTCTTCTCGCCGTCGACCGTGAGGGTCGCATGATGGAGCGAGGGCCCCCAGCCGTCGTCGGGGAAGGAGTCGGACAGGCGCACGAACACCTCCCCGTCGCCGACGTGGGCGGTGAGGTCCACGGTGACGGTGCCGAGGTTCGAGGAGTCGGTGACCCGCTCCTTCTCGCGCGCCAGCTCGGTCCATTCGACCCCCTCGACCTCGACGGTGTGCGTGGGCGGGAGGCCGACGAGCACCTTGTGGGTGCTCTTCTCCCAGTGGTGGTCGATGGCGTACTCGTAGATGGCGGCGGGGTCGTCCTCGAAGCGTCCTCGCAGGTCCTCGACGACCTTCAGGCCGTGGTCGGAGGCCTGCTGCGCGGTCGCGACGACCGCGCCGCGCTGGGCGGCGATGGTGGTCGCGAGGTTGATGGTGTCCGGGGCGTCCATGTCGTAGACGACGGCGCCGGAGATCCGCCTGCGGTAGCGGGAGACGAGGTCGAGCGCGTTCTTCTCGACCCGGGTGCGCGCGGGGAGGTCGGGGATCCAGGTCTCGTCGACGTCGTCGGCGATGAGGTAGACCTCGGGGCGCTCGCGGTTCACGAGTCCCTGCAGGCTGATCAGCAGCAGACGGTCGAAGCCGTCGAGCTTCCGCATGTCGCCCACGCGCACTGTGCCCGAGGCACGGTCGAAGGTCGGGAAGAGGTGCCCGCGCTCCCAGTGGACGGCGGGGGCGCTGCCGTGGTGGCCGCCGTGGTGCCCGCCGGCCGGGGCGGGGCCGACGGTCCCGGTCGGCGCGGCACCTGCCGCCGTGGCCGAGGGCGCAGCGAGTGCCAGAGCGGCGGCGGTGCCCGCGGCACCGAAGCCGCCGGCGAGCGCCGTGCGGCGGCTGAGCGAGCGGCCCTCCGAAGGGGCTGGCGTCGTCGGCTCGGGGCGGGAGGAGAGGGCGGGGCGGGGCAGATCCACGGTCATCATCGACTCCTGTGGGGGTAGGGGATCTGCACTGTAGCCAGGGTTTGCTCACGTGGGAAGCGCGAGGAGGAGGCGCGAGACGCCGGGTACGGCGGTTCGCCCGAATGGTCGGGAGCGCGGCGAGCCCGCCGGCCCTCCCCATCCGGTTCTCATCCACATCCGCACGACACCCACCAGACATCCAGGCACGCTGAGTTCCGGCGACGCAGCCCGTTCGTCAAGGCTCTCTTGACACCTCTGGGCGTTGACAGGAGACTCGAGCGGACATCGCATCATCCGCCCATCGGCACGGCATCGACGACCACGACATACGGCACGCCTGGCGGAACGCTGTGCGACTCGTGGAGTACGAGTACCACGGAGACGAGCGCCTCCTGGTCATCGGCCCGGACCGCCACGGGATGCTTCTGGAGATGGTCGCGCTTCCTGCCGACACCCCCACCCGCGTGATCCACGCGGACCGACTTCGACCGATCTTCTACGACTACCTGAGGTGATCACATGGCATTCGACCCCGTACACGGGACCGTGGCGGACGGGCTCGACACGCTCGATCCGTTGACGGCCCCCTCGCAGGATGCAGCACCCTTCCGTCGGATCCTCACCGCCCGCGAGGAGCTGGCTCACGCCGAGCAGGAGCTGCGCGACTCCGTGACCGCGGCACGGGAGGCGGGAGTCTCCTGGACCGTGATCGGCGCGGCCCTGGACACCACCCGCCAGGCAGCGCAGCAGCGCTTCGGCCGGTGAGGGCGCACAGCCCACTCCCCCGGGACGCTCACCCCTTCATGCCCGAATGGGCGAGCCCCTCCACGACACGGCGCTGCAGGACGATGAACAGGATCATCAGCGGCAGCATCGCCATGAAGCTCGCCGCCATCATCACCGGGTAGTCCGTCGTGAACTGGCCCTGCAGGGACGTGAGGCCGACGGCGAGGGTCGTCTTCTCGTCGTAGGTCGCGGCGATCAGCGGCCACATGAGGTCGTTCCACGAGGCGAGGGCGGTGAGGATCGCGACCGCGCTGAGCGCCGGCCCGGAGAGCGGGAACATGATTCGCCAGAAGGTCTGCCAGGGATTCGCGCCGTCCAGCCGCGCCGCCTCCTCGAGCGAGGCGGGCATCGACAGGAAGTGCTGGCGCATGAGGAACGTGCCGAAGGCGCTGAAGACCCCCGGTGCGGCGATGCCGGCGATCGTGTTGAGCAGGCCCAGGTTCTGGATCACGCCGTACTGCGGGATGAGGTAGATCTGGTACGGGACCATGAGGATCGAGAGCACCAGCGCGAACACGAGGTTCCTGCCGCGGAACCTCATCCGCGCGAAGGCGTAGCCGGCCAGGGCGCACAGCAGCAGCTGCCCGATCACGCGGGCGATCGTCACCAGCGCCGTGTTCGCGAACTGGTGCAGGAACGGCACCTGCGCGAAGACCTCCGGGTAGTTCTGCCACTGCGGGGACGCGGGCAGCCAGCTGGGCGGGACCGATGTGACCTCCGCCTGCGTGGACAGGGACATGTTGATCTGCCACAGGAACGGGAACACCATCAGGATCCCGCCGATCAGCAGGACCGCATGGGTCGCCCAGCGGGGCCGACGGGCGCGGGCGCCGGAACCGGCCCGATCGCGGGCCGCACTCGGCGTCGCGGGGGCGGCGGCCGATGCCGTCGGCGTCGGCGTCGGCGTCGCGGACGTGGCAGCCGGGGCGTGCGCGGGAGTCTCACTCATAGTGGACCCACCTCCTCTGCAGGCGGAACTGCAGCAGCGTGAACACCCCGATGATCGCGAGGATCAGCAGGGCGATCACGGAGGCGTACCCCTGGTTGTTCTGGCGGAAGGCCTCGGAGTAGAAGAGGTACACGAGGGACTGGGTGTCGGCCATCGCGGGATTCGCCTGGCCCATCATCGCGAAGAGCAGGTCGAACAGCTGGAAGCCGTTGATCGCGGTGATGATGGACAGGAAGAAGATGCTCGGGGTCAGCAGCGGCACGGTCACCGAGAAGAACTGGCGCACGGTGCCGGCGCCGTCGAGCTGCGCGGCCTCGTAGAGCTCGGCGGGGATGCCGCGCAGCCCCGCCCCCAGGATGATGATCGCGAGCGGCAGGCTCGACCACAGGCCCACGATCGAGACCGCGAGCAGCGACCACCAGGGGGCCGTCACCCAGTACGGGCCGTCGATCCCCACGAGGGAGAGCACCCAGTTGACCAGGCCGAACTCCTTGTTGAAGATCATCCGCCACACGAGCGCGACCGCGACCGGCATGGAGACCGCGGGAAGGAAGAACAGCACCTGGTAGAAGCGGGCGAAGCGCAGGCCCTTCTGGTTCAGCAGCGAGGCGATGCAGACCGCGAGCGGGATCCCGCACAGCACGATCAGCGTGTAGATGAGGGTGTTGAGGACGGCCCTCGGGATGAAGGAGTCCTGCAGCAGCTGCGCGTAGTTCGCGAGCCCGTTGAAGGTGCGGCCGCCGAAGGGGCCGAACACCGTGAAGGAGTTGATGACCGTCGCGATGATCGGCCAGAAGTAGAAGACGGCGATGCCCAGCAGCAGCGGGCCGAGGAAGACGAGCGGCCACCAGCCGTCGGTCCCTCGGCGTCTCCTGCGCGGCGCGGCCGCGGCGGTCTCATGACTCATCGGCGAGCACTCCGTTCATCCGATCGGCGAGGTCCCCCGCGGTCTCCGCGAGGTCGCCGGGGCCGCCGACGATCTTGGGGAGCAGGAGCTCCTCGAGCTGGTTCCAGGCCGAGGTGTTCTGCGAGACGGGATAGGGGCGGGCGCTCTTCGCAGCGTCCACGAAGAGCTCGAGGTCGAAGCCGGGGAGGGCGTCGAAGAAGCTGTCGTTGGTGCCGATGAACGCCGGGTTCGCGGCGCCCGCGGCGCCCTGGATGCGGGCCGCCTTCTCCGATCCCAGGAACGAGAGGAACGCGGAGGCGGCGGGCTTGTGCGCGCTGTGGGCGCTCATCGCATAGCCGATGCCGTGGATGACGTTGCCCTCCTGCTTCCCGTGCAGCAGCGGGGCGGCGTCGATCTGCTCCTTGACCACGGAGTCCTGGAGCACGGCCGCCTGCCAGTTTCCCGAGGTCATGAGCGCCGCGCGGCCGTCGCTGAAGAGGTCCTGCGGAGGGTTCTCCGTGGTGTAGCGGACGTCGGGGGCGATGCCGTCGTCGATCATCCCGCGCAGGAACTCGAAGGCCTCGAGCGTCCCCGGATCGTCGTACCCGGAGCTCGACTGGTCCTCGGAGATGATGAAGCCGCCGGCCTGGAGGGCGAGCGGGTAGATGTAGGCCTGGGTCTCGATGCCGCCGGGGTTCCCCCAGATGCGGTCGGAGCGGAGCTTCCGCGTCACCTGCTCGGAGGCGTCGCGGTACTGCTCCCAGCTCCACGAGCCGTCGGGCGCATCGACCCCTGCGCGGTGCAGCAGCTCCCGGTTGTACCAGAGGCCGATGGTGTCGAAGTCCTTGGGGATCGCGTACCGCGTCGCGTCGTAGGTGTAGAGCTCGACGAGGTTCTCGGGATAGTTCTCCGGGTCGAAGCCCTCGAGGTCGCCGAGGTCCTGGAGCAGGCCGTGGGAGGCGTAGAGCTCGAAGTTCGGGCCGTTGATCCAGAACACGTCGGGCAGGTCGTCGCCCGTGGCCTGGATCCGCAGGCGCTCGAAGTAGCTCGCGTAGGCGGCGATCGACATCGTCACCTCGATGCCCGGGTAGTCCTCGTGGAACGCGTCGATGATCTGCCGCATCGCGGGGGCCTGGGCGGCGTCCCAGATCTGGAAGCTGATCGAGTCCTTCGCGCTCTTCGTGGCCATCGTGCCCAGCTCCGACGAGACACCACCGCCTCCCGAGGAGCAGCCGGAGAGCGCGAGCGCCCCTCCCGCCGCGGCGACGCCTGCGGCCCCGAGCAGGGTACGTCTGCTGGTCACTGCCACTCCTTCGTGCTGACGATCCGGCGCGCGCGGACACGGCCGACGACGACCCACGGTAGGGCATGCACCCGGGTCGCGTGAATCGCTTCACCAGCGCTGATACGGTCCCCGCATGATCGCCGACGATCCCCGGGACGCGCCGGGGCCGCACGGGAGTGGTCACGACGAGCGGGCGGCGCGGGACGGCAGCCGGGTGGAGCCGAGCGGCAGCCGGGCGACGCCGGACGATGGGTCGGCGACGACCATCCGCGTCGGACCATGCACTCCCGCGGACCTCGAGCGACTCGAGCGCTCCGGGGCACCCGATCCGGTGCTGCGCCACCATCGCGAGCGCTTCGCGATGCAGGAGCGCGGTGAGTGCGTCCAGCTCCTGGCGTGGCACGAGGACACGCCGATCGGGCACGGGACCCTGCTGCTGGCCAGCAAGTACGGCGAGGTGGGCGCGCGCTGGCCCGGCATCGTCGAGGTGAATGCCCTGGCCGCCTGGCCCACCGGCCGCGGCACCGGCACCGTGCTGCTCGCCGCCGCCGAGGACGCTGCGCGGAGCCGGGGATGCGCGCGCATCGGCATCGCGGTCGAGCCGAGCAACCCCGCTGCCCGCCGTCTCTACGAGCGGCTCGGGTACCGACCCGTCGACGGACTCCGAGTCATCGACAGATGGACCGAGCAGCACGGGGACGGCACGCGCATCGACCACGCCGATCCATGCGAATACCTGGTCAAGGACCTGCGCCGAGACTGAACGGTACGGGCTGCTCTCCGCTCTTGGACGAACACGCAGACCCGCTCACCCCGGATCTCCGAATAATCGCTCGACCCCGCTCCCCCGCGCGCCGTACGGTGCTGCCGAGCGTCGGCCCCAAGCGCCGACCCTGAGGTGAGGAGGACCTGATGGTTGCCACCGTGCTGACCCCTGCCGTCCTCCGCTCCGCTCCGACCTGCTGAACCGCCGTCGGCCCCACGGCCGCCGCCGCGCCGATCGCGCGCCCGCGCTCCCGCGCCGCAGGTCCACACCTCGGGAGAACCCCCTCATGGCATCGTCCTTCGACTGGGACACCTTCTACTCCACCTCTCTGGTCACCGCCGGCGTGACCGACGACGACCTCCCCCACGACCCCGATGAGCCCGGGCCCGATCAGCGCTGGTCGACCTGGCCCGAGACCGCCCACACCCTGGACCGCGGCCCGCAGCCGTTCCCCGACTGGGTGGTCCAGCACGAGGGTGCGATCGACACCGAGCTCGGCGTGCTGAAGACCGGCAAGGAGGCCGACGCCTTCCTGATCGAGCGCGCCCTGCCTCCTGACCTGCGCACGGGCGCGCCCGGCGAGGTGGCGCTCATGGTCGCCAAGCGCTATCGCACCGATGAGCACACCTCCTTCCACCGCTCCGCGCAGTACACCGAGGGCAGGCGGGTGACCGATTCCCGCGAGGGCCGTGCGATCGCTCGCGGCAGCGCCTTCGGCAAGCGGGCCGCCGCCGGGCAGTGGGCGCGCGCCGAGTTCGACACCCTCGCGCGCCTGCACGCCGCCGGCCTCGCCGTGCCCTACCCCGTGCAGATCCAGGGCACCGAGGTGAGCATGGAGTTCATCGGCGTCGGCGGGCCCGGAGCGGGCGGCGGTCTCGAGGCGGTCGGCGGGGCCGACGCGGCAAGCGTTCCCGACTCCTCCCGCGGACCCGGCCCGGCGCGGAAGCCGGGAGAGCACGAGGCGCCCGCCACGCCCGTCGCCGGGCCCCGGCTGCACGAGCGCCGACCGTCGGCCGGGCTGGCCGCGCAATGGACCCGTGAGCTGCGCGGCTTCGTGCTGCGCCTCGCCGAGATGGGGCTCGTCCACGGCGATCTCTCGGCGTACAACGTGCTGGTCGATCCGCGCAGCGCTGACGAGCGCCTGGTGGTCATCGACGTCCCCCAGGTGATCGACCTGATCGCGAACCCCAACGGGCCCGACTTCCTGCGTCGCGACTGCGAGAACGTGTGCACCTGGCTGCGCGCCCACGGCGCCGATCCGCGGGCCGCGGACCCCGAGGAGTGGTGGGCGGAGGCCATGGAGCGGCGGGGATGAGGCACCAGCTCCGGCCACCGCACCGGGCCAGAGGACCCGGTCACCGGACCCGGCCACCGCACGGGACCTCCGCGCGATGAGCAGCAGGACCAGTCGAGCAGAGCGACGAAGAGCAGGCCGACGAGGAGAACGGAGACGCACATGCTGGAGGACGAGGAGCTGCGGAGGATCGCGCGACGGCTGCAGGCCGTGGCCGGCGTCGAGGCCGTGGTGCTCGGGGGCAGCCGTGCCCGCGGCACCAACCACGAGGCGTCCGACGTGGACCTCGGTCTCTACTACGAGGCCGAGCACCTGGACATGACCGCACTGAGGGCGGCGGCGGACGAGATCGCCGACGCTCCGGTCGGTGTCGCAGGCCCCGGCGGCTGGGGTCCGTGGGTGGACGGCGGCGGGTGGCTGACGATCGAGGGCACGCCCGTGGACCTCATCCTGCGCGACGCCTCCCGCGTCCGCGCACAGCGGGATCGGGCGATCGCGGGCGAGTTCACCTTCCACCAGCAGCTCGGCCACCCGCTGGGCTTCCTCGATGTCGCCTACGCGGCCGAGGCGGCCGTCTGCGTGCCGCTCGCGGACCCCGTCGACCTCGTCGGCGAGCTGCGCGAGGGCTTGGATCCCTACCCGCCGGCGCTCCGCGATGCCTTCGCGGAGTATCTGGGCAACGCCGAGTTCCTGCTGGGCGGGGCGGCCAAGGCGGCTGTCCGGGGCGACGTCGCCTACATCGGGCTGTGCTGCGCATGCTCGCTGATGTGGTGCGCTCACGCATGGTGCGCCGCCGCCGGGGTCTGGGTGACCAACGAGAAGGGGCTGATCCCCGGCGTCGAGGACCTCCCGCTGGACACCCACGGCTTCACGGCGTAGGCGACGAAGATCCTCGCGGGCATCGGCGCGGACGGGTCCGCGGACGCGCTCGCCGCCTGCATCGCGCGGGCCGAGGACCTCGTGCGGGAGACCCGGGAGCACCTCGGCCGGAGGTGACCGACGGGCTCGGCAGACCAGAGCCCTGGACACGACCACCAGCACCTCCCTACTATCTTCGTATGCGCGAAGATACGAAGAAATGCACGTTCGACGAGCACAGCCAGTACGCGGACCTCGCAGCGGAGGTCTTCACGCTGCTCGCGGACGCCACTCGGGTGCGGATCATCCTCGCGCTGCGCGGCGGCGAGCTCACCGTCAACGACCTCGCCGAGCGCGTCGGCAAGTCGCCCACGAACATCTCGCAGCACCTCGCGAAGCTGCGTTGGGGGAAGGTCGTGCAGGCCCGCCAGGAGGGCAACCGCGCCTACTACAGCCTCATCGACGAGCATGCACGCCAGCTCGTCACCCAGGCCGTCATGCAGGCGCAGCACGTGGTGGGCGGGGTTCCGGAACATCACCGGGAGGACCTCGAGATCGGCTGCCCGCGGGATCGAGGGACGAGCGCATGAGCGCGGGCTCCCTGCTCGCGCGGATCGACCGCACCGATCTCGTGCGCATCGCGGTCGTCGCGGCGTGCGCGCTCGCGACGGCTCTGTTGCCCGCGTGGCCGCTCGAGCGGGTGCCCCTGATCGCGCTGGTCGGCCTGATGGTGGGCCTCTGGCCGATCCTGCGCGAGGCGTTCGGGGACGTGCGTGCGCGGCGGATGAGCATGGAGCTGTCGATGCTGCTGGCGATCGCGGCCGCCGCAGCCATCGGCGAATGGGTGACGGCGCTGATCATCGCGGCCTTCGTGCTCGCCGCCGAGATCCTCGAGGACCTCTCCATGGATCGCGGGCGCGAGGCTCTCACGGACCTGATGTCGTTCCTGCCCGAGTCCGTGCAGGTGCGGCGCACAGGAGCAGCGGAGAAGGACGGCTCTGCAGACGGCACGGCCGCACGACCGGGCGGCGGAGCGGGCACCGTGGTCGATGCCCCGGCGGACTTCCGGGACGTGCCGCTCGCGGAGGTCCGCGTCGGTGACACGGTGCTGGTCCCTCCCGGTGGCCGCGTTCCCGTGGACGGTGCCGTGATAGCAGGCGCTTCCGCCGTGGACGCCTCGCGCGTCACCGGGGAGTCGCTGCCGGTGGACGTCGGCCCCGGCGACGGGGTGCACGCCGGATCGGTGAACCAGATGGGCGCGCTCGAGGTGCGAGCCGAGCGCGTGGGCGAGGACTCCTCGTACGGGAGGATCGTGCGGGCGGTGCGCGAGGCCCAGTCGACCGAGGCCCCGGCACAGCGTCTGGCCGACCGTCTCGCCGCCTGGCTCGTCTACATCGCGCTCGCGGGCGCAGCGGTCACCTTCCTGCTCACGCGCGACCTCACGGCGACGATCTCCGTGATCCTGGTGGCGGGCGCCTGCGGAATCGCCGCCGGCACTCCGCTCGCGGTGCTCGCCGCGATCGCGCGGACCGCGCGCACGGGCGCCTTCGTGAAGGGAGGCGCGCAGCTCGAGGCGCTCTCGGCGGTGGACACGGTCGTCTTCGACAAGACCGGGACGCTCACCACCGGGGACCTTCAGGTCGTCTCCGTCCGCCCGGCCGACGGGATGTCGGTCGCCCGGCTGCTGCGCCTCGCGGGCAGCGCCGAGCTCTACTCCGAGCATCCCACGGGGCGCGTTCTGGTCCGCCGGGCGCGCGAGATGGGAATCCCCCTCGAGGCGCCGACGGACTTCGCCGCTCTGCCCGGTCGCGGGATCCGTGCCCGGGTGGCCGGTGCGCTCGTGGAGATCGGCGGCAGCGGGGACTCCCGGATCCAGGTGCGGACCGACGGGGCAAGGATCGGATCGGTCCGGCTCGCGGACACGGTGCGCCCCGGCTCGGCCGGCGCGATCAGCGCCCTGCGTGCCCGCGGGCTGCGCGTGCTCATGCTGACGGGCGACGCCCCGGCGACGGCGCACGCGATCGGCCGGGAGCTGGGCATCGAGGACGTGGAGGCCGGGCTCCTCCCCGAGCAGAAGCTCGCGCGGATCGACGCGGAGATCGCAGCCGGGCACCGACTGGCGATGGTCGGCGACGGCGTGAACGACGCTCCGGCGCTGCTGCGGGCCGACGTGGGCATCGCGATGGGCAGCGGCACCGACGTGGCGCAGGAGTCGGCTGGCGTCGTGCTGATCAGCTCCGACCCGGAGGACCTCGCGCGCACCCTGCTCATCGCCCGGCGCGCGCGGCGCATCGTGACGGCGAACTTCGCGGGCACGATCGCCGTGGACCTGCTGGGCATCGTCCTGGCCGCCGTCGGAATGCTGAATCCGCTGGCCGCAGCGCTCGTCCACGTGGGCAGCGAGACGGCCTTCATCCTGAACTCCGCGCGCCTGATCCCGGGCAGGAGGACTGGAGTCGGCAGCTCCGGCACGAGCTCCGAGCATCGACCGGTCGGATCCCTCGTGCGATGACGGGCGTGGCCCGGGCGGCAGGGCGGATCTTGTCGGCGCCCGGCGGACCCGCCATGCTCGAGCCATGGCGCCTTCCGCAGCTCACGACGACCGCCGCACCCCTCTGCCCGCCGACGCGCATGTCCACAGCGAATGGTCGTGGGACAGCGGCTCCGATCCCGACGCGCCGGGGCGCATGGATCGCACCTGCGCACAGGCGGTGCGGATCGGGCTCCCGGCGCTCGTGTTCACCGAGCACGTGGACCTGGACCCGTCCTGGCGGGCCGAACGGGGCGATCTGGGCGGTCATGCCGACAGGTATGTCGGCGGCGACGGGTACGTGCACGTCCCGTCCTTCGACCTCGAGGGCTACCTCGAGAACATCGAGCGGTGCCGCACACGGTTCCCGGAGCTCACGATCCTCACGGGAATCGAGTACGGACAGCCGCACCTGCACGACGATCTCGCAGCCGGTCTCCTCTCCCGCGGACGGTTCGATCGCGTGAACGGCTCGCTGCACACCCTCCCTTTCCCCGAGGGCGGCGGGAGCGAGGACCGCACGGAGCCGACGACCCTCTACCGTCACCGCTCCCCCGCCGATGTCATGGACTCCTACCTCGCGGAGATCCCTCGCATGGTCGAGGGATCGGAGACCTTCGAGGTGCTCACGCACATCGACTACGCGGTGAGGTCCTGGCCGGCCGAGATCGCGGGCCCGTTCGATCCGCGTGCGTTCGAGGAGGGCTTCCGCTCGGTGATGCGGTCGCTCGCCGCGACCGGACGGGCGCTCGAGATGAACACCCGGCGCCTGTGGCCCTGGATGCCGCAGTGGTGGGCGGAGGAGGGAGGCCGCGCCGTCGCCTTCGGCAGCGACGCCCATGTGCCGGAGGGCATCGCCGGAGGCTTCCGCGAAGCGGCAGCCATGCTCGAGCACGTCGGCTTCCGTCCCGGCGACCGCCCGTGGGACATGTGGCGGCGCTGAGCGGTGCCGGCCGCGCGATCGATCGAGCGGCCGGCGCGGCGGCACTCAGCGTCCCCGATGCGGCGGTGCGGAGGCGCGGCGGCGCGGTCCGCCGCCCAGGACTCGGGCCGTCCTTGATGATGCGCGGGCCGACGACCATGCTCATCCCATGGGGACGCGCCGACGACTCCTCACCCGCGGGCCCGCCACGACGGGCACCGCATGATCGAGACGACTCCGGCACCCCCGCCGGCAGCGACATCTTCGGAACGGAGCCCCGCATGCTCAGCCGCCGCCAGACCCTGCTGCTCCTCGCCTCCCTGGGCTCGGCATCGACGCTGAGCGCCTGCGGACCGAACCTCCCGTCGAGGTCGAACAGCGATCCGGACACGGTGCGCACCTACTGGTGGGGCGGCGATCTGCGCCATGAGCTGACGCAGCAGGCATTCGACCTCTTCAAGGGCTCCCACAGCGGCATCACGGTCACGCCCGAGTACAGCGAGTGGACCGGGTACTGGGACAAGCTCGCGACCCAGACCTCGGGCGGGAGCATGCCGGACCTCCTGCAGATGGACGAGAAGTACATCGACTCCTACGGGACCCGCGGCGCCCTGCTCGACCTGGAGACGCTCGGGGACGTCCTGGATCTCTCCGGCATGGAGAAGAGCCTGCTGGACACGGGCCGCCTCGAGAACGGGACGCTCGTCGGCGCGCCTCTGGGCACGGGCATCCTGTCGGTCGGGGTGAACTCCGACATCCTCGAGGCGTCGGGAGTCGATGCACCCGAGGACACGTCGTGGACCTGGGACGACCTCATGCAGACGTCCGCGCAGATCAGCGAGTGGGCGGCCGACGAGGGCAAGGACATCGTGGGCCTGGACGGCTTCGGTCAGGGCGGTGACCAGCTCGCGGCGTGGGCGCGCCAGTCCGGCGAGCAGGTGTTCCCGCGATCCGACGAGACCCTGGTCAGCCTGGACACGATCGCCTCGTTCCTGGACTACTCGAAGAAGCTCGTCGACGCCCGCGCCGTCCCCTCCGTCTCGGCGCAGATCGAGGACACCGCGGCGGGCGTCGAACAGGGGCTGTTCGGCACCGGCAGATCCGCATTCCACCTGCAGTTCCATACGCAGATCCAGACGTTCCAGACCTCGTCGAAAGCGCACATGACGCTGTGGCGCCTGCCCGCCCTCACCAGCGGGAGCCCTCGCATGGTGAACAAGGCGTCGATGTACTGGTCGATCTCGTCGCGGTCCCGGTCGGCGCAGAATGCGGGCCTGCTCATGGACTTCCTGCTCACCGATCCCGGCGCCGCCAAGGCCCTGAAGATCGAGCGCGGTGTGACGGGGTTCCCCGAGGTGCAGGACGAGATCGAGCCGGACCTCGACGAGATCGAGACCGTCTGCCTGGACTTCGCGCGGGACGTGCAGAAGGAGGTCGCCCCCACCCCGCGGGTCACGCCCACCTCCGGCGTCGGCTTCTCCGACGACTTCACCCGGCTCTCCCAGGCCTACTACTTCGGCAGCCAGTCGCTCGAGGACGCCGCCCAGGCGATCCTCAGCTCGGTACAGGGCATGCAGTCCTGAGTCCGTCCGGCGACCCCGATCAGCCGGATGCGCGGGTCCGCGAGATGACGACGACCCCCATCGCCGCGAGGGCGGCCAGGCCCGCGCACCACTGCAGGAGCCCCGGCGGCGCCGTCATCCCGAGCAGCGTCGAGACGACGCCCACGAGGATCGGGACGGCGAGCCCCAGGAGCGCGTTGAAGGTCGCCCCGGCCCGCACGATGATCCGGGCCTGCAGCAGGTAGACCGGCACGTAGACCACGATCCCGAGGGCCACCAGCACGAGCAGCGCGCGCAGCGTCAGGCGGTCGCCGCCGAGCATCGCGAGGAGAGCCCAGAGCATCAGCGGGACCACTCCGATCCCATGGATCGGGAGGATCCTGCGGGCCATCGACCCGCGGAACCCGCGGTTCGCACGGGCGAAGGCGACGCCGTACCAGGAGATGAGGAGCATCGCCGCGAGGGCGCAGGCCGCCCCGGCGACGGGATGCTCGCCGCCGACCCCGGCGCCGCCGCCGTGCCCGCCATCTGGTCGCGCCGCGACGTAGAGCGCCGTCGCGGCGACCGCGGCGAGCGTCGCCGCGATCTCACGCCGATGCGCCCGCCCCGCACCGCTCGCGGCCTCCATCGCCAGCACCACCGCCGGGCCCAGCGTGAGGATCAGCGCGGGCATGTCGGGGCCGGCCAGGGCGATGGCCGCCGTCGAGGCGATCGTGTAGCCGGTGACCCCGGCGAGCGCGAGCAGCACCGTGGTGCGCGCGGGCATCTCCGGCACGGCCGTCGCCGCGGGGTCGGACGTCGCCGCAGGGTCTGACAAGGCCCCGGACGACGGATCGCCGTCGGCCCTCCGACCGCGGGAGGCGAGGGCCGCGAGGACGCCGAGCCCCATCACGACGAAGATGCTGCGGCCCGCGGAGACGAGCGGGACCGGCGCATCCTGCAGCGCGACGGCGACGAGGATCCAGGTCGAGGCGAGCAGCAGGACCAGCGCGAGCGAGGACAGCAGAAGTGCGGGTCCGTGCCGGGGGCCCGCTCCCGGCGGCTCGGCGGCCGTCACCCGGGCCCCGCGCTCACCACGGACGCGCCCTCACGCGGTGCCGTCCCGCAGCTGTGCGACCACGCCGAGCAGTCCCTCCATGGCCTTCGCCCGCACCACGTCGCCCGCCTGGAAGGCGGGGTCGAGCACGGCGTTGTAGTAGAGCCCATCGCCGATCAGCATGATCGCCTCGGCCCGGGCGTCGTCGCCGACCTCCTCGCGGATCAGCGCGAGCCATCCCTCGCGCATGTCGGCGAAGGCCTGGTGCACGGGCGCTTCGTCCCTGCCGGAGAGGCGGGTCGCGGCTACGAGCGTGCGGTCGAAGGGGGTGTCCTCGAAGACGGAGGTGCGCACGAAGTAGGCGGAGGGACCGTCGGGCGCCTCGGCCATGAGCTCGACGTCCTGCGCGGCGCGCTCGCGCATCCGCTCGGCGAGACCCTCCACGAGGGCCCGCTGGGAGCCGAAGTGGTAGAGCAGCCCGCCTTTGGACACCCCGGCCTGGGCGGCGACGGCGTCGAGGGTCGCGGCGCGCTCCCCGTCGCGGATGAGGATCTGCTCGAGGGCGTCGAGGACGTCTTCACGTGCGGACATGACCCACACCATAGGCCCCGTTGTTTACTGTACCGTCTGGACGGTTTAGTCTGGGGCGGGTCGACGCGAGGCGCTCCGCGCCCGTCGGCCCCGCATCCGCTTCCGCACCCATCCCGCGCCCCGGGCATCCAGACCTCGCCGCGCACCCAGATCGCCCCGCGCGTCCACCGCTTCGAAGGAGGAAGACCATGACCATCACGAGCCCCATCCCGGTGATCGGCACGTCGACCTCGCCGCGGCGTCGCTGGGCCGCCCTCGCAGTGCTGATGCTCCCCGTGCTGCTGGTGTCGGTCGACAACACCGTGCTGTCCTTCGCGCTGCCCTCGATCTCCAAGGCGCTGCGCCCCTCGGGCACGGACCTGCTGTGGATCGTCGACGTCTACCCGCTGCTGCTGGCCGGCCTGCTGGTGCCGATGGGCAGCCTGGGCGACCGCATCGGCCGACGCCGGCTGCTGCTGATCGGCGCCGCCGGCTTCGCAGCCGTCTCCGCGCTCGCGGCCTTCGCGCCCAGCGCCCTCGCGCTCATCGGCCTGCGCGCCGCGATGGGCCTGTTCGGCTCGATGCTCATGCCCGCGACGCTCTCGCTGATCCGCAACATCTTCGAGGACCCGCGCGAGCGCCGCACCGCGATCGCCCTGTGGGCTGCGGGCTTCTCGGGCGGGGCTGCCCTCGGCCCGATCCTGGGCGGCTTCCTGCTCGAGCACCTCTGGTGGGGCTCCGTGTTCCTGCTGGCCCTGCCGATGCTGGTGCCGCTGCTCGCGCTCGCGCCGATCCTCGTCCCCGAGTCGCGCGACCCGCAGCCGGGGCCCGTCGACCCGCTGAGCATCGTGCTGGCGATGGCGACCATGACGCCCTTCGTCTGGGCGATCAAGACCGCGGCCGACGCGGGCGTCTCCACCCCCGTGGTCCTCGCCGCGGGCGTCGCGGTCCTCGCGGGCGTCGCCTTCGTGCGCCGCCAGGTCACGCGCGCGGAGCCCATGCTCGACGTGCGCCTGTTCACCATCCCGGCCTTCAGCGCCTCGGTCACGGCGAACCTGCTGAGCGTGTTCTCGCTGGTCGGGTTCCTCTACTTCCTCTCCCAGCACCTGCAGCTCGTGAGCGGCCGCTCCCCCATGGAGGCCGGCTTCCTGCTGCTGCCGGGGCTCGTGGTGACGATCGTGACCGGGCTGCTCGTGGTGCGCGTGGTGCCGCGGATCCGGCCCGCGCACGCGATGGCGGCCGGCCTGCTCATGAACGCCGTCGGCTACGGGATCGTGCTGGTCACCGGCACGACCGGGTCCGACGGGGCGCTCGTGCTCGCCTTCGCCGTGCTCGGTGCGGGCGTCGGCACCGCCGAGACGATCTCGAACGACGAGATCCTCAGCGCCGTGCCCGCCCGCAGGGCCGGCGCGGCCTCCGCGATCTCGGAGACCGCCTACGAGACCGGCGCGGTGCTGGGCACCGCGATCCTCGGCTCGATCCTCAACGCGGCCTTCCGGGCGCACGTCGAGGTGCCGTCGGCCCTGCGGGGCGAGGCGGCCGACGCCGCCGGGCAGACCCTGGGCGGCGCGACCGACGCGGCCCGCTCTCTGGGCGGCGGCACCGGTGCGGCGCTGCTGCGCTCGGCCCGGGACGCCTTCGACTCCGGGGCCGCCTATACGGCCGGCGTGGGTGTCGTGCTGATGGTCGCCGCCGCGGCGATGGTGCTCATCGCGATGCGGGAGCGCCGTCCCGCGCGACGCTGACCCCCTGGGCGATGAGCACGCCCTGCAGGGGCAGGCGCCCGAAGGCGATCGCCTTCCGCACCGCGGATCCGTGCCGGGAGTCCCAGGCCATCTGCACGTTCGCGGGGAACACCGCCACGAACAGGGCGACCGACGCCGCCCCGCCCAGGCGCCGGGTGGGGCGCGCGGCCAGCATCCCGGCGATCGCGAGCTCCGCGACGCCCGAGGCATAGGTGTAGGCCCTCGCCCCGCCGGGCAGCGCCGGCGGGACGATGCTGTCGAAGGGCGCGGGCTTCGCGAAATGCATGACCCCGGCCCCTGCGAGCAGGACGGTGAGGAATCGCCGGGTGCGGGTGGAGCTCTTCATCCCGCCAGGCTATGCCGCGGGGCGACCGCCTGTCGTCGCGAGCATCACGCCGGCCTGGTCCATGCGAGCGTGTGGCGGAAGGCCAGCCGACGCCGCGCGGTGAGGCCCGGCAGGATCGGGGCGGCCCGCCGCTCGAGCTCGTCGAGCGGGATGCTGGGGTCCTTGACCGGGATCGCGGTCCGCGCCGCGGAGTCCGGGTCCTCCCGTGCGGGCCAGGGATGCTTCACGGCGCCGATCAGCGGGTTCGTCGCCATCGATGCGACGTCCCAGGCGTGGTCGCGCAGCGAGGTGGGCGGGGCGAGGCCCACGCAGAGGAAGCGCCCGCCGGGGGCGAGGAGGTCGCGCACCCGGGTGAGGGCCTGCTCGAGGTCGAGGTGGTGCAGCACCGCGATCATCGTGATCAGGTCGTAGGGTCCCTCGAGGTCCTCGAACGGCGTCTCCGGGATGCTCACCTGCGGGAGATCCGCGGTGCGACGAACAGCGGCCTCGCGCATCCCGGGATCGCGGTCGATGCCCTCGACGCGGTCGAACCACGGAGCGAGCTCGACGAGCAGACCGCCCCGGCCGCAGCCGACGTCGAGCGCGGAGCGGCGCCTCCTTGGCAGTCCGTGCAGGATCCAGCTGTGGAAGTGGTCGTTGTGGTTCCACGGGTGCCGTGCGTTGAGGTCGCGCAGCGCTCGTGAGGCGGCGGCGCCGACGCGGGAGTCGAGGTGGTCGCGGATGCCCATGCGCCCCTACGGTACGGCGCGACCGCCCGAGGAGCACCGGGGATCGCACTCCGGCATACTGTCCCGAGCAGGGAAGGGGGTTCGATGACGCATGGAGCCGCGCTCCCGGACACCCCGGCGCCCCGCCCCACGCGCCGCCGCGCGCTGCAGACCCTCGGTGCGGGCGGCGCCGTGATCGCGCTCGGCGGCCTCGGGGCCGGAGCCCATCGCCTGCTCGGCGCGCACCTGCCCGGCAACGCGAGGATCTCCCTGTACTCGAGCACCGTGGCCCTCGACGGGGACGGGCGACGCAGCCTCGTCGGACCCTCCTCGCACGCGTCGTCGGTCGGGACGGCCGCGGCCGACGATGCGGCGCCCCGCGCCGTCCCCGGCACCCGACTGCTCGCGGGGACGCCGGCCGACTCCCCCGCCGCCCGTCGGGCAGAGGCATTCGTCGACGGCGCCGCCGCCTGGCTCGCGGACGTCCCCGAGGACTTCGCCGACCTCGCGCGCGGGGCGGTCTGGGACCTCTGGGCGCTCAGCGACGGCCTGCCCGCCCCCGTCGCCGGCTGGTCGAGGAGCTGGCGGTACATCTGGCCCCGCGACACCGCCTTCTGCGCGGTCGCGCTCGCGCGCATCGGCCACGCGGACACCGCCCTCGAGCACCTCGCCCACCTGCAGGACCTGCAGTCGGCCGACGGCTGGTTCGAGGCCCGGTTCTCCCCCACCACCGGCGAGGCCCCGGACGAGCGCCCGCGCCAATTCGACGGCACCGGCCTCTCCCTCTGGGCCGCCGCCGAGGTGATCGATGCGCAGACCGGCCGGGCCCGGGCATCGGCACGCCGCAGGCTCGACCCCCTGCTCACCACCAGTCGCGACGCCCTGCTGCGAGCCACCGACGACGGCACCCAGCTGCCGCCCGTCTCCCCCGACTACTGGGAGGTCAGCGAGCGCGCGGTGACGCTCGGGATCATGGCCTCGACCCTCGCGGGCCTCGAGGCCTCCGCACGGCTCGAGGGGACGGGAGGCCGGGCGGACGACGTCGGGGCGGACAGTGCCGGGACGGCGGGGGCTGCGGCCTTCCGCCGCGTCCTCGTCTCCACCTTCGGCCCCCATGGCTTCCAGCGCCGCGCCCGCAGCGGCGGCGCGGACTCGGCGCTCGCCTTCCTCGATGCGACCGGGAGCCACGGCATCGTGGGCGCCGACCAGCTGCGCGCTCTGCGCACGTCGCTCGCGCGGCCCGCCGGAGGCATCGCCCCCGGTGCGCGGTGGCGCCGCGACGGGGTCAGCTGGACGCCGTCGACCTCGCTGCTCGCGCTCGGCCTCGCCCGCGCGGGCGACGCGGACGGCGCGCACGACCTGCTGGGATGGCTCGATCGGCACCGCACGCCGGACGGGTCGCTCCCGGAGAAGGTCCTCGCCGATGGCTCACCGGCCGCGGTCGCACCGCTGGCATGGACGGCGGCGAACGTGCTGCTCACGCTCGACGCGCTCCGCAGGAGCTCGGCGCAGGACTGAACTGCGTTGCCGGGTATCCGGCGGAGTGCTTGACTGGACGCATGACTCAGGCCACAGACCTCATCACCGAGGAGGCCGAGCGCTTCGCCGATGCACTGCGCGGACCGGACCCCTCCGCCCCCGTTCCCACCTGCCCCGACTGGACCGCCGTCGACCTGCTGTGGCATCTCACCGAGGTGCACGAGTTCTGGGCCGGCGTGCTGGGCAGCGGCGCACTGACCGACGCCGACGCCGAGGCGGTCGACGCCGCGAAGGCCCCGCGCCCCGAGGGACCCGGCGCCCGCAACCAGCTCGTCGAACGCCGCGAGCAGGCCACCGCCGCGCTCCTCGCGCAGCTCACCACGCGCGGCGGGGCCGAGGCCTGCTGGTCGTGGTTCCCCGCCGACCGGACCGTCGGCTTCACCCGGCGCATGCAGGTCCACGAGGCGACGGTGCACCGGGTCGACGCGCAGCTCACCGCGAACCTGCCGGTGACCGCGATCAGCGAGGATGTCGCGACCGACGGCATCGACCACGCGGTCGGCGTGATGTGGGCCGGGAGCTGGGACTGGATCCCCGAGTGGGCGGAGGTCGAGCCGCTGGCCGTGCTCTGCCTGCAGGTGCGGGACGGTCAGGACGACGGCGACGGCACCACCGGGGCCGACCCCGACAGCACCGACGACGGCATCGAGGTCGAGATCGCCCGCTGGCACGGGACCCGCCCGCGCGACGGCGAGGAGTTCTCGCAGCTGCTCGCCCGCCCGCTGCCCGCGGACGGGACGACGGCGCCGCAGACCCTCGGGGACGGCCCGGCCGACGCCGTCGGCCGCCTTCCCCGCGCGAGCGCGAGCGGCCGCGCCCTCGCGCTCTACCTCTGGCTGTGGGGCCGGGAGCGCGCGCTGGACGTGCTCGCGGACGGCCCGCAGAGCGTGGAGATCACGGGCGATGCGGAGGCGGTGCGGGCGGTGCGGGAGCGCGTCGCCCAGGGCATGGACTGACCCGAGGGCCACGCTCCTCCGGTCACGCCCCGGCAGGCTCCGGCAGCAGGGAATCGAGCGCCTCGGCGACGCCGTCCGCGCTGTTCTCGGCGCACACGCGGTCGGCGACCGCGAGTACGTCCGGGTGTGCGTTCGCGACGGCCCAGCCGGTTCCGGCCCACTCCAGCATCGGGATGTCGTTGGGCATGTCGCCGAAGGCCCACACCTCGCCTGCCGCGATGCCGAGGTCCGCGCTCCACACCTCCAGCGCCCGCGCCTTGGTCACGCCCGACGGGCCGATCTCGGCGAGGCCGCCCTCGCACGAGGTCGACAGCAGCGCCATGTCGCCGAGGAGCACGCGCACCCGCGCCAGGAACTCCCGCTCCCCCAGCTCGTCGCTGCGGGCCAGGAGCTTTCCGACGGGGCCGGGCACCTCCTCGATGGGGCCGACGGACGCCGCCTCGGTGCGCAGCACCCCGGCGGGAGTGCCGCCGAGATAGTCGGGCTCGCGGTGGGCGCCTCCCGCGAGCTCCGCGCTGAAGCGGATGCCGGGGATCTGCCGAAGCCGCGCGGCGATCTCACGGACCGTCTCCGGTGCGATCGCGTGATGGCTGCGCACCCGGCGGTTCGCCGCGTCGTAGACGAAGGCCCCGTTCAGGCAGAGCACCACGCCGTGGGCGCCCGTGATCCCGGCCAGGGCATCGACCCAGCGCGGCGGGCGCGCCGTGACCAGCACGGTCTCGATGTCGTGGTCCCACAGGGCCCGCCAGGTGCGGGCGGTGCGCTCGGTGAGGGCGCCCGCATCGTCGAGCAGAGTGCCATCCAGATCGGAGGCGACCAGACGAACCGGGGACATGCTGTGAGTCTACGGGCGACTACCGGTCGGCGGGCGTCCCCGGAGAGGCCTCGTGACCCGCATCCCCTCGCCCCAGGAGCCTTCGCCACCAGGAGGTCCGCGGAGGCGCTGCGGCGGACCGGGCACGGGCGGCCGCGAGGTCCGCGCGCTCCTGCTCCGCGCGGGCGGCGCGGAGCTCTCGCCAGCGCGCGAGGGCCTCGTCGGTCTCGAGGGTCGGAGAGATCATGCGGGCCATGGGGTGCTCGAGCCGGTCGTCCATCACCCGGCCCGTGAACTCCTCGGCATAGGCGCGGACCGCGTCCTCGTCGGGGAGCTCGACGAGGGTCTCGTCGCGCGCGGCGTACTCGCGGCGCAGCAGCACGACCGTGGGCAGCAGGGCCGCGGGGTCGACCTCGCCCTCGGCGATGCGCTGCTTGATCCACCAGTCGGGATCGTGATGGGTGGGCAGCTTCAGAGGCTTCCCGCTGCCGGGGAGATCGTCGAAGTCCCCGCGGGCCATGGCCTCTTCGATGGCGCCGTCGACCCACTTGCCGTCCCGGATCATCGGGTCCTCCTCGCGGATCGGTGCTCGGCGCGTGCGGGCTGCGCGTCCTCGCGCCCCGCCTCCACTCTCCCCTTGATCCTCTCGCGGCGAGGCGCGGGAGTCCAGGACGGCGGGCGGGGACGGTGGACGCGGACGACGACCGGATAACCGATGGACCGGCCCCGTGCAGGCCCGTACCCTCCGCGGGATGAGCATGCACGAGGACGAGATCCCGCTGTCGGCCGACGTGGCCGCCGCGTGCATCGTCGGCATGCGACCCGACCTCGCCGGATGCCCCGTCCGCGTCCTGCCCGCCGCGGGGACGACAAGCCACATCGTGCGGATCGGCGACTCCCTCGCGGCGCGGTTCCCCCGCCGTCGGGCCGACCCGGCGCAGGTGCGCCGCGACCTCGAGGACGAGCAGCGCGCCATGGCCGAGTTCGCCCTCGCGAGCCCCGTGGCCGCCCCCGTCCCGCACGGGGTCGGAGCGCAGGGCCCCGGGTTCCCGCTCCCCTGGTCCCTGCAGACCTGGGCGCCGGGAGTCCCGACGACGCCGCGCGGGATCGAGTGCTCCGCGTCCGTCGCCCGGCAGCTCGCCTCGCTGATCTGGGCGCTCAGGGAGGGGGACGTCGGCGAGCGCCGGTTCTCCGGCACCGGACGGGGCGGCCGCCTGCCCGATCACGACGACTGGGTCGCCCACTGCCTCCATCGCAGCGAAGGTCTGCTCCCGGTCGACGATCTGCGACGCATGTGGGAGCGCGCCCGCTCGCTCCCGCGCGAGGGCCCCGACGCCCTGTGCCACGGCGATCTGATCCCCGCGAACCTCCTCGTCGATGGCGCCGCTGTCGAGCCGCGCCTGGTCGGCGTGCTGGACACGGGCGGGTTCGGTCCCGCCGATCCCGCGCTGGAGCTCGTGGTCGCCTGGCATCTGCTCGACGCCGAGCGGCGGGCCGTGCTGCGTGAGCAGCTGGGGGCATCGGACCTGCAGTGGGCGCGCGGGGCCGCCTGGGCGCTCGAGCAGGCGCTGGGCCTGGTCTGGTACTACCGGAGCACGCTGCCTGCGATGGCCGAGCTGGGACGCACGACCCTCCGGCGCCTGCTCGCGGATCAGGTGCTGGACTGATCCCGACAGGCTCGACGGCTCGTGCTCAGGCGGCCATCACGGCGCGGGCGAAGGCCTCGACCCGCGCGCGCAGACCGGCGATCCGCTGCTCGCGGTGATAGGCGAGCAGGGCGGGGTCCTGCGATCGCACCTCGAAGGCCGCCGGCTCGCGGCGCACGTTGCGCGAGCACCGGAAGTCGGCGCACACCGAGGTGCCGATGGAGTTGCCGCGTCGGCCGCGCGCGCCGGCACGCGGGGCCACGAAGGAGGCCGCGGCGACGCCGTCGACGACGTCCTCGCACCAGCCGCACAGCATCTTGCGAGCGGCGGGCTGCTCGGCGCCGCGCAGCAGCAGGCACACGGTCTCGTCGCCGACCTCGAGGGCGACGTAGTGCTGCCGCGGGCGCTTGGCATCGTGCCAGCCCAGGTAGTCGAGGTTCTCGAAGTCGATCCCCGAGAGGTCGGGCACCTGAGCGCGCGAGGCGTCGCCCTTGCTGGCGTTGACGAAGGAGCTGCGGATGATGGATTCGGTCAGAGTGCGCATGGGTGAGTCCTCACGGAGCGCCCGGCGTGCCGGAGCGCGGGTGGTCGGGAGAGTCCAGGTCAGCGGAGGCGCGCGGATCTCGCAGAGGAGGCCCCGAGGGCCGCCCCGCTTTCCGCGTGCCGGCTGCGCATGCTGACTGCTCCCTGCGTGGAGGACGTGTCCGCGACGGGGATCTCCGCGACGGACGTTCGCGGGGCACCGGCCCACTGCCGGACCCGTGCCGCTGCGAGCACATTAGCAACGGCGCGAGCAGCGGGCAAGGGATTTTCTCGTCGGCCCGTCGGTCCCGGGTCCCGTCGGTCCCGGGTCCCGTCGTCCCTGGCACTCACGCCATGAGACCGTCGCGGCGTGCGCGCCGCAGACCCTCCAGTCCCATCACGACGAAGGCGGGCTTGCGCAGGATCTGCTCTCCGAGCCGATTGCCCTCGGCGGGCGCGAGGCGGGCGGCGAGATCGGGGCGCAGGGTGCGCAGGAAGCCCTCGGCGCGCACCGAGTGCAGGGGGTCGCTCGCGAGCACGATGCGATCGGCGTCCTCGAGGAGTGGCAGCACGTTGCGCACGTTCTCCCAGGTCGTGACGCTCTCGTCCTCGAGGACGAGGGGCCCGGCGTAGCCGCGCTCGGACCGGGCGAAGCGGGCCATGTGCTCGGCCTCGGAGACCTCACCGTGCACGGCCCCGCCGGCCATCACGAGCAGGCTGCTCGTGGCCTGCGGGTCCCGGGAGCGCAGACCCACGTCGACCCGCCAGCGGTTCACCGCGTTGATGCGCCGGCCGGGATTGCCATAGCCGAGCACCACCATGACCTCGCGGAGGCCCCCGAGATCGCCCGTCGGCCCCTCATCGGGACGCGCGCGGTCGGGATAAGGCCCCTCGAGCTGTGCGCGCTCGGCGCGGGCCGCGCGGGCGGAGAACACCTCGCCCGCGGCGAGGACGCCCGCCACGAGCCCGACCGAACCCAGCGCGGCGAGGATCAGCGGCGAGCGCCGGTCTCGGCGAGCGCGGCGGGAGCGGGCCTGCGATGCGGGGGACACGTTGTGATCGTACGGGCGGGACCTGTGGCCGACGAGCGTGTTCGCCGCCCGTTCACCTGTGCATCAGGCCCCGTCGGCGCGCGCCTCGCCCTGGAAGCCGATCTCGCGGAAGGCGATCTCGAAGCCGAGCTTCTCGTTGATGCTGATCATCCAGGGGTTCACATGCGAGTTCCAGGTGACCAGGCGCCGCAGCTCCGGGAACGCCTGGCTCAAGCGGCGATGGTTCGCGACCTTCAGTGCCAGGCCCAGGCGATGTCCGCGATGACCGGGCATGACCAGGGTGTTCTCCTGCCAGCCGACGGTCGTCCCCGCGGATCCCTGGACGTGGATCTCGCTGTGCGCAGCGATCGAGCCGTCGGGCGCGAGGGCGACCGCGATCAGCACGCGGGTGCCGGCGTCGGCGCGGCGCTTCTCGAAGGTGCGGATCCGCTCGGGCGTGTACTGCGGCGCCTCGGACTCGAAGTCCTCGTCGGGATCGTCGAGGTCGAGCTGGCGCAGCACGACGCCGAAGGACTCGAGGTGCTCCTCGGGGACCGCGTCGTCCCACAGGCGGATCTCATAGTCACCGGCCTTCTCGGCGGCCTCGGCGGCCAGCTCGTCGAGCAGGTCCTCGGGCACGGGCAGCGTCAGGGTCCGGCACACGCCCATCGTCCGCCGCTCCAGGCCCATACGCGCGGCGATCCGCCGGGTGGGCAGCGCGGGATCATCGGGGTCGCCCTGCGCCGGAATCTCGCCCCAGTACGAGACCTGGTGGCGGTCGGAGTCGGCGACCGCGGGCAGCAGGGCCTGCTCGATCATGGCGGTCGCGACGCCGTGCCCGCGATAGGCGGGATGGACGGCGAGGCCCAGATCCACGGCGTCGAGGTTCTCCTCCAGCGCCAGGTGGACCGTGCACAGGCCGACGACGCTCGCGCCGCCGTCCATCGGCTCGACCTCCGCGATCCAGCGGTGCTTGGTCCAGTAGGGGGTGTCGGCGAGGATCGCGCGGCGCTGGGCGACGGTGTGCTTGTCCACCGCGCCGAAGAGGTCGCGGTCGTTGGCCTCGTCGAGCGCGTTCAGCTGCTCGAGCATGCCGGGCTCGTCGACATTCAGCGGGCGGACGGTGATCTCCATGAGCGCCAGTCGACCATGCGGTGAGCAGGGCGTCCACGGATTTACCTGCAAGAGGCGCACGGAGCCGTCGACCACCCGTAAGGCGCGGTCGACGGCTCGCTCTGCAGCCGATGATCAGGCAGCGGAGGTGCGACGCAGGCGAGTGTTGACGAACTCCCCCATGCCCCAGCGACCCAGCTCCCGGCCGAATCCGGAGCGCTTGACCCCACCGAACGGAAGCCCCGCAAGGGTCGTACCGTGCTCGTTGATGTAGGCCATACCGACCTGGAGTCTGTCTGCGACCTCCTTCGCGCGCTCGAGGTCGGCACCCCACACGGATCCGCTCAGCCCGAACGGCACGTCGTTCGCCAGCTGCACTGCCTGATCGATGGGACCGTACTCGTGGATCACGGCGACGGGGCCGAAGATCTCCTCGGAATAGGCGTCCATCTCCGGCGTCACGCCCGAAAGGACGGCTGGACGCATGAACGCGCCGTCGCCCTCGATCGCCTCACCCCCGACGTGCAGGTGCGCGCCCTGCTCCACGGCACGTGACACCTGCTCGACGACGGTATCCCGCGCGCCGACGGAGGACAGCGGACCCACGTCAACGCTCTCATCGGTCGGGTCGCCCACGACAGCCTGTTCGAACGACGCGATGACCCTCGAGGTGAACTGTTGCGCCTGGTGTCGGGGCACGATCATCCGCTTGGGCGAGTTGCAGGCCTGGCCGGCATTGGAGAGCCGAGCCGTGGCGGCGGTGCGGGCGACCTCGTCGATGTTCGCGTCCTCGAGGACGATGAGGGGGTCGGAGCCACCCAGCTCCAGCACGACCTTCTTGAGGTTCTTCCCGGCCGTCTCGGCGATCGACGCGCCGGCACGCTCGCTCCCCGTGAGAGACACCCCACGCACCCGCGGGTCGGCAATCATGTCAGCGATCTGTTCGTGACCGGCGAAGACATTCGCATAGACACCGTCAGGGGCACCCGCTTCGTGAAGGATATCCGCCATGACCGTCGACGATGCCGCACAGATCTCGGCATGTTTGAGGATGATCGTGTTCCCCGCGATCAGATTCGGGGCCGCGAAGCGCGCGACCTGGTAGTAGGGGAAGTTCCACGGCATCACCCCGATGAGGGGGCCGATCGGCTCCGTCTGGACCAGGGACTCCTGTGCACCCTGGGGGTCGAGCTGCTCGCTCCGGAGGATCTCGGGACCGTGCGTCGCGTACCAACGGTAGATCGACCCCGCGAGCTGTGCCTCGCCGATACCCTGGGCGAGCGGCTTGCCCATCTCTTGGGCGATCAGTCGACCGAGCTCCTCCTGCCGCTCGTCGTAGGCATCGGCGGCACGCTCGAGGATCGCGGCGCGCTCTGCCGCCTCCTTGGCCCGCCATTCCGAGTATGCGTCGGCCGACTGCGACAAGGTCCTCTCCACCCCTGCCTCGTCCAGGCCGTCATATTCCCTGATCGTTCGTCCCGTTGTCGGATCGGTGGTCGTGTATCCAGCCATACGACCCACGCTATGGGGAGGGCCACCCCCTGTAAAGACCGGTCTGCTCGAGCTCGCAGTCCTCCGTGGAGTGCCGGTGCGTCGCGACCGTGCGAGAACCCTGATGTGCAGGGAGGTTGCGCGAACACTGTCGGACGCGCACCCCGCCCACATCCGCTTTACCGGACGGTCTGTATCCCGTAGCCCGGCGGCGGGAGCGGGCTTCGGCAGGCTCCCCCGGAGGTACGCGCCGAGATGCCCAGGTTCGACGGGATCGACCCCAGCTCGACGGAGGCTTGTGCCCGTGTGCCTCGTCGTCCCCGTAGCCTGTATCGGACGTCGCTCCGCACCGGCCCATCGGAGGTCCCCATGCCCGAGCTCGCCCAGGGCTCCTTCCCGCATCTGCTCTCGCCCCTGGATCTGGGCCCGTTCACCGTGCCGAACCGGCTGGTCATGGGGTCGATGCACGTCGGCCTCGAGGACGAGGCGGCCGACGCCCCGAAGCTCGCCGCGCACCTCGCCGAGCGCGCCCGCGGCGGCGTGGGCCTGATCGTCACCGGCGGGTACTCGCCGAACCTCAGCGGACGCCTCACCCCGCACGGGGCGCAGGTCCGGCCGCGCCGGATGGACGCGCATCGCCTGGTCACCCGGGACGTCCACGAGGCGGGCGGACGCATCGTCCTGCAGCTCCTGCACGCGGGCCGGTACTCCTTCCACCCGCTCGCGGCGGCCCCGTCGGCCGGGAAGTCCCCGATCACCCCCTTCCGCGCGCGCGGCCTCACCCGCGCCGGGGTGCGGCGCACGATCGCCGACTTCGCGCGGGCCGCGCGGGCGGGCGTCGAGGCCGGGTACGACGGCGTCGAGATCATGGGCTCCGAGGGATACCTGCTCAACCAGTTCCTCGCCCCGCGCACCAACCGCCGTCGTGACCGCTTCGGGCGCACGGCCGAGGACCGCCGCGCGGTGCCGCTGGCCGTCGCGATGGCCGTGCGCGAGGCGATCGGTCCGCGCGCCCTGCTCACCTACCGCATCTCGCTGCTCGACCTCGTGCCCGAGGGCCAGGACTGGGAGGAGACGCTCGCGCTCGCCCACGCACTCGAGGAGATCGGCGTGGACGTGCTCTCCACCGGGATCGGCTGGCACGAGGCCCGCGTCCCCACGATCGCGACGTCCGTGCCGTCGGGCGCATTCGTCGAGGTCAGCCGACGGCTCCGCGAGAGCGTCGACGTTCCCGTGGTCGCCTCCAACCGTCTGCACGACCCGCACCTCGCCGAATCCGTGATCGCCGACGGCTCCGCCGACCTCGTCTCCATGGCGCGCCAGCTCCTCGCCGACCCGCAGCTGCCCGCGAAGCTCGCGAGCGGCCGCGAGCGCGAGGTCGTCTCGTGCATCTCCTGCAACCAGGCGTGCCTGGACAAGGTGTTCTCCGGCGAGCGCGCGAGCTGCCTGGTGAACCCGCGGGCCGCCCGCGAGACCGAGCTGACGCTGCTGCCCGTCCCGGTGCCGCGCCGGCGGAAGGTGGCGGTCGTCGGCGGTGGACCGGCGGGCCTGGAGGCCGCCGTCGCCGCGGCGGAGCGCGGCCACGTTGTCACCCTGTTCGAGGCGTCCTCGCAGATCGGGGGCCAGTTCCTGTTCGCCTCGCGCATCCCCGGCAAGGAGGCGTACGCCGAGGCGCTGCGCTCCTGGCAGTCGCGGCTCGTCGCCGAGGGCGTGGACGTCCGGCTCGAGACGCGGCCCGACGCGGGATCGCTGCGCGGCTTCGACGACGTGATCATCGCGACCGGCGTGCGTCCTCGCGTGCTGGATCTTCCCGGATTCGGGACGACGGCCGGACGGACGACGAGCCGGGCCGGGGCCGAGGAGCCCCAGGTGCTGAGCTACGCCCAGCTGCTGTCGATGCCGCGCCACGAGGCCCTCACGGCGGTCGGCGAGCGCGTCGCCATCATCGGCGCCGGAGGCATCGGCGTGGACGTCGCCGAGTTCCTCACCGCTCCCGAACCGTCCCTCACCGAGGACCCGCCCGCCTGGCGCGAGCGCTGGGGCATGGCCGACCCGGCCGCGTTCCGCGGCGGCCTCGCCGCGTCGGCCGCATCGACGCCGTCCTCCATGTCCGCAGGGCGGGCCCCGTCGGCCCTCGCCGTCGCGGACCCTCCCGCGACGGAGACGCCCTCTTCCGTCCTGACCGATTCCCATGCAGCACCGGCCCGTCCCCGCGAGGTGCACCTGCTCCAGCGCAAGAGCTCGAAGATCGGGAAGGGCCTGGGTCGCACGACCGGCTGGGTGCACCGGGCCGAGCTGCGCCACGCCGGGATCATCGAGCACCGCGGCGTCGCCTATCGCAGCATCGACGCCGCCGGCCTGCACGTCACCGACGGGCAGCCCGAGGAACGGCCCGATGACCAGCCCGGAAGTCGGAGCGAGAACCGGGTCGAAGGACAGGATCCGGAGGCACGGGAGAGTGTGATCGCCGTGGACACCGTCGTGATCTGCGCGGGCCAGGTCTCCGAGCGCACCCTCGCCGACGAGCTGCTCGCCCTGCAGGGCGAGGACGCGCCGCGCGTGCACGCCATCGGCGGGGCCGACGTCGCCGCCGAGCTCGACGCCGAGCGCGCCATCCGCCAGGCCGTCGAGACCGCCGCCGCGCTCTGAGAGCGGCGGCGCCCGAACGAGCGCGGTCGGGTCAGGCGAGTGCGGCCGAGCCCGGCGCGCGGTGGTGCCCCGGCAGGCACGCCCGCCTCTTGCTACCGTTCTGATCGGCGCTCTCGCGCCGCATCCCGAATCCGTGGAGGAGTCCCCCATGCCCGCTGCCGCCTCCCCGCGGATCGTCCTCACCGACTTCGACGGCACCTTCGCCGACCACGGCGTGGTGCCCGAGTCCCACATCGAGGCGACCCGCCGGGCCCGCGCGAACGGGCACACGGTGCTGCTGAGCACGGGGCGTGCGATCTGCATGGTGCCGCGCGCGGTGCGCGAGCTCTTCGACGGCGCGATCACGGGCGCCGGAGCGGTCGTCGAGATCGGCGGCGAGCGCCTGTGCGACCACCTGGTGCCCGAGGACGTCGGCCGGCGCGCGGCAGAAGTGCTGCTGGGCCATGGCGTCGGCTTCGCCCTCGAGGCCTCCGACGCGATCTTCACGACCCCGCACACCGCGGAGGTGATGCGGGCGCGGCTCTCCGACGGCGGCCGCGCCGAGCGCAACGCGCGCGAGGTCCTCGCCTCCGTGCAGACTCCGGAGGACCTCACCGCCCACCGCTTCGCGAAGATCTCCGTGTGGGGCAGCCCGGTGCCGATGGAGGTGCTCGCGCGGGAGATCGGACCCGCCCTGCGGCCACTGCCGAACTCCGTGGCGACCGACGACTCCCACGCCGGGGAGCTCCAGCTGGTCGACGTCGACAAGGCCGACGGCATGCGGCTGATCCTCGCGCACCTGGGGGCCGACGTCTCCGCCGCGATCGCCGTGGGCGACGGCATGAACGACCTGGGCATGCTCGAGGCCGCCGGCACCGCGGTCGCGATCGACGGCGGAGCCTCGGCCCTGCTCGAGCACGCCGACCTCGTGGTGCCGCCCCCGAGCGAGAACGGCTTCGCCCTCGCCCTCGAACGGCTCGGACTGCTCTGACCGCCGGGCCCGTCGGCCCCTGCACCTCATCCCCTCCCCCGCCCCGTCCACCGAAAGGACCGGCCCATGCGCCCGCTGCACCTCGAGAACGCGACCGTGATGGTGACCGGCGCGAGCTCCGGCCTGGGCGTCGAGTTCGCCCACCAGCTGGCCGCCCGCGGCGCCGACCTCGTGCTCGTCGCCCGCCGCGCCGACCGCCTCGCCGAGGTCGCCTCGCAGATCGGCTCCGCGCACGGCGTCACCGTCACCACGCTGACCATGGATCTCTCGCGCGAGGGCGCCGCGGCCGCGCTGCGCCGCGACCTCACTCAGCGCGGCATCACCCTCACCGGGCTCGTGAACAACGCGGGCTTCGGGTACTCCGGCGCCCTGCACCGGGTCGACGAGGAGCGCACCCTCGAGATGGTGCGCCTGAACGTCGACGCGCTCGTGGACCTCACCACGACGTTCCTCCCGGACCTGCGGGCGAGCGGGAACGGGATCCTCGTGAACCTCGCGAGTCTCGCCGCCTTCCAGCCGAACCCCGGCCTCGCCGTCTACGGCGCCTCGAAGGCTTTCGTCCTGAACTTCACGCAGGCGCTGTGGGAGGAGTCGCGCTCCGCCGGTCTGCGCGTGCTCGCCCTCTGCCCCGGCCCCGCGAAGACCGAGTTCTTCGAGGTCGCGGGCGAGGCCGCCGCGGCGGGCCTGCCGCGCATGGAGCCCGACGAGGTCGTCGAGGCCGCCCTCAAGGCGCTCTCCCGGCGCCACCCGCCGTCGACCGTGGTGCCGGGGATGGCGAACACCGCGATGGCGCAGCTGACGCGCCGCGTGCTGCCCACGCGTCTGGTGGCCTCCACCGTGGGCCGGATGATGCGGCGCGGCGAGGCACGCGGAGAGGCGCGCGGCCAGGAGCGTTGACCCTCCCCTCGGGGCAGGGACCAGCGTGCGGGGTGCGGGAGATCCCCGCACCGGAGAATCCGGGGCATCACGCCCGGGCGCACCGCCCGGCACGACGAGGAGCCGCACGATGGGAACCGACGGACGGGACGCTCGCGGACGCATCGCACCCGAGGACTTCCTCGGCATCGGGGAGCTGGCCCGCCGCAGCGGGCTCAGCCCGAAGGCACTGCGTCTGTACGACGCCTCCGACCTGCTGCCGCCGCGGCACGTGGACCCGTTCACCGGGTACCGACGCTACGGCGCCGACCAGGTGGGGCGTGCCCTGCTCATCGCCCGTCTGCGGGGACTCGGCATGGGGCTCGAGCGGATCCGCGTGATCTGCGACCTCCCCGCCGACGCCGCCGGCCAGGAGCTGCGCTCCTGGTGGTTGCAGGAGCAGGCCGACGCCCGCACCCGCAGCACCGAGGTGGCCTCGCTGCTCACGGACCTCCGGACGCTCCCGACGGAGGAGAGTCCCATGACCACCGACCACACCGAACGCACCAGGCGCACTGATCAGACCGGGCACACCGGGCACTCCGGCGAGCGCAGTGCGACCGCATCCGCCGCCGTCCGCATCGCGCACGTCCTCGAGCAGGGCGGCGTGCGCGCGACGCAGCAGGACGCCGTGCACATCCAGGACCTGCCGGGCGAGCGCCTTCTGCTCGCGATCGCCGACGGCTTCGGGGCCGACGACGACCTCTCCGGCCGCCTGCTCGACGCCCTCGGCGACGGCCTGCGCACGGCCCTCGACGGCGGCGCGGGCACGCCTCCCGCCTCCGATGTCCTCACCGCGCTCGAGTCCGCGTGGGCCGCGCTCCCGGATCTGCTCCCGGCCGACGGCGCCTCCGGCGCGGCCCTCCTCGCGGCGGTCCTCGACGGCGAGCGCCTCGTGCTCGCCCATCTCGGGGACGGCCGGGCCCTGCTCGTGCGTGAGGAGCACGTCGAGCCGCTGACCAGGGATCACACGCAGGTCGCGTCGCTGGTGGCTGCGGGGCGGCTGACCGAGGAGGAGGCCGCGGCGGATCCCCGGCGCGCCGTGCTGAACCGCGCGCTCGCTGCCGGCGCTCCCACGGCGCCCGATCTCATCGCGCGCACGCTCACCGCGGGTGACCGGCTGGTGCTCACGAGCGACGGGATCCACGCGGTCCTGACCCCGGAGGCGCTCGGCGAAGCGGTGCTCGCCGGCGCCTCCCCGGAGCGGACGGTCCAGGACCTCGCGCGTCGGACGCTCGAGGCGGGCGCTCCGGACAATCTCGCCGCGATCGTCGCCGACCTCGGCTGAACGGGCGCGGGGCCGACGCCGCGCGCGCACGAGGCCGGCGCGGCCCCGCGCTCACCCCTGCTTCTGGGCGTCCTGCAGGACCTCCTTGGCGATGGGTCCGGCGGTGGTCGCACCGTAGCCGCCGTCCTCGACGAAGGCCGCCACGACCACATCGCCCTGGGCGACGACGACCCACGAGTGCAGCTTGTCGTCCCCGTTCTCGTCGGTCCACTCGGCGGTGCCGGTCTTGCCGATGATCTGGTCGCCCTTCACATCCCCGAACGTGCTCTTGAGCGTGCCCTCGGTGACCACGCCGTGGAGCATGTCCTGCAGCTGGGAGGTCTCGTCCTTCGTCAGCGGGTTGTCGACATCGGGGGCCTTCGAGTCGTCGTCCGCGAGGATGCGGGGACGCACGGTGGAGCCGTTCTGGATGCTCGAGAGCACGGTCGCCATGCTCAGCGGCGAGGTGAGCACGCGGCCCTGGCCCATCATGTCCGCGGCGTGCTCGACGCCCGAGTCGTCGGGGTCGACCTTCCCCATGAACGCGCTGCTGAGGCCCTCGGGCGCGTCCTGGCCGATGCCCAGTGTGGTCGCGGCGTCGGCCAGCTTCTTCTGGGAGACCGTGTCGTACTGCAGCAGCATCGCCGTGTTGCAGGAATGGGCGATCGCGGTGGCCAGGGACATCTTCCCGAACAGGCTCTTGTCCATCGAGTCGGCGTTCTTGAAGGACCGCCCCTCGACGCTCGCGGTCGCGGGGCACTCGACGGTCGTATCGGGGGTGTCGCCCGCGCGCAGCAGGGACAGCGCGGTCACGGTCTTGAACGTCGAGCCCGGCGCGTACTGGCCCACGAGGCCCACCGGGTAGGACTGGCCCGTCGGGCCGAGCGCGGAGGCCAGGACGTCACCGGTCGATGGCTGCATGACGACGACGGCGCTCGCGGAGTCCTGGTCCGCGATGGCATCGGTGGCCTTCTTCTGCAGGTCGGTGTCGAGGGTGGTCTGCACGTCCTTGCCCGCGGTCGCGTCCGTCGCGTGGAGCTTCCGCTCCTTGCCGGTCTTCGCGTCCGCCGCGACGACCTCGACGCCCGGGGTGCCGACGAGGGCGTCGCGCTCGGCCGCGGCGACCCCGCCGCTGCCCACCATGTCGCCCTCGACGATCTTCCCGTCGGACTCATCGATGTCTTCCTTCGTGGCCTCGCGCAGGGAGCCGAGGACACCCGGCGCGAAGTCCTTGGTGACCGCGAGCGGCTGGGTCTCCTTCTCCTCGTGGTACCCGGGGACGTCGGCCGCCTTCCCCAGCGGGTAGTCGTCCACGGCGCTCTCGCGGATCGTGAGGGCGGGGACGAAGGCCTTCTCCCCCGCGCTCTTCACGGAGGCGGCGAAGGTGTCGGCGTCGATGCCGAGGAGATCGGCGAGCTTCTTCGCGGCGTCCTGCTGCTGGTCGGCGTCGACCTGGGTCTTGTCGATGCCGAGCACACGGACCTCGCGCGGGCCGTAGAGGTCGTCGCCGTCGCGGTCGGTGATCGAGCCGAGGTCCCCCTGGACGGTGCGCAGCGAGACGGTCTCGTCGGCCGTGAGATCAGGGGCGAGCTCGGAGGGATCCAGGCTCGTCGCCCAGGTGTCCCCGTCCTCGGTGAGGGTCGCGGTGGTGGTGTAGTCCCAGGTCCCGGCGTCGTGCGGGAGGGTCCAGCTCCAGTCGAGGGTCGCCGTGCGCGTCCCGTCGTCCCCCTTCTCGACCTTCGAGACGTCGACGCTGGGTGCCTTCCCGGTGGCGTCCTGGAGGTCGCCGAGGGCTTTCTCGCGCTCCTTCTTCGCGCCGGCGGCATCGGTGCCCGTGAGCGTCACGCCGCTGAAGTCACCGCTCGCGAGGGCCGTGGCCAGCGCCTTCGCCTCCTTCGACCCGTCGCCCGCGCGGTCGCGGACGATGAAGAAGGCGGCGATCAGGGCGAGGACCACCACGGCGGAGATCCCCGCGATGATCGGCCCGCGACGACGGCGGGTGGGTGTGGGCTCGGAGGGTGAGGAAGCAGACGCCATGCGCTCCATCGTCCTGCACCCTGCTGGGATCCGTCCACAGATGCACAGGACCTCCACGGCGCGGCGGATAGGTTGGAGGCGTGAGCGACCCCCAGCCGCCCCTCCGGTCCGCCGCCCTCCGGGCGGCGGCGCCCGTGGCGGCGCGCGCGATCGTCGGGACCCGTCGGCTCGTGCTGGCCGACGCGCTGTTCGGGATCGCGCTCACCCTCGTCCTCGCGGTGCCCCTGGCCTCGACCATCTCCATCGGTCTGTGGGGTGATCAGCTCGCCGGCGAGCCCACCGGCAATCCCGACGACGGGGTCGGAGTGTTCCTCGCCTGGCTCGGCATGAGCCTGCTGGCCCTGGTCCTCGCAGCGCTCCTGGCGATCGCGGCGCTCGTGCTCGACATCCTGGTGCTGATCCGCACCCTCGAGCTCACCACCGGGCGCCTCGGAGCGGTGGTGCGCGGGGGTCGCCGGCTGCTGTTCGCGCTGCTCGGCGCCTGCGGGATCGTCACGACCCCCGTCCTCGGCCTGCTCTGCCTGGTGCCCTCGCCGGTGCTCGGACCCGGGACGGCGACCGACTCCGTGCTGCTCGTCCTGCTGGGTCTCGCGTTCGTCGCGCCGATCATGTGCCGCCTGCTCATGATCGCGTTCTCCCACGAGCTGGCGATCATCGGCCTCGCGGCTCCGTCGCAGGCCCGGCAGATCACCACCGGCCCGCATCCCTAGACCGGAACCCGAGGACCCGCACCTGGACCGGCACCTGGACCGGCACCCTAGACTCGGGCCATGCCCCGCGTGCTGCACACCGCCCAGGCTCTCGTGGACCTCGTCGTCGAGGTGCCCGCGCTGCCGCCGCGCGGCGGCAACGTCAACGCCGCCGACGCCCATCGCTTCGCCGGCGGCGCGGTGAACATCCTGGTCGCGGCCGCCCGCGCCGGCGCCGAGGCCGTCCACGGCGGCGCCCATGGCACCGGGCCGAACGGGGACCTGGTGCGCGAGGCCCTCGCGGCCGACGGGATCGCTCTCGCGACCGCGCCGATCGCCGACGAGGACACCGCCGAGTGCATCGTCCTGGTCGAGCCGAGCGCCGAGCGCACCTTCGTCACCGGCTACGGCGCCGAACGGCGCATCACCGCGGCCTCCCTCTCCCGGCTGGACCCGCAGCCCGGCGATCTGCTGTGCCTCTCGGGCTACAGCTTCTTCGCGCCCACCCGCGACCCGCTCCTGGAGTGGCTCGAGCAGATCCCGGACGGGGTCGAGGTCGTGCTGGACCCCGGTGCGCCCTTCGCCTCCTTCGACGAGGAGCTGCGCGAGCGCGTGCTGCGGCTCGTGACCGTGTGGACCTCGAACGCGGACGAGGCGCTCGCGCTCACCGACCGCGACGGCCTCGAGGACACCCCGGAGGCCCTCCACCGGCGGATCCGGCCGGGAGGCGTCGTGATCGTGCGCGACGGCGAGCGCGGCTGCACCGTCTTCCACCACGGCCGCGGCACCTCGCTCCCCGGATTCCCGCAGACCCCCGTGGACACCAACGGCGCGGGCGACACCCACACCGGCGTGCTGCTCGCGGAGCGCGCCCTCGGTGCGGACTGGGAGACCGCGGCGACCCGCGCGAACGCCGCCGCGGCGATCAAGGTGACCCGGCGCGGGCCCGCGACCGCGCCCACGCGCGACGAGGTCGACGCCTTCCTCGCGTGAGCTGGTGCGCGGGCTGCGTGACGGGACGGGCGGACGGACGGCGCAGGCGGGCGGAACGATCCCGGCTGAGCGCGCCCGTCGATCGGCGGTCCCGCCGGCCGGACGCACTCAGGTTCTGTGGAGTGGGACACGTTACGATGGCGTAGCCCGATCGCGGACGCACGCGTCGGCGGCCCCCACTCTCGACATCCTCCGCGGTGCTGACGCGCCGTCGGCCCTCGCGCGCCGACGCGACGCTCCTCGCCGCGGACGCCTCACCGGCCCGCCCACCGCACGCACATCGCCCCACGCCCCATCACGTCACCACGCCCCGTCGCCCATCACGCGACCACGCCACCACGTCCTCGAGGAGGAGCACCCATGGCGGCACAGCCCGACCTCCATGCGTCGTCCCCGCGCACCCTCACCCTGCACGACTTCACCGCCACCTCGATCACCGGCGAGGAGGTGCCGCTCGAGCGGTACCGCGGGCAGCTCGTGCTCGTGGTGAACACGGCCTCTCGCTGCCTGTTCACCCCGCAGCTGCGCGACCTCGAGGACCTGCACCGCAGGCACCACCACCAGGGCTTCTCCGTCCTCGGCTTCCCCTCGGACCAGTTCCACCAGGAGCTCGAGGGGGACGAGCAGATCGAGGTGTTCTGCTCCGACAACTTCGACGTCACCTTCCCGATGTTCTCGACGGTGAAGGTCAACGGCCCCGAGGCGCACCCGGTGTTCTCGTGGCTGCAGACCCAGAAGGGCGGCCTCATCGGCGGCCGCATCAGCTGGAACTTCACGAAGTTCCTCGTCTCGCCCGAGGGCCGGGTGCTGCGCCGCTACGCGCCGCCCGTGCCGCCCTCGCGCATCGAGCGCCGCATCCGCGAGGAGCTCGGGGCCGGGATCGACGGGACCTGACGCGACCTGGGCCGATCCCCTGCCCACTGATAGCGTGACCTGAGTCCCATCCCGTGCGATCGCACGGGATGCACACGCACAACGAGAGGGGATCCCATGGAGGGGGCCATCGCCGTCCTCATCGTGATCGTCGTCCTGGTGGTCGTCCTGGCCATCCTTGCGGCGCTTCTGTTCGGGGGCCTGCGCACCAGCATCATGTTCACGGTGCACACGCAGGAGAACGTGATCGTCGAGCGCTTCGGGAAGTTCAAGCGCGTCGCCACGCCCGGCCTGAACGTCAAGGCGCCGTTCGTCGATTCCACGACCCGGCCGATCTCGCTGCGCATCCAGCAGCTCGAGGTCAACATCGAGTCCAAGACCAAGGACAACGTGTTCGTGACGGTGCCGGTCGCGGTGCAGTACGTCATCAAGGAGGACCAGGTCGTCGACGCCTATTACCGGCTGTCGAACCCTGAGAACCAGATCCGGTCCTACGTCTTCGACACGGTGCGCTCGGCGCTCTCGGGCCTCGAGCTCGACGCGGCCTTCGAGTCGAAGGACGACATCGCCCGCAGCGTCGAGAACACACTGAGCGAGCGCATGCGCGAGTTCGGCTTCAACATCGTCAACACCCTGGTCCAGGACATCTCTCCCGACCAGCGCGTGCGCGACTCGATGAACTCGATCAACGCCGCCCAGCGCGACCGCGTCGCCGCGCAGTCCCTCGCCGAGGCCGACAAGATCAAGCGCGTCACCCAGGCCGAGGCGGAGGCCGAGTCCAAGCGCCTGCAGGGTGAGGGCGTCGCCGCGCAGCGCAAGGCGATCGCCATGGGCATCGCCGAGCAGTACGAGATGCTGCGCAAGGTGGGCATCGAGTCCAGCGCGGAGCAGCTGCTGCTGATGACGCAGTACTTCGACACCATGCAGGACGTGGCCCGCAACGGCCGCTCCAACGTGCTGTTCCTGCCCTCGAACCCCGGCACCGTCGGGTCGATGGGCGACGAGATCCGCACCGCGATGCTCCAGGCGCAGGCCGCGCAGGATGCCTCGGACGCCGGCGCGGGCGACGCCTCCGCGGAGGCCGACGAGAGCCGCCGTCAGCGCGCCGAGGCCGCCCGTCGGGCAGCCGCTCAGCGGGCCCAGGAGGCCAAGGCCGACGCCCAGCGCGCCGCGCAGAACGCGCAGCAGCAGGCGCAGGGGAACGGCGGCCAGGGCGGCCAGCAGCCGCCGTGGGCGCACCCCGGCCAGCAGGGCTGATACGACGGGAGCGGGTCCGCGCCGCCCGCTCCGCCCCGGTCGCGGATCCGGTATCCCACCGGGGCGAGCATTCGGCGTAGCAGGAGGTCGGGTCGCGTGCCATATGGCGCGTGGCCCGACCTCCTGCTACGTAAAGTGCACGCCCTGCCTGGATGGAGACGGCCCCGCCGCGCAACCTCCCCTTCTACCGCCGGCTCGGATACGAGGTCGTCCACGAGGCGCCCTTCGCCGGCGGCACGACGACCATGACCCGACTGGTGCGCGACACAATGGCCCCATGACACCGTCGTCCATCGAGCCGACCGCGCCCCTCTCCCGACCCAACCTGATCCTGGTCTGCGTCGACCAGATGCGCGCCGACGCGCTGGGGATCAGCGGCAACGAGCACATCGACACCCCGTACCTCGATCAGCTCGCGCGCGGAGGCTTCCGCTTCACCAAGGCCTACTCGGCGACCCCCACGTGCGTTCCCGCGCGGGTCGCCCTGCTGACGGGCAAGAGCCAGGAGGCGCACGGCCGTTACGGGTACCGCGAGGGGATCGACTTCCCCGCCGCGTATCCCACGACCCTCCCGTCCACCCTGCGCGATGCGGGCTACCAGACCTTCGGCGTGGGCAAGATGCACGTCTTCCCCGAGCGGGCGCGCTGCGGCTTCGACGACGTCCTCCTGCACGACGGATTCCTGCACACCTCGCGAAGGCTCTCGTCCGGTCCGTCTGGCGCGATCGACGACTACGTCGATTGGCTGCGCCGGGCGACCGGTGATCCGCGCGCCGACTACCAGGACACGGGGATCGGCTGCAACGCGATGACCGCGCGACCGTGGGAGCGCGAGGAGCGGCTGCACCCCACCCGCTGGGTGGCCGACGAGTCCTTCCGACTCCTCCAACGACGGGATCCGACACGCCCGTTCTTCCTCTACATGGGGTTCCATCGGCCGCACGCGCCCTTCGATCCGCCCGGCTGGCTGTGGGAGAAGTACCGCTCGCGCCCGCAGGCGCGCCGACCGATGGGCGCGTGGGTCTCCCGCTTCGACCGCTTCCGTCGGGACCACGAGGTGGAGGCCGAGTTCGGCGCGCGCAAGGAGTCGGTGCACCAGGACGTGCGCGCCGGCTACTACGGGAGCATCGAGTTCATCGACCTGCAGATCAACAGGCTCATGGAGAACCTCAGCGATCTGGGACTGCTGGAGAGCACCACGATCGCCTTCGTCTCCGATCACGGCGAGATGCTCGGCGACCACGACATGTACCGCAAGTCCGTCGCCTACGAGGGATCCGCACACATCCCCTTCCTGCTGCACGTGCCCGCCGCCCTGCGCGAGGACGGGGCTGCGCCGCGCGCCGTCGACGAGATCGTCGAGCTGAGGGATGTCATGCCCACCCTGCTCGACCTCGCCGGCGTCGCGATCCCCGAGGGCGTCGACGGGCAGAGCCTGCTCCCGGCGCTGCGGTGCGGGGCCGAGGTCGACTCCGATGCCGATGCCGACGCCCGCCCCGGCACCGACACCGCCGAGCCCGTGCGCGACCACCTGCACGGCGAGCACGTGATCGGCTCCCTCGGCCACCATTCGATGCAGTGGATCCGCACCCCGAGGTTCAAGTACATCTGGTTCTCCGGCGACTGCCACGAGCAGCTCTTCGACCTCGCGGCGGACCCGCACGAGCTCACCGACCTCGCGTCGGACCCCGCCCACGCCGAGGAGCTGTCCCGGCACCGGGAACTGCTGGTCACGGCGCTCACGGGCCGTGAGGAGGGGTACGTCGAGGACGGCCGCCTGGTGCCCGGGCGCACCCCTCGCTCCGAGGAGAGCTGGGTGCGGGAGTTCGCGCGGCTGTGAGGGCCCGGAAGCGGTCGCCGAGCCCGCAGGACGGTTCACCGGTCCTCCCCACATCCCGTCCATGCACATCGTGGCGCGGGATGTCGGCCTGCTCCCCTACTGTGTGAGCGGAAGGAGGCGCACATGGAGATCGAATTCGGATGGACAGCCGACGGCGCGGACTGGGCGAGCGCATCCGCGCATCGCGCACGGAGCACGTCGACCGACGGCCCGGCGGGCGAGAACGACGCCGCACCGGACGCGCGCCTGGGCCCGCGCGGCCTCGTGGCCCTGCTGCAGGGGCGCCTCGCACTCACGCACCCGCCCGTCGAGCAGGCCGTGCGCATCGCGCAGACCATGCGCCTGATCGGCGAGATCATCGCTGAGCGGGAGGGCGCAGGCGCAGGCGCAGGTCAGCGCGGAGGGCCCCGGAGCAACCCCGAGGAGTTCTGGCCTGAGCACTCCTTCGCCGTCGACCCCTGGAGCACCGCCGCCCACCTCCTGCGGCTGCGCGACGCGAGCATCGAGGCCGGCTGGAACGCGCCGGATCCCGTCCACCGACTGCCCGCACGGCTCGCCGCGGTGCGGGACCTCGAACACCGTGCAGTGGTCGGCATGCCCGGGACCAGCGGCGACGGCGGCCTCCCGGCATCCCTCTCCCCCGGGCCGGCCGATGATCTCCGGGACGTCATCGCCACCCTCGTCGAGCTCGACTCCCTGGGCGTCACGTGGCCGCTCGGGATCGACGCCATCACGCTCGCGGAGTACCCGACCGCGCTGCCCGGCCTGTGGCCGCGGCTGTTCGAGCTGCTCGACGCCGCCGGGGTGCGCCTGCGCCACGCGGGCACCGGGCCCCAGCATGCCCCGGACCTCGAGGTCGTCCAGTGCCTGGACGAGTGGAGCGCGGCGGACGTCGCCGCTCGGTTCCTCTCCGCCCCCGCGGGCCCCGATCCGACCGGGTCCGACCAGGTCCCGCTGAGCGTCCTCGCGACGACCGACACCACCGTGCTGGACCGTGCCCTGCATCGTCGGGGCATGCCCGCTCTCGGCGCCGTCGAGCCGTCCACCGACCGCGCCCATCACCAGGTGCTCGGGCTGTTCCTCGACGTCGCGACCGCCCCTGTGGACGTCCACCAGCTCGCGGCGCTGCTGGACCTGCGGGTGCTCCCGGGCATGCACCGGGACGACGAGCCGATCGGACTGGTCCCGGCCCCCGTCCGCCGGGAGCTGCTGCGCGCACTCACCCGCGAACCCGGCATCGGACCGGCGTGGCGCGAGGCCCTCGCGAGACTCGAGGAGAAGTCGGCGTCGGCCCCCGCGGAGAGCCGTGACCGGGAGCGTCGGGCGCTCGAGGCCGCGCGCGGCATCGATCGACTGGTCCGCGACCCGCTGCCCGCCGACGGCCTGCTCCCCGGCGCGATCGCCGGGCGCCTCGACCTGCTCACCGAGCGCCTGCGCGCCGTCGCCCGCGGCGAGGGGGACCTGCTCGCGAGCCTCGCGCAGGTCACGGCGCTGCGCGAGGTCCTCGGGATGCTCGGTCCGGGCGCCCCGCTGAGCCGCCGCACCCTGCAGCAGGTCATCGACGCGTGCGGCGGTGCGGGCCGCTCCCCGCTCGCCCGCGCGGAGGTCGCCCCGTGGGCGGTCACGACCCGACCCGCGCAGCTCCACGCCGAGGGCGGCACCGTGCTGTGGTGGGGCCCCGCCGAGGATGCACTGCCCTCCCCGATGCTCTGGGACCCGGACGAGGTGCAGACGCTCGAGGAGTTCGGCGCCCGCCTGCTGCCGCCGGCGCAGGAGTCCGCACTGCACGTGGGCGCGGCCCTGCGCGCGCTGCGCGGAGCGAGCCGCCTGATCGCCGTGCTCCCCGGGCGCCGTCTCGAGAAGGAGCCGACCCCCAGCGGTCTGCTGACACACCTCGAGTCCGCGGCCGGACGGTCGGCGAAGGACCGCCTCTCCCCTGCGCAGCTCATCGACGGGACCACCTGGTCCCTCGCCGGTCGCAGCCTGCCCCTGCGCACTCCCGATCTGCAGGAACCGTCCTCGCAGCAGCTCACGTCCCGCAGCGCGGGACACCGCCTCGACCACCTCCTGCCCGAGCGCATGTCCTTCACACAGGCCCAGGCCCTCCTGGAGTGCCCGCACCGCTGGGCGCTCGAGTACGCCCTGGGGATCCGCCCCGCGCAGGTCGCCTCCCTGCCCACCGGCCCCCGGATGATCGGCACCCTCGTCCACGCGGTCGTCGAGACCCTGGTGGACGAGCGCACGGACCCCGGGCTCGGCGGCGCGTCCCTCGAACCGCCCGACCCCCGGCGCATCGGAGAGGTGTTCGACGCCCTCGTCCCCCAGCTCGCCTCCGAGCTCGACCTGCCCGGGCGTGCCTTCGAGCGCACCGAGGTCCGCGACCGGGCGGTGCGCAGCCTGCGCGAGCTCTTCGCCGGGCTCGCCGATGCAGGCCTCCGGGTCACCGGCACCGAGTCCGAGTTCTCCCGGCCGCTGACGCTCCGGCTGGCCGGCGGGCCCCACGAGGTGGTGTTCGGCGGCAGCCGCGACCTCGACGCGCAGGACGCGGACGGCCGCCCCACCGTCATCGACCTCAAGTGGTCCTTCTCCCGCACCCGCTACGGGGACCTCTTCGACACCGGCGAGGCCATCCAGCTCGCCTCCTACGCCTGGTCGCTCGCCGAGGACCCGGACTCCCCGGCCGACGCCGATCATCCGGCCGACGTCGGCTACTTCCTGCTGCGCAACGGGGAGTTCGTGAGCGCGAACCGCTCTCTCGACGCCCACCGCCGCACCCCGATGGACGTGGACGACGCCTGGCGCCGACTCGTCGAGGGCGTGCAGCAGCGACTCGACGAGATCGCCGGCGGCACGGTCGCCCTGGGCTGCCAGCAGCTGCTCGAGGCCGCCGGCATCCCCGCCGACGCCGAGTACAGGCCGCGCCAGAAGGTCGTGGCCGCCCAGCGCGACCTCGCCCGCGCCGAGGGCGGCATCCTCGTCGAGGACCACTGCGCCCGCGGCGACTACGCCCAGCTGTGCCTGCTCACGGGAGGGAAATGATGAGCTTCACCCTGATCAACGCCTCCGCCGGCTCCGGGAAGACCCACACGCTCACCCAGGAGATCGCCGACAGGATGAGCGCTGGCCTCGAGCCCTCCCAGCTCATCGCGACCACCTTCACCGTCAAGGCGGCCGACGAGCTCTCCGATCGCGTGCGCCGCACGCTCCTCGAGCGCGAGCAGACCGAGGCCGCCCGCGGCATCGACAGCGCCCTGATCGGCACCGTCAACGCCGTGGCGGGCGAGCTCGTGCGCGAGTTCGCGCTCGACGCCGGGATCTCGCCCGACGTGCAGGTCCTCGACCAGGACCGTGCCTCCGCGGCCTTCGACGCCGCGATCGACGAAGCCGTCGCCCGCGCGGGGGAGCGTGCGAGCGACCTGCTCGCACGCACCGAGCACGACGGCGAGAAGAGCGCCGCCAACCCGTTCGCCCCGTCCTCGTTCTGGCGCGATCACGTGCGGGACCTCGCCTCCCGCGCGCGCACCAACGACGTGGGCGCCGACCAGCTGCGCCGGAGCGCCGACGCCTCCTGGGACGACTTCCGCGCCGCGGCGCTGCCCGAGCCCGGCACCGAGGATCGTCGCCGCGCCTGGCTCGGCCGTCTCGACACCGTGCTCGACGGGCTCCAGGCCGAGGTCGACGGCGCCGCCGGCGGGACGCCGCAGGAGCAGAAGAGCGCCGGCGTCATCGCCAAGAGGCTCGAGACCCTGCGCCAGCTGCGCCGCACCCTCGGGCAGGGTGCGCGCACCCCCTGGTCGGCCTGGGCGAAGCTCGCCCGCGTCGCCGCCGGCAAGGCCGCCGACCCCGAGGGCGGCGGCACGTACGTGTACAGCAAGGACGTGGACACGGCCCTCGTCGGCCTCGCCCTCGAGATCGCCGAGGAGCTGCCCGCGCATCCCGTCATGCAGCGCGACATCCGCGGGCTCATCGAGCTGGTCGTCACCACCGCCGCGGACTCCCTCGAGGCCTATGCGCAGTTCAAGAACGAGCTCGCTCTCATGGACTTCATCGATCAGGAGGTGCTCGCCCTGCACCTGCTGCGCACGAGCGAGCGCGCCCGCTACGCGATCGGCGCCCGCTTCCGCCTGCTCGCGGTCGACGAGTTCCAGGACACCTCCCCGATCCAGCTCGCCCTGTTCCTCGAGCTGGGCCGCCAGATCGAGGACCTGATCTGGGTCGGCGACCCCAAGCAGGCCATCTACGGCTTCCGCGACGCCGACCCTGACCTCATGCGCGGCGTGCTCGAAGCGGTGAGCGAGGGGGGCACCGAGCTCGGCGAGGGGACCATCCGCGATCTCGAGCACTCGTGGCGCTCCCAGGAGCAGGTCCTCGATCTCGTCAGCGCCGTCTTCCCGCAGGTCTTCCCCGACCTGCCGCGCGAGCGCGTGGTCCTCGCCGCCGCCCCCGAGGCCGCAGCGCGCCGGGCCGAGGCCGGTCGGATCGACGGCCGGATCGAGGCCTGGATCCCCGCGTTCAGCAGCCGGCACAAGAGCGCCCCCGAGCACGCTGCCGCGATCGCCGACGGCGTGGTGCGCATGCTCGCCGAGGACGAGGTCGGTCCCGGCGACATCGCGGTCCTCGTGCGCAGCAACGCGCAGGCCGCCCAGGTGGTCTCCTCCCTGCAGGCGCGGGGCGTCCCCGCCTCCGGCCAGGGCGGCTCGATCCTCGGCACCCGGGAAGGGCGGCTGGTGCGGGCCGCGCTCGCGGTCACCCTCGACGTCTCCGACTCCCTCGCGCTCACCGAGCTCGTGGATCTGCTGCCCGACCATCCGGCGCATGAGAGCTGGTTCGGCGACCTCACGGCCCCCCGCGATCGCGAGGGCCGTCGGGAGGTGCTGCAGTCGTGGTGGGAGGCCGATGTCCTGGCCGGGCTGCGCGCCCTGCGCGAGGACTGCATCGCGCTCAGCCCCGTGGAGATGATCGCCGCGGTCATCGACGCCCTCGACCTGACGGAGCGGATGCGCTCCTGGCCCCTGCCCGAGCAGCGCCTGCGCACCCTGGACGCGCTGCGGCGCCTCGCCGCCGACTTTGCGGACCAGGCGCGCTCGGCCTCGGCGCCCATCACCCTCACCGGGCTCCGGGCCGTGCTCGACGAGACCGAGGCGGGCCCGGACCTCACCGGCATCCCCGACACCGTGTGGGTGGGCACCATCCACGGTGCGAAGGGACTCGAGTGGTCACGCGTGGTCGTGATGCTCCCGGCGAAGGCGACCGAGCGCGCCCATACCGGCGGCGTTTTCGTGATCCCTGCTGAGGAGCTCGACGCCCTGCGGCCTCTTGACGGCCGCTCCCTGCGCTACTGGCCGCGTGTGCTCGACGGCTACTCACCCTTGCAGGAGCTGCTCGCCGAGGCCGAGCATCCCCAGCGCGCCGCCCGCAAGGATCGCGAGGAGGCCGGCCGTCTGCAGTACGTGGCCCTCACCCGCGCGGCCGACGTCACCGTGCTCAGCGGCGACGGCACCGGATCGGCTCTCGATGCGCTCGTGGACGGCGACGCCCCTCTGCTCACCTGGGAGGCCGGGACCGACCGGGTCCACGTCTCCGATCACGGCGATCTGCCCGCGCGCGTGCGCACCACCGCGATCGAGGGGTCCGACGAGACCGACGGTCCCGCCTCCCGCGTCGGCCCGCGCAGTCCGCTCGCCGCGACCGACCTGCCTCCCGGCCCCCGCACCGGAGACGAGGGGCGGGCCGGTCGGGGCGCGGGCACGTCCGCCCGCTTCCAGGCCTCGGGCGTCGCCTCCGACGAGTCACTGGGCACCGTGCACCCACCACGGAGCATCGGCGCCGCGCTGGTCAGCGGCGGCGGACGGGACTGGAACCGCGTGGGCGAGGCCGTCCATGCCTTCCTCGCCCTCCCGCTCGCACAGCTCACGCCGGCCCTGCAGGAGCAGGCGGCGCTGCGGCTCGTCGAGCGCTGGGCCGTCTCGCGCGCCGTCGGCGCCGAGACCCTGCTGGCTGCCGGCCGCGCCTGGCAGGAGTTCCTCTCCGCCGAGTTCCCCGGGGCTCGCGTGCTCACCGAGCAGCCGATCGCCTGGTGGAACGAGGAGGAGCAGGTCATGGAGGGCTGGATCGACGCCCTCCTGGCGCTGCCCGACGGCTCCCGCGTGCTCGTGGACCACAAGACCTATCCCGGCTCCGACCCCGTGGGCCACGTGCGCGAGCACTACCTGGGCCAGATGGCGACATACGCGGCCGCGCTCGAGGCCACGGGCGGTGCCCCCGCGCGCATCCTCATCCACCTGCCCCTGCGCGGCGAGGTCCTCGAGGTGACGCTGCGCGAGCAGACGTCGAAGGCGGCGCCTGCTCTCGGGGCGGAGCCGGCCACCGATCCCGCGCAGGGCAGGGCGCATGTCTGAGCCCGCGGCATCCACCGACGCGGCACCCGGCGTCCGAGAGCGAGCGGCCGACGACGCGCCCGTCGTCGTCCCCGAGTCGCAGGCCGTGCAGGCCGCACGCGTGCTGCTCGACCAGGCGCGACGCAGCGGCGGGCGCCGCCTCCTCGGCATCGCGGGCGCACCGGGCGCCGGCAAGAGCACGCTGACCGCGCTGCTGGCCGAGGAGCTGCCCACGGGCAGCTGCGTCGTGGTCCCGATGGACGGATTCCACCTGGCCGACGTCGCCCTCGAGCGTCTGGGGAGACTGGATCGCAAGGGCGCCCCGGACACCTTCGACGCCGCCGGGTACGTCGCCCTCCTGCAGCGGCTGCGCACCGCTCGTCCTGAGGATCCGCCGGTGTGGGCGCCGATGTTCGAGCGCGACCTCGAGCAGCCCCTCGCCGGGGCGATCGAGGTGCCCGGCGAGATCCCGCTCGTGATCACCGAGGGCAACTACCTGCTGATGACCGAGGGGCCGTTCGCCCCGGTGGGCGCGATGCTCGACGCCCGCTGGTTCGTCGAGACCGACGAGGACGTGCGCCACGAGCGGCTCATCGCCCGCCACGAAGCGTTCGGGAAGTCTCCCGAGGCCGCGCGCGCCTGGTCTCTCGGCCCCGACGAGGCGAACGCGCGCCTCGTCGCGGCGACGAGGGCACGCGCCGACCTCGTGGTCCGCGCGAGCTGACGAGCCCGTCGGCGCCGCAGGTCCGGACCGGGATCCGGCCCGGGCCACGAGCCTCGATGCGAGCACGGACCTCGACCCGCGCGCGTGCCCGTGCCTGCGCCTGCGCCTCCGCTCAGCCCAGGATCGAGTTCAGATCCTCGACCTCCGCGGTGGTCAGCTGGAGGGACGGCGCCTGCGCCGAGTCGATGACGGAGGCGGGACGCGCCGCACCGGGGATCGGCACCACGTGCGGGCCCAGGCTCAGCTCCCAGGCGAGCACCACGCGCTGCGGGCTCACGTCATGGGCCTCGGCGACACGGGCGATCTGCGGGAACTTCTCGCCGACGGCCGCCGCGCCGCCGCCCGCACCGCCCAGCGGGCCCCAGGGCACGAACGCGGCGCCGATCTCCCGGCAGCGGCGCAGCTCGCCGAGGCTCGTGTGGAAGTACGTCGGGCTGAACTGGTTCTGCACCGTCGCGAGGTTCCCCGCACCCAGCACATCGAGCGCCACGTCGATCTCCTCGACGTTGGCGTTGGAGATGCCGACCTCGCGGATCAGCCCCTCCTGCTGCAGGGTCGCCAGGGCCTCGACGCCCTCCGCATAGCGGATGGAGCGGTCGGGGCGGTGCCAGTAGTACAGATCCACGGAGTCCTGACCGAGGTTCGCGAGAGTCTTCTCGAGCGCCGAGCGCAGGTAGGCGAGCGAACCGTCGCGTCCCTTGGACTCCTCCTGACCGTCCTTCCCCGGGCCGCGCACGATGCCGCCCTTGGAGGCGATCACGACGCCGCTCGCGTCACCGGACCAGGTGCGCACGCCCTCGGCCACGAGCTCCTCGTTGTGGCCCATCGTGTCCCAGCTGGGGGCGTACATGTCGGCGGTGTCGATCAGCGTGATGCCCGCGTCGAGCGCCGCATGGATCGTCGCGATCGCTTCGTCATGTGTGGGCGGGTTCTGGCGGCCGTAGGACAGGGGCATCGCCCCGTAGCCGATGGCCGAGACGGACAGGGAGCCGATGCGTCGCGTGATCGCAGTCATAGGGACAGGGTAACGCCGCAGGTGAGAGCGCGGAAAAGCCGTCCAGCAGGCGAGCCGAGACCTCCGCGGGAAACTTTTCGCAACACAGGGCTTGCGAAACCCGAGACGGCCCGGATAACGTAGTGCTCGCACCGAACGGAGCGTGTCGCAGTCGCTCCCCAGGTGCCACGGATGTCGCTGACGCGGTGGGAACCCGCCAGCAGTCGCGACCTTCACGCGCCGCTGATCGGAACATGGGGCGAACAAGTTCCGATCGGCGGCGCGTTCCGTCTTCCGGGGGCATGCGCACCACGAAGGTCTCGCACACCTCGAGAATCTCGACCCCACAGGGATCGGCACTCCTCACGGACCGCGGTGCCGAGGGCCGCTCAGCCCTCCCGGCGGCGCGTGGACTCCCGCTCGAGGATGCGCGGGCGCAGCAGGATCGTCGAGGGGTCCTCCCCCGGCTCCTGCATGCGCTGGCCGAGCAGGCGCGCGGCCGTGCGGCCCGTCGCGCGGATCGGCTGCTGGACCACCGAGACCGAGGGCGTGACCAGTCGGGTCCAGAGGTCGTCGTCGGTCGCGAGCAGACCGGGGACCCCCGCCCCACCCAGCGGGGCCGCAGCACCCGCCGCGCCGGCCGCGCCCGCGCGATCGAGTCCGCGCATCGCCTCGAAGGCCCCGGCCGACATCCGGTTGTTCGTCGCGTAGACGACGTCGGCCCAGCCCTCGGCGAGGACGGCCTCGGTGGCCTCCCGCCCCGAGTCGAGGTGCAGGTCGCCGCGGATCACGCGCGGCGCCTCGAGCGCACCGGCGCGCGACGACCCGGGGGCATCGTCGGCCGCAGCCCCGAGCGCATCACCACTGGTCGCCCCGACCCGCGACCACTCGGCGAGGAAGCCGCGCACGCGGTCCTCCGTCGAGGTCAGCCCCTCGGGACCGGTGAGGACGACGGGCCGGCGGAATCCCTGCTCGGCGAGGTGCTGGGCGCCGCGGCGGCCGGCGTCGAGGTTGTCGGTGACCACGAGGTCGACGTCGGCCCCGTGGACGCGGCGGTCCACGAGCACGAGCGGCGTCCCGGCCGCGAGCAGCGGCGTCACGTCCGAGAGGTTCTCGTCGACCACGGTGAGGATGACCCCGGCGATCTGGCGGCTGACCAGCTGCGGGAACACCTCGCGCTCGCGCTCGAGGTCATCCTCGGTGTGGGCGACCATCACCGAGTAGCCCTGGCCGCGCGCCATCCTCTCGACCTCGCTGATCACTCGCGTGAAGTAGGGGTTCTCGGCGTCGGGCGTGACGACGGCGACCTGGGCGGAGGCGCCGCTGCGCAGGGATCGTCCCGCGGCGTTGGGCACGTACCCGGTGGCGCGCACGGCAGAGCGCACGCGCCGCGAGAGCTCCTTGTCGACGTTCTGCGCGCCGTTGATGACGCGCGAGACGGTGGCCGTCGAGACCCCGGCAGTGCTCGCGACGTCGAGGATCGTCGGTCGGCGCACGTTCATCGCGGGGCTCATCTCGGGTCGGTCCGACGGGTGGCGGGGCGGGTCAGCTCTGGAGGACGGTGGCGTCGCCGCAGAGGTGGACCTGCACGCCGAGGCGGTCGAACATGGCGGCCTTCGCGGTCAGCGCCCGGTCCGCCGCAGCGGCGCTGTCAGCGTAGACCAGCTGGGCGTGGTTGGCCTTGTGGCGTGCCATGAACTGATCGCGGGAGACGCCGTCCAGGACCACGCTCGCGATCGGCCACTCCGGGTTCGTGGACTCCTTGCGCCGCGTCACCTCGGCCTCCGGGAGCTCCACGACCCGGCCGCGACCCACGTCCGCGTGCAGCGCGCCGCCCTCGATGTACACGCGGGACCACACGATCTCCCCGGGCCGCGAGACCCCGTTGATCGTGGACCCGCCCGCGGGGAAGAACGTCGGCCCCTGCCGCCAGCCCTCCGCGCCCGCATACCCGCCGGGCAGATGGCTGGGCGGCACGGAGCCGGAGATCTCGTAGACCCACACGTACTCGCCCTCGAAGTCCTCGCCCCAGCGCACGTCGTGCAGGGTGGTCGCCGGGTCCATGCCCATCGCCGACCACACCCGGTTGGTGATCAGCGCGTCGACCGCGACGCCCTCGTCGACCTCGTTGAAGTTCGGCAGGGCCTTGCCCTCCCACAGCACCCGCTCCCCGTCGCGGCTGGTGACCTCCGGGCGCTCGAGGTTGTTCAGCAGTCCCTCGACGAGGTCCGAGGCCGGGCACACGTCCTTCAGCCCCTGCTGGTACTGGATGCCCACCGCGTCCAGCCCGAAGTCGTCGCTGATCCGCAGGGCCGCGATGTACATCTTGTACTGCCAGCGCAGCTGGTTCTCCGTCAGCTCCGTCGCCTCGTCCGTGCCCAGGCGGAACGTCATCCCCGCATCGGTGAGCCAGCGCCCCACCGCATCGGCCTCCTCGTCGGGGACGGTCTGCATCTCCGCCCACAGCGCCGACTGGGACAGACGCTCCTTGAAGATGCCCAGCGGGTTCAGCAGCTCGTCGTCGATGATCGCGTTGTACATCCCCATGCAGCCCTCGTCGAAGATCCCGATGATGGCCTTGTCCTCGAGCAGCTGCTCCGCGAGCGCCGCCCCGAGACGCGACTCCGGGGTGTCCGCGAGAGCCGGCAGGTCCTTCACGTGCGAGGCATCGTGCTCGAGGGTGCCCGTGCGGGCCCACGTCGCGATGCCCTCTCGGAACCAGTCGTCGGTCCCGTCGACCGTCCAGATGCTCGAGTACTCCCTGCCCATCTTCGTCAGCCCGCCGTTGAGGTTCAGCAGACCCACCAGGCCCGGCCACTCGGGCGCGAAGTTCGCGACCGTGAGGATCGGCCCGCGGTGCGTGCGCAGGCCCGCCAGGACGTGGTGGCTGTACTGCCAGTTCGCGGTCGCCACCACGAGTGGTGCATCCGTCGGGATCGAACGGAACACCTCCATGCCCATCCGCTGTGAACGGATGAACCCGTGCCCGAAGTCCGGATCCGCCTCGAACGCGCGCCGCACCCTCACGCCCGCGGCCTCGAACGCCTCGGTCACCTGCCGCTCGAGCTCCTGCTGCGCGCCCCACGACTCGGTGTTCGCGCTCTCGCGCAGGTCACCGCTCGGGATCAGCCACACCTCCCCCTCGGCGGCCGACGGGCGCTGCGCGCGCTCGGGCAGGGCATAGGTGCGGGACTCGGTGGCGTCTGCGGTGGCGGTCATGATGGCTCCTTCGAGGATGGTGCGCGAGCGGAGGGTGCGAGCAGGTGCGTCGTGCGGATGCGTCGTGCGGGTGATGGGCGCGGCAGGCCGGGCGGGTGCGCTCAGTCCTGCGGGTCCCGGGGAGGGGTGGCGCCGATGTCGGGAACGGGGCCGGAGGCCAGGTGCACCTCCATGGCGTCGAAGTCGGGGGCGGGCGGGCGCTGCGTCGTCGGCCGGTCCAGGTAGAACAGGGCGGTGGAGGCGATGTCGTCGCGCAGCGGCAGGTAGCGCCAGCCGGAGCGCCACCCGAGGGCCTGGATGTCGACCTTGGGCAGGCCGGTCGCGAAGTGGATCGGGTCCGCCACGTGCCAGCGGTACATCCCGAAGCGCTGCTGGGAGGAGTAGAGGCCGTCGGGCCGGATGACCTGGGGCATGCCCAGGTAGGGGGTCGAGAACGCGGTGTACCCGCGGCCGGGGACGTCGAAGTTCCAGGCGCCGCCGAAGTAGTCCTCGGTGCCGGTGCCGCAGATGGTGGGGTGCTCGGTGTCGTCGTCCATGTAGAACTTGATCTCGCCCTCGCCCCACCAGCCGTTGGAGTTCACGCCCCAGGCGATGTAGGTGCCCACGTACTGCCCCTGCCCCTCGACGCCCTCGAGGAGGACGTGCGGGGTGCGGTCCGGCAGCGGGTTCGAGCGCCGCCACTGGGCGTGGAAGTACCCGTCCTGGCTGTGGTCGCCGCCGACCTCGTAGGTCACCTGGTAGTAGACGCGGGCGTCGACCCCGGAGGTGTTCTCGATGGTCAGGCGCGCGCCGTCGCGGAAGGGCATGGGCCAGTAGGAGTTGAAGCCGCCGTGGGGATTCGCGGCGATCATCTGGGAGTCGACCTGGGCGAAGCTGCTCCAGCCGCTGCAGAAGAAGTCACCGTAGGGGACCTCGACGGCGGGCTCCCCGGCCCCGTCCCAGTAGGCCCGCAGCACGAGGGTGCGCCAGTTGTCCGTGTGCGTGGTGATCCAGATGTGGGTGATGACGCCGGCGCCGTCGATGTCGGCGAGGTCGAAGGTCTCCCCCGCCCGCACGTCGACGCTCGGCGAGACCTTCCAGCCCACGCCGAGGTCGCGGGCGTTCGCCGCCCCGGTCCCCTCGCTCGCGCGGGCGCCGCCCCCGGCGGCCCCGTCGAAGTTCTCCGGGCTGATGGAGCGGGTGAGCACGGGACGCAGGCGGGCGAGGCCGGACGAGGCCGGGGCGGCGGGGGAAGCACCAGAGGGGTCGGACACGGGGTCACTCCTTCGTGAGCCGGGGGCCGACGGCTCGCGAGCGCTCGGGACCCTCGTGAGCGCACGGCGGTGCGGACAGTGCGGGCCGACGCAAGGAGTCGTCGGACGAAAAACGTTTACTCGGACTGTACGGAGGTGCGTCCGGCAGGTCAAGGCACCGACGCGATCCGGATCCACGGGAGATCTGCAGGAGAAACGCGGGGTCGACGTGCCGCGCTGCGGTCGCGACGCACCCGGGACGAAAGGACGATTGACGCGACCCGGACGCATTCGTACGGTGTCCGGTAATCGTTTCCTCGCGGAGTCGATGCCGCTGCGCTCTCGGGACTCGCGAGCGCGGACCGCGCCCGAGCATCACCGATGCCGGCCGCCGGCACTGCTGCGAGGAGCACACGCCGGCGGAACCGATGCCGCCGCGCCGTCGACGCGGTTCGAGGAGGAACCCCGTGCCATCTGCCCTTCCCCACCGTCGGCCCGCACCGCCGCCCGCAGGACACCCGCAGCGACGCTCGCACGGACGCCCGCAGCGCTCGGCCGGACGGATCCCCCGGCGCTCCCTGCTGGCGGGAGGCGCCGCCGCGGCGGCGAGCGTGCCGCTGCTCGGCGCGTGCGGCCGTGCGGACGCGGATCGCCCGCTGACCTTCTGGAACTTCTACAGCCCGGCGCCCCAGCAGGATCCGAACCTCGTCGCGCAGTCGGACTGGTTCCAGAAGGCGATCGACCGCTGGAACCACGCGGGCGAGCACGAGATCACCTCCGTCTACATGACGAGCGACCAGATGAACCAGCGGATGCCGGTCGCCTTCGCCTCGGGCGACGGCCCGGACATCTTCCTCATCTCCCCCGGCGACTACCTGCGCTACGCCAACGGCGGGGTGCTCGTGGATCTCGCCCCGTACATGGAGCAGGAGGCGATCGCGGACTACTTCCCCGAGGCGCTCACCACCCGGCGCGACGGCGACAGGATCTTCGGACTGCCCATGGAGCAGGAGCCCCTGGCCCTCTTCTACGACCCGGACCTGCTCGAGAAGAAGGGGGTCTCCGAGGGCGACCTGCCGAAGGACTGGGACGAGCTGCTCGAGCTCGCGGCGTCCCTCAGCACGGGCTCCACGACAGGGCTCGTGCTCGACGTCGACCCCGGCTACTACCAGAACTTCACCTTCTACCCGTGGGTGTGGCAGACCGGCGGGGACGTCATCGACCCGACGACGCAGCGTCCGGTCTTCGATGCCGATGGGCCCCGCGCAGCGCTCGAGCTCTGGGGCCGCGCCGTCTCCACGGGCGCCACGCCCCGCACCCGCCCCGCCAACGGCGACATCGTCTCTGCCTTCACCTCGGGCTACGCGGCGTTCTGGGAGTCGGGCGTCTGGGAGGTCATGAACCTGACCCAGAACGCACCGGACAAGAGATTCGGCGTCCTGCCGCTGCCACCTCCCCCGGGCGAGGAGTCGAGCACGATCCTGGGCGGCTGGGCCTGGTGCGTGAACGCGCGCGGCGCCGACCCGGAGGCCGCCGCCCGCTTCGTCGTGCAGACCCTCGGCTCCATGGACGAGCAGTCCATCGACCACATCGCCACCTGGAACGGGCCCGCCAAGGGGAACATGCCCGCGCGGCGCTCGGTCGACGCGAAGCTGCAGGCCGACGACGCCTACGCGGAGGAGCACCAGAAGATCTTCCACGACGAGATCCTGCCGACCGGCCGCGGCGAGCCCCGCTTCCCGCCCGTCGTCTACAAGGCCGTCTCCGACGCCCTGCAGTCCGTCGAGCTGGGCGGCGGGGACCCGGGCGAGGAGTCCGCACGCGCCCAGCAGACCATCGAGAGCTACCTCGAGACCTATGAAGGAGGCAGCCTCGTATGAGCGCCGCCGCAGACGTGAACGCAGACGCCGGCCCGGATCCGGGCCAGGGCGCCGGCCCGGGCGCCGATCCCTCCGCGTCCGCCGCACCGGGGCCCAGGACCCGTGGGGGCGGCCGGGGTCGGGGGCGCGCCCGCAGCCGAGCGCAGCGGGAGACCCGTGCCGCCCTCTTCTTCCTCGCCCCCGACGCCATCGGCCTGCTCGTGTTCGTCGCGATCCCGATGGCCCTCTCGGTGGTGCTGGGGTTCTTCTGGATCGACGGGTTCGGGAACTTCGAGTTCATCGGGATCGACAACTACGTGCGCATGGTGAAGGACCCGCAGTTCTGGAACAGCGCCCGGGTCACGCTGCTGTACCTGGTGGTGCTCGTGCCGCTGATCTACGTCGTCGGCCTGGGGCTCGCGCTGCTGGTCCAGCAGAGGTTCCCAGCCGTCGGCATCATCCGCTCCGCACTGTTCCTGCCCTACGTGATCAGCATCGTCGTGGTCGCGATGGTCTGGCAGTTCATGCTCACCGACCGCACCGGCGTGATCGCCTCGCTGCTCTCGGTCGTCGGCCTCGACGGGATCTCGTTCCTGGGCGATCCGAGGTTCGCCCTGGGCACGGTGATCGCGGTGACCGTGTGGCTGCAGATGGGCTACTACATGATCATCTTCCTGGCTGGTCTCCAGGACATCCCCGGCGAGCTCTACGAGGCCGCGCGCATCGACGGCGCGAGCGCCTGGCAGCGCCTCCGGCGCATCACCCTGCCGCTGCTCGCCCCCACGAGCTTCTTCGTGCTGCTGACGTCGATGGTCGCGGTCGTCACCGGCGGCCTCGACATGATCTTCGTGCTCACCAGCGGCGGGCCCGCGAACTCGACCTCCCTGCTCATCTTCTACATCTACCAGCAGGCGTTCCTCTTCGGAGATCTGGGATACGCGGCGGCCGTGGGCTCCGTGCTCGTCGCGTTCCTGCTGCTCTTCTCCGGCGCGATGTTCCTGCTCACCCGAGGAGGCCGGTTCTCCCATGACGACTGACACCCGCACCCAGGCCGCGCCCGTCGGCCGTCCGGGACCGCGTCCGGGACCGCGCCGTGGATCGCGGAGCAGCCGCCTGCGCTGGCTGCTCTTCGCGATCGGCCTGGTCCTCGCGCTCGCGACCGTGTTCCCGCTGCTGTGGATGGTGCTGGGATCCTTCAAGACCGCCGAGGAGGTCAACTCCCCGCAGCTGATCCCGAGCACCTTCACCCTGGACAACTACGTCTACGTGTTCTCGCAGGTGCCGTTCGCGCGCTACCTGTTCAACAGCTTCTTCGTCTCCGCCGCGGTCACGGTGATCGCGCTCTGGTTCCATTCGATGGCGGCCTACGCACTGGCGCGACTTCGCTTCCCCGGCCGCGAGAAGATCTTCCTGGGGATCTTCGCGACGATGCTGGTAAGCGCCCCGGTGACCATCATCCCGACGTTCATCATCGTGCGCACGCTGGGGATGGTGGACAGCTACGCGGGACTCATCGTCCCCGCGATCTTCAACGCCTTCGGCATCTTCCTGCTGCGCCAGTTCTACGTCTCCCTGCCCGACGAGCTCGAGGAGGCGGCGCTGGTCGACGGCGCGAGCTACTGGAAGATCTACTGGTCGATCGTGCTGCCGCTCTCCCGTCCGATCCTCGCGGCCCTCGCGGTCTTCTTCTTCCTCGCGAACTGGAACTCGTTCGTGTGGCCGATGACCGTGACCTCGGATCCGCACCTGCGCGTGGTCCAGCTGGGGATCCAGAGCTTCCAGCAGCAGTACGCGGCCGACTGGAACTACATCCTGGCCGCCGCGACCGTCGCGGCCCTGCCCACCCTGGGGATCTTCTTCGTCTTCCAGAAGCAGATCGTCGCCTCCATCAAGACCTCCGGCCTGAAGTGAGGGCCCGAGGAGGGTGCGTCGCCGTGGGCGGGGCGACGCACCCACAGCTGGGTCACGATGAGGAAACGATTACCACCTGATCGCTCTGCGCGCTGCCGCGTCGAACGAGCAGGTGGGCGACCCGCTGCGCACCACAGGGACGGAACCGCACCGCACAGCGTCGTCCGCACCTGTTGACCGAGCACCCACCCCTCTCTACACTCGGCGTAAACGATTTCTTCCGTCCGGGAGAGCGCCGCAGATGCCCGTCGGACCCGATGGAGGGACCCGACATGACGGGCATGGCGGATTCGGGCACACGGTGCAGGGACGCACCGGAAGAACGGTGCAGCGACGCACCGGGAGAGAGGCATCCGATGCGCAGAAAGACACTCCTCATCACCGCGGCCGCCGGGGCGGCGGCCGTCTCCCTCGCGGCGTGCGGCAGCGGCACGCCCGGCGAGAAGGCGAAGGACTCGAGGGCGAAGAACCGCACGAACGTCGAGTTCTGGGGCTCGGTCTTCACGACGCCGGAGAACGCCTGGTACAAGAAGGTCGTCGAGGACTTCAACGACGCGCAGGAGGACGTGTTCGTCAACTACCAGGTGATCCCCGCGGACGCCTGGGACCAGAAGCTCAAGGCCGCGCAGGCCGCCGGCAACGCACCGGACATGTACATCCAGGCGGGGCGTCTGGACACCGGGGCGCGCACCGGGCTCCTCCACCCCCTGGACGACCTCATCGACGCCTCCGTGTTCGACGAGGTCACCGACCAGGCCAAGGAGATCTCCCAGTACCAGGGGAAGTGGTACGGCTTCCCGCTGCTGCTCGAGCCGCAGATGACGCTGCTGTGGAACAAGGAGCTCTTCGAGAAGGCCGGCCTGGACCCGGAGAAGCCGCCGACGAGCTGGGACGAGATGTACGACGCGTGCGAGAAGATCGCGCCGCTCATGAAGAACGGGCAGTTCTGCGTGGGCACGGCCGCGGACCCGGGCACCTTCGGCTGGACCACGGTCGCCTCGCAGGAGCACGTCGCCGGGCACCTGCCGATCTCCGACGACTGGTCGAAGGCCGACGCGGAGGACCCCAAGTACGAGGATCTGATCGGCTTCTACAAGACCCTGCAGGGCAACAAGTGGATGCCCCGGCAGCCGCTGGGCGCGGGCAACTCCGCGCAGCCCTTCGGTGAGGCCAAGGTCGCGATGCTCTCGCAGGGCTCCTGGGCGATGTCGGAGATCGCCGCCGACTACCCGGACAAGGTCGAGAAGACGGGGATGGCGCCCTGGGTCCAGAACGACGGCGACCTCACGACCTCCATCTCGACGATCGGCAACATGAAGTGGCTGATCGACGCGAAGGCGAAGGAGCCCGAGGCCACGGCCACGTTCTTCAGCTGGGCGCTCGGCGGGGATCCCGAGGTCCTCAAGCCCTTCTTCGTGGACACCCAGTTCACCAAGGCGCCCGCCCGGCAGAAGGTCACCGACGTGGTCGACGCGGACCCGAAGTCGAAGGACGCGCCGTGGTCCTCGGTGGTCTTCGAGGACATCGTCCCCCACTGCGTCCCGGAGTCGCAGTACCCCGTCGACATCAACGAGGCGATGGGCGATGCGATCCAGGCGGGCATGACCGGCGAGGCCTCGGCGAAGGACGCCCTGAAGAAGGCGAACACCGAGATCCAGAAGGTCATCGACCGCGAGGAGCTCGCGAAGGTGCGCCAGGAGATGGACAAGAAGTGAGCGTCGCCGACGAGACGTCGGCGACCACCCCGACGCCGGAGGCGAAGGACCGTCTGCGGTCCACGCCTCCGCGCCGGGACTCGCTGATGGCCTACATCATGCTGGCGCCGGTGCTGGTGCTGCTGTCGGTCTTCGTGCTGTGGCCCGCGATCCAGGCCGTCTACCTGAGCTTCTTCGACTGGAGCTTCTACACGTCGTCCCAGTTCGTGGCGTGGAAGAACTACGCGAACGTGCTCGGCGACGACAGGTTCTGGCAGGCGATCCTGCGGGGACTCGAGTTCGTGCTGATGACGGTGCCCGTCTCGCTCGTGCTCTCGTTCCTCATCGCCTCGCTCGCCGTCTCGGTCTCCCAGAAGGTGTCCACCCTCCTGAAGATCAGCATCTACATCCCCTCGGTGATCTCCGGCGTGATCGCCTCGATCACCTTCGTGATGATCTACGACTACTCCGGGGGCATCCTCAACGCGCTCATCAACATCGTGGGCCTGCCCAACCAGGCCTGGCTGGGCGACCCGCGCTGGGCGCTCGGGGCGATCGCCCTGCCCGCCGTCTGGCTGGGCCTGGGCATCTCGACGCTGATCATGATCGCTGCCCTGCTCGACGTCCCGCAGAGCTTCTACGAGGCGGCGGAGCTCGAGGGCACCTCGTGGTGGCAGCGCACCCGGTACATCACGCTCCCGCAGATCAAGAACGTGCTGCTGTTCCTGCTGGTCACGGGATTCGTGGGCTCGATCCAGCAGTACGAGCTGCCGCTGGTGATGACGGCGGGCGGGCCGCAGCACGCCACCGAGCTGCCGAACCTCTTCATCTTCAACCACTTCCGGCAGGACACCTACGTCGGGTACTCGATCGCCGCCGCACTGCTGCTGTTCGTGGTGCTCGGGTCGATCTCCTCGATCATCTTCCGGATCGTGAACTCCGAGAAGCTGGTGGACTGACATGGCGATCGCACCGACCATCCCGGCCGTCGAGCCCGACGCCCCGACCCGCGTCCCGACCCGCCGCCACCATCGGAGGCTCACCCCCGCGCGCGCAGGGATCCTGGCCCTGAAGTTCGTCGCGGGAGCGATCATCGTCGGCCTTGCGCTGTTCCCGCTGGCGTGGATGGTGATCTCCGGGTTCAAGCTGCGCACCGAGGTGGTGCGCACTCCCTTCCAGTTCTTCCCGGACGTCTGGGAGGTGCAGAACTACGTCCAGATCCTCAGCGACCCGTCGTTCGTGCGGACGCTCGCGATCACGGGGCTCGGCGCGGTCATCTTCACGACCGGCTCCATCCTCATCAACTCCATGGCCGCCTACGCGTTCGCGCGGCTGGAGTTCGTGGGCAAGCGGATCGTGTGGCCGCTGGTGCTGATGACCATGTTCATCCCCGGCATGACCATCCTGCTCACGAGCTTCATCGTGGTCACGAAGCTGTACATGCTCGACACCCTCGCGGTGCTGATCCTGCCGGGGCTCGCCTCGGCGGGGCACGTGTTCTTCGTGCGCCAGTTCTACCTGAACATCCCCTCGAGCCTCGAGGAGGCGGCGCGCGTGGACGGCTGCGGGCGCTGGGGCGTGTACTTCCGCGTGTTCCTGCCGCTGTCCAAGGCGCCGTTCGTGGTGGTGGGCATCGGCTCGTTCATGGCCTACTGGAACAGCTTCGTCTGGCCGGTCCTGACCATCACGAACCCCGATCTGTTCCAGGTCCAGCAGTACCTCGCGAACTTCCGCGGGGAGCGCTCGAGCGAGCTCGGCCTGCTCATGGCCGGCTCCGCGCTCGCGGCGGCGCCGATCATCATCCTGTTCCTGATCTTCCAGCGCCAGATCATCGCGAACATCAAGATGGCCGGGCTGAAGTGATCTCCAGCGGGCGGATGCTGAGCCCGCCCCTCCCCCAGCCTCCGCCGGTGACCCACAGCCGCGAGGGGTCCTCGGGGTCGACGACGCTCTCCGCGCAGTGCTCGTCGAGGTCGACGTCGACGGCGTCCGCGTCCTCGAAGCGCTCGGGGTCGCGCGAGAAGTAGGCGAGGGTCCGGTCGTACTGACCCGATTCGCAGACGAACAGGATCCAGCCGAGCGGATCGTCGGCCGGGGCCGACCCGATCGCACCCTCGGCCCCGCGGGTCTCGACGAATCCGCCGCTCCCGACGATCCCGACCGAGCCGTCGGGGAGCACGGGCACCACGAAGGGGGATTCGGTGGGGCCGCCGACGGTCCCGCTCTGCGCGGACCTGTAGGCCACGCACGGCGCGGACCAGGTGACGAGGTCCCTGCTCTCGCGCACGGAGACCTCGTGGAAGCCGCCGTCCGGCCGCGAGGTGCGCGTGCAGTACATGAGCCAGCGCCCGCCCTCGCGCAGCACCATCGGGTCGCGGGCGTCGAAGCCGTCCTCGCAGAGCGGCCCGCCCGCGTGGTGCTCCCAGGTGAACAGGTCGGTGCTGGTGGCGAGCTCGATCCGGTAGCGCGTGTGGTCGGCCGTGCCGCCGCAGTAGAACATCCAGAAGCGGCCGTCGTGGCGGATCACGTGCGGCGCCCAGACGTGGGTCTCCCCCAGGTCCGTGCGGGCGTGCATCACGGGATCGTGGATGCTCCATTCCGGTGCCTCGAGCGAGGGCGTCGAGGCGTGGAGGAAGAACGTCTCGTCGAGCGGGGCGGCGGGCTCGGGGTGCCAGATGCCGAAGACGTGCCAGCTGCCGCGTGCGTCGCGCACGAGCGTGTGGTCGTTGATGTACCAGGGCGTGCCCGGCGTCGGGGAGGCATCGAGCAGATGGCGCTTGCGGCCGGGGCGCAGGCCGACGGGCGGGGGTCGGACGGGCCCTCGTGCGGGGCGCGGGTCCTCTCGGTCCCGGGCTCAGGTGACATCCATGCCGTCCCAGGTGGGCGCCTGCCGGTGCGGGTCCTCGGCGAAGGGCGCGTGCGGCTCCGTCTGGTACCAGAACGCGGTGGTCGCGACGTCCTCGCGCAGCGGGCGGTAGCGGACCCTCCCGTCGACCGGCCGGGCGAAGCCGAGGGCCTGCACGGTGACGCGGATCCGCTCGCGGAAGCGGATCGGATCGGGCACGTGCCAGCGGTAGAGGCCGAAGCGGGTGAGGGAGTCGCCGAAGCCGTCGGGCCGGATCACCTGCGGCATCCCGAGGTACGGCGTCGAGTACTCGGCGTAGGCGCCGGCGGGGTGCTCGAAGGCCCAGGCGCCGCCCACGTAGTCCTCGGTGCCGGTGCCGCAGATCGTCGGGAAGATGCTCGGCGCCTCGAGGCCCTCGCCGCCCTCTCCGTGCCGTGCTCCCTCGAGGTCGTCGTCGATGTAGACCTTCACCTCGCCCTCGCCCCACCAGGCGGTGCGGTGGGTCTCCCACGCGAGGTAGGTGCCGACGTAGTGCCCGGCGCCGCGCACGCCGTCGAGGATGACGTGCGGTGACTGGGCGTCCACGGGATCGGAGCGCCGCCACTGCGCGTGCAGGCGCAGGTCGCGGCCGGTGACGTCCTCGAAGGACCCGGTGACCTGGTAGAAGAAGCCCTCGACCGGTTCGGTGGAGAGGTTCTCGATCTCCATGCGCGCCCGGCGCGAGAACGGCATCGGCCAGTAGCAGTTCAGCCCGCCGGCGGGGGCGACGGTCACCATCTGCGAGGTCACGGGCGCGAACCGGGCCCATCCCTGGCAGAAGAAGTCGCCGAGCGGCACCTCGATCGACGGCTCGGCCTCGTCGTCCCAGAACACGCGCAGCACGAGGGAGCGAAGGTGCTCGGGCAGCACGGTGATCCACATGTGCTGGATGATCCCGGGCCCCTCCACGTCCACGAAGGTGCGCGTGCTGCGCCCGGGCAGGTCGATGCACGGAGACTTCTTCCATCCCCGGGGCAGCTCGCGGGACGCCCAGGCGGTCTCGTGCTCGCCGTGCTCGGCGCGCCCGCCCTGCCCGGGCGCGCCGGTGGGGTTCTCGGCGCTGATCGAGAAGGTGCGCGCCTCGGAGAGCACCGTGAGATCGGGGGCCGACGGACCAGGGGGCGGCGGTGGGGTCGTGTGCATCGGCAGCCCGTTCTCCGCAGGCGCGCGCTCCGACGCTGGAGACGTGGGCCCGCGGGTCGCTAAACGTTTTCGCGGATTCCGGCCACTCTAGAGCGGCCCGCGGGGGAAGTAAACGCCGGACGGGCGGACTGACGCACGTCGCTCGTGCTCCACGAGGCACGTGCAAGTCGCCGAGGCGCACGGACGCCCGGCTCCACGAGCGAGTAAACGATTGCCAGGACGTGCCGCCGTCGGTACAGTGCGGTGCGCATGCGACGGCGCATGCCCACCGACGAAGGGGTCCACCGTGCACCACGCACCCGAGAACCGGAACTCTCCCGACGACGCCTCGATCCCCCGCTCCTCCGTGCTGCGCGGCGGGGCCTTCGCGATCGGCGCCGGAACCCTCGGCGCGGCGGCGCTCGCGCAGACGGCGAGCGCGCCCGCGGCCGACGCCGCCCCCAGGCCGCGTCCGAACCCGTCGTACCGTCGCCCGCGCGTGACCCGCACGGCCACCCTCACCGGCCCCGGCCTCACCACCGAGTACGGCTTCGAGGCGACCGACCTGGGCGTCCCCTGCCGCACACCTGACGGCCGCCTCCTCGTGGTCTTCGGCGACACCTTCGAGGGCGCGAAGGTGGGATCGGGCCGCTGGACCTCCCCTGTCGCCCTGTACGCCAAGGACCGGCGTCGGCCGGCCGCGGGCGGTCTGCAGTGGACCGGCGCCGTGGGCGGGGCGCGCGCCGAGCAGCTCATCGACTACGACCACGGCGGCGAGATCAGCACGTACCTGCCCGGGGACGTGATCACCCTGGGCGACACCATGCACCTGTGGGTGCAGGCCAACGCCGGTTTCGGCAACGTGGTGCGCACGGAGATCTGGTCCTCGAAGGACTCCGGGGAGACCTGGGAGCGCGGCGCGGAGATGTTCCCCGGCGACCACCTGGGCGGGCTCTCCCAGCAGGCGACCTGGTGCAAGGACCCGGCGAGCGACTGGGTGTACCTTCTGACCACGGGCTTCCAGCGCGACAAGGGCGCGATCCTGCAGCGGGTGAAGGACTCGAAGATCCTCGACGCCTCGGCCTACGAGACCTTCGGGCCGACCGACGAGGGGAAGACGATCTGGGAGTGGGGCGCGGACCCGGAGCCGGTGGTCGGCGGCTCCGTGGGCGAGATGTGCCTGCGCACGATCGAGGACCGCTTCGTGCTCACCTTCTTCAACGCGGGTCTCTACCGGATGGACCTGCTCGCCGCGACGTCCGTGACCGGTCTGCGCGAGGGCGCGTTCTCCGAGACGCTGCTGTGGGGCTGCGACTGGGGGCATGAGGACGACGAGCGCGTGGCGCAGCTCTACGGCGGGTACATCGTGCCCGGCTCGACCCTCGACGACCTCCACCTCACCGTCTCGCAGTGGCACACGGGACCGGACTGGCCGTACCACGTGCAGCAGTTCCGGGTGCAGGGCCTGGCCAAGGGGATCCGCGCCGGCCGCTGAGCCCGGCCGGGACCGTGCGCGGCGAACGCCGCCGCGACCCATCATCCGAAGGTGCGAATCTCGTGTGCGGCGGTTCCCCGCAGCTGTCGGGCACTGCCAGGCTGGGCCTCGCCGTCGTGCTCTCGGCGGCGGGGCGACCCGGCACCTGCCCATCGCCCCCTGTGCTACGAGAAGGCGAGGTGCGCGATGAGCGGCCAGCACATCATCGGGGCGGCACTGGTCCTCGTCGGGGGCGTGCTCGCGCTGTTCCTGCCGGACCTCGAGTTCCTCTGGTTCCGCGGGCGTCCGCTCGGCGTCGTCCTGGTCGTCCTGGGCGTGATCGACCTGCTCAGCGCAGGCCGGCCCCGGAGCGGACCGACGGAAGTTCCCGGGCCGCGCGAATGAGTGTCGTGGTCGGGTGCATCCGGGCAGGGCATCCGCGCGCAGCAGTGAGCGCCGCGCTCCGCGCTCAGACCGTGCGCGGCTGCAGCGCGACGCTGAGGAACACCGTGCCCGGCTCGCGCAGTGAGCGGTAGCGGTAGGTCGCGTCGGTGACCACGCGTCCCGTGCCGCCCGCCTCGATCACCTCGGTCCCCTGCTCGGTGGTGACCTCGAGCGCGCCCTCGATCACGTGCAGCATGCGGCCCGAGGAGGGCACGCCGGAGCCACCCTCGTAGACGTCCTCGCCCAGCAGCCTCCACTTCCACGTCTCGACGGAGACGCCGGGGGCATCCATGGCATCGAGGATCACCGCCCAGGAGCCGCCGTCGGTCGACCACACCTCGACGCCGTCGGGCTGGGCGTGCGCACCGATGCCCATCAGGGCCGCGAACGTGGTGCCCAGCCCCGCTGCCACGCGGTCGAGGATCGCGACGCTGGGATTGGCCTGGCCGAGCTCGATCTGGGTGAGCATGCGGCGGCTGACGCCGCTGTGCTCGGCGAGCGCACCCACGCTCAGGTCGTTCTCCTGCCGGGCGGCGCGGATCCGGGACCCGATCTGCTCGACGACGGCCTGGCGCATGCGGCCGGAGCCGGCGTGCGAGGGCGTGGGCTGTGCGTCATCCATGGTGATGAGCACTATATTGCACACCGGCCGAGGTGGGCATTATGTTGCGCATGAGGGCCGCGTGCCTCGCCCTCACCACCGCTGATGTGCGAATGCTCCCCGCGCCGCCCTGCCCGCCCGCTCCCCACGGGCCTGGGGCAGGAGCCGGGGCGCTGCCGCGCCCTCGATACGCCTCGAAGGAGGTCACCCGTGACGCACCCGGTCACCGCTCCCGCCCCGGCCCGCCGGACCGACGGCCCGCTGCTGCGCTGGTACCTCTCCTACGGGTCCTTCACCGTGCCGCAGGCTGCGGCTCCCATCGCCTTCGCGCTGATCGCCCTGCCGCTGACGGGGGACGCCGCGAGCGGCGCGGCGATGATGACCGTGATGACGCTCGCCCAGGTCGTCGGGGCCGTCCCCGTCACGCGGATCGGGCAGCGCTTCGACCGGATCCGCTTCCTGCGCACCCTGATCGGCCTGCGCACCCTCGCCCTCGCGGCGATCGCGGTCCTCGCCGGCATCGGCGCGCCCTTCGAACTTGTCGTGGCCGCGGCCGCGGCGGCCGGTGTCGTCAACGGAGCGGCCTTCGGGCACCTGCGCGCGGTCCTGAACCACCTGGTCCCGGCCGGCCGTCTGCCGCGCGCGCTCGGGATCACCGCGACGCTGAACGAGGTCGTGTTCGCCGCCGCGCCGGTGCTTGCCTCCGTGCTGGGTGCGCTCTCGCCGCAGGCCGCCGCCTGGGCGATGGTCGTGCTCGGTGTCGGCCCGGTGCTGCTGCTCCCGCAGGTGCACGAGGGCTGCAGTGTCGATGGAGAGACGTCGAGGACTGCGAAGCTGCAGGTGACGCCGATGATCGCCGTGTGGCTGCTGTGCGCGGCCTCGAGCTCCGCCGCGATCGCGGCGATCGAGATCGGTGCGGTCTCGATGGCCGTCGACTTCGGGCTCGAGCCCTCATGGGGCGTCCTGTTCCCCCTCGCCCTGTGCCTCACCTCGATCACCGGCGGGATCTGGGTCAGCGTGCGCAATGCGATGCCGCGTCGGCGCACGGTGCTTGCGTGGCTGATGGTGATGGCGCTCGGGGTTCTCTCGGTGATGGCCGGTCACTCCGTGGCGGCGACGCTGGTCGGCGCCCTGCTGGTGGGTCTCGTGCTCGCCCCGCTCGCCACCTACTACCAGCTGGTCCTGGACCGACTGGTCGTGCCCGAGCAGCGGGCGGAGGTCTTCGCCCTGCTGCGCACCGCGAACGCGCTGGGGATCATCACCTCGAGCGCGCTGATCTCCCTGGCCTCGCTCACGGCGACCTTCTCCGTGGTGCTCGCGCTCATGAGCATGGCGATCCTGGTGATCGGGTGTGTCTTCGCCGCGGCCCGACTTCACGCACGGCGCCTGCGGCGGGAGCGCGGAAGGACCGAGGATGCACCGCGCCGCGAAAGGATCGACGTGCACTGAGGTTCCGCCGCCTCGGCGCGCGCCCTCGTCGCCCCTGCGCGCGCCGGGGACCGGAGCTCGCAGGACCAAGGTCGCGCCCCGTCACCGACGTTCTGCCGATGCCCCCGCCCGCGCGCCGCGGCAGAGTGGAGGCATGGCATCCTCCCGTGGTCACCTCGAGAACCTCCGGCACAAGCTCTTCGGAGACCGCCGCGATCAGCGCTGGGCCCTGCGGGAAGCGGGCTTCGAGGACGAAGCCGACGCCGCGGCCTGGGCGCACGACCTGCTCGCAGCCCAGGGGCGCGGCGAGCGGGCCGGATCGGCTGAGGGCATCCGGCGGATCCGCGCAGCCCGCCCCGACCTCACTCTCAGCACCGCGCGGTTCATCGCACGCCAGACGGACACGAGGTTCCCCGGCTGAGGCTCCACCCGCGCGACGGTCCCAGGCCGCGCTGTCCCACGCCGCGCGGTCCCACGTCCTCCACCCCCGCGCCGCGCGGTCCCATGCCCTGCACCCCCACGCCTCACACCCTCACGCGAGGCGAGTGCCCTGCACGATCCCGATCAGGTGGTCGAGGACGCCGTCGCCGCTCGCGCGCAGCCCGTTGTGCTGGAACTCGCTGGTGACCCAGCAGGTGGCGCGGGGCAGCAGATCGGCCGTGGCCAGGGAGAACTCGCGCGGGACGTAGGCGTCGTCGTAGTAGACCGCCGCGGCGACGGGGACGTCGGCCGCGCGCAGCGCCTCGGGGTCGTAGAGGACCGGCCACTGCCGCGCGGCGAGGAGGTCGGCGGCCTGCGCCCAGGGGGCAAGCTCGGGGTCCTCGGTGATCGCCTCGCGGTGCATGTGCTCGCCCGCGAGCAGGGTCGCGTCGGCGCGGACCGCCTCGGGCATGGTGCGCTCGGCCGCCCAGTCCATGGCGACGCCGTCGGCCCAGCAGGATTCGTGCAGGACCGCGTAGATCGGGTTGCGGCCGCCGAACGGAAGCGCGGCGGCGAGATCGTGCCGCAGCACGGGGCTGTCGGGCTCGTTCTCCAGAAGGTAGTGCAGCTTCTCGGAACCTCCCGAGGCGCCCAGCAGGTGGCCGAGGCGCCGCAGCCGCTCCACGCCCACGATCTCTCCGTCGCCGAGGACGAGGCGGCCGGCGGCGGCCCGCTCGACGAGGCGCTGCATGCGGTTGCGATCGCCCGGGAAGCGCGCGTAGTGCGCCTCGCTGCGGCGGATCATGCCCTGCCAGGTGGTCTCGTAGACCACGTCGAGGTCGGGGCCCAGCTTGGGCAGGCCCCCGGTGAACATGGCCGTGTCCAGCGACTGGGCGTGGGCGCTGAGGTAGCGCAGGGCCGTGAACCCGCCGAAGGACTGGCCCAGCAGGCTCCAAGTCCGTGCGCCGAGGGTCTCGCGGACGAGCTCGGCGTCCTCGACGATCGCGTCGGCCCGGAAGTGCGCAAGATAGTCGGCCTGCTGGGCAGGGCTCGCCTCGCGCAGGGTCGCCGGGGCGCGGAGATCGGCACCCGGGGGCGCGACGACGTCGATCGCGCCCTCGGGCAGCGCGGAGTCGAGGCCGACGGGGGTCGAGCGTCCGGTGCCGCGCTGGTCGAGCATGACCACGCGATAGTCCTTCAGCGCACGGGCGAGCCAGGAGGGGTTCGCGGGGTGCGCACTGGGCCGGGGCGCCTCGGAGCCGGGGCCCCCCTGAAGGTAGACGAGGAGGGGCCGGTCCTCGCCGCCGGGGGCGGTGGCGACGCGCGCGAAGACCTCGATGTGCGGGCCCGACGGGTCGGCGTGGTCCAGGGGTGCGCTCACGCGCACGTCGGTGAGCGAGAGGCCCGGCAGGGACCAGGTGGTGAGCTCGGGAGAGCCGGGGGACGCGGAGCGGGAGGCGGTGGGCATGACGTCCAGCGTAGATGCCGGAGCGCTCAGTCCCCGTCGATCGTGGTGCCGCCGGGGAAGAACTCCCAGTCGAAGCGGTGCAGGCTGCCGGGGGTGCCCTCGCGGTCCAGCGCCCGCGCGAGGATGATGTCGGCCATCCGCGCGAACACGTCCTGGACGCCGTAGTAGCTGATGGGGCCGAGCATCTGGGCGTCGTCGGGGACGTCGCCGATGGAGATGATCTCGAGGTCCTCGGGCACCGAGATGCCCGCGTGCATCGCCGCGACCTGCAGCGCGAGCGCCTGGTAGCCGGTGGAGCAGATGACGGCCGTCGGCCGGTCCGGCCCGTCGAGCCAGGCCTGGGAGTACTCGAAGCTCTGCTGGCGGTCGGTGCCCGAGGCGTGCACGAGGTCGATGCCCGGGCCGTCGCCGGCCTCGGCCGCGGCGTCGAGGAAGACGTGCGCGCGAGAGGGGAAGAACGGCCTGCGCTCGGGGTCGATCTCCCGGCCGGACATGAAGGCGACGGACTCGTGCCGCGCGCGCAGCCGCTGGTAGGCGGCGTGCACAGCGGGAAGCGCGGAGGAGGAGACGACGTCGAACCGCTCCGGCTCGATGCGCTCGCTGAAGGCGACGATCCCGCTCTGCCCCCGCGCGAGGTGGCGCACCTGCTCGGGGCCCTCGGGCGTGAAGTCGATGCTGGTGACGAACGAGCAGTCGAACGCGGAGCCGGAGAGGAACTCGAACCAGCGCTCGTCGCCCAGGATCAGGGTCGAGAGGTCCTCGGGCAGGGCGCGATCGCGCACCGCGCCGGCGAGGCTCAGTCCCCACGGGTCCTCGAGCATGCCCAGGGCGAGCACGATGCCGCCGCTGCGGCCCGTGCGCAGGGAGCGGGCGTTGCGGTTGGGGACGTAGCCGAGCTCCTCGGCCGCACCCCGCACCTTCGCCTTGGTCTCCGGGGATCCGGAGGATCGCTCGCCCCCGCGGCCCGAGAGCACGAACGACGCGGTCGCGACGGACACGCCCGCCTTCTTGGCGACGTCGGCGAGGGTCACCGGGCGTCCGGCGGTGTTCATCGGCTGCTCTCCTTCGCGACGACGACCTCGACGCCCGCCCCGCGCAGCGCCGCGACGGCGTCGGGTTCTGCTCCCGCGTCCGTGACCACGGCGTCCAGGCCCTCGGTGGCCTGGATGCGGGCGAAGGCGCTGGTGCCGATCTTCGAGGAGTCGGCGAGCACGACGACCTTCTCCGCGCGATCGGCGAGGCGCGCGGAGATCAGCGCCTCGGCCTCGTCATGGGTGCAGGCGCCGTCGCGGGCGCTGATCCCGTCGACGCCGAGGAACAGCAGGTCGATGCGGATCTGCTCGAGCATCTGCTCGGCCCAGCCGCCCACCAGCTCGAAGCTGCCGCCGCGCACGATCCCACCGGTCACCACGAGCTGCAGGTGCCGGCGCACCGCGAGCTCCTGGGCGATGTTCAGCGCGTTCGTCACCAGGGTCGTGGGCCGCGTGGCCTCGCGGATCGAGTCGCGGGCGACGAGCTCGTGGGCGAGCGCGGTCGTGGTGGTGCCACCGTTCATGCCGACGACGGTGCCCGGCTCGAGCATGTCCACGGCGGCGCGGGCGATCGCGTCCTTCGCGTCGGCGTGGCGGGTGGAGCGGTAGCGCATGGGCAGCGCGCTCGCGTCGGGATGCGCCGACGCCCCGCCATGGCTGCGGATCACCAGCTGCTGCGCGGCGAGGCTGTCGAGGTCGCGGCGCACCGTCGCGGGCGAGGTGCCGAGGTCGCCGGCGAGCTCGTCCACGCGGACATGGCCGCGCTCGATCACCAGGTCGAGGATCCGGTCCAGGCGCTGACGGCGCCCGCGGGCGGGCGCGCCCGAGGTGCGGTCGGTCGCCGCGGGGGAGCTCGGCACTGCGTCGCTGGGCACCGGTCGCCTCCTCGTCATGCGATGTGCGGTGGATGTGCGGTTCGAGATCGCTGCATCGAGGGTATGCGACGCAGCTGCCCTGCCGGTGGCGAGTCCGTCTGAAGAGTGCGCGGAGCGGCCGGCGCGAGCCCCTGTGCACCGTCTCACCGATTGCGCAGACATGAGCGTTCTGATTCGATATGCTCATAAACGATCACCGAAGGATCGCAGCTTCGCGGACGCCGCCCCGTCGGCCGCCCATCCATCGACCACCCACCCGCCGGCCCCGGCACATCCCCGAAGGAGACGCGATGACCAGCGCCACCGAGACCGAACTGCGCACCCAGCCCGAGACCTGGCAGCAGGCGATCGACCTGCTGCCGGCCGTGCGCGACCTGCTGCCGCGCGCCGGAGAGCGCGTGCTGATCGTGGGCGCCGGGACCTCGTGGTTCATGGCGATCGCCTATGCGAAGCTGCGCGAGGCCGCCGGCCAGGGCGTCACCGATGCCCTCACCCCCACCGAGGTCTCCCCCGCCCGCAGCTACGACCGCGTCATCGCGCTCTCGCGCAGCGGCACCACGACCGAGATCATCGACGTGCTGCGGCGGCTCTCTGACGTCCCGAGCGTGCTGGTCACCGCCGTCGCCGGCGGCCCGGCGAGCGAGCACGCCGACGCCGAGATCGTCCTGGACTTCGCCGACGAGACGTCCGTCGTCCAGACCCGCTTCGCCACCAGCGCCCTGGCCCTGCTGCGCGCCTCCCTCGGCGAGGACCTGAACAGCGCGATCGCCGACGCCCGCGGCGTGCTGGACCGCGAGATCCCGCAGGAATGGATCGACGCGGATCAGATCACCTTCCTGGGCACCGGGTGGACCAAGGGCCTCGCCGACGAGGCCGGCCTGAAGATGCGCGAGGCCTCCCAGTCCTGGACCGAGTCCTACTACGCGATGGAGTACCGGCACGGCCCGATCGCGATCGCCCAGAGCGGCCGCATCACATACCAGTTCGGCCCCGCGCCGGCAGGTCTGGCCGCGCAGACCGAGCAGGCGGGATCCGCATTCGTCGCCTCGGACCTGGACCCCCTCGCCCAGCTCGTCGCCGTCCACCTCTGGGCCGTGCGCCGCGCCGAGGCGAAGGGGCTCGTCCCCGACACCCCGCGCCACCTCACCCGCGCCGTGCACCTGGTCTGAGACCTCCGATGACGAGCACTCCGCCTCCATCCACGACGCCGCCGACGAGCCCGACGGCGCCGTCCTCGACGCGGCCGGCGCGACCAGCGCGACCGGCGCGACCGGCGCGACCGGCGCGGCCGGCGATCGGTGTCGACGTCGGCGGGACCCGCACGAAGTTCGGCGCGGTCTCCCCCGACGGCACCCTCGCGGTCCCCTATTCACTGCCCACGCCGCGCGATCCCCGCGCCCTGGGCGCGATGATCGCCGAGCAGACGGCTCGCCTGCGCGAGCAGGCGCACCTGGCCGAGAGCACCCCGGTGGGTGTCGCCGTGCCCGGCATCATCGACGAGGAGCGGGAGGTCGTCGAGCTCGCCGTCAACCTCGGCTGGGAGCAGCTCCCTCTCGGCGCGCTCCTGCGCGATCAGCTCTCCGCTCCCCTGGCCCTGGGCCACGACGTCCGCGCCGGGGGCTTGGCCGAGGCCGCCTGGGGCGCCGGGCGCCTGTTCGACCAGCGCCCCGCCGCGGGCAGCGCGGAGGCCCCGCCGCTCGCCGACCTGATCTTCGTACCCATCGGCACCGGGATCGCCGCGGCCGTGGTGCACGACGGCGCCGTCTTCGGCGACCGCTTCACCGGCGAGATCGGCCAGGTGCGGGTCGAGGAGCCGTACACGGGCCGCACGATGCGCCTCGAGGAGGTCGCCTCTGCCTCCGCCATCGGCCGACGCTTCGCCGAGCAGATCGACCCCGATGCCCGCTCCCTGGTCACCACCGACGGCGGACGCCCCGCCGCCCGCGCCGTCGTCGACCGCGCCCGCGAGGGCGATGCGGATGCCGAGAGGATTTTGTTCAGCGCCCTGGACACCCTGGGCCAGGCGCTCGCGACGATCATCTCGAGCGTCGGCACGCTGCCCGTGGTCATCGGCGGCGGCCTCGCCGAGGGCGGGCCCATCGTGCTGGACACGCTCCGGGAGTCGATCTCCGGGCGCCTGGGCGTCGTGCCCACCCCGCCGGTGCTGCCGTCCTCGCTGGGCATGTGGGCAGGCTGCCAGGGCGCCGGGCTGATGGGGATGGTGCGCGCGTCATGATCCTCGTCCTCACCCCGAACCCCGCCCTCGATGTCACGTACGAGGTCGACGGAGCGATCCCCGTCCACGGCGAGCAGCGCGTGCAGCGGGTGCGCACCGTCGCCGGCGGCAAGGGCGTGAACGTCGCCCGTGTGCTCGCCGCGCTCGGCGAGGACTCGGTGCTCGTCGGCCCCGTCGGCGGCGCCTCCGGCGAGGAGCTCGCGGGGCTGCTCGATGGGGCCGACGGGCGCGGCGGGGCCGATGCGGCCCACAGGCCCGACTGCCTCGACTCCGTCGGCGCGATCGAGCAGGCCTGGACCCGTATCGAGGGCGCGACGCGGCGCACCGTCACCGTCGTCGATCCCGACGGCGCGACCGGCTTCTACGAGCCCGGCCCCGAGCTGACGGCCGCGGAGCGGGACCAGGTCCTGGCCGACGTCCGCTCCCGAGCGCACGCCGCGGATGTGGTCGTGATCAGCGGTTCCCTGCCCCGCGGCCTGCGCGGCGAGGACGTGAGCGCCCTGGTCGCCGACCTGCGCGGGCGCGGCCGGCCTGTCGTCGTCGACACCTCGGGACCCGCTCTCCTGGACGCCGCCCGCGCCGGGGCCTCCGTGCTCAAGCCCAACCTCGGCGAGGTCCGCGCCGCGACCGGCATCGACGATCCGATCGCCGCCTGCCGCGAGCTCATCGCCCTCGGCGCGGGCATCGTCCTGTGCTCGCAGGGGCCCGACGGCATGCTCGCCGTGACGGCCGACGGCGCGCTGCACGCCCGACCGCCCCGCCCGATCCGCGGGAATCCGACCGGTGCGGGCGACGCCTCCGTGGCCGCGGCCTCCCGCGCCCTGGCCCGCGGCGATGCCCTCCCCGACCTGCTGCGCGGCGCCGTCGCGATCAGCGCGAGCGCCGTCGCCCGCCCCGTCGCCGGCGAGATCGATCCGACGCTCGCCCGCCGCCTGCTCGCCGAGATCACGGTCGAGCGCGCCCCCTCTCCCCCGTCGTCATCCCCGACCCCCTCCCCGACCCCCGTGGAGCAGCCATGACCCTCAGCGCCCTCGCGCCGCTGGCCGCCCGTGCCCGCGCCGCGCACCGCGGCCTCGCCGCCTTCAACGTCGTCCACCTCGAGAACGCCGAGGCCTTCGCCGCCGCGGCCGAGTCGACCGGTCTGCCGGTCGTCATGCAGATCAGCCAGAACGCCGCGAAGTACCACGGCGCGCTCGCGCCGATCGCCCTCGCGACCCTCGAGGTCGCCCGGCGCTGCACCCAGGACGTGGTGGTCCACCTCGACCATGCCGACGATCTCGACCTCGTGGCCGAGGCGCTCGAGCTCGGCTTCACCTCGATCATGTACGACGGCTCGAAGCTGCCCGACGCCGAGAACCGCGCGCGGACCCGCGAGGTCGTCCGCGCGGCGCACGCCCGCGGCGTGAGCGTCGAGGCCGAGCTCGGGGAGGTGGGAGGCAAGGACGGCGTCCACGACCCGTCGGCCCGCACCGACCCGGGCGACGCCGCCCGGTTCGTCGCGGACACCGGCGTGGACCTGCTCGCCGTCGCCGTGGGCTCCTCCCACGCGATGACCACGCGGGACGCGGCGCTCGACCTCGATCTGATCCGCGCGATCGCGAGCCGGGTCGAAGTGCCGCTCGTCCTGCACGGCTCCTCGGGCGTGAGCGATGCGGGGATCCGCCACGCCGTCGCCGCCGGGATGACCAAGATCAACGTCTCCACGCACCTGAACAAGGTCACCACGGCCGCCGTGCGGGACGTGCTCACGGGCGAGAAGCCCCCGGCCGACACCCGCAAGTGGCTCGGCCCCGGCCGCGACGCCGGCCGCGACGAGGCCGCCCGCCTCCTCGAGGTGATCGCAGGGCGGTGACGGCGCGGAAGCGTCCCAGGCACCAGCGCCAGCACCAACTCCCGCACCCGCACCCGCCGACGCTCCGCACCCTCCCCGGTCGATGTTGCGAAGTTGTTGGAATCGCGCACGAATTCCAACGACTTCGCAACATCGACCGGGCGCGAACAGCACTGAACTGGCGAGCGTTCGCGACCGATGCGCGGCGCACGCCCCTAGCCGTTCCAGCCGTGACGCCGGAGCGCTGAGGCCACGCGCTGGGCGGCGCGGGCAGCGCCGCTGTGAAGGTCGGTCGCCGTCGTGCGCACTTCGATCCATCCCGCATTCGTGCGTCGCTCCGTGCGTCGGATGTCCTTCGCCTGCTGATCGCGGTCGAGATGGCTAGGGCCTTCGTGCTCGGCACACACTTTCCACTTCTCCCAGTGCAGATCCGGTTCACCGAGCCACTCGTCGTCATTCCAGATCGCTACGTTGAGAGCGGGCTCCGGGAGGCTCGCGCGTCCAAGGCCCAGCCTCAGCGCCGTCTCGGCGCCCGAGTCGCTGCCGACGCGCGCGAGCGCGAGCGCCTCCCGGAGCTTCGCCGACCAGGGCCTGCCCCAGTTCGCGATCGCCGCCGCGAGCTCGCGCAGTGTGGCGTAGGGCCGAGCACGACGCTCGAATCGCGGGCGCGGCTGTCGCACCAGATGGTCGGCGGCAGCGACGAGCTCGTCGACCGTGAGCTGGGCAGCGAGATCACACCAGGTCCGGACCCTGCTGGTCAGGCGCATCTCATCGACGACGATCGTCTCTGCTGCTGCGTGCGTGCGCACGTGCCATCGGATCCACGGAGTGCTGCGGCGCGTGGTCTCAGTGCTCAGGTGGACGGGCTCCCCCTGATCGAACATCACCCGGAACGGCAGAGGCATGCCGAGGAGCTCCGCCGCTGTGGGTCCGCGGATCACCACCCTCGGTTCGTTCGTCGCGAGAGCACGCGCGAGGTGGGTCGAGGTGAGCGGAGCTCCGACTCTCAGGTACATCCCGCGATCGATCGTCTCGATGTCCTGTGCACGCAGCCGTTGTGGGGTGACGCCGGCCGTGCGCGCCTGCCGCGTCGTGAACACGGGGCCGAGTGCCGAAGGCAGCGGAGTGGGCGGGCGGGACATCCGCACATGGTGCCGTGACGATGCGGTGGCAAGGTTGCTCATCCACAGTGCGCAGGTCAGGGAGCCCGCGACGGCCCCTCCCATTTCTTCGATGCCGTCGCCTCTCCCCGCAGACTTCAACCGGAGCGAAGCTGCCGACGCCCGCGGCCTCGCGAGGCGACCACCTGATGCCGCGGTTCGACCACCGGTGGTCCGAAGCAACCACCAGGTGCCCGAGACGCTCCATGGTGCCCGCGGTCCCGCCGTTGTTGCGAACTTGTTGGAATACGGCACGGATTCCAACAAGTTCGCAACATCGACCGCCAAGGTTGGCGAGGGCGGGTGCGGGCCCCTCAGGCCTGGCCGTTGTCGAAGTAGGCGCGCACGTCGGCGGGGACCTCGGGGATGTCGTAGGGCACGCCGCCGTGGCGGATGGACTCGGCTCCGTAAACGCCGGTGGCCACGGCCTCGCGGGCGGCGATCACGGAGACGTCGGTCGCGCCGCCCTCGCGCACGAAGCGCAGGAACTCGCCCACGAGGTTGGGGTCGGCACCGCCGTGGCCACCGTCGCCGCGGTCGATGACCTCGACGGCGTCGGGGCTGCCTGGGCCGCTCCTGCGGGACTCCCAGATGTGGATCTGGTCCCCGCCGCCGTCGCCCATGTTCTCGATGCGTCCGGCGTCGCCGATCACCGTGTAGTTCCGCCAGTAGTCGGGCGTGAAGTGGCACTGCTGGTAGGAGGCGAGCACGCCGTTGTCGAGGGTCATGCTGAGCATCGAGATGTCCTCGACGTCGATCGTGGGGTTGAGCTCCTTCTGGGCGGTGGGAGGCCAGGTGGAGTCGTCGTACCAGTCCCACATGCGGCGGTCGGAGTTGTCGCGGCGGTCGCTGATGTCGCCGTAGACGGCGAGGTCGCCGATGCCGGAGACGCGGCGGGTGTAGCCGCCGGCGAGCCAGTGGATGACGTCGATGTCGTGCGCGCCCTTCTGCAGCAGCAGGCTGGTGGCCCGCGCGCGCTCGGCGTGCCAGTCCTTGAAGTAGAAGTCGCCGCCGGCGCCTACGAAGTGGCGGCACCAGATGGCGCGCACGCGTCCGATCCGGCCGGAGTCGACGATCGCCTTGAGCTGGCGGATCACGGGCATGTGGCGCATGTTGTGGCCGACGAACAGGCGCGTGCGCTTCTCCATCGCGAGCTCCAGCATGGCGTCGGTGTCCTCGACGCGGATCGCCATCGGCTTCTCGGTGAAGGTGGGGACGCCGGCGCCGAGGGTCTGCAGCGCGATCCCGGCGTGGGCGAAGTCGGGCGCCAGGATCATCACCGCATCGACCTCGTGATCGGCCAGCAGCTCGTCGACCGAGGCGACGTAGGCGACCTCGTCCCCGAAGCGCTGGCGGGCGTCCTTCCGGCCGCGCTCCGAGGGGTCGGCGACGACCGTGACCCGCGAGCCCTCCCCCGGCCGATGCGCATGCCGCGAGAGCCCGCCGCGCGCGCCGTAGCCGATGATGCCGATCCGCAGGTCCTCCACGTGGACCACTCTCCTTCGAAGTGTTGGGGTCGCCCGGATCCGGACGGCCTGCTCCTGCGCACCATCTCACCGCCTCGTGGCTGCGACTGCCAGCTTGCGCGCACCAGGAATGAGCACGAGGCGTCCGCAGCCGACCGGGTCTGCCGCCCCGTCGAGCCGAAGGGTGAACTGCGGCCCCGGGTCCGCGAACCGCTGGCCGGGTTCGAGAACCGCGAACCGTTGACGGCGGGCCCGTGGCCCGTCGGCCGCTCCCCTCGGATCCCACAGTCGTCAGATCACGATTCGGTGAATGGATTTACAGACAGACCAAGATCATTTACGGTCATGCAGAACCTGTCAAGCACCGGAGCTCGGCGGGAAGGCCGCCAGGCCGCCTCATGAACTGCGAGGAGACCCATGAGCCAGACGACGCCGGCGACGGCCGCGGAGGAGGAGGCGATCGCGTTGCGCACGCAGGGCGGGAGCAGCCCCTCGCGCCGAGGCAGGAAGGGCCGCGCACCGCGCAGGCCCAGGGAACCGTTCGGGGTGCGCCTGCGACGCGACTGGCAGATGCTCGTCCTGATGATCCCCGGGGCTCTGTGCCTGCTGCTGTTCTTCTACATCCCGATCCTCGGCAACGTGATCGCCTTCCAGGACTACCAGCCGTACCTCAAGATCACCGAGGCGCCGTACATGGCGATGCAGAACTTCATCGACCTGTTCGACGACAGCCGCTTCTTCCTCGCCCTGAAGAACACGCTGATCCTCGCGGTCGTCCAGCTCGTGCTCTTCTTCCCGGTGCCGATCGTCCTCGCCCTCGTCGTCGACTCGATGGTCACCCCGCGCCTGCGCAAGGCGTTCCAGTCGATCGTCTACCTCCCCCACTTTCTCTCGTGGGTGCTGGTCATCGCACTGTTCCAGCAGATGCTGGGCGGCGCGGGCTTCATCAACAAGTTCCTGCTGACCCACGGCATGGACGCGATCCCGTTCATGACCAACCCGAGCACCTTCCCGTTCCTGGTCGCCTTCGAGAACGTCTGGAAGGACGCCGGCTGGGGCATGATCATCTTCCTCGCGGCACTCGCGAGCATCGATGCCTCGCTCTACGAGTCGGCCGCGGCCGACGGCGCGGGGCGCTTCCGCCGCGCCTGGCACATCACGCTGCCGGGCATGCGCCCCGTGATCGTGCTGCTGCTGATCCTGAACCTGGGCTCGATCCTCACCGTCGGCTTCGAGCAGTTCATCCTCCAGCGCGACGCCGTGGGCGCCGATGCCTCGGAGGTCCTGGACACCTACGCCTACTACACGGGCGTGATCGGCGGCGACTGGTCGATGGGCGCGGCCGCAGGGCTCGCGAAGGGCGTGGTCGGCACGATCCTCGTCCTGCTGGCCAACAAGTTCGCCCACATGCTCGGCGAGGACGGCATCTACCGAGGGAGCGCACGATGAGCGAGCACACGACCATCCCGGCCCCCGAGGTCGACGAGAACGACGTCGCCGGACCGTCGGCACGCCCGTCGGCCGGCCCATCGGCCCGCCCCGTGAGGGACGACCGCTCGCTGCACGAGCGGATCTGGTCGCGCATCTTCGGCCGCAGCGAGCGCGCCGCCTGGATGGAGAGACCCTCCCCCGGCCTGTCGGTGCTCAAGGGCCTCCTGATCGCCGTGGTCACCATCTCGATCGTGGTGCCGATGATCGTGGTCGTCTCGACCTCGTTCGCCTCGAGCGACCAGATCCGCGACGCCGGCGGCTACGTCCTGTTCCCGACGGACCCGACGCTCGAGGCCTACCGCACGATCTTCAAGAGCCCGCTGGTCTTCCGTGCGATCGGCGTGAGCGCGTTCATCACCCTCGTGGGGACGCTGCTCGCGCTGTTCGTGACGATCACGATGGCCTACGCGCTCAGCCGTCCGGTGCTCTTCGGCAAGCCGATGCTCATGGCGATCATCGTGACCCTGTTCTTCAGCCCCGGCCTGATCCCGATGTACCTCATGGTGAAGGAGCTGCACCTGCTGGACACGATCTGGTCGCTGATCCTGCCCGGCCTGTTCGCGGGCTTCAACTTCATCGTCATGCGCTCGTTCTTCATGGGCATCCCGAAGGAGCTGCTCGAGTCCGCAAAGATCGACGGCGCCAGCGACTTCACGATCCTGATGCGGATCGTGCTGCCCCTGTCCAAAGCGGTCATCGCCGTGATCGGCCTGTTCTACGCGGTGGGGTTCTGGAACTCGTTCTTCAACGCCCTGCTGTACATCAACGACCAGTCCCTGTGGCCCATCCAGATGATCCTGCGCAGCTACGTCATCCAGGGCTCCTCGATGACCGCGGACGCCCTCGGCGTCTCGCAGGCCCCGCCCCCGCAGTCGATCAAGATGGCCGTCGTCGTCGTGGCGCTCGCGCCCATCGTGGTCGTCTACCCGTTCCTCCAGAAGTACTTCTCCAAGGGCGTCATCACCGGCGCTATCAAGGGCTGATCAGCGCAGACGCCCTCTGCATCTCTCCCCCCCCCTCACTCCGCGACGGAATCGCCGCGGCCCCGATGAAAGGACACACCATGAGCTTCGAGATCGGACGTCGCCGGCTCCTCGCCGCAGGAGGCGCCGCCGCGGTCGCCGTCGGCGCCGGCGCCTGCACCGCGAGCTCCAGCCGGTCCGGCGGTGCCAAGAAGTCGGCCGAGGTCGAACTGCCCACCTACAAGGCGCTCGACGGCCTCGCACCGGATCTGAAGGGCAACGAGAAGGGCCTGCACAACGTCTTCCTGAAGGCGCCCGAGAAGCTGCTGCGGACGACCGAGAAGAAGCCGATCACCTCGGGCACGATCTCGGCACTCACCCAGACCTTCGCGACGCCCCCGCCGCCCATGAAGTCCAACCCGTTCTGGAAGAACCTGAACTCGGAGCTCGGCGGCACGCTGGACATGCAGGTCGTCATCGACTCCTACCCGGACAAGTTCGCGACGATCCTGGCCTCCGGCGACCTGCCGGACCTCATGTGGGTCCCGCCGAACCAGGGCATCCCGAACATCGGCCCGATGCTCGAGTCCCAGTTCACCGACCTCACGGAATACCTCTCGGGCGATGCCGTCCTGGAGTGGAAGAACCTCGCAGCGCTCACTCCGAGCTCGTGGCGCACCGCCGTGGTCAACGGCAAGATCTGGGGCGCGCCGATCCCCTCGACCCCGTTCGGCCAGGTCTACCTGGGCAATCCCGAGGTCTGGAAGGAGGTCGGCGGCTTCCAGTCGAACGACGCCGACGAGTTCCTCGAGAAGTGCAAGGACGTGTCGATCAAGGGGAAGCGCTGGGCGCTCGAGCCGTTCCTGCCCAACGCCTTCCACATGTTCGGCGAATGGTTCGGCGTGCCCACGGGCTACCGCGTGAACGAGGACCGCACGCTCACCGCCTCGCAGCAGACCGACGAGTACCTCGAGACGCTGGAGTACGCGCAGAAGGTCTTCAAGGCCGGCGTGTTCTACCCGGACCTGAACCTCGCCGAGTCCTCGCAGTACTTCGCCAACGGCACGATCGGTGCGATCGTCTCCGTCGGTCCCCGCGGCGCCTCCGAGTACCGCCACTACAACAAGGACCTGCTGGCCGACATCCTCATCCCCTTCCCTGCGGACGCGGACCGCACCCAGGTCTACGACATGGGCTACGGGACCGTGGGCTTCACGCCGTTGAAGAAGACCGACGACGAGAAGAAGATCCGGGAGCTGCTGGACCTCATCAATTACCTCTCGGCGCCCTTCGGCACCGAGGAGTACATGACGGTCAACTGGGGCCGCGAGGGCCAGGAGTACGAGGTCGAGGACGGCAACTACGTCCTCACCAAGGACGGCGAGACCAACGTGCCCGGGCTCCAGAGCGCTCTGCAGATCATGGCAGCCGGCGAGGGCGTCGTCTACAACCCGATCGCCGACGACTCCGAGTACATCTACGCGCAGGAGAAGAAGCTGCTCGAGCACGCCTCGCAGTCCCCGATCAAGGGGCTGTACTCGGACACGGCCTCCTCCAAGGGCACGGAGCTCAGCACGCGCCTGAACGACGTGCGCGACGACGTCATCCAGGGCCGCAAGACCATCGACGACTTCACGAAGGCGCTCAAGGCCTGGGAGGACGGCGGCGGCAAGAAGATCCTCGAGGAGTATGCCGAGGTGCTCCCCGCGGACGTCCCTGTCACCAAGGACCCGAAGAAGAAGTGAGTTTCTGAGGGGCGTCCTGCCCACGGTCGCCCCTCAGATCCTCCCGCCGTACAGGCGCTCGGCGTTGCCGCGCAGGATCCCGGTGATCGCCTCGTCGTCCAGCTGCGCGGAGCGCACGTAGTCGACCGCGCGCACATACTTCTCGCGTTGGAAGTACGGATGGTCCGAACCGACCATGATCCGCGAGGCGCCCAGCACCTCTGCGGTCATCCGCAGCGACGGCTCGGAGAACTTCGCCGCATCCACCATCAGGGAGGCGAGCGTCGTCGACGGCGAGGCCGGGAACGCGTTCCAGTCCTCGTAGTTGTCCTCGAGCCGCCGGACCAGGAACGGCAGATCGCCGGCCAGGTGGGCGATGTGCAGGGTGAGACGAGGGAACCGCTGCGGGATTCCCGCCTTCATCAGCTGCAGGGTGGCGATGGCATCCTCGACGGGTGCCCCGTTCACCCAGTCCAGGCCCCAATCCGTGATCAGCGGGGATCGAGCTCCGCTCCCGGTCGCATGGATGTTCACCACCGTCCCGAGCGCGTCGAGAGCGGCCCACACCTCCTCGAAGGCTGCGTCGGCCGGGGAGGCGCCGTCGGGTAGCACCGCCGGCAGGGAGATGCCGACGACCCCTTCCCCGCCGGCGATCCGCTCGAGCTCGCGCAGCGACGCCTCCACGTGCGGCAAGGGCAGCGCGCCGTACAGCAGGAACCGATCCGGGTGCGCACGCCGGATCCTGTCGTACTCGTCGTTGATCCAGCGGGCCGCGACCGCGGAGGCCGAGGGGTCGGGGAGCGACGGGCTCTGAGGCGTGACGGCGAGGACCTGGACGCCGACCTGGGCGGCATCCATCCAACGCAGCCGTTCGGACAGGTCCGCGTCGCTGGAGTCGGCGCCCAGGTTCCGGGCGATGGCCGTCGTCGAGGGATCGGCCCCGCACTCCTCGAGCAGATCGAGGTAGGCGGCCGGGTAGACGTGCGCATGCGTGTCGATCGCTCCGTCGGCGAGCGCACCCGAACGCGCGGTCGATGCGTTCGTGGTCATGGAAGACTCCTTCATCGTTCCGCGGACGGCACGGTGCCATCATGCCTCTCGCCCGGCCGACGGGCGAACGACGCGAGCACTGTGCTGACCGCGCTGAGTACGAGGCCGATCAGGGCGATCGTCCCGAGCGAGGCGGCCGACGGGACGATGCCGCCGTCGACCTCGGCGACCAAGCCGGCGGTGATCGCTGCGACCAGTGCGCTCGCGATCGCCGAGCCGATGGCGCGCATGAGCGCGTTGACCCCGTTGGCCGATCCCGTCTCGCGCGGCGGCGCGTAGCGGACCACGAGCATGGGCATCGCCGCGTACGCGATGCCCACGCCGATGCCGATCAGGGTGGTCCACACGATCGTGACCGGTGCGCTCGGCGTCACGAGCAGGCGCAGCAGATACCCGAGCGCCGTGACGACACCGCCGATCTCGAGGACGGGACGAGGGCCGAACCGTGCGGCCAGCCGGGCCGTGAGCGCCGCCACGGCGAACATGGCCGCCGCGTTGGGGAGCATCGCGAGACCTGCGGCGCTCGCGCTCCACCCGAAACCGCCCTCGGTCGTCGGATTCTGCAGGGTGCGGGTGGTCAGGAGAAGATTCATGAACATGAGGATCCCCATCAGGATCGAGGCGGCGTTCGTGAACAGCAGCGGACGCGAGCCCGAGGTGCGCAGGTCCACCAGCGGCGACGTCTGACGCAGCTCGAACGCGCCCCACGCGACGGCGGAGACGACGCCGACGAGCAGGCTGCCGAGCGACGCGAGACTCCCCCATCCCCATGTGTTCCCCTGCGACACGGCCAGCAGCAGAGACGTGAGTGCGATGGACAGGAGCACCGCACCCACCAGATCGAAGCGGCCACGAGGATCGGCGGGCGCGCTCGCGGGGAACACGAGGGCGATGAGAAGGATCGCGGCCACGGACAGCACAGCGGAGGTCCAGAACATCCCCGTCCAGCCGATGGTCGAGAGGATCACGCCGCCGAGCGGCACACCGATCCCCCCGCCCACGCCGAGCGTCGCCGAGAGGATCGCGAGCGCCCCACCGACGCGGTGCGGCGGCAGACTGTCCCGCATCTGCGCCATCGCGACGGGCACGAGAGCGGTGCCCAGCCCCTGGAGTGCACGTCCGAGGACGAGCGTCCCGATCCCTCCCAAGGGTGCGATGACGGAGCCGAGCAGCACGAATGCCATGGACAGCACGAGCATGCGGCGCTTGCCGAACAGGTCTGCAAGGCGACCGATGATCGGGGTCGCGACCGCACCGGTCAGCAGCGTCGCGGTCACCAGCCAGCCGACCGCCTCCTGCGTGGTGCCCAGGAGTGCCGGGAACTGCGGCACCGCCGGCACGACGAGCGTCTGCTGGAGCGCGACCACGAGACAGCCGAAGGCCGCGACCGCGATCAGGAGCCCGTGAGGAGCGGTCGCCGGTGCAGTGCTGGGGCCGGCCGGATCGTCTCGGGGCCCTGAACCGCCCGGATCCGCACTGCGGGCGCGTCTGTCCGGAGCATCGGCAGATACGGGATCGAGGGCGCCGGCGGAATGCGCGCCGGTTGCAGTGCGTGGCATGAGCTTCTCTCCGAGGTGGTGCGAGTTCCGGTGCGCGCGCCGCGCATCGGCCGTCCTGACGCCCTCGATCCCAGCGCGGTGACGCCCCGTACCGGTGGAACTCGCACGTTTCCGGCAGACTGACAGCCGAACTCCACCTGAGCCACCCAGAAGGAGCGTCATGGCCGCAGAACCGTCACTCCCGCCGGAGCGGGCACGGCACTCCGGGGCGAGCGCGGGGCGGCCCCTCCACCACGGGTCGTCAACCGGCGTCCCCCGAGGTCCCCTGTCCGTCCGACTGGACCCGATGGACAGGCGTCTGCTGACGGCTCTGGATCGGGACCCGGGGGCCAGCATCGTGGAGCTCGCCGGTCGACTGGACGTCTCCGAGCGCACCGTCGCGCGCCGACTGCACAGGATGATCCGCGCGGACGTCGTCCGGATCCTGGGGCGCACTCTGCCCGGGTTCGGGGGTCGTCTCGCGCGCCTGGTCCGCGCGCAGGGGCCGACGCCGGCGCTCGCGCACCTGGCCGGCGACATGGCGAGACATGACGAGAGCCGGTGGGTGCGCCTCTCAAGGGACGGTGGGGAGCTGATGTGCGGGTTCGTGGTGAACGCCGACGAATCTGCCGATCCCCTGCAGGCAGCGGCCGCGGAGACGCCTCGGCTGCAGGTGCAGGCGCACGACCTGTTGGAGGTGTGGGGCGGCTCCGCGGACGCCGTGCTCTCCCCGACCCGGGAGCTCGAACCTGTGGACCGCGAGATCCTGGCGGCCCTCGCCCACGACGGCAGGATGCGCAGCGAGACCCTCGCCAGACGCATCGGCGTGGACCGCAGCACCGCATCCAGGCGCCGACGGCGCCTGCTCGAGGAGGGGGTCCTCTACCTCGAGGCGGACATCCACCCGGCCGCGATGGCCGAATCAGGAGACGCCATGCTCTGGATGCACATCGCACCGGGGAGGATCCGCGAGCTCGGCCGTTCCCTGCGCTCGCGCCCCGAGGTGCGGTTCGCCGCCGCGACGAGCGGCCCGTGCACGATCGTCGCCAACGTCGCGCTGCCGGATCGTTCCGACCTGCTGACCTTCGTCGACGAGCAGCTGGCGGGCCAAGGGGTCGCGCACTGCGAGATCGTCACCATGGGACGCGTGTTCAAACGCGCGGGGTGAGGCGACAGGGGGCTCGAACGCGCCGATGCCGGCGCCGACGAGGAACGACCCGAGGGACCGCCTTCACCCGACGGTCAGTCGAACAGCGGCCGGTCCACCAGGCCGAGGCGGCTCGGCACCCGATCGAGATCCAGCAGCAGCACCTCGTTGCGGCCCTCCCGGATCCAGGGCGAGGGCACGTAGAGCGACTGCTGCGGCCCGATGCTCCAGTAGCGACCGACGCAGTGACCGTTGACGTATGCGACGCCGTGTCCCGCGGCGGAGACATCGAGGTGGACGTCCGCCTGCTGCTCGGCCTCGAAGGAGGCGGCGACGAGCACGGGGAGGGCGTCCGCCTCGGCAGCACTGTCCGGAGCAGCCTCGACAGACGGCAGGTCGGTGGCCACTCGGGCGAGCTCCTCCCCCATCTCCTCGAGCGGCCAGGGATCGGCCTCCCAGTCGCCGAGGAAGCGCACGCGGTCCCAGACGCCGCGCAGGATGCCCTTGCGTCCCCCGAGATAGGGGCCGAAGTTCACGCGTCCCAGGTTCTCCACGAGGATCTCGACGCGCACCGTGCGGTGCCCGCCCTCGGGCAGCAGTCGGTCGACGAACGGTGCGAGCTCGACGACGGCGGGATCGGTCTCCCCGGCCAGTCTCCCGTCGACCGCGCCCTGCGCGCCGATGCCCGCGGAGCCGACCGCGACCCCGTCGACGTAAACCCATGCGCGGTCGGTGAGGCCGAAGAGCTGCAGGGGCGCGAGGGTGCGGGTGCCGTCGGCGCGGTCGATGGCCTCGATCTCGACGTCCCGTGAATACCGGAGGATCCCGCGCTCGAGGCCGAGGTCCTCGGAGGCGGGCGGCACGACGTGGGTGGGGGCGGTGCGGGTGAAGCGCTCGGAGGCGCGCAGCGGCACCACGCGCTCGATCTGGACCTCGCGGGCGCCCAGCGCGGCCGGCTCCGCGTCGAGGCCCAGCTCGGCCAGCTGCTCGGCGAGCGGGGGCAGGTCCCGGTGGTGGCCGATGACCTCGCGGAAGGCGTGGAACTTCTCGGTGACCCGGCCATCCTCGGCGATCGGGGCGTCGTAGTCGTAGCTCGTGGTCGTGGGCTGCAGGACCCCGTCGTGGTTCGCACCCGCGGTGAGCCCGAAATTCGTGCCGCCCAGCGCCATGTAGAAGTTCACGCTCATGCCGGCCGCGAGCATGTCCTCGAGCTCGGCGGCGGCGCTGCCCGCATCCCGGCTGTGGTGCTCCTCGCCCCAGTGGTCGAACCAGCCGTTCCAGAACTCCATGCACATCAGGGGCTGTGCCGGCAGCTCGCGCTGCGCCATCTCGAGGACGTCCCGCGTGCGGGAGCCGAAGTTGATGGTGGGCAGCGCGCCGTCGATCGTCCCGGCGGTCAGCCACATCCGCGCGGGGCCGTCGGACGTCACCAGCAGCTCCTCGATGCCGCGGGCGCGCAGGCCGTCGCGCAGGTGCGCGAGGTAGAGGGTGTCGTCGCCGTAGGAGCCATACTCGTTCTCGACCTGCACCATCACCACGTTGCCGCCGCGGCACGCCTGCCGCTGCGCGATCACGGGGATCAGGCAGTCGAACCAGTCGTCGACGAGCCGCAGGTAGGCCGCGTCGTGCACGCGCAGACGCATCGCGCGGTCGCGCAGCACCCAGCCGGGGAACCCGCCGTTCTCCCACTCGGCGCAGATGAAAGGGCCCGGCCTCACGATCGCGTCCAGCCCCTCCTCGGCCGCGATGTCGAGGAAGCGACCCAGGTCGGCGATGCCCTCGAAGGTGACCGTCCCGGGATCGGGCTGGTGGATGTTCCAGGCGACGTACGTCTCGACGGTGTCGCAGCCCAAGGCGACCAGGCGGCGCAGGCGGTCGCGCCACTGATCGGGGTGGACGCGGAAGTAGTGGATCGCGCCGGAGACGATCCGGTGGGGCTCGCCCCCGCGGAGGAAGCCGTCGGGCGTGGGCTCGAGCAGGGCAGGCATCGTCGGGAGTCCTCTCGGTGAACCGTTCTACCGGCTCCAGTCTTCCACGGCCCGGAGCGGGGAGGAGCCGCCGTCGGGCGAGGGCGGGGCGAGCCACCGCCCGCCCCGCTCCCTCAGGCGGCGGCCTCGCGCTCCCCGAGCCACGGGGCGAGCCGGTCCTCGACGCCCAACCACGGGGCGAGGCCGTCGGCCCATTCCTCGGGGGTGAGCAGGATGCGGCCGAAGGCGCGGCGCACGCGCTCGGCGTCGGCCGGCCCCACGCCTGTGACGACGAGCCGGGTGGTGGGCAGCTCGCGGCCGGCGTCGGCGATCGCGCCGATCGAGACCTGGCCGCCGGCGCCGTCCCACTGGCAGATCGTGCCGGGGCGGTCGGGGACCCAGAAGCGGCCGCGGCCGCGCAGGCGGCCCGCGCCGAGCTCCTCGATGTGCTCGAGGAGGCGATCCGGGTGGAAGGGCCGGTCGGAGCTCAGGTCCAGGGTCCAGGTGCCGTGCGCGGTGGGCCCGCCGTAGGGAGACACGCGGCGGGGATCGCGGCGCGCCTCCGCCCGCGCTCGGGAGTGGCGGCCCAGCAGCAGGGTCTTGGGGTGCAGCGTGTGCATCGAGGCGGCGACCTGCTGCTCGGGCGCGCGGAGGTGCTCGATGAGCTCACGGGCAGCGCCGTCGGTCCCGTCGAGGACCAGCAGATCGGCGTACTCGATCTGGGCGGCGAGGGCCTCGCCCACCGCGCGCTCGTCGCCGTCGGCCCATTGCAGCCCGCGCTCGGCGAGGGTGTCGTCCTCGAGGAGATCGTGCACAGCGGTGCGCGTGTCGACCACGGCGGCCGAGGCACCCAGGTGCCAGCCCTGCCGTCCGGGCAGGATGGTGCGCACGACCACCTCGGGGTCGGCGCTGATCGGCGGGGCGAGCAGCAGCCCGTTCCAGCGGCTCTCGGCGGCGAGGCGCGCGAGCAGGGGGATCGCGTCCTCGCGCATGGCGCAGGAGACGCAGGGGTGGCCGAGCTCGACGAGCGAGTCGTCGATCACGCGCTCGGCGTCGCCGAGGACGCGGCGCAGCGCACCGTGCTCGGCGTCGACGTCGTAGCGCAGGGCGAGCATGCCGGGGCGCTCGAGCAGCAGGCTCGTGACCAGCACGTCCCTCAGGACCGGGTCGATCGAGGAGATCAGGCTGACCGGAAGGGAGCCGGTATCGGGCACGGGGCGGAGCGGCCCGTGGGCGTCGGGGCCACCGTGTGCGGCATCGTTCGCGGACATCGGTCGCGACCTCACTTCTTGACGAGAATGATTATCAGTAGCTAGTCTGCTCCATCATGACCCAACGTTGTCAAGTCACCGGCGCCGTGCCGCGGATGGGACGGAACGTCTCCCACTCCCACCGCCGCACGCCCCGCCGCTTCAGCCCGAACATCCAGCACAAGAAGTACTTCGTCCCCTCGCTCGGCCGCACCGTGCGGCTGACCCTCTCCGCCAAGGGCATCAAGATCATCGACCAGCGCGGCATCGACGCGGTGGTGCAGGAGATGCGCGCGCGGGGCGAGAAGGTCTGAGGGCCGAGGGGCCGAGGGGCCGAGGGGCCGAGGGGCCGAGGGGCCGAGGGGCCGAGGAACCGGCGGGCCAAGGGCCCGTGGGTCCATGGGTCCGACGGCGATGTGACGTGCGAGCACCTCTGACATCGAAACGGGGTCGCCGGGCGTCGTACCGGGCACGGAAGGAACGGGGCGCGCGATCTCATGCAGGCGGCCCCGCCTCCGCCGAGTCGAGCACCGCCTCGCGCAGAGCCCTCGCGGCCCCGCTCCTCGATCTCCAGTCCTCACCACCCCCGCGCGGGGCCGTCGGCCGTAGACCTGCAGCCCCCGGCCCGCGCATCCCGATCCACCCATCACGACCCGCAGGAGGGCACCCATGAGTCGTCGCAATGACGTCCGCCAGACCGTGAAGATGCGTTCCACGGCAGGTACCGGTTTCACGTACATGACCACCAAGAACAGGCGGAACACCCCCGACCGCCTCACCATGCGCAAGTTCGATCCGCGCGTGCGCGAGGTCGTCGAGTTCCGGGAGGAGCGCTGATGGCCAAGACCTCGAAGATCGCAGCCGACGCGCGCCGACGCGCCGTCGTCGCCAAGCACGCCGAGCGCCGGGCCGCCCTCAAGCGGACCCTCAAGGACCCGGCCTCCTCGCCCGAGGAGCGCGCCGACGCCCAGCGGGCCCTGCAGACGCTCCCCCGCGACGCGAGCCCGACGCGCCTGCGCAACCGCGACGCGATCGACGGCCGCCCCCGCGGCCATCTGCGCCGCTTCGGCCTCTCGCGCGTCCGCTTCCGGGCCGCCGCCCACCGCGGCGAGCTGCCCGGCATCACCAAGTCCAGCTGGTGAGCCGCGGCCGTCGGCCGATGCGCCGGCGGCCCGACCCGCCCATCCCCCTGCCACCTCGAAGGAGGCCCGCATGAAGAACGGCATCCACCCCGACTACCACCACGTCGTGTTCCGCGACGCGGGGGCCGGTCATTCGTTCCTGACCCGCTCGACCGTCACCTCGGACAAGACCGTGCTCTGGGACGACGGCCGCGAGTACCCCGTCATCGACGTGGAGATCTCGTCCGCCTCCCACCCCTTCTACACGGGCAGCGCCCGCGTGGTCGACACCGCCGGTCGCGTCGAGAAGTTCCGCCGCCGCTACGGCTCGAAGTCCGCGGGCGCGCAGAGCACCGGCCCGCAGAGCGCCGGCTCTCGGAACGCCGACGCACCCACCCAGGAGGCCACCCGATGAAGGTCCGCAACTCGCTGCGCGCGCTGAAGAACCTGCCCGGATCGCAGGTGGTCCGTCGACGCGGGCGCACCTACGTGATCAACAAGAGGAACCCCCGCCTGAAGGCCCGACAGGGCTGACCCGGAGGCCTTCGCGGCCCGTATCCGAGCGTCGGTGCGGGTCTGCGGACCATTCACGCCGCTGAATGGTCCACAGACCCGCCCGCACCGTGGGGCTGCCCGTCCTCCAGAGCGGCAGGACGACGGGCCCGAGAAGATGTGAGGGTGGCGAGCCAAGATCCACGGATCCTGGTTCGCCACCCTCATATCTCTTGGGCGCGGGCCGACGGCGCCGCCGGGCGTCAGCCCTTGACGGATCCCTCGGTGAGGCCACCGCGCCAGAAGCGCTGCAGCACGATGATGAGGATCGCCAGCGGGATCACCGAGAGCAGCGCGCCGCCCACGGTGAGCTGGTAGAACTCCGGCAGACGATCGGTCTGGGCCCGCCAGTTGTTCAGCCCCAGGGTGATCGGGTAGAGCTTCTCATCGGCCAGCATGACCAGCGGCAGGAAGTAGTTGTTCCAGATCGCGACGAACTGGAACAGCAGGATCGTCACCATGGCGGGCACCAGCTGGCGCAGCACGATGGTGTGGAAGATCCGCATCTCGCTCGCGCCGTCGACGCGGGCGGCCTCGAGGACCTCGTCGGGGATGGCCGCGCTCGCGTAGATGCGGGCGAGGAACAGTCCGAAGGGGCTCAGCAGCGAGGGGATCAGCACCGACCAATAGGTGTTGGTGAGCCCGATCTTGCTGAACACGAGGAACAGCGGCAGCGCGGTCGCGGTGCCGGGCACCAGCACGCCGCCCAGGACGAACGCGAAGATCGCGTTGCGGCCGGGGAACTCGAACTTGGCCAGGGCATAGCCCGCGGCAACCGCGAAGTAGGTCGCGAAGATCGCGCCCACCCCGGAGTACAGCAGCGAGTTCAGCGCCCAGCGGGGGAAGGCCCCGCCGTTGGCCGTGAGCACGTCGCCCAGGTTCGAGAACAGCTGGAAGCTCTTGCCGAGCCAGAAGCCGTTGGTGCCGAAGAGGTCCTCGGTGGACTTCGTGGCGTTGACGATCACCCAGTACACCGGCACCAGGAAGTACAGCGCGACGATCACCAGGATCGCGGTGACGATGATGGTGGTGGTCGGCTTCGTGCCGGCATTGCGGGACTCGCGTGCCCCCTTGCCTGCCTTTGCGCGCTTCGTGTGCGCGGTCTGCGCGCCGGAGCTCGGGTTCGGCTGCGCGGACGGGTCCTGCGTCTGCGTCGAGGTGCTCATGACTTCCTCCCCAGACGGTTGGAGATGCCCAGTGCGGCGGCCGAGAGGATGAACGCGGCGAGGGCGATGATGACCGCCTCGGCCGAGGCCATGCCCAGGTCGTTGTACTGGAACGCGTACGCGTAGGCGGACAGGTTCGGGGTGTACTCGGAGTTGATGCCGGAGCTCATCGAGGAGAGCACCTGCGGCTCGGCGAACAGCTGCAGCGTGCCGATGATCGAGAAGATGATCGTGAGCATGAGCGCCGGGCGGATCAGGGGCAGCTGGATCGAGGTGACCACGCGCAGCGGCCCGGCCCCGTCGATCTTCGCGGCCTCGTAGATGTCACCGGGGATCGCCTTCAGCTGGGCGATGATGATGAGCATGTTGTAGCCGGTGTAGGTCCAGGTCACGATGTTCGCGATCGACCACAGCACCACGTTCGGGCCCAGGAAGTCGACGTCGATGCCGACCCAGCCCAGCACGTCCACGATCGGGCTGAGGCCCGGGACGTAGAGGAAGGACCACAGGATCGTCGCGATCACGCCGGGGATGCCGTAGGGCAGGAAGTAGGCGGCGCGGAACAGGCCCGGCCACTTGGCGCTCGCGCTCTCCAGCAGCAGGGCGAGGATCGTGGAGGCGACGATCATGACGGTCACCTGCACGACGCCGAACAGCAGCATCCGCAGGATCGAGTCGGTGAAGTTCTGGTTGGTCAGGGCCGCGAGGTAGTTCTCCAGGCCCGCGAAGCGGCTGACGGCACCGTCCTCGCCGACCAGTCCCGTGCGCTGCACGGTCATGAAGGACTGCACGATCGCGATGACGATCGGTAGCACCATGGTGAACAGGAACAGCAGCAGGAAGGGCGCCATCAGCACCCAGGGAGCGCTCTTGCTTCTCATTTGGAGATCTCCACCTTCAGGCCGATCTTGCGCATGATCTCGGCGATGTCCTCCTGGGCCTGCGGCAGCATCTTGACGAAGGTGTTGCCTCCGCCGACGACCTCGAGCATGCCGTCGCCGAGACGGGCGTTGATCCGCTGCATGAGCGGCGCCCAGGTCCAGTCGAGGTTCTGGCCCTTGGCCATGGGCTGGATGACGTCGACGTTGTAGTTCTGTCCGGAGAAGAACTCGCTGGGCTTCTCGCGGGTCTTGCCGATGTAGTCGGCGGCCGGCGACCAGCCGATGCCCGAGTTCTTGATCATGGCGTCGATCCCGTCGGGGTCGGTGCACATCCAGCGCAGGAACTCGAGCGCCTCGGCCGGGTGCTTGCTCGTGGACAGGACCGCGGCCGACGAGCCGCCGAGGCCGCCGGAGGCGTAGCCGTCCTTCCAGCGAGGCATGTCGGCCACGGCCCACTTGCCCTTGCCGCCGGGGACGGTCTCGATGAGAGCGTCTCCCCAGGAGCCACCGACGTACGAAAGCACGTCACCGGAGCCGGCGGCGGCGTACCACGGGGTCGAGAAGGGGCCGTAGCCGGTGGAGACGAGCTTGTCCGAGAAGATTCCGTCCCAGAACTCGGCCATCTCCATGGTGGGGTCGTCCGCCATGTTCAGCACCCAGGTGTCGTCCTGGGGCTCGAACCAGACGGAACCGCGCTGCATGGCCCAGAACGGCAGAACGGAGCCGTCACCCGGGTCGAGGGTCATGATGGTCTTGCCGGCCTTGGAGACCTCTTCGGCGGCGGTGCGGAACTGGTCCCAGGTCTTGGGCGGGGTCAGGCCGAGGTCGCCCTCGAAGACGTCCTTGTTGTAGAACATCGCGCCGGGTCCGGTGTCCTGAGGGACGGCCCAGAGCGAGTCGCCGACCTTGATCTGAGCGAAGGCGCCAGGGTCGAAGGACTTCTCGTCGTCGGCGAAGCCGTAGCGCCCGAGCTCCGTGAGGGCCCCCGCGAGGGCGAACTCGGGCACGGAGCGCAGCTCGACCTGGGCGATGTCGGGTCCGCCGCCGGCGGCGACGGCACTCAGCAGCTTGGCGTAGCCGCCGCTGTCGCCGCCCGGGATCCAGGTGGCGTTGACCGTGATGCGGTCCTGGGAGGCGTTGAACTTGTCGGCGACCTTCTGGAGGTCCTTCAGCCAGGCCCAGTAGGTCAGGGTGACGGGCCCGTCCGACGGGGGGATGACCGCTTCCGCGTTCACCTTCCCGGCGCCGGTGGGGGCACATGCCGCGAGGCCCGCGGCGAGGGCTGCAGCGCCCCCGGCGAGGGCCGTGCGGCGTGGCACGAGCGGTCTCATGGGTACTCCTCTTCCTTGCGAAGTCGAGGCCCACATTAGCGCTCGGCGACTATTTGTGGGGCGCCGCACAGAGCCCGGAGTTGCGCATCGGTGGGGCGCAGAGCTTCCGCAGGTCCGCGACCTCGTGATCGTTCACGGCGGGGTGGCATGATTCACACCCGCGGAAGGTCCTCACCGCACCGCTTCACCCGATGCCGAGCACGTCCAGCACCGTTCCCAGGTTCCGCAGCAGGAGGATCACGCCGACGATCCCGACCACCCATGAAAGGGTTTCGGCGGCGCTGCGGATCGCCCAGTCGCGCAGGCGCTGGAGCAGACGATCGGCGCGGGCGCCGGCGAGCGCGCGCACGCCCGCGAGCACGAGGCCGGGCAGGATCATCACGGCGCAGTAGCCGACCAGCACGAGCGCGCCGCGCGCGAAGCCGAGTCCCATCTGCCCGATGATCCCCATCGCCGCGAGGTACGGGAGCATCGACGCGGCTTCGATGACACCGGCGAGGAGGGCGAGGCCGACGAGGGCCCGCGGTTTCCCGGCCGCCGACCTCACCCGCTCCGACCAGCGGCGCGCGGAGGCCTCGGGGTCCCCGCCGCGCTTGCGGATCGACTTCGGATCGAGACGGAAGGACCAGGCGAGCAGCCCGGCGCCGATCGCTGGCAGGGCGACGGCGGCCGCCGGAGTCTCCAGGAGGCCCTGGGCGGACTGCATGAGCGGCAGCAGCCCGGCCAGCAGGACCAGACCGAGCACGAGGTAGAAGAACCCGATGACCAGGAGGTACAGCACGGTGCGGCCGGCCACGCGACGCGCGCCGCCCTGCCCGAGGACGAGCAGCATCGCGGGAATCACGAGGGTCCCCACGGACGTCGAGTCGACGAGGGCGAGCACCACCAGTCCGAGCGGTCCCGCGGCGTGGGTCAGAGCGTCCATGGGTTCCAGGCTTCCGGTCCCGCGGGACCGGTGCGTCATCCCTTGGTGCTGGACGCCTCGATCACCGGTGCCGACCCTCGACGCGCCGTCTAGCCTCGTGGGCATGGAATCCGGTCCCGAGCGCGCGCCGTGGTCACCGCGCCGCGATGTGCTCGTCGCGGCGCTCTACGTGGTCGTCGTGGTGATGCTCGGCGGCATCGGCGGCCTCGGGATCGGCGCCCAGGGTCTGCTGGCGCAGGGGCCGCTGTGGACGAACGGTGCGTCGATCGCGCTGCTCGTGCCCGCGGCGCTCGCGACGGCGCTGCGGCACCGGGCGCCGGCGGTGACCCTGGTCGTGACCGGCACCCTCTCCTGCGCGGAGGTGCTGGGCGGTTCCACGATCGGCGGCTACGTGCTGCTCTTCGAGGCGCTGTGGTCGCCGGTGGCCTACGGGTCCCGGCGCCTGGCGCGCGTGACGAGCGGCGCCGGGGCCGCGATCTCGATCGCGATGGTCGCCGTGACCTCCACCTGGCCGCAGCCGGGCCCGTCGATCATCGTGGGGCTGCTGCTGATCGTCGTGGTCGTCGGCACTCCCCTCGCCTGGGGCTGGGAGGTGCGGCACCTGCATCTGGCGCGGGCGACGGCGGAGCGCCTCGCCTCGGCCGAGCAGGAGCTCGCCGCCGAGCGGGCGGAGCGGGCGGTGGAGACCGAGCGGCGCCGCCTGGCCCAGGACCTGCACGACGTGCTGTCCGGGCACCTCAGCGCCGTCGCGCTGCACGCGGGGCTCGCCGCGCAGCTGCCCTCGGCGGACGCGCGCGAGCGCTCGCTCGCCACCACCCGGGACTCGGCGCAGGCGGCGCTGCGGGATCTGCGCTCGGTGATCACGATGCTCACCGACGAGAGCGCGGTCGAACCTGAAGTGACGCTCAGCTGGGACGCGCTCGCGGCGCGGCTCGACGCGGGCGCGCACACAGCGGTCAGTGACGTCAAGAACCGTGGGGCCGACGGGGCCGACGGGGCCGACGGGGCCGACGGCGGCAGTCTCGTGCAGGTCGACCCGGCGGTCGAGGATCCGGCGCGCGTGGATCCGACGCTGCGGGCGGCGCTGCTGCGGATCGGCGCGGAGGCCGTCGCGAACGCCCTCGCCCACGGCCGGGCGCCGCGCCGGCTGCATGTCGTCGCGGACGCCCACGCCGTCCACCTGGTCTGCACCAACGCGTTCGTCCCCGGCCATGTCCGCGCCGACGACTCCCCCGGGCTCGGCCTCACGACGATGCGCTCGCGCGCCCTCGCCGTCGGCGGATCCCTCAACGCCGGACCCGACGCCACCGACCCGAGGACCTGGCGCGTCGAGGTCCGGGTCCCGATACGGGACCACTCCCCGCTCACGACGGAGGTCTCCTGATGTCCGACGCCCCCACCTCACCCCTCGCCCACGAGGAGCCGGAGACCCCGATCCGCGTGCTCGTGGCCGACGACCACCCGGCGGTGCGCGCGGGGCTCGTCGCCCTGCTGGAGGCCGATCCGAGCACCGAGGTCGTCGCCCAGGCGGACGACGGCGACGCCGCCGTGCGGCATGCACGGGCCCAGCGCCCTGACGTGGCGCTGACCGATGTGCGCATGCCCGGGGCGACCGGCATCGAGATCACTCCGGCACTGCGCGGGACCGGCGCCCGGGTGCTCGTCATCTCCGCCTTCGACCTCGACTCCTATGTGCTGGGCGCGCTCGCCGCAGGGGCCGACGGATACCTCGTGAAGACGGAGGAGCCCCGGAGGATTCTGGAGGCCGTACACGCCGTGGCCAGCGGTGACGCCATCCTCTCTCCCGCTGCGCTGCGCGCGGTGGTCGCCGCGCTGCGCAGCGTGACACCCCGGGACGCTCCCGCTCGCGACGAGCCGGCCCCGACGCCGGGCCCACCACCCGGGGTCGAGCTCACGCGACGGGAGGGCGAGGTGCTGCGGCTGCTCGCCGACGGGATGTCGAACCAGCAGATCGCGAGGGAGCTCGTGGTCGAGGTGACCACCGTGAAGACTCACATCACGCACGTGCTCAGCAAGCTGCAGGTCGAGTCCCGCGTGCAGGCCGCGCTGTGGTGGCAGCGGCATCGGGGGTGACCGCGTCCTGCTGAGACTCACTGCCCGGTGCCGGCCCCCGCCCCGCTCCCGGTGCCGGAGCCGCTGCCGGAGCCGCTGCCGGACCCCGATCCGGATCCGGATCCGCCGGAGTTCCCCGACCCTGCCGACCCGTCACCGCTCCCGGTGCCCGAACCGTCACCCGACGAGCCGTCACCGGGCCCGGAGCCCCCACCGCTGCCCGTGCCCGAGTCGCTGTCCGAGTCGCCGTTCGAGGAGCCCCCTCCGAAGGGGCTCCATCCCTTCGAGTCACCCGAGTCAGTGTCGGTGCTGTCACCGTCGGTCGAATCACCAGTCGTCGAGGAGTCGTCGTCGCTCGTGGATCCGTCGGTCGTGGAGGAGTCGTCTCCCGAGGAGGACGAGTCATCGCGCGAGGAGACGTGCGCGGTGCCGGTGACGCTGCGCTGGATCTGCCCGGTGCCGGGCGAGAGCTCCGCGCCCATGACACGCTGGATGCCGAACACCGCGACGATGCCGATCACGCCGATCGCCACAGCCATGCCGATGACCTTCAGCAGTCGTGAGCGCGGGGCCGATCCGGCTGCGACGCCCGAGGCCGCTCCCTCCTCGGCTCCGCCGGCGACGGCGGACCCGGCCGGCGGCGTGCGGGAGGACGACTTCGCGCCGGAGCGCGGGTCGCCGGGTCGGATGCCGCTGCGCTGCACCTCGCGCAGCTTTCGACGACTGGTGTTGACGGAGTCGGTGTAGAAAGCGAGGACCGCGGCGGAGACCACGGACGTGAGCGCCGCACCCAGCACGGTGCCGGCCACGCCCAGCTGACCGCCGACCACCGAGGCCGCGGCCGCCGCGGCACCGCTGCCGATGAGTCCCGAGGGCGAGAGCTTCTTGATCTGCGACTCGCCCCCCTGATCGCCGCCGGAGCCGTTGTGCGCACCATGTCCGGATCGTGCGCCCAGGGGAGGATCCCCGGCTCCGAGGCCTGTCTCCGAGCGCGTGGAGGAGATGTGCGCGGGCGCGCCCGGCGCGCGGTGGGGAACGCCCTGGCCATCCCCCGGGGACTGCGCAGGGTCATGCGTCGTGGGTGTCATGCGGGGATTGTCGCGCCGCTCCGTCCGCGTTCGCGACGACCACCCTCACAGTTTCCTGAGGACGCCGGAGAAATGGCGGTGACCAGCGCGTTCCGTGGCACATGAAGCGCCTCACAGACGCTCTGCGAGTGATGCTCCGCGCGCGGGCCCACTAGCATCGACGGTTCCAGGTCGTCGACCCCGCCGATCACGTTCGATCCAGGAGACAGAGATGGCGCCCTCGCATTCCGTCGCCCGCTACCGCGAGATCGCCGAGATCCTCGTGAGCAATGGTCTGGCAGCGCTCGCCGGGCAGACGGGCCTGCTCGGCCACGTCCCCGAGAGTCTGCGGCGCCGTGCGGGAGGGCCGGACGCCGCGGACGGCGGCGGCGCGCCGGGCCCCGTGCCAGGTCCCGTGAGGCTGCGCCAAGCACTCGAGCAGCTCGGGCCCACGTTCATGAAGCTCGGCCAGATGCTGGCCACGAGGGACGACCTCCTGCCGGCCGCGTACACCGAGGAGCTCACACGGCTGCAGGACCACACACCGCCCGCACCGTACGAGCAGATCGCCCAGGTCGTGCGCGAAGAGCTGGGCATGGACCCGCTGGAGGCGTTCGAGATGTTCGAGGAGGCGCCGCTCGCGACGGCGTCCATCGGGCAGGCGCACCGCGCACGGACGCTCGACGGCACGGAGGTCGTCGTCAAGGTCCGCAAACCCGGCGTGGAGGACATCGTCGCTGAGGACCTCGGCATCCTCCGGCACCTGGCGGGGATCGCCGACCGCGAGTGGGAGACGGCGCGTGACGTGGACGTCGAGGGCCTGGCCTCTGCCTTCGACCGCAGCATGCGCCGCGAGCTCGACTACCGCGCCGAGGCGGCGAACGCGCAGCGGTTCGCCGCGGACCTCGCCGAGGACCCGGTGGTGCGGATCCCGCGGGTCTTCACCGCGCTGAGCACTTCCCGAGTGCTCACGGAGGAGTTCGCTGCCGGCATGCGGATCACGGACCGCGAGGCTCTCGATGCGGCGGGCGTGGACAGACCGGCGCTCGCTCGCGCCGCAACCCGCTCCATCGTGAAGATGGTCCTGGTCGACGGGTTCTTCCATGCTGATCCGCATCCCGGCAACATGTTCGTCCGGGAGGACGGCTGCATCTGGCTCATCGACTTCGGGATGGTGGGCGAGCTCAGTCGCCCGGTGCGCGAGGACATCGTGCGCCTCACCTTCTCGCTGGCCCGCCCCGACTCCGACGGCGTCGCGGCGTCCCTGCTCCGACTCGCACCTCCGCAGGGTCCGCACGACGCTCGCCGGTTCGATCAGGACGTGCAGGCTCTCCTGGACACTCTCGAGGGGCACGCCCTCGCCGACATCTCCCTCTCGGCCTTCTTCGAGAAGCTGACCACCCTGCTCCGCCGGCACCGGCTGCAGCTGCCGGCGGATGTGTCCACTCTGCTGAGGATGCTCGTGCTCACCGAGTCCAGCGCTGTGCTCCTGGACCCCACGTTCCATATCAGCGCTGTCCTCGAGGAGGTCCTGCCCGTCGCCCTGGCGCAGATCTGGGGTCCGCAGGCATTGCTCACACGTCTCGGTGAGAGCGGGATGCAGGCGCTGCGCCTGGGCGAAGAAGCGCCCGCGAGGGTGCGCCGCATGCTCGACGGCTACGAGTCGAGGGGCGTCGCCGTGCACATCGATCCCGACGACCTGGAACCGCTGGTCGAGCGGATCGAGGCGACAGGGGATCGCATCGTCGCGGGCGTCACCATGGGTGCGATGCTCGTGGGCGTGGGCCGCGTGGCGGCCGCAGGCGTCGAGCGCTCCCACCGGGGACTGCGGGATCCGCTGATGCTCGCCGCCGGAGGCGCGACCCTGGTGCTGGGCGCATATCTCGCAGCAGGCGCCGGCCCGGCGCGCTCGCTCGCGCGGATGGTCACCCGGAGAGCGCGATGACGTGGATCGTGGACGTGGTCGCCGTGATCATCCTGCTGGGCGCTCTCGGCGCGGGCCTGCGTTCGGGCTTCGCGGCGACTCTCGGCGCCCTGCTGGGACTCGCGGCCGGCGCCGCGGCCGCGGTCTGGGCGCTCCCCCACGTCTCCGCGGCGGTCGATCCCCCGTGGCGCACGGTCGCCGTGCTCGGCGCCCTGTTCCTGCTGCTCGTGGTCGGCTGCGGCATCGGCTCGAGCATCGGCGGACTGATCCGTCGGGGCGCCGACCGCATCCACCTGCGCGTCCTCGAACGACTCCTCGGCGGAGTGCTCGGGCTCGTACTGGGCCTGGTCGTGGTGATGTTCGGCGGGGCCGGGCTGGTCTCGGCGGGCATCCCGGGCGTCTCCAGCACGGTCGCGTCCTCGCGGGTCCTGCAGCAGATCGACCGTGCCACACCGGAGCCCGTCGACGACGCCCTCGCCCAGCTGCGCGCGGAGGTCGTCGGCGCCCTGCCCATGCCCACCATCGTGAGCCCGCCCGAGGGACTGGGCGAGGCCGACGTCCCGACGTCGGCCCCCGTCGACCTCGACCAGGCGGACCTCACGCAGGCCGCGCAGTCCGTCGCGCGCGTCTCCGGGCCGACGAACGGCTGCGGCACCATCTCCACCGGATCCGGCTTCGTGGTCGCGCCCGATCGCATCGTCACCAACGCCCACGTGGTCGCCGGCGTGGACCATCCGATGGTCGAGCTGCCCGGCGAGAGCGCCCGCGAGGGCCGCGTGGTCCACTTCGATGTCGAGAACGACCTGGCGGTGATCGCGGCCGACGTCGACGCGGAGCCCCTGAAGCTCGTGGACGCGCTGGACGACGGCGCCTCGGCCGTGATCCAGGGGTATCCGCACGGCGGGCCGTTCCGCTCGGAGCCTGCGACCGTGCGCGCCTCGGGCAGCGCCGAGGTGCACGACGCGCACGGCGAGGGCAGCGTGCGCCGTGACATCTACGTGCTCGACGCGGAGGTCGAGCCCGGCAACTCGGGCGGTCCTCTGCTGGACTCCGACGGCGGCGTCGCCGGTGTGGTCTTCGCGCGCGGCGAGTCCGATGACGACGTCGCCTACGCCATGACCAACGCCGAGCTGCTGCCCGTGATCGCGCAGCTCGACAGCGAGACGGAGACCGTGTCGACGGGGGCGTGCACCGCGTGAGCGCTGGGGGCGCTGGGGGCGCCGAGGGCGATCTCGACCCGGGCCTGCGCCGCTGGCTCGAGCCGCTGGTCGGCGGGGTCGCGCTCGTGCGTCCCCTGGTCGGCGGGATCACCGGCCAGATGCTCCAGCTGCGGCCGGCCTCCGGCGGCGAGGACCTGGTGGTCCGCCGCTGGCGCAGCAGCGGCCCGGAGGAGCAGGATCTGGTGCGGCGCGAGGTGACCGGGCTCGAGGCGCTGACCGACTCGGGGCTTCCCATCCCCCGACTGCTCGCCGCGGATCCCGACGGCAGCGGGTCGGGTCTGCCCTCGACCGTGACCTCGTTCCTCCCGGGCCGCGTGGAGCTCGATCCGCCGGATCTGCGGAAGTGGGTGCGGCGGCTCGCGAAGATGCTCGTGCAGATCCACGCCGTGCCCCCGCCGTCGCTCGAGACCTGCGAGTACATGCCCTACGCGCAGCACCCGTGGCTCGTCGCGCTCGGCGACGCCGGTCTCGCCCGCGACGCGCACGAGCTCGCCTCCCGCGCCCCGGACCCGTCGGCCGCAGTGCTCTCCCACGGCGACTTCCAGCACTTCAACGTGCTGTGGGAGGGGGCGGACCGGCCACGGATCCGCGCCGTCGTCGACTGGCCGACGGCGGGCCTCGCCGACCGCGGTCTGGACGTGGGCCACTGCCGGCTGAACCTCGCCGTGCTCTTCTCGGCCGACGCCGCCATGTGGTTCCTCGACGACTACGAGCAGGCCGCCGGTGTGCACGTCGACCCGGCGACCGACGTCGCGCAGCTGCTGGGCTTCAGCCTCCAGTGGCCCGAGTTCATCCCGATCCAGGTCGCGGGGCGCCGTGCCGTGGACGGACCTGGAATGGCGCCACGGGTGCGGGAGACGATCAGGCGGACGCTCGATCGGGCAGGGTGAGATCGAGGGCCCCGCCGTCCGCCGACCCCCTCCGATGGGAACCCCATGGTCACCGCCGACCCCACGCTCCGCTCCGTCGAGTTCCACCGCCTCGAGACCCGCTACCCCCGCACCATCGGCCGCAATGCGCGCCTCGGCGAGCACGGGGACGGACCGTGGGCCGACGTCGTGGTGCTGCGCACGGACGACGGCCGCACGGGATGGGGCCTGCTCGAAGACCCTCCGGGCGACGTCGACGCCCTGATCGGCCGCCGCCTCTCCGACCTCATCGACCCCGCGAGCGGCGTGCGCGATCCCCGGGGCCACTGGGCGGACGTCGCCCTGCACGACCTCCTCGGCGTCGTCCTCGACCAGCCGGTCCATGCCCTGCTGGGCGGGCGCGGGACCGTCGACGTCCCGGTGTACGACGGCGCCCTGTACTTCGACGACCTCGACCCGCAGGACTCCCCGCGCGGCATCGCGCGGATCCTCGAGGAGTGCCGGGCGGACGCCCCGCTCGGCTACCGCGACGTGAAGCTCAAGATCGGACGCGGCAACCGCTGGATGCCGCGCGCCGAGGGGGACGCCAGGGACGTCGCCGTGACACGGGCCGTGCGCGAGGCGATGCCCGGGGCGCGGCTGCTCGTGGACGCCAACGACGGCTACGACCTGCCCGGGTTCCTGCGCTATCTCGACGCGGTGGCCGACGTCGGCCTGCACTGGGTCGAGGAGCCCTTCCTCGACGACGCCGACGATCTCGCGCAGCTGCGCGCCTGGCTCGACGCGCACTCCCCCGCCACCCTGATCGCCGAGGGCGAGACCACCCCGGAGGTGCCGGCGCTGCTGCCGATCGCCGCCGCGGGCAGCATCGACGTGCTGCTCATGGACGTGATCTCCTTCGGCCTCACGCCCTGGCGCCGGCTCATGCCCGAGATCGAGGCCGCAGGGACCCTGGCCTCACCGCACGCGTGGGGCCAGCCGCTGAAGACCCGGTGCGCGGCGCACCTCGCCGCGGGCTGCGGGAACGTCGAGCTCGTCGAGGGCGTGCCCGGCACGGTGCGGGGCGTCGAGGATGCGCTGCTGCGGCCCGTCGACGGGGTGCTGCACCTCGACGACGCGCCCGGCTTCGGCGTCCCGCTGCCGGACGCGGAGCACCTGCTCCCTCACGACTGATCCCGTGGCGCCGGTCCCCGGGGGGCGTGGACGACGGCGACGGGATCAGGTCCCTGCGCGCAGGGACGCGGCCGCCTCCGGTCCCGTGGCGAGACCGAGGCGCGGGGCGACCTCCGTGGCCAGCAGCTCGAGGCTGCGCAGGGTCATCTCGTGAGGCGCGGCGATCGAGTGCACCTGGAACGAGACGTCGGTGGCCGCGGGCAGCGTCTCGTCGGCCGCGAGGGTCTCGCAGACCTCTTCGACGGTCCCCACGTGGGTGTCGGTGACGGCCACGAGCTCCTCGATGCTCGCCCCGGCGGCATCGAATCCGTTCTGGCCCGCGGCGAGCGCGCGCAGCCCGGGCTCCGCGAGGGCGAGGGCGCGGTCGCGATCCTCGGGGTCCACGACGAGCGCGGTGCGCGAGGCGAGGACCCGCGGCGTCGCTCCGTCGGGGAGTGCGCTGCGGTAGGCCTCGATGATGGGCAGCTGAATCTCGTGGAGCGGCTGGTCGAGGGCGTCCTCGGGGCGCACCTGGGTGCGCGAGAGCATCAGCCCGTCGCCGGCCTCGCCGGCGCGTCGGCCGCCGTCGGCGGAGAACGTCGCCTGCCAGATGCGCCCGCCGAGGTCACCGGCCGGCGGGTAGATCCGGGACTCGGTGCCGCGGACGCCGCGACCGGCGAGGGCTTCTCTCAGCACGCCCAGGTGGTCGGCGAAGATCTCCCGGCGTCGTGCGGGGTCGCGGCCGAAGGCGGGGAACGAGGACGGCGTACCGCCGGCGGCGATCCCGAGCTGCACCCGCCCGCCGCTCAGGGCATCGAGCACGGAGGCGTCCTCCGCCGCACGCAGAGGGTCGTCGATCGGGAGGGTGAGCACCCCGGTGGCCAGCGCGATGTCGCTCGTGCGCTGGGCCGCGGCGGCGAGCAGCACGAACGGCGAGGGCAGACCGCCCTCGTGCTCGCCGAAGTGGTGCTGGGCGACCCACGCGGAGGCGAAGCCGAGCTCGTCGGCCCGGGTGATCTGCTCGATCGCGAAGCGGTAGCGGTCAGCTGGGCTCGCCTCCTCGAGGAGTCGGGTGAACAGTCCCAGGCGGGGTCGGTTCATGGTGCGGGGTCTCCTTTGGGACGGGCCGGGGCGGGTCCCCCGAGCATCTCACCCGCGGCGTCTCGCCCTCACCGGCTCCGAGCGGTGCTCTCCCACTGACCTGCCGCCTGCCGATAGCTGCTCAGCACGCGCTCGAGGTCGGCCACGATCTGCGGCGCCTGCCCGGAGATGTCCGTCCCCTCCTGCGGATCGCTCTCGAGGTCGAAGAGCGCAGCACCCACTGCAGCGGGCGGGTCCATGCCCTCTCGGGCATCGTGGACGAGCTTGTAGCGACCTCGTCGCACCGCGTACTGGCCCTGGTACTCCCACACGACGGCGCGCTCGCCGGACTCGCCCGCCGGTGGGACGCCGCCTTCGCTTCCGCCGTCTCCCCGCAGCGCATCGAGCAGGGAGACCCCGTCGACCTCGGGCAGCTCCGGCTCCTCGCCGTCCACGGCGTGCAGGAGCGTCGGCAGCAGGTCCATCATCGTGCCCACCTGGTCGTACTCGGCGCCGGAGGGGAGATGCGCGGGCCAGGAGACGATGCCTGGCACGCGGATCCCCCCTTCGAACACGGAACCCTTCGACCCGCGGAGCCCGCCGGCGGAGCCGCCCGTGTACGAGATCTCCTCACCGTCCAGCCAGTTGCGGCTCTCTCGGGAGGGCCCGTTGTCGGAGGAGAACAGCACGATCGTCTCGTCCCGGACGCCGCTGCGATCGAGGGCCGCGAGGATCTCGCCGACGGCATCATCCATCGCGGCGATCATCGCCGCGCTCTCCCGCCGACCGGGAGGCAGGTGGGCGACGCGGCGCATGTGCTCCTCGGGCGCGTGCATCGGGTAGTGCGGTGCATTGAAGGGGACGTAGCAGAAGAAGGGCGACTCGGGCGCGGTACGAGCGATGAAGTCTGCGGCGCGGTCCCCGATGACAGTGGTGAGGTACTCGCCGTTGCGCCACACCTCGTCGTCTCCGTCCCAGAGGTCGTGCACCGGGTTGTGGTCTCCCCAGTAGAAGATGTGCGAGTAGTAGTCGACGCAGCCGGCGCGGAAGCCGAAGGTCTCGTCGAACCCGAAATGGGAGGGCGCGTAGGCGGGGTCGGCCCCCAGGTGCCACTTGCCGAACAGTCCCGTCCGATACCCGCGCTCGCGCAGGTGCGAGGCGAGGGTGGGCTGGTGGGGCAGCCCGGGTGTGTGACGGGTCCCACCGAGGATGGATTCCACACCGGCGTGGGCGGGGTATCGCCCGGTCATCAGCGCGGCCCGCGAGGGCGAGCACACCGGGGAGTTCGCGTACCACTGGGGAAGCCGGACCCCGGCCGCGCAGAGGGCGTCGAGGTGCGGGGTGGGTATGTCGTCGGCCCCGAAGCAGCCGAGGTCGCCCCAGCCGAGGTCGTCGGCGAACAGGATCACGATGTTGGGGCGACTCGGCTCTGTCATCTTCACTCCTTCACGGCTCCCGCGGTCATGCCGGCGACGAGCCGACGCTGCAGCAGGGAGAACAGGACGACGGTGGGCAGGGCGGCGACCACGGAGGCGGCCATGACGACTCCCCAGTCGGTGCCGTACTCGCCGAAGAGCCCGGCGATGCCCACCTGGACGGTCTTCAGGGAGTCGCTGGTGAGGAACACCTGCGCGAACAGGAACTCGTCCCACATGGCGATGAACGTGGTGACCCCGACCGTGACGATCCCGGGCCAGACCAGCGGCGCGATCACGCGCACGATGACCGTGAGCGTCGAGGCTCCGTCGATCCTCGCCGCCTCGTCGAGCGTCTGCGGCACGGCGTTCAGGAACCCGGTCATGAGGAGCGTGGCGAGCGGGGTCGTGATCGCGACGTAGACGATGATCAGCCCGGCGAAGGAGTTCAGAAGTCGCAGCTCGGCGAAGAGGAGGTAGACCGGAGTGATCAGCACGACGAAGGGGAGCAGCTGCGTGGCGACCAGGACCAGCATCACGGCCGGCCTGCCTCGGAACGCGAATCGCGAGAGCGCGAATCCGGCGAGCGTCGCGATCGCCACCGTGATGACCGTCCCGCTGACGCACACGATGATGCTGTTGGGCAGGTAGCGCCCGAATCCCGTCTGCTCGAACAGCCGCGCGTACGAGTCCAGGCTGAGCCCCGAGAAGACGTTGCGCCAGGTGATGCCCTGCGAGATGGCCTGCACCGGGCGCAGGGAGCTGTAGAGCATCCAGATCACGGGGAAGAGGATCACCAGGAGGACCACGGCGAACGGCACGAGGAACACGAGGTCCCGCAGACGCCTGTCCTCACGTGATCGTCGTGGTGCTGCGGGCCGGCGCCGGACCTCGCTCATCCGGTCGGGAGGTGCCGCCGTCATCGGGAATCCCCCTTCGTGGAGGTGACACGCAGGTAGACCACGGCGAAGATCGCCATGATCGCGGTCATCAGCAATCCGATCGCCGCGCCCGTGCCGAGGTCGTTGTCGAAGAACGCGGCGCTGTACAGCTCGGTGGCCAGCACGGCGGTCGCATTCCCCGGGCCGCCGCCCGTGGTGAGCCAGACGTACACGAAATTGTTGAAGGTCTGGATCACGGTCACCAGCACCACGACGGTCAGCACGGGGCGCAGGTGCGGAATCGTGACGCTTCGCCAGGACGCCCAGCGCCCAGCGCCGTCCACCGCGGCGGCTTCGTGCTGCTCCGCCGGGATCGATTGCAGCCCGGCGACGAGCACCATGACCACGAACGGAAGCTCGCGCCAGACGATGATCGCGATGATCGACCACCAGACTGTGCTGGTCTGCGCCAGGAACGGGACGCCCTGATCGATGAGCCCGAGCCCGGTGAGCACCTGATTCAGCACGCCCGTGCTGCCGTCGAGTATCCAACGCCACGCTGCGATCGCGACGACCTGCGGCACCATCCACGGGATGAGGATGATCGTGCGGGAGACACCACGCAGCCGCCAGCGCCTCAGGATCGGGGACTCCAGCGCGAGGGCCAGCCCCAGCCCGATGCCGAGGCGCAGGACCACGGTCGCCGCTGTCAGCCAGAGGACGGTGTTGAGTGCGGCGTGCGGCAGGTCTCCGCTGCTCCACAGGTCGGTGAAGTTCTCGAGGCCCGCCGCTTCGGCCTCGCCCGGCGACTGGTAGGGCGTGAGGTGCTGGAAGGCGAGGACCACGTTGTAGACGGACGGGATGAGGAACAGCAGTCCGATCACGAGCAGTGCGGGAGCACTGAGCAGATACGGCTGCGCCGAGCGGAGGCGGGATGCGATCACGTCGATCACTCCTCGAGCCCGCGGGCGAGAGCGGCGAGAAGCTTGTGCGAGGCGTCCTCGGGCTCCGATTGACCGGAGTAGACGGCGGAGAACTGCTGGTTCACCTGTTCTTGGAGCGAAGCGATCGTGATCGGCGCGTCCGCGTAGCGTGCGAAGGATTCGGAGTGCGGGAGCTGTTTCGTGAACCCCCGCTCCGAGGGATCCACGTCCACGCGATCGAGAGTCGCGGCCGACGCCGGGTACTGCGGGTACAGCTCGAAGGTCTCCGGGCTCAGCAGGTGGGAGACGAATGCCCAGGCAGCTTCCGGCTCCTCGCAGTTCGCGTTGATGCCGAGCGCTCGGCCGCCGAGGTGCGTCGCGCCGTCGACGAGTCCGCACGGCATCGGGGCCGTCATCAGCTCGGCGTCGATGCTCTCGCGTGCAGCGCGGAACGCCGTCGGCGGCATGAACGTCATCGCGCAGCTGCCCTCACCGAGCGCGCCCACGATGCTCGGGTCGCCATAATCGGTGACGGCCTGCATCGCCGCCGGCGTGATGTGCTCGGTGAAGAAGGTGTTGAAGTAGGTCATCGCGTCCGCGAGCTGCTGCTCGTCGACGGCCACCTCCCACGATTCTCCGTCGGCCCGGATCAGTTGGGAGCCATGTGCCCAGAGGTAGTAGTTGATGGGGAACCACTGGGCGCTCGAGTACTGGGCGGCCGCCGGGAACACGAAGCCGCTGACATCGCCCCCGGAATCCTTGGTGATGCGCGCGGAGACCTCCGCCAGCTCCTCCCAGTCCTCGGGAGTGTCCGCCACTCCCGCCTTCTCGAGCACGTCGGGCCTGTAGACGAGAGCCATCGTGTCTGCGGTCCAGGGGATCGCCCAGGACTGGCGGTCGTACGTCGTCATGTCTGTGGCCAGGAGATCGCCCTGTCCCTCCGCAGGCGCGCTGGACATGAGCCGATCGAGCGGCCTGAGGATGCGGGGCTCCGCCATGAAGGACACATCGGTGAACGCCAGCTGAGCGATGTCAGGGCCCGAACCGGCATTGGCCTCGCGCGCGAACTGCTGCGGATTGTTCGGCGACAGCGTCTCCATGGTGACGGTGTAGTCCGGATGCTCGGCGTTCCACGCCTTGACCGCCTTCGCGAGTCCCGTCGCCTGATCCGCAGGGTCGAACTGGCGGAAGACGCGTCGCCCGTCCCCTCTCCCGCCGGCGCAGCCGGCCAACGGGAGTGCCGCCAATCCAGCGGCCAGCATCGTCCGTCGTCTCATGACCAGGTCTCCTCCTGAGGTCTCCACGTCGAGCCTCGGCGTTCGCCAGTAGACATGATCAATTTGAATAAGTCAACGGCCGACGTACCATCGGCCCATGGCACTGCAGTACCCGCAGCCGGCGACGGAGCGACCGGGGCGCCGCGGGACGAACCTTCCTCGCGTCGCCGGGTACAACCAGGTCCTGGTCCTCGACCTGATCCGGCGCTCCCCCTGCACCAGTCGCAGCGAACTGGTGCAGCGCACGGGGCTGACACCGCAGACGCTCTCCAACATCTGCCAGCGCCTGGTGACTGCAGGGCTGATCCGAGAGTCCGGGCGCGTGCGCTCCGGGATGGGCGCCCCGCGCATCGTCTACGAGGTCGTTCCCACCGGCCGGTACTCGATCGGACTCCACATCGATCCCGCACGCCTCTCCCTGGTGCTGCTCGACCTCGCCGGCGACGACGTCCATGCGCTGACCGTGCCCACGCCGCAGGCGCCCGGGCCCGAACACGTTCTCGAACTGGTCGACGAACAGGTGCGAGCTCTGCTCGAACAGACAGCGGTCCCGACCGAAGCGGTCGCCGGGCTCGGGGTGGCGACACCCGGCCCGCTCGACATCGAGCACGGGTCGGTCGTCGGCCCTCCCCTGCTGCCGGGCTGGGGGACCGTCGAGCTCCGAGACGAGATCGCGCAGCGCCTACGCCTCCCGGTGGTGGTCGAGAAGGACAGCACCGCCGCGGCGATCGGCGAGATCTGGCGGACACCGCGCGATGCGGAGAATCTGGCCTTCCTCTACCTGGGGAGCGGCGTGTCAGCCGGGATCGTGCTGGACGGACAGCCGCTGCGCGGGTCCGGGAACGCGGCCGGACGCCTCTCCCATCTGGGCAATATCGGACACCTCACCGCGGACCCGGATGGGCCGCCGTGCGAATGCGGGGGCCGCGGCTGCGTGGCGGTCTCCTCTCTCCCGTCACGGATCGTGGGGACCGCGGTGGGCCAGGGCGCCCTGGAGAAGGGGACCGACCTCGACGACGCACGCTCCGTGGAAGCCGCACTGTCCCGACTCGCGGAGCGCTCGGAGCATCGCGGCGACCCCGTGGCACGGAAGATCCTCGAGGACGCCGCGCGCGGCTTCGCTCGGGTCGGCATGCAGCTGGCCAACCTGCTGGACCTGGACAGCATCGTGTTCGGTGGTCCGCAGTGGCCGGCATTCGAGGCGGCCTGCCTGAGGGTCGCTCCGTCCCTGGTGAACGAGCACTACGTGGCGAAGGATGATCACACGGTCGATGTCCGAGGGACGTCGATCGGAGGCCACGTCGGCGCCGTCGGCGCCGCGTCCCTGGCGATGGCGGAGACCATGTTCGACGCTCCGGGCCAGCTGTATCTGGGCTGAGGACCCTCGCGTCACACCACCGTGTATCCCCCATCGACCGTGAGCACGGAGCCGGTCGCGAAGCTCGAGGCGTCGGCGGCGAAGTAGAGCACCGCGGGGGCGATCTCCTCGGGCAGGGCGTAGCGCTGCATGGGCGCATCGTCGATCCAGCGCTGGCGCAGGGCCGGGTCGTCGACCGGCGCCATCTCGGTCTTCACGTAGCCCGGGGCGACGGCGTTGACGCGGATGCCGTGCTCGGCCCACTCCATCGCGAGCGACTTCGTGAGGTGGTGGACGGCGGCCTTGGAGGCGTTGTAGATCGGCTGCAGCTGGGGACGGTTCACGATGTCCCCGGACATCGAGCCGATGTTCACGATCGAGCCGCGACCTGCGGGGATCATCGCGCGGGCCGCGGCGCGGCTCATCTCGAACACGCCGCCCACGTTCGTGTCCAGCACGGTGCGCAGCTCCTGCGCGGTGACCTCGAGCGCGGGGGCGTGGAAGCAGGCGCCGGCGTTGTTGACCAGCACGTCGAGACCGCCGCCGAACTCCACGGAGGCCGCGACGGCCGCCTCGCAGGAGGCGGGGTCCGTGACGTCCAGGGCGATCCCGAGGGTGCGTCGGCCGGTCTCCTCGGCCAGCTCGCGGGCGACCCGCTGCGAGGCGTCGCCGTCGCGGGCGCCGATGACGACGTCGGCCCCGGCCTCGGCGAGACCGCGCGCGAAGGCGAGGCCGAGGCCGCGGTAGCCGCCGGTGACGATCGCCGTGCGACCGGTGAGGTCGAAGGTGGAGAGGATGCTCATCGGGGGATCACCGTCTTCGTCGAGGGGCGCCGTGGGAGACCGCGCTCAGATCGCGGCCCGACGGCACGGACGCTACCGGACCTGTTCAGCCCCGCCGCACCTCGTCCAGGTACCCGTACGTGGTCACCCTCGAAACGCCGAGCCGCGCGGAGACGCGCTCGGCGGCGCGCTTGATGTGGAAGGCACCCCTGCCCTCGAGCAGGCGCAGCACCTCGATGCGGTCCGCCTTGGTCATGGTCGGTGCGGGCTTCCCGACGGCGGCGATGGCCTCGGCGATCATGTCGTCCAGGACGTCGGAGACGTTCGGGACCACGAGCTCGTGGGGCTCGGAGGACGCGTCGTCGGCGGAGGCGGGGAGCAGTGCGGCGAGCGCGTCCATCGCACCCTGCACCGGGGTGAGGTCGCGGTTGATGCACAGCGCGGCGATGATGCGGCCCTCGTGATCGCGGTAGTAGACGGAGGAGCTGATCAGCTCGCGTCCGTCGGCCGTGCGGGCGCGGTACCCGAAGGCGTTGTGGTCGCGGCTCTGGTCGTGCAGCACCTCGGCCCCCAGGTTCGTGGAGGGGCCGCCGACCCGTCTGCCGCTGACCTCGCCGTGGAGGATCGCGTGGATCGAATGCTCGAGGTCGCCCGCCGAGAGGTCGTGCAGGACCACCTCGCAGTGCGGCCCGCCGACGGCGGCGATCGCCTCCATGACCGGCGCGAGAGCGCGATGGGCCTCGTCGATGTCGGCGAAGCGCATGTCCGTCTGCGGGGGTTCGGGCGACGCAGATCCGGTCGCAGGTCCGCTCTCCGCAGCGTCGGTCTGCGCAGCTGAGGTCGTCGTCACGGCACTCTCCGTTCGTCGATGCAGGGACATCATCGCACCCACATGGACAGACATTCTGTAAGCTGCCTAGAATTTCAGTACAGTATCGCGTAGTCTCGCTCCGTATCGGCGCTCGACCAGCCCGATCACCCAGCTCTGCCGCACGGCCCCACCATCCCGAGGTGGGTGCGCGCCCCATCGACAGGCCACGTCAAGGAGGACATGAGCCATGACTTCACGCCCCGCCGCGAGGCGCTCATGAGCGCCGCGACCCCTCAGCGCTCCCCGGAGTCCCGGGCCGCGGACGACCCTGCCGGCTCCCGTCCTACCGCCACCGGGCCCGGGCTCCCGCGCCGCGCGCAGGCGCGCACCATCGCCGGCGGCGCCGTCGGCACCCTGATGGAGTACTTCGACTACTACCTGTACGGCCTCGCGGCCGCGGCCGTGTTCCCGCAGGTGTTCTTCTCGGGCAACGACCCCTTCGTCGCCCAGCTCGAGTCCTTCGCGACCTTCGCCGTCGGCTTCCTGTTCCGACCCCTCGGCGGCGTCGTGTTCGGCTACATCGGCGACCGCATGGGCCGCAAGGTCACGCTGCTGGTCACGGTAATCGGCATGGGCCTGTCCACGGCCGCGATCGGATTCATCCCGCCCGACCACATGATCGGCCTCGCAGCGCCCGTGCTGCTGCTGGTGATGCGGATGCTGCAGGGCCTGTTCGTCGGCGGGGAGATGGGCGGCGCGGCGACGATGGTCGTCGAGCACGCGCCCGTCGGCCGGCGCGGCCTGTTCGGCGCCTTCCTCATCAGCGGGGCCGGGGTCGCGAACGTGCTCTCCGCGGGCATGATGGCGGGCCTGGGCCTGGGGCCGGGCTCGTTCTTCATGACCTGGGGCTGGCGGATCCCGTTCGTCTTCTCCCTGGTCCTCTCGATCTGCGCGGTGCTGCTGCGGCGCCAGCTGCAGGAGTCCGAGGAGTTCACGACCCACACCCAGGAGATCGAGCTGGGCAGGATCCGGCGCCGCTCCCCCATCCTCGAGGTGCTGCGCCACCCCCGGAACACGATCCTGGGCATCCTCATCGGCCTCCCGCAGTCCATCGCGGGCTACGTGGTGCTCACCTACGGGCTCTCGTACATGGTCTCCGGCGGCGTGCCGCCCCAGGTGGGCTTCCTGGGGACGATGATCGTGGGTGTGCTGCAGATCTTCGTCGCCCCCGCCTACGGAGCGCTCTCGGACCGGGTGGGACGGCGCCGCGTCTACATCGCCGGCTGCATCGGCTTCGCCCTTCTGGTCTGGCCGGCGTTCCTGCTGTACGGGACGCACGTGCCCGCGCTCATCTGGCTCGGCATGGTCGTGGGGTTCGTGATCCCCGGCGTGATGATGCAGGGGACGCTCTCGACCCTGCTCACCGAGATGTTCGACGTCGAGGAGCGCACTACCGGCGTGAACGTCGGCTACCAGCTCTCCAACACGCTCGGCGGCGGGCTCGCTCCCTTCATCGCGACCGCGCTCGTGGGCTGGGCGAGCGGCGAGATCTGGCCGGTCATCGTCTACGTCGTCGCCATCTGCCTGATCGGCGCGATCGCCACCGCCGCCGCCTCGATCCGTCCCGATACGGCCGACGCCGGCCGGCTCCGCGCCCTGGAGACGACCTGACATGGGCCGGCTGCTGATCCGCGGAGGGCGCGTCGTCCCCGGCGACGGCGCCGCGCCCGTGCGCGCCGACGTGCTCGTCGACGGCGAGCGCATCGCCGAGGTCTCCGCGTCGGGCACGGGCCGCACGATCACGGCGGAGCTCGGGACGCACGTGATCGAGGCCGACGGCCGCCTCGTCATGCCCGGCTTCGTGGACGCGCACTCCCACGCCGACGCCGCCGTCTTCGACGAGGACGTGCAGCTCGCGCTGCTGCGCCAGGGCATCACCGCCGCGATCGGCGGACAGGACGGCGTCTCCTTCGCCCCGGGCGACGGCACCTACGCCTCGGAGTACTTCGCACCGATCAACGGCGCGCATCCGAGGTATCCGGGTGCGTCGGAGACAGCGACCCGCGGCGGCGATCCGGGACCGACGAGCGGGGCGGGCTCCGCCTCCCCCGGCACCGACGCCCCCGGCACGCACACCCCCGGCACCCGCGTCGCCGACCTGCTGGCGAGCTACGACGGCCGCATCCCCCTGGGCGTGGCCTACCTGGTGCCGGCCGGGACGGTGCGCCACGAGGTGATGGGGTCGACGCAGGATGCACCCACGGACGCACAGCTCGAGCGCATGGTGGCGCTCGTGGCCGAGGGCGTGGCCGACGGGGCCGTGGGCCTGTCCACCGGGCTCGACTACGCGCCGGGCATCTTCGCGGACGCCGCCGAGATGGCTGCGCTGTGCGCGCCGCTCGCGCCGTCGGCCCTGCCGTACGTGACGCACATGCGCGGCGGCTACGAGGACAACGCACAGGTGGGCGTCGAGGAGGCCGGGCGCATCGGCGCCGCCGCCGGCGTGCCCGTGCACATCTCGCACTTCCACACCCCGGCCGACGAGGCCGCGCGGCTCATGGACTGGCTCACCGGCCAGGGCGTCGCAGGGAGCTTCGACGCCTACCCGTACACGCGCGGCTGCTCGATCCTCGCGATGACCATGCTGCCGCCGGAGCTGAACGCGATGCGGGCCGACGACCTCGTGCCGCTGCTGCAGGACCCTGCGCAGCGCGAGCGCCTGCGCCGCGAGTGGTTCCCGCGCGTCGCGAAGAACCCGAGCCTGGGCGAGGACTGGCCCGAGCTGATCACCCTCGCGCACACCTCCGCGCCGGAGCTCGCGTGGGCGCCGGGCCTCACGCTCGCCGAGATCGCCCAGCGCCGCGGCACCGACGCCGTCGACGCCGCCCTGGACGTGCTGGTCGCCTCCCGCCTGGACGCGAACGCGATCATGGCCGCGCACCATCAGCGGCCCGTCGAGGACCTGGGACGGCTGCTCGCACACCCGGCGCACATGGGCGGGTCCGACGGCATCTTCATCGGCGCTCACCCGCATCCCCGCGCCCGCGGGACCTTCGCCTCCTACCTCGCCACCTATGTGCGCGAGCACGGCTTCCTGAACTGGGCGCAGGCCGCGACGCACCTGTCGACCGCGGCCGTGGACCGTTTCCACCTGGGCGATCGCGGCCGCATCCGGCCCGGCGCGATCGCCGATCTGGCCCTCGTCGACCCCGATGGCGTGCGGGACGCGGCAACCTATGTCGCGCCGCTCCAGCTCGCCGAGGGGATCGACGACGTGATCGTCGGCGGCCGCCCCGTCCTCGCGGACGGGCGCCTCGTCGGCGTCACCCCGGGCGGAGGCATCCGCGCCACCGCCCCCGGCGGCCTCGGGGAGATCCCGTCGGCCACCCGTCCCTGACACCATCACTCGTCCCTGACTCCACCACGAGACACCCACCGAAGGAGCACCATGAGCACCGAGAGCACTCAGAAGATCGAGAAGACCGCCATCGTCAGCGAGAGCGCACCGCAGCCCGCGGGCCCCTACAGCCAGGGCATCGTCAGCGGCGATCTGCTGTTCACCGCCGGCTTCGGCCCGCAGGACCGCGCGAACGGCAACGCCGTCGCCGACTCCGTCGCCGAGCAGACCCGCCAGGTGCTGCGGAACGTCCGCTCCGTCCTCACCGAGCACGGCGTGGACATGGACGCCGTCCTGAAGACGACCGTGCACCTCGCGGACCTCGCCGACTTCGCCGAGTTCAACGAGGCCTACGCCGAGTTCTTCACCGAGCCGTACCCCGTGCGCACGACCGTCGGCTCGCAGCTCGCGAACATCCTCGTGGAGATCGACGTCGTCGCCCGCGTGAAGGCCTGAGGACGACGACGGGAGGGCGCGGAATGACGCGCGAAGCCGACACGGCGCACCCGACGCGGGAGGACTCCGGAGGCGGGTCGCGCCCCCTGGACCTGCTCGCGATCGGGGAGACGATGGCGCTGGTGACGCCCGCGCGACCGGAGCCGCTGGAGGACGCCCGCGACTTCCACGTCGGCTCGGGCGGCGCGGAGTCAAACGTCGCCTGCCACCTCGCCGCGGCCGGACGCCGGGTCGAATGGTTCAGCGCTCTGGGCGATGACCCCCTGGGCCGTCGCGTCCGGGTGTTCATCGAGGCCAGCGGCGTCTCCGTCGGGCGGGTGCGCCACGATGCGGGCGCGCCGACGGGCCTGTACGTCAAGGATCCGGGCGCCGGGGTCTCCTACTACCGGCGCGGATCGGCCGCCTCCCGCCTGGGCCCGGAGGATCTCGCCGGGATCGATGCGGCGCAGGCGCGGATCGCGCACCTGACCGGCATCACGCCCGCCCTCTCCGAGAGCTGCCGGGCGCTCGTCGACGCGGCCATCGACCGCGCGCACGAGGCCGACGCCCTGGTGAGCTTCGACGTGAACCATCGGCCGGCGCTGTGGGCGTCGACCGAGGAGGCCGCGCGCACGATCCTCGCGCTGGCGCGCCGGGCCGACATCGTGTTCGTGGGCAGGGACGAGGCCGAGACCCTGTGGCGCGCCCCTACCGCTGACGCCGTGCGGGAGCTGCTGCCCGAGGCGCCGCACCTCATGGTCAAGGACGCCGACGTGGAAGCCGTCGAGTTCTCGGACGACGGCCGCACGGCGGTCCCGACGCCGCGCGTGGAGGTCGTGGAGGCCGTCGGCGCGGGCGATGCCTTCGCCGCCGGCTGGCTCGACGGCCTGCTCGAGGGCGTGTCCGCGCGCTCGCGCCTCGGGCGCGGGCACCAGTGGGCGGCGCGGGCGCTCTCGAGCACCCAGGACATCCCCGAGCACGGCGATCACGCCGATCGTCACGGCTCATCAGCACCCGACATCCAGGAGGCGACCTCGTGAGCACCCCGATCGACAGCAGCGCATGGTTCGACGAGGCCTTCCGGGCGGCGCCCCTGATGGCGATCCTGCGGGGCATGGGGACCGAGCGCAGTCTCGAACTGGCCGCTACAGCCTGGGACCTGGGCATCGACATGGTCGAGGTCCCGATCCAGGGCTCGGCCGACGAGGAGGCCCTCGCCGCCGTGGCCCGCGCCGGGCGCGAACGAGGGAAGGCCGTGGGCGCCGGGACCGTCGTCGACGCGGAGACCGTGCAGGCCGCGTCGCGGGCAGGAGCGGTCTTCACGGTGAGCCCGGGACTGGACCTCGACGTGGTCCGCGCGAGCGAGGCCGAGGGCATGCCCTCGCTGCCGGGCGTCGCCACCGCGTCCGAGGTGCAGATCGCCCAGAAGCACGGCCTGACCTGGCTGAAGGCGTTCCCCGCCTCCGTGCTGGGCACCAAGTGGTTCACGGCGATGCGCGGCCCGTTCCCCCAGGTGCGCTTCGTCGCGACCGGCGGCATGCACGCGAGGAACGCCCCGGACGTGCTCGCCGCGGGAGCGCGCGTCGTGGCCGTCGGCAGCGCCCTGGCCGACGCGGACGAGCTCCCCCGGCTCGCACGGATCATCGAGAACTGACCGACCGACCACCACGAGACCGAGGACGATGGAGACCATGACGACGCAGCCCACTCCCCCGACCACGCGCACCGTCACCGCTGACGACAAGTCCTTCCCCGCGGCGCTCGTCGGCCGCGACGTCGCCGACCTCGACGCGCCGCTCGCGGAGTTCTCGACGCCGCTGTTCGTCCTGGACCGCGAGGCGATGGACCACAACCTCGCCACGATGGCCGCATGGACGCGCGAGCGCGGGCTCGAGCTGATGCCGCACGGCAAGACCACGATGGCGCCCACGCTCTGGCACCGCCAGCTCGCCGCGGGCGCCACCGGGATCACGGTCGCCACGCCCTGGCAGGCGGGCGTGGCCCTGCGCGCCGGGATCCCCACGGTGCAGATCGCGAACATGAGCCTGGACCCGGGGCAGCTGCGGCAGCTCGCGGCGCACCTCTCCGACCATCCGGAGCAGGAGGTCGTGTGCTGGGCGGACTCGTTCGCGGCGGTCGAGCTCATGGAGCGATCGCTCCCGGCCGACGCCCGGATCGGGGTGCTCGTCGAGCTCGGGGCCGACGGTGGGCGCACAGGCGCGCGCCACGAGGACGAGGCGGTCGCGATCGCCGAGCGCATCGCGGCCTCGCCCGTGCTCACCATGCGCGGCGTAGCTGGCTACGAGGGCGCGCTCGCGCATGACCGCTCCCCGGAGTCGCTCGCGACGGTCGGCGCGTACTGCCGTCGCCTCGCCGCGCTCGTCGAGCAGGTGCGGCCGCTGGTCGAGGGCACCCCGTGGGCGACCGCGGGCGGCAGCGCCTACTTCGACCTCGTGGCCGAGGCGTTCGCGGGCCTCCAGGACGTGCGGGCGATCCTGCGCTCAGGCGCGTACATCGTGCATGACAGCGGCTTCTACCGCGGCATCTCCCCGCTGGACGCGACCCGCGGCGTCACCGCGGAGGAAGCGCTGCGTCCCGCCATGCGCGCCTATGCGCGCGTGGTGTCCCAGCCCGAGCCAGGGCTGGCCCTGCTGGACGCCGGGAAACGCGACGTGCCCTTCGACGAGGGCCTGCCGACGGTCCTCGCGGTGGCCGACGAGCTCGGCGGCCCGGAGCGGGCGGTCAAGCCGGGTGCCCTCGAGGTGACGGCGCTGAACGACCAGCACACGTTCGTGCGGTGGGACGCCGCGGGCGCGGCGGGTGCTGACGGAACGGAGGGTGCTGACGGCGCGGAGGAGGCCGAGGGCACGGCTCTCCTCGCCGTCGGGCAGGTCGTGACGCTGGGCCTCTCGCACCCGTGCACGGCCTTCGACAAGTGGCGACTGGTGCCGGTGGTCGACGGGAAGGGCGTCGTCGTGGAGGCGATCGAGACGCGGTTCTGAGCCCGAGCGGTCGCGAGGCCCGCGAGTCCATCCGCCCGGGGTGCCGCCACGGAGTCTGCGATCATCGCGGCATGAATCCATGGACGGACCGCGGCGACGCCTACGCGCGGTCCTTCGGATCCCTGTGCGCAGGCGCCGTCGACCACCTGCTCGACGCGACCGGGTCCGGAACCCTCCTCGACGCGGGCTGCGGGACCGGCACCCTCGGCATGCGGGCCGAGTCGCGCGGGCGCAGCGTCACGGCGGTCGACTCCGAAGCGAGCATGGTCGACCTGGCCCGGTCACGCCTGCACGGGCCGGTCCTCCGGGCCTCGCTCCCCCACCTGCCCTTCCCCGATGCCTCGTTCGATGCCGTGGCGGCGAACTTCGTCATCAACCACGTCGGCCGCCCCGCGGAGTCCGTGGCAGAGCTGGCCCGCGTCACCCGCTCGAGCGGCCGGGTCGCCATGACCGTCTGGCCCGCGCCGGAACCCGGCGGGTGGCAGGGGTTCATCGGTGAGATCTTCGAGGCCGCCGGGGTCGTGCCGATACCGCGACAGGACCTGGATCCCGCGCTCGACTTCGAACGGACCTCCGCGGGACTCGAGGGACTGGCCCGGGGCGCCGGTCTCGAGATCGTCTCGGCTTCGGACCTCCGGTGGACCTGGTCGGTCAGCCCGGACGACCTCTGGGCCGGCATCGAGGGCGGAATCGCAGGTGCCGGAGCGACCTATCAGGCGCAGTCCGACCGCATCCGCCGCGCCGCGTCCGACATCTTCGAGGATCGGTGCAACCAGGCCGTCGACCCTCTCGGCCGCCTCAACTTCCCGGTTCGAGCCGCATGCGTCGTCGCCGCGAGGCGCTGAAGCGAGGTCCAGCGACCGTGGCTCCGCGAATACTCGTCGGCGGCGCGTCCCCGCCTATCCGCCTCAGGCGGCAGCACCCGCCCTCCATGATGGAGCGATGCGACACTGCCGACTCCACATCATGGGCGCCTCCGGGTCCGGGGCGACGACTCTGGGGCGCGCGATCGCGAACGCGTGGTCGGTCCCCCATGCCGACAGCGACGACTACTTCTGGGTTCCCACATCGCCCCCGTACACCACCCCACGGCCGGTCCCCGAGCGGATCGGGCTCATGCGCACAATGTTCGTCCCCCGCGACGCATGGGTCCTCTCCGGGGCCATCAATAGCTGGGCGGGCGCGGTCCTCGAGGAGTGCGATGCGGTGGTGTTCCTGACCCTGGATCCGAAGGAGCGGATGCGACGACTGGCCGCACGCGAGGCGCTGCGTCGAGGAGGCGACATCGATGACCAGGCCACGGCGGAGTTCATGCAGTGGGCCCGCGGATACGACGACCCCGGGTTCGCGGGGCGCAGTCGGCGGGCCCACGAGGACTGACTGGCCTCGATCCCCCAGCCCGTGCTGCGTCTGGACAGCGGGCGCCCCGTCGCGGAGCTGCAGGACGAGGTCCTGGCCTGGGAGCCGGCGCTGGGCGGGTGAGGTCCCCGCGGGTGTCCTCGTGAAGACGAGCACGGAGGGCGAGGTGCCTGTCTACGCCCGCACGGCTCGGTACAGGACCTGCAGCTGAGGGTGGTGCCCGGGAGCGACGCCCTGACGTCGGTCCAGCTCCAGCACTTCGTGCAGCGGCGTCGCCGTCACGTGCGCGAAGCCGCCGGCCTCCAGAGCCGCCCGCACCTCGTCGTCCCTGCCCGCGGCCAGGGGGAGCTCGCTGATCACGCCCGCACCGTAAGCGTCCCGGAAGTCCTCGCCGCGCGCCCCCTCGAGGCCCTCGCCCAGCTCGCCGCCCTCGGGGAACCAGGCGGAGTCCACGGCGGCGAGGATCCCGCCGGGTCGCAGCAGACGGTGCCATGCGGCGACGGCGCGCTGCGCGTCCCGCAGGGTCCACAGCACGTAGCGGCAGATGATCGCGTCGAAGGCGCCCTCAGCGAAGGGCGGGTCGATCGCATCGCCGGGCAGGAAACGCACAGCGGACGCCTTCGCGCGTGCGCGCTCGAGCATGCCGGGGGCGAGGTCGATGCCGGTCACCCGGTGTCCCAGCTCGGCCACCTGGAGCGCGGCGTTCCCGCTGCCCGTTCCCACATCGAGCACGTCGAGCACGTCACGCTGCCGCGACGCGGCCGGGGCGCCGTGCGACCGGCCCGTCCCCTCAGGGCCCGCCGGGGCCGGGGCGTCCTCCGGATCGGGCGCGAGCGCGCGCTCCCACACGTCGCGCCAAGTGCGTCGGGCATCCGCCGAACGCAGGCGCGCGGTCTGCTGGTCGTCGTACTCGTCTGCCCATCGCGACCAGTACGCCGTCATCCGGTCCTGGACGCTCATACGGTGCTCCGGTGGTGGAAGAGGAACTGGGCGGTGCCGTCGTCGGCCCGGCGCTCCTCCGCGCCGACGCCGTAGACGTCCTGCAACTGCGGAGCACGCAGCGCCTCGGCCGGCGGGCCCTCGGCGAGCAGGCGGCCGTCATGGAGCACGGCGACCCGGTCGCAGTAGCGGGCCGCGAGGTTCAGATCATGCAGGACGACGATCGTCGCCAGCCCCAGCTGCCGCACGATGTGCAGCACCTCGTGCTGGTAGCCGACGTCCAGGTGGTTGGTGGGCTCGTCGAGCAGGAGCACCTCCGGCTGCTGGGTGAGCGCCCGGGCGATGAGCACGCGCTGGCGCTCTCCTCCCGAAAGGGTTGCCATGTCCCGGCTCGCGAGCGCGAGCGCGCCCACCTGCTCGAGGGCGCGCCGGGCGATCTCCCGATCGTGGCCGGGCCGATGGCGCAGCCCCCGGTGGGGCGCGCGCCCCAGGAGCACGACGTCGGCGACGGTCATCGGCAGCTCGCCGCCGCTCTCCTGCACGACCACCGCGAGGCGGCGCGCCCGCTCCCGTCCGCTGAAGGACCGCACCGGCCTGCCGTGCAGCAGCACCTCGCCCCCGACCGGGCGCAGGGCGGCGGTGAGCACGCGCAGCAGCGTCGTCTTCCCGCTGCCGTTGGGGCCGACGAGGCCCACCACCTCGCCGCGCCGCACCGCCAGGTCCACCCCGTCCAGCACGGGCGTGTCGGCGAACGAGTGGCGGATGCCGTGCGCATTCAGCACGGCCGGGGACTCGGGATCCGGGCTCATGCGTGGAGCTCCGAGAGCCAGTGCGCGAGCTGCTCGGCGCCGTCGACCACGAGCGGCGAGGCGGGCTCGGTGACGTTGAAGAGCTGGGCGCGCACGCGCCCGCCCTGCACGGCGGAGAGGTCGGAGATCCCTGCGGTGCGCTCCAGCTCCGCGAGCACGTCGGACCCATCGCCCTCGTCCTGGTGGAGGACGATCAGGTGATCGGGGTCGGCGTCGATCAGGGCCTCGCTGCTGACCTCGAACACGCGCTCGGACGAGGACGCGAAGACATTGTCGAGGCCCACGGCATCCAACTGGGGCGTGGCCATGGACGCCGCCCCGTAGGTGTACAGGGGCCCGCCGCCCACCGTCGGGTAGAGGACCGCGCCCGTCATCCGCTTCCGGGACGAGGCACCCTCGCGCACGGCGTCCAGGCGGTCGTCCAGTGCGGAGACGAGCTGGCCGGCGGCCTGCTGCCGATCGAAGATCCGGCCGTACTGCCGCACCTCGTCGAACAGGTCGTCCCAGTCGGCGGCGCCGGCGCCGTCGCAGTACACGTTCTGGACGAGCACCTGCGCGCCGGCCGACGAGAGGCCCTCGCGGGTCACACCGTCGGGAAGACCGAGCACGAGGTCCGGCGACTGGGCGATCACCACCTCCTGGTTGATCTGGAGGTGGCCCGCGCCGTTGATGTCATCGGAGAGGACGTCGATGGCGGCGACCCTGTCGGCGAGATCCCCGAAGTGCTCGGCCCGGTAGTAGGCCGGGGAGAAGACGCCGGCCTTGGCCACCACGGTGTCCAGCACGCCGATGCCGTCGAGGATCGTGACCGGTGCAGTCTCGAGCAGCACCACGCGCTCGGGGGCGGCGTCGAAGGTGAGGGTCGCCTCGCAGTCAGTGATCTCGAGCGGGTACCGGGTCGTGCCCTGGCCGTCGGACGGCCCGGCGACGGACGACGTCGAGCCGTCGTCGCAGCCCGAGAGCGCGGCGGCGCCGAGCGCTCCGAGCACGAGCGGGGCGAGCAGGGCGGTGCGGCGATCCATCAGAGGCCTCTCGTGTGCAGGCGGCGCACGAGCACCACCAGGAAGGGGGCGCCCACCAGGGCGGTGAGGACGCCGATGGGGAGCTCGCGCGGGGCGAGCGCAATCCGGGCGATCGCGTCGGCCCAGATCAGGAAGAGCGCGCCGAGCAGGGCGGCGACGGGCTGCATGCGGCGGTGGACGCCGCCCACCAGGCGTCGTGCGATGTGCGGGATGACCAGGCCCACGAAGCCGATCGCCCCCGCGGAGCTCACCGCCGCACCGGTGCACAGGGAGACCACGACGAGGAGCCCTACACGGGCGCGATCGGGGTGGATGCCCAGCGACCAGGCGGTCTCGTCGCCCGCGGCGAGCGCGTCGAGGACCGGCCCGAGCACGGTGAGCGCGAACGTGCCCAGCAGCCCCGCGGCCAGGACCAGCGCCAGGAAGACGTCCCAGTGCCCCAGCGCGAGCGATCCGAGCATCCAGAACATCACCGACCGCGACCCCTCCGCGGAGTCGGAGGTGAAGATCAGCAGGTTCGTCACCGCCGAGAGCACGTAGCCGACGGCGATGCCGGCCAGCAGCATCCGCAGCGAGGTCACCGCCCCGTGGGCGCGGGCCAGGACGAGCACCGCGAGCGCGGCGAGCATGGCCCCGGCGAAGGCGAGCACGGGCTGGGCGGCCGCTCCGAGCATCCCTCCCGCCCCGAACAGGATCGCAGCCGCGGCCCCCGCCGAGGCCCCGCCGGAGATGCCGAGCACGTAGGGATCGGCCAGCATGTTGCGCACCATGGCCTGCAACGCCGCCCCGGACACGGCGAGGCAGGCGCCGACGCCCACGCCCAGCACGACGCGCGGGGCCCGCACCGCCCAGATGATCGAGTCCTGCGCGGCGGTGGCGTGCGCGTCGACGGGAAGACCGAGGTGTGCGAGCACGATCCGCGCGGCGCGCAGGGGCGGGATGGCGACGGGGCCGATGCCGAGGCAGACCACGACGCTGAGCAGCAAGGCCGCGGCGAGCGCGACGGTCCACAGGATCGCCCGACCCTCGCGGCGGGCGAGGCCGAGGGGGTCGTGGGCGGGGGTCGCGGGGTGGCCGGAGGGATCGGAGGGGTCGGAGGCGGCGGACTCCTCGAAGATCCCGAGGTCCGACGGGCCGACGGCCTCTGCTGTACGCGCTTGCGCCGACGCGGAGTGCGGCGCCTCGATGCGAGTCATGGTTGCAGATCCTTGCAAGTATCGGCGCGAGGGTCGAGCAGTTGCCGTCTGGTGGCATGGGCCGCCCCGTCGCCAGGAGCGATCAGGAGCTGTGCTCGACCCCGGGCAGGTGGTCGGACCCGAGCTCGTGGAGGATGCGATGGCCCAGAGGATCCGCGAGGTGGTAGCGCACCTCGCGGCCGTGCTGCTCCGTGCGCACCCACCCGGCAGTGCGCAGGAGCGTGAGGGCATGGGAGGTCGTGGAGTCCAGCGCTCCCGTCACCCGCGCGACGTCGGAGCTGCGGATCCCGGGGTGGGCGTGGACGGCGAAGAGGATCCGCAGTCTGCGGGGATCGGCCAGGACCGAGAGCCGGCGGGCGAGCTCGTCGAGGTCCTGACCGCCCTCCAGCAGCTCGGCGGTCGCGCGGACCGCATGCTCGCCCTCGAGCGCCGCGGGTCCGACGCTCACGTGCTCATGCCCCTCGGCGTGTTGGTGCGCCTCGGCGTGATGGTGCGCGGCGGCGTGCGCGTGCTCGTGTCCCTCGGTGTGCGCGTGCTGGTGCGCGGCGTCAGCACTCGAGTTCTCGACCATGGCTCTATGATCCCCCGGATGCGGGACGGGTGCGTCGGCTGCGTGCGCGACGGCGGCCGAGTGGCGGGCGCGGGCGGCACAGGACGGGCCTCGGCGGCACGGGGACAGGCGTCGGCGGCACAGGGACAGACGTCGCGGCCATGGGTCGACCGGTTCCGGGCGACCGTACGGCCGGACCACAGAAGCGCCGAGCGCCGATCGCGCGCCGCCTAAGGTGACGCCATGCCCCGCACCACCGACTCCTCAGGATCCGCGGCGAACGACGGCTCCTCCCCCGAGCAGGCCCCCGTCGGACCTCCGCCGATCGACGTCGTCATCCCCCATCGGCCGACGGAGGACGTGCTCGGCGTCATCACCGGCACGTTCCTCGCTTCGCTCGGCCTCTACCTGCTGCAGTGCGCGGGCGCCGTCACGGGCGGCACGGCGGGGCTCGCGCTGCTGCTGACCCACGCCCTGCCGGTCCCGTTCGCGGTGCTGTTCGCGGTCGTGAACCTGCCGTTCTTCGTGCTCGCGCTGTGGAAGAAGGGCGTGTCCTTCACCGTGCGCACGATCGTGTGCGTCGCGCTGATCTCCCTGTTCAGCCTCCTGCACCCGCGCTTACTCGCGCTCGGCCAGGTGCCGCTGCTGTATGCGGTGATCGGCGGGAACCTGCTGGTGGGCGTCGGCCTGCTCATCATCTTCCGGCACCGCGCCAGCCTGGGCGGCTTCAACATCCTCGCGCTGATCCTGCAGGAGCGCGCGGGACTGCGCGCCGGCTACGTGCAGATGGCCATGGACGTCACCGTGATCCTGCTGTCCCTTCTCGTGCTCGACGTGCCGCGAGTGCTGCTCTCCGCCGTCGGCGGGATGATCCTGAACGTGGTGCTCGCGCTGAACCATCGGCCGGAGCGGTATCGGGCGTGAGGTGGGAGGGGGCGGCCGGATGGAACCCTGATCTCCGGCTCAAGACCGATAGAAGTGGATGCACCCACGCGGTGGGTGGCTACCGGTGCATCGCGCCGATCGTCGCCGCCGCCTCGTAGAGCGCCCGGTGGGCCGGGCGCAGCTCGGCATACGCGCCGGCGGCTGAGGGATCCGGGAGGGTCACCTCTCCCTCGTGCTGCGCGAGCGGGGTGATGCCGTGGTCGAAGCCCAGAGCCTCGGCAGCCGCGATCGCGGCGCCGATCAGCGTCGCCTCAATCTGCACGTCGCCGTTCGCCGGCGAGTCGGCACCGTGCGGGAGGCGGATCGGGCGCCCGGTGACGTCGGCGAGGATCCGCCGCCAGGGCGCTGACGCCGCTCCCCCGCCGACGACGGTGAGCTCCGCGGGATGGGTCTTCGGAGCGGGGCCGTCCTCAGCGGCCGACGCGCTCACGACCTCCGCGGGCTCGACACGCCCGTCTAAGGTCGCCTCGGCATTCCCCTCATCCCCACGCTCGAGGGCGTGCGAGAGCGCGAAGGCGACGCCCTCGAGGGTCGCCGCATACAGGTCGATCGGGCGCGTCGAGGCCTCCAGACCCAGGACGGCTCCGCGCAGCGCGTCGTCCCGCACCGGGTATCGCTCGCCGCCGAGCGACGGCAGGACCAGCAGTCCCGTCGGCCCTCGTCCGTACTGGCGCTCGCGCGCCGCGAGAAGCACATCGGCCTCGTCGGGTCCGGGTCGGTGCAGGAAGGTCTCGCGCACCCAGGCGGCGGCCGCGCCGGCGGAAAGGACGGCGGAGATGCGCAGCTCGTGGTCGCCGAGCGCGAGGCGATGGGACGCGTCCGCCGAGTGCGGGGACGAGTCGCCCGTTGCGCGGATGCTCGCGATCCAGCCGCTGGTGCCGAGCGAGGCGTGGTCGCGTCCAGGGGATGTGCCCGTGACACCGAGGGCGGCCGCTCCGGCATCGCCCGGGGCGAGGACGATCGGCACGCCCTCGTCGAGGCCGAGCAGCTCGCGTGCGCTCGCCCCGGAGCGGCCCACGACCTGGCCGAGACCGTTCGTGAGGCGCGGCAGAAGTGCCTCGTCGATGCCCGCCGCCCGGGCGACCGCGCGAGACCACTCCCGGGTGCGGGCATCGAGCAGGCCCGTCGTCGACGCAGTGGTCGGGTCGCACCACCGTCCGGCGCCGAGCCGATGCGCGAGGTGGCCGGCGGGGCCGAAGGTGAGGGCCTCGGCGCGTCCGACGGCGTCCGGCTCAGTCCGGGCGAGTCGGCGGAACATCGCCGCGCAGCTGGTCGCATCCTGCAGGTTCCCGCACAGAGTGTCCCAGTCGATGCCCTCGCGGGCGAGGGTTTCGCGGATCTCCCGAGCCTGGGCGGCGGCACGCTGGTCGGTGTAGAGGATCGCCGGGCGCAGCGCGCCGTCCTCGCCTTCGAGGATCAAGTCCTGCATCTGGCCGGTGAGGCACAGCGCGGCGACGTCGTCAGCTCGGGGCAGCACCTGCGCGATCGCCGTGCGCGCGGCACGGATCCAGTCCTCGGGATCCTGCTCGGAGCCGCCGTCGGGCGTCGAGGCGGTGGGGTACGAGGCGCTCGCAGTGGCGAGGGGCCGGCCCTCGAGGTCGATCAGCGCGGCCTTCGCCGAGGAGGTGCCGAGGTCGAGGCAGAGCAGGCCGATCATTTGGTCAGGGTATGCGGGACCGAGGACAGACGACGAGGCTCGGTTCCGAGCTTTCCAGGAGTCGCAAACCGGATCGCGGCTCGCAGCTGCCGCGCACCCGCTACGCTCTTCGTATTCGGCTGCTGATCCGGCGCAGTGGGGCGCTCACCAGGACGAACGGACAAGGAGTCTCGAATGCCCGCAATGATCCCCGACAAGTTCCAGCGATTCCGCAAGCGCATCCTCGAGGGCGCCGACGACGCGCGGTTCGTCCAGCACCTCAGCGATTACGCCCAGGGCGGCCGCTTCACGGGGGCCTACTTCCAGGAGCTGACGCTCGAGGACCCCACGGATCCTGACGAGATCGACATCGCCGACATCGCTGCGCTGTCCCTGCTCGAAGTGAAGGCGACTCCGAAAGCTGCGGGGTACTTGCTGAAGGATGAGGACTTCCGCAAGGCGTTCCGCGAGTGCATGTCGGCGTGGCCGGATCGGGACTTGGCCGACCTCTCCCCCGACGAGGCAGCGAAACTGGAGAGCGACGAGGGCTTGAACCCCGCCTGGCGCCTGGTCAAGGCAGCGGACGACTTCGGTCCGACGCGGACGGCCAAGCTCCTCGCGCGCAAGCGGCCCCGGCTGATCCCGATCTGGGATTCGTTCGTCGAGGAAGAGCTCGGGTTCGCCAATTCCAACCACTACTGGACGGCCTTCCATGCCGCATTGACGGAGGACGATCGCGCCCTGCACACGAAGCTCGAAGAGCTCGCCGACGACGCCGGCGTGCGCGATCGGTACTCCCACGTGCGCGTGCTCGACATCGTGGTGTGGATGGAAAGGCGAAATTCGGGGCCTTCTGTCCGCCCGCGCTGACACGCCCTTCCGCACGTCCGGCAGGTTCAGCTGCAGGGCGCGACAGGCTCGTATGTCGGTATCGTGCCCGAACATGACTCCATGACGACGTCGAGTGAGCGGGCGACCGAGCTATGCAGCCGGATTGACGAGGCGCTTCCGGCGGAGTGCTCCACCCAGCCGATGACGACGGTGCCTGCTGCGCTGCAACACGCTCTGCTCGTGCTCGAAGAGGCGGTCCACGGAGAATCCGCGATTCCGGCACTCCCTGCAAGCACACTGCTCCTGACCCGCATGCGTGCTGTCGTCGACGTGTCGATGCCCGTGGCTCCCGATGTCCTCGACTTCTACCGCCGGTGCATGCGCGTGCTCCACGACGCACATGAAGTGGGTGCGATCGAGACGGACGAGCTTGCCGCCCTGCTCCTGGAGCTCGAGCTCACCGAGGAGAGAGCGACCGGCCTGTGCCCCTCTCTGCAGTGGTCTATTCCATCGGATGCACTCGCGAGAGCGCTCGCGGCTCGCCTGACCGCACTGGCCGAGAAAGCATTCGAAGAACTCATGAACTACTCGGACGTCGCCGTCGAGGTGGACGGTGCGCTCACCCGGCGCTGGCATCGTGTGCACCGCATGCGCGCGGAGCTCGCGTTCGCCCGGCAGGACCTTGAGGAGCTGGGACGGGTGCTCTCGCGGTGGGGCGGAGCCCCGTACGGCGAGTTCATGTATCGGGCCGCCTGGCACAGTCCTCCGGCTGACCTTCTTCCGGTCGCGTTGAGTGCGGCACGGGCCGGTCAGATCACGCACGTGCCATGGTCGGCGCAGGTGCGCACCTCCGAGTCCGTTCTCAGCGCTGATGAAGCAAGACCGCACACCCCCGGAATGCGACACGGAGTTCCCATTGCTTCTGATCGCCCATCACCGTTGCGACATGCATCGCTCCATCTGCTGATCAGAGCCCTGGATCAGGCTGGTCAACGGCAGGCGGCCCGCAACGCACTCCAAGAGCAGTTCCGGCGATGCCCTGCCCCGGAGGCCGTACCCGCGCTGCACACCTGGTGGAAGCGCCTCGAGATCGAGGAGGATGCCGTCGGGTGGGCCAGATCCGTCATGCTCACTGGTCCGTGCAGCACATGAACGACCACTGCAGCGTCAGGTCTTCCTGCGCCACCGTCCTCAGTCCCCTCGGCCCCTCGGGCCCTCCCCCGACTGCGCGGCGTCCGCGTCCTCCTGCTGTTCGACGATGAAGGCCTCGAGGATCTCCGAGCGCAGCGCGGCGATGCGCTTCTTCAGTGCGCGGCGCTCCTTGCGCGTCGCGCCGGGCGCGCTGACCAGCCGGGCAGCGCGCTCGCACTGCTCAAGCTGCTTCGACCAGGTCGCGGCGCGCGTCGCCTCGCGCTCGTCATCGGCCGAGCCGACGAGGTAGTCGACCTGCTCACGCAGGACCTTGACCGTCTCGAGCATGTCGGCGGAGGAGTCCCCGGAGTGCTTGAGCAGGCGGTCGAACTGCTGCTGGGCCCTCTTGGCCAGGTCCGGGTTCTCCAACAGCTTCTTCAGCGCATCGATCGCCAAGGGAGCGACCATGACCGCAATGCCGACGGCCTTGCCGCTTCCGGCGGACTTCGCGCGCGGCGGGGTCTTCGCGGTCTGCACGCGGGGCGAGGTCTTCCCTGCCATGACTCTCCTTTCGTCGTGAGTTCACGCTACGGCACGGGCAGTTGTCGTGGCGCACGGTCGAGCGCGTCCTTGAGCAGCGCACCGGTCGCGCTGAGGACCGGCGACTCCTACGAATCGTCACCTCCGCGCACCTTGATCATCACCATGACCCACCCCTCAATCCGGCGGTCGCACTCCTGCACACCCGCCCCGGCGTGCTTCCAAGCATCCTGCTCGGCGTCCGCCACAACCACCTCGAGCGAGGTGCCGGTCAGCTGTGCCACAGCGCCGCTGGTCAGATCGGCTGCAGTGTCTCGCCCTGTCGTCTCCGGACCCGGGAACACGACTCGAAGTTCTTGGATATGTTGTGCTACGTGACACAAGCTCTAGACGCACCCAGCTCTGATCGCAGCGACGCGGCCACCTCACTTCCCCCGGTCCCGAAGCCGGGCGAGGTCGTCCTGGTGCGGGGCTCGCTCTGGGCGGTGACCGACGTGCGAGAGCAGGGTCTTTCGCGGAGCCCGGCCGACGACAATCTTCAGCGCCTCGACCACATCGTCACCTTGCAATCGATCGCGGAGGATCGCCTCGGCGAGGAGGCCACGTTCGTCTGGGAGCTCGAACTGGGTCACAGCATCGCCCCGGACCAGGGGCTACCGGATCAGATCACGCCGAACGGCTTCGATGACCCGTCCACCTTGGCAGCCTTCGTCGACGCTCTGCGCTGGGGGGCCGTCACAAGTGCGGACCCCAAAGCCTTCCAGGCACCCTTCCGCTCCGGCGCGAACGTGGAGCCGTACCAGCTCGAACCGTTGCGACGCGCACTGGCACAGCCCCGCGCGAACCTTCTGCTCGCCGACGATGTAGGTCTCGGCAAGACCATCGAAGCCGGCCTCGTCATCCAAGAGCTCCTGCTGCGCCACCGCGCTCGCAGCGTCATGATCGTGTGCCCACCGAGCCTGTCCCTGAAGTGGCAGGAGGAGATGCTCGAGAAGTTCGGACTTGACTTCACGATCGTCGACTCAGAACTGATGGCGCAGGTACGGCGGCGGCACGGCCTGGACGCCAACCCGTTCAAGATCTTCCCGCGCGTCATCGTCAGCATGGCCTGGCTTCCGGGCGTGCGGGCCCAACGACTGCTGCGGGATGTCACCTCCGGACTCGAGCACCGGACCTCAGCCCGGCGCTACGCCTTCGATGTGCTCGTGGTCGATGAGGCCCACCACGTCGCACCCTCGAGTCCGTCTCGCAGCCGCTCGAGTGCGGACTATGCGGTCGATTCCCAACGGACCATCGCTGTACGGGAGCTTGCACGGCTGTGCGAACACAGGCTCTTCCTGTCCGCCACTCCGCACAATGGGCACAGCGAGTCCTTCACCGCCCTCATGGAGATGATCGATGATCGCCGCTTCCAGCGCGGCGCATCGGTCGATCCGACGGCTCTCCAGGAAGTCTCCGTCCGACGCCTGAAGAGCGACATCGTCGAGAAGGGATTCCAGCCCCGACGGCTCGGAACGATCCCGTTCACCCCGAGCGCCGACGAGGAGCAGGCCTTCGGCGAGCTCGACCGGATCCTCACCCAGAGCGCGGACCGGAACGGCCGGAAGCGCTCCGGAGACATCGTGTCCATGCTGCTGAAGAAGCGCTTCCTGTCCTCTCCATGGGCTTTCGCCCGAACCATGAGCCTGTACCAGGAGGCCAGCGCCGGAAACATGGGTTGGGACGAGGTGAGCGAGGCCGACGAGTACTACGCCGAGATCTTCGGATCCGACCAGAGCGACGAAGAGGAAGGGCTGCTCGAACAGCCCGAGTCCGAGGCACTGCGTCAATCGAAGTCCACGAACCCTCTCAGTGCTGCCACTCCCGCAGAGATAGCGCACCTGTGCGACTGGGGCAGCAGGTACCAGGCTCGCCCGGACACACGGCTCCGGGCGCTGATGGAGTGGCTCCGAGGCATCGTCCGCATCGGCACCCACTGGTCCAACGAGCGCGCAGTCATCTTCACCGAGTACGCCGATACCCTCGAGTGGATCCGCACCAACCTCGAGCAGCAGGGCTACGACCAGACGCGGCTCGGAGTCATCCAGGGATCCACCGATAAGGAGGAGCGCGAGCGGATCCGCGCCCGCTTCACGACGGACCCCACCAAGGAACCCATCCGGGTGCTGCTCGCCACCGACTCGGCCGGGGAAGGCATCGATCTTCAGGACTACTGCCATCGCCTGGTCAACTTCGACATCCCGTTCAACCCGTCCCGTCTCGAACAGAGGATCGGCCGCATCGACAGGTACGGTCAGAAGCACACACCCGAGATCTTCCAGCTCTCGCAGCGCGGGCAGCGTCCCTCAGAGCGTGAGGGCATCTACGGGGCGGACCTCGAGTTCCTGCAGCGCATCGGGGAGAAGGTCGCGACGGCAGCGGCAGATCTGGGATCGATGAACCTCGTGGTCGATGCGGAGATCCAGAACCACTTCGGCAGGACCGCCGTCGAGGCACCGAAGCCTGCACGGGACGACACCTCGGTGATCATCAACAAGGCGCTCGCCGGAAGCCGGGACGTCAATCGCAGCCTGACCGTGCTCGCCGAGAACTTCGAGGCGCGCCAGGAACAGCTGCATCTGACTCCCCGCAATGCTGAACGCGTGCTGCAGACGGCCCTGCGGCTGACTGCACAGCCTCCGCTGGAGCCCGACGGCGAGATCCTCTCGGATCTTCCCGAGGATGCACCCCTCGGTGACGCCGAGGCCTTTACGGTCCCGGACCTCGGAGGTGACTGGTCGGACGCGACGCGCTCGCTCGCCACCCTGCTCGAGCCCGACACCCGCCGCCCGATCACCTTCGACCCCGCGGCGGCTCGCGCAGTCCCGGACGGCGCACTCGTCCACGTCCATCTGGGACACCCCCTCTTGCAGAAGGCCGGGCGGACACTCCGCTCGGCTCTGTACGACCCCCGTCATGATCTGCACCGCGTCACCGCCGTCTCGCTCGGCGGCATCGAGCAGTCGGCTGTTGCCGCCGTGTGCCGGATCGTGCTGGTGGGCCGCGGAGGCGTGCGCCTGCACGAGGAGATGTTCATCGCCGGGATCAGCCTGCGCGGTCGGAAGATGGCGGCCGAGGGCGTCGAGCGTCTGCTCGACGTAGCCCTGGACGGCGACCCGGCCCTCGCCGACGAGGCGTTGCGCGCCCAGTGCGCACAGCTGTGGAACGACGGCAGCAGCATCCGTCAACGACTGCAAGAGCGCGTCGACTCCCTCGCACAGAAGCGCCGTGACGACGTCCGGCACGACCTCGAGACTCGCCGCGAAGAAGACCTGCGCCATGCGCGCGAGATCTACGCGGCCTTCCGGAGAGTTCTCGACGAGTCACAGGAACTGCTCCGGGAACGTCAACGACAGCAACGGGAAGACCAGGAGACGACGCTGTTCACGATGGACGACGCTTCCAGCCGGCAACTGCAGCGAGACATCGACCGAATGAGAGAGCGACTGGCAGGGCTCGATGCCGAGGAGAGCGCCGAACTCCGAAGCATTGAAGAGCGCTACAACGACCCGCGGCCGTTCGTCACGACCGCAGCCATCGTCTTCGCCGTGACCCCGCAGGACGCACAGAAGGGAGTGCTCGCCTGATGGCTGCTGCACGACGCCGCACCCGTACCCGCCACGATCACTGGCGATGGCTCGAGCTGGTGGACCGTGACGGGCCGTTCGTCGCGATCCCCGCGTTGAAGCAGGGATGGCCGCAGGGCATCGTCCCCGAGGAAGAACCTCGTGACGTCATCCGGGATGCGAAGCCGGCCTTCGATCGCGCCTGGGATGCCCTCCAGATCGCACGTGGCGATACGGATACAGCACTGACGGAGTTCCGTCCGGCACGTGACACATGGATCGACCAGGTTCTGCGCAGCGCGTTCCGGTGGGACGGGCAGCTTCTCCTCTGTGCCGATGACGGCACTGGGCATGCGATTGCCGAACAATGGCCGGACGCGCACTCCCCGGACCGACGCCATACGGTGCGGGCGACCGGACTGTTCGCGCGCGATGGAGAACGGTATGCGGCGCTTCTCGTCGTCGACCCCGTGACCTCACTGAGAGATCCTGGGACCGACGGATGGTCCGCGAGCCCTATCGACCGCATCGAATTGCTCCTCCGGACGAGCGGTGTGCCCATCGGCATTGTCACCGACGGTCGCTGGTGGGGAATCGTGAGCGCCCAGCCAGGCTTCATGGTCGCCAGCGGCATCGTCGACGCCCAGACCTGGATCGAGGAGCCCGAGGTCTTCACCGGCATCCGTGCTCTGCTCGACCCCGAATGCCTGGCGAGCCGAACGCCAGAGAGTCGCCTGGATGCCCTGTTCCGCGACTCCGTGGACGCAGCCGAAGAGATCACCGAGCAGCTCGGCGCACAGGTGCGCCAGGCCGTCGAACTGCTCGTCGCGGCGTTCTCCGATGCTTCGCTTCACGACGCGGGCGAGGAAGACGGCCCCGTTCTACCGGAAGACCCGGACCAGGTGTATCAGGCAGCCGTCACCACGATGATGCGCGTGGTGTTCCTCCTATTCGCGGAGGAGCGTGATCTCATGCCGACGTCAGCCCTGTACACCGAGGGCTACGCGATGACCGGCATGCTCGAGACGCTGGAGAAGCGGTCCACCGAGGAGGGCGGCCAGTCCCTCGATGCGACCAGTCGCACGTGGCACCGCCTCCTCGCTACGTCCCGCGCCCTGTACAGCGGCGTCTCGACCGAGGACATGCGCCTTCCCGCATACGGCGGTTCCCTCTTCGACCCGGACCGCTTCTGGTTCCTCACCGCCGTGGGGAGTAATGGGTTGAGGATCCAGGTGTCGGATCGCGTGATGCTCGAGGTTCTCCGTGCGCTCCAGCGCGCCGAGATCGGCGGCGAGAGACGCCCCATCTCCTTCCGAGACATCGATGTGGAACAGATCGGCTACATCTACGAGGGCCTGCTCGGCTACTCCGCAGTCATCGTGGAGACGACGACTCTGGGGCTCATCGGTGGCGCCCGGAGCACCGGCGCTGAACCGGAGATCCCGCTCGACCAGCTCGACGACTTCGCCGAGGAGGCTGATGGAGACGACGAGACGTTTGCTGCGGACATCGTCGACTGGGCGAAGAAGGACCAGCCCGGCTCGAAGCCACCCACGAAGAAGCAGCTCTTGAAAGCGCTCGCGGCTGGTGACCAACTCGCAGAGGCAGAAGCGCTGTTGCACGCCGCTACCCGGGATGCGGGGCTCCGCACGCGTCTGCGCCCGTACGTGGGGATCATTCGGCGCGATCTGCGCGGTCGCCTCCTCGTCATTGAGCAGGGTGGTCTCGTAGTGGTCGAGACGCCGTCGCGTGCCACCTCCGGTGCCCACTACACCCCGAAAGCCCTCGCGCAGGAAGTCGTGCAGCATGCCCTCGAGCCGCTCGTCTACTCGCCCGGCCCCTATCAGACTAGTGACCGGTCTTCGTGGGTTCCGTTGCGCTCGAACCAGATCCTCGAGCTGAAGATCGCAGATATCGCGTGCGGCTCGGGTGCGTTCCTCGTCTCTGCAGCCGAATACCTCGCAGATCGCCTCGTCGAGGCGTACCAGCGGGAGGGTGTCGCTCAAGGCGGGGCAATAGAGCAGCGTCGTAGTGCCCTCCGCGAGGTGGTCGCCACCTGTCTATATGGTGCCGACATCAACGCCATGGCCGTCGAAATGTGCAAGCTCTCCCTGTGGCTCGTCTCCCTCGACCCAACCAAGCCGTTCTCCTTCGTGGACGACAAAATCCTGTGCGGCAACTCGCTCCTGGGTATTACCGATGAGGCCAACCTGAGGGCGATCGACCTCGACCCATCCACGGCTCGTTCGCAGGCGGACGCACCGCAGATGTTCGCCACTTGGAACCCAGAGCGGTTCCTCGACCCTCTCGATGTGGACGGCATCCTGCGTGATGCGGCCGATCTTCGGCGACGACTTGCCTCGCCAGTCGATGACACCGACCCACAACGTGCGGCGAAGACGAAGCGCCGCCTGTGGGACGAGTACCAGGAGAAGGTGGAAACACTCCTCTGCGTAGCCGATGGGATAATCTCCACGGGCCTGCGCACAGGAGGCAAACCTGGCAAGCGCCGCGACGAGGCGTTCGAGGAACTCCGCGAAGCGGTCGACCGTGCGTTCGCGCAGGAGGGGCACCACGACGCCACCATGCTGGACGCCCTTGTAGAAGAGGGACTGACGCCCGAGGTCGAAACCGACTACGAGCGGTGGCAACCTCTGCACTGGGCAATCTCGGTTCCCGACGTAATCCGACACGGCGGGTTTGACGCAATCATCGGAAATCCACCATTTCTTGGCGGACGGAAGCTTTCGGGTGCAATGGGGAGCAATGTCAGGGATTGGCTGGTGGACGTCGTGGCTAACAGTCAACGCGGGTCAGCGGATCTCGTGGCTTACTTTTTCTTGCGCGCCATGGCTCTCCTTGGCCCGAACGGAACTCTTGGACTCATTGCAACTAACTCTGTAGCACAGGGAGACACCCGCGAAGTGGGCCTCGATCGAATGGAAGAGTCCGGGTTTACAATTACGCGAGCAATTCGGTCCCGACACTGGCCTTCGAAGAGCGCTAACCTCGAGTACGCTGCCGTATGGGGCACACGGGGCCAGGTTTCTCCCCACGTACCACGCGATGCTGATGGCAGTGCAGTTCCGAAGATCTCAACGCTTCTCGAGCCGGCGGGGAGAGCTGTGGGAGCGCCCATTCGGCTCTTCGAAAATCGTCACTTAGCTTTCATTGGTTGCTATGTGCTCGGCATGGGGTTCGTGGTCGAAAAGGACGAGGCTCGAGTGTGGACCGATGAAATGCCCAAGAACTCGGAGGTGCTCTTCCCATATCTCAATGGAGAGGATCTCAACTCGCGGCCCGCGGCAGATGCATCACGCTGGGTGATCGACTTCAACGACCTGACCGCCCAGGAGGCTGCAAAGTATTCGGCTCCGTTCGAACGACTGACGGAGCAAGTAAAGCCCGAACGGGCCTCGAAGGCGGAACCTGTATCCTCTGCTCCTTGGTGGATATTCTGGAATCGGCGCCCCGCTCTCCGAAAGGCGATCGACAGACTTGACGAAGTTCTGGCTATCGCTCTTGTCAGCAAGACCGTGATGCCCGCGCGGGTTTCAACAGGGCAGGTATTTAGTCACGCGCTCGGCGTCTTCGCAACCGCATCGTTTTCGGATCAGGCCCTACTGTCTTCGAGTCTCCATCAGTTGTGGGCAATACGTTTCGGATCCGGACTGCGCAATGATCCCAGATACACACCATCAGACGTCTTTGAGACTTTCCCTCGAGCGCACGGTACGGATGCGTTGGACAAAATCGGGCGCACGCTCGACGAGGAGCGCCGCGAGATCATGCTGCGCCGAGACCTCGGCCTTACCAAGCTCTACAACCTCGTGAACAATCCAGACGTGCACGACGAGGACGATCCGGACGTCGCACGCATGCGACAGATCCACGTGGATCTCGACAACACAGTCATGGAAGCCTACGGCTGGGACGACGTCGACCTGGGCCACGGATTCCACACCTACCGGCAGATGCAGCGATGGACCGTCAGCCCTGAGGCTCGCGTCGAGATCCTCGACCGACTTCTCGAGGAGAACCACCGGCGCGCGGCACAAGAGTCTCGAACGTCGGAGGGGTCCAATACCGTGCCTGCTGGCGCAGGGGACGACCTTGAGGACGTGGAAGCGGAAGGGACAGAGCAGCCATGAGCACTACCAACCAAGGACCTGACCGGCAGTCCCCGGAACATCTGCTCGAACTGAGCGAGGCTCCGGACGGGACCTCCTGGACAGATCGTGAGAACCTCACCGACCTGCTCCAGCGTGATTTGCTCGGCCCTGCCCACGGCGACAACGAGCTGCTCGACGCCCAGCCCGATGCCCTCTACTTGGTGGGTCGCATCGCCCCCGCGAAACTCGCTGACCCCGCCTCGACCAAGCCAGTGACCCAGGGCGTCGACGATGACGCCGACGAGGAGATCATTCCAGCCTTGGAAGCACGGCTGGGCCGCGGCGTGCCTGTCGGAACGGTGGACGAGGACACGGCTGGCAACGAGGACGAAGGTGCCGAGGACGTCCCCCTCCGTCGTGGGCTCATGATTCCGGCGTCCATGGGGCTGCGATTCCAGGTCCCCCTTGATCAGGCCGCAGTCACCGTTCACGCGGCTTGGGGCACGTATCGGCCCGAGACGGCACCGGAGGACCCGAACAGCCCGCCGAAGCCCGGAGAACCTCCGCGGCGGAAGTACCGCCGCAGCCAGCACGCACAGTCCCGGAGCATCGATCTCACAGCCCTCACACCGGGCAAAACCGCAGAGCTCCTTCTCGAGGAGCGCATCATGCTGCGCGTCGACGCCTTCGTCCAGAGCGCGATGAGGATCGTCGAAGTCTCGCTTTGCAACGACCGTGAGACCCCCCGCAAGATTCCCGTAGACGCCTGGCTCTATCAGACCCAACTCGACGTGGATGCAGGAGGCGAGGCAGTCTTCCTCCCTGTCCGCGACATCCTCGTCGAGGACACTCTCGTCGGGGATGAGGAGGAGGCCCGGCTCGAGCTGCAGTACCGTAACCGACTCGAATTCGCCATCGGTCGCACGTGCTCCGCGGACTGGACCGTCCAAGACGGCCAACGCCGCGCAACCCATGTGCGCACCACCTGGCTGCCGGTCTCCGAGACCCCGCAGACCCAGGCGCGCGACGTCAAGGGTGCGCAGCTGGACATGACGGTGCTCGAAGAGCTCTCTACACCGCAGGACGCTGTCCGATTGAAGGAAGCTTTGCTCCCGATCGTCGACGGCTACGAGGACTGGCTGTCAGCACAAGAGGCGGAGAGCGCGTCCCTTCCTCCTCACCTCCGGGAGACCGCAGAGACGGCCACATCCACCGCCCGGATCGCCGCCAGGCGCTTGCGGGAAGGCGTGGAGTTCCTGACCCAGGATGAGGAGGCCCTGAGGTGCTTCGCCTTCATGAACCATGTGATGGCGGAGCAGCGCCTGCAAAGCCAAGTGGTCGAACTGCGGTCCGCGGAAGCGGACCGGTCTCCACGGGATGCCAGGAAAGACGTCGAGGGCAGGGGACCGCGTGCTCACTCGTGGCGCGTGTTCCAGATCGCCTTCATCCTCTTGCAGATTCCCGAGCTCGTCCAGCCAGAGCACAAGCGCAGATCCGGGGACCTAGCCCAGGCCGAGCTGCTGTTCTTCCCCACCGGCGGCGGCAAGACTGAGGCTTATCTTGGGCTGGCGGCGTTCACGTTCGCGATCCGACGGCGCCAGGGTGTGCTCGACACGTCCGAGGGGCCGATCGATGGTCTGACCGGCGTCTCCGTCCTCATGCGCTACACCCTCCGCCTGCTCACCGCACAACAGTTCCAGCGCGCCACGGCGATGGTCTGCGCCGCAGAGCTGGAACGGCGCGACAAGCCAGAGATCTGGGGGACCGAGCCCTTCCGCATCGGACTTTGGGTCGGCACCGCTGTTTCCCCGAAGCGCTATGAAGAGGCGCGCGAGCAGCTCAACAACGCCGCTGAAGGCAAGAAGTACGGCTTTACGATCCTCCAGTTCGAACGCTGCCCGTGGTGCGGCACCGAGATCGGCTCCAAGAACGTCAAGGGGGACGACACGCTGCGCCGCGTCTACGTGCGCTGCGCGGATCGTACCGGCCAGTGCCCATTCTCCGTCGGTGGGATGGTCGACGAGGGACTGCCAGTCCTCACCGTCGACGAGGAGATCTACCGACTGGTGCCGGTCTTCGTCATCGCCACGGTGGACAAGTTCGCACGATTGGTCAGAGAGGGCGAGGCTTCCTCTCTGTTCGGGTACCCGCAGTACAGGTGTGATCGTCACGGCTTCGTCCATGATGATTCGACGTCGTGCACCATCTCCTCGAACAGCAAGCACCGGAAGGAGTTCACGGGGGCAGGCAAGGAGCGGCCTGCTGAGGGCAAGCGTCCGGCTCGGCGCCTACGCCCACCGGATCTGATCATCCAGGATGAGCTCCACCTGATCACCGGAGCGCTCGGCACCGTCGTCGGTGCGTTCGAGATCGCCATCGACGTCATGAGCACCTGGACCGATGAGCAAGGACGGCAGGTCCGTCCGCTCGTCGTCGCATCGTCGGCGACAGTGCGGCGGGCCGAGGTGCAGATCCGGAACCTCTATGGACGCCGTACGGCGATCTTCCCGCCCCAGGTCCTCGATGTAGCCGACACCTACTTCTCGAGCGAGCTGCCGGTCACGAGGGAGACACCCGGGCGACGGTACATCGGCGTCTCCACGACCGGCGTGCGCCTCACTGCGGCGGAGATCGCGGTCTCCACTGCGCTGCTCTCCTCCGGGCAGCTCCTGCTCGACAAGGCCATCGCCCCGGACGCTGGATCTCCAGTCAGCACGGACCCGTATCTGACGATGGTCGGCTACTTCAACGCCACACGAGAGCTCGCCGGCATGGCCCGATACGTGGCGGATGACATCCAGACGGCGTTGAAGAAGCGGCGGCCAGGGAAGTTCTTCCCCTTGCGCTGGGGAACAGCCGGAGCATTGAACGTCGCCGAGCTGACGTCTCGCGCAGGAAGCAGCGAGATCAACGCGACTCTGGACCAGATGGGAACGGAGTTCGACCACGGATTCGACACCTCCGCAGCATTCCGAGAACGGTCCCGCGACGCCCGCGAGGGACGGAAGCCGCAGCAGCGCGAAGGGGATCGGCCCATCGACGTCGTGCTCGCCACCTCGATGCTGCAGGTCGGCGTCGACGTGACGCGTCTGGGACTCATGCTCATGGTCGGACAGCCCAAGAACACTGCGGAATACATCCAAGCGACGTCCCGCGTCGGCCGCGACTCGTCGCGCCCTGGACTCGTGGTGACCCTCGGCAATTGGGCGCGGCCGCGGGACCTCGCCCACTTCGAGCAGTTCCGCCACTACCACGAGACGTTCTACTCCCAGGTGGAACCACTCTCGGTGACTCCCTTCTCCACGACCGCCCTCGACCGAACCCTGGCCGGTGTGCTCCTCGCGGCGGTGCGCGTGATGGACGCGCAGGTCGAGAACGGGCTCTCCCCCGAGGTGGGTGCAGACCGCATCCGCACTCGGGAAGACCGCGTTGAGGAACTCATCGAGCGACTCGTCGCGCGTGCCGACCTCGCCTCGACCTCGGATGCGCCGCACGATTCCGACGGCGCCGTCGACATCGGAGAGGAGGTGCGTTCCCGGCTCACGAATCAACTGGATAGGTGGCGCGCATACCGCAGCAATTCCGTCGCCTCGCAACGGCACCTCGTGTACGAGCGGACAGGGAAAAAGGGGGACAAGGTTCCTCTCATCCGTTCGCTCGAGGACATCGCCGTCTCGAGCGACATCGAGGGGTTGCCGTTCCCCGTGGCCAACTCGATGCGTGAGGTGCAGCCCGAGATCAACATCCTGGTCTCGCCGGTGAAGGAACGCCTGCTTTCCCCCGAGGTGGGAAACGCTCCGGCCTGGACAGCCAGCGCCGAGAAGGGGGAGAACGATGACTGACCTCGACGCGCAGGGCGAGAGCGGCCTGGACCCTCTGGGTGACGCCGAGCGCTGGAAGTCGAAGAACTACGCACGAGTCGGATCGGCACGCCCGTCATCACTCCTGTACAGCTACGGCCCTGGAGCGGCGATGGACCTCCCCCGCTTCACTGTCATGCCCAGTGGCTTCGACGACTGGAACCGCGTCTGGAAGGTCCGCGAAGGCGAACCGGAGACGATCCACGCGCCGAGGCTGCTGCGCGCCATCCAGAACTACTTCATGGGTGACTCGGTCCGTGAGCTGCGTCCGTTCCCCTGGGCGCCGAAGACCTCGTGGGGCGACACGTCGGGCAGTGACCTCGGTGTGCCGTGCCGCGTGTTCCCGCAGTGGATGCGCTGCACCGGCTGCGACAAGCTCGCCCCCATCGTGCACTTCACCTACAGGAACACCAATCCCTTCCGCCCGGACCTGGCGAGGTTCATGCACGAGGGGTGCCCCGGTCATGGGAACAGACGGAGTAGCCGAACGAGTCGCACCACACGTGCGGCCGACGTCGTGCCGGCACGTTACCTGCTGGCCTGCCCGAACGGGCACCTGGACGAGTTCCCCTACGAGTGGTGGGTTCACAAGGGCGGTCATTGCGCAGATGCGGAAACCCCCCTTCTCACAATGACGGAGCGGAACGTCGGCAAAGGCTCGACTGCAACGATCCACTGCCAGAGCTGCGGTGCCTCCCGTCCGATGAATGAAGCACAGGGCGAGACCGGCAGAACGAAGCTCCCCCGTTGCCGGGGACGACACCCGCATCTGGCGCGGTTCGACCCGAACGGCTGTGACGCTGAAGCTCGTCTCATGCTGCTCGGGGCCTCGAACCTGTGGTTCCCCGCGACGCAGTCGATCATCGTCATGCCCGGGGCGGAGGCCCCCACGCCTCGAAGCAATGGATTCCAGATCCTCGAGACGATCGGAGAGCGGAGATTCGCCGCGTACAAGGGGGACCTTGCGAAGATCCGTGAAGAACTCGAACTCTCCGACTCGGGCCTGGCCGATCTTTCGAACGATGCCCTCGAGGCCGCGATCGCAGCCGTCGATGCCGACGAAGAGGATCCCGATCAGCACCGGCAGGCGCTGGAGAGCTTCGATCCCATCAGCCTGCTCGAGCCCGAGTGGCACTACCTCGCCCGACCACTGGACAAGCCCCGCGTCCCTGACACGCAGAGCGGGCTGGTGCTCTCACGACCGGCGGGAGGCGTGGACGAGAGACTGAAGGAACTGGGGATCACGCAGGTCCACACCGTGGACAAGCTCCGCAAGGTGAATGCCCTCGTCGGGTTCACCCGGATCGACGACATGGAGCGAGCCGAGGGGCTAGAGCACCGTCTCGCCCCGCTGACGCGGTCTCGTAGACCATCTTGGACGGTCGCTACGGAGGACCGGGGCGAGGGCATGTTCATCCAGTTCGACGAGGAACAGATCAACAAATGGGAGCGCAAAATCTATGACAGCGATATTTTCAAGGCACATATCGCTGCGCATGAGCGCAACTACCTCGCCCGGCTCTCCGACACCGCCAAGGCCGAAGACCACCTGAAGCGCTTCGAGCCGCCCCGATACTGGTTGCTGCACACGCTCTCGCATATTCTGATCCGTGAGATGGCCATGGCCTCGGGCTACTCCGCGGCCAGCATCTCTGAACGGATCTATGCCTGGCCAGAGGAAGACGAGCGTCCACCCGCAGCTGGAATCCTCCTCATCACGACGGCCAGCGACAGCGATGGGACCCTCGGAGGGCTCGTACAACAGTCGACGCGGCGCGAACTCGGCCGGACGTTCAGCACTGCGCTTCGCAAGGCCCAGCGATGCTCCTCGGACCCGGTCTGTGCGCACCGCACCCCTCAAGATCCGGAGGACTTCCTACACGGCGCAGCCTGCCACACCTGTGCCATGGCCTCGGAGACGTCATGCGAGCGCGCCAACAGGTTCCTGGATCGCCGCTTCCTCGTCGACCTTCCCGGGTTCTCCGGGTACGGGTTCTTCGACCGCGATTGGTGATTGAGCGTTGGACAATCCGATCGGCACCCTCGGACGTCAGATCCGCACTGCAGACGCGCGCATCATCATCGGGTCTCTCCAGCAGGGAGAATCCGTGCTCGGTGCGTTGATGGCGCTCAGCCCCGGCGCACGGGCAGACCTCAAGGCGTTGCTCCGACAGGCGGACATGTTGCAGGATCCCGCGGGGCTGGAACAGGTCCTGAACGGGATCGTCGGCGCCCGTTCGGTGGACAGGACGAACGAGCTCCTGTGGACCACGCCGGGGCTCCGCTCACGGTCCGGCGGCCTCACCACATCACTCGTCGGACTCGTCGACGATGCCGCGGAATCCATCGTCTGCTCCACCTACAACTTTCAGACCACATCGGGGATGTGGAAGGCACTTCGTCGCGCTTCACGTAGACGGCTCGATCTGCGCATCTATATCGACCGGGAGGCCACCAAAGGTGGCGGTGGCCCCACAGCAATCGACATCGCCCAGCAATTGGCACCCGCCACGGTCTTCCGCACCCGGTACGTCGATGGGCGGGCACTTCGCAACCATGCGAAGTACTTCGTCATAGACCACCGCGTACTGGTCGTGACTAGCGCAAACTTTTCGTGGAGCGCCGAGAACAACAATGTGGAGCTCGGACTGAAAGTGCCCGATCCTCAACTTGCCCGTCGGGTTGAGCGTGAGCTCGAGAACCTTGAGGGCGATATTTACGAGTCCGTAAAAGGGCAGGGCGCGCCACTCTCATTGCGATGACTTCAATCGAGAGTTCTGCGCACGATTCACTAGAAGTGATCGTACAGCGACGAACACACGCTCGGGGTGCGCGCGACAAGTTTCGCGCTTAGCCACCAGCTAGAACTCATTTACGGTGGGTCACAGAACGGGTCTCCCCCAGCAGATGAATGACTTCAGCAGCGGCCATCGTGCCGGTCAGGGACCCGTTCCTTCATCCCTACCCCGCTGAATACAACGTCATGACCCGCAACAGCTAGACCACCGCCGACCGGGAGTGCCGCTTCGACGCCACCAACTACTCCAGACTCTCCGGCTGCCGACCCCCAGAAGGCGACTTAGCTGGCCGCCCACACAATGCCGCCCGCAAACGGGAGGGCACCACTGCAAGACATCCGATCACCCTTCTTGCCCGCGACGCAATTGCGTTCGACAGGGCGTCCATCGAACGGGTGAGCCAAATTTCGAACCTCGGCGACACCCAAGATGCAAGCAAGAGAACCACTGAAGCTGCCGCAAGCACGATTGTAATCACATTATAGAATGTCAATGGTTCCACCTGGCTCGCCGGCACCCGTGGAGCGTATTTGCCCGCCACGAACATTATTGCCCCGAAGCCGCTCGAGAGCATGCCCCCCAAGGCAGGTCCAAAAATTCCGTTGACGTGCGGAATGCCGAAACGCCCTGGCGTACGCTGATAAACCTCCCTGGACTCGCGATCCATCGACGCAAGAGAGGAGACCCGTCGCCGTGCCGCATAAAGCGCTGCACTGTCGAACTTTGCGGCATCCCTCCCCATGAGATCCACAAATCCACCAATGCCCAAGATTGTCGCGACGCCACTTAGAGGGATTGGCCAACCGATGAATATCGAGAAGATTGCCACCATTGCGACACCGAGAACTAGCACCAAAGCGTAAGTCGAACGCTTGGCGAGAGCGTCTCGATAATCAGCCGTCACCATCACCTGCCCGGGCGGGAGCCTAAGGAGCAAGAGTTGACGGTGGAGCACGATCAAGAAAACCCACGCCCACACCGCAGGGAACCATCCACCCGAGGAAAATCCAGGCTCCTCGACGACCGCCATGCCCGACGCCGCTGCGACCAAGAACTCGACAAGGACTACAGGTGCCACCGCAGCGCTAGCCTTAAATCTCGCGCTCTTGTGCACCGAGTCAAAGACGAGCCCCCGAGGAACGTCACTCATTCGCTGGCGATCATTCGCCAAGCGCGCAACCCAACCGACATCTCTCCCACCCACAAGACCCCTCCATTAGAAATATGGACGCAAAGCAATCACAAACAGCAATTGGCGCTACGGGACCCAACAAGCGTCGTCCAAGCGACAAAAAAACTCCCGCATGCCCAGAGGTCTCGAACTTGTTCCACAAGCGAGCTGAGCGATCATGGCGAAAACCTAGAGCCGATGACCCCTTCAGAGTAAAATGGACACTCAGGAGTGTCAAGGTGTCGAAGAAACACGGGACACACGTCAAGAAGGCAGTCATCGGTGCGCTCTTGAGGCGGGAGGGATCAGGCTCTTGTGAGCCCATGGTTCATCCACTCGCCGAGGTGGCCGAGGTAGGTCCGGTGATAGAAGATCTCGACCGAGGTCTGGGACGCGGCCATGTTCGCATCCACCCGCGCCGGCATGATCAGATCCTCGGCGACCCCGCGGACGAGCACACTGTTAAATTTATGTCTCTGGCCGCCGCCTGCTAGTCCTGCGCCTTCGTCGCATCCCATCGCATCTTTCTCGAAATCCTCGGAGGCCGATCTCACTCGATTCAACCCTCGCCAACCCGGATCGTAGCTTGGCCCCGACGGCACCGATAGTGGCACCATCAACCCTAAGTCGCGGCGTGCCTAGAGTGGATCTGATTCGAAGGGCATTCACTACTCGAAGAAGTTCTCGTCGACGTCAACGATCTGCACTGTACGACGAATCTGCACGCCCACACCGCAGCGGATCATCAGTCGGGCGAGTTTTGCCCCGTCCACGAGAACGACCCGTGCCTGCACCTGGTCCGCATACTTCTGCGCGTCGGCGCTGAATCGGCTGGTCGTAAGGAAAACTCCCTGATTCGCGGCGTTGTCGGCGAGCGCGCCCACGAACTCCTGGATCGCAGGCCGGCCCACGGTGTTGTCGCTTGCATAGCGCTTGGCCTGGACGTAGATGCGGGAGAGGCCTAAGGCGTCCTGGTCGATGATCCCGTCGATCCCACCATCCCGCGACAGCTGCGTACGGGTGGCGGAGCCCTCGGCACCCCCGTACCCCATCGCCATGAGCAGATCAAGGACGGCCTTCTCGAAGAACTCCGGACCCTGCGCTTGGATGCGGGTGAGCAGCTGATCGGCGACGTCGGCATGGATCCTCGCGATGCCGTTCTCTATCTGTTCATCGGGATCCAGCTCGGTGCGCTCCTCAACCCCGGGGGCCGGCGTGGCCGGTGCCGCCGCAGTGGGCTTCTGAGCGAGTCTCGGCGAGTCGTACCCCGGGACGCTGGGGAGATCCTTCTCCGTCATACCGTCAGGGTGGGTCTCGAGCAGTTCTCTGCCCACCTCGGTGATCACGTAGCGGCCTCGTGAGGGACGCTCGACCGCGCCCGCACGTGCCAGGTAGGACAGCGCCCAGTTGCCGCGGTTCTTCCACTGCTCCTGGCCAGAGGGGATGAGGACCGCCCGGTCGTTCTCGCTCAGCTGCAGCAGATCTGCGGCTCTGGCGACGATCTCTCGACTGCGCTGCAACTGGCCGTCCACAAGCACTTGCAGCGAGGGGATCATGTATTGGTCCCAGGTGGGGGCGGGCATGGGTGCTCCTCTGACTGATGCGGCTCGTTGCACTTTACCGAGTGGCACCTGGTTTTAGTGCTGCATGCCGCCTTCATCGCGGCGGCCTCAGGTCGATCCTCGGCCAGTCGACGTCCTCGCCCATCAGCTTGATCAGGTCCTCCTGCCGCGGCTGGCCCATCACGGAGCGATACGCCCCCAGCGTCCGCTGCAGCCGCAGGTACTGCCGTGACTCGCGGCTGAGGGGCATGGCGGGCACGTAGCGCTCGATCTTCGCCGGGCCGTCGCAGAGCCAGAACGGGCTGAGACCGTCGCTGTCCTCGGGCTCAGCTGCAACGGCGGCGTCGAACATCGCAGCCCAGGGGTCGTCATAGCCCGGCGCGAGCGCTGCCCCGGCATGCGAATGGGCGATGTTGCGCCGGATGGCGTGCCCCTTGTACCGGTGCACACGGCCTTCGCGCTGCTCGAGGTCCACGGGGTTGCCGGGCAGGTTCCAGTGCACTATGGCGTGGCTGTAGGTGTGGAAGTCCAGCCCCTCCTGGCCTACGGAGGTGCTGGCGAGCACGAAGGGCCAGAACGGGGAGTTGAAGCTGTCGCGCACCGAGGCCTCGCGGTTCTCGGCCGCCTCGGAGCTCAGGGCGCGGCCGAAACGGGCGGCGATGTGGGAGTTGAGCTTGTGCGTGCTCACGTCGACCTTCTCCCCGTCGGAGGAGAGCTCGTGGATCTCGTTCGCGGCGCTGCGGGTGCCGGTGGTCGCGCGGATCCGCTCGGCGAGGGTCGCGGCGCGCTCGGCCGGTTCGTCGTGGCGCAGTCCGAGGGAGTCGACGAGGGTGTGGACGTACTCGTCGAGCATCGACTGGAGGTTGCCGTCGAGGCAGTAGCGCAGCACCAGCTGCCAATAGCCGTCCGTGTCCTCGCTGCCTGCGTCGGTGGAGGCGCGGACGGCGGCCATCGTCTCGGGCCGGTTGAAAAGTGAGCGCAGGCCCTCGGCGATCTCGAGGGCTGCGCGGCGCACGGGCATGTCGGCGTAGGAGACCTCTCCCCCGGTCGCGCGACCGACGGCGCGCAGCGCGCACACACCGGGCCCGGCAATGGCGACCTGCGCGAGAACTGAGGCGAGGTCCTCGGGTGGGGCACCGAGCACGTCCCAGTCCGGGTCGAGGGCGAAGGCGACGTGGTCTCCGTAGCGGGAGCCGGCCTCGTCGCCGTCGGTCGCCCCGTCGACGGCGCCGCGGAGGGCCAGGTCCTCGAGTCCGAGGGCACGGTCGAGGAGGTATGGCGCGACGCCGTACCACCCGGCGGTCTGCCCCTTCCCCTCCCGCACGGGGAGGTCCAGCGCATCCAGGCGCTCCTGGATCCGCTGGGTGACGGCCTGCAGGAGGCGGTCGGGAGCCAGCGGGAGCTCCTCCCCGGTCGCGCGGGCGATGGCGAGGGGGTCGCCGAGCTGCGCAAGGGCGACGGACGGCTGAAGCAGTGCAAGGTGGGGAAGGTTCTGGAGCTTGCCGTCGACAACGGTGAAGCGCAGCAGCCCTGACGTGCGCGGATCGTCGTACAGCGCTGACGCGCCCGTCCCATGGCGGGGTGCGAAGCAACTGAGCCGACGGTCGGTCTCGTAGCTGAACAGGGCGGAGATCGCCTTCGGGACCACGCTCCAGGCGGAGAACACGAGGCGTTTGGTGAAGCTCCGCGCGTCCTCGGAGGCGAAGGGTCCGCCCGGCGACACATACGGGAGGGAGGGCGGGAGCCAGGCGAGCTTCCAGACCCCACGGTCCATCGCGGCGTCGATCATCGCGCGGAGCTTGGGGTTGCCGGGATCGATCTCGCGGTAATGGCGGATGTCGTCCCAGAAGAGCAGCCCGCGTCGGTGCGTGTGCAGAAGATGCGCCATGTCGCCGCTGTCATCGCCGCGGGCGGCTTCGAGGGTGCGACGCTGGGCGACATAGGCCGACGGGTCCATGAGGTTCACCGGGTACGGGCTCGAGCGCCAGAACTCGAACATGTCCATGCCGTGGGCATGGCGCCCGATCGCGTCGGCGGCGGTCCAGACCTCGAGGTCCCGGGGACGCACCTCGAGGGAGGGCATCTCCATCTCGCGCAGCATCCCGTCGGCCACCGCGGTGGAGCCGAGCCGTTCGGTGCGGGACATGACTCGCTGGAGCTCCGCCTGGGCCCGGGCCGTCGCCTCCTCGGCGCGGCGCGTGCCCTCGTCGGTGCCCTGGAGCATGCCCTCGCGCACCTGGGCGAGATGCTCCCGCACGCGGTCTGCGCGGTCGGGGCCGGCGAGGAAGGCGATGGTGTCGTGGAAGTCCTGGTGGTGGTCCTCGGCGTCGAGCTCGTCGGGCAGGGTGAACATCTTGTACGGGGTGGCGGAGAGCACGAGCGACTTCGCCGAGCGATGATCGATGATCTTCTGCGCGAGCTGCTGCGCATCCGAGTAGTGCTCGTCCCCCGTGCTAGGGGCGCCGGGGAACAGATCCTTGAAGCGCTGGAACTCGTCGAGGATCACGAGGTCCGGGGCGAGGCGGGTCACAGCGGTCTGGGCCATGACCATGCGCAGCGCGCCGATCATGCGGCGGCGCCGCCACCACATCTCGCGCGTCACCTCCTCGCTGCCGAGCCACTGATCGAGCTCGTCGAAGAGGTCGCTGAGGAGCGTGCCGCCGAAGGGGCCGGCATCGGTGCGGAGGGTGCGGGTGAACTCGTCGACGAGGCCGGCATCGAGTGCAGGCCGGCTCCAGTCCCACTCCAGCCTGTCGGCGAATCTCCGGAATCCGACGGCGTCGCGGAAGTAGTCGACGATCCGGGGCTGCGTCAGCCAGAGCCGGTCGATGCTGTGGCTGAGCATCCAGTGCAGCAGCACGCGTTCGCCGACTCGGCCTGTTGCGTCGCCGAGCCGCAGGGAGGTGCCGGGGGTGAAGGCGATGAGGTCGACGCCGCCGGGCGGGGCGGAGCCCATCGTCTGCGGGAGCATCGTGATGCGGTCGGCGTTGCGCTGCGCCTCACCGCCGGTGAGCTCGCGCAGGCGGTCCAGGTTCTGGCCGGCGATCTGGCTGTTGGAGCAGATGTACACGATCGTCACCGTGCGATCGGTGGTCTCGCGCAGGTGCGCGATCGCGCGGGCTGCGACGCCCTTGGCGATGAGGGTCTTGCCGAGTCCTACCTCGTCGGCGACGAGGAAGCGGCTGACGGAGTCCCCGTCGGTCCAGAGCCGCCGGAACGCGTGGTCGACAGTGGCGCGTTGGAAGGGCTTGAGGCCGTTGAGGAGGGCGTCGACGTCCACAGCGGTCGGCTCGGCGGAAGCTTTCGGGCTCATGGGTGCCTCCTCGACAGCGAGAATCTCAGCACCGTGTCCCACAGCTGGAGGAACTCCGGCGGGATCAGTTCGTCGGCCTTCGGCAGCTCGAGGACGGCTTCGACCTGCTTCCGCACCGAGAGGATCCGGTCGATGTCGTTCCCGGCCGCGCGCACCAGCGGCTCGAACAGCACGACCGGGGGCGATGGCCGACGGTGGTCTGGCACGGCGATGCCGTCGATCTCGCTGGTCAGCGTGTCGAGCGTGAGCTCCTGGGCATGAGCGGTGGCGGGCTCGTCGAGGCCCAGGAGAAGCGCGAGGTAGCGCAACGCGCGATCGCGGCTGTTCAGCATCGCGGCGAGCGCCCGCTGTTCGCGGTCGATGACGTCGCCGACGAGCTGGACCTTGAGGAGGCAGCGCCTCGTCGCTCGGGCGGGGCCGTCGCCGTGCGTCGTCTCCACGGCGAGGAACGGGGTGATCTCGTCCAGGGAGAGCTCCCAGGAGGTCTCCTCGGCGAGCGAACGGCGGAGTCTCGGTGCGGTGAGCGGCCAGATGACCGTGTCGCCCGGGCAGTCGACCGGGAGCACGATCGTGAGCCGCGCGGAGACGGCGTCGTCGCTGGTGCGGACGAGGTCCAGTCGCGGTCTCGGCACGGACCGGCCGAGAGTGCGGTGGAACTCTTCGAGCAGGTACCCGGTGTCGAGGGAAGGGTCTTCGATCGCGTCCGGTGCCGGCGTGTAGGGCTCCATGATGGTGCGCAGGCCCATGGCCTTGCCGCCCTCGCCGAGCACGGCGTCGACGCCGCAGAGCCGGGTAGGGCCGACGAGGACGGCATCGAGCTCCACGTTCCTGCTCCACGCCTGCCCGGTGAGATTGGCGCTGCCGGTGATGACCTCCGACTGCCCGTCGTCGCGGTCGACGACGACCGTCTTGGCGTGCAGTCCGGTGAGGTCGAGGAGCGTGGACGGAGCCGGGCTTCCGTCCTCGTCGGTGGCGTCCTCCCCCACGACGCTTCCCTCCGCTCCCCCGTCGACGGCGGAGTCTAGGACATTGACGTCCCAGTCCCGCAGGGCGCACCTGCCGAGCTGATCCGCGGCGGCGGCACGGGTGAGCAGCGTAGTCTCCTCCGCGCCGGCACGGAGCCGCGCGAGGGTGTCCGCGGCGAGGAACGGGCTGATCGCGAGGACCTTCCGTGGCCGCTCCGGGAACGGCCACGGGACGGGGTCGCCATCGAGGCCGAGCGGGAGGAGCGTTCCTCCGGTGAAGGGCTCCGGTGCCTCGAGTCGCACGTCCCGCAGCGTCCGCGCGAGATCGAGGATCGCGTCGCGACGGTCCTCAGCAAGGGGGTCCAGGGACATACCCGTCACTGCCTCGACTGCGGCGCCGGCGGGGGCGGCGTCGATCGTGCCGTCAGGACTCTCGTCGAGCACGAGGGCGGTATCCCAGGAGCTGTCGAGGGTGAGGTTGCGGCTGCCGACGACGACGCGGTGGAAGAGCGTCCCGTCGTGCGGGCGGCGATAGCGGATCGCCCAGAGCTTCGGATGGAACAAGGCGTTCTCGGCCGGGGGTTCGACCTCGTAGAGCGAGCCCTCGAGGAAGGTGTGGATGCGACTGTGCGAGGCGGGGACCTGGATCCCAGCAGCCTGGCAGAACACGGTAGTGCGGCCCATGAAGCGCTGGACGGCGTCGAGCAGCTGCGCGGGGTCGCGGTCGTCGATGCCGCCGGAGTCGTCCATCTCCGCGAACGCGAAGGTCATCGGTGCGATCAGCATCGAGGTGAGGTTCAGCGAGAAAGTGGTCGTGACGGCCACGTCGACCTCGTGCCCCGGCGGCGGCCGCAGCGCGTCGGTCAGCAGGACGCTGGTGTCGGGCTCAAGCATCAGGCGCTCTCCTCGGCGTCGTAGAGGTCCTGGAGGAGCGTGACGACGTTCGGCCAGCGGAAGAGGTTCCGTCCGGCGCCGGACGCGCCGCTCCAGGCATTCAGGGCCTTGAGGTTCCCAGGCCGCAGCCGGGCGCGTCCCTGTTTGACCAGGCGCTCGCGCTGGGTGATCAGATGGCGCGCGGTGGTGGAGTCCGCGACGGCGTGAGGCGTGCGGGTCTGCTCGCACCAGCTCTCGAGGAACGTCCTGGTCCGGTCGGTGAAGTTGCGACGCCGGGCCGCCATCAGCTGCCCGAGGGCCAGGAGATCTTCAGAGTCGAAGGGGCGAGAGGCCGCGGTCTCGTCCGCCCACGACTCGAGGAGCTCACGGAAGTGGGCGACGCGGTCGTCTCGGAAGCGCTCCGGATCCGAGGCGGTCTCCTCCGCGATCCGCAGGTTGTAGAGCAGGTTCGCGCCGTGGACGTGCAGGCTGAAGCGCTCGGCGAGGTCGAGCAGGGTGCGCAGCTCCCCGTCGGTCCGGGGGCTGAGGAGGTCGAGGATCTCCGGCGCCCAAGGGGCGGATGGCGCACTCTGGGCGTCGGTCCATCCGGCCGGTCGTTCCTGCACGAGGCGGGCGATGAGCGTTCCGGGGTTGGTGCGGGTGATCGCCTCCCGGAGGTATTCGACCTCACCCGGGAGGAGGCGGAAATCGGCGCTCCTCAGCAGGTGATCGGGCGGTGCGGGGAGTGCTGGATCGAGCCCGTCGGGGATCCGCTCCGTGCCGAGCCCGCCGTCCTCCGTGCGGGGCGCCTCCGCGTCCAGACGCCGGGCCGCCTCGACCCGTGTGAAGAACTCGCGTGAGGTGAGGCCGCGTTCGAGGATCCCCCACTGCGCGAGCATCCCTCCGTAGACCACCGACGGGACCCGCTGGAGGGTCTTCCCCGCACGGCGGCCGATGATCCCAGGCTCGTCGTCGCTCGTCCCGCGCTCGAGGGCGCTGATGAACTCCCGCTCGAGATCGTGATACCTCTCCGCCATCTCGCCGACCGTCGGGCGCTTCGAGGCCTCCCGCATCAGCCACGGGATGAACAGGACATACCGCAGCCGGGTGTTCAGCGTGGAGGTGCCGGGGAACAGCGTGTCTGAGAAGGCGTCCCGGATCGCGCCGACGCCCAGGTCGTCGATCGTCGTCTCGTCGCGAAACTGGTCCACGGCTTCCATCATCCTGCGCCGCTGCTCGGCGTCGACGGCGAGCCAGGCGAAGGTGGAGGGCATGGAGTCCATGGTGCACCGTGGGCGGGCGAACGCGGGGAGAAATCCGAGGCCCTTGTCCCGGTTGCCAGGGGGCATGCGCGATGTGCTCGTGCCTTTCACGCGAGGGCTGACTCGTCGGCTCCCTTGTCGCCCCGTCGCCGTGAGACCCTCGCCCCGATCCGCCCCGTCGCCCCGGCCGCGGTGCTCTTCTCGTCGGAGTCGTGGAGCTGACGGAGATACTCCTCAGCATCCACGTGCGGAGGCGGCAGCTCCCGCAGGTGCCGGATCAGCCTCCCTGCCTGCACGCGCAGCATCGCATAGGTGAGTCCGCCGGAGACGACGCCGCCCACCACCGGCACCGCCTTCGAGACGGTCTTCGCCAGACTGTCCTTGGTGAGCTTCACGCCCACGACCCTGAGCACCTGCTTCATCGGGGTGTACCAGCCGGTCTTGGTGAGCGCGGCACCGGCGATCTGGCGCTGCACAGCGGGAGCGGCCACAGCGGTCGCGAACCTCGTCACCGACGTCGCTGCGCCGTTGACTCCCATCATCACGCCGAGGAAGGCCGAGAGCTTCCCCAGGGTCTCGTCGTCGACCTCATCGGTGTCCTCGAGGAAGGATCTCCACCCGTACACATACGCGACCTTCTGCATGATGCGGAACGCGTGGACGTAGAACTGGGTGAGGTCCCCCGGCACGGTGCCGATCATCGCGAATCCGCCGGGGATGCCCGCCGCGAAGGACATCGCCGTCGACTTGCGCGTCTCGAACGCGACCGCGTCCGCGGCGATCCGGTCGAGCATCTCGAGGGAGATGCCGGCCGCAGCCGGGTTCGCGTCGATCGCTGCGTCGATGGTCGCTGCGCCGATCCCGCGACGGTGCAGCTCGGAGCGCAGGAAGTGCTCGCGATCGATCCGCACCATCCGCAGCCTCAGCACGCGGACGAGGAAGTCGCGCGCGAACGACTCCGCGTCCGCGTCCGAGTCCGCGTCGGAGCGCTCATGCTCGGAGAGGTCCGCCAGCGCGGCCGTCGTATCGTCTGCGGGGTCGAGGTGGTCGCGCAGATGGACCGCGACGTCGGTGCCCCGCTCGTGCGTCTCGTCCTCTGGCATGAGCGCCGCTCCCCGTCATCGTGCCCGTGCAGGTGCCCGGTGCTGGGACCAGAGTAAGGGGAGTCGGGGACAATTCGTCTCGGTGGACACCCCGGGCAGCGCTTCGGTGTGCAACGGCATCCGCGCGCGGTGGAGCGCGGTGGAACCGGCCCACGCGAAGGTCACGGCTCATCGCGGCGTGAATGCCGTAGCTGCACACGACCAGCAGACATAGATTCCGACGGCGCCGGTCAGTTTCACCCCAGCTCCGGCTCCACCATCACGACTTCCCGCCCACGGATCTCGCGCTCGTTCAGCTTCCGGTACGCCTCGGCGGTCTCCTCGAATGCGAAGCGATCGGTGATCAGCCGTTCGAGGTCGATGGCGCCCTCGGCGGCCCGGCGGATCACCTCGGGCATCGTGGTCGAAGCGGGGGCGCCGAAAGAGCCGAGGATCCGGAGCTTGCGACGCACCAGCTTCGCGATCTCCACGTCGAGGGTCTGGCCGGCCGGGGCGATCCCGGCGAGCTCACCGACTGGTTCTCCGTGCACGCCTACGGCGCCGGCTTCCACCTCGTCGACCCGAGCCGCGAGGAGTTCGACGCGATCGTCGCCCAGGCGGTCCACATGGAGCAGGTGTTCCAGGGCTTCTCGCAAAAGGTCGCCGCCGCGGCGGACAGGCACGGCATCACCAGCCCCCTGCAGATCGCCTTCGACGAGTGGAACATGCGCCACTACGAGCCGCGCAGCTGGCCCGGGCCCCAGCCGGGGGCCGACGGCGGCATCGCGCCCCGGGACACCTCCGGTCCGGCCGACGCCCCGGGCGAGGCGGGCGAGATCGGCTGGAAGGTGAACCGGTACTCCCCTAGGACGCTCGCCGACGCCCTCTTCTACGCGGGCGTCTTCCACGCGATCCACCGCACCGCTGACAACCGCGTGCCTGTGGCCATGGCGAACACCGTCAACCTCGTGAACGCCAATGCCCTGCTCGCGGTGCGCGAGGGCGGCCTGGTCAGGTCCGCGACCTTCCACGTGTGGGACCTGTACCTGAACCACTTCGGGACCCGTCCGCTGCGGGCTGCGGTGTCCGGCCCCGCCGTGACCCTGCCCGTGCGCCACGAGCAGGGCTGGGGCGGCGAGGCGCAGTGCGTCGACGTGCTCACCTCCGTCGCGCTGCTGGATGTCAGCGCCACCGCGTCAGCCGACGGGTCGCGCCGCTATCTCGCGGTCATCAACCGCTCGGCCGACCAGGACATCGAGGCGGTGCTGAGCGTCGAGGGCGAGCTCGTGACCGGGCCCGTCACGGTGCACAGCATCGGCGACGGGGTCGAGGACCTGTTCGCGGTGAACACGATCGAGGTGCCGGACACCGTCGCCCTGCGGGAGCGGTCGGTGGAGTTGGACGGCGGGAGGTTCACGGCGCCGGCGCACTCGGTGAGCGTGCTCGAGTGGCAGGTGTGAGCAGCGAGCGCGGGAAGGACGCCCTAGCTCAGCGACCCTGCGTGCGCAGGGCGCTCATGCTGCCGTACAGCGCCTGCAGCCTCTCGAGCTCCTCCGGTGCGTGGAACGTCGCGATTCCGCGACCGAAGTCCTTCGCGGTCTCGATGGCGAAGCGCACCGCCTGATCGACGTCGTGCAGGTCCGTGGCGCCGGTGGCGGAGCCGGGCACCGCGGACTCGGTGACGATCGCGACGCCCACCACCGGCGCTTCCGTCGCCGTGCACGGCTGCACGATCGAGTTCACGTGGTAGACGTCGTTCCCGTACGGCGTGATGTCCTGCATGGTGATCGGCATGACGGCGGGCAGGCGGCCGGTGGTGCGGTTGACGATGTCCAGCAGGGACTCGGAGACCCGGAGGATCCAGCCGTCGGCGATCGTCGGCGTGATCGCGATGCCCTTGTGGTTCAGGACCCGGTTCCCCTTGGTCGTGTCGATCGAGAGGATGGCGTCCATCTCGGCGCTCACCTCATGGGTATTGCTGACCTCCTGCTCGACGACGGATCCCATGAAGGGGACGGGATCGTGCGGCTGGGTGGGGGCGTCCGGGTCGATGTGGGTGGCGACGATGACGTCGCCGGGCAGGCGCTCCCCGCGCTCCGCCATGGCGAGGAGCTTGGCGGCGATGGTCACCGCGGAGAGCGCGCCATCGCCGTCGCTGACGAAGCCGATCTGCTCGGGACGCGCCCCGAGGCCGCCGAGCCGGCCCAGGATGCCGAGCGTCGGCGCGGATCCGCCGGATCGCTTCCCCTCGGTCCCCGGGATCACGACGCGCAGGAAGTCGGTGGTCCCCGCCTCCTCCGTGACGGCCTCGACCTCGACCTGCGCGTGCGGCGAGATGCCTCGCAGGTGCGCGGCGACGCTATCCCCGCGCACCGCGGGATCGTCGAGCAGATCGTAGGCGGCGATCAGGTGGCTGAAGGACATGGTGGAACTCTCCTGTCGATGGTGGAACGCGGTGGTGGGGATCAAGGAGTGGATGCCGTCTCCGCGGCAGCGGCGATGGCAGCGCGGGCACCGGCGAGAACGGCGTCGACCACCGGGACCTCGAGGTCACCCTCCAGGTGATGACGCAGGCCGATGGTGGTCATGCCGGTGCAGGCGAGGAGCACGACATCCGCACCCTGCGCGACCAGGTCCGCGGCGCCGCTGCGCGCCGCCCGCCGGCCGACGTCGGTGAGGAGGTCGCGCGACTCCGTGACGCCGTCGGGGACGGTCGCCGTGAGCAGGCGGTCCCCGAGGCGCGCGGTGACGGCGAGTGGCGTGCGCGCCGTGAGGTCCAGGACGCCGACGCGCTCCCCGAGCCCCATCGCCTCGCATGCCGCGCTCGACCCCGCTCCCACCACCGGCACGCGCGATGCGGCGCGCGCCGACTCGAGGCCCGGGTCCGCGGCGCAGCTGAGCAGGATCGCGTCGACGTCGTCGTGCGCGGACATGGCGCTGGCGAGCTTGGCGACCTTCGGAGCCGCCTGCTCGAAGGTCGTCGGCGAGTGGACGCCGCGGGGCTGGTCGGGGATGCAGCGGGAGACCGTGTCGACGCCGAACTCCTCGGCGATGACCTGGCCGTGGCTGTTCAGCAGGGTGCTGTCCTGCGTGGTGAGCACGCGGATGATACCGAGCCTCATGAGACGGCCGTCCCCTCGAGACCGAGCGCCTCGGCGGCGAGCCGGGCGGCGATGGAACGGGCGACGATCACCGGCAGCCCGGTCTCCTCGGCCACGATCCGTCGCATGTCCGCGGTGTACCCGAAGCAGTCCATCGCCAGCAGCCGGGCCCCGTCCTCGGCGAGCGCGCGGCCTGCCCGCCGCAGCTCGCTCGTCGTCCCCGTGTACGGGGAGCAGGCGGTCACGTGCACAGCGGAGCTCCCGCGCAGGACGGCGTCGAACTTGCGGGTCGTGTCCTCGACCTGCTCCGGAAGCGGCGCGATGATCCCTACCGGCTCTCCCGCGGTCGCCGCCGCGCCGATCGCGTGGGCGATGATCCGGTCCGGGACGAACAGGGGCCGTCGATGGTCGATGTTCGGGAACGGCCCCGTGCAGGCGAGCAGGACGGCGTCGACGTCGGCCTCCAGCTCCCGGATCACCGCGGGGAGCCTGTCCATGACCGACCCCTCCCCGATGACGGCCGACCCTCCGTCGCGCAGTCGCGTGGTGAGCACGTGCTCTCCCGCCTGTGGGGCCAGCTCGTGGATCTGCGCGGCGGAGAGTCCGTCGAGAACTCCGCGTTCGACGATCTCGGCTCCTGGCAGGTGCCGTGCGAGCTCGGGCGTGAGATCCGTGCGAGGCGTCTGCCCGATGGTGACGACGCCGATCCGGACACCGGATCCCACGGACTCCGGGCGTGTGGACGTGCTGGTCATGGGGTGCTCAGCTCCTGTGCTCAGTGCTTCCAGATCATGGTGCCGACGGAGTGCACGGAGTCCCCGGCGATGAGGCCCGCGCCGACGAGCGCGACCTCCTGCTCCCCTGTGGCTCCGCGCCAGCGCTGCCAGACCACACGGCCCAGAAGGGCGATAAGTACGAGCCAGCCCGCATTCGGCGTGGCGACCAGCAAGCCGGTCGCCAGCAGGATGCCCATCTGGCGCCCGGGCCCGCCGATGATCTGCACGATCGCGCCCGGGATCGCCCAGATGAGCAGATTGATCAGGACCGACGGATCCGACAGCCCGGCCGAAATGGTGTCGGCGTACACCTGGGAGGTCGGCGGCACGTTCCCATCGGCGAAGAGGCTCGGCCACACGAGCGCCACGAGCCCAATCGCCATCACGAAGCCGAGGATGGATGCCTTGAGCTGCTCCCGGCGCCCCTCGAGCTCGAAGGCGGTGTACGGACGGTGGCTCCTACGCAGTATCCATCCGGCCTTGAAGTCGTAGCCCATGTCGGCGAACGCCGGTCCCGTGGAGGCGCAGTACCCGATCAGCAGGGCGAGAGGGACCGCAGGGAAGTGGAGCAGGAGGCCCAGGATCAGGAAGATCAGGGTGACGGCGAATGCGGGGAACCACCCGGCATGCATCGCGGCGAGTCCGACGATGAGCTCGTGGACGATCGCGGCGAAGGCGGCGAAGAGCGCGAATCCGAGGAGCCCCCACCACGGCAGCTGGGTCCACATACCGCCGACCAGGGCGAGCAGCACGGCACCCAGGAAAAAGAGTCCGAACCCCGAGGTGAGCGCTCTGCGCAGCATCGCGTCGGTGACGGTGGGCGCGAGCGCCGGGTCCTCCTGGGCCGCTTCCTCGAGCTCTCGCGCTCGGGCGGCCTGACGCGCGGTCTGCTTGCCGGCCATGATGAGGACGATCTGGACGAGCGCCACGACCCCGGCTCCGACCATCACGCCGTGCGGGACGTACAGGGCTCCCAGGTCCACGTCGAGCAGGCCCGGGGCGTACTGCGCGATCAGCAGGCCCGCCGCGAACATCAGCAGCGCCCACATGTTGCCGATCATCGCGATGCCGGCGGCGGACATCGGCAGTCCCAGCAGCGAGGCCACGAATCCCACCACCCCGCCGCCGATAAGCACGACGGCCTGCTTGCCGCCTTGATCGCCTGCCTTGATGGTCTCCGCGGCGGCCACGCCGGGAGGCCAGGCGGCAGAGGCAGGGAGGAATCGGGAGCCATAGGCGCGGTAGAGCACGTACACGTCGATCGCGAGGCCGAGGCTCGCACCGAGCAGCATGGGCCACACGAGCTCCGGCCTCCCGAAGAGGTACGGGATCGCGATGGGTGTGAGGAGTGAGTTCGCTGCCGCGAACGTGGCTCCAGATATCGAGGACTGAACGAGGTTCTGCCGGTTCACGTCCCGCATCCGGTGCAGTCCGGCGAAGCCGACCCTCCCGATGAGCATCGCGATGACCGCGCCGATCACGCTCGTGTTCGGTGCGACACCGAGCGTGGTGATCATGTGGATTCCGATCGCGGCCCCCAGCAGTGAGACCACAAGGGTGATCAGTGCTGTGACGGGCTCGAAGGCGCGAGGGTGCTGCGCTGCTTCCCGTTCGGACACGGGTGCGGCTGAGGATGAGGACACGGGGCCTCCCACGGTCTGCTGTGATCGCCACCTCTTAGGGCGATCGCACCACCGTGGCGGTTCGAGAGTCGCCGAGCAACACGTTCCCGTTATCTGGGTTACGAGTTTGCAATATGGACACAGCGGCGCACGGACTGAAAGCCGAGCACACTGGACCCCAGACTTCACCCACAATTCGAAGGCGACGGAGGCACCGGCGTATGGACGAGGCGATCGATGCGCGCGGCCCGCTGCAGACCGTCGACCGGGCCCTCCAGATCCTTCTCTCGTTCGACGAGACCCGTCGGGACTGGGGCGTCCTCGAACTCGCAGAGGAGTTCGGGTTCAACCGATCGACCAGCCAGCGCCTGCTCGCAGCGCTCGCCGCCCGTGGCTTTCTCATCTCCGACCCGTACTCCCGGCGCTACAGCCTGGGCCCGGCGATGTGGCACATGGCCGCGCTTTGGGAACGCGGAGGCGGACTCGCCCGTCTCGCGGAGACCGTGCTCGCGCGCCTCGCCGAGTCGACGGGCCGCACAGCATCCTTTACCGTGCCCGACGGCTACCACGTGCGGTGCGTGGCAGCGGTCGACGGCGACTCCGGCCCCGTGCGCTCGCACCCCCTGGTCGGCGACCTCTACCCGGCCCACGCCGGCGCGACCTCCCGGGCCTATTTCGCCTTCCTCGACCCACTGGTGCGGCGCAACATGCTCTCCGGACGCCCTTTCGCCCGGTACACCGAGCTCACCGAGGTCGACGACGCCGCGCTGGAGCGACTGCTCGACGACACCTATCGGCAGGGCTGGGCGTACTCGGAAGGCGAGTTCGACCAGACCACCCGTGCCATCGCTGCGCCGGTGCGAGTGGGCGCCACGCCTGTCGGCTCAATCTCCGTGATCGAGCCGAAGGTGTTCACCTACGAGGACGACCTGACCGCCCAGGTCCCACTGCTCCTCGACGCCGCGCAGCGCCTCGGCAATCTGCTCGCCAACCGCAGCGCCGCAGCGCGCAGCCGGTCCTGAACTTCGCGTCCACGTTTCCGCCCCCACTCTCCAGGAGATGACAGTGCACCTGCTTCTGCTGTCCAACTCGACCAACAATGACTCCGACTACCTCGCACACGCGACTGACGAGGTCTTGGAGTTCCTCGACGAAGCCCCGCTGACCTTCGTGCCCTTCGCTCTCGCAGACCATGACGCATACACGCAGCGGGTGATCGATGCGCTCGCACCGCACGGCGTCGAGGTCACGGGACTCCACACCTCCACAGACCCGATCGGAGCGGTGGAGCAGGCGCGGGCGGTCTTCGTCGGCGGCGGGAACACGTTCCGCCTCCTCTCGACCTTGGAACGGCTCGCCCTGGTCGCCCCTCTGCGCGAGCGTGTCCGTTCAGGCATGCCCTACATGGGGGCGAGCGCCGGCACCAACATCGCGGGCGGCACGATCCGCACCACGAACGACATGCCGATCGTGCAGCCGTCATCGTTCGATGCACTGGGTCTGGTGCCCTTCCAGCTCAATCCGCACTTCATCGATGCCGATCCCCACAGCACCCATCGCGGCGAGACGCGGGAGCAGCGCCTCACCGAGTTCCTCGAGGAGAACGATGCCGCGGTGCTGGGACTGCGCGAGGGCACCTGGCTGCGCGTCGACGACGAGCGCGCGACGATCGGCGGGCAGGCCGTCGGTGCCGCAGCTCCAGGGCCGGCCGTCGTCTTCGAGCGAGGGGCCTCCCCGCACGAGGTCTCGGGGGACGTCTCCGCGCTTCTCCACCGGCAGCTACGGCTTGATGTGGGTTCCAGCGACGTCGCGCCGCAGTGAACAGCGACCTGCTTCAGCAGATCAGGTACCGACAACGCGCAGTTTGCCCCTGCACGCGGATGCGCGATTCGCTGCTTACACCTCGTTCGCACCAGGAGATCGCATGCCCACGAGCCGACGGGACGTCTCCCTCACCCAACTGACCTACTTCTTAGCAGCCGCTGAGCACGGGAGCATGACCGCCGCGGCGGATGAGCTGTTCATCGCGCAGTCCGCGATCTCCACGGCGATCACGCACCTGGAGAGCCAGCTGGGCGTCCAGCTCATGATCCGGCAGCGGGCCCGGGGGCTCCAGCTGACCGCCGCGGGCGAGGACTTCCTGCAGCGGACGCGACAGATCCTCGCGGAGCTCGACGACGCCGTGGCCTCCGTGCACTCCGAGTCGCTCACGGGCCGGGTGAGCGTGGGGTGCTTCCGCACTCTCGCCCCGTTCTTCCTCCCCACGCTCGTACGCGATCTGGGCGAGCGGGCCCCGCAGCTCCATGTCGACGTCACGGAACTGACCGCCGACGAGGTGGCGCCCGCCCTCACCGCCCACCGAGTCGAGGTCGCCCTGACCTACGACCTCGGGCTGGATGCCACGGTCCGCCGGGAGCAACTCGCACAGGTGCCCCTCTACGCCGCGGTCGCCCAGCATCACCCGCTCGCGCGCCGCGAGTCGGTGAGTCTCGCCGAGCTCGCGAAGGAGCCGCTGGTGCTGCTGGATCTGCCGCTCAGCCGGGACTACTTCCTGCGCACGTTCACCGATCACGGCCTCCAGCCAACGGTGCGCTACCGGTTCGAGAGCTACGAGGCGGTGCGGGCGATGGTCGCGATGGGACATGGGTTCACCCTCCTGAACCAGCAGCCGAAAATCGAATCCACATATGCCGGCGGGAGCCTGTACCACATTCCCATTCTGGAGCCGACACGTTCTCTCGACATCGTGCTCGCGTGGAATGACGACGGCACTCTGCCCACGCGCCGAGCGCGCGCTTTCGCAGACACCTGCCGCGCCGTCATCGGCGGAGCGGACGCCGCACCAGAGGACGCAGAGCAGCTCTGACCAGGTGCGACATCTTCTCGTCCCCCACGCGCCGGCAGCAGTCCGGGCCGCGTCACGACGATTCATGAGACGGACGGTCACGTTTCGATCACGGCGCCGATCGGCTCGCAGCATCTGAAGAACAGAAGAACTTCCCCGCTTTCGGCTATTTGCGAGATTCCTCGGCGGCCCCGATTCTGGTCGGACCCATCACCCCCGAGGAAGGGGAATCACCATGACCGCCACTGCCGTCCCGGACCCGCGCAGCGTTCAGGTCGACCCTCGCTCCATGCGCACCAGCACCGTCGCTGGATCGATCGGCGTGCTCGTCCACTGGTTCGACTGGGCGGTCTACGCCTACATGGCGACCACGATCTCCGCCGTCTTCTTCCCCGAGGCGAGCCGCACCGCGGGCCTTCTCGCCACGTTCGGTGTCTTTGCGATCTCGTTCCTGGTCCGTCCCGTCGGGGCGATCATCTTCGGCCGACTCGGCGACCGGCTGGGCCGCACCACCACGCTCACCGTCGTGATCCTCTCGATGGCCCTGTCCACGCTCGTGCTCGGCGTCCTCCCGGGCTACGCGACCATCGGCATCCTGGCGCCGATCCTTCTCATCATCACCCGCGTGGTCCAGGGCCTCGCCGCCGGCGGCGAGTTCGGCAGCGCCGCCGCCTTCCTGGGCGAGTTCTCCCCCGCGAAGCGCCGCGGGTTCGGCTGCAGCTGGCTGGAGTTCGGCAGCCTGCTGGGCTTCCTGCTCGCCTCCTTCTGCGTGCTGATCCTCGAGACGGTGTTCAGCAGCGCGCAGATCACCGGCTGGGCCTGGCGCATCCCGTTCCTGATCACCGTCCCGCTGGGCCTCATCGGGTTCTACATCCGGCGCCGTATCGAGGACACCCCGGAGTTCCGCACCCTGCAGGAGCTCGAGACCGTCTCCTCCTCCCCTGTGCGCGAGGTGTTCCGCTCCAACTGGCGCGAGTTCCTCAAGACCTGCGGCATGGAGATCTTCATGAACGTGACGTTCTACGTGGTGCTGGTCTATCTGCTGACGTACCAGGAGGTGAACCTCGGTTTCGACGCCGGCCGCGCCGCACTGCTGTCGACCCTCGGCTCAGCCCTCGCGCTCGTCGTCGTGCCGCTCGCCGGTGCCGCCTCGGATCGGGTGGGCCGACGCCCGGTGCTCTTCACCGCCGCGATCGCGCTCACCGTCCTCTCCGTGCCGCTGTTCGCCCTGATGCAGGTGGGAACCACCTGGGCCGCGCTCGTCTCCACCATGGGACTGGCCCTGATCCTCGCGATCATCCTGGGCACCCACGCGGTGACCGTCGTCGAGCTGTTCCCGACCCGCACCCGGCAGACGGGCCTGTCGATCGCCTACGCCCTGACCGCTGCGCTGTTCGCCGGCACCGCCCCGTACCTGCTCACCTGGCTGATCGACGCCACTGGCAGCACGATGATGCCCGGGTTCTTCCTCGCCGCCGTGGGCGTGGTCGGCATCATCACCGTCGCCACCATCCGCGAGTCCCGCGGCATCGACCTGATGAAGGACGAGGACCTGGGCCCCGCCCGTGCCGGGGCGGCCGACGCACCGGCCGACGCGCCGTCCGCCGTCCCGGGCAGCGAAGCACTCCCGACTCCTCCGCCCGCGGCCCCGCTCGTCTGAGTCCGACGACGAGCGTCCGCAGCGCACCTCACCGCACCTCTCCGCACCTCACCGCACCGCACCGCAATCTCCCTGAGGAGGCCGACTTCATGCCCATCCCCTCCACCACGGCCACGGGTTCCGTGGATTCCAGCGACACCACCGAATCCACGGAGGTCGTGATCGTCGGCGCCGGACAGTCCGGCATCGCCGCGAGCGCCCATCTCACCCGCCTGGGCATCCCCCACATCGTCCTGGAGAAGGCGGACATCGCCGATCGCTGGCGCCACGGCCGCTGGGACTCCCTGGTCGCCAACGGCCCCGCCTGGCACGACCGCTTCCCCGACATGGAGATCCCCGGCGTCGGACCCGACGAGTTCGCCACCAAGGACCAGATGGCCGACTACTTCGGCGCCTTCGCGCGGAGTTTCGACGCGCCGGTCCGCACCGGCGTCGAGGTGCGCTCCGTGACGCGGCGGGAGAGCGCCCCGGGCTTCCTCGTCGAGACCAGCCATGGCACCATCGCAGCCGGCAACGTGATCGCGGCGACCGGCCCGTTCCAGGTCCCCGTCGCGCCGCGGATCATCGGTGAGGACCTGGTGCCGCACCAGATCCACTCCGCGGCGTACCGCAACCCGGAGCAGCTTCCCGAGGGCGGAGTGCTCGTGGTCGGCGCCGGCTCCTCGGGTGCTCAGATTGCCGAGGAGCTCCGTGCGAGCGGCCGCCAGGTGCACCTGTCCGTCGGCCCGCACGACAGGCCGCCGCGCAGCTACCGCGACCGCGACTTCGTCTGGTGGCTCGGCGTGCTGGGCAAGTGGGACGCCACCGCACCGGACTCCGACCACGTCACGATCGCCGTCAGCGGCGCCCGCGGCGGTCACACCGTCGACTTCCGGGCGCTCGCCGCCGCGGGCATCACCCTGGTGGGACGCACCGAGGCCTCGCAGGACGGCACGATCCGCTTCGCCGACGACCTCCATCGCAATATCACCGCGGGTGACGCCAACCTCCTGGAGCTCCTGGAGGAGGCCGACGCCTACGTCGAGGCGAACGGGCTGGACCTTCCTGAGGAGCCAGAGGCGCACCGCCTGGGTCCCCTGCCCGCATGCGTCACCGACCCCGTGCGCTCCGTCGATCCGCGCGAGGCCGGCATCACCTCGATCATCTGGGCGACCGGATACGCGCAGGACTTCACGTGGCTGCGGGTCGACGCCTTCGACACCACCGGCCGCCCCGCTCATCTGCGCGGAGTCTCCACGGAAGCAGGCATCTACTTCCTGGGGCTGCCGTGGCTGTCGCGCCGCGGGTCCAGCTTCATCTGGGGCACCTGGCACGACGCGATGCACGTCGCCGACCACATCGCCACCCGGCGCCAGTACGCGCAGTACGCGCCGGCCGCGCACGCCCCCTCGGCCGGGCCGGCCGGATCAGCCGGATCGCCGACGACGTCTTCCGCGTCCGCCCAGACAGAATCGCCCTCGTCGCCCGAGCCGACCCCGTCGGCCCCGTCGCCCTCGTCGGCCTCGTCCGACCCCGCTCAGCATCTTCTGGAGGAGATCACCCGATGACCACGCACACGCGCATCCGCCCCTTCAACACGAAGGACACCTACCCCGAGCAGAACCTCGACAACGACCTGTGCCAGGCCGTCGTCGCCGGCGGCGTCGTCTACCTGCGCGGCCAGATCGGGCAGGACCTCGACACCCGCGAGTCCGTGGGCATCGGCGACGTCGAGGCCCAGGCGGAGAAGGCCATGGCCAACATCGACATGCTGCTGCGGGAGTCGGGCAGCCGCCTCGCCGACGTCGTGAAGGTGACCGTGTACCTCACCGACATCCGCTTCCGGGAGACCGTGTACCGCGTGATGGGCCGCTGGCTGAAGGGGGTGCACCCCGTGTCCACCGGTCTCGTGGTGGACGCTCTTGCCCGCCCCGAATGGCTCGTCGAGATCGACGCCACCGCGGTGATCAGCGACCCGGCCGACGGTCACGAGGAGGCAGCCCGGTGACCTTCTCGATCGTCGCCCGCGACGCCCGCACCGGAGCACTGGGCATGGTGGTGAGCTCTTCGAGCCCCGCCGTCGCCTCCCGTTGCCTGCACCTGCGCTCAGGAGTCGGAGCCGTGGCCTCCCAGAACGTCACCAATCCGGCGCTCGGCAGCGCCGTCCTCGACCAGCTCGAGGCGGGCGCTCCCGCAGGCGCCGGCCTCGACGCCGTCCTCGCGACGGAGCCGCATGCCGACTATCGGCAGCTCACCGTGGTCGACGCCTCAGGTCGCACCGCCGAGCACTCCGGCCCGCACGCGCTCGGCACTCGCGCGAGCGCCCTGGGCGACCAGTGCGTCGCCGCCGGGAACCTGCTCGCCGACGAGTCCGTGATCCCCGCAATGGTCGAGGCGTTCGAGGCCAGCGTCGGCGAGGCCCTCGAGCACCGCCTGCTGGCCGCCTTCCGCGCCGCGGTGGACGCCGGGGGCGAGGCGGGTTCGATCCGCTCCGCCGGCCTCGCAGTCGTCGAGGACGTGCCCTGGCGGACCACGGACCTGCGCGTCGACGACGCGGATGACCCACTGGCGGAGATCGGCCGGCTGCTCGAGCTGTGGATGCCCCAGAAGGCGGACTACCGTGTGCGCGCCCTCGATCCCACGGCGGCCCCGTCCTACGGCGTCCCGGGAGACGAATGAAGTCGGGGACGAACCCGCCCGCAGCGGACGCGGCGTCCGCGCCCGGCGCTCCACCTGCGCTTCTGCGCTCGGTCGAGGCGGATGTGGACCGCATGCGCGAGTCACTCCTGGAGATCAGCCACGCGCTCCATGCCCACCCGGAGACCGCCTGGGATGAGCACGCCTCCGCCGAGCTGCTGACCGGCCGCCTGGAGTCCTGGGGGTTCGAGGTCACGCGGGGTGCGGCAGGCCTGCCCACAGCCTTCACCGCCGAGCACGGCACAGGATCGAGGACCATCGGCCTGGTCGCCGAGTACGACGCCCTGCCGGGGCTCGGCCATGCCTGCGGCCACAACGTCATCGCCGCCGCCGCGCTCGGCGCGGCCCACGCCCTGCAGTCCGTGGCACGCGATCTGGACCTGCGGATCCGGGTCATCGGCACCCCGGCGGAGGAGGGCGGGGGCGGCAAGATCCCGATGCTCGAGGCCGGGTGCTTCGACGGCCTCGAGGCAGCCCTGATGATCCACCCGGGACCGGCGGACGCCGTCCTCGCCAGGCCTCGCGCCGTCGCCCATTTCGACGTCGAGTACCGGGGGACGGCCTCGCACGCGGGCGCCTACCCTCACCTCGGCGTGAACGCCGCCGATGCGTTCACGGTCGCCCAGGTCGCCATCGGCCTGCTGCGCCAGCAGCTTCCCGATTCCCTCCGCGTCCATGGGGTCGTCCAGGAGGCGGGCACCGCCCCGAATGCCATCCCCGGCAGCGCCCGAGGCTCCTGGTACGTGCGCGCGGACACCCTCGAGGAGCTGGACGTCGCCTTCGAGCGCGTCCGGCGCTGTTTCGAGGCCGGGGCGCTCGCGACTGGATGCTCCTGGGAGCTGCGGGAGACCAGCCCCCGCTATGCCGAGTTCCGGAACGACCTCGGACTCGCCGAGATCTTCACTCGTCTCGCCGCCGCGCAGGGGCGGGACATGGACCTTGCGGAGGACGGACCGCGCGGCATGGCGACAGCGTCGACGGACATGGGCAACGTGTCCCAGCACGTGCGGGCGATCCATCCGTACCTCGGCATCGACTCCCTGCCCGCCGTGAACCATCAGCCCGAGTTCGCGGACGCCGCCGCCACACCCGCGGCGGACCAGGCGGTCCGAGACGGTGCGGTGCTCCTCGCACAGACCGTGGTGGAGGCGTTAGCGGGCGGGGCACGCTGACGTCGTCGATCCTCCCGTGCGACCGGCCACCCGGCGCTGCGCTCGCTGAGTTCATCCGCATGGCCCGGTACCCTCGCACGGTGGCCATTTCCCGTCGATCCAGCACCCGTCGACGCAGTGGCACCTCACGCAGGGGCGGCAGCTCTTCGCGTCGGAAGAGCTCGCGGAGCACACCGCGCGAACTCCCCTTCGTCGGCCCCGGCGAGCGCCCCTGGGTCCTCGACGTCCCCTACGGCACCCAGGTCGAGGGCGCGTCCTGGCATCCCGCAGTCCGGATGCACCTGCACGTCGGCCGAACCCTCCCTGCGCACCTGGCGCCCTACGCACCCGGCCCGCACACCCTGGGCCGATTCCTCGAGAACACCCTCAACCCCGACTCCCCCGCGCCGATCCCCGAACCCGCCGAGGACTTCGAACCCCGGCAGAACCAGTACGAAGCGGCCGACGCGATCGCCGAGCGCGCCGCGGCAGGCGGCCGGCAGTTCCTGCTGGCCGACGAGCCGGGCGTCGGCAAGACGATCTCCGCGGTGCTCGGCGCGAGCGCGGTGGGATCCCTGCGCGACGCTCAGCGCGTGCTCGTGGTAGCGGACCGCCCGGCGGCGATCACGATCGGCCACTGGTGCCGCACCATCACCGCCCTCGGCGACAGCGGCCTCGAGTGGGTCGTCATCACCTGGGACCGCCTCGAGAAGGTCGCCGACTACGACTGGGACGTGATCATCGCCGACGAGGCGCACGCCCTGCGCCGCACCACCACCAAGCGCTGGAAGCTCTGGGCGAAGATCTCGGGGCACACGAAGTCACACGATGCGGCGCCGTTCGTCATCGCGACGACCGCGACGCCCGGCCACACGCCGCTCGAGCTGCCCTATCTCGCTCCTGCCTACGCGCAGGTGCACGACGAGCCGATGAAGGAGTGGACCTCGGCGTCGAAGACCGACGCGTCCTTCGCCGATGCGCTCGAACGCCACGGGATCGCCCTGGAGCGCGGGCGCTACGGCGCCACCTGGACGACGGACCCTGCACGCCGAGCCGAGGATCTTGCGCGGGTGCGCACCTGGCTCGAGGACGCGCAGCCGCCCGCCATGCTGCACCGCGCCGCGCCCTGGGGACCTGTGCCGATCTCGGGAATGCCGGTGGCGCTCACGCAGGCCGAGCGCTCCGCGTACGAGGCCGAATGGGGCGAGTTCTGCCGCGAGATGGACCTCGCCCGGCGCGGACGCAACACCGCGAAGGGCCGCGCGGCCCTGCTGAGGTTCCGCCAGAAGGCCGGCCTGATCCGCGTCGACTCCACGGTCGCCTGGATCGCCCAGCAGGTCGAGGCGGAGCGGCAGGTGGCATGCTCCGTCGAGTTCGTGGGCACCGCGGCAGACCCGATCACCGAGCGTCTGCAGGATGCGGGCCTGGAGGTCGCGACGATCTTCGGACGGGATCGGTTCGACGTCGAGGCCGAGCGCCTGCGGTTCCAGAGGGGCGAGGCGAAGGTCTGCGTGTTCACCTCGGTCGCCTCGATCAGCCTCCACGCCGGAGAGTCCCTGCCCGATGGTCGGCAGGCCAGCACGGAGCCGCGCGTCGGCGTCTTCCACCAGGCCCGCTTCTCGGGCATCGCCGGCCGGCAGGTCACCGGCCGCACCCACCGCGACCACCAGGTCTCCCCCTGGCACATCGCCTATGCGCAGGACACCGTCGAGGAGCAGGTCAGCAAGGTGATGGTGGAGCGCAACGCCGCGGCGTCGGACACCGTGGGCGGCGATACCGAGCAGCTGGCCGACGTCGCCCAGCTGCTCGGGGCGGATTGGCTGCCTGCGGGGAGTCTGACGGAGCGTGCGGACTAACCCGAGCGGCAGGCGAACTCTGACCACTAAGTGCCGGCCGAGGTCAGTTGCAGGCGCTGTGCCCGCGGACCACATCAGTCGGTTTCAGTGCGACACTCGGAGCCCCTGGGGCAGGAAAAGCCGAGTCAGCGCCCCAATCTCGGAGACGAGCGCCTCGCGGTATTCGCGCCATGACGGGCAATTCCCCTTTCGAGGCGACCGTGCCTTACGCTTCAGACCTGCTCCCACGCTTGCATATCGCCCCCGTCACATCCTCACCGGACGCGTTCAGGAGTTCACACAGCACATGACAGGAACAGATCGAACCGGCCACCTCACTTTGGGCACCATCCTGGCCGCCGCCAGCACGCAGGTGGACGACGTGCTCGCCGTCCGCCACACCTTCACTCCAAGCGGGCTATCAGGCACCGACGATCTGACGCCGGACAAGGTCCTCGCCTATACCCGCCGTCAACAGCCTAGAAACAAGGTCGGCATGACGCCGCCTCCGTTGTGGCTGGTGTTCATAGCGGATGGACGCCGTCGCTCACGTTTCCTCACCGCCTACGAGAATCATGGGCCCGTTTCCGCCGAGGCGACGAAGGAGCATCGCTACTTCGATCTCCGCCCTTCTGACCTGCTCAACACGCTGCGACAGCGCCTCGTGGTGACGTGGTCGGGTGACACCATCAACTGGGCCAAGAAGGGAGCTACGGCGGCACACTTCCCAGTCGTGGAAATTTCCGATCCTGCTCCCGTGCCATTCCCCGGATTCGACCGCGTGATCATTACCTTCAGTGAACTGCAGGAGATGGTTGAAAGCTCTCGATACCGAGAATGGCAGCACGCACTCAGCGCTGTGCAGGGGATATACCTCATCACCGACCGGTTGACGGGCAAGCACTACGTCGGCAAGGCGGACGGCACCGAACGGATTCTCGGTAGGTGGCGCCGGTACGCCCAGACATGCCATGGGGACAACATCGGGCTTCGAGAGCTGCTGGCAGGAGATATCGAACGCGCCGCATCGTTCCAGTTCAGCATCCTTCGTGTCTTCGGTCCAGACACTCCGAAGTCGGATGTCGACCTCTCGGAGGCGCACTTCAAGGACGCTCTCATGTCGCGCAGCTTCGGGCTGAACCGGAACTGAGCATCACTGGGCGACGAGCTGTACACGGTGCTCGGTGACGAGTCGGCACTGAAGACTCGACGTACCGAAACGGCACGAGTGTGGGCACCGGCCTCGCTCCAGCTCTGTCCCCCTCCCTCACTATCCTTTCCCCAGGGGAACAAGGGGAGCCATGAACGACATCGAGAAGACGCCGCCCACGGCGATCCGGTCCGCGGAGAAGACGCGACGACGTGCCGCCGACGCGGGTGCGGCCGCGCAGTCACGCCTCGCGACGACCACCCGCGCAGCGCGCTCACGGCTGGTCGAGGCGGCCAGCACGACGAGTGCTCACGTGAAGACCGCGGCCGGCACCGCCCAATCCACCGCCTCCGACGCATTGAAGAGGCTTCCGCTCTCCCGCGATCGCGCACGTCGAGCGGAGATCACGCCGTCGGAGCTGTCTGCCGAGGTGAAGCTGAGCCTCTGTCGGGAACTCGTGGCCCTCGCGCGGGCCGACGGCGCGCTGCACCCCAGTGAGATCTCTGCGCTGTACCTGCTGCTCACCACGATGGATCTGGCGCCCGAGGCACGGACCGAGCTTCGCGGGCTCATCGCCGCTGCCCAGCACTCGCCCGTCGGCACCCCGCCTCGCGACGACGTCCTCGACGCCGGGCACGCCCCCGGAGCCTTCCTCGACGACATCGCCGACGGGCATCGAGAGGCCGTCGCCACTGCTGTCGTCCACCAGATGGTGCGTCTTGCGCTCTCCGACGGAGCCGTCAGCGACACCGAGCGCGCGATGATCGACGAGGTCGCCTCGAGGATCTTCGATGAGCGGGGGCCGCACCTGGTGGCGTCCATCGAGCGTCTCGTCGAGAAGGAATCCGAGTTCCTGGCCGGGCGCATCACCACCAGCCAGTTCGAGACGGCGACGAAGGACATCGCCGCGAAGGCCGCCGCCTTCGGCACGCCGATCGCGGCCATCTCTCTCGCCGGCAGCGTGACCGGACTCGGCGCAGCTGGGATCACGTCGGGCCTGGCAGCACTCGGGTTCGGCGGCGTCCTGGGTCTGAGTTCGATGATGACCGGGATCGGCACCGTCGTGATCCTCGGCGTGCTCGTCCACCAGGGCACCCGGTACGTGCTCGGCACGAACGAGCGCAGCCGCGACACTCGGCGCGAACATCTCATGCAGCAGGTGATCGGTCAGCACCAGCGAGCGATCGCCGACCTCACCGACGACATCGGCGTCCTCGCCCGTCGGATGGAGCAGCAGCTCGCGCGCACCACGGCCAACGAGCAGAGCCTGGCCGATCTCCGCAGCGACCTCGAGGCCTTCCAGATGGCGCTCGCGGACCTCCAGGCCAGCAAGACGGCCGTCGAGGAGCAGGCGGCCGGCGCATGACACCCCGTCCCCTCGCCGGCGCGTCCACTGCGGTCGCCTACCAGGACGTGACGCTCGGCCGGCTGCGCGGACTGTTCGATCAGATCGACGTCGATCTCGAGGACGTCCTTCTCCGGGAGGAGAGCGTGGCGCGCTCCCTGCGCGAGACGTCCTCCGAGATGGATGCCGTGCGCGCACGGCTCGCGGCCCTCGGGATCCAGGTGCAGGGCGAGCGACGAGCAGACCTGCCCACCGGCCCCGATCCCACCGAACCGTCCGCCCCGCGCTACCCGGTGCCGGAGACGATCCGCGAGACGGATGTCGAGCAGCTCTCCCGACGGGCCGAAGCGCACCTCGAACGTCTCGGCATCGACCTCACCCGAGACCCTCTGCAGCAGGTCCTCCCGGACTCCCGGATCGCTTCCTCCCTGGAAACCTTCTCCCGCGAGCACGGGGACGTCTCCTGGCGCAGCAGCGACTGGGGCGTCGTCCTCGCCGCGGGCGCGATCGCCACGCTCCTGGACATCGTGCTCGTGCGGATCCCACGCGATACCCGCTTTCTGGGCCGGAGCCGATCGGGCTCACCGCTCACCGGCTGGCTCCAGGACAAGCAACGGGCCGCGTCGATCCATGCACGGTTCCTGCGCCGGTTCGAAGCCACGGCGAAGGTCCCGTACGACGCGGCGACGAACGCCGCCACCGGCGGGCTGGTGGACGGGATGCGGCCTGCGACGCACCGACTGCAGAGCTTCGGGCATGACCCCCTGCTCGGTTTCCTCTGCGGCGTCGCGGACATCATGCACGGCTCGGGCACGTACGTCGACAAGGCGGGGACAGTCGTGCAGGTGGCCACCGGCAGCGACCCGGTCGATCTCATCTCTGCGCTCCTGATGCAGATCCGGCATCTGCTCTCGGACGTGTACACCCCCGCGGGATTGCCCGCTCCCCTGTTCTCCCTGCTTCAGCTCGGCACCGTCGCGTCGCCTTTCGCGCTCGGCCCGTCCGGGGTGAAGGTGCCCTGGACCGACGTCGCGAGGTTCATGTACACGCACGGCTACGACCTGCGGCACTGCTTCTCGATGGGCGTCGTCCCCGGCACTGTCGAGTTGATCATCCACGCCTACTGGCTGCTCGACGGCTTCGCCCGAGGGATCGACCCGGCCCAGCGCAAGCGCGAGACGCTCAAACTGCGCTCCATGCTGCTGATGGGCCACTCCCTCGCAACGTCGGGCACACTGCTCAAGACCGGCGTGCTGTTCGGCATGAACCCGTTGGCCCTGAACTACTCGCAGATCCTCGCCATGGGGCCGACGACTCTCGCGTGGCTGCGCGAGTCCTCGGCTCGCGACCGCCGAATCGCGCGCGGGCTCGAGGAGACATGGGCGCAACTGGCGAGCGGTCTCTGAACCTCCGCCGATTCGCGCGGATCTCCTGCTCTGCAGATGGCGGGCTCTGTGTCTCCCGAGACTCGTGCTCTCCGCTTTCTATCCGCCGTCTCCGCAGCGGTCGACGCCCCCTGCGTCCGTCCCGAGCCTGACGATCGACGTGACAGGAGCGACCTGCGTCACCCCTCGCCCACCGCGACGCCCAACGCCTCCGCGTGCCCGCTGGTCACCCGTGCGAGGTCGATGTCCCGCGAGGTGATGCCGCCGACGTCGTGGCTGGACAGCGTCACCGTGACCTCCGGATACGTCAGCACGATGTCCGGGTGGTGGTTCGCCTCCTCCGCCGACGCGCCGATGCGGTCGACGAGGGCGAGACCGGTGGCGAAGTCGCCCGTGGCGAAGCGGGCGGTGAGCTGCTCGCCGTCGAGCGTCCACCCCTCCGGGGCGGCCTCGCTGATCTCCGATGCGGTCAGGGTCTTCTTCGGATCGGCCATGTGTCCATCGTGCGCCTCCGGATCCACGAGGGCCACCCCTCCGGCCGGTCCATGTGCCCGCACCTGGTCGAGCGCATCGCAGCTGCCTCGGACACCGTGGGCGGAGGCACCGAGCAATCGGCCGACGTCGCGCGACTGGTCGGGGCGGACGGGCTTCCGGCGGGGCGTGGCCCGGTTCTGCGCCTCGGGTACGACCGTTCTTCGCCGAGTGGTCGTCCCGTTGATCGCCGCGAGGCTCATCGTCGCGGCTGTCACGGTCTCACTGGTGGCGGGGGTGATCGGCACGCGCAGCAAGCAGTCGAAGGTCTGACCCCACGCTCCGCCTCGTCAGTCGAAGATGCTCAGCACCCGGAACGGCAGTTTGATCAGCCACCAGATCCCGCGGCCCACCCAGGCGATCGCGGACCAGGGCACCAGGAACAGGTCCCAGATGCTGTAGGGGCTGGTGCGCGAGGCGCGCCGCGCGCGCTCCTGCATCTCCGGGTCCTCCGGTCCGGGCACGCCCGACGCGTACTGCGAACCGTCCGGCGCCGTGGGCTGCGAGCCGTACTGGGCCTGTCCGTTCCTCGAGGCGTCCGCCGCCCCGTTCCCGAGCCCGCTCATCGCGCGGGCCCTCCCCGTTGCGCGAGCTTGTCCTTGAACCCCTGGAAGGCGCCCTTGATCCCGGTGGGCTCGTCCTCGTCCTCGGACGGCAGCTCCACGTGGTCGACGATCGCGCGCATGGTGGCGACGTCGATGCTGGGCATCCCTCCCCCGAGCAGCACGCCGATCCTCTCGCCGACCAGCACCTCGAGCCCGTCGGCCGCCTGCTGACCGCGGGACTCGCGGGCCGTCTCGAGGCGGTCGCGCAGCATCCGCTCGGCGGCGGCCGATGCGGGGACCGGCTCCGGATGGCCGGCGACGGAGATGAGTTCCACGGGTGCGTCCTCTCGGGCTGGGGCGGCGGTGTCTGCCTCGGCGGTTTCTGCCCCGGCGGCGTCGCCGGGCGATGGCGGATGGAACGACGGTGTCGCCGGGCCCGCAGCAACGCGGCGCCCGGCGGACCGATCAGTCGGTGCCCGCCCCATTCTGCTCCGGGCGCGCCGAGGTCGGAGCCTCGTCCACGGTCTGCACTCCCATGTCGCCCGTCGGCCGCGGCTCGCTGCTCCCGCCGTTCCCCGCGGCCCCACCGGCCGCACCGGCCCCGCCGGCCTCACCGGCCCCACCGGCACGGTGCGATCCGCCCGTCCCGCTCGCGCCCTGCCCTCGCAGGGCCTCCCCGAGCGCCGCGCCCTGGGCGCGGCCTTGGGCCTCGCCGGCCACGCGGCCCTGGATGAGGTCGGGGATGCTGAGGCCCAGCGTCGCCTCGACCGTGTCGAAGACGCCGCGCAGGGCCCCGGCGGACTCGCCGGAGAACTGCTTGCCGGCGACGTCGCCGTCGTTGCCGCCGGAGCTGACCACGGTGATCTCGCCGATCTGCGCGTAGCCCTTCGCGAAGGTCTCCATGAGGGTGGGCAGCTGGTCGACGACGCGCTGGGCGAGCAGCGCCTCCTGGTTCTCGCGCAGCGCCTCGGCCTCGGCGCGCATGGCGTCGGCGCGGGCCTCACCGGCCAGTCGCTGGGACTCGGCGTCGGCCTCGGCGCGCAGCTTCACGGCGCGGGCGTCGGCCTCGGCGACCTCGGCGCGGGCCTCGGCCTGGCGGCGCTGCTCGAACGCGGCGGCCTCCGCGTCCTTCTGCCTGCGGTAGAGCTCGGCGTCCGCGACGCGCTTGACGTCGGCGTCCAGCTGCGCCTGCTTGTTCTCCGCCTGCTGCTGGAGGACCTCCTGGCGGGACTTCTCCCCCGCCAGGGCCTGGGCCTGCTCGGCCTGCGCCTGCGCGCGGCCGACCTCGGCCTGCGCATTCGCCTTGTTCGTGTCCAGCGCCTGCTGCTCGACGAGGTTCTGCTCCTCGTTGCGGATGCGCTCCTTGGCGACGGCGCGCTCGGCGTTGGTCTGGCTGATCTCGGCCGCCTGGCGCTTGTCCTCGATCTCCGGGGCGCCGAGAGACTGGATGTAGCCGACGCCGTCGGTGATCCCGCGGATCTGGAAGGAGTCGAGGATCAGGCCCTGCTCGCGCAGCTCGGGGATCACGGTCTCGGCGATCTGCTCGGAGAAGACCTTGCGGTCACGCATGAGCGAGATGACCGACTGCTGGGCGATCACGCCGCGCAGCACGCCCTCGAGCTGGTCCTGGGTGAAGGACTCGATGGCCTCGTCCTGGGAGGCGAAGCGCTCGGCCGCCCGGCGCACCAGCTCGCGGTCCGAGCCGATCTTCACGAGCGCCACGGCCTCGACGGCGAGGGTGACGTTGTCCGAGGACTGCGCCTCCGCGCGCATGTTCACCTGGCGCTGGCGCAGCGAGATGACCTCGTGGCGCTGGGTGATCGGGTTGACGATCGCCTTGCCGTTGACGACCACCGTGGTCGCGGACGTGGAGCCGTCCTCGTTCTTCTGGCTCTTGCCGGAGATGACCAGCGCCTCGTCGGCCCGCGCGACCTTGATCCATCCGCGGACCAGGAAGAACGCGATCACCGCGATGACGAGGAGGGCGACGACGACCACGGCGATGAAGCCTGCGATCCCGATGCCGAGGAATGTGCTTCCCATGGGAGTTCCTTCTGGGGAGGGGACAGTAGGGCAAGGATCCCATGGATCCGTGCCGACGGACGGGGCCGAGAGCACCTGTGGATGGGCAGAAGTCCCCATGGACCGGCGGTGTCGGGAGCCGTAGGTTGACGTCGGCACGGGCAGATCAGGAAGCGGCGCTGCGAGGGGACGATGTCGGGATTCTCGGGAGCGGACACCCAACCGCTCCGCGCGTTCAGCTCGGCGTCGGATGCGCAGCCGCCTCGCCCGGGAGCACGACCTGGTCGGGTCATCCTCCGCCCAGCACTCGGAAGGGTCCGTGACGTGAGACGACGAGCTCTTCTCCCCCTGCTCCCCCTCGCGGTCGGCACGATGCTGCTGGCCGCCTGCGGGAACTCCGACCCCGAGGAGACCGAGATGGATGCCGAGACCGTGCTCGACGCTGCGGGCCTCAGCGCCCCGGATCTGGAGGCCTCCGTGGCCGACGCTCCACTGAAGGGCGACGAGGCGTGGAGCAGGGTCGTCACCTTCTCCGGCCCCGCCGACGTGATCGACGCATGGGTGGCGGACAACTTCCCCGACGGCATCGAGTCCCGCGCCTTCAAGGACGACATGGCTGCGGCGACCGAGCGCCTGGGGGATGGCACGCAGAAGAAGGGCGACCGCATCGCCGAGGGCGTCGAGGGGTCGGCGGCGTTCGTCGTCGTGGTCGGGCAGGAGGACGAGCCCGTCGTGCATGTGGCGGTGCGGCAGACGGGGCGCTGACCGTGTCGACGGCTGGACAGGCGCAGGCGTCCCCCGCGTCCCCTGATGTACTCGCTCGGATGGATCTTCACCCCCGCACCGCGGCCGACGCGCCGGCGCTCACCACGTTCCTGCGCGAGGTCGATCTGACCCTGAGCGGCCTGGATGCGCCGACGGTCCGGCTGTGGACTCAGCGCGATGAGGACGGCGCGATCGTCGCGAGCACGGGCTTCGAGATCAGCGCCGACGGCCGCCACGCGCTCATCCGCAGCGTCGCCGTGAGCCCCACGCACCGCTCGCGCGGCCGCGGCACCGCGCTCGCGCGCTTCGCCCTGGAGCGCGCGGCGCAGGAGGGCGCGCGGACCGCCTGGCTGTTCAGCCGCCGGTCGGGACCGTTCTGGCAGGGCCTGGGGTTCGCCCCCGCGCGCTGCGAGGACCTCGCCGCGGCCCTCGCGGAGACCCATCAGGTGCGGCTCTTCCGGGAGACGGGCCAGCTGGAGCGGGAGGTCGCCTGGTCGCGTCCGCTGACCGCGGCCTGACGCGTCCGGCCGCGGGCCTATACGATCGATCGGTCCCCACCGCTCCCAGCGTCGGCAGCGATGATCCGCCCCGTTCCGCTGGAGATGCCGTGACCCCGCCCTCCCCGTCGAGCCAGACCCCGTCGCCCCAGAACCCGCCGACCGGAACCCTGTCACCCGCCCCGCTCGCGCCCGAGCGTCTGCGCCTGGTCATCCTCGCGATGGCCCTCGGAGCCTTCGCGATCGGCACCACCGAGTTCGCCTCGATGGGACTGCTGCCGCAGATCGCGCGCTCGGTCGAGGTGAGCGTCCCGCAGGCCGGCATGCTCATCACTCTGTACGCGCTGGGCGTGGTGATCGGCGCGCCCGTGGTGACGATCGCCGCCGCGAGGATGCCGCGCGCCCGGCTGCTCGTGCTGCTCATCGCGCTGATCGGCGCGGGGAACCTGATCTCTGCGATCGCCCCGACGTTCTCGATCCTCGCGGTCGCGCGCTTCATCGCCGGACTCCCCCACGGCGCCTTCTTCGGCGTCGCCGCGCTCGTCGCCTCCCGTCTCTCCCCTCCCGGCCGGCGCGCCCGCTCGGTCTCCAAGGTCATGCTGGGCCTGACGATCGCGACCATGCTCGGGGTGCCCGCCTCGACGGCGCTCGGCCAGAGCGTCGGCTGGCGCGCCGCCTACTGGATCGTCGTGGTCCTGGCGCTCGCGAGCACGCTCGCGATCTGGCGCCTCGTGCCCGAGCCCGAGGGGTCCGGCACGACCGGTTCGATGCTCGGCGAGCTGCGGGCGCTGCGGCGCGCGCAGGTGTGGCTGGGCCTGGGCATCGGCGCGATCGGCTTCGGCGGCATGTTCGCCGTCTACAGCTACATCGGTGAGATCGTGCCCGGCGTGCTGGGGCTCCCCGAGCGCGCCGTGCCCGTGGCGCTGTTCGTCTTCGGCGTCGGCATGACCGTGGGCAACATCGTCGCCGGGCGCCTCACCGACCGCTCGATCTACGGCACGATCCTCCTGGGCCTGGTGGGCATGGCGGCGAGCTTCGCGGTGTTCGCGCTCGTCGCGCACTGGGCCGTCGCGGGCATGATCATGCTCTTCGTGATCGCGGTGACGTCCCAGCTCATGGGCCCGTCCCTGCAGCTGTTCCTGCTCGACGCCTCGCCCGATGCGCCCTCGCTCGCGGCCTCCCTGCACCACTCGGCGCTGAACATCGGCAACTCCCTCGGCGCGGCGCTCGGGGCCGCGGTACTCGCCGCCGGCTGGGGCCTGCTCGCCCCTGCGTGGACGGGCATGCTGCTCGCCGTGCTGGGGCTCGGGATCGTGGGGATCTCGTACGGGGTGCATCGCCGCGCGTCGAGTACGGCGGCCGACGCGCTCTAGCATCCGCGCGAGCATCTGCGCAGCATCCGCGCGGGCGTCCACGTGCCGTGCCCGGCGCTTGACAACAAGTCAAACGTAGGCAAAGAGTGGGTCAACGACAGTGCATGATGCACGGGGTCGGACATCCTGACTCTTCCCTCCCCGGGGCATCTCGCCACCGCGAAGGAAGGTCTGATCCAGCATGACCCGCACTCGGAAGCTCGCCATCGTCGCCACCGTCGGCCTCGCCGGAGCGCTCAGCGCCCCCGCCGCGCTCGCCGCGCCGACCACCGCCGACCCCACCCAGGGCTCGGAGACCACCCAGAGCGAGCAGAGCACCACCAGCCCCGTCGCCTACGCGGACCGCACGGTTCGGGAGTTCGGCGCCGGCGACGACATCGACCTGCAGCGCGACACGACCAGCAGCGCGCGCGCCGACCTCGTCGACCACGCCACCGCCGCCAAGCACTGGAAGCGCCTGGACGCCGAGGGCGCCGCGGGGCACGTCTACGTCACGTACGCGAACACCGAGACCGACGCGCAGATGACCATCGGCGTGAAGACCTCGACGAACATGCACGGCGACCACCTGGTGGACCAGGTGCGCTGACGCCGGCGTCGTCACGGCGCAGGATCTTGCCGTGCAGGATCCCACCGGCGCAGGGCCCTGCACCGCAGGGCGAGGGCGCGGGACCACCGAGTGGTCCCGCGCCCTTCCTCATTCGCAGCCGACGCCGTCGCCGTCGCGATCCAGCTTCCGCGAGTAGCCCGGCTCGCCCGCATAGATCGGATCCTTGCCGGCGGCCCGCACCGCGTCGCAGTTCTTGTAATACGTGCTCCCCGAGCCCGACGAGCTCGAGGACGTCTTCGACGAGCCCGACGAGGACTTCGACGACGTCGAGGACGAAGGCTTCTTCGACGACGACTTCTTCGAGGACGAGGGCTTCTTCGAGCTCGACGACTCCTTCGACGAGGAGCCGGAGCTCTTCGAGGACGTCGCGGGCTTCTTCGTCGGCGCCGGTGCCTCCCGGGCGTTGTCGCCCTCCCAGCGGTCGGGGGTGGCGACGGCCCCGGCGAACGCCGGCGTGTCCTCGCACCCCTCGAGCACCGCGCGCATCGCGTCCTTTTCGGCGGGCTTGACCCACAGGTCGTACTCCGCCTTCACGGCGATCTGCCGGGCGACGTACTCGCAGCGGTACGCCTTCCGGGGAGGCAACCAGGTGGCGGCGTCGCCGTCTCCCTTCTTCCTGTTCAGGCCGCTCTCGACGGCCACCAGGTTCAGCGGATCGTTGGCGAACGCGTGGCGGGTCTCCTCGTCCCAGCCCGAGGCGCCCGTCTGCCAGGCGTCGGAGAGCGCGACCAGGTGGTCGATGTCCAGGGAGTTGTCGTCCTGCTGGTCGAAGGCGACGTCGTCACCGCTGTAGGGCGAGGGGCTGAGCGTCCCGGAGAGCACCACGCAGCCGTCGGTGCCGTGCTTGAGCACCACGTCGGACAGGTCCCGGCGCAGCACGTCGTTGCGGGTGTCGCAGCCGTTGTGGTCGACGTCGTCGCGCCAGCCGAACAGGTCCCGGTCGTAGCCGGTCTTGGGGGCGCGCCCCTTCACCTCGAGCGTCTCCAGCATGCCGAGCGCCGTGGAGGCGTCGGGGGTCGCCGACGCGCTGGGGGACGTCGACTGCGCGGTCGTGGTGTTCGCCGCCGTCGACGCATCGGGCGTCGTGCTCGCGCTCGGCGTCTCGGTCGGGGTCGCCGACTCAGAGGCCGACGGCGCGGCCTCCTGCGACGCCTGGGCCTCGCGGTCGGCGGACTGGGCGACCACCGTGGGGTCGTCGCCCGGGGTGGTGGGCGTCGTCGGCGCGACGAACACCCCGATAACGCCGAGCGTCATGAGCAGGAGGAATGCGAGGCCGCCGCAGCCGCAGCAGGAGAGCGCGGAGATGACGCCCACCTTCTTGGTGCCGGTGAACTTGTCGGTGACCGCGCCGAGACGAGGAGCCATCAGAGTCCTTCGAGGAGAAGAGCCGAGGAGAGGAAGAGGTCGCCGCAGCACCGGCATCGGTGCTCCCGCAGCGTCGTCGATGCGGGGTGGTCCCCTCAGGCTCAGTGTCGGCGAGTCTGCTGCTCAGCGGGTAGTGCGTGCGTCACCTGGACGGTCTCGAATGGGTCACGATCCGGCGCGCGCTCGGCACGCCCAGGAAGAGGGCACCGGGCAGGCCCCGAATGAGGGTGGGGCCCGACCCGCGGGTGCCATCACACCGCTTCGGCCTCCAGCACGCAGTACGGGGGCGACAGCTCGGTCGTGGCCGTGCGGACCAGGCCGGCGGCGGCGAAGAAGCGGTCGAAGTCGGCGAGATCGTGCTCGCGCGCGCCCGGAGCGATCGCCAGCATGTTGAGGTCCATCAGCGCGGCTGTGCCCGGATCGTCGGGCGTGCCCGTGACCATGTCGACCACGACCACGCGGGCGCCGGGCCTCATGGCCTGCCGGCACTGCCGGAGAACCCGGATGCAGGCGTCGTCGCCCCAGTCGTGGAGGACGAACTTCACCAGGAACAGGTCGGCCTCGGGGACCGCCTCGAAGAAGTCGCCGGGAACTGCCCGGCATCGCTCCTGCATCCCGCGCGCCGCGATCTCCCGCTCCGCGGCGGCGGTCACGTGCGGGAGGTCGAGGACGAGGCCCTCGGTCCCCGGGTGCTCGGCCAGCATGCCCAGGACGAACGCCCCGGTGGCGCCGCCGACGTCGACGATCGTGGTGCCCGGCCCCGCCTCGATCGCGACCACGGCCTCGCGGATGGTCGGCGTGGACAGCTCGGCCATCGCGCGGCTGAACTGGTCCGCCTCCACGGGGTTCTCGGCGAGGAAGTCGAAGGTCGATCGGCCGACGGCGGAGCTCACCTGGTTCTCGCCGGTGCGCACGCACTCGGTGAAGCGGCCCCAGGCCTGCCAGTGCAGCGGTGCGTTCCAGACCAGTGCGACGTTCCGCAGGGAGTCCGGCGCGGAGGCGCGCAGACGGTCCAGCAGCGAGGTGCTGGCAAAGCAGTCGGTCTCGGGTTCGTGGCTGACGAGCCCGGGATCCACGGCGGCGCGGAGCAGCCGGAAGGTGGCGTGGGGGTCGCTCCCCGCGAGCTCGGCGATCCGGGCGGCGGTCTTCGGACCGTCGTGCAGGTGCTCGGCGATCTCGAGATGGGCCAGCGTGGCGGTGAGCTGGCTGACCCAGAACCCGGTGATCGTCGACATCATCGCCCGCTGGTCCTCGGCGGCGTATTTCTCGGTGGCAGTCATGCGTCCTCCTTGTCGAGTGACGCCATCCGAGACCGTGTGGTCGGAACAGAGTCAAGACCTCGCGCGATGCCGGTCTCCTGCGCGTCCGCCTGATGCCGCCATGGTCGCGAGACGTTCCCTCCGGCGGCGGAGTCGCCAGGATCTCGGTGACGTTCGACGGGCCGCGATGTGGACCGACCATACGGATGGTAGGTAGTCTGCTCGGATGCCGACGAGATCCGAGGTCCTGGACGCCGCGATCGCCGTGCTCGCGCAGCACGAGCCGCTCACCCTCGACGCCGTGGCCCGCGAGACCGGGCTGACCAAACCGGGGGTCGTCCATCACGTGGGCACCAAGCAGAAGCTGCTCGTCGCCGTCGTCGATCGCATCGTGGATCTCTGGGAGGCGGACCTCCAGGAGCGCCTGGAGCAGGAGGGCGCCGACGTCGACGATCCTGCCGACCGCCTCCGCGCCTACGTGTCCCACGCCCTGCGCGGGGAGTTCGCGCACAGCGACCTCGCGCTCATCGCCGATGCGCAGCTGCGGGACATGCTGTGCGAGCAGTGGTCGCGCAGGCTCGACCCGTGGTTCGGCTTCGAGCTCGAGGGGAGCCCGCGCAGCCGCGCGGCGCTGCGGGCCGCCCGACTCCTGGCCGACGGCGCCTGGTTCAACGCCTCGCTCGACATCCCCACGGTGCGGGACGACGAGCGCGAGGAGCTGTTCGCCCTGGCCATGGAGCTCGTGGACGAGGGGGCCCGCGAGTGATGGCCGAGGAGAGCGCGACCTCGGGCGCGACCTCGGATGCGACCTCGGATGCGGCCTCGGACGTCACCTCGGGCGCGACCTCGCGCGGCTGGATGTTCCTGCTCCTCGCGATCGGCACGGAGGTCACGGCGTCGCTGTCCCTCAAGGGCGCTCTCGAGCAGCCCGCCCTCTACGCCGTGGTCCTGATCGGATACCTGGGGGCGTTCATCGCCCTCGCCCTCGTGCTGCGCGAGGGCATGCCGCTCGGCGTCGCCTACGGGGTCTGGGGCGCCTCCGGCGTCGCGCTGACCGCGATGATGTCCTTGGTCCTCTTCGGTGAGCCGCTCACGGCGCCGATGATCATCGGCATCGTCCTGGTCATCGCGGGGGTGCTGTGCGTGGAGCTGGGCTCGCCGGCTCAGCCCGCGTCCGGCGTCGGCCCCGAGTCCGGCGTCGGCCTCGAGTCAGGCGTCCCCGGCGGTCAGCTCGACGGGGCGATCGGCAATACCACGCAGGATGGGGAGCGCTGATGGCCTGGATGCTGCTCGTGGGCGCGATCGTCTCCGAGGTCTTCGGGACGATGTCACTGCGTCTGGCCGTCGATCGACGCCCCTGGTACGCGGGCGTCGCGCTCGGCTACGTCTCCGCCTTCACCCTGCTCTCGCTCGCCCTCTCCCACGGCATTCCGCTCGGCGCCGCCTACGGCATCTGGGTGGCCGCCGGCGTCGCCCTCACCGCGCTGCTGGGACGCGTTGTCTTCAAGGAGCCGTTCACCTGGCTGATGGGGCTGGGTGTCGCCCTCATCATCGGCGGGGTGCTGCTGATCGAGACCGGGGCCGCGTAGGCCTCGCACGGCAGTGCGGCGGCTCGTAGTGCGGCGGCTCGGGAGTGCGGCGTCTCGGGAGTGCGGCGGCGCCGCAGTGCCGTGTCGCCGACCGGCGTATACGCGACCCCTCTGCCACCCACGGCAGAGAGGTCCGCCCACGTCCCGTCGGCGACCGACGGGGCCGCGTGATCACTCGCCGGAAGCGACTCTCCCCCACGCCCGCCCCAGCGCTCCGCGCAACTCCTCGACGACGCCCTGGCCGACCTCCTCCGCGAGCTCGCGATCGAGCTCATCGAGGATGCCGCGCGCGAGATCGCGGCGCTGCTCACCCGCCGCCGTCAGCCCGATCAGCGTGCTGCGAGGAAAGCCCGTTCCCGGCGCGCTGGTCAGGATCCCCTCGTCGACCAGCTGCATGACCGCGCGGTGCATGGTCTGGCGGGTGACGTCGGCCCGCCGCGCGAGCTCGGCGACGGTCAGCGGGGACTCCTGCCCCAGGTGCATGAGTACGATCGCGTGCGCAGGGGTGATGGGGTCGATGCCGGCGGCCGCCATGCGCTGCACGAACTCGTCGGTCAGCACGCGCAGGCCGTGCTGCAGGAGAGCGAGCAGTGGGAGCGCGTCGCCGCCCGTTGCGGATGTCTGCTGCGTCTCGCTGTGCATTGCCCTCTCGTCCTCCTGGTGGAACACTGCCAGTGTCAGCATAGCTAACACTGGAGGAGGCAGGAAGTCACATGACTGATCACGATGTCGATGTCCTCGTGGCGGGCGCCGGGCCCGTCGGCCCCATGGCGGCGGTGAACCTGGCGCGCTCGGGAGTGTCCGTGCGGCTCGTGGATGCCGCGCGCGGACCGGCCACGACGAGCCGGGCCCTCGGGGCGCACGCACGCAGTCTGGAGGTCTACGACCAGATCGGGATCCTCGGCGAGATCGCTCCTCACGGCACGCGCGTCAACGCCTTCGTCCGCCACGAGGCGGAGGGCATCAACCGTCTGGACTTCGACTTCGGTGACCTCGCCACGCGCTTCCCCTTCATGCTCAACGTCGACCAGGTGATCATCGAGCGCTCGCTGCGTGCCGCGGCCGCGATGCTCGGTGTCGAGATCGAGTGGGGCACGACCCTCGAGTCCTTCGAGCAGGACGCCGACGGCGTCACCGCCGTGCTCGGCCGCCAGCCAGATCCCGCCTCCGGGACCGACGCGGGGAGCACCGCGGAGAGCATCCCGCAGAGCACCGCGTCGGCCACGACCGAGACCGTCCGCGCCCGGTACCTGTGGGGCTGCGACGGCGGACATTCAACCGTCCGCAAGGCACTCGATCTGCCGCTGACCGGCGAGTCCGCCCACACCTGGCTGATCGCCGACGCGATCGTGCACACCGACGTCGCCCGCGACGGCGTGCACTGGATGTTCCCCGAGGGCGGCGCCCTCATGCTCTTCCCGTTCACGGAGGCCGGGGAGTGGCGACTGCTCGACACGACCGGCGAGGGCGATCCGTCGGACCCTGCGCAGATCGCCCGGCAGTTCAGCAGCAAGCTCACACAGGCGCTCGACCGCGAGACGGACGTCGAGCCGCCCAGCTGGGTCTCCCGCTTCACGATCCAGCAGCGCGCGGTGCCCGCGATGCACGTGGGCCGCTGCTTCGTCTCGGGCGATGCAGCCCACGTGCACTCCCCCGCTTCCGGACAGGGGCTGAACACCGGCGTCCAGGAGGCCTACAACCTCGCCTGGAAGCTCGCCATGGTGCTGCACGGCCAGGCGGATGCCGCCCTGCTCGACACCTACGACGCGGAGCGGGTGCCGGTGGGCCAGGCGCTGCTCGCCTCGACGAGCAGCGTGATGGCGACCGTCATGGTCGACGACCCGACGAGCGCGACGGCGGAGGCGACGGTCGACGCGGAGCGCAGGCACGAGCAGTTCGAGCGCGGCCTGATCCGCGGCATGTCCGGCCTCGCGATCGACTACTCCGGCGGCGCACTGACCCTCGCGTCGGGCGAGTCCGTCCCGACCCACGCGCCCGACGGTCCGACGGGCCCGCGCCCCGGGGAGCGCATCACGCAGGTCTGGGCCCACCAGGCGCAGTCGCCCGGCTGGACGATGCTGCGCGCGGCGCTGCGCACCCCGGCCTGGCACCTCGTCGTCCGCGAGGACGCGCGAGGCGCCGCCGATGCCGCGGGGCTTCCCGACTGGCTCGAGACGGTGACGCTCGTCGGCCGCGACGGATCCGCAGCGGACGGCCCCGCTGATCCCGGTGCACCCCACGGCGCCACAGTTCCCTCCGCACGCGGCGCTGCGCACCGCATCCCAGACGCCGATGCGCTGGTCAGGGACACCCTGGCCCTCGGCGACGACGAGTGGATCCTCGTGCGCCCCGACGGCTACCTCAGCGCTCGCGGCGTCGGCGACGAGGCGCTGCAGACGGCACTCGAGCACGTGAGGGCAGGAGGACGCCGATGAGCCCGAACGCCGCCTCCGCCCACGACGACCTGCCCTCCAACTGGGGCCGATGGGGTGAGGACGACCAGCTCGGCACCCTGAACCTCATCGACGACGCGGCACGAGCCCGCGCCGCCGCGGAGGTGCGCGACGGCACCTCGGTGAGCCTCGCGCGCCCCACCTCACCGGCGCCGCTGACCACGGGGCTCTCGCCCTTCGGCACGCCGTCGACGAGCCCCGCGCCCGTCATGCAGACGGTGAACTTCAACGGCTTCACACCCGTCGCGACCACCGACTCGCTGCTGGTCAACACGCACAACGTGGGCCTGACGCACCTCGACGCCCTCGCCCACATCCCCGTGGACGGTTGCATCTACCCGGGCGTGCCGCTCGCCGACGCCGTCACCCCCGGGGGCGTGCGCCACGGCTCGGCCGACCCGTTCACCCGCGGGATCATCACCCGCGGCGTCCTGCTCGACCTGGCACCGGAGGGCACACCGCTCACCGCCGAGGACCGGATCGGCGGCGGCGATCTCGACGCCGCGCTCGAGCGGCAGGGCGCCGAGGTCCATGCGGGCGACGCGATCGTGGTGCGCGGGAACTGGGACCTGAGCGCGTCGATGACCGCGCCCGCGCCGGGGCTCGATCTGAGCGCCGTCGCATGGCTGGACGCGCACGGCGCCGCGGTCTACGTGGGCGACATCGGGGATGCCCACCCGCCGACCCTCCCCATGCCGATGCACCAGGTCGCGCTCGGGCGCCTGGGCATGCCGCTCGTGGACGTCGCCCGGCTCGACGACCTCGCCCGCACCTGCGCCGACCTCCAGCGCTGGAGCTTCATGCTGGTCCTCGCCCCGCCGCGGATCCTCGGCACGACGGGGCTCGCGGTGAATCCGATCGCGGTGTTCTGAGCCGGGCCGGACTACCGTGGCATGCAGAGACGGCCCCACCGCTCCGCGCGGTCGCCGCATGCCGCACGATCCCCCAGGAGGCCCCATGCCCTGCACCACGCTCCTCGTCGGCCGGAAGGCCAGCGCCGACGGCTCGCCGATCGTCGCCCGCACCGAGGATTCCTCGAACGGGTCCTTCGATCCCAAGCGCGTGGTCGTGGTGCGCCCGGAGGATCAGCCGCGCACGTACACGAGCGTCCTCAGCCGTCGGACCATCGACCTGCCCGACGATCCGCTGCGGTACACGTCCGTCCCCAACGCCCTGCCCGACGAGGGCATCTGGGGCTGCGCGGGGATCAACGCGGCGAACGTCGCGATGAGCGCGACCGAGACCCTCACCTCCAACCCCCGGGTGCTGGGCGCGGACCCGCTCGTGGAGCTCGTCCCCGCCGTCGGCGCCGAGGGAGAGCCCGGCCACCGGCCCGAGCAGCCGGGCGGCTTCGGCGAGGAGGACTTCGTGACGCTGGTGCTGCCGTACATCCGCTCGGCCCGCGAGGGCGTCGAGCGGCTGGGGGCCCTGCTCACCGAGCACGGCACCTACGAGATGAACGGCATCGCGTTCTCCGACGCGCAGGACATCTGGTGGCTCGAGACGGTGGGCGGCCACCACTGGATCGCGCGGCGCGTGCCCGAGGACCACTACGTGACCATGCCCAATCAGCTGGGCATCGACTCCTTCGACCTCGAGGATGCCGAGGGCGCGGGCCGCGACCATCTCGCGAGCCCGGACCTGCGCGCGTTCCTCGAGACGCATCATCTGGACCTCACCCTGCGCCGCTCCGGCTCGACGGGCTTCTCCGGCGCGGGTCCGACGGGGGCCGACGCGACCGGCAGCACCTTCAACCCGCGCGAGGCCCTCGGCTCACACACCGACCACGACCACGTGTACAACACGCCCCGCGCCTGGTACATGCAGCGCACGCTGAACCCCACGAGCGAGGACTGGGACGCTCCGGACGCCCCGCACCGCCCGGACTCGGACGATCTCCCGTGGAGCCGCCGGCCCGAGCGGAAGCTGACGATCGAGGACGTCAAGGACGTGCTCAGCTCCCACTACCAGGGCACCGTCTTCGACCCCTACTCCCCGCGCGGCACCGACGCCGAGCGCCGCGCCTTCCGCCCCATCGGCATCAACCGGCACAACGCGCTCGCGATCCTGCAGATCCGCCCCGACCTGCCCGAGGCGTCCCGCGCGCTGCAGTGGATCTCCTTCGCCTCGAACCCGTTCAACACCCTCATCCCGATGTTCACGAACGTCGACGAGGCACCCGCGTACCTCGGCACGACCACGGCTGAGGTGAGCACGGACAGCTTCTACTGGTCCTCGCGCCTCATCGCCGCTCTGGCGGACGCCCACTACGCGCAGATCATCCCCACGATCGAGCGCTACCAGCTGAAGACCCTCGCGCTCGGCCACGCTGCCGTGCATGCGGCCGACGAGCAGGTCGCCGCGGGCGCGCCGAGCGCCCCGGAGGGGTCGATCCCCGCCCTGCTCACGGAGGCCAACACCACGGTCGCCGAGCAGATCCGCTCGGAGACCGATCAGCTGCTGAGCTCGGTGCTGTTCACGGCGTCGAACCTGATGACGAACCGGTTCTCGCGCTCGGACGGGTGAGACCTGGGGGCGAGAACCGGGAGGGGCGAGGAGGCGGGACCCCCTTTCGGGGCGCATAAAATTTGCGCCCACCCTTGACCTGAGAGCGCGAGTGCGCAAATCTTGTGCATGCCCTAGAGGCCATCTCTGCGCACCGTCGCGTCGGAAGGTCCCCCATGCACACACGTCCATCCCCGCGCCTCAGCCGCAGGCAGTTCGGCGGCCTCGGAGCCGCTGCCGCCACAACGGCCCTCGCCGGCTGCAGCGCAAGCTCCTCGAAGGATCCGCACACCCTGCAGGTCTGGGGCGGCGTCCCCGGTGAGAGCGGCCCGCAGCAGGTCGTCGACCGCTTCCAGAAGAAGCACCCGGACATCCCCGTCGTCTACACCCGGTACGTCAACGACGATCGCGGCAACCTCAAGGTGAACACCGCTCTGCAGGGCGACGTCGACATCGATGTCTTCTTCACCTACGGCATCGAGAACCTCGCCATGCGCTCCGGCCCGGAGCTCGCCGCCGATCTGGGGACGCGGGTCCGCGAGACCCCGGAGCTCTCCGGCTTCCTGGACACCGAGGAGCCGATGGCGCTGATCGACGGCGACCGGATATCCGCACTGGCGACCACGCGGATCCCGAACATGATCCTGTTCAACGACGATCTGCGCACGAAGGCCGGGGTCGACCTCCCCTCGTCCTGGGAGCTCGAGGAGTACCTCGACGTGCTCGACCGGCTCGCGAGCACGGGTCACCACGGCTCCTACACGCTCCCGGACCTCGCCCGCATCGAACTCGGCCCGAACTACCGATTCACCGACAGCGGCGACTCGAACTTCCAGAACCCGGCGTTCCTGCGCCACCTCGAGCTCTCCTCGGACCTGATCCGCAGCGGCACCCTCTACCCGTGGTCGCAGGCCCTGGCCCGCCACGTCGAGGCCTACCAGCAGAACAACTTCATCGCCGAGGACTTCATCTCCTGGATGACCGCGCCCTACTCCCTGCGCTTCCTCAGCGACCAGGAGGCGTACCCCCACGACTTCACGGTCTCCGCCGCGCCGATGCCCACCGTCGACGGGAACGACTGGAACACCGGCGAGTACGGGGCGTTCATCCAGATCAACGCCAAGAGCGAGAAGCAGGAGATGGCCTGGGAGTTCTGCAGGTTCTGGCAGCTCGAGGGCGCCCCGGACCTGCTCAAGGCCGGTTACATGTCGATCATCAGCGACGTCGACGAGGACGACATCCTCTCCGGGATCATGGGCGAGGGCGCGGAGAAGTACTTCGACCTCGAGTCCTTCAAGCACGCGCTCTTCGATGCCCGGCCCCGCCTGCACATGGACACCGACCTCACCGCCTACAGCGAGATCACGCAGAAGTACGAGCAGCAGAGGGACGTGTGCTGGCTGCTCGAACGGAGCCCGCAGAAGGCGATCGACACCATCGACGAGAACGCGCAGGCCCTCATCGACCGGTACGAGGAGGACTGACGTGCAGACGCAGAGCACCGCCCTCGCCCCGACGACGGGGCTCGACGACGCGCCCGCGCCGGCCCGTCGTCGGGAGCACCGGCCGGGCCGCGCCCCGTCCGACCCCAGGCCCCACGTGGGCTGGCTCTTCATCGCACCGAACCTGCTCGGGGTGCTGGCCTTCACCTTCATCCCGCTGATCTCGGTGATCCTCCTGTCCTTCACCGAATGGGACCTGGTCTCGGGCTTCGGCGGCATCAGGTTCGTGGGCCTCGGGAACTTCCTCGCCGTCCTCAAGGATCCGTCCTTCTGGCACGCGATGGTCCTCACGATCGTCTACGCAGGCGTCGCCGTGCCCCTGACCCTCGTCGTCGGGCTCGCCCTCGCGCTCGCCCTGAACCGGGACGTCCCGGCGCGGGGACTCCTGCGCGCGGCATTCTTCGTCCCCTACATCGTGAACATCGTGGCGATCGGGATGACCTGGCAGATGCTGCTGGACCCCTCCGCCGGGGTGATGAACCAGTTCCTGGGGATGTTCGGCCTCGAGCATCTCCCCCAGTGGTTCGCCTCGTCGCGCTGGGCGCTGCCCGCCCTGATCCTCGTCACCGTCTGGGCGCAGGCCGGCTACGCCAACCTCATCTACCTCTCGGCTCTCCAGGACGCTCCCGCCCAGCTCTACGAGGCCGCGCAGATCGACGGCGCGGGACGGTGGCGCGCCTTCCGCACCATCACCCTGCCCGCGCTGCTGCCGACCACGATCTTCCTCCTGGTCACGCTCTTCGTCGGCATCTCGCAGACCTTCGGGATGATCGCCCTGATCACCAACGGCGGCCCCGGCGACTCGACCACCACGCTGTCGTTCTACATGTACCAGACGAGCTTCCAGTTCTACCGCTTCGGCTACGCCTCGGCAGTCGGGCTGGTGACCTTCATCGGCATCTTCGCCATCATGCTCATCATGTGGCGCGCGCAGCGAGGGAGGGCCCTCCATGACTGACACGGCACGCAGCCCGGGCATCGCATCCGCCGGCCCGACGCCCCCGCAGGCGACGTTCGAGGCCCGCGGAGCACAGCACCGTCGGCGCCGTCGCATCCGACGGCTCGCCTGGGGCATCCCCCTGTGGATCCTCGCCCTGCTCTTCCTGCTCCCCTTCGCATGGATGATCTCCACCTCGCTCAAGCCGGACTCGGAGGCCTTCCTGATCCCGATGCAGTGGGTCCCCGACCAGCCCCGCTGGGAGAACTACCGCGAGGTCCTCTTCGGCGAGGCCTCGATCCTGCCCGCCTTCCTGAACTCGGTGATCGTTGCGGTGCTGCGCGTGCTGGGCGAGCTCGCGACCGCGACCCTGGCCGGCTACTCCTTCGCCAAGCTGCGCTTCCCCGGTCGCACCAAGGTCTTCATCGCCTATCTCGCGACCTCCCTGATCCCCGCGCAGCTTCTCCTGGTGCCGCGCTTCGTCTACTTCCAGCAGCTCGGGCTCTACGACACTCTCTGGGCGCTGATCCTGCCGGGCATGTTCACGGTGCTGGGCACGTTCCTCATGCGCCAGTACTTCATCTCCCAGCCCGACGAGTTCGCCGAGGCCGCGCGCCTGGACGGTGCGGGCGAGTTCCAGATCTTCTTCCGGATCTACCTCCCCAACGCGATCCCCATGATCAGCGCGCTCGCGATCCTCACCTTCGTCTGGTCGTGGAACGACTACGAGACCCCGCTGGTGTTCATCTCCGATCCCGCGCGCTTCACCCTCCCCCTGGGGCTGACGAACTTCGTCGACGAGACGGGCGCGATGGCGCCCGGGCTCTCGATGGCGGCCGCCGTCATCTCGATCATCCCGATCCTCCTGGTCTTCCTGATCTTCCAGCGCCGCTTCATCCGCGCCATGACCGAGAGCGCCCTGAAGTAGCACGCCCCGAGCGGCGGCTTCGCAGTCCCCCCGCCCCCGAGACGATCCGCCCCCTCCCCTACGACGATCGAGCACCCGTGAACACCGAAACGACGTCCTCGCCCGACGATCCGAACCCGTCCGCCTCAGCCCTCCAGCGACTGCGCGACATCGCCGAGCAGCTGAACCCGACCGCCCGCCGCATCGCCGACGTGATCCTGGAGGATCCTCTGCGCGCGGGCGGCGACTCGATCACGCAGATCGCCGCGCGATCGAAGGCGTCCGCCGCGACCGTCTCCCGCCTGGCGACGCGGCTCGGCTACTCGGGGTTCCCCGCCTTCCGCTCCGCGATCGCCCTGGACAACGGCCGCACGACGCAGTCCGGCTGGGAGCGCGACATCGGCTCGGCGATCAGTCCGTCCGACTCCCCCGACGACGTCCTGGACATCCTCGCCGGCACCGCCGCGCGGTCCCTGCGCGACGCCGCCGACGCGATCGACGTGCGACCCTTCCGACGTGCCGCCACGACGGTCGCCCGCGCCGAGCACGTACACCTCCACGCCGAGTGGGGCGATGCGATCGCCCTGCGGGAGCTGCAGATGCGGCTGCTGCGCATCGGCATCGCGGCCTGGTTCCACGAGGCGGGCGGCAACACCCTGCGGGCCGTCGCCAACACGCTCACCGACCGCGACGCGGTGATCGTCCTGGGCCGTTCCGGCACCGACGCGGCGACCGTCGACTTCCTGCGACGGGCGAAGACCGCCGGGGCCTGCACGATCGCCCTGCACGGCGATCCCGACTCACCCTTCGCCGAGGCATCGGACATCCCTCTGTACACGGGTATCCGCAACGGCTCCGTCTGGACCCAGTACTACGCGGGGCGTGCGAGCGACATCCTCGCCACCAGCCTGCTGTGGGTGCTCGTCGCGCAGATCCGCTCGTCCGACCCAAGCATGCGCTTCATCGACGACGGCACCTTCGCCGCCCCTGACGATCCCCAGTTCCCCAGGACTCCCACGGCCCCCGCACCTCCGAGAGGATGACAGCCCGATGAGCACGGACACGACCATGAGCGGCGACAGCACCGACACGCCCGCGGCCCGTCCCGAGACCTCTGCGATCCCCGAGAACCCCAGCGAGAGCATCACGGCGGACATCGTCGTCGTGGGCGGAGGCCTCGCGGGCATCTGCGCCGCCGTCGGCGCCGCCCGGCAGGGCAGCCGCGTCGCCCTCGTGCAGAACCGGCCCGTGCTGGGCGGGAACTCCTCGAGCGAGGTCAGGGTCTGGGTGTGCGGCGCGACCGCCCACGGCATCCACATGTTCGCCCGCGAGACCGGCATCATGGGCGAGCTGTTCGTGGAGAACCAGTACCGCAATCCCGACGGAAACCCCTACTACTGGGACCTCCTGCTGCTCGAGTCGGTGCGCGCGGAGCCGAACATCTCCCTCTTCCTGAACACCGATGTCACGGAGGTCGAAGCCAACGGACCGGTCGACCGCCGCACCATCCGGTCGGTCACCGGGTGGATGAGCGGGTCCGAGCGAAGGATCCGCTTCACCGCACCCACGTTCATCGACTGCAGCGGCGACGGGCTCGTCGGCCACCTCGCAGGGGCCGAATCCATGCGCGGCAGCGAGGACCACGGGACGTACGGCGAGTCCTGGGCACCGGAGCATCCCGGGGACGACATGCTCGGCTCGACGATCCTCTTCTACACGAAGGACGTCGGCCATCCGCAAAAGTTCGTCTCCCCGTCCTTCGCGGTCGACATCGAGAACACCTCCATCCCCGAGAACCGCGTCATCCGCCAGGACATGAACGGCTGCGCGTACTGGTGGATCGAATGGGGCGGGGACCTCGATATCGTGCGCGACAACGAGCGGATCCGCGACGAGCTGCAGGCCGTCTGCTACGGGATCTGGGACCACATCAAGAACTCCGGCCGCTTCGATGCCGAGAACCTCTCCCTCGAGTGGATCGGCGCGGTGCCGGGCAAGCGCGAGTACCGACGCTTCGTGGGCGACCACGTGCTCACCCAGCACGACGTGCTGGGCCAGACCGAGTTCGAGGATCGGGTGGCCTTCGGCGGCTGGTCGATCGACCTGCATCCCGTGGGCGGCGTCTACGCCGGCGAACGCGGATCACGGCATTGGCATCCCGACGGGAACTACCACATCCCCCTTCGCTCGCTGTTCTCCCGCAACGTCACGAACCTGTGGATGGCGGGGCGCGACATCAGCGCGAGCCATGTCGCCTTCGGCACGACGCGCGTGATGGCCACGTGCGCCATCCTCGGTGAGGCGGCGGGGATCGCCGCCTCCCTCGCCGGACGGCTCGGCGTCGCTCCCCGCGATCTGGCCGCCGACCACCTCACCGAGCTGCGACGCGCACTGGTGCGGGCCGACGCGTCGGTCCTCGGCGTCCAGGACGAGGACCCGTCGAACCTCGCCCTGCGAGCCCGTGCCTCCGCCAGTTCGAGCAAGCGGACGCTCGGCTCGACACGGAGCACGGGCCGCCTGCCCCTGGACCATGACCTGGGGCTCGTCCTCCCGGCCGACCCTGGTCTGGGCGAGCTGGAGATCCTCGTCGACGCCGAGCAGGACACCGAGCTGGTCCTCGAGGTGCACAGCACGAGCAAGCCGCAGAACTATCTCCCCCGCGAGTGCCGGCGCAGCGTGCGCGTCCCCGTCCGTCCCGGGCGCAGCTGGGTACGGGCGCAGGTCGACTGGACGCCGGATTCCCCCGGCAACGCCTTCGTCGTCCTCCGCGCCGACCCGTCGCTCAGCGTGCACCGCGGCGATCACGCCGAGCCCGGGACCGTCACGATGCTGCACCGCGAGGTGCCGCCCGAGGAGAGGTACTCGGCGCAGTGGCGCGAGTGGAAGGAGACCCTCCACGGAACCGGCATCTGCTTCCGGTCGACCGCACCCACGCAGGCCTTCGCCCCATGCCGTGCCGTCGGCGGTTTCTCGCGGCCCTACGGCGGTCCGAACATGTGGGTCTCGGCGCCGCTCGCCGAGGACCCGCAGCCTGTGCTGACGCTCGCATGGGAGGAGCCGCAGACCATCGCGTCCGTCGACCTGCTGCTCGACGACGATGTCAACGAGGACCTCATCAACCTTCACCACCACCGCACCGAGGCCGAGATCATGCCCACCCTGGTGCGCGCGGCTCGACTGGAGGTGCTCCGCGAGGGCGTCTGGGAGGAGATCGCGCGACTCGACGACAACCGCCGTCGCCACCGGGTGCTTCCCCTCCGGAGTCCTGTCACGACCAGGTCGCTGCGCATGGTCGTCGAGGAGACGAACGGCGCGCCCGCAGCGCATGTGGTGGCGGTGAGGGCCTGGGGAGAGTGAGGGGCAGCCGGCTCGCCCATGTGTGGGACGGGCCCCGGTTCACGCTCGCGCAGGCAGGATCTCCAGCCCGAATCCCTGCGCGGCGCTGGCCAGCTCGCGATCGAAGGTCGCGAACCCCTCCAGCTTGTCCCCGTAGAGGAGCGCGGTCGACAGATGCAGAGCATCCATGGCCCGCAGACCTGACCGCAGCGACAGCGCATGCTCCATCACCTCGTCGTCGACGGCGTCGATCTCCACTCGATCGACGATCGCATCGACATCCGCGTGAGCCCCGCCGCGGCGGTCGACGGTCGCATGCAGTTCGAGCTCCAGCAGGCGCGACGCCACGAGCAGCTCTCCCGAGGCGAAGAGCTGCTCGACGTCCGCGACTCCTGGTTCGCGGCTCAGCAGCTTGAAGGCGGCGGATGTGTCGAGGTAGATCACGACCGGTCGCCCCTCATGTCCTCGACCATCTGCTCCGTGCTCCACTGCGTGATCGGGGTGCTGATGGTCGGCACCCCACCAGTCTTCGCAGGGCGCAGAGCACCGCTGGCGATCCGGCGTGCGCGGCGGTCCGCCGGCGCAGGCGTGATGTGGGCGATCGGCCGCCCCCGGTCCGTCACGGTCACGGACTCACCGGCCTGGACACGTGCGAGCACCCGGGCGGTCTGCTGATTCAGTTCGGTGCGGGTCACATCGCTCATGCCAGCATAGTACGCGCGTCTACTAGTTCTAGTACTGCTTGGCTGTGGACAAGCCCGGCCACGACGTGACCGCTTCCCGTCCCTTACGCCCCGCGCGACTCCTCGTCGCCGACGACGCCCTTGCGGATCATGATGCAGCCGTACTTGCGGACCTCGGCCGTGCGGATCACCGCGAACATCGACTGGGCGCGCTCGTAGAAGGCGAAGCGGTCGATCCACTCGAAGCGATCCTCGCTCGGCGAGGCGATCGCCTCCTTGAGCTGCCTCTGGACCTCCTCGCCGGTGCCCGGCTCGGGGTTCATGAGCGTGGCCGACGGACCCGCGTAGAGGTCCAGGGGCAGCACGGTGCGGATCGCGCGCACGGCCTCGGGCGAGGTCACGGGCAGGTCGATGACCGGCGCCCCCGAGCGGTACGAGGGGTAGTGCGCGTCGGCGACCAGCAGGGTGTCGTCGTGGCCCATGTGGTCGAGCAGGCGCAGCAGGTCGCCGCTGAGCAGGGGGTCGATTCCGGTGAGCATCTTCGCGTCCTTCCGTGGGTGGAGACTCGAGCGTAGCGACCTCTCAGCCGTCGATCACGTCGGTGATCGTCTTCGCGTCCGACGTGATGTCGTCGCTGCTGACCAGGTCGCTCGCGTCCTTCTTCAGCAAGGAGGACAGCGTCTTCACCCGCGCGGTCGCGTCGCCGGAGGTATAGACGGCCTTGCGCACCGACGCGAGCGTCGACTCGTAGAGGTCGGAGAAGGTGTCGTCGTCCATGAATCGCTCGGAGAGGATGTTCCCGCCCATGCCACCGCCTCCTGCGCCGCTGCCCTGGCCCCCGCCCTGAGGCATCTCGCCCTGGTCGGGCTTCTGGCCGCCGGCCGCGTCGTCGCTGTCGCTGGCGTCGTCCCCGCCTCCGTCGCTGGCCGCGGCGCTGTCCCCGGTCGCATCGGCCCCGCCGGGGGCGCCGCCTCCGCCGCCCATGCCCATGCCGCCGAAGGAGAGGTTCTGGTCCCAAGCGACCACCGACCACTTCTTCGACGAGGGGTCGTAGTGGAGGTACGAGTTGTTGCCCGGGCCGTCGATGTCGTCGGTGTTCTGCACGAGCTCCTGGACCGCGAGGTAGGTCGCGAAGCCGTCGACGTCCAACCTGTCGTCCAGGCCGGAGGCAAACTCATCGTCCTCGGAGTCGTTGACGAACGTGAGGAAGCTGCCGAGCGCGGCGAACACGTCGTCCTCGTCGAGGTCGTCGGCCACGAACTTCGCGTCGAAGGCGTCCTCGTAGTCGTCGGCCGTGTCCCCGCGGTAGGAGTAATCGCCCTCGGAGTCGGCCTTGAGGGTCGCGCCGGTGCCGTCGAAGGCGTCGACGTTCCACTGGTCGTCTTCCGGGACGTCGAGCACGAGGCGCAGCTGCGCGTCGGCCCCGTTGGCGCTGAACCGCGTGAAGGCGTACTTCTCGGCGGGGACCTCGGCGAGCGCGAGCACGTCCAGTGCGACCGCCTCGTTCATCGAGGTCTCCGTGTTGTTGCCGCGCACCACGAAGCGGCTGCGGCCGCTGTAGCTCTGGCCGTCCGTGTACTTGTCCAGACGGATCATCCAGGGCAGCCCGGTGGGATCGTCCTTCGAGATGCTGCCGTCGCCCTCGTCGCCGCCGGGCGCGCCTCCGGCGGCGTCCCCGCCTCCGTCGGAGGCCTCGGCAGACGTGTCGGTGTCGGTATCGGAGGTGGCGGTGTCGCCGCCTCCGTCGGACGCGGCGGCTCCGCCGGGCCCGCCGCCCTGCCCCTGCCCGCCCGCGAGGCTGCGCAGGCTGGAGTTGCCCTTGAGCTTCATGCCGGCCTTCGTGAAGACCTTGCCGTCGATCTCGACGTCTGCCTCGATCCAGTTCTTCTCCTGGCTCGAGACGTAGGCCTCGATCATCCCGTCGTAGTCGTCCTCGTCGAAGACGACGGACAGCGTGTGGATGCTCTTCTCGTCCCAGAAGTCGCCGTCCACGGCGCCGCTGACGGAGTCGCCGTCGAGCGTCGCGGCCGCGGTGGAGGACGACGAGCCCTTGCAGCCGGCGGCGAGGAGCGCGATGCCGCCGATCCCGCCGGCGGCGAGCAGGCCGCGCCGGGTGGGCCGGGTGAGGGACGTGGTGAGAGGAGACGTCGAGGTGCTGGAGCGGTGTGAAGACATGGCGGCGACGCTACGGAGCCCCCTTAGCCCTCCCGCATGGCCGCGCTGTGCGTCGGCTGTGCCTGCGCAGACTCCCCCGACGAGCGCCGACGTCCCCAGCACCTCACCCCAGCGAGCGCACGGCGTCGACCACGAGCCGCCAGAATCCGTCCGCGTCGAGCGCGGTCGCGACCTGTGTGCGGCATCCCGCGAGGTCCGCGCCGGGCCGCAGGTCGGCGACGGTCATGCCGCGGGTGAGGTCCCCGCGGGTCTCGACGTGCAGCGGAGCGCGGCGCGTCTGCACCACGGCGGGGTCGATGAGGTACGCGATCGTGCAGGCGTCGTGCACGGGCGGGTCGTCGAAGCCCTGGTTCTCCTGGTAGGCGCGGCGGAAGAACGCCATCAGCCCCAGGAAGAACGCGGCGAGGTCGGTGCCGATCTCCGCGATCCGCTGCTCGACGTCGGCGGTGGCGAGGGCCTGATGCGTGAGGTCGAGCCCCACCATGGTGAGCTCCCAGCCGGCGTCGACCACGATCGCCGCGGCCTCCGGATCGGCCCAGATGTTGAACTCGGCCACCGGCGTCACGTTGCCTTCGTGATAGCCGCCGCCCATGATCACGACCTCGCGGACGCGGTCGATGATCGCGGGCTCGAGGCGCACGGCGAGCGCGAGGTTGGTGAGCGGACCGGTGCAGACGAGGGTGATCTCCCCGGGCTCGGACTCCATCACGGTCTGCACGATGAACTCGACAGCGCGCTGCGCGGCGACGGGCACCGTGGGCTCGGGCAGCTCCACGCCGTCCAGGCCGCTCTCGCCGTGGATGTCCCCGGCGACGTGCACCTCGCGCAGCAGGGGCCGGGCGCTCCCCCGGTGCACGGGCACGTCCTGGCGCCGGCACACCTCGAGCACGCTCTGGGCGTTGCGCGTGATCTTGTCGACCGTCTGGTTGCCGCCGACGGTCGTGACGCCCAGCAGTTCGATCGCCGGGGAGCCGAGCGCGAGCATGATCGCGACGGCGTCGTCGTGGCCGGGGTCGCAGTCCAGAATGATACTGCGGGGGTGGTCGGTCCGATGGGTCATGGTGCGCTCCGCTTCGTCGTCGTCGGTCCGTCGTCGATGGTCCGTCGTCGACCCCTCGGCCGACAGGGTCCCGTCGGCCCGTCCGGGCGCGTTCGGGTCCGTGCCATTCTCCGGTCTCCGACGCGCGGCGGTGGTCTCAGGTGGGGATCGTACGAAGTGGCCGACAGGACGCCCTGGTGGCAAGTGGCCTGATACGCGTCGTGGCACTGTCTCGCATGACTGGAGGGCAGCGATGGCGCGCGGCGATTCACCGATCTGAAGCGGGCGAACCCTCGATCCCCCAGGCCCCGCGCGAGGCCACCGCGTGGAAGTCGGCGCGCACACGCTCGAAGCCACGGGGCTCGCGCGTCGGGTGCACGCGATTGGTCAGCAGACAGAACCAGCGGTCCCGGCTCGGGTCGATCACCAGGCTGGTGCCCGTGAAGCCGGTGTGGCCGTACGCGCTCTCGTCGAACGTGCCATCGAGGAAGCTGCAGCGCTCGCGCGGCCACCACCCCAGAGGGCGACCGTCCCTCCGCCCGGTCATCGCGTCCTGCAGCGCGGGCTCGAGCAGACTCCCCCGCAGCAGGGCCGCGCCGAGTCTCCCCAGGTCCTCGGCCGTGCCGAACAGGCCGGCGTGGCCGGCGACGCCGCCCAGCACCTCTGCATTCTCGTCGTGCACCGTCCCGCGCACGAGCCGTCCGCGCCATGGGCAGGCTTCGGTGGCGACGGCGTCGCCCCGATCCACCGGGCCGTAGCGGGTGTCACGCATTCCGAGCGGCCCCGTGATCTCGCGATGCACCAGATCGTCCAGTCCCGCTCCGCCCACTCGCTCCGCCACGAGTCCCAGGGCGATGAAACCCATCGAGGAATAGCACCACTGTCCCGGGGCCGTGAACTCCAGACGCGCGAGGGCGTGCAGCAGGGACTCCCGGTCACCGTGCTCGCGGAACAGAGGGGTCGGTCCCGGTGCTCCTGAAGCATGCGTGAGAAGCGATCGGAGATCGGCGTGCGCCATCGGCCCGTCCGGCCAGTCCAGGAGCACCTCGCCCACGGTCGTATCCAGGGCGACGAGACCGCGGCCCACGAGCCGCAGCAGGGTGAGTCCCACGATCGGCTTGGTCACCGACGCGAGGTCGAAGAGGGTGCGCGGGCCGATCCCGACCTCGTCGCTCTCACTCGGCGTGCCGAGCACGCCGCTGCCGAGCGTCCTCGTCGACGATCCGACCGCCCATGAGGCGGCGCTGAACTGCCCCTCGGAGCGAGCGCTGTCGAGGAGGGACTCCAGCTCCTCGGCGGTGTCAGCCGGCATCGCGAGCCCGCGATCCGATGTCCCGCAGTGTCCTCGCGTGCGCGGTCAGGAGGTCGGAGGCGCTCGTGCTCTGCGGGCGCATGAAGGCGAGCCCCACGAGCGCGAGCCGCTCCTGTCCCTGGTCGTCGATGGGGGCGCTGAGCATCCACAGGGAGCGGGAAGGGTACTCGTCCACCGGATCGGCCTGCTGCCGCCCTCCGCCACCGTCGGCCCAGATCCGATGTGCAGGGAGCTCCTCCCCCACCTGGACGCCGAGCGGGATGTTCTGGGGATTCTCGAGATCCAGGACCACGGCCCGTTCGTCGATGACGCTGACGCGCAGCGCGACGTGTCCAGTGGCGCGGGCGAGAGCGCCGAGCGATTCCCGGATCACGCCTCCCATCCGGTCGCCGCGCACCACGGCGGCCGCGAGGCCCTGCAGTCGCGGGCCCGCCGCGTACATGCCGCGCCGCGGAGAACGCACGTATCCCTGGGTGCTCAGGTCCAGCAGCAGCCGTCGGCACGTCGACTTGCTCGTGCCGCTCGCGGCCGTCAGCGCAGCGAGACTCATCGGTTCTTCGGCGGCGCCCACGGCGCGCAGGAGCGCCGTCACCTTGTCCGCGACGGACCGCGCCGCTTCGTTGACCTCTTGACCCATGACAACTATGGTAATCGACATTCGTACCACTGAGTGGAACAACTGCACCGTTGAATGGCATTCCTCATCGAGGAGGGATCTGCGAGCCATGAGCATGACCGCCCCACCCATGACCACCCGGCGCACCGCGCTGCGCCTCGGTGCGGCCGGTTCGCTGCTGGGCGCCGTCGGGCTCACGGCAGGATGCGGTTCCGCAGCGGATTCGGAGGGAACCGGCGCCCTGCGGATCGCCCAGCCGAGCGAGCCCACGGGACTCGACCCCCACCTGGAGAGCGGCCTGGACGGCATGAACGTGCTCATCAACATCTTCGACACGCTCACCATGCGCGACACGAAGAACGAGCTGGTCCCTCGGCTGGCCACCCACTGGGAGGCCACGGACGAGCACCACTGGAGGTTCCGCCTCCGCAAGGGCGTCACCTTCCACAACGGCGAGCCCTTCGACGCCCGCAGCGTGAAGTTCTCGATCGAGCGGCTCATCGACCCGGACACCGGCTCCACGATCGTCGAGCTGCGCTCCGTGGACCACGTCGAGATCATCGACGACCACACCGTCGACATCGTGATGGCCGAGCCGGACCCCGTCATTCCCGAGAAGGTCTCGCTCTTCGGGGGCGTGATGCTGCCCGCGGACCACTTCGCCGACGTGGGTGCGAAGGGATTCGCCGCGCACCCGATCGGCACGGGCCCGTTCCGCTTCGTCTCCTGGCGCAAGGCCCAGCTGCTCCGCCTCGCCGCCTACGCGGACCACTGGAACGGCAGGCCCGCGTTCGGCGAGCTCCACTTCACCGCGATGCCCAACCCGGCCTCCGCGCTCGCGGGCATCCAGAGCGACGCCGTCGACCTGGTCTCCGCCCTCGATCCCGAGGCGGCCCTCCAGCTCGAGGGCTACAAGGACGTCTCCCTCACCACGCACCCGGGGATCCGCATGTACTTCGTCGTGCTCGACACCGAGCACGAGGTCCTGAAGGACGCCCGCGTTCGACGCGCCCTGAACCACGCCGTGGACGTTCCGCTGCTCATCAGCGCGGTGCTCAACGACTCAGGGCGAGAGGCCGCCACGATCGTGCCGCGGGAGGCGTTCGGCTACGACCCGGACGTGAAGCCACCGAAGAGGGACCCCGACGAGGCCAGGAGGCTGCTCGCGGACGCCGGCCATGCCGACGGCCTCACACTGAGCTTCACCGCCTCGAACAAGGACCAGCTCGTCAGTCAGGCACTCGCCGGAATGCTCGAGGACGTCGGCGTGACGCTCGAGCTCGAGATCCTCGAGCCCGGCACCTTCGCCGAACGGCTCGCCTCGGACGATCCCTCCTCGCTCGGATCCATGTATCTCACCGGAAGCACGGGCTGGACGCTCGACGGAGAGGCCACCATGCAGTCGTACATCCGCTCGGATCGCAAACGCAGCAGGATCCGGTCGCCGGAGGCCGACGAGATGATCGACGCGCTCGAGCAGACCATCGACCCGGATGCACGCCTGAAGACGTTCCGCCGCATGCAGGAATGGCTGCACGACGAAGCGCCCTTCCTGTTCCTGTACCAGGCGGATCAGAACTTCGCCTCGAACAAGCGCATCGAGTGGACTCCCAATGTGAACGGGACGCTCGCGATGGAGACCGCCCGATGAGCCGCGGCCGGACCCGGCTCCTGCGCGCCGCCGTCACCCGCCTGCTCTCCTCCCTCCTGGTGCTCTGGGCGGCCGTCACGGTCGTGTTCGTGCTCTCGCGCGCCTCCGGCGATCCGGTGGCGCTGCTCCTGCCCGACGATGCGAGCGCCGATCAGGTCGCGCAGATGAAGCAGACCCTCGGGCTCGATCGCCCGCTGCCCCTGCAGTACCTGGACTTCCTGGGTGGTCTCGTCCATCTCGACCTCGGCGACTCGCTGGTCTACAAGGAGCCCGTGACCTCGTTGATCATCGAGCGGATCCCGGCCACGGCCCTGCTCGCCGCCACCGCTCTGCTGATCACCGTGGTCGTCTCGTTCCTCGCCGGCAGCATCGGCGCCATGCGCCGCGGCACCGCGCTGGACAGGGTCGTCATGAGCGGGGTGCTGGTCGGACAGTCCACCCCCGCGTTCTGGGTGGGGATCCTGCTGGTCCTGCTGTTCGGCGTCACCCTGCGGGTGCTTCCCGCCGCCGGCTACGGGACGCCCGCCCACCTGATCCTCCCCGCCACGACCCTCGCGATCTTCTCCGTCGCCGTGGTCTCGCGCCTGCTGCGCTCCTCGCTGATCGAGGTGATGGGGCAGGACCATGTGCGAACCGCGCGCGCCAAGGGCGCGAGCGAGGCCCGGGTGCTGATGGGCCATTCGCTCCGCAACGCGTCCATGCCCGTCATCACCGTGCTCGGGCTCGAGCTCGGCTCCCTGCTAGGCGGGGCGATCCTCACCGAGCAGATCTTCAACTGGCCCGGCATCGGCCGGCTCACGATCGACGCCATCAGCGCCCGGGACTTCCCTCTCGTCCAGGGCACCGTCGTGCTGTTCGCCGCGACCTTCATCCTCGTGAACCTGCTGGTCGACCTGTCCTACGCCATCATCGACCCCCGAGTCCGGAGTGACGCATGAGCTCCACGCAGATCCCCCTGACCGCGACGGACCCCGCGGGGCCCACCGGGCCCGCCTCCGGCGCGAAAGGTGTCGCCCGGCGCGGGCGCGCGGACATCACCCTTGTGCTGTCCACCGGGTTCCTCGCCCTCGTCGTCCTCCTCGCGCTCATCGGCCCGCTCCTGGTGGGCGACCCCGACGAGCAGAACCTGCTGCAGCGCCTGGCCCCGCCCGGAACGGCGGGGCACCTGCTGGGCACCGACCAGCTCGGACGGGACGTCCTCGCCCGGCTCGTCGTCGGCAGCCGCGTGTCCGTCCTCGTCGGCATCACTGCGGCGCTCCTGTCCGGCGTGATCGGATCCGTGATCGGCATCGTCGCCGGCTACACGGGCGGGTGGACGGACCGGGTGCTCATGCGCCTCACGGACGTCCAGCTCGCCTTCCCCACGCTGCTTCTCGCGCTCGCGGTGATCGGCTTCGTGGGCCCCGGCCTGTGGAACGTGATCATGGTGCTCGGCATCACCGGCTGGGTCTCCTACGCCCGGGTGCTGCGCTCCGAGGTGATCTCCCTGCGCACCCGCGAGTTCGTCGAGGCCGCGAAGGTCATGGGCGTGCCGGGGCACAGGATCATGGCGCGCCACATGCTGCCCAATGTCACCGGACCCCTGATGACGATCCTGACGCTGCAGGTGGGGACGGTCATCCTCGCCGAGGCCGCCCTGAGCTTCCTGGGCCTCGGCGTCCCCTCCAGCATCGCGACCTGGGGATCGATGCTCTCGGACGGCCAGCTCTACATGGGCACCGCCTGGTGGCTCGCCGTCCTGCCCGGCACCGCCCTGCTCCTGACCGTGCTGTCCATCAACGTCGCCGGGGACGCCGTGCGCGACCGGTGGGATCCGAGGACGTACACCTCATGAACGCACTGCTCACGATCGAGGACCTCCACATCTCCTTCGCCTCCCGCCGCGAGCACGTCGCCGCGGTCCGGGGCATCGACCTCACCGTCCACGAGGGTCGCACCCTCGCGCTCGTCGGCGAGTCGGGCTCGGGGAAGTCCAGCACCGCGCTGTCGGTGCTGCGGCTGAACCCGGAGCCGCCCGCCGTCTACCCGCGCGGGCGCATCCTGCTCGACGACCGCGACCTGCTGCGTCTGACGCCGCAGGAGCTGCGCGCGGTGCGCGGGCGCGACATCTCGATGGTCTTCCAGGACCCGATGACCACGCTCAACCCGATGCGCACGATCGGCAGCCAGCTCATGGAGGTCATGGCGATCCACCGCACGGGATCCCGCGCGCAGCGCCGACATCGCGCGCTCGAGGCCCTCGAGCAGGCACGGGTGCCGGACCCGGAGCTGCGCGCACGGCAGTTCCCCCACCAGCTCTCCGGCGGGCTGCGGCAGCGCGCGATGCTCGCGATGGCGCTGATGAGCCGTCCGCGGCTCCTGATCGCCGATGAGCCCACGACGGCGCTGGACGTCACCACCCAGGCGGAGATCCTGTCGCTGTTCCGCACCGTCCAGGAGGAGACCGGGATGGGGATCCTGCTGATCACGCACGACCTGGGCGTCGTCGCCTCCATCGCCGACCGGGTCGCGGTGATGCACGAGGGACGGCTGGTCGAGCAGGGCGACGCCCTGCAGGTCTTCGAGCAGCCCCGCGATGACTACACGCGCTCCCTGCTCGAGGCCACACCCCGCCTGCAGACAGGAGCGTCCGCATGAACCGGCAGAGCACCGCCCGCGCACCAGAGGACGCGCCCGTCGTGAGCATGCGCGGCATCTCGAAGACCTACCGCCAGCGGCGCCGGGAGAACACCGTGCTGCGGGACGTGGACCTCGACATCCTCCCGGGCGAGACGCTCGCCCTGGTCGGTGAGTCCGGCTCGGGCAAGACCACGCTGTCCCGCATCGTCGTGGGCCTCACCGATCCCGACGCCGGACGCATCCTCACCGACGGCAGGGACCTGACCCGCCATCGTCGGCAGGCATCCGCCGAGCGCGCGCTGCTGGTGCAGATGGTGTTCCAGGACCCGTACGCGAGCATGAACCCGCGCCTGCGCATCCGTGACGTGATCGCCGAGCCGCTGCACACGCATCGGCGCGCCGCCCTCGGGCCGGCAGGGATCCGACGCCGGGTCGGCGAGCTCCTGGAGAGTGTGGACCTCGAGCCGGCGATCGGCGAGAGGTACCCGCACGAGTGCTCCGGCGGCCAGCGGCAGCGGATCGCGATCGCCCGCGCCCTCGCCCTCGAGCCGCGCCTGCTGGTGCTGGACGAGCCGACGAGCGCCCTCGACGTCTCCGTGCAGGCGAAGATCCTGAACCTGCTGGCCGAGCTGCAGGAGCGCACCGGCGTGGCCCTGCTCTTCGTCACCCATGACCTGGCTGTGGTCTCCGGGATCGCCGACCGGATCGCCGTGATGGCGGCAGGACGCCTGGAGGAGGTCGGCCCCTGCCGCGAGGTGCTGGCCTCGCCCTCGTCCGAGGTCACCCGGCGGCTCCTGGACTCGGTCGCACACCCGGACCCGCGTCGGGCGAACCCGAAGCTCCTCGCCCGCTCGGGCGCGGCGTCGGGTCCGGCGGACGATGCCGGCCGCGCAGCGGCGCCCGTGCCCGGGCCCGCGGACGGGGACGGGGCCGCGGACGGGGACTCGGCATGACGTGCGCGCGCACCGATCCGCCCCGGTCAGGGCGCGGGCACGATCCCGCGGTGCAGCAGGTACGCGACGCCGCCCAGCAGAGTCGCATCATCCTCCGGGGTCACGTTCGTCCGCAGGCGGGGCTGGGTCTCCCCGCCCGTGCGGGAGAGATCGCGCAGAGTCGCGAGGATGCGGGCGCGGAATCCCTCGGACGCCTGCGCCGCCTCGCCATGGAGCACGAACAGGCCCGGCGTGCACAGCTGCTGGATGTTGGCGAGGCCCACCGCGATGTTGTCCGCGTACTCGCCGACGACCGCCGCCGCGCGCGGGTCCTCCGCCGCGCACCGCTCCCAGTCGGCGAGACCGGTCGCCAGGATGCCCAGCTCCTGGCCGCGCGCCTCGAGCCAGGCCGTCGTGGCGATGGTGCGCCAGCAGCCCTGCTTCCCGCAGCTGCAGGTCAGCTGCCCGCGGGCGACGGTCATGTGGGCCCCGCTGCGTCCGCCGTCGGGCGCGAGGATCGTGCCTCGATAGAGGATGCCGACGCCCAGGGTGGAGCCGGTGGCGACGGAGGCGAAGGTCTCCTCCCCCTGACCGGCGCCGAAGTAGTGATCGCCGTGCACCTGGAGGCGCGCGCGATGCTCGAGCAGCGTGGGCGCCCCGACGAGCTCCCGCAGCCGCGAACCGATCTCGCATCCCTCGAGGGACGGCATGTCCACGACCTGCAGCATCCGCCCGCCCACGGTGTCCAGGACTCCCCCGGCCGAGATGACGCAGCCGCTCAGCGCGCCGCCGCGGGCGAGCCCCAGCGCCACCCGGTCCACGTGCGCGAGGATCTGCTCGCGCCCGGCCGAGGGGTCGAAGGCGAGTTCCCGGCGAGTGCGGAACCTGCCCGTGGCATCGATGAGAGCGCCCTGCACGCGCCCGGGCAGCAGCTCGAGAGCCAGGAAGGCACCCTCGCGCGATGCAGGGGGTTCGAAGGGCAGCACGCGAGCGGTCATCCCGCCACAGTAGCGAGGCCGGCAGCACCCGATGCGCGCCCGCGAGCCGGCGGACGCACGCCCCGAGCCCGCGGACGCACGTCCGCGAGCGCGACCACCACCCCACAGAAGGAGATCCCATGCCGCATCTGGCCGAGATGACGAGGAAGCAGGTCGCAGATCTCGCTGCGCACGGCGTCGCGGTGCTCCCCATCGGCTCCCTCGAGCAGCACGGGGACCACCTCCCCCTGGGCACCGACTCCCTCCTGGTCGCGGAGGTCGTCGAGAGGGCGCTGGCAGATCGGGCGGACACGGCGCTGTGCCCGCCCCTCCCCTACGGCTTCAGCGGCCACCACCAGTTCGCGGTCGCGCTCAGCCTCCCTCCGAGGACCCTCCTGGACGTGCTCGGGGCTCTCCTCGACTCCCTGGTGGCCGCCGGGTTCCGGCGGATCCTCGTGGTCAACGGGCACGGCGGGAACATCGAGATGATGAGCCAGGCCGTCAAGATCGCAGCTCTGGAGCACGAGATCCTCGCGGCCTGCTGCAGCTACTGGGAGCTGCTCGAGCCCCGCCCCGGGGCGCCGGGCCACGCGGGCTCCTTCGAGACCTCCCTCATGGAGACCGCGCATCCCTCGCTCGTCCGCCCGCCCATGGACGGTCCCCGGGAGCTTCCGCTCTTCGATCGCCGCATGGTCCGCGGCCTCCACGTCGAGAGGCACGGCGAGTGGCCGCGCACGGGAGGCATCACGGACGACCCCGGCCTCGCGGACGCCGCCGAGGGTGCGGCGGCCCTCGCGGAGGCCGCAGCACGGCTCACCGAGTGCGTGGACGCCCTCCTGGACCTGGACCTCCCCTCCGATGCCCCGACCCCCTCCACTCCCGAAGGAGCAGCCCGATGAAGATCGTCGACCTCGAAGTCCACGTCGTGAACCTCCCGATGAAGCAGGGATTCACCTCGTCGTTCGAGACCAAGCGCGGCGAGACCCGCACCATCGTGCGCCTGCGCACCGACGACGGGGTCGTCGGATGGGGCGAGACCATGTGGGGCGCGCCCGTCGCGCGCCTCGTCCGCCAGCTGGCCGACGACGTGATCGGCACCGACCCGCGGGAGCTCGAGGCCTTCCACGCGCGCCACCGCATGCTGCCGTTCTTCCACGGGTACCTCGGCTACGCGGCCCTGGCCGCGATCGACGTCGCCTGCTGGGACGCCATCGGCAAGGCCGCCGGGATGTGCGTGGTGGATCTGCTCGGCGGCCGGGTCCGCGAGCAGGTCCCGCTCACGGCCCTGATCACCCGGTCCGACGGCGACGCCCGCGATTATCCCTGCTCGCTGGCGGACGCGACCGAGCAGATCGTCGCGGAGAACAGCTTCACGGCTGTGAAGCTCAAGGGGAGCACCGATGCCCGGGCCGACGTCGCGATCATGGAGGCCCTGCGTGAGCGGCTCCCCGACGTGGAGCTTCGCGTGGATCCGAACGCCGCCTGGAGCGTCCCCGAGTCCGTCCGCGCCGGTCGCGCGCTGGAGCCGCTCGGGCTCGAGTACCTCGAGGACCCCTGCCAAGGGCTCGAGCAGATGGCGCAGGTGGCGCGCGCCGTGCGGATCCCGCTGTGCACGAACATGTGCGTGGTGCGATGGGAGGATCTCGCCCCCGCCGTGCGGCTGGATGCGGTGCAGGTGATCCACGGGGACGTCTACAAGTGGGGCGGCATGGCGATCACCAAGCATCTCGCCGCCCACTGCGAGGCCTTCGGCCTGGGCATGAACCTGCACAGCGGCGGGGAGATGGGCATCGCGACAGCCGCCCACCTCGCCATCGCCGCAAGCACCCCGGTGCTCGCGGGCGCGATCGACTCGATGTACTACCTGCACGACGACGACATCATCGACCCGCTGCCCTTCGAGGACGGGTGCCTGCGCGTGCCCGACGGCCCCGGTCTGGGAGTGGACGTCGACGAGGACAAGCTCGCGCACTATGCGCGGCTCAACGAGCGCGAGGGAGACTTCACCGGATGACCCGCGATCCTTCCCTCCGCGCGCTCCTCGCCTCTCTGCTCGTCATCGGATGGGACTCCCCCGAACCCACTCCCGAGCTCGCGCGGCTGCTCGACCAGGGCCTGGGCGGCGTCATCCTCCACAGTCGCAACGTGCGCACGGCGGCGCAGCTCCGCCGCACCCTGGCCACACTGCGCGACCACCAGGGCGATCTCGTGGTCGGCGTGGACCAGGAGGGAGGGCGCATCAGCCACCTCACCCGTGCCGACTGCCCGGAGTCCCCGGGTGCCGCGGCGCTCGGGGTCGTGGACGACGTGCACGTCACGCGGGCGTGCGCCCAGGAGCTCGCCGCGCACCTGGCGGGACTCGGCATCGACGCCAGCTACTCGCCGGTGGTCGACGTCCAGAGCGATCCGGACAACCCCATCATCCGCACGCGGTCCTTCGGGGAGGACCCGGCGCTGGTCTCCCGCCACGCCGTCGCCTGGATAGAGGGGACCCAGGCCCTCGGCGTCGCGGCCTGCGCGAAGCACTTCCCGGGCCACGGCGCGACCGCGGTCGACTCCCACCTCGGCGACGCCGTCGACCGGCGGGGCTGGGCGCAGATCGAGCGGGTGGATCTCGCGCCGTTCCGCGCCGCGGTCGACGCGGGCGTCGCCCAGACCATGACCAGCCACGTCCGGTTCCCCGCCCTCGATGACACGCCGACCACGCTCAGCCGGCGCCTGGTCACCGACATCGCCCGCACCGAGCTCGGCTTCACGGGAGTGATCATCAGCGACGCCCTGGAGATGGCGGCGATCGCGAAGCGGGTCGGGGTGGTCGACGGCGCGGCACTGGCCCTCGCCGCGGGCGTGGATCAGCTGTGCATCGCAGAACCCGATCCCGATCTCCACGAGCAGGTGCTCGATCGGCTCGAGCGGGCCGTCGCCGACGGCGAACTGGATGTCCGCCGGCTCGAGGCGTCGTCGGCCCGCATCCGGGGGATGCACCGGGCGGCACGGCAGGTGCGCGAGCGTCGCGACGACACCTCTCTCCCGCCGGCCGATGCGAGGTGGAAGGACGCAGGAGCGGATGCTGCGCGCCGAGCGGTGGTCGCGACCGACGCGCTGCCGGCCCTCACCCGGCCCGTGGTCATCGACCTCTACCGGCGTCCGAAGCCGGCGCTCGAGTGGGACGGCTGGGACCTCGCGACCCTGGTGCGCGAGCGCTGCGACGGGGCCGACGGCCTCAGCACCACGACCGAGGATCTGGACATCGGGAGCGCTCTCGAGCTCGCCGCAAACCGCAGCCTCGTGCTCGCCGTCCAGGACCCCCTCGTGAACCCCTGGCAGCAGCCCCTCGCCGAGGAGATCCGCCGTCGGAGGCCCGATCTGACGCTCGTCTCCACCGGCCTCCCCGACCCGGGGGCACGGCTGTGCAGCTTCGGGCGCGGCTCCGCGAACCTGGTCGCAGCGGCCGAAGCCATCGTCAGGGCAACCCGTCCCGCCGACGCGCACCCCGCGTGATCGCCACCGGCACCTCCTCGCAGGCTGCCCGTTCGCAGAAGACCGCGGGCCTCACCCGGGGCCCGGCAGGTCCTCCGATGCCGCACCAGGTGTTCTCCGTCGATCCCGGTGCGGCATCGTGCTACGTTCCCGAGGATGCACCCCCGGGAGACACCGTTCGTGATCGGCATCGACGCCGGCGGGACCCACACGCGCGTGGGGCTGTTCGACGTCTCCGGGGATCTGCTGGGACTGGCCGTGGGGCGCGGCGGAGGACCCCACCACAACGACGACGCGCAGGAGAACATCCACGCCACGATCCACGCCGCGGCGGCCGACGCCGGTAGGGACCCCCGAGCACCCCGCGCGCTCGTCGCCGGCATCGCGGGCATCAACAGGGAGTCCTCGAACCAGGGCCAGGACCATCGCGCACGACGGCACGGAGACGGAGAGCGGGCAGTTCCAGCACTACGCGGGAGCCGCCCGCCATCTGGTCCATGACGTCGTCCAGAGGATCCTCATCGGGGACGCCGACGACGCCGATCCGCTCCCGGCCCGCGTCCACGAGCACTTCGGCGTCGCCGATCGCTCCGAGCTCCGGGACACGGTGCTCGCCCTCAGCTCCACCGCACCCAACGAGGCGAAGCGGCGCTTCGGGGACCTCGCCCCCGTCATCACCGGGATGATCGGCTCCTCGCCCCTCGCGCGCAGCGCCGCAACCCGGCTGTGCGACCGCACAGCGCTGGGCGTCGGCCTGCTGATGCCGAGCATCGATGGGGACACGGTCCCGCTCACCTGCGCGGGCTCGCTGGCGACGGACCCCTCGTTCCTCGAGCTCCTGCGATGCTCCCTGACCCGGCTGCCCGGGGCGCAGGTTCCAGCACTCGTCCCGGCACGACTGGATCCGCTGCGCGGATCCGCGATCCTCGCGCTCGAGAGCGCGAACACGGCGGTCGACGAGGCGACGCTGCGCCGCCTCGCATCGTCGATGTGAGGGCTTCAGCCCCTCCCCTTCACCACCGCCACGGCCTCCCGCCTCTCGGACACCCCGAGCTTCGCGAAGATCGCGTTGATGTGGGACTTCACGGTCGAGACGCCGAGGAACAGGCGTTCGGCGATCTCGGGGTTCGTGGCTCCGTCGGCCATCAGCTCGAGCACCTCCGCCTCGCGTGCGGTCAGATCGGGGAAGCGCTCGCGCACGCTCGACGGCCGCGCCTCGGGGAGCCCCGCGACCACGCGGCCGGCGATCCGGGCGTCCAGCGGGGTGCCGCCTCCGGCTGCCGCACGGATCGCGGCGACCATCTCCTCGCGGCCGGCGTCCTTGGTCAGATAGCCGGCGGCTCCGGCGCGCAGCGCGGCGTCGATGCTCGCGTCGTCCGCGAAGGTGGTGAGCACCAGGACGCGCACGCCGGGGGCGCTGCGTGCGAGCGCGGCGGTGGCCTCCGCGCCGCCCATCCCGGGCATGCGCAGGTCCATGAGGACCACGTCGGGCGCGAGCTCCTCGGCGAGCGCGACCGCACGCTCGCCGTCCTCCGCCTCGCCGATCACGTCGATGTCGTCCGCGAGCGAGAGCACGGTGACGATGCCGTCGCGCACGAGGGCCTGGTCGTCGGCCACCAGGATGCTGATGCTCATGGGCTCTTCTCCTCGTCGTCCGGCACCACCGCGGCGAGCGGGACGCTCGCGACGGTCTCGAAAACGCCGCCGGCCCGCAGACGGGCGCTGGCCGCACCGCCCACGGCCTCGCAGCGCTCGCGCATGCCCACCAGCCCATAGCCGCCGCCCGGGCTGCCCGGTCGCGGCCCCCGGCCGATCAGGTCGGCCGAGCCCGCTCCCTCGCCGACGTCTCCCTCTGCTGCCTGCACCCTGCAGCGCAGCACCGCCTCGCCGCCCTCGGTCGAGAGATCGAGGGCGGCCGACCGACCGGGGGCGTGACGCCGCGCGTTCGTGAGCATCTCCTGCGCAGCCCGCACGAGCGCATCGGCGCGGGACGGTTCGAGCGAGCGCAGGGCATCGAGGCCCGCTCGACGCTCCGAGGCCACCGCGGTCCCAGCACCTCTCGCTGTCCCGCCGCCGACCGGTGTTCCCGCGTCGTCCGGTGTTCCCGCGCCGACGGCCGTTCCGGCGTCGGTGGGCTCGGGCGCGAGCAGCCCGCCCAGCTGCACCTCTCCCCCGCTCTCGCGGTGCGCGGCGGCGGCGTCCTCGATCCCTGCGATCACCTCGCGCGGCGTCTCACGGAGCGCGGAGACGGCGTCGCGGGACTCGGCGAGGCCGTCGGCCGCGAGTCCGCGCGCCCTGCGCAGCCGCGCCTCGAGCTCATCGAAGCGGCCGGCCTCGGCGAGGGCCACGGCGGCGTCGAGCTGGAGGGTGAGGGCGCCGAGGGAGTGCGCGAGCACGTCGTGCAGGTCGCGGGCGATGCGGGCCCGCTCCACGAGGGCCGAGTTCTCGGCGCGCTCGCGCTGGACGGCGAGCTGCTCCTGGAGCAGGGCGCGCTCCCTGTCCGCCGCGCGGAGGCGCTGCGCGCGGAAGCGGCCGATGAGCGCCGCTCCCCCGCACACCAGCAGGAAGATGATCAGCAGCTCGGGCTTGGCGCCGGTCATCAGCGCGGAGCCGACGAGGGCGAGCGCGTCGGCCGCGAGGACCGCGGCCATCACCGCCGTGGACCGTTCGGGCCGGCGCACCAGGCGCACGATCCCCGCGATCGCGACGGGCAGCAGGGCGCTGCCTGTCGTGAAGGTGAGCGCGCACGCCGCGATCTGCGAGATCGAGAGGGCGACAGTACCGGCGCGCAGCGCGCGCGGCCCCGCCTGCCGGTACTGGTCGGTGAGGGCGCCCAGCACCATCTCGACTGTCCACAGCACGACCACCCCGAATGCTGCGATGCGCAGCACCGGGGTCTCGACGTCCCATGCGGTGAGCAGGAAGAAGACGGCGAGCGCGAGAGCGAGCACGAGCGTGAGCCCGTCGATGCGAGGCTCCCGGCCCGGCACCGCAGGACCGGCCGACGGCGCAGCAGCGCCCGTCGGCCGGTCTCCGTGCGGCGTCGAGATCACTCGCGCGATCCTATGACCTGGTCGCTGCATGCAGGGCCGGGAGGTCACCGGCGGCGCGGGGACGCCGGGTCGCCACGGCCGCACTGACCAGCCGGGCGAGTCCGACCGACAGCAGGATCATGCCCGTGGTCCGGGAGTTCTGGGCCCCGGAGAGGGCGACCACGGCGAAGGACATCCCCACGCGCACCGCGATGTAGGCGACCCAGAGGGCGAGCCCCCACCAGCCGCCGCGCATCTCGAGCGCTCCGTCAGCGCCGGGGCGCACGGTGCTGACCAGGCCCATCACGAGCCCGGCGCCGACGGCGAAGGCGGCCGTCAGCACGAGGTACCCGAGAGTGATCGGGTCGATCGGGGCCTGCCGCAGCTGCTGGAGCACCAGCAGCGCGCCGACCGCGCTCAGGATCCCGCCGATGCGCTGCATCCTGGCGACCTCCCGCCACTGCAGCTGCCGGTACAGGATGAGGCCCAGCGCGGCGAGCACGATCAGGGCCTCGAGCAGGGCGTTCCAGGGGATGGCGGTGGCGTTCATGATCTCCTCCGAGGGTCGGGTGGCCGGCCTCTGCGGGCCGATGAGTCGATCCTTCGCCACGGCGCGTCCCGGGCGAACCGCCCGCGGGTGGAGAACAGGGTGGAGATGCCGGTGGAGCGCCTCCCGGCGGGATCGGCTTCAGGCGGCTCAGCGCTCCGCGGCCTCCAGGGCGAGCTCGGCGGCGCGCACGTCGGTGATCACGACATGGGCGAGGCCCGATCGGAGGGTCGCGAGCACCGCACGGTGCTTGCCCTCTCCCCCGCCGACGGCGACGCGCAGCGGCACCTGCCGCAGCTGGTCCTCGGGGATGCCGGTGAACCGCTCCCCGAGGCCGTCCACGCTGGCTCCGTCGATGTCGAGCAGGCTGGTGCCGATCTCGGCGACGACCCCGCGCTCCTCGAACCGCGCCCGCTCCCCCTTCTCCTCGAGGATCCTCGCCAGCAGCGAGGAATCGGGCCAGCCGCCGATGGTCAGGAACGCCTTCTGCACGTGGGCGAAGCGCCGCTGCACCTGCTGGATCATCGGGTGCCGCAGGATCGCGACCTCCTCGGGCTCGATGAGGATCGGGACGTACAGGGGGTAGGTCGCCCCGCCGGTCGCGCGGCCGATGTTGGAGATCACCTCGACGCCGTCCCCGAGCCGCGGCCAGCCGACGCCCGTCAGCTGGACCACGTCGGCGCTGGGGAGCTCCTCCACCTGCTGCGAGGCGTGCACGAGCGTGCGCCCGGGGGCGAACCCCAGCACGTCGTCCTCCTGGACCGTCTCCCGGATGAAGCGCGCGGCGACCGCGGCGATCGCCTCCCGCGCCTCGGGGTCCCGGTCCGAGTGCGTGGCGACGACCAGCGCGGAGCGGAGGCCGTAGCGCTGGGCGAGCCGCGCCGAGAGGGCGACGTCGATCGGGTCGGCGACCGCCGCGCGGACCTCGACCAGGCCCAGGTCCCGTGCGCGCCGGACCATGCGGGCGGTCACGAACCGCGACTTCCCGATCTCCTCGGCGATCTCGTTGACCGTCCGGCCCTGCGCGAGGTTCTGCAGGGCGACGTACACGTGCAGGATCTGCTGGTCCAGCGGCATCGTGGAGGCCGACGCGGCCGGGCGCTCCGGCGGAGAGCCGCTCACGCGCCTGGTGCCCGTGTCGCCGGCTCCTGCCCGCCTGCCGTCTGATCCCGGTCCGCCGTCGCCGGGCCGTCCGCCGACGCCTGCTCGTCCTGCACCTCGCGCAGCCACTGCACCGCCAGCGCGGGATCGTCCGAGGTGGTGCCGTCGGCCTGCAGCCGCACCGCATCCCGCATGTTCTCCAGCGAGCGCATCGGCCACACGTGCAGCTCGAGCCCCTGGTCGCGGATCTGCGCGACGGCCTCCTCGGTGAGCCCCTCGAGGCCGACGGCGAGCCGCTGGGCGCGGGTGTGCTCGACCAGTCCCTGCCAGCCGCCGGGGAAGCCGTCCGCCGTCGCGAGGTCCTTGCGGATCACCCCTCGGCGCACCTGCGGCATCAGCCGTGCCGCCTCGCGCAGGGCATCCTCCTGGAAGCTCATGAGCACGGTGCGCTCGGCGTCGGCCCGATGCTCGGCGAAGAACTGCGCGAGGTGGGGCACTGTCTCCGGCGCCTTGATCTCCAGCTGGATGCCGGTGCTCGTGGCGTCGTACATCTCCGCGAGGGAGACGACCCCGCGCCCGGAGTCGAGCACCGCCGCCTGCAGCTGCGCCATGGTCAGCTCGCCGGCGGGCCCCAGCCCCCGCGCGGAGTCCGCGCCCGCCGTCCGATCGAGCGTCGCGTCGTGCAGCAGGAACAGCTGCTCGTCCGCGCTCAGGCGGACGTCGAGCTCGATCTCGTCGACCCCCGCCTTCTCCGCGAGCGCGTAGGACTCCAGGCTGTTCTCGGGGGCGTGGGCCATCGCGCCGCGATGGCCCACGATCAGCATGCCGGTCATGTATCCGTCCCTACTCTCCGTTCGAACTTCTCCCGAACCCTGTCGATCGCGGGCTCGAGCTCCTCCTCCATCCGCGTCAGCACCTTCTCGGCGCTCTCGCCGGCCGAGTAGACCGACTGGATGGCGTTCTTGGCCTCGACCAGGGCCTCGGGCACGTAGCGGCGCACGATGTCGGGCTCGCGGGAGATCTCCAGCTGGTCGAGGGCCACCTTGTACCGCGGATCCTGCGCGGCGAGCTTCGCGACCTCGTCGGACTCGATCGCATCCTTCGTGCAGGGCACGTACCCGCTGCCCAGGGTCCAGTCGATCGTGCGCTGCCCGGTGCTGAGGAACTTGATGACCTCCCAGGCGGCCTGCTTCCGCTCGGCCGAGGCGTAGCGGAGGATCGACAGACCTCCGCCGCCCGTCGGCACTCCCGCGTCCTTCTCACGGGGGAGGAATCCGCACCCGAAGTCGAACGTCGCCGCCTCCTTGATGCCGGACAGGGATCCGGTGGACTGCATCGCGGTGGCACAGGCTCCGGAGGAGAAGTCGCCCGTCGCGTCCGCTGCCAGGTACCCGGAGCCGTCGTCATGGATGAAGGCGCGGTCGTACTCGAGCGCGGCGATCGAGGCGTCGGTGGTCAGGCGCATGTCGAGCCCGTCGGAGTAGGCGCCGCCGAAGGCCCAGATGGATCCCTGGAAGTACCAGTCGTCCCCGCCGACGTAGGCGCGCATCGGGACCTTCTTGCCCTTGTACTCGACCTCGCCGACCTCCTTCCCCCAGTCGCGGTACTCGCTGAAGGTCTCGGGGGCGCGATCGGGCAGGCCGGCGGCCTCGAAGATCTCCCGGTTGTAGTAGAACAGCGGGGTCGAGCGGCCGAAGGGCAGCCACCAGATCTCGTCCTTGACCGTGCCCTCCTTCAGGAAGCGCTCGTCGAAGCTGTCGGTGCCGAAGCCCTCGTCGAAGTAGCCGCCCAGGGGCTCGAGCGCCTCGGCCAGGTAGAAGCGGTTCCAGACCACGTCGCTGAACACGGCGATGTCGGGGACCTGGCGCGCCTGCATGCTCGCAGCGAGCTTCGACTCGACGCCGTCGTAGCTGTCGAAGATCTGGACCTCCGCGAAGATGTCGTCCTGTGCTTCGTGGAAGGCATCGAGGTTCGCCTGGATCACCTCGGCGTTGTGCGCCGTGTAGGCGCTCCAGATGACGACGCGCTGGCGGTCGCGGTACTTCGCGGGGACGTCGCCCGCCGGCTGCTCGAGCACGAGGCCGTCGGTGTCCCCGAGGCCGAAGCAGCCCGAGAGGAGCGGGATCGCCCCGCCCAGCAGGCCGGCGCCCAGCAGGGTCCGACGGGACGGGGCGCATAGGCGAGGGGCGCGGCGAGGGGCGCGGCCCGCAGGATGGATCGGCATGTCTCTCCTTCGACGATCGGTTCCGGCTCAGCGCCCGTTGCCGGCGGCGGCACCGGTGAGGCCGGTGACGATGTAGCGCTGCGCGCACAGGAACACCAGGAGCATCGGCAGGACGACGATGAGGGTCCCGGACATGAGCACGCCCCAGTTGGTCACGCCGTCGTTCGACTTCAGGTACATCAGGCCGATCGGCAGGGTGCGCATGTTCACCGAGTTCGTGATGATCAGCGGCCACACGAAGTTGTTCCACTCGTCGATCACGGCGACCAGCGCGACGGTGGCGACGGCGGGCACGGACATCGGCAGCACGAAGGAGATCAGCCGGCGCAGATGGCCGCAGCCGTCGACCTCCGCCGCCTCGAACACCTCGTCCGGCAGCGACATGAAGTGCTGGCGCAGCAGGAAGGTGCCGAAGGCCGAGGCCACCCCGGGGAGGATCAGACCCGCGTAGGTGTTGATCAGGTGCAGGTTGCCCATGGTCAGGTAGTTGACCAGCAGGGTCACGTGCCCGGGGACCATGAGGGCGCCGAGCATCACCACGAACAGCCACTTCTTGCCGGGGAACGGGAGGAAGGCGAAGGCGTAGGCCGCGAAGACCGCGAGCACCACCTTCAGCACGGCCCCGACCACCGTCACGATCAGCGAGTTCTTGATGAAGGCCCCGAAGGGGGCGATGCGCCAGGCCTCGCGCAGGTTGTCGAACGTGAGGCTGCGGGGCAGCCATTTCATCGGCCAGGTGTAGATGTCGCTGTTCGCCTTGAAGGACGTGGTCAGCAGCATGTACAGCGGGATCAGGAAGACCAGGCCGACGGCGATCAGCAGCAGGTAGCCCCACCAGTTGCGACGGAGGGACCCACGGCCTCGGCGCAGTGCCCCCTTCCGGTCGACGGGGCCCGGGGCCGACGGATCCTGCGCGGCGGACGGGTCGAGATCCCCGGACGATGTCCGGGAGGACATGGAGGTCGCCATCAGTAGTGCACCTTCCTCTCGACGAACCGGAACTGGAAGGCCGTGATGATCATCAGCAGCACGAACATGACGGTCCCCGCAGCCGCGGAGAGGCCGACGTTCGAGCGCAGGAACGCCTGCTCGTAGATGAACCAGCTCAGGGTGGTGGTCGAGGACGCCGGCCCGCCGCTGGTCATCACCGCGATCAGGTCGAAGGCCTGGAATGCCCCGATGGTCTGGGTGATGACCAGGAAGAACGTCGTGGGCGAGAGCAGCGGCAGGATCACCCGCGTGAAGGTCTGGAAGGCGCTCGCGCCGTCGAGCTTCGCGGCCTCGAGCACGTCCGAGGGGAGCCCTTGGATCCCTGCCAGGTACACGATCGAGACGAAGCCGACGCCCTTCCAGATCGAGACGATGAGCAGGGCGGGCAGCGCCCAGTGGGCATCGGTGGTCCAACTGGGCGACTGGGCGCCGAAGAGGTCGAAGACGACCCGGGCGAGCCCGTAGTTGGGGTCGAAGATGAACAGCCACACCACCGCGATCGCCGCTCCGGAGACCACGTGCGGCGCGAACACCACACCGGTGACGACCGGGGTGCCGCGCAGCTTCTTGGAGAACAGCGCGGCCAGCAGCACACCGAGCAGCAGGCTGATCCCCACGACCACCACGACCCACACCACGGAGACCCACAGCACCTTGTGGAACGAGGGCGAGGCGAGCATCGACGTGTAGTTCGTCAGCCCGATGAACAGCGGCTGGGGCGAGATGAAGTCCCAGTCGGTGAGGCTGAGATAGAGGTTCGCGATGATCGGCCAGTAGGCGAAGACCGCGATCAGCGCGAGGTTCGGGAAGGCGAACAGCGCGAACAGCGCGTAGCCGCGGCGTCTGCGCCGGCGGCGGGCGGCCAGTCGCTGCGGCGGGAGCGGGCCGAGCCCGGATGCCGCCGATCCTGGGGCGCGATCAGCGGGGAGGGCGGGGGCTTCGAGGCTCATCTCAGAGTGGTTCCTCTCCGTGGAGCTCCATCGTTCGTGCACGACTGCGCGCCGCGACATCAGCAGTCTCGCAGTGACCGTCGTCACCGTAGCAACGGCGCTCTGTTGTGCGCGTGGCTCGCACATAAGTGCACGCCGAGTTCACCCGATCGCCACCTCGTGCTCGTCGCCCGCCCCTGCCCGCGCGCCACGTGGCCTACTCTCGAAAGAGGTCCGCCGTCGGGCCGACGGCGGACCACGATCTCTGGAGGACAGCATCGTGGACATCACCCGAGCGCAGACCGTCGCACACCAGCTCATCGCGTCCCATCTCGTCGAGGGCGACATGGTCCCCGGCAGCGAGATCGGCCTGCGGGTCGACCAGACGCTCACCCAGGACGCGACCGGCACCATGGTCATGCTCGAGCTCGAGGCCATGGATCTGGACCGGATCCGCACCGAGCTCTCCGTGCAGTACGTGGACCACAACCTGCTGCAGACGGACGAGAAGAACCCCGACGACCACCTGTTCCTGCTCTCGGCCGCGCGGCGCTTCGGCCTCTGGTTCTCCAAGGCGGGCAACGGGGTCTCCCACCCCGTGCACCAGGCCCACTTCGGCCGCCCGGGCGCGACGCTGATCGGCTCGGACTCGCACACCTGCGCCGCGGGCGCGCTCGGCATGCTCGCGATCGGCGTGGGCGGCCTGGAGATCGCGATGGCGATGGCCGGCCAGCCGCTCTACGTCGCCATGCCCGAGGTCTGGGGCGTCGAGCTCACCGGCGAGCTGCCGGACTGGGTGAGCGCCAAGGACGTGGTGCTCGAGATGCTGCGCCGCCACGGCGTCAGCGGCGGCGTCGGCCGCATCATCGAGTACCACGGCGAGGGTCTCGCGCAGCTGACCGCGATGGACCGGCACGTGATCGCGAACATGGGCGCCGAGCTCGGCGCGACCGCGACCGTCTTCCCCGCCGACGACGCGGTCCGCGACTATCTGCGGGCCGTCGGCCGCAGTGACGAGTTCACGCGCCTCGAGGCCGACGAGGGCGCGGAGTACGACGTCACCGAGCACATCGACCTGAGCGCCCTCGAGCCGCTGATCGCCGCGCCCTCCTCCCCCGGCAACGTGCGCCCCGTCGCCGAGGTCGAGGACGAGGACGTGTTCCAGGTGGTCGTCGGCTCCTCGGCGAACCCCGGACTGCGGGACTTCGCCGCGTTCGCCGAGACCCTGCGCGGCCGCCAGGCCCACGAGGCCGTCTCGGTCGACGTGAACCCGACCTCCCGGGAGGTCCTCGCGGACCTGATCGCCGGCGGCTGGCTCACCGATCTGGTGGACTCCGGGGCGCGCATCCATCAGTCCGGGTGCCTGGGCTGCATCGGGATGGGCCAGGCCCCCGCGAGCGGACGCAACTCCCTGCGCACCATGCCCCGCAACTTCCCGGGCCGCTCGGGCACCGAGGAGGACTCGGTGTGGCTGTGCTCGCCCGAGACCGCGGCCGCGGCGGCGCTGACCGGACGGATCACCGATCCGCGCACGCTCACGGACGCACTCGGGATCCCGGCCCCGCATCCGCAGCTCCCCGAGGTCTTCACGCGCATCGAGGACATGCTGCAGCCGCCGCTGCCGCTCGAGGAGGCCCGCGAGGTCGAGCTCGTGAAGGGGCCGAACATCTCCTCCCTCCCCGAGTTCTCGCCGATCGACGACGATCTGCGGGCGCCGGTGGTGCTGGTGATGGGGGACGACGTCTCGACCGACGAGATCATGCCCGCCGGCTCGCGCGTGCTGCCCTTCCGCTCGAACATCCCGAAGATCTCCGAGTTCACCTTCACCCGCATCGACCCGGACTACCCCGCGCACGCGGCGGAGACGAAGGACGCGGGAGGCCACGTGGTGGTCGCCGGGAAGAACTACGGGCAGGGCTCCTCGCGCGAGCACGCCGTGATCGCTCCCCGCTACCTGGGGCTGAAGGCGGTCATCGCGGTGTCCTTCGCCCGCATCCACTGGCAGAACCTCGCGAACTTCGGGATCCTCGCCCTCGAGTTCGACGACCCGGAGGACCACGACAGGATCTCCACGGGCGATCTCGTCGAGATCGACGGCATCCACGCGGCGCTCGAGGCCGGCACGGACCTCACCGCACGGATCGGGGACCGGGAGGTCCCCGTGCACCATCGGCTCTCGCCGCGGCAGGTGGAGATGGTGCTCGCGGGCGGACGGATCCCGCTCGCCGCGCGCGAGGCGTGAGTCCCGAGTCGTGAGGCGCGGGTCCCGAGGAACGACAATGGCCCCATGATCGACTGGGACCTCATCTGGCGCGACTACGTCGGGATCAGCGGCAGCGCAGTCCTCGGCGTCGTCGCCTCGACCATCGTGCTGTACGGCTTCTTCTCCCTGCTCATGCAGGTGATCGGCCCGCGCCTGATGGCCCGGCCCAGCGCCGGCAGCTTCGTGGTCCTCGCCGTCGTCGGCGGCATCACCGCGCGCGCGACCCTCGGCGAATCCCCGACGATGCTCGGCGCGGTCGTCGTGCTGAGCACCCTGGTGGTCCTCGAGTACGTCACGGGCAGGTTCCGCCGCGTCCCCCTGCTCCTGCGGCGCACGCGTCCCGTCGTCGTCATGGTCGACGGGGAGCCGATCGCGGCCGGCCTGCGTCGCAGCAGGCTGACGCGCGGCATGCTGCTGGATCGTCTGCGCGTGAGCGGCGTGCTCGCCCTCGACGAGGTGGAGCTGGTGATCCTCGAGGTCCGGGGCACGCTCACCATCGTCCGTCGCGGCAGCCGGATCGACCGCGACCTCGTGTCCCAGGTCGTCGGTCGCGACCGGATCCCCGAGCGCCTGCTGTCGGCCCCCGGGACCGTCTGACGTCCCGCCCGCTCACTCCAGGACGGCCAGCGCGAGCGTCGCCAGGGGCACCGTGATCACCACCGCGACCGCGCCCAGCGCCATGAAGCGCACCCAGGGGATCCGCACGCCCATCGCCCGCATCCGCTGATGCCACAGGAGCGTGGCCAACGACGCCCACGGGGTGATCAGGGGCCCCACGTCCACACCGATCAGCAGGGCCATGGTGGAGGCGGGGTCGTCCGCCGCCGCGCGCTCGAGGAGGAGGAACGCGGGGAGGTTGTCGAGCTCGTTCGCCGCGAGCGCCGAGGCGCCGGCCGTGCGCAGGAGCCCCATCGGCCCCGCGCCGCCGTCGGCCGCACGCAGTACGAACGACGTCGCACCCTGCACGTGCGTGGTCTCAACCAGCACGAAGAGGGCGAGGGCGATCGCGAGCGGACGCCAGGGCACCAGGTGCACTCCGATCGCCTCGCGGCGCCGCACGAGGAAGGCGAGCAGCAGCACGAGCGCGGCGGCGCCCGCCGGGATCCACACCGCCGGGACCACCACGAGAAGGGGCAGTAGCACCACGACCACGCACCCGCTCACCCTCAGCAGCACGCGGTCACGGATCTGCGGGGCGGGCGAGGTCCGGAAGCGCCCCCGCAGGTCCCGGCGATGGAGGATCGCCAGCAGGGCCACCGACCCCACGATCGCGACCAGGGTGGGCACGGCGCTGCGGGCGAGGAACGCCGCGGTGCCTCCGCCCAGGGCATCCCTGGCCAGCAGATTCGTGAGGTTCGAGACCGGCAGCAGCAGTGACGCCGTGTTCGCGAGCCATACCGTGGCCAGGGCGAAGGGCACCGCGGGCACGTCGACGCGCCGGGCCGTGAGCACGACCACCGGGGTCATGATCAGTGCCGTCGTGTCCAGGGAGAAGAAGGCCGTGCACACCACGGCGAGCGCGCACACGGCGCACCACAGCACGGCGGTGCGCCCACGCGCGAGGACGGTGAGGCCGTGGGCGATCACGTCCAGAAGTCCCGCCTCGCGCGCGAGCTCGGCGAGCACCGCGATCGCGAGGACGAATCCGAGCACGGGCGCTACCCGCGCCATCAGCGCCGCGAGATCCTGCGAAGGCAGCCCGCCGCCGAGGACGCACAGCACGGCGGCCAGGACCAGCGCCCCGATCGCGAGCGCACCGGCGCGCCTGCGCAGGAGTCCGAGCATGCTGCGAAGCGTAGACCGCGGGGCCCGTCCACAGGGCCCGCCGCTCCCACGGCGCGGGACGACCTCGTCCGATGCACGCGGCGGCGCTACGCTCGCCAGTGCACGGGGTGCCCTGACCAGGGCTGAGAACACACCCGCTGAACCTGATCGAGCTCGTACTCGCGGAGGGATTGCCGCCATGACACCTGCCCCACGTCCGTCCACCGAGGGCGCCGCCTTCACGGCGTCCCTGCGCCGCCAGCACGCCCAGGCGTGGGAGCGCGCCGTCGGCCACCGCTTCGTGCGCGAGCTGCGCGCAGGGTCCGTCCCGGACGAGGTGATGGCCCGCTACCTCGTGCAGGACCATCGCTTCCTCGATGCCTTCCTGCAGCTGATCGGTGCCGCACTGGCGACCGCCCGCACCCCCGCCGCCCGCCTGCGCTTCGCGCGCTTCGCCGGGGAGGTCGCCGGCGACGAGAACACGTACTTCCTGCGGGCGCTCGACGCGCTCGGGGTGAGCGAGGAGGAGCGCGCACGGATCCCGAACACCGCGGCCACCGACGGCTTCCTCGACGTGTTCCGCGAGGCAGCGGAGACCCGCGACCACGCCGCGATCCTCGCGGTCCTGCTGGTCACCGAATGGCTCTACCTGGACTGGGCGAGCCGGGCGCCCGCTCCTCTGCCCGAGAGCTTCGTCCACGCCGAGTGGATCTCCCTGCACGACGGTCCCGGTTTCCGCGACCTCGTGGACTTCCTGCGCGCCGAGCTCGACGCCGCCGAGATCGAGGACCCCGAGCGCGTGCGCGCCTTCTTCGCGCGCACCGTCGAGCTCGAGAACGACTTCTTCGACTCGGCCTTCGAGTCCGACGGCGAGGAGGCGACGGCATGAGCACCTCCGTCCTGTTCGACCAGCTCAAGGCCGCCGCCGTCGAGGACTGGGACGCCTATGTCCATCACTCCTTCGTGCAGCGGCTGGGCGAGGGCACGCTCCCCCTGGCCGCCTTCCAGGACTACCTGGTCCAGGACTACCTGTTCCTCCTCCAATTCGCGCGGGCCAACGCCCTGGCCGCGTACAAGGCCGACAGCCTCCAGGGCATCCGCTCCGCCGCGGACTCCCTGACCGCGATCGTCACCGAGACCGCTCTGCACGTGCGGCTCACGGCGTCGTGGGGCATCGACCGCGAGGTGCTCGAGACGGCCGACGAGAAGCCCGGCACCGTCGCCTACACGCGCTTCGTCCTGGACACCGGCATGGCCGGGGACGCCCTGGACCTGCAGGTCGCCCTCGCCCCCTGCGCGATCGGCTATGCGGAGATCGGGACCGCGCTCGCGCCGCGCCTCGCCGAGGACGCCGAGCATCCCTACGGCGAGTGGATCGCCGAGTACGCGGGGCAGGAGTTCCAGGCGAGCGCCGCCGCGGCCGCCGAGCGGCTCGACGAGCTCGCCGGCGGCGACCTTCCCGCCCGCCGGCGGGCGCGGCTCGAGCGGATCTTCCGCACGGCCACCCGCATGGAGGCCGCGTTCTGGCAGCAGGCGCTGGGCTGACCGCGGGCGTGCATTCGCCGAGCGCACGAAGACCGTGCGTGCAAGCATGAGGCGGTGAGCACGCACGCGTCCTCCCCGAGCCCGTCCGCGCCGCGGCAGGTCGAGAACCACCAGCCCTTCCTCCACGACCTCGCCGTGGTGCTGCGCGCTCCGCTGCAGGCCTGGTCGGCGCCCGACGGCACGATCACGGGCGCCGGTGCGCAGGGCATATATCTCGGCGATGCCCGCGTCGTCTCCGACCTGACCTGCGAGGTCGAGGAACGGGCCGAGAACGAGGACGAGGACGAGGGGCACCCCACTCTCTCGCCCCTTCCCGCCGAGATGCGCAGCGCACACGAGGTCGTGTTCCGCTGGGTCGTCACCGCACCCGATCTGCCGGGCGACCCGCTCGTGGTCCTCGAGCGCACGCGCACAGCGTCCGGCCGCGGCATCCGCGAGACGCTGCGCCTGCGCAACGACGACGACCGCCCGCGCACCCTGTCCCTGCGCCTCGGGCTCGTCACCGACAGCGCGACGATGTCGCAGGTCAAGGACCCGCGCCTGATGCTCGCGCAGGCCCCCGCCCGCCCCGTGGCCCGCATCCGGGACGGTGCGGCGCGGTGGCGGATCGGTGAGCGGGGCGAGGCGGTGCTCCACGCGAGCACCGGCACTGGCACGCTCGTCCCGGACGTCGACGGACCCGTCGTCACCTGGCGATGTGTCCTCGAAGCACCGGCGCGCGGCACCGCCGAGGCGGACTGGGAGCTCGCGCTCACCGACCCGGACGTCCCGTTCGAGGCCGCCGAGCCCCGAAGCGTCGCGCTCACCGCCGCGCCGGACGCGGACCCCGAGCGTCGGGCCGCCCGCGACCTCCTGGCCCGCTCCCTCGCGGACCTCGACGCGCTGCGCCTGCAGGTGCCGGGAGATCCGGCGCGCAGCTTCGCCGCAGCCGGCGCCCCGTGGTTCTTCACGCTCTTCGGCCGCGACTCGCTGATCGCCGCCTCGCTCGCCCTGCCCGTCGACACCACGCTCGCGGAGGGCACCCTGCGCACGCTCGCGAGCATGCAGGGCACCCGCATCGTCACCGACACGGCCGAGCAGCCCGGCAAGATCCTCCACGAGGTCCGCGCGCAGGGCATGGAGATGGCTGAGAGCCATCTGCCGCCGGTCTACTTCGGCACGATCGACGCGACGCCCCTGTGGATCGAGCTCCTGCACGACGCGCTCGACGCGGGCCTCGACGCCACGGTGCTCACCGATCTGCTCCCGCACCTCGAGGCCGCCGCCCGCTGGCTCCTCGAGCACGCCGATGCCGACGGCGACGGTCTGCTGGAGTACATCTACGAGAGCGGGCACGGTCTGGCGAACCAGGGCTGGAAGGACTCCGACGACTCGATCCGCCGCGCGGACGGCTCCCTCGCGAGCGGCGCGATCGCCCTCGCCGAGGTCCAGGGCTACGCCTATGCCGCCGCTCGGCACGCCGCCGACCTGCTCGAGCGCGGCGGCTCGACGGGACCGTCGTCCGCGCATCTCCCCGATTGCCTGCGCACCTTCGCGACCCGCCTGCGCGAGGCGTTCCACGCGCGCTTCTGGTGCGAGGACGCGCGCGGCCGGTACCCCGCGCTCGCCCTCGACGGCGCCGAGCGCCCGGTCGACGGCGTCGCCTCGAACATGGGGCACCTGCTGGCGACCGGCCTGCTGGACGCGGACCAGGAGCGCCTGGTCGTGGACCGCCTCATGGACCCGCCCCTGTTCTCGGGCTTCGGCATCCGCACCCTCTCCACCGACAACGGCGGGTACGGACCGCTGCGCTACCACGGCGGCAGCGTGTGGACGCACGACACCGGATACATCCTGCGCGGCATGCTCCGCGCCGGCTTCGAGGACGAAGCGCGCGTCCTCGCTCGCGGCCTGCTGCGGGCCGCGGATTCCTTCGACCAGCGCCTCCCCGAGCTGTTCGGCGGGCAGAGCGCCGACGAGGTCTCCGCGCCTCTCCCCTATCCGGCCTCGTGCCGCCCGCAGGCGTGGGCCGCGGCGAGCGCCGTGCCCGTGGCGGGCGCGCTTGACGTGCTCTGAACGGAGAGTCGAGCGACAGGTCCGCGAGCGCACCGCCCTACTATCCGCTCGGGCCCACACCCATCCGACCACGCGCAGCGCACAAGTGCTGGGCTCGATCGCACGGTAGTGGAACAGCGCGTCGAGGATGGGCTGCGCAACGCAGCGACGCACCGTCTGCTCAACCATGCCCAGCCGGATGGCGAGGACCTGACCGGCTGGATCCCCCCTCCACGAGGGCCAGCACACGAGCAGTCGGGCCGGACGCGCACACGTACTCACGATTACCGGACAGATTCCGCCCTCTATCCGTTCTAGGGTCGCGACCATGACGACTTCCCACGCCACCTCCTTGGTCTCGATCCGCATCATCACCGACGACCTCGACGCGATGGTCGACTTCTACGAGCAGCTCACCGGCGCGACCGCGGTGCGTCCCGCGCCGGTCTTCGCGGAGATCCTCACCCCGACCGCGACCGTCGCGCTCGGCAGCACCGCCACGGTGCCGCTCTTCGCACCGGGGTCTGCCGAGGCGGGCGCCAACAGGTCGACGATCCTCGAGTTCCTCGTCGACGACGTCGACGCCGAGTACGCCCGTCTGGCCGCACTGGGCATGGAGTTCGTCGCCGCGCCGGCACTGATGCCGTGGGGCAACAGGGTGTTCTTCCTCCGTGACCCTGACCAGAACCTCGTGGGCGTGTTCAGCCCCATCACCGCAGAGGCGATCGAGCGCTTCGCCGGACGCTACGGGCGCTGAGCGCGCGGAGCGACGAGTCCGGACGCCCTCCCGGCCTCCGGTGGTCACCACATCCCTGCGCCCGCCTCAGGTCGACACAGCTCGGGGAACGGCCGTGCACAGGGGCCGCTGCCCTCCGTACGATCGACGGAGGCCACCCACGACGCAGCGGAGGATCTCCATGACCGAGTCCCACAGCCCCTCGAACACCACCGCGACCGAGGCCGCTGCCGCAGGGGCCGCGGCCGGCGCGCTCGGCGAGGGCGGCGGCAGCGCCCCGAAGCCCGAGGACCGCCTGGAGACCACCGCCCATCTGCTCGAGCTGCCCGACGGCTCCTCCCTCACCTATACGGCGACCGCCGGCACCCACGTGCTCACCGAGGAGCCCGAGGGCGAGGCCTACGCGCGCGGCACCGCCTACGCGGAGCTGTTCGCCGTCAGCTACGTCGCCACCGGCCGCGGCGACCAGCGTCCGGTGGTGTTCGCCTTCAACGGCGGCCCCGGCTCCTCGACCGTGTGGCTGCACCTGGGCCTGCTGGGCCCGCGGCGCGTCGACTCCGGTGACGCCGGCGCCCTCACCCCTCCGCCGTTCGGCCTCCTCGACAACCACGAGACGATCCTGAAGGACGCCGACCTGGTGGTCGTCGATGCGATGTCGACCGGCTACTCGCGGCCCGCGCCCGGCGCGAAGCCCGACCGCCACCACGGGATCACGGCCGACCGCGACCTCGTGGCGGACTTCATCATGGACTGGCTGACGCGCAACGAGCGCTGGCTCTCCCCGGTGCACCTCGCCGGCGAGTCCTACGGCACCACCCGGGCGAGCGCGGTCGCGGGCCGCCTCGTGGATCGCTTCAACGTCGCCCCCGCAGGCATCGCCCTGCTCTCCCCGGTCCTGGACTTCTCCACGATCGTGTTCGCCGAGGACTTCCCCGCCGGCAACGACGCCCCGTACCTGCACTACCTCCCCACCTACGCGGCGATCGCCCACGCGCACGGCAAGCATCCAGGCCGCTCGCTGCTCGAGGTCGTGGACGAGGCGGAGGCCTTCGCCGAGACCGAGTACCCGCAGCTCCTCGCCCAGGGCCACCGCCTGGACCCCGAGGAGAAGCGCGAGGCCGCCGAGCAGATCGCGGCGCTCATCGGCGTCGGCCCCGACTGGGTGGAGCGGGCGGATCTGCGCGTGGAGCACATGGCGTACCTCGCGGAGGTGCTGCGGGAGGAGGGCCGGATCGTCGGCCGCATCGACGGACGCTTCAGCGCCCCCGCCGGCAACCTCAACGCGGGAACCATGGAGACCGACCCCTCGACCGACCAGCTGGGCCCCGCGTACACCGCGGCGATCAACCAGTACCTGACCGCCGAGCTCGGTTTCACCTCCGACGTGGTCTACGAGATCTTCTCCCCCAAGGTGCATCCCTGGAGCTTCAAGGAGTTCGAGAACCGCAGCGTGGAGGTCGCCTCCGACCTCGCCAGGGTCCTGCGGAAGGTGCCGTCCACGAGGGTGTTCGTCGCCCACGGCTACCACGACGCGGCGACCCCGTTCCACGCGAGCGAGCACGTGCTCGCGCACCTGCCGATCCCCACCGACGACTACCGCGAGCGGATCCGCATCGAGTACTACGAGGCCGGCCACATGATGTACGTCCACGAGCCCAGCCGCGTGGCCCTCGCTGACCACCTCGGGGGGTTCGTGCGCGGGGAGTGAGCCGGGAGCGACCCCGGCGGGGCGGGGATCTGCGCGGGTCTGCGGACCATTCACACGCGCGAACGGTCCGCAGACCGGCGCGGACTCGAGCTGTCGGACCGGCGCTTCAGCAGCAGCCGGCCGAAGGGTTCTCGCCCTGCTCCCGGTACTTCCGCCGCCAGAACTCGTTCTCGCTCAGCGGCGCATGCGCGCAGCCGGTGATCCGGTGGTGGTGCAGGTAGCGGTCGTAGGCATCGGACCCCAGCACGCCGCGCGCGAAGCGCCGCACCCCCCGCAGGGCGCCGACGAGACTGCCCGCCGGATTCGAGCGCGTGCTCATCAGTGCCCGACCGTCCCGGCGAGGTCCTTCTCGGGGTGCTCGCGCAGGTAGTCCTGCCAGCGGCCCTCGAGCTCCTTCTCGCCGGGCGTGGGCACCATGCCCGCCGGCGCGAAGTAGGCGGACTCGACGCGCGGCGCCTCGGTGTCCAGGAGGTTCCTCCCGTGGAGCGCCTGCCAGGTGCGCCAGAGCGAGACCACGATGACGATGATCGTGCAGACCACGAAAAGGATCGAGAGCGAGCCCTGCACGGCGGTGTTGAAGACGACCGCGTGCATGTCCTCGGGGGTCTTCGCGAGGCCCAGCTCGGTCTTGCCCGCGGCGAGGGCGTCGCGGTAGGCGAAGTGGTTCGCCCAGTAGCCCACGCCGGGGTCGGAGGAGAAGATCTTCTGGAACGAGCCGGTGATGGTGACGACCGCGGTGAAGGCGAGCGGCACGAAGATGATCAGCAGCGACCAGGTGCGGCCCTTGCGGGCGAACACGACCAGGCAGATCGCGAGGGCGACCGCGGCCAGCAGCTGGTTGGCGATGCCGAAGAGCGGGAACAGGGTGTTGATGCCGCCCAGCGGGTCGAGCACGCCCATCATGAGGATCGATCCCCAGCCGGCGACCATCACCGCGGTGGTGATCCACGCGCCCACGCGCCACGAGTGGTCGCGGAAGCGGGGCTTCCAGCCGCCCAGGGCGTCGGCCAGCATGAAGCGGGCGACGCGGGTGCCGGCGTCGACGCTGGTGAGGATGAACAGCGCCTCGAACATGATCGCGAAGTGGTACCAGAACGCCATCATCGCGGGGCCGCCCACGAGCTTGTGCATGATCCCGGCCAGGCCCACGGCGAGCGTGGGCGCGCCGCCGGTGCGCGAGACGATCGACTCCTCGCCGACGTCCTTGGCGGTCCGCGCGAGCGTCGCCGGGTCGAGGTCCACGCCCGTGAGCCCGAGGGAGTTCACGAACTGCGCGGCGCCCTCGATGGTGCCGCCGGTCGCGGCGGCCGAGGAGTTCATCGCGAAGTAGATGCCGCGGTCGATGGAGACGGCCGCGACCAGCGCCATGATCGCCACGAAGGACTCCATGAGCATGCCGCCGTAGCCGATCATGCGCATCTGGCGCTCCTTCTCCACGAGCTTCGGAGTGGTGCCCGAGGAGATCATCGCGTGGAACCCGGAGAGGGCGCCGCAGGCGATGGTGACGAAGAGGAACGGGAACAGGCCGCCGGTGAACACGGGCCCGTCGGTGCGGGAGGCGAACTCGGAGACCGCGGGGGTCGAGATGCTGGGGCGCACCACGATGATCGCGACGGCCAGCATGACGATCGTGCCGATCTTCATGAAGGTCGAGAGGTAGTCGCGCGGGGCGAGCAGCACCCACACGGGCAGCACGGCGGCGATGAAGCCGTAGACGATGATGAGCGCCGCGAGCACGGGACGGTCCAGGTGGAAGAGGGCGTCGCCCCAGCCGGTCTCGGCGACCCAGCGCCCGGAGATGATCGCGAACAGCAGCAGGGCCACGCCGATCACGGAGACCTCGAAGACCTTGCCGGGGCGCAGGAAGCGCAGGTAGAGCCCCATGAAGATCGCGATCGGGATGGTGAGGCCCACGCTGTAGACGCCCCAGGCGCTCTCCCCGAGGGAGTTCACGACGACCATCGCGAGGATCGCGACGATGATCAGCATGATGGTCAGGGTCGCGATGAACGCGGCCACGCCGCCGACGACGCCGAGCTCGTCGCGGGCCATCTGGCCGAGCGAGCGGCCGTGGCGGCGGGTCGAGATCACGAGCACCAGGAAGTCCTGGACGGCGCCCGCGAGGACCACGCCCACGATGATCCAGATGGTGCCAGGCAGGTAGCCCATCTGCGCGGCGAGGACGGGGCCGACGAGCGGGCCGGCGCCGGCGATCGCGGCGAAGTGGTGGCCGAAGAGGATGCGGCGGTCGGTGGGGACGTAGTCCTTGCCGTCGTACTCGGCCTCCGCCGGAGTGGCGCGGGTGTCGTCGGGCTTCACCAGGCGGTTCTGGATGAACTTCGCGTAGAAGCGGTAGGCGACGAGGTAGGTCGCGACGGCGGCGAACACGAACCAGATCGCGTTGATGGTCTCGCCGCGCGCGAGGGCGAGCATCACCCAGCCGAGGGCGCCCACGAGCGAGATGGCGACCCACAGCACGATCTTCGCGGGGGTCCAGCGCTGCTCGGCGCGCACGGTCTGCTCGGGAAGGGCTGCGGGAGGGGCGTCGGCCGTCGCAGCGGCCGCGCCCGAGGAGGGTTCAGGGGACGAGGGGGACATGGGGAAGACCTCCTGGGTCGTCGTCGACCGGCCGCCGGGGAGAACGGCCGACGACAGGCTACCGCCGTCGGCCCCGCCGCACCGTCGCCGCGTCCCCGCCGGGCCCCGCCGCGCGTGCCCACGACGGGGCGGGAGATGCGGCGGGAGATGCGACTGGTGATGTGGCGCGCGACTCACATACCACGCGGACCCGCTGGTCGTCCGGTGATTGCAGGATGTCGCCGCCGGAGGCTCCTCCCGCGGTGGTAGCGTGACCGCCCGGCGGCCAATCCCCCGCTGCTCCTCCGGGCGCCTCGAGCGCGCTCGCGACGGCGCCCCTTCCCCTGGACTCCGAGGCCCTGTCATGGTCGACATCCGGTTGGATGCGCAGTGGATCGATTACGCGATCATCGCGCTCTACTTCGTCTTCGTGCTCGGTGTGGGCTGGTTCGCCAAACGCGGCGTCTCCAACTCCATCGAGTTCTTCCTGTCCGGCCGCTCCCTGCCCGCCTGGGTGACCGGCCTCGCGTTCATCTCGGCGAACCTCGGCGCCGTCGAGATCATGGGCATGTCCGCCACGGGCGCCCAGTACGGCATGCCCACGATGCACTACTTCTGGGTGGGCGCGATCCCCGCGATGCTGTTCCTGGGCGTCGTGATGATGCCCTTCTACTACGGCTCGAAGGTGCGCAGCGTCCCCGAGTTCATGCGCATGCGCTTCGGCACCGCCGCGCACCTGGTGAACTCCATCAGCTTCGCCGCCGCGCAGCTGCTGATCGCGGGCGTGAACCTGTACCTGCTGGCCACGATCGTGAACCGCCTGCTGGGCTGGCCCCAGTGGGTGGGCCTCATCGTCGCGGCCGCCTTCGTGCTCTTCTACATCTCGGTGGGCGGGCTCTCCGCGGCCATCTACAACGAGGTGCTGCAGTTCTTCGTGATCGTCGCGGCGCTGCTGCCGCTGACGCTGATCGGCCTGCACCGCGTGGGCGGCTGGAGCGGCCTGAAGGAGAAGGTCGCCGGCGACGGCATGCTCGGCGCCGAGCAGCTCCACTCCTGGCCGGGCGAGCAGCTCTCGGGCTTCAACAGCCCGATCCTCTCGGTGGTCGGCATCGTGTTCGGCCTGGGCTTCGTGCTCTCCTTCGGCTACTGGACGACGAACTTCGTCGAGGTCCAGCGCGCGATGGCCAGCAAGTCCATCACCGCCGCCCGGATGACGCCGATCATCGGCGCCTTCCCCAAGATGTTCATCCCCTTCATCGTGATCATCCCCGGCATGATCGCCGGAGTGCTGGTCTCGGACATGACCGAGTTCAAGAAGCTCGACTTCGGGGGCGATGCCGCCGGGGCGGCCGCCACGGGCGTCTCCTACAACGACGCCCTTCTGCTGCTGATGCGCGACGTGATGCCCAACGGCCTGCTGGGAGTGGCGATCGCGGGCCTGCTGGCCGCGTTCATGGCCGGCATGGCCGCGAACATCTCGGCCTTCAACACGGTGGTCAGCTACGACCTCTACCAGCAGTACGTCAAGAAGGACGCCCCGGACAAGCACTACATCCTCGTGGGCCGCATCGCCACCGCCGTGGCCTGCGTGATCGCGATCTTCACGGCGCTCATCGCCGGGCAGTTCTCGAACCTCATGGACTACCTGCAGACCCTGTTCGGGTTCTTCAACGCGCCGCTGTTCGCGACGTTCATCCTGGGCATGTTCTGGAAGCGGATGACGCCGGCCGCCGGTTGGTCGGGCCTGGCCTCGGGCACGGTCGCCGCCGTCATCCTGTGGAGCCTGTCGACCTTCGGCGAGGTGTTCGTCCTGCCGGGCCAGGGACTTGCGTTCCTGAGCGCGGCCACCGCGTTCGTCGTGGACATCATCGTCTCGGTGGTCGTCACGCAGTTCACGCGCCCCAAGCCCGTGCACGAGCTCAAGGGCCTCGTCTACTCCGAGACCCCCAAGACCGATCTCGTGGACCCCGATGAGAAGGGCCTGCCCTTCTTCCGTCGTCCGGTCCCGATGGCCGGGATCGGCCTGGCGCTGGTCATCATCCTGAACATCGTCTTCGCGTGAGCCGGGACGGAGGAGAGAAGTCATGAACGACAACGAGAACCTCGAGGGCGGCCCCGTCGCTGTCCCCGATTCCGCGGGCGCCAAGGTCGAGACCGCCGGTGCCTTCGACATCCGCAACTTCATCGGTCTGCTGGTCGCACTGTTCGGCGTGATCCTGCTGCTGGTGGGGCTCTTCGACTACACCGACACCGAGGCCGCCAAGACCGGCGGCGTCAACGCCAACCTGTGGGCCGGCCTGGTCATGGTGGTCGTCGGCCTCCTCTTCGCCGTCTGGGCGAAGCTCGAGCCGATCCGCATGATCGTCAGCGAGAACGAGCCCGGAGCCGAGGAGCCGCGCGACATCGCAGGCGTCGACTGACCCCTTACCATCGCCGTTCCATCGGCCGACGGGACGCCCCCGCCGCCCGCGCACAGCGCGGGTGACGGGGGCGTCCTGCTGCGTGCGGGCTGGCGGCGTCCTGCTGCGCGGACCACCTGCGCACCCGCCCCCGCGCCGCCCCTACACTTGCGTACGACCGTACGTCTACGTGATCTGGAGACGCCCGTGCCCGGCGCACCCGCTTCCCTGGCCCTGCGCCGCCTCGCGCTCTGCGCCCTGTTCTTCCTGCCCGGCATCAGCATCTCCGCGTGGGTGACGCGCACCCCCGCGATCCGCGACCTGCTGGGCGCCTCCACGGCACAGATGGGCCTGGTCCTGTTCGGGCTGTCCGTCGGCTCGATGCTCGGGATCCTCACCTCGGGGCCTGCGGTGATGCGCTTCGGGGCCCGACGGGTCGTGCTCGTCGCCTCCGCGCTGCTGGTGCTCGCGATGCCCACGATCGCTCTGGGCGCGGCCACGCAGCAGGCGTTCGTGGTGACCTTCGGTCTCGCCCTGTTCGGCGCCGGGACGGGCGGCGGCGAGGTGGGGATGAACATCGAGGGCGCCGAGGTCGAGCGCGAGTCCGGCCGCACCTTCCTGCCCACTCTGCACGGCTGCTTCAGCCTGGGCACCGTGGTGGGGGCGTGCGCGGGGATCCTCGCCAACGCCGTGCACCTGCCGGTGGTCCCCCATCTGCTCGCGATCGGGGTGGTCGGCGCCGCCCTGCTGATCTGGGCGATCCGCCTGCTGCCCGCCGCCACGGGCCAGGTGAGCGCCGCGGAGCGCGCCGCGCGCGGCCACCGCACCGGTCCGCCGGTCTGGAAGGACTCGCGTCTGCTGCTGATCGGCGCGATCGTGCTCGCGATGGCCCTGGCCGAGGGCACCGCGAACGACTGGCTGCCGCTGGTCATGGTCGACGGGCACGGCTTCGACGCGGCGCTCGGCAGCGCCGTCTACGCGGTCTTCGCGGCCTCGATGACGGCGGGCCGCTTCGCCGGCGGACCGATCATCGACCGCCTGGGCCGCGCGCCCGTGCTCGCGGCGAGCGCCGCCTGCGCGACGGCCGGTCTGGTCCTGGTCTCGCTGGTGGACAACCAGATCGTGGCGGGCGCAGCCGTGATCCTCTGGGGCCTCGGCGCCTCGCTCGGCTTCCCCGTCGCGCTCTCGGCGGCGGGCGACTCCGGACCGCAGCCCGCCCAGCGCGTCGCACTGGCCTCGATCGTCGGCTACATGGCGTTCCTCGTCGGCCCGCCCGTGCTGGGCTTCGTGGGCGACCACGTGGGTCTGCGTGGGGCGCTGCTGCTGCCCGCCGCGGTGGTCGCCGTCGCGATCTTCCTGGCCCCGTCGACGGGGAACCGGAGCCTGCGCCGCAGCAGCTGAGCGGACGCAGGGCGGCCCGCCAGGGACGCGGCGAGCGCCGCGCGCGGCGCGTGAGGGCCGTCTCGGATCCGGCGCGGCGCCCTGGCATCGACGGGCGACCCGTGCGCAGGATGGACGCACCATGGAATCCGATCTCGTCTGGTACGTCAGCTACGGCTCGAACATGAACGCCGAGCGCCTCGCCTGCTACATCCAGGGCGGACGCCCGCCGGGCGCGCTGATCGGATACACCGGGGCCCGCGATCGCACGCCGCCGCGCGAGGACGCGGGCGTGATGCTGCCGGGCCGCCTGCACTTCGCCGGGGAGTCGCGCGTGTGGAGCGGCGGGATGGGCTTCTACGACCACGACGCCGAGGGGCCGACGCCGGCTCGCGCCTTCCTGCTGACGATCCCCCAGTTCGCGGACGTCGCCGCCCAGGAGATGCACCGCCCGGTGCAGGAGGACGACCCCGTCGAGCGCCTCGTGCGCGAGGACCTGGGCATCGGCGGCGGCCCGGGCGCCGCCGCGAGCGCGGGCACGCGCGTGGCCGTCGGCCCCGGACGCTACGAGACCCTCGTGGTGCTCGGCGAGCGCGAGGGCGTCCCGATGCTCACCTTCACCGCGCCGGAGTCGATCGGCGACCTGCCCGCGACCCAGCCCGCCCCCGCCTACCTCGACATGCTCGCCGAGGGCCTGCGCCAGTCCCACGGCTGGGACCGCGAACAGGCCGACGCCTACTTCGCAGCGCGGGGTGCCGACCTGGAGCGGGTGGGGGTCTAATCGCGCAAGCATGCCGGGAAGACACTGCATCGACGGATGCGAGTATCATCTGGCGCTCAAATCCGACTACGGCGTGAAGACGCAGGGCCAGCAGGGCAGCGTGGCCTCGCCCGCCGGGACGGTAAGCCCCAGACATGCCGCCTTATGCTACGATGAACTCGCTTCAGGGAGGTCGCCTCGGGCGCAGCTGGATCACGACCAGCGCCTTCGCGGAAAAGTTGGAGACCCGGGTTCGAGTCCCGGCCCGGCATCGCCGGTGTAGCTCAACAGGACAGAGCCCCTTTTTTTCAACTCACCGCCACTCGTGAATAGACCATAGCCCGCATTGGCGCGCGGCTTGCTCTACATTATTCTCGGAGAGACGGACAGGCTCATAGAATTTCTTTGAATACCCGACGGCGGCACGTCTCCAGCCAGCCGAGTTCTTGATTTTGGTGGTAGCCTCAGAGAAGTCCAGTACGGCAATTCTTGCCCAATTTTCTCTTGGTATTGCTTGCGTTATCGCCTCATTCATGCTACGCGCGAGAGCCTTAGATACCGCAAACGCAGTAAAGATGTGGGTCGCCTCCAGTTGGGCGACCCCTCTCGAATCTACCAAATTTTCCAAATTAACCCCGCCATTCAGGCGCTCCCACTCAGCCCTCGCCTCTTGCTCGGCGGCCGCTACCGCTCTCCTGAGAGCCCCTCGCTTATCTACGCCCTGCGAATGGATGATGGTGTTCCGAAGTTCTCGAACAACATGGAACACCTGAAGCTCCTTCTCGGGGAGTTCCGAGTTACACCTATGAAAAAAGACTTCGTGCATTTCCCAGGCCTTCGGAGGCCGGGTTGCACTCCCCGTCTCTGAGTTCACGAACTCTATCAGGTCCAGAACGAACGCTTCGTGCACTGCAAGCGCATAGGGTACAGCCACTGAAGCAATGTGCGCATCCGCCGACTGAAGAATAGTTCGCGCAGAGTCCGTCTTTAAATTAAAACGGCCAATATGCTCCACTGCAGGAAATATCTGGCCGAGCTCCACTTTCGACCCCTCTGTCAGCTGAAGGGTATGGGACGCCAGTCGTGATCCAGCAAGGAGTGCCATCATCGCGTTGTTCGCTGCGACACGCGATTCCTTCTGCGCACGGTACCGCGGAAAAAGGGTCTCACCCATTAGGACTCCTCGTTGAATTCAAGCGCTCGTCTAATGCCAGTCTATCAAATTACGGGTCTAGCCGGCACCCCTGGACACAAGGTGACGTTGCGAGTATGCCGCTTGCGTGAGCTTCGCGTTGGCCGACGGCCTGTGCGCAGGTGAGGGACCCAAAGGGGCCCGGATCCTCACCTCGCTGCCCTTGAACACTGAAGCGTTGAGCACCATCTCGTCCAATTTCGTTGGGTCCGCAACCCCGGTCCTCGGACGCTTGACGAACAACTTGCGAGCCAGGACGCAGGCGGCCGAGGCAAAGAGACCGGATTCCCACTCCTTGAATTCGTTCCCGTCGAAGAAGACACTGCGGACGGGTTCCCTGAACAAGGTACTGGACCGCTGCGCGATCACGTGTCCGATTGAACTAACCCAACGAGCCTTTGAAGTTCTCACGGCTCTTAGAACTTAAGGCACACACCCTGGAGGCTCACCCCTCCTCACGCCCCAGCGACCACATGCGCAGCGCGAAGTGGAGATCGAGGAACCGCGCGGGCGCCCGCCAGTCCTCCCCGAGCAGCGCTGCGATCCGCTCGAGGCGCTGGCGGACCGTGTTGGGGTGCACGTGCAGCATCTGCGCGGTGCGCGGGACATGGCTCCCGGCCTCGGCGAAGGCCCAGGCACTGCGGGTGAGCTCGGTGCCGTGCTCGCGGTCGTAGTCCTCGAGCGGCCGGATCACCGCGAGAGGCGAGGGCAGCGTGGGGTCCCGGTGGATCGCCTCGGCCATCAGCCCGACCATGCCGATCCTCTCACCGTCGGCCGATCTGCCGCGCACCCCGAGCACCGCGAGGGAGCGCAGGGCGAGCTCCGCCGAGCGGTGCGCCGTGGGGATCCGGTCCGCAGACTCCACGGGGCTCGACCAGCCGGCGTTCACGCCGCTCGCGCCCACGTCGAGCAGGGCGGCCAGCGCGGCCGAGGCGGCATCGGGCACGAGCACGCACAGGTGGTCCCCGTGCAGCGCGACCACCGCGCCGTCGCGCCCCACGCCCTCGCGCAGACGATCGGCGAGGTGCCCGACGTCGGCGTCGAAGGCGTCGATCGCGACCATCCGCACGCCCGCGCCGGGGCGCACCGCCCGCACCCGCGCATCCCCGCGCACGGTGTCGACCTCGCGTCCGCCGCGCACCAGGGCGTCGATCACGGCCCGGTCGCGGCGGCGCCGGTCGTCCCGCTGCGCGCGGCCCAGCAGGAGCAGGATCCCGAAGAACACCGCGACCCTCTGCACGCGCGGGAGCAGCCGCGGGGCGAGGGCCCGGCCGACGACGAGCGTACCCAGGTGCTCGCTCCCGCTGCTCGCGCAGGCCAGCGTGGCACCGCCGGAGACCGCCGGCACCCCGGTCCCGCGGGCTGCGCGCAGCGCCTCCGCGTCGAGGCCCACGGCGAGGTGCGCGGCCGGATCGGTCTCGACCATCGGCACGCCGCCCGCATCGAGCAGCGCGAGGTCGGCGCCGAGCAGCTCGCCCGCGCGGCGGGCGAACAGGTCGAGGTCGCCGCCCTCCAGCAGCGCCTCGAGCAGCCCCGCGTCGAGGTCGAGGATCTCGTGGAGCTCGACCATGCGCTCCTCGTCCTCACCCTGGCGGGCACTGAGGCTCGCGAGCGCCCCGGTGACCTCCTCGAAGCGCAGCGCGTTGTCGAGGGCGACGCTCGCATGGCGGGACAGCGTGTCCACGATGTCGACGGTCTCGGGCGGGTACTCGCGGCTCGTGCGGTCGGCGATCAGCAGGGCGCCGTGCACCTGCTCGCGCAGGGTCATGGGCACCGCGAGGATCGAGCGCACGCCCTCGCCGCGCACGATGTCGTCGATCTCCTCGATGTGGGTCAGCGCCGCGTCCTCGAGGTAGTCGGCGGTGGTGACGATCGCGCGGCCGGTCGCGGCGCGCCCGAGCACCCCGTAGCCGATGGGCATGCGCAGGGTGCGGTACTCCTCGGTGCGCACGCCGTCGGACTCGCGGATGAAGGTCGTGTCCGCCGTGTTCAGGGCGATGTAGGCCATGTCGGCGCCGGTGAGCAGGCGGGTGCGGCGCACGATCTCGTGGAGCACGCCCACCACGTCGCGCCGCGTGGTGACGTCCACGGCGATCGAGGAGACGGTGCGCAGAAGCTCCTCGCGCCGCGCGCCCTGGGCGAGGCGCTGCCGGAGGGCGCGCAGGGTTCGGGCGTCGGCCTCATCCAGCGAGTCGCGCGCCGCCGCGATCGCGCCCTCGAGCCGGGCCGGGTCCTCCTCGGCCATCACCGCGCGCAGCAGAGACTCCAGCGTCCCCATGGGCGATCCTCCATCGATCGGTCCGATCCGTGTCACCGCACACCATAGGCGCGGTGTGGCACGGGCCATAACGTGGACGGCGAACGCGCCGCCGCCGGGCATCGTCGCCCGGAGAGGCACCGACCGTGAGGAGTCATCGATGACTGCGACCGATTCGCCAATGAAGTTGCACATCCTGTCGACCGGGGTGATGGAGTGCGACCACACCTGGCTGCTGCTGCAGGCCGGGAACACGATCACCGACCGCCACCACAAGGACAAGCCCGCCGCCTGGGGCGAGTGCCCCACGCACGCCGTCCTCATCGAGACGCCAGAGGGGCGGATCCTGTGGGACGCGGGCGTGCCGCGCGATTGGGAGAAGCGCTGGGAGCCCACCGGGTTCCAGGACTTCTTCCCCGTCCAGGAGGACCCCGCCGGCCCCGGCTACCTCGACACCGCGCTCGCGGACCTCGAGCTGACCCCGGAGGACATCGACATCCTGGTCCTCTCCCACCTGCACTTCGACCACGCCGCGAACGCGAAGATGTTCGAGAACGGGAAGACCCGCATCCTCGCCCAGGCCGACGAGATCGAGGGCGTGAAGACGATCAACGGCGAGTTCGCCGGCGCCCACCTGGTCTCCGACTTCTCGGGCCTGCCGCTCGAGGCCGTCCACGGCGACTCCGAGATCGTCCCGGGCGTCAGCGTCATCTCCACCCCCGGACACACCTGGGGCACCATGAGCCTGCGCGTGGACCTGCCGGAGGACGGCACGAAGATCTTCACGTCCGACGCGGTGTACCTCGGCGCGAGCTGGGGCCCGCCCGCGATCGGCGCCGGCATCGTCTGGGACAGCGTGGGCTGGCTCGAGTCCGTCGAGAAGCTGCGGAAGATCCAGGAGCAGACCGGCGCGGAGATGATCTTCGGGCACGACGCCGAGCAGCGCAAGGGCCTCACCCTCGCGCCCGACGGCTTCTACAGCTGAGGGGGCCGACGATGATCCTCTACGACCTCAAGTGCTCCGAGGGACACCGCTTCGAAGCGGGCCTGGCCTCGATGTTCGACGACAACCCGCGATGCCGGTGCGGGGCGGAGACCGCCCGCGTCCCGGCCTCCGTGCGCCAGCTCGGCACGGCCGACACGGGCCGCTCGCGCGAGGAGATGCCGACCACCTGGCGCGGCATCCAGCAGGGCCACCCCGACGTGGTGCGCGGCTGGCACAGGGAGATGAGCCGCCGCGAGAAGCTCGAGGAGAAGCACCCCGAGCTCGCCGGCGACCGTCGGCCGATCCTCGCCCACGAGGGCGCCTTCGAGGGCCGACCACTCCGGGCAGGCGACCCGCTCGCCAGGAAGGTCGCGCAGGCGACGTTCGGGACGACGAAGGAGGCGACCGCATGAAGATCCGCGGAGCAGTCCTCGAGGAGATGGGGCGCGAGCGCCCCTATGCCGACTCGCGGCCGATCACCATCAGCGAGCTCGAGCTCACCGAGCCCGGCTCGACCGAGATCCTCGTGCGCATGGAGGCCGCGGGCGTGTGCCACAGCGACCTCTCCGTGGTCGACGGCAACCGGCCGCGACCGGTCCCCATGCTGCTGGGGCACGAGGCCGCCGGCCGCGTCGAGGCCGTGGGCGCCGAGGTGGAGGACATCCGCGTGGGCGACCGCGTGGTGATGAGCTTCCTCCCCCGCTGCGGGGAGTGCCGCGAATGCCGCACCGACGGCCGCCTCCCCTGCTCGGTCGGGTCGAGGACCAACAACGACGGCGTGCTGCTGCACGGCTCGACCCATCTCACCCGCGACGGCGAGCACGTGCACCACCACCTGGGGGTGAGCGGCTTCGCGACCCGCGCCGTCGTGGACCAGGCGAGCGCCGTCGTCGTCCCCGACGAGGTCCCGCCCGAGGTCGCCGCCGTGCTGGGCTGCGCCGTGCTCACGGGCGGCGGGGCCGTCCTGAACGCCGCGCAGCCGGGCCCCGAGGACTCGATCATGATCGTGGGCCTGGGCGGCGTGGGCATGGCGGCCCTGATCACCGCCCTCGCGCAGGACGTGAAGGAGGTGATCGCCGTGGACACCCTGCCCGCGAAGCTCGAGCGGGCGAAGGAGCTCGGCGCCCACCGCACGTTCACCCCGCAGGAGGTCGCCGAGCAGAAGATCACCGCCGACCGCGTGGTCGAGGCGGCCGGCCATCCGAAGGCCTTCGAGACCGCGGTGAGCGCGATCGGCTTCGGCGGCACCATGGTCACCGTGGGCCTCCCCGCGCCGACAGCGCAGGTCACGATCGCCCCGCTGCCGCTCACCGCGCAGGCCCAGTCGATCATCGGCTCCTACCTGGGCTCGGCCGTGCCCCGGCGCGACGTGCCCGAGTACGCCCGGCTCTACCTCGAGGGGAAGCTGCCGGTCGAGGAGCTGATCAGCCGCACCATCCGCCTCGAGGAGATCAACGAGGCGATGGACCAGCTGGCCGACGGCGAGGCCGTCCGCCAGGTCATCCTGTTCTGATCCCTCGCGGCCGGTTCCCCCGTCCCGCCCCGGAAGGCGCAGGATGGAGGGACCGGCCGCGCCGTCGGCCCCGCCCGTGACCCCGACCCGAAGGAGCGCACCATGACCACGAAGCCCCGTCTCTCCCCCTCCCAGGTCGCCGACCTGCTGGAGCGCACCCCCCGCAGCTCCTTCATCGGCGGCCGATTCCTGGGCGGCACCCCCGACCTCGACGTCCAGGACCCGGCGACCGGGCGCGTCCTCACCCAGGTCGTCGACGCCGACGCCGCGAGCATCGGCGAGAAGGCCCTCGACGCCGCCGTCGCCGCCCAGGCCGACTGGGCCGCGACGCTCCCCCGCGAGCGCTCGGAGATCCTGCGCCGCGCCTACGAGCTGTGCCACGAGCGGGCCGACGACCTCGCGGCGCTGATGACCCTCGAGATGGGCAAGCCCCTGGACGAGTCGTACGGCGAGGTCACCTACGGCGCCGAGTTCCTGCGCTGGTTCAGCGAGGAGGCCGTGCGCCTGCCCGGTCGCTTCCGGCAGGCGCCCGCCGCCGAGCAGGCGATCCTCACCACCTCGCGGCCCGTCGGGCCCGTTCTCGCGATCACCCCGTGGAACTTCCCGCTGTCGATGGGCACACGCAAGATCGCGCCGGCCCTCGCCGCCGGCTGCACGGTCGTGCTCAAGCCCGCACAGATGACGCCCCTGACCTCTCTCGCCTTCGCGCAGATCCTCGCCGACGCGGGCGTCCCCGCGGGCGTCGTGAACGTCGTCGTCACCTCGGACTCCTCCGGACTGTCCTCGACGCTGATGGCCGACGGGCGCCTGCGCAAGGTCTCGTTCACGGGCTCCACCTCGGTGGGCCGCTCCCTGCTCGCGCAGGCCTCCGAGCACGTGCTGCGCACCTCGATGGAGCTCGGCGGCAATGCCCCGTTCCTGGTGCTCCCCTCGGCCGACATGGACACGGCGATCGACGCCGCGATGCCCGCGAAGTTCCGCAACAACGGCGAGGCGTGCACGGCCGCGAACCGCTTCTACGTGCACTCGTCCGTCGCCGAGGAGTTCACGCGGCGCCTCGTGGAGAAGACCGAGGAGCTGCAGGTCGGCGCTGGGATCGACGAGGGCACCACGATGGGCCCGATGATCGAGCCCAAGGCCCTGGACAAGATCGAGGAGCTCGTGGCCGACGCCGTCGAGCGCGGCGCGAAGGTCCTCACGGGCGGGCGTCGGCCGCGCGCCGACGAACTGCCCGAGGGCTGCGAAGAGGGCTTCTTCTACCTGCCCACCGTGCTCGGCGACGTCCCGGCCGATGCCCGCGTGAACCGCGAGGAGATCTTCGGCCCGGTCGCGCCCGTGATCGTCATGGACGACGTCGAGGACATGGTGCGCGCCGCGAACGACACGGAGTTCGGTCTCATGAGCTACGCCGTCGGCGCGGACCTCGCCGAGGTCACCGACGTCGCGGGCCGCATCGAGTCGGGCATGGTCGCGGTGAACCTGGGCGTCGCCTCCGACGCCGCCGCCCCCTTCGGCGGCGTCAAGGAGTCGGGCCTGGGCCGCGAGGGCTCCCACGAGGGCATCGCGGAGTACCTCGAGACCACGTACGTGCGGCTGCCGCTGTGAGCGGCCCCGCTACCCTCGCACCATGACGACGATCTTCCTGACCGGTGAGGCGAAGTCGCCGAGCAACAATCCGATCACGACGCAGTGGGGACTTTTCTTCATCGGCCTCGTCGTCGATACTGAGACGCACGTCATCCGAGAGGCGGACTGCACCGCCACCCTCACCCTCACGGTCGAGTTCGTGAGAGAACTGCTGGTGGGACGCTCGATCCTCGACGAGGACGCCCTGGTGGAGTCCATCTCCGAGAGGTACCACGGGTCTTCGCAGAAGGCGATCGCCGCCTCCGTGCGCAACGCCGCAGCGAAGTACCGCGACCTCGCGGCGGGCACCGCCGGATAACTCCATACCGTCTCCGTCCGCCCGGGACCTCACCGAACCGGACCCCGTCGGAAGCACCTCGCTCGCACCTGTCACCAGGCGCGGCGCGATGGTGCTTCCGACTTTTTTGTTTCCCGACCCCCACACCTTCCCCGAGGAGCACCCCATGATCACCGACGGCCTGCTGATGCTCGGCGTCCTCTTGGGACTGTCGTGCGTGCTGATCGTCCTGGAGAAGACCACCGGCTGGAAGCTGTTCAAGTACGTGCCCGGCATGGTGCTGATGTACCTGCTGTGCGCGCTGCTGAACACGCTCGGCGTCTTCGGCCAGGACGACGCGACCCGCGCTCCCATCGCCCAGGTCAAGGACGTCCTGCTGCCGGCGATGATCTTCCTGTTCCTGTTCGGCTGCGACCTGCGCAAGATCATCCGCCTGGGCCCGAAGCTGCTGCTGACGATGTTCGTCGCCTCGGCCTCGCTGTGCTTCGGCATGGTGCTGGTGTACGTCGTCTTCCAGGCCGCGGTGCACCCCGAGGCGTGGAAGGTGTTCGGCGCGCTCCTGGCCAGCTGGACCGGCGGCAGCGCGAACATGGTGGCCGTCCAGGACATCCTCAAGGCGCCCGAGAACATCTTCGGCTACGCCCTGATCACCGACACGCTCATGTACTCGCTGTGGCTGATGCTGATGTTCGCCTCGGTCGCGGTCTCGCCCCGCTTCAACCGCTGGACCAAGGCCGACACCTCCTACCTCGACGCCCATGAGGGCGCCTTCGAGGAGGAGGAGAAGCCGGTGACGGTGTCCTCGCTCGCGATCGTCGTGTTCGGCTCGATCCTCGTCTCGACCCTCTCGATCTGGATCGGCGGCCTGCTGCCCGAGTGGGGCGCGGTCGTCAACGGCACCACCTGGTCGATCCTCATCGTGTCCCTGCTGGGGCTCGCCGTCGCGCTGACCCCGCTGGGGTCGACGGCCGGTTCGAGCGAGGTCGCCACGCTGATGCTGTTCGTGGTGATCGGCCAGATCGCCTCGGGCTCGGACTTCTCCGCCATCACGCAGGCGCCGATCTACATCGTGATGGGCATCCTCGTGGTCGCGATCCACGCCGCGATCATGGTGCTCTACGCGAAGGTCGCGAAGGTCGAGCTGTTCTCCCTGGCCGTCGCCTCGACCGCGAACATCGGCGGCATCGCCTCCGCGCCCGTGGTCGCGAGCGCCTTCAACCGTCAGCTGGTCCCCGTGGGCGTGCTGTTCGCCCTGATCGGCTCGTTCATGGGCACGTTCGTGGGCCTGATCGGCGCCCAGGTCATGCACGCGCTGTGACCGTCACCGCGAGAGGAGGGGGATCGATGACCCCGCAGAGCCTGCTGGATCCGGACGTGCACGTCGTCGCGGTGCGCCACCACCGCCACGTCGCGCCGCTCAAGCGGCCCTTCGTGACCGCGGCGCGGCGCACCGAGGCCGTGCACTACGTGGTCGCGGAGGTCGAGCTGGCAGACGGCACCGTGGGCCAGGGGTCCTCGGCCGAGACCGTCGCCGTCACGGGCGAATCGGCCGAGTCGATCGCCGCCTGCCTGGCGGTTCCGCTGCGCGGCGCGCTCGAGGGCGCCCGGGGACCGCTGGGCGACCTCGGGCGGCGGATCGGCGAGGCGGTCCCGGGGAGCACGAGCGCGAAGGCCGCCCTGGACGTGGCCCTGCACGACGCCGCCGCGCGGGCCGCGCGGGTGCCGCTGGTCGAGCTGCTGGGAGGCACCCGCTGCGGGACGCTGACCAACGACATGACGATCTCCCTCGAGGACCCCGAGGTGATGGCCGGCCATGCGCGCGACGCGGTCGCCTCGGGCGAGCAGATCCTGAAGATCAAACTGGGACGGGACATCGACGAGGACCGCTGGCGGCTCGCCGCGGTGCTCGAGGCCGCCCCCGGGGCGAGCCTGCGCCTGGACGCGAACCAGGGCTGGGAGGCCCGCGAGGCCATCAGCATCATCAATGGCTTCGAGCGGGACGGTCTGCCGATCGAGCTGGTCGAGCAGCCCGTGCCGGCGGCGGACCTCGAGGGCCTCGCCCGGGTGCGCGCCGAGGTGGCGACCCCGGTGATGGCCGACGAGGCCGTGTGGAACGCCCAGGACGCCCGGCGCATCGTCGAGGCGGGAGCTGCCGACCTGCTGAACATCAAGCTCGCCAAGACGGGAGGCCTGCGCGAGGCGCTCGCCGTGGCCGACGTGGCCCTCGAGGCGGGCATCGCCTGCATGGTGGGCTCGATGATGGAGCCGCGGATCTCGATCACCGCCGCGGCCCACCTGGCCTTCGCGCATCCGGCGATCGCCCTCATCGACCTCGATCCCCCGGCCTGGTTCACCTCCGGGGCGCCGTCGGGCGGCTACCGCCAGCGCGGCGCAGAGCTCGAGCTGATCGGCGGCCCCGGGCTCGGCCTTGCGATGCTCGACCCGATGCAGGACGCTGATGACGCAGGAGGTGGTAGGTGACGTCGACCCCGCAGCGACCGCACGCCGCGTCGCGCGCCCCGCAGGTCCCCGGCATGCCCGATCCCGTCCCCTCGAAGGAGGACACCATGTCCGCCCATCGCAGCACCTCACCGCACGATCCCGCCGACGGTCAGGACGCACCGCAGTCCCCGCAGGTCACCCGGCGCGCCGGGCTGAGGCTCGCCGCCACCGGAGCCGCCGGCCTCGCAGGCCTCGCCGGCGCAGCCTCCGCCTCCGCCGCTCCCGCGCATCGAGGCGGGCACGGAGGCCACGGCGGCCACGGGCACAGCCATGGCAGCAGCGGAAGCGGGGGCAGGGCACCGAAGGCCGGCGAGACCGCGCACGTGAAGGTCACCGCGACCACGCTCTGGGTGGATCCGCGCACGAACCGCGACGGCATCGACGACGGGGCCGTCTCCACGCCCGTGGACCTCGACGCGTGGAACGCGAAGATGCCCGACGAGGAGACCCGCAAGTGGCTCACCGGGAAGCTCGAGTCGCAGGCCGTGCTGGGCAGCGAGGTCATCGTCGACGAGATCGACGGCGAGTGGGCGCACATCGTCGTCACCGCCCAGGGTACCCCGCGCGACGATCGCGGCTACCCGGGCTGGGTCCCGGTCGACCACCTCACCGTCGACGAGCGCTTCGCGCGCCTCGCGCGCTGCGCCTCGACCGCGACCGTCACGGCGCTCACCAGCACCCTCACCTCGCCGAGCCGCGGCGAGGGCGCGCGCCTGCCGGTCTCCTTCGACACGATCCTCCCGGTCACCGGCCAGAACGAGGACAGCATCGAGGTCGCCGTCCCGGACGCGGGCACCATGCAGCTGAGCATCGAGGACGCCGCGGTCCGCGCGCACGGCGAGAAGCCGCCGCGTCCCACGGTCGAGGACATCATCGCGACCGGCGAGCGCTTCCTGGGCCTGCGCTACCTCTGGGCCGGCGTGAGCGCATACGGCTACGACTGCTCCGGGTACACGTACACCCTGTTCCACCACCACGGCATCACCCTCGAGCGCGACGCCGGCGACCAGATGCACGAGTCGGGACTGCAGAGCGTCGAGCGCGAGGACCTCCAGCGCGGCGACCTCGTGTTCTTCGCGACCGAGCCGGGCGCCGAGTCGATCCGCCACGTCGCCCTCTACGTGGGCGACGACCAGATCATGCAGGCGCCGAACGCGGCCCGCAGCGTCGAGGTCGTCTCGCTGACCGAGTACGACACCGACGGCGAGTACGCCGGGGCGCGGCGCGTGGAGCTCGCGAAGGGCTGAGCTCAGCGCACCAGATCCGCGGGCAGCAGCTCCCGGGTGAGCGCGAGGATCCGCTCGTCGGCCTCCGCCTCGTCCCATCCGCCGGTCATCACGGCGAGGACGAGGGGGCGGTCCTCGTCGGCCCCGCCGCCGCCCACCGCGGCGACGTCGTGGCGGAACCCGTCGACCCAGCCGGACTTCGACAGGACGGGCACGCCGGGCCGCACCGCGCGGCCGATGATCCGGATCCGCTGTGCGGCGAGCGCCTCGCGCGCGAGATCCCGAGAACCTGCCTCCAGGGCGACACCGCCCCGCACGATCGCGTCCAGGGTGCGCGCGAGGTCCCGCGCACTCGTCTCGTTGGTGCGGCCCGCGGCGAGCGCGGCGTCGTCGCCGATCATCCGCTCGACGCGCGTCGCGGGCAGCTCCAGGTCCGCGATCACGGAGGCCACGGCCTCGAGGCCGACGAGGGAGAGCACGTGGTCCGTCGCCTCGTTGCTCGAGCGGTCGATCATGCGCACCAGCAGATCCCGCACGGAGATCTGCTGCCCGTCGTCCGGATGCGTCGGGTCCAGGTGGTCGCCCGCGAGGGTGAAGGGCATCCCGCCCTCCCCCGTGAAGGTGCGGGTCGCGGGGACCGAGGCGTCCGGATCGAGCTCCCCGCGATCCGCGGCGCGCAGCGCGGCGAGGAGCACGTGCAGCTTGATGGTGCTCGCCGCGTAGAAGGGCCGATCCGCCGCGCTGCTCGAGAGCTCGCGACCCTGCGCGTCCAGGAGGCACCAGGCGATCGCGGTGTCGGAGGGGGCGGAGGCGGTGGGCAGCGTCATGCTCTCGACCCTACGGGGGCTGCGGTCACGCGGCGGCCAGGCCCGCGCTCACGATCAGCGGCGCGAGGGTGACGGCGAGGATGAACGCGCGCTCGCTGACGCCGAAGGTGCGCTCGCGCAGCGCCGACACCAGCAGGGAGACGACGAGGCACACCAGGGCGATCGCCGCGATCACGTGGAGCACGGGCAGGATCCCGGGCGCAGGCGCCCCCGCGGCCTCGGCGAGCAGCCGCGTGAGCGGCCCGATCGTCGAATAGGCGATCGCGAACCAGGCGACGGCGAGCACCAGGTGCAGCCGGCCGCGGGAGGTGACGGGCTCCCCGGGCGCATCGGTGGGCACGCGGGGCATGAGGGCCAGCACGAGGGCGAGCACGAGCAGCCACATGCCGAGTCCCGTGTGCGAGGTCGCAGCGGGGAGCACGAGGGCCGTGATGCCCAGGACCGCCCAGGCGAGGGCCGCGAGCCACGAGGCGACCGCGGCGAGGCGCCGAGTGCCGGGCGCGGACGAGGCGGCGTAGTCGCTCACCGCGTGCCGCACGGGGTGGATGCCGCCGGGGCGCACGTGCAGGGAGACCAGCACGAGCAGTCGGAGGATGAACAGCACGGACGCGACGAGCGCGAGCACCTGGGCCACGGGGATCTCCTGGACGGACGGACGAGCGGGGCGGACGTCTGGGACGCTAGACCTTCCAGTTGCTGGAGGGTCAAGGAGGAGGATCCCGATGCGCATCGGCGAGTTCGCCCGCAGGACCGGGCTCACGCCCTCGACGGTCCGCTTCTACGAGGAGCGGGACATGTTCAGCCCCGGTCAGATCACCCGCGGCCCCAACGGCTACCGCGACTTCGGGGAGGACGCCGTGCAGCGCGTGCGGCTGGTCCTCGCGGGGCGCGACGCGGGCTTCTCCCTGCAGGACATGCGCTCGCGCATGGCGCACTGGGCGGACATGGACGACGCGGAGCGCCGCGCTCTGCTCACCGAGCAGCTCGCCGTCATCGAGCACCGGCGCGAGGAGCTCGAGCGCAGCCGCGCCACGATCCTCGGGGCGCTCTCGGTGCTCGAGGAGCGCCGGCCGCCCGCGTAGACCTGCCGCGGCCCGCGGGCGGCCCGCCGCTCAGGGCATCAGGCGCCCTGGTGGCCCGCGAACTCCCCGGGGTGCTTGCCCTGTCGTCCGCTCTCGCCCCGGTGGAGCGCCGTGATCCGCGCGATCTCCTCGTCCGAGAGGGCGAGGTCGAGGGACGCGAGGTTCGAGACGATCCGCGCGGGGGTGACGGACTTCGGGATCACCACGTCGCCCAGGGCGAGGTTCCAGGCGATGAGCACCTGGGCGGGGTCGGCGTCGTGCGCACGGGCGATCTCGAGCACCACCGGGTCCTCGAGCTCCCCGCCTCCCTGGCCCAGCGGCGACCAGGCCTCGGTGACGATGCCCTTCTCGGCGTGCAGCGCGCGCAGCTCGGGCTGGTTGAAGAAGGGATGCAGCTCGATCTGGTTGAGCACGGGCAGCACGCCGGTCTCCGCCTCGAGCATCTCGAGGTCCTCGGCGCGGAAGTTCGAGACGCCGATCGAGCGGATCCGCCCCTGCTCCTGCAGCTCGATGAGGGTGCGCCAGGTCTCCAGAGCGAGCCCTTTCTCCGGCGCGGGCCAGTGGATGAGGTAGAGGTCGAGCTCGTCCAGGCCCAGATCGGACATGGTGGCGTCGAAGGAGCGCAGCGTCGCCTCGCGCCCCTGGTCCTGGTTGGGGACCTTCGAGGTCACGAAGAACTCGTCGCGCGCGAGGCCCGAGGCGGCGAGCGCCCGGCCCACGCCGTCCTCGTTGTTGTAGCCGCGGGCGGTGTCGACGTGCCGGTAGCCTGCCTCGAAGGCCTGCACGACCACGTCGGCCGCGACGTCGGGCTCGACCTGCCAGACCCCGTAGCCGAGCTGCGGGATCGTGCGTCCGTCGTGGAAGCGGATGGAGGGTGCGCTGGTCATGGTGCTCCTCGGATCGGGTCGCTGCGGTCGTCCCCAGCGTAGCCAGGGGCGTCAGTCGTCGTCCGCCTCGCCGCCCGATCTGCCCTGGTTCTTGGCGAGCGAGACCCGCTCGACCCCGTCGACCTCGAGCAGCGGCGGGATCAGGTCGCGCACGGGCGGGCGGCCCAGGAAGCGGATGTCCATGACGATCTTCGGGTCGCCGTCGGCGCCCGTGATCTTCCGGGAGTTCTCGATCGAGTTCGTGAAGCCGGCACCGGTCGCGGTCGCGAGGATGTCGCGCAGCGCGCCCCGGCCGTCGGCGTAGGTGACGCGCAGCAGGCGGTGACGATCGGGTCCGGGCACGCGCCGCACGAGCGGGGCCACCACGAACAGCGTGACGAGATGGAGAGCGGTGAGGGTGATGCCGAGCGAGAGCATGCCGCTGCCGCAGGCCATGCCCACGGCGGCGGAGACCCAGACCGTCGCGGCCGTCGTCAGCCCGCGCACCATCGAGCGGCCCTTGAAGATGACGCCCGCGCCCAGGAAGCCGATGCCGGAGACGATCTGGGCGGCGATGCGCGAGGGGTCGAGGTTGACCTCGTCGCCGAGCACCGCCGCGAAGCCGTAGGCCGAGACCAAGGTGAAGGCGCACGAGCCGAGCCCCACGAGCACGTGGGTGCGGTAGCCGGCGCTCTTCTGCCGCATCTGGCGCTCGAGGCCGATCAGCGAGCACAGCACGAACGTCGCGACCAGCAGCTCGGCCTCCACGAGGCTCGTCGGCTGCACGAGTCCCACCAGGGGGTCCATGTCCGCCCTCCTTCCTAGAGCTCGACGGGGCCGAGGCCGACCGGCCGGATCGACGGGTCGGCCTGCAGCCAGTCGGCGATCGCGCGCGGGCGCACGTCGAAGCGGTCCAGCTGGTCCACGGGCAGCCAGGAGGTGCCGACCTGCCAGGCGTCCATCTCCGTGGTCGCCTCCGCGCGGGGCTCCTCACCGGGCTCGAGCCCGCACCAGAAGCCCACGTTGAGCTGGTGGGAGAGCGGGATCTGCTCGCGGCGGAAGCCACCGATCTCGGTGAGGAACTCCCACACGCACGCCACGCCGTGGACGCGCACGCGGGCGCCGATCTCCTCGGCGCACTCGCGCACGAGCGCCTCGGCCTGCGTCTCGCCGTACTCCTGCCCGCCGCCGGGCAGGTCGAAGACCTCGTGCCCGTCGACGTCGGAGCGGTTCATGAGGATCGCCCCGTCGCGCAGGATCAGCGCCTTGACGCCGACGCGGGGCCCGAGGGCGTGCGCGGGGTGGGGTTCTACGCGGTCCCCCCGGCTCACCCGAGGGCCTCGCCCGAGAGCGGGTCCTCCCCGCCGTCGGTGCCGTCGAGGTCGACGCCGTCGGCCGCGATGTCCTCGTCGACGCCGCCCAGGGCGTCCACGTCCTCGGTGTCGCCGTCGAGCTCGGAGACCTCCTCGGCGTCGTCCCCCTCGGAGACCATCTCGTCGCCGTCGCGGTTGCCCTGCTCGGCGGCGGCCGAGTCGTCCTCGCCGAGGCCGCTCGGGTAGTCCGAGTCGTAGAACGAATCGTCCTCGGCGTCGCGGTCGCGCTCCTCCTCGAGGATGTCGTCGGCCCCTTCGACGCCGGTGCCCTCGGGCCCCTCGGCGCCGGGCTCCACGTCGGGGTCCTCGTCCTCGTCCTCGTCGTCGACGGCCGCCTCGAGGCTGCTCTCCTCGGAGAGGTCCGACGGCGTCGGGTCGGTGAGGTTCGTGAGGTCCTCGTCGTACTGCTCGGTCATGATCGACTCCTCCGTGTCGGGAACTCCTCGAGTCTACGGACCTAGAGTGGACCCCCGTGGCACCCTCCCCTCTCTCCTTCTCACTGGGCCGCGCCCCGCGCTGGGCGCTGCCGGTCGCGCTGGCGGGCGGACTGCTCTCCGCCGTGCAGTCGCGGATCAACTCGCGCCTGTCCACCGAGCTCGCCGACGGCTTCACCGCCTCGGCCATCTCCTTCGGCACGGGCCTCGTGATCGTGCTGGTCATCGTGCTCTCCCGGAGGTCCCTGCGGGAGCGCGCCGCGAGCTTCGGGCGCGATCTGCGCATCGGCGCGCTCCCCTGGCCGCTCGCGCTGGGCGGGATCGGCGGGGCGACCTTCGTGCTCGGCCAGACCTTCACGGTCGCCCTGATCGGGGTGGCCCTGTTCATCGTCTGCGTCGTCGCCGGCCAGACGGTCACGGGGCTCGTCGTCGACCGCGTCGGCCTGGGGCCCGGCGGCGTCCGCCCGCTCACCGCGCCCCGGCTCCTCGGTGCGCTGCTGATGGTGGTCGCCGTGGGGCTCGCGATGTCTTCGGGCGTGGGCGTCGACGTCCCCTGGCCGCTGCTCGTGCTGCCCGTGATCGCCGGCGCCGCGATGGGGCTGCAGCAGGCCGTCAACGGCAGGGTCTCCCAGCACACCGGGCACTTCATGATCGCCACGCTCGGGAACTTCGTCCTGGGCACCGCGATGCTCGTGCTGGTCGCGGTGATCCACGCCCTCGCCGTCGGGCACGGTCCCGCCCCGCTCCCCGCGAATCCGCTGCTCTACCTGGGCGGAGCCATCGGCGTCGTGTTCATCGCGATCGCGGCGCAGCTCGCGGGTCCGCTGGGTGTGCTCACCCTGGCCATGACGACCATCGCCGGGCAGATCGTGGGCTCGGTGCTGCTGGACGTCCTCGCCCCCACGGGCACCGAGCACCTCACCCCGCTCACGCTGGTCGGCGCGGTCCTCACCCTCGTCGCCGCCGCGGTCACCGCGGGCATCGGTCCCGCACGCAGGCGGGGCGGCGCCTGACCTGACGCGATTCCTGACCGCCGTCCGCCCCCGCGGGTGCAGAATCGGGTGGCATGGAGCATCGCGAGCATCACATCGAGGACCACGCCCTGCTGTCCGACCGGCGAGGATCCGTCCTGGTCACACGCGAGGGCCGCATCGACTGGCTGTGCATGCCCCGTTTCGACTCCCCCGCGGCTCTGTGCGCGCTGCTGGGCGATGACCACAACGGGCACTGGACGCTCGGCATCCGCGGCGGCGAGGTCGTCTCGCGGCGCTACCTCGAGGGCACGATGATCCTCGAGACCACCTGGCGGGGGCCCGAGGGGGCCGCGCAGGTCATCGACATGATGCCCTCGGATCTCACGCCCGAGGAGGCCGCCGAGGACCCGTCGGCCGACGAGCGCGCGGACCTCGTGCGCCTGGTGCGCTGCACCGAGGGCAGCGTCGAGGTCGAGCAGCAGCTGCGCATCCGCTTCGAGTACGGGGACGTGGTGCCGTGGGTGCGGCGGCGCGAGGACGCCGACGGCGAGTCCGTGATCTCCGCGGTCGCGGGTGCGAGTGCGCTGGCGCTGCGCGGCCCGGGGCTCACGGCGAGCGACCACGTGCACACGGGGCACCACGCCCTGCGCGCGGGCGAGGCGCAGGCCTGGATGATGACCTGGCATCCCTCGTGGACGGAGCTGCCGCGAGCCGTGGATCCGCAGCGGGAGATGGAGCGGACGGCGTCGGCGTGGCGCGGGTGGCTGGGGCACGTGGACGTCGACGACCGCTACCGCGCAGAGGTGACCCGCTCGCTGCTCGTGCTGCACGGGCTGTCCGACGTAATCGCGGGCGGCATCGTCGCCGCGCCGACGGCGAGCCTGCCGGAGGACTTCGGCGGGGAGCGCAACTGGGACTACCGCTACTGCTGGCTGCGCGACGCGGCGCTCTCGCTCGAGGCGCTGCTGGCCCACGGGCACGTGGAGGCGGCCGTGGGCTGGAGGGACTGGCTGCTGCGCGCGATCGCCGGGGATCCCGAACACATGCAGATCATGTACTCGATCTCCGGGGAGCGCTCCCTGCCGGAAGGGGAGCTGCAGCACCTCTCCGGCTTCGCGGATTCGCGGCCGGTGCGGGTCGGGAACGGAGCGGCCGCCCAGCATCAGGGCGACGTGGTGGGTGAGGTGCTGGTGGGCTTCGCGGCCATGCGCGAGGCGGGCCTCGAGGAGAGCACCTGGTCGTGGTCGCTGCAGCGCTCGCTGCTGGAGTTCGCGTGCGAGCACCTGGAGACGAAGGATCAGGGGCTGTGGGAGATGCGCGGGGCGCCCGCGTTCTTCACGCATTCGCGGGTGATGATGTGGGCCGGCTTCGACAGGGCGGTCCGCGGCGTCGAGGAGCACGGGCTGCGGGCGAAGGACGGGGAGCTCGAACGGTGGCGGTCGGCGCGAGACCGTCTGCGCGAAGAGATCCTGCGCGAGGGCGTGGGGGCCGACGGCGCGTTCACCCAGACCTACGGCAGCACCGAGGTCGATGCCTCGCTGCTGCAGTTGGCCCGGATCGGCTTCGTGGCCACCGATGATCCGCGCATGGTCGCCACGGTGCGCCGGATCGAGGACGAGCTGATGACCGAGGGCGGCCTGGTGCTGCGCTATCGCACGACGGGTCAGGACGGACTGCGGGGGAACGAGAATCCGTTCCTGGCCTGCTGCTTCTGGCTCGCGGAGTTCTACGCGAGGGCAGGGCGCACGAAGGACGCGCGGCGCATGCTGGATCGCGTGCTGGCATGCGGGAACGACCTCATGCTGTTCTCCGAGGAGTACGACGACGCGCACCAGCGCATGGCGGGCAACTTCCCGCAGGCCTTCAGCCACCTGGCCCTGGTGCGGGCCGTGGATGCTCTGTGCGAGGCGGAGGGCACGACGGGCAGCACCGCGCGCTGACCCGGCCGGGCGGTCAGTCCGGCAGGTCAGGCTGGGCGGTCAGAACGGCGGCGGGGATCCCGGGAAGGATGATGTATCCAGCGGTTCGCTCGGTGGAGCGCTGTCGGGCGGCGGCTGCTCGGGAGGCGCCCCGTCGGCCGCTGCGGCCCGGAGCCTCTCCGCCTTCTCGCGTGCGGCGCGCGCACCCTCGTCGCGTTCGCGCTGCTGCCGCTCCTCGAGCTCGGCCTGCTCTCGCCGGGCGGCTTCGTGCTGGGCCCGCTGGGCGATGATCCGTGCCCAGGAGTCCTCGAGGTCCTGCACGATCGCGGGGGTCGCGAGATCCGTGTCGTCCTCCTGGAAGATCCGCATCTCCTCGTCGATGGTCCAGAGGGTTCCGGTGCGCCCGGTGGGCGAATGGGAGGCGTCCACGCGCACCGGGTCGATGCGGCGGGCGGTCTTCAGGGCGTGGTGCTTCCAGCACAGCAGGTGCAGGTTGTCCACGGAGGTGCGTCCGCCGTGCAGCGGGTCCTCGTGGTCGTACTCCTCGATGTGGTCGGCCTCGGTCACGCAGGAGGCCGGGCGCCGGCAGCCGGGCACCGCGCAGGTCGTCATCCGCACGCGCAGGTGCTCGCGCATTGCCTGCGGCGCCGCATAGCGCTCGGCAGGTGCGGGGAGGAACTCGCCGCTCACGGGGTCGGTGAGCAGGCGGTACCAGGCGTCCTCGCCGGCGGCGAGCTCGCGGGCCATGTCGGCGGGGATCGGGATCCGCCCGTCGAGCATGCCGGGAGCGTCGCTGTGCCCGATGAGCGTCAGCAGCGGGACGGTCACGTTCATGCGGAAGGACGCGGCGCTCAGCCCGACGCCGTCGGTGTTCAGCTCGGACGTGGTCAGCAGGTGGTAGCGCAGCTCGGACAGCGAGAGGGGCCTGCCCTGCGCGGCCGCACGCCCCTGGGGGTCCAGGGGGATCTCGGCGCCGCCCTGAAGAGCGTGGCGCTGCGCGGCCTGGACGGTGCGTGCGGCATCGTCGAGCCGGCGGGCGAGCTGGAGGATCTCGGGGACGGGGCCGACGATCTGCAGGCACGCGGTGCCGTCGTCCCCGTCGTGCTCGAACTCGACGCGGCGCCGAGCCTCGACGTCGAGGTGGGGCGGCAGCTCGCGGCGCTCGAGGAGCGTCGCGACGACGGTGCCCAGGCAGCGGTTGAAGTGCTCCGAGGTGATGCCCGGGTCCCAGGCGCTCACGGTCGCGTCCACCAGCGCCATCTCCTCGTCGGTGAGGCCGAGGGTGCGACGCAGCAGTTCGCGGAACCATGCGGCGGGGAACTCCCCCGCCCGCAGACGGGCGAAGACGCGCGGGCAGAGGTCGACGCCGCGATGACCGTCGCGGATGCGGCGGTAGGCCACTGTGTCGGAGCAGCGCAGTGCGGCTGCGACCAGCAGGTCCTCGCACTGCGCATCCTCCGGGGAGCAGCCGCCGGAGTCGCGACCGCGCCACGACGGCGCGAGTGCGGCGAGGGACTCCGCGAGCTCGCAGGATTCGCGCACGCCCTGGTCCCAGATGCTCTGGACGCGTGCGGTGAGCTCCACGGTCGGCGAGGCATCGACGCGGGCGGCCACGGACTCGCGCGTGAGAGGACGCGGGGAGCGCGGACGGATGCGCTGGACCGGATCCTGCGCGGCGCGCTCGGCCTGCTGGGCGCGCAGCAGCTCGGTGCGCTCGCGCGGGAAGGTCATGCCGGGGAACAGGGCGTGGTCGCCGAGGATCTCCTGGCGCGGTCCCGGATCGAGCGCAGTCATCGTGTCCCCTCCCCCCCCCCGTCGTCGAGACTCCGGCGCCGTCGCCGAGGCTCTCTGCGATTAGAACACCTGTTCGATTCTCACCCGATCATATCGGGCGAATCGGACATGTGGAAGGGCTCTGGGAAAGATGTGGAGAAGTGGGCTATGTGGAGGAACGGATGAGGGGACGACACCTGAACGCAGGGAGAGTTCAGGGCGCTGACCAGTGGTGATACAGAGAGGGTGCACAGCGGAGAGGCGCCGCTGCGCGAGTCCGATTCACTCCCCGGCAGACTCCGCAGCAGACTCCCCGGCGAGCACCTTCCGGATCGCCTCGAGCGTCGCAGGAATACCGGACTCGGCCGCGCTCCGACGCGCGGCCATCTCCTCCTCGGCGCGGTCGCCGTAGCGCTCCGCGAAGGTGGTCTCGAACAGGGGCGTGGTGCGGGTGTACTCGGTCAGCAGGGTGCGGGGCGCGCCAGATCCATCGGCCCTGCCGGGCTCGCTGGCCCCATCGGCCCGCTCCATCCGGTACCCCCATTCCGCCCGGCCGGGGCCGACGGACCACGCGAAGTGCTCGCCGGGGACGTCGGCGACGACCTCGGAGGTGGTGTGCCACTCGCGCACGGGCGTGCGGTTCCACCCGGTGAAGCGCGCGCCGACGCCGCGGGTGTCGTCCTCCCAGTCGCAGCGGTAGCACTGCTGGCTCCATTCGGCGGTGCGCGTCACGTCGCTGAGCAGGGCGTACACGTCCTCGGGAGTGCCCGGGACGACCAGGGAATCCTCGATCTCATAGGTCATGCTCCGATTCTGCCCCGTCGGCCCGCCGACCCGCCGACCCGTCGGCCCGTCGCGCACTCGACGCGAAGAGTTCGCCTGCATGTCACCTGTCGCCGGGGCCGCCCTGCATACGGTGGTCCCGCAGCCGCAGCTCGACCCGCAGCCGCAGTCCGACGCGAAGAAGGAGGTCGCCATGAGCATCACGCACCGCGTGCGCACCCTGCTCCACGGGGACGCAGCGCCCACCGCGCACACCGCGCCCGTCGACGACGTCCTGCGCGCCGGAGCGCCGGCTCCGAGCATCGACCAGCAGGTCGACATGCTCGCCGCGCTCGGCCTCACGCTGCGCGAGCACGTGACCCCCGCCGCCGTCGCCCGCGCCGTCCAGGCCGCCTCGCGCCGCGACCTCGAGCTCGTGCCCGAGGCCGACGAGCAGCCCGAGACCACTCCCCCGGTCCCCGGCCTGCAGCGCTGCGCCTTCTGGTGGCTGCTGCACGAGCGGATCGACGGGCGCTACGTGATCAGCGGCCGCCATCGCGTGCTGCCTCCGCGCGCCGACCTCTTCGGGGAGTCCGCGCCGAGCGCCGAGCAGCTCGAGCGCAGTATCCACAAGGTCGCCCAGCGCCTGTGCTCGGACACCGGCGCCCCGCTGCCCGAGATCGAGGTGACCGACCTGCGCGTGCGCTCGCAGCTGCTCACCACCGCGACCGTGCGCCTCAACGGCCGCCCGCACATCTGGTCCGACGTCCGCGACCGCGACTTCGTGCGCGCGCTCGCGCGCGTCTGCTCGAGCGATGCGCAGACCATCATGGTGTTCGACGACCACGGCGCCGACACCCACTGGACCCGGCCGATGGTCGACGTGCTCGTCGTGCCGGCCGCGCATGTCGACGGCGTCGCCGAGCTCCTGCGCGAGTACGTGCGTCCGGCGGTCGCCGCCGCGCACGCGTGGATCGACCTGCCCTACTCGGGGCGCGACGAGTCGGCGCGCGGGGCCCTGCGGGGCGCCGGACGCCGACGCGCGAAGCGGATGACGCCGTGGGCGCCGCCCGCGCTCGCCCGCCGCGCGGCCTGAGGGGCTACTTCCGCCCCGCGATCGCCGCGCTGAGCCGATCGGTGAGGGCGCGGTCCACGGGCAGCTCCGCATCGTCGAGATGCGTGATCGGGCAGGCCAGGCGCACCGAGGAGAGCAGCCAGGCGCCGTCGGCCGCGGCCACCTGCGCGGGCGTCAGCAGCTCCTCCGCCGCCTCCGCGCCCTCGCCGCGCACCAGCTCGAACACCGAGCCGAGGCTCGTGCCCGGCAGCACGCCCGCGTCCACCGGCGTGGTGAGGAAGCGGTCCCCGCGCTTGACCAGCAGGGTCGACGTCGGCCCCTCGAGCGCATAGCCGTCGGAGGAGACGAACAGGACCTCGTCGGCCCCGCGCCGCGAGGCCTCGCGCAGAGCCGCCATGTTGATCGCGTAGGAGAGGCTCTTGGCGCCCGCGAGCAGCCACGGGCTGGTCTGCGGGGCGGTGGTGGGGATGCCGCGGTCAAGGGCCGCGACGCGCAGGCCCGCGCGGGCGGAGGCGTAGCTCGGGGCGGCGTCGGCATAGACCCAGGCGGTGGGGCGGGGCTGCCCCTCGACGCCGCGGGAGACCACGATCTTCACGAGCAGCTCGGGGACCGGCAGGTGCGCGGTGACGGCGGCGTCGACCGCCTGCGCGAGCACGTCGAGATCGAGCGCGGGCAGGTCGAGCATGCGGGCGCTGCGCTGCAGGCGCTCGAGGTGCGGCGTGAGGTTCGCCGGGCGGGAGTCGAACACGCCCACCGTCTCGAACACGCCATCGCCCCGGGTGGCGGCGAGATCGGTGACGCGCAGCTGCGGCGCGCCCTCGTCGACCAGGCGGAAGGCCGGACGGGCCTTGAGCGCGGGATCGGCGGCGACTCCGGGGATCATCACCAGGACGGCAGGACGAGAGGACACGACGGCTCCTTGGATCGGGCGGGGAACCCCCGATCCTACGCGCGCGCGGCGCACGCGGCCGCGCGCCGGTTCACTCGCCCGTCACCACCACCACGAGGCCGTCGGCGCGCCAGGCGATGCCGATGTCGAGCGGGTCGCCCGGGAGGTCGGCGTCCATGACCTCGACGCGCGCACCGGGGGCGGCGCCGCGCAGGTCGGCGACGGCGAGGGCGTCCGCGGGCGCGTCGACGCCCGAGGGGGCCTCGACGGTCAGGGCGACGGTGCGCTCGGGGTCCTCGGCGAACAGGGGCGCGAAGAAGGACTCCTCCATGCGGTCGGCGACCAGCTCGGCGTCCACCGTCTCGTCGGCCGTCGTGGTCACCGCGAGGTCCAGGGCCTCCGTGAACCGCTGCACGTAGTCGACGAGGTCGGGGGCGACGAGGGTCAGGGCGAGGTCCTCGCCGATCGCGAAGACCGGGCCCGCCGCGCCCTGCGCGTCGATCGCGAGGACGACGGCGACGTCGTCGCCCTCGTACAGCGGCGTGAAGGAGACCGGGTCGGTGAGGATCGTGAAGGGGCCCAGGTCGCTGCGCTCGTCGACGACGATCATGAGCGCCGCGTCGCCGCCGACCACCCGGATCCCGCCGAACTCGTCGGCGATCCTCGAGAGCACGGGAGGCAGGTAGGCGCGGGGGTCGCCGGCGACGCCGCCCGCGAGCCCCGCGGTGCCCGGGGCGCCGTCGCTCTGCTCGTCCTCGGCCTCGAGCGGCGCGATCAGCTCGAGCACGCCCTCGTGGCGGGCGGCGAGCGCGGTCAGGCGGTCGATCGCCCCGCGCAGGGGCTCGATGGGCAGGGGCGCCGCGTCATGCGGCCAGTCGAAAGCGGGCATGGGCTCATCGTGGCACAGGAGCCGGTCGCGACGGCCCTACTCGTCCCGGCGGTCCGGGACCACGCGGGCGATGTAGGGGACGCGCCCGCCGCCGAGGTCCCCGAGGCGGCCGTGGGGGTCGACGACGACCACGCGGTGCCCGTCGGCCGCGAGGCGCGCGAGGCCCTCGTGCAGCATGCGCCGTCCCACGTCGTTGAGGGAGGAGACCATGCCGATGTCCACCACGACGTCGCCCTCGCTCGGGTCGATGCGCTCGAAGTGCCGCAGCGCCATCTCCGCCGAGGCGAAGTCCATCGCGCCCTGCAGCACGACCAGGCGTCGGCCGCGCCGCGTCCTCTCGCGGCGGCCGATGACCTCGAGGGACGGCTCGGGGATCCGCATCAGGTGCAGGTTCATGTCCCGGCTCAGGCGCTCGAAGACCCGCACCCCGCGCACCGAGTTGCCGAAGCGGTCCAGGCGCGGGGAGAAGGTGCCCGCGCCCACCTGCCCGGGCAGCGCGCCGAGGATGCCCCCGGCGACGCCCGACTTCGCGGGGATGCCGACGGCGGAGAGCCAGTCCCCCGCCGCGTCGTACATGCCGCAGCTCGTCATCACCGAGAGCACCTGGCGGGCGACCTCCTCGGGGACGACCTGCTCGCCGGTCAGCGGATTCGTGCCGCCGCGGGCGAGGGTCATGCCCATCACGGCGAGGTCGCGCACGTCCACGAGCGCCGCGCACTGGCGCGTGTACCCGCGCACGGCCTCCTCAGGGGAGCCGGAGATGATGCCGTTGGCGCGCACCAGGGAGGCGAGCGCCAGGTTCCGCCAGACCTCGGACATCTCGGAGGCGAAGACGTCCTCGTCGACCGCGAGCTCGCGGCCCGCGAAGGCGCCCAGGCCCTCGATGACGCGGGAGGTGCGGGCGTCCTCGTCGAGATCCGCGGGGCCGACGAGGGTGTGGGTGGTGATGGCGCCGATGTTGATCATCGGGTTCTCGGGGCGCCCGGTCCGCTCCTCAAGGCTGATCTCGTTGAAGGCGTCGCCCGACGGCTCGACCCCGACCTTCTCGAGCACCGCGTCGATGCCGTGGTCGCGCAGCGCGAGCGCGTAGGCGAAGGGCTTGGAGATCGACTGGATGGTGAAGCGGCGCTCGGCGTCCCCCGCGCTGTAGAGGGTGCCGTCGGGGGTGCACAGGGCCACGGCGAGGTGGTCGGGGTCGGCCGCGGCGAGCTCGGGGATGTAGTCGGCGACGGCGCCGTCGTCGGCCGCGCACTCGGACAGGATCTGCTGGAGGTACTCGCCGACGGGGGAATGCATGGTGCCTCCTGGGGCGGGGTCGGATGGGTGCTCAGCTGCTCCGCACCCGGTGGGCGGGCGGTCCCGGACGGGTGACGAGCCAGGTCGCGGCGCGCCCGGCGACGGGGAAGGTGTCGGCGTAGCGGTCCACCCAGTCGACGGCGAAGCGGTCCGCGCGCTCGGCGGGGACCATCGCCCAGACGCTGCCGCCGAAGCCGGCGCCGAAGGCGCTGGCGGCGTCGGCCCCCATCTCGCGGGCCAGGCGCTGCAGGGCGACGGTCTCGGGGGTCTGGTTGCCCAGGCCCTCCTCGGCGAGCTGCTGCGACTCGTCGACCAGGCTCCCGAAGGTCGCGAGGTCGCCGGCGGCGAGCGCGTCGGTGGCCGCCGGGATGATCCGCTCGGACTCCTCGAGGAACTGGGAGAGGCGGGCGGAGAGGTAGGTGCCGGGGTCGATCAGGGCGCGCAGCTCGTCCGCGGCGCCGGGGTCGGCGGCCACGACGTCTCCGAGCGTGGCGTCGTGGCGGCCCGTGCGCTCGTTCCAGATGCCCACGATGTCCCGCGCGGAGAGGGAGACGCGGTTGTAGTGCTCGAGGGCGGATCCGGTCTTCTCCGCCTGCACCCCGGACACGGCGATGACCAGGGCGCGGTCCTCGGGGAAGGGCACGGCGCTCTCGAAGGCGACGGGGCAGAAGGAGTACTGGACCATCTGTCCCTCGCGGCCGCACAGCATCGCGACGTGGTCCTCGCTGCCGCCGAAGGTGCCCACGCCGCGGTGGCCGGCGAGCGGGCCGTAGCTCTGGCCGTTCTCGACGCAGCCGAGGTACTCGGCGAGGCGCTCGCGATCGGTGACGACCTCCCGGTAGGCGGGCTCGTCGCCCATCCGGCAGAGCTCGCCGTAGGCGAGGGCGAGGCCGACGACGAGCGCCGAGGAGCTCGACATCCCGGCCGCGAGCGGCAGGTCCGATTCGATGCCGATCTCGGCGCCGCGGGAGCGGCCGGGGAAGTTCGCGCGCAGCCGGTCGACGACGGTGCGCACGTACCCCGACCAGTGGCCCGCGCCGAGCCGTCCGGCGGGCTCGCCGTCGAGGTCGATCTCGAGGGTCTCTCGGGCGATGGAGCTCGTGACCAGCAGCTTCCGGTCGTCTCGGGCGCGCGCGGTGACGGTGTGGCCGCGGTCGACGGCGGCCAGCAGGGAGCGCCCGCCGGCGTAGTCGGTGTGCTTGCCGAGCATCTCGACCCGGCCGGGCACGAACCAGGCGACCTCGTCGGGCAGGGAGGAGGGCGCGTTCACAGGCGCACCTCGATGCCCGCGAGCGCTTCCTGGACCGAGGCGATGTCGCCGCGCGAGGACATGTCGAGCACGCCCACGGCGGCGGGCACCACGGTGAAGACCTCGCCGTCCGCGACCTGACGGCGCACGGCGTCGATCACCTCGTACTCGCCGCGCGGCGAGGGATCGATGCGCGCGCAGGCCTCGAAGATGCCGGGGGTGAACAGCCAGGCGTTCATGGAGACGGGGGCGTCGTCGCCGAAGGCGGCAAGGGTCTGCTCGTCCGGCTTCTCGACGATGTCCCGCAGGCGACCGTCGGCGTCGACGTCCACGAGAGCGAAGGCGCGGATGCGCTCGGCAGGGATGTTCGACTGCGCGACGAGGGCCTCGCGATCGAAGCCGACGAGGGCGCTGCCGGGGGCGGCGGCGAGGGCGCGCAGGGCGTCGGTCGGGTAGTGGTTGTCGGAGTTCAGGACGATCACGCGCTGGTCGCCGGCGAAGTCGCGGGCGGCGGCGACCGCGTCGGCGGTGCCGCGCGGCTCGGCCTGGACGGCGGTGGTGACGGTGACGCGGCCCCCGCTCGTGCGCTCCGCGTACTCGCGCAGCACGTCGTGCTCGGGGCCGATGACCAGGCACACGTCGGTGACGCCGACATCCGCGAGGGCGCTGATCACGAAGTCGAGGAAGGGACGGCCGACGTCGATGAGCGCCTTCACGCCGCTCGCGGCGACCGCGGCCTGCTTCTCGTCGACCTGCGCACCGTCGTCGGCCCTCCGCATGCGGGTGCCGAGCCCGCGGGCGAGGATCACGGCACGGGTCACCGGGGCGGCAGGGCTCGTCGTCGTCGCGCTCACGGGGACGAGTGTAGAAGGCTTCACGAGGGAGGGCCTCACGACGGGCCGCATCACCACGACGCCGTGTAGAGTTGTGCGGGTCGTCCCGACCCCGTCCCCCCGAGGAGAACCGCCCATGGCAGGCGTGCGCGCGCGCTCGAACGGCGCCCTGGAGGCGCTGGTCATGCGTGCCCTCTGGCAGGCCGACGAGGCGCTCGGCGCCCGCGCGATCCTCGGTGCCTTCGCCGACCCGGTCCCCGCGTACACGACGATCCTCACGGTGCTCACGCGCCTCGAGGAGAAGGGGATGGTCGAGCGGGAGGCGCTGTCCCCGCGCAAGGTGCGCTTCCGCCCCCGCATCAGCAGCGCCGAGGCGCACGCACGCGACATGGTCGAGACCCTCGACGAGGCCGATGATCGCCGCGGCGCCCTGCTCGCCTTCGCCGACACCCTGAGCAGCGAGGACATCGAGCTCATGCGCCGCGCGATCGACGCGCGCCGCCCACGGGGCGCCGCCTCGTGATCGTGCTGCTGCTCGTGCTCGCCGGGGCGCTGCTGTGCGCGCCGGCCTCCGTGCTCCCGCTCGTGGCGGGCCGCTGGCAGGTCTGGCATCCGCGGCTCGCGCTCGGGCTGTGGCTCGGCGTCGGCGCCGCGGGCCTCGCGCTCGCGGCCGCCTCGGTCCTGACGGCCGGTCTGCTGGTCGCGTTCTCGGGGCCGACGGGAGACGTCTCGATCTCCGCCTCGGCGCGCGCGCTCGCCCTCGCACTGCTCGCGTGGCTCGGGCTGGGCGGCGCCGGGGTGCTCGCCGCGATGGCGCTCGGGGGCCCCGGGCGGGGCGCGCCCGTCGACGGGTCCGCCGCCGATCCCGACGCCGCCGCCGAGGACGCGCTGCTGGATGCCGAGGGACCGAGCACGGCCCGTCCGGTCGTGCGCCGCTCCCCCGCCACCGTACGCATGGCCTTCGACGCCGAGACCGGAGCGGTGCTCTACGAGGTCGACGACCCGCGACTCATCGCCCATGCGATCGGCGGCAGGCACCCCGAGATCACGGTGTCGCGGCAGGCCCGCGAGGCGCTCACCGCCGCCGAGCTGCGCGGCGTCCTCGCCCACGAGGCCGCCCATCTGCGCGGGCGCCATGCCGAGATGCGGCGGCTGTGCGCCTGGCACGCCGCGTGCCTGCCCCGGCGCTCCGCGCTGCGCCGTCTCCTGGTGGGGCGCGTGCACCTGCTCACCGAGCTCGCGGCCGACGACGCCGCCGCCCGCGCCGTCGGCGAGGGGCGCCTGCTCGCGGGGCTGCGCGCCTCCCACGCCCTCGTGGCCTCGCCCGCACTGCTGGTGCGCGCCGAGCGCCTCGCCGCCCGCGGCGCGGAGGACCGTGTGACCTCGGCTCCAGCACCCCTTCCCGGCCCGGCCGGGAACGTCTACACGAAGTAGAGTTCTGGGCGTGAGAACCCGAGTCGTCGCGTGGATCGCCGTGGCGGTCGCGCTCGTGTGCGTGCCGCCCGTGATCGCCGACGCCGCGCTCGGCGAGCAGCTCTTCACCTCGATCCACCGGGAGTACCCGGGGGCGACCACCGCGCTGGTCGCGGGGCTCATCGAGTCCGCCGCCGCCCTCGCGGGAATGCTCACCCTGGGTTCCCTGGTCACGGTCACCTTCCTGCACGCGCGCACCCGCACATCCGCGCGGCGCGTGCAGTCCGCGCCCGACCTCACCGCACTGCTCGTCTCCTCGGTCAGCTGGTGCGTGCTCTCGCTCGCGAGCATCGTCGCGAGCGCCGCCGACACCAACGGCCTGGCCCTGTCGCGGGTGATCAGCCCCGACACGATGCTGCGTGTGTACTCGTTCGGCTACATGCCGCGGGCCTGGACGGTCACCGCGGTCGCGGCGCTCGTCGTCGCCCTCACCGCCTTCCTCGCGACGCGCTGGGCGACCCTCCTGCTGGGCCTGTGGGCGGGCTGCATCGGCATCCTCGCGCCGGTCGTCGTCGGGCAGATCCTCGTCGGCCCGAACCACGACGTGGGCTCGGACGCCGGCACCCTGCAGACCCTCGTGATCGGCCTGCTGCTCGCCCCGCTGCTGGTCGACGCGATCCTCGGCGCCACCGGCGCCCCGCGGACCGATCGCGGCCGCCTGCGCCTGCTCGCGCGGATCGGCGTGCCCGCAGCGCTCGTGATCGAGATCGTCCTGGCCTGGTTCAAGCTCCAGGGCGCGGGCGCGCTCGCCACCCCCACCGCGGCGCTCGAGGGCGTGCGGATCCTGCTGCTGCTCGCGATGGGCGCGCTGCTGCTGGTGCGGGGCTCGGGGACACTCGAGGGCCGACGCGTCACGGCGCTCGGCGCGCTGCTGCTGGCGGTGCTCGGCGCCGGCGCGGCGATGCTGCGGATCCCGCCGCCGCAGTACTTCGTGCCCACCTCGATCCCGCAGGTGTTCATGGGCTACGAGGTGCCCGAGGCGCCGTCGGCCGAGGTGCTGCTGTCCACCGGACGGCTGAACCTGCTGTTCTCGGTGCTCTCGCTCGCCATGATCGTGCTGTACCTGGCGATGGTGGTCTCGCTGCGGCGGCGCGAGGACCGCTGGCCGCTCTCGCGCACGATCTTCTGGATCGCCGGCTGGCTGGTGGTGCTGCTCGCGACCAACAGCGGGATCGGCCGCTACTCGGCGCCCGACTTCGGCGTGCACATGGCCGTGCACATGAGCCTGGGCATGCTCGCCCCGATCTTCCTGGTCCAGGGCGGGATCATCACGCTGCTGCTGCGCGCGTCCGCGGCGCACGCGCGCACCGTGGGCATCCACGCCTGGATCACGCAGGCGCTGAACTGGCCGGTGATGCGCACGGTCTACCACCCGGCGCTCGTGTTCGTGGTGTTCATCGGCAGCTACTACGGCCTGTACTTCTCGCCGCTGTTCGGGCTGATGATGCGCTACCACTGGGCGCACCAGCTGATGAACCTGCACTTCCTGCTCGTCGGCTACCTCTACTACAGCCTGATCATCGGCGTGGACCGGCCGCCGCGGCCGCTGCCGCACATCGGCCGCCTCGGCTACATCCTCGCGGCGATGCCGTTCCACGCCTTCTTCGGCGTCGCCATCATCTCGAGCTCCACGATCCTCGCGGAGACCTACTACACCTACCTCGACCTGCCGTGGGCGGACCTCGCCCACTCCCAGCAGGTCGCCGGATCCGTGGCCTGGGCGGGCGGCGAGGTGCCGCTCGTGATCGCGATCATCGCGCTCGGCGTGCAGTGGGCCCGGCAGGACGACGTCGAGGCCAGGCGCCGCGACCGCCACATGGATCGCGGGCTCGACGACGAGTTCGACGCGTACAACGAGATGCTCAAGAAGCTCTCGGACAGGAAGGGCAGCTGATGACCCCGCCCGTGCTCGAGTCCCGCACTCCCGCCCCGGTCGATCCGGCCGAGCGCTGGAGCTTCGACGTCTCGGGAATGACCTGCGCGGCCTGCGCGAACCGCATCGAGCGCAAGCTCAACAAGGCCGACGGCATCTCCGCGACGGTGAACTACGCGACCGAGCGCGCGCTGGTCACCGGCATCGAGGCCCCGGACGAGGCGATCACGCTGATCCGCGCCGCGGGCTACGACGCCGCCGTGCACGACGAGGCCGACGACACCTGGTCCCGCCGCGCGACGGAGATGCGCATCACCTCCCTGCGGCGCCGGCTGATCGCGGCCGCGCTGCTGACCATCCCGCTGATGGACGTCTCGCTCGTGCTCGCCCTGGTGCCGCAGTGGCGGTTCCCGGGCTGGGAGCTGCTGTGCGTGCTGCTCGCGATCCCCGTGGTCACCTGGGCCGCCTGGCCCTTCCACCGGATGACGCTGCGGAACCTGCGCCACGGCGCGGTCTCCATGGACACCCTGGTCTCGATCGGGATCGCGGTGTCCTTCGGCTGGGCGATCGTCTCGATGCTCGTGGGCCTCGAGCCGCAGGACGGCTTCTGGCTCGGCTTCGGGCGCGCGCCGGCGGGGGCCGACGCCCTCTACCTCGACGTCGCGGCCGGGATGACCACCTTCCAGCTGGCCGGGCGCTACTTCGAGTCCCGCAGCCGCCGCCGCGCGGGCGATGTCCTGGGGGCGCTCACCGCGCTGGGAGCGAGCGAGGCTCGCGTGCGCCGCGACGGCGCCGAGTCCATGGTCGCGATCGAGCAGCTGCGCCGCGGCGACCTGCTCGTGGTGCGTCCCGGCGAGACCGTCCCGGCCGACGGGGAGATCGTGGAGGGCTCTGCCGCGATCGACACGGGCGCCATGACCGGCGAGTCCGTGCTGCGCACGTCCGGGATCGGCGACGAGGTCGTGGGCGGGACCGTCTCGACCGACGGGCTGCTGGTGGTGCGGGCGACGGGCGTCGGCGCGCACACGCAGCTCGCGCAGATGGCCGCGATCGCCGAGCAGGCGCAGGTCCGCAAGGCCGACGTGCAGCGCACCGTGGACGCCGTGGTGCGCGTGTTCGTGCCGGTCGTGCTCGTGCTCAGCGTGCTCGTCGCCGTGATCTGGCTGCTGCTGGGCGCGAACGTCGCCACCGCGGTCTCGAACGCGATCAGCGTGCTCATCATCGCCTGCCCGTGCGCGCTCGGCCTCGCGACCCCCACCGCGCTGATGGTGGGCGTGGGCCGCGGCGCCGTGCTCGGCATCCTGGTCAAGGGTCAGGACGCCCTCGAGGCGAGCGGCACCGTGACCACCGTCGTCCTCGACAAGACCGGCACCCTGACCGTGGGGGCCCCGAGCGTCGAGCGCGTGGTGGTGACGGGCGCGGCGAGCGCCGCGCAGGTGCTGCGCTGGGCGTCGGCCGCCGAGTCCTCCTCCGAGCACGCCGTGGCCACGGCCATCCGCGAGCACGCGGCGAGCCGCGTGGCCGACGTCCCCGAGGCCCGCGACTTCCACGTCACGCCCGGGCTGGGAGTCGAGGCCGTGATCGAGGGCGCGCAGGTGGCCGTCGGCAGCCCCGCGCACATGGAGACCCTGGAGACCACCGTGCCCGCGGACCTCGCGGAGACCGTGCGCGAGGCGGAGGCATCCGGGCGCTCGGCCGTGCTCGTCGCCCGCGAGGGCGGGGCCGTCGGCGCGATCGTGCTGGCCGACGAGATCAAGCCCGATGCGCGCGGCGCGATCGCCGCGCTCCACGAGGCGGGCCTGCGCACCGTGCTGCTCACGGGCGACTCCGAGGCGGCCGCCCGGCGCGCGGCCGCGGACCTCGGCATCGACGACGTGCGCGCGGGCGTGCTGCCCACGGGCAAGGCCGCCGCGATCGAGGAGCTGCGCGCCGAGGGCCACTCGGTGGCGATGGTCGGCGACGGCATCAACGACGCCGCGGCGCTGGCCGCCGCGGACCTCGGGCTCGGCATGGTGACCGGCACCGACGTCGCCCTGAAGTCATCGGACATCATCCTGGTCCGCGAGGACCTGTTCGCGGTGATCGACGCGATCGCGCTCTCGCGCGCCACCAACCGCACCATCCGCACGAACCTCGTGTGGGCCTTCGGCTACAACGTGGCGGCGATCCCGATCGCCGCGATCGGCCTGCTGAACCCGCTGATCGCGGCGGCGGCGATGTCGCTGTCCTCGGTGTTCGTCGTGCACAACTCGCTGCGCCTGCAGAACTTCCGCTCGCGGCGACCGCGCACCGGGCGCACGGGGCGCTGAGCGCACGGCCGGTCGCATCGAACATCCCGCGGGTCGATTTGCGGGCCCCGTCGGCCGGCCCTAGAGTTCTCTACAGAACGTAGAACTACGACGGGCGGAGCGGGATGCACGGGACGATCGGCGCGGTGGCGCTCAGCGTCGTGTTCGCCGTGCTCGGCGTCCACGCGCTCGTGCGCGCGGCGCGCCATCGCGACCGGCCCGTCGACCTCGTGGGCGACCTCCTGCACGTGCTCATGTGCGTGGTCATGGTCGCCATGTCCTGGTCCTGGTGGAGCGCTCTGCCCGCGCTCCCCCAGATCGTCCTGTTCGCCCTCGCCACCGCGTGGTTCGCCCTGCTCGCCCTGCTCCAGCTCGCGGAGGGCCGCACGGACGCGAGCGTCCACGGTCCGCTGCACCAGGGCCAGCACGCGGTGATGATGCTGGCGATGGTCTGGATGGTGGTGACCATGTCCGCCGACCCCGGCTCGAGCGCCCACTCCATGACCATGCTGCCCACCGGCGCGGGCCTGCTGGGCGTGGCCTTCACGGGCGTGCTCGCGGTCTCCGGTCTGCTGCAGCTCGCGGAGGCCCACGAGTCGCCGGGCCCGCGCGCGGGCCTGCGGATGATGGCCGCGATGGACCTCGCCATGGCCCTGGCCTGCTGGCTGATGCTGCTGCACTGATCGACCCATCCGATTCCCCTCCGACTCCGAATCCCTGCCGATCCCCCACCTCGAGGACATCCATGACTGCGAACACCGCACGCCGACTCCCCCTCCGCGCAGCGCTCGGCCCCGCCGCCGCGGGCCTCGCCTTCGCCGTGCCCGCGGCCGCGCAGGCGCACGTGACCGCGGACGCCGAGGACACGACCGCTGGCGCGTACACCGTGGTCACCTTCAGCGTCCCCCACGGCTGCGACGGCTCGGCCACCACGAAGGTGGCGATCGACCTGCCCGAGGGGGTCGACGAGGTGACCCCCACGCGCAACCCGTACTACGACGTCACGACGAAGCACGAGAAGCTCGCCGAGCCCGAGACCGACGCCCACGGCAACGAGGTCACCGAGCGCGACTCCCAGGTCGTGTACACGGCGAAGACGCCGCTGCCCGACGGCGAGCGCGACTCCTTCGAGCTCTCCCTGCAGATCCCCGAGGACGCCGCGGGCACCACCCTCACCTTCCCCACCACGCAGACCTGCGAGAAGGGCGAGACCGCGTGGACCCAGGTGCCGAAGAAGGGGCAGAGCGAGAAGGACCTCGAGTCCCCGGCGCCCTCCGTCGCCGTCGCCGCCCCCGGTGACGCGTCCGGCGACTCCTCCACCGCGACCGCCGTGGCCCAGCCCCAGGCGGCGCTCGACGGCACGACCACGGCGCTCGTCGTCACCAGCCTCGTGATCGGCGCGCTCGGGCTGCTGAGCGGCGCGGCGGCGCTGATCACCGTGCGCAGGAGGCGCTGATCCCGTCGTGACCCACCTCCGGATGCCCGCGCTGCGGGTGCTGCTCGGGAGCCTTCTCGGCCTGCTGCTGATGCTCGGCGGGGCCGCTCCCGCGCTCGCGCACGCCCAGCTGGAGTCGAGCAGCCCCGACGACGGGACCGTGGTCGAGCATGCCCCCGGGACGGCGACGCTCACCTTCGACGAGCACGTGCGGCCGATCGACGGCGAGACCCGCCTGACCCGCCCGGACGGCACCTCGACGACGCTCGAGGCGCACTCGCGCGACGACGACGTGCTCGCCGCGCTGCCCTCGGACCTCCCCGACGGCAGCTACGTGCTCACCTATCGGGTGGTCTCGGCCGACGGGCATCCGGTGACCGGGACCCTCGACTTCTCTGTTGGCGCCCCCTCCACGATCCCTGCCACGCCGTCCGACGGCTCCGACACCGGTGCCGACGCCGGCGCCGGCACCGATACCGCGGCGCACGAGGATCCGGGCGCGGGGGCGGCCACGCTGGTCCCGGTCCTCACCGTGGCCGAGTACCTCTCGCTGCTGGTGATGGCGGGCACACTGCTGTGCTCCGTGCTCGTGGCGAACGGTGCGGCGGCCCGGGCCGTGATGGCCTCGGACCGGGCGACGCGGGCCCTGCGGGTGCTCGCGCTGGTGGCCGCGGCGGCGGCCGCGCTCCTCGTCCCCGTGACGGCGGCCGAGGTCGCCGGCTGGACGCGCATGGGCGCGGGGCTCTCGGCCCCGCCCGTCGTCGGCGCCGGCGCCGTGGTCCTCGGGGCCGCCCTGGTGATCGGGGCGGGCGGGGCGCGCAGACCCGCGCTCTCCGTGCCGGGCGCGCTGCTGGCCCTGGTCGCCCCGGTGCTCGTCGGCCATTCGGCGTCCATCGCGCCGCGCCCCCTGATGCTCGTCGCCGATGTCGCCCACCTGCTCGCGGGCGCCGTGTGGTCGGGCGGGCTGCTCGCGGCGATCGCGATGCTCACGGGGCTGCACCGGCACTCGGCGGCCGCGGAGGGCGTGACCGTGGTTCGACGGTTCTCCCTTGTGGCACTGGTCAGCGTGCTGGTGCTCGCAGCCAGCGGCACCACGATGGCGGTGCTGATCCTGGACTCGCCCGCGGCGCTGGTGACCTCGGCGTGGGGGCGCACGCTGCTCGTCAAGCTCGTGGTCGTCGCCGTCGCGGTGGGGCTCGCGGCGTGGAACCGCACCCGACTGCTGCCCGCGATCGCGGCGGCCGACGCCCCGTGGGACCGCCTGCTGCGGATCATGCGGCGCGAGGCGGTGCTGCTGCTGGGGGTGCTCGCGATCACCGGACTGCTCGTGAACCTCAGCCCGCACGTGCACTCGATGGACTCGATGAGCGCCCCGGCGTCCGCCTCGCCCTCTGCCCCGGTCGACGCGCCGGTCGCACCGGCGACGCCAGGGACCGCGTGATCGAACGCCCATGCTCCGCCCGTAGGATGGCCGGATGACGACGCCCGAGGAGGAGCCCGCCCCCGCGGCGACGGCATCCGCGGACGTCCTGCGCGGACTCCTGCTCGCGGTCGCCGGAGGCGATGCCGAGGCCTTCCCCCAGCTCTACGACTCCACGAGCACGCGCGTGTTCGGCCTCGTGCTGAGGGTGCTGAGGGACCGGGCGCAGTCCGAGGAGGTCACCCAGGAGGTGTACCTCGAGGTGTTCCGCCGGGCATCGTCCTTCGACCCGTCGAGGGGATCGGCCCTGGCCTGGATCCTCACCATGGCCCACCGCCGCGCGGTGGACAGGGTGCGCGCGTCACAGTCGCAATCCGATCGCGATGTCGCCTACGAATCACGATCGTCGACGGAGCAGCCCGACCCGACCAGCGAGACGGCTCTGGACGGCATCGAGGCGCGCCACGTGCGCGGCGCGCTCTCGCAGCTGTCGGACAGACAGAGCGAGGCGATCCGCCTGGCATATCTGGACGGACTCACCCAGTCCCAGGTCGCCGAGCGGCTGAGCATCCCGCTGGGGACGGCGAAGACGCGCATCAGGGACGGACTGCTGGCCCTGCGGCGGATCATGAGCACGGAGCACACGAGGGAGGAGGAGAGATGAGCGAGAGCCGCGGAGCACCCCACGACCGCGACCACGACCCCGCGCACGAGGAGCTCGAGGCGCTCGCGGCCTCCTATGCGCTCGACGCCCTCGACCCCTCCGAGACCGCGGCCGTCGAGGCCCACCTGGCGACGTGCCCGCAGTGCCGTGAGCTCGTCGACTCCCTGCGCGAGTCGACGCTCGGACTCTCGGACGGGCTCGAGACGCCGCCACCCGCCGCGCTGCGCGACCGGATCCTGGAGGCCGTGAGCGACGAGTCGGATACGGCGCCCACGCCGCCCACGACGGCCGAGGAGCCCGAAGCGCCCGAGGAGTCCGAGGGGCCCGAGGAGCACCGGCCCCCGCGCCGGCCGAGGCGCCGCGCAGTCCTCGCCGGAGGGTTCGCCCTCGCCGCGAGCGCACTGGTCGCGACCGGCCTCGTCGTCGCGCGCCCCTGGCGCTCGCAGGAGGAGAAGGACATCGACGAGGTGCTCGCGGCCGACGACGCCCGGGAGTACACGACGACGTGGCGCTCGGCGCGGATCACGGCGGTGCGCTCGCCCTCCCTGGGCTCTGCGGTGCTGAAGGTCGAGGACCTCCCCGCTGCTCCGTCGGGCAAGGACTACCAGGCATGGACCAAGGAGTCCGAGGGCCCCGTGAGTGCAGGGCTGGTCCACCCCGACGATGACGGCGACTCCCGCACACTGCTGTCCGCGGGGTCTGCCGAGGGAGCCGCCATCAGCCTCGAGCCCGCCGGGGGTTCGGAGCAGCCGACGACCGTCCTGGCCGCGCTCGACTACTCCTGAGGCGGACCGCTCCTGCGGTGCGAGGCGAGGGTCATCCCTCGTCGACGAGCCTCGCGAAGACGATCACGTTGTCCGCATGACGCCCCGCCGCGTCGACCGTGCCGCCGCAGGTGATCATGCGCAGCTCGGCGCTCGACGTGTTCTCGTACACGGCCCAGGTGGGGAAGGAGTCCTTGGGGAAGCGGCCGACGTCGTAGACCTCGAAGGTCGCGGTGCTCCCGTCCGCACGCTCCACGTCGACGCGGTCGCCCTTGCGCACCGCGCCGAGCTCGAAGAACACCGAGGGCTTCCCGCTGTAGGTCACGTGGCCCTCGATCACCGCGGGGCCCTGCTCACCGGGCGTCGGCGAGCCGTCGAACCAGGCGGCGTCGTCCTTGCGGGCCCCGCTGGGGGCCGGGAGCGTGCCGTCATCGGCGAGAGGGATCCCGAACACCGCGCCGTCGATGTCACGGTCCGGCACCCGGATGCGGACCGGCTTCGATGCCGGCAGCACCGCGGGCGTGCTGGGAGCCGCGGAGGTCGAAGGGGTCTGCTCCGCGTCGCTCGACGGCGGCGTCGTCGCGCCGGAGCTGCTGGAGCTGCTGGAGCTGTCGGAACTGCTGGAAGCAGTCTGCGCCGCCGGCGCCTGGGGCGGGGGCGGCTCCTGGTCGACCAGGAAGACGATCAGGAGCACGAGCCCCGCCACGCACAGCGCACCGCTCGCGGCGACCGCCCAGAGACGGCCGCCGCGGCGGTGCTGCTTGTTCACACTGCTCATCGCGAGATGCTGCTACTCACTTCTCCGTGCGCGCGCTGCGACGACGGCTCACGACGGCTCCGACGACGCCCGCGGTGACGAGCGCGCCGCCGGCTGCGAGCAGCCCGGCGTCCTCGATGCCGGCGGTGGTGCCGTCACCGGTCTCGACGCCGCCCTGCGGCATGTCGGACATCTGGCTGACCGTCACCGCACCGCAGGCCGCGGGATCGGTGGCCTCGCTGGGCAGCGACGGGTCGAGATCGGACTTGGTGTCCCCGTCGTACTTCCCGCTGCCGTTGTGGTCCACACCGTGCACGACCACGACAGCCTTGCCGTCCTTGAGGGACGAGGCGACGTCGTCGCTCACCGTGATGGTGCGCTCGTAGTGGCCGTCGCCCGTGGGGAAGTTCGCGACGTCCAGACCGTTGTCCGGACCGGTCCCGCCCTTCGTGGTGAGCGAGGTGCCGATCATGCCGTAGTCGTCCATGGCGTCGCTGACCTGGATGGCTCCGTTCTCGCCCGAGCCCTTCATGTTCGGGTCGGGGCACTTGCCCTTGCCTCCGATGTGGATGTGCTGGGCGTGCGGCGAGCCTTCGAGCAGCCCCTTGGTATCCATCTTCACGGTGAGCTGGTCACCGTCGAGGGTGAGCCAGGCCGTGCCCGAGGCACCGGAATCGTTGAGCTCGGTGAGATTTGCCTGGTAGCTGTGAGCGTCACTGCCCTCTGCGAGAGCCGGTGCGGTCGCGCCGAAGCCGACCGCCGCCATCGTGGCTGCCATGAGGGAGATGGACTTCATCGTCTTGCGCATGATGCCTCCGTTCGGAGTCACCGTGCGGCCGACAGGCCGCAGGGGACGGTGACGAGGGGTGTTCGGAGCATCGAGCGATCCGGATTGGTCGGGGATCGGTCGGAAATAGTTCGGGATCCGACCGGGCCCGGGATGTCACGGGAAGGTCACGGATGGGTCTCGGTGTCCGCCGACGCCCACCGCGCGCAGTCAGGACATGGTGTCATGCGTCACGTCGGGGTGCTCTCCTCAAGACCCCGCCCGGCGCCGCCGGCCATCCTTCTCCCCTCCCCGAGGCAGCCCATGAGACACCTCCCTGCGCATCGCCGCGCTCTCCTCTCCCCCCGATCCCTCCTCACCGCCGGCGCCGCGGCAGCCCTCGCCGCCGCCATGTTCGGCCCCCTCCCCGCCCAGGCCGACGGCCAGGGCGACGACCTCGGGACGGCCTCCTCCCACGGAGTCGAGGCCCCCGCGAAGGGCTCCCCCTCCCTCGACGACGTGAAGGGCTCCGTGCCCGACCGCTACCTGGTCCAGGTCGAGGGCGCCCCGCAGGCGCAGGGCACCCCCCAGCGCACGCTGAAGACGAAGCAGACCGGCGTCGTGGAGAAGGCGGAGAAGGACGGCCTGGACGTGACCGTCGACCAGTCCTTCACGCACGCGTGGAACGGCATGGCCGTCTCGATGACGAAGGCCGACGCCGAGGCCCTCCAGGACGTCGACGGCGTCACCGCCGTCTACCCCGTGATGCAGGTGGCCCTGCCGCCGGACCAGGACGACGCTTCCCCCGAGGACGAGTACGCCAACGCCATGACCGGCGTGGACACGGTCCAGAAGGTCGACGGCCTGGACGGCGAGGGGGTGACCGTCGGCGTCATCGACTCGGGCGTCGACTACAACAACCCCGACCTCGGCGGTTCCGGGACGAACGACCAGACGAAGGACTTCCCCGGCACCCGCGTGACCATGGGCTACGACTTCGTGGGCGACGACTACAACTCCTCGGTCCCGGGCAGCGTCCCGAAGCCCGACGAGTACCCGGACGACTGCGGCGGCCACGGCACCCACGTCGCGGGCATCATCGGGGCCGACGGCGACGTCACCGGCGTCGCCCCGAAGGCCGACATCGCCTCGTACCGGATCTTCGGCTGCGAGGGCACGAGCTCGACCGACGTCATCCTCGCCGCGATGGACCGCGCCTTCGCCGACGGCGTCGACGTCATCAACATGTCGCTCGGCGCCTCGTTCATGACCTGGGACGACTACCCGACCGCGCAGGCCTCGAACGAGATCACCGCCAAGGGCGTCGTGGTCGTCGCCTCGGGCGGCAACGAGGGCGAGGCCGGCACGTTCTCCGGAGGCGCTCCCGGCGTCGGCAGCGACGTGATCACCGTCGGCTCGGTCGAGAACACCGACGCGCACACCCCCTACTTCGCGGTGGGCAAGACGAAGTACGGCTTCACCTCCGCCGAGGACGGCGGGACGGTCCCGACCTCCGGCAAGGTCGTCCTGGCGAGCGCCGGCGAGAACTCGGACGCGGCCGACGCCCCCGTCCTGGCCTGCGACCCGGCCGAGGTGCCGAAGCCGACGAAGAAGAAGCAGGCACTGCTCGTCAAGCGCGGCACGTGCTCCTTCCACGACAAGGCGGCGAACGCCCAGGAGGCCGGGTACACCGCGGTCGTGCTCTACAACAACAGCGCCGGGCTCATCAGCCCGACCGTCGCGGGCGACCCGGAGATCACCATCCCCGTCGTCTCCGTCACCCAGGACGACGGTGTCGCCCTGCAGAAGGCCATCGCGGCGGGCACGACGAAGATCGCCTGGAAGGACGGCGTGGCCGTGTTCCCGAACGCGGGCGCCGGCCTCATGTCGTCCTTCTCCTCGTACGGGCTCACGGCCGAGCTGGGCCTGAAGCCCGACCTGTCGGCCCCCGGCGGCCAGATCTACTCGACCGTGCCGCTCGAGCAGGGCGGGCACGGCACGAAGTCCGGCACCTCGATGGCCTCCCCGCACGTCGCCGGCGCGGCCGCGCTCATGCTGCAGGAGCACGCGGGCTGGACGCCGAAGCAGGTGAAGTCGGCGCTCGTGAACACGGCCGACCCGCTGGACTGGTCGCTCGAGCCCGGCAAGGGCTACCTCGAGCCGGTGCACCGTCAGGGCGCGGGCATGCTCGACATGGTCGAGGCCGCCCACACCTCCACGTCCGTCGCCGAGCCGACGATCTCGCTCGGCGACAGCTCGCAGGGCGCCCACTCGGTCACGGTGAACGTGCGCAACGACGGCGATGCGGCGAAGACCTATGCGGTCTCGACCCGCACCGGCGTCGCCACCGGCGGCTCGCCGTCGGACCCGGCTTTCCAGGTCGCCGACCCCTCCGTGCGGCTCTCGAGCCGCTCGGTGACCATCCAGCCGCACCGCTCGGCGCTGGTGACCGCGCGGATCAGCGAGGACTTCGGCGAGGACGGCATCATCTATGGCGGCTGGATCCAGCTGACCAGTGATGACGAGGACCTCTCGGTGCCCTTCGCGGGCATGTCCGGCGACTACCAGAACGTCGAGGTGCTCGGCGCCCACGACGGCCTGCCGGCCCTCGGCAAGGCGCAGGGCGAGAACATCGTGCCGGTCTCCGGCACGGACGCGACGTACTCGATGTCCGGGGACGACGTCCCCTACGTCCTCTTCTACCTGGACTACCCGGTCGAGCGCCTGGACGTGGCCGTGTACCACGCCAAGGCCGACGGCTCGAAGGGCAAGCTCGTGAACCCCAAGGTGGGCACGGTCAGCTCCGAGAGCAAGTGGGGCCGCTCGTCCGAGACCGAGGCGCTGCCCTGGGACGGCACCTACCAGACCGCGAAGGGGAAGACCGTCACCGCGAAGGACGGGACGTACATCATCGAGGTCCGCGTGCTCAAGGCCCTCGGCGATCCCGACACGGCCTCCGACTGGGAGAGCTGGGACTCCGAGGTGCTGACGCTGTCGCACCAGAAGCCCTGAGCCCGGCGCGGGATCCGTCGCAGCCGAGGCCCTGACGGCCCCGTCCCCCACTGTCGCCCCCGATCCGCAGCCGCGGGTCGGGGGCGACGCCGTGCACTGGGCCACCCGCGTGCGAACAGGCGTTCCGTGCGCCCCGGCCACGTGCTTTGATGGGGCGCACCCGCGCGCGGGAGGCTGCGGCCCGACCCACCCGTCGGCCTGTCCGTCGGCCCCGTGCGCACCGGAGTCCAGGGGGAGGTCGCGATGGGACGCGAGATCGGCTCGACCCAGTACACCCGCAGCGAGCGCACGCACTACCGGCGGGAGCTGAGGCGCAATCTCGACCTGTTCGAGACGTTCCTGGACACCGCCGAGTTCCGCACCGAGGGCACCATCGGCGTCGAGCTCGAGATGAACCTCGCCGTCGAATCCGGCGCCGGGGATCCGATGTCGCCGGCCCTGCTGGCCGACGAGGTCATCCCCGCGATCGACGACCCGGACTTCGTGCACGAGCTGGGTCGCTTCAACGTCGAGGCGAACCTGCCGGTCACCCATCCGCGCGGCAGCGGGCTGCGGGACCTCGAGCAGCAGCTGCACGAGCGGATCGAGAAGGCCGACGCCACGGCGCGCCGGCACGGCGCGCGCATGGTGCCCGTCGGGCACCTGCCCACCCTCACCTCCGAGATGTTCGAGGACGACTCCTGGCGCTCCCCCGGCGCGCGCTACGAGGCGCTCGAGAACACGGTGATGGAGGCCCGCGGCGAGGAGATCCACCTGCGCATCAGCGGCGAGGGCCGCGGGCTCGACGTCGAGTTCGACTCGATCGGGCCCGAGGCCGCATGCACCTCCATGCAGCTGCACCTGCAGGTCTCCCCCGAGCAGTTCGCCGACGTCTGGAACGCCGCGCAGGCGATCGCCGGCCCGCAGGCGGCGCTGGGCGCGAACTCGCCGTTCCTGTTCGGCCGCCGTCTCTGGCACGAGAACCGGATCCCCGCGTTCACGCAGGCCCTGGACACCCGCCCGCCCGAGTACGCGACCCAGGGAGTGCGCCCGCGGGTGTGGTTCGGCGAGCGCTGGATCACCTCGATGTTCGACCTCTTCGAGGAGAACGTGCGGCTGTTCCCCGCGCTCATCCCCGAGTCCCGCACCATGGCCGAGGAGCCGCTGCTCGCCGAGAGCGCGTCCCCGCGACTGCACGAGCTGATGCTGCACAACGGCACCGTGTGGCGCTGGAACCGGCCGATCTACGATCCGGGCGAGGACATGCCCCACCTGCGGCTGGAGAACCGTCTGCTGCCGGCCGGGCCGTCGGCGATCGACATGGCCGCGAATGCCGCGTTCCTCTATGGGATCCTCGAGTCGCTCGTGAAGGAGCGGCGCCCGCTGTGGTCGCGCATGAGCTTCGAGCAGGCCGCCGAGCACTTCGAGCTGTGCGCGCGGTGGGGGCTGGAGGCCCGGATCACCTGGCCGCGCCTGGGCAAGGTGCGCGTCGCGGACCTGCTGGTCGAGCACCTCATCCCCCAGGCCATGCAGGGGCTGCGGGACCTCGGGACCGACGAGGACGTGATCGAGCGCTACACCTCGGTGCTGCTGGGACGCGCCCGCTCGGGACGCAACGGCGCCCGGTGGCAGATCGACACCGTCACCTCCCTCGAGCTGCGGGGCGCGAGCCGCCAGGACGCTCTCGCCCGGATGACCGCGATGTACATCGAGGGCGTCCACTCCGGGCGCCCCGTGCACGAGTGGCCGATGCCCGCGCGGGGCCAGGCCGACGCCTGAGGGAACCGCCCGGCCCCGTCGGCCCGCATGTCGAGAGTGCGTCTCAGATCCTGGATGTCCGGTTTAGAGTGAGCGCATGAGCCAGAATCCCTCCTCCCCCACCTCCGCTCCACCCACACCCCCGTCGGCCCCGGCCGGATCCACGAGCGAGGACCGCTCCGCGCGCGTCGCGGTCACCGTGTTCCCCGTGCTGATCCTCGCGGCCGCCGCGCTCGGCTTCTTCGTGCCGGCCACCGGCCAGGCGATCTCCGGGTACACGAACCTGTTCCTGGGCATCATCATGTTCGCGATGGGGCTCACGCTCACCATCCCCGACTTCACCCTCGTGCTGAAGCGGCCGCTGCCGGTGCTGATCGGCGTGCTCGCGCAGTACGTGGTGATGCCTCTCGTCGGCTTCGCCATCGCCTGGGTGCTGCAGCTGCCGCCCGAGCTCGCGGCGGGCGTGATCCTCGTGGGCTGCGCCCCCGGCGGCACCAGCTCGAACGTCATCAATTACCTCTCGAAGGCGGATACCGCGCTCTCGGTGACGATGACCTCGATCTCCACGCTCATCGCCCCGATCCTCACCCCTGTCCTGACCCTCTGGCTCGCCGGGGCGTTTATGCCGCTGGATGCCGGGGAGATGGCCCTGAGCATCGTGAAGATGGTGCTGATCCCCGTGATCGCCGGCCTCGTGATCCGCCTCGTGCTCTCGCGCCTGGTGGACAAGATCTTGCCGGCACTGCCGTGGGTGAGCGTCGCCGGCATCTCCCTGGTGGTCATCGCGGTGGTCTCCGGCAGCGCCGATCAGATCGTCTCCGCGGGCGCCCTCGTGCTGCTCGCGGTGGTGCTGCACAACGGCTTCGGCTACCTCCTGGGCTACTGGTTCGCGCGCGTGCTGCGCCAGCCGATCCGCACCTCCCGCACCACCTCGATCGAGGTCGGCATGCAGAACTCGGGTCTCGCCGCCACGCTCGCCGCCCAGTACTTCAGCCCCGCCGCGGCGCTGCCCGGCGCCGTGTTCTCGATCTGGCACAACCTGTCCGGCGCGGTGCTCGCGATGTACTACCGGCGCACCGCGCAGCGCCAGGACGCGGACCCGCGGGACCGGCGCGCGCCCGCCGTCTCGCGGTGATGCGGATCACCTCGTATCCGGCGGTGCAGAGAACGTGCTCGCAGCACCCGACGCTCCCTGCGCTGACCTGGTGCGATGCAAGGGGCGCACAGGATCTGCACACCCTGGGGCGCCCTTCCCAGGAAACCCGTAGGGACGCTCCAGCGAATCTTGCAGACAGGCTGGTTATCTATACCCAACGCGTTACCGGCGGCCGGGCCTTCTGAGGAGGTGGCCCCGCCACTGAAGCCGGAACGCGGGGGAAAGGGATGGCCCCGGCTCGTGGGGACGAGCCGGGGCGCTTTCTTTGTCGGGGGTCCTTCGGGCCTCACTCCACGGCGAGGGGCCGACGCGCATCGCGGCGCGTGCCGCGCACGCGGACCACCATCCCGGCCCACGCCACGGCGAGTGCGACCACACCCGCGAAGAAGACCAGGGTCAGCACCGGGTCCGAGCGCAGAAGATGCGGGATCAGCCGCCCCGGCGACAGGATCGCGAAGACGAACGCGATGCACGTGCCCAGGTAGGAGCCGATCATCCACACCCGGTGCGACGCGACGTTACCGCGCCGGATGTTGACGACGCCCATCGTGATGGAGAACAGCGTCCACACCGCGAGCGCGTGCAGCCAGCTGAGCCCCTGCGGGTGGATGAAGAAGCTCGAGACGCAGGTGAGGACCATGGCGATCGCCCACGTGCGGCCCAGCCAGCGGTGCGCACGGTCGCGGTGGCGCCGGAAGATCTGGATCGGCCCCAGGGTGAGGACGATCAGCGCGCCGAGCGCGTGGAGGACGATGACGACGACGGGTGTGCCCATGGGCCGACGGTAATGTGACGGGCGACACGGCGCCATCAAGATAGCTGCTGGTCCTCGCACTATCCGACCGTCCCGGAGGATCTGCGCGGCGGCGCCGGCGAGATCCGAGGGGGATCGCATGCTGCTGAACGAGCTGGCCCGCGCGAGCGGCACGAGCACGGCGAGCATCAAGTACTACCGGCGACAGCGGTTGCTCCCTCCCGGGCGACGGCTCACCACGACGCGCTTCGACTACGGCCGCGAGCACCTCGAGCGCCTCGCGCTGATCCGCGCGCTGCGCGAGCTCGCCCATGCCCCCATCGAGGACATTCGGGCGCTCACCACCGTGATCGACGAGGGCCGACCTCTCGTGAAGGCCCTCGAGATCGCGCAGGCGATCGCGACGGGTCTGCCCGCCCGTCTGCACGAGGAGCCGCCGCCGGAGGACGAGGATCCGCGCGTGGCGGCCCTGATCGGGGCGATGGGCTGGGCCGACGTCGGCAGCGGTCCCCGCGTCGCCCTCGACCGGCTGCTCGGGGCGATGGGCGCCGAGGACGTCGCCGCGGACCTGCCCACCCTGCTGCGCTACGCCCGCCCGCTCGAGGAGATCGCGCGGGAGGACCTCGCGGGGATCCGCAGCGAGCCGCAGAGCGCGCGGGGCGCGTCGTCCGGTCCGTCGGCCAGCGCCTCGAGCGGCCCGAGCGGCCCGAGCACCGATGCGATCGTCCGCCATGCGCTCATCGGCTCCCTCGCCTTCACCCAGCTGGCGGTCGTGCTGCGGGCGCTCGCCCACGCCGCGGTGACCCTCGAGGCCGGGGCCGACGAGGGGCAGACTGGTCCCCATGGCGCCCACCCCTGATCCCACGTCCACCCTCCTGCAGTACCTGCGCGAAGCACGGGAGTCCCTGCTCTGGAAGCTCGACGGCCTGAGCGAGCGGGACCTGCGCCTGCCCCGCACCCCCACCGGCACCAACCTGCTGGGGCTGGTCAAGCACGTCGCGAACGTCGAGGCGGGCTACTTCTCCCTGGTCTCCCCCGAGCCGTACCCCCACCCGGAGGACCTGTTGCCACTGGCCGCGGAGGAGACCGACCCGCTGGTCGACATGTACGCCGCGGCCGACGAGAGCGCGCAGCTCGTGGTCGCCCGCTACCGGCGCGTGCAGACCTTCGTCGACGAGGTCGTCGAGGCCCTGCCGCTCGAGACCACGGCCGAGGTCCCCTGGTGGCCGCGCAGCCGCCGCACGATCTCCCTGCACCGGATCCTCGTGCACGTCACCGCAGAGGTCTCCCGGCACGCGGGCCACGCGGACATCCTGCGCGAGAGCATCGACGGCGCCGCCGGGCTGCGCCGCGACAACTCGAACCTGCCCGCCGACGAGGACTGGCCCGACTACAGGGCGCGGCTGGAGGCCATCGCCGATCGCTTCTGAGCATCCCGCCGCTGCGCACCCGGCCGCTCCGCGAGCGCCCGCTCGTAGGCGGAGCAGAGGCGATCCAGAGCCGCCTCGAGCACGGGCGTCGGGGTGGCGATGACGAGCCGGGCGAAGCCCTCGCCCTCGGGGCCGAAGACGGCGCCCTCGTCGCAGTAGAGCATCGCCTCGCACGCGTGCAGGCGGGTCAGCTCCTCGTGCGGGAGTCCGAGGGCGCGCAGGTCGATCCACTGCAGGTACGTTCCCTCGAGGTCGCACACGCGCACCGCGGGCAGGCGCTCGGCGAAGATCTCGCGGACCCGGCGGTGGTTGCGGGCGACCAGCTCGTTCACCGCGTCCAGCCACGGCTCGGCACGCGTGTACGCGGCCTCGCAGGCGACGGCCCCCAGCACGTTGGGGTTGTCGAAGCCGAGGTCGTCGCGGGCCTCGGTGAGCCGTGCGCGCAGCCCCGGGTCGGGGATGATCGCGTTCGCGATGCCGAGCCCGGCGAGGTTGAAGGACTTGCTGGGCGAGGTGAGGACGAGGGTCCGCTCGGCCAGCCGCGGGTCGATCGTCGGCGCGACCAGGTGCTCGTGGCCCTCCTGCACGAGGTCGGCGTGGATCTCGTCGCTGACCAGCAGCAGGTCGTTCTCCAGGACGATCCGGGCGATCTCCTCGAGCTCCCACCGCTCCCACACGCGGCCGGTCGGATTGTGCGGGCTGCACAGCAGCAGCATCGTCGTCGAGGGATCCTTCGCGAGCTGCTCGAGCTCGTCGAGGTCGAGGCGGAAGCGGCCCGCGCTCTCGACCAGAGGATTGCGCACGATGCGCCGCCCGCTCGAGGTGATCGACCGGTACATCGGGTAGTAGGCGGGGGTCTGCACGATGATGCCGTCACCGGGTGCGGTGAGCTCACGGATGGCCCAGGTGAACGCGGGGATCACGCCCGGCGTCACGCGGATCCAGTCGGGGTCGACGTCCCAGCCGTGGCGTCGGCGCATCCAGCCGGTGACGGCGCCCAGGTAGCGGTCGGTGGGGACGGTGTAGCCGAGGACGAGGCCGCGCGCGAGGGCGCCCTGGAGGGCGTCGATGATCTCGGGCGCATTGGCGAGGTCCAGGTCGGCGACGGAGAAGGGCGCGATGGGGGCGCCCGCCGTGTCGCGACATCGCTCGAGATCGACGTCGGCCGTGCGCGCCGCCTCGCCCATCGCCGTCCACTTCGAGGAGCCCATGGACGTGCGGTCGACGAGGGTGTCGAGGTCGTACGCGGTCATGGCTCCTCCTGGTGCGTGGTGCGGGCGGGTGTGCGGATGGTGCGGATGGTGGGGATGGTCAGGCGGCGGCGACCACGGTGACCTCGATGAGCGCGCCCTTGGGCAGCGCGGCGACGGCGTAGGCCATGCGCGAGGGGTACGGCTCGGTGAAGAAGGTCCCGTACTCCTCGTTGACGGCGGCGAAGTCGTCGATGGAGTCAAGCAGCACGGTGACCTGCAGGGCCTTCTCGAGCCCGGAGCCGGCGGCCTCGAGGATCGCGCCGGCGTTGGTGAGCGCGCGACGGGTCTGCTCGCGGATGCCGCCCTCGACGATCGCGCCGGTGGCGGGGTCCAGCGGGATCTGCCCGGAGACGAAGATCGTGTCGCCGTGGCGGACGGCCTGGGAGTAGGGGCCGATGGCGGAGGGAGCCTGGTCGGTGCTGATGGCCTGGGTCATGGGTGCTCTCCTGTGTGCGTGGTGGGACGGCGGAACGGTGGGCTGGTTCAGTGCCGCAGGTCGATGCCGAAGACGCGGCGGATCTGGGCGACGGCGTGACGGGTGAAGCGGGCGTCGGACGGGGTGCTCGCGAAGGGCACGAAGAGGCCCGGATGGTCGGGGTGGGCGACGCGCCCGTGGCCGGCGCCTGGGGTGACGACGAACCCTGCCTTCTCCATGCGCGTGAGCAGCTCGCGGCGGGTGGTGGGGTGGCGGGTGCCGCGGCCTCCGCGGGCCGACCTCCCGGAGGCCTCGATCGCGGCGTCGAGCGCGTCCTCGTACTCCTCGGGGCGCACGGAGAGTGCGTAGCGGGCGGTGAACAGGCCGATCACGGCGTTCTCGGCGCGGTGCACCTGGACCACGAGGCCGCCGCGCAGGAAGTGGTCGCTGGTGCCGGCGTCGGCGCTCCACGACTCCTCCGGGTCGGCCACGGCGAGCACGATGGTCTCGGTGGGGACGTCAATGACGCCGACGGTGCGGATCGCGCCCTCGTCGATCGTGAGCGGGCGCAGGTTCGGGCGCGGGTCCTCGGGGACGAGGGAGTGGACGGCCTCGGCGGGAGGCGCCTGCGCGGGGCGCGGGAGCTCCACGGTGCGGGCGCGGCGGTGCGCGGGGAGGCGGTCGCCGGCCGACGGGCCCCGCGGCGTCGGCGCACTGCTCCCCGGGCGTTGCTGCTGTCGTCCATCCCGATGCTCGCCCTGGTCCTCGCCCTGGTCTGGGGCGCGGCGGCCGGTGGCGGTCCAGTCGACGGGTCGCACGCGCGCAGCGGGCGCGGGGCGTCCCCGCAGCGCGGCCGGCGAGGGCGCGGCGGGACGCGGGGTCCGGGGCTCCTGCGTGTTCATCGCGCCTCCCTCCGCCTCGGGCGTGCTGCTCGCGGGTGCTGTTCGTGCATGTCGCCTCCGGCGACCGCGCCAGTCTCTCGCATGGTCGGCCCGGACGCCCCTCATGTGTCCTCGTGAGTCGGGCACGGCTCCGGTAGCGTGGGCTCGGCCGTCGACCCCGTCCGGCCCATCGGCCCCGCCCGCCCCGTCGGCCCGGTCCGTCCCGTCGGCACCGTCACCGCTTCGAAGGAGACCGCAGTGCAGCGCTTCCCCCATCGCCTCGCCGCCGCCCGTCGTCCCGTGTCCGTCGCGTGCGCGCTCGGCGCGGTGCTGGTGCTCGCCGCGGGCTGCGGCGGCGGTGACGGCGCGGACTCCGGCGCCGCGCAGACCGGCACCACGCAGTCCGACGGCGGCGGCTCGGCCGCGGCCTCCGGCGCGGGAGCATCCGACGGCAGCTCTGCGTCCGACGGAGGGTCGGACGGTTCGGGCGGCTCGAGCGGGGACTCCTCGACGTCGGCCGAACCGATCGCCGTGACGCCGCCGGAGCAGAAGCCCGAGCTGACCGACGCGTGCACCGGCGAGGGGGCGTTCCTGGTCAAGGGCGAGAAGCCCAACGACCCGGCGCTGCCGAAGCGCGACGACCTCACGCTGAAGGTCTCGCTCGAGGACGTCACGGACGACGACGGCGCGGACCTCGTCGCGGACATCGACGGCACGCAGAGGCCGATCGAGACCGCGCACGTGGGCGACACGATCTCCGTGGACCAGTGGACGCTGTCGGTGACGAGCGTGTGCAAGGACTCCGTCGAGTTCGACCTCATCGACTGAGTGCACGGCACCCACCGAAGGCCCCGACGACCTGCGATGATCCTCGTCCCATGACGGCGCTCCGACCCTTCGACCTCGCGGCGATCGGCGCCGGCCTGCCCGTCGCCGCCGCACGCGAGGAGCTCGCCGAGGCCGCACGGTCCGGTGCGCTCGTGGTCACGGCGCCTCCCGGCACCGGCAAGACCACGTTCGTGCCGCCGCTCGTGGCGGGCCTCGTGCCCGGTCGCACCCTGGTCACCCAGCCGCGGCGCGTGGCCGTGCGCGCCGCGGCCCGACGCATCGCGCAGCTCGACGGCTCGCGCCTCGGCGAGCGCGTGGGCCTTACCGTGCGCGGCGAGAGGCACGTCGGCCCGCAGACCCGACTCGAGGTGCTCACCCCGGGCGTCCTGCTGCGCCGACTGCTCGCGGACCCCGAGCTCGAGGGCGTGGACGCGGTGATCCTCGACGAGGTGCACGAGCGCTCGCTCGACGGCGACCTGCTGCTGGGCATGCTCGCCGAGGTGCGGGCGCTGCGGGAGGACCTCACGGTGGTCGCGATGTCGGCGACGCTCGACTCCGCGCAGGTCGCGGACCTGCTGGGCGGGGCGCGCGTGGTCGACGTCCCTGCTCCCCTGCACCCGCTGCGCATCGCGCACGAGCCCGGCGCCGCCCCGCGGCTCGACGCCCGCGGCGTGACCCGGGAGTTCCTGGACCATCTCGCGCGCATCACCGTCGAGCACCGGGCCGAGGAGGACTGCGACGCCCTCGTGTTCGTGCCCGGTGCCCGGGAGGTCGACGAGCTGGTGCGCAGGATCCGCTCGCGCGCCCCCGACCTCGAGGTGCTTCCCCTGCACGGCCGTCTGCCCGCGCGCGAGCAGGACCGGGCCACGCGCGGGCGCGCACCAGGAGGGACTGGAGAGGTCGGGTCCCACGCCGCGTCCCCCGGTCGCGTCGTCGTCTCCACCGCTCTCGCGGAGAGCTCCCTGACGGTGCCCGGCGTGCGCCTCGTCGTCGATGCGGGACTGTCCCGGGAGGTCCGTCGGGACCGGGCACGGGACATGACGGGGCTGGTCACGGTGAGCGCGTCACGGGCGAGCGCCGATCAGCGGGCGGGCCGCGCGGCCCGTCAGGGACCGGGACTGGCGGTGCGCGCCTATTCTCCGACGGACGACGTGCGCTTGCCCGCGATCTCCCCGCCGGAGATCGCTTCGGCGGACCTCACGGACGCCGCCCTGCTGGTCGCGGCGTGGGGGTCGCCGTGGGCGGCACCCGGTGACTCCGAGGAGGTCACGGGCGCGGGCGCCGGCGCGGCCGGGGAGCCCGCACTGCTCCCTGGTCTGCCGCTGCTCACTCCCCCGCCTGCGGCCTCCGCGACTCGGGCCGTCGAGGTGCTCGCGGGACTGGGGCTCGTCGACACCGATGGCCGGGCGAGCGCGCTGGGCAGGCGGGTCGCCCGTCTGCCCGTCGGCGTGCGGGAGGCGCGCGCCCTGCTCGAGGGCTCCGAGCGCCTGGCCGCACCCGAGGCGGTCGCGGAGGTGATCGCCGCGATCTCGGACGACCACCGTGCGCCCGATGCGGACCTGCCGCGCCTGCTGCGGGAGCTGCGCACGGGCCGTGCCCCCGGAGCGGACCGCTGGCGGCGCGAGGTCTCCCGCCTGCGCCGGATCGCCGAGGACACGAGGGCGAGGAACGGCACTGCCCCGTCGCCCACCGGATCCTCGACCTCTGGCGGCTCGCACCCTCCCCACGATCTCCCGGGCCAGGTCCTCGCGCTCGCGCGGCCCGAGCGGATCGCCCGCCTCACCGCGACCGGAGCGCGCACCTACCTGCTGGTCGGCGGCACGCGCGCCGCGCTTCCCGAGGGCTCCGGCCTCACCGGCAGCACCTGGCTCGCCATCGCAGAGGTGCAGCGGGCCGACGGGCGCGCGGCGGACGGCACGGGCGCCGTCATCCGCACCGCCGCCCCGCTCGAGGAGGACTCGGCGCTCGACCTCGCCGGCCCGCTGCTGCGCGCGACGCGTCGGGCGCGTCTCGAGGGCGGGAAGGTCTCGGTGCGCGAGGAGCGCGCACTGGGCGCGATCGTGCTGCGCGCGACCCCGGTGGCCGCCACGGCGGACGACGTCGGCCCCGCCCGCGCCGCCCACCTCCGGGAGCACGGCCTCGCAGCTCTGAGCTGGAGCGATTCCGCACGGACCCTTCGCTCGCGGCTCGCCCTGATCCATCGGGAGCTCGGGGACCCCTGGCCCGCGATGGACGACGCCTCCCTGCTCGCGTCCCTCGAGGCCTGGCTGCTGCCGGACCTGCTGCAGCTGCGCCCGGATGCCCCTCTCTCGCGCCTGGACCTCACCGCCGCGCTGCGGCGCCTGCTGCCCTGGCCGGAGGCCGCGCGACTGGACCAGCTCGCGCCCGAGCGGCTCGCCGTGCCGTCGGGGTCGACCGCGCGGATCGACTATCCCGACGCGTCGGCCGCGGGAGGATCATCGGATTCGACGGCGGCGGACGGATCGGGCAGGCCCGTCGTCGCGGTGAAGCTCCAGGAGCTCTTCGGTCTCGCGGAGACACCGCGCCTGGTCGACGGGCGGGTGCCCGTGCTCTTCCACCTGCTCTCCCCCGCGCGCAGGCCGCTCGCCGTCACCGACGACCTGCGCTCCTTCTGGGACGGTCCCTTCCAGGACGTCCGCAAGGAGATGCGCGGGCGCTACCCCAAGCATCCCTGGCCCGAGGACCCGTGGACCGCTCCCGCCACGGCCCGGACCGCACGGCGCCCGGAGGGGAGGGGCTAGAACGGCTCCCCGGCCGCGTAGATGTCCGCGAGGGCATCGATCTCGATGGTCTCGCCGGTGCGCAGGGTGATCCGCGGGATCTGGCCCAGGGAGAGGGCGAGCGGGAGCGGCACGTCGACGTCGTTCCCCTGGCCGTCGTCCGTCCGCCCGCGACCGTGGCAGACGCCGCAGCCGAGGAGTCCGACGGCGAGCGCGCGACGCGCGTCGAAGGCGAGGCGCGCGCGGATGTCCTCCTCCCCGCCGGGGCCGCCCTCGGCGCGGCAGGGCCGCAGCTCGTCGACCCCGGTCAGGGGACACATGCCGGGCCACCGGCTCGCGCGTGTGGGCAGGCCCTGCAGGTGCGGGACCCGCGGATCCGTGCCGGTAGGGAGCACGTCGAGGACGCCGTCGTGCACGTGCACGATCGCGACCTGCCCGGTCTCGCGGGCCGCGCAGCGCGCGATCTCCACGAGGTCCACGTCCTCGCCGGCCCGTGCGCTCCCGAGGACGTCGGCCTCCCGCATGATCGCCACCGCCGGTTCGAACCAGCTGCGATCCGACGCGATCAGCGCACCGGAGCCCGTCACCACTCCCGGGCCCCAGACGGCCTGCAGCACCTGCTGCGAGCGCAGCCATTTGCGATCGTCCCGCCGCACCGGTTCGGGCAGCGCATCCTCGGCCCCCTCGGGCGGTCCCGCCGGATCGACCGGGTCGAGCGCCGACGGGAGATCGGAGGGATCCGCAGGATCCAGCGGCTCCGGGCCCTCCGGCGGGGGCGCATCGATCGCGAGGATGGATCCGTCCTCGAGCTCCTCCACGGTGGGGACGACGGGCGCGGACGTCGGGATCACAGGACCCAGTGCCGGGATCAGCACGACCTCGCCGGGGAGCGCGAGCTCGTCGCGTGCGCGCTCGTTCGCGACCACCCGGCTCACCTCGGCGCCGCTCCCCGTCGAGACGGGCGGATGCTGCGCCTGATCGGGCCCCGCGCACCCGTCGTCGAAGGGCACCGGCGGCACGTCAGCCTGCGGACCCAGGGTCTCCGGGGCGGCGGTGCGAGGATCCGCGGTCACGGACACGCGGCCCACGCCGGCGATCTCGAACGAGAGCCGCTGCGTGCGCCAGGTCTGCGCGACATCGGTGACGAACCCGGGTTGGGCGTCCGTCGTGCTGCCTCCCTGCATCATGGTCCTTCCGCTCCGACCGGGAGGTCCCCCGACCTCCCGTCGTGAACCTAGCAAGCTCGCGCCCGTACCGGGCACGGAGGGATCGCATCCGCACGACGGAGCCGTACACTTCACAGCGTGCAGTGCCACCACTTCGATGCCGGCACCTGCCGCTCCTGCACCCTGATCCCCCTCCCTCACGACGAGCAGATCGCGCGTGCCCAGGCCCGGTATCAGGAGCTGCTGGCCCCCTTCGCCGCCGACCCGTCCGCTCCCGGCGCGGTCTGGCTGCCGCACGTGCGCAGCGCCGACTCCGGCTTCCGGGCGACCGCGAAGATGGTCGCGACCGGCACTGCCGCAGATCCGGTGCTGGGCCTGCTCTCCGCCCCCGGGCGCGCGCCGGGAGGCCCGGGCGTCGACCTCGTGGACTGCCCGCTGTACCCGGAGGGCGTGCAGGAGCTGCTCGAGGACGTGCGCGCCCTGGTGCGACGCGCCCAGATCCCTCCCTACGACGTGTCCCGGCGCCGCGGCGAGCTCAAGAACGTGCTGGTCACCGTCTCGCCTGACGGCGAGTTCATGCTGCGGCTCGTGCTGCGCAGCGAGAAGCCGCTGCCGAGGATCCGCGAGCATCTCCCCCGGCTGCTCGAGGCCCAGTCGCAGCTGCGCGTGATCAGCGCGAACATCCATCCCGAGCACAAGGCGGTCCTCGACGGGCCGACCGAGATCCACCTCGCCGGCGACGCCGCCCTGCGGATGCGCATGGCGGGGCCGACCGACGCGCGGACGGACGGGGCCGCGAACCCCGCCGGGCCAGGTCGCGCGATCACGCTGCAGGTGCGTCCGCGCTCCTTCGTGCAGACCAACTCCTCTGTCGCCGCGCAGCTCTATGCGCAGGTGGGAGCATGGATCGCCGAGATCGACCCCGCGAGCGTGTGGGACCTGTACTGCGGCGTCGGGGGCTTCGCCCTCCACTGCGCGCACGACGCCGACGCTCCGGGGGCGCGCGAGGTGATCGGTGTGGAGATCTCCCCCGAGGCGATCGACTCCGCCCGGGCGGCCGCCGCCGAGGCGCATCTCAGCGCGACCTTCCACGCGGACGACGCGACGGCGTGGGCGGTCCGCGAGGCGGAGGCGTCGGGACCGCCGCAGGCCGTGATCGTGAATCCTCCGCGCCGCGGCATCGGTGAGCGCCTCGCCGGCTTCCTCGAGCACTCGGGCGTCCGCGACGTCGTCTACTCCAGCTGCAACCCCCGCACCCTGGCGACGGACCTCGCGGCCATGCCCTCCTACCGGATCGCCGCCGCGCGGCTGGTGGACATGTTCCCCCACACCGAGCACGACGAGGTGCTCGTGCGGCTGCGCCGGAACGCCTGAGCGCGAGTCGTCCGGCACCTCGGAGAGCGGGTGCACGAGCTCGGCGCCGCGTGGAACAGTGGGCGGTGAGCACATCACCGCCACGCCCGTCGAGGAGGTCGAGCGCCATGGATGCAGCATCCGCATCGCGACCGGAGGATCCGCAGGACCCGGGAGCCCCGGCGGAGGGGTCCAGCCCCCGCACCGTCGCCGGGGTCGAGGCCTCGCCGCCGCCGCAGGACGGCCCGCTCCCCCTGCTCGCCGCGCTCTTCGCCGAGCAGATGGCGCGCCAGCGCATCGCCGACGACGGCGGGGCCCACCACGGCGCCATGCCCGACGTCCTCCTGGACCCCGCCCATGTGGAGGGTCCGCTGCTGTCCGAGCTCGATCGCATGTCGATCGAGATCCCGCGCGTGGAGGCGTGGGGGACGTTCCACGGCATCGAGGAGATCGACGGCGGCTTCGCCGTCCTGCTCGACGACGACCGGGTCGAGATCCCCGCCGACATGCGCCTGCACGTCACCGAGCGCGCCTATCGCCAGGCGGGCGGCGCCGATGTCCGCCAGTACCCGCCCGAGGAGATCGAGCGCCGGCGCACCGAGGCGGACCCCGCGGCCGTCCTCTTCGAGGCGAGGGACGACGAGGCTCCTGCCCCGTAGGATCGCGGGGTGAGCATCCCCGACGACTCCCCTGCTCCTGACCTCACCGCGCGCATCCACGTGCTGTCGCTGGGCGGCACGATCTTCATGACCGCGGCGGACGGCGCGGGCGCCGCACCGGGTGCGGGCGGCGCGGACGTCGTCGCCGCCGGCCTTCCCGCGGGCGTCCAGGTCACGCACGAGGAGGTCGCGAACATCGGGTCGCCGTCGGTGCGGCCCGGTCACCTGGGTGCCGTGCTCGAGCGGGCCCGGACCGCGGTCGACGCGGGCGCGCGCGGGGTGGTCCTCACGCACGGCACCGACACCCTCGAGGAATCCGCCTTCGTGCTCGACGCGCTCTGGGACCGCGACGCCCCGCTCGTGCTCACCGGTGCGATGCGTCCGTCGGACGCACCGGGGGCCGACGGGCCCGCGAACGTGCGCGATGCGATCCGCGCGGCCGCCGCGCCCGCGCTGCGCGGGCTCGGCGCGCTCGCGGTCTTCGACGGCGCGGCCCACCTGGGCGCCCGCGTGCGCAAGCTGTCCTCGCGCTCCGTGAGCGCCTTCGGCTCCGTTCCCGCTGGCGCCCTCGCGGTCATCGACGAGGGCACGCGGCTGCTGCAGCGGCCCGCAGCGCGCGCGACGCACGCCGTCGATCGCCCGCTCGTGCGCCTGCTCGCAGGGGCGTCGGCGGGAACGTCGGCAGATCCCTCGGCCGGACCCTCGGCCGATCCGACCGCCGCCGGCCGTCCCGAGCTCCCGGACCCGCTGCCCCGCGTCCCGGTGATCTCCCTGGGCATCGGCGACGAGGGCGAGATCCTCGACGACCTGCCCCTCGGCTCGATCGCCGGCCTCGTGGTGGACGGCGCCGGCATGGGGCATGTGCCCGCGGGGGCGATGCCGAGGCTGCGGCGCCTCGTCGCCGAGGGCGTTCCGGTGGTCGTCGCGACCCGGATCCCCGATGGCGGCACCTCGACCCACCACTACTCCTACCCGGGCAGCGAGGTCGATCTGCTCGCGAGCGGCTGCCTCATGGCGGGCGTGCTCCCGGCCCACAAGGCGCGTCTGCTGCTGCAGCTCGCGCTCGCCCGAGGACTCTCCGCAGCGGGCATCGGCGAGGCGTTCGCGCTGTTCGCCTCCTGACACCGCCGCGCCCGGGGCGTCCACGCGGCGTCGCCGACCCGCGGGGCCGCATCCCGGCCGTGTCTCGTCCGCCGTTCCCCGGCTCACCCCGCCCTGACGCTCGTCGTGCGAGGGTGGGAGACTGGCCCCATACGCCACACCTGGGTGGGCCATTCGATGCGGTATCGGCCCGACGCCGCCCCGCCCGGGACGCGATCTGGAGGAGGCACCCCATGGCACTGCCCGCCGACCCGGCACCGGAGCTGCAGGAGTACGCGCATCCCGAGAAGCTCGTGACCGCCGCGTGGCTCGCCGATCACCTCGGCGAGGACGGCCTGGTGGTCGTGGAGTCCGACGAGGACGTCCTGCTGTACGACACCGGGCACATCCCCGGCGCCGTGAAGATCGACTGGCACCTGGATCTCAATGACCCGGTGACCCGCGACTACGTGGACGGCGAGGGCTTCGCCGCACTCATGAGCCGCGCCGGCATCACGTCGGACACGACCGTCGTCGTCTACGGCGACAAGTCGAACTGGTGGGCCGCCTACGCCCTGTGGGTCTTCGAGCTCTTCGGCCACGCCGACGTGCGCCTGCTCGACGGCGGCCGCGCCCTCTGGCAGTCCGAGGGCCGTGAGCTGACCCGCGAGGTCCCGCAGCCCGCGGCGACGGAGTACCCGGTGCTCGAGCGCCATGACGAGGCCTCCCGTGCCTTCCGCGACGACGTGCTCGCCTTCCTGGGCGGGCAGCTCGTGGACGTGCGCTCCCCGCAGGAGTACACGGGCGAGCGCCTGCACATGCCCGACTTCCCACAGGAGGGCGCCGTGCGCGGCGGCCACATCCCCGGCGCGAGCTCCGTGCCGTGGGCGAAGGCCGCGCGCGAGGACGGCCGCTTCAGGCCGCGCGCCGAGCTCGAGTCCGTCTACCTGCAGGAGCAGGGCCTGGATCCCGCCGCGCCCGTCATCGCCTACTGCCGCATCGGCGAGCGCTCGAGCCACTCGTGGTTCGCGCTGAAGTACCTGCTGGGCTTCGCCGACGTGAAGAACTACGACGGCTCGTGGACCGAGTGGGGCAACAGCGTGCGCGTCCCGATCGCCACCGGCTCCGAGCCGGGCGAGGTGCCCGCCCGATGACGGCCCCCTCCGGCGACGCGACCGCATCTGACGGCCCCGCCGACCAGGGGACGAGCGCGCCCCTCCCGGAGGCGTTCGCGGAGATCGTCGACGACTTCCACGCGGTCTCCGGCAATGATCGCGTGCAGATGCTGCTCGAGTTCGCCGACGACCTCCCCGAGCTGCCCGAGCGCTACCGCGACCACCCCGAGCTGCTCGAGCCGGTGCCCGAGTGCCAGTCGCCCATCTTCGTCATCACGGAGGTCGACGGCCAGGGCGAGGACGCCCCGGCGCGCCTGTTCTTCTCGGCCCCGCCCGAGGCGCCGACCACGCGCGGCTTCGCGGGCATCCTCGCCGCGGGCCTCGAGGGGCTCACCGTCGGACAGATCCGGGCGGTCCCGGCCGACGTCACCGAGAACCTGGGGCTCGCCGAGGTGGTGAGCCCGCTGCGCCTGCGGGGCATGGCCGGGATGCTGGGGCGCATCAAGCGCCAGCTCGGCGAGAAAGCCGGTCTGCAGTAGTCGTCACCCGTCGTCCCCGAGCGGCGGATGTCGTGATCCGTCCGCTCTTGTCCGGACACAGCGAGCGGCCCGCACCGACCGAAGTCGGCGCGGGCCGCTGCACATCGACACCTCGGACCCCCACCCGAGGCGTCTGGTACCAGGCCGTGCCTGTACGACTGGGAACTATAGGTTTCCGGACGGGCGATCCACCAGTGGCGCAGACCACTGAGAGGGTGATGTCGCAGGTCACCTCGCCTTCATAACTTTTGAGTCCGGATCGCACGGCGACCGGCGGGGCGTGTCGTACCCCCTCGTCGGCGTGCTCGTCCGCGTTCCTCCTGGTCGTCCCGGCCTGTCGCGACGGCCGTCGGCGCCGCTCCCGGTCCAGCCCGCGACGACCCGGCACCCGTCGGCCGCGACCCTGCCAGACTCGCACCATGTCCGATCACCTCTCCCCCGCCCGCCGATCCGCGCCGGAGCCCGCTGGAGCGCCCCGGCCCGAGCCTTCGTCCGCGTCCGCGTCCGCGCCTGCACCCGCGCCCGTGTCCGCACCTGCGCCCGAGGGCCCGTGGTCGCGCGCGGTGAGCGCCGCCGGTCTCCTGCGCGACGGGGAGGTGCGGCCGACGATCTTCGCGCACATGTCGGCCCTCGCCGCGGCCCACGGCGCGATGAACCTGGGCCAGGGCTTCCCCGACACCGATCCTCCGGAGGTCGTCGCCGAGTCCGCGGTGGCGGCGATCCGCGAGGGGGCGAACCAGTACCCGCCGGGCGCCGGGGTGCCCGCCCTGCGCGAGGCGATCGCCGCGCACCAGGAGCGCTTCTACGGTCTGCGCTGGGACGCGACGAGCGAGGTGCTCGTGACGGCGGGAGCGACCGAGGCCCTCGCCGCGTCGCTCCTCGCGCTCGTGCGGCCGGGCGACGAGGTGCTCACGCTCGCCCCGTTCTACGACGCCTACGCGGCGGTGATCGCCCTGGCGGGCGGCGTGCACCGGACCGTGCCGATCCGCCGCGAGAGCGTCGCGGACGACGGAGGCGACATGGCCGACGGGCAGGACGGGGCCGACGGCGCGCGGGCACGCCTGCGCGTGGACCCCGACGAGCTGCGGGCGGCGATCACCGACCGCACCCGCGTGGTGCTCGTGAACTCCCCGCACAATCCCACGGGGATGGTGCTGGACGCCCGGACGCTGCAGGTCATCGTCGATGCCGCCGCGGAGCACGACGCGTTCGTGCTCACCGACGAGGTCTACGAGCATCTCGTCTTCGAGGGCGAGCACGTGCCCGTCGCGTCCCTGCCCGGCGCCCGGGAGCGCACGATCTCCGTGGGCTCGGCCGGCAAGACGCTCTCCGTGACGGGCTGGAAGATCGGCTGGGTGACGGCGCCGGCGCCGATCCTCGAGGCGGTCACCGGCGTCAAGCAGTGGCTCACGTACGCCTCGGGCACGCCCTTCCAGGGAGCGGTCGCGAGGGGCCTCGCCATGGCCGACGAGGACTTCGCGGCGATCGCCGAGGACCTGCGCGAGCGACGGGACCTGCTGGTCACGGCGCTCGATCGGATCGGGCTGCCCCTCGTCGTCGCGGAGTCCGGCTACTTCGTGCTCGCCGATCTCGCGCCGCTGGGAGCGCACGACGCCGCCGAGCTCTGCGACCGTCTGCCCGAGGAGGCCGGGGTGGCCGCGATCCCCGTCAGCGCCTTTCTGCCCGAGGGCGAGGCCGGGCAGTGGCGCAGCTGGGCGCGGCTCGCGTTCTGCAAGGACCGCGCGACGCTCGAGGAGGCCGGACGGCGCCTGGCCGCATGGGCCGAGGGCGTCCGCGCGGGCTGATCGGGCACCGCGCGGGCCGCGCCGCGTCCCGCCGTCACTTCCCGGCGACGAATGCCGGGTCGGTGTCGAAGTCGACGAGTCCGGACACCTTGAAGGTGCCGTCGCCCTTGTCGGAGTCCGGGACCAGGAACGGCATGTCGTAGGTGACCGAGGCGCCGTCGTAGATCTGCTCGGCGTCGAGGTAGTCGTGCTCGGTCGTGGCGTACGTGTACTCGTACCCCTTGCCGTCCGCGCTCACGTAGGAGACGGTGGCGTCGAAGTTCGCCGCCGCGCTCCCGTCGCCGTGATACGTGATCGTCACCGGGACCAGGATGTACTTCTGTCCGCTCGGCGCCTTGTCGTTGTACTGGTCGGCCTTCGCGATGGCCTCGTCGGCATCGAAGTTCGCCTTCCCGAGCTTCACGTCGAGCTCGCCGCCGTCGACCGCCTCCACGGTGACCGTGCTGCCCGCGGGCAGGGGGTCGCTGCGGGTGCCGCGCGCGGAGGAGGAGCCGCCGGCGTCGCCGGATGCGGTCGCGTCCTCACTGGGCTCGTCGGATGCGGTGGGCTCGTCGGATGCGGTGGTCTCCTCGGGCTCGGTCGTCTGCTCCTGCGTGGCGGGGCCCGACGTCGGCTCCGGATCATCGCCGCCCGCCAGGGCGAACACCACGATGATCGCGATCACGGCGAGAAGCGCGAGGACCGCGCAGCCACCGCAGCCGATGAACCACCACTTCTTCGACCCGCCGCCGCTGACCTGCTGCTGGATGCTCGAGAAGCCGTCGCCGCCGTACGCGGGCGCGCTCGAGGCGCCCGTGGTCGCGCCGTAGGGGTTCGCGGAGGCCGACGACCCGGGGCTCGTGGGCGGCGCGGGATACCCGCCGCCCGCCGTGCCGTAGTCGGGATTCGCCGAGCCGTAGCCGCCGTATCCCGAGCTCTGGGCGCCGTAGCCGGCGCCTGGGTCGCCATAGCCCGTGTCCGGGTCGCCGTAGTTCGTGCCCTGGTCGCCGTAGTTCGTGCCCTGGTCGCCGTAGCCGGAGCCCGCTGAGCCGTACCCGGATCCCGCGTTCGAGGAGTCGTAGCCGGTGTTCTGGGCGCCGTAGCCGGTGTTCGCCGAGCCGTACGCGCCGTCGGCCGAGCCGAAGTCCTGGCCGAAGCCCTGCTGCTGCCCGTCGGGCGGGCCCGTGGCGCCGTCGCCCTGGCCGTCGCCCTGCGGGGCCGAGCCCCATCCGTCCTGACCGGGATTCTGCGGTGGTTGCGTCATCGTGTCGCGCGGCGCCGAACGGCCCCGCCCCTCCTCTCAGCACCTGTGCCGACGAGGTCCACGGCACTCTGAGAGGCTATTGTGCCCCAGCGCACACCGGCGCCGCGACCGGATGCGCCACCCGGCGCCGCCCTCTGCGGAGCGGCGCCGAGCATCAACGGATCGCGGTGACCGCCCGCGGCCCGAAACGGGCACCGGCGATCGGGGTCCGTCAGCGGGTGAAGCGGTCCCCGTGGAAGGGCGCGCCGACGACCTCGCGGCTCACGCCGGTCTGGTCGAGGTACGGGGTGAGCCCGCCGCGGTGGCGCGGGTAGCCCGCGCCGAGGATCATCGCCAGGTCGATCTGCTCGGCGCGCTCGACGACGCCCTCGTCGAGCATCAGCCCGGTTTCCTCGGCGAGCCCGCGCAGCACGCGATCCAGGAGCGCTTCGCCGACGGCGGCCGACCCGCCCTCCAAGGTCCCGCCGGAGAAGGCGGCCCGCAGCGCGTCGGAGACCTGCGGATGGACCTGCGAGCGGTCGCGCACCGTGCCCGCCTCGCCGGAGTCGAGCAGGCGCGTGAGGCCCGTGGAGACCGGGAAGCGCTCGGTGCCCAGCTGCTCGCCGAGGACCTTGCCCACGTGGTCGGCGACGCCGATGCCCACGAGGTCGAGCAGCTCGAAGGGCCGCATCGGCAGGCCGAAGGGGTCCAGGGAGGCGTCGACGGCGGCGAGGTCGGCACCCTGATCGGCCGAGCGCAGCACCTCGCTGAGCACGCGGAACAGCAGACGGTTCACGATGAACCCGGGCGCGTCCGCGCTCTCGACGGCGAACTTGCCGCAGCGCCGCACGACCTCGTGACCGGTCGCGAGGACCGCGGGATCGGTGCGCTCGGTGCGCACCACCTCGACGAGCGGCATCTTCGCGACGGGGTTGAAGAAGTGCAGGCCGACGACCCGCTCGGGGTGGGCGAGGTCCTCGCTCATGGCGGCCACCGACAGCGAGGAGGTGTTCGTGACCAGCAGGGCCGACGGGTCGAGGACGCCTTCGAGCTCCCCCAGCACGCTCTTCTTGATCGCGAGGACCTCGGGGACCGCCTCGAGCACGAGATCGCAGTCGGCGAGGTCGGCGACGTCGGCCGTGGCGTTCAGCAGCTCGGAGACGGAGCGGGCGGACTGCTCGTCGAGCTTCCCGCGGGAGGCGGCCTGGGCGATCACGTCGCGGGCGTGCGCGAGGCCCTTCCGGGCGATGTCCTCGTCGAGGTCGCGCAGGGTGACGGGCACCTGCAGGCCGAGGGCGAGCTGCGCGGCGATCTGGGAGGCCATGAGGCCCGCTCCGGCCACGCCCACGCGGCGGATCTCGCGGGCGCCCTCGACCGGGCGGCGTCCGGGCTTGCCGCGGCGCAGCAGCTCGGCCGCGTACAGCGAGCCGGCGGCGGCATCGGAGTCGGCGAGGCCCACGATGGCCTGGTGCTCCGCGGCCAGGGACTGCTCGAGGCTCGATCCGGGCAGGGCCTCGAGGATACCGAGCGTGCGCTTCAGCGAGGGAGCGCCCGCGGCCTCCATGCGCTCGGCCCATGCGCGACGGGTCTCGGCGGGGCTGTGCGGGGCGTCCAGCGCGTCGAGCAGCGTCCGGGCGCGATCGGATCCCGCGGCGGGGATCGGATCGGGGCGAGCCGACGGGTCGATGCCGCCGTCGGCGATGCGGCCGGCGAGGTGGTCGAGGGCCGCGTCGAGGTCCTCGACCAGTGCCTCGACGATGCCGAGCTCGTGGGCCGCGGAGGCGCTGAGCTGCTTGTCGCGGGCGGGGTCCTCGAGGATCACGCGGACGGCGTCGGCAGGGTCGATGACGGACTGCAGGAGGGTGGTGCCGCCCCATCCGGGCAGGATCCCGAGGCTCGTCTCGGGCAGGCCGATGCCGCGGACCGTGGGGCCGGCGGTGCGGATGTCGGCCATGAGCGCGACCTCGAGGCCGCCGCCGAGGGCCGCGCCGTTGAGGTGGGCGAGCACCGGGACCGCGGCGCCGCGCATGCGGACCTGCAGGTCGTGCGCGCGATGGGTCATGGGGTCGACGGCCTCGCGTCCGGCGGGATCGGCGAACATCGAGAGGTCGGCGCCGGCGAGGAAGACCCTGCCCGTGCCGGTGAGCGCGATCGCCTGGATCTCGCCGGCCTCGGCCCGGGCGAGCGCCTCCGTGAGCGCCGAGTCGACGTTCTCGAGCGACTGCGGCCCGAGCGTCGCGGGCCGGGACTCGCCCTCCGGCGGGGCGAAGGTGAGGACGGCGATCGTGCCGATCCCCTCGTGCTCGCGGTCCTCGACGAGGACGCGGGTGACGTGCTCGGTGTACGCGGGGACGCTGCCGGAGTGCGCGGTGGTGGGGGCCATGGCCAGCCTTTCGGGGGTCTTCTCGTCGTCGAGGCGCCGTACGTCATCGAGGCGCTGATTCCTGATACCGACGGTTTCAGGTACAGCATGCCGCAGGCGGGCCGGGAGTGTCCAACGACGCGGAGAGCGACGACGGGGAGCGCCGCATGTGCGGCGCTCGCCGCGGGGCGCCCCGTGTGCAACGCTCCCCGTCGGACCGACGGCCGGATGCTCAGGCCCGGACGGCGACCTCCAGGTCTCCGCGGAGCGAGAACGACCCCGCGCTGATCGTGACGTCGCCGGTCACGGTCGTGGCCTCGGCATCGGCCGGCGCGGTGACGCGCAGCCGGACGGCGCGGCTGCGGCCCGGGGGCAGGGCCGGCACATGCACGCTCTCGGCGCTCCAGCCCTCGGGCAGCTCCGCCGTGACGCGGGAGGCGGGCAGTGTGCGCTTCTCGTCGTTGCGCAGGGTCACGGCGACCTCGACGTCGCCGCCCGCAGCGACCTCCGCAGAGGTGTCGGGGACGTGCAGGCGGAAGGGGCTCAACCAGTCGCGGTCGAAGCGGCCGAAGACGATGGTGTTGGCACCCTCTCCCTCGAAGAGCACGCCGAAGGTGCCGCCCTCGAGCGCTGTGAGCTGGGAGTACGCGTGGTCGCCCGTCTGGTAGGTCCTCTTCACCGGCCAGGTCTCGCCGTCGTCGTAGGAATAGCGCACGGTGCCGTTGACGCGCGCGGTCGCGCTGTCCGAGTTCGAGAACAGCAGCTCCTTCGCCGTGTCCGACCCTGCCCGCGCCCCCGGATCCATGGCGATGATCGAGGCGTTGTTCCGCGGATCGGTGAGCGTCGCGTCGAGGACGGGCTCGGACCAGGTCTCCCCGCCGTCACGGGAGAGGGCGACGTAGCGCGCGGTGTCCCCGCTGTGGACGCGCGAGTTCAGCATCAGCGTGCCGTCGCTGAGCTCGACGACCTTGTTCTCGTCCATGTTCACGCCCGTCGGCTCGCCCATCCGCCAGGTCTCGCCGTGATCGTCCGAGAACACGGAGTAGGCGCGGAACGACTCGTCGCGCCACTGCCCGATGTACTGCTGGACGAGGCGGCCGCGATGCTTCCCGCGGGTGATCTGGATGCCGGCGCCGCTGGTCGCGAACATGCCGCGCACGTCGTCGGGCTTGGTGATCTCGGTCAGGCGCCGTGACGTCCAGGTGCGGCCGTCGTCGTCCGAGACCGAGACGGTCGAGCTCAGGACCATGCGATCGGCGTCGTCGTTCCCGAAGCCGCTCTCGAAGAAGCCGGCGTCCTTGGAGAAGACATGGAAGTTGAACAGGGTGCCGGTGATGCGGTCGTAGACGTAGCTGGGGTCGGAGAACCCGATCTTGTCCTCGCCGTCGTGCCCCTGCTCGATGACGGTCTGCTCCTCCCAGGTGCGGCCGCCGTCACGGGAGCGGCGCTGGAGGATCGAGTTGGGGCCGGGGGCATCGATGCCGGTGGGGCGGCCGTCGTATGCGGCGAGGACGTCGCCGTTCTCGAGCTGCACGAGCGCGGTGATCCGGTAGTTCGGGAACACGCCGTCGCCGCCGATCGCGAGGGCCTCCGTGAGGAACCGGCCGCCGGTGCTGCCGCCGTGGCCATGCCCGTGGCCGCTGCCGTGCCCATGTCCATGTCCATGTCCATGTCCATGTCCATGGCCGTGGCCGTGGCCGTGGCCGGTGGGCGCTGCGTGCGCGGCCGCGGGGACAGCGAGCAGAGAGGTGAGGGCGCCGGCGCCCGCGCCGAGAACGGTGCGGCGATGAGGTCCGGCAGTGCGAGGAGAAGACGTCACGGGAGCTCCTTCGTTCCTGTCCGTCGGCGGCGCGGGCAGTCGCCTCGCAGGGACCCGCCGAGGGACGTCTGATGTCTGACCTTAGGGGAGCTCGGTGATCACCACAAGGAGGAGCGACCCTCCGGCACCGCAGGAGCTCGCCAGCGCATCCGCGCGTACTCTGGGAAGAAGACCTCGCGCAGGAGGTGCGCCATGTCTTCCGGCTACAGCCCCGTCGTCCCCCATCCGCGTCCCGTGCCCTGGGGATGGACCCTGGCGGAGGCGCTGCTGGGTGCCGGCGCTGCGGCGACCATGCTCGGTCTGTTCCCCCTGGGGCTGCTCGCGCGGACCATCATGTGCGGCGCGCTGGTGATCGCGATCGTGCTCATCGACGGCTTCACGCGGATGCTTTGCGCAGGATCCGGACTGGAGCGATCGATGCGTCAGCTCGTGGTCGGCGGTCTCACCCTGTTGATCATCGTGCTGGCCGTGACGGCGATGCCGCTGACGGTCCCGTCGCCCGCCCGGTGGGCGCTCGTCGCCGCGACCGCCGTCGGCCTGTTCGTCGAGCTGCGCTGGGACAAGCGCGTGCAGGTGGAGCGGGCGCAAGCGATCGCTGCACAGCAGGAGTGAGCGACGCCGAGGCCCAGGGGCGCCTCAGGCCGGCTGCGGGGACGAGGGGTCCGGCTCGCCACGGAACTCGTGGCGGCAGATCACGGTCGTGCACTGGGCGTGATGCACCACGGCATGCGCCGTCGAACCGAAGAGGCGGCCGTGGCGTCCCTGGTAGCCGAGCACGAGCATGCCGGACTCGGCCGAGGCCTGCAGGAGCCCGTCGGGGACGCTGCTCCCCTCCTCGACCTGTGAGCTGACCGCCAGATCAGGGGCCGACGCGTGGGCGCGGGCGGTCGCCTCGTCGAGGATCCGCTCGGCGCGGTCGCCCTCGACGACATGTCCGTCGACCGTGCCGCGCACGTGCAGCAGGGTCAGGCCCTCGCCGAGGGCGCGCGCGAGGCGGACGCCGGCGTCGACCGCTTCGAGGCTCGCCTCGGAGCCGTCGACCCCGACCAGGACGGGGCCGTGCGGCGCCTCGGCCTCGCGCACCACGATCACGGGACAGCCGGCGTGGGTGATCAGCCCCAGGCTCACCGAGCCGAGCAGCATCCCGAGGAATCCGCCGAGACCGCGGTTGCCGACGACCATCAGCAGGGCGGTCCGCGACGCCGTCTCGAGGACCGCTCGCGGATTGCCGGTGATCAGCTCCGTGCGCACCTCCACGCCGGGCGCTGTCTCCTCGGCGATGCCCGCGGCCTCCTTCAGCAGCTGCTCGGCGACGTTGCGGTGGCCGGATCCGGAGACGCCCTTGACGGGCCCCAGATCCTTGGTGACCAGCGGGAAGATCCAGGCGTGGATGATGGCGAGCGGCTTCCTCCCCGACTTCGCCAGCCGCGCCGCCCAGCGCAGGGCCATGGCCGACTGATCGGAGCCGTCGTACCCGACGATGATGGTGTCGCTGAAGTCCATGACGTCCCTCCTGAGGGTCCGATCCGCGATCCCGGTCGGCGGTGATCCGGGCGTGCCACGAGCCTAGCGGCGCAGATGCGGAGGCGGGCGGGCGCGGACGTCCGGCCGGCCCCGTCCGCGCCCTCCGCTCGATCAGCCGATCCGCGCCCGCCGCACGATCCGCGCCCGCCGCATGCGTTCTCCCTTCGTCACACCCGCGCTCCGGGCCTGTCCCCTCCCCGCCTCGCGGATCTACCGTGAAGAACCGTCCCCCACCTGCTCCAGGAGAACGCCCCGCCGATGGTCACGCTCGCCGACACCGCCTCCCCCGCCACGGACGACTCCGTGCTGGACTCCCCCGCCTGGTCCGCGCTCACGGGCGCGCACTCGCACTTCGCGATCGGGAACGATCTGGTGCTGCGCTACCCGCACGACGTCTCGCCGTTCGTCGGCGTGAAGGACTGGGAGGACCCGGGCGTGTGGGACGCGATCCTCGACGTGTTCGGGCACGACGCGGTCGTCAGCGTCTCCCACGCGGATCCGACGCTGCCCGAGGGGTGGAGCTGGGCGCACCGCATCGACGGCGTGCAGCTCACCCAGACGCCCGCACTGCAGACCCGCCCAGATGAGGAGGCGGTGGTGCTCGGCGCCGACGACGCACCGGAGATGCTCGCCCTCGTCGAGCGCAATCAGCCCGGCCCGTTCCTGCCTCGCACCCATGAGCTGGGGCGCTACGTGGGGATCCGGCGCGAGGGGCGCCTGGTGGCCATGGCCGGGGAGCGCCTGCACCCCGACGGCTGGACCGAGATCAGCGCCGTGGCCGTGGACGCCGACCAGCGCCGGCAGGGCCTGGCCTCGCGCCTCGTGCTCGACGTCGCCCACGCCATCCAGCAGCGCGGCGACCGCGCCCTGCTGCACACGGGCGCCGAGAACACCGGTGCGATCGCCGCCTACGAGAAGCTCGGCTTCGCCCTGCGCCGCACCCTGATCTTCGGAGCCGTGCGCACGCCCTGAGTCGGCCCTGTGGGGTGCGCACCGGGCAGGGGCCCGGCTTCTCAGAGATCGAGAGGGCCTCGACCACGGACCGAACCGCAGTGGGGATCGGGAGCTCGATCACGGACGACCCATGTCCACTCGGCTGACGCGACTCGCCGGGCCGGAACCCCCTGAGGTCGTCGGACTTCTGACCAGCACCTCACCGAAGCCCGTTCACCCGGTCAGCGGGCGCCAAGAGAAATCCGAGGCAGCGTTAAAAACAGTCACGAGAATATCCCGATGACCCGAATGCGACGTTGGCCCTACACGTTCGCCGTGGCGCTCTCTCTGCTCATCGGAGCAGCCGCCGTGGTCTCGTCCCTCTACCTCGGTCTCCCTCTGCGGGACCCCGACGGCTTTCTCGGACCCTCTTATGTCCGCCTGCCTCTGCTGGCTCTCGCGTTCATCGGCGGCGGGCTCATCGTGGACGCGGTGAGACGAAGCGGGGTGCGGCACCTCCCCGCCGCAATCGTCGACGTCGCCAAGAAGGATTGGAACGTCCACCGTCTGCTGTGCATCGGCACGGGACTGCTGAGCTTCTATGTCTGCTATGTCGCCTACCGCAACCTCAAGAGCATGCTTCCGGTGTACCGTCGCGGCACTCTCTTCGACCGGCAGCTGCTCCACATCGACTCCTCGCTCACCGAGGGCCACAACCCGGCAGTGATGCTGCACCATCTGCTCGGGACCGACATCGCTGCGAGCTTCCTCTCCCTCGCCTACCTGGCCTATCTTCCGCTCGTCCCGATCAGCCTCGGTGCGTTCCTCGTGCTCAGTCGTACGCCTTCCATCGGCGCCTGGTACGCCACGACCCTGTGTCTCAATTGGGTTCTCGGCACCGTCAGCTATTACATCCTGCCGTCGGTCGGCCCGGCGTTCAGCGATCCCGAGGCCTACCGGACACTGCCCGACACCGGAGTCAGCCAGCTCCAGGACTCGCTCATCGCCACGCGCCTCGACTTTCTCAGCAACCCGGTCGGCAGCGACTCCATCCAGGGTGTCGCCGCGTTCGCGTCGCTCCACGTCTCCGTCACCTTCGCCGCAGCGCTGTTCATGAGGCGCACGAATCAGAGGGCAGCCCTCCGAGTGACCGCCTGGACCTTCTTCGGCGTGACGACGGTCGCCACCATCTACTTCGGCTGGCACTACATCCTCGACGACATCTCGGGCATGGGCATCGGCTGGGCCTCGGTGACGCTGGCCGCATGGGCCACCGGCCAACATCGGGCACGACAACGCCCGGTCGGCCTCCCCGCCGACGCCGACCTCGGCGCCAGCGGCCCTGATCCCGCTGGCTCACGGCCAGGCCTCGTCACCGTGCACCCGGGCTTGTCCGCGGAACAGCTCCGTCATCGACCCGCTCCCCGAGCCTCCTTGCACAGCCTCCGGGAAAGAAGCATCGGTGCCTAGGAGCAAGAATCTCCGCGGCGCTCACGGGTGCTTCGAGAACCGCTGGGGCGCGGGTCCGGTGAATGGCCGGCGTCTTCGCGATCGATCGTGGCTCGAGTCGACCGGTGCGGTCGACGAGCTCGTCGAGGATGCTGGACTTGTCGGCATAGTCGGTGTCTTCACAGGCGAGGTCGTTCTTCTCCTTGTCGCTTCGCCGTTGCTTCATTGTCAGCTCCATGAAGATCACGCGCACTCGTCCTTGATGCCCGGGAGCCGGGGCCACGCTGGTGGCAGAGGTCCTCTCCCAGGTCACCGCGGATGGTTGCGGCCTCATCCTGCTGGTCGCGAACACGGGTCTGCGCGTGCTCGGTGTGCTCTCGGGCTTCGCGGCACCCTGATCTTCGGGGCCGTGCACACGCCCTGAGCACCCGAACGGTTGCCGCGTCCTCCACGGTTCCGTACGGTCGAGGGGCGGGCCCGGTCCGCCGCGCAGGGCCCGTACGGCAGGGAGCAGGGCGCGGCGATCGAGGGGGAGCACGATGCCGGCGACGCCGACGCCACCGACGACCGAGGACGCCCGGACAGCGCGGACGACGCAGTATTCCGCGGGCGCATCGGTCCGACCGGGCGCGCCGCGCCCCATCCCGCTCGTGCTCACGCTGCTCCAGGCCGTGATGTTCAGCGGCGCGTTGGCGGTGATGATGGCGATCACCACGCTCACCTCCAATACCTGGCCGTGGGCGGCGTACTTCCTGCTGATGTACGGCGCAATGCTGCTCGGATCCCTCGTCCGGCGTCGCTTCCTCGGAGGGCGCGTCGCCCGCAGCGGGAGGCAGACGGTCACGTCCTTCATCGCCGTGGTCCCGCTCCTGGCACTGGTCCTGGTCGCGGAGAGCCAAGGGTTCACCACGTGGGGCGTCCTCGCCATGCTCGGCATGATCGTCGGCATCACCGCGATCCTGCGCTATGACGACGTGACGTCGTTCCGCCGTGCCCGTGAGGGGCATTTCGCGCAGCCCACCGCAACGGGACCGCATGACGTGGACGGACCGACACCCGCGACATCGGGGCACTAGGCACGACCGCAGTTCCGCGTCCCTGCTCTGCCCGCCGCCCGAGGGCCGGGACGCACAGCGATCAGAGCAGCGCGCGGATCTCGTCGGCCGAGGGATTGCGCAGCACCTGGTCGCCGATGATCACCGTGGGCGTGAGCTCGTCGCCGCCGTTCAGTTCGCGCACCCGTGCGTTCGCCTCTTCGTCCTGCCACACGTTCACCCAGGTCACGCGCGGGTCGCGTCCGAGGCTCAGCAGCAGACGCTCGCAGTAGACGCAGCCGGGCTTCCACAGCACCAGGGCGCGGCCCGGGGCGATCTGCGCCGACGCCTCGGCCCAGGCGGTGTGGCGTCCGCGCCGGCCCGACCACCAGCCGATCGTGAGCACCACGAGGCAGCCCAGGACGCCGACGAGAGTGCCCGCGGTGAGGCTCTCGACCCCGATCACGATCGCGAGGACGAGCACCGCGAGGAACCCCAGGAGGATGCTCAGTCGCGTGCGCTGGTCCATGGCGCTCTCCTCTCTCGTCGTCGCACCTGCGTCGGCAGTCGCAGTCGCAGTCGCAGCGGCCTCACGGTCGCAGCTCCTGCCAGCCCTCGGGAAACGTCACGAGGCCCGCGTCGGCCGGAGGGACGAAGGCGCCCCAGTCGGCGCCGACCAGACCCTCGCGGCGCTCGAAGATGCCGCGCACCGTCGCCCCCACCTCGGTGATGCGCTCGGCGATCTCGCGGGTCGCGGTGCCGTTGTCCACGAACCATGCCAGCTCGTCCTCGTCCTTCATCGCGACGCGCCAGTCGTCGGTCGCGGGATCGCCCTCGGCGACCACGTCGAGCGCCCAGTCCTGCATGTCGTAGCCGAGAGGGGTGCGCCGCCAGGGCGCCTCGAGGTTCCCGTACCAGCGGGGCGTCCAGTCCGTGCCGTCGTGCCAGCGCCAGATCGACCAGGGCTCGCCCGGTCGGTGCGCGCGCACCACCGTGCTGCCGCGCCACGCGGACAGCTCGTAGGAGCCGTCCCAGTCCCCCGGCGCGACGAGCCGGCCGTTCGGGCCCGAGCGGGGGCCGCCGCGTCCCGCCATCTCCGAGCCGGGGACGGTCATCATCACGATGAGGTCCTCGGAGTCGTGCAGGACCGTGCCGGCGACGGCGAAGCCCACGGCCGGGCCCGTCTCGGGGAAGTCGCGGACGCTGCGCTGGACGACGTCCGTCCCGGGGGCGTGCGGCGGCACGGGCGGGTCGTAGGGCGCGGTGGGGAGGTCCCCGAAGGGGCCGGTGGTCGGTGTCGCCATGGCCCCACCGTACGCAGGGGTCCGACGGCCGGTCCCGTCGGCCGCATAGAGTCGGACGGGACCCGGCCGCAGCAGGAAGAAGGAACCCGCGTGAGCGCACCCACGATCGCCGACGTGCGCGAGGCAGCGCGCCTCCTGGACGGCGTCGCCCATCGCACGCCCGTGCTCACCTCCCGCACGCTCGACGCGCTGACCGGCTGCGAGATGCTTCTGAAGGCGGAGAACCTGCAGCGCGTCGGCGCATTCAAGTTCCGCGGCGCCTTCACGGCGCTGAGCGCCCTGGACCCCGGGACGCCCGTGGTCGCGTTCTCCTCCGGCAACCATGCGCAGGCGGTCGCGCTCGCGGCGCGCGAGCAGGGGCGCCGCGCCATCATCGTCATGCCCGAGGACTCCCCGGCGGCGAAGCTCGCGGCGACCCGCGGCTACGGCGCCGAGGTGGTCCTCTACGACCGCTACCGCGAGGACCGCACCGCGATCGCGCAGAGGATCGCCCGTGAGCAGGGCGCGGAGGTCATCCCGCCCTTCGACCATCCGTCGATCATCGCCGGCCAGGGCACCGCGGCCCTCGAGCTCCTCGAGGACGCCGGCGATCTCGACCTGCTGTTCGTGCCCTGCGGAGGCGGGGGTCTGCTCTCGGGCAGCCTGCTGGCCGCGGCCGACCTCTCCCCCGCCTGCCGCGTGTTCGGCGTGGAGCCGGAGGCCGGGGACGACGTGCGCCGCTCCTTCGACGCCGGCGAGCCGGTGGCCATCGACGTGCCGCGGACCATCGCCGACGGCGCGCAGACCACCCGCGTCGGCGACACGACCTTCGCGATCATCCGGGAGCGCGTGAGCGGCATCCTCACCGCGAGCGACGCCGAGCTCGTCGCCCAGATGCGATTCCTCGCGGCGCGGATGAAGACCGTGGTGGAGCCGACGGGCTGTCTGGGGCTCGCCGCCGCCGTCGCGCAGGCACGGGATCTGGCCGGCGACCTCGGCAGACGGCCCCGCGTGGGCGTCATCCTGTCCGGCGGGAACGTGGACCTCGCCCGGTTCGCCGAGCTCCTGGGCGGCGGCGAACCCGTGGGCGATGGCGAACCTGTGGACGACGCCGACGCTGCAGGAGGAGCGGCATGAGCGCGGGCAGGAAGGACACGAGCCCGCGGAAGCCCGCGGCGAGCACGACGGCGCCGCGGAGCGGGGCGACCGGCAGGCCGCTCTGGCCCGGACAGATGCTCTCCTCACTGCTGATGGCCGGGGGCGTGCTCATGCCCTACGCCCCGTGGCTGATCACGAACGGCCTGGCGCGGCTGCTGGTGATGTTCGCGCTGCTCGCGGCGGGCGTGCTGATCTACGGGATCGCGATCCGGCGCTCCGACCTGCCGCGGACCGGCACGGCTCCCACGCCCATCGCCTCGCGGATGATCTTCCTGGGGGTCATCGGTCTGACGCTGCTGTCCTCGCTGATCATCGAGAGCATCCACGCGCCCCTGTGGATCCCGCTGCTGGTCGTCGTGGCGGCGCTGCTGTTCCTGGCCTTCCACCTCGACGCGAGGTCGCGGACCCAGGGATGAGGCGAGCGGGGACAGAGGCACGCGGGCGGGACGGACCACCCCGGGGCCGCGTCCTCACCGCTCCCGCAGCACGGACTCCACCGCCGCGATCGCGGCCTCCAGGGTCTGCGCGTCCGCACTGCGGGGGAAGCTGAAGCGCACGGCCGTCTGCGCCACCTCGCGCGGGACGCCCAGGGCCGTGAGCACGTGCGAGGGCTCGTCGCTTCCGGCCGCGCACGCGGAGCCGCTCGAGGCGATGACGCCGTGCTCCTCGAGATCGAGCAGCACGGACTCGCCGCTGGTCCCGGGGAAGCAGAACGACGCGTGGCCGGGCAGGCGGCGGGCCGGCGGAGTCGCGGGCGCGTCCGACGACTGCCCCTCCCCCGCAGCACCGACCGTCGGCCCCGTGACCAGCGCTCCCTCGCGGGCGCGGAGGACGCGTGCGATGAAGGCGTCGCGCAGCGGCGCGAGCCGGGTCGCCGTCTCCTCGCGCTCGGACTCGGCGAGCTCGAGCGCCGTCGCGAGCGCGACCGCGAAGGCGACGTTCTCAGTGCCCGAACGTCGGCCGCCCTCCTGCCCGCCGCCGTGCACGAGGGGTTCGAGGGGGAGACGGCCGCGGATGATCGCGGCGCCGATCCCCTTGGGCGCGCCGAGCTTGTGGCCAGAGATCGTCAGCGCGTCCGCGCCGAGCCCGCGCAGGTCGAGCCAGCCTGCCGCCTGGACGGCGTCGGTGTGCAGGAGGGCGCCGACCCGGTGCGCCTCCTCGGCGAGCGCGGGCACGTCCGAGACGACCCCCACCTCGTTGTTCGCGTACGCGAGGGAGACCAGGGTCGTGTCCTCGCGCAGCTCCTCGCGCAGGGCCTCGGGGGTGATCGTCCCGTCGGCCGACGAGGTCACAAACGAGACCTCGAAGCCGTGCACGCGCCGCAGATGATCGATGCTGCCGAGCACGGCCTCATGCTCGATGGGCGAGGTGACCAGGTGCTTCCCGCGTGGGTTCGCGAGCGCCAGTCCCTTGATCGCGAGGTTCGCGGCCTCGCTGCCCCCGCTGGTGAAGGCGACGTCGCTGCGGCGAGCACCCAGCACGGACGCGACACGGGAGCGGGCGTCGGCGAGCCCCGCGGCGGCGGCCTCCCCTGCGCTGTGATGGCTCGAGGGATTGCCGAACACTCCGGTCAGGTAGGGCCACGCGGCCTCGAGGGCCTCGCGCCGCACCGCGTCGGTCGCGGCGGCGTCGAGATACAGCATCACCGGGCGGCGCTCACCGTCGCGTCGAGCCCCAGGTCGAGGCTGCGCACCGAATGGGTGAGGGCGCCGGAGGAGATCACGTCGACGCCCGTGCGGGCGATGTCCCCGACGGTCTCGAGGGTGACGTTGCCGCTGGCCTCGACGATGGCCCGGCCGCCGACGATCTCCACGCCGCGCTCGAGGTCGGCGAGCGAGAAGTTGTCGAGCATGATGACGTCGACGCCGCCGGCGAGGACGGGCTCGATCTGATCGATGCGGTCCACCTCGACCTCCAGCCGCGTCATGTGCCCGAGGCGCTCGCGGGCGGCGCGGATCGCCTCGGTGAGGTCGAGGCCCCGGCTGCGCAGCACCGCGAGGTGGTTGTCCTTGGCCATCACGCCGTCGGAGAGGGAGAAGCGGTGGTTCACGCCGCCGCCGCAGCGCACCGCATGGCGCTCGAGGGCGCGCAGGCCGGGAGTGGTCTTGCGGGTGTCGGTGATGCGCGCATCGGTCCCCTCGACCGCGTCGACGAAGGCGCGGGTGAGGGTCGCGATGCCGGACATGCGCTGGGCGAAGTTCAGGGCGATCCGCTCGGCCTGGAGGACGGCGCGCGCGGGACCCTCGATCTCGGCGAGCACCTGGCCGGCGGCGAAGGATTCCCCGTCGGCCGCATGGGCGGCGACCTGGACCGACGTGTCCGTGAGCCGGAAGGCGGCGCGGACCACGTCGATGCCGGCGAGCACCCCGGCCTCACGGGCGGTGAGCCGCGCCGCGGCGCGGGCGTCCGCGGGGAGGAAGGTCTCGCAGGTGGCGTCGCCCCAGGGCGCGTCCTCGGCGAGCGCCGCGGAGACGACGCGGTCGATGTGGGCGCTGGTCAGCATGCGGGGACCTCCTGGAGAGTGCGGGCAGCAGGGGCGGGACGGGTTTCGCGAGCAGGAGCGGCCGACGGGGCGGGGACCGGCGAGTGCTGGGCCATTCCCTCCGCGGCCGACGGATCGTCGAGCCGGTGGTGGGCACCGGCGGAAGCCGTGCGGGCGCGGGCCGCCGCGACCGTGAGGCGCGCGAGATGCAGGAGGTTGCGATCCTCGACCGCGGCCACGGTGCTGGGCGCCGGGGCGGACCAGCCGTCCAGGACCCGGGCGGCGTGCGCGAGCCGATCGCCTGTGCGCAGCAGCCCCACGCGCTCCCACATGAGCCCCTGCAGATCGCGGCGCGTCCATGCGGGCCCCGCTGCAGGCACCGCGGCGAGCGCCGCGAAGGCTGCGGCAGGTGCTGCGTCCGACTCAGCGTCCGACCCAGCAGCCGATCCAGCTGCCTCGACAGCCGCGGTCTCTCCGGCGCGCGCGCCGAAGACGGCGCCTTCGAGCAGCGAGTTCGAGGCCAGGCGGTTCGCGCCGTGCACACCGGTGCAGGCGCACTCCCCCGCGGCGAACAGGCCCGGGAGGCTCGCGCGCCCGTCGAGGTCGGTGCGGATCCCGCCCATCGCGTAGTGGGCGGCCGGGGTCACCGGGATCGGCCGGGACGCCCAGTCGAGCCCCGCTGCGTGCACGGCGGCATCGATGGTCGGGAAGCGTCGGGCGAGCTCGGCACGGCCGATGTCCGTCGCGTCCAGCAGCACGGGGTGCCCGTGCTGGGAGGCCATGACGCGGGCGATGGCCCGGGCGACGACATCGCGGGGAGAGAGTTCGGCGCGCGGGTCGATGTCGAGCATGAACCGCCGGCCCTCGACATCGCGCAGGACGGCGCCCTCTCCGCGCACGGCCTCGGAGACGAGGAAGGCACTGCCGGTGAGGGCCGTGGGGTGGAACTGCACGAACTCGAGGTCGGCGACGCGCGCGCCCGCGCGCCAGGCGGCGGCGACGCCGTCCCCCGTGGCGACCTCGGGATTCGTGGTGTGGGAGTACAGCTGCCCGGCGCCGCCGGTCGCGAGGACCACCGCGTTCGCGCGGACCTCGAGCGGGGCCCCGTCGGCACCGAGGAACGTGGCGCCGACGACGCGGGGCGCGCGCTCGGGCCCGCGCCCGTGCCCGTGCCCGCGCTCGCCACGGTTCGCGGACTGATACTCCTCGTCCCGCGCAGCGGGGCAAGGCGTTCCCGCGGGAACGTCCGGAGTGTCAGAAACCCGTGCGGCGCCGGGACCGGACAGGGCACTGCTCGGCACAATGACCAGCAGATCGACGAGCGCCGTCTGCTCGAGCACCTCGATCGGTGCGCGTCGAACTGCCCTGACCAGGGCATCCTCGATCGCCCGACCGGTCGCATCCCCTCCGGCATGCAGGATGCGGGGCCGCGAGTGCGCGCCCTCCAGGCCCATCGCGTACGGCAGGTCGGGGTCCTCGGCGTCCCCCTCGACCCGGTCGAAGGCGACGCCGAGGTCGATGAGCTCGCGGATCCGCGCCGGTCCCTCCTGGCAGAGCACCCGCACGGCGTCCTCGAGGCACAGGCCCGCCCCCGCAATGTGCGTGTCGGCGGCGTGCTGGGCGGGCGAGTCCTCCGGATCCAGGGCTCCGGCGATCCCTCCCTGGGCCTTCGCGGTCGCCGAGTCGTCGATCGCCCCCTTGGTCACGAGCAGCACGCGGGAGGTGCGGGCGGCGCGCAGGGCGGCCGTCAGCCCTGCGATGCCGGAGCCGACGACGAGCACGTCGGCCCGCAGGTCGCGGGTCATGCGCGCGCGGCGTCGGACGGAGCGTCGGCCGCGCTGGTCGCGCCGTTCTCTGCGGCCGCGCCGGTCGCCCCTCTCGCTCCGTCGCTGACGGCTCCCGGCTTCGCCGCGAGCATGCGCTCGAGGGCGAGGCGGGCGGGATCGGCGACGTCGGGGCCGACGGTGATGCGGTTGATGACCTCGCCCTCGAGCAGGGACTCGAGGGCCCAGGCGAGGTAGCCGGGGTGGATGCGGTACATCGTCGAGCACGGGCACACCACGGGGTCGAGGCAGAAGATCGTGTGCTGCGGATGCTGCGCGGCCAGACGCTGGACGAGGTTGATCTCGGTGCCGATCGCGAAGGTCGTGGGCTCCTCGGCCGCCTCGATGGCCTTGCGGATGTAGTCCGTGGAGCCGGCCTCGTCGGCCGCATCGACCACGGGCATGGGGCACTCGGGGTGGACGATCACGCGCACGCCGGGATGCTCCGCGCGGGCCTTGTCGATCTGGGCGGTGGTGAAGCGCTTGTGGACCGAGCAGAAGCCGTGCCAGAGCACGACCCGGGCGTCGCGCAGGGTCTGCTCGTCGTTGCCGCCGAGCGGGCTGCGCGGGTTCCACATCGGCATCTGCTCGAGCGGGATCCCCATCGCCTTCGCGGTGTTGCGGCCCAGGTGCTGATCGGGGAAGAACAGCACGCGTCGGCCGCGCGCGAAGGCCCACTCGAGCACGGTCGCCGCGTTCGAGGACGTGCACACGATCCCGCCGTGGCGGCCCACGAAGCCCTTGATCGCCGCGGAGGAGTTCATGTAGGTCACGGGGATGACGGGGGCGGGTACGTCGTCCCCGTCGACCGCGCCCGCTCCGTCGGCGGCGCCGGGCCCTTCCGTCCCGCCGAGCTCGTCGGCGTAGACCTCCATGAGCTGCTCCCAGCACTCCTCGACCTGGTCGATGTCGGCCATGTCGGCCATCGAGCAGCCGGCGGCGAGGTTCGGCAGGATGACCGCCTGCTCGGGGCCGGAGAGGAGGTCTGCGGTCTCGGCCATGAAGTGCACGCCGCAGAAGATGATCGCCTCCGCCTCGCGGCGGGCCTTCGCGGCGTTCGCCAGCTGGAAGGAGTCGCCCACGTAGTCGGCGTACTGCACGACCTCGTCGCGCTGGTAGAAGTGGCCGAGGACCACGACCCTGTCCCCCAGCTCGGCCTTCGCGGCGCGGATGCGCCGGTCGAGCTCCTCGCGGCTCGCCTGCCGGTAGCGCTCGGGGATGCCGCCCTGGCGAGGCGCGGCACGCGGGATCGGGTCGGCCTGGGAGGCGCCGGGGCCGTACGTGGAGGGCCCGGCGTCCACGTCCCACGGCGCGTCCAGCAGCGCGGTCGAGCAGGTGCTGCCGCGGGCGGCGCCCGTCGAGATGTCGCGGATGGTGAGGTCGACCGAGGCGGTGGTGGTCATCGGGTTCTCCAGGGTGTGAGGGGGGCGGTGGGGCGATGAGTGCTGGGGCGATGGGTGCCGGTCAGAGGCCGGTGAGCGGGCCGTTGTCGGCGAGGTGGATGGACTCGTCATGGCGGAAGAGCTGCGCGGGGCGGTGACGGCCGCCGGCGCGGTACTCGCCCGTGGGGACGAGTCGTCCGCTCGCCTCCGTCTGACGACGGAAGTTCGCGGGGTCCAGGCGCCGGCGAAGCACGGCCTCGTGGACGGCGCGCAGCTCGGCGAGGGTGAAGGTCTCCCCCAGGAAGGCCGCGGCGATGCGGGAGTACTCGACCTTGTTGCGCAGTCGCCACAGCGCGTACTCGACGATGAGCGAGTGGTCGAAGGCGAGCTCGGGCAGCTCGTCCGCGACGAACCAGCGCACGTTGACCGACTCGAGGCTCGCGTCGGCCTCCTCGGAGCGCACCAGCGCCCAGTAGACGACCGAGACGGTGCGCTCCGCGGCCGACGGTGCACGGTCCAGGCTCCCGAAGGCGTAGAGCTGCTCGAGGTAGCGCGGGGTGAGCCTCGTGGTCTCCCGCAGCGTCCGGCCCGCCGATGCCGCGAGCCCCTCGCTGGCGCCGAGCGGACCTCCGGGAAGTGCCCATTTCCCCTGGTGGGGGTCGCGGATGCGGCGCACGAGCGGGACCCAGAGCACCGGCAGACGGGTGTTGGGATGGGGGCGCAGCGCGAAGATCACCGTCGAGACGGCGAGGGAGACGGGATCGGCCACAGCGGTCACCTCCAGTTAAAGTCACGCGGACCTTTACGGTTGCGGAGACCTTATGGTCGCGATGACCCGAACACGGGCGCTGTGACGAGGAGCTGTGACCGCCGTCACCGGTCAGGTGACTCTAAGTCGGGGCCCGTCGACGGCAATCCCCTTGCCGCCCACGCATCCCCGGCGTTCGATGGGGTCATGACGAGCTACGTCTCCCATACGTCCATCGACTGCGCGAACGCGTTCGCGCTCTCGGAGTTCTGGAAGAAGGTGCTCGGGTACGTCGACGATCCCGAGGACCCGAACTTCCCGGGCCACGAGGAGTGCGCGATCCACGATCCCGAGACCGGCCACACCCTGCTGTTCCTCGAGGTGCCCGAGGCGAAGTCCATCAAGAACCGCCTACACCTGGACCTGCGTCCGCGTCGTGACACGCAGGACCAGGAGCTGGCGCACCTGCTCGAGCTGGGCGCGACGCAGGTGGCCGATCTGCGCGGCATCCACGGTCCCGGCAGCGGCTGGGTGGTCCTGGCCGATCCCGAGGGGAACGAGTTCTGCATCCTGCACTCGGACGAGGAGATCGCCGCGATGCGGTGACCGGGCGGCGCGGTGTCCGGGCGCTGTAATCGCCTCAGTCCTGCCGACGGGGCTTCCAGGTCTCCCACCAGTGCCGGCGGTAGGCGCGCTCTTCGCGGTGCGCGGCGGCGTCCATGTACGCGGTGAACGCCGCGTCGTAGAGGGAGGCAGGCAGGACGAGGTCGGCGCGCGCCACGTCCCTCTCCCGCAGCTGCGCACCCAGGATCCCCGGGATCTGGCGCATGCCGAGGCCGCGACCGGGGACCGCTCGACGGATCCGTGCGCCCTCGGCGGTGAGCTGCATCCCCCAGTCCGCGTCGACCGTGGCGAGGCCGGTGCCCACGAGGACGGCGGCTGCGCTCTCGATCCGCTCGCGGGAGGGGAGGTCGGTCTGCAGCATGTCCCACCCCGAGAGCAGGGACTGGGTGACGAGCCTCGGACGCTTCTCGTCCAGCAGCGCCATCAGGGTGGCGGCGTCGTCGACATCGAAGTCCATGGCGGCAGTATCCCGCGGTCCGACGGGCCCGCACCCGCCCCCGCGCGTCGGCCCACGCCCTCGCGCGTCGACCCTCGGACCGGCCCGCCCCCTCGCGCGGGCCGGTCATCGCGTCACACGAAGGCGCTGACCCCGGTCACCTTCCGGCCCACGATGAGCGACTGCATGGTGTCGGTGCCCTCGTAGGTGTGGAGGGCCTCGATGTCGCTGCGGTGGCGCACCACGCGGTTCTCGAGCAGGATCCCGGAGCCGCCCAGCAGGTCGCGGGCGTTCGAGGCGATCTCTCGCGCGGCGCGGGTGTTGTGCACCTTGGCGAGCGACGCCTGCTCGGGGCTGATCGCTCCCGCGGTCTCGAGCTCGGCGAGGCGGGTGCAGTACAGCTGCATGGAGGTGAGGGTCTGCAGCATGTCCGCCAGGCGCACCTGCACGTTCTGCGCCTTGGCGAGGGGCCGGCCGAACTGGATGCGGGTGCGCGCGTGCTCGAGGGCGGCCTCGTAGCAGGCGGTGGCGTGCCCGAGGGCGCCCCAGGCGACGCCCGCGCGGGTCGCGAAGAGGACCTTCGAGGTGTCCTTGAAGGAGCGCGCGCCGGGCAGGCGCGCATCCAGCCCCACGCGCACGTCGTCCAGGCGGATGTGCGCCTGGTGGATGGCGCGCAGGGCGACCTTGCCGGTGATGACCTCGGCCTCGTAGCCGGGGAGGTCCTGGGCGACGAGGAACCCGGAGACCTGGCCGTGCAGCGTCTCGTCGCTCGGGTCGTCGACGCGCGCCCAGACCACGGAGACGTGGCCGTTCACGCCGTTGCCGATCCAGCGCTTCTGGCCGCTGAGCACCCACTGATCGCCGTCGCGACGGGCGGTGGTCTCGAGCGAGACGGAGTCGGAGCCGTGGTCGGGCTCGGTGAGGGCGAAGGCGCCGAACTCGCGGCCGGCGACCAGGGGCTCGACCCAGCGCTCCTTCTGCGCATCGGAGCCCAGCAGCACGATCGAGCGCAGGGCGAGACCGCCCTGGACGCCCACCATGGTGCCGAGCGACCCGTCGATCCGGGAGAGCTCCATGTTCACCAGGCCCGCCGCGAGCGGGCTGAGCGCGCGGTGCCCGGGGACGTCGAGCCCGTCGGTGAGCAGGTCGAGGTCGCCGAGCTTCGCGATCAGCTCGGTCGGGTACTCGGCGCGATCCCATGCCTCGTTCAGGCGCTCGAGGTCCTCCGCGAGGCGGCGTGCGTCGGCCCAAGCCCGCAGATCCTCTCCGGCGACGTCCTGGAAGAGGGCGAAGTGGTCGGCCTCGATCGGCAGCAGCTCGGCCGGAGTCGCGGCGGTCGGGTCGGGGGCCGAGACGACGGGGCCGGGGCCGATGCCGGTCGCGGCGTCGCCGGCGCGCTCGGAGCGGGCGGCGCCCGCGTCGGTGCTCGGGGCCGGAGGGGTCTGGGGCTGGCCGGGGTGGTCGGTCGTGGTCATCAGGACATCCTCTCGAGGATCAGGGCCATGCCCTGGCCACCGCCGACGCACAGCGTGGCCAGGCCCAGCGCGCCGTCGCGCTCCTGCAGGCCGTGGATGAGGGTGGTGGTCATGCGGGCGCCGGTCTGGCCCCAGGGGTGGCCGAGCGCGATCGCGCCGCCGTGGACGTTGAGCTTGTCGTGGTCGATGCCGAGGTCGTCGGCGGAGGGGATGACCTGGGCGGCGAAGGCCTCGTTGAGCTCGACGAGGTCGATGTCGCCGATGCTCATGCCGGCGAGGTCGAGGGCGCGGCGGGTGGACTCGACGGGGCCGAGGCCCATGATCTCCGGACTGAGACCGGAGACGCCGGTGGAGACGACCCGCGCGAGCGGGGTGAGGCCGAGCTCGCGGGCGCGCTCGTCGGACATGACGACGAGCGCCGCGGCGCCGTCGTTCAGCGGGCAGCAGTTGCCCGCCGTGATCGTCCCGCCGGGACGGAAGACGGGGTCGAGCTGGGAGACGGACTCGTAGGTGACGCCCGCGCGCGGGGAGTCGTCGGCGGAGACGACGGTGCCGTCGGGCAGGGTGACCGGCGTGATGTCGCGGTCGAAGAATCCGGAGGCGATGGCCGCCTCGGCGCGGTTCTGCGAGCGCACGGCGAACTCGTCCTGCGCCTCGCGGGTGATGCCGCGCAGCTCGGCGACGTTCTCGGCGGTCTGGCCCATGAGGATGTACGGGTCGGGCAGGTCGCCGTCCTCCCGCGGGTCGTGCCACGGGGCGGGGATCTCGCGGCTCGCGCGCTTGTCGGTGCGCTCCCAGGCGTCGCGGAACAGCGGGTCGCGGTCGTCCTCCTCCATGAGCTTCCCGCTGCTCATGGAGATGGACTCGACGCCGGCGGAGATCACGGCGTGCGCCTCGCCCGCGCGGATCGCGTGGAAGGCGGTGCGGGTGGTCTGGATGCTCGAGGCGCAGAAGCGGGTGACGGTGGCGCCGGGCACGGTGTCCAGGCCCAGGCGGATGGCGACGGTGCGGGCGAGGTTGCCGCCCTGGTAGCCCTCGGGGATCGCGCAGCCCAGCTGCAGATCGTCGATGGTGGCGGGGTCGAGGCCGGGGGCCTGTTCGAGGGCCGCCCCGATCATCTGCCCGGCGAGGTCGTCGGGGCGGATCGAGATGAGAGAGCCCTTGCGGGCGCGGCCGATGGGCGAGCGGGCAGCGGCGACGATGACGGCCTCGGGCACGGTGTCTCCTTCGACGGGTGTGGGGGCGCCGGCCCCGGGTCCGACGGAGGTGCCGCGCGCAGGCGCACCGCAGAACGGATACCGATACCGACCGTTCCTGATACTAACGGTTTCAGGTACCTGTGCCAATCAGCGCGATCGAGGCGGGGCCGGGCGGAGCGGGACGACGCGCGGGCCGCTCATCCGGTCGACGAACTCGGCCCCGCGCCGACGGACCCCCTCCGTCGCGCGGAGCCGATCGTCCGCTCCCCACCGGGCATCAGCCCGATCCCCCGTGGGGGCACCTCGAACACTAGGTCCGACCACCGACATCCGACCATGGGGAGAAGTCCCCATCGACGCTGGTCATGGCCGAGACCCGCCGGACCGGGGCCGCGGACGCCCCCGGGGACGCCGGGCTCGACCTCGGCAGCATCAGCGGCCGAGCGCCGCCGTCGCGCGGGTCAGCGCTCGGTTGCCGGGCCGAACTCCTGGGCGAACGCGATCCGGCGGCGCTCCTGCTCCACCGGATCGGGCACCGGCAGCGAGGCGATGAGGCGCCTCGTGTACGGGTCCTGCGGATCCTGCAGCACGTCCGGGCCGTGCCCCTGCTCCACGAGACGGCCGCGGTAGAGGACGCCGATGCGGTGGGCGAGGGAGTCGACGACGGCGAGGTCGTGGCTGATGAACAGGGCGGCGAATCCCAGCCGCTCCTGCAGCTCGCGGAAGAGCTCGAGCACCGTGGCCTGCACGGACACGTCGAGCGCACTCGTCGGCTCGTCGGCGATGAGCAGCTCGGGATCCAGCACGAGGGCGCGCGCGAGCGAGACGCGCTGTCGTTGCCCGCCCGAGAGCTCGTGCGGGTAGCGGCGGCGGTGCCCGGCGGGCAGCTCGACGGCCTCGAGCAGCTCCCCCACCTTCTGCGAGCGCGCCTGGGCGGACAGGCCGCGCTCGTGCACGGCGAGCGGCTCGGCGATGCACTCCTCGATGGTCAGGTGCGGGTTGAAGGAGGTCGCGGGGTCCTGGAAGACGAAGCCGATGCGGCGCCGCACGGGCTTGAAGGCCCGCTCGCGCAGGCCCAGCATCTCGTGGCCCAGCACCGTGAGACTGCCGCCCGTCGCCTTCTCCAGGCCCGCGATGGTGCGGCCGATGGTGGTCTTGCCCGAGCCGGACTCCCCCACCAGGCCGAAGACCTCGCCGCGGCGGATGGCGAGGTCCACGCCGTCGACCGCGCGGAAGGCGGGTCGTCCCAGTCGGCCGGGATACTCGATGACCAGGTTCTTCGCGGTCACCAGCGGCTCGGCGGACTCGATCGTCTCCTGCTGCTCGCGGGACAGGGCGCTCCAGGCGCTGCGGCGCCCCAGGTGCGGGACGGCCTCGAGCAGGTTCCGCGTGTACTCCTCGCGGGGCTCGGCGAACAGCTCGCGCACGCCCGCCTGCTCGATGACGCGGCCGTGGTGCATGACGGCCACGCGGTCGGCGAGGTCGGCGACGACCCCCATGTTGTGGGTGATGACGATGATCGAGGTGCCGAAACGGTCGCGCACGTCGCGCAGCAGGTCCAGGATCTCGGCCTGCACGGTGACGTCGAGGGCGGTGGTGGGCTCGTCGGCCACGATGAGCTCCGCCTCGAGGGCCAAGGCCATCGCGATCATGATGCGCTGCTTCTGCCCGCCGGAGAACTCGTGCGGGTAGCGGTCGATGCGCTCGGCCGGGTCGGGGATGCCGACGGCCGTGAGCGCCTCGATCGCCTTCGCGCGGATCTGCTTGCGCGTGAGCTTCGGCTGGTGGGCGCGCAGCCCCTCCCCCATCTGCCACCAGATCGGGAACACCGGGTTCAGTGCGCTCGAGGGCTCCTGGAAGACCATCGACACGTCCTCGCCGCGCAGCGCGCGCAGGCGCGCGCCGCCGAGGCCGACGACGTCGGTGCCGGACACCAGCACGGCGCCGGACTCCTCGGCCGTCTCCGGCAGCAGGCCCAGGATGCTGCGCGCGGTCACGGACTTGCCCGAGCCCGATTCGCCGACGACGGCGAGGATCTCGCCCGGCGCAACCTCGAGACTGACGCCGTCGACCGCGTGGACCTCCCCGGCGTCGGTCGCGAAGGTGACGTCGAGGTCGCGGATCGCCAGACGCGCCGGAGCGCTCGCGGACCCGCTCGTGCGCTCGTCGAGGATCTCGCTCATGCCGTGGCCTCCGTCGAGGTGGTTCCTGCGGGGCCGCCCCGCCGCCTCCGCCGCACGCGCAGGCGCGGGTCGTTGAGGTCGTTGATGGACTCGCCCACCAGGGTCACGCCGAGCACGGCGGCGACGATCGCGAGGCCGGGGAACAGGCCCGTCCACCAGATGCCGGAGGTCGCGTCGGCCATGGCCCGGTTGAGGTCGTAGCCCCACTCGGAGGCGCTCGTCGGCTCGATGCCGAAGCCCAGGAAGCCCAGCGCGGCGAGGGTCAGGATCGCCTCGGAGCTGTTGAGGGTGAAGATCAGCGGCAGGGTGCGGGTGGAGTTGCGCAGCAGGTGGGTGCCCATGATGCGCCGGTGCCCGGTGCCGATGACCTTCGCGGCCTCGACGAAGGGCTCGGCCTTCAGCCGCACCACCTCGGCGCGGATGACCCGGAAGTACTGGGGCACGAACACCACGGTGATCGAGATGGCCGCGGCGAGGATGCCGCCGCCCGCGCTCGACTGGCCGCCGGAGATCACGATCGACATGACGATCGCGAGCAGCAGGGAGGGGAAGGCGTAGATCGCGTCGGCCAGCATCACCAGGATCCGGTCGAGCCAGCCGCCCACGTATCCGGAGATCAGTCCGAGCGCGACCCCGATGAACAGGGACAGCACGACCGCGCAGGCCATCACGGCCACGGCCGTCCGCGTGCCCCAGATGACGCGCGAGAGCACGTCGTAGCCGGCGACGGTGGTGCCCAGCGGATGCGCGCCCGACGGCGGCTGCTGGGTGCCGAAGGAGGCGCCGTCGGCCGAGGTCTCGGCGAAGCCGTAGGGCGCGAGCAGCGGTGCGAACAGCGCCGTGAGGAGCAGGCCGAGCACGAGCACGAGGCCCGCGACGAGCATGCCCCTCTGCAGGCCGACGCTTCGGCGCAGATGGCTGATGATCGGCAGGCGCAGGTACCAGCGCTCGCGGGCCGTGGCGGCGACGACGGCGGCCTCGGCGGCGAGCTCGGTGCCCTCCTGGGCGGAGGGGGACTCGCCGGGAGGCTGGGGCGGGGGGATCGTCATCTCAGTACCTCACTCGGGGGTCGATGAGGGCGGCGATCACGTCGACCAGGAAGTTCGAGATCGCGACGATGACCGCGAGCATCATGACGATGCCCTGCACGGCGACGTAGTCGCGGGCGGTCATGTACTCGGCGAGCATGTAGCCCAGGCCCTTCCACTCGAAGGTGGTCTCGGTGAGCACGGCGCCGCCCAGCATCATCGCGATCTGCATGCCCATCACGGTGATGATCGGGATCAGCGCGGGGCGCAGGGCATGGCGCGTGGTCAGGCGCGACTCCCGCACGCCGCGGGAGCGCGCCGAGTCGACGTAGGGCATCTCGAGGGTGCCGATCATGTTCGTGCGCACCAGGCGCAGGAAGATCCCGCCGGTGAGCAGGCCCAGCGCGATCGCGGGGAGGATCGCGTGGCTGATGACGTCCCAGAGCAGCGAGACGTCCCCCAGGCGGATCGCGTCCAGCAGGTAGAACGGGGTGGGGTTCAGGATCTTCCCCATCGTCAGCTCGCCCCGGCTGGAGATGTGCCCGGCGACCGGGAGCCAGCCCAGGCCCACGGAGAACACGAGCTTGAGCAGCAGCCCCACGAAGAACACCGGGGTCGCGTACCCGAGGATCGCGAGGACGCGCAGGGCGAGGTCGCCCCAGCGGTCCCGGGCGCGGGCCGCGAGCATGCCGAGCGGCACCCCGATAACGAGCGCCACGACCACCGCGTAGATGACGAGCTCCGCGGTCGCCCCGCCGTACTCCGTGAGGATCTTCGCCACGGGCGTGCGGTCGGTGTAGGTGGTGCCGAAGTCGCCGCGGACCACGCCCCACAGGTAGTCGAGGTACTGGATGATCAGCGGCCGGTCGTAGCCGGCCTCGGCGCGGCGCTGGGCGAGCTGATCAGGGGTCAGGCGCCCGCCGAGGGCCGCGGTGATCGGGTCGCCGGTGATCCGCATGAGGAAGAAGACGACCGTCATCAGGATCAGCACGGTGGGGATGATCAGCAGGAAGCGCGTGAGGATGTAGCGGCCCAGTCCCCCGCCGCCGCGCCGGCCGCGGCCGGCGGTCGCGGAGGGGGCCGACGGGCCGGCTCCCCCCGCGGCGGCCGGTTCGTCCGTGGCGCTGCGCGTGAGGTCCGCGGTCACGGGGCGAGCGGCGCGAGGCGGAGCTTGAAGGACGAGTCGAGGGTGACGCCCTGCAGGTCCTTCGTGGACACGGCGATCTGGGCGCCCTGCAGCAGCGGCAGGGTCGAGACGTCCGTGGCCACCTTGTCCTGGATCTCGACGAAGAGCTTCTCGCGCTCGGCGGCGTCCTGGGTGCCGCGCTGCTGCTCGATGAGCTTCTGCACCTCGGCGTTGTCGTAGTGGTTGGCCAGGAAGTTGTCCTTGATGAAGAACGGCGAGAGGTAGTTGTCGGCGTCCGAGTAGTCGGGGAACCAGCCCAGCTGGTACGCCGGGTAGACGTCGGCCACGCGGTCCTTGGAGTACTGGACCCACTCGGTGGACTGCAGGTCCACGGCGAACAGGCCGTCGGCCTCGAGCTGGGACTTCACCGCCGCGTACTCGTCGCCCGAGGAGCTGCCGTAGTGGTCGGGGTTGTACTGCAGGCTGAGCTTCACGGGGGTCTCGACGCCGGCGTCGGACAGGCGCTTCTTCGCCTTGGCCGCGTCGGGCTTGCCCGAGCCGTCGCCGTACATGGTCTTGAACTGGTCGCCCGCGCCCGGCAGACCCTCGGGGATGTATGAGTACAGCGGGGTGTAGGTGTCCTTGTAGACCGAGGTCGCGATCGCCTGGCGATCGATGAGGTCCGCGGCGGCCTGGCGCACGGCCTGGGCCTTCTTCGCGTCCGCGTCCTTCGTCTTCGCGCCGTAGGGCATGGTGTCGAAGTTGAAGACGATGTAGCGGATCTCGCCGCCGGGGCCGTCGTGCACGGCGACCTTCGAGTCCTTCTTGAGGTCCTCGATGTCGGTCGCCGAGAGCGAGCGGAACACGCAGTCGACGTTGCCCTGCTGGATGTCGAGCTTCATGTTGTTCTGGTCGGCGTAGTACTTCAGGGACACGTCCGAGGTCTTCGGCTTCCCGTAGATCCCCTTGTAGTCGTCGAACGCCTGGAAGGCGACCAGCTCGTTGAGCTTCCAGCTGGCGATCTGGTAGGCGCCGCTGAAGGCCTTGCCCTTGACGATCTCGTCGTCCGCGAGGACCTTATCGGCCGGGAAGACGTCCTTGTCGACGATCGGGCCAGCGGGGCTCGTGAGCACGTACGGGAAGGTCTGGTCGTTGGGCTCCTTGAGGTGGAACTCGACGGTGAGATCGTCCTTCGCCTCGACCGATTCGAGGTTCGCGAGCAGGCTCGAGGGGCCGTTGGGGTCCGCGATCGCGAGCTGCCGGTCGAAGGTGTGCTTCACGTCCTCGCTGGTCAGCTCGTTGCCGTTGGCGAAGGTGAGGCCCTCCTGGAGCTTCACGGTGAACACGGTGTCCGAGGAGAACTCGGCGGACTCGGCGAGGTCAGGCTCGGGCTTGCCGTCCTTCGAGCCGATCTTGGTGTTCAGCAGGTACCCGTAGACCTGGGTCCACACCGTCGAGGAGCCGTTGTCGTACGCCGCGGCCGGGTCGAGCGCGGTCACCTTGTCGGTGGTGCCCACGGTGAGAGAGTCCGACGAACCCCCGCCACCGCCGTCGCCGCCGTCGTCGCTGGTCTGGGCGCAGGCGGTCAGCAGCACCGGGACGCCGGCGAGACCGAGCAGCACGGTGCGGCGGCGAGGAGTGAGAGCTGCGTCGAACATGGGGATCCTCCGATGGGGGGTGACGGGGGCGGGGCGGGCGCTGGGCGCGAATGTGACCTGTGCCCCACGGCGCATGGTGGACGGAAACCTAGCACCCGGTGCGCGCGAGGGTCGCGTCCTGTGGACGAAGGGTCGATCCCGTGGCCGAATCGTGACGTGGGACAGCGGCGCCGTCATGATGCGGCACGGGCGTCGCCGCGCGCGGCGGACCGTGTTGCGCGCGGCGACCCGCAGGCGTACTCATGGGGCATGAGCGACTCGCACCCCGTCCCGGATCTCGCGGACGATCGCAACGACTACCTCGGCGGATCCCTGGCCGACGCCGCCCCCGCGGACCCGATGGGGCTGTTCGACGCCTGGATGCAGGAGGCGTTCACGCGCCGCGAGGAGCGCGGCGACCTGCCGGATCCCACGGCGCTCGTGCTCTCCACCGTCGACCGCACCGAGGACGGGGACCCCCGCCCGCGCTCGCGCACCGTGCTGCTGAAGGCGCACGACGCCGCGGGATTCGTGGTCTACACGAACAAGGACTCCGCGAAGGGCGAGCAGATCGCCGCCGACCCGTGGGCGACCATGCTGTTCCCCTGGTACCCGCTGCAGCGGCAGGTGCGGGTCGACGGGCGCATCGAGGACGCGGCCGACGCCGAGTCCGACGCCTACTGGGCGCGTCGACCGCGTGCCTCCCAGCTGGGCGCCTGGGCCTCCCACCAGTCCCGGGAGATCGGCACGCGGGAGGAACTCGACGCGCAGTACGCCGAGGTCGAGGCCCGCTTCTCCGACGAGGAACAGGTCCCCCGCCCTCCGCACTGGGGCGGGTACCGCCTCGTCCCCGACCGCATCGAGTTCTGGCAGGGCCGCGGCGGCCGCATGCACGATCGCATCGTCTACCGGCGGGCCGACGGGGCCGGAGCGACCGACGGTCCGACCGATGGGGCTTGGGAGCGGGTGCGCCTGCAGCCCTGACCGCCTGGGGGCGTCCCGCGGGACCGGTTCGACGGGGCCCCGGGGCCCCGGGACTCCGGGCCCCGGCGCTCACGCTCCGGTATGGCGCGCTCCTCCCCGGGATCCGCCCGCAGTCCGAGCCGCAGACGACCGCGGAGCGATGCGGCGCGCGTCCGCACGGCGCGAGCCTTGAGGCATGTTCTTCGACGACCTGCTCCGCCGCCTCCGCCACCACTCCGACCCCTCCCCCGACGGCCACGCTCCCCGCCCCGCGACCAGCGGGACCTCCCGCACCGGTCGCCCCGATCGCCCCGGTCCCACCAGTCGCACCGGCCGGCCCGCCGCACGGCACCGCGTGTCGTCCACAGGGACGGCACAGCCCGATCACGGGGAGGACGCGGGCCGGGCGCGGGAGGGTCGGGGCATGAGCACGCACCTGATCACCTACCGTCCGCTCGACGCCGCCCTCGGGGAGCCCGGCGCCCTCGACGAGCTGCGCCGGATCCGCGCCGAGCGCAGCGCGGAGGATCGGCGGCGTCAGCGCCTGGCCGCGGCCGCCCTGCGCCACGAGCTCGCCGCCCGCGCGCAGCACCGCTCCGACCGCCGGCGCGCCGCCGGCCGTCACCGGGCGGCCGGTCGCCCCCACCTGCTGCTCTCGGCCTGAGCACGGGCGGGGACGGACTCGGGTCCGGATCGCGCGGTCGTCAGCGCACGGGGGCGCCCGGACCGAGCGGGATCCCCAGCAGCCACCAGGCGAAGAACAGGACGGTCCACGCGAGCGTCATGCACACGGCGAGGGGCAGCGTGAAGGCCGCGAGCGTGCCGATGCCCGCCTTCTTCCGGTACTGCTGGAGGAACCCGAGGGCGAGGACGAAGTAGGGGCTCATCGGCGTGATCGCCGTGGAGCCGGAGTCGGCGATGCGGAACAGCGCCTGCGTGGTCTCGGCCGGGACGTCCACGAGCATCAGCATCGGCACGAGCACCGGAGCTGCGATCGACCACATGGCCGAACCCGAGGTGACCAGGACGTTCACCACCGACAGCAGGGCCAGGACCATGAGGAACACGAGCGGCAGCGGCACGCCCGTGGTCTTGAGGACCTGCGCGGACTCGACGGCGATGACGTCGCCGATGTGGGTCCAGTCGAAGTAGGCCAGGAACTGCGCGATGGAGAAGAACAGCACGAGCACGGGCGCGATCTGCTTGACGCCGCGCGCCATCAGCGCGGGGACGTCGGCCGCCGAGGTGACGGTCCCCGCGAGGACGCCGAAGACGATGCCCGCGAGGGCGAAGGCGAAGCCGACGAGGACCGCGACGCCGTTGAGGAACGGGGAGTCGTCCAGGGTGCCGTCCTCGCCGCGGAGCGGGGACGACGCGGGCACCACCGCGATCGCCACGAGGACCGCGACGACCACGAGGGCGATGATCGCCCACAGCATCGCGCGGCGCTCGCGGGCGGAGATCTCGAGGGACGCCTCGTCGACCTCGGCGTCCTCATCGGCCTCGAGGTCGGGGCGCTTGGCCAGCAGCGTGTTGGTCACCAGGGTGATCACGACGGCCAGCAGCAGCGACGAGGCGATGTTGAAGAACCAGTTGCTGAGCGGGGAGACGTACGCGTCGGGGTCGATGATCCGCGCCGCAGCGGTCGTGATGCCCGCGAAGATCGTGTCGTTCGGGGTGGGGATCGGGCTCGCGTCGTAGCCCGAGGCGATCGAGGTGTACGCGACCACGATCCCGAGGATCGGGGAACGGCCGACGGCGCGGAAGGCGACGCCTCCCAGGGGCACGAGGATCGCGTAGGCGGCGGCGCTCGCGACGTGGGACATGGTGCCGGCGAAGGCGACCGCGAAGACGACAAGCCACGACGGCACGCGCGAGACGCTCACGCGCATGAGCCCGGAGAGGAAGCCCGTGTGCTCGGCGACCGCGACGCCCATGATCACCACGACGATCGTGCCCATCGGGCCGAAGGACGTGAAGTTGTCGATCGCGGTGGACATCGCCATCGCGAGGCCGTCGCCGCTGAGCAGGTTCTCGACGACCACCTTCTTGTCGTCGGCCGGGCTGATCACGGAGACGCCGAGGGCCGACATGACGGCGCTCGCGATCCCGAGGATCCCGGCGAGGATCCAGAACAGCCAGAACGGGTGCGGCAGCGCGTTGCCGACGCGCTCGACGACGCCGAGCACCCGCAGCGTGCGCGGGAGCCGGGTGTCGGCATCGGTGGTGCTCGTGGGTGCGGGAGGGGCGGACGGTGAGATCATGGGATCGACCTCGCTTCGTCGGGGGGTCAGCTCGTGATGGGTGGTGCTGCACGGCGCGCATCCTCGCGCCGACTGCTCAGAGGCGGGACCAGTGCTCCACGAACGCGTCCAGGCGCTCGATGATCCGTGCGAGGATCCGCTCGCCGAGCTCTGCGGTCGCGCGCCGCGGATCGCCGAGCACGCCGTTGGGGCTGAGCTGGTCGTAGGGGCGGGTGAGGGTGGGCTGGGAGAACGAGCGCGCGAGCGCGCTCGTGGGGTCGAGGTCGGCCATCGTGGTGACGCCGGCCTCGAGGAGGTCTTCGCGCACGAGATCGGGGGCGACGTGCAGCATCTGGGAGGTCTCCGCCTCGCCGCAGTGCCCGTGGATCTCGCTCACGCCGGCCTCGCGGACCACGTCACCCGCGAGGGACGTCAGGGGCGACCAGGCGAACTCGAGGTCGCGATCCACGGCGAGCAGATCCTGGGCGACCGTGGTGAGCGCCGCGTTGTTCCCCCCGTGGCCGGTGATCACGAGGATCTTCCGCCACCCCTGCCGGCGCAGGCCGAGGGCGATCTCGCGCACCAGGGCCGTGAAGGTGCTCGTGGTCAGGGTGAGGGTCCCCGCCATAGCGAGGTGGTGCGGGGAGACGCCCACGGGGATGACGGGGCCGATCACGACGTCGCCGGGGCGTCGGCGCGCCAGGTCCTCGCAGACGGCTTCGGCGCGGATCGTGTCGGTGCCCAGCGGCATCGCGGGTCCGTGCTGCTCGAGCGCGCCGGCGGGCACGAGGACGATGTCCCCGGCCCCGGCGCTCCGCCGCGCCTCCTGCGAGGTCATCTCGGCGAGCCGGCGGGCCCGGGTCGGTGCGGCGCTCCGGGGCTGGTTCATGACTGCTCCTCCAGGTGGGCGGTGGCGTCGATCGCGTCGCGGATGTGCTCCAGGTGGTCTCTGGTGAGGCTCTCGGCGGCATTCGCATCGCCCTCGCGGACCGCCCGCAGGATCTCGAGGTGCTCGGCGTGGTCCCAGGCGCGGTCGTCATAGCTGAAGCGGATCTCGACCTGCTCCTGGGAACGGCGCTCGAGCAGGGCGTCGATGGTCTGCACGAGCAGGGCGTTGCCCGTGCACCCCGCGAGCGCCACGTGGAAGTGCTGCTCGGGCCGTCCGGCGGGATCCGGATCGTGCAGCGCGTTCCGCGCCGCGCGCTCCAGGGCGTCGAGGGTCTGCGGCGAGCGGGCACGGGCGGCCTCGGCCGCGATCCCCGGCTCGATCGCCAGGCGCGCAGCGGCGAGCTCGCGCACGGACTCCCGCGTGATCGGGGGCCGATGGGGGTTCACGATGAGCGCGCGCTCGATGCCGGTGCCCACGTAGACGCCCGAGCCGTGGCGCAGCTCGACAACCTTCGACGCCTCGAGACGGCGGAGCGCCTCGCGCAGGGTGGGAACGGTGACCTCGAGGCTCTCGGCGAGCCGACGCGTCGCCGGCATGACGTCGCCGGGGCCGAGCCGCTCGCTGCGGATGCGATCGACGATCTCCTGGGCGAGCTGCTCCGAGAGCGAGAGACGAGGGGTCATGAAGTGACTAGATCACTTGATCGGTCTGTGGGTCAAGTCTCATCGCCCCGGCAACGGGCCCCCGGGGGACGAGGAGTCGCGGTCCCGGACGTCAGGAACTTCGCGCGCGGTCTGCCCTGCGGCGCGGCACCACCATCGGCGTGCCGCTCTGCGGGTCCGCCGCCACCTGGGCGTCGAGGCCGAAGACGTCGGCGAGCAGCTGCTCGTCGAGCACGTCGGCCGGGGCCCCCTGGACCACGAGCCGGCCCTCGTGGAGGACGACGAGCTCGTCGGCGTAGCGGGCGGCCTGGTTCAGGTCGTGGAGGACGGCGAGGACGGTGCGGCCGCTCGCGCGCATGTCCTGGCACAGGTGGAGGACCTCGATCTGATGCGCCACGTCGAGGAAGCTCGTGGGCTCGTCGAGCAGCACGTGGGCCGTCTGCTGAGCGAGCACGAGCGCGATCCACACGCGCTGGCGCTGCCCGCCGGAGAGGTCGGTGACCTGCACGTCCGAGAGCTCGGCCACGCCGGTGGCGGCCATCGCGGCGTCCACGGCCTCGGCGTCGCCCGGGAGCCGACGGCGCAGCGCGGAGCGGTAGGGATGGCGCCCGCGGTCCACGAGGCCGCGGACGGTGATGCCGTCGGGCACGACGGGCTCCTGCGGGAGCATCGCCAGGCGCCTCGCGACCGCCCGGGAGCGCTGGGCGTCCAGCGGCTCCTCGTCCAGGAGGATCCGTCCGGAGCGCACGGGCAGCGTCCGCGCCATGGCCTTCAGCATCGTGGACTTGCCGCAGCCGTTCGGGCCGATCACCGCGGTGAAGCGGCCCGCGGGCACCTCGAGGTCGAGGTCGGAGAGGACCACCTTCTCCCCGTAGCCGACGCTCACGCCCTTGAGGGAGACAGCCGGGGCGGGGGTCGGGGCGGGCGCCGGGACGGGCACAGAGGCGGGGGTCGGGGCGGGCGCCGTCGGCGCGGCGCGCCCCTCGGCCCCGACGGACTCGGATCCGATGCTCATGCGCTGTTCCTCCTCCAGGTGCCGATCAGCAGGATGCCCAGGTAGACGCCGCCGAACGCGGCGGTGATCACGCCCACGGGAAGCCCGTCGAGCAGGGGCACGGCCTGCACGGCGAGGTCGGACACCAGCAGGATCACTGCACCCACGAGTGCGGAGACCAGCAGGTGGGGGCCGGGCAGGCGCAGGGTGCTGCGGGCGATGTGCGGCGCGGCGAGCGCGACGAAGGCGATGGGCCCGGCGACCGCGACGGCCCCCGCGCACAGCAGCACCGACAGGATGATCGCGCTCGTGCGGGTGCGCACGGCGCCGGCGCCGAGGGCGTCGGCCATCTCGTCGCCCATGTCCATGACGGTGAGGTCGTGGCGCAGCAGGCCGGCGAGCGGCGCGCACACCAGCAGGACGATGCCGATCATCGCCGCGTGCTGCATGCTGCGGGAGTTCAAGGAGCCCACGAGCTGCCCGGCGAGCTGGGAGCCGGCGTCGCGCAGGACCACGGCCACCACGTACTGGGTGAGCGCGAGCGCCATCGCGGCCACGCCGATCCCGGCGATGATCAGCCGCGAGGGCGAGGCGAAGCCGCGTCCGGTCGCCGCGTGCACGAGGCCGATCGCGATCGCGGAGCCGGCGAGAGCGCCCATCCAGGTGGGGGCGGGCCCGTCGGAGACGAGGGAGACCAGGGCGATGCCGGCGCCGGCGCCCGCCCCCAGCCCGATCACGTCGGGGCTCCCCAGCGGGTTGCGGGTGACGGTCTGGAAGAGGGCCCCTGCCAGGCCGAGCGCGGCTCCGGCGCCCGCGCCGACGAGCACGCGCGGCCCGCGCATGCGGGTCAGGATGATCTCGGCGCGGCGGTCGCCCCCGCCCTCGAGCACCTTCAGGACGTCCGACGGGCCCACCCCGAGGTCGCCGCGGGCGAGGGTGACGGCGCCGGCCGCGACGGCGATCGCGGCCAGGACGAGAGCGAGCAGCGCGGTGCGCAGCGCCGGCGGGAGCGGAGCCCTGGACGGACGGGTGCCCGAGCGGCGGGCGGCGCGTTCGGCGGGCGGCGCGGAGACGGTGCTCATCGGTCCGTCACCGCCCCGCGGCGCACGGCCAGCAGCAGGAACGGGGCGCCCACGAAGGCGGTGACGACGCCGACCATGAGCTCCTCGGGTCGGATGAGGACGCGCGCGAGGACGTCGGAGGCGACCAGCAGCGCGGCCCCGAGCAGCAGGTTGAGCGGGAGCTGCCAGCGATGGTCGCCGCCGACGATCCCGCGCACGAGGTGCGGCACGGCGAGGCCGACGAAGGCGATGGGACCCGCGGCGGCGGTCGCGCCCGCGGCCAGCAGAGCGGCGGCGACGATTCCGGCGCCGCGCACGAGGCGTACCGGGGAGCCGAGCGAGATCGCGACGTCGTCGCCGAGTGCGAGGGTGTTCAGGGCCGGGGCGACGAGGATCGCCACGAGCAGCCCGCCCAGCAGGACGGGCGCGACGGTCGCCAGGGTGGTGAGATCGGCGCCGGAGAGGGAGCCGACGACCCAGTAGCGGTAGGAGTCGAAGACGGCGGGCATGCGCAGGATGATCCCCTGCACGATGGCGCCCAGCACGGCGCTGACCACGGCACCGGCGAGCACGAGCGGGACGACGGAAGTGGTGCCCGCGGGGCGCGAGACGAGGTGGACGACGAGCACGGCGAGCAGGGCCCCGGGGATCGCGGCGAGCGCCGCGACCTGCGTGCTGACCGTCCCGAGGACGGCGGTGATCAGCACGATCGCGAAGGAGGCGCCGGAGGTGACGCCCAGCAGCCCCGGCTCGCCGAGGGGGTTGCGGGTGAGGGCCTGGATGAGCTGGCCGGAGAGCGCGAGCGCCGCGCCCACGGCGAGTCCGACGAGGGTGCGCACGGTGCGGCCGTGCACGATGAGCTCCATCCGCTCCTCGCCGCGCCCCAGCAGGGCGGCGCGCAGCTGACCGGGGTCGTCGGCCCGGGTGCCGAGGCACACGCTGGCCAGGCACACCGCGAGCACGAGCAGCACGGCGAGCCCGATGGCGGCGAGCGGCGGGATCCGGCGCCTGCCGCCGAGGAGCACCCGCCCCGCGCCGGCGGCGGGGCGGGTGCTCGGATCGGACGAGACCGCGGTGCTCACGTTCAGACCTTCGCGACGGCCTTCTCGATCAGGGGGACGTAGCGCTCGAGCGCCCAGGGGACGGTGAGCGGGTTGATCATCGAGGAGCCCGTGACGAAGGCCTGGTCGGTGGGGGCGACGATCGCGCCCGCCTTGATCGCGGGGATGTCCGCGTACAGCGGCTGCGCCTCGACCTCCTTGCGGTTCTTCTCGTCGGAGTAGAACGTGAAGATGAGGTCGGAGTCGTCGAGCATGTCGGCGTTCTCGAGGCCGATCATGGCGGAGTCCGTGCCCTCGACCTCGTACTTCGAGATCTCGTCCTTGATGGGATCCACGGTGAGGCCCAGCGCGCTGACCATGGCGACGCGCTGCTCGTCGGGGTAGAACACGCCCAGCGTGCCCTTGCCGGAGTTGTAGATGAAGGAGAACGTCACGTCCTCCCATTCCTTCTGCCGGCGGGAGGCGAACTCGTCCTTGATGCCCGCGATGAGCTCGTCGGCCTTCGAGGGCAGGCCGAGGGCAGTGGAGATCGTGGTGATCTGCTGCTCCCAGGTGATCACCCACGCCTCCTTCTCGTAGGCGACGGTGGGGGCGATGTCCTTGAGGACGTCGTACTGCTCCTTGGTGATCCCGGACCAGGGGGCGAGGATCAGATCGGGGGTGAGCGCGAGGATCGCCTCGGTGTCGAGCTCGGTGGAGCCCGTGATGAGCTCCGGCAGCTCGCCCTTCTTCTCGTCGATGGCCTCGTGCACCCACGGCAGCTGGCCGGAGTCGTCGGCGCCCCAGGCGTAGTCCTCGACGCCCACGGGGATGGTGCCCAGCGCGATGCAGGTCTCGGTGGATCCCTGGCCCAGGGTGACGATGCGCTGGGGCTTCTCGGGGATCTCGGCGGTGCCGAGCGCGTGCTCGATGGTGACGGGGAAGGCGCCGTCCTCGGAGTCGCCGCCGGCGTCGGAGGAGGTCTCGTCCGCGGAGGAGGCTCCGCCGCAGGCGGCGAGCGCGAGGCCGATGGGGGCCGCGGCGGCTCCGGCGAGGAGCGAGCGGCGGCTGGGGCGACGGGCGGGATCGGGCCGACGGGCCCCGTCGGCGGACAGGGGCCGGGGCGCGAGGGGGCTGTGAGGGAGGGATCGGCGGGTCATGGCGGTGCGGTCTCCGTTCCTGGTGACTGGGGATGGAGCCGGGCCGCGCATCCGGTGGGGCGTCCGCATGCGGGAGGGTCGACGGCGCCGTCTGCGGTGACCGCCGACGGCAGGTGAGGGTCGACTTCTCCGAGGCTTCGGCGACCCTCACCCTAGAGGGTGGGCGAGGGCCGCCACTATGCCGCCGAGCACGGATGCGGGATGGGTCACACCAGGTCAAGGCGCGCGCAGGCGGGTCAGCCCCGCTCTCCCCCGATCCTCTCGGAGAGCTCGACGAGCCGGTTCGAGAACCCCCACTCGTTGTCGTACCAGGCGAAGACCTTGACCTGGTCGCCCACGGCCTGCGTGAGCGGAGCGTCGAAGACGGCGGAGCGGGGGTCGCCGACGATGTCTGCCGAGACGATCGGCGCCTCCGAGTAGGCGAGGTACCGGGAGAGCCCGGAGCTCCCGGCGGCGGCGCGGAACGCCTCGTTCACCTCGTCGGCGCTCGCGGGCCGCTCGAGCTTCGCGGTGAGGTCGGTGATGGAGCCGATGGGCACGGGCACGCGCAGCGAGGCCGCCGTGAGGCGCCCGTCGAGCCGCGGGATGATCCGGCCGATGGTCTTCCCCGCGCCGGAGGAGGTGGGGATCGTGGAGAGGGCGGCGGCGCGCGCCCGCCGCAGGTCGGAGTGCGGCGCGTCCTGCAGGCGCTGGTCGCTCGTGTACGCGTGGACGGTGGTCATGAGCCCGGACTCGACGCCGAAGGCGTCGTCGAGGACCTTCACCAGGGGCGCGAGGCAGTTGGTCGTGCAGGACCCGTTCGAGAACACGTCGCCCGTGAAGTCCACGTCCGCGTCGTTGACGCCGAGCACGAGCGCGGGCACGTCGCCGTCGGCGGGGGCGGAGATGATCACCTTCCGCGCACCGGCCACGAGGTGCTCGCGGGCGGAGGCCGCATCGGTGAAGCGGCCCGTGGACTCGATGACGACGTCCACGCCGTGCTCGCCCCAGGGGATGCTCCCGGGCTCGCGCTCGGAGCTGACGGGGATGCGCCGTCCGTCCAGCACGATCGCTCCGTCCTCGGCCGCGACGCCGTCGAGACGGCCGTTCAGCGAGTCCCACTCCAGGAGGGTCGCGAGCGTCGCCGCGTCGGCGATGTCGTTGACGGCGACGACCTCCACGTCCGCCGCGGAGGCGAGCGCCGCCCGCAGGTAGGTGCGGCCGATGCGGCCGAATCCGTTGATCCCGATGCGCACGGTCATGACCGGCCTTCTTCCTGATCTCCCCGTTCCCGGGGCGCCCGGGATGCCCGGGCGGAGGGGTCCACGGACGCGCTGGTCGCGTCCAGGAGTGACACGGCGCCGCGGATCGCGGCGTCCATGGGGGCCTGATCGCCCTCGGCGCGGGCGAGCACGTAGCCGCCCTGGATGATGGCCGAGAGCGTGCGGGCGAGGTCCGCGGGGACGACGGTCCCGGGCAGCTCGCCGGCGGCGACGGCGGCGGCGATCGCGTCCTCCCAGCGCCCGAGCATGGTCGCGAAGGCGCCCTGGACGATGCGCGCGAGGTCGGGATCGGTGACCGACTGCGGGTCCTGGGTCATCCGACCGATGCGGCAGCCGCGCGTGCCGGGTCGGGGAAGGCGGAGGTAGGCCTTCATGCGCTCGAGCGGTGTGCCCGCCTCGACGTCCTCGAGCACCGAGGCCTCGTCGGCCATGGTGCCGGAGACGGCGGAGAGGGAGGCGACGGCGAGATCGTGCTTGCCGGTGAAGTGGTGGTACATGCTCCCCTGGCCGACGCCGGCCCTGGACATCACGTCGCGCGGGCTGGTGGCGGCGTAGCCGCGCTCCCACAGCAGCTCGGACATGGCATCGGTCAGCTTCTCTCGCGCTCCCATGCCAGGAGTGTAACAACTAGTATGTACAGAACGCGAGCATTGCTCTTCGAGCAGGTCAACCGCGGATCAGGGACGACCTGCCGACCTGCGGATCCGCTGGCCTGCGGATCAGCCGTCGTCGTTCATCGAGGACGACGCGCGGAGCACCTCGGTGCGCAGCACGTCGATGTCCACATCGCCCTTCACCCCCGCGACCGAGCCGTCGAAGCGGGTCTGCCACAGCGCCCAGTCGCCCTGGACAGGCCGGGAGCCGTCGTTGTACAGCCAGTCGGGCCGGTCCTCGGTGGCGTCGAGTCCGTAGTGGTCGCGCCATTCGCGCGAGGAGTAGAGCACCACGCGGCGACCCCAGGCCTTCTCCACGGCGTCGATGAACGCGGCGACCTCCTCCTTCGCCTGCTTCGCCTCGGGGCGCTTCTCGCAGGCGCCGTCGAACTCGAGGTCCAGGGCGGGCGGCAGGGCGTCGTCGCTCGGCGGCACGGCCGCGAGGAACGCCTTCGCCTGGTCCGCGCCGGACGAGCACAGGGTGAAGTAGTGGTAGGCGCCGGGGGTCACGCCGGCCCCGCGCGCGCCGCGCCAGTTCGCGTTCAGCTGCGGGTCGGTGAAGCCGGTGCCCTCGGTGGCCTTGATGTACGCGAAGGAGATGCCGTCGCCTCGGACGTTCGTCCAGTCGATCTCGCCCTGGTGGGCGGAGACGTCGATGCCGAGGGCCTCCTCGCCGCCGAGGCTCGCGTCCTTCGGCAGCTGGGAGAGCGCCGGGGCGTCGGCCGGGGTGGCGGGGACGCTCATCGCGGAGTCGTCGGCCCCGCCGCCGAGCGCGGCCCCTCCCCCGCCGCCGTGGCGGCCCAGAATCGCGCTGCACGAGATCACGACCAGCAGGATCACGAGCGCGAGGCATCCACCGGCGACGATCTGGCGGCGTCGCACCTGCTCACGGGTGAACTTCCGGCGGGGCCGGGGGCGCGGGCGCACGGCGTCGCCGGGTCGTGGGGAGCGGTCGGGGGGCGGGGAGGACGTCATCGGTCTCGGGGCCTCCGGTGGGGGCGGGTGGCGGGGTGCTCCGGGCGGCCGGGGTCCGGCGCGGGGGTCCGCGCGGACGGGCGGTCCGATGCTCCGGCCGACGGGGTCAGCGGGCGTGCAGCTCGACGAAGGCGCGCAGCAGCTTCGCGGCGTGGTGGACGTCGACGGGGCGCACGCGCTCGATCAGCTCCTCCTCCTCGGCGGGGTCGAAGTAGCCGTTGTCGCGGTAGGCGCGGATGCGGAAGACCAGCCCATCGTTGTCCAGCTCGGGATGGAACTGGGTGGCGTACTGCGAGGTGCCCACGCGGAACATCTGCACGGGGCAGCCCTGGCCGGTGGCCAGCAGCACGGCGTGCTCGGGCAGCACGTGCACGGCCTCCTTGTGGCCCACGAAGGCGAGGAAGCTGTCGGGGACGCCGGAGGCCCTGACCAGCGGGTCCTCACGGCCGGCGTCGGTGAGCTCGACGTCGATGCCGCTCACGGGCTCCCCGTAGGTGCGGTCGACGATCGCGCCCTGGTGGACGCCCAGGGTCCCGACGCCGTAGCAGGCGCCGAAGAAGGGGAAGTCGGCCTCGACGACGCGGTCCAGCAGCTCCCCCAGCTCGCGCTCGGCGCGCACCTGGTCGGGGGATTTCTCGTCGGCGTCGTCCGAGGTGTTGTACGGGCTGCCGCCGACGATGATCCCCGAGATCGCCTCGAGGTCGATGGGCGGCATCGGCGTGCGGTCGAGCTGGATGTGCTGCAGCTGCTCGGGCGCGAGGCCCGTCAGGCGCAGCACGGCCTCGTACTCGGACTGCGCGACCTCGTCCTCGGGACGGGTCGCGATGAGCAGGAACGGTTTCACCCGGTCATTGTCACTCAGGCGCACCGCCCGGAACGGACAGACGGCACATCTCGGCGCGGCGCGGCGTGCGGCCCCTCGGCGTGCGGTCTATTCGCTCGCCATCCTCGGGCGCGCCCCGCTAGCGTCGCCGAGGTGAGCACGCTCCCCTCCACGAACCCCTACGAGGATCCCGAGTCCGCGCGGCTGTACGACGCCGAGAACTCCGGACGCGAGGACGTCGAGTTCTATCGGCGCCTGGCCCGCGAGCTGCGCGACGCCGCGGCGGGCGGGGCCGGCGCGCCCTTCACGGTCCTGGACATCGGCTGCGGCACGGTGGTGCTCGGCGTCGATCTCGCGGCCGACGGCCACCGCGTGATCGGCGTCGACCCCGCCGAGGCGATGCTTCAGATCGCGCGCACGCGCCCCGGCGGCGAGCGCGTGACCTGGATCCTCGGCTCCGCCGACGCCGCGCCGGAGGGCGAGGCGGACCTCGCGGTCATGACCGGGCACGCCGCCCAGCAGATCGTCCCAGCGGACGCGTGGCGCACGCTGCTCAGGGACGCGCATCGAGCGCTGCGGCCGGGCGGGATGCTCGCCTTCGAGAGCCGCGACCCGCGACGGCGGGCGTGGGAGCGCTGGACGCCGGAGAGCACGCGCGGCACCTTCCCCCACCCCGACGGCGGCGAGTTCACCAGCTGGGTCGAGCTCCTCGAGGTCGACGAGAGCGGGGCCGACGGGGTCGTCGAGACCCATCGCGGCGTCACGGAGCGCGAGGGCTCCGCGCGACGCGGCGCCGAGGAGACGCTCATCTTCCGGCCGCTCGACGTGCTGCGCGCGGACCTCGAGTCCGCGGGCTTCGCCGTGGAGCAGGTGTGCGGCGACTGGTCCGGCGGCCCCATCACCGACGCGACCGCCGAGCTGATCCTCCTCGGGCGCCGGCCATGAGCCCGCAGGGCGACCATCGGCCCGATCCCACCCCCGAGACCGGGCCCGAGACCGGGCCGACGCAGGAACCGCGGCCGTCGGACGCGCAGATCCTGGCCGCCCGGGACGCCTGGGCCGAGCGCCTGGGCCTGACGCTGGGCGCGGCGTTCCCCGAGGGGTCGACCGGCTGGGTGGGCGCGGCGACGGGCGCCGGCGGCGAGGACCTGGTGCTCAAGGTCGCGTGGGCGCACGAGGAGGCCCGGGACGAGGCGCTCGTGATGAGCATCTGGTCCGCAGGAAGGGACTCCGGGCGGGATGCGCCTGGCCCGATCGTGCCGCGCGTGCTCGAGGCCCGCCGCGAGGGCGCGCTCAGCGTGCTGCTCATGGAGCGCGTGCGACCCGGCGCGACGCTCGCGCGCAGCGGGCTCCCGCCCCAGCAGGAGGACCAGGTGGTCGCGGGGCTGCTGCGTCGCCTGTGGATCCCCGCCGACGACCTCCCCGGCGCACCCCAGCACGGCTTCCGCCCGCTCGCGCACATGTGCGCCTGGTGGGCCGACGAGGCCGCCGATCGCCTCGCGCGCGACTCCCGCGGTCTGCCGGACGAGCTGGTGCGACGGGGCCTGGACCTGTTCCGCGCGCTCCCCCGCGAGCGCGGCGTCCCGGAGGTGCTGCTCGCGACCGATCTGCACCACCACAACGTGCTCGCTGCGGACGGCGAGGGACCGGACCGCGGCGTTTCCTGGCTGGTCATCGACCCGAAGCCCTACGTGGGCGATCCGCACTACGACCTGCTGCAGCACATGTTCAACGCCGAGGACCGCCTGGTCGAGGACCCGTCGGGCTTCAGCGCCCGCATGGCGCACCTGACCGGCCTCGATCCGGAGAGGACGGCGCGCTGGCTCCTCGCGCGCTGCGTCCAGGAGGCGCCCGGAGCCGACGCCGCCGCCCGCGCGGCGCTGCTCCTCGCGGCCGACGGGGTCTGAGGGGGCGATCGGGCCCGCCGGGTCCGGCTCCTGCGCGGCCCGGCGTGACTCCCGCGTGGCTCTGCAGGGCTCTGCAGGGCTCTGCGCGGCAACTGCGCGATTATCGGGTGCGCTCCCACGGGGCGGGTTCGTACCGGGCGAGGCCCGGCGCGGCCTGCTCGACCTGCGCGCGCAGGAACGGCTGGAGCGTCGGCCCCCATCGGCTGTTCAGCCGGTTCAGCTCGGCGAACATCGCGCCGACGGGCCAGCGCGGGGGCAGGAGCTCCGCGGGAAGATGGGGGTCGGCGAGGACGACGCGCAGGACCTGCTGGTAGAGCGCGTTCCACTGTCCGAACACGTCCCAGAGCGGTGCGTCGTCCGCGGGGCGGCGTGCGAGCTCGACGCTCCCCCGTAGCGCGCGGATCCGCGCGGTGAGGTCCTCGGCGCGGCTGGCGACCTCGGCGAGATCCCACGTCGCCTCCGCCATGCCCCGCGCCTCCTCGATGCTCTCGGGGGTGATCTTCACGCGATGGACGAGGGCTCCCTCGGGCACCTCGCCCAGCTGGCCGAGCACAGTGTCCGCCTCGGCCCGGGCGCTGATCAGGACGCCGGGGCGCAGGGAGCCGAACCCGTGGAAGTCGGCGTAGTAGGTGAGGCGGTCGCGGAACCAGCGGGCGCTCTCGGGTACCTGGTGGAGGAGGCCGTGGAAGCTTCCGGACCACGTGGCCGGCGTCGCGGTGCCCTCGATCTGGCGGTATCGGCGCGCGAGCGGAGCGCCCAGGGAGTAGAGGCCCACGCGCCCGTGCCGCTCGACGTCGAGTCGGCCCATCCGCACCATCTTCGCGAGCGTGCTGCGCGCCGCGGACTCGGTCATGTGGAGGCGGCCGAGCAGGCGCAGCAGGCCCGGGCCGGGCAGGCTCGCGGCCGTGAGCGCACCGAAGACGAAGCCGACGTCCTGTGCGCGGTCGGTGCGCCGATAGCGTTCCAGATCCGTCACCGTTGCCCTCACGTTCCGTGCAGAAGTGGCCCTGGCTCGCCGCCGACTCTACCGTGAGAACACGTCTGGTCTGCGACGATGTCGCGCTTCTGCGGCATCCGGACGGGTCGGCACCGCAGCACAGGAACTCGCATGGAGGTTCCCATGAGCTCGAACCAGATCTATACCCGCGCCGCCCTGAACGGCGCCGTCGCCGGAGTGATCGCCCTGGCCGCCGCGATCATCGGATTCGGCGCTCTGGGCGGCGCGTCGGTGGGCAGCGCGCTCCTGCTCGGCATCGCCTTCGGCGTGGTCGTGTTCGCGCTGGTGGGCGCGATCAACTACTTCGTCCTGCGCGCGAGGCACCCGCGCGAGCGTCCGCCGGAGCGCACGGCCTGACGCACGCCGGAACCACGGCTCCGGCGCCCAAAACCCCTCTGTGGTGGTGGGGCGGGTCGCGGAGCAGCGTCGCTCCGCGGCCCCGAGGACGACGCGCTCAGATGCTCGCGGCGCCTGCCGGCGGAGCGCCGAGCAGTGCGCGCAGCTCCGGGGTGAGCCCCTCGACCTCGACGCTCCGGGAACCGCGCCGGAAGGTCTGCGGGGTGACGAGGAAGCGCTGATGCTCGACGGCTCGGCCGTTCTGCTCGACGATCTCGGTGCCGTTGTCGACGTAGCCGCAGGAGCGGGAGACGCCGTACGAGCGCTCGTTGCCGACGACCGCCGCCGACTCCGCCCGCACCGCGCCCAGGTGGTCGAAGGCGAGGACGAGCACTGCCCGGCGCATGAGGCCGCCGTAGCCGCGGCCCTGCATGTCCCGCGTGAGCCAGGACCCCGAGGTCACGGTGCGGCGCACGGCGAACTGCTTCCCGTTGACGTCCTGGCAGCCGATCAGCCGGCCGTCGGCCCAGATGCCCAGGGTCAGCGACCAGCTCTCCGGGGAGAGCTCGCTGCGCAGGCGCCACTGGAACCGCACCGCCTCGCGGATCCGCTCCTGCTCCGGCCGCGCGTACCAGGGGAAGACGTGCGGGGCGTCGGGGTCGGCGAAGATCGGCCGACGCAGCAGCTCGGCGTACTCCGGGAGGTCGCGATCGGCGAGGACCCGCAGGGTGAGAGGGCCGGAGCGCACCCGCAGGGCGAAGGGCGGGTGCAGGGCCTCGAGATCCCGGGGCGGCCCGACGGGCGAGGACCGGTCGGGCAGGGGCTGGTCGGGCAGGGTCTGGTCGGGCAGGGTCTGGTCGGGCGTCGGCGAGGCGGGCATGCGCCCAGAGTAGAGGCGCCTACCCTGCCCTCATGAGCATCGATGTGCAGCTGAGCGGGTTCGAGCCCTTCGCGGGGGCCGCGACGAACGAGTCATGGGAGGCGGTGCGGCGGGCCGCGCCGCTGCTGGAGGCCCGTGGGGTGAGCATGGGGACGGTGCGCCTCCCGGTCGTGTTCTCCCGCGGGGCCGACCTGCTGCTCGAGCAGGTCGCGGCCCGGTCGCCGCGACTCGTGATCGCGACCGGCCTGGCCGCGGGACGGCGCGCGATCACCCCCGAGCGGGTCGCGATCAACGTGCAGGACGCGCGCATCGCCGACAACGACGGCCGCTCCCCCATCGACGCCCCCTGCGTGGACGGCGGACCCGTCGGCTATTTCTCGACCCTGCCGATCAAGGCGATGGTCGAGGCCGCGCGGGAGCTGGACGTGCCGGCCGCGGTCTCGCAGTCGGCCGGGACGTACGTGTGCAACGACGTGTTCTACCGGCTGTGCCACGCACTGCAGGCGGACGCGAGCGAAGCCGGTGATCGCGGCGTCGCCGTCCGCGGCGGGTTCGTGCACCTCCCGTCGGCCGACGTGGTGGGCGCCGAGGACGCCGCGCGGGCCCTGGTGGGGATGGTCGAGGCCGCTCTGCGGTCGGATCAGGACCTCCGGATCACCGGCGGTGTGGAGTCCTGAGAGGGTTTTCCACAGAGAACTCCACACCTGGGGACGAATGACAGGTTTGTGATTCCGCACGGTGGAGCGCTTCGTACCGCAGGTCATGGGGGCTGTCGCACCGTGCCGATGCCTGTCGGACACCTCCGGTCCACAGGTTCAGGGCCTCCGTCCCCCGCGATTCCACACGCGATCGGCGGTTGTCCCCAAAGTTATCCACAACTGGGGATAATCACAGGCGTGTGATTCCACAGGCGGGGTCCCCCGTCGGCCGTCGGACCCGCGGCCCCGCGCCTCAGAGCAGCGGCAGGTACCCCGCGGGGACTGTCGCGATCTTCACCGCGATGAGCACGAGGCACAGCACGAGCCCGGCGGCGAGCACGCCGCCGTGGATGAGCGCGGAACGGCGCGCGAGCGCCGCGCGGTCGGCACCGGGGCTCGCCTTCGGACGCAGCGCGAACATCACCGCGGTCAGCGCCGTGCCCATCACCAGACCGCCCAGGTGTCCCTGCCAGGAGATGTTGGGGATCGTGAAGGTGATGACAAGGTTCAGCCCGATCAGCACGAGGATCTGCGTGGTCTCTGCGCCCATCCGCCGGTTCACGATGAGCAGCGTCCCGAACAGGCCGAAGATGCCGCCACTCGCGCCGAGCGTCGCCCCGACCCACGAGGAGGGGTTCGCCGGGTCCGCGAACAGGAGCACGGCCACCTGCCCCGCGAACAGCGAGAGCATGAAGATCGCACCGAATCGCCAGTGCCCGAGCGTGCGCTCGAGGTGCGTGCCCACCAGGTACATCGCGTACATGTTCAGCAGCAGATGGAACACGCCGCCGTGGAGGAACCCGGTGGTGATCAGGGTCCAGGGCATCGCGAGGGTGCGCACGGGGGCGTAGATGAGGGCCTGCTCGACGGCGCCCCCGGGGATCAGGGTCTGGCCGAGGAACAGCACCACGCACAGGCCGATCACGCCGTAGGTGAGGAACGGGGTGGAGCTGCCCATGCGTCCGCCGGCCATGTTGCGCGGGCTCGCGGAGCGCTGCTGCGCGGCGAGCTCCTTCTCGCAGTCCACGCAGAGCATCCCCACCGGCGCGGGGCGCTGGCACTCGCCGCACGCGGGCCGGCCGCAGCGCTTGCAGCGCACGTAGCTCACGCGGTCGGGGTGGCGGGGGCACACGGGCGCTCCCGCCTGGTCGCCTCCCGGGATCTGGTGCGCGGGCAGGGAGGCATCACCCGGGGCTCCCGCGGAGGAGCCGCCCACTCCGGCCGCGGCGCCGTCGGCCCCTCCGGCGCGTTCGGCGTCGTCGGCCGAGTAGCCGTAGCTGGGTCGCGGGCGCTCAGCGGGATCCGGGTCGTCGGCGCCGTAGCCGTAGGTGGGTCGGTTCTCCATGCCCCCATTCCTACATGAGGCGCCGGGGAGCACGCCGAGGCGCGGCGGCGCTGCGGGTCACAGGTCGAATACATCGAACGGTTGATTCCGTCCGACGAGGCCGTTCCTAGCGTGGATCGCGTACCGCGGCGCAGGTCGCCGCGGCCCCCAGAACCCCGCGCGACCAGGAAGAACGATGAGAACCTCGACCAGCTCCCCGACGCTGTCGCCGACGCCCGCCACCACGTCGCCCCCGTCCCGACCCGCCCGCGCCCTCGCGCGGATCGCCGCGCTCCTGACCGGACGGCGCTCCGCCTGGGCCGTGCTGGTGGTCGCCGCGCTCCTCGCGCTCGCGCTGATGGGTCTGCGCGGATCCGGACCCGCCGCGGGGATGGACGCGCTCCCGGCGAGCGCCGAGTCCTCGAGGGCCGCAGCGGTCGCCGACCAGCTGCCCGACGCGGACCAGCAGACCGTGATGGCCGTGGTCACCCGCACCGACGGCGGGAAGCTGACGGCGGACGACGAGCAGCAGGTGGCCCACCTCCGCTCCGCCCTCGCGGACGCGACCGACGGCGACGAGCTGCCTCCGATGCCCTCCGAGGACGGGCGCGCCGATCTCGTGCTCGCGCCGATCGACACGGGCGCGGGCGACGATGCGGTGGACGCGAAGGTCGCTGATCTGCGCGAGCTCGCCCATGCCGCCGTCTCCGGCGACCTCCAGGTGCAGCTCACCGGCGGCCCCGCCGTCGGCTCCGACATCCGCGGCGCCTTCGCCGGCGCCGACTTCCGCCTGCTGATCGTGACGATCGCGGTGGTCGGCGTGCTCCTGCTGCTCACCTACCGCTCCCCGGTCCTGTGGCTGCTGCCCCTCGCGGTGGTCGGCGCGGCCGACGGCGTCGCGAGTGCCGTCACCTCGCGCATGGGCGAGACCTTCTCGCTGGCCTTCGATGCGGGCGTGATCAGCGTGCTCGTGTTCGGCGCGGGCGCGAACTACGCGCTGCTGCTGATCTCGCGGTACCGCGAGGAGCTGCATCGCAGCGACGATCACCGGGCGGCGCTGCGCCGCGCCTGGAGCGAGACCGCGCCGGCCGTAGTCGCCTCGAATGTCACGGTGGTGCTCGCCCTGCTCACGCTCGTGCTGGCCGTCATGCCCGCGACCCGCGGGCTCGGCATCGCCGCGGCCGTGGGGCTCGTGATCGCCCTGCTCGCGGTCCTGTTCCCGCTCACCGCCCTGCTCGCGATCACCGGGCGCCGGGTGTTCTGGCCCTTCGTCCCGCGTCCTGCGCAGAGCGGAGAGGATGCCGGAGAGGCGCCCTCCGCGAGCGGGACCGGGACCGATGATGCCGAGCGCGGCGTCTTCGCGGCCGTCGCCCGGCGCGTCACCGCGCGCCCCGTGCTGTCCGTGATCGGCACGCTCGCCGTGCTGGCCGTGTGCGCGACCGGTCTGCTGGGCACGCGCGTCGGCCTCTCGCAGAGCGAGCAGTTCGCCTCGGCGAACGAGTCCCAGACCGGTTTCACCGCGATCGCCGAGCACTACGGCGCCGGCCAGTCCGGCCCGCACCTGATCACGGCCCCCACGTCGGACGCGAAGGCCGTGACGACCGCAGCCAAGGACGTTCCCGGCGTCGAGTCCGTCACCGAGAGCGGCACCACGCCCGGTGGCGAGACCGTCCTCTCGGCCACGGGCACCGCCCAGCCCGAGTCCCCGGCAGCCGACCAGGAGGTCCTCGCCCTCCGCGACGCGGTCCACGGCGTCACGCCGGAAGCCCTGGTGGGAGGCACCTCGGCGCAGGCTCTCGACGTCCACGACGACTCGATGCGGGATCTTCTGCTGATCGCGCCGATCATCCTCGGAGTGATCCTCGTGGTGCTCGTGGTGCTGCTGCGGGCGCTCGTGGCCCCGCTCGTGCTGCTCGCGGCGAACCTCGTCAGCACGCTCGCCTCGATCGGGCTGGGCCTGTGGGTGGGCCGCACCCTCTTCGACATCCCCGCGCTCGACGTCACCGTGCCGCTGCTGGCGTTCCTGTTCCTCGCGGCCCTGGGCGTGGACTACACAATCTTCCTCACCCACCGGATCCGCCGCGAGGCCGAACGCTTCGGCACCGTGCACGGCACCGTCCGCGCCGTGGGCTCGACGGGTGTGGTCATCACGAGCGCCGGGATCGTGCTCGCCGCGGTGTTCGCCGCGCTCGGCGTGCTGCCGCTCGTGGTCCTCGGCCAGCTGGGCCTGATCGTCGGGCTCGGCGTCCTCGTGGACACGGTGCTCGTGCGCACGGTGCTCGTCCCCGCGCTGTTCTCCCTGATCGGGGATCGCATGTGGTGGCCGGGCCGCCTGGGCGCTCGCTCCGATCGCCACGCCGACTGAGCAGTTGTGACCGTCGGCCCGGTCGGCCCCAGGTCAGCACAGCCTGTCCCTCGGCTCCCCCGTCGCTGGGGTCCCCGACCCCAGCTCCCCGTCCCTCGGCTCCACCTTCGAAAGGAACACCCATGCGCGCCATGAACCGTCTGTTCACCGCGATCTGCGCCTACCTCGGCCTCGGTCTCGCCTCCGGACTCGCGTTCCGCGAGATCACCAAGCACTCCGACTGGCCGGCCACCGATCACACCCAGCTGGGCGTCGTGCACACGCACCTGCTGACCCTGGGCGTGATCGTCCTGCTCGCGGTCCTCGCCCTCGAGGCCGTGCTCCGACTGTCCGACTCCCCGCGTCTGTTCGCGTGGTTCCAGGGCGTCTACCACGCGGGTGTGCTGGTCAGCGCCACCATGATGTTCGTGCGCGGCCTGCTCACCGTGCAGGGCGCGGACCTGGGGAGCATGGACGCGATGGTCTCCGGCATCGCCGGGATCGGGCACATCCTGCTCACCGTCGGGTTCGTGCTGCTGATGGTCCTGATCCGTCGGGCGATCGTCCGACGCACGACCCAGGAGACCGTCACCGCACGTCCCTGATCGGGCCGGTCGGGCCGCCTACCGGCCCCGACGCCGACGAGAAGCACGAAACGGTTGCCATGAGCGCTCATGGCAACCGTTTCGTCCTTCTCGCGGGGCGGCACCGGTGCGGCGGGCCCGGTGCGGGGCCGTCGAAAGGCGGACGCCCTGGTGGGCGCCCGCCGCCGGATCACTTCTCGATGTCGACGGACTCGATGACGACGTCCTCGACGGGACGGTCGCGCATGTCGGTCTGGGTGGTGGCGATCGCGTCGACGACCTTCTTCGACTCGTCGTCGGCCACCTCGCCGAACACGGTGTGCTTGCCGTGCAGGTACTGGGTGGGGGCGACGGTGATGAAGAACTGCGAGCCGTTGGTGCCCGCGGGCTTGCCGGTGATCGCGTTCATGCGCTTGCCGGCGTTGGCCATCGCGAGCTTGTAGGGCTCGTCGAAGTTCTTCTCGGAGATCTCGTCGTCGAACATGTAGCCCGGGCCGCCGGTGCCGGTGCCGAGCGGGTCGCCGCCCTGGACCATGAAGCCGTCGATGACGCGGTGGAAGATGACGCCGTCGTAGAACGGACGGGTGACCTTCTCGCCGGAGTCGGGGTCGGTGAACTCGCGGGTCCCCTCGGCGAGGCCGACGAAGTTGGCGACGGTCTTGGGGGCGTCGTTCTCGAACAGCTCGAGGCGGATATCGCCCTGGTTCGTGTGCAGTGTTGCGAACATGCCGCCAGTCTCGCACAGGCGCGCGAGCGTGGCGTGCGCGCGACCGACGGCGACGTGCACACGGCCGGCGGGGTCGCGGGCGCGGCCGGCCGGTCCATCGGTCGCGGGCCGGGAACCCGGCCGAAGGCGCGGGTCAGGAACCCGGCCGGAAGCGCGGGTCAGGACCTCGACCAGGCGTCGCTGCGCAGGCCGAGCGGCGCATCCGGGCCGGTGGTGGCCGTCGGCCGGTCGAAGCGCGCCCCGTCGGGGTTCTCCTTCGAGGCGAGCAGCCAGATCAGCAGCAGCCAGCCGACGATCGGGATGAGGATCAGGAAGAACCAGCCGCCGCCGTGCCCCGCGTCGTGCAGGCGCCGCCAGACCACCGCGAAGCTCGGGATGAGGGTGCCCAGCGCCCAGATCGTCGCGATGACCCCGATCACCGAGGCGCCGCTCGAGCCCATCGGCCATCGGCTGCCGACGATCACGAACGTGTAGTCCCACTTCCACCCCGTGACCAGCATGTTCCCGGCGATCTGCAGAGCGCCCGTGACCAGGAGGTTCACGAGCACCCACCACCAGTACTCGCTCCGGCTCGCCCGCCCGCTGGAGATCCCGTACAGACGGAAGAAGCGGCCGAGAGCCTGCAGGGGCGTCGCTCCGCGCAGCGGTGGGAGGGAGGGATTGCGGGGCATCGGGGATCACCTGCTCGGGGCGCGTCGTCGCGGGGATGCGAGGGGGTCGTGCCGATCACACTACCGCTGGGCCGCGGATCCCCATCCCCACCTGTCAGCACTCTGGATCCGCGTGCCGGGGGTCACGGTAGGGTGGAACCACTCGAGACGTGTCGTCGCGTTTGAGCGACGCGACCCTCGTCCGCACGCACTCCCCCGTCGGGACAGCCCGGCGGACATGACCGAAAGGGGACTCGCATGGCGCTGAGCACGAAGCGTGCCAAGAAGGCAGCGAAGAAGGGCCGGAAGGACGCGGCCAAGACCGCGTCCAAGGTCCAGGACCAGGCGCAGAAGACCGCCGCGGACCTCGGCAGCACTGCGGAGGACAAGGCCGGCAAGGCCGTCGAGGAGCTGAAGTCCCTCGCCGAGAACGCGGGCGACAAGGCCTCGCAGTTCGTCGACCAGGTCCGCCCGCAGGTCGAGGAGGGCCTCCGCACACAGGGCGAGAAGATCTCCGCCTTCGGCGAGAAGATCGGCCCGCAGGCGGAGAAGCTCCGCAACGACCTGCAGGACGACTACCTCCCGCGCGCCCGCCGCACGGCCGAGGCGACCGGCTCCGTGGTGAGCTCGGCCGTCGCCGCCGCGGTCGATGCCGCACGCAGCGAGTTTGACAAGGGCCAGGGCGACATCAAGAAGGCCGCCGTGGCCGCGCCCAAGAAGAAGAGCGGCCGCGCCGGCAAGGTGCTGCTGGTCCTGGGCCTCGCGGCCGTCGGCGCAGCCGCCGGTTACCTGGTGTGGAAGAAGACCCGTCCGGTCGAGGACCCCTGGGCCCCGCCGGCCGACTTCGCCCGCGCCCACTACCCGGCCTCGGGCTCGAGCGAGTCCGACTCCACCCAGGTCTCGGACGCCGTCGCCGGCGCCGAGGCGGGGGACGTCGCCTCCTCGCTCAAGGGCGGCTCCCACGCCGCCTCGACCCCGAACACCGCCGACCGCACCTCGGACACCGCTCCGTCGGAGGTCAAGGTCGACTCGGCCGAGGCGAAGAAGACCGACGGCAAGGGCTCGGAGGCCAAGGGCTCCGATGCCAAGGCCGCCGGCGCGAAGAGCGCCGACGCGAAGGGCGGAGCCGCCAAGGGCTCGGCCGACGACGAGGTCGAGCAGGGTCACGTGATCGACCCCGCCATCGACCCGGCGGACAACCCCGCGGATCCGGAGAAGCGCGGCAACCACCGCGGCGACGCCTGATCGACGTCTGACACCACCCGATGGGTCGCCTCGGCGACCATGACCATCGGATCTCGCGGCCCCCGGTGCACTCGCACCGGGGGCCGCGTCGCGTCCGGGTGCTGCCGCTCGCCGCGGGCGCGCTCGCGGTGCAGCGCAGGCGCGCTCACAGTGCAGGGCCGGCGGGATCCCGGGGTCCGCCTCACATCTCCGGGCCCTCGTCGGTCATCATGGCGAGACGCCCGGGACCCACGTTCCGCCAGGACACCCGGAGTCCAGAACGGAGAACGACCGATGACTAGGATGAAGCTGTTCGAGACGCACCCCGAGGCCTACAAGGCCGTGATGGGCCTCGAGTCCTACTGCAGCCGGCGGATCCCGCGCGAGCTGTACGAGATCGTGAAGCTGCGCGCCTCGATCCTCAACGGCTGCTCGTTCTGCACGGACATGCACTCGCGCGACGGCATCAAGGCCGGCATCCCCACCCCGAAGCTGTTCGCAGTGGCGGCGTGGCACGACTCCCCGCACTTCGACGACCGCGAGCGCGCCGCACTGCGCGTCACCGACACGGTGACGAAGCTGGGTTCCGAGGGCGTCCCCGACGACGTCTGGGACGAGGCGGCCGCGCAGTTCGACGAGGCCCTGCTGGGGGACCTCCTCTTCGCGATCGCCACGATCAACGTGTGGAACCGTCTGGCGATCCCCACGCAGCTCGAGCCGCAGGCCTGAGCCCGCTGTCGGCGTCGGCGTGAGGGTCGGCGCTGTCGCGGTGCTCCGCGATGTCGGCGTCGGCTGCTCCGCCGTCGCCGGCGTCGCGGTCCTCGACGGCCGCTGCAGCGGTCTCCGGTTCAGCGCGCCCGGTCGGCCCGGGCCCGGCGCCGCACCACCGACCGGCCCACCAGGGCGACGGCGCAGCCCGCCAGACCCAGCACGGCCAGAAGACCCCCGGCGATGATCACGAGGCCGGCGCCGATGTTCGCACCCTCCGGGTCATCGGCCGTCGCCAGACTCCAGACCTCTCCGAGGCCCGCGAGGACGATCCCGATCAGGGCGACGACCGCGCACACCCACAGGGCGATCCGCAGGATCAGCACGGTCTCGCCGCCCGCAGGCCGGGCGGGCTTCGATGCGGCGCTCATGGTTCCCCTTCCGTCGGCACTCTCGCGTCGGTCGACGGCCCACGATGCCAGACTGGGGCCATGCCCGACGTCGACTCCCCCGCAGGCCGCTACGCCCCCTCCCCGAGCGGCGACCTGCACCTGGGGAACCTGCGCACGGCGATCCTGGCCTGGGTGCTCGCGCGCCGCAGCGGCCGCGCGTTCCGGCTGCGCGTCGAGGACCTGGATCGGGTGCGCGAGGGCGCCGAGGAGCGCCAGCTCGAGGACCTCGAGGCGATCGGCCTGGACTGGGACGGAGAGGTCATGCACCAGTCTCGGCGCGCCGAGGCCTACGACGCCGCCATCGGCCGGCTCGCCGATGCGGGGCTGGTCTACGAGTGCTACTGCACACGGCGGGAGATCCTCGAGGCGCCATCGGCCCCGCATGCCCCGCCCGGCGCCTACCCGGGCACATGCCGGGATCTGGACGGGAACGCCCGCGAGCGCGGACGCGCGAGGATGCGCGAGCTGCGGCGCGAGCCGGCCCTGCGGCTGCGCGCGGGAGTCGCCGAGTGGGCGGTCCACGACATGTTCGCGGGCGAGGTCACCGGCACGGTCGACGACCTGGTGCTGCGCCGCGGCGACGGCGTGGTCGCCTACAACCTCGCGGTCGTCGTCGACGACGCCGCGCAGGGCGTGGACCAGGTGGTGCGGGCCGACGACCTGCTGAGCTCCGCCCCTCGTCAGGCGTATCTGGCTCATCTGCTGGGCGGCGCCGACCTGGCGAGCGGCACCGATCCGGCGACCAGCGCCGGTCCAGCGACCAGCGCCGACCGGACCCGGGCGGCCGCGCCGGATCCGACCGCTCCGATGGAGTACGCGCACGTCCCGCTCGCCGTCTCCCCGAGCGGCGCGCGCCTGGCAAAGCGCGACGGCGCGGTGACCCTGCGCGATCGGCTCGAGCGCGGCGAGGACGTCGGTGACGTGGTGGGCCGGATCGGCGCCTCGCTCGGGCTGGAAGGATGCCGCAGCGCACCGGACGTGCTCGAACGCTGGGATCCCGCGACGCTGCCGAGCGAGCCGTGGGTCGTGGACCTGCCGGCCTGAGACGACGCGGAGGGCGCTCACGCGAGAGCCCGCGGGCGGGGTCTCACGCAGCCCCGTGCACTACGCGTAGTCAGAGGTCGGGTGACCGCATATATGGCACGTCACCCGACGCATGACTACGCGTAGCGCACGGAGGTACCGGATACCTCCCCCGGGCGACCGCGGACGGGCGAGGAGCCAACGCGCCATCACGCCCAGGCGAGCAGCCGCCCCCGGTTCGGGAGCAACCCGCGGTCAGCCCTGCTGCTGGTCGTCCCCGGAGCCGGAGGCGACCTCCTCGGGCTCGCTCTTGGGGCCCCAGAGCAGGGAGGCGACGGTCGCGATGGCCATGGCGCCGATGATCACGATGAGCGAGGCCGCGGTGCCGATCTCCGGCAGCTTCTCGAGGGCCTCGAAGCCGGGGATGAACTCGAGCGGGGCCTCGTGGATGGCGTGGATCAGCAGCTTCACGCCGATGAACGCGAGGATCGCCGCGATCCCGTAGTGCAGGTACGCGAGGCGGTCGACCAGCCCGCCCAGCAGGAAGTACAGCTGGCGCAGACCCATGAGCGCGAACAGGTTCGCGGTGAACACGATGAACGGGTTCTGGGTGATGCCGAAGATCGCGGGGATCGAGTCGATCGCGAACATGACGTCCGTGAGCCCGATGACCACGAACACCATGAGCATCGGCGTGAAGACCTTCTTGCCGTCCAGGACGGTGCGGATCCTGTTGCCGTCGTACTCGTCGTGGACGTGGATGAAGCGGCCCACGAACTTCTGGACCGCGCTGTCCTCGCCGTCGTCCTCGTCGTCATCGCCCTTGACCTGCTTGATCGCGGTGTAGAGCAGGAAGATGCCGAAGATGTAGAAGATCCAGGACAGGTGGGAGATCGCGACCGAGCCCACCAGGATGAAGATCGCGCGGGCGATCAGCGCGATGATGATGCCCACCATCAGCACTTCCTGCTGGTACTTCTTGGGCACCGCGAACTTGCCCATGATCAGGATGAACACGAAGAGGTTGTCCACGCTCAGCGAGTACTCCGTGAGCCAGCCGGTGAGGAACTCGACCGAGACGTGGTGCGTGTCGCCCACGAAGTACAGGATCAGCGCGAAGACCAGCGCGAGCGCCACGTAGAAGCCCACCCACGCCAGGCACTCCTTCATGGAGGGCACGTGCGGACGGCGCGAGACGAGGATCAGGTCGCCCACGATGATGGCGATGAGGACCACCAGGGAGGTGATCTCGAAGGTCATGGACAGCTCACCCATGCGAGGGGACCCTCTCGGAAGCGGTGCGGGGACGGAGCGACCCGGGCCGACGGCGCGAGGCGTCTCGCGCGGTTCCGCCGTGGCCCGGCACCCCGTGCGATGCCGATGCGGCTTCGGGTGGGAGGACGGGCGGCACGAGGCACGGGCCGGGTCTGATCCCCTCAGGGTACCGTCGGCGCGGGCCGCGGCCGTTGTGAGAATCCCGGCGTCATGGGCGAGCTCCGGGCGATTGTGACGAATCACCGCGGCCGCCCGCCGTCGGCCCCGTCTCATCGCGCGATGCGCCCCGGCGGGCCCGGCGTAGCCTGAAGGAGTCCCCTCGGCAAGGACGCCGGCCTCCCCACGCAGACCCCCATGCAGAACATGCAGAACAGGTGCTCCTCCATGTCCGGCCCGGCTCCGTCCACCGCCACCGACTCGCAGAGCGCGCGGACGTCCCCAGGCGCCCGCACCCCCGAGTCCGCCTCCTCGCTCGAGTGCTGCGCTCCCGAGCGGACGGCGCGTGAGCGCGCCCGTGCCGCCCGCGTCCGCCGCGCCGCGATCGACCCCCGCGTCCAGGCCGCCCGCCGCGGCCGGCGCGCCCTGCTGCTGTGGGGCATCGCGATGTTCGCGTACATCGTCACCGTCGCCGGCCGCACGAGCTTCGGCGTCGCGAGCGTCCAGGCCGCCGACCGCTTCTCCGTCGGCTCGGCCGCTCTGTCCCTGTTCGGCATGGTGCAGCTGGGCACGTACGCGGCCGCGCAGTTCCCCGCCGGTCTGCTGCTGGACCGCTTCGGGGCGCGACGGATGCTGGTCGCCGGCAGCGTGCTCATGCTCGTCGGGCAGATCGGGATGGCGTTCTGCACCGTCTTCGGCCTCGCCGTCGCCGCCCGCGTCCTCATCGGCGCGGGCGACGCCACCGTCTTCATCTCCGTGATCCGCCTGGCCGCCGCCTGGTTCCCCGCGCGCCGCGTCCCGCTGATCACCCAGCTCACAGGCGTCCTCGGCCAGTCCGGCCAGGTGATCTCGGCGATCCCGTTCTTCGCGATCCTCGTCCACGTGGGCTGGTCGCCGGCCTTCTCGCTGCTGGCAGCCCTCGTGTTCGCGGCGGGTCTGGGGTGCCTGCTGCTGGTGCGCGATGAGCCGCAGGACGGTCTGCCCACCGGCGCGATCCCCGTGCTCGCCTCCTCGCCCTGGCTGGTGCTGAAGGATGTTCTCGCCTCGCCCGGCGCGTGGGCCGGACTCGCCGCGCACTGGATCACCCTGTTCGCCGTGAACACGTACGTGGTCATGTGGGGCGTGCCCTTCCTGTCCTCGGGGCACCGGCTGCCGATGAACCAGGTCTCCACGCTGCTGACGATCCAGGTCCTCATCGGCATGGCGCTGGGACCCGCGATCGGGACGCTCTCGGGGCGCTTCCCACTGCGCCGCGGGCGCGTGCTGGCCGTGGGCGTGACGCTCATGGCCCTGCTGTGGACGGCGACCCTCGCGGTGCCCGGTGAGCACTCGATGCTCGCCCTGCTGCCGCTGGCCTGCGCGCTCGCGCTCGGGGCGGCGCTCAGCGGTCTCGGGTTCGACGTCGCTCGCACGGGCGTGCAGCCGATGTCCGTGGGCACCGCCGTGGGCTTCGTGAACATCGGCGGATTCGGCGCGGGGCTGGTCTCCGTGTTCCTGGTGGGTCTGGTCCTGGACCTGCTCGCTCCCGCGGGGAACCCGGGCCTGGACGACTTCCGGCTCGCCTTCGCCTCGATGGGCGTCCTCTTCGCCCTCGGCGTGATCGTGCTGCTGGTCGCCTCGGCACGCGGGGGCCTGCGCCCCGTCCCGCGCAATGGCCGCCCTCTGACCCCCGCCGAGGAGATCGGCGAGGAGCAGGCCGAGGCCCGCGCCGGGTCCGGCTCCGCAGCCTGACTCCGCACCGCCTTCCGTCGCATCGCCCCACGGATCTCCCACCGGTTCTCCGCCGGCTCCCGCTCGCCCTCTCCCGCGCACTGCATCTCAGCTATTCGCTCCGCCACACCTCGACTCGATACATCGACGTATTGAGTTGGCCGACGTATCGTCGTGCCCGTGCCTCACAACAGTGCTCCCGCGCGTCTCCTCAACTCCCTGCGCAGCGTGCTGCCCGATGAGTGGGCGAAGCCCATCGCCGCCCTGTTCATCACCGGGCTCTCGCTCGTACCGATCATCTACGCCGGCAACCTGACCTGGTCCTTCGCCGACCCCAACAACCACCTGGACCGCATCACCGCGGCCGTGGTGAACGAGGACACAGGCTCCGACCTGACCACTCCATCGGGCGACTCGAAGCACATCGACGCGGGCGACGAGTTCGCCGACACCCTCACCGATCTCGACAAGCCCACCGCCTACCGCTTCGTCGAGGTCGACGCCGAGACGGCGGAGAAGGGACTGGCCGACGGCACCTACGGGGCGACCGTCGTGATCCCGAAGGACTTCTCCTCCAACGTCTCCAAGCTCTCGGACGATCCCGGGAACGCCGCGCAGACCCTCATCGACGTGCGCACGAACGACACGATCAACTACGTGAGCGGCAACTTCACGAAGTCGATCGGCACCGCCCTCACCGACTCCCTGCGCAGTTCCCTGTCCAGCGAGTACCTCGACCAGATCTACGTGGGCTTCTCCTCGATCCACGACGGACTGGGCGATGCGGTCGACGGCTCGGGCGACCTGAAGGACGGAGCGGGAGACCTCGAGGACGGCATCTCGGACCTCTCCGACGGGGCCGACGACCTCGAGGACGGCACCTCGCAGCTCGCGGACGGCACCGGCCGGCTCGTGGACGGCACCTCGCAGCTGGCCGACGGCACCGGGCAGCTCGTCGACGGCAGCGGCACCCTCGCGGTCGGCCTCTCCCAGCTGCGCAGCGGCGCGGTCGAGCTGCACGACGGTACCGTCAGCCTCAGCAGCGGTGCGAACTCCCTGGATCAGGGCCTCACCACGCTCGACGGCAGCAGCTCGACCCTGCGCGACGGCTCCTCGAAGCTCGCCGACGGCACCTCGCGGCTCGACGGCGGCGCCTCGGATCTGGCCGACGGGGCCCGGCAGGTCGCCGACGGCACGGCCGCTCTCGACAAGGCCGTCACCGACGCGCAGAAGAAGGCCGATGACCTGGGCATCGACTCCGATTCCGTCGACAGGGCGTCCAAGGACGCGAACAAGGCCGTCGACGACCTCTCCACCGCTGCCGACGACCTCGTCGACGCGCTCGACGATCCCTCCCACGACGTCGGCGCCCTGCAGAAGAAGGCCGCCGACCTCGCGGAGAAGGCGAAGACCGCGGACACAGCGGTCACCGATCTCGGCGACGACGTCTCGGCCGCGAGCGAGGACCTGTCCACGGTGCGCGACGCACTCGACGGCGTGCAGGGCGCATCGGGCCTGAAGGGCGACACGGCCGATGCCGACGCCGCCGCGCAGGCCTCGAAGACCTCCTCGAGCGATGTCGCCTCAACGGTGGACGACTACACGAAGCGGCTCGACGAGATCGCGGCGACGTGCAGCACCTCCGACGGCGGCGCGGGCAGCGGCTCCGACGACGCCTCGGACGGCGGCGGGGACGAAGCGACGCCCGCCGCCGACTCGCAGGTCTGCGCGCAGCTCGCGGAGCTCTCCGAGGACTCGGACGGCCTGCGGGACTCCGCGAGCACCGCCTCGGATGACGCCGCGACCACCGCGACGGCCACGGCCGATGCGAAGGATGCCGCGGCGAACCTCGACTCCCTCGGGAGCGACGTCACCTCGGCGGCCGACGACCTCGCGACCCGCCTGGACAGCATCCAGACCCGGGCCGCGACGGCCAGCGACGCCATGGACGCCCTGCGCACACCGGCCGAGGAGCAGGCTCAGGACATCACGGACATCGCCGATGCGATCGACGATGCACGCACGGCCGCCCAAGGCACCGATGCAGAGGATGCGAAGAAGCGCATCGACGCCCTCGCCGACCAGGCCCGGCAGGCTGCCGACGCTCTCCCCGGCGCCTACGACCAGCTGCAGTCCGGCGCGGCCGACGTGCACCGCCTGAACGACGGCGCCCAGCAGGTCGCCGACGGCGCCGACCAGCTCGCCGGGTCCACGGGCACCCTGAACAGCGGCGCGCAGTCGCTCGACTCGGGGCTCGGCCGCTATACCGACGGCGTCTCCAGCGCCCGCTCGGGCGCCGACCGGCTCGCCGCGGGCAGCTCGGCGCTCACCAGCGGCTCCTCGCAGCTCGCCGATGCGTCCGGCTCCGCGGCGCAGGGCGCGTCGGACCTGCATGACGGAGCGACGCGCGTCGACGACGGCGCGCAGCAGCTGGCCTCCTCCTCCGTCCAGCTCGACGACGGCGCGCAGCAGGCGGCCGACGGCTCCGCGCAGCTCGCCGACGGCGCGCACCGGCTCGACGACGGCGCCGTGCAGCTCGTCGACGGCGCGGACCAGCTCCACAGCGGGCTCGTCGACGCCCAGGACCAGGTGCCGGACTACAGCGACGCCGAGCGCGAGAACCTCGACGACGTCGCGAGCGACCCGGTGGGCATGAACTTCGAGCGCTCGAACGACGTGGGCCGCTTCGGCGAGGGCCTCACGCCGCTGTTCCTGTGCATCGGCCTGTGGGTCGGCGGCATGTCGATGTTCCTCATGATGCCGCCGTTCTCCGCGCGCGCCGCGCGCCGCGGCGTCGGGGCCGTCAAGCTGCTGGTGGGCGGTCTGCTGCCGGCGTTCGTCCTGGGCATCGTCGAGTCGGCGATGGCCGTGGCGGTCCTCCACCTGGCCGTCGGCATCGAGGTCATGCACCTGGGGTGGATGTACCTGCTGGCGGCGTTCACCTCCCTGGTGTTCGTCGCCCTGAACCACGGCTTCGGCGCTGTGTTCGGGCCGATCGGCAAGTTCGTGGGGCTCATCCTCATCGCTCTGCAGATCGCCGCCGGCGGGGGCACCTACCCCGTGCAGACGATCCCCGCGTTCCTGCGGTTCTTCCACCCGTACCTGCCGATGACCCACGCGATCGACGCCTTCCGGGGCGTGATCGGCGGCGGCTGGGTCAATCCGGTCCAGGACCTGTCGGTGCTCGGGATCTGGCTCCTGATCGGCGTGGCGATGGGTCTCGCCGGAGCGCTCCGGGCGCGGCACGGCGCGTCGACCGGCGACGCCGACTGACACGGTCGGGCCGGGTGACGCCCGGCGGGCGGGCCGACGCCCGACGGCCCGCCCGACCGCGCGGCGCTCAGCCCACGACGCGCAGGCTCGGCGCCCGCGGATCGACCTCGAGGCGCCGCAGGTGCATGTACCGCCCCGTGTGCTCGGGGTCCCAGGCGTGGAAGGCGATCACGTCCTCCCCGTCGGGACCTGTGGTGAACGAGTTGTGCCCGGGCCCGATGAGCCCTGTGGCCTCGTCGGTCGCCAGCAGGATGTCCTCGCCGTCGGTCGGCCGGTGCCATGGGCCGGTGGGATGGCGGGCCCACGCCCACGCGGTCCGGTACCCGGCCCCCTGGTAGGAGCCGCCCGAGTAGCTGAGGAAGAGCACGCCCTCGCGCTCGAGCACATGGGCTCCCTCGAGCGTGTGCCAGTCGTGGACGCCGCCGTGCATCGGACGGTCGCGCGCGAAGATCTGCCAGTCGGCATCCGGGGCGAGCACCGGGATGATCTCCCCGATCCGCGTCGGCTCGGGCAGCGGCGCGACCGCGAGGTGCGTGCCCACGCGCTCGGCGTCCAAAACGTCCCGCGCGAAGAACAGCCACCAGCTCCCGTCGGCCGCCCGGAACGGGGACGCGTCGATCGCGAAGAGCTCCCCCGGGGTGAGGTCGACGCCCTGGTCGCGGAAGGGCCCGCGCGGGGTCCCGGCGCGGGCCACCCGCAGATGGTGCCCACGATCGCCGTGGCCCACCGAGTAGTACATCCACCAGGCGCCGTCGCGCTCGCACACCTCCGGCGCCCAGTAGGACTCGCCGGCCTCCTCTGGAAGCGCCTCGAGCACCTCGCCGATGGTCTCCCACGTGCGCAGGTCGGGAGAGACGGCGGCCGGGACCGCGCGGCCGTCCGCGGTGCGCGGCCCCGTGCCGAAGGCGATCCAACCGTCGTCCGTCCGCACCACGTCCGGGTCCGGGAGCGGATGCCCGTAGGCGGGCGCGCTCATCCCTTGAGCCCCGTCGCCGCGATGCCGGACACCAGATAGCGCTGGAGGAAGAAGAAGATCGCGAGCACCGGGATCAGGCTGAGCGTCGCCGCCATGAACAGTCCCCCGTAGTCGAAGGTCTGGGCGGTGAGGAAGGACGACAGGTAGATCTGCACCGTGTTCGCGCTCTGCCCGGATCCGGCGACCACCAGGGGCCACAGGAAGGCGTTCCACGATCCGATGAGCCCCAGCACGGTCAGCGCCGAGGCGAAGGGCAGCGTGTTCGGGAAGATGACCTGGAAGAACGTGCGGAAGTAGCCGGCGCCGTCGATGTGCGCCGCCTCCTCGACCTCCTTCGGGAAGTTCACGTAGAACTGGCGGAAGAGGAACACGTTGAACGCGCCGAACAGGCCCGGGATGATCAGGCCGCGCAGCGTGCCGATCCACCCCAGCGAGGCCACGATGATGAAGTTCGGGACGAACGCCGTGGTGCCGGGGATCAGCAGCACGATCACGACCATCATGAACATGGGCCTGGCGAACCGGTTGGGAATCCGCGCGAGGGCGTAGCCGGCGAGCGCGGCGATGAGGATCGACAGGCTCGTGGCGACCACGGCCATGATCGCCGAGTTCTTCAGCGCGTCCAGGAACCGCGGATCGCTCAGCACCTCCGGGATCCTGGCCCACTGCGGGTTAGAGGGCCAGAACGTGAAGGTCGTCGAGTAGATCTCGTCGTTCGTGGACAGCGCCGTCTTCACCATCGCGTAGAACGGCACCAGGAACACCAGTGCGAGCAGCGATGCGATCACGTAGCGCACGATCAGTCCGCCGCGGCGGCGCCGGTACCCGGCCATCGTCAGGGTGCTCATGAGCGGTCTCCTCCGTCGGGTCGGATGATCTCCGGTGCCGCCGCGGCGGCGGGGTGGCCCCCGTCGGCCGACAGGTCGGAGGGGGCGTCGGCCGACGGACTCTGGGGCGCGCCGGTCCCCGCGAGATCCGCGGTGACCGTCGTCCCGACGCCCGCGCCGATGCCGCCTCCGACGTCCGTGCCGACGCCGGCCCCGGCAGCGGCACCGGCACCGACGGACCCGACGGGCCCGCGCCGACGCCACGGCAGGCGGCGCCGACGGGCGTCGTCGTTGCTGTCGAAGCCGATGATCCAGGTCTGCAGGAGGCCGGCGACGACCATGATCGCGGTGAGCACGAGCGCGCCCGCGCTGCCGTGCCCGAAGTCCTGCTCGGGCCCGAGCGCGATGTTGTAGAGGTAGACGAGCGGCGGGCGGGTCTCCGGATTGTTGCCGGTCAGGTTGTAGAACTCGTCGAACGCCTGGAAGGCCGCGATGAGCAGCAGGAGCAGCACCGCTGTCGAGGTCGTGCGCAGCTGGGGCAGCGTGATCATGCGGAACATGCGCCAGCCGCCGGGGTTCAGCCCGTCGACCGCCGCCGCCTCGTAGAGCTGGGAGGGGATCGCCTGCAGGCCCGCGAGGAACAGCAGCATGTAGAACCCGACCTGCATCCACAGGCGCACGGAGATCAGCACGACCCACCAGTACGGGGAGGCCGAGAGCCAGTCCGCGATCGGGTCGAGCCCGATGCTCGAGAGCATCGTGTTCACGACGCCCGAGTCCAGGCCGTTGAACAGCCCCAGCCGCCACACGACCGAGGCGACGACGTAGCTGCAGGCCGTCGGCAGGAAGAACACCGAGCGGTAGAACGCCTGGAAGCGCGGGATGCCGTTGACCAGCACCGCGAGGAACAGGGAGGTGGCCATGGTCACCGGCACGATGAAGATCGCGAAGATCGTGAAGGTGCGCAGCGAGTACAGGAACGCCGTGTTGGTGAGGAAGTCCTTGAAGTTCCCCAGGCCCACGAACTGCGTGGGCAGCACGGTGCCCTTCGCCTCGAAGAAGCTCAGCGCCCCGCCCCACAGCAGCGGGATGATCGTGAAGATCAGCAGGCCGACGGCGAACGGGGTGAAGAACAGCCAGAACGCGATCCCGGTCCCGCGGATGCGCGTGGGGCGGGAGCTGTCGCGCGAGCGCGCCTGCGCGGCGCGCGAGGACCGGCCCGCGGTCGCGGTGCTCACTTCGCGACTGCCTTGTTGCTGGCCTCCTCCGCCGCGGACAGCTCCGCCTCCGGGTCCGCCCCCTTCTTGAGGATGTTGCTGATGGCGTCGGTGAACGGCGTGTTCACGGCACCGGTCCACTCGGGCGGCCCGGAGACGCCCATCTCCTTCGCCATGGTCGCGATCTCGAGCCCGTTGCCGGACTTCAGGGCCTCGGCCTTGTCGGCCACCGAGGTGATCGGCGGGATGTGGAACCCGTAGCTCAGGGCCCAGTCGGTCTGGTCGTCCGTCTGGTCGATCCACAGCCACTTCACGAAGGCTGTGGCGGCCTCGATGTTCTTCGAGGCGCCCGCGACCTGCTCATTCCACGAGCCGACCATCGCGACCTGCTTCCCGTCCGAGCCGACGGACGGATGGGGGAAGACGCCGACGTCGTCGAGCGCGTCCTCGAGCTGCGGCAGCGCCCAGCATCCGCCCCAGGTGATGGCCGAGAGCCCGGTCGAGAAGGCCGCGGGGTCGGTCCAGTCCGAGGGCGCCCCGGTGAGCAGGGACTTGTCGGACTTCATCTGCTGGATCTGCGTGAGGCCCTCGACCATGCCCGGCGTGTTGTAGCCGACGGCGTCCCTCGCCTCGTTCATCGGACTGCCGCCCGCGGCCCAGATCATCGTCCAGCAGGTCGCATCGAAGTTGTTCCCCAGGAACAGGCCCTTCTGCTTGCCCCCGGTGAGCTCCTTGGCCGCATCCACGAGGTCGTCCATGGTCTTCGGGACCTCGATGCCGGCCTTCTCGAACATCGACTTGCGGTAGTAGAAGTGCTGGGGATCCAGGATCATCGGGACGCCCCAGATCTTGCCGTCGATCGTCACCGTGTTCAGCGACGCCGGGTTGAACTGGTCCTTGACCGGCTCCATGATCGAGGAGAGGTCGGCGTAGCGCCCCTGCTTCGCCTGGTCGACCGCGATCGCGTTGTTCTCGAACACGTCGACGCCGTTGCCCGAGAGCAGGCTCGTGGAGAGCTTCGCGGCGTAGTCGCCCATCACCCAGTTCACCGTGACGTCGTTCTTGTCGTAGGCCGCGGCGTACTTCTTCGCGGCGTCCTGCGTGCCGTCCTCGCCGTACTGGTGGTACCACTGGCTGATCCCGCCGCCACCGCCGTCGCTGCCGCCGCCCTTGGTCAGCCCTCCGGTGTTGCCACCGCAGGCCGCGAGACCGATGCCCATCGCGGAGGCGCCCGCAAGGCCGAGGGCGCTGCGCCGGCTGAGCGGCGCCCGGGAGATCCCGGCGCCGTCCACCGGGCCCCGCCGCAGCCGTCCCGCGTCCCGCATCGAGTGATCGTCGCTGTTCCGTGCGCTCCGTCGCGTCATGGTGACCTCCCTGGGCCTCCACCGGGCAGGACGTCGTCGTCCTCCTCCATCCGGTGGTGTCGCGGCGATTCTAACGTTGCACATGGTGCGCATCACAAGAGGCGGGAGGTCTCGGTATGGTCTCGCCGCGCGCGCGGCGTGCACGTTCCGCTCCGCGCTTCACGCTCACCCGCTCACCCGCTCACCCGCTCACCACGTCATCTGTGCGGGTCTGCGGACCTTTCGCGTCGACGAATGGTCCGCACACCCGCCCGAGCACAGCCCCGACCACAGCCACAGCCACCGCTGCGAGCGTCGAGCACGGCCTCGGGCACGCCCGCCAGCATCGCGCCGTGCACCTTGACACCGTGGATGCAAACCGGTTTGATGGCGCCCGTTCGTTCCGATGCGCGCCGCCGTAGGACGCCATCGCCGAATCCGCCGTTCCACGAGGAGGTGCCCGATGCCGCGAGCAACCATCGGTGACGTCGCGCGCGTCGCGGGTGTGTCCAAGGGGACCGTCTCCCTTGCGTATTCGGGGAACCGGCCGGTCGCGGAGGAGACGCGCCGACGCATCTTCGCGGCGGCCGAGGACCTGCGCTGGACTCCCAGCCAGAGCGCCCGGGCCCTGGCGACCTCCCGCACCGGCAGCATCGGACTGGTGCTCAACAGGCGTCCCGACGTCATCGCCACGGACACCTTCTTCTCCCGCTTCATCGCAGGCTGCGAGGCCGTGCTGGCAGAGGCGGGAATGGGCCTCATGCTCCACGTCGTCGGGGACCCCGATGCCGAGGCCGCGGTCTACGAGCGCTTCGCAGCCGGACGGGTCGACGGGGTGATCCTGCTGGATGTCGAACAGGACGACACCCGGCCCGAGCTCGTGCGCGACCTCGGACTGAGCGCAGTCGTTCTCACCGGTGAGCAGCCCCGGACGGACACGAGCTCGGATCTTCCCGTGGTCTGGACCGACGACGCGTCGGCCATCCATGAGCTCGTCGACCTTCTGGTCCACGCCGGCCACGAGCGCATCGCCCATGTCGCGGGCCCTCTGCGCTACGTCCACGCGGCGACTCGCCGCCGTGCATTCGAGGCGGCGATGCGTCGGCACGGTCTGGAAGAGGCCCGGATCGTCGAGGGCGACTTCACCGCAGCCTCGGGACGGTCGGCGGCCGAGCAGCTGCTCGGGTCCGCGGCCCCCTGCCCTTCGGCCGATGGAACCGCGCCGATCACGCTCCCCGACCGCCCGACGGCGATCGTCTTCGCCAACGACGTGATGGCGATCGCCGGCCTCTCCTATGCCCGCAGCATCGGGCTGCGGGTTCCCGACGACCTCTCGATCACCGGGTTCGACGACTCCGAGCTCTCTGCGCACCTCTCCCCCGGACTCACCTCGGTATCGACCGGGGCAGAGGCCCGTGGGGAGGCCGCGGCGCGCACTCTTCTGGCCGTCCTCACCGGGGCGGCCCCGCAGTGCGTGGAAGTCGAGGGCAATCGCGTCGTGCGCCGAGGAAGCCTCGCACCCCCGTCCACCGTCTGACCCACCGCGCGCACCCGAGCCGTGCGCGCCCACCCCTCGGCCCATGGAGCCGACTGTCCCTGAGGAGATCGATGAGGACCCTCACCCGCCGCACTCTCGGCACCGCAGCGCTCGCTCTTCCGCTCGCCCTCGCGGCGTGCGGACGCAGCGCCGTGGACTCCCAGGAGGCCGCGACCTCGCGCGGTCCGATCAGCATCTGGGTCTCCACCAATGAGCAGGAGCTCGCCTGGGGCAAGGCGGTGAGCGAGGCGTGGAACGCCGAGCACGAGCACGAACCGGTCACGTTGCAGGAGATCCCGGCCGGTTCGAGCTCCGAGGAGGCGATCACCGCGGCGATCGTCGCGGGAACCACCCCGGACCTCATCTTCAACATCTCTCCCGCTGCTCTCCCGGACTGGGTGCGTGCGGGCGGTCTCGTCGACCTGACGACTTTCGAGGGCGGCCGCCGCCACATCGAGGAGCGCGGCGGCACGCGCGCCCGGAACTATGCCGAGGACGAGGGGAAGGGCGGCTACTACCAGCTGCCGTGGAAGTCCAACCCCGTCATGCTCATGTACAACCGGAAGATCTTCGCCGATGCCGGCCTCGACGCGGAGACACCGGACCTGGACACCTTCGACAAGCTCCTCGACGCCTCCCGTCAGATCGTCTCCTCCGGGGCTGCAGGATCCGCGATCTGGCCGTCGCCGACGAGCGACTTCTATCAGCCCTGGTCCGACTTCTACCCGCTCTACCTGGCCCAGACGGGCGGCACCCGGCTCATCGAGGACGGTTCGGCGACCTTCGACTCGCCCGACGGACTGGCGGTCGCCCGCATGTGGAGGTCCATGTACGACGAGGAGCTGGCACCACGGGAGCAGTCGACCGATGACGCCATGACCACGGGCGCGACCGCGATGCAGCTGGCGGGTCCCTACGCGATCGCGACCTACAAGGATGCGATCGACTACGGCTTCATGCCTGTGCCGACGGCCGAGGGGATCGCCGCCGAGAAGACCATCACCTTCGCCGACTCCAAGAACGTCTCTCTGTGCTCGACGAGCACGAACCGCCTCACGGCCTGGGAGTTCCTGACCTTCGCGACCGACGAGAAGTGGGACGGGGAGCTCCTCGAGCTGACGGGGCAGATGCCTCTGCGCCAGGATCTCGCCTCCGTGTACCCGGACTACTTCGCGAAGAACCCCGACTACACGAGCTTCGCCGACCAGGCGGACCGCGTGGCCGACGTCCCGTACGTCTCCGGAGGGATCGAGATCTGGCAGAGATTCCGCGACGCGTACTCCGGGGCGGTGATCTTCGGGACCGACTCCGTGGAGCAGGGGCTCGAGGACGTCGCCCACCAGATCGACGCCCTGATCAAGGAGTGATGACGATGACGACTCCCTCCGCTCTCGCGGCGCCTCGCGCCCGCACCTCCGCCCGCGACCCGTGGTGGCGACGCCTTCTCGGCACACAGCCGCTGGGGCTCGGCATGTCCCTCCCCTACATGGTCTTCCTGGCGGTGGTGATGGCGTACCCGCTGGGCTATGCCGTCTACATCTCGTTCTTCGACTACGTGTTCACAGCGCCCGGCGTCCACGCCGACCACCCGTTCGTGGGGCTCGCGAACTACCGCGCCGTGCTCAGCGATCCGCGCGTTCTCGGCTCCTTCGCGAACATCGCGGTGTTCCTGATCATCAACGTCCCGCTGACGGTGATCCTCTCGATGGTGCTCGCCTCGGCGCTGAACTCGTTGACGCGCTGGACAGCGGCCTTCCGGGTCGCCTTCTACGTCCCCTACGTGACCGCGAGCGTGTCCCTGATCGGCGTCTGGATGCTCATGTTCTCGCAGGACGGGCTGGTCAACTCGATCCTCGGTCCGTTCGCCCCTGACCCCTCGTGGCTCGTGAACTCGCACCTGGCGATGCCCTCCATCGCACTGTTCGTGACCTGGAAGCAGCTCGGGTTCTACGTCCTGCTGTATCTGGCCGCCCTGCAGAACGTCCCCAAGGAGCTCTACGAGTCCGCGCAGGTCGACGGCGCCGGGGCGGCGAAGCGCTTCCTGCACATCACCGTCCCCGGGGTCCGCTCCACGACGCTGCTCGTGCTGATCCTCGCCATCATCACCGGCTCGAACCTGTTCACGGAGCCCTACCTGCTCACCAACGGGGGCGGGCCCGACGGGGCCTCGGCCTCACCCGTCCTGCTCATCTACCAGAAGGGCATCCAGCAGGGGAACCCGGACCTCGCCTCGGCGATCGGCGTGATCCTCGTGATCCTCGTCGGCCTGCTGTCACTGATATCGACGCGCCTGACGAAGGAGGATTGAGATGTCCGTCGATCGTTCGACCCCCGGGGCCACCCCGGACCGCGCAGGCCGCAGGCGCAGGTCACGGGGGTCTGTGTACGCGGTGCTCGCCGTCATCGCTCTGGTCTTCATCTTCCCCTTCTACTTCATGGCGATCGGGGCGTTCCAGGAGGACCCGACGACGAGCCTGTCGGCTCTCGCTCCCCAGGGCGGGTGGACGCTCGAGAACTTCACGACGATCAACGAGCGGCTCGGGCTGCTGCGGGCGCTCGTGAACTCACTCGTCTTCACCGCCGGCGTCCTCGCGGGAACCCTCGTGTTCGGACTCGCCGCCGGGTACGCCCTCGCCAGGCTCCGCTGGCGGGGCCGCAGCGCGCTGTTCGTGGTCATGCTGGGCGTCCAGATGATCCCCTTCCAGCTGCTGATGATCCCGCTCTACGTCCAGATCGCCGGGAACTACGGGCTCGGCGACACCTACGCAGGGATGATCCTGCCCTCGCTCATCAACACGACGGCGGTGTTCATCTTCCGCCAGTTCTTCCGGAGCCTGCCGGAGTCGATCTTCGAAGCGGCGCGCATCGACGGCGCCAGCGAGCTGCGCGTGCTGTGGTCCATCGCGATCCCCATGGTCCGCCCTGCCATCGCGACGGTCGTGCTGATCACCTTCATCGGCCCGTGGAACGAGTTCCTCTGGCCGTTCCTCATCACCAAGGAGTCCTCGATGCAGCCGCTCGCCGTGGCGCTCGCCAACTACATCAACAACGTCGCCGGGACGGTCGCGAACCCCAACGGCGCGATCCTCGCCGGCGCTTGCACGCTCGCCTTCCCCGTGGTGATCCTGTTCTGCCTGTTCCAGCGCTACTTCACGGCATCCGACATCGGAGCCGGCATCAAGGGGTGAAGTCCTCACTGCTCGATGCGCGCATCCGACCCGGCGGCAGGCCCTCACGAACCGCTCCGGTCTCCATGACGACCGGTGCAGGCAAACCACAGCCCCCTCACCACACCCCCGAACCGCGAAGGACAACCATGACCACCGTCAGCCTCTTCGGCGATGCACGCTTCCCCTTGGGGCCGTTCACCCCCTACGAGCACAACCCGATCCTGCGCCCGAAGGGCGACTCCTGGGAATCGGCGAACCTCTACAACCCCGCAGCCCTCGTCGTCGACGACCAGGTCGTCCTCCTCTACCGCGCCCACGCCGAAGACATCGTCTCCCACATCGGCATCGCCTTCAGCGACGACGGCTACCACTTCGAGCGCGAGGACGCCCCGATCCTGTCCCCCGAGCACGACTACGAGCGGTACGGCTGCGAGGACCCCCGCATCGCCTGCATCGAGGGCACCTACTACCTGACCTACACGGGCTGGGACCGCGAGACCGCCCAGCTGTGCCTGGCGACCTCACCGGACCTGCGCACCTGGACCAAGCACGGACCACTCTTCGAGGACTTCAACACCTTCGCCGCGGTCAGCGACAACGGCAAGCAGAACTGGTCGAAGGCCGGCGTGATCGTCCCCCAGCAGATCCACGGACAGTGGTGGATGTACTTCGGAGAGGGAGCGATCTACTGGGCCACCAGCGACGACCTCATCCACTGGACACCCGGAACACCCGACACCGAACCCATGTACTCCCCCACCCCGGGCACCTTCGACGAAGCCCTCGTGGAGATCGGCACCTCCCCCGTCCTCACCGACACCGGACTGCTGCTCATGCTCACCAACGGCGCCACCCGCATCGTCCACGAGGACGGCACCACCGGCGTCGACTACCGCTGCGGACAGATCGTCATCGACCCCGCCCAACCGACCACGGTCCTCGCCCGTCTCCAAGAGCCCTGGCTGCGCCCGCAGACCTACGAGGACACCCACGGCCTGGTCTCCAACGTCACCTTCGTCGAAGGACTCGTGAAGTTCCACGACCGCTGGTTCGCCTACTACGGACAGTCCGACACCACCCTCGCCGTCGCAGTCACCGACCCCGACAACAGGTACGGCACAGGACTCCACGCCGACGCATGAGTCCGACGGGGCGAAAACGGCTCCGAGGCCCCGCGGCCCGCACGAAGTGCCACGGTCCCCCACAAGATATGAGGCCGGCGAACCAAGAGAAGCTTCTCTTGGTTCGCCGGCCTCATATCTTCTGCTCGACCGGACCGCGTCAGTTGTTCCGCGCCGGGCCGGGCGCTGGCCTCACTCCCCCGCGATCGCGCGGTCCAGGAGGCCCGAGATCTGCTCGAGCACCTCGTCGACGGGGCGCTCGGCGAGCTCCTTCATGAACGGCTCGATCTTCACGGGGCCCGAGTAGTCGGCCGCGCGCACGGCGCCCATGAAGCCGGGGACGTCGATGACGCCGGTCGCGAAGGGCAGGCGTCGGTCGAGGTCCTGCTGCTCGTCGCGCTCGCGGTCGTCGCGGGCGTCGTTGATGTCGACCGAGACGATGTCGGCGTCGGTGAGGCCCTCGAGGTCCGACACGTCCTCGCCGGCGGTGTACCAGTGATAGCTGTCGAGGATGAGGCCCACGTTGTCGGCACCCGAATCGGCGATCAGCTCGCGGGCCTCGCGCAGCGAGTGGATGAAGGGGAAGCGCTCGGTGGACCAGAAGGTCTTGGGCCCGATGTACTCGAGGCCGATGCGCAGGCCGGCGTCGGCCAGCAGGTCGGCGACCAGCGCGAGGCGCCCGGCGTGCAGCCGCCAGTTGCGGCGGTGGTCGAGCTCGTCGTGCATCGGCCGCATCCAGGTGCCCACGCGCGTGACGCCGGCAGCGGTGAGCAGGTCCAGGCTCTCCGGGAGATCGACGAGGGCGCGGCGGAACTCCTCGGCCGGAGCATCGAGCGGCACGGGCAGCCCCGTCATGCCCCACTCCAGTCCGCGCTCGCGCACGGAGTCGGCGAACTCGCGGACGGCTGCGGTGCTGCCCAGCGAGCGGAAGTGTCCGAGATCGGGGTCGACGCCGCCGAAGCCGTGCTTCGCGGCGAGGTCGACGGCGGTGGGCAGGTCGAGGTCCAGGCCGAGTGCTCCGGCGGAGAGGTTCGAGAACATTCCCCGAGCCTAGGCGCGTTCTCTTCCCACGTGGGGAATTCCCGAGCGATGTCCATCTGCTGGGACTCCCGGGGACGCACCCGATCAGGTCACGAGGCGTCGTCCCCGGGGGCGAGAGATCCGTAGGCGTCGACGAATCGCTCCAGGAGCTCCAGCAGCCGTGAGGAGTCGGCCTCCCCCAGCGTGCGCAGGGCGGCCTCGTACCCCTGGAGAGAGATGGCGACGTCCTTCTCGAAGACGTCCCTGCCGGCCTGCGTGCTCACGACATGGAAGGCGGACCCCGCCGCGGGGCGCGTCTTCTCGAGGAGCCCGTCGGCCACGGCCGCGTTCACCTGGCGGTTCACCGTCGACTGCTCGAGGCCGAGCTCGCGAGCGATCTCCTTGAGCGTGCGCGGCGACCCATCCGTGAACAGCCAGAGGATCCGCAGGTCGGCGGTCCCCAGACGCATGTTCTGCTGATGGCTGCGACGGAAGCGCTCGAGCCTCGCGTACTGGCCGGCCAGGCGCCTGCCGCCCTCGACGTCCATCGTCGGATCGTCGCCCTCGTGCGCGGTCATCTCGTTCCTCTCGTCACCCGGGATGGGCTTCCCATCGAGCAGTGTGTAGTCTACATAGCGTCGCTTGTGTAACTTACACATCGTTTCGCGCACCTCTCCGGAAGGCCCTGATGACACCGACACCCGACGTCGCCCCGCACCGCGCCGCCACCCGGCGCCCGGCACTGATCCTCGCCGTGGCGGGCTTCTCGAGCCTCAGCGCCTCGCTCATGCAGTCGCTCGTGATCCCCATCCAGCCCGAGCTGCCCACCATGCTCGACACCTCGGCCGCCAACGCGGCGTGGGTCGTCACCGCGACGCTGCTGGCCGGCGGCGTGGCCATGCCCGTCTCGGGGCGGCTCGCCGACCTCAAGGGCCGCAAGCCCGTGCTCCTCGCCTCCGCCGTCCTCCTGCTCATCGGCTCGCTGGTCTGCGCCCTTGGCGACTCCCTCGCCCCCGTCCTCGTGGGGCGCGTGCTGCAGGGCCTCGCGATGGGGTACATCCCCGTCGCCATCAGCTTCGTCCGCGAGGTGATGCCCGCCCATCTGCGCAACGCGGCCGTGGCCGGCATCAGCGCCACGCTCGGCGTCGGAGGCGCCCTGGGTCTTCCGATTTCGGCCTGGATCGCCCAGTCCTACGACTGGCACGCCCTCTTCTGGGTGGCCAGCGCCCTCGCCGCCATCATGGTGATCGCCACCGCAGCGGCCCTCCCCCATCGGCCCGCCGCGGCCTCCGGGCGCCTCGACGTGCTCGGCGCGCTCGGCATGGCTGTCGGCGTCGTCGGAGTGCTGGTGGGCGTGTCCAAGGGCAGCAGCTGGGGATGGACGAGCCCGGCGACCCTCGGCACCATCCTCGGCGGGCTGCTGGTCCTCCTCCTCTGGGGCCGCTTCGAGCTGCGTCGCACCAGCCCGCTGGTGGACCTGCGCACCACCGCCCGTCGGCCGATCCTGCTCACGAACATCGCGGCGGTGCTCGCCGGGTTCGGGATGATGGCGCAGTCGATCGTGATGCCCCAGCTGCTCCAGGCGCCGGACGCGACCGGCTACGGCCTGCACCAGACGATGCTGCAGGCGGGACTCTGGATGGCGCCGGCGGGCCTGATGATGCTCGCCTTCACCCCGATCTCGAGCCGCATGCTGGACCGCCTGGGCGGGCGGATCACCCTCGCGATCGGCATGATCGTGCTCGCCTCCGGGTACGTCCTCGCGTTCTTCCTCACCGGTGCGCCGTGGCAGCTCATGCTCGCCTCCTGCGTGTCCTCCGCCGGCGTGGGCATCGCCTACGCGGCCATGCCCACGCTGATCATGGAGAACGCCCCCGAGGCGGAGGCCGGGGCGGGGGTCGGGCTGAACTCGCTCATGCGCTCGATGGGCACCACGAGCGCCGGGGCGGTGATGGCGATCGTGCTCACCTCGGTCACCATGCCGCTCGGCAGCGCGGCGATCCCCACGCTGGACGCCTTCCGCCTGTGTTTCGCGCTCGGCGCGGTCGCGGGGCTCGCAGCCGCCGGCGTCACACTGTGCATCTCGCGCCGTCCGTCGTCGCCCACTCCCACCCCGCAGTCAGCTCCCGAGGCCGAGCCGGCCCTGTCCTGAGCCCGCCGGCGGCGCCCAGCGCGGATCGCGGCCGAGGAAGGCGAAGAGCCGCTCCTGCTCGCTCGCGCCCTCCGGGACGGGCTGCTGCTCGCCGAACTGGCCCGTCGGCCGCAGGTACTCCTCCATGGCGCTCATGCCGGTGAGCGCCGCGTGGACCATGTCGGGATCGAGGCGGTCGTCCTGGCCGCTCGAGCGCGCGAGGTCCCAGGTGTGGAAGAAGACGTCCCCGGTGAAGATCTCGTCGATCACGGCGCCGACCGCACGGTCCTGCCCCGTGTGGCGATTCGCGTGGGGGCGCGCGGAGACCTCGGGGGCGGCGAGGATCCTGCGGATCTGCTCGTCGAGGTGCGTCCAGGCACCGACCGGGTCCTCCTCGGCCGACGACCCCGGCGCGAAGCGCACGTCGGAGCCGTCCTCGATGACCGCGGGCAGCCAGGTCACCAGGTGGTCGACGACGTCGCGCGCCCTCCACTCGACCACGGGCGTGGGCGCGTCCCAGTCGGCCGTGCCGCGCACGGTCGCGGTGAAGCGGTCGGAGATGGCCCGGTACTTCTCGGCGGGCGGGAGCTGTGGGAGGGGCGCGGTCATCGCTGCTCGCCCCGCTCGGTCAGGAGCGCGTCGAGGGCCTCGTACCCCTGCTGCACGCCTCTCTCCATGTCGCTCGCGAGCATCTGCTCGCGGGAGGCGAAGGAGTCAAAGAGCGAGCATCCGTGCAGGCGGGTGCGGCCGTTGCCGAGGTCCTCGACGCGGACGGTCTCCAGGGTCACGGCCTCGGGCCAGGCGTCGTAGGTGAAGGTCTGGACGATGCGGTCGGGGAGCACGTCGTGGAAGCTGCCGTGGAAGGAGTACGACTCCCCCTCGGGGTCGTCTGTGCGGAAGGCCGCGTAGGCCCAGGCGCCGCCGGTGGTGGCGTCCCAGCGGGTGATGCGGGTGGTGAGGTCGTGCGGGCCGATCCAGCGGGCGAAGAGCTCGGGGTCGGTGTGGGCGCGCAGCACCTGCTGGGGCGATGCGTGGAAGTCGCGCTCGATGCGCACGACGGGCAGGTCGGGGTCGGCGCTGATGCGTGCGGTGGTCAGGGGTGCGTCGGTGCTCATGGCTGGTCCTCCTCGGAAGGTGCATGCGTCGGGGTGGCGGGCGGGGCGGTCTCGGGATCGGCCAGCACGTCCTCGAGGCGGGACATGCGCGCTTCGGCCGCGCGTCGGTGCCGGTCGATCCATCCGGTCAGCTCGCCCAGGGCCTCGGCGTCGAGGCGGACGGGGCGGCGCTGCGCGTCGCGGCTGCGGGTCACCAGACCCGCTCTCTCGAGGACCGCGATGTGCTTGCTGACGGCCTGCAGTGACATGTCGTAGGGGGCGGCGAGGTCGCCGACGGCGGCGTCGCCGAGGGCGAGCCGGGAGACCAGGTCGCGCCGGGTGGGGTCGGCGAGGGCGGCGAAGGCCCTCGTCAGTTCATCGTCGTTCATCACGTCCTTCGTCAACCGGTGGGTTGAGGACGACAGTACGCCGGCCGACGTCCGCGATCAACCCCTCGGTTGAACACAGACGTCGGGGCCCGCGGAGGACTCGAGCCGCGCGAGCCACTGCCGCACCGTGTCCCCGACGGCGCGCGGTGCTTCGAGGGGCGCCAGGTGCCCGACGCCCGGCAGGAGGCGGGGCGTCGGCCTCCCGGGCAGCGCCGCCGACAGCCTGTCCGCCTGCTCGACGGGGATCCACGGGTCCTCCTCGCCCCAGCCGATCGCGACCGGGCAGCGCACCGAGCCCAGGCCGCGCGCGATCTGTCGGGTGTGGGCCGGCGTGAGCGCCGCGATCTGGCGGCAGAAGCCGGACCTCCCCTCGGGCGTCGCCCAAGGGTCCACCAGCTGCTCGAGCACCGGGGCGTCGAGCGGGGCGCCCGCCGCGCCGCCGGCCTCGCCGCCCGCAGCGTCACCCGCCGCACCGCCCGCCGCGCCGGAGATGTACTCGCGCACGAGCGCACGGTGCAGCTGCGGCGGCAGCGCGGCGAAGACGTCGGCGTTCTCCGCGACCAGCCGGAAGAACGGCGATCCCCAGGGCTCGAGCACCACCGGGTCCCAGAGCATCAGCGAGGCGAGGTCCTGGCCGTGCAGGAGGTGGGCGCCCAGCGCCACTGCGCCGCCGATGTCGTGGGCGACCACGTGCGGGCGCTCGATCCCGAGCACGTCGAGCAGGCGGGGAAGCCGGCCCATCTGCGTCGCGAGGTCCACCGGGACCTGCGGCCCCATCTCGGAGCGGCCGTACCCCGGCATGTCCCACAGGAGCACCCGGCGATCCGCGGCCAGGGTCGCCGCGACATGGGCCCAGACCCGCGCCGACCAGGGAGTTCCATGGCACAGCACGACGTCCCGGCCCGTCGGCCGCACCGACGTCCGCCCCGTCGGCCCGCCCACCGCCGACTCGAGGAGCCAGGTGGCCGTGCGGATGCCGTCGAGATCGACCATGGCGGGCGCGGGCAGCGCCAGGGGGTGCGTCTTCGTCTCCATGCCGGGGACGCTAGGGCTTCAGGTCGACCTGAGGTCAATGCCAGGATGGCCCGATGAGGATCGGGGACGCCGCGCGGCTGATCGGGGTGCCGGCCCACGTGCTGCGGCACTGGGACGACATGGGCGTGGTCTCGCCCTCGCGCACGGCCTCGGGCCACCGCGAGTACGACGAGGAGCAGGTGCGACGCCTGCGCGTGCTGCGCGCATGCCAGGAGGTGGGGCTCTCGCTCGCGGAGATCCGCCTCGTGCTGCACCGCGACGAGGCGGGGCGCGCGCAGGTGATCGAGGAGCGCCTCTCGCGCATCCGCGCCCAGCGCGAGCGCCTCGCGGACGCGGAGTCCTTCCTCGAGCACGTGCGCACCTGCCGGCACGACCTGCTCACCCGCTGCCCCGCCTGCAGTCGGTTCGCCGACGAGGGCTGAGGGCGCCGACCGGTCAGTCCCGGTGCAGCCGCACGAGGCTCCAGGAGATCGCGGGCAGCGCGCCGGACAGCCGGCCGCCCTCGACCCGGATCGAGTCGTTGGCCTGCGGCGTCACCGTGTCCGGTGCGTCCTGGGTGTTCGCGGCGTAGGGGTCCTCGTGGTGGAGGGTGAGCGCCTCGACGAGGGAGAGGCCGCCGAAGTCCGCGAGGTCCACGGCGAGGTCGAGCTCGCGCTCGGGATCGCGGTTCACGACGAACAGGGTCAGGTCCCCGGCCCTCTCGTCCCAGGTGGCGACGGCGTCGGCCGCGCTCGAGGTGCCGAAGCGCTCGTTGGCGAAGGTCGGGGCCTCGATGCGCACGTCGAGCACCTCGCCGGCGGCGTGGCGGGCGGTGAGCGCGAAGGGATGGAAGGTGGTCTGGCGCCAGGCCGCCCCGCCGGGCGCGGTCATGATCGGGGCGATCACGTTGACGAGCTGTGCGAGGGAGGCCGAGGCGACGCGGTCGCTGTGGCGCAGCAGGGAGATCAGCAGGCTGCCCACGACCACGGCGTCCATCGCGTTGTAGGTGTCCTCGAGCAGCACGGGCGCGACGGGCCAGTCGTCGCCCTCGGGCGGGCGGGACTCGGCGCGGTGCTGGTACCAGACGTTCCACTCGTCGAAGCTGACCATGATGCGCTTCTCGGCCTTGAGCTCGGCGCGCACGTGGTCAGCAGTCGCGACGACGGCGTCGATGAAGTGGTCCATGTCGTCGGCCGAAGCGAGGAAGGAGGCCTGGTCGCCGTCCTTCTCGGCGTAGTAGGCGTGGGCGGAGACCATGTCCACGAGGTCGTAGGTCTCGGCGAGGACAGTCGCCTCCCAGGCGCCGAAGGTGGGCATCTGCGAGCTCGAGGACCCGCAGACGACGAGCTCGAGCCCCGGGTCCTCCTGGTGCATGGCGCGCGCGGTCTCGGCGGCGGTGCGGGCGTACTCCTGGGCGGTCTTGTGGCCGGTCTGCCAGGGGCCGTCCATCTCGTTGCCCAGGCACCACATGCGGATCCCGTAGGGCTCGGGGTGGCCGTGGGCCGCGCGCGCGTCGGAGAGCGCGATGCCCTGCGGCGCATTGGCGTATTGCAGCACGTCGAGCGCCTCGGGGACGCCGCGGGTGCCCAGGTTCACCGCGTACATCGGCTCGACGCCGGCGCGCTCGGCCCAGGCCATGAACTCGTCGAGGCCGACGGTGTTCGGCTCCGTCGAGTGCCACGCGAGGTCGTGGCGCGCGGGCCTCTCCTCGACGGGGCCGACGCCGTCCTCCCACCGGTACCCGGAGACGAAGTTGCCGCCCGGGTAGCGGACGCTGGTGACGCCCAGCTCGCGCGTGAGGTCGAGGACGTCGGTGCGGAAGCCCGCCTCGTCGGCCGCGGGGTGGTCGGGCTCGAAGATGCCGCCGTAGACGCAGCGGCCCAGGTGCTCGACGAAGGCCCCGAAGGTGCGCGGGCGCACGGGCGCGACCCGGAAGGCGGGGTGCAGGGCGAGGGTGACGGTGCGGGTCATCGCGGCGGGGCCTTTCATCGTCTACAACGTTGCAGACGATCTCACCACGGCCCCCGTCGGCCGTCAAGAAGTTCCCCGCGGCCGCTGCCGGGAGGAGGCCAGGAGGAGGCGCTCCGCCGCGCCGATCCTGCGGACCCCGCAGGCAAGCGGCTTCCCGCGGCACCCCGCGGTGGCACAATCAGCCGCATGCCACCGTCCACCCGCCGCGCACGGCGCCGACCGCCCACGCTGCGCGACGTCGCCGAGATCGCGGACGTCTCCATCAAGACGGTGTCCAACGTCGTCCACGACTACCCGCACGTGCGGGAGTCCACCCGCACCCGCGTGCAGGAGGCGATCGCGGTGACGGGCTACCGGCCCCAGCTCGCCGCCCAGCAGCTGCGCACCGGTGCGAGCGGCATCGTCACCCTCGCTGTCCCCTCGCTGAACTTCAGCTACTTCTCGAACCTCGCGCAGACCTTCATCGACGAGGCGCAGGGCCGGGGCCGAACGGTCGTCCTGCACACCACCTCCGCGGGCCGCGACGAGGAGATCGAGGTGCTGCGCGGCTTCCGGCGGCGGCTGGGCGACGGCGTCATCTTCAACCCCATGCAGGTGGGCGAGGACTACCTCGCGCAGATGGAGCACGTGGACCAGCCCACCGTGTTCATCGGCGAGCACCTCTCCGACGCGCACCTGCCGCCCGGATCCGACTACGTCCGGATCGACAACACGCGGGCGACCGCCGACGCCACCGCCCACCTGCTCGAGCGCGGCCGGCGCCGGCTCGCCTTCGTGGGCGCCATGGAGACCACGGACCCCGCGCCCCACAGCTCCTCCGGCCTGCGCATCGAGGGCTTCCGCCAGGCCCTGTGGCGCCACGACCTCGACCCCGCGCGGGCGCCGATCGAGGAGGTCGCGGACTGGCATCGGGCCGACGGGCGCGAGGCCGCGCACCGCCTGCTGGACGCGCATCCGCACCTCGACGGCCTGGTGTGCGGCAACGACGAGATCGCCCTCGGCGCGCTCGCCGGCCTGCGCGACCGCGGCCGCACCGTCCCGGGCGACGTCGCGGTGGTCGGCTACGACGACAGCCCTGAGGCGCTCTTCGCCCATCCTCCGCTCACGACGATCCGTCCGGACAAGCAGTTCCTGGTCAAGGCGGCCCTCGACATGCTCATCGAGCGGATCAACGGCTACGAGGGGGGTCCGCGCACGATCACCGCGCCGCACGAGCTCGTGGTCCGCGGGAGCACGCCGGAGGGCTGAGGGGGCGGCTCACGTCGCCGCTGAGCGCGCCCGGAGCGTGTCCGGAGTGCGCCCGACGGCACCCCGGCGTCCTGCGCGCCCAGCGCCCGCCGAGCTCTCCGCCACCCCTTTGCGCTCGGCACCGCCGCGTGTATTCTCAACGTTGCAAAGATGCTCTGGGTCACGTTCACACCGCGATCCCGATCCACGACGGAGTGATGCCCCATGCGTGTGCGCACGCCCCTCGGCTCTGCCGGCCGACGTCCCGTCGGCCGCCGCACCCTTCTCGGCTCGACCGCCGTGCTCGGCGCGTCCGCCGCACTGGCCGGCTGCGGCGGACCCCTCGGCGCGGGCCTGGTGGGCAGCGAGGTCGCCCCCGAGACCCTCGTGTTCTGGAACCTGTTCGGCGGCGGAGACGGCGGGCGCATGCAGGACATGGAGAAGGTCTACGCGAAGGCCCACGGCGGCTCCTCCTCGCTGCAGGCCACGACCTTCGCCTGGGGCAATCCGTACTACTCCAAGGTCACGCTCGCGACCGTCGGCAACCAGCCGCCCGACGTCGCGGTCGCCCACCTCACGCGTGCGAAGCCCCTGTGGGACGGCGGCATCCTCGACCCCATCAGCGAGGACGACCTCGCGAGGGTGGGCCTGAAGACCTCGGACTTCAACGAGAAGGCCTGGAGCGCGCAGGTCACCGACGGCAAGAACATCGCGATCCCGCTGGACACCCACCCCTTCGTCATGTTCTTCAACCATGACGTGATGGACAAGGCCGGACTGCTCGAGTCCGACGGCTCCCTCACCGACCTCTCGGGGGTCGAGACCTTCGAGTCCGCCCTCGAGGAGATCAAGGGTGTCACCGGATCGGAGGCCCTGACCTCCGCGAACGTGAGCGAGACCGCGACGCCGTGGCGACTGTTCTGGTCGCTGTACAACCAGTACGAGGACGCCACCCCCTTCCTCTCGGACGGGGGCGCGAAGATCACCGTCGACGAGGACATCTACACGGACATCACGGCACGTCTGCAGAAGTGGGTCGAGAAGGGCTGGCTGAACCGCGGCATCGACTACGCGGGGTCCCAGACGCAGATGGCGACGGGCAAGGCCGGCATCTACCTGCAGGGCGAATGGGAGATCAGCACCTTCCAGTCGATCGAGGGCCTGAAGTTCGGCATGGCGCCGATCCCCACCCTCTTCGACCGGCCCGCCGCGCAGGCCGACTCCCACACCTTCATCCTGCCGAAGAAGGACCGCACGCCCGAGCAGCTGACGCAGGCGCTCGGATTCATCAAGTCGATGCTCACCGAGTCGATGACCTGGGCGGAGGGCGGGCACGTCCCCGCCTACCTCCCCACCTACGACAGCGCGGAGTACAAGAAACTCACGCCGCAGTCCGACTACGCCTCCGCCGCGGAGAACGCCTACTACGACGACGCCGCCTGGTACGGGGGCTCGGGCTCGACCTTCGAGGCGACGGTCGGCGCGCAGCTGGCCCTCGTGCAGCAGGGGTCGACCACTCCGGAGGGCGCGCTGAGCGCCATCCGCAGCCAGCTCCAGACCTACCTCGACACGCCCAGCCCGCTCTGAGCCGAAGGGACGCACGCATCATGACCAGTGCAACGACGACGCCGAACGTCCCGTCGGCGCCGAACGCCCCGTCGGCCGCGAGCGCTGACGCTCCGGCCCGTCGGTCCGGGCGCGGCGGACGACCCTCCGACCGCGGCACCGGGCCAGGCGCCTGGCTCTTCCTCGCGCCTTTCGGGATCTTCTACCTGGCGTTCCTGCTGGGGCCGACGATCTGGATGTTCGTCGCGAGCTTCTTCAACACCTCGCTGGTCCACCGGGGCCTGGGAAGCTTCGCGGGCCTCGACAACTACGTCGAGATGTTCTCGCGCGCGGACTTCTGGTCCTCCCTCTGGCACACCCTGCAGTTCACGATCTACACCGTGCCGCCGCTGGTGATCCTCGCGTTCGTCTTCGCGGTGCTCACCAACCGCCTGCAGCGGGGCCAGTGGTTCTTCCGTCTCGCGTTCTTCCTGCCGTTCATCCTGCCCTCGGCGACGATCTCCCTGATCTGGGTCTTCATCTTCACGCCGGCCACGGGCCTCTTCGCGAGCGTGCAGTCGCTGCTCGGCTTCACTCCGGGCTCGGGGATCCTCGCCGATCCCAAGAGCGCGATGGTGGGCGTCGCGATCGCGACGGTGTGGTGGACCATCGGGTTCAACTTCATCCTCTATCTCGCGGGGCTGCAGGACATCCCGCGCGAGCTCTACGAGGCCGCGGCCGTCGACGGCGCGAGCACCTGGCAGCAGATCCGGCACGTGACGATCCCGCTGCTGCGCCGCACCACGACGCTCGTCATCCTGCTGCAGATCATCGCGAGCCTGAAGATCTTCGACCAGGTCTACCTGATGACCAACGGGGGTCCGGGCATCTCCACCCAGGTCAGCCTCGGCCTGATCACCGGCACCGCCTTCACCGACAACCGCATCGGCGCCGCATCGGCCGCTTCGGTGCTGCTGTTCATCATCATCGTCGCCATCGCCGTGATCCGCGAGATCGTCGAGCGCGTGGCCGCACGTCGCGACCAGGAGGCCTGAGCCATGACCACGACCACCGCGACCACCCCGGGCGCCGGGCGCGCAGGCCGATCCGGCGTGGGCGGCGCGATCTCCGCCGCCGCTCCCCCTGCCCGGTCCTCGGGGGCCGGCATCAGCGGACGCACCTTCACGATCGTCACCTGGATCGTGCTGGTCGTGTTCGCGGTGATCTGGCTGATCCCGAGCCTGTTCGCGCTGAAGACCTCGCTGTCCGAGAACGGCGTCGCGGCGCTCGGCGCGAACGAGATCCTCTCCCACTGGTACCCGACTCTGCACTCGTACTCGACGCTCTTCGGCGCGGGCGACATCTGGAACTGGTACCTGGCCAGCGCGATCACCGGCATCCTCACGACCGTCCTCACCGTCGTGTTCGCCTCGATGGCCGCCTTCGCGCTCTCCCGGATGCGCTTCCGCGGCCGCACCACCGTGATGCTGATGATCCTGCTGGGCATCATGATCCCCAGCCAGGTGCTCATCGTGCCGATCTTCGAGATGCTGGGCGCCGCGAACCTGCTGAACACCTACTGGGCCGTGATCTTCCCGCAGGTCCCCGCGGTGATCTCGGTGTTCATCTTCAAGCAGTTCTTCGACGGCATCCCCCGCGAGCTCGAGGAGGCCGCGCGCATCGACGGCGCCGGACTCTGGAAGATCTACTGGTCGGTGATCATGCCGCTCTCGCGCCCCGTGATCGCCGCGGTCGCGATCCTCACCTTCGTGGGCGTGTGGAACAACCTGCTGCTGCCGCTGTTCGTCCTCACCAACCCGAACCTGATGACGATCCCCGTCGGACTCGCGACGGTGCAGGGCAGCTTCGGTCAGCGCTTCGCCGACATCCAGGCCGGCGCGATCCTCGCCGCCCTCCCCCTGGTCCTGCTCTACCTCGTCTTCCAGCGCCAGATCGTCGAGGGCGTCGCGGGGACCGGGCTGAAGGGGTAGCGCGGGCCGACGGACTCCCCCTCGGCGGTGGGGCACACGGGCACACGGGCACACGGGCACGAACATATGAGGATGGCAAACCACCACAGCGCTTCGGTGGTTCGCCATCCTCATATCTTTGCCCTGCGGGTCGCTCCGACGTGCTCGGCTGAGGGCATCGAGGAGGTGTGATGTGCCGTGCCACCCAGGAGCTCCTCGACGAGCAAGGATCCGGCCCGATCACCCAGAGGACCCCGGCGCAGGCCGACCACGCGGCCGCATGGGCGTGAGAAGTACGAAACCGTTGCCATGAGCACTCTTGGCAACGGTTTCGTACTTCTCACGCTCCACGGGCGGCCGACGGCGGCGACCACGGCGGCCGACGGCGGCAGCGATGGGTGCCGGCCACTGGAGCACCGGGTCACCCGGCCGGACCGCCGGGCCGCCGTCCCGGCGGCCTCACCCCTCGGCGCCAGCGCGCTTCTTGTTGTAGACGTCGAAGGCGACGGCGAGGATCAGCACCACGCCGCGCACGATCGACTGGGTGGACTGGCCGATGCCCATGATCTGCATACCGTTGGACATGACCGCCATGATCAGGCCGCCGATGATCGCGCCCTGCACCTTGCCCACGCCACCGCTGACGGCGGCGCCGCCGATGAACGCGGCCGCGATCGCGTCGAGCTCGAACATGTTGCCCGCCCCCGGCTGCGCCGAGTTCGAGCGGGCCGAGTAGACGATGCCGGCGATCGCGGAGAGCAGGCCCATGTTCACGAACAGCATCATGTTCACCAGGCGCGTCTTCACACCGGAGAGGCGTGCGGCCTGCAGGTTCCCACCCATGGCGTAGACGTGCCGGCCGAAGACGGTCTGCTGGCTGACGAACGAGTAGATGAGGATCAGCGCGGCGAGCAGGATCAGCACCACGGGGAGGCCTCGGGCGTTGGCGATCTGCCAGGCGAAGGCCATCACGATGACGGCGACGACCGCGACCTTGACCGCGAAGATCCACAGCGCCTCGACGCTCTGGTCGTAGCGCAGCTTCGCGAGGCGCGCCCGCCACTGCTGGAGCGCGAACACGATCACCACGGCGGCCGCGACGACCAGCGTGAACACGTCGTACCCGGGACCGCCGAAGAGGCCGTTGAGGAAGCCGCCGGCGATCTTCTGGTACGCCTCGGGGAACGGCGAGAGGGACACGTTGCCCAGGGTCTGCATGGTCATGCCGCGGAAGATGAGCATGCCCGCGAGGGTCACGATGAACGCCGGGATCCCGACGATCGCGACCCAGAATCCCTGCCACAGCCCCACCAGGATGCCGACGCCCAGGGCCGCGAGGATCCCCAGCCACCACGGCAGCCCGTGCTGGATGACGACCACGGCGGCGACCGAGCCGGTGAACGCGACGACCGAGCCGACCGAGAGGTCGATGTGCCCGGCGACGATGATGAGCACCATCCCGATCGCGAGGATCAGGATGTAGGAGTACTGCAGGATCAGGTTCGTGAGGTTGCCCGGGCTCAGCAGCGCGCCGCGGGTGAGCACCGTGAACAGCAGCACGATGAACACGAACGCGATGTAGATGCCGCTCTGGCGGACGTTCCTGGTGAGCAGGTCCTTGATATCGGAGGTTCCGGCCATCGGTGGTCCCTCACTCCCTCTCCATGGTCATGAGCTCCATCAGGTGCTCCTGCGTGGCGTCCGCGGCGCTCACCTCTCCGGTGATGCGACCCGCGGACAGTGTGTAGATGCGATCGGCGAGCCCCATCACCTCGGGCAGCTCGGAGGAGATCACGACGATCGCCTTCCCCTGCTCGGCGAGCTCGTTGATCAGCGTGTAGATCTCGTACTTCGCGCCGACGTCGACGCCGCGGGTGGGCTCGTCGAGGATCAGCACGTCGGGCTCGGTGAACAGCCACTTGCTGAGCGCGACCTTCTGCTGGTTGCCGCCGGAGAGCTGGCCGACGCGCGAGAGCACCGTCGGCGTCTTGATGTTCAGCGACTTCCGGTAGCGCTCGGCGACGGAGATCTCCTGGTTGCCGTCGATCCAGCCCGTGCGGGAGACCTTGCCCAGCGCCGCGGCGCTGATGTTGCGCCGCACGTCCTGGATGAGGTTGAGCCCGTAGCGCTTGCGGTCCTCGCTGACGTACGCGATGCCGCTGCCGATCGCGTCGGCCACACCGCGCACGTTCGCGGGACGCCCGTGCATGAACACCTTCCCGCTGATCTCGCGCCCGTAGGAGCGGCCGAACACGCTCATCGCGAGCTCGGTGCGGCCGGCGCCCATGAGGCCGGCGATGCCGACGACCTCGCCGGCGCGCGCGGTGAGCGAGACGCCGTCGACGAGGGTCCGGTCGGGCTGGGTCGGGTGGGTGACGTGCCAGTCCTCGATGCGCAGCACCTCCTCGCCGATCTCGACGCTGCGCTCGGGGAACATGCTGTCCATGTCCCGCCCGACCATTCCCTTGATGATGCGCGGGATGAGGGCGCGGCCCGCCGCTGCCCCGCCGTGCATGTCGATGGTCTCGATGGTCGAGCCGTCGCGGATGACGGTGGTGGTGTCGGCGATCTCGGCGATCTCCCCGAGCTTGTGGGAGATGATGATCGAGGTGACGCCCTGCTCGTCGCGCAGACCGCGGATGAGGCCGAGCAGGTGCTCGGAGTCGTCGTCGTTGAGCGCGGCGGTGGGCTCGTCGAGGATCAGCAGGCTCACGTTCTTCGAGAGCGCCTTGGCGATCTCGACGAGCTGCTGCTTGCCGACGCCGAGCTGTCCGACCGGTGTCACCGGGTTCTCGTCGAGGCCCACGCGGCGCAGCAGCCTGAGCGCCTCCGCGTTCGTCTCGCCCCAGCTGATGACGCCCCCGCGGGAGCGCTCGTTGCCCAGGAAGATGTTCTCGGCGATGGTCAGGTGCGGCACCAGGGCGAGCTCCTGGTGGATGATCACGATCCCCTCGGCCTCGGAGTCGTTGATCGAGTGGAAGCTCATGGGGCGGCCGCGGAAGTGGATCTCCCCGTCGTAGGTGCCGGCGGGCTCGACGCCCGAGAGCACCTTCATGAGCGTGGACTTCCCGGCGCCGTTCTCCCCGCAGATCCCGTGGATCTCGCCCTCGCGCACGCTCAGGGAGACGTCCTTCAGGGCGGTGACGCCGGGGAAGCGCTTGGTGATGGAGCGCATCTCGAGGATGCTGTCGTTCATCGGGCCCTCCTTCGGGCTGGGGCGCAGGTGCGTGCGCCACGGGCGCAGGTGCATCCGGCACGGGCGCGCGCGGCGAGCGGGTCGACCGCGCGGGCATGGGTGGGGGCGTCGGCCGCAGTGAGGGACCGCTGGTCCCGCGGCCGACGCCGATTCGTCCCGAGCACGCTCAGGCCTGGCCCTTCTCGACCTGCTCCTCCGTGTAGTAGCCGGAGTCGACGAGGATCTTCTCGTAGTTGGACTCGAGCACCATCTCGACCGGCAGCAGGTAGGAGGGGACGACCTTCGAGCCGTTGTCGTAGGTCTTGGTGTCGTTCGCCTCCGGCTCCTTGCCCTCGAGGTACGCCTTCGCGGCGACGACGGCCTGGTCGGCGAGCTTGCGGGTGTCCTTGAAGATCGTCGAGAACTGCACGCCGTCGGCGATCAGCTTGATCGAGGCGATCTCGGCGTCCTGGCCGGTGATGATCGGCAGGCCGTCCTTGATGGTGTCGCCGCGGCCGTCGTTCTGCAGGGCGTTGATGATGCCGCGCGAGAGCGGGTCGGCCGGGGCGAGGACTCCGTCGAGCTTCTTGTCGCCCTTGTAGTGCGTGGTCAGCAGGTTCTCCATGCGCTTCTGCGCGGTCTCCTGCTCCCAGCGCTGGATGGCGCACTGGTCGATGTCGGTCTGCTTGGAGGGCACCTCGAGCACGCCGTCGTCCATGTACGGCTGCAGGGTGTCGATCGCGCCCTTCCAGAACAGGTGGGCGTTGTTGTCGTCGAGCGAGCCGGCGAACAGCTCGATGTTCAGCGGACCCTTCGGGGCGTCGGAGGCCTTCTCGAACTTCTCGTCGAGCAGGCCCAGCCCGTACAGCAGGGAGTTCGCCTGGGTGACGCCCACCTTGTAGTTGTCGAAGGTGACGTAGAAGTCGACGTTCTCGCTGTTGGTGAGGAGGCGGTCATAGGAGATCACGGGGATCCCGGCGGCCCTCGCGGCGTCGAGCTGGCTGGTCAGGGCCGAGCCGTCGATCGAGGCGATGATCAGGGCGGCGACGCCCTGGGTGACCATCTGGTCGATCTGCTGGGACTGAGTGGGGATGTCGTCGTCGGCGTACTGGAGGGTGACCTTGTAGCCCTCCTTCTCGAGGGACTTCTTGATGTTCGCGCCGTCCTGGACCCAGCGCTCGTAGGTCTGGGTGGGCATGGCCACGCCGATGGTCTGGTCCTTGGGGTCGGCCTCGGTGTCGGGGCCGGAGGATCCGGCGCCGCCGCCGGAGCAGGCCGCGAGGGCGGCGATCGCGCCGAGGGAGCCGGCGCCGGCGAGGAAGGTGCGCCTGCTGGGAACGGGAAGGCTGCTGGTCATGGTGTCTCCTCTTCGAAACGGTGCCCGCGTCGGCGACCCGCGCACGCTGCGCGGGCGTCGGGGACAGGGGCGGCGGGCGGATGGGCCGGCAGCGGTGCCGGCGGCATCGGATCCATGCGCTGTGGCGTGGAGCACCATGGATGATAACGTTCACATCCTCTCCGGGCGCAAGCATTTACGTGGCCCGCGAGGTCACGGAATCGCAACGTTCACATCGGTGTGGGCGACGGATGGGCGACCCAGATGTCCACCGCCGTGTCGCCGTATCCTTCGAAACACCCTGCACTCCCCTCCAGCGACCCTCTCCCGCCGACATCCACGGAGCTCCCATGCCGACGACCTCGCGCCGACCCTCGATGCTCGATGTCGCGGCGCGCGCCGGGGTCTCGTACCAGACGGTCTCCCGGGTGCTCAACGAGCCCGCGATCGTGCGCCCGGAGACCCGCGACCGCGTGCTCGAGGCGATCGTGGCGCTCGGGTACGCGCGCAATCGTGCGGCCCGGGCGCTGAAGACCACCCGCTCGGCCCTCGTCGGCGTGCTGTCGGACGGCTCGTCGCTGTTCGGCCCCGCGGAGACGACCGCGGCGATCGAGCGGGCCGCGCGCGAGGCCGGCTACTCGACCCTTCTCACCACCGTCGCCCCGGGTGAGCCGCATGCGCAGGTCGCCTCGGACCTCGTCGGGTCCGGGGTCGACGGGATCATCGTGGTCGCCGGGCACGACGGCATGACGCCCGTGGCCGAGGCCGCGGCCCGCACCACACCCGTGCTCTCGGTGTCCTCCGGGCCCCTGGACGCGACGGGCGTCGAGGTCGTCGGCGTGGACCAGGCGAGCGGTGCCCGCGCGGTCATCACGCACCTGGCCGACCAGGGCATGCGGCGGATCGTGCACGTCCCCGGCCCCGTCGACTGGTTCGATGCGCGCGCCCGGCGCCGCGGCACCGAGGAGACGCTCGCGGAGGTCGGGGCCGACGGCGAGTTCACGGATCCCGGCGACTGGTCCGCGCGATCGGGCTACCGGATCGGCACGAAGCTCGCCGCACGAGCGCTCCCCGACGCGATCTTCGCCGCGAACGACCTGATGGCGATCGGGATTCTGCGCGCCCTGGGCGAGCGCGGCATCGAGGTGCCCCGCGACGTCGCCCTCGTGGGCTTCGACGACATCGAGGGCGCCACCTACTCCACGCCCTCGCTCACCTCCGTCGCCCAGCCCTTCGCGCAGCTCGGCCGAGCGGCGATGCACCGGCTGCTCGCGCGGCTCGAGGACGGGGCAGGCGCAGAGAACGGCACGGCCGACCTCTCGGCCGACTCCTCGGCCGCGCTCGCGCCGGAGCTCGTCGTCCGGGAGTCGAGTCTTCGACCCCTCTGAACCGCGCACCCACCCCTCGGACGGACGCTCGCGCCGCCGCTCCTGGGAGGTCGGAATCTTCCACCGCGTCCGATGTGCACGTTGCCGACCCCGGGTGCGCCTGATCGAATAGGGCCATGACCCACGATGATGTGACCGCTCCCCGCCCCGATGCCGCCGACCTCATCTCCCAGGGGCGCGCGCACCTGGGGATCGAGCTGGGCTCGACCCGGATCAAGGCGGCCCTCATCGACGATGCGGGGGCCGTGCTCGCGACCGGCTCCTTCGCCTGGGAGAACACGCTCGCCGACGACAGCTGGACCTACCCGATGGACGAGGTCTGGGAGGGGCTCGCCACGTGCTTCGCGGACCTCGCCGACGCCGTGCGCACGCACTACGACGTGCCGCTCACCCGCCTGGCGTCCCTGGGCATCTCCGCGATGATGCACGGCTACATCGCCCTGGACGCGGACGGCGAGCTGCTCGCCCCGTTCCGCACCTGGCGCAACACCTATACCTCCGACGCCGCGTCCCTGCTCTCGGAGACTTTCGGCCAGAACATCCCGCTGCGCTGGTCCGTCTCCCATCTCCTGCACGCCGTGCTCGGCGGCGAGGATCACGTGGGGAGCATCGCCGCGATCACCACGCTCTCCGGCCTCGTCCACCGCCGCCTCACCGGACGCTCCGTGCTGGGCGTGGGCGACGCCAGCGGCATGTTCCCGATCTCCTCCGCGGGCGGCGCACCGGACTACGACCGCGAGCTCCTCGGGCGCTTCACCGGCCTCGACGCCGTCGCGGACGTCCCCTGGGAACTCGCCGACCTGCTCCCCGAGGTGCTCGTGGCCGGGCAGGACGCCGGGACGCTCACCGAGGAGGGCGCGCGACTGCTCGATCCGTCGGGCGCCCTCGAGGCGGGCGCCCTCACCGCCCCGCCCGAGGGGGACGCCGGCACGGGGATGGTCGCGACGCAGGCGATCGCACCGCGCACGGGCAACGTGAGCGCCGGGACCAGCGCGTTCGCGATGGTCGTGCTCGAGCGTCCGCTCGCGACGCCCCGCGAGGAGATCGACATGGTCACGACGCCCTCGGGCGATCCGGTCGCGATGATCCACACGAACAACTGCACGGGAGATCTCGACCAGTGGCTCGGCGTGTTCGCGCAGTTCGCGCAGCTGCTCGGGCAGGACGTGGACACCGAGGAACTGTACGCACGCCTCTTCGAGGCGGGCGCCGCGGGCGATGCGGACGCGGGCGGGGTGCTGTCCTTCAACTACCTCTCGGGAGAGCACCAGACGGGCGTCGACTCCGGTCGGCCGCTGCTCGTGCGCACCCAACAGGCGAGCTTCACGCTCGAGAACCTCATGCGCGCGCAGCTGCACGGGGCCTTCGGCGCGCTGGCCGTGGGCATGGAGGTGCTCCTCGAGGAGGAGAAGGTGGGGCTCGACGTCATGTACGCCCACGGCGGCATCTTCCGCACGAAGGGCGTGGCCCAGCAGGTCCTCGCCGACGCCCTGCGCACGCCGGTCGCCCTCGGCGCGTCGGCCGGCGAGGGCGGCGCCTGGGGCATGGCGCTGCTCGCCGCGCACACGGCGCAGCTCGCCGAGGGGAGGACCGGCCGGGCCGCATCGGACGGGGCGGCGCCGGGCGGAGCCGACGGGGCGACCACGGAGGCGCTGCGCCGCTTCCTGGCCGACGAGGTCTTCGCCTCCCAGGAGGTCACGACGCTCGAGCCGACCGACGAGGGCGCGCGAGGCTACGCCGACTGGCTGCGCGGCTACCGCGCGGCACTGCCCGTGGAGCGCCTCGCCGGGGAGTCGATCGACTGAGCCCGACGGGGCGCGCCCCTTTCGCGCCGCTCGCGCGCAATCCGCGGTCCTGCCTTGCGCGGGTCGTCGTCGGACCCGTAATGTGAACGTTGCCATGACGATGTGGCCTCACGTCGAAGGAGCCCCATGACCCTCGTCCTCACCGAGCTCCCCGAGGCCGTCCAGGAGGCGGTCGCCCGGACCCGCGAGCGTGTCGCCGCGCTGCACGCGGAGCTCCCGCGCAACGGCCTGGTCGTCTGGACCGCCGGGAACGTGTCCGAGCGCGTGCCCCGCCCGTCGGCCGGCGTGCCGTCGGCCGATGCCCTGGAAGCCGCGGATGCCCCGGAGCTCTTCGTCATCAAGCCCTCCGGCGTCTCCTACGACGACCTCTCCCCCGAGACCATGGTCGTGTGCACGCTGGACGGGGAGAAGATCGCCGACGGCACGCCCGAGGCGCTCTCCCCCTCCTCCGACACCGCCGCGCACGCCTACGTGTACCGCCACATGGACGAGGTGGGCGGGGTCGTGCACACCCACTCGACCTATGCGACCGCCTGGGCGGCGCGCGGCGAGGAGATCCCCTGCGTGCTCACGATGATGGCCGACGAGTTCGGCGGGCCGATCCCCGTGGGCCCGCTCGCCGTGATCGGCGACGACTCGATCGGCCAGGGCATCGTCGAGACCCTGCGAGACTCGCGCTCGCGCGCCGTGCTCATGCGGAACCACGGCCCGTTCACCATCGGGCGCGACGCCCGCGACGCGGTGAAGGCAGCCGTCATGTGCGAGGAGGTCGCGCGCACCGTGCACGTCTCCCGCCAGCTCGGCGAGCCGCTGGAGGTCCCCGAGGCGCTCGTCGACTCCCTCTTCGAGCGCTACCAGAACGTCTACGGGCAGCGCTGAGCCCCGGTTGTCGGAACGGCCGGCGACTGTTCGGCACGGCAGGCGACTATGAGGTCCGTAACCCCGTCGCCGCGCCGTTCCGCACCGAACTCCCGCGCGAACAGGAGCGATGCACCTCCGCTGCTCCCGTGCACGAGACCGGGCAGACCCTTCGCCCCTTGAAAGAAGTCTGGGAAGGACCGACGCTGGAGGTTCGGCCGACGACGTCCGATGTCCGATGCACGACCCGCCCGCCTTCGTCGAAGGGAACTGCTTGAGCTCGCCCATCCCGCCCGAAGCCGCCACCGCGGCCCCCGACACCCCGACCTCCTCGCACGACCGACCTGCCGCCTGGCCCGAGGACCTCCCCACCACCGTCCACCTGCCCGAGCACCTGCAGATCGACGAGCGCGACAGCGACGACGAGATCACGCAGAAGCTGCGCCGGCAGGGCGCGCGCATCGGCCGCGGCACCATCGCCCCCGCCGTCTTCTGGCCCTCCCTGATCGTGATCCTCGCGGTCGCCGTGGGCACCGTGATCGCCCCCGGCGTCTCCAGCACCGTGTTCCAGGGCGTCCAGAACTGGATCGTGGCCACCCTGGGCTGGTACTACATGCTGATCATCGGCCTCTTCGTGGCGTTCTCGGCGATCATCGCGCTGAGCCGCTTCGGCCGGATCCGCCTGGGCCGGGACGAGGACCGACCCGAGTTCTCGACCCTCTCGTGGTTCGCGATGCTGTTCGCCGCGGGCATGGGCATCGGCCTGGTCTTCTACGGCGTCGCCGAGCCCCTGGGCTACACCACCACCAATGTGAAGCCCGGATGGGACGGCGAGGGTGTGGAGCTCTCCGGCCTGGCCATGGCGCAGACCTTCCTGCACTGGGGCCTGCACCCCTGGGCCTGCTACGCCGTGATCGGCCTGGCCCTCGCCTACGCCGTGCACCGTCGTGGCCGCCCCGTGTCGATCCGGTGGGCGCTCGAGCCGATCTTCGGCGAGCGCGTCAAGGGCTGGATCGGCGACGTCATCGACGTCCTCGCGATCTTCGGCACCGTCTTCGGCATCGCCACCTCGCTGGGCCTGGGCGTCCAGCAGATCTCCGCCGGCATGCAGGCCATCGGCCTGATCGGCGACGTCAGCAACTGGCTGCTCGTGGCGCTGATCGTCGTGATCTCGCTGCTCGCCATGATGTCCGTGGTCAGCGGCGTCGGCGCGGGCATCAAGTGGCTCTCGAACATCAACCTCTCGCTCGCCGGTCTGCTGATGATCGTGGCGCTGCTGTTCGGGCCCACCGTCTTCCTGCTCCAGAACTTCGTCGAGTCCCTGGGCGTCTACTTCGCCAACGTCTTCCACATGACCCTCGACGTGGGCGCCTACCAGCGCTCCGAGAAGGCGCAGACCTGGTGGTCCGGCGCCACCCTGTTCTACTGGGGCTGGTGGATCGCCTGGGCGCCGTTCGTGGGCGTGTTCATCGCCCGCATCTCCCGCGGCCGCACGGTGCGCGAGTTCATCGCCGGCGTGCTGCTGGTGCCCTCCGTGGTCGGCATGGTGTGGTTCTCGATCTGGGGCGGCAGCGGCCTGTACCGCCAGTGGTTCGGCGCGGGCGACCTCGGCGACATCACGGCCGAGGAGTCGCTGTTCCGCATCCTCGAGGACCTTCCGCTCAGCGGCATCCTCTCGGTGCTTGGCATCCTGCTGGTCGCGATCTTCTTCATCACCTCCTCGGACTCCGGGTCCCTCGTGGTCGACATGCTCGCCTCGGGCGGTCACCCGAACCCGCCGATGTGGTCGCGCATCCTGTGGGCCGCCCTCTCGGGCTTCCTCGCCGCCGCGCTGCTGCTCTCGGGCGGGCTGGAGTCCCTGCAGGCGGGTTCGCTGGCCACGGCGCTGCCGTTCAGCGTGATCCTGCTGCTCATGTGCGTGGCGCTGGTCAAGGCGCTGCGCCTGGACTCGGCGGTCGTCGAGGCGCACGAGCTCAGCGCCCGCCTCGAGCGCGTGACCGAGCACGTCACCGGGTCGCTCCCGGAGAACGAGCAGCTGGGCAGCTTCGTCGACGACCGGATCGACTACCGGCTCTCGGCGACCCGCGGCGCCCTCGACAGGGGGCAGCGGGGCGGACGAGGCTCCGCCCGACCCGGCTCGAAGCGCCGCGAGGACTGACCCCTCGACATCTCGGGCCAAGAGGAGGCCGTCGCCCCGTGGGCGGCGGCCTCCTGGCTGTCCGCATCCGGGACGACGTCTCGCGCCGGGCCGACTCCCCACCGTAGGATGTGAACGTTCAACCACGACCGAAGGAGACCCCGTGGACAACCCGTTCGCCGCACGCGAGATCTGGTTCCTCACCGGCAGCCAGGGCCTGTACGGCCCGGAGACCCTCGACCAGGTCGCCGAGCAGTCCCGCGTCATCGCCCAGACCCTCGACGCCGCGAGCGACGTGCCCGTGAAGATCGTCTGGAAGCCCGTGCTCACCAGCCGCGACGCGATCCGCGAGACCGCTCTCGCGGCGAACTCCGACCCGGCGTGCGTGGGCGTCATCGCCTGGATGCACACCTTCTCCCCGGCGAAGATGTGGATCCTCGGGCTCGACGCCCTGCAGACCCCTCTGCTGCACCTGCACACGCAGGCGAACGAGAAGCTGCCCTGGTCGAGCATCGACATGGACTTCATGAACCTGAACCAGGCCGCCCACGGCGACCGCGAGTTCGGGTACATCGCCTCGCGGCTCGGCGTCGAGCGCAAGACCGTCGTCGGCCACGCCTCGCATGCGGACGTCCAGCAGCGCATCGGCCGCTGGGCGCGCGCGGCGACGGGCTGGGCGGAGCTGCACTCGCTGCGCCTCGCCCGCTTCGGCGACAACATGCGTGACGTCGCCGTCACCGAGGGCGACAAGACAGAGGCCGAGCTGGGCCTGGGCGTCTCGGTGAACACGTGGGGCGTGAACGACCTCGTCGAGGTGGTCGACGGGATCGAGGAGTCCGCGATCGACGAGCTCGTCGCGGTCTACGACGCCGAGTACGACGTCGTCCCCGAGCTGCAGGAGGGCGGCGAGCGCCGCGAGTCACTGCGCTACGGCGCGCGGCTCGAGCTGGGCCTGCGCTCCTTCCTCGAGGAGGGCGGCTTCGGCGCCTTCACCACCAACTTCGAGGACCTCGGCGGGCTGCGCCAGCTGCCCGGCCTGCCGGTGCAGCGCCTCATGGCCGACGGGTACGGCTTCGGCGCCGAGGGCGACTGGAAGACCGCGATCCTGGTGCGCGTCGCGAACGTCATGGGCTTCGGCCTCCCGGGCGGCGCCTCGCTCATGGAGGACTACACCTACGAGCTCACGCCCGGCGAGCAGAAGATCCTCGGCGCCCACATGCTCGAGGTCTCCCCGTCGCTGACCACCGCACGGCCCCGCCTCGAGATCCACCCGCTGGGCATCGGCGATCGCGAGGACCCGGTGCGCCTGACTTTCACGGCCGACCCCGGTCCCGGCCTCGTGATCGCCATGAGCGACATGCGCGAGCGCTTCCGCCTGGTCGCCAACACGGTGCAGATCGTCGCGCCCGACGAGCCCCTGCCGCACCTGCCCGTGGCCTGCGCGGTGTGGGAGCCCGCGCCGAGCCTCGCGACGTCGGCCGAGTGCTGGCTGACCGCCGGCGCCGCCCACCACACGGTGATGACCACGGCGACCGACCTCGAGATCTGGGAGGACCTCGCGGAGATCTCCGGGCTCGAGCTCGCCGTCATCGACGAGTCGACCACCGTGCGCTCCTTCGCGCAGGAGCTGCGCGTGAACCAGGTCTTCCACCGCCTCGCGCAGGGGTTCTGAGGCATGGGGGCGAGCTCCCGGATGCGTGGATCCACCGGTGAAGCGGCGAATGGCTCCCGCCCGGGCCTCAGCTGGTCGGGGACGGTCGACTACGGGCCGGGCCCGCTGCATAGGCCGACGTCCCTCGACGCGCTGCGCGCCCTCGTCGGCCGCTCCGACCGGATGCGGGCGCTCGGCACCCGGCACTCGTTCTCGCGGGTCGCGGCGTCCGACGCGGATCTGGTGACGCTCGAGGCGATGCCCGGCGGCATCGACATCGACACGGAGCGCTGCACCGTGCGCGTCGGCGCAGGGGTCCGCTACGGGGAGCTCGTGCTCGCCCTCTGGGAGCAGGGCCTCGCGCTGCCCAGCATGGGCTCCCTGCCGCACATCTCGGTGGGCGGTGCGAGCGCGACCGGCACCCACGGCTCCGGTGACCGCCAGCGCTCCCTCGCCTCCTCGGTGCGGGCGATCGATCTGGTCACCGCGGACGGCGACCTCGTCGGCTTCTCCCGTGAGGCCGACGCCGAGGTGTTCGACGGGATGGTGCTCGCCCTGGGCGCCCTGGGGATCGTCACCCGCCTCGAGCTCGACCTGGTGCCCGCCTTCCGGATGCGGCAGGCCGTCTACCTGGACCTGCCGCCCGAGCAGATGAGCGACGAGGGCCTGGGCGCCGTGCTCGCGAGCGCCTACAGCGTGAGCATGTTCCACCACTGGGACGGGACGGCCGCGCAGGTGTGGGTGAAGCAGGAGGCCGACGGCGCCCCGGACCCGATGCCGGATGCCTGGCACGGCGCGCGGCGAGCCCCGGGGCCCGTCCACCCGGCCCCGGACATGCCGCCCACGTTCTGCACCGACCAGAGCGGGGAGCCCGGCCCGGCGTTCGAGGTCCTCCCCCACTTCCGGATGGAGTTCACGCCCAGCAGCGGCGCGGAGATCCAGTCCGAGTACTTCGTGCCGCGCGAGCAGGTGGGCGAGGCTGTCGCCGCCGTGAGCGAGACGGTCGAGCGGATCCGCCCGCTGCTGATCGTCTCGGAGATCCGCTCCACCGCGGCCGACGACCTCTGGCTGAGCCCCGCCCACGGGCGCGCGAGCGCATGCATCCACTTCACCTGGCGGAGCAGGCCCGACGAGGTCCGTGCGGTGCTGCCCGAGGTCGAGGCCGCCCTCGCTCCGTTCTCGCCGCGTCCCCACTGGGGGAAGGTGTTCACGCTTGACGCGGATGCCGTGCGCGCCCAGTACCCGCGGCTCGCGGACTTCCAGGCGCTGCGGGATCGACTGGACCCGCGGCGGGTGTTCCGGAACGAGTACGTGGACGGACTGCTGGGGCCGTGAGCGCCCGGACAGGTCGGTGAGCCGCCCGACGCGTCGGTGAGCCGGCGGGCAGCGGGGACCCGGCGGGCTCAGGACCTGCGCGGCAGCTCGCGCACGTATCCTTCCCAGCAACCGTCCGTGCGGCGGCGCCCCCGTCTTGGGCCGCCGTCCCGGTCCCGGGCCGCCGTCCCGCGGCGGCCCCGCACCCGACCCGCAGGAGACCGCATGCCCGCCGTCCGGCTCACCGACGTCGCGCGAGACGCCGGCGTCTCGCTCGCCACCGCCTCGAGGGTCCTCAACGGCTCGGACAGGGTGCCCGGCAAGGACGTCGCCGAGCGCGTGCAGCGCTCGGCGGCGAAGCTCGGGTACGTGACGAACGCGCAGGCCCAGGCGCTCGCCCGCTCCCGCTCCGGGCTCATCGGCCTGGTCGTCCACGACATCTCCGACCCGTACTTCGGGGAGATCGCCCGGCAGATCCAGATGCGCGTCTTCGCCTCGGGCACGCAGGTGCTGCTCACCCAGACCGACCGCGACGCGGAGACCGAGTCGCGCGCGATCCGGGCGCTGATCGCCCAGCGCGTGGACGCCCTGGTGATCGTCGGCTCCTCCTCCTACGGCGCGAGCTCCGACGAGACCCTGACGGCGATGCTCGAGGGATTCGCCCGCAACGGCGGCCTGGTGGTCGGGATCGGCCAGTCGCCCGGCGTGGGGCGCACGATCGACGTCGGGGATGCCGACGGCGCGCGGGCGCTCGCGACCGCGCTGGTCGTCGAGGGCCATCGTCGCTTCGCCGTCGTCGGCGCGCACGGCCCCGTGCCCGCGGCCGCCCACCGCACAGGCGGCTTCCTCGCGGGTCTCGCGGAGGCGGGCCTCGAGGCCGAGCTGAGCGTCGAGGCGACCCTCGACCGCCAGGGCGGGCACGAGCTCGCCCGGCGCGTCGCCGAGCATCTGCGCGGGGGCGCGGGGGGCACGGGAGCCGGGACGAGCGCCGACGCGGACGGCTCGGGCGGTGATCGCGACGGCTCGGGCGGTGCTCGCGAGGGCTCGCAGACGGCGGCTCCGCTGTGCGTGTTCGCCCCGGCGGACGTGATGGCGCTCGGGGCCATCGGCGAGCTGCGCCGCCAGGGACTGCGGGTCCCGCAGGACGTGGCCGTCGCCGGGTTCGGCGGCGTCCCCGCCGGCGTGGACGCGAGCCCCACCCTGAGCACCCTCGCCCTCCCCCTCGAGCAGATCGCCGACACCGCCGTGAGCTGGGTACTCGGGGAGGCCGGCGAGGATCCGGAGGCGGCGCAGGCCGTCTGGACGGCGCCCGGGGAGATCGCGCTGCGGGAGAGCACGGCGACCGCATCGCGGTAGACCTCGACGATCGCGTCGCGGCAGGTCACGACGATCGCGCCACAGGAAGGCACAGCAGGGGAGGGTCGCGTCACCGCGAGGACCGGCGATCCCGCATCCGGGGGCTGAGGGGCTTCCTGATCGTCCTGTGGCGTGTGGTCTCCGCGAGAGGCGTGCACTACACGTAGCAGGAGGTCGGGTGACCGTCGTATATGCACGTCACCCGACGTCCTGCTACACGAAGTGAACGGGGGAGACGGAGACCTCTCGTCGCCAGGGCACTGGCCCGGCCGGATCGGGACGACGCACGCAGGAGGTCCCTCGACATCCGGGCCACGCGCACGACGCACGGAATTCGGAAAGCAGTCCCGCATCCGCGCCTGCAGGCCTAGCCTGACTCCGCACCTCAGGAGGCCCCGTACCCATGTCCTATCTCCGCGCACTCCCCGCGCTGCTCATGCTGATCCTCTACCCGGTCCTCGTGATCGCGCTGGTGGTGATCGTGGTGGCACTGCTCGTCCTCACGATCGTCGAGCTCCATACCGGCCGCGCGATCATCTTCGCCGTGATCGTCCTGCTCGGCCTCCTCGGTGGCATCGGCTACGCGATCAAAGAGCTGGCGACCCGGCCGCGGCGCGGCATCGACGGCCCTTCCCTGGAGCGATCCCTGGCCCCGGCGCTGTGGGCGCAGGTGGACGAGCTCGCCGGCGCCGTCGGCACTCCCACCGTGGACCGCATCTACGTCGCGGCGGAGGCGAACGCCGCGGTCACCAGGATCCGCGGGGAGCGCATCATGCTCATCGGACTGCCTGTGCTGGGGCTGCTGAGCGTGGGCGAGCTCCGCTCGGTCCTCGCGCACGAGCTCGGCCACTACGCGGGCGGGCGCTACGCACTGGGCTCGTTCCTGCTGCGCGCCCAGCGCGCCCTGGTCGCGATCGGCCGCAACTCCTCGGGCCTGTGGGGTCTTCTGTTCCGCGGCTACGCGCGACTGTACGTCTGGGCGGCGCAGCTGAGCTCCCGTGAGATGGAGCGTGCGGCCGACGGCTTCTCGCTGCGGCTGGCCGGCTCCGACGCCATGGCCTCGGCGTTCGAGCGGATGACCGAGGCCGACGTCGCCTGGAAGTACTACTGGGAGGACTTCGCGCTCCCGGCTTTCGCGGCGACCGGAGCCCGTGCCCCCATCATCGGCGGGCTGCACCGGTTCGTCGACGATCGTCGCGACCGGATCGTCCCGCTCGCCCACCAGATCATCGCCGAGGAGAAGCCCAGCCGGTACGACAGCCACCCGCTGACCCGTGAGCGCATCGAGCGCGCCAGGACCCACCCGACACCGCCCGTCCCGGACGGTGCGGCCCCTGCGCTCACGCTCCTTCCCCGTGACGTCGATGCGATCGAGCGGACCTTGCTGGTCCGCGCCGACGCGCCGCTGTGGACCTGGGACGAGATGTTCCAGCGAGCCCAGGTGATCCACGAGCACCGTCGGGCCGCCGAGCTCGCGCACGACCTCGTCGCCGCGGGAGTCGTCCCGGCGCCCACCCCGCGCGCGATCCTCGAGACGCAGGTGCAGGTGCCCGTCGGCGCCCGCATGCTCGCCGTGCCGCAGCAGCGCACCTTCGACCCTGAGACCATCCGACCCGAGCAGATCCAGCAGCTGCTGTGCACGGCGATCTTCCGGGACCGGCTGCTGGTCTCCGGCGCCCTCCACCTGCAGCCGGACTTCCGGCCCGAGGCGGTCTTCACCGACCAGCATGGCGTCGTCGACATCTCGCAGATCGCGGGCGACGGCGGTCCCGAGGCGACGAAGAGGGTCCTCGCCGAGCTCGAGCGCCGCGGCGCCGACCTCGAGACCCCGTACGAAGCGCCGACGTCGGCCGACGCGGAGGCGATCCCCGAGGACACCCTGCTGGCCGCTCTCACCAACGGATCCGGCACGGGTCTGATGCCGCGCGACCTGTGGGTCCTCCCCCAGGGCCTGCTCATCGTGCGCAGCCGCATCAACGGCTTCGCGATGCTCGCGGGCGGCAGCCGCGAGGACCGCCAGGCCGAGCGGATCACCCGCCGCCTCGAGCAGAAGGGCCTGCCGGCCCTGCGCGCGGAGAAGGGGTCGATCTGGATCCCGGCCGAGGGCATCGAGGAGATCAACGTGCGCGGCGGCGGTGTGCGGATCCGCGTCTCCGGGCGCGACAAGGAACTGAAGGTCAAGCCCGCCCAGTACTCGGCCACGCTCGGCGACATCGGCGAGGCGCTCCAGCACGTGTGCCCCGGCAGGCTGACCACCGGACGCGGGCGCACCCCCGTCGGCGGCGCCTGACCCCGGCCGGCCGCCCGGGTCGGACACACGCGTCAGGCACTCGCATCACGCGCCCCGCGCCAGCCACCCGCGTCTGGCACTCGCTTCACGCCACCCCGTCAGGCGCTGGGCAGGACCAGCTGCTCGAAGCGCTCGCGGATGGTGCGCACGGCATCGACGACGGGCGTCGCCCAGACGTCCTCGTGGAAGATCTCGACCTCGATCGGCCCGCTGTAGCCGGTCTCCGCGATCATGCGGGTGATCGCGGGGAAGTCGATGAAGCCGTCGCCCATGTACCCGCGGGAGTTCAGGGTCTCCGCGGCCAGCGGCAGGATCCAGTCGCACACCTGGTAGCCCAGCAGGCGTCCGCTCGCGCCCGCGCGGGCGATCGATGCGGCCAGGTCCGGGTCCCACCACACGTGGTAGGTGTCCACGATGGCGCCGACGGCGTCGCTGCCCACCTGCTCTGCGATGTCGAGGGCCTGGGCGGTGGTGGAGACGACGCCGCGGTCGGCCGCGAAGATCGGGTGCATGGGCTCGATCGCGAGGCGCACCCCGGCCTGCTCGGCGTGCGGGGCGAGCCGTGCGATGTTCTCCGCGACCCGCTCCCGGGCGGCCGCGAGGTCCTTGTCCTCACAGCTCAGGCCGCCGACGACCAGCACGAGCACGTCGGTGCCGAGCCCCACCGCCTCGTCGATCGCGCGGCGGTTGTCCGCGAGCGCCGCGCGACGGTCGGCAGGGTCGGCGGCCGTGAAGAATCCGCCGCGGCACAGACTCGTGACCTGCAGTCCGGCGTCGTCGACCCGGCGCCGCAGCTCGGTCAGCCCCGTGGTCTCGACGTCCTGGCGCCACAGGCCGATCCCTCCGACGCCGCCGTCGACGCATGCCGCGAGCACCTCGTCGATGGGGGTGGTGCGCACGCTCCAGCGGTTCAGGGAGAGGCGCGGGACGGGCGCGGGGCGCGATGCGGGCGCGGGGCGAGGGACGCTCATGCGAGGACCTCCTGGGGGTCGAAGCCGTGCAGGCGGAGCATCGCGTGCCAGCGCTCTGCGGCAACGGCCGGGTCCTCGAGGTTCCCGGTGGCCGCGGCGAGCTCGACGATGCGCGAGAGGTGCGGGAGGCTGCGCGCGCTGTACAGTCCGCCGACCATCTGGAAGGCGCGCTGGTGCCCGTTGAGCCAGGACAGGAACGCGACGCCGGCCTTGTAGTGGTAGGTGGGGGCGGCGAACACCTGCCGGGCAAGGCGCTCGGCGTCGTCGAGGATCGCGCGGGCACGGGCGGCATCGCCCGCGTCCAGCGCCTGGATCGCGGCCGACGCGGCCGGGGCGGTCGCGGCGAAGGCGCCGAGCAGCGCGTGGGAGAAGCCCCCGTCGGCCGGCGCGCTCCGCTGCCCGGAACCGCCCTCGTTCTCGTCGCCCACGATGAGGTGGGAGAAGTGGAAGTCGTCGCCGGTGAGCATGAGGACGCCCGCGGGCAGGCGGTCGCGCACGGCGACCTCCGCGGCGTCATCGAGCAGGCTCATCTTCACGCCGCGGATCCGCGTGGGGTCGGCGGCGATGATGCGCAGCAGGGTGTCGGCGGCCTCGGCGGTGTCGGACGAGCCGAAGTAGCCCTCGAGCTGCGGATCGAAGGCGGTGCCGAGCCAGTGCAGCACCACAGGACGACGCGCGTGCTCGAGGACGCGGGCGTAGACGTCCTCGAAATCTGCGGCCGAGCGCGCGGCGCGGGCCAGGTGGCGGCTCGCCATCAGCACGGCACCGGTGCCGGACTCCTCGGTCGCCGCGAGCTGCTCGCGGTAGGCGTCCACGATCTCGTCGAGCGAGAGCTCCGCCTCCTCCCGGTGGTCGGTCGAGACCCCGGCGACGACGAGGTCGCCGACCTGGGCGTCCGGACCGAACAGCGGGGCGATCGCGGGGTCGGCGAGCGCCTCGCGGGCGGCGTCGGCGCTGCGGGTGATGAGCTCCCGGGTCGCCGCGGGGTCCAGCCCCATGTTCCGCTGCGCGGTGTCCATGGCGTCGGCGACGCCGAGGCCCCAGGACCAGATCGTGCGGCGGAAGCCGAGGGTCGCCTCCCAGTCGATCGCCGCAGGAGCGCCCGGGGTGTTGTCGGCGTGGGCGAGCGGCACCACGTGCGAGGCCGCGTAGACCACGCGCGAGCGCAGCGGGGAGGCGGGACGGGTGAAAGCTGCCGACGGGGGCAGCGGCGCCGTCGTGAGTCGGCCGTCCTCGCCGAGGAGGGCGAGGTGCTGCGCGGTCTGCTCCGGGTTCTTCTCCACCATGGTCCTCACGCCTCCGTGAGCGGCTCGAGGGCGATGCGCCGGCCCTGCGCGGAGCTCTCGAGACCCGCCTCCGCCAGGCGCACGCCGCGGGCGCCGGCGAGCAGGTCGTAGGGGTAGTCGCGCCCCTCGGCCCAGTGGGCGAGGAAGTCCTCCCACTGCGCCTTGAAGCCGTTGTCGAAGCCGTCGGGCCCGGCGTTGTCGGGGATCTCGTGCCAGTCGGCGCGGTAGTCGTGCGCGTCGGGCACGTCGGGGTTCCAGGTGGGGCGCGGGGTCGCCGCGCGCGGCTGGATCTTCGCTCCCCAGAGGCCGACGACGGCGCTGCCGAGCGTCCCGTCGACCTGGAACTGCACGAGCTCGTCGCGGTCCACGCGCACGTCCCAGCTCGAGTTCATCTGCACGATCGTCCCGCCCTCGAGGCGGAACACGCCGTAGGCGGAGTCGTCGGCCGTGGCCTCGTAGCGCTCGCCCTTCTCGTCCCAGCGCTCCGGGATGTGCGTCGCGACCTGCGCGTACACGTCCTCGATGCGGCCGAAGAGGTTCTCGATGACGTAGTTCCAGTGGGGGAACATGTCCGCGACGATGCCGCCGCCGTCCTCGGCGCGGTAGTTCCAGGAGGGACGCTGCGGGCTCTGCCCGTCGCCCTCGAACACCCAGTAGCCGAATTCGCCGCGCACCGAGAGGATGCGTCCGAAGAAGCCCGCCTCGATGAGGCGGCGCAGCTTGAGGAGGCCGGGCAGATAGAGCTTGTCGTGGACGACGCCGCTGACCACGCCCGCGGCCTTCGCCTCCCGGGCGAGCGCGAGGGCGTCGTCCAGGGATTCTGCCGTGGGCTTCTCCGTGTAGATGGCCTTGCCGGCGGCGATCGCCGTGCGGATGTTCGCGACCCGCAGGTTCGTGACCAGGGCGTCGAAGTAGATCTCGAAGCGATCATCGGCGAGCGCGGCGTCGAGGTCGGTGGTCCACTCGGTCAGGCCGTGGCGCTCGGCGATCACGCGCAGCTTCTCCTCGTTGCGGCCGACGAGCAGCAGGTCGGGCACGAGGCGGGTGTCGTCGGCGAGCTCGACGCCGCCCTGCTCGCGGATCGCCAGCAGGGAGCGCACGAGGTGCTGGCGGTAGCCCATGCGTCCGCTCGCGCCGTTGACGATGATGCCGATGCGTCGCTCTGTCATGGAGGTCTCCTGGTGTCCGGCGGCGGTGCCGGGTCGGGTGCGTCGGGGCGGCGACCGTCGAGGCATCGCGAGCGCGATGCGGGTAACCGCTTTCCCGCATCGTAGACCATGGGCGGGGCGGGGTGTCGAGGATGAGGCTGCGGCGGGCGGCGGGGCACGCCCCCGCCCCCTCAGGGCCGAACCGTCGACGCCGGCTCGACGCGAAGCTTCAGACGGTCGAGCCGCGGACCTCGAGGCGGGGCGGCACGACCACGCGGCGCTCGGCGACCTCGCGCCCCTCGATGAGATCCAGGAGCATGCGGCCGGCACTGCGCCCGACGTCCCACAGGCACAGATCGATCGTGGTCAGGGGCGGCCGGGCGGCGAGCGCCATGACGTCCCAGTTGTCGAACCCGGTGACGGCGACCTCGCCCGGGACGCTCGTGCCGTGATCCCGCAGCCGGTCCAGCACCCCGCGCGCCACCTGGTCGGAGCCGCAGCAGACGGCGTCGAAGGAGAGACCCGATGCGAGAGCGAGGTCGACGGCGCGCCGCCCCCAGTCCTCGCTCCACTCGCCGAACATCGCCTGACCGACCAGGGCCTCGCCGAGAACGCCCGCGACGACCTCCGCCCGAGCGGTCGCCGAGTGATGGCGGCGCGGTCCCGTGACGTGCAGGACCCGGGTGCGGCCGATCGCCAGCAGGTGCTCCGCGACCACCCGCGCGCCCGCGCTCTCGTCGCTCAGCACGGCGGGTCGATCCCGGTCCGACGAGGGCGCGAAGGCATGCACGACCGGGATGTCGATGTCCACCGGCGGGCGCTCGTCCGTCGTTCGACCCGTGACGACCAGACCGTCCACGCGCCGACCGCGCAGCGAACGCAGGAGGTGCTCCTCGCGGGCGGGGTCGTCACGGGTATCGGCGAGGATCACCGCCATGCGTCCGACGGCGAGCGCGTCCTCGGCGCCCATGAGGATCGGCAGCGTGAAGCGACCGAAGGTGTCCGTGGTCAGGAAGCCGACGGTGAAGGTGCGGCCGCTCGAGAGCCCGCGCCCGCGGGAGTCGGCGACGAAGCCCAGTCGGTCCGCGACCTCCTGGACATGTCGGCGCGTCTCGGCCCGCAGGCTGCCGGTCCCGTTCAGGGCCTTCGAGACGGTCCCCACGGAAACTCCCGCAGTGCGCGCGACATCGCCGATCTTCACGACGGGCGGGACGGAGGAGTGCGCAGACATGCAGGAACTGTACGTCAGGGGGCTTGCGTCCGCGGCGAGGCGCCTCGCATACTGTGACGCGAGGCAAACGTTTGCCTAGTTTCCCACCGCTCGAAGGAGAGCACTCATGACGCAGCCGTCCGGCTCCGCCGCCCCCAGCCGACCCGATCCTGCCGCCGCGCAGACGGCGCGCCCGGCGCCCGCCCTCGCCGCCCCGGTGCGCCCCACCCCGTCGGCCCGCGTCCGTCTGCACCCCCTCGCCCCGGGCGCCGCCCGCATCGATGGCGGGTTCTGGGGCCTGCGTCAGGAGCGCAACCGGCGCGACGCCCTGCGCGCGGGGCACGAGCAGCTCGAGGCCTCCGGCACGCTGCAGAACTTCCGGATCGCCGCCGGGACCGCCGAGGGCGAGGCCCGCGGCATGATCTTCCAGGACTCGGACGTCTTTAAGTGGCTCGAGGCCGTGGCCTTCGAGCTGGGGCGCGAGGACGACGCCGAGCTGCGGCGCCTCATGGAGGACGCCACCGCGACCGTCGCTGCAGCGCAGCAGGAGGACGGGTACCTCAACAGCGTCCACCAGCTGCGCCACTCCCGCGAGGAGCGGTATACGAACCTCGCCTGGAACCACGAGCTGTACTGCTACGGCCACCTCATGCAGGCCGCCGTCGCCCAGTCCCGGAGCGCCGGCGACGACGCGCTCCTGCAGGTGGCGCTGCGGATCCTGGACCACCTCATCCGGGTGTTCGGCCCCGGCGGGAACGTCGGCGTCCCGGGTCATCCCGAGATCGAGATGGCCCTGGTCGAGCTGCATCGCGAGACCGGCCGAGCCGACGCCCTGGACCTCGCGCGCACCTTCCTCGAGCGTCGCGGGCACGCCACGACCTCGAAGGATCCGGGCCCGGGCTACTTCTCGGACCGTGTGCCGGTGCGGGAGGCGACGACGGTCGAGGGGCACGCGGTGCGCGCGCTCTATCTCGCCGCCGGGGCGACGGACCTCGCGATCGAGGACGACGACGCCGAGCTCCTCGCCCACGAGCTGCGCCTGTTCGCGACAACGCTCGCCACCAAGACCTACGTGACCGGCGGGATGGGATCGCGCTGGGACTGGGAGGCCTTCGGCGACCCCTTCGAGCTGGGCACCGACCGCGGGTACGCGGAGACCTGCGCGGGCATCGCGGCGGTCCAATGGGCCTGGCGGCTGCTGCTCGCCACGGGCGACGAGACCTTCGCCGATGCGATCGACCGCCTGCTGCACAACGCCGTCCTGCCCGGCGTCTCCCTCGCGGGAACCGAGTTCTTCTACGTGAACTCGCTGCAGCTGCGCGAGGGCGCGATCGCCGACGAGGGCCGCTCGATCGCGCACGGGCGGCGCGGCTGGTTCGACTGCGCCTGCTGCCCGCCGAACGTCATGCGCACCCTGGCGAGCCTCGACCAGTACGTCGCGACGTCCGACGAGTCCGGGCTGCAGCTGCACCTGTATGCGAGCGGCCGGTACGGCACACAGGTGGACGGTGAGGACTTCGCGATCGAGGTCGCGACCGACTACCCGCACGACGGAACGGTGCGGATCCGTGTCCTCGCGGCGCCGAGCCACGAGGTCGAGCTGACGCTGCGCGTGCCGGCATGGGCCGACGGGGCGCGGCTCAGGGACCCCTCAGGGGTCGATGGCCGGGACGCCTCGACGCCGCTCTCCCCCGGTGCCCATACCGTGCGGCGCGTCTTCGCCACCGGTGAGGAGCTGGTGCTGGAGCTGCCGATGAGCGCCCGCTTCGTCGCCGCGCCGCATCGGGTGGACGCCTCCCGCGGCGTGGTCGCCCTGGAGCGCGGCCCGCTCGTCTACGCGCTCGAGCAGGCGGACCAGGAGGGCGAGCGCACCGTCGACGACGCGCTCGTCGACCCCTCCGCGCCCGTACGGGAGCAGCGGATCGACGCGCTCGACGGTGTGGTCGCGCTCGACGTGGCGGGCTGGGCCGCTCCCCCGCCGTCGACCGTGAGCGGCGAGGGCGACGTGCCCGCGGTGACGCAGGCGTGGCCGTATCGCGCCTGGTCGTCGACGGCCTCCGAGCCGACCCCTCACACCTGGCGGGCGATCCCCTACTACGCGTGGGCGAACCGGGAGATCGGTCCGATGCGCGTGTGGATGCCGCTGCGGGATCGATCGTGACGTCACGAAGCGCGCCGCACTCCGCGAGCACCGTCCGATAGCCGCCACCCCCCTTCTCATGCCGCCGCATACCTAGCCCGTGCGCGGTGAGAAGTACGAAACGGTTGCCAAGAGCGCTCATCGCAACCGTTTCGTACTTCTCACGGTCCGGCGGGGCGGTGCCCCGCGCTTTCGCGGTCCGATGGGGCGTGGTGTGGCGGGGTGGGCCGTCGCGCCCCGCCCCGCGCGGTCGCGGACGACCTCGCACGGTCCCGGCGCCGCCCCTACGCTGGTCACGTGGCATCCATCGGCATCATCGGCACCAGCCCGAGCTTCTACAGCGAGCTCGACTACGACAACGATTCCGCGCCCCTGGTGGCGGCGCTCGAGACGCGCGGGCACCGCTCCGCGCGACTGGACTGGCACGAGGACCTGGACTGGGGAGCATGGGACCTGCTCGTGCTGCGCAGTCCGTGGGACTACGCGACCCAGCCCCGTGCGTTCGACGCCTGGTTGGAGCACGCGGGCACGGCCTCGCGCGTGCTGAACGACCCGGCCCTGGTGCGCTGGAACATGGACAAGCGCTACCTCGCCGACCTCGAGCGCGAGGGCGTGGCCGTCGTCCCCACCGAGTATCTCGAGAACGGGGCGGAGCTCGCCACGGCGCTCGTGGGGCGCGGCACCGAGCATGTTGTCCTCAAGCCCGCCGTCGGCGCCGGATCCCGCCTGACCGGCCTGTTCAGCGCCGGCGATCCCTCCGCGCAGGCGCTGGGCCTGGAGATCCTCGCCGAGGAGGGCACCGTGATGCTGCAGCCCGAGGTGCCCGAGCTCTCGGCCGGTGCGGAGAAGGCGCTGTACCTCATCGACGGGCACTTCACCCACGCGATCGCCAAGGGCGCGCTGCTCGCCCGCGGCGGCGGCCTCATCGGCGGCGTCTACGAGGAGAACCCCGTGGTCGTGGAGACCACCGCGGAGGAGCGCGCCTTCGCCGAGCAGGTGCTCTCCGCGGTGGTCCGGGCGACGGGGCAGCAGATGCCGCTGTACGCGCGGATCGATACCGTGGACTCCGCGCACCACGGGCTCGTGCTGCTCGAGGCCGAGCTGTTCGAGCCCACCTTCAACCTCCACCTCGCGCCCGAGATCGTCGAGGTGTTCGCCGAGGCGATCCTCGCACGACTCCCTCAGGGGGCTTGAACCGCCGCCCGGCCGACGCGGAACCCCGGCCTTCGACGCCACCAGGAAGGATCCCGCAGATGACTCCCGAGCAGGACACCCCCTGCCAGCGACACGAAGCCCCCGCCGAGCGGCACGATGCCTCCCGCCCCGTGCACGTCATGAGCTTCAACGCGCTCTTCCAGACGGACTCCACGGCGCCCGACGAGCCCGCCCACTGGGCGCACCGCGCCCCCGCGATCCGCGAGCTCATGGCCGCGGTGACGCCGGATCTGCTGGGCCTGCAGGAGATGCAGACGCACACCTTCGGACCGATCGAGGAGGGGCTCGGCCGGGCGTACCGGGCCGTCGGCACCATGGGCGTCAAGGGCGGCAGCCAGGGGCTCATCAATCCGATCCTGTTCAACACCGAGCGCTTCGAGCTGGTCGCCTGGGACCAGTTCTGGCTCTCCGACACACCGCGCGTGATCGGCTCGACGACCTGGGGGAACACTGGTCCGCGCGGTGCCACCTGGGTGCGTCTGCGCGATCGCGAGAGCGGGCGCGAGCTCGTGCACCTCAACACTCACCTGGACCACGTCATCACGCAGGCGAAGGCCAAGGGCGCACAGCTGATCGCCGACCGTCTGCGCCAGTTCGCGCTGTGGGATCTGCCGACGATCACCACGGGCGACTTCAACTCCGTCGCCGGCGACTCCCCCGCCTACGAGATCCTCGTCGAGCGTGCCGGCCTGCAGGACTCATGGGTCGCGGCCGAGCAGCGGCTGAGCCCGCAGCTGTCGACCTTCCCGTTCTTCGGCGAGGTCGAGGAGTCCGACTTCCGCATCGACTGGATCCTGCTCAGCGAGGGCGTGCGCGTGCTCGACGCGACGATCGACGCCCGCCGGCCCGGCGGGGTGTTCCCCAGCGACCACCTGCCGGTGCAGGCGCACGTGGTGCTGCCGCAGTAGGCACGGGGGCGCTCATACCCCTCGCGTGCGGCCTTCGATGTCGCTGGGTGAGGTCTCGACCCCATATGCGCGTCGAGACCTCACCCAGCGACATCGGCCGGGCCGATCAGCTGGGCCCACTCACCCCGCGAAGCCCAGTAGGTGCCGCATGGCCAGCTGCTGCAGGCGCACGAAGCCGAAGTTCCGGGCCCCCGCGGCGTCGACGTCGAAGTCCTCGTAGGCGCTGCGGTCGGCGAGGAGGTCGGCGAGGGACTCGCCCGCGCCCAGGGTGGGCTTGCCGAGGTCCTCGATGCCCGAGTAGGCCAGGGCCTCTTGCACCTCCGGATCGGCGCGGAAGGCCAGCGCGCGATCCTTGAGCATCAGGTACATCTCCATGTTCGCGGCGGCCGCGTCGTACTGGCCCTTCTCGTGCTCGGTGCGCGAGGGCTTGTAATCGAAGTGGCGGGCGCCGTCGAAGGCGCCGGGCTTGGAGGGGAAGCCGTTCTCGAGAAGGTCCACGGTGAAGAACGCGCTGATCAGGTCGCCGTGGCCGAACACCAGGTCCTGGTCGTACATCGGGCCGTGCTGGCCGTTGAGGTCGATGTGGAAGAGCTTGCCGGCCCACAGCGCCTGGGCGAGGCCGTGGGTGTAGTTCAGCGTCGCCATCTGCTCGTGGCCGGTCTCGGGGTTGATGCCGATGATGTCGCGGTGCTCGAGCTGCTCGATGAAGGCGAGGGCGTGGCCGACGGTGGGCAGGAAGATGTTGCCGCGCGGCTCGTTGGGCTTGGGCTCGAGGGCGACGCGCAGGTCGTACCCCTTGTCCTTGATGTACCCGGCGACGGTGTCGATGCCCTCGGCGTAGCGCTGGTGGGCGGCGAGCAGATCCTTCGAGCCGTCGTATTCGGCGCCCTCGCGACCGCCCCACATGACGAAGGTCTTCGCGCCCAGCTCGGCGGCGAGATCGACGTTGGTGAGGACCTTGCGCAGGCCGTAGCGGCGCACCGAGCGGTCGTTGCTGGTGAAGGCGCCGTCCTTGAAGACCGGGTGGGCGAAGGTGTCGGTCGTGATCATCTCGATCACGAGGCCCGTCTCCTCCGTGACCTTCTTCAGCTGCGCGATGATCCGCGAGCGCTCCTCGGGGCTCGCGCCGAAGGGGACCACGTCGTTGTCGTGGAAGGTGAAGCCCCAGGCGCCGATCTCGGCGAGGCGGCGGATGTGCGCCGTGAGCTCGAGCGGCGGACGCGTCGGGTCGCCGAACTGGTCCTTCGCGGTCCAGCCGGTGGTCCACAGGCCGAAGGAGAAGCGGTCCTCGCGGGTGGGGGTGGGAGCGGTCATCGTTGATCTCCTCTGTTTAGTAAGATGCAGCAACTAACCTACGGGCCGTCGCCCGCGGGCACAAGTGGGCGGACGCGGCTCGGACCCGCCCGCCCAGCGGATACGCTCAGCGGGCCGGCGAAGATCCTCCAACCGCGGCCGGGCGAGGAACGACGCGGCGCAGGCCATCGCACGACGAGAGGAGCATCCCCGTGCAGTCCACCCACCTGCGGGAGCACAACCTCTCTCTCTGCCTGCGCACCCTCTCCTCAGCGCCCGAGCCACTCTCCCGCGCAAGCCTCGCCGCCCGCACGGGGCTCACCAAGCCCACGGTCTCCAAGCTCATCGAGGAGCTCATCGGGGCGGGCCTCGTCGCCGAGGACGCCCCGCTCATCCACGGGACGGGTCGGCCGATGGTCCCGCTGCGACCCGCTCGCGGCACCCTGCTGGCTATCGGCCTCGAGGTCACCGCCGACGGCGTCTCCTGCCTCGCCACAGATCTCACCGGGGAGGTGCTCGCCGCGGCCGACGAGCCGCTGGCGGCCGCCGGCAATCCGCCGAGTCTGGTCATCGAGGCCTGCGGGCGTCTCGTCGCCCAGGTGCGCGGGGCGGCGAGCGCCGAGTCGCCGACGCCGCTTCCCGTGGTCGGGGCGTGCGCGGCACTGCCGGGTCGGATCGATCCGGCCGACGGCTCCGTGCTCTCCGCGCCCGGGCTCGGCTGGAGTGACGTCCCCTTCGTGGCCCGGCTGAGGGAGCGCCCCGAGCTCGCAGGCCTCGCCGTGCTCGCCCAGAACGACAATCGGCTCTCCGTGCTCACCGAGCTCGATCAGCGGCCTGGCCAGTCCTTCCTCTACCTGCGCGGGCACACCGGCGTGGGCGGGGCGGTCGTGCTGGGCGGACGCGTGCTCGAGGGCGAGCACGGATGGGCCGGCGAGTTCGGGCACATGGTCGTCGAGCCCGGCGGGGCGCTCTGCCGGTGCGGGCGACGCGGCTGCCTCGAGGCGTACGTGTCCGCACACGCCCTGCGCGAGCGGGCCGGGCTGGGCCCGGGCGCCTCGCTGGAGGAGCTGGTCGACGCGCTCGCCCGCGAGAGCGGGGACGGCCGGGCCGACGGTCGCAGCGAGGTGATCGGCACGATCGGCCGCGCGATCGGCACCGCCGTCGCCAACGCCCTGAATGTCCTGGACCTCTCGACCGTGGTCCTCTCCGGCCATCTCGCACCGATCGGCGAGGAGATCGGGCCCGTGATCAGCGAGACCGTCGCCGAGCACGCACTCGCGACCGAGGCCGGCCCCATCACGATCGAGCGCTCGGACGCCCCGGCCGACCTGGCTCTGCGCGGCGCCGCACGGTGGGCGCTCGAACCCGTCTTCGCCGCTCCCGGCCAGTGGATCGCCCGCGCGGCCTGATCCGGGGCCGTCCCTGATCAGTCGGTGCGCGTCGGCGCCGGCCCGGTCGACTCCCGCTCCACGAGGCGCGTCTCGAGCTGGAAGGGATGGGCGAACAGCTCGGGGTCCGCCGCGAGTGCGAGCAGGCGCTCGACGGCGACCTGCCCCATGGCGAACAGCGGCTGGCGGATCGTGGTGAGCCGCGGCCAGGTCCAGCGGCACACGATCGTGTCGTCGAATCCGAGCACGCTGAGGTCGCCGGGCACGTCGAGACCGCGTCGGCGCGCCTCGCGCAGCACGCCGACGCCGAGTCCGTCGGAGGCGGCGAAGATCGCCGTGGGCGGGTCCTCGAGGTCCAGCAGCTGCGCGGCGCCGATCTCCCCGTCCTCGTCATCGAAGCGGCCGTGCCGCACGAGCGCGGGGTCGAAGGCGATGCCCTGCTGCTCGAGGCCGCTGCGGTACCCCTGCAGGCGCTGCCTGCCGGGGATCGACTCCTCCGGTCCGGCGAGGGTGGCGATCCGGCGGTGGCCGAGTGCGGCGAGGTGTCGGACGGCCGAGACCGCTCCCTCCCAGTTCGTCGCCGCGATCGTCACCAGGTCCGGCACGGGCGCGCCGACGTCCGCCTCCGGGACCGAGATGGGGTCGATGACGATCAGGGGGAGATCGAGCTCGCGACTCCAGCGCGCATGCTCGGGGCCGACGGGAGTGGTGACGGCGATGACCCCCGCGGCGCCGCGGCGGGCGGCGTCCTCCATCCGCTCCCGGGTCAGCGGCTCGCGCGCGCCGAGGTCGCCGCCGCCGGTCTCGACGAGGAGCTGCGCGCCCGCGCGCCGGGCGGCGTGCTCGGCTCCGGCGAGGATGTCGATGACGTAGGGGCTGTCCAGGCGCGGGAAGCGGATGAGCGCGACAGGCCCGGGAACGGCCGCACGGGCCCGCGGGGAATAGCCCAGCTCCTGGGCGATGCGTGCCACGCGTTCGCGGGTCTCCCTGCGCACGTCGGCGCGCGCGTTCATGACCTTCGAGGCTGTGGCGAGCGAGACCTCGGCACGGCGCGCGACCTCTCCGAGCGTCACCTTCCGCTGCCGCGCGTCCGTCCGGCCGCGTTCCGCTGCGCCCTCACGGATCTCGTGACCTCGCTGTTCGCCCTCGTCGGGCTCCGCCCCCTGCGCATCGAGCATCCCGTGACCCCCTTCTCAGCCCTGTCGACGGACCGCTGCGTGGCGATATTTTCGAAACCTTTCCGCCGCGCGGCGATGGGCACACCGTACCTGCTCCGAGTCCACGTCCACGCACCGCACTCCACGATCGGCGGCGACGCCGCAGCGATCGCCCGGAGGACGACCCAGCACCCCAGTCCGCTCCGGCCTGCCCACCTCGCAGCACACCGCAGCGGGACGCCTGCAGGCCTCGCTGCGCACAGCACAGCGCGATGCCGCGCCGTGGCGACATGCGCCGCTCACCCCGCACCTCGCAGGGCCGCACCGCCATCACCTGCGTCTTCACCCGCCAAGGCCGTCGGCCGGGACACTCAGAACCCGCCCTTGACCGATGCGCCGCCCCTTTGTAAATTAGCCTCACTTATCGCGCGACGGTGGCCATCGGCCCCGCGGCGCCCCGCTTCCCACCGCACTTCTCGTCACCGTCGACAGCAGGAGCAGGTCATGCACACACCCCTCATCTCGCGCCGCACCGCGCTCGGCACCGCCGCCGGCGCCTCCGCCCTCGCCCTCGCCGCCTGCGGCACCTCGGGGCCCGGCGGATCCGGCTCCTCGGGCGGCGGCGACTCCGCAACTTTCTGGCAGCTTTCGGGGCAGCCGAACGAAGGTATCTACAAGGACTCCGTCGACGCCTTCAACGAGCTCGACAAGGGCACCATCGACCTCACGTTCTTCCAGAACGACGCCTACAAGCAGAAGATCCGCACCGCCATCGGTGCAGGCGAGGCGCCCACGATCATCTACGGCTGGGGCGGAGGCGGCCTGCGCACCTACGCCGAGGAGAAGCAGGTCGATGACCTCACCTCGTGGCTCGATGAGAACGCCGACTTCAAGGACCGCTTCATCGAGTCCGTGTGGGGCGCCGCGACCGTGGACGACAAGATCTATGCGCTCCCGATCGGCGCGACCCAGCCGATCATCATGTTCCACAACAAGACCGTGCTCGAGAAGATCGGGGCGAAGGCCCCCACCACCTGGGACGACCTCCTGGACGTCATCGAGAAGGCGCACTCCGGCGGCGTCGCGCCGATTTCCCTCGCCGGGCAGTCCCGCTGGACCTCGATGATGTGGCTCGAGTACCTGCTGGACCGCATCGGCGGTCCGAAGGTGTTCGAGAGGATCGCCGCCGGGGAGAAGGACGCCTGGCTCGACGACGCCGTCGTCGAGATGGGAGAGAGGGTCAAGGAGCTGCTCGAGGTCAAGGCCTTCGCCGACGGGTTCGAGTCCATGGCCGCCGACTCCAACACCGATCAGGCCCTGCTGTGGTCCGACAAGGCCGCTCTCATGCTGCACGGCGGCTGGACCTTCGGCGGCATGAAGGCCAGCGGCGGCGACTTCGTCTCCGGCGGGCACCTGGGCTACGGCCCCTTCCCCACCATCGAGGGCGGCAAGGGAGAGCTCGGCGACCTCGTGGGGAACCCCTGCAACTACGTCTCGCTGTCCTCCGCCGCCTCCGACGCCGAGAAGACCGTCGCCCAGGACTTCTTCCTCGAGGGCATGATGACCGACGACGTGGCCGCGGCCTTCGTCGACTCCGGCTCCGCCCCCGTCGTCACCGGCCAGGAGGACGCGCTGAAGGCGAGCGACGACGCCGACTACCTCCAGTGGGTCTACCAGTCCCTCCAGGACGCGCCCGCCTTCACCCAGTCCTGGGACCAGGCGCTGCAGCCCACCGACGCCGAGACGCTGCTGGTGAACACCGAGCAGCTCTTCCTCGGCAAGCTCGAGCCCGAGCAGTTCGCCGAGAACATGAACAGCGGCAAGGGGGCCTGAGCATGACCAGCCCGTCGGCCCGCGGCGCCCCCGGCCGCGAGCGCCTGCAGCTCTCGCACGTGCTGTTCGCCCTGCCCGCGCTGGGGTTCTTCGCGATCTTCGCGCTGCTGCCGCTGGTGGGCGTGCTCGTGCTGTCCTTCACCTCGTGGAACGGCATCGGCGCCATCACCTTCACCGGGCTCACCAGCTGGGGCGAGGTGCTCACCCGCTCCACGACCTGGCACGGGCTCGCGCTCGTGGTGCTGATGATCGTGGCGACCTGGGTGCTGCAGACGCCGCTGAGCATTCTGCTGGGCACGTTCCTCGCGGGCCGCCAGCGCTATCGCAACGTGCTCGCAGTGCTCTACTTCCTGCCGCTGCTGCTGTCCTCGGCGGCCATCGCGATCACCTTCAAGTCCCTTCTGGACCCGAACTTCGGGCTCGCGAGCGGGCTGAACATGCCCTTCCTCAGGCAGAACTGGCTGGGCGATTCGACCCTCGTGTGGATCGTGCTGCTGGTGATCATCGCCTGGCAGTTCATCCCCTTCCACACGCTCATCTACCAGGGCGCGGTGCGGCAGATCCCGCTGACGATGTACGAGGCGGCGCAGATCGACGGCGCCGGCCGCGTGCGCCAGTTCTTCTCGATCACCCTGCCGCAGCTCAAGTACACGCTGATCACGAGCTCGACCCTGATGGTCGTCGGCGCGCTCACCTACTTCGACATCATCTTCGTGCTCACCCAGGGCGGGCCCGGCTCGTCCACGCGGATCCTCCCTCTGGACATGTACCTCACGGGATTCCGCGGCAACGAGATGGGGGTCGCGAGCGCGCTGGCCGTGATCCTCGTGGTCCTGGGCCTCGGACTCGCGCTCGGCGTGCAGCGCCTGGGCGGCAAGGACGCCTCGGCCAGCCAGACGGAAGGAGCCTGAGACATGCGCAGGAACTGGATCGGCGGGGCCTTCGGCTGGCTCTGGCTGCTGCTCGTGCTGCTGCCCATCTACTTCGTGGGCATCACGAGCCTGAAGTCGATCTCCACGTACTTCGGCTCGAACCCCGTGCTGCCCTCGGCCGCGCTCGCGTTCGAGAACTTCACCGCCGTGCTCGAGGCCGACTTCGGGATGTACCTGGCCAACAGCGTGCTCGTCGCGCTCGGCACGGTGATCCCGCTCGTGCTCATGGCCTTCATGGCCTCGTACTCGATCGTCCGCGCCACCAGCCGCTTCTCGAGGCCCCTGCGCAGCGTGTTCCTGCTGGGCCTCGCGATCCCCGTGCAGGCGACGATCGTGCCCATCTACCTGCTGATCATCCGCCTGCACATGTACGACTCGCTGGGCGCCCTGATGCTCCCCGGGATCGCGTTCGGTCTGCCGCTGAGCATCCTCATCATCTCCAACTCGATGCGGGACGTGCCCGGGGAGCTGTTCGAGGCGATGGACATCGACGGCTGCAGCGAGTGGCAGAAGATGTGGCGCCTCGCCTTCCCGATGACCCGCCCCGCGCTGGTCACCGTCGGTGTGTACCAGGCGCTGATGTCGTGGAACGGCTTCCTGTTCCCACTGATCCTCACCCAGAGCCCCGACAAGCGCACACTGCCGCTCGCGCTGTGGTCCTTCCAGGGCGAGTACGCGACCAACGTGCCCGTGGTGATGGCCGCCGTGGTGCTCTCCTCGATCCCGATCATCGTGCTGTACGCCCTGGGCCGCCGGTACCTCGTGGGCGGCATGACCGCGGGGGCCGGCAAATGAGCGGCTCCCGGCCGGGAAGCACCACGCGAGACCCGAGCGGCGCGGTCAACATCCGCCCGCGTGCCGGACGGGCCGGTCACGAAGGGGTCATAGCCAGTGACCGGACGGTAACTTCTGGTCGTGTCCCCTGGAGGCTGAAGGTCCGCGACGGAATCCCTCCGTCCCCGCGAAAGGACACACCATGGACCTCGTCACCGGCCTTCTCGAGTCGATCCTCGGCGTCGTCGGCGGCCTCCTCGGCGGCATCCTCTGACCCCACCCGACCCCGTGGGACGGGGAGGGCCGCCGCGGCGGCCCTCCCCGTCCTTCTGCGCGCTGACCTGCGCGGCCATGACGGTTGTCCACCGGTGTCGGCCCGGATAGGTTCGAGGGGGCCGCCAGCGGGCGACGTCCTGCCCGCCCCTGATCCGTCCCGCCGCCATCGTCCGCTCACCGAGGAGCCGTGACCCCCGCCGTGACCACCCCGTCCTCCCGCCCGCTGCGCGTCGGCCTCATCGGCCACGGCTTCATGGGCGCCGCCCATTCCCATGCCTGGCGCACCGCGCACCGCTTCTTCGACCTGCCGCTGACCCCCGAGCTGCGCACCCTCGCGGGCCGGCGCCCCGAGACCCTCGCCGAGTCCGCGCAGCGGTACGGCTTCGCGTCCACCACCACCCGCTGGCAGGACGTCGTCGAGGACCCCGAGATCGACCTCGTGGACATCTGCACCCCCGGCGACACCCACCGGGAGATCGCCCTCGCCGCGCTCGCCGCCGGCAAGCACGTGCTGTGCGAGAAGCCGCTCGCGAACTCCGTGACGGAGGCCGAGGAGATGGCGGACGCAGCCCGCTCCGCCTCCGCCCGCGGCGTCCGCTCGCTGTGCGGGTTCTCCTACCGCCGCACCCCCGCCCTGGCCTATGCCCGCCAGCTCGTCGCCTCGGGCTTCGTGGGCGAGATCCGGCAGGTCCGCGCGCAGTACCTGCAGGACTGGCTCGCCGACGCCGACGCCCCCATGACCTGGCGGCTGGAGAAGGAGACGGCCGGCTCCGGCGCCCTCGGCGACATCGGCGCGCACGTCGTCGACCTCGTCCAATGGGTCACCGGCACGGACATCGAGGCCGTCTCCGGGACGCTCGCCACCGTGGTCCCCACCCGCCCCACCGCAGGCGCGATGCAGGGCCTGGGCGGGAAGGGGGACGCCGCCGGGGAGCGCCGAGAGGTCACCGTGGACGACACCGCCCTGTTCTCGGTGCGCCTCGCGAGCGGCGTGCTCGGCTCCTTCGAGGCCACCCGCATGGCGCAGGGACGCAAGAACGCGATGCGCATCGAGCTCCACGGCTCGCGCGGAGCGATCGCCTTCGACTTCGAGCGCATGAACGAGCTGGAGATCTACGACGCCACCGCCCCCGCGGGGCGCCAGGGCTTCACCCGCGTGCTCACCAATGAGCCCGAGCATCCCTACGCCGCCGCCTGGTGGCCCACCGGGCACGGCCTGGGCTACGAGCACACCTTCACGCACGAGATCGCAGACCTGGTGCGCGCGATCGGCGAGGGCACCGAACCCTCGCCGTCCTTCGACGAGGCCCTGCGCGTGCAGCGCGTGCTGGCCGCCGTCGAGGCCAGCCACGCCGACGACTCCCGCTGGACCGCCGTCGGCCCCGCTCAGTCCACCCCGTCCACCGCGCCCACCGCGCCCGCCCCGTCCACCACCGAGGAGACCTCCCGATGACCACCACCCGAACCGCCCTCGTCGTCCGCGGCGGCTGGGACGGGCACCAGCCCGTCGAGGCGACCGACCTGTTCATCCCCCACCTGCGCGAGCACGGCTTCGAGGTGCGCATCGAGGAGAGCCCGGCGATCTACGCGGACGCCGACTACATGGCCGGCGTCGACCTCATCGTGCAGTGCATGACCATGTCCACGATCGAGCGCCCCCAGTTCGAGGGCCTGCGCGCCGCGGTCGAGGCCGGGACGGGCCTGGCCGGATGGCACGGCGGCATCGCCGACAGCTACCGCAGCGAGTCGGACTACCTCACCCTCATCGGCGGCCAGTTCGGCTGCCACCCGGGCAAGCATCCCGACGAGCGCCGTGGCGAGCAGGACGACAACTACGTCCCCTACACGGTGAACATGCTCCCGGCGGCCGCCGAGCACCCCATCACCCGCGGCGTGGACGACTTCGACCTGGTCACGGAGCAGTACTGGGTGCTCTCCGACGACTACATCGACGTGCTCGCGACCACCACCCAGAAGGTGCGGGAGTGGGACCCGTGGACCCGCCCGATCACCTCGCCCGCGATCTGGACCCGCCAGTGGGGGAAGGGCCGGATCTTCGTCGCCACCCCCGGCCACCACGTCGACGTGCTCGAGGATCCCAGCGTGCGCACGATCGTCGAGCGCGGGCTGCTGTGGGCCGCGCGCGGCTCCGAGGACCCGTACGCCGCCGCGTCCGCCGGCCGCGCGCACCGGACGGAGGAGGCCCGATGAGCGCCGCTCCCCGCCCCCTGCGGATCGGCATGATCGGCTGCGGGAACATCTCCGCGCAGTACCTCGCCTCCTTCCCCTCCCTGCCGGACGTGGAGCTCGTCGCGGTCGCGGACCTGGACGCCTCCCGGGCCGAGGCCGTCGCCTCCGAGCACGAGGGCGTGCGCGCCCTCTCGGTCGACGAGCTGATCGCCGACCCGGACGTGGACACGGTCCTGAACCTCACGATCCCCGCGTCCCACGCCGAGGTGGACCGCCGGGCGATCGCCGCCGGGAAGAACGTGTACGCCGAGAAGCCCTTCGCCGTCGAGACGGCCGACGGCGCCGCGGTGCTCGAGGCGGCCCGTGCGGCCGGCGTGCTCGTCGGCTCCGCCCCCGACACCGTGCTGGGCACGGGCACGCAGACGGCGCGCGCGGCGATCGACGAGGGCCTCATCGGCGCCCCGATCGCGGCGACCGCCACCATGCTCACCCCCGGCCACGAGCGCTGGCACCCCAACCCGGACTTCTACTACGTGCCCGGCGGCGGACCGCTGCTGGACATGGGTCCGTACTACGTCCACGCGCTGGTCACGCTGCTGGGCCCGGTCGACGCCGTGATCGGCGCGGCCTCCCGCACCCGCGCCGAGCGCACCATCGGCTCCGGCCCGCGCGCGGGCGAGATCATCCCGGTCAGCACGGACACGCACGTCAGCGGGATCCTCGTGCACTCCTCGGGAGTGCTCTCCACGCTCGTGATGAGCTTCGACGCGGTCGCCACCTCGATCCACCCGATCGAGATCCACGGCAGCGCCGGCAGCCTCGCGGTGCCCGACCCCAACCGCTTCGACGGCGACGTCGCGCTGCACCGCCTGGGCGGCGAGGGGTGGGAGACCCTGCCTGTGAGCGCCGGCTACGTGGACGCCTCGCGCGGGATCGGTCTGCAGGACATGGCGCTGCGCGGCGCGGACCTGCGGGCGAGCGGCGCGCTCGGCCAGCACGCCCTGGAGGTCATGAACGCCGTGCTCGCCTCCTCGCGCAGCGGCTCGCGCGTCGAGGTCGCGAGCAGCTGCGAGCGTCCGCAGGCCGTCCCGCTCACCGACGTGAGGGGCTGAGGGGCCGGCCCCGCGCGGGGCAACCCGCGGCATCCGCCCACGTCGCCCGGCGTGACGCGGGACACTGGAAGGCACGTCCGTCCACCTCCGGAAGGTACATCCCCGACATGTTCTCCGTCGGCATCATCGGCACCGGCGCCATCTCCGACGCCCACATCAACGCGTACCTCGAGCTCGCCGAGGAGTTCCCCGACCTGCGCATCGTCGCCCTGGCGGATCTGGACCTCCCGGGGCCGACGGCCAAGCGCGAGGCCTTCGGGCTCGAGAACGCCCGCGTCTACGACGACGTCGCGGCGATGCTCGAGGCCGAGGACCTGGACCTGGTCTCCGTCACCACTCCCCCGTCGGCCCATGCGCCGCTCGCGATCCAGGTGCTCGAGGCGGGCGTGAACGCCGTGGTCGAGAAGCCCATGGCCACCTCCCTCGAGGAGTGCGACGCGATGCTCGCCGCGCAGCGCGCGAGCGGGAAGATCCTCTCGACGATCGCGCAGAACCGCTTCCGCGACGAGATGGCACGGCTGAAGGCGGTGCTGGACTCCGGGAAGATCGGCCCTCTCTCGCACGCACGGATCGCCTCCGAGTGGTGGCGCGGGCACTCCTACTACGACCTGTGGTGGCGCGGCACGTGGGCCTCCGAGGGCGGCGGTCCCACGCTGAACCACGCCATCCACCACATCGACATCGCCCTCTGGCTGCTGGGTCGTCCGCTCGCCGTGAGCGCGATGATGACCAATGCCCAGCACGACAACGCCGAGGTCGAGGACCTGTCGACCGCGATCCTGCAGTACGAGCGCAGCCTCGCCGAGCTCACCAGCTCCGTGGTCCACCACGGCCAGAAGCAGGAGATCTCGCTGCAGGGTGCGCGCGCCCGCGTCTCCCAGCCCTGGGAGCCCGCGGCCGAGGTCGCCCGCCCCAACGGCTTCCCCGAGCAGGGCGGCGACGTCGAGACGGTCGCCGAGCTCGAGGAGTTCGCGGCCTCGCTCCCACCGCTGCCCCGGACCGGGCATCCCGCGCAGCTGGCCGACGTCGTGGCCGCCGTGCGCGAGGGCCGCGAGCCGCTCGTGACCGGGCAGGACGGACGCAACGCCGTCGAGCTCGTGACCGCGGTCTACGAGTCCGCGATCGAGCGGCGCGTCGTCGACCTGCCCATCAGCCCGGAGGACCCGTACTACCGCTCGGGCACCCTCGTGGAGCGCGCCCCGCACTTCCACGAGAAGACCGGGTCGGTCGCCACCCAGGACGGGTACATGCCCGTCGGCCTCCCCGACGCCGCACAGGCCTGACCGGGCGCTTCGCAGCAGCGGATCCTCGCTGCCCGCCCGGGTCGCCTCGCCCGTCGTCCTCACCTGACACACCCACAGCCGTCCGCTTCCTCGAAAGGAACCCACGCATCATGGCCGTCTCCGAAGGCGCGAACTACGCCCCCGCTCCGATGCCGAAGCCCGTCGTCTCCCCCGGTGAGTTCACCTTCGCCGCGATGCACCTGGACCACGGCCACATCACCGCCATGTGCGAGGGCCTGATCGGCGCCGGCGGCACCCTGAAGTGGGTCTACGACACCCAGCCCGAGCGCGCCGCCGCCTTCACCGAGCGCTTCGAGGGCGTCCAGCTCGCCGAGTCCGAGGAGCAGATCCTCGAGGACCCCGAGGTGCTCCTCGTCGCCGCCGCGGCGGTCCCCGCTGACCGCGCCGATCTCGGCATCCGCGTCATGGACGCGGGCAAGGACTACTTCACCGACAAGACCCCGCTGACCACCTTCGACCAGCTCGAGCGCGCCCGCGCCGCCGTCGAGCGCACCGGCAGGAAGTACGCCTGCTACTTCTCCGAGCGCATCCACGTGGAGGCCGCGGTCCTGGCCGGACAGCTCATCGACCGCGGCGCCATCGGCCAGGTCATCCAGGTCCTGGGCATGGGCCCCCACCGCCTCGGCGACCCGGACTCCCGCCCCGACTGGTTCTATGAGCGCGCCCGCTACGGCGGCATCCTCACCGACATCGGCTCCCACAACTTCGAGCAGATGCTCACCTTCACGGGCTCGGACGACGCCGAGATCCTCTCCTCCTCCATCGGCAACTTCGACCACGCCGACCACCCCGAGCTCGACGACTTCGGCGACGCCCATGTCGCCCTGTCCTCCGGCGCCTCCGGCTACGTGCGCGTGGACTGGTTCACCCCCGACGGGCTGCGCACCTGGGGCGACGGCCGCACCTTCATCCTCGGCACCGAGGGCTACATCGAGCTGCGCAAGTACGTCGACGTCACCACCGACAACGGCCCCGGCCAGGTCCTCCTGGTCGACGGCGAGGGCGAGCACCGCATCGAGGCCACCGGTCAGGTCGGCTACCCCTTCTTCGGCGACCTCATCCTCGACGTCCTGCACCGCACCGAGAACGCCATGACCCAGGACCACGTGTTCACCTCCGTCGAGCTCGCGCTCAAGGCCCAGGACCAGGCGCGCGTGCTGAAGGCGGCGCCCGGGGCCTGACCGCCGCCACCGGAGGGCGAGCCGGCCCGGGCGCTGCACGCACAGGGCTCGGACGGCTCGCCGCACCTCTCCCCGCACCAAACATCGGATGTCTGCGGTAGCCTGCGAGGGCATCATCGATGATTCGAAGGGGAGCCCCTGTGAAGTTCTTCGCCTACGGCCCTGCCGGCGCCGAGCGCACGGCTGTCGTCCACGACGGCACGTCCTACGACCTCTCACCTCTCACGGGCGGAGCCACGGCCCTGACAAGGACCTTCCTCGAGGACGACGGGATCGAGCGGACCCGCCGCGCGATCGCGGAGAATTCCCTGCCCGTCCTCGACACCGGCGATCTGCCGGTGCTGGACGCCGACGCGACGCGCGGGTCCGACGCCGCGGAGCCGCAGACCTCGGACGCCGCCCCGTCAGGCACCATCCGCGTCGGCGCCCCGCTCGCGCCCGGCAAGATCCTGTGCATCGGTCTGAACTACCGCGACCATGCGGCGGAGACGAACGCCGAGATCCCTGCCGAGCCGATCGTCTTCATGAAAGCCCCGGACACCGTCGTCGGCCCCTATGACGACGTGCTGATCCCGCGCGACTCCGTGAAGACCGACTGGGAGGTCGAGCTGGGCGCCGTCATCGGCAGCACGCTGCGCTATGCGGCCTCGCCCGAGGAGGCGCTCGCCGCCGTCGCCGGGTACACGATCAGCAACGACGTCTCCGAGCGCGAGTTCCAGATCGAGCGCGGCGGCACCTGGGACAAGGGCAAGAACTGCGAGACCTTCAACCCCATGGGCCCGTACCTCGTCACCGCCGACGAGATCTCCGACGTCCAGGACCTCTCCCTCACCCTCTCGGTGAACGGCGAGAGCCGCCAGGACGGCACCACGGCAGACCAGATCTTCGGCGTCGGCGAGGTGCTCGCCTACCTGTCGCGCTTCATGACCCTCTATCCCAGCGACCTCGTGAACACGGGGACGCCCGCGGGAGTCGCGATGGGTCTCCCCGGTCAGCCCTACCTGCGCGACGGCGATGTCGTCGAGCTCGCCATCGAGGGCCTGGGCAGCCAGCGCCAGACCTTCCACGACACGCCCGCCCCCACCGCGCCTGCCACGGCGTCCGACGCAGCGTCCACCACCACCGAGAAGGAGACCGGCCGATGACCCCCGCGAACCCCTATGAGGGCCTGAAGGTCCTGGTCACCGGCGGCTGCTCGGGAATCGGCCGGGCGACGTCGGCCCGCTTCCTGGAGCTCGGCGCGCACGTCGCCGTGCTCGACCTCTCGCCGACGGGTGCGCCCGAGGGCGCGACCGTCCACGTGGTCGACCTCGGCGACAGGGCGGCGACGGGCACCGCGGTCGACGCCGCCGCGGACTCCCTGGGCGGGATCGACGTGGTCGTGAACAACGCGGGCGTGAGCGCCGTGGGCGATGTGACCGCGAACGACGACGAGCAGTGGGCGCGCGTGCTCAGCGTGAACGTCACCGCGATGGCGCGCGTGACCGCCGCCGCGCTCCCCCATCTGCGCCGCCCAGCGCATGCGGCCGTCGTCAACATGTCCTCGATCGCCGCGACCGCGGGCCTGCAGGAGCGGGTGCTCTACTCGGCGACCAAGGGCGCCGTGCAGGCGATGACGTTCGCGATGGCCACCGACCACGTGCGCGAGGGCATCCGCGTGAACTGCGTGAACCCGGGGACGGTCGCGACCGAGTTCGTGGATCGCATGGTCCAGAACTTCCCCGATCCCGTGGCCGAGAGGGCGGCGCTCGACGCCCGTCAGCCGACGGGCCGCATGGTCACCCCGCAGGAGGTCGCCGAGTCCGTGGTCTTCCTCGCGAGCCCGCTGAACTCCTCGACCACGGGCACCTCGCTCGCGGTCGACGGGGGCATGAGCGGCCTGCGCACGCGGCCGGTGGACTGACATGGCCTCGGCAGTCAGCGACAAGGCGATCTCCGCCATCAAGCAGATGGTGGTCGACGGGCGGCTGAAGCCCGGCGACCGCCTGCCCACCGAGAAGGAGCTCGCCGAGACGATCGGCGTCTCCCGCAACTCCCTGCGCGAGGCCGTGAAGGCGCTCTCGGTGATCCGCGTGCTGGACGTGCGCCAGGGCGACGGCACCTACGTCACCGCCCTCGAGCCCGAGCAGCTGCTGGAGTCCCTCTCCTTCGTGCTGGACCTGCACCAGGACTCCTCCCACCTCGAGATCCTCGAGCTGCGCCGGCTCATGGAGCCGATCGCCGTCGAGCAGGCCGCCCCGCACCTGACCGACGAGGACTTCGCGCAGCTCGACGAGATGCTCTCCCAGCTGAACACCGACTCGGGCATCGAGGCGCTCGTGGCCTCCGACATCGCCTTCCACCGACTCATCAACCACCGCTGCCCGAACGCGTACCTGAGCACGCTGCTCGATTCGCTCGCGAGCTCGACCTCGCGGGCGCGCGTGTGGCGCGGGCTCACGGACTCCGAGGCCGTCGAGCGGACGCTCGCCGAGCACTCGCGGATCCTCGAGGCGCTGCGCGCAGGTCGGGCCGACCTCGCCCGCGCCTACGCGACCTCCCACGTCGCGGGCGTCGAGTCCTGGCTGATCCGGCAGGGCGTGCCCCCGGACGCGGCGGCCGACGGGACGGACCCGGTCACCGGAGCGTGACCGCCTCTCCGACCTATCCGGTCTCACCGGTCTCACCGGGCGACCCGGTCTCTCCGGTCTCACCGGACGACCCTGCCCGCCTGTAGACCCGCTCCGCCGTTCCCCGCAGCACCTCGCCGAGTGCCTCGTCGTCGCCGGCGAGCTGCGCGCGCACGTGGGAGAGCAGCGGGGAGAAGCCGTCGAGGGTGAAGGCCGACGGGGCGATCGGCCAGTCGGAGCCGACCATCAGCCGCGCGGGCCCGAACAGTTCGAGCGCCGCGGCGACGGCCGGCGCGAACGCACCGTTACCGCTGGTCGCGAGACCGGACAGCTTCGCGACGGTGCGCGGCGCGGCGGCGATCCGCTCGAGCGCCGCCCTCCAGACCCCCATCTGCGCGCCGTCGCCGAGCGGCGGCTTGCCGAGGTGGTCGAGCACCAGGGTGAGCTCGGGGTGCGCCGCGGCGAGGCGGACCACCTGCTCCATGTGACGGGGGAAGGCGTCGGGCACGTCGAGCGGGAGGCCCGCGGCGGCCAGGAGCTCGAGCGAGCGGCCGACGGCAGGACGCTCGAGGAATCCCGGATCCGGCTCGTCGTGGACGAGGTGCCGCACGCCGACCAGGTGGTCGGTGACGGCGGGGTCGGCGAGCGCGTCCGCGACCGCGTCGGGGTCCTCGAGCGGCAGCCAGCCGACGACATCGGCCGTGACGCGCGGGGTCGCTGCCGAGGTCCCCGTGCCCTCCGCCTCGATCGCGCGGGCAGTGCGCTGGAGGTGGGCGGTGTCCGCGGGGGTGTCGTCGGCCTGGACCAGGATCACGCGCGTGACGTCGAGAGCTGCCAGCCCGTCACGCACCATCGACCACTCGCCCGTGCGGCGCAGCGCCTCGGGCGCCCCCGCGAGCCAGGCATAGGGGCTCTGCTGCAGGTCCCAGAGGTGCAGGTGGGCATCGGTGACCCCCATGCGGGCGCCCACGTCATCGGTGACCGCAGGAACGACGGGATCACGCATCGCGCGCCCCGGCGGTCTGCTCCGCCCATTCCGCCTCGAGCGCGGCGACCGCCTCCCACGCCGCCTCCGGCACGTGCTGCCGCATCCGCTCGACGTTCGAGACCACCTGCCCCGCGGTCCGCATGCCCAGCACCACCGAGGCGATCGCCGGGTGGCGCAGCGGGTACTGGACGGCCAGATCGGGCAGGGTGACGCCGTGGTCCTCGGCGAGCGCGGCGAGGGCGCGGGCATGCGCGAGGATCGCGGCCGGCGCGGCGGCGTACTCGTAGGTGGCGTCGTCGGGGACGACGGGCTGGGAGAGCAGGCCGGAGTTGAAGACGCTCACGGCGACCACCTGCACGTCGTGCTCCCGGCACGCGTCGAGCAGCTCGCGCGCGGCGTCCTGCTCGAGGAGCGTGAACCGGCCCGAGAGCATGACGAGGTCGACCAGTCCGGTGCGCACGGCCCGTGTGCACACGGCGGCGTCCTTCGAGCCGACGCCGACCGCGTCCACGAGGCTCTCCTCGCGCATGCGGGCCAGCGCCGGCAGGCCCTCCGCGAAGGCCTGCTCGGTCGGCCCCTCCTCCGGGTCGTGGGCGTAGAGGATGTCCACGCGATCCAGGCCCAGGCGCTCGAGCGACGCCTGGTGGGAGGCGCGCACACCGGTCTCGGAGAAGTCCCAGCGGCGCACGTGGTCGTCCGGGACCCAGAAGGCGTTCGCGTGGTCGTCACCCGTGCCGGGGCCCGGCTCGAGCAGGCGGCCCACCTTCGTGGACACCAGGTACTCCTCGCGCGGGAGGCCCCGGAGCCGCTCGCCGAGGCGGCGCTCGCTGGTGCCGATCCCGTAGTGCGGGGCGGTGTCGAAGTACCGGATCCCCTGCTCCCAGGCGGCGGCGACCGCGCCGTCGGCCTCCTCGTCGGTGGTGACCCGGTAGAGGTTGCCGAGCTGGGCGGCGCCGAAGCCGAGACGCGGCAGCGGGAGGCGCAGGCCGGCCGCGCTCATGCGGGCTCTCCCGACCACACGACGCCGCCGGGGAACTCGTGGTCCCGGACGGACGCCTCGAGCATCCGCGCTCCGCCGCCGGGCTCCTCGGGCGCGCGGTAGGCGCCGCGCTCGACGCGCACGGGCACCTCGAAGTGCTCGTGCAGGTGGTCGACGAACTCGATGCGGCGCCGAGGATCCTCGCCCCCGATCGCGACGGCGTCGAAGAACGCGAGGTGCTGCACCATCTCGCACAGGCCCACGCCGCCCGCATGGGGGCAGACGGGCACGCCGAACTTCGCGGCGAGCAGCAGGTTCGCGACGTTCTCACCGATCCCCGCGACGCGGGTCGCGTCGAGCTGGAGGACGTCGATCGCGCCGGCCTGCAGCAGCTGCTTGAACACGATCCGGTTCGCGCCCTGCTCGCCGGTCGCGACCTGGAGCGGGGCCACGCCCCGGCGGATCGCGGCGTGGGCGAGGACGTCCCCGGGGAACGTCGGCTCCTCGATCCAGTAGGGGACGTGAGGCGCGAGCCGGTTCAGCCACTCGATCGCCTCGGCGACGTCCCAGCGCTGGTTCGCGTCCACCGCGATCGGGAAGCCCTCCCCCATCTCGGCGCGCGCGAGGGCGAGGCGGCGCACGTCGTCCTCGACGTCGGCCCCGACCTTGAGCTTCACCATCTCGAAGCCGTCGTCCCGCGCCTCCCGCAGCAGGCGGCGCAGCTTCTCGTCGCTGTAGCCGAGCCAGCCCGGGGTCGTCGTGTAGGCGGGGACGCCGTGCGCGCGCACTGCGGCGATCCGCTCCTCGCGTCCCTCGGCGCCGCGCTCGAGGATCTCGCGGGCCTCCTCGCGGGTGAGGGCGTCGGTGAGATACCGGAAGTCGACGAGGTCGAGGATCTCCTCGGGGTCGAGCATCGCGAGGGTCAGCCACAGCGGCCTCCCCTCGCGGCGCGCCCTCAGGTCCCACAGCGCGTTGACGACGGCGCCGATCGCCATCGCCATCACGCCCGTCTCCGGGCCGAGCCACCTGAGCGGCGAGTCGCCGTCGAGCTCCTTCTGCATCCCGCCGAGGTCGGCGAGCACCTCCTCGACGTCCCTCCCGATCACGTGCGGCTCGAGCGCCCTGATCGCTGCGCTCTGCACGTCGTTGCCGCGGCCGATGGTGAACACGAGGCTCGTCCCGGCATCGGCGGGATTCTCGGTGTCCGTGCGGATCGTGAGGTACGCGGCCGAGTAGTCGGGATCGGGGTTCATCGCGTCCGAACCGTCGAGATCGCGGCTGGTGGGGAAGCGGACGTCGCGGACGTCGAAGGAGACGAAGGTGCTCACCGGTGGTTGTCCTCGGTTCGGTCGGTGCGTGGAGTGGATGCGTGGGGCCCGTGTCAGGCGGTGGGCGCGCTGATCGAGACGGGCGGCGCGTCCTCGCCCTCGAGGTGCACGTGCACGCCGCCCTCGGGCCAGCCGGCGTCGGGCAGTGCGGCGGCGGGGACGTCGATCTCCCCCGCCGGGCCGCTGAGGAAGACGTGCACGGTGCCGTCCTTCTCCACGGCGCGCGCCCAGGTCGCGCCCGGGATCTCGAGCTCGCCGAGGCCGGTGGAGCCCGCGAGGTCCGCCTTGTGCTCGGCCATGAACTCGCCGAGGCCCTCGAGGACGGCGACCTGGGGCTCGGGCAGGGTGCCGTCGGCCTTCGGGCCGACGTTCAGCAGGACGCGTCCGCCCTGGGAGACGGCGTCGACGACGTGACGGACGGCCTGGGCGACGCTGAGGTACTGCTCGGGCCCCTCGACCTGGTTGTACCCGAAGGACAGGCCGATGCCGCGGCAGTTCTCCCAGGCCTCGCCCTCGGGGATCTCCCCGGCCTGGTACTCGGTGGTCACGAAATCGTGGTGGGCGCCGGAGAAACGGTCGTTGATCAGTCCCTCGGGTCGCTGCGCGTAGAAGTGCTCGAGGAGCTCGCCGAGGCCGCCGGGGCCGAAGTGGTGGTTCTCGTCGGGCCAGCCGATGTCATTCCAGAAGACGTCGGGCGCGTAGCGGTCGATGAGGTCTCGCACGTGGGCGGAGCAGTACTGGCCGTACTCGTCGTCGAGGGGGCGGAGCATGCGCTCGGCCGCCCCCTCCATGCCGATGGGATCCGTGGGCCGCACGTGCCAGTCGAGTCCGCCCGAGTAGTAGACGCCGAAGCGCAGACCGGCGTTCGTCGTCGCCTCGGCGAGCTCGCCGACGATGTCGCGGCGGGGTCCGCGGCGCACGGTGTTGCGGTCGCCCGTGCCGGGGGCGTCCCACAGGGTGATGCCGTCGTGGTGCTTGGTGGTGGGCACGACGTAGTCGGCGCCCGCGCGGCGGAACAGGTCGACCCAGTCCCTCGCGTCGAAGTCGCTCGGGTCCCAGGCGTCGAGGAAGTCGTCGTAGGGCGCGCCGCCGAAGACCTCCTGCTGATGCTGCTGGGCGGGCGAGCCGTCGAGGCGGATCGTGTTGAAGTACCACTCGGCGTAGGGGTTGTGCGAGAACCATTCGTGGTCGTTGTCGAAGGTGCCGAGCTCGCCGATGGGCTCCGCCCAGGCCGGGACGGCGTAGGCGCCCCAGTGGATGAAGATGCCCAGCGGGGCATCGCGGAACCAGTCGGGGCGGCGGGTGGGGAGGCCGTTCCAGCGCTGGGTGTCGTCCGCGGGCGTGGTGGAGGCGTTGTCGGAGCCGGACGCCCCGGGGGCGGAGTTCGCGGGGGCGGAGTTCCCGTGCGAAGGGGTTTCGGCGGCGGAGGTCTCGGGGGCTGTGCTCATGCTGCTGTCGGTGTCGGCGGCCATGGGTTCATCGTCTCCTCGGATGCGGGTGGTGCGGGGTCGGTCGGGAAGATCGGCGAAGAGTCAGCGGCCTCCGAAGCCACCCATGCTCACCCCCTGCTGCAGCTGCTTCTGGAGCAGCACGACGATCAGCAGGCTGGGCAGCACGACCAGGGTGACGGCCGCCATCAGCGGCCCCCAGTCGGTGCCGCGCTCACCGGAGAACATCTGCAGGCCGATGGGCACCGTCGCCATCCAGGAGTCGTTGACGATGATCAGCGGCCACAGGAAGCTCGCCCAGTACTCGATGAACGCGAAGACGAAGACCACGGAGATCGGGGCGCGCAGCAGCGGGACGATGATGCTGACCAGGGTGCGCAGCCGTCCTGCCCCGTCGATCGTCGCGGCCTCCTCGTAGTCGGCGGGGAGGCTGAGCAGGAACTGGCGGATCAGGAAGGTGCCGAAGGCCCCGAAGGCGAAGGGGAGGATCAGCGCGGGGTAGGAGTTCACCAGGCCCAGCTCCTGCATCATCAGGTACAGCGGGATGATCAGCACCTCCTGCGGCAGCACCATCGTCGCCAGGAACGCGCCGAACAGGGTCGCGCGTCCACGGAAGGCGAAGCGCGTGAACGCATAGGCGCTGAGCACGGAGACCGTCACCGTGATCGCAGCCCCCACGAGGGCGATGAGGAAGCTGTTGACGAGGATCCGCGCGAAGGGGATGGCCGTCCACGCAGTCAGGTAGTTCGACCACTCCAAGCGGGAGCCCAGCGGGCTGGTGCCGGTCGCGAAGACCTCGTCGGTCGGCTTCAGCGACGTCGCGAGCATCCAGAGGAATGGGAAGGCGAAGGCCAGTCCCACCACGCAGATCAGGATGCGGGAGATCAGGCGGCCCGGGCGGATGCCCCTGCGGCGCGGGGCCGGGGCGGCGCGCCGGGCTGTCACGTCAGCTGTCATAGGAGACCCACCTCTTCTGCTGGCTGAACTGGACGGCGGTGATGAGCATGACGATCACGAAGAGCGCCCAGGCGAGCGCGGAGGCGTAGCCGAGGCGATCGAACGAGAAGCCGTTGCGGTAGAGGTGGAGCACGAGCGTGTTGGTCGCGTTGCCCGGCCCGCCCTCGGTGAGGGCGTAGGGCTGGGCGAAGACCTTGAACGCGCCGATCACGGTCATGATCGTGCAGAAGAAGATCGTGGGCGAGAGCATCGGGAAGACCACTCGGACGAAGCGGTTCACGGGACCGGCGCCGTCGATCCGAGAGGCTTCGAGGACGGTGGGGCTGATGCCGGAGATCCCCGCCCCGAGGACGATGATGTTGTAGCCCATCCCCTGCCACAGGGACATCATCACCAGCGAGATCATCGCCCATCCCGGGGTGTTCAGCCACTGCGGACCGGTGATCCCGAGATGTGCGAGCAGGGCGTTGACCACGCCGTCGTCGTCGAGCAGGAGACGGAAGACCAGCGCGTTGCCGATCATCGGCGTCACCACGGGGATGAAGAACAGGACCCGGAAGAACGCCGCCCAGCGTCCGCCGAGGTTCATCAGCCAGTAGCTGAGCCCCAGGGCGACGGCGAGGTTCACGGCCGTGTAGAGCACCGCGAAGATCAGGGTGTTCAGCAGGCTGCGCCAGAACGCCGGGTCCCCGGCGAGCATGTACCGGTAGTTCTCCAGCCCGACGAAGCGGGGCGACCCCAGCAGCGGCCAGTCGAACACACTGATGACCAGCGAGGCCGCGAGGGGCACGACGATGAAGACGGCGAACCCGAGCATGCCTGGGCCGAGGTAGAGGACCGCGGGCCAGCGCGCCGGGCGGCCTCGGCCCGTGCGCTGCGGGCGGCGCGCGGGCGCGGCGGGGGCCGACGCGGGCGCGTGGTCGAGAGCTGCGGTCATCGTGCGGTCGCCTCCTGGATCTCGCCGAGGATCTGCTGCGCCGTCCGGCGCCCCCGGAAGCCGTCGGTCGCGTACTGGGCGAAGACCGAGACGATCTCGTTCCAGTTCGACGTGGTGACCAGCGGCTGCCCCGAGTCCGCGAGAGCGGTGACGGCGCGGACGCTGTCCTCGGGCTTCCCCTCCGCCCAGCGGTCCCGCTCCTGCGCGAGCGAAGGGAACGTGCCGCGCGCGTGGGCCACACTGCCGATGACGTTCGGGGTCGTGATGGCCGCGAGCGTCCGGAACGCCGCGGCGGGGTCGTCTGCCTCGGCCGCGATCCCGAAGCCCGACCCCTGGATCAGCCCGCGTGCATCGCCGCTGCGTGAGGGGATCACGCCGACGCCGAGGTCGTCGCCGAGGGCGTCGGCGTACACCTGGTACATCCACGGCCCGTCGACGTACATCGCGGCGGTGCCGCCCATGAGCTCCTGCTGAGCGGCCGGTTCGGAGTCCACGGCCGACGGGGCCGTCGCGACGCCGTGCTCGGTGACGAGGTCGAATCCGAACTGCATGCCCTCGACGATCGCGGGGTCGGTGAGCGTGAGACCGCCGTCGGCGACGGGGGCTCCGCCGTCGGCGAAGCCGATCGCCATGCCCAGGTGCACGAGGCCCGCGGAGATCGCGAGGCCGTGGACGTCGCCGGAGGTCAGCGCCTTCGCATCATCGAGGAAGTGGTCCGTCGTGTAGTCGAGACCGGGCAGCTCGAGACCCGCGGCCTCGAACAGGGAGCGGTTGAAGTAGAGGACCATCGGCTCGGCGTCGTACGGGACGGCGCGGATCGTGCCGTCGACCGTCATGGCGGTCATCATCGCCTCGTTGAAGGCGCCCAGGTCGACGCCCGCGTCCTGCGCGAGATCATCGAGCGGAGCGAGCAGGGGGCCGATCTCCTGCGTCCTGGCCGCCTGCGTGGTCAGCAGCGCAGGCGCGTCCTTCGCCGTCATCCGCGTCTTCGCCTTTGTCCAGAAGTCCTCGAAGCTGGGACCCTCGAGGGTGAGGGCGAATCCGGGATCCTCCTGCTTCGCGGCCCCGATGAACGCCTCCCACTGCTCGCGGTCGCTCGCGCTCGAGATCCAGGTGTACAGCCGCGTGCTGGGGTCCCCGGTGGGCCCGCCGCAGGCCGTCAGCGCACCGGAGGCGCCGAGCAGCCCCACGCCTGCGCCCGCGAGCAGCGCGCGGCGTGAGAGGAGTGCGGCCCTGTCCATCATCGGCATGTCCCACCTCTGGTCCCGAAGGTCGTCGTCGACCTTCTCGATCGTTGCGGACACCGAGCCGTCGACGCCTGCGCCTCAAGACATCGGATGTCTTCGCAACGGCACCACTCTTGAGGAAAACATGGGATGAGTCAAGAGCTGTCCGAGATGCCCTGCGTCCATCCGCGTTTTCGCATCGACGCGTCCGCATGTCAGCGGCTCGCCTCGACTCAGCTCTCCCATGGGTCTCGGACGCTCGCCCATAGGTCCTCGGATGTATCGCGGGTCGGGCGGTGCATCGACCGCTGTGCCGCACCGCGGATCGCGATAGCGTGCCCGCATGGCAGCACGGCGGCTGCAGGCACTCCGGTCGCCGATCGACGACCCACGAGGAGCCCCATGTCCAGCCCCAGCCATGCGTCGCCCGCAGCACACGGCGCCCCGTCCTCCCGGACCCGCCCGAACATCCTCTTCATCATGTCCGACGACCACGCCGCGCACGCGATCTCGGCCTACGGCAGCCGCGTGAACACCACCCCGCACATGGACCGTCTCGCGAAGGAGGGTGCGCGACTGGACGCCATGTACTGCACGAACTCGATCTGCACGCCGTCGCGCGCGTCGATCCTCACCGGCACCTACAGCCACATCAACGGCGCCGCGACGATCTACACCGAGTTCGACCACCGCGTGCCCACAGTCTCGGAGGCGCTGCAGAGCGCCGGCTACGCGACAGCACTGTTCGGCAAGTGGCACCTGGGCGATTCGCCGTCGGCCCTGCCGCGCGGCTTCGACGCCTGGCGGATCCTCCCCGGCCAGGGCGAGTACTGGGACCCGCGGCTCCTCACGCCGGACGGCGAGGAGCAGTACGAGGGCTACGTGACCGATCTGCTCACGGACATGGCCATCGACTGGATCGACGAGGAGCGCGCACAGCGCCCGTCGGCCCCCTTCTGCCTGATGCTCCATCACAAGGCACCGCACCGGCCGTGGATCCCGCACCCCCGGCATGCCGAGCTCCACCCCGTGGGCAGCATCCCCGAGCCCGACACGCTCCTCGAGGACCTCTCGACCCGCTCGAAGGCGGTGCAGGGAGCGCGCATGTCGATCGCCGACGACCTCACCCGCACCGACGTCAAGGAGGACATGCCCGCCGAGCTGCGCGCCGACGACCGGCGCGAGGACCGCGCCCGCTGGAACTACCAGCGCTACCTGCGCGACTACCTGCAGACCGTCCAGGCGGTCGACGACAGCGTGGGCCGGGTGCTCGACCACCTCGATCAGCTCGGCATCGCCGAGGACACCCTGGTCGTCTACACCTCGGACCAGGGCTTCTTCCTGGGCGACCACGGCCTGTTCGACAAGCGCCTGATGTACGACGAGTCCCTGCAGATGCCCATGCTCGTGCGCTGGCCCGCCGAGGTCCCGGCGGGCTCGCGCGTGACCTCGATGCTGCGCAACGTCGACATCGCCGCGACCCTCCTCGATGTCGCCGGGGTCGATCCCGAGCAGGCGATGCCCGGCCAGCAGGGACGCAGCTTCCGCCCACTCCTGCGCGGCGAGGAGATCGAGGACTGGCCGCGCGCCGTCTACTACCGTTACTGGGAGCACGACGACCCCGCCCACCATGCCCCGGCGCACTACGGGATCCGCACCGAGGACTTCGCGTACATCGACTACTACGGCGCGGGCCTCGGTGCACCGGGCGCCTCGGATCGCATCTTCGAGCGCGAGTACGAGCTCTACGACCTGCGCACCGACCCCCGGGAGCTCCGCAACGTGGCCGGCGATCCCGCCTACGCGGAGATCCGGGCGGATCTCGCCGCGCAGCTCGCGCAGATGCAGGCCGAGGTCGGCGACCACCCCTACACGGAGCCGGGCAGCTGGCGTCCCGACTGGAATCACGGCGCCGCCTCGGCGCGCGACGCGGACGCGGAGACCCGGTCGACGGGCGACTGAGCCGGGCGCCCGCCCATCCACCCTGCGGAGCGCGACCGATCGTCCACGGAGCGCGGCCGGCCGTCCGTGGGGCGCGGCCGATCGTCCACCGGGCGCGACAGATCGTCCCGTGCGCCACAGCATGTTGCGATAGTTCGCATTCCTAACTACATTGGGGCGACGTGCCCACCGATGACTTCCCCCAGGACCTGACGCTCGCCTGCAGCCGCTTCGTGCGGCTCGCCGCGCGCCGCGCGGACGTCGGCGTCTCCTCCGTCTCCTGGCGGGTGGTGAGCACGATCGAGCAGCGGGGACCGCTGCGGCTCAGCGAGATCGCCGAGCGCGAGAGGGTCACCCGCCCCACGGCGACCACCGTGGCGAAGCGGCTCGAGGAGGAGGGCCTGGTCTTCCGGACCCCCGATCCCGCCGATTCACGCTCGGTCCTCGTCGACATCACCCCCGCCGGCCGCGAGAAGCTCGCCGACTGGCGCGGCCGCATGAATCACGGCGTCGGCCCCATCCTCGACGAGCTCGAGGACGACGACAGGCGCACCCTCGCGCAGGCCGCCGAGATCCTGGCCCGGATCGTGGAGACCCACGACTCCGCAGCTCTCGCGGCCGACCCCTCGCCTCCCGCGGCAGACCCCGCACCTCCCAGCACCTGACCCGTCGGCGGCGCCGCGCCCCGAACCGGCGGCGTCTCCCGCACCCGACCCGGCGGAGCCGCCCGCGCCCCGCTCCCCCGAACCCGCCCCATCGATCATGAGAAGGTCACCGATCGCATGACAGCCCCTTCCGCCACGGACCCGCACACCGCGGGCTCCGCGCCCACCCCCGCATCGAACGCCGCACCGACCCTGCGCGACGCCTTCCACCAGCCCAAGGCCGTGTGGGCGATCGCCTTCGCCGCGACGGTGTCCTTCATGGGCATCGGTCTGGTGGACCCGATCCTCCCCGCGATCAGCTCCCAGCTCGACGCCTCCCCCACGCAGGCGATGCTGCTGTTCACCAGCTACCTGTTCATCACCGCGATCGCCATGTTCTTCACGAGCTGGTTCAGCTCGAAGGTCGGCGTGCGCACCACCCTGCTGATCGGCCTCGCGCTCGTGGTCGTCTTCGCGGCGCTCGCCGGCGCATCCGGCTCGGTCAGCGAGATCATCGGCCTGCGCGCCGGCTGGGGACTGGGCAACGCCCTGTTCATCTCCACCGCGCTCGCGGCGATCGTGGGCGCAACCGCGGGCCCGTCGGGCGGCGCGATCATCCTGTACGAGACCGCGCTGGGCATCGGCATGGCGCTCGGCCCGCTGCTGGGCGGCCTCCTGGGCAGCGTCTCCTGGCGTGCCCCGTTCTTCGGCACCGCGGTGCTCATGGCCATCGGCTTCATCGCCATCACCGCTCTGCTGAAGAAGGAGGCCAAGCCGGTCCACGTCTCGCCGCTCGCCTCCCTGCGGGCGCTGGGCAACCCGGCCCTGCGCACCCTCGCGCTCGTCGCGATCTTCTACAACTTCACGTTCTTCGTGATGCTCGCCTACTCCCCGTTCCCGCTCGAGGCCGCCGCCGCGGCCCAGGGCAAGGAGTTCGGCGCCATGCAGATCGGCGGCGTCTTCTTCGGCTGGGGCGTATGCCTCGCGATCACCTCGGTGTTCGTCGCCCCGATCCTCACCCGCAAGCTGGGCCTCATCCCCACGCTGCTGACCATCGAGGGCCTGCTGGCCGTGCTCATGCTGGGCCTCGCCCTCGCGCACGGATCCATGATCGGCATCATCGTGCTGATCATCGTGGGCGGCCTGCTGCTGGGCGTCATGAACACGGCGCTGACCGAGACCGTCATGGAGGCCACGGACCTGCCGCGCGGCGTGGCCAGCTCCGCCTACTCGGGCGTGCGCTTCCTGGGCGGCGCGATCGCCCCGGCCGTCGCCGGCCCGCTCTCCGAGGCCGTCGGCGCCGCAGCGCCGTACGTGCTGGGCGCGGTCACCGTGGCGCTGAGCATGCTGATGCTCGTCATCGGCCGACGCCACCTCTCCCAGGTCGGCCAGCAGCACCACCTGACCAGCGAGCAGGAGGCCGAGGCCATCACCGCCGGCGACGAGGTGTGACCCTCCGCCCGCTCCTTCGGCCTAATCGGCCCCATCAGCCCCATCGGCCGTGAGAAGTACGAAACGGTTGCCAAGATCGATCTTGGCAACCGTTTCGTACTTCTCACGAGTCTTCTCGGTGCGCCGGGACACTCAGGAGGCCCCGCTACCTGCATGCAGCGCGGATGGAATCGAAGGTGCGCAGCAGCGAGCCGCCGGGTGACGTCAGCCTCTCCAGCCGTGTCGGAGCAGGGCATCGGACACTCTGCTGACCGCCCGGTTGCCAGCACGGCGGAGGTCCGCGGCGACAGTGCGCACTTCGATCCAGCCGTGACGGAGCCGGGCCTCGGTCCGGGCGATGTCACGCTCCTGCTGTTCACGGGTCAGGTGCGACGGCCCCTCGTGCTCGGCGCAGACACGGAACTCCGGCCAGGAGAGGTCCGGCTCGCCCAGGTCCACCGTGCCCTCGACGATCGCGATGTTGAGCTGCGGCTCCGGAAGGCCCGCGAGCTCCAGATGCAGGCGCAGCATGGTCTCGGCCGGAGAGTCGCTGCCCACGCGCGCCTGGTCCAGCGCCGCCCGCAGCGCTTCGTTGCCGCGCCGCCCCGGACGGCTCGCAACGGATCCCTGAAGCTCGTCGAGGCTCGCGTAGGGGCGCCGGCGCCCTTCGAAGCGGAACCTGGGATGGCGGAGGAGGTGGTCGGCGACGGATGTCAGCTCGTCGCGATCGAGGAGGGTCGAGAGGTCTCCCCACGTGCGGACCCGCGACGTCAGTCGGACGCCTCCCGTCTCCATCACCTCGTGCGCACCGAGCGCTCCGAGCTGGTGCCATCGCACGTAGGGTGCGTGGCGGCGTCGCGTCCTCGCGGCGAGGTCGAGCAGCCCCGTCTCGCGAGCAAGGTGGCGGAACGGAAGGGGCATCCCGAGCAGTTCCGCCGCGGTCGGACCGCAGATGACGGCGTCGGGCGCGTCGCTGCAGAATGCACGGGCGAGATCGGAGACCGTGACGTCCTCACCCGTGCGCGCGTAGACGCCGCGGGATAGCCGACACACGTCCGGGGCCCTGAGTCGCTGCGCGCCGATGCCGAGAGCGCGGGCTTCGGCCACCGTGAACGCGGTGGCGAGGCTCTGCGGCAGGGATGACCGGCGCGGGGGCATGGCGAACAGGATGCCCGCGGGCGCGCCGCGCACCGGAAGTTATCCACAGCGCCGGTCCTCCACACTGCTGGGACCAGGGAGCCGGCGGGTTCCCAGCACCGAGCAGCGGGCACAGTCTCGTGAGAAGTACGAAACCGTTGCCATCAGCGCTGATGGCAACGGTTTCGTACTTCTCACGGGATGACCCGAGCGGGCAGCCGGGCGCATCACGCGCTCGCGCGATGCGGACCGGTGCGCGGCGTCGCGCAGCTCACTCTTGCGCTCGCTCGCGCTAGCGATATATCGTGATGCTGTCACGACATGAACGACCGTAAGGAGATCACTCATGCGACGCCATCACGATCATCACGACCAGCATCAGGAACTCGACCCGCGCGCTCTGCGCCGGGCACTCATGCGACGCGGCGGCCAGCGCCGTCGCGCCGAGGAAGGAGGGGCCATGTACCCCGACGACATGGGCTTCGGCCCTCGCGAGCAGCGCGGCGGTCCCCGGGCGGGCCGCGGTCCGGGCGATCACCCGGGCCATCCCGGACACCCGGAGCACCCCGAGCGTCCGGAGCGTCCCGAGCGTCCGGAGCGTCCGGAGCGTCCCGGACACGCTGAGCACCACGGCTTCGACCAGCACGGTCGAGGTCACGCCCATCCGGGCGCCGACGGCCGCGAGTTCGACGCGCGCGGCTTCGACGGCTCCGAGTTCGAGGGCCGCGGTCCCGGATTCGGCGGACACGGCTTCGGAGGACGCGGTGGACGCGGCTTCGGCGGTCCGGCCGGTCCCGGCGGACGCGGCTTCGGCGGACCGGGTGCCCCCGGGTTCGGCGGACGCGGTCCCGGGGGCCCCGGCTTCGAGGACGCCGACGGCCAGGGTCGAGGCTTCGGCCCCCGCGGAGGCCGCGGTCGTGGCCGTGGACGCGGACGTCGGCCCCGCGGTGACGTGCGCACGGCCGTCCTGCTGCTGCTGAGCGAGGAGCCGATGCACGGCTACCAGCTCATGCAGACCATCGACGAGCGCACGGGCGGGGCGTGGTCCGTCAGCCCGGGCGCGATCTACCCGACGCTCTCCCAGCTCGAGGACGAGGGCTTCGTCGAGATGTCGAAGGAGGGCGGGCGCAAGCTCGCCACCCTCACCGACTCCGGCAAGACCCATGTTGAGGAGAACCAGGCGTCCTGGTCGGACCCCTTCGCGGGCGAGGACGACTCCTTCGCGCAGGGTGCGCTAGATCTGCGCAGCTCGCTGCGGGACCTCACGGGCGCCGTCCGCGAGGCCACCCGTTCGGGCGAGTCCCAGCACATGAGCCAGGTCGCCGAGGTCCTCACCGAGGCCAAGCGCTCGATCTACCGGATCCTCGCTGGCGATGTCCCGGCCGCTGCGAGCGGTGCGGACGGCACCGGGGCGGAGAGCGACGAGTCGGACCCGTCGTCCCCGTCGGACGCGTCCGACACGTCGTCCCCGTCGGAGCAGTCGGAGCAGTCCGGCGAGCAGACCGCCTGACGTCCTGACGCGCTCCGCGCGCACGGAAGCGCCCGCATCCCCACCCGGGGTGCGGGCGCTTCATCATGCCGGCGGGCTCGTGCACTGATCCGCCCGTCGGCCGACCCATCCCGCCCGTCGGCCGACCCGTCCCGCCCTGTCAGAGCCCCAGCACCGCCGTCGCGATGGAGAAGTAGATGACCAGGCCGGTCGCGTCGCAGAAGGTCGAGATGAAGGGGTTGGAGAACACCGCCGGGTCGGCCCCGATGCGCTTGGCGATCAGCGGCATGAGCCCGCCGACGACCGCCGCCATCATGCAGATCGCCAGCAGCGTCAGGCCCATCACGATGCCGACCGGCAGGCCGTAGAAGATCCCGGCGATCACCAGGCCCAGCGTGCCGAGCACCGACCCGAGGGTCGCGCCGATCCGCAGCTCGCGCCACACCACCCGCGGCAGGTCGCGCACGCGCACCTCCCCCACGGCGAGCGCGCGGGTCACGGTGGTCGCGGCCTGGTTCCCGGTGTTGCCGCCGGTGCCCGTGAGCAGCGGGATGAACAGGGCGAGCACCACGACCTCGTCGAGGCTGGCCTCGAAGAACTCGAGCACCTGGACGGTGAGGATCGCCGAGACGGCGAGGACTACCAGCCAGACGATGCGGCTGCGCACGATCTGCAGGATCGGCGTCGCGAGGTATGCCCGCGGGAGCGGCTCCGCGCCGCCGTGGCGGGCGGAGTCCTCGGCGTCCTCCTCTTCGATGATCGCCATGGCGTCGTCGATGGTGAGGACGCCGACGAGCCGCTCCTCGCCGTCGACGATGGGCATGGCCAGCAGCTTCTCCGCGAGGAAGCGCCGCGCGACCTGCTCGCGCTCCTCGCTCGCGCGGGCGAGGACCGCGGTGTGCTCGAGGTCGTGGACGCGCGTCGTCCCGTCCTCGGCGAGGAGTCGGCGCAGGCCCACGACACCGAGGACCTTCCTCGAGCCGTCCACCACGGGCAGCAGGTAGATCGTCTCCGGCTCGTCGATGTGGGCGCGCACGTGGGCGAGGGCCTGGTCGACACTCTGCTCGGGATGCAGCGCGATGACCTCGGGCGACATATAGCGGCCGATGGCATCGCGCGGATATCCCAGGACCGTCGTCGTCATCGCGCGCTCGTCGGCGTCGAGCCCGTGCAGGAGTCGTTCGGCGACCGAGGCCGGCAGCTCGTCGAAGAGGGAGGCGCGGTCGTCGGGATCGAGGTCCTCGATGATCTGCGCGACCTGCGGGTCGCGCAGGGCGGAGACGAGCTCGGCCTGCTGATGGGGCGCGAGCTCCTCGAAGACGCGCAGCGCCTGGTCCTTGTCGAGCACGCGGAAGAGCAGGGCGGACTTCTCGGCGTCGCTCGTGCGCACCAGGTAGACGAGGTCCCCGACCGGCAGGGCGTGCGCCTCGTGCGCGAGACGCTCGAGGTCGGCCTCCCCGGTCGGGTCCTTCCTCAGCAGCGCGAGCACGGAATCCAGGGTCGCGATCGGGGAGGTCATGCGGCCATTGTGGCCGAGATCCGCGCCGTCGTGGCGCGCGGAGCCCTCGAGGCCGGCAGGACCTCGGATCAGCGCACGACGGGGTCCTTCGTGCCCGCGGCGAGGCGGCCCAGGTCCTCGCGGTGGGCGGCGCCCTCCCAGTCGCCCGGGGTCGTGCAGATGAGCGCTCCGCACTCGTTGCCGCGCGCCAGGCGTGCGGCGAGGTCCAGGCCCTCGAGGCGGGCGCTGAGATAGCCAGCGACGAACGCATCGCCCGCCCCGACGGTGTCGACGACGTCGACGCTGAGCCCGGGAGCCTCGGCCTGCTCCGCGTCGGGGAGCGTGGTCGCGTCTGCGCCGGTCACCGATCCCGCGGCGAGCGCGCGGGCTCCCTCGGCGCCGCGCTTCTCGACCACCTCGGGGATCCCGTGGGCGTGCAGAATGCGCACCAGCGAGTCCTCTCCCCCGCGCGCCGCATCGCCACCTGCATCCCCGCTCTCGCCGGCGGCCTGCGCCTCCGCTGCGAGGGCGTCGGCGATCAGTGCGAGCTCGTCGGTGCCGCCGAAGACGATGTCCGCGGCGACCGCGATGCACGCGAGCAGCGGGGCGGCGACCTCGCGGGGCGCGAGCGCGGAACGCAGGTTCACGTCGAAGCTGACCAGCGTGCCGACCGCTCGGGCGCGCTCGACGAGGTCCAGCACGGCCTCGCGCGCGGTGTCCGAGAGCAGCGGGGTGATGCCCGTGAGGTGGAGGATTTCGGCGCCGGCGAGCAGGTCGTCGGGCAGGCCGTTCCCGTCGTCGCCCGCGAGTGCCGCGGCATCGAGGGCGGAGGCCGCGGAGCCGCTGCGGTAGTAGCGCACCGTGGTCGCGCCGCCGCTGGGATGGGACTTGAGCATGAGGCCCGTCGGCCGCTCCGGATCGACGACCGCGCGCACCTCGACCTGCTCGGCGCGCAGCTCGCGCAGCACCCGGGTGCCCAGCTCGTCGGCCCCGACGCGGCTCACCCAGGCGACGGGGACGCCGAGGCGACGCAGGCCGATCGCGAGGTTGCTCTCGGCGCCGCCGATGCCGATCGTCATGGTGCGCGCGTGCGCGAGGGAGCCGATGCTCTCGCTGTGCAGCAGCGCCATGGTCTCGCCGACGGTGACGACGCGCGGCGCCCCTCCCGCCTGCGGATCCTGGATGGGCGAGACCGTCACCGGCCCGCCTCCGTGCAGACTCCGACGAACTCGCGGGCGCGGTCGGCGAGCGCACCGAGGTCTCCGCCGCGGAAGGCGTCGCCGAGCAGGGGTCCGCCCACGGAGACCGCGTCGGCCCCTGCGTCGAGCCAGGCCCGGGCGGCCGCGAGGTCGACCCCGCCCGAGGGGATCACGCGCAGGTCGGGGAAGGGACCGTGCAGGTCCTTGACGTATCCGGGACCGACGGTGCCCGCCGGGAACACCTTGACGGCGCTCGCGCCGGCCCGCCAGGAGGTGAACAGCTCGGTGGGGGTGAGGCCGCCGGGGACGATGGGCGTGCCCGCGCCGATCGAGGCCGCGATCACCGCGGGGTCGGTGACCGGGGTGACGAGGTAGGCGGCGCCGCCGTCGGCCGCGCGGCGAGCCTCCTCGGGTGTGGTGATGGTGCCGACGCCCAGGTCGGCCTCGGCCCCGAAGCGCTCGACGAGCCCGGGGAGGGCGTCGAGCGTGCCGGGGGTGGTGAGGGTCAGCTCGAAGCTGCGCACCCCGGCCTCCGCGAGAGTGTCGATGACCTGCGGGTACTGGGATGCCTCACGTCCGCGCATGACCACGACCAGCCGTGAGGCGAGGGAGCGCTCGGGCAGCGGAAGGCGGTCGACGGGGGCGGGCGGGAGGCCCGCGTCGGTCGTGGCGGCGGAGGTGCGGGGGTCGGTCATGTGGTGCTCCTCGGGTCGGAGGGTCAGGGGCTCGGAGGGTCCGGCGATCGGGTGGGCGTCGCTCACCAGTCGTGCACGGTGCCGTCGCGCAGGCGGTTCACGGGCAGGTAGGCCGGCTCGTAGGGGTGGGCGGCGGCGGCCTCGCGGTCCAGCTCGACGCCCAGGCCGGGGGTCTCCCCCGGTTGGAGCATGCCGTCGGCGAACGTAAACGAGGTGCGGAACACCTCGAGGGTGCGCGCGGAGTGCGGCATAAACTCCTGGATGCCGAAGTTGTGGATCGCCAGGCCCAGGTGCAGGTGCGCGGCCATGCCCACCGGGGAGACGTCCGTCGGCCCGTGGAATCCGGAGCGGATGCCGTAGATCCCCGCGAAGGTCATCAGCTGGCGCAGGCCGGTCACGCCGCCGGCGTGGGTCGCGGAGGAGCGCACGTAGTCGATGAGCCGCTCGGTGATGAGGGTCTGGTAGTCGAAGACGGAGTTGAAGACCTCGCCGATCGCGAGCGGGGTCGTGGAGTGCTCGCGCACCAGGCGCAGCGCGCTCTGGTCCTCACCGGGGGTGCAGTCCTCGAGCCAGAACGGACGGTAGGGCTCGAGATCGCTCGCCAGGCGGGCTGCCTCGATGGGGCGCATCCGGTGGTGGCCGTCGTGCAGGAGGTGCAGCTCGGGGCCGAACTCGCTGCGCACGTGCTCGAAGACCGTCGGCAGGTGCCGCAGGTAGGCGGCGGTGTCCCAGGTCTCCTCCTCGGGGCGGCGGGGCGCGTCGGCCGCGAGACGACCGGCGGGCTCGTACTCGTAGGTCCCGCCGGGCGCGGAGTCGTGCACCCCGTAGATCTGGCCGAGGCCCGGCACGCCGGTCTGGATGCGCACGGCCCGGAAGCCCTGCTCGACGTATCCGCGGATCGCGTCGTCCAGGTGCTCGAGATCGGTGCCCGAGGCGTGGGCGTAGGTCATGAGCCCGGTGCGGCTCGCCCCGCCCAGCAGGCGGTACAGGGGCACGCCCGCGCGCTTGGCGGCGATGTCCCACAGGGCCATGTCGATGGCGGCGACGGCGGCCATCGTCACCGGTCCGCGCCGCCAGTAGGGGCTGCGGTAGAGGTACTGCCAGGTCGACTCGATCTGCGTCTCGTCGCGGCCGATGAGCGTGGGCGCGACGTGATCGCGCAGGTAGGACGCGACGGCGAGCTCGCGACCGTTGAGGGTGCCGTCGCCCAGACCCGTCACGCCGTCGTCCGTGGTGACGATCGCCGTGACGAAGTTGCGTCCCGGGCTGGTGACGTCGACGTCGATTCTGCGGATGCTCATGAGAGTCCTCTCGGATGGTCGGTGGCGGGATCGGGGCGGGGCACGGTCACATCGCCGGCTCGGGGTCGGTGAGGTCGCGGCCGGCGACCTCCTTCATCCAGATCGCGGCGAACAGCGCACAGGCGCTGAAGAACGCGATGATCACCGCGACGGGGATCCATGAACCGGAGGCGGCGGTGACCCAGGCGGCGGCGACCACCGGGGCGACGCCGGTGGCGATGATGGCGGCGATCTCGCGGACGACGGCCGTGGCCTGGTAGCGGTTCTTCGCGCCGAAGATCTCGGGGAGAGCGAGGTTCTCCATGGAGGCCATCGACATCACGGACACGTTGTGGATGACCACGTAGCCGACGATCACCTTCCAGGTGGTGCCGCTGGAGATCGCGAGCATGCAGGGCACGACGAGCACGAGGGCGGCCGCGCTCGTCACGCCGTACATCGTGCGTCGGCCGAAGCGGTCGCCGAGGGCGCCGACGATCGGCACGGTCGCAAAGGCCACCAGCGAGGAGATGATGACGACCTCGGTCGAGAGCTGCTTGTTCAGCATCAGCACAACGGTGATGAAGGAGATCAGGTAGGTCTGGATCATCCCGGAGTTGCCCGCCTGCCCGAAGCGCAGCAGGAAGGCCACGGCCACGGACTTGAAGGTCAGGGACTTCGCCTCGACCGCGCGGACGGCCTCGGCGGGGGCGTCCCCGGCCCGGACGTCGGCCGCGGTGACGGCCTCTCCCTCGACGACGTCCTCGCGGGCCTCGAAGACGGGGCTCTCCTTGAGGGTCAGGCGGACCCATACGGCGAACACCATGACCAGGGCGCTCGCGACGAACGGGATGCGCCATGCCCAGTCCATGAGCTGCTGCTCGGTGACGGCGACCAGCAGGATCGCCCAGATGCCGGAGGCGAACAGGGTGCCGCAGTTGGTGCCGAGGGCGACCAGCGAGGCGATCACGCCGCGTCGGCGGGCGGGCGCGTACTCGGAGAGCATGACGCCGGCGCCGGAGATCTCGGCGCCCGCGCCGAAGCCCTGCAGGAGGCGCAGGATCACCAGCAGCGCCGGGGCGAGCATGCCGACCTGCGAGTACACGGGCAGCACGCCGATCAGGGCGGTCGCGAGCCCCATGATCACGATCGTGTAGAAGAGCACCTTGCGGCGCCCGATCCGGTCGCCCATGCGTCCGAAGAACCAGGCGCCGACGGGCCGCGCGATGTATCCGACGCCGTAGGTGGCCATGGCGCCGACCACGGCCATGCCCGGGTCGTCGTTCGCGAAGAAGAGCTCGCTGAACACGAGGGCGGCGGCCAGCGAGTAGAGCTGGAAGTCCATGAACTCCAGCGCCGTGCCCAGCCAGCCGGAGACGGCCGCGCGCACGAGGTCGCCGACGCTGCGCTCGGGCTGCCCGGTGCCGGTGGGGGTCGACGGGGAGTCGTCGCTGGTGGGGGCGTGAGTCATCGTGCTCCTTCGCGCGGTGCCCGGGGGCGGGGTGGTTTCGGTGGTGTTCTCGAGGTGTGGGGTCGCGTCCGAGGGACCCGCGTCCGTCGGACGCGTCGGTCGGGCGCGCGTCGGTCGGGCCCGACGGACGACCGACGGCCGGGGAGGCGCCCGGACCTCGTCGGCCCGGACGCTGTCGGTCAGAGGGCGAGCAGGACCTTCGCGGAGCGGGAGGCGTCGCGGGCGGTCGCGAAGGCCTCGGTCGCGTCGGCAGCGGGGATCACCTGGGTGACGACCTCGCCGATCGCAGGGTCCTGGACGAGCAGCGTGATCGCGTCGTCGATCTCGGTGGAGAAGCGGAAGGTGCCGCGCAGCTCCGCCTCCTTCGCGAGCAGCGGGGCGAGGTTCACGGAGATCTCGGCGTCCGGGAGGATCCCGACCTGCACGACGATGCCGCCGGGGGCGACGGCCCGGACGGCCGAGCCCAGCGAGACCGGGGCGGCCGAGCACTCGAGGACGACGGGGAAGGACCCGGGATCCACCTGCTCCTCGGTGACGAGGAAGGTGCGGGTCGCGCCGAGCGCCCGGGCGCGCTCGAGGGGCTCGGGACGCACGTCGCCGACGACGATCTCGGAGGCGCCCGCGTGGTGCAGCGCGGAGACGGCGAGCAGGCCGATCGGGCCGGCGCCGAGGACGAGGGCGGGGCGTCCGGCGACGTCGCCCGCGATGTTCACGGCGTGGATGGACACGGCCAGCGGCTCGGCGAGGGCGGCGGTCTCGAGGGAGAGGCCCTCGGGCAGGACACGCACCATGTCGCGCTCGACGACGAGCTGCTCCGCGGCGGCGCCCTGGCGGTGCGGGAACACGCCCGCGCTGCCCAGGTAGTCGCCTCCGGGCCAGAGGTGCGGACGCTCCTCGAGGCCCTCGACCGGAGCGCCGTAGCGGGCGGGGTGCACGGTCACGGGAGTGCCCGGGGCGAGCTCGCCGGAGGGGTCGAGGTCAACCGTCGCCGAGAGCTCGTGGCCGGGGACGAAGGGCTCCCGCACGAGGTTCTCGCCGTTGCGGCCGAGGTAGTAGTAGTGCAGGTCGGAGCCGCAGATGCCCACGTACTTCACGCGCAGGCGCACCTGGCCCTCGGCGGGCTCGGGCACGGGCTGATCCTCGAGGCGGATGTCCTCCGCACCATGGATGACCAGGGACTTCATCGTCGTTCCTCCTCGCGCGGGCCGCGCGGCGCCGGTGTCGGCGACTTCTGTGGTTCCGGTGGCGGAATCGCCTATCGTTTTGTATCCTGAAACGACAGTTCCGCAATGCGTGATCACTATAGGCCCGCCTCGCGGGCCCGGCAAGATCGCGCCCGCACCCTGGTCATCGCCGACCGCGTGCCGTCCGCTCCCCGTCGAGGGGCACGGCTCGCCCACCGATCCGGAAGGCCCCCATGCCGACAGCCCCTGGCTCCGACCCGACGTCCTCCTCCCCCGTCGGCAGCATCGACAAGGCGCTCGTGCTGCTCGACGTGCTCGCCGAGGCGGGGCCCGACGGCCTCATGCTGCGCGAGATCGCGGAGGCGAGCGGCTTCCACAAGGCCTCCTCGCACCGCATCCTGCAGGCCCTCGCGCACCGGGGCTTCGCCGTCCAGGACCCCTCCGACCAGCGGTACCGCCTGGGCAGCGCGCCCATCGTCCTCGCCGAGCGCTATGCGCGCGGGGACCATCTGCCAGCGCTGTTCTCCCCCGTGCTGGCGAGCATCAGCCGCAGCTCGCAGGAGCTCGTGCACCTGGGGACGATGGACGGCACGAACGTGCTCTACCTCGACAAGGTCGAGCCCGAGCGCACCCTGCGGGTGTGGTCGCGCGTGGGCAACCGGGCGCCTGCCGCGCGCACGGCCCTGGGGCGGGCGATGCTCGCCGCGCAGGGCGTTCCCGGCCCCGCTCTCGCCCCCTACGCGGAGGCGACGACGGCCGACGGCGGCCTGGTCGTGCCGCCGGCCCGGCTGCAGGAGGTCGTCGACGAGGCGAGGGAGCGCGGCTGGTCCGCCGAGGTCCAGGAGAACGAGCAGGGCATCGCCTGCGTGGGCGTCGCCGCGCTGCGCTTCGACGGCCGGGCCGCGGCCGTGAGCATCACCGGGCCTGCCGAGCGCATGGACGAGGAGCGGCGCGCAGAGCTCGGGGCTCTGCTGCGCGAGGAGCTCGAACGTCTCGGGCCCAGCGGGTTCACGGTGATGGGGCGGGGCTGAGCCCCGGGTCCCATCGCTCCGGTCCCCCGTCAGCCGAAGGCCGAGGGAGCATCGGCATCCGACGACAGCGCATGCTGACGTCGGGATCTCGCCTCATGGAGAATCAGCGCGGCGCCGAGCACCGAGGCGACCCCGGCGACGATGAGCGCGAGCTTCGCGTGCCCCGTGCCCGCGAGCGCGGAGAACGGAGCGTTCAGGAGCAGGGGCGGCGCGAGCTGCACGATGGTCATCAGTGACTGGTATCGCGTCATCTGATCCGGAGGGGCGAGACTCAACAGCGCCGGCGCGATATGGGTCGTCGCCAGGGCCGTCCCGATCCCCAGCACGAGACAGGCGCCGGTCCCCGTTCCCGGTGTGAAGCGCAGTGCGAGGACAGCGAGCGCCACGCCCACCACGACCAGCCCTGACGTGAGAGCCCACGTCATGTGCCTGCTCGTGCCCGTGAAAGAGATCAGGAAGGTCACGCCCAGGCTGCCCGCCGCCCACGCGGATTCGAGCAGGCCCGTCCTGGAACTCGACCACTCCGCAAGCCGGGCTGCGCTCGGCAGGACCACTCCGATCGTCGGCAGCACAGCGGCACAGAGCAGAGCGACGGCGCCCAGCAACGGCCAGATGCGCAGGTGATGTGCCGAGCGGATCCCGTCGAGGATCGCTCGGGGCACGGAGACCCCGCCCTTCACCGTGAGGCCGTGCGACTCGGGCGCTGACCGGATCCTGGAGGCCAGGATCAGCAGGGCGCCGAGGGAGGAGGTGGCTGCAACCGCACTGGTGAGGATCAGATTCTCGAGCGCCCACGCCTGCACCGCGATGCCGCCGGAGGCGACCCCGATGATGCGTGCCGCCTGCGTGCTCCCCGAGATCCGCGCGAGAGCACGCGGGAGCTGGTCGGGACCGTCGATGAGCAGGCGTGGCAGCACGACGGCAGCCGGTTGTTGGAAGGCGGAGACGATCGCGAGCATGCCGGAGGCGAGCGCGAGGAAGACCAGAGCCGACGCGAGCCGATGCACCGGGATCAGCGTGAGGAGCACGACCACCTGCGCCATCGTGGCGATCACGAGCATGCGGCGGGGACCCACCTGATCCCCGACCGCGCCGCCCACGAGGAGCAGCGCAATCCTGGGGACCACGGCGAGGGTGCTGACCAGGGCCACCGCGGTCGGACCGAGGCCGGTCGCGACCCAGATCAGAGCGAAGCCCAGCATCGCATCCGCACCCGAGACGAGGGTGGCCACGCACCACCACAGGTGGAAGCCCAGAGGAAGGCGGCGTCGCGCGGGCGGTGTCGTCGTTCGCGTGTTCATGCCCTGAGGCTGGGGCTTCACGCGACATGAAGGTCAAACCCTCATGGGCATCACGAGGCAGGTGAGGGTGTCGTGCGCGTCCGGCTCGACGAACATGGGCGCGTCGGCGCCGCTCCACGACAGCAGCACGTCCGCGCCGTCGACCAGGGTGATCGCGCGTGCGAGGAGCGCGGGCTGGATGTGGATCGTCGCGCCGCCCGATTCTGCGTGTGCCGCGGGGCCGCGAGACCATCCCTGCAGAATCTCGTCCCCGACGCGTGCCTGCTCGTCGATCGCGCAGATCCGCAAGGGCTCGTTCGGTGCATGACTCTGCAGCGCGTCCAGGAGCGAGAGCCGATCCACGCTCATCAGCACGACGGGATCCGGCTGAGTGGTGACGAGAAGACCCAGATGTGGGACGGCACGGTCCACCGCGGGATACGACGTGGCGTCTGACGAAGACCCCGCCGGCCTGATGACGATCGCGTCCCGATCCAGGTCGACCTCGACCCGAGGCTCCGACGCCGTGAGATCAGCGATCTCGCGCGCCTGGGTCGGCGCGAGCGTGACGCGCGTGGGACCGCCCTCGGCGTCTGTTCGCAGGACTCGGCGAACGAGCCAGTACCGATCCGTGGCGGCGAGCTCGACGCCTCCGGCAGCGATCTCCAAGGTCACCCCAGCGACGTTCCCTTCGGCATACATCGTCGCCGCGAGCACGTCATGGAGGGCGCGTGAGAGCTGCGGTCCGGACAGGGCGGCGCTGGTCGGCTTCTGGTCCGCCGGCCCGGAGAGGAAACGTCGGCGCAGACGACCCAGTTCGACGCGTCGATCACGGGCATGGTCGCTGTGCTCCGCGAGCAGGTCCTCGAGGGCTGCTGCGGCACCGCTCGCGGATCCGTGCAGGATCGTGCGCATCGTCTGGATCGGCACGTGCGCGGCGCGCATCTGGGCGACGACCAAGCCGTCCTCGATCTGCGACGGCGCGTAGTACCGGTATCCGCTGACTGTGTCGACGTCAGCGGGCTCGAGGACGTGGAGCGCCGCATAATGCCTCAGGGCACTCGCGGGGACACCGACGGCACGCGCGAACGTGCTGATCGTCAGCAGCTTCTCGGAGGGCACGGGTGCATCGTGCCACGGCACCGCTTCCGCGGGCCGTGCCTGAGCAGGGCCTCTCAGCCCACCGCGTCCTTCATCGCCGCCTCGATGCCGTGGCGGGCGATCACCTCGAGCAGCTCGCCGACGTGTTCGGTGAACGCTTCCTCGCGGGGCAGGTCGTGCCCCAGGAAGCCCGCGTCGAGCACGGCGCGGGCGATCTCGCGCGGAGCGGTCGCGGAGCCGACGGAGCGCAGGATGCGCTCGCGCGCGGGCTCGTCGACCGCCGCCATCTCGGGGGTGACGGCCACACCGTCGGGCTGGACGATCGTCGCGATCCATCCGGCGATGAGCAGGGCGAACACGTGCGGCATGTGCCCCTCACGCAGGTGCTGGAGCGCGGCGACCGGGATGCGCTGGGGCAAGCGGATGGAGCCGAGCGATGCGATGCGGGAGGTCGAGTCCGCGAGCGGCACGTTCTCCCAGCGCCGCACGAGCGAGGCGATGTACTCCTCCGGGTCCAGGCCGTCGGGCAGCGGGATCGTGGGCAGGGCGTCGCGGCGGATCTGCGCGAGCACGGTGTCCTGCACGGCCGGGCGCTGCCAGGTGCCGGGGATGGTGGGGATCCCCTGGAGCACGCCCAGGTAGGCGAGGAGCGACTGCGAGGCGTTGACCAGGCGCAGCTTCACGAGCTCGTAGCGATCCACCTGGTCGCTGAGCACGGCCCCGCCGGCCTCCCAGCCAGGACGGCCACCGGGGTGGTCCTCCTGCATCACCCACATGGTGAACTCCTCGGTGCGCACCGGGGCCTCGTCGCGCATGCCCAGCAGGCGCTCGACGCTGCGTCGGGTGTCGTCCGTGGTCGAGGGCACGATGCGGTCGACCATCGAGTTCGGGAAGCCCACGCGGGTGCCGGCGAAGCGCAGCACGTCCTCGTCGGCCCCGACCTCCTGGAGGAACTGCGTGACGACGGCGCGGGCGACGTCGCCGTTGCCCTGGAGGTTGTCGCAGGACTGGATCGTGAACGGCTCGCCGCTCGCGGCGCGGCGCTCGATGCCCCGGGCGATCGTGCCGATGACCGTGCGCGGGGCGTCGCCGGATCCCGCGCTCGTCCCCGTTCCCGCGGCGAGGTCGGCGCGGATGGCCGGGTCCTCGAGGTCCAGGCCCCGGGCGTTGGGCGACCAGCCGTAGCCGCCCTCGGAGACGGTGAGGGTGAGGATCCTGCGTGCGGGGTCGGCGATCTCCGCGACGACGGCCGCGGGGTCCTCGGTGAGGATCCCCAAGCGCCGGTGCACGTCGACGATCTGCGCGTTCTCACCCTGCGGGGACAGCTGCAGGACCGAGTAGAGGCCGTCCTGGGCAGTCATGGCGTCGACGACGGCTCGGCTGCGGTGCCCGAACGCGCTGATCCCCCAGTCCCCGCCCGCGGCCTCCATCGCCCGCGCGGTGTACACCGCGGTGTGGGCGCGATGGAAGTTCCCGAGCCCCAGATGGATCATGCCAGGGGTGGGCGGGGCGGACACCCCGATCTGCGTGAGCGGGGAGAAGGTCGACCGGTTCAGGGGTTCCATGGCCCCATAGGTATCAGAACTCGTCCTCGTTGCCGTCGCTGAGCCACGCCCCGATCACCGGGAACTCCATGACGCGCAGGCGCGCCGTGCCGTAGGGGACGAGGCGCAGCCCGTGCACGGGACCGTGCTCGAGCACCGGGCTCGCCGGCGGCGGGGTCGCCGAGGCGCCGTCCGCCTGCCACTGGGAGAGGCGGCTGCCGCGGGCCTCGAGGGTGAGGGCCTCTCCCGCAGCGAAGGGAGCGGCGGGGATCTCGCCGTGGCCGATCTGCCAGGCACCTGCCTGCTCGACGTCGGCGAGCGCCCAGCTCCAGTTCCCCCGCGGGCGGATCTCCCACTCCCCCAGGCCGGGGGCGTCCGGGACCTCCATCCAGTTCTCGCCCGGGGTCGCGACCATGACCAGCGGGCCCACGTGCACCGCGGCGGCCTGCCGCTCGCGCCGCTCGACGCGGGCGCGCATCGGCAGCGTGAGCTCGATGGTGTTCTCGCCGTGCCAGGCGCGGCGTAGCTCCACGTGCCCGTCGGCCGACGGTTCGACCGGGACCTCCTCGCCGTCCACGACCAGTCGCGGCGCATCGCACCAGGTGGGGATGCGCAGGCGCAGCGGCACCTCGGCGTTCTCCGCGGCGGCCGGTTCCGGCCGGTCTCCCCCGCGCACCAGGATCCGCACGCTGTCGCGGAACGGGTAGTCGGTGATCACGTCGAGGTGGAGCTGCGTGCCGTCCGCGTCGACGTCGATCGTGCAGGGTGCGTAGGCGACGGCGCGGAGGCCGCCGTCGGGGTCGCGCACCCAGAGGTTGGCGGCGAACTTGGGCCAGCCCTGGTGGAGGTTCGCGGTGCAGCATCCGAAGTGCGGCTCGAGGCCGAACATGTTCGCGTCGTCGCTCGAGAACGACCAGTCGCGGTGGGCGACGGAGACCTCGATCTGGGTGCCCTGCTGGTGGTACTGGTGGGCTCGCATCCGTGGATCGCACGAGGCCGCGAGCAGGTTGAAGGCGAGAGACTCGAGGCGGTCGCCCTGCACGGCGTCGCCGTACACCTTCGCGAGCACCTCGACCGTGTGCATCATCTCCACGACCAGGCAGGTCTCGATGCCGGCGGTCGCCTCGCGCCCGCCCAGCCACTCGTCGCCGGAGAACCAGCCGTGGGCCTGGCCGTGCCAGCGCATGAGGTGCGCGAGGGCCTCCTCGGTGCGCGCGCGATGGCCGGGATCGCCGTCGACGAGCTGGGCGGCGGCGCCGGTCTTGAGTCCCATCGCGACGTTCACGCCGTGGGCCGAGTGGGCGGAGACCTGGGCCTGACCGGTGATGACGCGCTCGATGAGGTGGGTGTCCCAGTCGAAGGTCTGGGAGAGGACGAGGCGGACGAGGTCCTCGAGCCGGCCGCTCGCCTCCGCCTGCTCCGCCGGGAGGTGTGCGCGGGTCCAGGCGATCGTGAGCACGTCCTCGGCGCCGCGTGCCTTCGCCCACTGCGCGAGCGGGCGCGCGGGCAGGTGCGCGAGCTGGAAGCGGTGCCAGCGCAGCAGGAACGGGACGACGCGCGGATCGCCGGTCGCCTCGGCGTGCTGGATCAGCACCTTCGCGGCGACCATGCGCGGCCACCAGTCCTCGTCGGCCGTCGGCCCGAAGAAGCCGTCCTCGCGCTGGGAGCCGAGCATCCATTCGATCCAGGGCCGGGCCTGGGCGATGAGCTGCTCGTCGCCGAGCACGTGCGCGAGGGAGACGAGTCCGTCGAGGTAGTAGGGGCCGCGCTCCCAGCTCTCGCCGTCCCCGCCGAGCCAGCCGCTGTCGGGGCCGACGTCCGGCCAGACCTCGGGCAGACGTCCGGTGATCCCGTCGGCCTGCAGGCGCAGCTGCCGTTCGAGCCAGCCGCGAGGCCGGATCGCGCCGAGCGGGAGGGCGACCGCGACGCCGGGGAGCGGGTTCCAGGTGTCGTCGGACGCGGGGTCCGATGCGGGAGCGGCGCTCATGCGCCGGCCTCCCCGGTGACGAAGCCGCGGATCACCGCGGCATCGAGCTTCGGCCGACGGTCGGCGGTCGCGAGGCCGTTGGCCTCCTGCTGGGTGTCGGTGAGCTGGGTGTAGCAGAAGCCGGCGAGGACGGGGCTCGCGGTGACGGCCTCGAAGAGGCCGCCGACGCGCTCGGTGAACTCCTCCTCGCTGCCGACGACCGCGTATCCCCAGGTCTCGGCCACGGCGAAGGCGATGCCGCCGAACTCGGTGAGCATCACGGGGGCGTCGGGGCCGAGCTCGCTCGGGCCGTCGAGGACGGGCCTGCGCCCCTGCGGGCCCATGCCGGTGATCGTGCGTTCGAGGGCGGCGGCGTCGGCGTAGTGGGCGCGCAGCCGGGGCGGGTCGGTGCAGTAGTCGTGGACGGTGAGCAGGTCGCCGCCGGTGTGCTCGTAGCCGTCGTTGGAGACGACGGGCCGGCTCGGGTCGAGGGCCCGGGTCAGGGCGGTCATGGCGAGGGCGAGCTGGCGCTGTCCGGGGTGGCCGGAGAGGTCGCGCACGCCCCAGCTCTCGTTGATCGGCACCCAGGTGACGATGCTCGGGTGGGCGCGGTACTGGGCGACGGTCTCGGCCCACTCGGAGCTGAGCGCGGCGACGGCGCGCGGCGAGTACGTATAGGCGTTCGCGGTCTCGCCCCAGATCATCAGACCCTGGCGGTCGGCCTGGAACAGCAGGCGCGGGTCCTCGGTCTTCTGGTGGATGCGGGCTGCGTTGAAGCCGAGGTCGAGGATCAGCCCGACCTCCTCGCGGCAGGCATCGGCCGACGGCGGGGTGAGGTGCGTGTCCGGCCAGAAGCCCTGCTCGAGGACGGATCGCACGTAGCAGGGCTCGCCGTTGAGCAGGAACCAGCCCCGGTCGACCCCGACGGTGCGCAGACCCAGGTAGCCGAAGGCCTCGTCGCGGACGACGCCCCCGCCCGCATCCGCGCCGTCGTCGTCGCTGGCGAGCACGAGGACGCGGGCGTCCACGAGGTGCGGGTGGCCGGGTCGCCACAGCAGGCGGTCGCGGGCCTGGGTGTTGCGCAGTGCGGAGATCTCGACGGCGCCGGCGACGCGGGGCTCCACGGCGTCGAGCTCGATCGCGCCGAGCTGCTCGGTGCCGCGAGCCGTCGTGCTGCTGAGCTCGACGCGCACCCAGGTGCCGGGGCGGGGCCGACGGGCCAGGTCCACGACCACCTCGACGCGGCAGCGGGCGAGGTCCGTCTCGGCGGTGAAGGCCGTGACGTGTTGGTCCGGCACGATCTCGATCCACACCGTGCGCCAGATGCCGGTGGTGCGGTCGTACCAGATGCCGTGGGGCTTCTCCTCCCAGTCCTGCTTGCCGTGGGGCAGGTCCACGTCGTGTGGGTCGTCGGCGGCGCGGACCACGATCACCGCGGTGCCGTCGTCGGCGAGGTGGTCGGTGAGGTCGACGGTGAAGGCGGTCTGCCCGCCGGTGTGCTGCCCGGCGAGGCGGCCGTTGACCCACACCATCGCCTCGTGGTCGACCGCGCCGAGGTGCAGCAGGGCGCGATGCCCTGCTGGCGGGGAGACCCGGGCGGTGCGCCGGTACCAGACGACGGGGTGGAAGCCGCGGTCACCGATCCCGGAGGCCTCGCTCTCGGGGACGAAGGGCACCTGGATCTGTCGGTCGAGCGGGTCGGGACGGGTGGCGTCGGACGCGCCCGCATCCGCGGATCCGCCGATGAACCAGTGCTCGGCGAGGCCGCGGTCCTCGTCGTCACGGGCGAAGTCCCAGGTGCCGTCGAGGCTGGTCCAGCTCTCACGGATCAGGGTGGGGCGAGGGTGGGTGCCGTCCTGGGCGGAGGCGCGCAGGGGCGTGCCAGCGGTCGCGCGAGCAGTCATCGTCGAATGCCTTTCGAGGTGCGGGGCTCCGACGCTACCGGTCCGCGAAGCCCGAGGCCAGAGATTCTCTCCACGTGGGAATGGTCGTGCCCGTCGAGGGCGGACTGCCGCACAGCGAATCCACAGCCGGGCGACAGCAGGGGCTCGACGGACGCTCGCTACGTTCGCCCGATGCACCGACCCGCACCGCACTCCCCTGCCCGGGACACCCCTTCCCAGGACGCCGACGCCCGACTCGCCCACCGCGCGCCCACTCGTCGCTCCGTCCTGCTCGGCGCGGGGGCGGGCGCCGCCGGCCTCGCGCTGGCCGGCTGCCAGAACTCGGGCGGGTCGTCGGACGCAGCGGCGAAGACGCCGCAGGTGAGGATCTCCGAGTTCGAGAACGCGCGCGGGGACTGGACCATCTGGCAGGTGTCCTACGACCTCGAGGACGGCGAGTCGAACCCCGAGCTGTACACCGAGGCGACGCAGACGGCGCGGCACGAGGCGCTCGAGGCGAAGAAGGCCGAGGGCGGCTGGACCGCGCAGAACCCGCTGCTGGTGCTCGACCCCTACGGCACCACCCGCACCGGGCTCTACGTGCACTTCGCGGACGACTCCGCGGGCGAGCTCTCCTTCGTCGACGCCGTCGCCGATGCCGAGGACTTCGCGAAGACCGCCGCGAACCATGCGGAGACGGGCTTCGAGGGCCTGGTCGTCGGCCTGGTCCCGGGGGCGACCAACACCCTCGCCCTCACCTGGCGGCCGAAGAGCGGGCAGGTCGTGCGCGGGACCCTGAGCATCCGCACGCCCACCACCGCCTCGGGCTACTCCTCGACCATCTCCGCCGACGTGAAGGATGCGGAGGCGCTGACCGAGGGCTTGTTCGCCATGTCCGGGATCTCCGGGCCGGGCAACAACTCCTTCCTCATGGACAACGCGGGGATCATGCGCGCCGAGCTCACCTCGACCACCTCCGCCCAGCACCACCTGGTGGTGGAGGACGGCCGCATCGTCACCACCACGGGCAGCGCGCAGGTCTCGGTGCTGGACCACCTGGGCCACGCCGACACGATCATCGACCTCGGGAAGCAGTCCGTGCACCACGACCTGGACGTGGTGGGCGGCGCCGCGTTCGTGCTGACGTCGGTCACCAGCAGCGGACGCTCCGAGGACCGGGTGACCCGGGTGGACCTGAGCACGGGCGACGTGGAACAGGTGGTCGACCTCCAGAAGGTGTTCCCCGAGTACGAGAAGCTCGCGCACGCCCGCACCGGCGACGGGCTCGGGGACCCCGTCGCGACAGGTGAGGACTGGATCCACATCAACACCCTCCAGATCATCGACGACGTCATGTACCTGTCCTCGCGCGAGACCTCCACGGCCTTCGCCCTCGAGAACGCGCTGGAAGCCGGCTCCACACCGAGCGTGCGGTGGATGCTCGGTGCGGAGGGCCTCTGGGAGGGCACCGGCTACGAGGGGAAGTTCCTCGAGCCCTCGGGGTCGATGATCGGCAACGCGGGCCAGCACTCGGTGCACCGCATCGACGACGACTCCCTGCCGGACGGCCAGTTCTACCTGGAGATGTTCAACAACAACTACTGGTACGTCGGCACACGCAATGAGGTGGACTGGAAGGACGAGGGCCCGGACAACGCCTCGACGGACGAGCTCGAGGGCACGAGCCACATGCTGCGCTACCTCGTGGACGAGAGCACCTGGAGCTATACCGAGGACCTCGCGGTCGAAGTGCCGTACTCCTCGGTCGTCTCCAACGTGTTCCGCCTGGGCAGCGGGGGCATCGACGACAACGCCGTGGTGAACTCCGGGAAGTCCGGCGCGTTCTCGGAGCGCGACGCGGAGGGCGAGATCCTGGCCTCCTACCGCTATGACACCTCCAATCTGGGCTACCGGGTCTACAAGGACACCTTCGAGGGCTTCTGGTACGCCGCGTCCTGACCATCGACCGACCGGCGGGGATCTCGCGCCGCGCCCACGCCGCGGGTCCTCCCGCAACGCCCCTCCTGCTTCGGCATCTCCCGCGTCAGCCCCTACTGCAGGAACGTGCCCCGCGCGTCCCGCCGGGCGTCCTCCTCCTGCTGACGACGCAGCGCAAGGAGTGCGACCGCTGTGCGCACGGGTCGCGGCGCCCGGAACACGATGCCCGACCGCCCGGGCTCGGAGACGCCGAGGATCCCGTAGGCCTGGAGCAGGAAGAGGTCTCTCTGCGCGTCGGCGAGGTCGCCGAGCGCCTGCAGATCCACCTCGCCTCGACGTTCGTCGATCGGGTCCCACGTGATCGCGGTGTTCGCGCCGATGCCCCGGAAAAGGCGCCCGATCGCGGCCTCGTCGAGACACCCGTCGGCAGGGAGCTCCGGCAGCGTGACCCCGTCCTCGCAGGTCGCAGCGAGCAGCGATTCGAGCAGGAGCCCCGTGTTCCGGAACCCGCCGTGACCTGGGCAGTAGCGGCTGATGACATGCAGCAGTTCGGCGATCGCCAGAACACCGTCGACCTCGCCGTCCATCTCCCCCAGAGGCTCGTCGCCCTCGTCGAAGCCAGCTCGCGCGCCGGGATGCTCCGCGCTGCAGCGGCGCACCCTGTGGTTCTCGTCGTCGCAGACGAGCACCCCGAGATTCAGCAGCACGACCCACGGCCCGAGCAGCTCGGGGATCTCGCGCAGCCGGCCGCCGGGACGGACGATCCCGGCCCGCTGCTTGAGCTCGCGGACCGCGGCATTGGGCAGCACTCCGCTGTCGGTGAGCGGCCGACCGTCGCCGACGTAGTCGCGCAGCAGCCGGCAGCGCTGCACGAAGGGGATCGCGGCCGCCTGCCGCACCCACTCGAGGTCGTCGATCTCCTCCTCCTCGAGCAGGGAGGACGTCGGAGGCAGGAACCACGGCGCCGCGACGCGGTCCTCGAGGGGCCATGCCTCATCTTCCTCCTGCCAGGTGTGACCACAGGGAGGGCCATCCCAGACGTCGACCTCCTCGGCGTCGGGCGTGAGGTCCGCGTCCTGGGCGTCGTCAGGGTCGATGGGTGCGTGCGTCATGTGCGTCATGACCCGAGCCTCCCGGTCGCCGTGGGCGACCGCGAGGGGCCGGCGAGGGATGTGGATGGCGGAGCTCTGGGGAGGAACGGACGCGCCCGCCCGCGCGGCACATGGCGGCACGACAGGGCACGACGAAACGCCGTCTCCTCGGGGAACGAGCGGACGACACGCGGGCGACGAGTGAGCGAAATCGGTTGATTCCGGCACCGCGACGCGCAACGATGCAAGCGTGCCCCGCGGGAACCCACTCGCGCGGGCGCACCGCCGCACGGCGGCAGGAGGTGGCAGCGATGTCCGTGGTGAAGGTCTTCAACAAGGGGTACGACCCGGCGACCGGGATCGGCGAGCTGCTGCACACGACCTCGGTCCGGCACGCGTTCGGGATGATCCGGCGCGGCGTCGCGGACCCCGTCGAGCTGACCCTGGCCGGCGATGACATCGTGCCCACGGCCCTGGAGCTGACGCGCGAGCTGAGCGGGGCATGGGTCGAGGGCGAGGGCCGCCGCTCCGTCGGCTTCTCCTTCCGCGCCGTCCACGAGCGCGACCACTGGACCTGCGCCTTCTGCGGGCGCAGCGTCTCCAAGACGCCGCCGTGCTCCGCGCTGCTGGCGACCGTCGACCACATCCTGCCGGTCTCCCGCGGCGGCGCCTCGAGCTGGACGAACCTGGTCTCCGCCTGCCGCGAGTGCAACGGGCGCAAGGCCGACCGCACGCCCGAGGAGGCAGGCATGCCCCTGCGCTTCGCGCCCTACGATCCCGCCGTCGCCTATCGCGTGGGCGGGCACGTCGAGGTGATCCCCGGGATCCCCGAGGCTCTCGCAGCCTGAGGGCAGGGGCCCGAGGGCCCGGCCCTACACCCGCCCGACCGCCTCCACCTGCCCCGTCTCCGCACTGCGGCGCGCGGCATCGAGCACGGCGAGCACGGCCACCCCCTCGTCGGCCGGCGAGGGCGCGGGGCCCTTCCCGGCGCAGGCGCGCGCGAACTGCTCGTAGAAGGCGAAGTAGGCGCCCTGGACGGAGGGAACCCGCTGCTCGCCCTCATCGGTGCGCAGCACGCCCGCGTTCTCGGGAGCGTCGAAGCCCCACCCCTCACGGTCCGCCGCCGGGTCCTGACCCGCGAACACGGCCTGCGCCTGGACGTCGCTGCTGGTCACCTCGTACGAGCCTCGCGCACCGTAGGCCCGCAGGGTCCGCTCGGCGAGATGGTTGAGCTTGCTCGAGGACACGTGCGAGTGCACGCCCGAGGCGTGCTGGAGGTCGATCACGAAGGAGGCATCCGTGCGCCCCTCGGGCAGGTCGACGTGATCGAGGTGCGCATGCACCGCCGTGACCGGACCCAGGAGCCACATCATCTGGTCGACGAGATGGGTGCCGAGGTCGCGCAGCAGGCCTCCGTCGGGACCGGCCTCGAGCTGGTGCGGCTCGTCGAGGTCGAAGCGGGAGTGCACGCGCCACAGCTCGCCCAGCCGACCGCTCTCCAGCACACCGCGGAGGGTGCGCAGGTCGGCGTCGAAGCGCCGGTTGTGGAAGACGGAGAGCAGCACCCCGGCATCCTCGGCCGCGCGGGCGAGCTCCCTCGCGGCGGGAGCCGAGGGCGCGAACGGCTTGTCCGCGACCACGTGGACGCCCTCCGCGATGGCCTCCAGGACCAGGTCGCGACGTGTCGCCGGCGGCGTGGTGATGGTGACCGCGTCCACGCCGGGCTCCAGCGCACAGGAGGCGAGCATCTCCGTGAGGCTCGCGAAGACCGGGGTGTCCGGCAGATCCTCTCACACCCGGGCACGCGTGGTCTCCGCTCGGGCGACCACACCTGCGAGCTCGACTCCGTCTGCCGCCCGGATGAACGGGGCGTGGAAGTACCTGCCGCCGACTCCGTAGCCCACCAGTCCCAGCCGCATGTGCCCTCCTCTCGTTCCACGATGTTTGTCCGAACATAGCGGGAGGGCGGGACGAGCAGAAGGCCGTCTCAGATCGGTACGCTCAGCTCGGGCGCTCAGACCTCGCGGTCGGCCCCCGCCGGCAGGAAGTCCAGGGGCTCCTCGCGGATGCGGGAGAGGGCGAGCTCGATCGCGCCGCGCACGATCACGTCCCGACCGAGCGTGCTCGCGACGAGCTCCGGGAAGGGTGGGAAGAAGTCGGCCTCGAGCACTGAGCGCGCATGCCCGAGCACCGGGCCGATGGCGGGCGCGACACCGCCTGCGATCACGATCGTCTCGACATCGAGCAGGCTCTCGAGCACCACGGCGACCTGCGCGAGGCGCACACCGAGACGGCGCAGGATGCTCTCGGCGAGGACATCGCCGTCGGCCGCGGCGGCGAAGACCTGTTCGGCATCGAGGTCCGACGGGTCGAACTCGCGCAGGGTCGACGGGATGTCGCTGCGCGTCAGCTCGCCGATCGCCCACCGCCGGGCGAGGGCACCGAGCCCGTCGACGGCGCCGGCGTCAGGGTCGTCAGCCGCGATGAGGTCGAGGAAGCGCATCTCGCCCGCGCCCCCGCGGGCACCGCGCAGCAGGTGGCCGTCGACGATGACGCCGGCGCCGAAGCGCTCCCCCGTGAGCAGGGCGGCCATGTGCGGGCTGGGGTGATGGGCGTGCTCGGCGAGGACCGCGAGGTTGGCGTCGTTCTCGACGACGACGCCGCCCGCGAGGTCGTCCTGGAAGCCCGAGTTCATGATGTCCCAGAACGCGCCCTGGTCTTCCGGTGATCGCCCTTCGGCATCGACGGGGGCGGGGACGCCGACGACGGTGAGCAGCGGAGCCGCCCCGAGCGGATAGGAGCGGCCGCCCTCTGCGCGGGCCGACGCGCGGGCGGCCTCGAGCACCTCGTCGACGAGCTCGCGCACGAGCGAGACCCGCCCCTCGCGATCGATCTCCGCGGGGTCGATCCGGCGCCTTCCGCTCGCGAGGATCGTGCCGCGCAGGTCCGCGGCGATCACGTCGAAGCGCGACTCCCCCGCATCGACGCCGACCACCACGCCGGCATCCTCGCGCAGGCGGTAGCGGCGCGCGGGGCGCCCCCTGCTGGACAGCCCGGCGGCGCGCGAATCGGCCACCTCCTCGAGCCATCCCGCGGCCACGAGGTCCGCGCAGAGCCCCAGCACGGTAGCCCGGGTCAGGCCGCTCGTCGCCATAGCCTCGGCCGCCGTGAACTCGCCGCTGGCCAGGGCGAACCGCAGCAGCGCGCCGGAGTTGATCCGACGGAGGATGCGAGGTGATCGCGCGGTGGAATCGGCCATGCCTTGACGGTACCGGAGGCGCCGCGCATACTTCCTTCAGACGTTAAATCTAGGTATTGAATCTAATAGGACGGGCGGTTCGGCCCCGCCCGCACGTCCGACGCTCCACTCGTCATCCCGCCCCCGATCGAAGGAGATCGACGGTGTCACCAGCCTCCTCGCGCCCCCTGACACGGCGCGCCCTGCTCGCCTCGAGCGGCGTCCTCGCCGCGGCCGCGGGCCTCACCGGCTGCGGCTCCGGCCGCCCGACCGTCACGCTCTACCAGTCGAAGCCCGAGGCGATCCCGCACTTCAGCCAGGTCGTCGGGGACTTCAACGGCGAGCAGAAGCAGTACCGGTACGTCCACGACATCGCCACGAACCTCTCCGCGAGCTTCGTGCGCCACAGCCCGCCGGACATCGCCTGCCAGAACTACAACCTCGAGATGGCCCGCTTCATGGAGCGCGGCGCGCTCTCCGACCTCGCGGACATGCCCGTCGCCAAGACCATCCGCAAGGACGTCCTGGACCTCGCCGACTGGTACCCCACCTACGAGGGCCGCACGAGCGTCATCCCCTACTCCGTCACAGGCGCCTCGGTCATCTACAACAAGTCGATCTTCGCGCACCACGGCCTCGAGGTCCCGACGACCTGGGACGACTTCCTGGACGTGTGCCAGGAGCTGAAGAAGGCCGGGGCCACCCCGATCTACGGCACCTTCCGCGACCCGTGGACGATCACGCAGGGCCTGTTCGACTACACGGTGGGCGGCATGGTCGACGTGCGCAGCTTCTACGAGAAGTTGAACGCGATCGGTGAGGACGTCGGCCCTGATTCGGAGGTCTCCTTCCAGAAGACCCTGTTGGAGCCCATCCAGCACATGGTGCAGCTGCTCGACTTCCACAACGAGGATGCCTCCAGCCGCGGCTACGGGGACGGCAACACCGCGATGGCCGCGGGCAAGGCCGCCATGTGCTTCCAGGGCCCGTGGGCGATCGCGGAGATCGACAAGGTCGGCGGCGACGCGGAGCTGGGCACCTTCCCGCTGCCGATGACCGGCGACGCGAAGGATCTGAAGATCCGAGTGAACATCGACCTCTCCCTGTGGATCCCCGAGGCGGCCGATCAGATCCGGGGAGCCCGGGACCTGCTGAACCACCTCATGGAGCCGGAGCTGCAGAACTCCTACAACAAGGACTTCCTGGCCTTCGGCACCACGAAGGACGCCCCGCCCGTGAGCGACGACCGGATCGTCCAGATGCAGGACTACTACGACAACGGCGCCTTCTACATGGGGCCCTCGCAGTTCATCCCGAGGACGATCCCCTACGAGAACTACCTGCAGTCCATCGCGTTCGGCGCGGATCCCGAGCCCGTGCTCGCCCGACTGGACTCCGATTGGGCGCGCCTGGCCTACCGGCAGTGACGCCGACACCCGCCGCCTACCACCCGACGCACCGGACGAAGGACCTCCTGATGTCGACCACCTCCCTCTCCGCGGGGACCGACCGCGACGGCGCGGACGCGCCCGATCGCGGACCGCGCACCGCGATCGCGCCGCGAAAGCAGCGCACCGATCCCGTCTACTACCTGTTCCTGTTCCCTGCACTGGCGATCTTCACCCTCGCCGTGACCGTGCCAGCGATCCTGGGCTTCGGCTACAGCTTCACGAACTCCATCGGATTCGGCGACTGGGAGTTCATCGGGCTGCGCAACTACATCGCGATGTTCCGCGACGAGGGCATCCTCTCGGCGTACGGCTTCACGCTCGGCTTCGCCCTGGTCACGGTGATCGTGGTCAACGCGATCGCGTTCCTGCTGGCGCTGGGGCTGACCGCGAGGATCCGCTTCGCCGCGGCGCTGCGCACGGTGTACGTGCTGCCGATGGTGATCTCCGGGATCATCATCGCGTTCGTCTTCAAGTTCCTGTTCTCCAACACGCTCCCGCAGATGGCGGGGGCGCTGGGCATCGATTCGCTGTCCTCCTCGATCCTGGCCGACGAGCACCTCGCGTGGATCGCGATCGTCATCGTCACGGCCTGGTCCACGATCCCCTCGACGATGCTCATCTATCTCGCGGGCCTGGTGACGATCCCCGCCGACGTCTACGAGGCCGCGTCCCTGGACGGGGCGACGGGCTGGCAGGCACTGCGCCGGATCACGCTGCCCCTGGTCTCGGGCTACATCGTCATCAACACGATCCTGGGCTTCAAGAACTACCTCAACGCCTACGACATCATCGTCGGCCTCACCGATGGCGGCCCCGGCACCGCGACCCGCAGCGTCGCCATGTCGATCTTCAAGGGCTTCGAGGGCGGGGACTACGGCTACCAGATGGCCAACGCCTTCGTCTTCTTCCTGATCAGCATCATCATCGCCGTGCTGCAGCTTCGCATCACGCGCGGGAGAGCGAGCTTCGGAGCATGAGCACCATCGCCACCCCCACCGACCCCACTCCCCCGCCCGGCGGCGCGGGATCGGGACGCAGCACGTCCCGTCGGCGCGTCGGCCGCGAGCGCACCAACTGGCCCGCGACGATCATCCTCATCGTCTGCTCGCTCAGCGTGATCGTGCCGCTGCTGGTCACGATCAACATGGCGCTGAAGACCTCCGGCCAGGCGGTCGACGGGCAGGCCTTCACGCTGCCCTCGCCGCTGACCGCGCAGAGCTTCATCGACGCCTGGCAGCTCACGGACTTCCCGCGCGCCCTCACGATGAGCGCGTTCATCACGCTCATCTCGGTGGCCGGGGAGATCGTGATCTCCGCGCTCGCCGCCTACGCCATCGTGCGCAACTGGGAGCGACGCCTGTTCCGGTGGTCGTTCTTCTACCTGCTCACAGCGATGTTCATCCCGTTCCCTGTGGTCGCGCTGCCCCAGGTGCAGCTCACCGGCATGGTGGGCCTGGACAACCCCGTGGGCGTCGCACTGCTGCACATCGTGTTCTCGCTCGCGTTCAACACGATGCTGTTCACGGCGTTCCTGCGCTCGATCCCCCTCGAGCTCGAGGAGTCGATGCGCGTCGACGGCGCGAGCACCTGGCAGGTGTTCTGGCGACTGATCTTCCCGCTGCTCGGGCCGATGGCCGCGACCGTGGGCATCTTCGCCTTCCTCGGCTCATGGAACGACTTCATGATGCCGAGCCTGATCACCTCCAACCCCGAGCTGCAGACCATCCCCGTGCTGCAGCAGATGTTCCAGACCCAGTTCTCCAACACCTACAACATCGCCTTCGCCAGCTACCTGATGGCCATGGCCCCGGCGATCATCGTCTACCTGTTCGCGCAGCGCTGGGTGATCTCCGGACTCACCCAGGGCGCCGTGAAGTGACCACCCGCAACCTCTCGAAGGACCCCATGACTTCCCAGTCCACCGCCCAGATCCGCCCCCTCGACGAGTCCGCCGAGCTGCTCGTCGACGACCCGACCTGGTGGCGGCAGGCGGCCGTCTACCAGATCTACCCGCGCTCCTTCGCGGACGCGAACGGCGACGGCGTCGGCGACCTGCGCGGCATCACCTCCCGCGTTCCATACCTGCGGGAGCTCGGGGTGGATGCCGTGTGGCTCAGCCCCTTCTACCCCTCGGCCCTGGCCGACGGCGGCTACGACGTGGACGACTACCGCGACGTCGACCCGAGGATCGGCACGCTCGAGGACTTCGACGAGCTCTCGACCGCCTTGCACGCGGCGGGCCTGCGGCTGATCGTGGACCTCGTCCCCAACCACACCGGCAGCGGCCACGCCTGGTTCCAGGAGGCCCTCGCCGCGGGGCGCGGCTCCCGTGCCCGGGAGCGGTACATCTTCCGCGAGGGGCGCGGCGAGCACGGCGAGCTGCCTCCGGCCGACTGGGAGTCGATCTTCGGCGGACCCGCCTGGACCCGGGTCGAGGACGGCCAGTGGTACCTGCACCTGTTCGCGACCGAGCAGCCCGATCTGAACTGGGCGGACCGCGAGGTGCGCGAGGACTTCCTGAACACACTGCGCTTCTGGGCGGACCGCGGTGTCGACGGCTTCCGGGTCGACGTCGCGCATGCGCTCGCCAAGGATCTGGGCGAGGAGCTGCCGAGCACCGCCGAGCTGGATGCGATGCCTCAGGACGGCACGCACCCGCTGTGGGACCGCGACGACGTCCACGAGATCTACGCCGAGTGGCGGCGCGTCTTCGATGAGTACTCCCCGCCGCGCACCGCGGTCGCGGAGGCCTGGGTGGGCTCCGCCGAGCGCCGCGCCCGCTACGCGAGCCCGCAGGGACTGGGCCAGGCGTTCAACTTCGACCTGCTCGAGGCCGACTTCGACGCGGCGGACTACCGTCGCATCGTCACCGAGAACCTCGCCCAGTCCGCGCAGACGGGCTCCTCGAGCACCTGGGTGTTCTCCAACCATGACGTGGTGCGCCACGCGACCCGCTACGGCCTGCCGCCGCGCGCCGGCCGGCCCGGCAAGCAGGGCGCCGACTGGGTCGCCGCGGGCGGGCCCGACGACGGCATCGACCGCGAGCTGGGTCTGCGGCGCGCCCGAGCGGCGACCCTGTTCGAACTGGCCCTGCCCGGCAGCGCCTACCTGTACCAGGGCGAGGAGCTGGGGCTGCACGAGGTGGCCGAGATCCCCGACGAGCGGCGACAGGATCCTGCGTTCCTGCGCACCACGCCCGAGACCCGCAGCGCCGACGGCCTGGGCCGCGACGGCTGCCGCGTCCCCCTGCCCTGGACCCGCGGCGGTGCGTCGTTCGGCTTCGGCGAGGGCGGCGCGCATCTCCCCCAGCCCTCGTGGTTCGCGGACTTCTCCGTCGAGGCGGAGTCCGAGGATCCGACGTCGACCCTCGAGATGTACCGACGGGCGCTGCACCTGCGCCGCGAGCTGCAGGGCGCGGAGACGCTCACCTGGGACGACGTGCTCGCAGGTGGCGAGGTGCCCGCAGGCGGCGACGTGCCCGCAGGCGGCGACGTGCTCGTCTTCGAGCGCGAGGGCGGCTGGGTCTGCGCGACGAACTTCGGCGACACCGAGGTCCCGCTGCCCTCGGGCGAGGTGCTCGTGGCGAGCGGGGAGCTCGGGGGCGCCGATGATGCGGCCGACGAGGCACGCACGCTGCCGGGCGCGACCACGGTGTGGCTGCGACGGTGAGCTGAGCGCGGCGCGGGACCTCACGGGGTCCCGCGTCGGCGCCCCGCCTCCCCCAGGATCCGTTCGGCCTCGTCGAGCGCGACATGGAGGATCGGGGCGCCGACGAAGCGCTCCCCCTCGCGGCGAAGCAGGCCGACCGCGGCGAGCTCCTCGAGGTCGGCGCGGACGTCGTCCCCGTCGGGCCCCGTGGTCACCTCTGCGCCGTCCGGTCCGCACGCCGCACGCAGCGCGGAGAGCGTCTCGGGCAGTCCGCGCAGACCGCCCTCCTCGGGGCCGCGCATGCCGAGGCCGGCGAGCAGGCTGACGATCACGGCGCGCGCGAAGCGGAGGAACTCCTCGGGCTCCGCGGTCGATGGGCGCAGCTGCGGCGAGTCCGCGTCGCCCGCCGCGCCGACGCCGCCGTCGGCCGGAGCATCGGGGACGACCCGTCGGCCCTCGCGGACCAGCCACCCGCCGTCGAGCAGCGCGATCCAGGGGCCCACGATCCCGGGCGCTTCCCACATCGACCGCACGTCCCTCGGCCGCGCTTCGGGCCCGCTGCCCAGGCGGGCGAGGACCGTGCGGGTCGCGGCGCGATCGAGACCCGCCGTGGAGGTCACGGTGATGCCGCTGCCGACCGTCTCGAGCAGCACGACGGCTGCGCGCACGAACGGCACCCTCGCGGCCATCTCCGCGCGCAGCGCCATGTCCTCAGCGTCCGACTGGTCCGTGCTCGGTGCGGTCTCGGGCGTCGGCTCGCTCACGCGGTGAGGGGCGGGCGGCCACACCGGCCACGGCTCCTCCGGATCCTCGCCGTGGTGGCCTCGCGTGCGGCTGTCGCGTGGCTGTCGTCGGCCGGCGGCGTGCGGTCCTCGATGGGCGTCGGATGAAGGCCCTCGCTGGAGGCGGTCGACCTCCGCGATCCCGTCGTGATCCCCCGGCTGGGCGCGCATCGTCGCGGGGTCGTAGGGCACGGAAGGGTCGGTGAGGCGGCCGGTCCGGCTGAGCTGGGTGCGCTCGTCATCGGGCAGCGCGTCGTACCAGTCGATGTACCCCATGAGCGCGGCCTCGTCGCGCGGGTCCAGGCCGTGCTCGAGGCCGTAGCCGATGAGGTTCGAGGAGAAGGAGCGGCGGGAGGGGTCGTCGGCCGCCTCGAGCACCGCGAACTCGAGGTCGGCGAGCGTGCGCGCGGCGGCCTCGGGACGCATCGAGCGGCGCGACCAGCGCCCGGTCTCCTGGAGGAACACGAAGAAGCGGGTGAGGGCCGGGACCAGGTCCATCGAGGCCTCGCGGACCTGGATGACGGTGCGCGGGACCAACTGCGTGAGCAGCTGCTCGATCACCGGGCCCGTCCATTCGCCGACGTCGTCGCTCGCGAGCCGTGAGGATTTCAGACGCAGCAGCGCGTCCACGAGCTGGGTCTCCGAGGTGACGTCGACGCCCCGCGCCGTGACCGGATCCGCGCCCGCTCCCGGTGCCTCCAGCCAGACGGAGTACTCGGCGAGCGCCTGCGCACGCTCGCGGTCGCCCGTGTCCGGGGCCTGCCGCTTGTTCCTGGGCATGCCACCAGGGTGCCCCACGCGAGGGTCGAGGACCAGGGGCAGACCGAAGGCGCACCCCGACGGGGCAGGCCGACCGGCAGACGATGGGGCAGGCCGACGGGCAAACGATGGGCGGACGACGGGGCAGGGGCAGCGGAGACCGGTCGACGCCCGCTGGGCCTGTCCGATGGACTCCGCAGACGATGCGGAGCGCTGAAACCGATCGCCCCGCAGAGCGCTTTCCGCATACTCTTGCGCGGGTGAGCTTCACCGTGGAACCCCAGATCGCCGATGCCGTGCGCTCGGCCGCCGACCGTGTCCGCAGCGAGCTCGGCGAAGAGGCCGGATCGTTCGTCGAGGCGGCGCTGCTGCGCACTCTCACCGACACGATCACCCTCGCGGAGGACGGCACCGCATTCGTCATCACGGGCGACATCCCCGCGATGTGGCTGCGCGACTCGACCACGCAGATGTTCCCCTACCTGCGTCTCGCCGCCGACTGCGAGCCGCTCACGGATCTGCTCACGGCGGTGGTGCGCCGCCAGCTGCGGATGATCGCGCACGACCCGTACGCGAACTCCGCGAACCTGGGGCCCACGGGCGCGCATCACGATGCGAACGACCTGTGCCAGGACCCGATGATCTGGGAGCAGAAGTACGAGGTCGACTCCCTCGCGTTCCCGATCATCTTCGGGCACCGTCTGCTGCGGATCACCGGTCGCGGGGACCTGTTCGACGGTCTGGCCCACGGTGTCCTGCGCACGATCGTGAACCAGTGGCGGCTCGAGACCGAGCACGAGGAGCGCTCGCAGTACAGGTTCGTGCGCGACATCGGCATCCCCACGGAGACTCTGGACCGCGACGGACTGGGATCGCCCCTCGGCGTCACCGGCATGACCTGGAGCGGTTTCCGACCCTCCGACGACGCCTGCACCTTCGGCTACAACGTGCCGGCGAACCTGCAGGCCGCGCAGGCCCTGATGGCGATCGCGGACGTGGCGCTGTCTGTGTACGGCGACGAAGCGCTCGCGGCGGACGCCGATGCTCTGCGCACTTCGATCCTCGAGGGCGTCGCGGCGCACGGCGTGGTCGAGCACGAGGGCTCCCGGATCTACGCCTACGAGGTCGACGGCCTGGGCGGGCAGCTGCTGATGGACGACGCGAACATGCCCTCGCTGCTGTCCCTGCCGCTGGATGCGCCCGATGTGCTGGATCCCGAGCTCGCGGACGCGACACGAGCGTTCTGCCTGGGAATGGCGAACCCGTACCGCTACTCGGGGACGGTGGCGACGGGCATCGGCAGCCCGCACACCCCCGAGCAGTACGTGTGGCCCATCGCCTTCGCCGTCGAGGGTCTGACGGGCACGCCGGAGCGGGGTCGCGAGATCATCCGACTGCTGCTCGCGACGGACGGCGGAACGGACCGCATGCACGAGTCCTTCCACGTGGATGACCCCGAGCGCTTCACCCGCCCCTGGTTCTCCTGGGCCGACGCCATGTTCTGCGAGCTCGCGCTGCACCTGACCGATGGTCCCGCGCCCGCGAGGTCGTTCGCGGAGCGGGCGGAGGTGTCCGGCCAGGAGAGGTGATCGGGGCCGACGGACGGCCGACGATCAGCAGCCGTCCTCCGCTCAGATCTCCTTGGTGGTGGCGTTCGGGTCGCGTGGACCTTCGGTGTCCTTCGAGCGCTTCGGCACGAAGGGATCCTTCTCCTCGTCATGCGGACGGTCGGGATTGACCAGACGGGACTCCAGCGACTTCGAGTAGACCTCCTGGGGATCCGAGGCGATCTCCACCGTGCCGTCGATGTCCTGCCACTCCCCGCCATCCACGGAGAACTGCCCCTCATACGTGGTCGTCAGCGTGACGTCGTACCAGCCCTCATAGGCGAAGGTCGCGCCCACATCCTTCGACGGCCACGGCTCCCCGGGATCATCCGTGACGAGCACGTTCCCATCACCCAGATCCCACCGGTACTCCACAGGAGTCGCCCGGATCCTGACCGGAGTGTCCAGCAGCTCCGTCTCCAGCACCTGCGACTCCGAATCCGCATAGAGCACCAGATCCATGTTCGCCGGCAACCACCCCTGCTCCGGACCAGCATGCGCCGACGCCGCCTTCACCGGCAGCTTCGCGAAGTCCTTCTGCGTGACGGTGATGACGACCGGCTTCTCGTCCTCGGCACTCTGAGACTGAGCGCCTTGAGGCGCTTCAGGAGTCTTCGAACCAACGCAGCGAGTAGAAGTAGAGGTACCTGCAGAACTACCTGCACCACGCAGTGAAGTAGTACCAACCTGACTCTGCCCGTCCCCACCCCCGCCTCGAGTTGTGGAAACTCCGGAGGTGTTCGGGATCATGACATCGACACCTGCGGTCCGAATCGTCGGCAATTCTTCCGCCGTACACGCATCAGGATCGGCCACACACTTTCCAACGTTGCCGTTTTGCGTGCATTTGTAGGGAGTGCGATCCACATCCTTCCATTCAGTTTCAAATATTGCAGAAATGGACGCCACCAAGCCCGAGAACGGATTAGAAGGCGGCGCGACCACCTTCGTGCGCCCAGTCGGCCTATCGCGTCGATCTCGATCAGCCTTAGAATGACCCGGCCCCGTGTCGACCGGCTCATCTCCGCCTTCCCCTTTATTGATTTGCTCTTCGGCGTCAGCCCCAACCGAATCATCGTCGAGGAAGCCCTGGAAATCTCCGTACGCCGAGGAATGCCCGGCCAGAACGCCTGCAATCACGAAAAGGAACGCGATCGCCAACTTTGCCCTCGAGCAAGAGCGGCGGCGCACCCCCTCACCCATCGACGACCTTCTCAGTCTTCAAGTTGAAGGCATTCACCACCCACGAACCTTCGCTCCACGACATGCCGCCCACCGTCCCGTACCTTGTATCAGGCTCCTGCTTGAGTCGCGAGTTGCCGTAAACAGGTTCCGAGTGTTCAGAGAGAATGAAGGTGTAGCCGACTTCAAGCTCATGCTTCTCGGATTCATATGTGCGGAGATCGCGGTCATCGATCGTAGCCCGAGACCACCATTTTCCCGTCTTGTTAAGTTTCTCGATTTCGTGCAAGTTTTGATCACAACTGGCGCAACTTTCGCCAAAGAGACTTTTAAGCACTTCTGTGTCCCCCGTCTGATAGGACCAAAGCATCACAGCCCAAAAGTATTTGTATGCCTGCTCCGCCCCCTCATCCGTGTGCTCATCCATTCCCGCGTAATCCTTCGGGTCGGGCTTCGGCACGTCCGGCTTCGCGCTCTCGCCTCCCCCATCGGACTGCTCCACGGGGGCAGACGCGGTGGCTTCGCTGCCAGCGCTGGGAGAGGGGTCGTCCTTGTCACCGCAGCCGGTCATCAGACCGGCGGCGAGAGCGAGGACGGCGAGGGAGGAGAGGGTGCGTCGAGTCGTCGTCATGGCGGCTTCCGGGTGGGGGCGGGATGCCTGCACAGTATCCAGGCGACGCCCAGCCCGCCACTGCTCTCACCCCGTTGTGGATAACGGGAGCCACCCGATCGGACCCCATCGGACGGTCGCCTCGCGGGCAACATCCCCGCTTCACCAGGGCCCGCATAGCCCCCGTGTCACACTGTCAGAGACGCATCAGCCCAGCGCGTCGAGCTGCGCCCACTCCGCGTCGCTCAGCTGCACATTGCCGGCGGCGACGTTCTCCTCGAGGTGCGCTCGCTGGGAGGTGCCGGAGATCAGCACGGTGTTCGGGGCGCTGTGCAGAAGCCATGCCTGGCCCACCTGCGAAGGTGTGACCCCGTGCGCGGCGGCGATGCGCTGCACGGTCTCGTCGTCGGTGACCTTCGGACCCTGGTGGAAGCCGCCGCCGAGCGGGAAGTACGGGATCCACGCGGCGCCCTTCTCCTCCGTCAGATCGGCGAGCGCCTGGTCGTGGCGGTCGACGGCGTTGAAGATGTTCTGTACGGCCTGCACCTCGACACCCAGGTCAAACGCCTGCCGCACCTGCTCGAGGCGCACATGGCTGAGACCGATCCCCAGGATCTTGCCCTCGTCCTGCAGCGCGAGCAGTTGGCCGAGCTGATCTTCGAGCGGCACCTGCTGATCCCCCTCGACGACGAGTCCGGGGAGGAAGTCCATGCGGCGCAGATACAGGAGGTCCAACCGGTCGGTGCCGAGGGTCTGCAGGTTGATCTCGACGCTGTCGCGCAGCTCGGAGGGCTTCTGTGCCGCGGTCATCGGGAACGGCCCCTCTGGCGTCGAGCGCGCCCCGGCCTTGGTGGCGAGGAAGAGGTCGTCGCGGTGCGTGCCCAGCGCCTCGCGGATCAGCGAGTTCGCGAGCCCGTCCCCGTAGAAGTGGGCGGTGTCGAGCATGCGGATGCCCAGGTCATAGACGTCGCGCAGGAGGGAGACGGCGGCATCGTGCCCGCCGGGCTGCTCGGCCGAGCGGTGCAGACTGCCCAGGCCGTAGCCGATACGGGGCACGTCGCGCCCTCCGATGGGATACGTGCCAGCGAGGCTCGGGGTGCTCATGGGATCTCCTCATCTGCGGGGCCGACGGCCTCACGATAGGCGCTGCGGGCAGGGAGCCCGCTGAGCAACGACCAGGACTCGGCACGCCGCCGCGACCGCCCTGCAAGGTGGCGCCCACGGGGAGTCGAGGACAAGGGCTCCGGCGGCCCGCCTCTATCCCGCCTGGATCCCGCTGCCGACCCCTGAGTCCGCTCACGCCCCCACGATCAGCGCGGCAGCGGAGACCACGGTGAGCACGAGGATCGCCTTCTCGAAGACGCTCTGCGGGACGCGCTGGGCGATGCGTCGACCGATCAGTGCGCTGAGGATGACCAGCGGCGCGAGCAGCACGTCCATGAGCGCGTACTGCAGGCTGAACAGGCCCAAGCTCGCGGAGAAAGGCAGCTTCAGCAGATTCACGATCGCGAAGAACCAGGCGGAGGTCCCCAGGAACGTCAGCACGGGCATGCGCATCGCGTAGAAGTACATGGACATGGGCGGTCCGCCGGCGTTCGCGACCATCGTGGTGAAGCCACCGAGCGATCCGTAGCCGATGCGCCCGATCCGACCGACGGTCGGCTCGTCCTCTCCCGCTGCCGTGCCGTCGCCTCGGCTCTCGTCGCGGCGAGCCCGCAGGGTCGCGCGGCGTCGGCGCCACAGGGTGAGCGCGACCAGGAGAAGGAGGATCACGCCGATGCCACCGCGCACGGCCGAGGCGTCGGCGTACTTGAGGAACAGCGCGCCCACCACGAGACCGACGAGCACGCTCGGGATCAGACGGATCAGCGTGCGCCAGTCGGGCTCGCGGCGGTACATCCACAGCGCGGTCGCATCGCCCAGGATCAGCAGGATCAGAAGCGCGGCGGTCGACTCCTTGGGCGGCAGGGCCAGGGCGAACAGGCCCACGGCGATCGTCCCGGCACCCGGCAGGGCGGACTTCGAGAAGCCGACCACGAGCGCCCCGGCGACGACGAGCAGCCACCCGGCGGCGCCGAGCTGGGGCAGGTGGGACAGGAGCTCGCTGATGATTCCTCCTCGGGGCGCGGCTCGCGGCTTCGCGCGAGATCGAGGGGGACGCTACATCCGGTCCGGCCGACGAGGCGGGCACGTCCGCCGCGCGGGCGGCGCTGCCGATGCGGTCCCGCCCCGTGACAGGCTCATGCCAGTCCCCCGACGTCCCGCCGTCGACCCCACCCCCTACCCACCCCGAGAGGACCCCATGAAGACCATCGTCCTGGACGACGACCCCACGGGCACGCAGTCCGCGACCGGCGTGACCGTGCTGCTGGACCTCTCCGAGGAGACGCTCGAGCGGGATCTCGAGGAGGCCCTGACCGGAGCGGACTCGGTGTACGTGCAGACGAACAGCCGCGCCCTGCCCCCGGACGAGGCCGTCGCCCTGGCCCGGCGTGTGCGGGCGGCGGGGATCGCCGTGGCCGAGCGGTCCGGTGAGCAGGTGCGGTTCGTGCTGCGCGGAGATTCGACGCTGCGCGGGCACGTGTTCGCCGAGACCGAGGTGTTCCTCGAGGACGCCGTCATGCTGTTCGTCCCGGCCTTCCCCGACGGCGGGCGCACCACCCGCGACGGCATGCACCTGGTGCGCATCGACGGCCAGGACCTGCCGGCCCACGAGACGGAGTTCGCCGAGGATCCGGTGTTCGGCTTCACCACCGGTTACCTGCCCGACTACGTGGGCCGTGCCTCGGGCCGTCGCGGCGTCCCCGTGCCCCTCGCCGACGTGCGCGCGGGAGCTCTCGAACACGCACTGACCGCGGCCGCGGAGGGCGACGTGGTCCTGCCCGATGCGGTGACCGACGAGGACATCAAGCGGATCGCCGGCGCGGTCGACGCGGCGGCGGAGCACGGCACGCGGATCGTGGTGCGCTCGGCCTCCCCTCTCGCGGCCCACCTCGCGGGGGTCGCGAGCGAGGGTCGGCTGCCGCTGCCCCTGGAGCGGCCGACGGGCGAGACCCTGCTCGTCTGCGGATCGCACACGGCGGGCGCGACCACGCAGCTCGCGCAGGTCACGCGGCGATTCGGCGAGCCGGCGCTCGTCGGCACCGAGGCGGCCCTCGTGGATCCCTCCACGGCGGGGCACGCGGCGGCGGACGCGGTCGCCTCGGTCGGCACCGCCACCAGTGCTGCCACTGCCGCCCCTGCCACCGGGACCGTCCCGGCCGACGACGCCGCGTCCCTCCTGCTGCTGTCGACCGAGCGGCAGCGCTCCGCGAGCCACGGCACGCTCGATCACGGCGAACGGGTGATGGCGGCGCTGACCACGGCTGTCGCGGATCTGCTGCCGCGCGTGGGCACGGTGATCTCGAAGGGCGGGATCACCTCGGCGGAGGTCGCGCGCAGGGGACTCGGTGCGCGCACCGCGCACGTGCTCGGCCAGATCCTGCCCGGGGTCTCGGCCTGGTGCCTGAGCGCGCGGGACGGCCGCGAGCTGCTGTACATCGTGGTCCCCGGGAACGTGGGCGACCAGGACACGCTCGTCAGGGTTCTCGAGGCCGTCGGCATCACCGACTGAGCCCGTCGGCCCGACGCGCCGTCGATCCGCCGCCCGCGCCGTCAGTCCTTCTCGAGTCTCTCGACGAGCGCGGCGATGCGGGTGCGGCGAGTCGCCTCGCGGGTCGCGCTCAGGATCGGGTGCAGGGCGGAATAGCGGGCACTGCCCGTGAGCAGGTCGAACGCTGCGCGGGCCCGGGGTGAGGCGGCGAGCGCCTCGGCGAGCGCGGGCGGCACCTGCGCGCTGGCGGCCCCGGCGTAGGCGCTGTCCCAGCGCCCGTCGGCCTTCGCCCGCTCGACCTCCGCCCGCCCGCGCTCGCGCATCCGCGACGCGGCCTCGAGCCGGCCGATGATGTCGACGTTGCGCTGCGACCAGATCGAGCGCGGGCGGCGCGGGGTGTAGCGCTGGCGGAAGGAGTGCTCGTCGTGCGCGCGACGCTGCCCGTCGATCCACCCGCTGCACAGGGCCTCCTCGAGAGCCTGCTGGTAGGTGAGGGTCGTCGGCCCGCTGCCGCCCTTCTTCGCGAGCAGGAGCCAGACGCCCTCGGAGGTGTCCTCGTGGGCGTCGAGCCATGCTCGCCAGGCCGCGGCGTCGGCGACGACGAGCGGGGGCGGGAGTTCAGCGGGTGCCATGCGCAGAGCCTCCCATGCCGTCGGCCGCGCGGGAGAGGGAGGCCTGTGCAGTGCGGGCCGCGGCGACGAGCTCGCCCGGCCCGAGCAGGCGGAACGGGGCACCGAGGCGGATCACCTGGGCGATGAGCCCCTCCCAGGACCAGGATCCGAGCACGGCCCGGCATCGGCCCTCCGCGACCTCCTCGATGCGGGCGTCGGGCAGCCACGGTGCGAGCTCGCGCAGCGGGAGGTCGATCTCGACGGTGCCCTCGCAGGGCCAGCGGTCGGCCTCGCGGGACCCCTTGAGGTGGGCGGACAGGAAGGTGGCCGCATCCCCCGCGGGCAGCTCCCGCGGGGTGAAGCGCGGTCCGGTCGGCGTGCGCGGCACCATCCTGTCCAGGCGGAACGTGCGCCAGTCCTCGCGCTCGAGGTCCCAGGCGATCAGGTACCACAGGCCCTGGCGGGCCACGAGGCCATGGGGCTCGGTGCGACGGGGCCACGTCGAACCCGGGTAGTCGAAGCGGAGGACCTCGCGGCGGCGCACCGCGGCGCTCACGGCCTCGAGCGCCGCAGGGTCCGCGCTGACCGGCGCCGGCACGACCTCTAGAGCGAGCGAGGACGCGCGCTGCCGCAGGTCCGAGGGCATGACCTGCAAGATCGCGGCGAGCACGCGCGAGGACGCGTCCTCGATCGCGACCCCGCTCGAGGGGGTCGTGCGCAGGGCCACCGTGACGGCGAGCGCCTGCTCGTCGTCGAGGAGCAGGGGCGGCATCCGCTCCCCCGCCTCGAGCCGATAGCCGCCCACGGGACCCTTCGTCGACCGGATCGCATAGCCCAGGTCGCGGAGCCGGTCCACGTCGCGCCGCACGGTGCGCGGGGTGACGCCCAGGCGGTCGGCGAGCGCCGGGCCGGTCCATGCGCGCGGGACCTGCAGCAGGGAGAGCAGCGAGAGCATCCGCGAGGAGGTGGTGGGCATGCCCCGATCCTCCCCCATGATGAGGACCCGTCCTGTCCTCTTCGTGCGGAATCGTCGTCCTCGACGGCACCCCCGCCGCCAACACCTGCCTCCGCGGCGCCCGCCGCGGACCTCCGAGAGGACCACCATGAGCATCTCCACCACCGCGCACCTGAACCTGCCCGGCACCGCGCGCGAGGCGCTGACCTTCTACCGAGACGTCTTCGGCGGCGAGGTCTCCACGACCACCTACGGCGCCCTCGGCATGCCCGCCGTTTCCCCCGACGCCGACAAGGTGGTGTTCGGCAGCCTGACCTCCGAGGACGGTGTGCGGCTGATGGCGTACGACGTGCCGGGCCGCGACGAGCCGTTCCCCTTCCGCACCCGCCGCGAGAACGGCACCACCCTCACCGATCAGCCCTTCTTCCTCGCAGCGGGCGCCGGCAGCCTCGAGGAGCTGCGCCCGATCTGGGACGCCCTCGCCGACGGGGCCTCGGTGATCGAGCCGCTCGCGGCCTCGCCGTGGAGCGCAGGCTTCGGCATGCTCACGGACCGCTTCGGTGTCACCTGGACGCTCGACGTGCGCCCCGCGGACTGACCCTGTCCTCACGTCCCGGCCCGCCCGGGCGACCACCCAGCCACTCGGTCGGCGCCCGGGCGCCCGTGGCACAGTGGGCCGCAGTCCGCGTGCGCGGACCGAGCGCCAGGAGGCACCGATGCCATCGACCACCACGTCCCCGCCCGCCCTCTCGCGCCGTGCGCGGCGCGAGGCCGACGCCGTCCCCTCCACCGCTCCCGCCACGATCCGTGCGCGCGTCGACGGTGCCCGCGCCGCCTTCACCCGTGGTGCGAGCCGTTCGCTGGTGTTCCGCCGCGCGCAGCTGCAGGGCCTGCGGGCCCTGCTGCGAGCGCACCACGCCGAGCTCGAGGAGGCGGTCGCCGCCGACCTCGGCAAGAGCGCCACGGAGTTCCGCCTCACCGAGATCTTCCCGGTGACGAGCGAGATCGACGAGGCGCTGCGGCAGCTCGAGCGCTGGTCCCTGCCGCGCCGGGCCGGTGTGCCGCTGCCCCTCCAGCCCGCCCGCGCCCGTCTGGTGCCGGAGCCGCTGGGCACGGTCCTGGTGATCTCGCCGTGGAACTATCCGGTGCAGCTGCTGCTGGCTCCGCTCGTGGGGGTGATCGCCGCCGGCAACACGGCCGTGCTCAAGCCCAGCGAGGTCACGCCCACGGTCTCGGGAGTGCTCGCGCGGCTGCTGCCCCGCTACCTCGACGCCCAGGCGTTCCCCGTGGTCGAGGGCGGCGTCGAGGAGACCACGGCGCTGCTCGAGGAGCGCTTCGACCACGTCGTGTACACCGGGAACGGCAGTGTGGGCCGGATCGTCATGGCGGCCGCCGCGAAGCATCTGACCCCGGTGACGCTCGAGCTGGGCGGCAAGTGCCCCGTGTGGGTCGACGACGCCGCGCACCTCGAGCAGGTCGCGCGGCAGCTGGCCTGGGCGAAGTTCGTCAACGCCGGTCAGACCTGCGTCGCCCCCGACCACGTGCTCACCACCCCGGAGCTCGTCGAGCCCCTGGTCGCGGCCCTGCGGCGTGCGATCGCCGCGCTGTGGGGACAGAACCCCTCGCGCAGTCCCGACTACGGGCGCATCGTCGCCCCGCGGCACCTCGACCGGCTCGCCGGATACATCGAGGCGGCTGACGGGAAGGGCGCGGGCCGCGTCGCGCTCGGCGGGACCGTGGACCGCGAGGACCTGTACGTCGCGCCGACCGTGCTGGTGATGGACAGGCCCGACTCCCCCAGCGCCGCCCGCACCGAGGAGAACACCCCCACGGTGATGCGCGAGGAGATCTTCGGGCCGATCCTGCCGATCGTGCCCGTCGGCGGGCCCGAGGAGGCGATCGCCTTCGTCGGCGCCGGCGAGAAGCCGCTCGCCCTCTATCTCTTCACCGCATCGCGGCAGGTCGCCGATGCCTTCGTGGAGCGGACGTCGTCCGGCGGCGTGGTCGAGGGCGCGTGCCTGATCCATGTCGCCACGCCGACGCTGCCCTTCGGCGGGGTGGGCGGGAGCGGCATCGGCGCCTACCACGGGCGCTTCTCGTACGAGAGGTTCAGCCACGAGAAGCCGGTGCTGAAGAAGCCCCTGGTCCCGGACACGCTCGCGCTCATGCGTCCGCCGTTCTCACAGCTGCGCGGGACCCTGATGCGCAGGCTCTCCGGGCTCCGCTGAGAGACCGTCGGACCGAGCCACTCCGCCGGTCCGCGTCCCGTCGGCTGACCGGGCCCCGCCGTCGGACCGAGCCCTGTCGTCGACCCTGCCGCTCGCCTCAGGCGTTGATGACGGCGAAGGCGATGAGCAGCGGGAGCGGCACGCTCACGATCGCGGCGACCAGGACGTGCAGGATCTTGTGCCGGGCCACGAGCGCGACGACCTCCCGCAGGAAGGCGCTCGGCCAGAAGTAGCCGGCGGTGCGCGCGGGCGCGACCTGCGCGTCCAGGCCCACGCGGCGGGCGAGGGCGGCCGTGCGTAGCACGTGATAGCTGCTGGTGACGGTGAGGCCGGGCCCTTCGGCCGGGAGCACGGTCCCCACCAGCCCACGGGTGTTGCGCAGGTTCTCCTCGGTGGTGCGCGAGCGGTCCTCGAGCACGATCGCCTCCTGCGGGACGCCCTGCTCGCGCGCGTACTCGGCCATCGCCGAGGCCTCCGAGCGGGGCTCGTCCGGTCCCTGGCCCCCGGAGAGGACGAGCAGCGCATCGGGGTGGGTCTCGCGCACGCGCCTCCAGTGCGCGATGCCGGCGTCGACGCGGTTCGCGAGCAGCTTGGGGACCCTCCCGCGGATGAGGCCCGAGCCGTGCACCATCACGTAGCGGGCCGAGGTGCGGGAGGCGATCCACGCGTAGACGACGTCGTAGACGAGATACGAGGTCAGCACGTACCCCGCCCATGTGCCCAGCAGGGCCACGAACGTGAGGACGACGAAGAGCCACGGGTGCTCCGCGGCGAAGCGGAGCGAGATCGCGGCGCCGACGATGACGGCGAGCAGTCCGAGGCCCGCCAGCAGGGACAGCAGGTTCCCCAGACTCCGCCCCTCCTTGCGCATCATGAACACGCCGTTGGCGATGAGGAAGCCGATGAGCACGAGCGTGAGCAGCGGCGAGAGGACCGCGATCAGCACCAGCACCCCGCCCACGAGGGCACCCGCAGCGCTGTCGGATCCCGCGGCCAGCGCGAAGAGGACCGTGAGCGCCGTCAGGGACAGCAGGAAGGCGTTGCCCGTCCAGCGCGCGTCCCTGCGCAGGGACAGGATCAGGAGGACGACGAGCAGGATCGGCACCGGGGAGAGGAGGAGGGACATGCCCCAAGAGTCCCATCCCGTGGGCGTCCGGTCATCCCCTGCCAGGGGGATCGCGCGGTGCGGGCCTCTGCCCGTGGTCGGACCCGGGGGCCGAGGGGCGCGGGGGCCGACGGGTGCCGGCGGGGCCGACGGGAGCGGGGGGGCGACGGGTGAGCGGGCGAGGCCGGCCTCCGTGGGACCGGCCTCGCCCGGTCGACCTCAGACGACCTCGACCACGGCGTCCTTGTCGTTGAGGACGATGATCGGGGTGATCGTGGGATGCCCGTCCGCGCGCACCGCCGCCAGGTCGACGCGCAGCAGCGGCATGCCCGCGACCACGCGGTCACCGGTCGCCACGAGGGTCTCGAAGCCACGGCCCTGCATCGCGACGGTGTCCAGGCCCACGTGGATGAGCACCTCGGTGCCGTCGTCCAGGGTGAGGGCGACGGCGTGCCCGGTGTCGAAGACGTGCTGCACGGTGCCCGCGGCCGGGGCGATGACCACGGCGTCGACGAGGTCCTCGGGCGGCTGCACGGCGATGCCCGGGCCCATGATCTCCTGCGCGAAGGTCGGATCCGGGACGTCCACGAGCGGCACTGCGGTGCCCTCGAGCGCCTGCCGCAGGCGCACCAGGTGGCTGGTGCGGGCGACGGTCGCGACCCCGCCCTGGGCGTCTCCGCCGCTGCTCGTGGAGCCGGCGGCGATCGCCTCGGCCTCCGCGGTGTCGAGCGTCTGCACGCGACCGCTCATCACGTCGTCCATCGCGTCCTTCACGAACTGGACGTTCGTCCCGTAGATGACCTGCACGGAGCCGCGGCCGGGCTTCATCGTGCCTGCGGCGCCCGCCCTCTTCAGCGCGGCCTCGTCGACGACGGAGGCGTCGGCCACCTGCATGCGCAGGCGGGTGGCGCAGTTCTCGAGATCCAGGATGTTCTCGCGCCCGCCGAGGGCCGCGAGGAACGCCGTGGCGATGGCGAGGTACTTCGCGTCACCGGTGGCCGCGCCGGCCGCATCCTCGGACTCGTCCTCCGGGTCGCCGTCCTCGCGACCGATGGTCTTCAGGTCGAAGCGGCGGATGATGAAGCGGAAGGACAGGAAGTAGACGACGAACCAGAACACGCCCATCACGGGCAGCGCCCACGGGTTCTGGGCCATCGGGTTGACCCAGCCCAGCGCGAGGTCGATGAATCCGCCGGAGAAGCCGAAGCCCATGCGGACCGGCAGCGCGGCCGTGATCGCCATCGAGATGCCGGTGAACAGGGCGTGCACCACGTACAGGCCCGGCGCCAGGAACATGAAGGAGAACTCGAGCGGCTCGGTGACGCCGACGAAGAAGGAGGCGATCGCGCTCGAGAGCAGCACGCCCGCGGCGAGCTTGCGGCGGCTGGTCTTGGCCGTCGTGTACATCGCGAGGGCCGCGCCGGGCAGGCCGAACATCATGATCGGGAAGAACCCGGCCATGTACTGGCCGGTCTCGCCGTAGGTGCCGGTGCCGCCGATGAAGTTGTTGAGGTCGTTGATCCCGGCGACGTCGAACCAGAAGACCGAGTTCAGGGCGTGGTGCAGCCCGAAGGGGATGAGCAGGCGGTTGAGGAACCCGTAGAGGCCGACGCCGAAGGGGCCGAGCGTCAGGCAGAACTCGCCGAATGCGACGAGGCCGCTGAAGACCAGCGGCCAGAGGAAGAACAGCACGAGGGCGAGCACGAGCGAGATGCCGGCGGTGACGATCGCGACCGAGCGCTTGCCGGAGAAGAACGAGAGCGCGTCGGGCAGCTTCGTGTCCTTGAAGTGGTCGTATGCCCAGGCGCCGATGAGGCCGCAGATGATCCCGACGAACACGTTCTCGATCTGGTCGAAGGCGGGGTTCACCTGGGCGACGTCGATGTCCTTGAACAGGGCGACGTTCTCGGGGTCCAGCAGCGTGGTCACCGTCAGCCAGGAGACCAGGCCGGCGAGCGCCGAGGTCCCGTCGGGCTTGGTGGCCATGCCGATCGACACGCCGATGGCGAAGAGGATCGGGAGGTGGTCCAGGAGCGCGCTGCCGGCGGTCTTCAGGAAGACGCCCGCGATGTTGGTGTCGTTGCCCGTCGCCGTGAGGATCCAGTAGCCGAGGCCGCTGAGGATCGCGGCGACCGGGAGGACCGCCACCGGCAGCATCAGGGACCTGCCGAGTCGTTGGAAGAACTTCATCGTTGCCTTACGTGGGAGAAGACCACCGCACTGCCCGACTCTGGGCGATTGCGCGGCGGAACGGTCAGAACCGCGCTCAATTGTGCAGGCTCCGCGGGGCCGATGCGACGACGCCGGGACGAGGCTCGGCGCTCGCGCGGCGCTGACGTGGAGGGCGAGACCCGGCGCACCGCCCGAACATGACGAGGGTCACGGCGCGGAGGGCCGGCGGTCGAGCGTCGGCCCCTACGAGGACCCCACGATCTTCGGTCCCCGCTCCGTGCGCATCGAGCTCCGAGTCGTCGCGCCGACAGTTCGCGACGCGGTCGGCTCCCTGGCATCGCGACCCCCTCGGCTCGGTCCTGCGGGGCACGTGTCAGGTCAGCGAGACCAGCGCCTCCACGGGTGCGTGGTCGGAGGGGTAGCGCTTCTTCTCCCGGTACATGTTGATGCCAGCCTCGTGGACGCGCACGTCCTCGGTGGTGAGGATCCAGTCGATGCGGTCGCCGCCCTCGACGGGCTCCTCGTACCCGGGGAAGGTGCCCCACTCGCGGCTGCGGTGCTCGCGGGCGGTCGCCCAGGCATCGAGGAGCGGTCCGTCAGTCACGAGGGTCTCGTAGGCACCCGAGGTTCCTGCCGGCGAGTTGAAGTCGCCGGTGATGATCGTGGGGAGGCCGTCGATGTCCTCCCCCTGGACGAGCTCGGAGATCGCCTGCGCGCTCTTCACGCGGGCGGGCTCCGACTCGTGGTCGAAGTGGGTGTTGATCATGGCGAACTCGCGTCCGGTGCGCAGATCGCGCATGTGCGCCCAGACCACGATGCGGGTGACGCGGTTGCCCCAGGTGGCCGAGCCGATCACCGTCGGGGCGTCGGAGAGCCAGAACTGGTCCCAGGAGAGGACCTGCAGGCGCGCCGGGTCGTAGAAGATCGCCGAGTACTCGTCGCTGCTGCCGCCCTGTCGCCCGAAACCGATCATGCGGTGGGAGGGAAGAGCCCTCTCGATCGCGGGCAGCTGGGAGTACTTGCCCTCCTGGATGCCGAGGATCGTGGGCTTCTCGCGCTCGAGGAGGTCCACGAGGATCGGCTCGCGCTCGGGCCAGTGGTCGGCCTCGCCCGGGTGGGTGTTGGCAGTGTTCTCCATGCGGATGTTGAAGGTCATGATGTGGAGGCGCTTGCCCTTGGCGGGGCCGACGAGGCGTCAGCCGCCTGCTCCGGCTGCGGGGGCGGGACCGGCCGGGGAGGGCTGGGAGGCGGACGCCGGGGCAGCAGCGGAAGCCGTGGACGCTGGGACGGCGGCTGCGGCGCCGATGCCGCCGACGGCGGAGGTTCCCAGGCCGGCGAGGAGGGCGCGGCGATGGACGGGTCGGGACATGGGGATGCTCCTGAGAAGTGGAGGGGCAGGGCTCCCTCCACTCTCCGTGCACGAGAAGTGTCCTGCCAGGTGGCGCGAGCGCAGGCCCGGCAGTGTTCCCCGAAGCGTCACGGCCTGGGCATCTCCTGCTCACCGGTCGACGAGCCGAGCACGGTTCCGCGCCTGACCGGGGTACCCCACAGGGGACGTGTGCAGGGAGCTACGAGTTGCGGTGGATTGTGGTCGCGTCGCCGAAACGACCACAATCCACCGCAACTCGTAGCCCGCTCACACCCCACCCCGGGCCGGCTGCACCGCTCCGCTCCGGTGTGCACCTCACTGGGCCGATGCGCAGCCGCGTACCCTCGCAGTGAGGAACTCGCTCGCGCGAGAGCGCGCACACGCGACCTGCGATCGTCCGCACCCCGCACCCCCGGAGGCCACCATGCCCGCGCCCTCACCCTCGGCGATCACCGACCTGCTGCCCGCTTCCGGGATCGCGCTGGACGTGGTCGCCCCGGACTGGCGCTCTGCGATCCGGGAGGCCGGTGACCTGCTCGTGCGCGAAGGCGTCGCCGGCGGCGCGTACACGGAGTCGATGGTCCGCACAGTCGAGGAGCACGGTCCGTACATCGTCATCACCCCGGGCTTCGCCCTCGCGCACGCGCGGCCCGACGACTCGGTGGCGCGCACCGGGATGTCCTTCGTGCGCCTCGCGGAGCCGGTCGCCTTCGGGCACGAGTCGAACGACCCGGTCACGATCGTCATGGCCCTCGCCGCGGCCGACGACTCCGCCCACCAGCAGGCCCTTGCCGCGCTCGCCGGGGCGCTGGCCGATCCGGGGCGCCGCGCCGCCCTGGACACGGCGTCCTCGGCCGACGAGGTCCTGGCGGCGCTCGACGGCGACGCCGCAGCCGCGGGTGCCGGTGGCGGCGCCGTCGCCCCCTCGGGGACCGGCCCCTCGAAAGCAGGTGACGCCGCCGAGTCGACCCCGTCGGCCGTTCCGGCCGACCCGGCCGCGCTCGCCGACGCCGTCCCCTCGAAGAACCTCATCCTCACCGTGTGCGGGAACGGTCTGGGCACGAGCCTGTTCCTCAAGAACACGGCCGAGCAGGTGCTGGACCGCTGGGGCTGGTCGCCGTACCTCACGGTCGAGGCGACCGACACGATCTCCGCGAAGGGCCGCGCGAAGGAGGCCGACTTCCTGCTGACCTCCGGCGCGATCGCCCAGACCCTCGGGGACGTGGGCGTGCCCGTCGAGGTGATCGAGAACTTCACCTCCCTGGCGGAGATCGACGCCGCCCTGCGCCGCCTCTACGCCGTCTGACCCGCCCGTCCCCTCCCCACCTGCCCTTCCCGTCCCCTCCTCACCCGCACGGAGCCCGTCATGCACGTCCTCGTCGCGATCGCCCAGTTCCTCGTCAACGAGATCCTGAGCGTCCCCGCGTTCCTCATCGGCATCATCACCGCGATCGGCCTGGTCGCCCTGCGCAAGAGCGTCGGCCAGATCGCCGGCGGTGCGATCAAGGCGGTGCTCGGGTTCCTGCTCATCGGGGCCGGGGCGACGCTCGTGACCGCCTCGCTCACGCCGCTCGGCGAGATGATCCAGGGCGCGCTCGGGGCGCAGGGCGTGGTGCCCACGAACGAGGCCATCGCCGGCATCGCCCAGGAGCAGTTCGGCGCCCAGGTGTCCTGGCTGATGATCCTCGGGTTCGTGGTCGCGATCCTGCTCGCGCGCTTCACGCCGCTGCGCTACGTCTTCCTCACCGGCCACCACCTGCTGTTCATGGCCACCCTGATCACGATCGTCATGGCCTCGGCGGGTATGCCCTCGCCGGTCGTGGTGATCCTCGGTGCGGCGCTGCTCGGCGTGCTCATGGTGTCGCTGCCAGCGCTCGCGCAGCCGTGGACGCGGCGCATCACGGGCGACGAATCGATCGCGATCGGCCATTTCGGCACCGCCGGGTACATCGCCGCGGGCAGCGTCGGCCGACTCGTCGATCCGAAGGGGAGGAGCCGCTCGACCGAGGACCTCAAGGTGCCCGATTCGCTGCGCTTCCTGCGCGACTCGATGGTCGCGACCGCACTGTCGATGGTGCTCATGTACGTGATCGTCGCCGTCGTCTACCTGGTCCGCGCCGGCGAGAAGACGGCGTTCACCGCCTTCGAGGGCGGGGCGACGAACGTGGGCAACTACCTCATGCAGTCCGTGACGCAGGGGCTGCAGTTCGGCATCGCCGTCGCGGTGATCCTGTTCGGCGTGCGCACGATCCTCGGTGAGCTCGTGCCCGCCTTCCAGGGCATCGCCGCGCGCGTGGTGCCCGGTGCGGTGCCCGCGCTGGATGCCCCGATCGTCTTCCCCTACGCCCAGAACGCCGTGCTCATCGGCTTCCTCTCGAGCTTCGTGGGCGGGCTCGTGGGCCTGCTGCTGCTCGGCACCGTGTTCGGCCCGCTGTTCGGGCTGGCGCTGATCCTGCCCGGGCTCGTCCCGCACTTCTTCACCGGCGGCGCCGCGGGCGTCTACGGCAATGCGACCGGCGGACGCCGCGGCGCCGTCGCGGGCGCGTTCGTCAACGGCCTGCTGGTCACCTTCCTGCCCGCGCTGCTGCTGAAGGTGCTGGGCACCTTCGGCTCGGCCAACACGACCTTCGGGGACACCGACTTCGGCTGGTTCGGCATCCTCATCGGCTACGGCGCGCGCCCCGGTGTGCTGCTGGGCTCGGTGATCCTCGCTGTGATCGGCCTGGTCATCCTCGGCGCGGCGATCACGGTGCAGAAGCGCGTCGTGGATCGCGGCTGGGACCCGGCGCCGGCGCGCGCGAGCCTGGTCGAGGCAGGTGCGGCCGGCGAGAGTGCGACGGGAGCGTCCGACGGGGTCGACGGGTCCGGCTCGGTCGCGGGCGGCACCGCCGCGCGCTATCCGCGGGTCGCGCCGCCGGTGGGCGCGCCGTCTCCTCCCCCGCCTCCGAAGAGCTGACGCCGGGCACCCGTCGCCCAGCGGACGTGGCAGCGCGGGGGCGCGGTCCCCGCAGACGTGGCCGCGCGAGACGCGGTCCCGGCGGACGTGTGGCGGCGCGGGGCCACTGTCTCAGCGCTACGAGTTGCGGTGGAATATGTACGGAACGCCCGCTCGGGGCTCAGCGTTCATTTCCCACCGCAACTCATAGCCTCGGCACACCCCTGGTCGTAGCCTCCGCACGCCCCTCGCCGAGGTCACAGATCGCCTCCTCCTCTCCCCCTCCCCACGCGGCTGCAGCGGCACACGGCCTCGGCGCCGAGCGCGGCCGGCCTCTTACCTCGCGAAAGGCCGACTCCTCGACGCGGAACATCGCGCGGAGGGCGAGCCCCCACGCCGCAGACGTCTTCCCGATCACACTACCTGCCGGTATCTCATAGATGAGATACGCTCCCGAGCATGACGACGACCGACGAGTTCACCTCGCAGACCCGTCCCGCTGACGGCTCCTCCGTGTCTTCCACGCCCTCCGCACCTTCCGCCCCGTCCGCCCCGTCCGCCCAGCTCGCCGCGGCGTCCGCCGCCGCCGGCGCCCGTTCGGGCGACCAGGACTACCGGAACGAGATCGGCCGGCTCATCCGCGACGCCCGTCTGCACTCGGGCCTCACGCAGGCGCAGCTCGCCGAGAAGCTCTCCACCTCGCAGAGCACGATCAACCGGATCGAGAAGGGCCAGCAGAACCTGACGCTCGACACCCTCGCGAAGATCGGCGAGGCCCTCGACTCGGGGATCGTCGGCATCGGATCGTCGGCCCCCTCGCACCTGCGCGTGCAGGGCGGCACCACGCTGAGCGGCGCGATCGACGTGAAGACGTCGAAGAACGCCGGGGTCGCGCTGCTGTGCGCCTCGCTGCTGAACCGCGGCACCACTGTGCTGCGCCGGGTCGCGCGCATCGAGGAGGTCAACCGTCTGCTCGAGGTGCTCACCTCGATCGGCGTGCGCACCCGCTGGCTGAACGAGAACAACGACCTCGAGATCATCGTGCCCGAGCAGCTGGACCTGGCCTCGATCGACGCCGGCGCCGCCCGTCGGACCCGCAGCATCATCATGTTCCTGGGCCCGCTCATGCACCGCGAGCAGGAGTTCCAGCTCCCCTACGCGGGCGGCTGCGACCTGGGCACCCGCACCGTCGAGCCCCACATGACCGCGCTGCGGCCCTTCGGGCTCGAGGTCGTCGCGACCGAGGGCCACTACCAGGCGAGCGCGACCCCGGGCGCCGGGCCCCGTCGGCCCATCGTCCTCACCGAGCGCGGGGACACCGTCACCGAGAACGCGCTGATGGCCGCCGCCCGCTACGAGGGCGAGACGATCATCCGCAACGCGAGCCCGAACTACATGGTCCAGGACCTCTGCTTCTTCCTCGAGAAGCTCGGCGTGGGGATCGAGGGCATCGGCACCACCACCCTGCGCGTGCACGGCAGGTCGGAGATCCGGGCCGACGTCGACTACGCCCCCAGTGAGGACCCGATCGAGGCGATGAGCCTGATCGCCGCCGCGATCGTCACGAAGTCCTCGATCACCGTGCGCCGCGTGCCGATCGAGTTCATGGAGATCGAGCTCGCCGTGCTCGAGGACATGGGCTTCACCTACGACCGCACCGAGGAGTACCTCGCGGCCAACGGCAAGACCCGTCTCGTGGACATCACCACGCACGTCTCGGACCTGCGGGCGCCCATCGACAAGATCCACCCGATGCCCTTCCCGGGCCTGAACATCGACAACCTGCCGTTCTTCGCGGTCATCGCCGCGACGGCCGAGGGCCGGACCCAGCTGCACGACTGGGTGTACGAGAACCGCGCGATCTACCTGACCGATCTCAACAAGCTCGGCGCGCGCGTGCAGCTCATGGACCCGCACCGGGTGCTCATCGACGGCCCGACCCACTGGAGCGGCGCGGAGCTGGTGTGCCCGCCGGCGCTGCGTCCGGCTGTCGTCATCCTGCTGGCGATGCTCGCGGCGAAGGGCACCTCGGTGCTGCGCAACGTCTACGTCATCAACCGCGGGTACGAGGACCTCGCCCAGCGCCTGAACGCGCTCGGTGCGCAGATCGAGACATTCCGGGACATCTGAGGACGACGGTCGAACGCCTCCGCTCCCCCGGGTTCGGCGCACGCATGAAGGCTTCCGTGCACGTCAGGGCACGGGTCAGTACACGGGCGCGGGCTGAGCCAGGGCGATGATCGGCCCCAGCGTGGCGAGCACCAGAGCCGCGCAGGGGACGAGCAGGACCCAGGCTTTCCCCCCTTTCCTGCGCACCAGCAGGAGGATGCCGATGACCGCGCCCAACAGCGCGAGCAGCAGCGCGACAGCCGGAAGCGCCATCGTCCAGAGCGCGCCGGTGTTCCACCCATGGTGGACCGTGGACTTCTCCGATCCCGGGGACGGAGGCAGGAGGTAGGTGGTCCGGCAGAGCGCGACGACCGTCGCGATCATGACGAGCGACCACACGCCCGCCACGGCGCTGAGTCCCGCGGTGATGATCGCCAGCGGCCGCCCCGTCCGCTGTTCCCGGGCCGACGTCGCGGTCTCCCGCCCGTCCTCACCCGGCCGACGCTGCTCGTACGCGCTCACGCGTCACCTCCCCCGGGCTGCATCCGCCCGTCGATCCCCGTCCACTGCCCATCATCCTGGGCATCCTAGGTCGATCTGCCCATGGGGACTTGTGCCCATGGGCAGCCGCTGATCGTGCTCCTGCGCCGGGGCGCTCCCGCGTCCGCCTAGGGGATCATCCAGGCGAGCACCGGCGTGGACTGCAGGAACACGATCACGCACATGAGCGCGAGGAAGACGATCGACCAGGGCAGCACGCGCCGCAGGATCTCCCCCTCCTTGCCCGCGAGCCCCACGGCCGCGGCGGCGATCGCGAGGTTCTGCGGGGAGATCATCTTGCCGAGCACGCCGCCCGAGGAGTTCGCCGAGGCCGTCAGCAGGGGCTCGAGGCCGGCCTGCTGCGCGGCGGAGGCCTGCAGGGCGCCGAACAGGGAGTTCGATGAGGTGTCCGAACCGGTGACGGCCACGCCGATCCAGCCGAGCACCGGGGAGACCAGGGCGAACAGACCGCCGGAGGCCGCGAGCCAGGTGCCCAGCGTCGAGGTCTGCCCGGAGGCGTTCATGACGTAGGCGAGCGAGAGCACGGCCATCACGGTGACGATCGCCGCGGCCAGCTGCCTGTAGGTGCCGGTGTAGGCCTTCCAGGCGCGGGCCGGGGAGATGCCGATGACGGGGATCGAGATCAGGCCCGCGATCACCAGCCAGGTGCCGGCGGAGGCCGGGATGTCGAGCTTGAAGGTCGGGATGGTCGACGGCTCGCCCGCGGCGTTCAGCAGGTGCAGCCCGGGCCACTGGAACGAGGGGTTCAGCGCCTCATGGGCGATGAGGTCCTTGATGCCGGGCAGTTGGGTGATCACGAACAGCGCCACGATGATGCCGTACGGGGCGTAGGCGCGGACCACGTCGGCCGTGGTGTCGTGCGCGTCGCGGTCGGCCTCGGCCATCTCCTCGGGGGTGCGGACACCGGCGCCGGAGGCCTGCGAGAGGCCCGCGGTCTCGTCGGCGTCGGTCGCGGGGACGAAGGCCTCGCGCGGCTGCCAGACGCGCAGCAGGAGCACCACGGCGAGCGCCGCGACGAGGGCGGCGACGATGTCGGTGAGCTGGGTGGAGATGAAGTTCGAGGTGACGAACTGGGCCAGCGAGAAGACGATGCCGCAGGTGAGGGTGGCAGGAAGGGTCTGCACGAGACCCTTGCGGCGATCGATGATGAACACCAGGATCATCGGCACGATCACCGCGAGCAGCGGCGTCTGGCGGCCGACCATCGAGGAGAGCAGGTGCTCGTCCTGGCCGCTGACCTTGGCGAGCGTGGTGATCGGGACGGCGAGCGCGCCGAAGGCGACCGGCGCGGTGTTGGCGACGAGCGCGACCACGGCGGCCTTCAGCGGCTTGATGCCGATGGCCAGGAGCATGACGCTCGTGATCGCCACGGGGGTGCCGAAGCCGGCGAGCGCCTCGAGCAGGGCGCCGAAGCAGAAGGCGATGATGACCGCCTGGATCCGCTGGTCGTCGCTGACCTTCGCGAAGGAGCGCCGCAGCACGTCGAAGTGCCCGGTCACCACGGTCATGTTGTAGACCCAGATCGCGTTGATGACGACCCACAGGATCGGGAAGAACCCGAACGCGGCGCCCTCGGTGGCCGAGAGCACGGCCTGGCCCACGGGCATCGAGTAGGCGAGCACGGCGACCAGCAGAGAGAGGACCAGGGCGATCAGCCCCGCCTTCCAGGCCGTCAGCCGCACGACGCCGATCAGCACGAACAGGACGACCAGGGGCAGCATCGCCACCAGGGCTGTGAGCAGGAGCGAACCGCCCAGTGCATCGAGGACGGGCTGGTACATGGGAACCTCGCTCAGGGGTCTCGGGTCGGGGCGGCCGCCATCCGCGACACCTGACCCGCACGAAGCCTGCGCGTGAGGGGCTCTCCGTCGACGGTGACGTTGATTGCGACTGTGGGCCGGACCGTTCAGTGGTCTGACCACACAGCGGCACGCTAGAGTGGCGCGCAGCACTTGTCAATGACGCGAAGGGAGCTCCGTCGTGACCACCACGTCCTCGGCCCATGGGTCGGAGCTCCCGCGTGCCGCAGGGGCCGACGCCTGGCGGCCCGTGAACCGCAGCCGCGCCTACGAGCTCGTCGTCGAGCGCATCGAGGAGCAGATCACCAGCGGTGCGCTGCACGTGGGCGACACCCTCCCGGCCGAACGCGACCTCGCCGAGAGACTGCAGGTCAGCCGCGCCGCGGTGCGCGAGGCGATCCGCACGCTCGAGGCGCAGGGCGCCGTCCGCTCCGCCGTGGGCTCACGGCCGGTCGCCGGCACGCAGGTCGTCGCGGAGACCAGCGATGCGCTCACACGTCTGCTGCGCCTGCACGTCGCGCTGTCGAGCTTCCCGATGGGCGACGTCATCGACGCGCGCGTCATGCTCGAGCGCTCGAGCGCGAGCCTGGCCGCGGGCAACGCCTCCGTGGAGGACCTCACCGATCTGCGCGAGATCCTCGGGGCCATGGACGAGCCGGGCATCGATCGCGCCGCGTTCAACGAGCTCGACACCGCCTTCCACGTGGCCCTCGCCGAGGCGGGCCACAACCGCCTGGTCACCGACATGACGATCGCGATCCGCGAGTCCATGCGGCTGCCGATCCTGCAGGCCTTCGGCTCCCTGGAGGACTCCGATGCGCTGATCGCGCGGCTGCGTGCGGAGCACCACGGCGTCCTCGAGGCGATCGAGGAGGGGTCCGCCCAGCTCGCCTCCGAGCGCATCGAGTCCCATATCCGCGCCGCGTACGCGAGCCTGTGGGGATGAGCCTGTCCCGGGGCCGACGGGCCGTCGTGCGCGACCGCTCCGCCGGCCCGAGGAGGCAGCGGCCATGACGTCGCCACCGTTCGGCTCCGACCTCGGCGACGTGGTGCGCGTGCCGCAGCCCGAGGGGTCGCTGCAGGTGATCACGCGCGGTGAGCACGGCACGCCCGTGCTGCTCCTCAGCGGCGCGGGCAACGACAGCGCGTCCCTGAGCTGGAGGCGACTGGTGCCCGTGCTCGCCGAGTCCCATCGCGTGCTCGCCCTGGACTGGCCGAAGCAGGGCGGCTCGACCCCCTGGGACGGGACGGCGGACCATCAGCGGATGCTGCGCTGCATCGACGCCGTCCTCGACCGCTTCGACCTGGACGCCGTCGACCTCGTCGGCCTCTCGCAGGGTGGCGCGCTCGCCCTCGCGTACGCGATCGAGCGACCCGAGCGCGTCTCGCGACTGGTGGCGCTCGCGCCGGCCGGGATCCTTTCGTTCCCGCCGATCGTCCATCAGTTGCTGTGGGTGACGGCACGATGCCGCCTGCTGAACCGGACGCTGCCGTCACTGGTCTTCCGCAGCCGCGCGGTGTGCGCGTGGTTCGCCCGTACCAGCCTGTTCGCGGGCCCCGTCGACGATCTCGAGGGCATCGTCGACGAGTTCCACGCCGACGTGCTCGCCCACGGCTCGGCCTCCTCGGACTGGCAGAACGCCTCGATCGGATTCCGGCGCATGAACGTCGACTTGCGCCCCGATCTGCATTGCATCCAGTGCCCGACGCTGGTCATCCAGGGCAGCAAGGACGTGGCCGTGGCGCCGGAGCGCTCGCGCGCCGCGGCGGAGGCCATCCCCGGTGCGAGGTTCGAGCTGATCGACGGGGCCGGGCACTGGTCGAACCGGCAGTGCCCGGATCGGGTGAACGCACTGATCACAGGGTTTCTCGCGGACTGACCGAAACGAGCCCGATCGGCTCCGGGCCCGGATGCGCGCACCCCGACGGGCCGATTCGGACGGCTCAGCTCTTCAGTGACTGCATCTGCGCGAAGAGCCGCAGCATGGCGGCGCGCTTCTCCGTCTCGCTGCCGTTGTCGTTCAGGATCATCAGCGTCTCGTTGTCGGGCAGCGGATAGGTCGAGTGCGGGAACACGAAGGTCCCGCCGTTGCGGGAATCGTCCACATCCTCCGGGTCCGACGCGGGGTAGCTCTGCGCCCACAGCTCGGCGAAGAGCGCGACGACGTGCGGACGCAGCCGCGAGTAGGCGCCGATGACCTCGCCTGCGACCGCGTCGATCGCGAACTCGACGTCCTCCGTGCACAGGACAGGGTCGGCGACCGGGGCGTCCCCGGCAAGGCTGGTGTCGGACTGCTCCCGGGCCGCGCCAACCGCTGCCGGGGCGTCCGTCGTCCGGGCGTCCGGGTCGACGCGCTCGGCCTCGGCCTGCAGCTGAGCGACGGTCATCAGGTCATGCGCGGCCATCCACGCGGCCATGTCGACCGGGGCGAGGACATGGGGCCCCTCGAGGACCGCAGGCGGCTCCGGCTCCTCGTCCGTGCCGTCATGGGTGGCGCCGAACAGGGCGAGCGCCGCCAGGCGGATGCGGGCGTCGGCCGCTTCGATCCCGTTCGACGGAATCTCGACGGGCACCTCACCGACGACGGCGAGCGTGGACCACGCGTGGGCGAGCCAGCGCACGTCACCGCCGCTCGCGAGCCCCTGGGCGTAGTGGGCGCACAGGGCGTCGAAGACCGGGGCGCCATCGGGAGGGGCTGCGCCGCTGCTCTCCCCCGGCCCCTCGGCCGGATCGCTGGTCCGTCTCATGTGCGCATTCTGCTCCGAAGGACCGACGAACCAGCCGTTGCGGGGTGACGCGGCGCGGCGAGAACTTCGCCGTGGAGTCCCATGGCTGCCGGCGCGCGCCGCGGTCGACGGGCATTGACACCCGACGCCGGATCAGCGCGAGAGTGACGCGAGAGCCGCGTCGGTCTCCGCTGCGAGCGGAGCCGTGGCGGGCCCACGACGAGTGACGGCGAGCGCTGCGGCGGCGTTTGCCCGTCGGACGGCATCCGCGAGCCGCGCTCCTGCGGCGAGACGGGCGCAGAGGACTCCCGTATGCGCATCGCCGGCGCCGTTGGTGTCTATGGCTTCGACGACGCACCCCGCCACCGGCAGGACGCCCCCGCCCGGCTGCGCGATGTACGCCCCGTCGGCCCCGGCGCGCAGCACGATCGTCGTCCCGGAGAGCTGGCAGAGCATCTCCGCGATCTCGGCGGCCGAGGTCCCGCGGACAGGGGCGCCACCGGCGTCCCTCCCGAGGCGGTCGACGAGGATTCCCGCCTCCCGCTCGTTCGTGGTCCAGACGTCGGCACGCTCCAGGACTGCCCGGACGGCGTCCAGGTCCACGTCGCCGATCACGGGAGCGGGGTCCACGACCACAAGGGCGTCTGGCAGGGCCGGCAGCCAGTTCAGGAGCGCTGCGCGATTGGTCTCGTGCGCCAGGGAGTATCCCGACACGCACACGACGTCTCCGAGCTGCGGATGGGAGGAGCGCAGCTGATCGGGGCCCGTGTGCGCCTCGGCCCCGGCCGTGGAGACGAACGTCCGCTCGGCATCGGCGTCGACGAGGGCGATGCTGAATCCCGTGTCACGCGAAGGATCCGGGTCCGACACGAGGTCCACCCCTTCGTCCTCGAGCGCCGCACGCACGAGGTCGCCGAAGGGCCCCGTGCCGTGGCTGCCCGCGTACACCACGCGGGCCCCGTCACGGGCCGCTGCCGCCATCGTGTTCACGCCTCCGCCGGCAGCGAGCACGTGCTCGGTCGTGAAGACGTCGCCTCCCGGCTCCGGCAGGACGGGGATCCGCAGCACGACGTCCACGACGGCCTGCCCCGTGTGGATCACACGCGGTCCTGTCGCCGCGCCCGAGACGCCGCCGCTCATGCGTCGCGCTCCACGCCGCGCAGACCGACGAGGGCGTACAGGATTCCGCCGATGACCGCGGCGAGCACCCATGCCATGCCGTTGACCCCGATCCACGTGTCGAACAACGGGCCGGTGTACCAGGGCGTCGAGCCCGGACGGATCTGCATGAACAGCGCGGCCACGGCGATCGCGACGACCCACGGCACGACGGCGGACCAGCGCACCCCGCCTGTGTAGGAGTACCTGCTGCCCGGGGTGAGGTCCAGCAGTGCCACGGGGTCGTAGCTCCGCCGCTTCGCGAGATCGACCAGGAAGATCCCGACCCAGGCGGAGATCGGCACGGCGAGCAACGAGATGAAAGTGATGAACGGACCGTAGAAGCCGTCGGCGACCAGCAGGAACAGCAGCGAAGCGGTGGTCGTGACCACGACGTCGACGATCACGGCGTACACGCGCCTCACGCGCAGCCCGAGCGTCAGAGTCGTGAGCCCGGCCGAGTAGACCGAGAGATGGTTGGACAGCAGCAGCCCCACGAAGGAGACCAGCAGATAGACCACCGCGATGGAGTGCGGCAGCGTGCTGCGGATGGCGTCGAGGGGATTGGCGGACGCCGCGATCGCCGCGTCGGACGCACCGAGCATCGACCCCATCGAGATCATGACCACGAGGGGGATGCCCGCACCCGCGGACGCGGAGGCCACGAGCGACAGCGCACGGACGGAGGGCGCCTGGTAGCGGGCCATGTCGGCCCCGGAGTTCGCCCAGCCGATGCCGGTGCCCGCAGCGATCGTCCCGATGCCCGTGAGCACCGCGGCAGTGGTGCCGTTCGGCGCCTGAGCCACCTGCGCCCAGTCGATCCGGAACACGAGGAAGGCGAGGATCACCAGGTTCACCGCGCCGAAGATCCAAGTGGACCACTTCTGGACGACCAGGATGATCGCGTGCCCCATGCCGGAGACGGACACGGTGAAGCCGACGAACAGGACGACCCCGACGACGGCGACCAACGGGGCGGACTTCGCATCGGCGCCGGTGCCCAGGACCAGCGACGCGATGGTGACCACGGCGAGCGCGGCCGTCGAGGTGTTGACCGTCTCCCAGCCCAGGCGGGAGAGCAGCGCGACCAAGGTGGGTCCTGCGTTCCCGCGCGTTCCGAAGACTGCCCGGGACAGCGTGAGGCTGGGGGCACCACCGCGGCGGCCCGCGATCGAGATCAGCCCGACGACGGCGAAAGAGCCGAACGCGCCGATCACAGCGACGAGTACCGATTGCCAGACGGAGAGCCCGAGGGCGATGAGGCTGACGCCCAGCGGCAGTCCCAGCACCGAGATGTTGGCGGCGAACCACACCCAGAACAGCTCCAGGGGATTGCCGTGCCGCTCCCCCTTCGGGACTGGCTCGATCCCCCGCTGCTCGAGGGCTCCGGGGACGCCATCCTCTGCCGGGAGCGTGCCCGTGTGAGGGACATCAGCGGAGTACGAGGGCGGGGCGGTCACGGGGTCGGGAATCTCGGTGGGCATCATCGGCACCTTAGGGACGAGGTATCAGGAGCGCAGGGCGAGGAGTCGCCGTGCGAGGAGCATGAGGTCGAGGTCGTTGACCTGTTGGACGTTCTGAACGGCAGAGGCGGGGAACGCGTCGGCTCCGTGCACTGCGCCGAGCACCGCGCCGGCCATGGCGGCAACGGTGTCGGTGTCACCGCCGAGGGAGGCCGCGGCGCAGAGGGCACCGAAGGGATCCTCGTCCCCCCGTTCGACGAGCAGGAGCGCGGAGACCACCGATTCCTGGGACTGCACGGACGTGCCGACCACCTCGTAGAGGAAGTCGTCTGCGACCTCGCGACCCATCCCGCGAACAGGGCCGCGGAAGGCGCCGAACCGCTGCGCGATAGAGCCACCCGCAATCCAGTTCCCGCGCGTCGCGCCGTCGGCCGCGGCCGTCCTCGCGGCCTCGAGGGCCTGGTCGACGTCAGCGCCGTCCACGCCCGCCGACACCGCGGCGGCGATCGCTGCAGCGCCGGAGATCCCCAAGCCGGTGTTGTGGGTGACCCTGCTGGCCTGGACGACGGCGTCCATCAGACCCTCCCCCGGAGCGTGGGCGATGCCCACGGGCGCGATGCGCATCGCCGCACCGTTCGTGGTGCCATAGCGGCCGGTCTCCTCGACAGGCACGCCTGCCTGCAACTTCGCGAGCGCTGCGCGTGTGGAGGGGCCGAGCAGGTCGAGGGAGCCGCGCGCGATCATGTCCTGCTCCCAGGAGATCAGCGCCTCGGCGAAGTCGTGTTCGTCCACGCGGCCTCCCCCGTCGATCGCGAGCCGCGCAAGGATCAGCGCCTGCTCGGTGTCATCGGTGATGGAGCCCGCGGGCATCCCGGGGGCGATGGGTTGATCGGGCGCCCCGGCGACGAAGCCGTCGATCCGTCCGTAGCGGTCGCTGATCTGCTCGCGCGAGAGTGACTGGGTGGGCATCCCCAGGGCGTCACCGATCGCGAGGCCGAGCAGTGCGCCGTGCGCACGGTCGAGAACCGTCGTCGGGTGTCCGGCCGCGCTCATCGTTCACCGCCGAAGCTCAGGGCGAGCGTGAAGTGCCGGGGGTCCAAGAGGGAGACGACGTGCTCGACGAACCGCCCGTCGGCGTCGAACGAGGTGCGGGCAGTTCGGAGGAAGGCCTCACCGGCGTCGCGGCGCAGGATCCGTGCCTCCCGCTCGTCGAGGAGCCGGACGTCGGCCCGCTGGATCCCCTGCACGGGGACGAAGCCCGCCGCCTGGAGGGAGGAGGCGAGGGAACCCTCGACGAGACCCGCTGTGGGGAGATCCGCGAGCATCCCGACGGCGGGGACCGTGGCGCACTCGAAGGAGACCGGGACCTCCTGCCCGTCGGCGATCCGCAGACTGCGCACACGGCGCACCGCGACGGCCCTGCTGAGGGCGACGTCGGCGGGCAAGAGGGGCACCTCGGACCGTTCCACGGCCTCGATGGCAAGGATCTCGGCGCTCACATCGCTGCCGGCGGCAGCCATGGACTGCGTCCATCCGCGGTCCTGATCCAGCTGGTGGCCGTCGAAGATGACGAAAGAGCCGCGCCCGGTCTCCGTGGCGATCAGTCGCTGGTGCTGCAGCTCGCTCAGTGCCTGGCGGATGGTGCTGCGGGAGACCCCGAACTCCTCGGCGAGGCGGTGCTCGCCCTCGAGCTTCGCTCCGGGCTCGTACTCCCCTGCGCGAATGCGTCCGGCGAGCGTGTCGACGATCGACTGACGCTTGCTCCGCGCAACCTGTGTATACATGTAGCTACATGTACACCATGTGCACCCCGGAGCACCAGGGGCGTCCGCCCCAGCGCCCAGCTGACCGCTCAGTCGTGCAGGTGCTTGATGGCGTAGTCCGCCTGCTCCTTCGTGAACTGCTCGCCGTACTCGGAGGTGAGCTGCTCATGGATCTCGTCGTCGGACATGCCCCCGGTCTCCTCGTAGAGCTTGGCCTTCTCCAGCGCGTTCTTGTTCCAATCGGCGTCCAGGTGGTCGACCGCGTAGGTGGCGGTCTCGTCGCTGTAGCCCTCGAAGACGAGCGTGTCGCGGATGCCCTTCTTCGACGAGTAGAGGATGTCCGACTGGGTCTTCGCGTCGGCGAGCGCGCCGTCCTTGTCGTCGGGGTCGACGTCCGTGCCGTCGGCAGCGGAGTCGCCGGAGTCGTCGGCATCTGCCGACGAGTCATCGTTCGGGGTCGCGTCGACGGTGTGGTCGGACGGCGTGGCGGAGTCGCTGGGCTCGTCCGACGCGTCGCCGTCGGACGAGGACGCGGAGACCGTGGTCGGAGCGGGCTCATCGGTGACGTCCGCGTTGTTCACGAGCACCACGATCACGATGATGACGGCCGCGATCGCGAGCAGCGCGAGGCACCCGCAGCCGCCCAGCACCCACCACAGCGCCTTGGACTTCTTCGGCGGTTCCTGGCCCTGGCCCGGCGTCTGCGGGGACGCGGAGAACTGCGGGGCCTGCGAGGAGTCCGCGTACTCCGGAGCGGGGGCCGGGGATCCGTAGGCGGCGTTCGCCGAACCATAGGGGCCGCTCGCCGAACCATAGGGGTCGCCGGCGGAGCCGTAGGCGCCATGCGCGGACCCGGCGTCGGGGAACCCGGAGTTCGCGGAGCCGTTGTTCTCGGGGGAAGGGGTGGAGCTGGTCATCTGTCGTTCCGTTCGGAAGGAGGCGTGCGCGGGCCGCCGTCGCGAGGGTTCGCGAACCCGGCAGCGTGCGCGGAGGAGGGACGGCAGGGAGGGCGCCGGGGAGAACTCTACGGACATCTCGGACGGCCGACCCGACGTCTCGCGGCCCGACGCCGCGGCGGACGGGTCCCCACGCCGTCAGGCCGGGTTCGAGGCCCGCGTCCACGTCCGCGACCGCTGCCGGGCGCGGACCGCCAGCCGTGACCGCACGTCCTCCGTGCTACGGTCGTCGCCGATCCCTCGGGTGCCCGTCGCAACGGGCTGAGATCGGACTGACGCTGTCCGAGTACCGACCGAACCTGCTCCGGGTCATGCCGGCGAAGGAAGAAGGAGAGCGACTGCATGTCTGCACGCCCCGAGAACTACCCCACCCACGCCCTCGGCCACCTCGAGGACCCTGCGCACGACATCCGCGTGCCGATCACGAGGATCTCCCAGGACGACTCCCCCACCGGGGCGCCGAACCCGCCGCTCGAGGTCTACCGGACCGCCGGTCCGGGCAGTGAGCCCGAGGAGGGGCTGCCGCCGCTGCGCGAGAGCTGGATCCGCGATCGAGGCGATGTCGAGGAGTACACGGGCCGCGCCCGCGACCTGGCCGATGACGGCCGCGGGGCCGTGCGCCGCGGCGAGGCGAGCGCCGAATGGCGCGGTGCGCGTCGTTCCCCGGTGCGCTCGCTCGAGGGCCGACGGGTCACGCAGATGCACTACGCCCGTCGGGGCGAGATCACCCCCGAGATGCGCTTCGTGGCACTGCGGGAGGACTGCGACGTCGAGGTGGTGCGCGAGGAGCTCGCCGCAGGCCGGGCGATCATCCCCGCCAACGTGAACCACCCCGAGGCCGAACCGATGATCATCGGCCGGCGCTTCCTGGTGAAGATCAACGCGAACATCGGGAACTCGGCGGTCACCTCGTCGATCGCCGAGGAGGTCTCCAAGCTCGGGTGGGCCACCCGCTGGGGCGCGGACACCGTCATGGACCTGTCCACGGGCGATGACATCCACACCACGCGCGAATGGATCCTGCGCAACGCGCCCGTGCCCATCGGCACCGTGCCGATCTACCAGGCGCTCGAGAAGGTGAACGGCGACGCGAACGCCCTGACCTGGGAGATCTTCCGGGACACGGTGATCGAGCAGGCCGAGCAGGGCGTGGACTACATGACGATCCACGCGGGCGTGCTGCTGCGGTACGTGCCGCTGACGGCGAACCGGGTGACGGGCATCGTCTCGCGCGGCGGCTCGATCCTGGCCGGCTGGTGCCTCGCGCGCCACCGCGAGAACTTCCTCTACGAGCACTTCGACGAGCTCTGCGAGATCTTCGCCCGCTACGACGTCGCCTTCTCGCTCGGCGACGGCCTGAGGCCCGGATCCCTCGCGGACGCCAACGACGCCGCCCAGTTCGCCGAGCTCGACACCCTCGCCGAGCTCACCGAGCGCGCCTGGGAGCACGACGTGCAGGTCATGGTCGAGGGCCCGGGCCATGTGCCGCTGCACCTGGTGCGCGAGAACGTGGAGCGCCAGCAGGAGCTGTGCCACGGGGCGCCGTTCTACACGCTCGGCCCGCTGGTCACGGACGTCGCCCCTGCGTACGACCACATCACCTCGGCGATCGGGGCGACGGAGATCGCCCGCTACGGCACCGCGATGCTCTGCTACGTCACCCCGAAGGAGCACCTGGGGCTGCCCGATCGCGACGACGTGAAGACGGGCGTGATCACCTACAAGATCGCCGCCCATGCGGCTGACGTCGCCAAGGGCCACCCGGGCGCCCGCCAGCGGGACGACGCCCTGTCGAAGGCGCGCTTCGAGTTCCGCTGGCGTGATCAGTTCGGGCTGTCCCTGGACCCGCAGCTCGCCGAGGAGTACCACGACGAGACCCTGCCGGCCGAGCCCGCGAAGACCGCGCACTTCTGCTCGATGTGCGGGCCGAAGTTCTGCTCCATGAAGATCTCGCAGGACATCCGCGACGAGTTCGGCGACGAGGCCGCCCAGCAGGAGATCGCGGCGGCGGGCATGGCGGAGAAGTCCCGGGAGTTCCGCGAGCGCGGCGGGACGGTGTACCTGCCGGAGCCGGGGGTCGGGGTGCCGGTGGGTGAATAAGCTCCCATGACCCGAGGACCCCTTCTGAACGTTGGTGGACGCTCGCCGCACACCCGACACATTCCGACACACGCCGACGCGCACCGGCCGGCGACCTCCACAATCATTCCCATGCCCCCGACGATGGACCCCTCCTCCAACGCGCTCGAAAACAGCTCCGCGCGCCCCGCTCCCGGCTCTGGCACCGCTGCCGGCCCCGACGCGAACGTGCCCCTGCGCGTCTCCTCCGCCGCCGACGTCAGCAGGATCCTGTCCGCGCTCGGATCGCGCGACCCGAAGGCGACCGCGGTGATCCTGCTGGCCCTCGGCGGGATCTTCATGGACGCCTACGACTTCTCCTCGATCGCCTTCGGGCTGCCCGCCATCAAGGAGCAGTTCGGACTCGACGGGTTCATGACGGGCCTGGTCAACGCCTCGATCATGGTCGGCGCGGTGGTCGGGGCCCTGGCCGGCGGGTACCTTGTGGATCGCTTCGGCAGGTACCGGCTGTTCATGGCGGACATGGTCTTCTTCGTCGTCGCGGCGCTCGGCAGCGCGCTGGCACCGGAGGTCTGGTCCCTCATCGGATTCCGGTTCGTCATGGGCATCGGCGTCGGCCTCGACATCCCTGTCGCCATGGCCTTCCTCGCGGAGTTCTCCCGGCTGCGCGGCAAAGGCAACCGCTCTCAGCGCGTCAACGCGTGGTCCCCCGCCTGGTACTTCGCGACCGGCACCGGGTACCTCATCGTGCTCCTGTGCTTCTGGCTGCTGCCCGCCACCCAGCAGGACCACCTCTGGCGGATCGTCGTCGGCTTCGGCGCCGTGCCCGCCGTGATCGTGCTGCTGGTGCGCCGACGCTTCATGGCCGAGTCCCCGCAGTGGCTCGCCGACCAGGGCGACCTGCGCGGCGCGGTCGACGTGCTCTCCAGCCACTACGGGATCACCGCCGAGCTCGATGCCGAAGCCTCCAGCGGCACCGAACGCGCGAGCGCCCGCACCCGGCTGTCGAACGTCCTCGAGCTGTTCTCCTCGCGCTTCCGCCAGCGCACGATCGCCGCCCTGTGCGTCTCCGTGTTCTCGACCTTCGGGTACAACGCCGTCGCCTACGGCACCCCGCTGATCATCGCGACGCTCTTCCACCAGGGCCCGCTGGTCACGATCGTGTCCTCGCTCGTGATCAACATGGGCTTCGGCCTGGCCGGCGGCCTCATCGGCATGAGCGTGGTCAGCCGCTTCGGCTCGCGCCGGGTCACGCTGGTGGGCTTCACGATCCAGGCTGCGGCCCTGTTCACCCTCGCCGCGATCGGCGTGCCCAGTAGCGCGCTCGTGCTCGTGGCCGTCGCGATGCTCGCCGCGTTCATCTTCGCCCAGGCCGGTGGCCCCGGCGCGAACCTCATGAACTTCGCGACCCTCTCCTACCCCACCCGCCTGCGCGGGATCGGCGTCGGCTTCAACCAGGGCACCCTGCGGGCCTTCTCCGTGCTCTCCCTGCTGGGCTTCCCGATCCTCACCGCCCAGCTGGGCACGGGCGTGTTCTGGATCGTCGCCTGCGCACCCCTGCTCGGCGCGATCTCGCTCGTGCTCAACCGCTGGGATCCGACGGGCAAGGACGTGGACGCCGAGGACCTCGAGCGCGTCGCGGCCTGACCCCTGTGATCCCCGGAGCTCGGGACCACACTCATCCGGCTCCCGCGAGCGGAGATCCGCCGGCACGAGCGATGATCCGTCGCCACGAGCGACGGTCCACCGGCACGAGCAGCCAACCGCCGATTGACAGGCCTCGCGCCCGGACGAAGGATCGGGCCATGCCCGTGTCGCTCCAGGAGGCCTACGAGGCCGCTCTCGCCGCCAAGCCCGCCCACGTCCAGGCGATGAGGGACGCCCAGCATCCCGGTCTCGCGAAGGATCCGGTGCCGATGCCGCCCGAGGTGCCCGAGCGCTTCGAGGTCGAGGAGAGGGAGATCGCGGGCTTCCCGGTGCAGGTCCTGCATCCGCGCGAGCGCGGATCAGGGATCCAGGTCGTCTACTTCCATGGCGGCGCGTTCACCCTGCCGTTCCAGGAGTCGCACGGGCGGATCGTGCTGGGGCTGGCCGACCGCACCGGTGCCGACCTGTGGATCCCGCACTACCTGCCCGGGCCCGACGGCACCATCGAGGACGCCCTGCCGTTCATCGACGCCCTGGCCCAGGAGGTCCCGAACGCGGCCGGAGACCACCGGTACGTCGTCGCCGGCGAGTCCGCCGGAGGGAACATGGCCCTCGTGCAGACCCTGCGCGCCGCGCAGAACGGCACGCGGAGGCCGGACCACCTGGTGGTCCACGCCCCCTGGGTGGACCTGCGCACCGCCGATCCCGAGTCCGTGCGGATGGAGTCCGCCGACGTGCTGATGACCGTCGACAACCTCCATCTGTCCGCCCGGAACTGGGCGGGCGGTCGAGACCTCACCGACCCGATGGTCAGCCCGATCTTCGGGGAACTCGGTGTCCTGCCGCCGGTCACGGTCCTGCAGGGCACGAACGATCTGCTGCTGCCGGACGTGCAGCGATTCGTCGAGGAGGCCCGCGCGCAGGGCGGCGAGGTGGAGCTCGACCTGGTCGAGGGCGCTTTCCACGTCTACCTCGCGGCGGACGCTCCCGAAGCGCACGCCGCTCTGGATCTCGCGGCGCAGCGCATCCTGGGCTGAGCCGCCGCAGCCGCCCGGCCGCGGCCCCGGGCCCGGACCACGACGCAGAACGGGAGCTCCTGCCTCCCGCCATACTGGAACCATTCACACCGGCCGCTGACTGGTCCCGTGCGTCGAAGCAGACGCCGTGTCCTCGGTTCGCGCGCCGTCGGCAGCCGGCTTTCGCGCCGGCTCCGCTCCCCGGCCCATCCCACTGCCCTCGAGGACCCTCCGGTGACTTCCGACCTCCACCTCGGCTTCAGCTCGTACTCCTTCCATCCCCGGCTCTCCTCCGGCGCCATGACGCTGACCGAGGTGATCGACTGGGTCGCCGCGAGCGGCGCGGAGCACCTCGAGCTGGCGATCCTCTCCGACGAGCCCGACTCCCCCGTCCCCTCGATCGGCTGGGAGGAGGCCGCGATCGACGCGGTCCGCGAGCACGCGGCCTCCGCGGGCGTCGTCCTCTCCAGTCTCGCCGTCGGCGCGGATCTCACCTCCGAGGACCCTCACGAGTCCGCCGAGGCGATCACCCGGGTGAAGGCCTACGTCGACCTCGCGCACCGCCTCGGCATCACGCGCATGCGCCACGATGTGGTGCGCCACGCCGGACTCGAGGGGGACGACACCCCGCTGTTCGACCAGGTCCTGCCCCGCATCGTGGCGAGCGCGAAGGAGATCGCGCAGTACGCGGCGACCCGGAGCATCACCACGAGCCTGGAGAACCACGGGTTCTTCGTGCAGTCCGCCGATCGCGTGCGCCGCATCGTGCACGCGGTGGACGAGCCGAACTTCCTGACCACCCTCGACGTCGGCAACTTCGTGTGCGTGGACGATTCGCCCGAGGCGTCGGTCGCCCAGAACCTGCCCTTTGCGATGGTCGTGCACCTCAAGGACTTCTACATCCGTCCGTCCGACGCGGATCCCGGCGAGGGCTGGTTCCGCAGCCGCGGCGGCAAGCACCTGCGCGGGGCGGTCGTGGGCTGCGGCGACCTCGACCTCACCGCGATCTGCCGCACCATCCGCGCATCCGACTTCGCGGGCTTCGTCGCGATCGAGTTCGAGGGCTGGGAGGACAGCCTCCTCGGCTGCACGCGCGGCCTCGCGAACGCGCGCCGACTGCTCGGCATCTGACTCCCTCCTCCTTCCTCTCCCTCCCCTGCCTCGTCCATCTCCGCCCTCCCCCACACAGGAGCATCCGACATGAGCACCCTGCGCATCGGCATCATCGGCGCCGGCACCATCGCCCGCGCCCACCTCGACGCCTACGCCGTCCACCCCGAGGCGGAGCTCGTCGCCATCAGCGACGTGAACCTCGAGCGCGCCCGGACGGTCGCCGAGGAGTACGGGGCGCGCCGCGCCTACGGCGACCCGCACGAGCTGCTGGCCGACCCCGAGGTCGACGCCGTGAGCATCTGCACCTGGAACAACACCCATGCCGAGTGGGCCATCGCGGCCGTCCGCGCCGGCAAGCACGTGCTGGTCGAGAAGCCTCTGGCCCGCACCCTCGAGGAGGCGGAGCGGATCCAGGAGGCCGCCGCGGGCTCCGACCGTGTGCTGCAGGTGGGCTTCGTGCGCCGCCACGCCCCGAACTGCCAGGTCCTGAAGTCCTTCGTCGACGCCGGCGATCTGGGCGAGATCTATTACGCGAAGGCCTCCTGCATCCGCCGGGCGGGCAACCCGGGCGGTTGGTTCGCGGACAAGGGCATCGCGGGCGGCGGCCCCCTGCTCGACATCGGCATCCACGTGCTGGACCTGTGCTGGTTCCTGATGGGGAGCCCGACGGCCGTCACGGTCAGCGGCAGCACCTTTGACCTGCTCGGCAACCGCGCCAACATCACCACTCTTCCGCGCTACCAGGCCTCGGACCACGACCCCGCGGCCAACAGCGTCGAGGACATGGCCACGGCCCTCGTGCGCTTCGACAACGGATCGACCCTCCAGATCGACTGCTCATACTCCCTGCACGCGACGCAGGATTCGATCGGCGTCTCCGTCTTCGGGGACAAGGGCGGAGCCGATCTGGAGCCCCGCCTGAGCATCGCCACCGAGATGCACGACTCGATCGTCAACGTGACCCCTCAGATCGGATCCGGCACCTTCGAGATGGAGGCCGGATTCCGGGCGGAGATCTCGCATTTCCTCGACTCCTGCCTGGGCCGCACCGAGAACCTCGCGCCCGTCGGCCATGGCGTCGAGATCGTGAGGATCCTCGAGGCGATCTACGCATCCGCGGCGCAGGGGCGCGAGGTCGCGCTGAGCTGATCCGCGTCGGCCGACGACCGACCCGACGTCACGCGCTCCCCGGCGATCATCGGATATGCCGGGAGACACCGGGACGGAAAACCCGATGAGGGCATTCCGGTCACCTCTGTTCATCACTCGGCGACAGCCGTATCGTGAACAGAGACCCAGATGACGAAGCTGTCGATCGCTCGGTTCCCGAAAGGGAGGTCGCGATGTTCGAGACCGACGTCCTCGAGATTCCCCAGAGCGCCCGCACGGGAACTCTCCCCGCCGAATCCTCCGTGCGCACGCTGCTGCACGAGGTGCATGAGCGCTACCGTGACCTGCAGGAAGGCACGGTCGCGGACTACATCCCGGTCCTGGCAGAGGCCGATCCGGACCTGTTCGCCGTCTCCCTCGCCGAAGCCGCGGGCCCGATGCACACAGCCGGCGACACCACCGCCCTCTTCACGATCCAATCGATCTCGAAAGCTTTCGTGCTCGCGCTCGTCACCGACGCGATCGGCCACGAGAGTGTTCACGAGATCGTGGGCGTCAACAACACCGGACTGCCTTTCAATTCCGTCATCGCCCTCGAGCTGAACAGCGGGAGTCCGATGAACCCGATGGTGAATGCGGGGGCCATCGCCACCACCGCTCTCATGCCGGGGCGGGACGGCGCCGCGAAGTTCGAGGCGATCCGGGAGGGGCTCAGCGCCTTCGCAGGCCGTCCGCTGCGGATCGACGAGACCGTCCTGGAGTCCGAGTCCGCGAGCAATCATCGCAACCGCGGGATCGCCGACCTGCTGACCAGCTACGACCGGCTCCGCATCCCAGCGGAGGACGCTATCGACGCCTATACGCGGCAGTGCTCCCTCCTGGTCACGTCCGATGATCTGGCCGTCATGGGCGCCACGCTCGCGGCAGGCGGCGTGAACCCTCGGACGGGCCGACGGGTCGTCTCGGCGGAGGTCTGCCGCGACACCCTGGCCGTCCTCGCCTCGTGCGGGATGTACGAGCGATCGGGCGAGTGGATGTTCGAGATCGGCCTGCCCGCCAAGTCGGGGGTCTCCGGCGGCATCGTCGCCGTCGCGCCGGGCAAGGGCGCCGTGGGCGTCTTCTCCCCGCCGCTCGACCGGGCCGGCAACAGCGTGCGCGGCCTGCGGACCTGCGCGTACCTCTCGCGGGCCCTCGGACTGAACCTCTTCGCCTCCCCCAGCCCCTGAACCGCCGTCGCCGCCCTTGCTCCGCGCGTCCCCCATCCCCCTTCACCCATCCCTGATCCCCACCCCCACAGGACCACGACCACCAGGAGGGTCCTCATGTCCTCTGCCTCCTCCCCGTCCCCGTCTCCGACGAAGGACCCCGAGCAGCGACGCTCGTGGGTGCCCATGATCGGGCTCTTCCTCGCCCAGGTGCTCATGTCCTTCAACGTCGCGGCCCTGCCGATCTCGCTCGGCGGCATGGTCGAGGACTTCCACGTCCCGCCCACCACCGCGAGCTCGACGATCGTGGTCTACGGGCTCGCGGTCGCCGCGCTCGTGATGACCGGTGCCAAGCTCGGCCAGCGGATCGGCTGGACGCTGATCTTCCGCAGCGTCCTGGTGGTCTTCGCCGCCTCGTCGCTGCTGATGATCTTCTCGCGCACGATCACCTGGGCGATCGCCGGGCAGCTGCTGGCCGGCGCGGCCGCCGCGATCATCGTGCCGGCGCTCGTCGCCCTGATCGCCGAGAACTATCGCGGTGCCCAGCAGGCGACGGCCGTCGGCTCCCTGGGATCGGCCCGCGCCTTCTCGGGCATGAGCGCCTTCCTCATCGGCGGCACCCTGGGGACGCTCGTCGGCTGGCGGCCGATCTTCCTCATCACCCTCGGCCTGGCCATCGCCGTCTTCGCGCTCAGCTTCACCCTGCGCTCGGACAGCGGAGACCCGTCGGTGACGATCGACCTCGTCGCCTCGGTCCTGATCGGCGCCGCGATCGTGATGCTCACCCTGGGGTTCAACAACCTCAACGGGTGGGGGATCCTGCGCGCCGAGGAGACCGCTCCGTTCTCGGTGCTCGGCATGTCGCCCTCGCCGGTCCTGGTGGTGCTCGGACTCATCTGCGGTCAGGCGTTCCTGCTGTGGACCCGCCGCCGCATGGCCGCCGACCGGGTGCCGCTCGTGGATCTGCGGGTGCTCGGCTCGCGCGCCGAGCGCTCCGCCGTGTACGCGATGTTCATCATCGTGGCGATGGAGGCGGCCGTGAACTTCACCGTCCCCACCTACATCCAGGTGGTGCAGGGCCGCGCGCCCTTCGCCACGTCGCTGGCGATGATGCCGTTCAACCTCACCGTGTTCGTCACCGCGACCCTCATCGTCCGCTTCTACTCGCGCTTCAGCCCCCGCACCATCGCGCTGTTCTCCTTCGCCCTGACCACCCTCGCGCTGGTGTGGCTCGCTGCGGTGGTCACGAACAACTGGGAGACGCTGCCGACGATCCTGGGACTCGTCGTCTTCGGCATCGGCCAGGGATCACTGGTCACGCTGGTGTTCAACGTGCTGGTCACGAGCGCCCCGAAGCGGCTCGCCGGGGACGTCGGATCGCTGCGCGGGACCACGCAGAACCTGGCGTCGGCCGTGGGGACGGCCGTCATGGGTGCGCTGCTGGTGACGCTGCTCGGCGTGAACGTGGGACGCGCCGTCGTCGATCACACGGAGCTCCCACCCGAGCTCGTCTCGCAGGTCGATCTGGACAATGCGAACTTCGTGAGCAACGACGAGCTCGCCCAGCTGCTCGAGGGCACGACGGCGGACCCCCAGCAGGTGGCCGCCGCGATCGAGGTCAACGAGGCCGAGCGCCTGCGCACCCTCAAGCTGGGCTTCCTGGTCCTGGCCGGCATCAGCGCGGCGGCAGCCCTGCCGGCCTCGCGGCTGCCCCGCTACCGCCCGGAGGAGATCCCGGACAGCTCCCCGTGACAGCGCCGCGAGCCGTCGGGCCCTGGGCGGTCCCGGTCCTGCAGGGCCTCCCGGAACCGCTGGGCGGCGACCTCGATCACCGCCGGATGATCGCCCAGAGGGGCGGAGACGAGGTCCGCCCCGGAGGCGGTGACGAGGCGGGCGAAGTGGCCGGGGGCGAGCACGTAGCTCGCGGCGATCACGCGGGAGGCGCCGTCGTCGCGGGCGGCGCTCACGGCCTGCGGGATCGACGGGGAGGCGCCCGCGCCGTAGCCGATGATGACGGGGCACGGGAGGTGCGCGGCGAGGTGGTCGCGCATGGCCTCGACCGCGCGCGCCGCAGCGGGGTCCGAGGAGCCGGCGGCCGCGAGCACCACGTGGTCGCCCTCGCGCAGCCCCACCACGCCCGCATCACGGGCGGCGCCCGTGCCGCCGCCCTGATCGGCGGCGTCGGCCTCGAGCGCCTCGGCCAGGCGGTCGAGCAGTGCGCGCACCAGCCTCGGATGCGGCCCGAGCGGTCCGGCGGCGATCGCGTGCTGCCAGGGCTCGACCGCCCGGGCGATGTCCACCGAGGTGTGGAAGCCCGTCGAGAGCAGCAGCGGGACGACGACAGCCGGGCGGTCGGCGAATTCCCCGGCCGACGCGCGGGCGACGACCTCCGCCACGGCGGGCTCCTCGACGTCGACGAAGGCCTCGAGGACCTCGGCCTCCGGGACGGCGGAGGCGAGGGCCCGACGGATCCGGGCGATCACGCGCCGGCCGTCCGCGAAGCGGGTGCCGTGGGAGCAGGCGATGAGACGGATCATCGGGAGCTGACCTCCTGGTCGGGGCGGTCGGGCGCGCGGTCCCGGGGCTGCGCGGGCACGGAGGCCCGGGGGTCCTCGGGCGCGAAGTCCCGGGGCTGCGCGATGTCGGAGACGGGCACGGCCTCGGTCCCGCATCCCGATCCCGCGCCGTCGGAGAGCTCCTGGACGACGGCGCGCACGAGCGCGCCCATCCGGCTGCGCACCGGCATCAGCGCGGGGATCCCCCGCGCCTCGAGGGGGCCGGCGGTGAGCGGGCCGACGGCCGCCATCACGAGCCGCCCGGTGCGGACGCGCTCGCGGATCGCGCCCAGCGCCCCCTCGACCTCGGCGGCCGCGAGCCAGTTCTCGGTGCCCGGGGCGGCGGTGAACAGCACCGCGTCCACGTCACCATCAGCCGCGCTGCGCACCGATCCGCGCACCGCGGCGGGATCCCGCGGCGGGCCCCAGCGGTACACGTTCAGCGCGATGACGCGGGCGCCCCGGTCCTGCAGGCACGCATCCAGGGCGTCGGCCCCGGAGCCGTGATGCTGCACGGCAACGCGCCGCCCCCGCAGGTCCGCTCCGCGCAGGTGCTCGATGATCTCGGCGGAGGTGCCCTCGGGGGCGACCCAGTCGACCGCGAGCCCCACCCGCTGGGCGGCGCCGCGGGCCTTGGGCCCGCGGGCGAGCACGCGCGTGCCGGCGCACGCGTCCCGCAGCAGGTCGTCGAGCCCGGCGGCGGCCGCCGCCTCGAACCAGGCGCGCATGCCCACGCCCGTGGTCGCGACGAGCATCTGCGCGGGGCGGGCGATGAGTGCGCGGGTGCGGGCCAGCAGCTGCGGGTCGTCGACGTGCGGGATCATGCTCAGCGCCGGGGCATGCTGGACCTCGGCGCCGTGCCGCTCGAGGGCGGCGGCGAGGTCGTCGGCCCGCCGGTCCACGGCCAGGACGATGCGGCGCCCCTCGAGCGCACCGGAGAGCCTGCGCTCGGCAGGGCTCCCGAGCTCGGCGGGGGTCTCGTGCTCGGCGGGGTTCCCGTGCTCGGCGGGGTTCCCGTGCTCCCCGCTCGCGGGGACGTCGGCCGCGCCCGGGCTCATGCGCGTCCCTTCGCGGGCGCGCAGGGCGGCCCCGCCGTCGGCTCCAGCGTCGGCTGCACCGTCGACCCCCTCGCCGACTCGGCCACCGGCTCCGACGTCGGCCCCGGCAGCAGCAGCCCCTCGCGGGCGACCTCGCCGATGACGATCACGGCGGGGCTGGCCACGCCCGCCGCGTGCGCGTCGCGGACCGCGGTCCCGAGCGCGGTGCGGGTGGTGCGCTGGCGCGGGGTGTGCCCGTTCTCGATGATCGCGACGGGCCGGCTCGCCGGAACGCCGTGGTCCAGGGCCCGGCCGACGATCTCCGGGAGGGCGGCGACCCCCATGAGGACGACCGTGGTGACGGTGGCGTCGGCGAGCGCCGCGAGGGTCGCCGGGGAGATGCCCGCGGTCCCCGCGGCGTCGTGGCCGCTGACCACGTGCAGGGATCCCGCGGTGCCGCGGTGGGTGACGGGCACGCCGGCGGCCTGCGGGACGGCGATCGCGCTGGTGATCCCGGGGACCACCTCGACGCCCACCCCGGCGGCCAGGCACGCGGTGTACTCCTCGCCGCCGCGGCCCAGCACGAAGGGGTCGCCGCCCTTCACGCGCACCACGCTCCGGCCGGCCCGCGCGTGCTCGACGAGCAGCGCGCTGATCCGCTCCTGCGGGACGGGATGGTGGCCGGGGGCCTTGCCCACGCGGATCACCTCGACGTCCTCGCGCACGCTGCGGGCCAGCTCCTCCCCGGGTCCGAGGCGGTCGACGACGAGCACGTCGGCCTCGGCGATGAGCCGCCGGGCGCGGACGGTCAGCAGGTCGAGAGGTCCCGGCCCGCCGCCGACGAGCGCGACCGAGCCGAGGCGGCGGGGTCCCTCGCCCACGGCTCCGCGCCGGCTCTGCACGGGCAGGGCACCCTGGTCGAGCAGCGCCGTGATGGCGTCGCGCACGGCGCACGAGCGCAGGGGGTCCGCGCCGGCCTGGGAGACGACGCCCACGCGGACTTCGCCCGAGGTCGCCTGGGCGGCGATGCGGGCGCTGCCGTGACCGGCGCGCGCGGCGGTCACGCACAGGATGCGTCGGCGTGAGCACCACTGCGCGACCTGCTGATCCACGGCCGGCGCACCCGTGGCGGCGTGCACGAGCCAGGCGCCGCGCAGATCGCGCCGGCGCACGGTGCGCGGGATCCAGCGGATCCGTCCGATCGCCGCGAGGTCCTCGAGGACGGGATCGAGCGCGGGGGCGACGACGCGCACGCGGGCGCCCTGCTCGCGCAGCATCCGGGCACGGCGGGCGGCGACCGCGCCGCCGCCCACGAGCAGCACGTCCCGGCCCTCGAGGTCGACGCCCAGAAGGAGGCTCATCGTGCGCCCCCGGCCTGCAGGAACAGCGCGCCCGCCTCCTCGCGCACGCTCCACACGCGCAGGCGCAGGTGCTCGCCGCCCTGCGGGTCCACGCAGGTGCCCGAGCGCAGGTCGAACACCTGCTTGAACATCGGGGAGGCGACGGTGGGCCGGCCCGCGCGCGAGCCCACGATGCCGCGGGAGATGACGTTCGCCCCGCTATAGGGGTCGTGGTTGTCCAGCGCGCGGATGCTGCCGTCGGCCAGCAGGAACAGCGCGACCTGCTCCCCGTCGACGAGCGCCGCCCGGCCCCGCTCGACCTCGAGGTCGTCCCGTGAGCACACTCGCACCCAGTCCGCCTGCGTCGGCCGCCGGGCCGAATGCTCGTGGCGAGAGGGGCGAGAGGGGCGAGAGGGGCGAGAGGCTCGGGAGATCGGAAGGGTCTGCGCGGTCATCGTCGTACCTCCAGGGTCGTGCCGGCGATCAGGACGTTCCCCTCGACCCGCTCCTCAGGGCGGGCCGGTCGCCGCTGCCCTCGCTCGGGCACGTAGGCGAGGTCGGGGTCTGCGGTGGTGGGGGCGTTGACGAAGGAGCGGAAGCGGGCGAGCTTCGCAGGGTCGGCGAGGGTCGCCGACCATTCGTCCTCGTAGTCCTCGACATGCGCGTCCATGGCGGCGTCGAGATCCGCGCAGATGCCCAGCGAGTCGTCGAGGACGACGGCGCGCAGCCCGTCGATGCCGCCCTCGAGCGCCTCGAGCCAGGGGGCCGTGCGCTGCAGCTTGTCCGCGGTGCGGATGTAGTACATGAAGAAGCGGTCGATGGTCCGCACGAGCGCATCGTCGTCCAGGCCCTCGGCGAGCAGCTGCGCGTGGCGCGGCGCGGCACCGCCGTTGCCGCCCACGTACAGGTTCCAGCCCTGGGCGGTGGCGATGATGCCGGCGTCCTTCGCACGGGCCTCCGCGCACTCGCGGGCGCAGCCGGAGACGCCCAGCTTGAGCTTGTGCGGCGCGCGCAGCCCTCGGTAGCGCAGCTCGAGGCGCACCGCCATCGCGGTCGAGTCCAGCACCCCGTAGCGGCACCAGGCGGAGCCCACGCAGGACTTCGCGGTGCGCAGCGACTTGCCGTAGGCGTGGCCGGACTCGAAGCCCGCGTCGACCAGGCGCTGCCAGATAAGGGGGAGCTCCTCCATCCGCGCCCCGAACATGTCGATGCGCTGGCCGCCCGTGATCTTGGTGTACAGCCCGAAGTCGCGTGCGACCTCGCCGACGACGATGAGTCCCTCGGGGGTGACCTCGCCGCCGGGCATGCGCGGCACCACCGAGTAGGTGCCGTCCTTCTGCAGGTTCGCCATCAGGTGGTCGTTGGTGTCCTGCAGGGAGGCGTTCTCGCCCTCGAGCACGTGGCTGCGCACGAGCACAGCGAGGATGCTCGCGATCACGGGCTTGCAGGTGTCGCATCCGCGTCCGGTGCCGAAGCGCTCGATGATCGCGCTGAACGTGGTGAGCCCGGTGACGCGCACGGCGTCGAACAGCTGGCGGCGCGACATCTCGAAGTGCTCGCACAGGCCTGTGGAGACGCTGCGACCCATCGCGCGCAGCTCGGCGCCCACGAGCCCCTTGATCGCCACCACACAGGATCCGCAGGTGGTGCCGGCCTTCGTGCAGGCCTTGACGTCGGCGACGTCGGTGCACCCCTCCTCCCGCACGGCGTGGCGGATGGTCCCCGCGGTGATCGAGGAGCACGAGCAGACCACGGCCTCGTCGGGCAGCTCAGCGGTGGGGGCGGCCGTGCCGCCCGCGGACAGCAGATACGCGGCGGGGTCCGCGCCGAGCGGTCCGCCCACCAGCGGGCGCAGCGACCCGTAGGCCGAGGCGTCCCCGACGAGGATCCCTCCCAGCAGGGTCTGCGCGTCGTCGGAGAGGACGAGCTTCTTGTGGACGCCGGCGACAGGATCGGTGAACACCACGTCGAGAGCCCCCGGGGTCTCCGCGAAGGCGTCGCCGAAGCTCGCGACGTCCACGCCCGCGAGCTTGAGCTTCGTGGAGGCGTCGAAGCCGGGGAAGGCGGAGTCCCCGCCCAGCAGTCGATCAGCCGCGACCTCGGCCATCGCATATCCAGGGGCGACGAGCCCCACGCACGATCCCTCGAAGGAGGCCGCCTCGCCGATCGCGAGGACGGCCGGATCGGAGGTCGCGCAGCCCGAGTCGATGACGACGCCGCCGCGGTCGTGGCAGGTCAGACCGGCCGCTCGAGCGATCTCGTCGCGCGGCCGCACGCCGACGGCGAACACGACGACGTCGGCGGGGAGGGAGGTGCCGTCGGCCAGGCGCACGCCGGTGACCGATGCGTCGGCGCCGGCGCCCGTGCTGATCTCGGCGGAGCGAGCGGAGGTGAGCACGCGGATGTCGCGCTGGGCGATGAGCCGGCCCAGAATCCCGCCCGCGGGCAGGTCGAGCTGGGCCGACATCAGGCGGTCGCCGGACTGGACCACGGTGACCTCGGCGCCCATGCCCTGCAGGGCCCCGGCGGCTTCGAGGCCCAGCAGTCCGCCGCCGATGACGACGCCGCGCACGGGCCGCTCGCCCGTGCCCTCCGCGCACACCCTCACGTGCTCGCGCAGCCCCTCGACGTCCTCGAGGGTGCGGTAGACGAAGCAGCCCGGCGCGTCGGCCCCGGGGATCGCCGGTCTGGAGGCGCGCGAGCCGGTGGCGAGCACGAGACGGTCGTAGCCGTGGACCTCGCCGGAGGCGGTGGCGACGGTGCGCGACCGGCGATCGATCTCCGTCACCGGGTCGCCGGTGTGGAGGTCGACGCGGGGGTCCGCGAAGATCGTCGTGGGCAGGGCGAGGTCCTCGGCGCTCTCGCCGTCGACGAAGCGGGTGAGGCCGACGCGGTCGTAGGGGCCGTGCGGCTCGTCCCCGAGGACGGTGATCGAGAGCCGCTCCTCGGCGCGGGTGACGAGACCGTCGACGAGCCGATGGGCCGCCATCCCCGCGCCGACGACGACGATGCGCGGGCTCATCGGGCGGCGCTCGCCGCGACGGCACCGGCGGGTCGTGCGGCACCGGGCGCGCTCATCGCGGGGGCGCCGGCGGCCGGGGAGTCGGCCGCGAGCGCCTCCGCCGCCGCGCCCTCCTCCGCCTCGTCGGCCGTGGCGGTTCCGCCGACCGGGCGGCGAGTGCGATGGGCGAAGTAGAGCGGGAGGCCCACGAAGACGAGACCGCCCACGAGGTTCCCGAGAACCGTCGGGATCTCGTTCCAGATCAGGTAGTCGCCGATCGTGAAGTCCGCACCGAGCAGCAGGCCCGAGGGGAACAGGAACATGTTCACGACCGAATGCTCGAAGCCCATGTAGAAGAAGAGCATCACGGGCATCCACATGCCCACGATCTTGGCAAGCATCGAGTCGGACATGAACGCGGCGACCACGCCTGTGGAGACCATCCAGTTGCACAGCATCCCGCGCACGAACAGCGTGAGCATCCCCGCGCCGCCGTGCTCGGCGTAGCCGACGGTGCGGCTGTGCCCGATCTCCCGGATCGCCTGTCCCACGTCGCTCGGGACCGAGGAGAACCCGTAGGTGAAGTAGACGGCCATCAGGAGGGCGACGGCGAAGGCGCCCGCGAAGTTGCCGAGGAACACGAGTCCCCAGGTGCGCAGCATCCGGGTCGGCGCGGCCCCTGGTCGGCGCGCGATGAGCGCCAGCGGCAGCAGCGTGAAGACGCCTGTGAGCAGGTCGTACCCCAGCAGATAGAGCAGGATGAAGCCGACGGGGAAGAGCATGGCTCCCAGCAGCGGCTGGCCGGTCTGGGTGGACACGGTGACGGCGAAGGCGGCGCCGAGGGTGAGGATCGCGCCTCCCATCACCGCTCGCAGCACGGTCTCCCGCGTCGAATAGTGCATCTTGGCGGCGCCGGCCGCGGTCAGCCGGTCCACCAGGACGGAGGGCGATACGTACGAGGCGGCGGTTGCGGATCCGGCGGATCCGCCGGGCGGGGCGGAGATCATCGGGGACGCAGCGGTCTGCGACACGGAGGACATGGCGGCTCCTGGGGCACGAGAGGGGCGGTGCGTGTCCCGAGCGCCTGCATCGGGGAGGGCCCCATGCTCCGGTGATCCCGACACCCGGCGAAAGCCGAGGCGGCGTCCGTGACCTTCTCGTGACCGTTCGTCTCAGCGGCGCATCGCAGAGGCACGCTCGCCCCGCGGGTCCCGCCCGCCCCCGCAGCATCCCATCCACAACCCGCCGCCCACCGGCCCGACGGGTCGGTGCTCGCGCATAGGCTGGAACGCATGCATGACGCCCCCGCCGACGCGCCCGCTCCGACCGACCCGCAGGCCCCGTCGGCACGGGCCGATCGGTCGGAACCGTCGGCCCCGTCGCCACCGTCGACCCCGTCGGAACCGTCGGCCCCCGGTCCCGAGCTCGACCCGGCCGCACAGGACGAGCAGGCCCCCTCGGCCCTGACCCCGACCCCCGCCGGCGACCCGCGCGCCCTCGAGGTGCTCTCGACCGTCTTCGGCTATGACTCCTTCCGGGGCGAGCAGGCGCAGATCATCGATCAGGTGATCGGCGGCGGCGACGCGGTCGTGCTCATGCCCACCGGCGGCGGCAAGTCGCTGTGCTACCAGATCCCGTCGCTGGTCAGGACCGGCACCGGCATCGTGATCTCCCCGCTGATCGCGCTGATGGCTGACCAGGTCGCGGCGCTCGAGCTGAGCGGCATCCGCGCCGCCTACCTCAACTCCACGCTCGAGATGCACGAGGCGCAGGCCGTCGAGCGGCAGCTCCTCGCGGGCGAGCTCGACCTGCTGTACATGGCGCCCGAGCGCCTGGTGCTGCCCCGCACCCTTCAGCTGCTGCAGCGCGCCGAGCCCGCCCTGTTCGCGATCGACGAGGCCCACTGCGTGGCCCAGTGGGGGCACGACTTCCGGCCCGACTACCTGGGCCTCTCGATGCTCGCCGAGACCTTCCCTGACGTCCCCCGGATCGCCCTCACGGCGACGGCGACCCGTGAGACCCACCGTGAGATCACCGAGAACCTGCGGATGCAGGATGCGGCGCACTTCGTCTCGAGCTTCGACCGGCCCAACATCCAGTACCGCATCGACCCCAAGGCGTCCCCGCGCGAGCAGCTGCTGCGGCTGATCCGCAGCGAGCACCCGGGCGAGGCGGGGATCGTCTACTGCCTCTCGCGCAAGGGCGTCGAGCAGACCGCGGCCTGGCTCGCCGAGCGCGGCGTCGCCGCCCTGCCGTACCACGCGGGCCTCGACGCGGCCGTGCGCCACGAGCACCAGGAGCGCTTCCTGCGCGAGGACGGCCTGGTCATCGTCGCGACCATCGCCTTCGGCATGGGGATCGACAAGCCCGACGTCCGCTTCGTCGCCCACCTGGACCTGCCCAAGTCCATCGAGGGCTACTACCAGGAGACGGGCCGCGCGGGCCGCGACGGGCAGCCCTCGACCGCGTGGATGGCCTACGGCCTGGGCGATCTCGTCAGCCAGCGCCGCTTCATCGACACGGGCGAGGGATCCGAGCCCTTCAAGCGCAACGCCCGCGCGCACCTGGACGCGATGCTCGCCCTCTGCGAGACGGTCACCTGCCGCCGCGTGCAGCTGCTGCACTACTTCGGCCAGGAGTCGGATCCGTGCGGCAACTGCGACGTGTGCCTGAACCCGCCCAGCACCTGGGACGCGACCGTGCCCGCGCAGAAGCTGCTCTCGGCGCTGATCCGTCTGGACCGCGAGCGCGGCCAGCAGTTCGGCTCCGGGCAGGTCATCGACGTGCTGCGCGGCAAGGACAACGACCGCTCCGCCCAGTCACGCCATCAGGAGCTCTCCGTGTGGGGCATCGGCGAGGACCTCTCCGAGCGCGAGTGGCGCACCGTGCTGCGCCAGCTGCTCGCCCGCCGCATCGTCGAGGCGGTCGGCGAATACGGGGTGCTCGTCCCCGGCGAGCACGCGGGCCCGGTGCTGCGCGGCGAGGTCACCGTGGAGCTGGCCGTGGACCGCTCCCCCGCGAAGGCTCCGCGGTCGCGGGGTGCGGGGCGCGGCGGCGGGGGCGGGGCGCCGCGCGCGGCCGCCTCCCTCGAGCCGGCGCAGCAGGAGATCTTCGAGCGTCTGCGTGCCTGGCGCACCTCGGTCGCCAAGGAGAAGCAGATCGCCCCCTACATGGTCTTCTCCGACTCCACCCTGGTGGGGATCATCGAACTGCGGCCGACGAGCGTCGAGCAGCTCGGCGGCGTCAGCGGCGTCGGCGCGAGGAAGCTCGCCGAGTACGGCGAGGACGTGCTCGAGGTGCTCGAGGGGAGCTGATCTCCCGGGGGCGGGTCCACCCGTGCATTCAGCCCTGGGTGATCCCGTCGACGAAGGCGTCGATGGCCTGCTCGTTCGAGCGGGGCCCGCCGGCGCCCCAGATGCGCGGCGGGAAGGCGTGCGCGTGCCCCGCCTTCACGGCGGGCAGGGAGCTCCAGATGTCGTTCTTCTGCATCTCGTCGATGTAGCTGCCCTCGCCGGTGCCGTAGGCCTCCTCGAGGTCGTCGTCCCAGGCGGGCGTGAGGCCCAGCTCTTTGCCGAGCTCGGTGAACAGGGCGCCGTCGGTGTACGGGCGGATGGTGAGGTTGCCGCCCTCGACCCAGCCGTCGAAGAACAGGAACTCCTTCGTCTCCAGGTCCGCGTCCTGGACCTCCTTCTTGGCCGCCGCGAGGTGGTCGTCGAACTCTCCGAGCACGGCATCCGCGCGCTCGGAGCGCCCGGTGGCCTCGCCGATCATGGAGAACACGCCCTTCATGTTGCCGATCGGGTCGTCGGGGTCCGCGCCCAGGTTCGCGAGCACGGGCACGCCGGTCTTCTCGAGCTGGCCGATGATCTCGTCGTCCTTGCTGAAGGCCTCGACCACGACGAGGTCGGGGTCGAGCGAGAGCACCGTGTCCAGGTCGGGTTCGCCGCGGGTGCCGACGTCCTCGACGCCCTCGGGGAGGGTCTCGGCGCTGTCCCAGGTGCGGAAGCCGTCGGGCTCGGAGACGCCGACGGGCTGCACGCACAGGCTCAGCGAGTCCTCGACCTGCTGCCATTCGAGGACGACGACGCGCTGCGCGGGCTTCTCGAGCTCGACCGTGCGGCCGACGCCGTCGGTGATCGAGACCGGGTCTTCCGAGGTGGCCGTCGTGTCCTGCGCACAGTCCTTCGAGATCGCCGCCGCGGCGCCGCCGTCGGACGCCGCGGAGTCGGCCGACGAGGAGGAGACGTCGGTCGTGCCGCAGGCGCCCAGGGCCAGGGTGAGGGCCCCGGCGGCGAGCGCGGAGGCGGCTGCGGCGAGGCGGCGCGGGTGGGCACGGAGGGAGGAGGACATCGAGGGCCTTTCGGGGAGCGCGGGATCCTGGGCTCCGGAAGCGCCCGAGGTGAGGGCAGCGGTGCCGCGATCAGATTAGGTGACCCTCACCGAGTCCGCAATCACGACCTCGAGACGTCTGATCGGGGTTTTCGGACACCTGTCGCGAGGTGCGCGCCGGGCGTGCGCCCGGTGACGCGGTGGAAGGCGTCGATGAAGGTGCTGGGCTGGGAGTAGCCCAGGATCCGCGAGACCTCCTGCACCTCACGGCCCTCGCCGAGCAGGCGCAGCGCGTGATGGATGCGCAGCATCTGCCGCCACCGCGCGAAGGACAGCCCGGTCGCGGCGCGGAACGCACGGCTGACGGTGCGCGTGCTCAGCCCCGCCTCGCGGGACCAGGCGGGCAGGTCCCGCGGGTCGGCGGGATCGGCGAGCAGGGCTCGCGCGATCGGATCGATGCGCGGATCGCCCGGCAGGCGCAGGTCGAGGGCGGGTGCCGACGGCTCGAGGACGTCCAGGACCACGGCCTCCGCACGCGCCCGCGCGGCGGGGACAAGGTCGCGGCGGGTCAGATGCAGCAGGAGGGACTCGAGCAGCGGCGTCATCACCAGGGTCGTCGCCGCGTCGAGCGGCTCCGGCAGGGCGGCGGGCGCGAAGAACGCGTCGCACAGCTCGACGTCGGCCGTGAGCCGGCCCGCATGCTCGACCCCGGCGGGGATCCACAGGCCCTGGCCCTCGGGCACGGTCACCAGCAGGTCGTCGACGCGTGCGGTCATCGTCCCGCCGCGCACCCACACCAGCTCGTGCAGCGGATGGGTGTGGGCGGGATACTCGGAGGGCGCGCCGGACGGATGCGACTCGGCGTGGATCGTGAACGCCGCGGGGGCGTCCTCGGGCAGTGGGGCGACGTCGTAGGTGACGGTGCCGGACTCGCGCGTCCAGGCGCCGAGGCTCGCGAGAGCGCTCACCCCTGGGCCGCGCGGGTCGGGACCACCATGACCGGTCCGCCGGCGCCGTGCAGCACGCCGCGGGAGACCGAGCCCAGCAGAGCGCTCTTCACCGTGCCCCGCCCGCGCGTGCCGAGCACTGTGAGAGGGGCGACGCGGCTCTGCTCGGCCAGCAGCTCGATGCTGTTGCCGATCTCGACGACGACCTCGATCTCGAGGTCGGGGTGCTCCGCGCGCAGCGGGGCGATGCGGTCCTCGACCATGCCCTCGAGCTCGACGCGGCGCTCCTCCACGGACACGTGGTCGTCCGTGTAGGTGGGGTACCAGTAGGTCCACTCGTCCAGCAGCGGCATCGCGACGAACACCCGCAGGGGCGTGCCGAGCCTCTCGGCCTGACGGGCGGCGACGCGCAGCACGAGGCCGCTCTGCTCCGATCCGTCGACCCCGGCGACCACGGGGCCGCGGCCGGCTGCTGGGGCGCTGCCGGCTGCTGGGGCGCTGTCGGTGACAGGGTCGCTGTCGGATTCCCGGTCAGCCGTCTCGCGGCGGGGCACGACGACCGTGGGGCAGCGGGAGTGGGCGGGCAGCCCGGAGGCGACCGAGCCGAGCACGCGCCCGGCGAAGCCTCCGCGTCCGCGCGAGCCCACGACCACGAGCTGCGCCGCGCCGGAGGCGTCCACGAGCACCCCGGTCGCGTCGCCCTTGGCGGAGCGGAAGGTGAGCGGGCCGGGGTGGTCCTTCACGATCTCGGCCGCCTCCTCGAGGGTCTCCCGGGCGGCCGCCTTCCCGGCGTCGTCGGCCTCGTGCGGCATCGAGGCGAGGTTCGCGTAGAAGGCGCCCGGAGCGGCGTAGGCGGTGACGACGGTGAGCCCGCTGCCGCGCCGTCGCGCCTCCTCGGCGGCGAAGCGCAGGGCGGATCGGGCCTGCTCGGACCCGTCGAAGCCGACGAGGACCTCCAGGTCGCGGTCTGCGGAGTCGAAGGGGATCTGGTCGTCCATGACTGACCTCCCGGCGAGAGTGACCAGCGGTTCCGTGCCCCTCAGGCTAGCAAGCTGGGCGTGGGAGCGGGAGGGGCGGGCGTCGCGGGCGGCGGGCCGGCGCCCCGGGCCGGGCCGGGGCCGCACGGGCAGGCGCCGCTGCCGACCGGTCACCCCAGGGGATCGGGACCCGGCGAGCGCAGTGCCCGCTCCTCCAGGAGCTCGTCCTCGCCCGCACGGCCCGGCAGTGCGAGCGCCGCGCGGAACTCCGCCGCGGCCGAGCGGCTGTCGCCCATGCGCTCGAGCAGGTCTCCGCGGATCACGTGGAAGGGCCGGTGCCCCTCGAGGTCCGCCGCCAGGCCCTCGAGCTGTGCGAGGGCCGTCCCTGGTCCCGCCGTCTCGGTGAGCGCCACCGCCCGGCCCAGCCGCACGATCGCCGTGGGCCAATGGACGAGCAGCGCATCGTAGAGCTCGACGACCTCGTCCCAGTCGACGTGCTCGTGGCGCTCCGGCAGCGCGACGGCGCAGGCGATCGCGCCCTGGATCAGATAGGGGCCGCGCCCACCCCGGGATAGTCCGTCGATGACCAGGGCGTCCGCCCGCTGCAGAAGGGGGCGGTCCCAGCGGTGCCTGTCCTGCTCGGCGAGGGCGACGGGCCGGCCCACCGCGTCCGTGCGCGTGCTCGCACGGGCTCGGAGGGCGAGCGCCTGCGCGAGCAGACCGAGCGGCTCGGTCTGGCCGGGGAGCAGCCGCACGAGCGTCTCGAGCATGCGCACGGCGGCATCGACCACGCTCTGCGCGCCTCCGTCCCCTCCGCGTTTCGAGCGCACGCCGCGACCGGGGCGGGCATCGGCGTCCATCGTCGTCAACAGCACGGAGAGCACGTCGAGCACGTCGCCGACCCGTCCGTCGAGCTCGTCGGCCCCGGGGACGCGGCAGGGTATCCGGCTCAGGCGGATGCGCTTCTTGGCACGTGTGAGGCGCGCGGCCATGGTGCTCTCGCCCACGAGGAACACGGCGGCGATGTCGGCCGTGGTCATGCCCCCGACCAGTCGCAGCGTGAGCGCGATACGGGACTCCGGGGCGAGCGCCGGATGCGCAGCGAGGAAGATGAGGCGCAGCTGCTCGTCGAGCACGATCGCGTGCTGCTCGTCCTCGATCTCGGCGGAGGGGGCCGCCTCCGACGGGGTCCCTTCTAACGAGGTCCCTTCCGACGGGGTCGCCCCTGAGCTCGCCGACGCGACCGTGCTCGCCGCGGGCGTGCCCGTCGTCTCGGTCGTCGCGGGCGTCCCGGTCGTCGCGGGCTCGTCCCACACCAGCACGGGGAGCTTGCGCCGCAGGGTCTCGCTGCGCCGCATCGCGTCCAGCGCCCGGCGGCGGGCGGCCGTCGCGAGCCAGCCGCCGGGATTGCGGGGGACGCCGTCGCTCGGCCAGGCGGCGATCGCCTGGGCGAAGGCCTCCTGCGTGCAGTCCTCGGCGAGGTCGAGATCGCGGGTGAGGGACAGGGTCGTGGTGAGCACCGATGCCCAGTGCTCGCGGTGGGCGGCCTCGACGCTCGCGAGCGCCGAGGCCGCCGCCCGTGTGCCCGACGAGCTCATCCGACGGCGTCCCTCACGCGTCGACGCCGCCGTGGACGCCGGGCCCCGCGTCGTCCGGCATCGGGCGCACCTCGACCCCGCCTCCGTGACGGATGATCGGGTTGCGACGGGCGACGGCGATCGCGGCGTCGAGATCCGGCACCTCGATGACGTAGAACCCCACGATGATCTCGTTGACCTCCACGAACGGTCCGTCGACGATGCTGTCCGCACGGATCGACGTGCTGGCGTCGGGGTCCTCGAGCGGGGATCCGAAGATCATCACCCCTTCGTCCACGAGCTCCCGCCCGTGCGCGTCGTGCTCCGCCATCAGGGCGGCGAGCCTCTCGGGGTCCGTCTCGCGCTGGTCGAGCGGGTGGTGCAGGAAGACTGTGTAGCGGGCCATCAGGAACCTCCTCGGTCATGAGCGGCGTCTCTCGCCATCCTCACCCTGTTGTCGAACGAGTGCCCGGAGATCGACAGCAGGGTTCGCCGTCGATCGTGCGCGACACGCCCCGGTCCCGTTCATGGGGCGAGTCCGTGCCCGCCCAGCGCGTCGGCCCCGGCACGCTCCATGGGGTCCAGCACCTCCTCGATCTCTGCGGATAGCGGCGCGGGCTCCCCCGGCTGCACCCCGGGCGTGAGATCGATGCCGTACTCGGAGGCGAGGCGCAGCTCGGTGCTCGCGAGCACCCCGTCGACCGCTTCGTCCAGGTGCAGCACACGTGCGCCGCGCAGCCGGTGCTCGTCCTGACCCTCGAGGCCGTACGCCCCGAAGCCGGTGCCGGGGCCGTAGCCCAGCAGGACCCCGTAGTAGTCGGCGACGTAGGTGTTCGTGTGGTCGTGGCCGACGAAGAGCCCTTTCACGTCGCCCCGCTCGAGCATCGCGGCGAACATCCCCGAGTTCACGGGCCCGGGGCTCTCCTCCTCGTTGCGCTCCCCCTCGATGCGATGGCGGAGCACCGCACGCTCGTGGTCGGCGTCGGTGCGCGAGTCGACGCTGCCGAACCAGGCGAAGCGGTGCTCCCACAGCGGGATGTGCTGGAAGACGACACCGGGCACGAGCGCGCCGTTCCAGCGCTCGAGCTCGGCGGAGCCCTCGAGGTACCAGCGGATCTGGTCGGGCCGCAGCCAGTCCCAGCCGGGATAGCCCTCGAAGTCCTGCGCGGCGCCGTCGCGGCCGACGATGCTCTCCGGGGCGTAGCGGCCCGAGTCCAGCAGCCAGATCGCGAAGGCGTCGCGGGTGCCGTCGGCCGAGCGCACGTGCAGCATCTGGTTGCCGGTGCCGGTGAGCGCCGGGTCGTCGGCCGCGTTGAGGTTGTGCGGCAGGGCTCGGGCCAAGGCCAGCAGGTCGCGCTCGCGCAGGCCGGTCGCGGCCGCCGAGTCCTCGTCGTGGTTGCCGAACGTGAGCACCCACGGGATGGAGCGCTCCTCCATGGGTCGGGCCACGTTGTGGAGCGCCCGCGCGACCTCGCGGGGAGTCGTGGGGCGGCCGTCGATGACGTCCCCGTTGAGGACGACGAGGTCGGGCCGGACGTCGTCGAGCACCGCCTCCTGGAGTGCTGTCGTGCGCCGGTCCGTGTGCGGCCCGTCCTGGGTGTCGTTGAACTGGACGATCGTGAACGTGCGGTCCTCACGAAAGCGCAGCGCTGCAGCCATGCCCCCATCCTTCCAGGCGCGAGTCTCCGAAGGGGGCGTGCACGCGGCCGCGCGAGACCCACAGGAACGAGCGAGACCCACGGAGGCGGACGAGCCGCTCAGGGACGGGCCGGACCGACGGGGCGGCCGTGCCCCCTCCGCCGCGGCCCTGCCCTTGCCGGCCCGCCCGATACCCTGAAGCGTGTGATCGGAACGGACGCCGCAGTGCTGCTAGGGCTCGCGGCGGCGACGTTCGTCGGGGCGCTCGCGCAGCGCTCGACGGGCATGGGCTTCGCGCTTCTCGCCTCGCCGTTCCTGGTCCTCGTACTGGGGCCGCTGCAGGGGATCCTCGTGGTCAACGTGTGCGGAGCGCTGTCCGCGCTGCTGAACCTCACCCAGGTGCGCAGGGACGTCGACCGGAAGCGGCTGCGGGTCCTCGCGCCGATGGGCGTGATCGGGGTGATCCCCGGTGCGATCGCCGTGGCCGTGCTGCCGGCGGCGTCCCTGATGATCGCGGTGAGCACGATCGTGCTGCTGGGGCTGCTGCTCACCCTCGCGATGCGCGGGCGCACTGTCCCTGACTCCCCTGCGCTCGGCGTCGCGGGTGGCCTGGCCTCAAGGTTCATGAACGTCACGGCCGGCGTGGGTGGGCCGGGCGTGGTGATCTATGCGCGCGCCACCGGCTGGGAGCACCGGGGCTTCGCGGCGACCGCGCAGGTGCAGTTCATGATCCTCAGCATCGTCTCGCTGGTGGCCAAGCGGGCGCTGACCACGCTCTCCGCCACCGGCTGGACCGTGCTGATCGCGGCGCTGCTGCTGGGCGTGATCGCGGGCGGCCGGGTCTCCCGGAGGGTCGACGGCGAGAGCGCCATGCGGATCGTGCTCGCGGTCGCGCTCGCGGGGGCGCTGATGGCGCTCGTGCGCGGAGTGCTGCTGCTGGTGTAAAGGCGGGGTCTAGGCTCGGAGTCCCTCGCGCCCCATCGATCGGACCCCCATGCCCTGGAGCACGCGCCAGCTCGCCGACCTCGCCGGCACCACCGTGAACACGGTGCGCCACTACCACCAGGCGGGCCTGCTGCCGGAGCCCGAGCGCCGCAGCAACGGCTACAAGCAGTACACGGTCCCCCACCTGGTGCGCCTGCTGCGGATCCGGCGGCTCGTCGACCTCGGCGTTCCGCTCGCGCGGATCGACAGCATCGATGACCCGGCGCAGGACGCCGGTGGGACCTCGGGAGACGGGGAGGTCGGGGACGACGGCGAGAGCTCCGTGTCCACGACCCTGCGCGAGCTCGACGAGGAGCTGCAGTCGCGGATCTCCCAGCTCGAGGAGGCGCGCACGCAGATCGCGGCGCTGCTCGCAGGCGGTGCGCCCGCCCACACCCCGCCGGGCTTCGAGTCGGTGAGCGCCGGCATGAGCGAGGCCGACCGATCGCTGATCCAGATCTACGCGGAGCTCTATCGGCCCGAGGCCCTGGCCGACGTGCGCTCGATGGTCGAGGCGTCCGACGAGACATCGCGACGCTTCGACGAGCTCCCGTCCGACGCCGACGAGGCCTCGCGGCAGCGGCTCGCGGAGGATCTGCTCCCCCGGCTGCAGGCCCAGGTCGAGGCGCACCCCTGGCTGCGCGATCCTGCCCCGCAGTACCAGAAGAGCAGGTCGGAGACGCGGAACGCACTGCGCGATGCGCTGCACGAGATCTACAACGACGCCCAGCTCGACGTCATCGCGCGCGTCGAGCGGCTCGCAGTCGACCAGACCCCTTGACCCTGTGGTGACCACACAGTCTTGTCTGGTCGTCCAGTCACCGACCGGTCCGCTCACCAGGGCCGCCGAAGGAGGACCACGATGACCGACCGACGCACCGCTCCCGCATCGACCGCTCCCCCGCCCGCCTCACCGACCACACGCCCAACGGCCCCGGGCTGGCCGGAGATCCTCGTGGGCCTCGTCGCCTACGTGATCTGCTTCGGACTCGTCTTCCTGCTGCTTCCGCTCGCGGGCGGCGGCGCACTGGGCGGGATCATCGGCCTGTTCGTCTCCGGCGTGATGGGGCTGGTCGCCTTCGGCGCCGCATGGGCGCTCCGCATCCGCTCGGCCGCGGCCTTCGGCTTCCGACGCGCGAGCGGCCGGCAGCTGCTCGCCGGGGCGGGGCTCGGCGTGCTCGCGGCGATCATCGGCAGCGCGCTCTCGGTCGCCTACGTGGTGCTCTCCGGCGACATGCAGTCCCCCCAGTCCAGCTACCAGGCGGCCTCGACGGGCGGGGCGCTCTCCCTGGTGCTCACGCTCGTGGGCGGATCGATCATCACGCCGATCGGCGAGGAGTCGCTGTTCCGCGGCGTGGTCGCGAACGCCCTGCTCTCGCGGTACGGGGCGTGGATCGGCGTGCTCGGCAGCGCGATCGTGTTCGCCCTGTTCCACGGCATCAACACGGTGCTGCCCTCGGCCTTCATGGTCGGCCTGTTCGCCGCGCTGCTGTTCCGACGCACGGGTTCGATCTGGCCGGGCGTGGTGCTGCACGGCACGAACAACCTGGTCAGCTCGCTGCTGCCGCTCGCGCTCGCGGGCATGGCTGCGGGGGCGTGAGGGACGTCGGACGGAGCCGCGCCGCGTGCGGCCGACTCACCCGTCGGCCCGGGCCCCGTCCCTGTCGCGCACCCGGCCCCCGGCCCGACCTGCGACCCTGCTGACCAGCGCCTCGAGCGGCCCGCGAGAGCCGCGCGCCGAGAGCACGAGGCCGATCAGCACGACGACGGCGAGATGCGCGAGCAGGATCCAGACGCCCGCGATGAACCACGGCGCGCTCTCGAAGGCGTCGGGGCCCGCGACGACGAGCGCGGCGATCATCGCGGCGCCGGTGAGCACCACGTGGATCGTGTAGATCGTGAGCGGCGCGGCGCCGGCCGCGCGGAGTGCCCGCGGCAGCGCGCCGGCGAGGTGTCGGGCCGGCGGGATCACGAGCATGAGCAGGGCGATCACGGCGACGGAGACGCCGGCCGTCGCGATGATGTCGGCGATCGAGCCGGTGTGCGGGGTCGCCAGGGCCTGCATCCAGAGGTCACCGCGGAGCGGTGCGCCGAAGCCGTGGAGGTCCAGGAGCATCTTGTCCTCGCCCTGCGCGAGCGCCCATGCCTTCACCGCGGCCGAGGTGCCATAGGCGAGCACCGCCGCGCCGACTCCGGCGCAGAGCACCGTGAGGGACCAGCGGCGCACGCTCCCCGCCTCGATCGCGCCCAGCAGGGACCGCATGAGGATGACGCCGATCAGCAGGTACGGCAGCCACGTGATCAGCGGATACATGCCGGTGAGCGCGAGTCCGCGCAGCAGCGTGACGGGCTCGAGCACGTTCAACGGGGTCACGTTGCCGATCTCCTGGACGATGCGGAGGTCCGAGCGGACGCTCGCGTTCAGCCAGCCGCCGACGGCGGTGAGGACGAGCGCGATGGCCGCCAGCACGCGGTTCGAGCACGGCAGCAGGGGCGCGGTGATCATCATGCCCAGGCCGAAGGGCACGAGGACGACCACCACCCACGTGGGCACGAAGCCGAGCAGCAGGCCGATCGCGAGGACGAGCGCCCCGCGGACCATGCCGCTGCGCACGGCCCCGGCGCGGTCCCCGGCGGCGAGCCGCTTCCGGGAGGCGAGCACGAGGCTGCAGCCGCCGATCACGGCGAACAGCGCCGCGGAGGTGCCCTCGGTGAGGACGCTCGCGATCCGGGCCGCAGCGTTCTGCCAGGGCGATCCCGCGGGCGCGGCGCCCAACGGCACCAGCAGGTGGGCGGTCATCATGCCGACGATCGCGACGAGCCGCGCGAGGTCGAGCGCCTCGAGGCGGGCGGAGCCGGCGGAGGGAGAGGGGCCGGTCACGGTGGCGACCGGCGCTGACCGGGGATGAGGGGAGGTGGTGGTGTGCATGCCCCCGAGACTCTCGTTCCCACCAGCGCGTTCGCGTCATGCTGGGGTCCCTGTGCACTGCCACCGTGCGACGATCTCCTCCTCAGTCCACGGTCTGACGCGCGCAGGGGGCAGAGCGGGTTCAGCAGGATTCGTAGCGATAGCCGTCGGCGCCCTGGGCGACGAGGTCGCGGTCCCTCAGGATCGTCAGTGGTGCGCGGTCCGGGAGGGTGCAGAGGTCGGCGAAGGTCATCCCGGCGTCCTCGAGGCTGTCGGGGTACTCGATCTCCAGGACGTGGGCACCGTAGACGCCCGTGTACGCGGCGCATTCGTCGTAGGCGCCGCATTCCTCGGTGACGGCGAAGTCGAAGCCGAGCTCTTCGTGCGCCGTCGCCGTGATCTCGGCGGCGTTCTTCTGGGCGATCGCGAGCCCGGACTCGTGCGCGAGGTCCACGTAAGCGGAGGCGAGGGCCATCGCGCCGTTCTCGTCGATCCGGTCGAACCGGTCGAAGGTGTCGAGGTTGTCGATCTCGACGGCGTCGTAGCCGTCCTCGGCGCAGCCCGTGATCACCGGGGCGAGGATCTCCAGGATGTCGTCGCGCTGCGTCGGGCCGGCCGGATCGAGGATGTACTCGTCGTCCCAGTCGGGGTCGGTGGCCAGGTCGCCGTGCGCGTCGTGCAGCAGCAGATCGGCGTGTCCCCTCCACATCGCGGCGTCGCCGGGCTGGGTCTGGAAGCCGTTGACGTAGCAGACGGAGTAGGCGCCCTCCAGGGGCTCGGCGGTCGCATCGCGCACGACCACGTCGATCGGGCTCGACGGCGTGTAGGCGCCGCCGAGCTGGTAGTCGAAGACCCCTCTGGTGGGAGGCAGCGCCGGGGTGGGCTCCCCCTCCGAGGAGGGGTGATCGGAGCGCGCCGCGGCAGGATCATCGGCCGATCCGCGCGAGACCGGCGACATCGACCTGCCGTCGGCCTCCGCGTCCTCTCCTGCGCAGGCCGCGGCCATCAGCAGCACCAGAGCCGCCGTCGCGGCGCCTCGCCTCGTCCGCCCCATCCGGCCTGCCCTCGTCTTCTCGGTACCGCAGCGCCTCTGTTCCGCAGCACCTGGGCTCAGCAGCCCGCACGGGTGCCCACGCGCCGCCCGTGCGGGTCGCGGCTCAGTTCGCCGGCGTGCGCGTCTCTGCGCTGATGAACCAGGCCTGCTGCTCGAGCTTCTCGATGATGCCGTGGAGGATGTCGGCAGAGGTCGGATCGGCCTCGTCGACTTCGTCATGGACGTAGCGCATGCTGCCGACGGTCGCCTCGATCGCCGAGGTCACGAGGTCGATCGCGTCGTGGGTGAGCACCTCGCCCTGGGGGAACTCGGGCAGGGAGTTCTGCTCGGCGACGACCGCGGGTCGACCGTCGGGCGTGGCGTGGAGTGCGCGCATCCGCTCGGCGATGTCGTCGGCGGCCTCCCGCGCGATGTCCACGACCTCGTCGAGGTTCAGGTGCAGGTCGCGGAAGTTCGGGCCCACGATGTTCCAGTGGGCCTGCTTGCCCACGAGGTGGAGGGCCGTGAGCTCCACGAGCACGCGCTGCAGATTCTTGGCCAGGGCGTCGGAGGCGAGGAAGCCTCCCTCGGCGTTCTCGGGCCGCGTGCGCTCGGCTCCGGCCGGGGTCGGGACGTCGACGGTCTCGTTCATCGTGCATCTCCTTCGTTCGATGGTGGACGCCTCCGACGCTACGCGGCGACCACATGGGGGACAAGGGGTCGCGAGCGGGCGCGGGATCGTGAAGGGGCACCGGCTTGACGCGGGGCCCACGGCCGACGCCGGTGCCGCCCCGTAGCATCTGCTGCGAGGCGCGGCGCCGATGCCGCCCCGGAAGGACTCCTCGGCCCATGCCCAGCGACCCGACCACATCCCCTGGCCGCCCGAACATCCTGATCCTGATGACGGACCAGCAGCGCACCGGCTTCACCGCCGGTGCGGGCGGCCCGGACTCGATGCCCCGCGTGGATGCGCTGCTCGAGGACGGCACGCGCTTCGAGCGGGCGTACACGAGCGCGCCCGCGTGCGTCCCGGCCCGCACGAGCCTGCTCACCGGCCGTTTCCCCTCGGCGCACCGGGTGCGCCAGAACTCCACGCCCCAGCACGCCGTCTATTCCTCGGACCTGCTGGACGTGCTGCGTGGGCGCGGCTATCGCCTGCACTTCGCGGGCAAGCCCCACATGCACGCACGCCCCGAGGACTTCGACGCCTACCACGGGCCGTTCATGCACGAGGGCGGCCCCGCGGACAGCGCCGAGCAGGAGGCCTTCGACGCCTGGCTGCACGAACTGGACCACTCGGTCGCCCACGAGCCGGCGCCCTTCGCACCGGAGGTGCAACTGCCCGTCCGGATCATCGACGGGGCCATGCGGGATCTCGATGCGATGACCGGCGAGGACCCGTTCCTGCTGTGGGTCTCGTTCCCCGAACCCCATAACCCCTACCAGGTGCCCGAGCCGTACTTCAGCATGTTCGACCCCGCCGAGGTCCCCGACCGGATGGTCGGTCCCGAGGTCCTGGACCGGATGGGGTGGAGGTTCCGCTGGCTGCATTCGCTGATCGAGGAGAAGCGCCCCGGCTTCGACGCCGAATGGAGACGGCTGCGGGCGAACTACCTGGGGATGCTGCGGCTCATCGACGACCAGATCGGCCGGCTGCTGGACCGTCTGGGGTCCGCCCTGGAGGAGACCGTCGTGATCGTGCTCAGCGACCACGGGGACCTCGTCGGCGAGTACGGCCTGCAGCGCAAGGGCGCAGGCCTGCCGGAGGCGCTGGTGCGCATCCCGCTGGGCGTCGCCGGCCCCGGCATCAGCTCCCAGCGACGAGCGGAGCCGGTCTCGATCGTGGACGTGCTTCCCACGCTCTGCGAGCTGGTCGGGGCTGCGTTCCCGCCGGGTGTGCAGGGCAGGTCCCTGCTCCCGCTGCTCAAGGGCGAGGAGGCGCCGGCCGAGGAGTTCTCCACGATGTACGCGGAGCACGGGTACGGGGGCGTCTCGTACGGGGAGGGCGACCGGCCGCCCCTGCACTTCCCCTACGAGGGGCGCTCCTTCGACGAGCTGAACTCCGTCACCCAGAGCGGCGAGATGCGGATGGTCGTGGACGGCCGGTACAAGCTGATCGCCGACGACCTCGGCACCTTCTCCCTCCACGACCTGCAGGAGGACCCCGCTGAGATCCACGACCTCATCGACGAGCCCGCGCTCGCCGAGGTCCGGGAGGGCCTGCTGCGACGGCTCGCGCTGTGGATGATGCGCGTGGCCGACGACCTCCCCGTCGGCGCCTACCGGCCCCGCGAGGCCCCGCACAACTGGCGGTGGGCGGGTCGCGACGTCACGTGATCCGCTGAGGCGGCGCGCCGTCAGCCCTCGGCGCCACCCGGCTGCGCCGAAGGGCGCAGCCCCTCCGGGAGCAGGTCGCGGTGCGCTTCGAGCAGCTCGGTCGTCATGGCGCGGGACTGCTCGAGCGTCAGCTGGGCCGACGTCAGGGGGTCGAGCGCCACGGCCTGGAACACGTTCTCGACGTCCCCCGTCAGCGCGGCGCGCACGGCGAGGGTCTGCACGTTGACGTTGGTGCGGTTCAGGGCCGCGAGCTGGGGCGGGAGGTCGCCGATCGCGGTCGGCTGCACCCCGCGGGCGTCGACGAGGCAGGGCACCTCGACGCAGGCGTCGGCCGGGAGGTTCGTGATCAGGGCGCCGCGGTTGGGCACGTTCCCGTGCACGACGCTAGGCGTTCCCGTGACCAGGGAGTTTACGATCTGTGCGCCGTACTCGACGCTCGGCGCGAGCTCGGCCTTCAACCGCTCGAGCTGGGCGTCGATGTCGCCCTGGTCGTCGTGCGCGGCGCAGATCTCGAAGTAGTCCCAGCGCTCGGGGATGTACTCCTTCGTGGTCTCCGGATCCTTGCGGAAGTAGGGCACGTACTCCGAGGCGTGGTGGCTCGACTCGGTCTGGAAGTACCCGAAGGTGTTCATGATCGAGGTGCGCACCTGTTCGTTGCCGCCCTCGTAGGTGCTGGCCGCCTCGGCCGCCTCGGAGTGGTCGCCGTCGTCCCCAGCGAGGTCGGCTGCGGCCCGGCCGGGCCGGTGCCGCTGCGCCATCACCTCGCGCAGCCGCGGGTAGAGGTCCTCCTGGCCGCGGAACAGCTCGAGCACCCACGCCTGGTGGTTGATGCCCGCGCAGCGGTAGGAGACCTCGTCGTAGGGGACCTCGAGGGTGCGGGCGAGCATCCGCGTGGTCCCCTGGACGCTGTGGCAGAGCCCCACGGTGCGCAGGCCCTGGGCATTGAGGTACGCGGTCGCCATGGCCATGGGGTTCGCGTAGTTGATGAAGGCGGCGTCGGGGCACACCTCGCGGGCGTCCGCCGCGATCTCGGCGTATGCGGAGACAGAGCGCAGGAAGCGGAACATCCCGCCGGGGCCGACGGTGTCGCCGACGGCCTGGTCGATGCCGTACTTCCGCGGGATCTCGACGTCGTGCCGGTAGGACGGGATCCCGCCCACCTGGAAGGTGATGACGACGACGTCGGCGCCCTCGAGGGCCGCGCGCCGGTCGGTCGTCTCCTCGACCCGCGTGGCGAAGCCGTGATGGGCCACGAGGTCGCGGGCGGCCTGGGCGACGGGGCCGAGCTTCTCGGGCCGCACGTCCATGAGGCACAGCGTCGCGTCGCGCAGGGCGGGGAAGCTGAGGATGTCGCCGATCAGACGGAACGGGAACACGTACCCGCCGGCGCCGATGATGGTGATCTTGGGGGATGCGACGAACGTCTTCGTGGTCATGGGCCCACGCTATGGACGCACCACGGGGGAGGTCTCGCGGGATCGTGCGCCGTTCTTCCAGGATCCTTCGATGCTGATCCTTATCCGTGGCCGTCGGCCCGCTTCCGCAGGTGCAGTCCCGGATCCCCGGTCGCCAGCCCGGATCCCCGGTCGCCGGCCCGGATCCGCGGGCGCCGCCGCTCAGCGACGCGGCGGACCGGTCACTTCATCCCGTGCACCCCGTCGACTGTCAGCCAGTCGACGTCGCCCGCGCAGCCGTGCAGGCCGTCCTGCTCGACGTACGCCGCCTTCTTCGAGCCCGGCGCGTAGATGCGCCAGCCGTCGGCGTCGGTCGCCTTGCACTCGTCGCCGAGGGGGCCGCCGCCGTCGCCCACGTCGACCGCCTTCAGCGACGCCTCGGCGTGGCCGTTGGGGATCAGGACGGCGGCCTTGCCGGCCTGTCCGCGCTGCGCGGCCTTCCCGAGCTGGGTGCCGTTCCCGCCGCCGACGGCGGAGACGCCCGGATACCCGCCGATGCGGCACGGATCGTCGCCGGTGTTCGTGAACGAGATGGTGTACATGACGCTCCCGGCCGCGGGGTCGCCCTGGCTGACGGAGATGTCGAGGTTCGAGGCGGTGCAGTCGGAGACCGTGTCGTTGCTGCCGCCGCCGTCGGCCTTGCCGGATGCGGTCCCGGAGCCCGCCCCCTTGGAGGCGACCGAGGAGTCGTCGTCCGACGACCCCTTGTCCGACGACCCCTTGCCCGACGACCCCTTGCCCGAGGATCCCTTGCTCGAGGAGTCGTCCGAGGGCGTCGAGGAGTCGGAGCTCGCGGACGAGGATCCGTCCGACGCCTCGTCGGAGGACGCGCCGGAGTCGGATGCGCCTCCGCCGTCGGAGGCGCCGTCGGCCGGCTCCTGGTTCGATCCCCCGCCGTCGCTCGCCGCGGAATCGCCGCCCTGCGCCGTGTCCGCGGACCCGTCGTCGGACCCGTTCCCGCAGCTCGCCGCCTCGAGCGCGAGGAGCGTGGTCGCCGAGAGCGCGCAGGCGCTGCGGGTGATGGTGCGGATGCTCATGACGCTGCTGCGCATGATGTCGCCTCGATCCTTCTGCCCGTTGGGGCCTCGACGTTACGCCCCCGGGGCGTCCGGGCAGGCGTGCGGCCCGCGCGCGACCGCCTCCGCACAGCCCCTGGACCGATGCGGGCGGCCCCTGCACCAGCGCGCGCGGCCCCTGGCCCGGCGCGCGCGACGCCTACTGTGATGCCATGGCAGGCTCCCCCGGCTCGAGGTCCGAGGTCGTCGCCGCGGACCAGGGGCTGTGGTGCCGCCGCGGCGACCCGCCCGTCATGGAGACGATGCACCGGCACAACGACATCGAGATCAATGTGGTGGTGCGCGGGGAGCTCCGGTACCTCCATGCGGGCGCTCCGCTCATCGTCCGCGAGGGCCGGATCGCGATGTTCTGGGCGACCCAGCCGCACGGCCTCGTGGACTCCCGACCCGGCGACGTGTGCTGGGTGCACGTCCCGCTCGGGACGGCGATGCGCTGGGGTCTTCCCGAGGACGCGGTGGCGGCCCTGCTGCGCGTCCGGCCGCTGGTGATCGAGGCACCCGATCTGGTGGCGCGCTTCGCGGGGATGACGAGCCTCTGGCTCGAGGAGATCGGCGACCGCACCCGTGAGGAGTTCGCCCTGCTCGAGATCCGCGCCGCGCTGCTGCGGATCCTGCAGACGGAGACCGAGCACGCCTCCCCGGCCGGCCCGTCGGACGGCGGGAGGCGCGGTCTGACCGCCGAGCGCCTGCAGCACGTGCGCACGATGGCGCAGGTGGTGATGGACGGCTTCACGGAGGAGCTCGCCGTGGCCGACGTCGCGAGCGCGGTCCACCTCGCGCCCTCGCACGCGATGACGGTGTTCCGCCAGGCGGTGGACGTGACCATCGGCGAGTACCTCACCATGTGCCGGGTCGCCGAGGCGCAGCGTCTGCTGATCACGAGCGACCTCACCACGGCGGAGATCGCCTCGGCCAGCGGATTCGGCTCGCTCAGCAGCTTCTACAGCCACGTCACGGCCGCGTGCGGCATGGCTCCGCGGGAGTACCGGCGGCTGGGGCGCTGACCCCTGCGCCGCTCAGCACTCCGCCACCCCACCATTGCCCGGTCAACCGGTTGTGGTCTACGGTCTGGCCTGAGCCGCGGGCCCGCGACCTCAGCGCCCCTGCGGCCCCGAAGCCCCCCGCAACCCGCCGCGCCGAGGCCCCGACCCGCGCGCCCGCCGCCGCACACCCACTCGACGAGGAGTCATCGTGGACTCACGCATCCCGCAGCCCGATCCGGCCATCGCCTCCCGCGCGCCGGTGGGCGACTCCCCCGTCCGCTCGCCTGCCGTCGGCCCCGGCTCCCTCGACACCGAACCCGGCCGCCGGTACACGATCTACCTCGTGATCGTCGCGCTGCTGGGCTGGGCGCTCGCGGCCTACGACACCAACCTGTTCAACCTGACCATCGCGGACATCACCTCCGAGCTGGGCATCTCCGCCTCGGCGCTCGGCGTGATGGGCATGCTCGTGTACGCCGCGGAGTTTGCGATCGCGCTGTGGATGGGCCGCGTGATGGACGCCCGCGGCAGACGCTTCGCCTGGATGCTGTGCCTGATCGCGGCCGGCGTGTTCACGGGTCTGACGTTCTTCGTGCAGGGGTTCTGGAGCCTGGTGCTGGTGCGCGCGCTGGCCTCCGGCTTCGCCAACGCAGAGCTCGCGGTCTCCGTGACGCTCGTGAACGAGCAGGTGCCCGCGCGGCGACGCGGCATGCTCTACTCGATCGTCCAGTCCGGGTACACCGTGGGCGTGTTCATGGCCTCGGGGATGTACCTGCTGGTCTCGGGCCTGGGCTGGCGAGCCGTGTTCCTCTTCGGCGTGCTGCCTCTCGTGCTCGTCGCGATCGCCCGCGCGAAGGTCCGCGAATCGCCCCGCTACCTGCACATCCGCTCTCTGCGCGCAGCGCTCGGCCGCGGGGACGAGGCGGAGGTCGCGCGCCTGCAGCGAGTGATGCCCGTGGACGTCCCCCAGCTCGAGAAGGGCACGTTCCGCCAGCTGTTCTCGGCCGCCGGCGGCGTGCGGCGCACGGCCGTGAGCCTCTCGATCACCTGGCTGCTGTACGGCATGTCCTATGTCGCCACGAACATCTACCTCGCCTACTGGATGGCCGAGGTGAAGGGCTGGGCGTCCTCCGCCGTCGCCGCGCTGCTGCTCGTCGGCGGCGCCGCCGGCGTCGTGTTCTACCTGGTGGGCGGGCTCCTGGGCGAGCGCTTCGGCCGACGCTCCGTGCTCATCGGCTCGGCGGCGGCGATCGCCCCGCTCGCGCTGATCATCCTGGTCTCGGATCGCTCGAGCGTGCTGCTGGTCGCGATCTTCCTGCTGTTCCAGGCCACCAACGGCACCTGGTCGGGCGTCGGCTACACCTACCAGGCCGAGGTCTACCCGACCCGCGTGCGCGCGCTCGGCGTGAGCTGGATGAGCGGCATGCTCGTGGGAGGCTTCATGCTGGGCAGTCTGCTGTGGGCGATGCTCACCGCGACCACCTCGCTGAACAGCACGTGGATCATCATCGCCGTGGTCCTCGGCGCCGCTCAGGCCGTGTCGACGCTGTTCCTGCCCCGGGTCGCGCCAGGCCAGGAGCTCGAGGCGATCGCCCGCTGACCCGAGGGAGAGACGACATGACCGACGGAGCAGACCCCATGGTCGACGCGCCCTCCGCACCCAGCGCCCCCAGCGCCCCCAGCGCCCCCAGCGCCCCCAGCGGAGGGACGATCGCCGATGCCCGCACGACGCACCGCCTCGGGCCCTGGTCCCTGCGCTGCGAGGGCGACGAGATCAGCGAGATCGCCTGGCGCGGCACGGTGCTGCTCGAGTCCGTGCGGCCCGCGCTGCGCGACCGCGACTGGGACACCGTGGCCCCGCAGGTTCTCGAGGAGGAGTGGTCGGACCCCGGGTCCGACGGAGCGCTCTCCCCCGATGTCGCCCCGCATATGACCCGCACCCTGCGCGTGCGGTACGTCGGCGCGGGCGGCGCGGCGAGCGCGCTCTCGGTGCTGACGGTGACGCGCGAGCGCCTGAGCCTGCGCTTCACGATCACCCCCGATGCCGCGCTGACCACGAACCGCGTGGGCCTCACGGCGATGCTCCCGCGGGCGATGGCGGGCGACGACGTGGTCGTGACCACGGTGCACGGCGACCGCCGCGACGTCCGCTTCCCCCGGCAGGTCTCCCCGTGGCAGCCGCTGTTCGACATCCGAGCCCTCGACCTCGACCACGCCGGGGAGCGGGCGCGCCTCGAGCTGCTCGGCGACGTGTTCGAGATGGAGGACCAGCGGAACTGGACCGACGCGAGCTTCAAGATCTACTCGCGGCCGCTCGCCCTGCCCTTCCCCTACGAGGTCGCCGCCGGCGAGAGCGTGACCCAGGAGATCACCCTGGTCCCGGAGCCTGCGGCCGCTGCGCCGCAGGCCGCGCCGGGCCAGGCCGCCTCGGCGCAGTCCTCGCTGACACCGACCGCACCGACGCAGCCCGCTCGTCGCCCGTCCGCGCCGGCGCGCCTGGCGGATCTGCTCGCGGCGGCCACCCCGTGCACCTTCCCGCGCCTGGGTCTGGGGGCCACCACGGAGGCGGCGGCGGTGCGCAGCGGCGGTCCGCTGCCGATCTCGGCCGACGTCGGCTTCGACCACCTGATGGTCGAGGTCAGCGAGCGGTTCGGCCCCGAGCAGGTGCTGGCCGCGGCCTCCCGAGAGGCCGCCGCGACGGGCCTGCCCGTCGACCTGCGGATCATCGCCTCCGAGCGCACGGACATCCCCGCGATCCTCGCCGCGGCCGACGCGGCGGGCCTGCCCGTGCGGCGGATCGGCATCGTCGACGAGGCGCGGCACGTGACGACGGCCGAGCTCTGGGAGCGCCTGCGCACCGCCTGCCGGGGACGCGACGCGGAGCTCGTGGCGGGCTCGCGCACCCACTTCACGGAGCTGAACCGCGAGATCCACGCGATCCCCGACGCAGCGCTCCTCTCCTTCCCCTCGACCCCGCAGATGCACATGCGCGAGAGCTGGCACGTGGTCGAGAGCGTGGCCGCGCTCGGGGATGTGCTCGCCTCGGCGCGGATGCTGCGGCCGACGGCGCGGTTGCACCTCGGTCCGCTCACGCTGCGCCCCCGGGTGAACGCGGTCGCGACGCAGGCGGAGCTCGTCGACCGCGCCGACGAGACCGGCTGGGGCGCGCACCTCGTGCCCGGCAGCACGGATCCCCGACAGTGCACCGTCTGGGCGGCCGCCTGGGCCGCCGCCGCCCTCGCGGAGGCCGCGCACGCCGGCGTCGAGACGGTCACCCTGGGCGAGCTCGCCGGTGCGCGCGGCGTGCTCACGGACAGTCCGGAGTCTCCTCTGACCCCGCTGGGCGAGCTCCTGGTCGCCCTCGCGGCCTGGTCGGGAAGGGAGGTGCGCGTGGTACGCGGCCCGGGCGGCCCCGGCACCGCCCTGATCGCGTGCGAGGACGAGGTGCTGCTGGTGAACGCCCGCCTCGAGGACTGGGTGGCGGCGGAGGACGCGGGCACCGGCGGGCCTCTGCGCGTGCCCGCGGGAACCGTGCTCCGCATCGAGGCCGCGACCGCCGCTGAGGCGCTGCTCGGGGTGCCGAACCCCGCGCAGCCCCGCGCGGATGGGACCGGTCCTGGGCCGACGGCTTGATACCTTCACCTCATGCCCGCCTTCTCCGACAGCGCCTCCGACGCGATCGCATCGTCGCTGGCAGCAGTGCCCGCCGGCACCCCTGTCTCCGAGGTCGCACGTCGGCTGCTGGAGCTCCTGACCGGCGGTGACGTCGCCCCCGGCACGCGCCTGCCCCCGGAGCGCCAGCTCGCGACATCCCTCGGCGTGGGCCGCTCGGCGGTGCGCGAGGCCCTCGCGGCCCTCGAGATCCTGGGGATCGTCGACGTGCGGCCGGGATCGGGCACCTACCTGCGCGGATCCGCGAGCGACCTGCTCCCGCAGACCCTGCGCTGGGGCCTCATGATCGGCAAGCAGAACACGGACCAGCTCAACGAGCTCCGTGCGGGGCTCGAGAGCTATACGGCGCGTCTGGCGGCCGACAGGATCTCGGCGGAGCAGCTCGAGACGCTGCGCGGCACCACGGCGACCATGGCCGAGAGCCACGAGGACCTCAAGGCCTTCGTCGCGGCCGACGCCGCCTTCCACGAGGTGCTCGCCACGGCGGCTGACAACGCCATGCTCACCGACCTGCTGCAGGTCACCCGCAGCCTGCTGCGCGTCTACAACGACCGCGCCGTGCGCGACCGCGAGGACATGGAGGCCGCCCACGCGGAGCACGCGAAGATCCTCGCCGCCCTCGAGGAGGGCAACGGCGAGCGCGCGGCCTCGGCGATGGTCGCGCACATGGCGACCGCTCGCGACCGGATCCTCGAGGCCACCGAGGACTGAGCTCGGCGCGCGGTCTCAACAGCTCGAACGATTTCGGGAGACGCTCAGATCATCGGTCGCTCGAGAGTGGACAGCAGGAGCTGCTCCAGCTGGCCCACGCGTCGCCGGCGGCGCGGATCGAGATCGATGCCTTCCTGCGTGCGACGGAGCCCTCGGATCACTCGTAGCCTCTCGCGTCTTCGCAGCCCGATCAGCTCGCGTCTGTCCTGTGGGGTGAGCAGCTCCGAGAGGAGAGAGATGTCCTCGAGGTGCCTCCCCTTTCCCCTGTCGAGCGACACGAGCAGCGCGGAGCACTTCTCGTAGAGAGCTCCGACGAGATCGGGTCGATTGACCATGAGGTCGAAGTCGTCGACACGGACGTGCACTCGCTCCGTGCGATTCAGCCCGAACTGAGCGCCACGCGTGGGCAGAAGCCGTCCCAGCCCCCTGTGGCTGCGATCGAGCAGGTGGGACCCCAGGAACGCGGGAGCGAGAACATCGATCTGCGCATCTCCGCGCACCCATCGATGATCGTGCCCCGCCGGATTCAGTCCGTCCGGCAGAAAGCCCACAGTCTGCATGGCATCGACGATCCGCGCGATGGACCTCGGATCCGAGCGAACATCCAGGATCACGTCGATGTCACGTGTGGCTCGGCCGGCGTCACCTCCTCGCTCGGCCACATGCAGACGGACGAGGCTTCCACCGGCGAGCGACCATCCTGCGGGCATCCGCTCCGACACGTCGGCAAGCCCTCGCCACGAGGCCCTCTCCCGGGGGTCCGCAGTCAGTACGTGTGCTGCCGGGCGGTCAGCCATCCCTTCCCCTCATCAGCTCCGCGAACAGTCGCTCCGCTTCGAGTCGACTGCGTTCCGTGCGGTCGTCGAGAAGGTCTGCGATCACGTGGAGCCTTCGCACCACGGGCGGTGGGTCCTGCACCCTCAGAATGACGTTCGAGCGTGAGCGATCGACTGGCTCGAGCAGGTGGAACAGCTCGATGTCCCGGCAGTCGACCGAGGAGACATAGGCATCGATCACAGGCCCGTACACCTCGGCGTCCGGATGGGACACCCCCGTCGGGACGAGTCGACCCTCCGCCCGGAGCTCGGCAAGGTCATCGTCGCTCGCGAAGAGATGCCGCACCACGAGGCCCGACCGGCGAGCGAACTCGACCACCCGGTCCAGACCCCGCTCCCGCAGCATCGTCGCTCGCTCCCGGGCTCGACGCCTCTCATCAGCGGCCAAGGCGCCGTCATCGAGGTCCATGTACGCGGCGAGCTGGTCGAAGGACTGCACACTGAGCCTGCGCCCCGGACGACGAGCCGCTGCAGGAAGCGCACTCTCGGGGAGCAGCCACGCCCGGCCTGCTCTCTGCGCCTCCAAGGTGCCTGCCTGGATGCGCTGTCGTACGGCACGCGAGGAGATGCCCGCGCGCCGCGCGAAGTCCGACACGGTCAACATGGCAGAATGCTACCGCTATCGGAAGTATTCTGCCATCGTTCGACACCGCCCCCCCTTTTTCGCCGTCGCTCAACCGGTTGACCAATATGCGCTCCCGCGCCTACCCTGGACCCATCACGACCGCGGGCGGTGCACCCTCCCCCGCGCCACGACGAGGTGAGGCGAGAGGTGACGCGAGTGGCCCAGGCCAGCAGTTCTGAGCACCGGATGGACATCGGCATCGGCAGCTACGCCCTGTTCTGGGAGGGCAGCGAGCGCAACCCCGATCGCCTCGGCATCGCGGACATGATCGACCGTGCCGCGCAACTGGACTGCGACGTCTTCCAGATCTGCGACGACGCCCGCATCGAGGGCGCCGACGCCGACGAGCTGGCAGCCCTGCGCGAGCGCGCCGCACGGCACGGCCTGCGCCTCGAGCTCGGCACCCGCACGATCTCCCCCGACCACCTCGCCCGGTACGTCGCGATCGCTCGCGCCCTCGATGCCCGCGTGCTGCGCTCGATGATCCAGACCCATGAGGTCTCCGAGGGCATCGAGCAGGCGGTCCTCGCCCTGCGCACCACACTCCCCCTGCTCGAGTCCGCCGGCATCGCCCTCGCGCTCGAGACCTACGAGCAGCTGCCCACGGAGGACCTGCTGCGGATCGTGCGCGCCCTGGACTCCCCGCTCGTGGGGATCTGCCTGGATCCCGGCAACTGCGTCTCCGCGCTCGAGCATCCGGACGATGTCATCGACGCCGTCGCCCCCTTCACCCTCGACCTGCACGTCAAGGACTTCCGCTTCGCCCGCCAGGAGGGCTGGGTGGGCTTTACCTTCTCCGGCGCCCGCATGGGCGAGGGTCTGCTGGACCTCGACCACGAGCTCGACGCCGTCTACCGCGAGGGCCGACGCCCCGCCGCGATCGCCGAGCACTGGCTGCCCTGGCAGGGCGATGCCGCCACCACGATCGCCCTCGAGCGCGACTGGACCGAGGCGACGCTCGCCGCCCTGCGCGCACGCCGCTGACCCGTCGGCCCGCACCGTCGACCCGCAGCCTCGATCCCATCGACCACTCGACCCCTCGACCCCTCGACCCCCGACTCATCCACCACCGACCAGGAGGACCCCATGACCACCACCGACAGCCGCGAGCTGAACCCGCTGAAGGGCAAGAGCGTCGAGCTCGATCAGAGCCTCACCGTCGCCGTCGTCGGCGCCGCCGGGAAGATGGGCACGCGCGTGTCCAACAACCTCAACCTCACCGACGCGACGATCCACTACTGCGAGTCCTCCCCCGCGGGCATCGAGCGCGTCGAGGCGCTGGGCCGCACCGTGAGCGACATCGACGAGGTCGCCGGCGTGTGCGACGTCGTCATCCTCGCCGTGCCCGACGTGGTCCTCGGGAAGGTCTCCGAGCAGGTCGTGCCGAAGATGAAGTCCGGCTCGGTGCTGCTCACGCTGGACCCCGCCGCCGCCTACGCGGGCCTGCTCGCCACCCAGGACGGCGTGCTGCAGGCGTGCGCACACCCGGCGCACCCCTCGGTGTTCCTCGAGCGCACCAGCGCCGAGGAGTGGGCGGACACCTTCGGCGGCATCGCCGCCCCGCAGGAGGTCGTCGCCGCTCTCGAGGGCGAGGAGGACGCCTCGGCCGGGGCCGACTGCGAGCGCGCCGCCGCGAAGAAGCGCGTCGAGGATGTCATCCGCGCGATCTACGCCCCCGTGATCGACGTGCACTGGGTGACGGTCAAGCAGCTCGCCCAGCTCGAGCCCACGCTCGTGGAGACCACCGGCTGCATGATCGGCCAGTTCCTCAAGGACTCCATGGACTACGCGATCACCGAGCAGGGCATCCCGGAGGACGCCGTGAAGGCGATCTTCTACGGGCACATCTTCATCTCGCTCACCAACGCCCTGCGCGGCTCGAACCCGTTCTCCGACGCCTGCCTGCTGGCGATGGACTACGGCCGCGAGTCGATCATCCGCGAGGACTGGCAGAAGATCTGGAAGGACTCCGAGCTCGACTCCGTCATCGCCAAGATGCTGAAGATCGACGCCGTGAAGCGCTGACCCGGCCGGATCGACCGACGAGAAGGGCCGCCCTCGAGGGAACTCTCGAGGGCGGCCCTTCCGCTGAGCGCAGGGAGCGCGCGAGGCCCGAGCGGGAGATCCGGCGGGCCCGTGGACATCAGGCCGTCACGGCCACCACGACGTCAGTCCGCACCCGCGCCGGTCACAGCGAGGTCATGCCGCCGTCCACGCGGAAGATCGCTCCGGTGGCGAAGCTGGACTCATCGCTCGCGAGGTAGACCATGATGCCGGTGACGTCGTCGGGGGTGCCCGCACGGCCGAGCGGCGTGCGGCCGACGATGCCCTCGCGGGCGCCGGGATCCTCGGAGATGGTGGTGACCAGCGAGGTCTCGGTATACCCGGGGACGACGGTGTTCACGCGGATGTTGTCGCCCGCGTACGCCATCGCGGTCGCGCGCACGAGGGAGTGGATGCCGCCCTTCGTGGAGCTGTAGGCGGCGAAGTCGGCGCCCTCTCCGTTCAGGCCCGTGGGGCTGCCGGTGCAGATGATGGAGCCGCCGCCGCTCGCGAGCAGCGCGCGCACGCCGTGCTTGACGGTGAGGAAGGTGCCCGTGAGGTTCACCGCGAGGGTCCTGTTCCAGGCCTCGAGCGGCACGTCGGCGGTCTTCGCGTCCTGGCCGAACAGCTGCACGCCGGCGTTCGCGACGATGACGTCGGGCGAGGCGCCGCGCGCGGTGAGATCCGCGTACGCGGCCTCCACGCTCTGCTCGTCCGAGACATCCATGCGCACGGCCTGGGAGCCGGACGCGTCGGCCGCCTCGCGGGCCGTCTGCTCGTCGATGTCGGAGTAGACCACGCGCGCACCCTCCGCTGCGAAGCGGTCGGCGATCGCGCGGCCGATCCCGGAGCCGGCGCCCGTGACCAGGGCGGTCCTGCCGTCGAGGCGCGGGGTGCTGGGTGTCATCGGTCCTCCATCGTCGGGGGTGCGGGCGGGCGGCCGGTCGGCGGCTCGGGCGTCAGCACCCGATGCGACCAACCGGTTCACCACTCACGGTCAGAGTAGTGCCTCCCGAACCCGCGAGCCAGGCCCCGGACCCGGCGGGGTCACCCCCTCGCGTGCTCCGTCCCGATGCGCAGCAGCTCGAGGTACCCCTCGACCTTCCACGCGGTGCGACCGACGAACAGTCCGGTGACGTGCTCGATCCCGAGCAGATCGGCCGCGTTCTCGAGGTTCACCGAGCCGCCGTACAGCAGACCCTTCACGCGCCCCGTGTACTCGGCGCCGAGGGCCGCGAAGGGCTCCACGAGCTCCTCGACGGTGGCCGGGCGCCCCTTCTCCCCGATCGCCCAGATGGGCTCGTAGGCGATGACGACGTCGGCGAGCTGCTCCTCGGTGAGTCCCTCGAGGGCGCCGCGCGCCTGCTCGAGGATGAAGGCGGAGGAGCCCCCGGCGTCCTTCACCTCGGCGCTCTCGCCGATGCACAGCAGGGGCGTGAGCCCGTGCCGCAGCGAGGCTGCGACCTTGAGGCGCGTGGTCTCGACGGTCTCGCCGAAGTGCTCGCGGCGCTCGGAGTGGCCGATCTCGACGATCTGCGCGCCCGCGTCCTTCGCCTGCGGCACGGAGACCTCGCCGGTCCATGCGCCGGCGTCCTCCCAGTGCGCGTTCTGCACGCCCAGCAGTACGGGCGAGTCCTCGCCGAGGATCTGCGCGACGGTCGTCGTGGCGGTGAAGGAAGGGATCACGAAAGGCTGCACGCCCTCGGGGGCGCGGCCGTCCAGGTGTCCGACGAGCGCCGACGCCCACTCGCGCGCCTCGGCGAGGGTCTTGTTCATCTTCCAGCTGGTGCCGATCCAGAGGGGCTGCATGGGGGTGGTTCCTCGCTGTTCGTGGTGGTGCAGAGCGGTGGTGGCGCAGAGCCCTGACGGTCCGGCGGCTCGCGACGTGAGCGGATCGCACGGACCCCGGAGACGAGGACCGCCGTCGACCTTCGGGAACGGTCGGCCGCACGGGAACGCTACCGGGAGGCGTTCCCGCGGGAACGCAGACTCTCGCCGGTCGAGCCGATTCTTCCCGATCGGCGGGACGGATCGCCGCCGACGCCCGATGCGCGGACTCGGTGAAGGGCGGATTCGCGGCAGCATGCCGGTCGAGGTGTCGGGGCGTGACGAGTTGCGGTGGGTTTTCGATCCCATCCGCTCGCCGCGAGTCCGTCGGCCTGCACGACATTCCGTCGCTCTTCCACCGCAACTCGCAGCCTCCAGGACCCCCGCCCCTCACCGCTCACCCCTTACCCCTCGCCGGAGCGGGAGCCGGAGCCGGAGCAGGCCGAAGGCACGCACCCGTGCCGGGACCACGCGCCCCACTCCCCGAGCGCGGCGGACGAGCTTGAGCCCGGCACACGACCCTGACCACGGTGGGCGATCCTATAGGTGGCACCCACGCGCACTCCGCAAGCCCGCTTGACATCGACCCTCGTTGCAGAAATCCTATAGGAACAGTCGTCGCGAAGGAGACCGAAGATGCTCACTGCCGAGTCCTGGCCGATCGCCGCCAACATGCTCTCGTTCGGCGCCACCGCGCCCGACGGCGGCCACATCAAGGACGCGCCCGCGAGCGTGTGGGCCTCCCAGATGCGCCAGGCCCGCGACCTCGGCATCTCCCAGATCGACCCGACCGACGCCTGGGTGCCCCTCGCCCGTCTGAGCGACGCACGGGTCGAGGAGTTCCGCAGCACCCTGGAGGACGCGGGCCTCACCATCCCCTCGATCTCCATGACCCGCAGCTCCGTCGTCGACCGCGAGAAGGGCGAGGACTTCCTCGCCGAGGCTCACCGACTGCTGGACATCGCACCGAGCTTCGGGGCGAGCGTCGTGAACATCGGCTTCATGCAGACCCTCACCCCCGCCCAGGCCGACGCCGTCTGGTTCTGGCTCGAGGACGGCCACCACGACGACCCGGCGCTGCGCGATCTCGCCATCGAGCGCACCCGCGAGCTGGGCGATCACGCGAAGGCGAACGGCCTCCAGCTCAGCCTCGAGATGTACGAGGACACCTACGTCGGCACCCCCGAGGACGCCGTCGCGTTCCTGAAGGACGTGGACCACGAGGCCGTCGGCCTGAACCCGGACCTCGGCAACCTGGTGCGCCTGCACCGCCCGATGCCGCACCCGAGCGACATGTACGAGACGGTGCTGCCCCACGCGAACTTCTGGCACATCAAGAACTACACGCGGGACTTCGACCCGGCGACCGGCGCCTACACCTCGGCGCCCATGCCGCTGAAGTACGGCTACGTGAACTACCGGCAGGTCATCCGCCGGGCCCTGGAGCTCGGGTACACCGGACCCTTCTGCTGCGAGCACTACGGCTCGGACTCCCTGGGCGTGATCGCCGAGAACATCCAGTACATCCGCCAGGTGCTCGCCTCCGCGCTCGCCTGAGCACGCCCGCCCCAGCGTCACCCCGCACCACCCCACCTCTGCGAAGGAGCAGCAATGACCAGCACGTTCCCCGAGAACCGCACCGCCGTCGTCACCGGGGCGGGCGCCCCGCGCGGCATCGGCCGCCACGTCGCCCGCGCCCTCACCGACGTCGGCTGGGACGTGGCAGTCCTCGACATCGACGAGGCCGCCGTGAAGGAGTTCGCGACCGAGCTCGCCTCCGAGTCCGGCCGCACTGTGGTCGGCGTCGGCGTCGACATCTCCGACAAGGAGTCCGTCGAGGCCGCCTTCGCGATCATCGACCGCGAGCTGTCGCCCGTGCTCGCCGAGGTGAACCTCGCCGGCATCCCCAGCCCCCACACGATCTTCGAGCTCGACGCCGAGATCTGGGACCGCGTCATGGACGTCAACGCCAAGGGCACCCTGTTCATGATGCAGGCCGCGGCGACCCGCATGATCGACGGCGGCCACGGCGGACGCATCGTCAACACCTCCTCGATCACCGCCTACGACGGCGGCGGCACCTTCTCCAAGACCGGCTACGCCGCAGCGAAGGCCGCCGTGCTGGGCCTGACCCGCGGCGGCGCCCGCGAGCTCGGGAAGCACGGCATCACCTGCAACGCGATCGTGCCCGGCCCCATCGACACCGACATCATGGGCGGCACCCTCACCGACGAGCGCAAGGCCGGGATGTCCTCCGACATCCCGCTGCAGCGCGTCGGTCAGCCGCAGGAGGTCGCGTGCCTCATCAAGTTCCTGGTCAGCGAGGACTCCAGCTTCGTCAACGGGGACGCCGTCTTCGTCGACGGCGGCAAGCACATGGTCTGACCCTGCCCGTCGGCCGGGCCCGCGCGACTCCCGCAGCACCCGCCGCATGCCCTGCGCGTGCCCGGCCGACCCCTCCTGCACGTCCTGAGGAGCATTCCGTGACGACGACGTCATCCCCCTCCGGCAACGGTCCGGAGCAGCCCACCACCGCGACGACCGACGCCCGGTCCGCGACCCGGGCTGCGCGCCCCGCCCATCCCGAGCACACCGCCCGGTCCGTGCGCACCGTCGACGAGGCGGAGGAGCTCGCCTTCTCCCCCGAGGTCGCCTCGGCCACCCGCAAGGCCCGCTGGCGGCTGCTGCCCTTCCTCATGCTCATGTTCGTGATCGCGTTCATCGACCGCTCGAACATCGGCTTCGCCGAGGAGTCCCTCGAGGTCCACGCCGGCCTCGGGGCCGCGGCCTACGCCTTCGGCGCGGGGCTGTTCTTCATCGGCTACGCGGTCTTCGAGGTGCCCTCGAACCTGATCATGCACCGGGTCGGGGCGCGCTGGTGGATGGCGCGGATCATGGTCTCGTGGGGTGTGGTCGCCGGCCTGTTCATGTTCACGACCGGGCCGGTCATGTTCTACGTCCTGCGGTTCCTCCTGGGCGTCGCCGAGGCGGGCTTCTTCCCCGGCGTGATCCTGTACCTCACCTACTGGTTCCCGCGGCGCACGCGCGGCCAGGCCACGGCCCTGTTCTACCTGGGACTGCCGATCGCGAACGTCGTCGGCGGACCCCTGTCCGGCGGGCTCCTCGAGCTCGACGGCGTGCTCGGGCTGCACGGCTTCCAGTGGATGTTCCTGCTCGAGGGCCTGCTCGCGGTGATCGTCGGCGTGGTCGCGATCTTCGCGCTCACCGACCGCCCCGCCCGCGCCCGCTGGCTCAGCGCCGGCGAGCGCGACGCCCTCGAGGGGGTCCTCGCCGCCGAGGCGCAGACCAAGGAGCAGGTCGCGAAGTTCTCCTGGTGGCGGGCGCTGCTGACCTCGCGGGTGCTCTACTTCGCCCTCATCTACCTCACCATTCAGGTCGCCGTGTACGGCCTCACGTTCTTCCTGCCCGCGCAGGTCGCGAGCATCACCGGCCGCGAGGTCGGATTCCTGGTGGGACTGCTGGTCGCGATCCCGTGGCTGTGCGCGCTGGTCGTGAACCTGTTCGTCGGCCGATTGGCGGACCGGCGCGCCGCCTACCGCTCGACCGCGACGCTCATGCTCGCCCTCTCGGGCGTGGGACTGGCAGCGAGCGCCTTCCTCAGCCAGCCCGTGCTGGCGATGGCCGCGCTGTGCCTCGCGGCGATCGGCTTCGTCTCCGCGCAGCCGATCTTCTGGAACATCCCCACCGGCTACCTCTCCGGCGCCGCCATGGCGGCGGGCGTCGGCCTCATCAACGGGCTCGGGAACCTGGGCGGCTTCATCGCCCCGAACCTGCGCTCGTGGATGGTGACCGCGTTCGACAGCGAGGCCGCCGGCCTCGTGATGCTCGCGATCGCCCCCTTCGTCGGCGCCCTCCTGGTCGCCGGCACCGCCCTGTTCGAACGACGCGACCGCGTTGTCCGGACGGGTCCGGGCGCCGCCTGAGGCCGCCGGGATCCGTCGGCCGACGGGCCCGTCGGCCCCTCCCCCACCCGAGCACCGCCGCTCCCCTCCCCTCACCTCCCCGAGAAGGTCACCATGAGCCTCGACGCCGAGGACGCCCGCCGCGCGCGGGACCACCGGAAAGTCCGCAACCTCCGCTACGTCGTGCTGATCTGGCTGCTGCTGGCCGGGGTCCTCAACTACATGGACCGCGCGTCGGTCTCCATCGCCGCGCCCCACATGATCGACGAGCTGGGGCTCACCCAGACCGACATCGGGCTGATGGGCAGCGTGTTCTCCTGGACCTACGCGATCTGCCAGCTGCCGGTGGGATACCTCATCGACAAGGTCGGCCCGCGGCGCATGTACTTCCTGGCCGTGGGCCTCTGGTCGATCGCCTCCGCGCTCATGGCCGCCGGCCACACGCTGGGCCACTTCCTGCTGTTCCGCGTGCTGCTGGGCATCGGCGAGTCCCCGAACTCCCCTAACTGCTCGAAGATCTCCACTCACTGGTTCCCGCGCTCCGAGCGCGGGCAGGCGGCCGGGATCTGGGACTCGGGCTCGAAGTGGGGCTCGGCGATCGCCCCGCCCGTGCTCACGGTGCTCATGCTCGCCTTCGGCTGGCGCGCGATGTTCCTGGCCCTGGGCGTCGCGGGCATCGTGCTCGCCGCCGCCTTCTGGGCGTTCTACCGCTCCCCCGAGGACGCCAAGCGCCTCTCCGACGAGGAGTACCGGCACATCCTCGCGGGCCGGGACGCCGTCGAACCGGCCGACGCTCCGAAGATCCCCTGGCTCAAGCTGTTCACGTTCCGCCAGACCTGGGGCATGATGCTCGGCTTCTTCACCTCGATCTGGATCTGGAACATCTTCATCACCTTCCTGCCGCTGTTCCTCCAGAACTCCCTGGGCGTCTCCATCGCCGGGACCGGCGGTGTCGCGGCGATCCCCTACGTCGTCGCCGCGCTCGGCGCGATCTTCGGCGGCCGCATCACCCTGGTCCTCGCCCGACGCGGCCGCAGCCCGCTCGCCTCGAAGCGGGTCGTGCTGGTGATCGCCTCGATCGCGACCGGCGTGCTCCTGTGCCTGGTGCCGCTGGTGCACACGCTCGCCCTCGCCCTGGTCGTGCTCAGCCTCGCGCTGGGACTCATCGCGCTCGTGCAGGCGCAGGCCTGGGCCGTGACCTCGGACATCGTGCCCGACGCCTACGCGGCCCGGTTCGGGGGCATCATGAACTTCGGCGGCTACTTCGGCGGCGCGCTCGCCCCGGTGATCACCGGCATAGTCTTCGACGCGACCGGCAGCTACTCGCCCTCGTTCGTGCTCGCCGGGGTCATCGCGGCCTGCGGCGCCCTGTTCTTCGGGCTGCTGATCCGGCGTCCGATCCCGCAGCGCGCGGCGGCCGAGGCCTCGGAGGCGGCGGCCGCATGACCGCCCCCGCACCTGCCGCTCCTACCAACCCCACCACTCCCACCACTCCCACCAGGAGGCTCCCATGAGCAGCACACCCTGGCGCCTCGCCGTCGCCGCCGAGGGCATCGACGCGTCCGGCCGCACCATCCACGGCGACATCGGCCTGGGCTCGCTCGCCGAGCACGGCATCGAGTGGTCGCCGATCGACGTGACCCGGCAGGAGCTCACGGCCGAGGCGCTGCACGGGTTCGACGCGGTGCTGCTGATGGGCGAATCCCCCTTCGGCGCAGAGCAGCTGGGTGAGGAGACGACGATCAAGCACGTCGCGCGCTTCGGGGCGGGCTTCGACCAGGTCGACCTCGCCGCCTGCGCGGCCCGCGGGATCCCGGTGACCAACGCGCCCACGGGCCTGCGCGTGCCGATGGCCCACGCCGCACTGACCCTCCTGTTCGCCCTCGCCCACCAGCTCGTCCCGAAGTCGCAGCTGGTGCGCACGGGCCGCTGGGACCAGCGGGCCGGACTGCGCGGGCGCGGACTCGCGAGCGCCACGATCGGCGTGATCGGCCTCGGCGGCATCGGCCGCGAGACCGTGCGCCTGCTGCGCGGGCTGGGCCTCGAGGTGATCGCGTACAACCGCACGCCCCGCCCCGAGTTCTGCGCCGAGCAGGGCGTCGAGCAGGTGGATCTGCCGGAGCTGCTGCGCCGCAGCGACTTCGCGATCCTAACCGTCTCCTCGAACGCGCAGACCCGGCACCTCATCAGCGCGCGCGAGCTCGAGGACCTCGGGGCCGACGGGCACCTCATCAACGTCGCCCGCGGCGCGGTCGTCGACGAGGAGGCGCTCGTCGAGGCGCTGCGCGAGGGCACCATCGCCGGCGCCGCCCTCGACGTCTTCGAGACCGAGCCGCTGCCGACGACGAGTCCGCTGCTCGAGCTCGACAACGTGCTGCTGACGCCGCACTCGCTGTGCTGGACCGCGGACTTCACGGCCGCCACCGGCGCCGAGGCCCTCGGCGAGGTGATCGCCGTGGCCGAGGGCCGCGCGCCCGCGCACCTGGTGAACGACCCCCGCCCGTCCTGACCGACCGCCTGTTCAGCCGCCTGTTCAGCCGCCTGACCGACCGTCCGATCCCGTAGTCCGACCCCGCCGCCCGATCCGAGGAGGAGACATGCCCGAGAATCCGCTGTCCGGAGCCGTCGAGTTCGCGAAGATGATCGCCGCGGGCGGTCTGCGCGTCGATCCCGTCGAGTCCGCCCCGTCGGTCGAGGACTTCCGCGACCTCGCGAGACGACGCCTGCCGAAGATGGCCTTCGACATCATCGACGGGGCCTCGAACCACGAGATCACGAAATCCGTGAACGAGGAGGACCTGCGCCGGGTGAGGTTCCGGCCCCGGTGGCTGACCGACATCTCGCACGTCGACATCTCCACCGAGGTCGACGGGATGGCGCTCGCCCGCCCCTACGTGCTGGGTCCCCTGGGTCTGCAGCGCATGATCGGCGGCACCGGCGAGCTGCCCGCCGTGCGGGCGGCCGGGAAGGCGGGGATCCCGTTCACGATCTCCACCGCCTCGAACTGGTCGATGGAGGAGATCGCCGACGTCGCGACCGGGCCGCTCTGGTACCAGCTGTACATGTACAAGAGCGAGCGGATCGTCACCAACCTGATCCAGCGCGCGAAGGCCATCGGCGCCGAGGCCATGGTGGTCACGGTCGACGTCCCCCTGAACGGCAAGCGCTACCGCGACCACCGCAACGGCATGTCGATCCCGCCCAAGGTCACCGCGCGCAACGCCCTGGAGGCGGTGCGGCACCTGGACTGGACGCTCGCGGTCATGCGTCCGCCGGCCATCGGCTTCCGCAACCTGGTGGGCGAGATCCAGGGCGACAACGCCGTCTCGCACCAGGAGTTCGTCGCGAAGTACCTCGCGAACCTTACGCTGACCTGGGAGAACATCGAGGACGTGCGCCGCCAGTGGGACGGGCCGCTGTACATCAAGGGGATCCTGACGCCGGAGGACGCTCTGCGGGCGAGCAAGGTCGGCGCGCAGGGCATCTACGTCTCCAACCATGGCGGGCGCCAGCTCGACTCGTCCCCCTCCACGATCAGCGTGCTGCCGAGCATCGTGGACGCCGTGGGCGAGGACATGACCGTCGTCTTCGACTCCGGCGTGCGCACGGGAGACGACATCGCCAAGGCTCTCGCCGTCGGCGCGGACCTCGTCTCCGTGGGCCGCGCCTGGGGCTACGCGAACGCCGCCGCCGGCGAGCGCGGTGTCACCCGGGTCATCGACATCCTCGACGAGGAGCTCGCGCTCGCCATGGGCCAGCTCGGCGCGACCAGCATCGGGGCGCTGGACCGCGGGTTCGTCGACTACCCCGAGGCGTGGCACCGGGTGGGGCTGCATCGGGAACCGGAGGGCTGAAGCCAGGAACGGCCGACGGAACATCCGAGCGGGCACACAGCTCGGAAGGCCCACCGCCTCGGGCGAGCACTCTCCTAGGGTGAAGGCATGTGGATCGTCATCGCCCTGCTGGCTGCAGGTGCAGTCTTCGGGTTCCTCGTCAGGCTCGCGACCCGCCCGATACGGACCCTGGTACACACGCTGAGGGTTCTCCTCTTCGCGCTCGGCGTGCTGATCCTGATCATCTACTTCGTCGTGGGTGGAGATGTGCCCGATGAGAGCCGCGCCGAGCTCATCCCCATCATCGCTGCGGCATTCGGAGCGTGGCTTCTCACGTTCGTCATCCCCGCAGTTCTCGGGCTGCTGATCGGATCCCGCGACCGGGGCTGAACTGCACCGACCGTCCGCGGAGCGCTCCCCTCACGCGCCACCCGTCGCCTCGCCCCTCCGCACCACCATCGCATCGAGCGCGACCATCCGCGCCACGAGATCGAAGAGCGCACCGTCCACACGGGGAACGCTCACGTGCTCCCCCTCGATCAGCGGTCCCATGCCGGAGAACCAGACCCGCGGCGGAGGATCCCAGCGCGCGAGCTCGAGCCAGACGGCCGACTCCTCCTCACCGCAGAACCAGTGCAGGAGAACAGTCGCCGTCCCCGCGTCCGGTAAGCCGACGTCGTGCGCGTCGAGCAGGATGCTGACTCCCACCATCTCGGGGTCGTCGGTGGGCTCGGAATGGACGTCCCGCAGCAGACCGCTTCCGGAAAGGGAGAGCATCGGCACCTCCGTGGGCCACGCGCTGACTGATGCGTGAACCCTACGGGACTCGGCGCTGCGCACCTCCGGTCCAGCTGTCGGCTCAGCCCCCGGCGCCGCTGCCGACTCACCTTCCGACGCAGCGTCTTCCTACACGATCGCCCCGCACATCCATCGCTTCGCGCTCCGTCGCCCACCGCGTCGACTGGAGCTCCGGAACACACTGGCGCATATCCAATAGGATCTATAGGGTTGAGGCATCGCGTCGCAGGCGACTCCGGATGCCTCCGGAGGCCCCGCGCGCAGGACGAGTCGCGGACCGTCGCGCCCGCGCACACTCGCTTCACGCGCACGCACGCCTCGCACCCCGCGAACCCGCGAACCCCGGACGAAGGAGTCTTCTCATGACCATCAGCACCGTGACCGTCGTCGGAGCCGGCTACATGGGCGGAGGCATCGCCCAGGTGCTGGCCATGGCCGGCCTTCCCGTGCAGATCGCCGACGTGAGCGTCGAGGCCGCCGACGCCGCCCTCGAGCGGATCCTCGGTGAGGCCCGCGCGAGCGAGGACCAGGGCCTCGTGCCCGCCGGCAGCGCCGACTCGGTCGCCGCGCACCTGAGCGCCGGGAAGACCATCGAGGAGGCCGTGGCCGACGCCGATTTCATCGAGGAGGTCGTCTTCGAGGATCCCGCCGTGAAGAAGGAGGTGCTGGGCCGCATCTCCGCCGCGGCCCGGCCCGACGCGATCATCGGCACGAACACCTCGACGATCCCCGTGCACGTGCTGGCGCCCGCCGTCACCGGTCCCGAGCGCTTCCTGACCGTGCACTTCTCCAACCCGATGCCGTTCATCCCCGGCGTGGAGCTGGTCGCCGGGGAAGCCACCACCCAGGAGGCGATCGACGCGATCAAGGACCTGCTGGCCCGCGCCGACTGCGAGGGCGCGCAGGTCGCCGATACCCCCGGGATGGTCCTGAACCGCCTGCAGTACGCGCTGCTCAAGGAGGCCACGAGCGTGGTCGAGGAGGGCGTGGCGACGGTGGACGACGTGGACACGATCGTGCGCACCACCTTCGGCTTCCGCCTGGGCTTCTTCGGTCCCTTCGCGATCGCCGACCAGGCGGGCCTGGACGTCTACGCGAACTGCTTCCGCACCTTCGAGGAGGCCTACGGTGAGCGTCTGGCGACCCCGGAGCTGCTGAAGGACGCGGTCGCCGAGGACCGCAAGGGCCTGAAGAACGGTCACGGCCTCGTCGAGGACTACGACGAGGCGACGACGGCCGAGCTCATCGCCTACCGCAACAAGGCCTATGCCCGCATGCGCGAGGTGCTCCGCGAGCTGGGCCCCGCACCGCGCGGGACGAAGCGCACGTCGGCCTGAGTAACCCCTCCCCCTTCGCACCGCACGGTGCCCGTCCCTGTGGGACGGGCACCTCGCTCACCCTGCCCACCATCCGACACGGCCCCGCCCCGGGGCCCGCATCCGAGGAGTCATCGTGGACTCGACCCCTGCCGTCGACGAGCGCGCCCTGATCAAGAAGATCACCTGGCACATCGTCCCCTTCGTGATGGTGCTGTACACCATCGCGTACATCGACCGCTCCGTGATCGGTTACGCGAAGCTGCAGATGTCCACGGACATCGGCCTGAGCGACGCCGCCTTCGGGCTCGGCGCCGGACTGTTCTTCCTGGCCTACTTCCTGTTCGAGGTGCCCTCCAACTACCTGCTGCCCAAGGTGGGACCCCGCATCTGGTTCGCGCGGATCCTGTTCACCTGGGGCCTGATCACGGCGCTCACAGCGCTGACGCCGTCGACCGAGGTCTTCTACGTGCTGCGCTTCCTGCTGGGCGTCGCCGAGGCCGGCTTCTACCCGGGCGTGCTCTACTACCTCACCTTCTGGTTCCCTCAGCGCCACCGCACGAAGGCGACCGGGACGTTCGTGCTCGCCGCCCCGATCGCGTTCCTGGTCATGAGCCCGCTCGCCGGGTCCATCCTGGGGCTGGACTGGCTGGGACTGCGCGGCTGGCACTGGCTGTTCGTGCTCTCGGGCCTGGCTGCCATGATCGCCGCGGTGCCCACCCTGAAGTGGCTGCGGGACACCCCGCGCTCCGCCCCGTGGATCACAGCGTCCGAGGCCGACTGGATCGAGGACCAGCTGGAGAAGGACCGTGCGGAGCTGGGCCAGCAGTCCCACGCGAACCCCTGGAAGGCGCTCGGCTCGAAGTACGTGTGGGTGTTCGCGCTGCTGTTCTTCCCCTCGACGGTCGGGATCTACGGGCTGAGCTTCTGGGTGCCCACGGTGGTGAGCGCGTTCAGCGGATCGGACGTCGCCACCGGCTGGCTCTCCGCGATCCCGTACGTGTTCGGCGTGATCGGCATCTTCGTGACCTCGCGCCTCGCCTCACGGATGCGGGAGAACTGGATCCCGCTGATCGTCATCTACATCGGCAGCGCGGTGGGCATCCTGCTGTCGGCGCTCGCGCCGGCCGGACTCCTGCAGCTGGCGGCGATGTCCATGGCCGCGTTCTTCCTGTACTCGGTGGCCGGCGTGTTCTGGGCGCTGCCCACCCGCTACCTCGTGGGCGCGACCGCGGCGATCGGCATCGCGTTCGTGAACTCCTTCGGCAACATCGGCGGGTTCGTCGGCCCGTACGTGGTCGGCGCGGTCTCCGAGGCCACGGGCAAGGCCGCCAACGGCATGTACTTCCTGGGCGCCGTGCTGATCCTCGGCGCGATCGGCACCGCCATCGGCATGCGCGTCTGGGCGGGCCGGAACCCCGAGCAGGTCGAGACGGTCGGCCGACGCGGCGAAACGGTCGCACCCCGGAACGGCTGATCCGTCGCCCGCGGATCGGCGCGCCCTGCTCGTCACCTCGCACCGGCGGCCCGCAGATTCCTGCACGCGTCGCATCACCGATCCTCTAGGATCCGGAATGCGACGCGTGCACCCGACCGAGCAGGAGACCCCATGGCGAGCAAGCGGCAGGTGCTGCGGGCGGACGTGCAGGAGGGCATCCAGAACCGTCTCGTACAGGGCAATTGGCGCCCCGGGTCGCGGCTGAGCATCGACGGCCTCGCCCGCGAGCTCGAGGTCTCCCCCACGCCGGTGCGCGAGGCACTGGTCGCGCTCGAGCGCTCCGGGCTCATCGAGTACAAGGCCCTCAAGGGCTTCGTGGTCGCACCGCCGCTGAGCGCCGAGCAGATCGACGAGCTCATCGACGCGCGCCTCATCCTCGAGACCGCCGCCTTCACCCGCGCCTTCCACGACTGGGAGGCGCTGCTGGAGGACCTGCGCGCCGCCCATGCCGCGCACACCGCGATCGCCGACCGGATCGCCGTCGCCGGCGAGCCCGACTACTCGTTGCTGCACGAGTACTTCGACGCCGACGCCGCCTTCCACGAGGCCCTGTTCACGCACGCCGGCAACCACTATCTCGGGTCGATGCGCGAAGTCCTGAACACTCATGGCCATCGCATGCGCCAGACCTGGTCGGAGGGCCCCGAGCAGATCGATGCCGCCGAGGCCATCACCGAGCACGAGGCGATCCTGGCCCGGATCGCCGAGCACAACCATGACGGTGCGCTCGAGGCGCTGCGGCGCCACCTCGAGGGCGTGCGCGAGCGCTCGGGAGCGATGGCCGACGCCGCCGAGGAGTGATCGGACCGGGGGCCTCGGACCGGTACCCGTCGCACCGCATGTCCGAGACAGCGACCGGTGCCACGCGCGCGGACGTCCGACCGTCCCGCGCCCCTCCGTCAGCGCAGGTGCGCTCCGAGCTCGTCCATGAGGATGGAGAAGGACAGGGCACCGGGGTCCGGGGTGCCCACAGACTTCTCGCCGAGCACGCGGGCACGGCCCTTGGTCGCGGTGATCGACGCGGTCGCCTCCGCCGCCTCACGCGCCGCCGCAGCCGCCGACGAGATCGCCGCCGCCGCATCCGTCCCGTCGAACGTCTCGAGCAGGACCCGACGGAAGGGCAGGGCAGCGTCCATCATCGTCTTGTCGCCCTCGACCGCCCCACCCAGACGCCCGACCGTGTCCACGCCCGCGACCAGCGCATCCACGACCTGCGACCCCTGCACGCCCGCACCGTCGGACACGGTGCCGCCGGCCGCGATCAGCGCCGCACCCCACAGCGCGCCCGACGTGCCGCCGGCCGCCTCGGACCACGCCTCGCCCGCATGCACCAGGACCGTGCGCGCACCCGCACCATCAGCCACCGCGCTACGTGCAGCCTCCGCCGCCCCCTTGGACCCGAAGACCATGCCCTGACCGTGGTCGCCATCCCCGGCGATCGCATCGATCCGCCCCAGCTCGGCCTCCTCCCGCGCGCACACGGCCTCGAACAGGTCCAGCACACCGCTGATCCTGCGCCCCGCAGCCCGGGACTCCTCGCTCGCCTGCGGGATCGGATCCACCCCCGGCTCCCACCGCACTGCACCCACCGACGCGGCACCGTCGGCCGCGCCGACAGAGACACCGTCGGCCGCGCCCACACCGGAAGCGCCGGCACTGTCGGCCGCATCCCGCGCGGGCATCGCGCCGCGGTGGAACGCGGGCGTGTCCACGGGCGCCAGCCAGAACTCCTCGAGCTCCTGATCCAGGAACACGACCGTCAGCGACAGGCCGGCCATGTCCAGACTCGTCACGTGCTCGCCGACCTCCGGACGCACCGGCGTGATCCCCCGCTGCGTGAGCATCCGCGCCACATGCCCATAGACCACACACAGCTCTTCGTACTTCACCGTCCCGAGCCCGTTGACGATGACCGCCGCCCGGCCCCGATACCCGCCGTCGCCGTCTGCGACACGGTCCGGCTCTTCGGCGAGGACGCCGTCGACCAGCATCGCCGCGACCTCGCGCGCACTGCCCAGCGGCACGTCCCGCACCCCCGGCTCGCCATGGATCCCTAGGCCGACGGCCATCTGGCCGTCCTCGACGTGGAACAGGGGCGCGTCCGCGCCCGGCAGGGTGCAGCCGGCGAACGCGACCCCGAACGAGCGGGTCGCATCGTTCGCACGGATCGCGACCTGCTCGGCCGCCTCCAGATCCGCGCCCGCCTCGATCGCCGCGCCCACGATCTTGAAGACCGGCAGGTCACCGGCGATGCCGCGACGGTCCCGATGGTTCTGCGGGGTGTTCGAGGCGATGTCATCGCTGACCTTCACGATCCGCACATCGATCCCGTCCGCGCGCAGCTTCTCCGCCGCCAGCCCGAAATGCAGCACGTCCCCGGCATAGTTCCCGAAGCCCAGGATCACCCCGCCGCCATTCTCCGCGTTCCGCGCGATCGAGTACACCTGCGAGGCCGACGGCGAGGCGAACACGTTCCCGCACGGCGCACCATGCGCCATCCCCGGACCCACCCAGCCCGCGAACGCCGGGTAGTGCCCCGAGCCGCCGCCGATCACCAGCGCCGGCTGACCCGCCGGCGTCGGCGCGGACCGGACCACTCCCCCATGGACCTGCATCAATCCCGGCTGCGAAGCCACCAGCCCCGCCACCGCGTCCGCCGCGAACTCGCTCGGCTCGTCGAAGAGATACGTCATCGTGGATCCTCCAGGAAGGGCCGCTCTCACGGCTGCGTGGGCGTGGTCAGGGACGGGTACCAGGACCCGTGTCGAATAATCCTATAGGAAAAGCGGGCAGGCGGTTCGAGGCGACGCCCCACCCGTCGACCGACCTTGCGATTGGTCAACCGGTTTGCCACACTATAGCGGACCGACGTCAGGCATCGCGGCCCGTCCGCGCCGACGCTCACACCGACACAGGAGTCACCGTGACCGCATCCTCCTCCGGGGCATCGCCCGGAGCGCCCGCTTCCCCGTCCGTCGCCGACTCGGCCGTCGCCCGATCGGCGATCCGCAAGGTCTCGGTGCGCCTGGTCCCGTTCGTCGCGCTGATGTTCTTCATCAACTACCTGGACCGCACGGCCATCGGCTTCGCCTCCCCCAACGGCATGAACGACGACCTCGCGCTCTCCGCGGCGCAGTTCGGCTTCGCCTCCGGGGTGTTCTTCATCGGCTACATCCTGCTGGAGATCCCCTCCAACCTGGCGCTCCACCGCTTCGGGGCTCGCATCTGGCTGGCCCGCATCATGATCAGCTGGGGCGTCGTCGCGGTCGCCTTCACCTGGGTGCAGGGCTTCACCTCGCTCACGGTGCTGCGTTTCCTGCTGGGCGTCGCCGAGGCCGGCTTCTTCCCCGGCGCGATCCTGCTCCTGAGCCTGTGGGTGCCCTCGGCGTACCGCGGGCGCATCCTCATGCTCTTCTACCTCGCGCAGCCGCTCACCACGGTGATCGGCGCCCCGCTCGCGGGCCTGCTGATCCAGCAGCACGGGCTGTTCGGCCTCGCCGGGTGGCGCGTGATGTTCCTGGGCGTGGGCCTGCCCGCGATCATCATCGGCATCGCCGCGCTCTTCTACCTCAAGGACAGGCCGGCCGACGCGACGTGGCTGACCCGCGCCGAGCAGGAGTGGCTCACGGACTCCCTGCGCGCCGAATCGAGCGCGAAGAGCGAGGGCACGGGGCACGTCCCGGCGCGCTTCGCCTTCCGCAGCGGACGCGTGTGGATGCTGTCGATCATCTACTTCGGCTTCATCTACGGCCTCTACGCCCTCGCGTTCTTCCTGCCCACGATCATCGAGGGCTTCCAGGACCAGTCGGGCCAGTCCTTCGGGGTGCTCGCCAAGGGCCTCATCACGGCGATCCCCTATCTTCCCGCCGCCGTCGTCATGTACTTCTGGTCGCGCCACGCGAGCCGGAACGGCCTGAAGTCCTGGCACATCGCCGTGCCCGCCCTGGTGGGCGGCGTGTCGATCCCGCTCGCGCTGTACGCGGGGTCGCCGGCGCTGACGATCGCCGTCATCACCGTCACCGCCTGCGCGATCTTCGCGGCGCTGCCGAACTTCTGGACGCTGCCCACCCAGTTCCTCACCGGCGCCGCGGCGGCTGCGGGCGTCGCGCTCATCAACACGCTCGGCAACCTCGGCGGCTTCAGCGCCCCGTACATCACCGGCGCGGTCCACGACTGGACCGGCGGCTACGAAGCGCCCATGTTCCTGGTCGGCTTCTTCATGCTGCTCTCCGCACTGCTCATGGTGGTGCTGGCGCGCAGCACACGGTCACGGGGCGCCGAGGGCGGGGAGCCGACCGTCGACGAGGGCGCGGAGGGGAGATCGAGCGTCGCTCCGGGCTGAGGGGGCCGGGGTGTGCCGGCGGAGCGTACCCAGCGCCCCGCCGGGGGAATCCCCCGATGTCGGACAGCGCCCGACGTCCGTCAGACGATCGCCCAAGATTGGGCCCCGCACGTGGACCCGGACGTGCGGCTCCGCTCAGGCTGTTCCGTGACAGCACACACCGGCCTCCGCCGTCGACGACGCCGAGGCCACGTCCCTGAGAAGGAGAGCACCATGAACGCATTCCGCTCGAAGACCGTGAAGCTGCTCGCCGGCACGGCGATGGCCGGGGCCGTCCTCACCGGCGCCGTACTCCCCGCCCAGGCGGCGCAGGCCGCACCCGCCCCGAACGCGGGCGCGTCCGCGGAGGTGAGCGCAGGCGCCGATGTCAGCCTCGACCCCGTCGCGATCGGCAACGCCATCAAGGACGCGGTCAACAACGAGGACGACCGCAGCGGGGCCCTGCGGGCCGCTCTCGACGTCGGCTACTACAACGACGCGAACCCCGATCGCCTGACGGTCGCCGTGGTCAACAAGGACCAGGACATCAACGTCGAGGGCGATATCGCCAATGCCGAGAACATCGACATCAAGGACGGCAACTACGTCATCTACTGGTTCAAGGGCCCCGGGAAGATCACCAACAACGGTGACGGCGGCTGGCTGAACTGGGGCGCCCAGGGCGACGTGAACCGCGTGGACGAGCACACCATGAGCATCAACGACGGCTGATCCGCTGCTCGGATCCCCTCGCGCCTCGGCGCGGATCCGCAGGCGGGGTCCCGGAGCTCTCCTCTCCGGGGCCCCGCTCTGCTCCGTCGGAGCGAGGAAGGACCCGGGCCACTCCCGGGGCCGGCCGATGCCTCAGCCACCCCTTGGCGAAGGCGAACGCGACGAGCGCTGTGCGGTTCGGCGTCCTGCACGCCTTCATGAGCCGCCCCAGGTGCCAGGCCACCGCCTGCCTGCTGTAGGCCGTGGCCCGCGAGATCCGCTCGGTGGACAGTCCGCGCGCAGCGAGCGAGAGGATCTTCTCGTCGCTCTCGTCGAGGTCCGAGGAGCCGCTCACGAGCTCGACCTCGTCCGCCGTCCCGTAATCGACGATCTCCGGGGTCGGAGCGTGCGCGGATCGCCGCGCCCACCATGCCTCCGCCCAGCAGGTCCCGAGCTCGTGGGCGACGAAGGACGCACGGCTCATCGCCAGGAGCGTGGGCTGATCCGCCGCGCTCGAGACGGACCGCACCACGAGGGAGAACACCCTCAGCGCGGGAAGGGCGCCGCGCAGGACGACCCCCACCTCGCACCCCGGGTCCCGGGCACTCCGTGCCGCTGCGCGCCGCAGAGCCGTCAGGGCCTCGGGGTCCACCGGCACGCCGTGCTCCACCGAACGCAGCGCCGCGGGCAGCACCAGCGGCACGATCTCCTCGTATCGGGAGCGCAGCCACTCGCGCCCCTCCGCCCCGATGTCGTCCAGGGGCGCCTCGCGCAGGAGACGGGCGAACTCGTCGACGCGATCGTCGATCCCGAGGCCGAGCGGCCGCCCCGGGGACAGCGCGAGTGCTCGGGACCCACTGTCTCGACCCACACGCACCTCGTTCTCGTCGACCCCGCACGGCGCTGCTGGGCAGCGCGTGCGCCGCGGGCCTCCGCTGGGCACCTCACGGCGAGGATCACTCTAAGGGGGCCCGCGAGGCCCGCCCCGTCACGATCGCGCCCGGCCTCCGTCTGTTCATACGCGCGTCGCCCGACATGGCCGGCCCGGGATCAGCCGATTCGAATCGATATGCGCGCTGCCCACAGTGGCCCGCGCGGCACGGGCGGGCACTCCCCCTCGCACCCCGACCACTCCAGATCTCCGATGCCCCCTTGCCAAACCACGCTGAGAACTGCATGATTGTCGGCAGTCATCCGAGTGCGCACCGTCGCCGCTCGCGTGACACGTCACTCCACACTGCTCGCCGCCGCCGTCGATCGTCATTGTCGATTCGTATCGATGATGCCTTGGAGAACGAGAGACCCCACCATGACCTCGATCGCGAAACCGGGACCACGCTCCGAGCGCATCGCGCCCCTTCGACTCTCCCGTCGCGCCCTCGGCGCCCTTCTCGCCCCCGCGGCTCTCGGCCTCGCGGGCTGCGGATCCTCGTCCTCCTCGGATCCGACCTCCCTGCGGATCGTCGACTACTACAACACCCCGGCCGACGACGTCGTCATCGAGGAGACCTTCACGAAGAGCGCGAAGGACCTGGGGCTCACCTTCAGCCGCGAGAAGGTCCCCGGCGACCAGCTCATCCCCAAGGTCCTGCAGATGGGGTCCTCGAAGACGCTCCCGGACATCCTCATGCTCGACAACCCGGACCTGCCGCAGCTCGCCGCCTCCGGCGCCCTCGCGCCGCTCGAGCAGTACGGGTTCTCGACCGAGGGATTCACCCCGTCGATCGCCGATCTGGGGATGCTCGACGGGACGCTGTACGGGATCGCCCCCACGGTCAACACGATCGCCCTGTTCTTCAACGTGCCGATGCTCGAGAAGGCCGGGATCGACCCGCCCACCACCTGGGAGGAGACCCGGGAGGCGGCGCGCGCCCTCACCGGCGACGGCACCTACGGGATCGCCTTCTCGGCGATCGCCACCTACGAAGGAACCTTCCAGTTCATGCCGTTCATGTGGTCCAACGGCGGCGACGAGAAGGACCTGGCGACCCCCGAGGTGGCGGGCGCCGCGGAGTTCTGGTCCCAGCTCCTGCAGGACGGCTCCGCGTCCCGGTCGGTCGTCAACTGGGGACAGGGCGATGCGATGGACCAGTTCAAGGCGGGGAAGGCGGCGATGGTCGTCAACGGTCCCTGGAACATCGCGGGGCTGCAGGCCGACACCCCCGATCTGGAGTGGGACGTGGTCACGCTCCCGGTCCCCCGCTCCGGCGCCGAGTCGATCGCGCCGCTCGGCGGCGAGGTCTGGACGGTCCCCGCGACCGGCGACGAGGAGAAGCAGCGCAACGCGGCGAAGCTCCTCCGGGCCTTCGTCGCCCCCGAGAACCAGCTGCGCATGGGCACCGCCCGCAGCACCATCCCCGGCCACGCCGCGACCGCCGAGCAGTTCGCGGGCGAGCACCCCGACCTCGCGACCTTCGTCGAGCAGGTCTCCACCGCCCGCGCCCGCACCGGCGAGCTCGGGCCCGAGTGGCCGCGCACCGCCAAGGCGATCTATACCGCGAACCAGGAGGTCCTGGTCGACGACACCGATCCGGCGAAAGCCTTCGACGAGGCCGCCCGGACCGTGAGCTGAGACGAGGAGCCACGCCATGACCAGTACATCCACCGCTTCCAGCGCCGACGGACTCACCTCCGTCGGCCCCCGCGGGAACCGGCCCGCGCCCCGCGCCTCCACCGCCGACGGCGCGTCGCCCGCGCGCCCCGGGCGACGTCGACGACGGGGCGGCGAGGGCTTCCTCGTGCGCTACGCGTTCATCGCACCGGCGGTCCTCTACCTGCTCCTGTTCTACGGGTACCCGATCGTGAAGAACGTCGTCATGAGCTTCCAGGCCTACGACTTCTCGACGTTCTTCAACGGCAGCGCCCCGTTCGTCGGCCTCGACAACTACGCGACCGCACTGTCGAACCCGATCTTCCTCAAGGCCCTCGCGAACACGGGCCTGTTCACCGTGGGCTCGATCATCGGCCAGTTCGTCATCGGACTGGGCCTCTCGCTCTACTTCCGCAAGCACTTCCCGCTCTCCGGCGTGCTGCGATCGCTCCTGCTGCTGCCGTGGCTGCTGCCGATGATCGTCTCCGCGGCGGTGTGGCGGTGGATCCTCGAGCAGGACAGCGGCGTGCTGAACCGCTTCCTCGAGTCCATCGGCCTGATCTCCGCGCCCATCGGCTGGCTGACCAGCTCCGACACGGCGCTGGTCGCCGTGATCATGGTGAACATCTGGCTGGGGATCCCCTTCAACGTGGCGCTGCTGTACAGCGGGCTGCAGGCGATCCCGGAGGAGCTCTACGAAGCCGGCCAGCTCGACGGCGCGACCGGCTGGAAGGCCTTCCGCCACATCACGCTGCCGCTGCTGCGGCCCGTGGTCAGCGTCGTGCTGCTGCTGGGCGTCATCTACACGATCAAGGTCCTCGACCTGATCATCGGCCTCACCGGCGGCGGCCCCGCGAACGCGACGCAGACCCTCGCGACCCGCAGCTACGAGCTCAGCTTCCTCGAGTTCGACTTCGGCCAGGGCGCCGCGCTCAGCAACGTCCTGATCCTCATCGCCCTGCTCTTCTCCGTCGTCTACCTGCGGGCGAACGCGCGCGCCGCGAAGAACGGATGACCGCCATGACCGCTTCCACCGCACCCCGCACCTCCCCCGCCCCGGCGCGACGGGGCGCCCGCGCCCCGCGCGGCCTGGTCCACACCGGCATCGGCATCGTGCTCGTCGCGATCATGCTGTTCCCCGTCTACTGGATGGTCAACGCCTCTCTCGCCCCGCAGGGCAACAGCCTGAATACTGGCCTGCTGCCCCTGCACCCCGACGTCGGCGGATACGCCCGCGCCTTCGCGGACCAGGGGCAGAACCTGCTGACCTCGCTCGTGGTCGCCGTGGGCGCGGCGATCCTCTCGCTGGTCATCGCCGCCCCGTGCGCCTACGCCCTCGCCCAGTTCCGCATCCGCGGCACCGCGGTGCTCGTGTTCCTGGTGCTCATCAGCCAGATGATCCCTGGGATCGTGATCGCGAACGCCCTCTACACCGCGTACACGCCGCTTGGACTGATCAACTCGATCCCCGGCCTGATCCTGGCCGACGCGACCCAGGGCATCCCCTTCTCGATCCTCATCATGCGCGCCTACCTCGAGACCTTCCCGACCTCGATCGTCGAGGCGGCGCGCGTGGACGGCTGCGGGCACCTGCGCGCCTTCGTCTCGATCGTGCTGCCCGTGAGCCGGAACTCTCTGATCACGGCCGGGATCTTCTCGTTCCTCTTCGCGTGGAGCGACTTCCTGATGGCGCTGACGCTGACCACCGGCGAGACCATCCGCCCGGTCACGCTGGGGCTCTACACCTACATCGGCACCAACGACACCGACTGGAGCGCCGTGATGGCGACGGCCGTGATGTCCTCCGTCCCCGCCGTGGTGCTGATGATCGCGGCCCAGAAGTACATCGCCGCGGGCGCCACAGGAGGCGCCGTGAAGTGACCCCACCGCGCCCCGCGCCCCAATCCGCAGCGCCTGGCGCCCCGCGCCCCGCATCACCACGACCCCACCCCGAGAGGACACCGATGACTACCACCGCCCCCGCTTCCCCGACGTCCGCCGCCCGCCCGCTGCGCGTGACCGTCTGGGGCGAGAACCGCCACGAGCAGCGCGACGCCCGCGTGCGCGAGAACTACCCCGAGGGCATGCACGCCGCCATCCGCGACGCCGTCGCTGAGAACCTCGGCGGGTCCGTGACCACCCGGATCGCCCTGCTGGACGATCCCGAGCACGGGCTCAGCGAGGAGGTGCTCGCCGCGACCGACGTGCTCACCTGGTGGGGCCACATGGCGCACGACGAGGTCAGCGACGAGGTCGCCGAGCGGGTCCAGCGCCACGTGCTCGCCGGCATGGGACTCGTGGTACTGCACTCCGGGCACTGGTCCAAGCCGTTCACGCGCCTGATGGGCACGACATGCACCCTGCGCTGGCGCAACGAGCGCGACCGCGAGCTGGTGTGGACCGTGAACCCCTCGCACCCGATCGCCGCCGGCGTCCCGCACCCGATCGTCATCGACGAGCAGGAGATGTACGGCGAGCACTTCGACATCCCCGTGCCCGACGAGCTCGTGTTCGTCTCCTCCTTCAGCGGGGGCGAGGTGTTCCGCTCCGGCTGCTGCTTCCGCCGCGGCAAGGGCAAGATCTTCTACTTCTCCCCCGGCGACCAGGACTACCCGGTCTACCAGCACCCCCATGTGCGCCGCGTGATCGCCAACGGCGTGGACTGGGCGCGGCCCGCGACCGCGGACCGCGAGGTGCCCTTCCTGGACCGCTACCCCACCGACTGGTTCCTCACCGGCGACGGCGGCCAGGGCGTGGGCGACGCCGAGGCGGCGGGGAAGGGCGCGTGATGGCGCAGACGGAGCCCCGAGCACAGGGCACGGGAAGGCTGCCCGTGGTCGTCGTCGGCGCCGGCGGGATGGGCAGGGCATGGATCTCCACCGTGCTGCGCTCGCGCGATGCGCGCCTGGTGGGCGTGGCCGACGTGATCGACGGGGCGGCCGCCGGCGCCGTCGCGGAGCTCGTGCCGGCCGACGAGCGGGACGCCGTCCGCACCGGCACCGACGCCCTCGAGGTCGCCCGCGCGGCCGGGGCGCGGGCGATCATCGACGTGACGATCCCCGCCGCCCACCACGCCGTGACGGCGGATGCGCTGCACGCCGGGTACCCGGTGCTCGGCGAGAAGCCGTGCGCGGCGACCCTCGCGCAGGCGCTCTCGCTCGCCGGGCACGCCGAGTCCACGGGCAGGCTGTTCATGGTCTCCCAGTCGCGCCGCCACAACCCGCACCTGCGGGAGGCCGCCCGGCTCGCGGGTGAGCTGGGCGGCGCGGGCATCGTCGCCACCCGCTTCTCGCGCGCCCCGCGCTTCGGGGGCTTCCGCGAGGAGATGGCGCAGCCGCTGATCGTGGACATGGCCATCCATGCCTTCGACGCGGCCCGCGTGCTCGTCGCCGGCACCCCCGAGTCCGTCACCGCTGTCTCCAGCAACCCGCCGTGGAGCTGGTACGACGGAGATGCGGCGGCAACGGTCACGATCCGCTTCGACTCCGGCGCCGTGCACACCTACGCGGGCTCGTGGTGCTCGCCGGGCCGAGAGACCAGCTGGAACGGCGAGTGGTCGCTCAGCTGCCCGCACGGCACCGTCGCCTGGGACGGCGAGAACCCTCCGTCGGCCACGCGGGAGGACGGCCGCGAGATCCCCGGTCGGGTCCCTGCGGCCGACGCCCTGTGGGAGCTCGACTCCTCGCTCGCCGCGTTCTGCGCGGCGCTGCGCGAGGGCACGACGCCCGAGTCGGAGGTGCACGAGAACGTCTGGACCCAGGCGATCGTCGAGGCGGCTGTCCGCTCCGCCGGGGACGGCCGCACCGTTGCTCTCGCCGAGGTCATGGACGAGGCGCTCACGGCGGCGCGAGACCTGGATCGTGCCGACGGCCGCAGCAGCGCACTGGAGTCGTGGAACACTGGGAGCGCAGGTGGTGGAGCCGTGTGAGGCATGAGCGGAGGGGGTGCGGCGGTGAGGAGGAGTGCGCCGACGAGCCAGGACGTCGCACGCCTGGCGGGCGTCTCCCAGAGCACCGTCAGCTATGTGCTCACCGGTTCCCGCCCGATCTCTGCCGCCACGCGCCGACGGGTCGAGGAGGCCATCGAGAAGCTCGGCTACCACCCGAACTCCGGTGCCCGCGCCCTGCGCTCGCGCCGCAGCGGGGTGCTCGGGCTGATGGTGCCCGAGGCCTACGGCAACGATGCGGTTCTGATGCGCTTCGTGGGCGCGATCGCCCGCGAGGCACAGCGCTTCGGCTACGACATCCTGCTGGTCACCGCCCAGGAGGGTGCGCGCGGGATCCACCGTGTGGTGCGCACAGGGGTGTGCGAGGCGCTCATCCTGATGGAGCTCGGACGCCACGACGAGCGCGTGGCGGCCGTGATCGAGGCGGGCCTGCCCTTCGTACTGATCGGGAAGCCCGTGGGCTTCCCCAACGGGAGCGTGGTGGACCTCGACTTCGAGCGTCTGGGCCGGATGGTCGTGGATCGTGCGGCCGACGAGGGATGCGAGCGTCTGCTGCTGTTCGGGGAGCCGGGGCACAGACGCCACCGCAACGACGTCTCTCGCTTCCTGCTCGGCATCGAGGAGCAGGCACAGACGAAGGCGCGGGCGGACGGCGCGGGCCTCGAGGTCGTCCTGGACGCCGGCGAGCTGCCCGACGTCCCCGCCCGCGCCCGCGAGCTCGCCCGCGGCGGGCGGCGCACGGCCGTGTTCGGCCTGAACGGCGTCACCGAGGTGCTCTTCGCGACCGCCGCGAGCGGGGCTCTGGACGACCCCCACCTGCTGCTGCTCGCCCTCACGGACGAGGACCTCGCCCAGATCAGCCCCCTGCTCGCGCAGATCCCCCGGATCGACCCACGGCGCGTGGAGATCAGCGAGCTCGCGGTGCGCGAGCTCGTCCGGCTGCTGCGCGAGGAGGGCGCCTCGCCGCGCGTCACGCTCGTGGAGCCGGAGTGGGTGGAGCAGGACGTGTCCGACCCGGGGTGACTCCGGACGACGCGTGCGGCCCGAGCTCTCGCGCACCGGCTCGGGATGCCCCGGCACGCACCGCGACCCCACACGGAGGTCAGTGCGCAGGCCCTCAGGCGGGGCCGATGCCGAAGGCGCTCGCGAGGTGCTCGATCCTACGGGCACGGCCCAGGCGGGGCAGGTCGCTGCCGTCGCGGATCACGCCCCCGCGCTCGGCGAAGTCGGCGAGGAAGCTGCGCGCCCACTCCACGTCGGAGGGGGTGGGGCTGATGGTCTCGTTGATGACGCTGAGCTGGTCGGGCTCCAGGCAGAGCTTGCCCGTCATGCCCAGGGAGACCGCGGTCGTCGCCTGCTCGCGCAGGATCGGGTGGCTCGAGCCGACCGTCGGCCCGTCGATCGGCCCGGGGAGGTCGCCGATGCGGCTCGCGACCACGAGGCGGGAGCGGGGGTATGCCATCGCGAGGTCGTCGGCGCTGGTGCCGGTGTCGCGGCGGTAGTCGCCGCTGCCGAAGGCGAGCCGGAACGCGCCGCGGGCGCGCGCGATCGGGACCGCCTCCTCGATGCCGAGCGCCGATTCGACGAGCGCGACCACGGGGGTGGAGCCGCCGAGCCGTTCGAAGGTCTCGGTGACCTGCTCGGCCGACTCGGTCTTGGCGAGCACGACGCCCTCGAGCCCGGGCAGTCCGGCGAGCCCGTCGACGTCATCGCCCCAGAACGCGCTCGCACGGTCGTTGATCCGGACCCAGGCGGCGCCGTCCTGGAGCCAGCGGAGCACGTCGGCCCGCGCCTCGGCCTTGTGCTGCGGGTCGACCGCGTCCTCGATGTCGAGCACGACCTGGTCGGCGCGGGATCGCGAGGCGGTGTCGAACTGGTCGGCGCGGCGTCCGGAGACCAGCAGCCATGAGCGCGAGAGCTCGGCGGGTACGTGTGCCAAGGGGGTGTCCTCCACGGGGGTCGGCGGTGACGACGGCGCCCGTGGGCAGGTGGCCCGGGGCGCCGTCGACGGGTCCGTCCCGAGGCTACGTCAGCCGAGGTCCGAGGGTGCGTCAGGCGCCGCGGAGAGCGGCGAGCGCCACGGGCTGGCCGGTGGCCACCGACTCCTGCGCGGCGGCGACGACCCGCACGGTGCGCAGTCCCGTTTCGCCGCTGGGCTCGAGGAGGGCGGGGGCGTCCGGGCCGGCGGCTCCGTCCGGGCGCGCGCCTGTGCCGTCCGCGCGGGCGCGCACGCCTCCGAGGAACGCCTCGAGCATGAGCGCGTCGAGGTCGGCGCCGTAGGGCAGCCACTGCCCGAATCCGCCGACGTGCTGCGAGAACGGGTCGATCACGAGCTGCCCCTCGGTGCCCACGGCCTGGAGGGTGACGCCGCCCCAAGTGGGGGCCTCGGCCGGCTGCGACCAGGAGCAGTCGATGGTCGCGACCAGACCGTCGGGGTAGGTGAGCGTGACGAGGCCTCCCGTCTCCGCGCCCTCCCCCGCCCGGTCGGCGTACAGGATCCGGTTGGTGACCGCGTGGACGGACTCCGGTTCGCCGAACACGGAGTCGAGGATCTGGGCGATGTGCACCGTGTGGTCGACGAGGGCGCCGCCGCCGGAGAGGCCGACGTCGGTGAACCAGTCGCGCCCCGTGGGCAGCTTGCCGTTGTTGGTGCCGGTCACGCCGACGACCTCGCCCAGGCTGCCGTGCGCGACGGCCTCGCGCAGCGCGGCGACCTGCGGGGCGAAGTGCACGGGGAAGGCGGTCATGAGCAGCACGCCGGCTTCGCGGCAGGCGGCGACCATCTGCTCGGCGTCGGCGACGGTGGTCGCGAGCGGCTTCTCGCACAGCACGTGGGCGCCGCGTCGGGCGGCCTCGAGGACGAGGTCGCGGTGATGCGCGTTCGCGCTGGTGACGACGACGGCGTCGGGGCCGGACACGCCGCCCCGCCCGTCGGATGCTGCCGCCCCGTCGGCCGCTCCCGAGCCGTCGGCCCACGCGTCGAGGGCCTCCTCGTGGCTGCCGACGAGTCGCGAGCGTTCGGAGACGTGCACGTCGCCGAAGCCGTCGGGGTCGGAGACGACGAGGTCGACGTCGCCGCGGGCATCCAGGAGCGCCGCGTAGCCGGCGGCGTGGGTGTGCGCGCAGCTGAGCAGGGCGATGCGCAGGGGCCGGGGCGCGGTCAGCATGCGATCCTCCGTCCGGTCGCGATGGATTCGAGGGCGGCGAGGGCGATCTCGACCGCCGTGACGCCGTCGGCCCCGGTCACTCGGGGGGTGGAGCCGGTCTCGAGGGCCGCGACGGCGTCGCTGATCTCGAGGGCGTAGGGGCTGGCGATGCCGGAGACGTCGGGCAGGTAGCCGCCGTCCGAGCCGCCGCGGGAGGAGGCGACCTCGTCCCAGGCGACGCCGTCGCCGCTCGCGGAGTCGTACTCGAGGCGTCCGGCGTCGCCGGCGAGGGAGAACGTGAAGTGGAAGCGGGTCCCGGGTGCGCCCCAGAGGCCGCGGCAGTGGCTGATCACGCCGCCCGCGTGGGTGAGCACCACGTGGGCCGTGCGCAGGGAGCCGCCTTCGCCGCGCCGGTTCTGCTGGGCGAACACGCTGGTCACGGGGCCGGCCATCCAGATGGCCTGGTCGATGTCGTGGATCATCTGGTCCATGACGATGCCGCCGGAGCGCGTTTCGTCGGCGAACCAGGGCTGCTTCGGCATCGCGCCGGTGCGCTCGAAGCGCAGCACCGCGGGCGTGCCGATCGCGCCGCGCTCGATGGCCCGCTCGGCGGCCGCGTACTGCGGGAAGAAGCGCACCACGTGCGCGGGGAACAGCAGCCGTCCCGCGCGCTCGGCGTGCTCGACCAGCGAACGGGCATCCTCGGCGCGCAGTGCGAGCGGCTTCTCGCAGACCACGTCGCGGCCGGCGTCCAGGGCGCTGTGCACGATCTCCGGGTGGCTCGGGGTGGGGGTGCAGACGTCGACGACGTCGACCGCGGCCAGGAGATCCTCGAGGTCCTCGTGGACGATCGCGCCGAACTCCTGGGCGAAGGCGTCGGCCCCCTCGAGGCTGAAGGCGTGCAGCTCGGCGCCGGCGTCGATCCAGCCGGGGGCGTGCGCGCGGGAGATCCCGCCGGTGCCGATGATGCCGGCGCGCAGAGGGTTCGTGCTGCCGGCGCGCAGGCGGCCGACGGATGGGGCAGTCATCTCGCTCCTCGGAGGGTTCGTCGCGGAGGGTGCCGTGGCTCACTCGGCTGATCGTCGAATCTACCGTCGGGCCCCGCGACCGGCAACACGGCTCCGGGCCGGTCCGACGGCCGGGAGTCCGAACCCGGGAACCGGTCGACGTCCGGACCCGGGACCCGGTCGGCGTCCGAAAGCGGCGGCTCGCGCATAGGCTGGTCCCGCAGCGCGCCCACGGGCAGAGGGAGGCGACGATGTCGACGACGGAGAAGCATCCGCGCGAGCTGCTGTGCGCCGCCGACCCGGCCCCGGGCTCGGGCGCCCGGCCGAGCGTGCTCACCCCGCGCGAGGTGCCGTTGGGTGGTCCGCGCGCGATGACCGTGCGGCGCACTCTGCCGCAGCGGGCGCGCTCGCTCATCGGCCCCTGGTGCTTCGTCGACCACTTCGGCCCGGACGACGTCGCCGCGACCGGCGGCATGGCGGTTCCCCGTCATCCGCACACGGGCCTCGCGACGGTCACGCTGCTGTTCGAGGGGCAGATCGACCACGTGGACTCCACGGGTTTCGCGAACACGGTGCGCCCGGGCGAGGTGAACCTGATGATCGCGGGCCGCGGCGTCTCCCATTCCGAGTTCTCGACCGCGCGCACGAGCGTGCTGCACGGCGTCCAGCTCTGGTACGCGCTGCCCGACGCCGAGCGCGGCGGCATGCCCGCCTCCCAGCACCACGTCGCCCCGCTCGTCGAGGTGGGCGGCGCTGCGGTGCGGACCTATCTCGGGCCGCTCGCGGGCGCGGGGCCGACAGGCGCGGGCGGGCCCCACGCCGAGTGTCTCGCCTCCCCCATCGAGACCCGCACCCCCGCTCTCGCCGCCGAGATCCTGCTCCCGGCCGGCGCACACCTCGACCTCGCCCTGGATCCGACCTTCGAGCACGGGCTGCTCGTGGACACGGGCGCCGCGCGCCTGCACTGCGCCGATGCCGCCCTCGACATCCCGAGCGACCACCTCGCGCACATCCCCGAGGGCGCCGGCGCGCAGAGAATCGACGCCGGTCAGCAGCCGACGCGCCTGATCCTCGTCGGCGGACCGCCGTTCGCCGAGGAGATCGTCATGTGGTGGAACTTCGTGGGCCGCACCCACGAGGAGATCGTCGCGTTCCGCGCGCAGTGGCAGCGCGAGATCGGTCGGGAGGACACGGAGGCTCCGTCGGGCGGGATGCCGTCGGCGCCTGCGTCGACCGGTCTCCGCTTCGGTCCGTTCCCCGCGGACACGCCCGCTCCCCTGCCCGCGCCGACGCTTCCGAACGCCCGCATCGCTCCGCGCCGTCGGCCCCGCAGGTCGGACGCTCCGGCCGCTCAGCCCGATGGCGCGCCCGACGACCGGCCCATCGGCCAGCCCTCCGGGCGGCCCGCCGGCCAGCCCTCCGCTCCGCCCGGCGGGCCATCCGTCGAGCCATCCGCAGACCCGCACGAAGGAGACCCCCGATGAGCGAGAGCCAGACCCCCGAGGAGCCCACCGCGCCGCAGGCCGAAGTATCGCGGGCCGACGCGCCGCAGGCAGATGCCCGTGACGCGGCAGCGCCCGCGCCGGAGGAGGACGACACGCCCGATCGCGCCTTCATCCGCGACAACCCCGAGAAGGGGCGGTTCGACGTGTTCGTCGGCGAGCACCACGCCGGATTCTCGAAGTACCGCGACGTCGACGGCGCCGACTCCCCGCAGCGCATCTTCTTCCACACCGTCGTCTTCGACGAGTACGAGGGCCGGGGGCTCGCCTCGACCCTCACCCGCACGGCCCTCGAGCAGACGGTGCGCGGGGGACGGCGGATCGTGCCCGTGTGCCCGTACGTGGCGCGCTGGGTCGAGCACCACGAGGAGGCGGCACCGCACGTCGACGCGGTGCGGCCCGAGCACCTGGCCGCGATCGAGCAGGGGTGAGCGGGGCGGGCCGTCACCCCTGGGCGGGGGCCGGCTCCCAGTCCCTGTGCGCCGTGGTCTCCCCGACGCCGGCGTTGAACATGTTGCGCGGGTCCATCTCGCGGAAGTGCGCGACCATCGGCTCGGGCGCGGGGTAGATGCGCCCGTAGTTGTGCTCGGCGGGGACGGCGGCGCCGCGATCCTCGAGCAGCGTCCTCATGCGCTTCTTGAGGGCGACGGGGTCCACGCCCGCCTTCGCCACGTGGTCCTGGTGCATCACGTGGCAGAAGAAGTGTCCGAAGTAGACGCTCTCCAGCAGCTGGTCGGCGATGTCCGCGGGGAGCACCTCGAGCCAGTCCTCGTCGTCCCGGCGCAGCGCGACGTCGAAGGTCACCATGGCCGACGCCTCCTCGCGGTGCATCGTGAAGTACCGACCGGCGGCGCTGGCCACGCCGAAGCGGATGAGGGTGGCGCTCTGGGCCTCGTCGGCGTCGCATTCGAAGAACTCGCCCTCGTGGTCGGGCGCGGCGAAGAAGTCGGCCAGCAGACGCTGCGTGGCCTCGCGCTCGCTGCCGCTGACGACGAGCAGCAGGTGATGCTCGAACCGGTCGCGGAAGTCGAGCAGGCGCTTCGGGAGCTTCTCGGGGATCAGGCCGAAGAGCTTCTGGGAGATCTCGTCGGCGACCGAGGGCCCGAAGCCGGGGAGCTTCTCGAAGACTCCGTTCGCCCAGCTCTTGAGGGCGAACATGCGCACCAGCGTGCGGCTTCCGGCGTGCTTGAGAGAGACGTAGGTGTCCTTGCCGTACTCGGCGGCGAGGTCAAAGGCGTGGGAGCTCATGTACTCCCCCGAGATCGGCAGCGGACCGTCGGAGGCGAGGAACGCGCGGCGTAGCGCCTCCAGATCGGAGGGCCGGTCGGTGCCGATGTAGAAGGTCGCCTTGTCCCTCTCGAGCGGGAACGTGCGGGTGCGCACCGCGAACACCATGAGCTTGCCGGCGCAGCCCGAGGCCTCGAACAGGAACTTCGGGTTCGCGTTGTACCGGGCGGGGGTGTCGACGATCTCGCGGACGTGGTCGGCGTAGTCGGTGCCGGTCGAGTCCTCCGGCGGAGGGGTCACGTCGGCCGGATCCCAGTCGCCGCGCTGGACCTTGTCGAGGATGTGCGTGGGGTCGGTGCCGAGGTCGATGCCCAGGTGGTTGACCAGGTGGATCGTGCCGTCCTCGTCGACCCGGGCGAACAGCGCGTGCTCGGTGAACGCGGGGCCCTTGCGGATCTGGCTGCCTCCGGAGTTGTTCGCGATCCCGCCGACGACGGACGCGCCGATCGAGCTCGAGCCGATCACCGAGTGCGGCTCGCGTCCGTGCTCGGCCAGGGTCTCCTCGAGCTCGAAGAGGGTGGCGCCGGCCAGGCAGATCGCCTCGCGGGCGTCGTTGATGAGATGGATCTGGTCGATCCGCAGCGTCGAGATGATGACGATGTCGCGGTCGTAGTCCTGGTCCCCGGGGCCGGAGCCGCCGGTCAGGCCGGTGTTGGCCGCCTGGGTGATAACGATGAGGTCGTGGTCGACGCACACCTGGAGGGCGCGCCACATGTCCACGAGGGAGCCCGGGCGCAGCACGGCCAGGACGTCGCCGGAGCCGAAGCGGTCGCCGGTGGCGTAGGGGGCGGTCGCGCGCTTCGAGGTGAGCACGTGCGAGGACCCCATGATCTGGGCGAAGGCATCGAGGGCCTGCGCGGATCCGGCGCTCGTGGATCCCTGGTTCCGCCGTGTGCTCATGTCCGGATGCTCCATCGCTGTCGGGGATGATGTGCGGCCGCGGGGCCATCGGCCAGCGTAACCATCCAACGACGGTCCGCCGGGAATGGCGAGGGCCGTTCTCGGACCGCGAGAGGCGGAAGAGGCGCGAGAGGCGGGGACCGCTTCACTCCCCCGGGTGCAGGGACTGCGGGGCGCGGGCGTCCCACGCGTCCTCAAGCAGTTCGCGGAGTTCCTCGTCCTCGACGGTCTCCAGGCAGACCAGCACGCTCGGGTGGTCGCGGTAGTGGTCGGTGGTGAAGAAGCGGTCGGGGCGGGCGGCGATGAGCGCCTCGCGCTCACCGACGTCATGGCACCAGGCCACGAGGATCTCGGCGTCGGGGCCGACGAGCCGGTCCACGATCTCGGCGCGGCGCGGGCCGCGGACGGTCGCGAACACCTTCCCGGCCACGCGGAAGGCCGGGGAGCCGTAGGAAGTCGACTCCTCGACCTGGGGCAGGGCGGTCGCGAGGCGGCGGACGTCGTCCAGGGTGCTCATCGTGGTCTCCTCCGACGCAGCGCGGACCGGTTGCTCGGCGGCCTGCAGGACCGGGCGGCTCTGCTCGGTGCGATCTGGCGCGAGTGGTCCGCCCAGTGGTTGTCCCAGCATCGCACGGTCCACATCCTGGGGTGCGCTCGATGCCGCTGAGCTGGATTGATACGTTCGAGCCACCGGCGGGAGGCCGCCGGACCGACGCGAAGGAGCTGTCCCGATGACCGTCATCGTCACCGCCGTGTTCTACCCCCAGGCAGGGAAGAAGCAGGAGCTCGTGCAGGCCATGCAGCGAGGCATCGCCGCCGTCCACGAGGAGCCCGGCTGCGAGCTCTACTCGATCCACGACGCCGAGGACGGCACCATCACCATGATCGAGAAGTGGACGACCGTCCAGGACCTCGACACCCATGGAGCAGGCGAGGCCGTCGGCATCCTCAACGGGGACATCGCCGACCTCATCGAGAAGCCCACCCTGGTCACCCGCATGACTCCGCTGCCCTCCGGCACCGAGGCGCAGGGCGCGATCTGACGGATCGGTCCGGGCCTGCGGGCGAAGCCGAGCCGGAGATCTGGCCGTCTGCCGTTCCGACCACTTCGACCGCACGGTCTCGACAGACCCCGTGCACCACGCGTAGTCATAGGTCGGGTCGCGTGCTCTATTCGTCGTGACCCGACGTATGACTACGCGAAGTGCACGCCCCCGCTGGAGACCGACTTTTCGGCCGGTGCGCGCGAACGCTGAATCCGCCCTTCACACCGGCGGGAGCACATGGTCAGGACGCCCGGCTTGAGACTCGACCGCCCGGGAAATGCGTTGCCGGCTCGTGCCCTGCGCCCTAGCGTCAGCCGCGTGAGCACGATCGTCCCGTTCCGCGCCCTGCCCCTCGATCTCGAGGATGTCGTCTACGCGCACGGGCCCGATTCCGCGCGCGCCCCGGGCGTGTCCCCCGGCACGACCGAGGAGATCGCGCTCGAGGACAGCGCACTGTTCCCCGGTACGCACCGACGGATCTGGATCCACACGCCCCCGGGCATCGCCCCCGGTGACCCCACCGGTGTGGTCGTCTTCCAGGACGGCGGCTGGTACCTCGACCCCGAGGGCGAGGTGCGCGGCGGCATCGTCCTGGACAACCTGACCGCCTCCGGCGCCATCCCGCCGACCATCGGCGTCTTCGTCGAGCCCGGCACACGGCGCACCAGCGCTGAGCCCGGTTCGGAGCAGAGTGCGGAGCCTGCGCCCAGGCAGCGCAACCTCGAGTACGACGCGGCCGACGACACCTACGCCCGCTTCCTCCTCGAGGAGGTGCTCCCCCTGGTGAGGGCGCGCAGGACGATTCTCGACGACCCTCGTAGCACGATCCTGTGCGGCGGCAGCAGCGGCGGCGACTGCTCCTTCACGGCCGCCTGGCACAGGCCCGACGCGTTCGGCGGCGCGATCTGCTGCCTCTCGAGCGTCGCACAGATGCCGGAGGGCAACCCCTATCCGGCGCTGATCGCGTCGACTCCCCCGCGACCTCTGCGGTTCTTCCTGCAGATCGGCCAGCGGGACCTGAACCACGACCAGCCACAGATGAACTGGCTCGCCGAGAACCTGCGCACCGCGGCATCCCTCGCGGAGGCCGGCTACGACCTGCGGATCGAGCTCGGCGACGGCGGGCACAGCCCGAACCACGGCGGGGTGGTGCTCCCCGATGCGCTGCGCTGGATGCTCCGGGGCCCCGTGCACCACGCGTAGTCATAGGTCGGGTCGCGTGCTCTATTCGTCGTGACCCGACGTATGACTACGCGAAGTGCACGCCCCCGCTGGAGATCGCCGGCCGGGAGCGTCCCGACTCATCCGGAACCGTGCCCTTGCGCGTCGGCCCGGGTCCCCTCCACCCTCAGCCACTCCGCGAGAGCCCGGCGCCTCATCCGGTGCTCACCCGCAGCAGACGGTCGTCGCCGTCAGAAGGCGAGCCGCGACCGTCGGTGTTGTTCGTGAGCACCCACAGGGAGCCGTCCGGGGCGATGACCGCGTCGCGCAGCCGGCCATGTGCACCGACCAGTCGCGGCGTCGAGGTCGAGAGGTCGCTCAGAGGCACGTCGATGAGGCGCTCGCCGCGCAAGGCGGCGATGTGGATCGTGCCGTGCGAGATCGCGATGCCGCTCGGGCTGGCGTCCGAGGGGTGCCACTGCTGCTGGGGGTCGACAAGGCCGTCCTCGTGGGCGATGCCCTCGGCCGTGGGCCACCCGAAGGTCTTCCCGGCCTCGATGACGTTGAGCTCGTCCCAGGTGTCCTGGCCGAACTCGCTCGCGTACATCGTGCCGTCCTCGTCCCAGGCGATGCCCTGCGGGTTGCGATGCCCGAAACTGAACACGGGCGAGGCCGGGAAGGGGTTGTCCCCGGGCACGGACCCGTCGGGCTCGAGCCGCAGGATCTTCCCGGCGAGCGCGTCCACGTCCTGCGCGGCGTCCCTGTCCCCGGCGTCGCCGGCCGTCGCGTAGAGCTTCCCGTCCGGCCCGAAGGCGAGGCGCCCACCGTTGTGGTTCGCGGCCGACGGGATCCCGTCGAGCAGGGTCGTCGCCTCGCCGAGTCCCAGCGAACCGGGTGCGCCCGTGATCTCGAAGCGCTGGATCCGGTTGCCGTCCGCGGAGGTGGAGTGCGCGAACAGCGCTCCGTCGCGCACGGCGATGCCCAGCAGTCCGGCTTCGCCCTGCGGGGCGAAGCCGGGGATCGTCGCGACGGTGCGCAGGGACCCGTCCGGTGCCCGTTCGAGGATGCGGGCGCTGTCGCGCTCGCTGATCAGCGGAGTCTGCCCGTGGAACGCGATGGACCAGGGCGCCTCGAGGCCCTCGGCGAGGACCTCGACGTCCTCGGCGCTGCGCGACGAGGGTCCGCCCTCGTCCGATGGCGATCCGCCTCCGGCCGACGAAGATCCGCTGCTGTCGGTCGCACGGTCCTCGGACTCGCTCCCCTGCGGTGACGTCCCGGTATCGGTGCAGGCGACGAGCCCTCCGAACGCGAAGAGCGAGAACGCTGCCGCAGTCCTGCGGGTCGGGCGCGGTGCGCCGTCGTCGCTCTCTCGGTATGGATGGTCGGTGATGCGCATGCCGCCTCCTCGCGGTTCAGCGTCCTCCTGCGATCATCCCCGTGATCCAGCGCGGATGCACCCCTCCACGGAGCTGCTCGAGCGCAACGCGCGGGCTCAGCCACACGGGCTCGTAGGTGCCGTGGACCTCGGCGTCCCGATCCGTCTCGGGCCATCCCAGGCGCAGAGGGAGCCGGCGGTGGGCGCGTCCGAGGAAGATCCACTGCTCACCCTCGACGACGACCTTGCTGGTCACGAGCTCCACGTCGGCGCCTCCCAGTCCTGTCTCCTCGGTGAGCTCGCGCAGCGCGCCGGCCAGCGGATCGGCGTCGTCCGGTTCGAGGCCGCCGCCGGGGAGCACGCCATAGGGATCGCGGCCGGGTCGAGTGCGCAGGACCATCACGATCGCCGAGACGTCGGGCGAGAGGACGAGCATCCGCGCCCGCGAAGGAGCCAGGGCCGGGGGCTCCGCAGCGCGCCGGATCGCGACGTCGACGTCCCAGCACAGGCGCCCGGCCCCGTGTCTCCCATCCCCACCGGCTTCGCGACCTTCGCTGTCTTCGCCGTCCTCGCCGACTTCGCGGTCCTCACTGACCATGCGCTCGATCCTGCCATCCTGCATCCCGCCGTGCCGCCTGCCCCGGTCCCGCTGCGCCGCCCAGTACAGGCTGCGCCACACGGGCTTCATGCGGACGTGCGGCGATCTCTACGATGTCCAGACATGGAGACTTCCCCGTCCGAGCCGGTCATGTCCTTCCGCACCCGCAAGTGGGTGCGCCCCGAGGACCTCAACGCCAACGCCACTCTCTTCGGAGGCAGCCTGCTGCGCTGGATCGACGAGGAGGCGGCCGTCTACGCGATCATCCAGCTGGGCCACCAGCGCGTGGTCACGAAATATATGTCGGAGATCGTGTTCGTCTCCTCGGCCCGCGAGGGCGACATCGTCGAGATCGGCCTGGTCGCGACCAAGTTCGGGCGCACCTCCCTGACGATGCGCGCCGAGGCCCGGAACCTGTTCACCCAGCAGAGCATCCTCACGATCGACGAGCTCGTGTTCGTCAACGTCGACGAGGACGGGCGGCCCGCGCCGCACGGCTACACGGAGATCACCTACGACCGCGATCGAGTGCCCCGCGGCGATCTGCAGCGATGAGCCGGTCGGCTGCGCAAGACTGACGAGCCGGAGCCGTCGGCCGATGGCGACGATGACGGAAGGACACGACGTGCGCGGGATCGACGCCGACACCCTGGGGCTGGACGGACGCTGGTTCGATCCCGTCTGGCGCCTCGAGGTCGAGCTGACCCCTCTGGAGCTCGAGCTGCTGGACACCTGGTGGGTGCGGCGCCTGGCCTTCGTCGCCCACGCCGGCATCGCCTCGTTCACCACCACCCAGAGCTATTCGCGCATCGAGCACTCCCTGGGGGTCCTCGCGCTCACGGCGCACTTCGCGCCGGATGATCGCGCGGCTCGCGCGACGGCGATCCTGCACGACATCGGGCATCTGCCCTTCAGCCACACCCTCGAGGGACTCGGTGGGCTCGACCATCACACGATCGGCCGCGAGCGGATCGCCGAGCTCGATCCGGTGCTGCGGCGGCACGGCGTGGAGGCCGAGGAGATCATCGCGATCGACGAGGGCGAGCGACCCTCTCCCCTGACCAACTCCTCCGGCGCCCTCACGCTCGACCACCTCGACTCGTTCCTGCGCAGCGGCCAGGTGCACGGACGCACCACGACGCCCCCGCGCGAGATGCTCGGGCGGATGCGCCTGGTCGACGGCGCCGTGGACACCGACGAGCAGACGGCCGACGAGCTCGTGGACCTCATCGTCGCGGAGGCCCGCCACCAGCGCGCGCCCTCCAACGTCGTCCCGATCGCCGTGCTGAAGCACCTGGTCATCACCGCTCTCGATACCGGAGCGTCGTTCGACGCGGCAGATCTAACCCAGATGACCGACGGCGAGCTGTGGGCCGCGCTGCTCGCCGACCCCGTCACGCGTGAGGGGACGAGGGAGCTGCGGGCGCACCCGCGTCGATGGCGGATGGAGACCCTGCCGACGGATGCGCCCTCTGACATGTCGGACGCGGGCGCACTGGACGTGCACATCCGCCGTGGCTATCTCGCGCTGCCCACGGTCGACGGGGCGAAGATCACCGACCCGCGGATCACCGCCCTCGCCGACGCGCTGCCCTTGCACCTGCGTGTCGTGCGCGCCTGACGAGCCCCGGGGGCGTCATGCAGGTGTGAGCGACCGCGGGTACAGCGGATCCCCCATCGGTCACGGGTGCAGAGGGAGGCCGGGTGACGCACGCTGTGCGACGCCCGACCTCCCTCTGATCCGCCGTGGAGCGGCGGATGCCTGTTCTCAGCCCGAGGGCTCAGGCGCTCATGACCTCCGCGGCGACACCGGTGCGGGCGCTCTCGTAGGCGGCGAGGATGATGCCGAGCACGGCGATGCCCTCCTCCTCGGTGTTGAGCGGACGCTTGCCGGTCTCCAGGCAGGTCACGAAGTCGGCGATCTCCGCAGCGAAGGTGTCGATGGGCTCGGCCGCGAACACCTGCTCCTCGTCCTCCGCACGCAGCTTCACGCGCAGGGTGGAGCCGTCGGAGCTCAGCGAGCCCTTCTCGCCCACCACGGAGAAGCGGTCGGTGCCGGGCGCCGCCTGGTAGGCCCAGGAGGTGACGAGCTGACCCACGCTGCCGTTGTCGAAGCGCACCAGGACCTGGGCCGAGTCCTCGCCCTCCATGAACTTCAGGCGGTGGGTCGACATCATCGAGAAGACCTCCTTCGGGCGGCCGCCCGAGAGGTGCATCAGGAGGTAGGTCGGGTGGTAGCCGGTGTCGATGTACTCGCCGCCGCCGCTGGTGGCGGTGTGGGCGCGCCACCCCATGTTCTCCGGGTCGAAGTCGTTGAAGAACGAGTCGGTGGTGCGCACCTCGTAGACGTCGCCCAGGGCACCGGAGTCGATGACCTCCTTGGCCTTGGCGACGGCCGGCATGAACAGCTGGTTGTGCGCGCACATGAGGGTGACGCCGGCGGCGTCGACGGCCGCGCGGACCTCTGCGGCCTCCTCGGCGGTGAGGCACAGGGGCTTCTCGCACAGGATGTGCTTGCCGGCGTTGGCGGCCGCGACGATCGCAGGCTTGTGCAGGTGGTGGGGCAGGCAGATGTCGACGGCGTCGACGTCGGGGTCCTGCACGAGCTCGGTGAAGTCCGAGTAGCCCGTGGCGCCGATCTCCTCGGTGCGCAGGGCGAGGGTCTCGGGGTTCGCGTCGGCGATCGCGACCACGCGAGCGCGGTCCGGGATCGTGGAGTAGCCCTTGAGGTGGGCGTTGGCGATGCCGCCTCCGCCGATCAGGCCGATGCGGACGGGAAGGGTGACGGTCATGGGGGTGCTCCTTCGTGAGCGGATGTCAGGGGTATGTCAGGGGTGGGGTGGGGCGGGTCCGGCAGCAGGTGCAAGCTTCGGCGGACCGTGCCTGGTGCCCGGTCAGATCCCGGCGTCGGCGTTCGCGGCGACGACCAGGGCGGTGAGAGCGCGGGCACGGGCGAGGTTCTCGAGCGTGGGCTCGCCGGTGCGGATCGCCTGGACCCACTGCCAGAACGGCGCATCGATGTCGCTGGGGACCTCGACCTCGGTGGTGCCCTCACGGGTGGTCAGCAGCATCTTCTCGCCGCCGAAGCCGTAGAGCAGCGAGCCCTCGGTGCCATGGACCTCGATGGTGAAGCCGCTGGCAGGGGTCACGAAGCCGGTCTCGATGACGCCGATGGCGCCGTCGGGCGTGGTGATCGTGACCGAGGCGTTGTCCTCGACGCCGCGCCCGGTGATGTCCGTATAGCTCGAGCGGACGCTCGAGGCGTCCTCACCCAGGATCAGCTGCGTGAGGTAGACAGGGTGGGCGGCGAGGTCGGAGAACGCGCCGCCGATCGCCTCAGCCGGGTCGTAGAAGCGTGCAGGCAGCCAGTCGCGCGTCGAGCCGTCGTGCGCGAGGCGCACGCGGGCGTAGGTGATGCGGCCCAGGGTGCCGTCCTCGAGGATCTTGCGCAGGGCCACGGTGTAGCCGTGGGAGAGGCGCGGGAGGGACACGGTGAGGGCCACGCCCGCCTCGCCGGCCGCGTCGATGAGGGTGTCGCAGCCCTCGACGCTGGGCGAGAGCAGCTTCTCGGTGAACACGTGCTTGCCCGCGGCGATGACCTTGCCGAGGATCTCGTCGTGCACGGTGGTGGCGGTGGTGTTGGTGACGCCGTCGAGGTCCTCGCGGGCCAGCAGGGCGTCGAGGTCGTCCTCGAAGGGCACGCCCAGGCGCTCGGCGAGCTCCTGGCCGCGCGCGGCGTCGTCGTCCCAGACGGCGACGAGCTCCGTGTCCGGGTGCTCGATCGCCGCCCGACCGTACTCCTCGGCGTGCACGTGCCATGCGGAGAGCACGGCGATGCGCAGGGGCGCTGCCGCGGTGGAGGGGGAGGTCATGGAGAAGTTTCCTGCTTCCGTCTCGTGGGGTTGGTGCTTTCCTGACCGGCCGACGGGGCCGGGGGTCTGTGGTCCGGCTGTGGGGGCCGGGGTCTGTGGTCCGGCCTCAGGGCCGGGGGTCGGAGGTGCGGCCGACGGGACCGGGATCCGGGGTCCGGTTCTCGCGGTGCGGCCGACGGGTAGATATCACTGGTCCCCGCCCGGGATCTGCTGGGGTTTCCCGTAGGTGTCGGGCATCTTGTAGCCGGGGAACAGGTCCATCTTCGGGACGACCATGGCCTGGTTGTCGTCGATGGCCTGCTGAGCGGACTTCGAGCCGATGGCGACCGACGTCTTCGACCGGTCGAGGGTGTCGGAGGCGGCCGAGCCGACGGGGATCGGCGGGCGCGAGGTGGAATTCGGCAGCATCTGCCGGAACAGCTCGGCGTCGGGGTCGTACTTCTTCTCGGTGATCGCCCGCAGGTGCGTGGGCAGGCTCCCGAGCTTCGGCACGACGATCGACTGGCCCGCGACGCCCGTGAAATGCTTCATGAACTCCCAGGTGGTGCGGGACATGTTCGACCCCTTGGGCAGGACCAGCGAGAAGCCGCCGGACCACGTGTAGGTGGGGTCGCCGTCCTTCTCGACGGGCAGCCAGGTCCACTTCAACGGCAGCTTCGGGGCGTACTTCTTGTTCCCCGAGATCTGCCAGGGCCCGCCCGTGGTGATCGCGAGATGCTCGCCGAACACGGCGTTCTGGGTGGGCGGGGCGTTGGGCGGCTGGTACGTCGCGAAGAACGCATCGACCCGGGAGTAGGGGAACTCCTCGGCCCAGTCCGCGTAGAGGTCGAACACGGACTTCCACTGCGGGGAGTTCAGCACCACCTCCCCCGAGTCGTTGTCGTAGACCTGCGCGTCCAAGCCGAACGCCCAGGTGTAGGGCATGCCCTGGTCGGCCCACGGCGCGAAGCCGAGGCGGTCGTAGTTGCCGCGGGCATCCTGGTGGGTGATCCGCCGCGCGGCCTCGCGCAGCTCCGCCCAGGTGAGGACGTGCTGCTCGGGGTCGAACATGTCGAGGTCGACGCCGGCGTCCTTGAGCACGTTCTCGTTGAAGAGCAGGCCGCGGGCGTCGGTGGAGGTGGGCAGCCCGTAGAGCTTCCCGTCGTAGGTGAGCTCGTCGATGGCGAACTGGATCCACTGGGACTTGAACTCCTCCGGGGAGACGTCCTCGTACTTCTCGATGAGGGTGTCCACCGGCTCGAGCAGTCCGATGGAGGCGTTCTGCACCGCGTTGAAGCGGTCCATCCACCACACGTCGGGAGCCGTCCCGCCGCGCACGGCGGTGATGATCTGGCTCATGTCCGACGAGCCGCTCGAGGGCACCTGGTCGATGCTGACCTGCGCGCCCTTGCCTGCGTCGGTGGCGAGGAAGGCGTCTCGCGCCGCCTCGTCCTTGTCCGTGTCAGCGGCACCCATCCCCCAGTAGCGGACGGTGCGCGGACCGGTCGGTCCGCTTCCCGCGCAGGAGGTTGTGCCCAGGCCCGCCGCGAGGGCGACGCCTGCACCGGTGAGGAGCTGTCGTCGATCGAGCACGGGACCTCCTTTCGGGGCGGAGCAGGGACGGGGATACGGGCGGCACAGGGCGGGATGCGGCAGCGGCGGATGGAGAGGTGCCGGTGGCCCCTATCCCGGGGAGCGTGCGCGCCCCGGGACAGCGAACCGGTCAGCTGCCGGGGACCGGGCTGGGCTTGCCGTACGTATCAGGCATCTTGTAGTCCGGGAACAGCTCCATCTTCGGAGCGACGAGCTGCTGGTTGGACTCCACCGCCTGCTTCGGCGTCGAGGAGCCCAGCGCCACCGAGCTCTTCGTGCGGGTCAGGGTGTCCCACATCGCCGAGCCCACCGGCAGCGGCGGGCGAGAGGTGGAGTTCGGCAGCATCTTGCGGAAGATCTCGGCCTTGGGGTTGTACTTCTTCTCCTGGATGGCCTTGATGTTCGTGGGCAGGTTGCCGAACTGCGGCACCACGATGCTCTGCCCCTGGTAGCCCGCGTAGAACTTCATGAACTCCCAGAGGGTCTTGGTGATGTTCGCGCCCTTCGGGATCACGAGGCACTGGCCGCCCGACCAGGTGTAGGTCGAGTCGCCCTCCTTCGCGACCGGCAGGTACGTGAACTTCAGCGGCAGCTTCGGCGCGTACTTCTCGTTGGCGCTGATCTGCCAGGGGCCGGTGGTGTCGACCCCGAGGCGACCGCTGAACATCGCGGTCTGCGAGGGCGGCGCATTCGGCGGCTGGTACGTCGCGAAGAACGCGTCGACCGATGCGTACGGATACTGCTCGGCCCAGTCCGCGTAGAGCTGGTAGACCGACTGCCACTGCGGGGAGTCGAGCGTGACCGTCGAGGTCGCATTGTCATAGGCCTGCGCGTCGAGGCCGAAGCCCCACGTGTAGGGCCAGCCCTCGGAGAGCCACGGTGCGAAGCCGAAGCGCTCGTAGTTGCCGCGCTTGTCGGTCTTGACGAGCTTCTCGCAGGCCTCCCCGAGCTCGTCCCAGGTGATGACGTGCTTGGTCCAGTCGAACAGGTCCAGGTCCACGCCGGCGTCCTTGAGGACGTCCTCGTTGTACAGGAGGCCGCGGGCATCGGTCGTGGCGGGCAGCCCGTAGAGCTTCCCGTCGTAGGTGAGCTCGTCGATGGCGAACTGGATCCACTGGGACTTGAACTCCTCCGGGGAGACGTCCTCGTACTTCTCGATGAGGTCGTCGATCGGCTCGAGGAGACCGATGGAGGCGTTCTGGACTCCGTTGAAGCGGTCCATCCACCACACATCGGGAGCCGTCCCGCCGCGCACGGCAGTGATGATCTGGCTCATGTCCGCGACGCCGCTCGACGGCACCTGGTCGACGTAGATCTCCGCGTTCTTGCCCGCGTCGGTCTTCTTGAAGGCGTCGATGACCTGGTTGTCCTTGTCGACGTCAGCCGCGCCGAGCCCCCAGTAGCTGACCACGTTGGGGCCGGCCGCGGGTGAGGATGCACAGGCCCCGAGGCCCACGGCGGCACCAGCGGCCGTGGCCCCCGCCAGGAATGATCGTCTGGAGATCACTTGAAGCCTCCGATCGTGATGCCGCGGATGAAGTACCGCTGGAAGATAAAGAACAGGAGCAGCAGCGGCAGGATCACCAGGAACGACGCGGCCATCAGCTGGTTGAAGGTGACGTCCTGGGCGTTGACCGACCGGAAGGTCTGCAGACCGATCGAGAGTGTCTGCACCTTCTGGTCCTGCAGGTAGATCAGGGGACCCATGAAGTCGTTCCAGGCACCGACGGCGGAGAAGATCGCGACCGTGGTGAGAGCCGGCATCGCCGTCGGGAACGCGATCCGCCAGAGGACCGTCCACTCGCTCGCGCCGTCCACGCGCGCCGCATCCAGCATCGGCTGCGGGATCTGCTTGAGGAACTGCCGCAGCAGGAACACGAAGAACGCGCTGCCGAACATCGAGGGCAGGATCAGCGGGAACAGTGTGTTCACCAGCCCCAGGCGCGCCCACATGTCGAACATCGGGATGAGCGTGACGGGGAATGGGAGGAACAGCGTCGCGATGACGACGTAGAAGATCTTGTCGCGTCCTGGCCAGTCGATGCACGCGAAGCCGTAGGCGATGATGAAGTTCGAGACCACCGAGAGCACGACGACCGAGATCGTGATGATCGCCGAGTTCGCGAAGAACGTCAGGAACGGCATCGCCGTCACGGCCTTGACGAAGTTCCCGAACTCGACCTGGTGCGGGAACAGCGTCGGCGGGAACTTCGCGAGCTCCTCGTTGGACTTCAGCGCCGAGACGATCATCCAGTACAGGGGCATCAGGAACAGGATGCTCAGGATGACCATGACGATGCGCGCGGTGAGGGTAGAGAACCACGAGCGCTTCGTGCCGTCGGCCCGCCGATTGAACTGCTCGGCGTTCGCCTTCTTCTTCCGCGGAGCGATGTTCTCCGGGGGTGTCTGGATCATGGTGCTCATCAGCCGGCCTCCACGTCGTAGTTCACGAACCGGCGCGAGAGCCAGTAGACGAGCAGGGCCAGGGCCAGCCCCACGAGGAACAGGATCACGGCGAGGGCGGACGCGTATCCGAGCTCGGCGAACCCGAAGGCGTTCTTGTAGAGGTACATCATGTAGAACAGCGCGCCCGCGTCGGGATCACCCGTTCCGTTGGTGACGATGAATGCCTCGGTGAACACCTGCAGTGCACCGGAGATGCCGGTGATGAGGTTGAACAGGATCACCGGCGAGAGCAGCGGGAAGGTGATCGAGAAGAACTGGCGCATCGGACCGGCGCCGTCCACGCGCGCCGCCTCGTAGATGGTCTTCGGGATGTTCCTCAGGCCGGCGAGGAAGATGAGGGCGGCGTTGCCCGCTCCCAGCTGCGCCATGAGGATGATCGCGATCTTCACGCCCGTGGGATCGCCCAGCAGGTTCACGTTCGCGCCGCCGAACAGGTTCAGCACCTGGTTGAACACGCCGAACTGCGGGTTCAGGAACACGATGAAGATGAACGACATCGCGAACGCCGGGATCAGCGAGGGCGCGTAGAAGATCGTGCGGTAGAACGCGACCTCTCGCACGTTCTGGTTCATGGCGAGGGCCAGGACCAGGGCGATGATCAGTCCGAGCGGCACCGCGATGATCGCGTAGAAGATCGTGTTCGAGGCGGCCTTGCCCACGAGCGGGTCGGTGAACGCGGTGACGTAGTTCTGGATCCCCACCCAGGTGGGCGCCTCCATCCCCGAATACCGCGTGAAGCTCAGCGCGATCGAGTAGACGACCGGGTAGATGATGAAGATCAGCACCCCGATGATCCAGGGCGAGATGAACAGCAGCCCGGTGCGAAGCTTGCGTCGCTGACCGGCGTTCAGGCCGCGTGAACGGCGGGTCGGTGGGGCCGCGGGCTGGACCCCGGCGCTGACTGCGCTCGCGGGGCCGGCCGGTGGGCCGACGGTGTCGGTGACACTCATCGTGGTTCCTTCCTCGGTCTCGGCGCGCCGCGGGGGCGCGTCGGGCTCTGTGCTCAGGTGGGAGTCGGAGCGGGAACGGTAAGTGGGGACGGTTGTGGGGGCGTGGGCCGGACGGCGATGTCGAGGGGCCCGCGGAGTCGGTCGCGCTGGGTGCGTGATCGGGAAGCGTGGGCGTGGGAGGGGAACCTGGTCGATGCGGTCCATTCCGCATCGCGGGCCATCCCGCGCCTCTCGGTGACGTACATTACTCACACTGTTGGACTAAAGGCAACGGGGCTCGCCCCGCGGTGGAAGGAGCACTCGTGCGCGGGTCATCCATGCCGGACATCGGCGCCAAGAACGAGCTCGTCGTGCTCGACGCGATCCGCAGTGCGCCCGAGGGCAGCTCGCAGTCCGAGGTGGTGCGTCGCAGTGGCCTCTCCCGGCAGGCGGTCAGCCTCATCACCCGTCGGCTCATGGAGCGCGGCCTCGTCGAGACCGACGGCACGCTCTCCGCGGGCCGGGGGAAGCCGCGCACCGTGCTGCGCGTCGTGCCGTCGTCGCTGCTCGCGGCCGGCGTGCATCTGGATCCCACGGGGATCACGCTGGTCATCGTCGATCTGGGGGCGAACGTCGTCGCGGAGAAGGCGCTCGGTCCCCCGGGCTCGGACCCGGATGCAGGGGTGGCAAGGATCGCCGCGGGCCTCGAGGAGCTGCTCGCGACGATGTACGAGGACGGCTGGCGCACGCCCGGCGGCCAGAGTGCGCGCGAGGCGCTGCTGGGCATCGGCGTCGCGGCCCCCGGCGGGCTGGACTGGCGGCGCGGCGTGCTCGTGGACCCGCCCTGGATGCCGGATTGGTGGGACACCCCGCTCGTGGAGATGCTCTCGCGGGCGACGGGCCGCACGGCCCTCCTGGACAAGGACACGAACGCTGCGCTCGCGGCGGAGATCTGGGCCGGCGAGCGTCTGAGCGAGCAGACGCTGCTGTACGTCTACGTGAGCGTGGGCGTCGGCTCGGCGGTCTCGAGCGCGGGTCGCGTCCAGCGCGGCTCGACCACGCAGGCCGGGGAGATCGGGCATCTGCCGACGGGCCTCGACGGTCCCGTGTGCGGCTGCGGCAGGCGCGCCTGCCTCTCGACCTTCACGGACGTGCACGCGATGCTGCACCGGATCGACGCCGCGGAAAGCGCCGCGGACGGCTCTGCGGGGAACTCAGACTGGCGCGAAGCGGCGGTTGCGGCGGCGGGGATCGATGTGGACGAGCTCTCGTCCGCTTCCCTCGAGGCCGACGGCGAGCGCCTGGACGCCCTGCTCGCGGCGGCGACGTCGGGCGACCGCCTGGCCGCACGGATCGCGCAGGAGCACGGCACCGCGCTCGGCGAGGCGCTGCGCACCCTGATCGGGATCCACGACCCGCACCGCGTGATCATCGGCGGCCCCTACTGGCGCGCGCTCGAGCCCTTCGCCATGCCGCAGGTGCTCGAGCGCGCGCTGCAGGGCAGCGGCGGGCGCCGCGGGGTCACCATCAGCTCCTCCGCCTTCGGCGACGACGTGGGCGCGATCGGCGCGGCCACCCTCTACCTGGGCAGGGAGCTCTCCCCCACCGTGCGCTGACCGGGCCCGAGCCCCAGGGCCCGGGCCCGAGCCCCAGGGCCCGGGCCCAGTCAGCGGATCAGCTCGCCGTCGCGAGCCCCGTCGTCCCGTGGGGATCGATGACGAACTTCTTCGCGGCGCCCTTGTCGAACTCGGCGTAGCCGCGCGGGGCGTCGTCGAGCGAGATCACGGTGGCGTTCACGGCGTCGGCGATGTGCACGCGGTCGTGCAGGATCGCCTCCATGAGCTGGCGGTGGTAGCGCATGACGGGGCACTGCCCGGTCATGAACCCGAGCGCCTTCGCCCAGCCCAGGCCGAGGCGCAGGGAGAGCGAGCCCTCCTTGGCCGCCTCGTCCACGCCGCCGGGGTCGCCGGTGACGTAGAGCCCGGGGATGCCGAGGGCGCCGCCGGCCTTGGTGACGTCCATGAGCGTGTTGAGCACGGTCGCGGGCGCCTCCTTCGCGTCGTGCCCGTGGCCCTTGGCCTCGAAGCCCACGGCGTCGACGCCGCAGTCGACCTCCTCGCGGCCGAGGATGCTGGCGATCTGCTCGCGGGGGTCCTGCTCGGCGACGTTGATCGTCTCGCAGCCGAAGGCGCGGGCTGCCGCCAGGCGGTCCTCCTGCATGTCGGCGACGATGACGACGGCCGCCCCGAGGAGCTGCGCGCCGACGGCGGCGGCCAGGCCCACCGGCCCCGCGCCCGCGATGTACACCGAGCTGCCGGGTCCGACGCCCGCGGTGACGGCTCCGTGGTAGCCGGTCGGGAAGATGTCCGAGAGCATGGTCAGGTCCAGGATCTTCTCGAGGGCCTGGTCCCTGTCGGGGAACTTCAGCAGGTTCCAGTCGGCGTAGGGCACGAGAACGTACTCGGCCTGCCCTCCGACCCAGCCGCCCATGTCGACGTACCCGTAGGCGCTGCCGGGGCGGTCGGGGTTCACGTTCAGGCAGATCTCGGTGCGCCCGATCTTGCAGTTCACGCACCGCCCGCAGGAGATGTTGAACGGCACCGAGACCAGATCGCCGGTCTTGATGAATTCGACGCCGGGGCCCACGTCGATCACCTCGCCGGTGATCTCGTGCCCCAGCACGAGCCCTTCGGGGGCGGTGGTGCGGCCGCGGACCATGTGCTGGTCCGAGCCGCAGATGTTGGTGGTGACGACCTTCAGGATCGCCCCGTGGGGCAGCTTCCGGCCGATGTTCGCGGGGTTCACCCCCGGTCCGTCCTTGAGCTCGTAGTCGGGGTAGTCGATGTCGACGACCTCGACCTTCCCGGCTCCCTTGTACGCGACTGCCCGATTGCTGGACATGGTGGCCTCCTCGCCTCCCCGCAGGCGCGTCCGACGTCGCTGTCCCGCGCCCTGTCTCATGGTGGGCACGCGCATCGAGCGTGGTCAAGAGGCGGCAGGTTCCCGTCGGCCCGGGCCCTGCCCATGCGTGTCCGGATCCCGCTGGCGCCGCCTCCGCCACTGCCGGATCATGGGCCCATGCCCGATCCCTCGGCCGCGCATCCCCCCGGACCCTCTCCGGCGCCTTCCCCGGCAGCGTCCTCAGCGCCTTCCTCGACGCCTTCCCAGGCACCGTCCTCGGTCCCGCCCCGTCCGTCGCATCCCACCCTGCCGTGGCTCGCGGCCCTGCTGGTGATGATCATGTGGGCGTCCTCGTTCGTCGTGATCCGGGCCGGCGGCGCGGACTTCTCCCCCGGTGCGATGTCCCTGCTTCGCACCGGATCCGCAGCCGTGGTGCTGCTCCCGCTCGCGCTCATCGGCCGCGTGCGCATGCCGCGGAGCCCGCGGCTGTGGCTCGGCGTGATCGGGTGGGGCATCGCCTGGTTCGCCGCGTACACGATCGTGCTGAACGCGGCGGAGCTGCTCATCGACGCGGCGACGGCCGCGATGCTGGTCAACGTCGCGCCGCTCATCGTCGCCGTGGCCTCGGGGCTGCTGGGCGAGGGCCTGCCCGTGCGTCTGGTGGCGGGGATCCTGGTCGCCTTCGGAGGCATCGCCCTGATCACGGTGGCCACCTCGAGCGGCCGGGTCTCCGGCGCCGGTCTGCTGCTGGGGCTGCTGGCCGCCCTGCTGTACGCCGGCAGCGTGCTGGCGCAGAAGACGCTGCTCCCGCACGTCGACTCGACCTCGATGACGGTGGTGGGCATCGTCGCCGGGTTCCTCGCCTGCCTCCCGTTCGCACCGGCGCTGATCGGGGAGCTCGCGGAGGCGTCGGCCGCCTCGATCGTCACGGTGGTCTACATGGGCGTCTTCCCCACGGCGTGCGCGTTCCTGCTGTGGGGGTACGCGCTGACCAGCACCCCGGCCGGGGTGCTCAGCTCCTCCTCGCTCATCGTCCCGGGGATCACGGTGGCGATGGCCTGGATCGTGCTCGGCGAGGTCCCGCCGCCACTGGCCGCGCTCGGCGGTCTGCTCTGCCTGGTCGGCGCCGGCTCCGCCGTGGCGCCGAGCGTCCTCGCCGCCCTCCGTCGGCCCTCCGGGCCCGCGACCTGATCAGGGGCTCGGCGGATCGGGTGCGGCGCTAGGCCACGACCTCGCCGTCCTCGACGACCTCGGCGCCCCGCCCGCCCGTGGCCCGCAGGTGCCACAGCCACAGCACGGTCCCGGCGCAGACGAACGCCAGCGCGGTCGCCGCGAGGGTGACCAGGGAGCCCGTCACCAGCGGTGCCACGACCCCCGCGAGCAGCGCGTTCAGCACGAGCGAGGAGAAAGTGCCCAGCGAGGCAGCGGCGCCGCGGGCGTGCGGGAAGAGGTCCATGATCTCGAGCTGGATCGGCGCGAAGATCAGGGAGACGGTGAAGCCGATCAGCATCGGGCCGACGAGCACGGGGATCAGCGCGGGCGAGATCGTGCCGTCGGGCGCGGGGGCGAGCGCCACGAGCAGCAGGTTCAGAGCGGTCGCGCCGAGCGTCGCCAGGTAACCGATGGTGATCATGCGCGTGCGCGGAAGGCGGTCGGCGAGTCGACCGACGGCCTGGGCGCCGGTGAACATGCCGATGATCAGCGGCACGAACAGCACCCAGAAGTCCTGTTCGCCGAGCCCCAGCAGGCGCACCACGATGATCTGCGCCGACGCGATGAACAGGAACTGGGCGGCGAAGCCGAAGGCCGTGGCGAAGGCGATGCGGACCATGAGGGCCGAGGCGCCCACGTGCACGAGCGAGCCGAGCAGGGAGCCGATCCTCAGCGGTGAGCGCCGCTCGGGCGGGAGGGTCTCGGGCAGCAGGATCGTGAGCACGATCGCGAGCAGCCCGTAGATCCCGATCCCGCCGAACACCCAGCGCCAGTCCCCGAGCAGCAGGAGCCAGCCGCCGATCACCGGGGCGAGCGCGGGCGCGATCGAGAAGATGGCCATGACCTGCGCCATCAGTCGCTGCGCCTGAGCGCCGGAATAGAGGTCGCGCACCATGACGCGGGAGATGATCGTCGCCGCGCCGGCGCTCATGCCCTGCAGGACCCGCACCAGCACGAGGCTGCCGAAGGAGGGGGCGAGCACGCAGGCGAACATCGCGAGCACGTAGATCGTGAGGCCCGCGAGCATGACGCGCCGGCGACCCAGCGCGTCGGACAGCGGGCCGTGGAAGATCGACATCACCGCGAACGCCGCGAGGTAGGCGGAGACCAGCTGCTGCAGCGCGCCCTCGGACTCGCCGAACTCGGCGCCGATGCGGGTGAAGGCGGGAAAAACCGAGTCGATCGTGAACGGGCCGATCATCGTGATCGCCGCGATCGCGACGGTGATGAAGCCACGGGGCCGACGGTTGCGCTCCGAGGCGGTGCGGGGATTCGGCACTGCTGCCTCGGGGGACGACGTCATCACCCTTCCAGCGTAGCTGGCATGCTGTGCGCGAGCCGCTGATCATCCCCTCCGGCGGGCGGCCCCTCGTCGTCCCCGGCGGGCGGCGTCGACTGCTGCCCGGTCTGCCCGCGGCATGAGGAGTTCACCGGCGCCGGGTCAGCTCCGCCGGTGGCGAGCGATGATCGTCATGAAGTCGTCGCTGTCCACATCGAGCATGCTCCCGTCGCCCGAGGATTCGAGCAGTTCGTCGGCGATCGCCTCGACGTCGAAGTCGTTCGCATCGCTGCTGCTCGGACCGTCCTCCCGCTGCGTGATGGTGTCCTTGATGATGACTTTCAGCTGCTCCCGGTCCACCGGTGCTCCTTCGTCGAGGGCTTCTGGTCCCGTGCCGCATCCGAGGATGGCGCCGGACGCGTCATGGCCCGTTCTGCTGCTCAGTGCTCTGGGCCGCTGGATCGCCTGGCGACCGTCGACCGGCAGGAGTGCGAGTAGTGCCGCTCAGAGTTCCGTGGTGTCGGTCCCACCCGGCGCCCGCCCCTTGGTGACCATCGCCTTCACCATGTGGGCTGCGCCGGCGATCCGACCGCCCGGCAGGCCCCAGAACTGCGCGGAGTCGGTCCTGACGAGCAGCAGCCTCAGGTTCGGATCACCCGGACCCTCGGGGAAGTAGCCCTCGGCGGAGTCGTTCCACAGCTCCTGGACCTTCCCGCGATCGTCCACGAATTCTGCATGCCCTGCCACCGACAGCCATGAACCGGCGGCCGCGATCGAGATGTTCACTGCGCTGTCCCCGGAGAGAGCGCCCGCCTGATCTCCCTCGAGACCGACGAAGAACCACACGTCCGCGTCATCGGTGACACCCTGGATGGTCATCGGATGGGAGACCAGCTTGTCCCCGCCGACGGCGGTCGTCAGCATGACGACGCCGGTGTCCCGCAACTTCGCGGCGACATCGTGGCGAGTGAGATCCTGCGTGTTCGATTCGTTGTCCGTGCTGTTCATGCTCGTCTCCTTCATCAGATGCGATGGACTCGCTGCTGGGATCCTGACCACCCGCGCACGGGGCTCGCGCGGCGTCACGCGGTGTCAGAGGTCCTCGAACTTCCTTCTTCCCACCCAATCGCGCCCGGCGTCGCCGCCCCAGGCATCCCACGCGACGCGACCGGGCGTCGGGTATCCCTCTTCACCTCTGCGGAAGCCCTGCGCCTCGGCGTCATGCCGGTGGCGCGAGAAGTATCGCTTCATCTTCCCGACCTGCTCCTCGCTCACGCATTCGCGAGCTGCGAGCTGGCGAGCGCGGTGGTCACCCGTGTTCGTGAAGCCTTTCCCCGCTCTTCCATCGGAGATCCACTGGACTGCTCTCCGAGCGGCTCGGGCGACATTTCGAGGGGGCACGTGCGCGTTCATCGGTGTTCTCCTCCTTGGCTGTCCTCGGGACCCACCGAGCCGCGATCGACTCGTTGGCTGGTTTCGATCGATGACCAGCTCCGTGAGCAGTGTCAGGAGGCCGGCGTGCGGGTCTCGGCGCTGATGAACCAGGCCTGCTGCTCGAGCTTCTCGATGATGCCGTGCAGAATGTCGGCCGAGGTCGGGTCGGCCTCGTCGACCTCGTCGTGGACGTATCGCATGCTGCCCACGGTCGCCTCGATCGCCGAGGTCACGAGGTCGATCGCGTCGTGGGTGAGCACCTCGCCCTGCGGGAACTCGGGGAGCGAGTTCTGCTCGGCGACGACCGCGGGTCGACCGTCGGGCGTGGCGTGGAGTGCGCGCATCCGCTCGGCCACGTCGTCCGCGGCCTCCCGCGCGATGTCCACGACCTCGTCGAGGTTCAGGTGCAGGTCGCGGAAGTTCGGCCCCACGATGTTCCAGTGGGCCTGCTTGCCCACGAGGTGGAGCGCAGTGAGCTCCACGAGCACGCGCTGCAGATTCTTGGCCAGGGCATCGGAGGCCAGGAAGCCCCCCTCCGCGTTCTCACGCCGCGTGCGCTCGGCTCCGGCCGGGGTAGGGACGTCAACGGTCTCGTTCATCGCGCATCTCCTTCGTTCGATATCGACCACGGATGCCGTCCTTCTCGGAAGGACACTTAGACAGCCTATCAATATGTGAAGCCAGCGACACGCGACAGCACGAGGCGACCGACCACGGCCGAGCACATCACCGGCCGAGCGCAGCACGCGCGCCAGCGGCGCATCCGTGCGCGTCGCGCGCTTCGAAGGAGCGCGGGGCCGACGAGTCGGCCGCACGGGATCGGCCGTTGCCACGCGTTCGCCCTAGTCCCGGAGCGGCTCATCGCCCCCGGGCCGTCCCGTCCGACGGCCCGGGTGCGCCCGCCACTTCGGTTCAGGAGGCGAGCCTCTCTGCTGCGCGCAGCACGAGGGGCTCGCGGCCGTGCCGGGCGCTGCGCATGACCGCCTCGACGTGCGCGGGGTCGGCTTCCGGCGCGCCGGGCGATCCGGCGTCGAACGGCGGCTGCGGGTCGTACTCCATGGCGAGCTGGACGCCCTGAGCGACGTCGGCCCCATAGATCTCCGCGGCGAGGGCCAGCGCGAAATCGATCCCGCTGGTCACCCCTCCCCCTGTGAGCAGCTCGCCGTCCCGCACCACGCGCTCGCGCACGGGGATCGCGCCCAGGTGGCGCAGCAGCGGGTGCACCGCCCAATGCGTCGTGGCGCGTCGGCCCTGGAGGAGGCCTATCGCCCCGAGCACGAACGCGCCGGTGCACACGCTCGTCACGAAGCGGGCGCCCGCAGCCTGGCGCCGCACGAAGTCGAGCGCGACGGGATCCTCGAGGGTGTCGAAGGCGCCCTGCCCGCCGGGGATCATGAGGACGTCGGCCTGCTCCGCCGCCTCGAAGGCGACGGTCGGGAGCAGGGAGAAGCCGGCGTCTGTGGGCACGGGCTCGTGCCGATGCCACGCGAGATCCACGACGGCACCCGGCAGGGCCGCGAAGACCTGCACGGGACCGGTGAGATCCAGCTGTGTGACCTGCGGGAACAGCAAAGTCGTGAAGCGGAGTGCGGGCGGTGTCGTTGCCATGGTGCGGTGCTTCCTCTCCCGGGGCGCCCGCCTCCTCGGCGGAGACGGCGCGGACCGGACGCGATGGGGCGGATGGGGATGGTTCGGATGCGGTGGTGCGGATGCGGTGGGTGGTGCTGATGGCCGGTGCCGGCGGATTCACCGGGGCGCGGGAACGGGCTGCTCCGCGCGCGGTCGGCGGTGCGGCGCGCGGCGTCCCGGGACGAGCCAGGCGCACAGGGCCAGGGCGGCGACGGCGACGGTCGCCACGGCGTAGACCACGCCGGCGGCGCCGAGCCCGATGAGGTCGCTGAGCAGGCCCGCGCAGAGGGCCGAGGAGCCGTAGGCGAGGTAGCCGACGATGTAGAAGGCCGCGAAGAACCCGCCGCGCTCGTGGGGCCGCACATCGGGGAGCAGGAGGCGAAGGGTCGCGGAGAAGACCGCCCCGTAGCCCACGCCGGTGACGAGCGCCCCCGCGATCACCAGGGCCGCGCTGCCCGACGCGAAGGAGGCGCACTCGGCCAGGACGCCGAGCATCACCGCGCCGTGCCCGCCGGGCACGAGCGCGCGCGGCCCGATGCGCGGGGCGAGCACGAGCGTGCAGAGCGTGGCGACGAGCGGCTGCGTCGCGACGATCAGCGCCGAGGGCAGGCCGCCCCCCAGATGCAGCACGCTGCTGGCGAGGGATCCTCCGAGGCCCAGGATCAGCCCCGCGGACATCCAGATGGCGACGAGCCCGGGCGCGAGCCGGAGGAAGCGAGCGCGCACCGCCCCGGGGATGCGGATCCGCGGGACCAGCGATGCCGCGGCGCCGGGGCGGGGTGTGACGGTCTCCGGCGAGAACAGCAGGAGCACGACGGAGGAGAGGACGACGGCGAGCGCGATGCCGAACAGGGCCGCGTTCGGGGCCGGCGCCGCGTCGATCGCGATCCCCGCCACCACCACGCCGATCCCGAGCCCGCCGGCGGTGGTCAGGCTGACCGCCGTCTGCGCGAGCCGCCGATGCCGGGCGGGCGCGAGCTCCACGATCGACGCGCTCAGCGCGGCGGTCGCGACGCCGATCGCCGCGCCCTGCACGGCCCGCGCGAGGACGAGGCCCCCGATGGTGTCCGCACGCAGGAAGAGGACCAGCGCCACCGCCGTGAGCAGCAGGGAGCCCACCGCCACCGGGCGGCGCCCTAGGTGGTCCGAGAGCGATCCGCAGGTCAGCAGCGCGACGAGGAGAGTCAGCGCATAGACGGCGAAGGCGCCCGTGAGCGCGCTGTCCGAGAACCCCCAGGCCTCCTGGTCGTAGCTCAGCAGGACGCTCGGCGCCCCCGCGGCGGCCATCGCCGCCAGGAAGGCGAGCACGGACACGCAACAGGCGGCCCATCGGGGCATCGACGGCACGGTGATCAGGGTCCTCTCGGTGTGCTTCTCGGGTTCTCGTCGGCGCCTGCGCTCTTCGCCGGCGGCCGACGGATCCCATCCTGCGAAGGCCGACGCCCGCGCCGACAGTGGCAGAGATGCCGCCCTGTGCAAGGATTGCGCCATGAGTGCTCACGAGCCGTCGGACCTCCGGACCCGGCACGAGGTCGCCGTGCTCGTGATGCCCGGAGCGCTGCCCCTCGACGTCGGGATCCCGCTGCAGGTCTTCATCGACCGCCCGGGCGTCCCGTACGCGCTGAGCATCTGCGCCGAGCACCCCGGCGCGGTGCCGGCGGCCTCCGGACTCTCGTACCAGGTGGAGCGGGGGTTGGAAGCCCTCGAGAGCGCCGACACGATCGTCGTCCCGGGCTATGCGCCCCCGGATCGCCCGATCCCCGCGACCGTGCGCGAAGCGCTGGTGGCGGCCCACGAGCGCGGAGCACGCCTGGTGTCGATCTGCTACGGCGCGTTCGCACTGGCCGACGCCGGACTGCTGAGCGGGCGGCGCGCGACGACCCACTGGGACGCGGCGGCGCAGCTCGCGAGGACCCACCCGGACGTGGACGTGGACCCGAACGTGCTGTTCGTCGACGAGGGCAGCGTGCTCACCTCGGCCGGGGTCGCTGCCGGCCTCGATCTGTGCCTCTACATCGTGCGCAAGGACCTGGGGCCCCGGACGGCCAACGAGATCGCGCGGCGCCTGGTGGCCTCACCCCGCCGCGCCGGCGGCCAGGCGCAGTACCAGCCCACCGGCTGGATGCCCGTCGCGGGCGGCGAGCAGCTCGAGGAGGTGAGGACATGGGCGCTGGCGCATCTCGACGACGACCTCACCACCCAGCAGATGGCCGACCGCGCCCGGATGTCCCGTCGAACCTTCGAGCGCCGCTTCGTGGAGGAGACCGGGCGCCCTCCGCACCGCTGGATCCTGGGCGCCCGGGTGGACCTGGCGCGCCGCCTGCTCGAGGACAGCGACCTGCCGATCGATCAGATCGCCTCGCGCGCGGGCCTCGGCACGGGGGCGAACCTGCGGCTGCACTTCCGTCGCGCGCTGGGCACCTCGCCCGCCGAGTACCGGAGGACCTTCTCCGCGACCCTCACGCAGTGACCGGGACGGCCCGCTCGAGGGCGGGGGCGATGTCGCGGGGCTCGTCCTCGCAAGGCGCGTCCGTGCGGGTCTCGTCCGTGCGGGGCTCGTCCTCGCAGGGCGGCGTCTCCCCGAGGAGCTCGAGCAGGAGCGCCGACGGGGCGTCGGCGGCCGGGGCGAGCGGGCAGATGGCGCTCACGGACCAGCTGGGCTGGGCGGCGCCCGGGAGCTCGCGGGTCACCAGCGTGGCCGCCTGCGGCTTCCGCGCGACGTGCGCGGGAACGATCGCGACGCCGAGCCCGCGGGTCACGAGATCGAGAAGGGTGTGCACGTCGTTGACGCTGCAGCGCACGCGGCGGTGCACGCCGTGGGTCGCCAGCAGGTCGTCGTTCATGGTGCGCACGCCCCAGGTCTCGGAGAAGTCGACGAAGTCGGCGCCGTCGAGCATCTCCCAGCGCAGGGTCGTGCGTCGGGCGAGGCGGTGATCGGGCGGGACGACGAGCACGAGCGGTTCCCCGCCCAGGAAGGTGTGGCGCAGCGCGCCGAGGTGCCGGTCGGTCGCGACGAAGGCGACGTCGAGCTCGCCCTCGCGCACCGCCCCCACCAGCTCGTGCGAGCCGGCCTGGGCGAACTCGGTCGCGATCCCCGGGTGGCGCTGATGGAAGGTCGAGAGCAGGGCGGAGACGTCCACGAGGCCCAGGCACTGCTCGGCGCCTACGCGCAGGGAGCCGCTGATCGCGGGGCCGACGCGCATCACGGCCTCGCGAGCGCGAACGGCCTCCTCGAGCAGGGCCCGGGCGTGCGGGAGCAGCGCGAAGCCGGCCGCGGTGGGCTCGACCCTCCGGGTGGTGCGGTCGAACAGGGCGGTGCCGAGCTCCTGCTCGAGGCCGCGGATCGCGCTGCTGAGCCCCGACTGCGAGATCCCCGCGAGCTCGGCCGCGCGGGTGAAGTGCCGCTCGTCGGCGAGCGCCACCACATACTCCATCTGCCTCAGGTCCATCTCCGCCTCGCATCCTTCGTGTCCATCGCCGATGTTCCGGGTCGGCTCGGTCCGTCCGTCGGCGCGGCCTGTTCGTCGCCGCGGCCCATCCGTCTGCCCGGCCCGTCCGTCGACCCGGCTCATCCTCTCATCTACCAGCCGGCGCCATGAATGGCATCGCTGCGAGCTGTTGGACTTATATATCGAGGCTTCCTAGGCTCGGGGCCATGACTGTTCCCACGATCAACCTGAACTCCGGACATGCGATCCCCCAGCTCGGCTTCGGCGTCTTCAAGGTCCCGGCCGACGAGGCCGAGAAGGCCGTGACCAGCGCCCTCGAGGTCGGCTACCGCCACATCGACACCGCCGCCATCTACGGCAACGAGGAGGGCGTGGGCGCCGCAATCGCCAAGAGCGGCATCCCGCGCGACGAGCTGTTCGTGACCACCAAGCTGTGGAACGACCGCCAGGCCGGCGAAGAGCCGCACGCGGCGATCCGCGAGAGCCTCGAGAAGCTGGGGCTCGAGTACGTGGACCTCTACCTCACGCACTGGCCCACCCCCGAAAAGGACACCTACGTCAACGCCTGGCAGAAGCTGCTGGAGATCCGCGACCAGGGCCTCTCCCGCTCCGTGGGCGTCTCGAACCACCTGCCCGAGCACCTCGACCGCCTCGTGCAGGAGACCGGCGTCGTGCCGGCCGTCGACCAGATCGAGCTCCACCCCGCGCTCCAGCAGCGCGACGTGCTCGAGTGGGCCGGCAAGAACGGGATGCACATCGAGTCCTGGGGCCCGCTGGGCCAGGGCAAGTACCCGCTGTTCGAGGAGTCCTCCGTGGCCGATGCGGCCTCCGCGCACGGCGTCACCCCCGCGCAGGTCGTCATCCGCTGGCACCTGCAGCGCGGCTTCATCGTGTTCCCGAAGTCCACGCACCGCGAGCGCATGGAGCAGAACTTCGACGTGTTCGGCTTCGAGCTGTCGGCCGACGAGGTCGCCGCGATCGACGCTCTCGACAAGGGCGACGGCTCGGGCCGCGTGGGCACCCACCCGCTCGAGTTCAACTGACGGCGAGCGGCGCGCGCCCGCGAGCACGCGCCGCCTGCCAGCATGGGCCGCCTGCCAGCATGGGCCGGGGCTCCGTCCGACGGGCGGAGCCCCGGCTCCGCCCGTCGGACGGGGGACCGCCTGAGCTCCTCGCCCGTCGGACCGGGGCTCGCCCGGCCCCACCAACCGGCGACCCCGTCGGCCCTCCAGTCCCGCCCCTTCTGCCCCCGGCGAGCGCCGCTCACCGGCCCGACCGCGTCCGCGGCCGATCTCATGACGACACAGGAGTCTCTGCGATGAAGCATTTCCCCCTTCCCGGCACCGAGATCACGGCACCGAACGTGGTGCTGGGCCTCATGCGGATCAACGACAAGTCCGACGAGGAGATCCGCACCCTCGTGAACACGGCCCGCGACGCGGGCATCGACTTCTTCGACCACGCCGACATCTACGGCGGCGACCACCTGTGCGAGCGGCGCTTCGCCGAGGCGATGCACCTGAACGCGAACGAGCGCTCCGAGATCACGATTCAGACGAAGGCCGGGATCGTCACCGACGGCCCCTACTTCGACTACTCCTACGAGCACCTGATCGAGTCCGTCGAGGGCTCCCTGAAGGCGCTGCGCACCGACTACATCGACATCCTGCTGCTGCACCGCCCCGACGCGCTCGTGGAGCCCGACGAGGTGGCCCGCGCCTTCGACGACCTGCACGCCTCCGGCAAGGTGCGCGCCTTCGGCGTCTCGAACCACACGCCCCGCCAGATCGACCTGCTCAAGCGCTCGGTGACCCGCCCGCTCGTGGCCAACCAGCTGCAGCTGTCGATCACGCACTCGCCGATCATCGCTCAGGGCATCGCCGCGAACATGAGCGGCGAGGAGCAGTCCAACGTCCTGGACGGCGGCGGCATCCTCGACTACTGCCGCCTGAACGACATCACGGTGCAGGCCTGGTCGCCCTTCCAGGGCGGCTTCTTCGACGGCGTCTTCCTGGGCAGCGACAAGTACCCGGAGCTCAACGCCGTGGTGGATCGACTCGCCGCGAAGTACGACGTCGCCCCGGAGGCGATCGCGACCGGCTGGATCACCCGGCACCCGGCGAACATGCAGGTCGTGCTCGGCACCACCACGCCGCAGCGCGTCACCGACTCCGCCGACGGCTCGGAGCTGCCGCTCACCCGCGCCGAGTGGTACGAGCTGTTCCGCGCGGCGGGCCACCGGGTGCCGTGATCCCTGAAGGCGGCGATCCTGGCGGGGCCGGTGGGGACGGCGATCCTGGCGGGGCCGGCGCGGCCGGTAGGGCCCACGGGGCCGACGCGCACCGGGCGCGCCGGGAGCACGTCGCCGAGCGGCATCAACTGCGCCGGGCGGGGGCGGTCGCCGAGCGGCAAATACGGGACATCTCTGCCATATCTGGCAGAGATGTCCCGTATACGCCGGTCCATGACATCGCCGACGGGAGCGGCGCTGCCGACGGGAGCGGCGCTGCCGACGGGGACGGTGACGCCGACGGGAGCAGCGTCGCCGAAGGGGACGGCGCCGCCGGCGAGCCCGTAGTGCTCGACGTCGACGGCACCCTCTGCTTCGACGGCCGCACCCTCGCGGCCGACATCGTTGAGGCCCTGCTCCACGTCCGCGCGCGGCACCCTCTGGTCTTCGCCTCCGCGCGCCCGGTGCGCGACCTGCTGCCCGTGCTTCCGGAGGACCTCGCCGGCAGCGCCCTGATCGGCGGGAACGGCGCCTTCGTGCGGCGTGCACCGCACGCGGACGTCGAGGTGGCCGGCTTCCCCGCCCCCGCCAGGGCCCTGCTCGACGGGATCATCGAATCGCGGTCCCTGCCCGCGCTCGTCGACGGGCCCTGGGACTTCGCGTTCACGGGCGATGAGGAGCACCGCATCTTCCGCCAGCTCGACGCCGGAGGCCTCGCCCGCAACCTGCCGCGCAGCGCGCTCCCCGACTACGCGAAGGCGGTGCTGTTCACCGAGGACCCCCGGGTCATCGAGCAGCTGAGAGGCGCCGGTCTGACCGTGTCCGTCCATCCCGACGAGCACCTGATCGACGTGGCGCCGAGCGGCGTCACCAAGCACTCCGCCCTGCGCCGCCTCGGCATCCTCGACGGCTCGTACACCGCCGTCGGCAACGACGTGAACGACGTCGAGCTGCTGCGGCACGCGCGCCGCGGCATCCGGGTCGGAGGGCACCCCGCGCTCGACTTCGCCCATCGCAGCATCGATCGTGGGAGCGTCGCCGAGGCCCTCACCTCACTGGTCGCATGAGACGAAGGACCACCGCCGGTTCCCTCACCGCCGGATCGAGCGTGCGCTCCAGCGGCCGTCCTCGTGGCGCACCGCGATCGGATGGTCGAAGGCCGCGGAGACCGCCTCGGTGGTGAGCACCTCCCCGATCCGGCCATGCGCGCTGGGGACGCCGTCCCGCAGCAGCAGCGCGTGGGTGACGGTCGTCGGGATCTCCTCGAGATGATGTGTGACCAGCAGTGATGTGAGTCCGGGGTGGGTGCCGGGGAGCACCTCGAGGGTCTCCATGAGCTGTTCGCGGGCGGCGACGTCCAGGCCCGTCGTCGGCTCGTCCAGGAGCAGCAGCTCGGGATCGGTGACGAGGGCCCTGGCGATGAGGGCGCGGCCGCGCTCGCCCTGGGAGAGCGTGGGCCAGGTCGACTCGCGCTTGGCGCCCAGACCCAGCATGTCCATGAGCTCGCGGGCCCGATCGACCTGCGACGGCTCCGGGACCCAGCGCATCATCTTCTCGGCGGTGCCGGTGAAGCCCGTGAGCACGACCTCCTCGATGGTGAGCGGCGAGCGCACCAGGTGTCGCGGGTCGACGTGCCCGATGCGCTCGCGCAGCGCCCGCAGCTCGACGCGGCCCACCTGGTCCCCGAGGATGCCGACGGTGCCGCTCGTGGGGTGCGCGTTCCCACCGGCGAGACCGAGGATCGTGCTCTTGCCGGCGCCGTTCGCGCCCAGCATCACCCAGTGCTCGCCCCGACCGATCGCGAAGGTCACGCCCGGCAGGATGAGCTTCCCGGAACGCTGGAAGGTGACGTCCTCGAAGGAGAGGACGGGGGCATCGGGTGCGGGGGTCATGGTCCTCCTCGGGGACGTGGTCGCTCGGCAGGTGGGCCGACGGACGGACGCGGTCGACGAGCCGACGGGCAGATAGTCCACGCCGACACGCAGAGAGGCCGGCGCCCGGATCCGGCCTGCCGACACACGGCAACGAAGACCGCGGCACCGCCCGGACTGCAGGACAGCACCGTCCGATCCTGCCAGGCAATGCTCCCCGAGCACGAAAGTCGTCAGATCATGGGCACCCGAATGACCGCTCGCCCCGCGCGACGCTCAGCCGACGGCGCGGGCACCGTCCTCAGTCGTGCACGTGACCGCGCCCCGCGCGGTCATCCCCAGCTGGTCCTTCACGGTGCGGTCCCACCAGGAGGCATCGAAGGTGCACGTCGCGGCGTCGTCGACCCGGGTCGACACGAGCGCCATGTTCTCCCGCGTGACACCATCCCGGATCCTGACGGCACCGCACTCCACCGTCGTCACATAGACGCTGGCGCCAGGAGCGGAGTGCCTTCCGTCGCCCGAGGCCTGCGGCTTCGCGGAGACGACAGTGCAGGTCACGGGCTGCACGCCGACGCTCCGCCCCACCACGACCACTCCCCCTGCGAGAGCCAGCACCGCGAGCAGGACGACCGCGATCGGCCAGTGCCTCGGACGCGATGCGCCACGGCCGCGCCCCTGCCCCGTCCGTGCGGTCATGCGACGCATCGTCCCATGACACCCACAGCCGAGACCGCCTTCCCGCGACCGAGCGTCACCCCACGGGCCCCAGCGAGCTCCCCTCCATGAGCCGCCCGACGCGCAGCACGTGCCGCGCCGCCCCTCCGGCCCCGTCGACCCCGTCCTGGGCGCCCCGCTCGCTCGCGTCCGTGAGCTCGACCATCCGCTCCACGGCCTCGTGCGCCACGGCTTCGATCGGCAGGCGGATGGTCGTGAGGCCCAGCAGGTCGAGCCCGTCGCTGATGCCGTCGAAGCCGACCAGGTGGACGTCCTCCCCGATCCGCACGCCGCGCGTGCGGGCCGCGCGCCAGAGCTCGAGGGCCGCGTAGTCGACGGGAGCGACGATGCAGGTCAGGTCCTCGCTCGCCGCCGCATCGAGGGCGGCGGCGACTCCGGTCCGCACGGGCAGCAGGTCGATCTCGCGCACCACCGCCCCGCGCTCGTGCAGCCGCTGCCTCACGCTGCGCATGCGCAGCTCGAACACGCGGGAGTAGAGCACGGGCGCGACGAGAAGTCCCACCCGGCGGTGGCCGAGGGCGAGGATCCGGTCGGCCATCATCCGGCCGTGGGCGGCCTCGTCGTAGCTGATGGACTCCAGGCGCGGATCATCGTTGGGACGTCCCACGACCAGCACCGGGACCGAGGCGTTCGCGGCGACGATGTCCTCGGGCGGGGTGACGCCGGTGGCGACGAACGCCCCGGCGACGCGCATGCCCACGAGCCGCCGCAGACCCACGACCTCTTCAGGGCCGTACTCGTGGGGGAAGGCGGAGACGCTGATGAGGTGGCGCCCGAGCTCCTGCGCGGCGGCCTGCAGGGAGCCGATGAGCAGCCCGTAGGCGGGGTTCGTGGCGTCGCGGACGACGAGACCCAGCACGGTGCGCTGGGTGAGTCCGCCGGCGAGCCCGCCCGCGACGAGGTTCGGCACGTAGCCGAGCTCCCGCGCGGCCTCGTGCACGCGGATCTTCGCGTCGTCGGAGACGCTCGATCCGGGCTGGAAGACCCGCGAGACCGTGGAGCGCGAGACGCCGGCGCGCCGGGCCACGTCGTCCATGGTCGAGGTGGGGCGCGCAGGTGCGGACGCGGGGCGCGGGGACGGTCCGGGATCCTGCGACTGGTACGGCGAGGGCTGCATCTTCTGTCCTCCGGTGGAGAGGGGTCGACGGCACTCTGCACGGCCCCCATCACAGCTCCGCGACGAGCACATGGCGCCCGGGTGACACCACGGAACCGGTCCGAGGAGCGCCCGCGACGGGCGCGGGGCGTTCGCCTCAACGTCTCCGGAACTCTGCGTGAACCCCGGGGGACGTCGGCCCCCGAACCGGGCGCCCGCGGGGCCCGCGCGCCCCTCACCTCGCCTTTGGGAGCGCTCTCACCTGGCGTTCCATGTCCAGGCCACCGCCGCGTCACGCCTCGTTCGCGAACATTGCCCGACCTCCCGGCCCTTCTTACGGTGAGATCGCCTCGCCCCGGAGCCCGCCTCCGGAAGCCACCTGGAGCAGGTCTCCGGACCGGCCCGCCGACGCTCGGCGGCACCGTCCAGGGCATCTCCGCAGCGATCCGCGAGGCGCGTCGAGACCCCTCTTCGTCCCCTGATCCCGAGGAGCCCCGCATGTCCTCCTCCGCCGCTGTCCCCGCCACGACGGCCGGTCGGTCCGCCGTCCTCTCCCCGCCCGCTGCCACGACCCCGGATGCCGGGGAGACGGGGGCCGACGCCGGCCGGGCCGCCTCCCGGCCGCCGCTGCGCCGTCGGCCGATGAGCCCCGTGCGCCGCCGCCGCCTGATCCGCGAGAGCCTGCTGTTCTGCCTGCTGATCCTGCCGAACCTCGCGGCGATCCTCGTCTTCTCCTACTGGCCCGCGATCTACAACATCGTGCTGAGCTTCATGGACTGGGACTTGGTCGCGCCCATGCCCGAATGGGTGGGGCTCGAGAACTACATCGACCTGTTCACCGACCCGGAGTTCTGGTCGGTCATGCTGAACACGCTCGTGTTCACCACGGTCACCGTGGTCGGATCGCTCGTGGGAGGCGTGCTGCTGGGCACGCTGCTGGCGACGAAGGTGCCGTTCACCGGGATGGTGCGCACCTTCGCCTTCGCTCCGCACATGCTCCCGGGCGCCGCCGTGGGCATGCTCTGGCTGTTCATGTTCGACCCGAGCTTCGGCCTCTCCCGCTTCCTGTTCAACCTGGTCGGGATGGACTCCCCGCAGTGGACGACCACCTCGGACTGGTCGCTGGCCGCGGTCACCGTCGCCTACCTCTGGCAGCGCCTCGGCTTCGTCACCGTCATCTACTACACGGCGATCCTCGACCTCCCCAAGGACATCCTCGAGGCGGCCTCGCTGGACGGCGCCCACGGCGTGAAGATGCTGCGCCACATGGTGCTGCCGCTGCTCAGCCCCATCACGTTCTTCCTGTCGGTGACCGGGGTGATCGCGGCGGCGCAGGCCTTCGACCTGATCTCGATCCTCACGGGCGGCGGGCCCGGGATCTCCTCCTCCACCCTCAGCTGGATGATCTACGAGGAGGCTTTCCAGAAGTTCGACATCGGCAAGGCCTCCTCCGCCGCGACGGTGCTGCTGGTCCTGCTGCTGGTGCTCACGTTCATGCAGGTCCGCTTCGGCGAGAAGAAGGTGAACTACGCGTCATGACCACCACCGCGCGCACTCCCGGCCCGCTCTCCCGCCTGCTCCCGGGCCGCAGCCGACCGCAGGACAGCACCGCCGGCGCCGTCCGTCGGCCGCTCTGGCAGACGATCCTGCTGACGATCCTCGTCGTCGCCTCGCTGCTGGTGTTCTTGGTCCCGATCTACTGGCTGTTCAGCGGGGCCGTGAAGTCGAACTCCGACATCTACTCCTGGCCGCTGAAGTGGTTCCCCACCTCGCTGCACCTGGACAACTTCTCCTCCGCCTGGAACGCCGCGCCCTTCGACCGGTTCCTCGTGAACTCGGTGATCACGACGTCCGTGGGCACGGCGCTGGAGATGTTCAACGCGATCCTGTGCGCCTACGCCTTCGCGTTCGTGCACTTCCGGATCAAGCGCTTCCTGTTCCTGTTCCTCATCGGCTCGATGATGCTGCCCGGCCACGTCACCCTGATCGTCAACTACATCACCGTGGGGAACCTGGGATGGCTGAACACCTATCAGGGCCTGATCCTGCCGGGCATCGGCTCGGCGTTCGCGATGTTCCTGCTCTACCAGCAGATGCGCACGATCGACCCCGAGATCCTGCAGGCCGCCGAGGTCGACGGCGCCGGCCATCTGCGCCGCATGGTGCTCATCGTCGTCCCCATGAGCTGGCCGATGATCCTCACCACGACGCTGATCGTGCTGGTCGGGAAGTGGAACGAGTACGTGTGGCCGCTGATCGTCACCTCGACCGCGTCGATGCGCACCCTGCCCATCGGCCTGCTCTTCCTGCGCAGCCAGGAGGGCTACACGAACTGGGGCGCGCTGCTCGCGGGCACCGTCATCGCGGCCGCCCCGATGCTGCTCCTGTTCTTCCTGGCCCAGCGCCGCATCATCGGCGGCATGGCCGCCGGCGCGCTCAAGTGACCCGTCCGTCCCCGATCGCACCCATCCGTACATGACCCACCCCCGCACTCCTGGAGGCTCTGCCATGTCCCGTTCGCTCCTCACTCCGTCCCGCCGCCTGGCGACTCCCAGCCGGCGCTCCCTGCTGGCGGGCCTCGGCCTGGGGGCCGTGGGCCTCGGCGCCGCTGCCTGCGGCGCCCCCGGCGGCTCCGACGACGCCTCGGATCCCGTGCGCGACGGCTTCTCGCAGGCCGACATGGAGGTCCCCGCGAAGTACAAGGGCCGCACCGCGATCCTGTTCTGGGCGCCCTTCACCGGGAACCTCTACGCCGAGGTCCAGAAGCTGTTCACGAAGTTCAACGAGTCGCAGGACGACATCGTCGCGATCAGCGAGTCCCAGGGCTCCTACGCGGACCTGAACCAGAAGTTCACGGCGTCCCTGCAGGCCAAGGCCGTGCCGGACATCGTCTGCTTCCCCGAGATGCAGTGGCTGCAGTTCTACTTCTCGAGCGCCCTCGCGCCGCTCGACGACTACTTCGACGACGACTGGAACCTCGACGTCTACCTGCCCAACTACATCAATGAGGGCAAGGCCGCCGGCAGCACCTACGTGGTGCCCTTCGCCCGCTCGAACCCGCTCTACTACTACAACAAGACGCTCTACAAGAAGCTCGGACTGCCCGAGGAGGGCCCGAAGACCTGGGACGAGCTCGCCGAGTTCGCCCCCGAGATCACGAAGGTCCAGGTCGACGGCAAGCCGATGTCCGCGATGGCGTTCAGCTCGGCCGACGAGTGGTTCGGCCAGGCCGACATCTGGGCCTTCGGCGGCCAGAACTCCAAGGACTTCGACGTCACGATCAATCAGGATCCGGGCATCGAGTGGCTCGAGTGGCAGCGCAAGTTCATCCACGAGGACAAGTTCGCGTACATGGCGAAGTCCTCCGGCACGGACTTCACGACCGGGATCTCCGCCGGCACCCGCGGCTCGACGGCCTCCCTGCGCGGCTTCACCGACGAGGCGGACTTCGAGGTGGGCGCCGCGTTCATGCTGGGCCAGGTCAACGCCCCCACGAAGGTGCCCACCGGCGGCAGCGGCCTCTCGATCGTGCGCTCGGACTCCAAGGACCGCCAGGACGCCTGCGCGGAGCTGTTCCGCTTCCTCGCCGAGCCGGAGAACTCCGCGCAGTGGCACAAGGGCAGCGGCTACGTGCCGATCGTGAAGGCCGCCCAGGACACGAAGATCGTCAAGGACCTCGTCAAGGAGGACCCGAACTTCAAGGTCGCCCTCGACCAGCTGGAGAACGCCCACACCGCCGACCGCACGAACTGGTTCCAGGGCGCGGTCACCGAGATCGCCGCCGCGATGGCCCAGGTGTACGGCGACAACAAGGAGGCGAAGCCGGTGCTGGACGCCCTCGCACCGAAGCTCCAGGAGGTCCTGGACGACAATCGCGAGGACATCGAGAAGGTGCTCGGCTGATGCCGCCGCTGATCGTCGGGCACCGCGGCGCGAAGGACGTCCTGCCCGAGAACACCCTGATCTCCTTCCGCCGTGCGATCGCCGACGGCGCCGACGTGCTCGAGTGCGACGTGCACCTGAGCGCCGACGGTCGCCTCGTGGTCATGCACGACGCCCGCATCGACCGCACCGTCTCGGAGGACTCGCCGCGCCGCTCGGGCGCGATCGCCGAGCTCACCGCCGCGGACCTGGCCGACGTGCGCGTGGGCGGCGGCCGCGAGGGGATCGGGCACGAGGCGCCGGCCGTCGGGCTCGCCGGGGTCACCGGGGTCCATGGGGCCTCCGGGACCCACCGGTCCGACGGGACCGCCGGGCCCGCCGACACGGCCGGCGACTCGGTCGTCGAGGGGCAGAGGGTGCCGTATCTCGAGGAGGTGCTCGACCTCGCGGCCGACGCGCAGGTCCCGCTCTTGCTCGAGGTGAAGGCCCCCGCTGCGGCCGAACCCGTCGCGCGCCTGCTGCTCGCCCGGGCCGCCGTCGGCGCCGGAGGCGGGGCGGGCGCAGCGGTCCCGTCGTCGGCCGCGGACGCAGCCCCGTCGGCCGACGAGGACCCCGGCCGCGTTCCCGCGGCGCACGCGCTGGTCGAGCCGTCGGGCAGGGACCGGGTCGTGGTGATCTCGTTCCTGCGCGAGGTGCTCGAGACCCTGCGCGAGGTCGCTCCGCGTCAGGCGATCGGCCTGATCACGAAGACGCCCACGGAGGACGACTGGCAGTACGCGACCGGGATCGGCGCGCGCACCTTCGGCCTCACGCTCACCAACCTGCGCGAGCACGACGTGATCCGCGCGCAGGAGGCGGGCATGGCGCTGAACGCGTGGACGCTCAACGACCCGGACGCGGTCGTCTTCGCGGCCGAGATCGGCGTCGACACCCTCACCACGGACGACCCCGCCTGGGCACGCGCCGTCCTGGACGCGACCGCCCTCGAGCAGTCGGCGCTCGCCCGCTGACGCCGGGCCGCCCGGGCCCCGGCCCGAGCGGACGATGAGCGCCACGATGCCCAGGATCTCTGACAGGAACCGCCCGTTCCTGCCAGAGATCCTGGGCATCGTGCCCTCTCGCGGGCGGACCCGTGGACGCCGGGGAACGACGAGGGCAATCCGGGGGAACCGGGGTGCCGAGCGCCCATACTGGAGGTCTCATCCGCCTGGAATCGCATCCCACCACCGGAGGCCCCGATGCGCCGCATGCTCCCGTTCCTCACGCTCCAGCCCGCGCGCGGCCAGCACGCCGCCGAAGCGATCGCCCTGTACACGAGCCTGTTCGACGAGGGCCGCGTGGTCAGCCGCCAGGCGTGGCCGGAGGGTGCGCCCGGCCTCGAGACCCTGGACGATCCGGCGGAGGCCGTCCAGCTCGCCGAGATCGAGATCGTCGCAGGTCAGCGCCTGCGCCTGAGCGACACCCTCATCAGGCACGACTGGGACATGACCCCGGGCATCTCGCTGTGGATCGACTGCGCCGACGCCGCCGAGCAGGAGCGCGTGTTCGGCGCGCTCGTCGAGGGCGGCATGGCCCTGATGCCGCTGGACGACTACGGCTTCGGCCCCTTCGGCTGGGTCCAGGACCGCTTCGGCGTCACCTGGCAGCTCGGGGTGGCGGCCGACGACCCGCAGGACCCCGCGCTCTGACGCCGCCCCGGAGCGAGATGCGGGGCCGACGGATCAGTCCGCGTCGGTCCTCTCGTCATGTCCGGCAACGCCCGGCTCCGCCCCGTCGGCCGTCTCCTCCGGCTCCGCCCCGCCGGTCGTCCCACCGTGCTCCGCCCCGTCGGCCCCGCTCGCCGCGATCCGATCCGCCGGGGACTCCTCCGCCGCCCGCGGCGAGTCGGCGAGGAATGCGTTCAGCCACCGCGCCTGCGGGTCGGAGTCGACGAACAGCTCCTTGACCAGCAGCGTCATCGGCACCGACAGCAGCGCTCCGGCGGCGCCGAGCACCCAGGACCAGAACAGCACCGACAGGAACGAGACGCTCGCGGAGAGTCCCACGGCGTGCCCGGTGACCCGCGGCTGCACGAGTCCCTGGAGGATCATGGCGACCGCGACGCAGAGCGCGACCACCGCGACCGCGGTCCAGGGGCCCTGGGCGAGCAGGGCCATGAGCGTCGGCGGGATCATCGCGAAGATGAAGCCGATGTTCGGGATGTAGTTGCACAGGAACAGCAGCACGGCCCAGACCCCGGGCAGCGGCACGCCGAGCGCCCACAGGGCGAGACCGTCGATCACCGCGACGACGGCGCCGAAAGCGGTGGTGACCAGCCAGTAGGTCCGCACCGAGTGCGCGAAGTCCAGCAGCGCGTGGTGGGCGCGGGGGTGGGTCCGGCGCACCACGTCGAGGCGCTCGGGCAGGCCCGCCGCGTCCAGGCCGAAGAAGACGATGGTCGCGACCGCCGCGGCGAGCAGTCCGCCGAGCGCGCCCAGCGAGCTGAGCGCCTGGTTCAGCAGTCCGAAGAGGCTCGAGAAGTTGAAGTCGGAGAGCCACTGGTCGATCTGGTCCTGGCCGACTCCCCAGCCGGCGAGGCGGTCCAGGCTGCTCTGCAGCAGCGCGTTGAACTCCGTGCCGTACCGGGGCAGCTGCCCTACCAGCTGGGAGATCGACCAACCGATCGCGAGGAAGAAGACGGCGAGCGCGAGGAGCACGGTGAGCATCGCGGCGACCGAGCCCAGGATCCGGGGCGCGCCCAGGCGCTCGATCCCGCGGGCGAGGGGCTGGACCGCGATCAGCAGGTTCAGGGCGAGGAACACGGGCACGACCAGGCCCGCGACCTCCTGCATTCCCTCGAGCACGAGCCAGATCGCCGCGAGGCCGACGAGGATCATCAGACCCCGGGGCAGGAGGGCGAGGCGCTCGTTCATGGAAGGATCGTAGGACGCCGGCGTGCGCGGGGTCACCGCCGTCCCGCGGCCCGCCGGACGGGTCGATCCGTCCCGCACCTCTCGACGCCTCGCCCCGCAGTCCACGCCTCCCCGCCATCCGCGCCACTTCGCACGACGATCACGGAGCACCGATGCCCCACGAACCCTCCAGCACGCGTCCGCACGCCGCGGCGGGTACTGCCCTCCCGCGGATCGCGGTCTGCGGGATCCACATCGAGTCCTCGACCTTCACGCCGTACGTGTCGACCGCCGTCGACTTCGACGTGCGCCGGGGCGACGCCGTGCTCGAGCGCCACCCGTTCCTCGCCGCGGGATCGCCGCTGCGGGAGGCGGCCGCGTGGCACGGCGTGCTGCACGCAGGCGCCCTTCCCGGCGGGCCGCTGGACCGGGCGGACTTCGAGGCCTGGTGCGCGGAGATCCTCGAGGGCCTCGCCGCGCTCGTCGCCGGATCCGACGGTGTCCCGCTCGACGCCCTCTGGTTCGACATCCACGGCGCCATGAGCGTGCGCGGCATGGACGACGCCGAGGGCGCGCTGATCACCGCGATCCGCGAGGTGATCGGCGAGGACGTGCTCGTGGGCACCTCGATGGACCTGCACGGGAACGTCTCGCCGGCGCTCTTCGCTGGCTGCGACCAGCTGACCTGCTACCGCACGGCTCCGCACGTCGACGTCGCCGAGACCCGCGAGCGCGCCGTGCGCAGCCTCCTGGACGCCCTCGCAGCAGCGCCCGTCGACCTCCCGGCCCCGAAGCCCCATCGGGCGCTCGTGCACGTGCCGATCCTGCTGCCCGGCGAGATGACCTCGACCCGCGTCGAGCCCGCGGCCTCGCTGTATGCGCGGATCCCGGAGCTCGCCGCCCGCGAGGGCGTCACGGACGTCTCATACTGGATCGGCTTCGCCTGGGCCGACGAGCCTCGCTGCCAGGCGGCGGTCGTCGCCTTCGGGGCCGACGGCGAGGCGGTCGACGCCGCCGCCCTCGAGCTCGCGACCGCGATCTGGGAGGCCCGGCACGACTTCGTGTTCGTCGCTCCCACCGGCACGCTCGAGGAGTGCCTGGATACGGCGGTCGCCTCCCCTGCACGGCCGTTCTGGATCTCGGACTCCGGGGACAACCCCGGCGCGGGCGGGGCCGACGACACGACCGGCTGCCTCGCCGCTCTCGCCGCACGGCCCGAGATCCGTGCGGGCGAGGTCACCGCGCTGCTGGTCTCGATCGTCGATCCCGAGACGGCGGGGCGCGCGGCCGAGCTGGGCGTCGGCCGGCGCGGGGACGTCGTCGTCGGCGGACGCATCGATGCCCGCGACCCCGGTCCCGTGCCGCTGCACATCGAGGTCGAGGCGCTCGACCACTCCCCCGCGACCGGCGTCGCGGCGGTGCTGCGGGTGCTCGCGCCGGCGGGAGGCGAGTCGCCGTTGGAGCCGCAGCCCACGGGCAAGCGGCCGACGGGGCTGCGGCTCGTCGTCACCTCGCGCCGTGCGCAGTTCTCGACCGGGGCGATGTTCGCGCGCCTGGGCCTGACGATGACCGGGGCCGACGTGGTGGTCGTGAAGATGGGGTACCTCGAGCCCGACCAGCACGCCGCGGCGGCCGACTGGATGATGGCGCTGACCCCGGGCGGGGTCGACCAGGACCTCGTGCGGCTGGGCCACCGCCGGATCACCCGGCCGATGCTCCCCTTCGACGCCGAGATCCCTGCGCCGTCGGCCGCGGACGTGCTGCGCTGATCCGAGGCCGCACCCGGACCCGAGCCCGAGCCCGAGACCTTCGCTCAGCCCCGGTGCGCGTGCAGGTCGCGCAGCAGCGCGATCTCGGCGAGGTGGTGGATGAGCTCCCGGTTGATGTGCGCGACGATCGCGGCCCGCGGGTACTCGGCGTACGGGCCCTCGGCGGGACCGCAGGGCAGGGAGAAGTCCTCCTCGCTCCAGGAGCGCAGCCCGGTGATCCAGCGCGCGTACTCGGCATCGAGCTGGGCCAGGGCGTCCTGCGCGCCGCCCGCGTAGTCCCAGCTGAAGTAGTCGACCTCGGGCCCGTCGAAGTGGCCGTGGCTGCGCATGGCGAGCACGCCCACGATCACGTGCCCGAGCCGCCAGGCGATCGTCGTGAAGGGAGGCGGGGTGGGCTCGGGGAACTCGAAGTCGATCACCATCTCGCCGCTGCCGCCCTGCGTGCCCGAGCGGACCTCGCTGCGCGAGTGCACGCTCCAGGCCGGACCGGCGGTCTCGGGCGTCGGATCGTAGAAGTACTCCTCGTCGGCGAGGCCCTCCAGGCGGGGCCGGGCGATGTCCTCCCAGTGCCCTTCGATCTGCGCGAGGAGGGCGCCGCGGGTGGTGATCTGGTCGTAGTTCCCGTGCTCGGACAAGGTCACGTGCTGGCCGTTCATCGTGCTCTCCTTCTGCTCACCAGCCGGCGGGCGGCCAGGTGCCGCCCTCGGCGAGGGCGTTGAGTTCGTAGGTGCCCTTGCCGTCGATGCTCTCTCGGATGATGTCCGCGTGCCCGGTGTGCCGGGCGAGCTCCTCGATGAGATGCAGGGCGCTCCAACGGTTGTTCCAGCGCTCGGCGCCGGTGAACCACGGGGCGTCGGGGATCGGGACGTCGGTGTCGAGGTCGACCTTCCGCAGCAGGGAGTCGGCGGAGCGGGCCTGCTCCTCGAGGGCGTCGATGAGCCCCTGCGCCGTGTCGTCCGCCCGGATCGCCGCGGCGTCGATCGTGCCCTCGGCCTGCGCCTGCTCGGGGGTGCGCTCGGCGCCGGCGCTGGGCTGCGGCGCCTCGATGATGCCGGCGAGGATGTTCTCGGTGACGAAGAGGGCATGCCTGGCCAGGGCGCCGAGGCTCATGGCCGAGGCGCTCGGGGTCGCGGCGAGCTGCTCGGGCGTCAGGCCGTGCAGGGTCGTCCCGAGCTGGCGGATCTGCTGGGAGGCGAAGGTCGCGAGGGCATCGCGCTCGTCGGTCACGTCTGCGGTCAGGAAGGACATCTCGATCTCCTCGGGTCGTGCGGCGCGCCGTGGCGCCGACGGGACGTCCGCCGGACGGCGGAGCGATCGGCCGACGGCGGTTCCCGTCGACCGGCAGAACCGATACTCCTCGCCCATGCGGACAGTTCCTGTCCGCGATCTCGTGCAGACTCTTCCCATGAGCGACGTGACCCGCAGGACCCTGCGCCTGCTGAATCTGCTGCAGTCGCGGACCGTGTGGACCGGTCCCGAGCTCGCCGACGAGCTGGGCGTGACCACCCGGTCGGTGCGGCGCGACGTGGACCGCCTGCGCGACATGGGATACCCGGTGCTGGCCTCGAACGGGCACGGCGGCGGCTACCAGCTGGGCGCCGGGCGCGCCCTGCCTCCCCTGCTGCTCGAGGGCGACGAGGCGACCGCGATCGCCGTCGCCCTGCGGCTCGCGGCCGGATCGGGGATCGACGGTCTCGGCGAGCAGGCCGTGCGCGCGCTCGCGAAGCTCGACGGGATCCTCCCTCCCAGCGTGCGCGCCGAGGTCTCGGCGATCACCGACGCCCTGCACGTCGTGGAGCCGCACGCGGGCACCGGCGGCATCCTCTCCTCGACCCTGGTCACGCTCACGCGGGCCGTGCGGGACAGGGTGCAGGTGCGGGTCGACTACGAGCGGGCCGACGGTCACCGCGCGACGAGGCGCCTCGAGCCCTACCGCGTGCTCTCGATCCAGGGCCGCTGGTACCTGTTCGCCTGGGACCTCGACCGCGAGGACTGGCGCACCTTCCGCCTGGACCGCATGCACGAAGTGCGCGCGAGCACCTTCCGCTTCACAGCCCGCACCACCCCCGACATCGAGTCCTACGTGCGCGAGTCGATCAGCGTGGGCGCGTACCCGATCGGCGCCCGGGTGCGGATCCTGCGCCCTGCGAGCGAGGTCGCGCCGCGCATCCCCGCCTTCGCCGGCACGATCACGGCCGACGGAGAGGACGCGTGCATCCTGCGCTCGGGCGCCCGCGACCTCACCTGGATCGCGATGCAGCTCGCATGGCTGGGCCTGCCGATCGAGGTGATCGAGCCCCCGGAGCTCGCCGCGGAGATCGCGCGGATCGGGACGTGGGCGAGTGGGGTGTGCCAGGGATGAGCGGGCGTCGTGCGCCGCTCACGGATGACGCGCGCTGAAGCGCGCCTTCTTCTCCCTGTTCCCGCAGGTGTTCATGTCGCACCAGCGCCGGGTGCGGCTGCGGCTGGTGTCGAAGAACGCGGCACGGCATGTCGGTGAGGCGCACAGCGCGAGGCGGCCGTCGCGCGCGCCGGAGATGATGTCGATCGCGTCGGCGGCGATGACGCCGAGCGCATCCTCGAAGGCCCGCGTCGAACGCAGCTCCCACACCCGTTCCCCCGTCGGCGAGAGTCGCGTCGACGCATGACCGCCGGCGCTGCGCGCATTGATGACCTCCGCGGCCGATGAGGGCAGGTCCCGGCCACCCGCGGACGTCGTAGCCGCGGCGTGGATCGCCTCTCTGAGCTCCCGCGCGCGCTCGAGCTGCACCGCGCTGCAGGAGGGGACGTCGAGCCCGAAGATCGCCAGCCACTCCTTGAGCCGGTCGGGGGTCGGGATGCGCTCCACGGGCGCTCCGCACCGCTCGGTGAGCGTGGCGGTGAAGCTCGTCGAGAGCACGCTGCCCAGTCGGAATTCCGGAGGTTCTGCAGGCATGGAACCACCGTAGCCCGTTCTCGAGCCTCCCGACTCGGCCGCCCTGCCGACCGTTCGACACTTGCCGCGAACCGTCTACGCTGGTTCCGAACTCCCTTAGCCGGTTCCCTCGATCGCTCAAGCCCCACGCACCCCTCCCTGGATAGGAGACGTCATGACCGACACCACCCGAGACATCCGAGAGCTCCGCGTCGAGACCCCCGAGAGCGATCTCGAGGACCTCCGTGCTCGACTCGCATCGACACGGCTTCCCGAGCCGGAGACCGTTCGCCCTTCCGGCCCGGGCCCGCAGCGCTGGGCCCAGGGCGTCCCGCTCGCCGACCTCACCGAGCTCATCGCGCACTGGCGCACGGACTACGAGTGGAGAGCTTTCGAGGCACGCCTCCACGAGATCGGACAGCAGGTCACACGGATCGACGGACTGGACATCGCGTTCCTGCATCGACGCTCCTCCCGCCCGGACGCGACACCAGTGGTCATGACGCACGGCTGGCCAGGGAGCATCGCGGAGTTCGTCGACGTCGTCGACGCCCTCGCCGAGCCGTCCGACCCGAACGCCCCCGCCTTCCACGTGGTCGCTCCGTCCCTGCCGGGCTTCGGCTTCAGCGGGAAGCCGGACAGCACCGGCTGGGGCATCGAGAAGATCGCCGCCGCCTGGGTCGAGCTCATGGAGCGCCTGGGATATCCGCGCTTCCTCGCGCACGGCGGCGACTGGGGCGGCGTCATCACCACCGTCCTCGGCGGGCGGTTCCCGCAGCAGGTCATCGGGATCCACACGCTCGTCGCGCAGCCCCCTCCCGGACTGAGCACGGCGGCCCTGGCCCCCGACGAGCGCGCGATGGTCGAGCGCTCGCAGACGTTCTGGGCACGACGCGCCGCCTACGCGAAGGTGCAGGCGAGCAGCCCCCAGACCATCGGCTACTCCCTGGTCGACTCCCCTGTTGGCCTCCTCGCCTGGATCCTGGAGAAGTTCGCCGAGTGGACCGACACCTGGGACACCCCGTTCGAGACGATCTCCCGGGATCGGATCCTCGACAACGTGACGCTGTACTGGCTCACCCGCACGGGCGCCTCGGCCGCTCGAATCTACGCGGAGAGCCACGATTCGCTCGACCCGGCACTGCGCGTCGGCGTCCCGACGGCTGTCACCGTCCACCCGCACGACATCGAGACCTGGCCACGGGTCTGGGCGCGGGAGCGCTTCCGGGACATCGTGCGATGGCACGAGCCGGAATCGGGCGGGCACTTCCCGTCGCTCGAGATGCCGGAAGCATTCCTCGAGGACGTGAGGGCGGGGCTCGCGGCCGTGAGCCGCTGAGCACCCTGTGCAGGGCCTCGCCCGTCACCCCCTCCGACTAGCGTGTGCGCATGCTTCTGCAGGTCTGCCCGAACGGCGCCCGCACTCCTGACGAACACCCGGCCCTGTCCGCCGATCCGTCGGCGGTCGCGGCCGACGTCGCCGCGTCCGTGCAGGTCAATAAGGCGACGACACACGTGGGCGTCGGATCCGTCCACGTCCACCCCAAGGACCCGGACGGTTGTGATTCGCTCGCGTCCGAGCACGTCGATCGATGGATCCGGGCCTTCCGCGGCGCGTGCCCGCGCGTCGAGCTCGGAGTGACGACGGGTGCGTGGAGCGCCTCTGCCCCTGCGGAGCGCTGCGCACTCATCGGCGAGTGGCAGGAGCTGCCCGACGTCGCCTCGGTGAACTGGCACGAGGACGGGGCCGAGGGCGTCGCCGACCTGCTGCTCTCACGCGGCATCGGCGTGGAGGCCGGGATCTGGACCCGGGAGGCGGCCGAGCAGTGGGCGGTCTCACCGCTCGCGGGCCGCTGCACGCGCGTGCTCGTCGAGATCCAGGACATCCCCGGCGACCAGGTGCCCGCAGAGGCCCGGACGATCCTCGGCATCATCCGCGCGGCCCGCCCCGCCTCGCGCATCCTCCTGCACGGCGAGGAGCGCTCCGCGTGGCCCGCGTTCGAGATCGCGCGTGGACTGCGCCTGGACACCCGCATCGGCCTCGAGGACGCCCTGGTGCTCCCCGACGGCGCGGTTGCCGCCTCGAACGCACAGCTCGTGGACCTGTGCGGGCGACGCTTGGCGGACTGCCGGCGAGAACCGGGCGCGACACCGCCGACATGAGGGCTCGGCCCTTGCCCTACTCCCCCGCCACCAGCTCTCGCGCGGTCGTCGAGTCCACGACCAGGTGCGTGACGAGCCCGGCCGTCAGGGCCGCGCGCAGGGCCTCGGTCTTGCCTGCCTCGGCGGCGACGAAGAGGCGCACCGGGATGCGGCGCACCTCGTCGAAGGGCATGCCGGTGGAACGGTCGTTGACGGCGATGCCGTCGGTCGAGCCGTCGGCCCGGAAGAAGATCGAGGCGAGGTTCCCGACGGTCCTCTCGCGCGCGAGCTCCTCGACGTCCCCCGCGGTGAGGAAGCCGGACTCGTAGAGCCGGCTGGGATGGTCGGTGTCGGGGACGCCCACGGAGGTCAGCAGGATCTGCGCGCCCGCGCGCATGGCCAGGGTGCGGCGGATGCTGCCCTCCTGCCACATCAGGCGGCGGGTCTGGGCGGAGTCGAAGATCGCGGGCACGGGGAACAGATGCACGTCGGCCCCGAAGGCGCCGCCGAAGCGGTCCAGGATCACCGTGCCGTAATTCTTGCCGAGGCTCGCGACGTTGCCCGAGCCGTGCATCTGGACCACGTGCAGCCCGCGCACGCGGCGGTGGGTGAGCTGCGAGGAGACGGCCTCGATGGTGGAACCCCAGGTCACGGCCAGGGTCGAGTCGGGCAGGACGAGGCCCAGCAGCAGCCCGGCGGCCTCCCGCCCCACCGCGAGGCGGCGGGCGGCGTCGCTCGCGTCGGCCGGGACGTCGGCGATGACGGCCTGGATGCCGAAGCGGTCCTCGAGCTCCTGGCGGCGGATCGCGGGAGAATCGGGATCGCGGTGGATGAGGAACTCGACGACGCCCTCGGCGCGGGCCTGCGCGAGCATCCTCGAGACCGTCGAGCGGGAGACGCCGAGCTCCCGGCCCACGGCCTCGACCTTCAGATCGCGGCCCCAGTAGAGCTCCGCGGCGTCGGCCAGGCGATCGCGCTGGGACGGACTGAGCATGGTCGGCTCCTTCGGATCGCTGCGGGCGGCCCCGGGGCGAGCCGTCCTCACCGGGCACCCCGCCCGGCCCATGACGTGGGCGCTGGGAAAAGTCCCGCGCCTCGCGCCACCAACCCCAGAGTGACACATTTTCCCGATTCAGGCCCCCTCATTGCCTTCATCCACCCTCTCGATGCGACGATTGCTCACGCTTCACCTGCCCGGACCACGAAGGAGTGAGCGATGTCCGCACCGCGCAGCCGCCTCGGCAAACCCACCCAGTACCGCTGGCTCGTCCTCGGCGCGATCTTCCTGACCTACGTGGTCGCGATGGCGGACCGCTCGAACGTCGGCACCGTGCTGCCGTACATGCAGCAGGAGTTCCACGTCTCGAACACCGCGCTGGGCGCGATCTCGAGCTTCTTCTTCCTGGGCTACGCGATCTCCCAGATCCCCGCCGGCATCCTCATCGGCCGCATGGGCACCCGCACGATCGTCTCGATCGCGGTGCTGCTGTTCTCGGTGATCACCTTCCTCATGGGCTTCACGACCACCGCGGTCATGCTCATCGTGCTGCGCCTGCTGCTGGGCGTGCTCGAGGGGCCGACGCCCGTCGGCATGACCTCCACGATCAACCGCTGGTTCCCGACCAAGGAGAAGGGCCTGGCGACCGGCGTCTACATCGCCTCCACCCAGGTCGCGCCGCTGGTGGTGCCCGTCATCGCGGTGTTCATCGCGGAGGCCGCCGGCTGGCGGGCCGTCTTCCACTGGTTCGCGATCCCCGGCGCGATCATGGCGATCGTCTTCTTCCTCGTGGTCCGCTCCCGCCCGAGCGACGCGAAGCTCGTGAACCAGGCCGAGGCCGACTACATCAGCGACGTCGCCGGCGCCGTCCCGGTCGTCGCCCGCGAGTTCGGCGACATGGGGGTCATCGACCGCATCATCCGCCTCAAGGACTCCGCTCCCCTGGGCGACGCCCGCTCCGTGCTGAAGTCCTGGAACGTCTGGGGCATCACGCTCGCCTACTTCTTCATGAACAACGTCCTCTACGGCATGATCACGTGGGTGCCCACCTACCTGCGCGATGCGCGCGGCTTCGACGCCGTGGGCATGGGCTTCGTCGCCTCGACCCCGTTCATCGGCGGCATCATCGGCGCGATCGCGGGCGGCGCCGTCTCCGACCGCCTGTTCCGCGGCCGCCGCAAGCCCACCGCCCTGATCACGGCGCTGATGACCGCGATCATGATGGCGCTCGTCATCGTCATCCCGCAGAACACGCCGCTGCTGGTCACGGCCCTGATCCTCACCGGGTTCTTCCTCAACATCGGCTGGTCCTCGTTCACCTCGTACGCGATGAACCTGACCACCGGGCGCACCTACCCGTTCACGATCGCCGTCATCAACTCGGGCGGGAACCTGGGCGGCTTCTTCGCCCCGATCATCGTGGGCGCGCTGCTCGACGCGACCGGCAGCTACTCGATCGCCTTCAGCTACTTCGTGGGCGTGCTCGTGGTCGGCTTCGTGCTGCTGCTGAGCATCACCGAGATCCGCCCGCGCAAGGAGCAGGGCGCGATCACCGCCGCCGGCGGCCCCTCGTCCCTCGCCTCCGACGACCCCCATGAGGTGATCGCGTGAGCCGTCTCGGGATCGTCGCCGACGACCTCACGGGCGGGACCACCGTGGGCGCGCTGATCGCCCGCGAGGGGTCCCGCCCCACGGTGCTGTTCCGCCACCACGGGATCGCCGAGGCCGTGACCGGCGACGAGGACGCGATCATCGTCTCCACGGACTCCCGCGCGATGGAGCCCGAGGTCGCCTTCGGCCGGGTCCGCCACGCGGCGGAGCAGCTGCTCGCCCTCGGCGCCGAGCAGCTGTCCAAGCGCATCGACACGACCCTGCGCGTCGGCGTCGGCCCCGAGGTCGAAGGCATGATGTCGGCCCTCGAGGAGGCCGGCGAGGACCCGACCGCGATCATCGTCCCGGCGATGCCGCAGTCCCGCCGGATCGTCGTCGGCGGCTACTCGCTCATCGACTCCGTGCCGCTCGCCGAGACCGACGTCGCGCGCGACGTCCGCACGCCCGTCACCGAGTCCCACCTGCCCACGCTGCTGTCCCGCCAGTTCTCCCGCGAGGTCGCGCACGTGGGCCTCGCCGACGTCCTCGCCGGTCAGGCCGCCCTGCGGGCGCGGTTCGCGCGCCTGCACGAGAGCGGCGTGCGCGCGATCGTGCTGGATGCGGCCACGATCGAGCACGTCGACGAGATCGCCCGCGCAGTGGTCGCCGTCGGCGGCTGTGTGGTGGCCGTCGACCCCGGTCCCTTCAGCGTGCGCCTGGCCGCGCACCGGGGCCTGCTCGCCGGCGCCGAGAGCATCGAGCGGCCGCTGCGCACCACCCCGTCGGCCGAGCCGGAGCACGGCACCATCGCCGTGGTCGCCGGCAGCGCATCGGCCCGCACGCACGAGCAGATGGCCCGGCTCGCGGCCGAGCCCGGCACGCAGGTGCTCACGGCCGACGTGCTGCGCCTGATCGGCGACGAGACCTCCTTCGAGGTCGAGGCGGCGCGCGTGCGCGGGAAGCTGCGCGGCCTGCTGGAGGGGCCCGAGCCGGTGCGCGTGGCCCTGCTGGCCCTGGACACCGTGATCAGCGGCGGCCGCACCGCGAAGGCCGATCTCGAGGCGGCCAGCGGGCTCACCGGCCATCGCATCTCCACACTGCTCACGCACCGTTTCGGGCGGCTGGCCCGCCTGGTGCTCGACGAGATCGGTCGCGAGCGCCTCGCCGGCGCCTATCTCACGGGCGGCGACGTCATGGTCGCCACCTGCCAGGCCCTCGAGGCCGACGGCCTCGCCATGGTCGACTACGTGATCCCTCAGGTCGATCAGGCCGGGATCGTAGGCGGCCCGTACGCACATCTTCCGGTGGTCTGCAAGGGCGGACTCACCGGCACCGAGGTCACCGCCCTCCAGTCGGTGAACCGCCTGTTCGACGAAAGGACCCTCTCCTCATGACTGCCCCTGACACCACTTCGACCGCCACGGCGCAGCCCGCGGACGCGTCCGCCGCCTCCGCGCCCCGCAAGCCCACCATGGCGATCACGCTCGGCGACCCCGCCGGCATCGGCCCCGAGATCGTCCTGAAGACCATGCAGTCCCCCGAGATCTACGAGATCTGCGACCCGTTCGTCATCGGCCACCGCGACAGCCTCGAGCTGGCCGCGAAGATCCAGGGCGTCGACGCGCAGTTCCACATGATCTCCGACCCCTCGGAGGCCCGCTTCGAGCTGGGCACGATCGACCTGCTGCAGACCGACGTCGAGAACGACGCCGAGATCGAGTTCGGGAAAGTCCAGAAGGCAGCCGCTCTGCGCGCCTACTCCTACCTCGAGAAGTCCATCGAGCTGGGCCTGGCCGGGAGGATCGACGCGGTCTCCACCGCCCCGATCAACAAGGCCGCCCTGCAGGAGGCCGAGGTCCCGCACATCGGCCACACCGAGATCTACCAGGCGCTCACGGACTCGAAGTACGCGCTGACCATGTTCAACTGCCACAAGCTGCGCGTGTTCTTCCTGACCCGCCACGTCTCCCTGCGCCAGGCCTGCGACCAGATCACGCGCGAGCGCGTGCTGCAGTACCTCCAGGACATCGACGGCGAGCTGCGCGCCCTGGGCATGGAGAATCCCTCCATCGGCGTGGCCGCGCTGAACCCGCACGTGGGCGAGGGCGGCATGTTCGGCACCGAGGAGATCGAGCACATCGGCCCCGGCGTCGAGGACGCGAAGGCCCAGGGCATCAACGCGGTGGGTCCGCAGTCGGCCGACGCGATCTTCGCCTTCAACCTCGACGGCCACCACGACGCGATCCTCTCGATGTACCACGACCAGGGCCACATCGCCTGCAAGACCTACGACTTCCAGAACGCCGTGACCATCACCCTGGGCCTGCCCTTCATGCGCAGCTCCGTGGACCACGGCACCGCCTTCGACATCGCCGGCAAGGGCATCGCCCAGGGCGAGTCGATGATCGAGGCCACCCGTGTCGCCGCCGTCTACGCCCAGATGCAGCTCGACCACCGCCAGAAGCAGGGCGCCGCGGCCTGAGTCCGGCCGGAGGGCCCGACCACCCCGCGCCACCAGTACGCACCACCTGCGCACATCACTCACCGCACACCGCACACCAGCACCAGCACCAGCACCAGCACCAGCACGAGGAGCAGCACCATGGCACTGAGGATCGTCGTCGGCGGGGACAACGCCGGATACGGGTACAAGGAGGAGCTCAAGGCTCTTCTCGAGGCCGACGAGCGGGTCGCGTCCGTGACCGACGTCGGCGTCACCGGCCGGGAGGACGGCACCTACTACCCCAACGTCGCGGTCGACGCGGCGGAGAAGGTCGCGGCCGACGAGGCCGACCGCGCGCTGCTGATCTGCGGGACCGGCCTGGGCGTCGCGATCGCAGCGAACAAGGTCAAGGGCATCCGCGCGGTGACCGCGCACGACCTCTACTCGGTGCAGCGCTCGATCCTGTCGAACAACGCACAGGTGCTGTGCATGGGCGAGCGCGTGATCGGGCTGGAGTCCGCGAAGGCCCTGGTGGACGTGTGGCTGGATCTGGAGTTCGACCCGAACTCGTCGTCGGCCGCGAAGGTCGACGCGATCTGTGCCTACGACGGGTCCCTCGAGGAGAACTGACTCGAGGCGCGGCCCTCGGCCGTCACTTCCGCCGATCAGCCTCGTCGGCTGAGCCGAGCCGAGTCGCAATCGGGTCGGCCGGCCTACGGTTCCACGCGACGACCCACGATCCGACGGCCCCTCCGATCCAACGATCGGAGGGGCCGTCGTCGTACGTGTCCGTCTCCTCCCGGGAGCCCGGGCCGAGAAGGACCTGGAGCCCGGCTTGGCGTCGAGAGGGATGGGGGTGGCAGGAGGCTACGAGTTGCGGTGGAAAATCGACGCTTCCGACGCCGGCCCCTTACCGACCATTTCCCACCGCAACTCGTAACGCTCCCGCACCTTCCCCTGTGCGCATGCCGTACGCCGCACCCCGCATGCCGCATGCCGCTCGCCACCTGCCCCTCCCCATGCCACTGCCGCTTCCGCTGCAGCTGCCACTTCCGCTGTGGCTGGAGCTACCACTGCGACCGCGGCTGCGGCTGCGGCTGCGGCTGCGGAATCGTTCTGCTGCGGGCCGGCCGTTGCCCGGGGCATCCCCTGCCGGGGCGTTCCCCTGCCGGGCCGTGCCAGTGCGCGAACGTGCGATGCGCTCGGATCGCGCCCGCCCATAGCCTCGGAGCAGCCCGCCGCACACCCATGAACGCCCGCTCGAGGAGGAGCATCGTGCCCGCATCCGCATCTTCGACCGCTGCCGCATCCGCACCCCGCATCGCCATCGTCGACTGCGACCACGAGGCCTTCGCCGAGGAGCAGCGGGCGGCCGACGCCGCCGGCATCGAACTCGTGAAGGCGCAGGCCATCACTGAGGACGAGGTCATCGCCGCTGCTCAGGGGGCCGACGCGATCCTCGTGCAGTACGCCCCGATCACTGCTCGCGTGCTCGACGCACTGCCCGGTCTGAAGGCCGTCGGCCGCTACGGCGTGGGAGTGGACACCGTGGACCTGGAGGCGGCGACCGTCCGCGGCGTGCCCGTGTGCAACGTCCCCGACTACTCGATCGAGGACGTCTCCGACCACGCGATCGCGCTGGCCATGACCCTGGTGCGCGGCACCGCGCAGCTCGACCGGCGGGTGCGCGCGGGCCGCTATGGGCTCGAGGCGATCAAGCCCCTGCACCGCGTGTGCGAGCAGACCTTCGGCGTCGTGGGCCTGGGCCGCATCGGCCGGGCGACCGCGACCAAGGCGCGGGCGCTCGGCTTCGCCGTCGTCGGCTCGGATCCGATGCTCGAGGTCGGGAGCACCTCGGCCGACGGCACGCCCGTGCTCGCCTTCGAGGATCTCCTCGAGCGCAGCGACGTCCTCTCCCTGCACGTCCCGCTGACCGACGCGACCCACCACCTGATCGATGCCGACGCCCTCGGGCGCTTGAAGACCGGGGCGATGCTCGTGAACACCTGCCGCGGGGCCGTCGTGGACACCCAGGCGCTGCTCGCAGCCCTGCCCACGGGACGGCCGCGCTCCGCGGCGCTCGACGTCTTCGAGACCGAGCCGATCCCCGCCGGTTCACCGCTGCTGGACGAGGAGAACCTGGTGCTCACCCCGCACGCCTCCTGGTACAGCGAGGAGTCGGAGGCGGAGCTCAAGGCCCGCATCGCCGCGGCCATGGTCGCCGCCGTGCGCGGCGAGCGCCCGCCCCACGTGGTGAACCCGGACGCCCTCGCGGGCTGACGACGCGCCGCACGCGCCGCTCACGCGATGTGGGAGCCCCCGTTGATGTCGAGGGTGACGCCCGTAAGGTAGCCGCCGTCGCGGCCCAGCAGGTAGGCGATGCCCCCGGCGACGTCCTCGACGGTGCCCACGCGCCCCACCGGCAGCTCCTGGAGCAGGAAGGTCTTGCGCTCGTCGCTCAGGCGGCCGCCCATGATGTCCGTGTCGATCGAGCCGGGGGCCACGCAGTTCGCGGTGATCCCATACTCGCCGAGCTCGCGCGCCCAGGTGCGGGCCATGCCCAGCAGCGCCGCCTTCGACCCGCAGTAGGCGGCGCGCCCGTAGACGCCCCCGCCGCGCTCGGCCGAGGCGCTCGAGACGTTCACGATCCGCCCCAGGCTGTGGCGGCGGAACACCTTCACCGCCTCGCGGGTCGCGAAGTACGTGCCGTGCACGTTGACGTCGAACACTCGCTTCCACTCCTCGGTGCCGACCTCCGTGAACGGGGTCGGCGAGGAGATCCCGGCGTTGTTGACGACCCCGACGAGCTGCGGCAACCCCGCGTCGATGCGGGCCACAGCGTCGATCACGGCCTGCTCGTCGGCGATGTCGACGCCGAGACCGAGCGCGGGCATGCCGGTCTCCTCGGTGATCCGGTCGGCGACGGCCTCGCTCGCAGCGCCGTCGAGGTCGAGCACGGCGACGGCCCAGCCGTCGCGTGCGAGCCGGTGGGCCGTCGCGCGGCCGATGCCGCGCTCGGAGGCGGCGCCGGTGACGATCGCCGTCGGACGCTCGGGGAAGTCGGAGGCCGGGTAGGCGGGAACGGGCATGGTGTCCTCTCATCGTGAGCGTGGTCGTGTGCTGCGGGTCGGAGGCCCGGGGACGAACTGACCCCCGTCGTCCATGCCTCCGTCTATGCCTCGGGCTCGCCCTTCAGTGCCGCCTCCTGGAGGTGGGCGGTCTCGGACTCCACGTAGCCGTAGACCTCCGGCAGGATGAACTTCGCGGAGAGGAAGCCGGTCAGGGAGAGCACGGAGACGGCGAGGGTCGCGCCGACGGGGCCCCAGGCGGCCGTCATGATCGGGAAGACGAAGGCCCCGAAGAACGACGCCGCCTTCACGAACACGTAGCCGAATCCCGATGCCGTGCCCTTGAAGCGCGGCGGGGCGACCATCGACACGATCGTCATGCCGTTCGAGGCGTCCCAGTAGTGGCCCCACATGAGCACGAGCGCGGCGATCACGATCAGCGGCTTGATGTCGGCCCCGAGCGCGAAGGCGCCCGCGACCAGGCCGATGAACGCCATCCCGTAGCCGGCCATGGCGAGTCCCCGGTGGCCGAGCTTGGGCAGCACGATCGGGGCGGTGAAGCCGGAGACCGTCGCCACGCAGTAGATGAGCGCGGTGATGAGGTTGGTGCCGATGTAGCTCTCGGTGCCGTCGCCGCTCGTGCTCACGCCCACGCCGGCGACCACGAGGATCACCGGCAGGTAGAAGCCGAAGGCGGTGAACTCGGCGCCCTGCATGGCGTTGGAGATCCAGCCGAAGATGGTGCTGCGCTTCTTGATCGGGTCGGCCCACATGACCTTGAGGAAGTCGCTGACCTTCACGCGGGGCAGCTCGACGTCCTCGTCGGGCAGCATCTCCAGCGGGTCCCCGAACAGCTTCTCGGAGGACTGCTTGGCCTGCCGGAAGCGCCCGCGCTGCACGAGCGAGAGCGGGGTCTCCGGGAGGTTCACGCGGGAGATCAGCAGGATGATCGCGGGGATCGCGCCGAGGGCGAGGCCCACGCGCCAGAGGATCTCGTGGGGCATGCCCGTCGCGTACATGATCGTAACGATGACGATCGCGGCGACCTCGCCCAGGCCGAACATGAACTGCCAGCGGCTGCCCATCTGCTCGCGCTTGCCCTTGGGCATCGACTCCATGATGTAGGCGTAGCCGTTGGAGATGTCGCTGCCCAGCGGGATGCCGATGAGGAAGCGGATGATGATCAGGTCCCAGATGTTCTGGGAGAAGCCCTGGATGATCGCCAGCACGATGAACAGCGCCATCGTCAGCAGGAAGACCTTCTTGCGGCCCAGACGGTCGGCCACGTAGCCGCCGATCAGCGCGCCCACCAGGGCACCGCCCTGGACGGCCGCCGTGGCCAGGCCCAGCTGGACCGCCGTCGGCTCGTACTCGTTCTTGATGAAGATCAGCAGGAACGAGATCGCGTACAGGTCCCACGCCTCGATGAGGATGGTCGAGATCATCATCCAGCCGCCGCGGGTCGAGGACCCGGTGCCCGGCTTGTTCTGCAGCCTGATGGTGGCCATGTCCGAGAGCTCTCGCACGCGCGATGCGTCCATCTCTGCCCCTCTTCCACGTCGTCGTGCCGGGGCGGGTCGTCCCGGAATCCAGGGGCCAACTGAAGCCCCGCGGGGGCTCGCGCGTCAAGCCCGGGCGCGGGATCTGGACGGGGTCCGCGGTGCGTTCACTCCCGCAGGGTCTGCGCGAAGAGCCGCACGATCTCCTCGGCCGGGTCATCGTCGCCCTCGCCCGGGACGGCGCGGGTCAGCTGCCCCTCGCGCTCGAGGATCGCGGCGCCGTGGGCGAGGGCCCAGAACATGACGGCGTGCTCGCGGGTCTCGCCGTGGGCGGCGATCGGCGCGAAGGCCCTCCGCTGTGCGGCGATGAGGTCGGGATCGCGCGTCTCGAGCAGGGAGGTGCGGAACATGAGCGAGAACAGGGTGGGCTCCTGCGCGGCGAAGCGCACGTACGCCTCGCCCAGGGCGGTGAGCGGAGCGGGATCCCCCGCCTCCGCGAGCCGCTCGGCGAGCGCACCGAACCCCTTCGTCGCGAGAGCGGTGAGCATGCCGCGCATCCCCCCGAACACGTAGCCGGGGGCGGCGTGGGAGACGCCCGCCCGGCGGGCGACAGCGCGCAGCCGGAGACCTTCGGGGCCGTGCTCGGCGAGCTCGACCTCGGCCGCGGAGAGCAGGCTCGCGCGCAGGCCGGTGTCCCGTGCGGCGCTCAGGCTCTCGTCGGATCGTGGCATGCCCCCACTGTCGCGCCGACGCTTGACACTGTCAAGCCGGCGTTCTAGCCTCGACGCAGGGCTTGACACTGTCAAGCGAGGTCGTCGGCAGATGCCCACCGACATCATCCGAGGAAGGAACAGCCATGGAGCCATTGATCGTCCTGGTCACGGTCACGGGCGCCGCGGAGGTCATCGCGCGTCGCCGCGGACACCCGGATCCCGAGGGCGTCGCCCTGCGTGCCGGGGTCTGCGCGATGTTCCTGCTCACCGGCACCGTCCATTTCATCGGGAAGCGCGAGGAGCTGATCGCGATGGTCCCGGGGCAGCTCCCGTGGCCGGGGGCCGTCGTCACCGTGACCGGGGTCCTCGAGCTGCTCGGCGCGCTGGGACTCCTGGACCGCCGGCTGGCGCCCTGGGCCGCGCGCGGGCTGGGCATCCTCCTCGTCGCCATGTTCCCGGCGAACGTGCATCTCGCCCTGACCGGCGACGACCTGCCGTGGTGGGACCACCTGGTGCCGCGCACCCTTATGCAGGGCGCCTTCCTCGCCGCGGTCGCGGGGATCGCCCTGCCCGCCCTGCGCGGTCGTCCGCGTCGCCCACGTCGTCCGCGTCGTCGCGTCGCAGATCCGGACCCTGGACCCCTCGGCCCGACCATCCAGTGACCCACTCATGACCTGGGCGTGCGGAGCGGTCTAGGGTGATCCGCGGTCGGTGTTCGCCCCCGTCGGCCCTCCTCGCACCGACCCCACCCCAGGAGATGATCCGCACGACCGCCACCGCACCCCGGCGCTTCGCGGCCCTGCGCGACGGGCACTCGCGCCCGTACCTGTTCACCGCGGGGCTCTCGATGATGGGCGACAACATCGAGCACGTCATCACCTACTGGGTGCTGTGGAACCGGTTCCACTCCCCCGGCCTGGTGGGCTTCGAGGTGATCAGCCACTGGCTGCCGTTCCTGCTGCTGTCGGTGTGGCTCGGCGGGCTCGCCGAGCGCTTCGACTGCCGGCGCATCATCCAGATCGCCCAGGGCCTGTTCGCCTTCGTGTCCCTGGCCTGGGGCGTCCTCTTCCTCACGGGCACGCTGGAGATGTGGCACGCGTGCGTGCTGCTGGTCCTGCACGGCTGCGCGGGCGCGCTCTGGGCCCCCGCCGAGCAGCTCCTGCTCCACGACTTCGCCGAGCCCGAGGACCTCCCCGGCGCCGTGCGCCTGAACGCGACCTTCCGCAGCCTCGGCGTGCTCGCCGGGCCCGTGGTCGGCTCGGTGCTGATGCTGGCGCTCGGGCCGACATGGGGCATCTTCGCGAACGTCCTGTTCTACCTGCCGATGACGCTGCTCATGCTGCGCACCCCCTTCACGGGTCACACGCGCAGCGGCTTCGTGCGCCGCGAGCGCCTGAGCATCCTGGACTCCTTCTCGGTGCTGCGCACGGTGCGCTCCGACACGGTGCTGATCGCGATGATCGTGCTCGCGGGCCTGGTCGCGGTGTGCGTCGGCTCCTCGCTGCAGGTCTCGATGCCCTCCTTCGCCGACGCTCTCGGCGCGGGCTCCGCGGGGCTCGGCTACGGGGTGCTGCTGTTCGCCAACGGCGCCGGCGGGGTGCTCGGGGGCTTCCTGCTCGAGGCCACCGGGATCGTGCGGCCCGACACCCGCGCGGCCGTCGTCGCGACCTTCCTCTTCGGGCTCACGACGGTCGTGGTCGCGACCACCTCGCACTACGCGATCGCGGTGATCGCCCTGGTGCTCGGGGGCGTCGCGAACATGGCGGCGATGTCGATCGGCCAGGCCGTCGTGCAGCTGCGCGCCCCGATCGAGCAGCGCGGACGCGTGGTCGGCGTCTTTAACATGATCGGCAGCGGCCTGCGCACCGGCAACGGCCTCACGCTCGCCCTGCTGGGCGCCGCGGTGGGCGTGACCGGCGCGGTGCTGGTGGGAGGGGCCGTGCTCGCGATCGGCTCCGTGCTGATCGCGGTGCTCGTGTGGGTCGGCTTCTCACGAGCCCGACGCGCTCAGGACTGAGGGGCGGTCGCCCTCAGGTGGACAATGCCTGCATGCCCAGCGCCGCGCCCGCTCCCCCGCCCACCTCGACTGGCACCGGAGGTGCGACCACCCCGCTCGGCGCGGCCCCGCGGATCCTCTGGGGGATCGTCGCGGTGTGCGCCGTGTTCGGGATGTGCGGCTCGTTCGTGCAGACCGTGGGCACCGCGCTCTCCCCGACCGACGGACCCGGCCTGATCGTGAGCGTGGTCCGCTACTTCTCCTACTTCACGATCCTCACGAACCTGTTCGTCGCTCTCGTCGCGGTCTCGCTCACGGTCGGCCGACGTCCGGGGCCGCTCCTGCGCGTGCTCACCCTCAACGCGGTCACGGGCATCGTGATCACCGGGGTCGTGAACTGGTTCCTGCTGCGCCCGGGCGCGGTGATCGCCCCCGGCATGCCGACGCTCCTGGACACCGTCCAGCACATGCTGGTCCCGGTGCTCGCGCCGGTGGTGTGGCTGGCGATCGGCCCGTGGGGCCACGTGCACGCGCGCACCTTCGCCGCGAGCCTGGTCTTCCCGCTCGCCTACCTGGTCTGGACCCTCGTCCACGGGGCCGTGACCAGCTGGTACCCGTACCCGTTCATCGACATCCCGCGGGTGGGCTACGCCAGCGCGCTCACCGTGGGCGGGCTGATCCTGGTGATCATGTGCGCCCTCGCGGCGCTCTGCTGGGCCTGGGACAGGTGGCGGGCGCGGCGCGCACGCGCCTGAGCGGCCTCTCCCGGGCGCCTTCTCGGCCGACGAGAACCCCCGTTGCCCGCCGCCTCGACCCGGGCGAAGACTCGGAGGCATCAGGGGCCCGCAGCGGCGGGCCCGACCGTCGGCCCGAAGGAGCGCCGTGCCATGCCCTCCACCACCTCGTCCTCGCTCAGCGTCCTCGCCAGCCCCAGCCGCTACGTCCAGGGGAAGGGGGCGCTCGACGAGCTCGGCACCCACCTCGCCGCCCTCGGCCGCAATCCGCTGATCGTCGCCGACGACACCGTCTGGGGCCTGTTCTCCCAGCAGGTCACCGGTGCGCTCGCCGCGGCTGATCTTCCCGCGACCCGCGTGGGCTTCGAGCGGTTCGCGACCCCGGAGGCCGTGGACTCGCTGGTCGACGTGATCGCCGCGGGCGGGCACGACGTGATCGTCGGACTCGGCGGCGGGTCGACGATCGACGCCGCGAAGGCCTCCGGCCACCTCGCGAGGATCCGCTGGGCGAGCGTGCCCACGGCGGCCTCCTCCGATGCGCCGACGTCCTCGCTCGCCGTCATCTACACGGCCGACGGCGAGTTCGTCGAATACCGCTTCTTCCCGCGCAACCCCGACCTGGTGCTCATCGACACCCAGGTCGTCGCGCACGCCCCCGTGCGCTTCCTCGCCGCCGGGATCGGGGACGCCCTGGCCACGTGGCTGGAGGCCCGAGCGACCCGCCGCGGCACGGCCGACGCGATGGCGGGCGGGCGCCCCACCCGCGCCGGGACCGCGCTCGCGGAGCTGAGCTGGGACATCCTGTGGGAGAACGCGCTGCCGGCGCTCGACGCGGTCGCCGCGCACGTCGTCACACCCGCCCTGGAGGCAGTGGTCGAGGCGAACACGCTGCTCTCGGGCCTGGGCTTCGAGTCCGGCGGCCTCGCCGCGGCGCACGCGATCCACAACGGGCTCACGGCCGCCCCGCAGACCCACGGCCTCACCCACGGCCAGAAGGTCAACATCGGCTCCCTCGCGCAGCTGATCCTCGAGGGAGCCCCGACGGCGGAGATCGAGGACTTCATCGCCTTCACCACGCAGGTCGGACTGCCCAACACGCTCACCGAGATCGGACTGAGCCCGGAGGACCGCGACGAGATCGAGGCCGTCGCCGAGGCCGCGACCGTCGAGGGCGAGACGATCCATGCGATGCCCTTCCCGGTGACGGCGGGCCAGGTCGTGGACGCGCTCATCGCCACCGAGGGCATCAGCCGACGGGTCCGCTCCGAGCGCGGCCTGCCCGCGCCCGAGCTCTATACCGGCGGGGGCCACTGAGTCCAGGGGGCACTCCCGGAGGACCGGCGGGGACCGCGGTGCAGGTCCTCGGGGGCCGCCGTGCAGGCCCCGGGGCGTTCGGCAGCGCACGCATTTACGAACCCCACGGGTTTTAGAAAAGCAGGAGCTTTTCGAAATACCTCCGTCACCTTAAGAGGTAAGGCAGGTATTCCTTTCTAGAATTCTGCGCATCCCGCGTCTATTCTTCCTGCAGAGCCCGCGATACGGGCGCTGACCTGCACAGGAGGAGACATGACCGCCATCGAGATGCCGAAGGTGACCGAGTGCTCGGTCACCGGGTGCTCCTACAACCATGACGGCTGCACCGCATTCGCGGTGACGGTCGATGCCGATCACGACTGCGCCACGTTCATCCCCCTGGACACCAAGGGCGGCCTCTCGAAGGTCGTCTCCCAGGTGGGCGCGTGCCAGCAGACCGACTGCGTGTTCAACAAGGACCTCGAGTGCTCGGCCGGTTCCGTGCGCATGGGTCCGGGCGCCGGCGCCGCCGCCGAGTGCCTCTCCTTCCAGCAGGCCTGAGCAGCACCTTCCCCAGGCCTGAGCCGCACCCGCTTCCCCACCCCGTCGGCCCGTCGCTCGCTCGAGCGGCGGGCCGACGCCCATCGAACGGCCTACCGTGGGCCGCATGACGATCCTCGATCTCCGCGTGACCCTCGTCGACTGCGAGCCCGCCGTGTGGCGGGAGGTGCGCGTGCCCTCCGACGTGCAGCTCACCGATCTGCACCACGTGCTGCAGATCGCGATGGGCTGGGAGGACAGGCACCGGCACGGCTTCGGGCGCGGCGAGAGCTACTGGACGGCGAGCGCGCGCTGGCTCCTCGAGCCGGAGTCCGAGGAGGCCGAGGAGCGCGGCGTGACCCTCGAGGACGCCCTCGGCGACGGCACCGTCCTGACCTATCTGTACGACATGGGGGACGACTGGGAGCATCGCGTCGCGGTCGCCGGCAAGAGCGAGGGCACCGTCGAGACCGCCGAGCTGCTGGGCGGCGAGGGCGCCTGTCCGCCCGAGGACTCCGGCGGGATCTTCGGCTTCGCCGAGCTGGTCGCAGCGCTGCGCCGGGTGCAGGCCGGCGAGCAGCCCGACGGCTGGGACGCCAATCGTCTGCACCACCTCGTGGGCGACGGCGACGCCCACGAGGTGGCGACGAAGCTCCTGGACTTCGACGACGTGGCGGTGCGCGCGGAGCTCGAGGGCGCACCGATCACGGAGCTCGGCTCCCTGCGCGACCAGGACGACGACCCGCACTTCCGCTGAGGTCGCCTCCCTTCGACACCGACGAGCCCGGCACCGTTCCAGCTGGCGCTGTCCCCGTCGGCGTAGCCTCGCGAGCATGAGCGACGAGACCACCGCCCCTGCCACCGCCACCGCCCGCATCGCCCTCATCACGGGCGCCAACAAGGGCATCGGCTTCGAGACGGCCCGGCAGCTGGGGCGCCTCGGCTTCACCGTGCTGCTCGGCGCGCGCGACGAGGAGCGCGGGCGCACCGCCGAGGTGAGCCTGCGCGACGAGGGCATCGACGCCCACACCGTCCGCCTCGACGTGACCGACGAGAACTCGGTGCGCGCGGCCGAGCAGTGGGTCTCCGCCCGCTACGACCACCTCGACGCCCTGGTCAACAACGCAGGCGTGCCCAGCGTCGGCGGGCACCGTGCGGCACCGAGCGATACCTCGATCCAGGACATGCGCTCGGTCTTCGAGATCAACGTGTTCGGGGTGGTGCGCGTGACCAATGCGTTCCTGCCGCTTCTGCGCAGGGCGCCCGCGGCGCGCATCGTGAACGTCTCCAGCGAGATCGGCTCGATGGACGCGACCGTGAACCCGAGCTCGCCCGTCAGCGGGACACCCGCCTCGATCCAGTACCCGAGCTCGAAGGCGGCGGTGAACATGATGACCGTCCAGTACGCCAAGGAGCTGCGGGACACCCCGATCAAGGTCAACGCCGCGAACCCCGGCTTCACCGACACCGACTTCACCCAGCACCGCGGGATCCGCCCGGTCGCGCAGGGCGCCGAGCCCAGCGTGCACCTCGCGACCCTGCCCGAGGACGGCCCGAGCGGCGTGCTCTGGGGGCACCTGTGGACCACGGAGGGCGACGGCGACGGCGGCTACGGCATCCTGCCCTGGTGACGAGTGCCTGACCGGCCCCCCCGGGTGGCAAGCGCCTGACCGGTCCCGGGACCCGCCGGAGCCCGCCGGGGCCCGTCGGCCTTCGGCTCAGCGGCGGAGAAGCTCCTCGGCGCTGGTGCCGGGAACCGCGAGGCTGACCTGCGTGCCCCAGGGGTCGTGGACGACGACGCGATGGGACTCGTCGGCGTACTGGATGCCCGCGCGGCGCAGGCGGGCCACGAGCGCGTCGAGGTCCTCGCGCCCGGGCACGGTGATCGCGACGTCGCCGAGGCCCAGGGTCGCGGCGCGCGGCCCGGCGCCGGCGCTGTTCCACACGTTCATCGCGACGTGGTGGTGGTAGCCGCCGGCGGAGGCGAAGAGGGCGCCGGGGTGGTTGCCCACGGTGGTCTCGAAGCCGAGCGAGTCGATGTAGAAGCGGCGGGCGGTGGGCACGTCCCCGACCTGCAGGTGCACGTGTCCGACCTTGCCCGCACGCGAGGGGCCGGCGGCGACGACGTCCTGGTCCAGGTGCGCGGTGAGGTACGCGTTCGGCTCGAGGAACAGCGAGTCCATCTGCACCTCGCCGTCGCGCCACGTCCACTGGTCGCGCGGACGGTCGATGTAGAGCTCGATCCCGTTGCCCTCGGGGTCGGTGAAGTAGAAGGCCTCGGAGACCAGGTGGTCGGCCGAGCCCACGTACCGGCTGCGCGGATCGGAGGCGGCGCGGGCGACGGTCGCCGCGAGGGATGCCTGGTCCTCGAACAGGAACGCGGTGTGGAACAGGCCCGCGGCGCGCGGGTCGACGGCGGGCAGGCCGGGCGTGCCGATGAGGCGGATCATCGGCACCTGGCCGCGGCCGAGCACCCGGTGCACCTCGGTGCCGCGAGTGCGCTCCTCCATCGGCTCGAGCGCGAGCGCGCTGGCGTAGTAGGAGGCCATGTTCTCGAGATCGCCCACGCGCAGCGTCACGGCGTCCATCCCGGTCTCAGGGTTCAGGTGCAGTTCATCGGTCACGGACGCGGTCGCGGTCATGGCTCTCTCCTTCGTCGCCGGCTTCGGCCTCATGGCCGCCCCTCCGAGGGTCGACGTGTGTTGTTGAAGATTCATCTATAGTGTGCGCGCTCGCTTCCCCGGTTGCAAGGACGGGTGCGTCACAGCGCGCAGGGGCGCCAGGAGACCGAGAGATGCGTGGCCGCAGACGGGCGGTGCGGTCACCGGGAAGATCCGTCGGCGGCCGGTCGTGACCGTCGTCGGGTGGGCCTCGGCGTCAGATCCGTTGACGCGCCTTCTTCACTCCCCGCGCGCGTTGTAGACGAGGGAGCCCGAGGCTCCGAAGTCGCGCAGCACCTGCAGCGACTGCGCATGGCGCACACCGGTGGTGACGTCGATCCCGCGCGCGGAGAGCTGCTCGACCCAGTCGGCGACCATCGGGCCCTCGTCGAATCCGGTGGCCTCCTCGACCTCGGGACCGTCGGCCCCGATCACGAGTGAGCGCACCCCGCTCCACAGCACCGCGCCGAAGCACTGGACGCAGGGGCGAGCGTTGACGACGAGCCGGCGACGCGCGCCGCCCGCACCGAGATCCCAGCTGCCTGTCCGCTGCTGGGCGAGGGAGAGCGCGGTGACCTCCGCGTGCAGAGCGCTGAGCCCGGTGCGGGGCACGAGGTTCACGCCCACGGAGACCAGGGCCCCGTCCTCCTCGACCACCAGCGCGGCGAACGGGCCGCCGTCGCCCGAGCGCCAGGTGAGGTCGGCCAGCTCGTCGGCCACGTCCATCTGCTCCTCGACGGTGGGGAGCAGGGGCGGCAGCTCCTCGAGGCGGGCGACGAGCCACCCGGGGAGCTCCACGTGCAGCGTCGTGACCAGGTCCATCGCGAGCTCCTCTCGAGGCGGCGTGCCCCCGACCGGGCTCCTGCCTGCAGTGACGTGGGCTCATCGTACGAGGCCGAGGCGGGGACGGAGAGGATCCGAGCTTGAGCCGCCACGACATCCACACGCCGCCTGCGCGCGTGGATTGCAACTGTGTATCCCAGTGTTCTCTCTTGAAATCCACCGGCTTGCAGTGCTCACTGCTCGATCCAGGTGCCCCGCTCCTAGCAGTCTTGGGATACACTTCCCGAAGCAGTGCGCCTCTGCCAGATCCGCACCCCCGCACGACCCGTCCTCATCCACGCACGAGAGGCACCGACATGGCCGCCCGGAACGACCGCGAGAGCGTCTTCACGACGCTGCGCAGCGAGATCCTCGAGGGCGAGCTCGCCCCTGGCACTCCCCTGCGGGAAACGGCTCTGGCCAGCCGTTTCGAGGTTTCCCGCACGCCTGTTCGCGATGCTCTGTCGCGGCTCGAGCAGGCAGGGCTGGCCGTGCGCGCGGCGCGCGGGCTGGAGGTGCGAGGGGTGGATCCGCAGGCGCTCCTGCAGGCGCACGACGCGCGCATCCCGCTCGAGGAGCAGATCGCCGGCGACGCCGCCGTGCATCGCACGGTCCAGGACGTGCTGCGGCTCGAGGCCCTCCTGGACCGGGACCGCGCGCTCGAGGACTACGACCCCGCCGAGCTCGCACGCCGCGATCTGGCCGCTCATCGGGCGCTGTGGACCGCCGCGCAGAACCCGGTGCTCAGCGAGCTGCTCGAGGCCCTGGCGGTCCACCTGGCACCGGGAGCGAGCGCACTGCTCGAGGTGCCGGGACGCTGGGAGGAGTCCCTGGCCTCGCGCACCGAGATGCTGCGGGCCATCGGCGACCGGGATGCAGCGGCAGCGCGCACGATCGCCCGCTCACGCCACGAGGCCGATCACGAGGCCCGTCTGCATCTGCTGCGCGAAGCCACGATCGCCGAGGCCGAGCGAACCGGGGACGGTCCCCGCACCTGACACGGCCCTCGCAGCCGACCTGACGCGGACGGAAGTCCAGGTCAGACCCCTCCGCGCACCTCGTCGACGGAGGCGACCAGATCGTCCGCGAACGCCTGCGCCTCCTCATCGTCGAGGTCGTGCACGGTGATCCGCAGGTGCTCGTCGGCCGACGCTCCGTCGCGCCGGGCCGTGGGCCCGTCGTCGGCCCCGAGGTCGAATTCTCCGCCGTTGCGCACGAGCCAGCCGCGGCGCATCAGGCGCTCGGAGACGACGCGTGCGTCGACCCCGCAGCCCACCCACAGGCTCATGCCGTCCTGCGCGGGGACCTCCAGCCCGCGCGTGCGCAGCAGCTCGCGCATCCGGGTGCCGCGCTCGGCGTAGTGCTCGGCGGCGCGGTCGATGAGGGCGCGGGAGTCCTCGTCGGAGAGGAGGGCGTGGGCGATGCGCTGCAGGAGGTGACTGACCCAAGTGGTGCCGGGGCTCAGGCGCAGGGCGAGGCGCGCGGCGGTGCGCTCGTCGGAGGCGACCAGGGCGAGGCACAGATCGGGTCCCAGGAACTTCGAGACCGAGCGGACCAGGGCCCAGCGCTCGTGCCCGGGGCCGACGATGGAGCGGAACGGGCCGCGGGCGAGCATCGAGTAGTAGTCGTCCTCGATGACCAGCACGAACGGGTGGTCGGCCAGCACCGTGCGCAGCTGCTCGGCGCGGCGCGCGCTGAGCGAGGCCCCGGTGGGGTTCTGGGCGCGCGGGGTGCAGACGATCGCCCGGACCCCCGCCTCGAGCGCGGCCCTCAGGCCCTCGACGGTCATGCCCTCGTCGTCGACGGGGATCCCCACGGGCCGGTAGCCGCCCAGGCGCACGGTCTGGATGCTCGCGAGGAAACAGGGGTCCTCGAGGCCCACGGCGTCGCCGCGCTCGAGGACCTGGGCGAGCAGACGCTCGATCGCATCGACGGCGCCGCCGGTGACCGTGATGTGCCCGGTGGAGGGAACGTCCGGCTCCATCCACTGACGCGCCCACGCCTCGAGGTCGGCGTCGACCACGGGCTCGCCGTACAGCACCGGTCGGCCGGTGACGGCGCGCAGCGCCCGGGAGGGATCGGGGATGAAGCGCGGGGCGGGATTGCCGCTCGCGACATCGCGCAGGGGGCCCGCCGGGGCCGCGCCCTCCTGGGGGATGCGGGCACGCCCGGCGATGCGGGTGCCGGCGCGACCCTGGGCGACCACGATGCCCGCGCGGGAGAGCCGGCGATAGGCGGCCACGGCGGTGTTGCGGTTGACCCCCCGCTGCTCGGCCAGGGCGCGGACCGGCGGGAGCGGATCGCCGGCGCCCAGCACCCCGCGCTCGACGAGCCCGCGCACGCTGTCGGCGATCTCGAGGGCGGTGGATCCGGTGATGCCGGCGGTCGACGCGGCGCTCGACGCAACGGTCGACGCGGCGGTCGACGCGGTGGTGGGGGCGCTGTCCTGCGCGTTCACCGTCTGCTGCTCGCCGTCGTCCACGCTCCGCAGTCTAGGGGCGGACCGTCGGCCGAACGACCCTCGATGAATGACCCGGGCCGTGCTACGTTTTGGCCTAGGTCATAGTTCATGCGGCGTGTGCGCCACCACTCGTCACCGGCATCCAGGACCTTGCACGACCGCCGCGCACCAGCACTCGGCACCACCACCTGGCACCACCACCCGCCGCACCCATCCACGCTCGCACCGATGCACCCCGAGGAGTCGCCATGAGCGCACCCGCATCCACCGCCCCTGCCACCAGCGCCGACTCCGTGCAGGAGCCCGCCGCGGGCACCGTCCGCGTCAAGCGCGGCCTCGCCGAGATGCTCAAGGGCGGCGTGATCATGGACGTCGTCGACGCCGAGCAGGCGAAGATCGCGCAGGACGCGGGCGCCGTCGCGGTGATGGCCCTCGAGCGCGTGCCCGCCGACATCCGCGCGCAGGGAGGCGTCGCGCGCATGAGCGACCCGCAGCTCATCGAGCAGATCCAGCAGGCCGTGACGATCCCCGTGATGGCGAAGGCCCGCATCGGCCACTTCGTCGAGGCGCAGATCCTCCAGGAGCTGGGCGTGGACTACGTGGACGAGTCCGAGGTCCTCTCTCCCGCCGATCACGCCCACCACATCGCCAAGCAGGACTTCACCGTGCCGTTCGTGTGCGGGGCGACGAACCTCGGCGAGGCCCTGCGGCGCATCGCCGAGGGCGCCGCGATGATCCGCTCCAAGGGCGAGGCCGGCACCGGCGACGTCTCCGAGGCGACCCGTCACATCCGCACGATCCGGGCCGAGATCCGCCGCCTGTCCTCCCTGCCCGAGGAGGAGCTCTATGTCGGCGCGAAGGAGCTGCAGGCCCCGTATCCGCTGGTCGCAGAGGTCGCGGCGACCGGGACCCTGCCCGTCGTCCTCTTCACCGCCGGCGGCATCGCCACCCCGGCCGACGCCGCGATGATGATGCAGCTCGGGGCCGACGGCGTCTTCGTCGGCTCGGGCATCTTCACCTCCGGCGACCCCGCGAAGCGCGCCGCGGCGATCGTGCAGGCGACGACCTTCCACGACGATCCCTCCGTGGTCGCCGACGTCTCGCGCGGGCTCGGCAAGGCCATGGTCGGCATCAGCGTCGCGGACCTCCCCGCGCCCCACCGCCTGGCCGAGCGCGGCTGGTGAGCCCCGAGGCGGCCGACGGAGCTCACGGGGAGAGCGACCACGCCGAGGTGCGTGTCGGGGTCCTCGCCCTGCAGGGCGACGTGCGCGAGCACGAGGCCGTGCTGCGGGGCCTGGGCGCCCACGTGGTGCGCGTGCGCCGGCCGGCGGATCTCGAGGGTCTGGACGCGCTCGTGCTGCCGGGCGGCGAGTCCAGCGTCATCGACCGCCTCTCCCGGCTCACGGGCCTGCGCGACCCGCTGCGCGAGCGCATCCGCGACGGCCTCCCGGTGCTCGGCACCTGCGCGGGTCTCATCCTGCTCGCCGACCGGATCCTCGATGCCGCACCGGGCCAGGAGACGCTCGGCGGCCTCGACGTGCTGGTGCGCCGCAACGCCTTCGGCACCCAGACCGACTCCTTCGAGACCGCCCTTGTCACGCCCGCGTTCGATGGGCCGCCCGTGCGCAGCGCCTTCATCCGCGCTCCGCTCGTCGAGCAGGTCGGAGGGGGCACCGCGGGGAGGAACGCCGATGTCGAGGTGCTCGCCTCCCTGCCCGACGGCCGGGTGGTGGGCGTGCGCCAGGGCGACCGCATCGGCCTCGCCTTCCACCCGGAGGTCACCGGGGAGGACCGCTTCCATCGCCTGCTCCTCGAGGCGACGCGGGGACGGGCCGACAACGGCGCGAGGGGGCGGACGGCCCGGGACATGCCGTGCGCGCGCGGATAGCCTGAGCACCACGGTCCTGTGCCCGCGACCGGTCCTCCCATCGGGTGCCGCGGGGTGCGAGGAGGCCGTCGTCCGCCGTCGCGAAGGAGCCCGAAGATGAGCACGCCACCCACCTCGTCGGTGGTGCCGTCGCCCGCCCCGTCGAACGTCCCGTGGCGCACGCTCGCCGCGGGTCAGGTCTCCCGGATCCGGGTGTGGGAGCGGGGCAGCGGGGAGATCCGCACGGTCCACGTCTCGGCCGATCGCCTCTTCGAGGCGCCGAACTGGCGGGACGACGGTCTGCTGCTCGTGAACGCCGAGGGCGCTCTGTGGACCCTCCCGTCCGACGGCTCACAGGACCCTCAGCGGCTCGACGCGCCCGGCCTGCCGCCCGTCAACAACGACCACGTGCTCGCCCCGGACGGCACCGGTGTCTTCGCCTCCGCGAGCGACCACCACATCTGGCACGTCCCCTTCGACGGCTCCCCGATACATCGCGTGACCAGCGAGGACGGCGTCTGGCACTTCCTGCACGGCGTGAGCCCCGACGGGTCCCTGCTCGGCTACGTGCGCATCGAGCTCAGCGGTGAGGACGCCTGGTCCCGGGCCCTGATCCACACGATCCGCGCCGACGGCTCCGACGACCGGAGCGTCACCACCGATCCCGGTCCGGCCGACGGCTGCGAATGGACGCCCGACGGCTCCTGGATCCTGTTGAACACCGAGCAGTTCTCGACGACGCCGGGCCACGCGCAGCTCGCCCGGGTGCGGCCCGACGGCACCGGCATCGAGCAGCTGACCTTCGACGAGCGCGTGAACTGGTTCCCGCACATCGCCCCCACCGGCGACGTCGCCGTCTACCTGAGCTTCCCACCCGGCACGGTCGGGCACCCCGCGGACCGCCCCGTCGAGCTGCGGATGGTCGAGGTCGACGACTGGACGAGGCCGACGACGCTGCTCGCCCTCGACGGCGGCCAGGGCACGATCAACGTCCCCAGCTGGGCGCCCGACGGCTCGGCCTTCGCCTTCGTCGACTACCCGTTCCCGGACGCCCCGCTGCCCGACGAACCGGCGGCATGAGCCGACAACCCCGCAGGCGCGGAGTGGTCACGCTGGCACCCCACCGGGCGGCGCAGCTGCGGAACGCCGAGGTCACGGCGCCCTGGGATGCCGCAGCACCGGACCTGGTCCCGCCCGGCTTCCGCAGGATCGAGCACACTGCGCCGCTGGCCCGGCGCGATCTGGACGGCGCCGGCCGGGATCTGCTCGGGTGGCGGATGCACACGCGTGCAGGCCTCGAGGTCGCCGTCGACCCCGGCCCCGATCGGGAGGGCGTCGTGCATCCCGGCGACGTCATCGAGCTGCACCTCGGCGTCGGGCCGCTCGGTGTCCGCGCACCGTGCCGCGTCCTCGAGGTCTTCGAGGAGCCCGGCCGCCGCGGCCTCACCTACGGCACGCTCCCTGGGCATCCGGAGGCCGGGATCGAGCGCTTCGAGGTCCTTCGCGCGGCCGACGGCGCCCTGCGGCTGAGGATCTCGGGGTACTCGCGCCCCGGCTCCCCTCTGGTCAGGGCCGGAGCCCCGCTCGCGCTGATCGTCCAGGAGCGCATCACGCGCCGGTACCTGCGGGCTCTGGACGAGGGATGACGAGACGGCCGGCCCCTCGCATGGAGGGACCGGCCGTCGACCGATCACACGCGGAGCCTCAGCGGTGCTCCGCGGGGGTGAGCGGGTCAGGTGGGTCGTGGCGCTCAGGCGCCGGGGTTGACCAGGCCCTTCGTGCTGCGCGCGTTCTCGAACCGCGCCTGGACATCCGCCCAGTTCACGATGTTCCAGATCGCCTTCACATAATCAGCCTTCACGTTCTGGTAATCCAGGTAGAACGCGTGCTCCCACATGTCCAGCTGGAACAGCGGCACCGTCGCGACCGGGATCCCGTTCTGCTGATCGTAGAACTGCTCGATCACCAGGTTCCCCGCGATCGGCTCATACGCCAGGATCGCCCAGCCCGACCCCTGGATCCCCAGGGCCGCCGCCGTGAACTGCGCCTGGAACGCATCGAACGACCCGAAGTACTCATCGATCGCGCTCGCCAGCTCACCGGTGGGCTTGTCCCCACCCTCCGGGGAGAGGTTCTTCCAGAAGATCGAGTGGTTCGTGTGACCACCCAGGTTGAACGCCAGGTCCTTGGACAGCTGGTTGATCGCACCGAAATCGTTCGCCTCGCGCGCCGCCGCCAGCTTCTCCAGCGCCGTGTTCGCGCCCTTCACGTACGTCGCATGGTGCTTGTCATGGTGCAGCTCCATGATCCGGCCCGAGATATGGGGCTCCAGCGCCGCGTAGTCATAGTCGAGATCGGGAAGCGTGTACTCCGCCATGGTGGATTCCTCTCCTCCGGCTGATAGGACGTCTTCGACCGTAGGACCTCAAGTGCACGTGAGGTCAAGGGCCGGGGGCTCAGGGCACGGGACTGGGCGCGCGGCGTCAGACCCGGTGCGTCACCGGGCGAGGCGCTCCAGGAAGCGCTCGCGGTCGACGGGGGCGCGGTCGATCTCGCCTTCGCCCACGATCCGGCCTCGGGCATCGGTCGCCCGGACGGTGAAGGTCCAGGTGCGCTGCGCCGGATCGGCGGGCCCCTCGGCCGTGATCTCGACCGTTCCGCCCACGGGCGTCGGCGCCGCGTGCACGATCCGCACGGCCGTGCCCACGCTCGTGCGTCCCTCATCGAGGTGCGCGGAGGCCGCGCGGACGGTCTCGGCCTCCATCCAGGCGAGCAGCCGGGGCGTCGCGAGCACGGGGACGTCCCCGCTCCCGAGCGCCTGTGCGGTGTCGTTCTCGGTCACGTCGTACGAGGTCATGCGGGCGCCTCTCCTGAGCAGGGGCGGCCGACGCTATCACCGCGGATTGACCTCAAGCGCGCGTGAGGTTCTACCGTCGAGGGACGCGGGATCGCCCGCGACGAGCGAGGAGCGAGCGAGGAAGGAGCCGCGAGCGTGACCTATGTGATCGCCCTGCCCTGCGTGGACGTGAAGGATCGCGCCTGCGTGGACGAATGCCCCGTGGACTGCATCTACGAAGGGAATCGGTCGCTGTACATCCAGCCCGACGAGTGCGTGGACTGCGGCGCCTGCGAGCCCGTCTGCCCCGTCGAGGCCATCTTCTACGAGGACGATCTGCCCGACGAGTGGGCCGACTACTACAACGCCAACGTCGAGTTCTTCGACGAGCTCGGCGCCCCCGGCGGTGCCGCGAAGACCGGTGTCATCGACAGGGACCACCCGCTCATCGAGGCGCTGCCCCCGCAGGAGAATCCTCTGGAGTGAGCGTCCGCTCGTCGGCGTCCGGGCCCTGACGCCGGCGTCCACGTCACGGAAGTGACGGGAAGCGGACCCCGGTGAGCTGCTCCGAGGCGACCCAGAGTCGGCGCGCCACCTCGGGGTCCCGCGCCCGGCGCGAACGTCCCACGAGCACCGGTGCGCCCCTGCTCTCCATGAGACGGCCGGGACCTGCATAGCTGTTCCCCGGAATGTCGCTCACCGCGGCGTAGAGCGAGGGCAGGGCCCCCGCGTCCTCGCTCTGCAGGAGCATGCGGAAGGCAGCGCTCCGGAGCCTCTCGCCCCTCGGGTGGGCTCCGCTGCTGCGCATCAGGTTCGTCGACGACACGCCGGGGTGCGCCGCGACGGCGATCACGGGGGATCCGGCGGCGCTCAGTCGACGCTGCAGCTCCGCGGTGAACAGCAGGTTCGCGAGCTTGGACTGCCCGTACGCCGCCATCGGGCGGTAGCGGCGACGCGTCCATTCCAGGTCGTCGAAATCGATGCGCCCCATGCGGTGGCCCACCGATGACACCGTCACCACGCGGTCCCGGATCCGGTCGAGCAGCAGGTTGGTGAGGGCGAAGTGCCCGAAGTGGTTGGTGCCCATCTGCAGCTCGAAGCCCTGGGCGGTGCGGGAGAACGGAGGCACCATCACCCCCGCGTTGTTGATCAGGACGTCGATGGACTCCGGGGCGGCCTGAGCGAACTCGCGCACGGAGTCGAGATCGGCGAGATCCAGCCGACGCACCTCCACGTCGCCCGCCATCGTCGACGCAGCGCTCTGCCCCTTCTCGACCGAGCGCACGGCGAGGATGACATGGGCGCCGCGGGAGGCCAGCACCCGTGCGGCCGCCCTGCCGATCCCACTGTTCGCGCCGGTGACGACGATGGTGCGGCCGCTCTGGTCGGGCACGCTGGAACTCGTGAATGTAGTCATGGGCAACACCGTAGACACCGACAACATAGTAGTCAATGGCTAGATCGACCTATGCTGGGACGGTGACCCCCTCCGCCGACGCCCGTCCGTACCACCACGGGAACCTCCGCACGGCACTGCTCGAGGCGGCCGAGCGCAGGCTCGCCGAGCACGGTGCCGACGCCATCGCCCTGCGTGATCTCGCACGCGAGATCGGCGTCAGCCACGCGGCGCCCCGCCGGCACTTCGCGGATCGCCAGGCCCTGCTGGACGCGCTCGCGATCTCGGGCTTCGCCCGCCTGGACGAGAGACTGCGCGCCGCGGTCGACGACGCGGCGGCGGACTCGTCCTCGCGCATGCGCGCGGTCGCCTCGACCTACACGCGCTTCGCCACCGAGAACGCCTCTCTGCTCGACCTCATGTACACGAGCAAGCATCGGCCGGGAGGTGAGGTCATCCTCGAGGCCGCCGAGGCGCCGTTCTCACTGCTCTCCGACCTGATCGAGCAGGGACAGCGAGAGAATACCCTGACCTGTGAGGATCTGACGGGGAGCGCGACCGTGCTCTTCGCATCCCTGCACGGCATCGCCACGATGATCAACGGAGGCTTCGTGCCGGCCGCGCAGCTCGAGGGCCTGACGGAGATCGCCGTCACCCAGTTCCTGCAGGCGGCGGGACCTGCGCCGGTCGCCGATCAGCGCTGAGGGTCGCTTCCGCGGGTACGGGCACGGGCACAGGCACGGACGCGGGCTCGGGGCGTGCTCGCCCCCGTGCACGGGAGTCGGGACGCTGCGGCGGGTGCACGAGCGTCACCAGCACCACCGAGATCATCATCAGCAGCAGCCAGGCCACCATCTTCGTCAGCGGCACCGGCTCCCACCCCGCCTGCTGGTGCGGGTAGATCCAGGCGCCGGCGGCGGTCCCGACGTTCTCCGCGACCCACAGGAAGAACGCGGTGCCGGCGAAGGCCGCGAGCACCGGCATGCGACGCCAGGCGCCGCCGCGGTGGTTGCGGAAGCTCATCATGCACCGGCCGAACAGCAGCCCCACCAGCACCAGCAGCACCCAGCGGACATCGGGCAGGAAATGGTGGGTGAAGAAGTTCGCGTAGATCGCCGTCGCGAGCACCGCCGTCGCCCATCGCGGCGGGTAGCGCGTGAACCGCAGGTCGAACAGCCGCATCACGCGCACCATGTACGAGCCGACGGCGGCGTACATGAACCCCGTGTACAGCGGGACAGCGCCGATGCGCAGCAGGCCCTCGCCCTCGTACTCCCACGAGCCGACGTGAGTCTTGAACACCTCCATCGCCGTGCCCACGACGTGGAAGAGCACGATCGTGCCCATCTCGCGCAGGGTCTCCAGGCGCACCGCGAGCATGAGGACCTGCAGCGCGAGCGCGGCGATCATCAGGGCGTCCGCCCGCGCGAGCGGCGCGCCCTCGGGGTACAGCAGCCGCGCGAGCACGAGCAGGGCGAGCATCGAGGCGCCGAACACGCACGCCCACGCCTGCTTGAGCGTGAAGACCACGAGCTCGAGGGCGCGCAGCCGCCACGGACCGGCGTTCTCGACGAGCGCGCGCGTGCGCCGGTGCGCCCAGGCATCGATCCGCTGCTCGAGCGGGGTGAAGGTGCGCGAGCGAGCGTCGGACCGGGCGCGCTGTTCACGGATGTCGTCCCCCATGCGGGAAGGCTACGAAGAGCCTCCGTACCGCGGGCGTGGGAACGACGCAGGTCGGGGGAAGGAATCGCGTCACCCCTGGGGAGATCCTGTGTGCTCGGCCGCGCGCGCCGGTCACCGGCGCTGCCGTCCACCGCGATGCAGAGCACCCTGCTTCCCCGTCACCCAGCGCGGGGCGGGCCTCCGATGACGTTCGCTCCGGGAGGCGGAGGGATCGGCCCGCGCACGAGGGGGTCGTCGGTCTCGCGCATCCAGCTCTCCAGGCGTGCTCTCATCTCGACCAGGACGTCCCCGTAGGCGGGGTCGTCGACGAGATTGCGGGTTTCAGCCGGGTCGAGCTGGAGATCGAAGAGCATCTCCGTCTCCGGCGCCAGATCGCCCCATCCCCGATCCACGAGGTAGTCCTTGCTGGGTCCCGCATCGGTGTGCTCGAGGATCCTGTGGTCGAGCGCTCGGAACGCGCGGACGTATGCGAAGCGCTCGGTGCGCACGGAACGCTGCGGCTCGTAGTCCACGTGGTAGGTGAGCTCGGCATGGACGGCGTCGTGCAGCGTGGCCTCCTCGTCCTCGAGAACGGGCGCCAGCGACGTGCCGCGCAGCCCCTCGCGGGCGGGCACCTCCGCGAACTCGCAGAGGGTGGGGAACAGATCCAGCTGGCTGACCAGCGCGTCGCTCACGGTGCCGGGGCGGATGCCCGGTCCGCGCATCATCAGCATGACTCCGAGGCCGCCGTCGGTGAGCGTGCATTTCATCCCCGGGAACGCCGGGCCGTGGTCCGTCGTGCACACGACGAGCGTGTGATCGGCGATCCCGGCGCGATCGACCGCATCCAGCACCGCGCCCACCGCGTCGTCGAGACGCCGCACGCTCGCCGAATATCCCGCCATGTCCTCGCGGGTCTCCGGCGAGTCCGGCAGGTGCGCCGGCGCCCGCAGATAGCGGGCGTCGTCCTGCGGTCCCGGCTCCGGGTAGCGCCGGTGGGTCTCGATGAAGCCGATCTCGAGGTAGAACGGCTCCTCGTGCTCACCCGACACGAATTGGGCCGCGACCGGCCCCACGTCGACGGCCGAGTGGCTGTCGACCGGCAGGATCTCGTCGAATCCGAGGAGCGCCGGGTCCTCGGAGACGTGCTGCACCCCCGCGAGGGCCGTGCGGTATCCCGATCTTCCCAGGACGTGGCTCAGGTGCTCCGTGGGGTCGGTGAGGGAGAAGCCCCGATGGCTGAGACCCAGCATCCCGACCTCGTGCGGCCAGCGCCCGGTGAGCAGCGCCGCCCGGCTCGGGGAGCACGTCGGCGACGCGGAGAACGCGTGCCGGAAGACGATTCCCTGCTCGGCGAATCGCTGCATCCGCGGGGTGGGCGCGGCGTACCCGTACGGGCTGATCCAGCGTCCCGTGTCGTGGGAGTTCAGATAGATGATGTTCGGTCTCACGGGATCATCCTTCGGCGGCTTCGGCGAGGGCCTTCTCGTACTCGTCCTTCATGGCGTCCCCGCCGTTCTTCCTCCAGGTCGCCACGGCATCGGCCCACGCGCTCACGGGTGTGCGGCCCTGGATGATGTCGTTCTCGACGTCGGTGAGCTTCTCACCGATCTGATTGCCCCTGCGGCTCTGGGTCTGCGAGTAGAGGCCGGTCACGGGGTTCACGATCGCGGTGGGGACTGCATCCGCCTCCGCCTGGTACTGGGTTCGCGTGACCTTCTCGTCCCCGGGCGAGTAGATGGCGAGCGGAGCGTTGCCCACGTACTCGAGCGCCATCGCGGTCTCGCTCAGGCCCTTCTGCGTGCGCACGGGGTCGGTGCCCTTCAGGTCGTGATCCACGCCCTCGATCCCGTATTTCTTGAACGTGTACTCCTCGCTCCCGAACGGCGCGGCGAAGTAGTCGATGACCTCGAGCAGAGCGCCCGCCCGGTCCTCGGCCTTCTTGCTGATGGACGTGATGTTCTGGAACGGGGCTCCGTGCCAGATCGCAGCGCTCCCGCCTCCCTCTGCGCGCGGGGGCTGCACCGTCTCCAGCCAGAGTCCGGGATCCATCCCCGGGTTCTCGAAGAAGTAGGGCCAGGCGGTGAAGGTGCCCCACATCAGGGGCGTGGTGCCGTTGGCGGTCCATGTCTTGCGCTTGGCGTCGTCGACCGAGAAGGCATCGGGGTGCAGCAGGCCGTCCGACACCATCGAACGGACCGCCTCGAGAGCATCCTGCTGGCGCTCGTCCTCGAAGGCGCTCGTGAGGCCGCCTCCGGACTCCTGCCACCCGTTCGCGATCTCGAACATCTCGCGGACGAACTGGGTCGGTGCGCTTCCGATGGCCCACTGCTTGCCGCCCGTGAGCTCGCGGCACAGCGAGGTGAGGTCCTCGAGCGAGCCGATGGCCGGGTCCAGCCCCTTCTTCTCGAGGAGATCCGTGCGTGCGTAGAGCACCGAGGACTGCCTGCCGCCGCGCGGGATCGGCACGGCATAGATCTTTCCGCCGTAGACGCAGGACCGCCAGCTCTCGGTCGGGATGTTGGCGAGGAAGGGGAAGTCCTTCACGGCGTCGCCGGAGAGCAGGCTCGTGAGGTCCGCGGCGCGCTCGGCGAGCATCGACGGCAGGCTGGGCACGTCGGTCGGGAAGTACGCGAAGATCTCGGGGAGCTGGTCCCCGGCGACCGCCGTCTGGAAGCGATCGGCGAAGTCGTTCGTGGGGACGACGGAGACCTTCATCGTGCAGCCGAGCCGGTCGTTCATCTCCTGCCAGTACGCGTTCTCGCCCATGGCCGGTGGAGCGGGACTGTTGGTCATGGCGAAGATGCCGAAGTCCTTCCCGTCCCCAGGGGTGCCGTCGGTGACCTTCTCGGGCTTCTCGGGGTAGCGCAGGAAGGCGTCGGCACTGCCGTCCTTCCCCGGCAGGTCCGGCTGCACGCCCTGGAACGGGATGTGCGTGGGGAGGGCGACGTCCGCGTTGTCGCCGACCTCGGCTCCGCCCCGGCCCTCGTTGCTGCAGCCGGCGAGTGCGAGGGTGCCGGCGAGGACGGCGCTCGTGCCGCCCAGCGCGCGCCGGCTGATCGTGGGAACCGGTTCCTGTGGTGCGGTGATGCTCATCGAGGGACTCCTTGTCCATGGGTGCGTCGGATCGCGGGAGCGCGCGGCACAGGATCGACCCGGACGTGCGCTTCGATGTCCATCTGCGTGGACTCCTCCATCCGGATGGCGAGGATCCCGAGCGACCCTCCCGTCGGGTTCCCCGGTGCGCCGGCGGCATAGGCGCGCGCACCCGGCGGCATGGGCACGCGCACGCGAGGGGCTCCGGGAGCGGAGAAGCTGACGTCCAGGGTGTCCTGCGGTCCGATGCGGAGTCGGCGCACGTCCTTCAGGAACTCGGCTCCCGGTGGGGAGCCGAGCTCTCGCGCATCGACCGCGTGCGCGTCGCCCAGCACCTCGCCGTCCCCGTGGAGGAGCCAGAGCAGCGGCCCGGGGGCATCGGCGGTCATCCGCATGCTGTCGGTCCAGCCCTCGGGAGTGAGACGGAGGGTGCGGTGGATCGAACGCTCCCTCCAGACGATGCGCGCGCTCACGTGCTCCGGCGACCAGCTGTCGAGGACTCCGTCGAGGGCGGGCTGGGCCTCGTCGTGGACGATGCCGATGCTGTGCGCCGCGGCCGAGCGGGTCCACCGCGTCATGGCGGAGGTGTATCCGCCCGATCCCAGGTCGAGGCTGCGCCAACCGCCGGCGGTCTCCGCATCGACGGCGAGCTTGTCGTGGTGGTCGTGCATCCCGGCGTCCGGGCCGAACCGGAGGGTGAGCCGGGCGCGCTCGGAGCGCAGCACAGCGATGCCCGCGTCCGCCCACAGGAACGATGAGCGTTCGGCATCGTCGGACCATCGGAGGGCGGCCTCGTCGCTCGGCTCCGTCGGGCGGGCGCCCGGGCCGCCTGGAACTCCCGGCCCCGGAAACCCCGAGGCGGGCCGACGACGGCCGAACACGAGTTCCGCGACGCTGTGCGGCCCCGTGAGGGGGCGCGACCCGGTCCCGCCGTCCCACTGTGCACCGATCCAGAGCTCGACGGGTCGCGCGCGGTCATCCATGGACGAGCCGGCCCGGATCTCCCCATCGCCCGGAGGAACCGAGGCCAGGGCCGCGGCCGGGGCCGCGGCCGGGGCCGGGAGGAGGATGGCATCGGCGGCTGCTTCGATCCCCGAGACATCGCCCATCCGCAGTCGGGGCCAGCAGTCCCCGTAGGCGGGCAGGAGCCCGTCGGAGTAGGCGAGGTGGGCGGGGGCCGTGATAGCCCGACGCAGAGCAGAATCCTCTGCGTCCGAGAGCCCGTCCGGTCCGGTGGCCTCACGGTAGGAGAGCAGGGCCGACAGCGCGTAGTAGTGATAGAAGAGGCTGGTCTCGTACCAGATCCCTTCAGCACGGAAACCCTCCCGGATCTGGGCTGCGATACCGAAGGGACCATGGTGGACCCTCTCGCGCAGCGCGGCGTCCCCCGTGCGCGCGGAGCACTCCGCGAGCGCGGCGAGGATCCAGCAGTGGATGTTGTGCACCATCGCCAACTGCGGCTCGAGCACCCGCACCACGGCCGACGCGAGCTGCTCGGCGTGAGCGGTGACGCGGACGGGGAGCTCGGGCTCGGCCCACCGCACGGCCCGCAGGAGTGCGATCGCCCAGATGGCTTCATCGAGGTTCTGGGGCATCACCCGTCCCTGACCGACCTTGTCCCCGTGCAGAGGGTGCTCGGTGTAGGTCGTCGCGTAGTGGGCGATGATCCGCTCGAGCGCTTCCACCCCGGCTGCCTGCGCAGCACTGTCGTCCTCGAGGCGGATGAGCAGTGCTGCGCGCTGGGCGTGCGACGCCACCAGGTTGTGCATCGTCGTGCGCCAGGCGCCGTCGTAGGGTTCCCCTCGACGCACGGAGCCGCACGTCGGGCAGCGGTGCACCGTCGGCGACGACGGGTCGAACTCCAGCCGAGTGCCGTCGTCGCAGAAGTAGTGGTGGGTCCACTCCGTGCGCTCGGACGGGCCGGGGATCCGCAGGGCCGCGTCCCACCGCGCGAAGTCCTCCCGCACCCGCGAGAGGATCTCTCCCGCCCAGGTCCGCTCGCGCACTCGCGAGCGCACCGCGCCCCAGTCGGGCTCGACCGGACTCATCCGTCGGCCGCTTCGGCGAGGGCCTTCTCGTACTCGTCCTTCATGGCGTCCCCGCCGTTCTTCTTCCAGGTCGCCACGGCATCGGCCCACGCGCTCACGGGCTTGCGTCCCTGGATGATGTCGCTCTCGATGTCGCCCAGGGCGCTGCCGATCTGCTTGCCCTTGCGCGACTGCGTCTCGGAGTAGAGGCCCGTCGTCGGGTTCTTCACGGCGTTCGGGATCGAGGCGGCCTCCGCCGCGTGCTGGTCCTTGGTCACCTCGGGCGCGCCGGGGGTGAAGTTCACCCATGGCCCCTGGCCGACGTACCGCAGGGCCAACTGGGTCTCGTTGCGGCCCTTCTCCGTCAGCACGGGGTCGGTGCCCTTGAGCTCGTGGTCCACCCCTTCGATGCCGAACATCTTGAAGGTGTACTCCTCGCTGCCGAACGGGGCCGCGAAGTAGTTGAGGACGTCCAGCAGAGCCTCGGCCCGGCCCTCGGCCTTCTTGCTGATCGAGGTGATGTTCTGCGAGGTCGGACCGTGCCAGATCGGTGCCGTTCCCCCGCCGTCGGCCTTGGGCGGCTGCAGCACGTTCAGGCGGAACCCGTCGGGCAGGGGGTAGTTCTGGAAGTCGGCCCAGGCGGTGAGCGTCCCCTGCAGCAGCGGAGTGGTGCCGTTGATGACCCAGGTCTTCTGCTTCGGCCCGTCCGCCGTGAACGCGTCCGGATGGAGCAGTCCGTCCTTGACCATCGCGCGCACGGCCTCGAGCGCGTCCTCCTGCCGTTCGTGCTCGTTCGCACTGGTCAGCTTGCCGTCGGCCTCGGACCAGCCGTTGGGGATCTCGAACATCTCGCGCACGAACTGGGTGGGTGCGCCGCCGAGAGCCCACTGCTTGCCGCCGGTGAGCTCCCGGCACGCGTCGGTGAAGTCCTCCAGGGAATCGGAGGTCACCTCCACGCCCTTGTCCGCGAGGAAGTCCTTCCGCGTGTACATGACGATGGACTGCATGCCTCCGCGGGGGATCGGGATGCCGTAGATCTTCCCGCCGTAGACGCAGGCCTGCCAGGTCTCGGTGGAGATGTTCGCCAGGAACGGGTACTTCTTGACGGCGTCGCCGGACAGCAGGTCGGTGAGGTCCGCGGCCTTCGCGGAGAGCATCGCGGGAAGGCTCGGCACATCGCCCGGGAAGAAGGTGAAGATCTCCGGCAGCTTGTCGCCGGCCAGCGTCGTCTGGAACCGATCGGCGAAGTCCCCCGTCGGGACCACGGTCACCTTCATCGTGCAGCCCAGGCGCTTGTTGAGCTCCTGCCAGTACTTGTTCTTGTCCATCGCCGGCGGGGCGGGGTTGTTCGTGAGGGCGAAGACCCCGAAGTCCTTCCCGTCGCCGGGCGTGCCCTCGGTGACCTTCTTGGGCTTCTCCGGATAGGTCAGCATGGCGTCGCTGACCCCGTCCTCGCCGGGCAGGTCGAATTCGATGCCCTTGTAGGGGATGTGACTCGGGAACACGGCGTCCGAGTTGTCGCCGACGGCCGCGCTGCCGCGGCCCTCGTTGCTGCATCCGGTGACGGTGAGAGCGCCGAGGGCGCCCGCTCCGAGTGCGCCGACGCCGAAGGCGCGGCGGGAGAGGCTCCGCGCGGCGGATGCGGTGGGGTTGTTCGGGGTGCTGTCCATGGTCTGACTCCTCATCGAGTGTGCGGACTGGTCGGGACTGGTCGGGAGACCTCAGGTGAGTGCGGGGTCGGCCGCTGCGGGGCTCATCCCTTGACCGCGCCGGTGAGCATGCCCTTGGCGAAGTGGCGCTGGAGGAAGGGGTAGACGATCAGCACCGGCAGCACGGAGACCACGAGGATCGCCATCTGCAGGGAGATCTGCGGCGGCAGCGAGGCGCCGTCGATGCCGATGTCCTGGCTGCCGAGCTGGGTCCCCTGCACCACGTAGGTGCGCAGGACCATCTGCAGCGGCCACTTGCTGTTGTCGTTGAGGTACAGCAGGGCGTTGAAGAACGAGTTCCAGTAGCCGACGGCGTAGAACAGGCCGACCACGGCGAACACGGCCTTGGACAGCGGCAGTCCGATCCGCAGGAACAGCTGCAGCTCGCCGGCGCCGTCCACCTTCGCGGAGTCGAGGATCTCCTGGGGCAGCTGCACGAAGAAGGAGCGCACGACCACCACGTTGAAGGCGGAGACGCAGGTGGGGATGATGAGCGCCCAGAGCGTGTCGAGCAGCCCCAGCTGCTGCACGACCAGGTACCCGGGGATGATGCCGGGCCCGAACAGCAGGCTGATGAGCACGATCAGCAGCAGGGGGCGGTTGCCGAAGGTGCCCCGGCGGCTGAGCGCCCAGCCGAGGGATGCGGTGAGGGCGAGGCTGATCGCCGTGCCCACCACGGTCACGAAGATCGAGACCCCGAGGGCGCGGGTGACCACGCCGCCCGCGAAGATCAGTCGGTACGAGTCGAAGTCGAGCCCCTTGGGGAGCAGCACGAAGCCGCCCGCGTCGGTGACCTGCTCGGGGGTGGCGATCGACGTGGAGACGACCCCGATGAAGGGGACGACCACCGCCGCGCAGCAGATCAGGAGGACGATGCCCTTGATGATCGACTCGACCGGCCCGGGCGTCGGGATGCCGTCGATCATGCGGCGACGACGCCTGCGCTTCGGGGCCTCCGGTGCGGGTGCCGCCGTGGGACGGGTGCTCTGTGCGGTGCTCATGCCTTGTACACGCCTTCCTCGCCGAACATGTGCGCGATCTTGTTGGCACCGAGCACGAGGATCAGGCCGACGATCCCCTTGACCAGGCCGACGGCCGCCGCGACTCCCCAGTACCCGCCGACGACGCCGTTGTTGTAGACGTACGTGTCCAGGACCTGGGCGACGCCGGTGCCCACGGCGTCCTGCTGGAGGATCAGCTGCTCGAATCCGACGGAGAGCGAGTCGCCGAGCTTGAGGATGAACAGCATGATGATGATCGGCCGCATGCCCGGCAGGGTCACGTGCCAGGTCTGACGCCAGCGCGAGGCACCGTCCACCGAGGCGGCCTCGTAGAGGGACTTGTCGATGCCGGCGAGCACGGCGAGGAACAGGATGGTCGCCCAGCCGGTGTCCTTCCAGATGACCTGCGAGGTGAGGAGCGCGTAGAAGACGTCGGCGTTGCCGACGATGTCCAGCGCCTTCCAGCCATGGTCCTGGAGGAAGTTGTTGAGCAGTCCTGCTCCGCCCAGCATCTGCTGGAACAGCGCCACCACGATCACCCACGAGAGGAAGTGCGGGAGGTAGAGGACGGACTGCACGGCCTGGCGGATCTTGTTCGACACGAGGCTGTGCAGGGTCAGGGCCAGCAGGATCGGGGCCGGGAACACGAACACCGTCTGGAGCAGGGTGATGATCAGGGTGTTCTTCAGCGCGTTGAGGAACTCCGGGTCCCCGTTGAACAGGATCGAGAAGTTCTCGAAGCCCACCCACAGGCTCTTCCCGATGCCGAGGTACGGCTGATAGTCCTGGAAGGCGATGACGTTCCCGCCGAGCGCCAGGTAGTGGAACGTGACGATGACGGCGATGCCCGGGAGCGCGAGCAGCAGCACGGTGCGGTCGCGCCACATGCGCTTGTACCAGGGCAGTCGGCGACGGCGGAGGCGTCGGCCCGAGCCACGGGACGCGGCGGGCGCCTCATCGGGACCGGTCGACCCGGCCGTCCGGTTCGCGGGCGGAGGGCTCAGGTTCTGGGTGCTTGACGTCTGATCGAGGGTCACGAGGGCCCTCCCTTCTGCAGGCCGTCCACCGTCCGTGGTCGGTGAGCGGGAATGGGATCTGACGGGCGAGAAAGCGGTTACCGAACGGCTGGGGCTCTCGCCATGGGGCAAGGGGATGAGCAGGTCTCGGCGTGGGGGATCCGGGAGACCGGGCGTGAGGATCAGGGGGACGACTCCGTCCGAGTGATCGATCACTTGATTCCCACGTTAGAGGGTGCGGTATCGCCTGACAAGGGGGCAATGCGCTTGCCGCCGGTTGCCACGTCGTCCACGGGCGGGGCCCGACTCGCGTGCGCCGTCGGCACGCGGGAAGATGCAGGTGCAAAGGCCGTGGTCACGGTCGACCGGGGCGCCGCACGGCCGAAGAGCGGGTGCGACGCGCATACGAGGAGAGGACCCGAGCGGGGACGCGACGCCGGGATCGGGAGAAGAGGATTGTGATGTCGGGGCTGACGGGCAGGGCGACCATCTGGCAGGTCGCGGCGCGCGCCGGGGTCTCCCACCAGACGGTGTCGCGATTCATCAACGGGGACCCGCGCATGCGCCCCGAGACGCGGGCGCGTGTCGCGGCATCGGTCCGCGAGCTCGGCTACCGCCCCAACCTGGCGGCTCGCTCCATGCGCACGCAGCGCAACCAGCGCGTGGCCGTGGTGCTCCCCCCGATGATCCACCAGGGCCTCGCGATGGCGCTGGGCGGAGCCGTCCTCGCCGCCAACGAGCAGGGGTACGCCGTGCAGGTGGTCAGCGAGAGCGGCGACCCGCAGGAGCGTGCCGACCGCGTCCGTGACATCGCGGATTCGGGCGAGGTCGACGGGGTGCTCGCCCTCGTGCCCCTTCCCCCGGCGTCGCAGGGCACCTACCCGCCCCGGGCAGCTCTGGTGGTCGCCGACGACTACGACGAGGGCAGCCGCTCCATCGGCGAGCTGGCCGATGCCACCCCCATCGCAAAGATCATCGAGCACCTGGCGGACCTCGGTCACCGCCGGTTCCTCCACATCACCGGTGAGCTGCGATTCTTCTCGGCACGGGAGCGGCGGCGGGTCTTCGTCGAGACCGTCGAGAGGCTCGGCCTGGGCCCGGCGCGCGTCCACGAAGGGGCGTGGACTGCCGAGGCGGGGCGTGAGGCGATCGCCGCCCTCGACGGCCGGGAGCGGCCAACCGCGATCGTCACCGCCTGCGACCCCACCGCCGCCGGTGTGCTCGAGGCAGCCGCCGAGAGGGGCTGGTCCGTTCCCGCGGACATCAGCGTCACCGGGTGGGACAACCATGTGCTCGGGGCGAACATGCGCCCCGCGCTGACCACCGTCGACACCGATCACCGCCAGCTCGGGAGGAATCTCATGCGCAGGCTCACCGCCGCGCTGCGCCACGAGGATCCCCCCGAGGACGAGGCCCCGCTCAACGAGATCCTGTGGCGGGGCTCGACGGGTCCGGCACCGGAATGAGCGGACGACGGCCACCGGTGCACCCTCTCGAGCGGCCATCTCACCGCCGCGCGACGGCGCAGGCGATCCTCCCTTCGAGCCGCGCACCCTTCTCGTAGAACAGGTACGAGCGCCCGCGGTGGGTGATGATCACCGGAGCGGCGACCCGCCCCACGTCCTCCCCGATGCCGCTGGCCTCATGCAGCACCCGGGGCTCGCCTGCTCGCTGCAGGGTGCGGTCCACGGTGCGGGCGAAGGCGATGCCCGTCGACGAGTGGTAGATGACGTAGTTCTGCCCGCGCCATTGCCAGAGGTTCCCGCCGGAGACGTTCCCGCCATCGAGCTCCCCCGGGACCACGAGGGGCTCCGGGAGCACCTCCCATCGACGGCCGTCGATCGAGCGAGCCGATCGGATCCGACGCACGTCCTCGACCTTTCGGCTGGCCATGAAGAACATCCCGTAGGCGTAGGGGCCACGACGGTCCGGGTGCGCGAAGACCCTCGCATACGAGGTCTCCTTGTAGTCGGCGCCCAGCATCTCGGCGGTGACAGCCTCTCCCCCGTACTCCCAGTGCACTCCGTCGTGGGAGGTCGCGAAGCGGGTGACGGTGTTGGGCCCGTGGAAGTAGCAGAAGAGCCGCCGCTCCCGGGAGTTCCAGACCACGTGCGGGCTGGAGACGTGCGGGGCGCTGTAGTGGTCTCCCCACTCGTTCTCGATCATCGGGTTGTTCTCGTACTCGGTCCACGGCCCGTCCAGCGAGTCCGCGTACATCAGGCAGATGCCGCCCGGGTCGTCGTGGGGCGCGTAGTACAGGTGCCATTCCCCCAGCGGATGGCGCACGTACCTGCCGGCGTGCACGACACTGGGGAAGATGACCTCGCCCGTGGGGTCGTAGTCGAGGTCCTCGGTGATCACTCCTCGATAGACGAACCGCGGGAAGTGATGCCCACCGCGCTCCTCGCCCTCGGCGTGGGCATCGGGTGCCGGTGCGAAGGGAGTCGCCAGGGCGCCTAGCCCGGCGGCGCCGACGGCGAGGGCCCGCCGACGGCCGACGGGGTGGAGGGTGGGGCTCGCGGGGATCTCTCCGGGGCTCATGGGTTCGATGGGCATGATGGAATTCCTCTCGACGTCGAACGGAAGCGGGTGGTGGCTGGATGGGCCGCACGGGATCGAGCCGGGTCACGCAGCGGCAGATCGCCGAGCTCGCCGGCGTCAGCCAGGCGACCGTCTCGATGGTGCTGAACGAGCGGCGCGACGGGCCGGCACGGATCCCGGATGCGACGCGGCAGCGCGTGCTGCGACTGCTCCAGGAGACCCACTACGTCGCGGACCCGTCCGCGCGCCGGCTCGCCGGGGTGGACAGCCAGATCGTGGGGGTGTTCACGTACGAGCCCGCCTTCCCCCGCGAGGCCCAGGACTTCTATGCGCCGCTGCTGACGGGCATCGAGGCGGAGGCCGAGCGCATGGGCTGCGATCTGCTCGTCTTCACCAGTGCGCCCGTGACCGAGGGCAGGAGGCGGCTGTTCAGCGGCCGCAGTCGCCTGCGGCTCGCCGACGGCGTGCTCCTGCTGGGCGTGGAGATGGACTCGGCGGAGCTGGATCGCCTGGTCGACGAGGCGTTCCGGGTCGTGGCCGTGGGGCGGCGCGACAGCCCGCGCATCCCCTACGTCGGCATCGACTACGTGAGCGCCGCGCGCGATCTCGTGAGCAGGGCCCTCGGGATGGGCCACACGCGAGTGCTCTCCCTGCACCGGGGCGCGCCCGGGGAATCGGTGGCGGACAGGCGCGCCGGTGTCCTCGCCGCCTGTGCGGACACGGGAGTCGACCTCGAGGAGGTCGTCGCGCGGCCCGACGACGAGGGGGCTGCCTGGGACGCGATCGACCGCTCGCAGCCCAGTCTCGTCATCGTCGAGGACGCTCCGCTCGCCGAGAGGCTGTTGGAGTCCGCCGGCCGTCGGGGGATCCGCATCCCCGAGGACCTCAGCGTGGTCGCACTGAGCGCTCCTCGGCAGCGGGACGCGGCGGAGTCGCCGCTGACCTGCCTGGATCCTCCGCGGATCGAGCTGGGACGACGTGCGCTCGCGCTGCTCACCTCGCTCCTGGGCGATGAGGAGCCGCCTCCGGAGGCCCTCCGCGTCCTCCTGGAGTGCCCCGTCCGCCCAGGCGCGACGCTCGGCGGCCCGGGAGCGGTCCACGGCAGCCCGCCCGCCTGATCCGCTCTCGCCCCGGGTCACAGGTGGATCACCGCCGAGACGATGATGCCCGCGAGGGCGACGACCCAGACGTACGGGAGCGTCCGCACGAGCACCTGCTGTGGGGAGACGCCGGAGTACTGCGCCGCCCACACCGTCTGGGTGCTGGTGGGGTCGGTGACGCCGAAGACCTGGTTGTAGGAGGCCATCAGGCCCAGCACCGCCATCGGTGAGTAGACCCCGGTCGCGGTCATCGCGCCGGCGATCCCGGCGCCGAGGCCGAAGATGTTCAGGGGCCCCCGGTACAGGCACAGCGGGACCAGCAGCGTGAAGACGAGGACGAACACGATCGGGTTCGTGGGCGTGATCGCCTCGACGATCGGCCCGAGCGTGCTCACCGCGCCGGGGAGCCCGACGGCCGCGAGCAGCATGCCGATGGCCAGGAACAGGGTGATGGGCGGCGCCGCGGCGTCGAACCCGTCGTAGAGCGAGCGCAGGAGCCGGGTCGCCCACTTGCTGGGCCGGGTGGTCGTCGCGACGGCGAAGAGGATCCCGGCCAGCAGCGCCGGGATGATCGGCACGAGCAGAACGAGGGCGAGGAGGATCGGCACCAGCGGCGTGAGCAGGGAGTACCACGGTGCATCGCCCAGCCGCTCCCTCCGCGATGGTGCGCGCGTCCTGGCCCCGGCGCCGGCGAGGGTCCACTCGTGGACGCTGCCCCGGCGCCTCGACTCGATGAGCACGAAGGCGATCGCGGCGACGGCGGCGAACGGGAACAGCCAGATCATGAAGGCGCGCACCTGTGGGATCGGCAGGTCCAGCGCGGTCGAGAAGAACTGCCAGATGGGCAGTTCGAAGGGCATGCCCGCGCCGATACCCATCAGGATCGTCCCGGCCGCGGTCACCTTCGGTATCCCCACGGCGATCATCGCCGGGATGCCGATGACGCCCGCGAGGAGCGCCGCGGGTGCCGAGCCGGTGACCGAGCCGCACAGCGCGGAGACCACGAGGATCCCCAGGGCGACCACGACAGGGCGGTCCCCGCCGAACTCGACGGTCTTGCGCACGAGGGTGCTCGCGATCGCCGTCTCCTGCAGGAGCGAGCCCAGCCACGAGCCCAGCAGCACGGCGATCATCGTCGAGGCGAGGGTGACGGCGCCCTCCTGGTACACCGTGGTCAGCAGGCTGTTCTCCTCGCCGGCGATCGTGGCGCCGGCGACGAGCGCGACGGCGGTCGCGATGAGGAAGAGGGCGAAGGCTGTGGGGACCTTGCCGGTGAGGATCAGCACGACCCCCACCGCCATGATCGCGATGATGACGAAGCCCATGGTCACTCCTCCTCGAGCGATGGACGGATGGTGGGGACGCTCCCCCGCAGGGCGCCGTCGGCGGCGAGCGCGGCGAGGATCGGGGAGCGCGGGAGGCCCAGACGGGCCTGGGCGAAGGCATGGGCGGCGAGCTCGTCGGCCCCGGCGATGTGCGCCCAGCGCACGTGCCGGCCCAGCCGCAGCGCGGGCACGGCCGTGGCTCGTCGCAGCTCCCGCCCGCGGCCGTGGACGATCAGCTCGTGCGCGCGCTCGTGCAGCAGCGCGGCCTCGCGGATGCACCCCTCGGGGAACAGGCCGCGCCATCCCAGCGCCTCGATCACGGCCTCGCAGTGGACGATCACATCGGTGAACAGGTCGATGCGTCCCAGGCGGGGGTGCACGCGGGCGATGGCGGGGGACGGCGAGAGCAGGCCGTCGTCGTGCTCGCGGACCACGGACGGCCCGGGGGCCGCGCTCGCGGGATCAGCAGCGAGGGCCCGTCCGTGCTCCTGCGCTCGACGGCTGACCCGGACGAGCATCGGCTCCGTGCGGCTCTCGTTGGTGGGGGTCCCCCGCAGGAGGTGCGCGCCGAGGCGGACGTCCGTGGTGCTCCTCTCCAGGGCACGCAGCTCCGCCAGGGTCCGATCGCTGATCCGGAGGGAGCCGGAGCCCGCCGTGCGGGCGCTCATGTCCGCTTCTCCACGACGGCGACCACGGGCTCCGCGCGATCGCGTCCCTCGAGGTCGCTGCGGGCGAGGGCGAGGAGGGCGCCGGAGTCGAGCACGCCGGAGAGGTCGGACAGGCGCGGACCGACGAGCAGGTGCAGGGCGGGAGCGCGGCTGCCCCCGTCGCCGTAGCTGGTGTGCTCGGCGATCAGACCGGAGAGCACCTGCTCCGCCTCGGCCACGGTGCTCTGCGCGATGACGCCGTCCGGTGCCGCGTACCGGACCACCCCTTCGCGGTCGAGGACACGCACCGGGTGGCTGGGCCTGGTGCTCAGCTGCCACCAGGGCCGACGGCGATCGGTCTCGTAGACGACGTGGGTGTCGGTCCGGGCGAGCGCAGTCAGCCGGGAGGGATCGGCTCCGAGGCTGTGGGCTGCGATCTCGAGCAGCTCGATCTCGGAGAGCCGGCGGGCGCGGTCCTTGGTGCGCAGCTCGGTCGCTCCGGAGGCCGTCGCGCGGACGGTGTCGGTCTGTGGGTCGACAGTGACGTCGACCGTGACCTCCGAGGGGTCGGCGCCCTGGGCGATCACCGCCTGCTCGGCCTGACGGCGCACGCCCAGGATCTGCTCCTCGCTCGCTCCCGGGATCACCCGCTCGACCTGTTCGCGGATGAGGGCGAGGGCGACGCCGATCGGGCTGATGACCTCGGCGTGGCGGGCGATCCGTCCCTCGAGGCCCGAGCTCTCCGCGAGGAACGGCGTCACCGCGCCGGCGCCTCCGCCGCCGCCGACGAGCAGGGCCTGCTCGCGGGGCAGGGAGTAGTCGGAGATCATCTCGTCCACGACGTCGGAGACGGCCTTCACGCCGGTCTCCAGGACGCTGCGCGCCGCGGCGGCGACATCGACGCCGAGGGCGGCGGCGAGCGGCGCGAGGGCGGCGCGGGCGGTCTCGGGATCGGCGCGCGCGTAGTCCTCGTCCCCGATGAGGCCGAGCGCATTGGCGGCGCAGGTGAGGGTGAGCGCGAAGGAGCCGCCGACGGTCTCGAGGACCAGGTGGTCCGGCCTGTCGCCGTCGACGGGGGCGATGGAGCGCAGGCGGGCTCCCTCGAGCTCGCCGCGAGCGGCAAAGCAGGCGTACGGGAGGCCGGCGATGTGCGCGCTGCGGGGGCCGACGCCGATCACGCGCGAGGACCCGTCGGACAGCTCGGCACGGACCATGGACCCGCCTCCGATGCCGACCGTGCGCACGTCGAGGGCGGAGAGATATGTCGAGCTCCCGCCGAACCTCGTGTACTGCACGGCCACCCGGCCGCTGCGGATCACGGAGATGTCGGTCGACGTGCCTCCCGTCTCCAGGAAGATCCCGTCGGAGACCCGCTCCTGCATGAGCGCGCCGGCCACGCCCGCGGCGGGGCCGGAGAGCACGGTCAGCAGAGGTCGGCGCCGCATCTCGTCGAGGGACATCACGCCGCCGTCGCAGCGCATGACCATCAGGGGGGCCCGGATCCCGGAGCTGCGGATGCTCTGCTCCACGAGTTCGGCGGTCGCGAACATCCGGGGAAGGATCACGGCGTTGAGCACCGCCGTGCGGGTGCGCTTGGCGAGGCCGTACAGCGAGGAGATCCGATGGGTCTCGGTGACCAGGAGCCCGCGCTCGCGGGCGGCGCCTCCCACAGCCTCCTCGCCCTCGGAGAGGTCCACCGAGAAGGGCTCGGTCACCACGACCGACGAGATGCCGCGGTGCTCGACCTCATCGAGCACCGCGGAGATCTCGTCGGCGTCGTGGGGATCCCGCACGTGCAGGTAGTGCACGGGGAGCTGTCGTCCGGGGGCGATATCGATCCGGCGCAGCGCCGCGAGGCGCTTGGTGAACACGGTGCCGGCCCCGGTGCCGATGCCGATCAGGGCGATGTCGGCGACGTCGCCCTCCAGCAGGCTGTTGGTCGCCTGGGTGGTGCCGTGGGCGAGGAACACGACGTCCTCGGCGGTGCGTCCCACGTGCTCGAGGAGCGCATGGAGCGCGGCGACGATCCCGTGGGCGACGCCGTCGGGGTGGTCATGGCTGGTCGGGGTCTTCACCTGGCCGATGAGCTCGAGCGTCTCGGCGTCGATCGCGACCGCATCGGTGAAGGTGCCGCCGACGTCGATGCCGATCCGTAGCGGCATGCGGGAGCGGGCCTCGTCGGGGAGGGGACTGTGGGGATCGGACACCTCGGATGCTCCTTTCGGGGCGGTTCCCCCCGCGCAGCACCCTGCTGCGCGAGGGGTGCTCGGTGGTCAGTACCCGCGGACCTCGGGCCAGCGCCGCTCGATCCCGCGGGAGTCGAGACGGGCCGCGAAGGTCGCGAACAGTTCGGAATCCCCCTGGACCTCGCGGGGAGCGAGGCCGCCCTCGAGGCAGTGCACGGCCAGTTCGCCGGCGACCTCGCCGATGTTCCACTCGACGGGATGCAGGCGATAGCAGCCGTTGGTGATGTGCGTGGTGCCGATGCCCTTGCCCGCAGGCAGGAGGTTCTCGACCCGCACGGGGATGAGGGCGCCCAGAGGGATCTCGAAGGGGACGCTGGGCACGTCGATGTAGTGGTCGCCGCCGGTGGAGGGATGGAGGTCCAGGCGGTAGCTCCCCACGCCCACCGAGTCCGGGTAGTGCGTGCGGCCGTCCTCACCGACGATGTCCGCCGCCACGTGCTGCTCGATGATCGTGGTGACGGCCCGGATCCTCCGCGACTCCCGCACGTAGGGCGCCTTCGCCAGGCCGTCGGCGGTATCGGTGACGTCGCGCCGCAGGCGCAGTCCGGGATATCCGGTCCCGCCGTCGGGCCGGGGAGCCTCGGTCTGCAGCCAGTGCAGCACCGAGAGCGAGAGCTGCTTCGCCTCGTACAGGGCCTTCGCGCGGGTCTCCTCGTCGACGCCGACCAGCGGCGTCAGCCAGTAGTCGTTCAGCGGCCAGTTGACCAGGCAGATGTCGGAGTCGAACGTGCCGTCGGGGTACAGGCGCCGCGCGAGGATCCTGCGGAACCCCCAGAGCTCCTTGTCGCCCGCATCGGCGCTCTGATCGGCGCCGATCTCGAGCGGGTCGGCGTCCGGGTTGGGAAGGAAGGTGCGCTCGCCCGCCTCGAGCGTCCGCGGATCCGGTGCACACAGGCTCAGCAGGGGTCCGGTCCAGAACTCGGGGGCGTAGGCGCGCCAGAACTCGTACATCGCCGGGCGCGCGATCACGTGGTCCTCGCCCTCGTGGTGCGAGACGGCGAAGCAGAAGGTGATGCCCTGCTGGTTCATGGGGTCGGCCTCGACGGGAGCGTGCGGCTCGTCGTGCTCCGAGCGCGGCTCCGCCCCGATCACGGACTCGACGCCCCCGAGGTCCAGCAGCTCCCCGGTCTCGGTCGCATCGAGCACGTAGGCGCCGTCGATGCTCACGATCCCACCGGCCGCGTCGCGGACGACGACGCCGGTGCACCGATCGCCGTGCATCCGCACCTCGACGGGCCGCACGCCCCGCAGCACCTGCAGCAGACCGGCCGAGCGGTGCGGGGCGAGCATCTCCTCGAGCACGGCCACGCCGATCCGCGGCTCGTGGCAGAGCTTGGAGACGCGTCCGGCACCGGGGTTCAGGTGCGGGTCGTCGGCCGCCTCGGGCCGCAGGGGGTAGGCACGACGGTAGTAGGAGCGGATCCCCTCCCGGAGCGCCCGGTAGCTCGCGGTGACGCCGAACTGCTCGACCCAGGGATGCTCATCGGGCGGGACGGCCTGGGAGGTGAGCTGGCCGCCGAGCCAGTCGGTCTCCTCGGTGAGCACGGCGCGACGACCGGAGCGGCAGACGGCGAGCGCCGCGGCGACCCCTCCCAGACCACCGCCGATGATGACGACGTCGGTCTCGATGCGCTCTGTGGCGTCGGGCATTCGTGGCTCCTGTGTCCGGATGCGGGATCATCCGCGCCCCCGCCGCCGGGGCAGGAACCGGCGGGTCGGGATCCGGGGCTCCGCGCGCCGCCGGTGGCGCAGTGCGACCGACCGTAGACGCTTATACGCATAAGCACAATGGACCGGACCTGCGGCGATGATCAGAAGTCGGGTCCGCGACCGACCGCCGCGCATGGCCGCCCCAGACCCCCCGGACGACCGCCCCACCCGTCGGCGACTCCGCCTCGCGACGGGGTGCGGTCACTCCCCCAGCCTCGTCGCGACCCCCGCGAGCACCATCGCCAGCTGGGTCTCGAACCGCTCGTGAGGATCGGCCCGCAGGTGCCCCGTGCGGCGCACGAGGGGAGCGCCCTCCCCGATGAACGCGTCCCGGGACTCGGCATCGTAGCGCTGGGGATCCTCCTGCGCGGACTGCGCGCGCTCCTGCTCCTCGATGACGAAGCCGACCACGAAGGCGGTCACCAGTTCCGCGATGTCGACGGCCGTCTCGAGCGGGACCCCGCCGGCCGTCCACGCCTCGAGCCACGGCTCCTGTGCGCGCAGCACGTCGGGGTCGGTGAGCCGGGTGCCGCTGAAGGTGCGGGCGCCGTCGCGGTGCAGCAGGTACTCGCGGCGCAGGGCCCGCGCGTAGTCGCCGAGCGACTCCTGGGGGCTCGCCCCGGCCCGGGGAGCGGAGGCCGCCATCACCCGCCGCTGGATCTCGGTCCCCATCTCGTCGAGGAGCTCCTGCTTGCCGCTCACGTGCCAGTAGAGAGCGGGCGCCCTGACGTCGAGCCGGGAGGCGACCGCGCGCACGGTGACCGCGTCCGCGCCCTTCTCGTCGAGCACCTCGAGTGCCGCCTCCACGATGCGCTGCCTGGTGATCCCCTTCGCCATGCTTGACACCTTAACAAAGTTAAAGCATGCTGAACCCACTACTGAACTTAGTTAAGGAAGAGGAGCATCCCATGCGCGCAGCCGTCGTCACCACACCCGACAGCCTCCCCGCGGCCACCGACTTCGCCGACCCCGAGCCCCAGCAGGGCGAGGAGCTGATGACCCTGGTGGGCGCCGGAATCCACCAGGTCGTGCGCTCGATCGCGTCCGGTCGTCACTACGGGAGCACGGACCGCTACCCGCTCGTCCCCGGAGTCGACGCCGTCGCGCGCCGTGCCGACGGCACCCTCGTGTACACCGGCTTCGCGCGGGCCCCCTGGGGCACCATGGCCACCTCCTTGGCCACGCCCTTCGGCCTCCCGCTCCCCTCCGGCGCCGATCCCCTCGCGATCGCCGCGGGGATGAACCCGGCCATGTCGGGCTACCTCCCGCTGGTGGACCACCGCGAGACGCACGGCGAGCTGGGCACCGTGCTCGTCCTCGGCGCCACCGGCATGGCAGGGCGCGCCGCCGTGCAGTCCGCCCTCGCCCTCGGAGCGACGAGCGTGATCGCCGCCGGCCGCGACCAGCAGTCCCTGGCCGAGCTCACCGCACTCGGCGCGCGTCCCGCGGCGATCGGGCACTCCGCCGAGCCGCTCGCCGCAGAGATCGCCCGCTCCACGCCGTCCCTCGTGCTCGACTACGTCTGGGGCCCCGTGGCGGAGGCGACCTTCGCCGCTCTCGGGCGACGCGGGCTCGGGGACGACGCCGCGCAGATCTCCTACGTCCAGATCGGGAGCCTCGCGGGCGCCGACGCGTCCCTGCCCGCGAGCCTCCTGCGCAGCCGGCGCATCACCCTCAGCGGCAGCGGAGCGGGCTCGGTCGACACGAAGGAGCTGATCGCACGGCTGCCCGGCCTGATGGACCTGATCGCCGACGGCACGCTGCAGATCCCCTTCACCCCGTACCCCCTCGCGCGCGTGGCCGAGGCCTGGCAGCACACCGGCCGGGACCGCGCGGTCGTGGTGCCCGACTGACGACGGCCTGGCGCCGTGCCCCCGGAAGACACGTCACCGGGGCCGTCTCACCGGGGCCGCGTCTCGCCGGTCTGCGCGGCGAGGATCTGCTCGGCCAGACCGATCACCCGCGTCCGCACCTCCGCGGGGCCGAGGATCCTCGCCTCGCCCGGCATCGCCGCCAGCAGATGCGGCACCCAGCGCCAGTCCCGCACATGGGCGCGGACTCGCGTGCGGCCGTCGCCCCCGACCTCGAGATCGAGATCCTCGTACGGAAGGGCATCGAGGATCTCGCCGGGCGTGGCCGAGACCTCGAGCTCCACAGGCAGGCGCCCGCCACGCACCCCCTGCTTGAGCTGCTCGCCGCCGTCGCCCAGCGGCAGTCGACGCGGCACGAAACGGGCTCCTGTCGCCGCGATGGACCTCATCCGGTCCACGCGGAACGTCCTCCAGTCCTCACGGTCCATATCCCAGGCCAGCAGGTACCAACGGGCGTAGCGATGGACGAGCCGGTGCGGCTCGGCGCGGCGCCTGGACGTCTGCTCCGCATGTGCGTGCTCGAAGCCCAGCACGAGGTGATCGTGCACGGCCTGGGCGAGCTCCGACAGGGCGGCAGCGTCTATAGCGGGAGCCGATGGGACGCCCACGTCCAGCGCCTCGCGGATGGCTGCCGCTCGCGGGCGCAGCCGGCGCGGCAGCAGCTGGAGGAGTTTTGCCTGCGCTCGCGCGGCGGCTTCGGGAACTCCGCCTGCCCCACCACCGCCCCCGTCGTCCGCCCCGTCGTTCGCGGCGAGCCCTCGCGGCCTGCCGGACGCTCCACCCGGGCCCTCCTCTGCGGCGGCGAGCATCGCGAGCCCCAGCTGCACGGCCACCGCTTCGTCCTCCTCGAGCACGAGCGGCGGCATGCTCGCCCCCGGGGCGACCCGGTAACCGCCCCCGGGTCCCCGACGCGCCTCGACCCCGTAGCCCAGCTCGCGCAGGCGTTCAGAGTCCCTGCGCAGGGTCCGCTCGCTGACCCCGAGCCGCCCGGCGAGCTCGGCGCCGGTGAACTCCCGTCCCGTCTGCAGCACGGCGAGCATCTTCAGCGCCCTGCTGGTCACGTCCGTCATGGGATCCGAGCCTAGACTCCATTCCGGCCCGAATCTGACCGGAACCCTCGGTACGGTCGCGCCATGTGCCCCGCGACCACGCCCGCAGCCTCCGCGACCACAGCCTCGCCGGGCGACTCCGTTTCCGGTGCCCGCACGATCAGCATCCGCGGCGCCCGTACCCACAACTTGAAGGACCTCGACGTCGACATCCCCCGGGATCGCCTCGTGGTCGTCGCAGGGCTCTCCGGCTCGGGGAAGTCCTCCCTCGTCTTCGAGACGATCGCCGCCGAGGCGGGGTTCCAGCTCAACGAGACCTTCCCTCCCTTCGCACGCAATCGACTCCCCCGCTGGTCACAGCCCGATGTGGACTCGATCCATGGCGTCTCCCCCGTCATCGTCATCGACCAGAGGCGCCTGGGCGGCAACGCCCGCTCCACGGTCGGGACCGTCACCGACGCCTGGTCCTCGCTGCGCCTGCTCTTTTCCCGACTGTCGACTCCGCATATCGGCGACTCCGGACGCTTCTCCTTCAATCTGCCCGACGGCATGTGCCCCACCTGCTCGGGACTGGGCGTGGTGGTCACGAGCGCCGTCGAGCGCTTCCTCGACCTCGACCGGTCCCTCGCGCAGGGAGCGATCCGGCTCCCCGGCTTCAGCAACGGCGGGTACTGGTACCGCCAGTACGCAGACATCGGCAGCTTCGATGCGACCACGCCCCTGCGGGAGTGGACCGAGGAGGAGAGGCATGCGCTCCTGTACGGCGGGGATGCCGCCGCCCGGCTCGGCACGCGCCCGCCGAAGGACTACGAGGGCGTCGTCGAGCGATTCGAGCGGATCCATCTGCACACTTCCGACGAGCTCTCCGAGCGCAAGGCCGCGGCTCTCCGACAGTTCACCCGGGCCGAGCCCTGCCCTGACTGCCACGGCGACCGCCTCGCAGAAGGGCCCCGCAGCGCCCGGCTGCGCGGCTTCACCATCGGCGAGATGGCTCGCATGGAGATCTCCGGGCTCGTCGAGGTCGTCGCCGGGATCGACGAGCCCGGCGTGGCCCCCGTGCGCGATGCGCTCGTCGCCCGACTGGGCGCGATCAGGGACATCGGCCTCGGATACCTGCAGCTGGCCCGGGCCACCACAACACTCTCCGGCGGCGAGTCCCAGCGCATCAAGACCGTGAAGCACCTCGGCTCGAGCCTCGTCGAGATGCTCTACGTGTTCGACGAGCCCACCATCGGCCTGCACCCGAGCGACGTGGACGCGATGATCCGCCTGCTCGAGGACCTGCGCGACAAGGGGAACACGGTGATCGTCGTCGAGCACGATCCCCGGGTGCTCGCCGCCGCCGACCACGTGCTCGAGATCGGCCCCGGCGCCGGCGAGGACGGCGGCCGCCTCGTGCTGCAGGGCACCTGGGACCAGGTGCGCAGCGCCGACACCGCGACGGGCCGCGCCCTGAGATCCCGCACGACGGTCGAGAGGAATGCGCGCACACCGCGAGGCACGATCCCCGTCCGCGGGGCCCGTCGGAACAACCTCCAGGAGGTCGACGTCGACATCCCCATCGGCGTGCTCACCGTCCTCACGGGCGTCGCCGGCTCAGGCAAATCGAGCCTCGCCGCGGAGCTCGTGACTCAGCACGAGGCGATCGTGGTGGACCAGAGGCCCGTGGCGGCCACTCGGCGGTCGACGCCCCTGACCTATGCGGGAATCGCCGCCCCGGTCCGCGCGCTGTTCGCACGGGAGCACGGTACGAGACCCGGCCTGTTCAGCGCGAACTCCGAGGGCGGCTGCCCCACGTGCGACGGGCTGGGCATCATCCGCACCGATCTCGCGTTCATGGACGGACAGCAGACCCCGTGCGAGACCTGCGACGGCACCGGTTTCCGTCCAGACGTGCTCGCGATGACGCTCGACGGCCTCAGCATCGCCGATGTCGAGGCGCTGACGATCTCGGAGGCGGTCGAGCACTTGCCCTCGCCGAAGATCCGGGAGAGCCTCGCGGATCTCGAGGCGGTCGGACTCGGCTATCTGCGCCTCGGCCAGGCCCTCTCGACACTCTCCGGGGGAGAGATCCAGCGCGTGAAGATCGCCGGAGAGCTGCACTCCACGGCGCCCGGAAGCCTGTACGTGCTCGACGAGCCGACGACGGGCCTGCACCCTGCGGATATCGGAACCCTGATGGGAGTGCTGGACCGCATGCTCGACGCGGGCCGCACCGTGGTCGTCATCGAGCACGAGCTCGACGTGATCCGGCGTGCCGATCACCTCATCGACCTCGGACCGGGCCCCGGCCGCCACGGCGGACGCATCCTGTACGAGGGACCGGTCACGGGGATCACCGGGACGCCGACGGCCCGCGCGCTCGGGTAGGGACCCGGCTCACTGGCAGATCCAACGGGAGGAACTGCGAACGAGGTCCGAGGAGGTGGAGTCCCGAGCTCCTCGTGACGGTTCCCCGCCCGGATGCCCGCATCCGATCTCAGACGCCTCTGCTCGCGAGGAACTCCGCGACGGCGGTGTCGAACAGATCCGGCCGCTCGAGGTTCGGATAATGGGCGGCGCCGGGGATCTCCTCATACTCCCCATCGGGGACCGAGGCGGAGAGCCGCTTCCCCATCCGTCGATGGTCCGTGCCGTCGACCGCCCCGCACAGCGCGAGGACTGGAACGTCGATCCGGTCCAGGCGCTCCCAGGTCCGCGTGACCGGCGTGAACGGCATCGGCGCGATCGGGGCGCCGTCCGCATCGAGTCGGAGATGCTTGGCCACCGTGTCCCGCGCCATGGTCTCCACGAGCTCGACCACGCGCGGGTCCACACCGTCGCGCTCACGGCGCGGACCCGCCGTGAACTCGCTGAACACCGAGATCCAGTCCTCGAGGTCCCCGGAGGACTCGGCCGCCTGCCATCTCCGGAGGACGTCCAGGCACCACGGATTCGTGAAGTTCGGCTCGCTCGTGCCCGTACCGCTCACCACCAGGGCCGACGCCCTGCCGGGATGCTCGAGCGCGACATCCACCGCGGTCCCTCCGCCCATGGAGACGCCCGCGAGCACGGCCCGCTCGATCCCGAGCGCGTCGAGCAGTGCGATGACGTCGTCCCCGAGCCGGTACGGGCTCCGCGCATCGGAGGACTCGCCGTGGCCGCGCGCGTCCGGGATGATCACTCGGCGATCGGGGAAGGACGCGACCTGGGGGATCCACATCCGATGATCCACCGCGCCGCCGTGGAGCAGGACCAGAGGGACTCCGTCCCGGGCGGACGCTGCGGAGGCGGGGATGTCGAGGTAGGCGATCGTCTGTTCGGGGAGGGTGAGCCGGTGCATCGACGCTGTCATGACACCCAGGGTGTCATGATGTCGACATTGTGACAACCAAGGTGTCATGCTTCTGCCATGAGCACTCCCCTGGATCCCGAGGAACTGGCCGATCGTCTCGCGGAGGTCTACGTCGCGATCGGGCCCGTGTATCGCACGGTCGCGCGGATCGTGGAGCGCAGCGAACCGATCATGGGCATGTCGACGGGAGTGCGCAACGTCCTGGATCAGCTGCGCCGCGGCGGCGACCTCACGGTGCCTCAGCTCGCGGGCGCCCAGGATCTGAGTCGGCAGTTCGTCCAGCGGATGGTCGATGACGCCTCCTCGGCCGGGTTCGTCGAGAGGCATCGGAACCCCTCCCATCGGCGCTCGTTCCTCGTGCATCTCACGGCTGACGGGGAGGCCGCCATCGCCGCGGTCGCCGCGCGTGAGCACACGCTGATGGGTCAGGTGGGCGGCGAGCTCACCGGCGCCGAGGTCGACGCGACGCTGCGGGTCCTGCACCACATGCAGCGCGCCCTCGTGGCGATCGACGACCGCGCCGCCCCACCGCGCTGAGACGCACACGGGCCGGCTGGCGCGGGCCATGATCACGACCCCGTCAGCACCACCCGGTTCCCGTCCGGATCGGCCAGCACGAGGATCCGCGCCCCGCCGCCCGGCTGGGGACCGTCGTGCGCGATGCCGTGCGCGAGGAGACGCTCGGCGTCGTCGTCGATGTCCGTCACGAGGAGGGACACCGTGGAGTGCCCTGCGCTCTCCGGCTCCGACCACACCTGCAGTCCGAAGCCCGGCCCCAGGTGCCACTCGAGCAGCCCGGCCATGGGGCGGGCGTCCGGCGGCCTGCCGCACAGGATCGTGAACCACTCCTCGGCACGGTCGACATCGGTCACCGCGCACTGCCCCAGAAGTCCCTCGAACATGACGTGCTCCCCTCGCGGATGTCGTGGCCCATCCTGCTCCCGATCACGGTTCCCCGCACCCCATGCCCCGCACCTCCGTGCGGCCCTCACCCTCCGGAGAGCAGCATCCGCAGCTCCGCGGCGCGGGACTCGAGCGGCCACAGACGGGTCTCCCCCAGGGTCACCAGCTCACGCCCCGGCGGGGAGACATGGTCGGCGATGTCACCGATCAGATGGCAGATCTCCCCGGGGGCGGGGAGGTGGTCCATGAGCTGCACCGTCGTCACCGCCGCATCGAGGACCACGGCGCGCGGGCCGTCCTCCGTCCCGGTGATCCGCAGCTCCACGTCGTCCCGCCCCACGGACCGTGCGACCTTCCGAGCCGCCACGGGCAGGCCCTCGACGCTCTGGTCGGCGATCTCCTGCGCCGACCACACGCACACGTGGCCGAAGACGGACCGATGGCCGCGGTGGGCAGTGTTCAGCAGACCCGCCCAGGTGGAGCTCTCGGCGGCATGCTCCGCCAGCCCGCGGTCGGAGCCGTCGCAGAGGGAGATCCCGCAGCTCTCGAGCACGGCCAGGCGATCGGACGACGACATGGAGAGCATGAGGTCGTGGGCGTTCGTGCGATCGGACCATTCGCACCACGCCCGCTCCTGCGCGGCGGCCGCGGCATGCCGTCCCCGCTCTCCGAACGCCGTGCGCGCCATCTCCTCGATCTCGTCGACGTGCCAGATGGCGACGAGAGCTGCGATCAGGGGCTCCCCGCGAGAGCCGGGGCGCACGGTCACCCAGCGCTGCGCCGGGTCGCGCAGCACCGCGGCGACGCCGTCGAAGAAGGCTCCCCCGTCCCACCACGGCCTGCGTGCCCCGCGGAGCTCGACGGGCGCACTGATCTCCTGGCCGTCGACCACTGCCGTGGCCTCCACCCTCCGCGGACCGATCGACGTCAGGCCGACGCGCGGGACGGCGAGTCCGGGGCGGGCCGCATCCGCCATGGCGCGGACGCCGCTCGTGAGGGACGTCGCGAGTCGCACCGCGCGCCCGTCGTCCGGGATCCTCTCCTGCAGATGCACGATGCCGCGCAGCAGACCTCGATGGCCGACGCCGGCCGGCGTCGCGAGGACGTCGTGGTACGGCCGGTCGCACATGCGAGGCACGCGCGACGGACGCCGCACGGGCAGTCGTTCGGCGATGTCGTCGGTCCAGGGGACGAGCCCCACGCGGCGCATGTTCTCGAGCTGGTCCGCGAGGGCCATGGGCGGGTGCACACCGGTCCACGCCGGCACGTCGACCGAGGAGACGGCCAGCCCCGCGGTCATCCGCGGAGCGCCGAGGGTGAAGGGCACCTGCTCGGAGGTCGAGTGCTGCTCGACGCGCTCCATCCACTCGCCGCCGGCGCGGAGGGCCGGCGGCAGCACCTCGAGCAGCAGACCGCGCACCGCCGCCTCGTGCGCCGCGGGCACCACCAGGCAGTGATCGGGCGCGTCCACGACGACCTCCCGGTACATGACCAGACGCAGGTCCGCAGGCAGGATCGCACGCAGCGCCTCCGCGAGTCGGGACCGCAGATCCTTCTCCGTCCAGTCGACGACCGCGTCTCCCAGGCGCACACGGCAGGGCGGTCCCCCGATCGTCGGCTCGAGCGCGTCCGCGGATGCCGGCTCGCGAGGACCGCGCGGCCGCGTGGCGTCGTCGGCGGAGAGAACGGCGAGGTGGATGGGGTGCACGGCGGGAACGGAGTCCCGCAGTCGGTGCGCCGTCCGGCGGATGAGCGCGAGCTGCTCGACGAGCGGCAGATCATCCGTGTCGATGTATCCCGCGGCGAATGCGAGACCGTCGAGGTCCACGCGCATGCGGCGCTGCAGTGCCGGGACGCCTCCGACGTCCTCGCACAGCAGCCACCAGAAGCATGCGCGCCGGTGAGGCGGTATCGAACGCGCACCGCTGCCCCCGTCCCCGAGGTCCTCGGGGGTCACTCCGCGAGCGACCGCGCGCGCGAGCATCGACCGATCGCAGTCGTGATGGAGTTCCAGTCCGAAAGCGGCGAGCTGGTCGATCTGCTCGTCCAGTGTGGGACCCGATGCCTCCAGGGGGACCGCACTGCCCCGCAGGAAGTCAGCCATCCACGCGCCTCGACAGCATCCTCAGCCTTCGGGCACCCGCTCGCCGCACGATCGCCGTCCCCCGGTCCCGCCCCCTGACGCTGTCCCTGTGCGCGACGGCCGTCGCGGGCGGGTGCTGAGCTCCCGCGCCGACCATCGTCCTGCGCACCGTCACGTTATAGCCCGTCAGCGGGATGTCGGAGGATCTCCGAGTTTCTTCACATTTCGGGCGTTCAGGAACCGCACCGATCCGCAGAGGGAACGGGTCACGCCCGGGCGATCGCCTCGCGCGCGAGCTCCTCGAGGAAGGCCTGCCAGCCCGCCAGCACGCCCTCCTGCTGCTCCGTGGTGAAGCCGGGAGTCTCCTGGCTGAAATGCATCCGGGTTCCGGCGCCCTCAGGCGACAGCTCGACGAGGATGCGTGCGCGCGACTCCGCCTCGGGCCGGTCGCTGATGGTGAGCACGAGCCGCTGTGCCGGAACGACCTCGAGGAACTCACCGATCCAGTCGATGCTCGCCCCGTCGGGGAGCACCATCCGAGCACGCCAGGCGCGTCCTGGCTCGGCGACCAGGTCCAGGCCGTCCTGCGGCACGTCGACCTCGGGGCCGCCGAACCACCGGGCGAAGGACTCCGGCTGCGTCCATGCGGCGAACACGGCCGGCGACGGCGCGGGGATCTCGCGGTCGATCTCGATGCCGTGATCCGTGGTCCCTGTCATCAGGGCTCCTGGGTCTCGTGCGTGTCGTTCCGCCGTGGGACGACGTCCCACGGAAGGAGTCAGGCCCCCTTCCTCGAGGAAGGGGGCCTGACTGAGACGTGGAGACTAGGGGGATCGAACCCCTGACCTGAAGCTTGCAAAGCTACCGCTCTACCAACTGAGCTAAGTCCCCGTATCGGATTGTGGTGTCCCGAAGGACCCCGCAGGTCCGTCCGATCGGACGATCAGGCCTTCGGCTGCTGCTCGCTGATCTTCTCGGCCTCGGCCCAGAGATCGTTCTCGAGCTTGTCCGCCTCGACCTTGCGCCACACCAGGACGCCTGCGACAGCGCTGGAGACGAGGACCGCGGAGTACGTGAGCAGCTTCTTCATCGGAACCTCCGAAAGCGTGGGAGTGGGCCTAACTGGACTTGAACCAGTGACCTCTGTCTTATCAGGACAGCGCTCTAACCGACTGAGCTATAGGCCCGTGTGCTGCGGATCCGGATCTCCGGGCCGCACCGACGCTCAACTGTAGCGAAGCGTGCGCATCCGCGTCCAACCCGGCGGAGGCCCTGTACCGGACATCACAGGCCCCTGACCGGGACGTCCCTGATCACGCGCCCGCGTCGGGCCCGGAGCCGCGGCCCCGGGCACGGCCCCGCCCGCTGCCCATCGCCCGCACTTCATCCCTTACGGCTTCGTCACAGGTGTCGACGTCCCTCTCCCGCAGGAGCAGACTCGTGCCGACCGCGCGCTCCGTCGACCGCCGATGCCGCCCGGTCGGGAAGGAGCGCCGCATCGTGGTCGATCTGCGCTCGCGGCCGAGCACGGGGCGGGATCCGCGGCGACCGGCCGCGCCTCGCCGTCCGCGCAGCTTCCCCTGGTGGTCGGCCCTGGCCGGGATCGCTTCGGGCCTGGTCCTGCTCGCCGTGTCCGGGCTGTGCTCCCTTGCCTTCAGCTCCTCGTCGGCGCCGCTGATCGCGGTGGGCGGCGCCTTCGTCGACGTGGTCCCGCCCGGGTTGAAGGACCTGGTCATCGGGCTGTTCGGCACGCGCGACAAGCTCGTGCTCGGCATCTCGATGCTGCTCGTGTACGCCGTGGTGACGGGACTGATCGGGGTGCTCGGCGCGAGACATGCGCGAGCGGCGGCCGTCCTGCTCGCACTGCTCGGCGCCGCCGCCGGCGTCTTCGTGCTCACGCGCGCCCAGAACTCCGCGGCCGACGTGGTGCCGACCCTCGCCGGCACGGTCCTCGCGGTCGTGAGCCTGCTCGCGCTGGTCAGCAGGGCCGGCGCGCCCCCGTCGGCCGACGGGCACCGCGGGCGGGACGCGCCCTCCCCTGTCGCTGCGACCTCCCCCGCCGCCGCGACGTCCCCTTCCGCGGCGCCGCCCCGTCGGGCCCTCATCGCGGGCACAGGAGTGCTCGCCGCCATCGTCGCGGCGGGCGCGCAGGGCATCGCGACCAGTCGCGATCTGAGCCGGAAGGTCGCGCAGTTCGTGCTGCCCACTCCGGCCAAGCGCGCGGCGCCGATCCCTGCCGGGGCACAGGTCGACGTCGCGGGGATGCCTCCGTTCGTCACCCCGAACGGCGACTTCTACCGCATCGACACCGCTCTCGCGGTGCCCCGCGTGGACCCCACGAGCTGGAGCCTGCGCATCCACGGCCTCGTGGACCGGGAGATCGAGCTCGACTTCTCCCAGCTGCTCGCCGAGCCCATGGTCGAATCCCATGTGACGCTGACCTGCGTCTCCAATGTCGTGGGCGGTGATCTGGCGGGCAACGCCACGTGGATCGGGGTGCCCGTCGTCCGGCTCCTGGAGCGCGCCGGCGTGCAGGACGGAGCCGACATGGTCCTCTCCCGCTCGACCGACGGCTTCACCGCCTCGACCCCACTCGAGGCGCTCACCGACGGACGCGACTCGCTGCTCGCCGTGGGCATGAACGGCTCCCCGCTGCCGCCCGAGCACGGCTACCCGGTGCGGATGGTCGTCCCCGGGCTCTACGGCTACGTCTCGGCGACCAAATGGCTCACGGAGCTCACGGTCACCCGCTTCGCCGACCAGACCGCGTACTGGACCTCCCGGGGCTGGTCGGAGCGCGGCCCCATCAAGACCGCCTCGCGCATCGACGTGCCCCGCGAGGGCAAGGACCTCGAGGCCGACGGGGACGGCGCCGTGATGCTCGGCGGGACCGCATGGGCGCAGCACCGCGGTGTGCGCGCCGTGCAGGTGCAGATCGACGACGGGGACTGGCTCGACGCCGAGCTGGGCACGGCGGTCACGTCCGACACCTGGACCCAGTGGGCCCTGCGCTGGGGCGACGCGCGTCCCGGAAAGCACACGGCCCGCGTGCGAGCGACGGACGACACGGGCGAGCTGCAGACCTCGCAGCACGCAGATCCCGCCCCGAACGGCTCGAGCGGCTGGCACACCATCCGCTTCACCGTCGCCTGACCCGGGCGGGCCGGCGGCCGCAGCCGCCGACCGAGGGCACCCCGGTCCGGCCTGTCGCCCACCGGCATATACCGGACCCCTCTGCCGTATATGGCAGTGATGTCGCCCTGGCGCCGGTGGCCGACACGGCACACGCAGCAGAGCCCTGGAGAGCCCGCACGCGGCCCACCGCCGCAGCGTGTCCCGACGCACGCAGAAGCGCCCGGCGCCGCCGTGGCGGCGCCGGGCGCTTCGCTGAGATGCGCGGGAGAGATCGGGGCGCGGCGGGATGACCGCCGCGCCCGCTCTCAGCCGGCTGTCACTCGTCGGTGAAGGTCATCTTCAGTCCGCCCAGCAGGGCGGCGACGATGTTGTAGAGGAACGCGAGGAGCGTGCCGAGCGCCGTGATGATGACGATGTCGACGACGGCGGCGATGGTCGCGTAGCTGATCATCTTGGAGAACTTGAAGTACTCCATGAAGGGCAGCGGCTTGTCATTGTTGAGGTCGCGGCCGATCTCGTCGATCTTGTCCCAGATGCCGATGACCTCGACGAGGTTCCACAGCACGGCCACGGCGACCACGGTCGCGATGCCCACGGCGATCGCGATCAGGAACGACATCTTCATGACGGAGAAGGGGTCGATCCGCGAGAGCGTGAGGCGGATGCGGCGGGGGCCGCCGGAGCGCGTGGGCGCCTTGGCCGTCGCCTTCGCCGGGGAGCGGCTCGCGCCCTTGTTCGCACCGTTCGCGCTGCCGGTCCCGCGAGGGTTCGCGCTCGACGCGGAGGTCGCGGAGCCCGTGCGCTGGGCACCGGTCCGCTGCGCGGAGGTGGTGCCGGCGTTCTTCGCGCCACCGGTCTTCGCACCGCCCGTCCTCGAGCCGCTGGCGCCGTTCGCGGAGCCCGCGGAATTCGCGGTCGTCGACGAGCCGGTCGACGCGCCCTTCGAGGAGGTCCTCGAGGAGCTCTTCGCGGGCCCCTCAGCGTCGTCGGTCGGTGTGAACGTGACCGTGGGCGCGCCCTCCGTGCCGCCGGCGCCGCCCGGGCGGCTGGGCGTCGAACCGTTCTTGCTGCTTGCCACGGGTCACTCCTCCGATGAGACGTCGCCGGTGGACGCGTCGTCGCTCGACGCGTCGTCGGACGCACCCGAGCCTAGAGCATCTGCGTCCGCATCCTCGGCAGACGCGTCGGGCGCCTGCTCCGCGGGATCGACCTCGGGACCGGCCGCGGGATCGGCCGACGACTCGGTCGACGGCTCATCCGCGCTGTCGGCCGGGGCGTCGCCCGCGCCGGCGGCCGACGGGTCGTCCGCTCCGTCCTCCGGATCGGCCTCGTCGAGGTCGACGTCGGACTCGGCGCTCACGGCGACCAGCACGATGTGGTCGTTCTTGCCGGGCTTGGCGAAGACGACGCCCATGGTGGTGCGGCCCTTGACGGGGATCTCGGCGACGCGCGAGCGCACCACCTTGCCCTTCTCCATCACGACCAGCAGCTCGTCGCCCTCCTCGACGACGGCGGCGCCCACCAGGTGGCCGCGGTCGTCGGGCAGCTTGGCGACGCGGATGCCGAGGCCGCCGCGGCCCTGGACCCGGTACTCCTCGATGTCCGAGCGCTTGGCGAAGCCGCCGTCGGTGACGGTGACGACGAAGGTGCCGGGGCGCACCACGTCCAATGCCAGCAGCTCGTCGTCGTGGCGGAACTTCATGCCGGTGACGCCGCTGGTGGCGCGGCCCATCGGGCGCAGCACGTCGTCCGAGGCGGGCATCCGCACACTCTGGCCGTTGCGGGAGACCAGCAGCAGCTGGTCGTCGCTGTTGACCACGCGCGCGGCGACGAGCTCGTCGGGCTGGGGCCCGTCGGCCGTCTCCATCTCGCGCAGGTTCACGGCGATGATGCCGCCCGTGCGGGACGAGTCGAACTGGGTGAGCGCGGTCTTCTTCACAAGGCCGTGGCGGGTGGCGAGCACCAGGTACTCGGCGTCCTCGTAACCGGAGATCGCGAGGACGGAGGCGATGTGCTCGTCCGGCTGGAAGGCCAGCAGGTTCGCCACGTGCTGGCCCTTGGCGTCGCGCGGCGCCTCGGGGATCTCGTAGCCCTTGGCGCGGTAGACCCGCCCGGCGTCGGTGAAGAACAGCAGCCACTGGTGGGTGGTCGTGGTGAAGAAGTGCTGGACCACGTCGTCGTCCCGCAGGCTGGCGCCGCGCACGCCCTTGCCGCCGCGCTTCTGGGCGCGGTACTGGTCGGTGCGGGTGCGCTTGACGTAGCCGCCCTTGGTGATGGTGACGACCACGTCCTCCTCGGGGATGAGGTCCTCCATCGACATGTCGCCGTCGAAGGGCAGGATCTCGGTCCGCCGCTTGTCGCCGTACTTGTCGACGACGCCCGCGAGCTCCTCGGAGACGATGTCGCGCTGGCGCTGCGGGGAGGCGAGGATCGCCTTGTACTCCTCGATGAGGGCCTGCAGGCGGTCGTGCTCCTCGATGATCTTCTGGCGCTCCAGGGCGGCCAGGCGACGCAGCTGCATCGAGAGGATCGCGTTCGCCTGGACCTCGTCGATCTCGAGTAGCTCCATGAGCCCGGTGCGGGCCTCGTCGGCATCCGGGGAGCGGCGGATCAGCGCGATGACCTCGTCGAGCGCGTCGAGCGCCTTGAGGTAGCCGCGGTAGATGTGGATCTGCTCCTCGGCGCGGTCCAAGCGGTACTGGGTGCGGCGCACGATGACGTCGAGCTGGTGCTTCGTCCACTCGCGCACGAAGGAGTCGACCGACAGCGTGCGCGGCACGCCGTTGACCAGGGCGAGCATGTTCGCGCTGAAGTTCTCCTGCAGCTGCGTGTGCTTGTACAGGTTGTTCAGCACGACCTTCGCGACGGCATCGCGCTTGAGCGTGAGCACGAGGCGCTGGCCGGTGCGGCCGGAGGTCTCGTCGTTGATGTCGGCGATGCCCTGCAGCTTGCCGAGCTTCACGAGCTCGGCGATCTTGCGGGCCAGCGAATCGGGGTTGACCTGGTAGGGCAGCTCGGTGACGACGAGCGCCATCCGGCCCCGGATCTCCTCGGTGGAGACCACGGCGCGCTGGGTGATGGAGCCGCGGCCGGTGCGGTACGCCTCCTGGATGCCCTTGGTGCCCACGATGGTCGCGCCCGAGGGGAAGTCGGGGCCCTTGATGCGCGCGAGGCACGCATCGAGCAGCTCCTCCTTCGTGGCCTCGGGGTTCTGCAGCAGCCACTGGACGGCGTCGGAGACCTCGCGCAGGTTGTGCGGCGGGATGTTGGTGGCCATGCCCACGGCGATGCCGGCGGAGCCGTTGCACAGTAGGTTCGGGAAGCGCGCCGGCAGGATCGTCGGCTCCTCGAGGGTGCCGTCGTAGTTGTCCTGCATGTCGACGGTGTTCTCGTTGATGTCGCGCACGAGCTCGAGGGCCAGCGGCGCCATCTTGCACTCCGTGTACCGCGAGGCGGCCGCGCCGTCGTCGCCGGCCGAGCCGAAGTTCCCCTGCCCGAGGATCAGCGGGTAGCGCATGTTCCAGGGCTGCACGAGGCGCACCATGGCGTCGTAGATCGCGGAGTCTCCGTGGGGGTGGTAGCCGCCCATGACCTCGCCGACGACCTTCGCGCACTTGGAGAAGGAGCGGTCGGGGCGGTAGCCGCCGTCGTACATCGCGTAGACGATGCGGCGGTGCACGGGCTTGAGTCCGTCGCGCACGTCCGGGAGGGCGCGGTCCACGATCACGCTCATCGCGTAGTCGAGGAAGGAGCGCTGCATCTCCTGGTTCAGGTCGACCTGGGTGATGAGGTCGCCCTCGCCCTCGTCGAGCGGGTCCACCAGGGTGATCACGCGCTCGGAGGCCTCGCCGACCTCGATCTGGGTGCCGCCGGCGTCGGGACCGTCGGGGCCGACGGGCGCGCCCGATCCGGTCGCGTCGTCGGAGGGGTCGGGGACGTCGCCCGCGCCCTCGGCGCCGGTCGGGGTCTGCTGGTCTTCGGGGCCGCCCGGGGTGCCGGGGTTCTCGGGGGTGTCGGAATCGTCGTTCATCAGCTGGCGCCTTTCGTTCAGGGCCTGTCAGTGCGGGTCGTCTGGGAGGTGCGGGGCGGGCTCGCTCTCGATCAGATGTCGAGGAAGCGCACGTCCTTCGCGTTCTCCTGGATGAAGCGGCGGCGGGACTCCACGTCGTCGCCCATGAGCACGGAGAACACCGCGTCGGCGTCGGCCGCCTCGTCGACGGTGACCTGCTTGAGGGTGCGCGAGGCGCGGTCCATCGTGGTGGTCTGCAGCTCCTGCCAGTCCATCTCGCCCAGGCCCTTGTAGCGCTGGATGCCGTTGTCCTTGGGGATCCGCTTGCCGGAGGCGCGGCCCTCGGCGAGGCGCGCATCGCGCTCGTCGTCGCTGAACACGTAGTCGTGCGGGGCGTTGGACCACTTCAGGCGGTACAGCGGCGGCATCGCGATGAACACGTGGCCGAGCTCGATGAGCGGGCGCATGTAGCGGAACAGCAGCGTGAGCAGCAGGGTGCAGATGTGCTGGCCGTCGACGTCGGCGTCGGCCATCAGGATGATCTTGTGGTACCGCAGCTTGGTGGCGTCGAAGTCCTCGCCGATGCCGGTGCCGAAGGCGGTGATCAGCGAGCGGACCTCCTGGTTGTCCAGGGCGCGGTCCAGGCGCGCCTTCTCGACGTTCAGGATCTTGCCGCGGATGGGGAGGATCGCCTGGGTGCGCGGGTCGCGACCCTGGACGGCGGAGCCGCCGGCGGAGTCGCCCTCGACGATGAACACCTCGCACTCGGCGGGGTTGCGGGACTGGCAGTCCTTGAGCTTGCCGGGCATGCCGCCGCTCTCGAGCGGGGACTTGCGGCGGGTCGCATCGCGCGCCTTGCGGGCGGCCTCGCGGGCGAGCGCGGCGCTCTGGGCCTTGCGCACGATGTCGCGGGCCTCGCCCGGGTGGGACTCGAACCAGTCGCCGACCTTCTCGGTCATCACCTTGGAGACGAAGGTGCGGGCGATGGTGTTGCCGAGCTTCGTCTTGGTCTGGCCCTCGAACTGGGGCTCGCCGAGCTTCACGGAGACGACCGCGGTGAGGCCCTCGCGGATGTCCTCGCCGGTGAGGTTCGGGTCCTTGTCCTTGATGAGGCCCTGCGCCTTGGCGTAGCGGTTGACGACGCCGGTGAGCGCGGAGCGGAAGCCCTCCTCGTGGGTGCCGCCCTCGTGGGTGTTGATCGTGTTGGCGTAGGTGTGGACCGACTCGGAGTACGCGGTCGTCCACTGCATCGCGATCTCCACGGAGATCATGACCTCGGTGTCCTCGGCCTCGATGTCGATGATCTCGGGGTGCACGATGTCGGCACGCTTGACCGAGTTGATGTAGGCGACGAAGTCGCGCAGACCGTTCTCGTAGCGGTAGGTGACGGTGCGGGGCTTCTTCGGGTCCGTGCCCTCGGCGGCGTCCTCGGCCTCGCGCTCGACGTCGACGGCCTGGTCGTCGTCCTCCCCGACCACCTGCGGGCGCTCGTCGGTCAGCGTGATCCGCAGGCCCTTGTTGAGGAATGCCATCTGCTGGAAGCGCTTGCGCAGCGTCTCGAAGTCGTAGTCGACGGTGTCGAAGATGTCGGCATCGGCCCAGAAGGTGATCGTGGTGCCGGTCTCCTCGGTCTCCTCGCCCTCGACGAGATCGGTCGACGGCGCCCCGCGCAGGTAGGTCTGGCGGTGCACATGGCCCTCGCGGCGCACCTCGACGTCGAGCCGGGTGGACAGGGCGTTCACGACGGAGGAGCCCACGCCGTGGAGGCCGCCGGAGACCGCGTACCCGCCGCCGCCGAACTTGCCGCCCGCGTGCAGCTGGGTGAGCACGAGCTCGACGGTGGGCTTGCCCTCGGTGGGGTGCATGCCGACGGGGATGCCGCGGGCGTGGTCGACGACCCGCACTCCGCCGTCGGCCAGCAGCGTGACCTCGATGGTCTCGCCGTAGCCGGCCATCGCCTCGTCCACCGAGTTGTCGACGATCTCCTGGACCATGTGGTGCAGGCCGCGCTCACCGGTGGAGCCGATGTACATGCCGGGGCGCTTGCGGACCGCGTCCAGGCCCTTGAGGACGGTGATGTCGGAGGCGCCGTAGTTCCCTCCGGCGACCTCGGCCGAGAGCTGATGCTCGGTCTCCTCCGACGTCTGCTCCTCGGGATTCTCGGCTGCCATCGCGCTGTCGCTCACGTCGGGGTTCGCTCCTCGGGTCTCGGTGCACACCGGGGGCAGGATCGTTCCGCCGACGGGTGCCGTGCTCGCCGGCCGACGGCATCGCCGACCGCAGACGGCGCACCGATCTCCCCACGGCGCGAGTCCGTGCGATGACCTGGGGCGACCCGGAGCGAGCGGCCGCAGCCGACGTCTCCTGATCCGCGGCCGTGGATGCTTCCGGCCGAACCTCTTCATTCTAGCGGATTCGAGGCCACGATTCACGCCGTGCGGCACGAAAATGGGGACAGATCGCCCCCGGAAGTGCCTCCAGGAGGCTCTGCGACGCCTCTCGGAGTGATCCGGGGTGGTGGAGATGAGGGCCGGTACGTACGGCGGGCCGCTGACGCGTCTGGAGGGCGTCTGGTGCTTCGGCCGGATCCTCAGCCGTAGGTGTCGCGGGGGCCGCGCCAGGTGACGGTGCGTCGGCCTCTCTTCCAGGAGCGCTCGGCCGCCGCGGGCCCGGTGACACGCAGCTCGGAGACGACGTGCGCGCCCACGTGCTCCTCGATCGTGGAGATCAGGCGCGGGGTGAGCATGCGCATCTGCGTGGCCCAGGCCGAGGAGCTCGCCGAGACCACGAGGACGCCCTCGTCGAGGGAGACGGGGGTGCAGTGCTCGGCGACGCTCGGTCCGACGATCTCGTCCCACTCCTCCAGGACGCGCCCGGAGTTCATGCCCTCGGTCCAGCCCAGGTCGCCCAGGACCCGTCGCATCACGGCCTCGAGTCCCTGCGGGTCACGGGCGTCGGGGCGCGATCCCGAGTACCCGGGCGTGCTGCGCCTGCGGCGCTCGTGGAGGCCCTGGGTCTTCGCGGAGATCGGGAACAGGCCGCGATCCCGAGCGGCGGCGCGGGAGCGGTTGACGGTGCGCCGGGCGAGCTCGAAGGAGTCGTCGCTGCGGGGCAGCTCGGGAGGGTCGACGGGCTCCTCGTCGACGCGATCCGCCTCGACGGAGGTTCGGCCGACGGATCCGATCGCCGGCTCGTCCGCCGGCTGCTCCGCCGGTTGCCCGGCCGATCGCTCCGCCGCCCCCTTCGCCGTCGAGGTCGCGCCGTGCCCACGTGCGGGAGCGCGCCGTCCCCCGCTGCCGGCGAGGGCCTGGCGCCGCTCCTCCTGCGCCGCGCGCTCTCGCCAGGTGCCCAGGTCGTACGGGTTCGGAACGTCGCCCGACGCGGGAGTCACCAGCTGCTCCCGCCGCCGTGATGGAGGGTGCCCTCACGCACGCGGGCCTCGCCGAGCTGCACGTCGACCACGTGGATCTCGCCCTCGAGGGAGTCAGGGATGTCCGAGTCGTTGGCGGTGGTGATGAGCACCTGGGAGGCGCCGGTGACGATGCGTCCCAGGCGCTCGCGGCGGCTGGTGTCGAGCTCGCTGAAGACGTCGTCGAGCACGAGGATCGGCTCGCCGTCGCCGAGGTCGCCCTCCTCCAGGCGCAGCAGGTCGTAGGAGCCCAATCGCAGGGAGAGCGCGAGCGACCAGGACTCGCCGTGGCTCGCGTAGCCCTTGGCGGGGAAGCCGTGGAGGCGGATCTCGAGGTCGTCGCGATGGGGGCCGACGAGGGTCACGCCGCGGTCGACCTCGTCGTCGCGCTTGGCGACGGCCTCGGCGAGCAGGGCGTCCTCGAGGTCCTTGGTGCTGGGCAGCGCGCCGTCGGGTACATCCAGAGTGTCCAGCACGCTCGAGCGGTAGGAGATGTCGGCCGGGGAGTCGACGCTGCCGCGCTGGTCGGGGGGCAGGTCGAGAGAGGCCTCGGCGCCGGCGTCGCTCGCCACGCGCAGATAGGAGTAGCCGACGTGGGGGCGCAGCCGGTTCACGAGGTGCACCCGGGCGCGCAGCAGCTCGGCCCCGAAGCGGGCGAGCTGCTGGTCCCAGACCTCGAGGGTCGAGATCGCGGCCTCCTCGGGGTCGAGGCCGCCCACGGAGCGGCCGGCGCCGCCGCGGCGCATGGTGCGCATCTGCTTGAGCAGCCCGGTGCGCTGCTTGATCACGCGATCGTAGTCGGCCTTCACGCCCGCGAAGCGGGGGGCGATCAGGAAGAGCAGCTCGTCGAGGAAGCGCCGTCGGCCCTCGGGATCCGCCTTGACCAGGCCCAGGTCCTCGGGGGCGAAGAGCACGGCGCGCACCTCGCCGAGCAGGTCCCGCAGCCGGTTCAGAGCGGCGCCCTGCACGCGCGCGCGGTTCGACTTGCCGGGGGTGATCTGCAGGTCCACCTGCAGATCGCGGCCGGCGCGCACGAAGGCCGCCCGGACGATCGCGGTCGATTCCCCGCGCCGCACGAGGGCGGCATCGTGGGGGACCCGATGGCTCGAGAGGGTCGCGAGGTACCAGAGCGATTCGACGATGTTCGTCTTGCCCTGCCCGTTGGGGCCGACGAAGACGGTCACGCCGGGCGCGAAGGGGAGCTCGAGGTGCTCGTAGGAGCGGAAGTCGATGAGATCCAGGGAGGTCAGATGCACGGGGACATCACCCCGCCCCCTCAGATCCGCATCGGCATGATCAGGTACTTGTACTCGCCGGAGGCATCGCCCTCGAGGGACTCCTGGCCGCTCATGACGGAGGGCTTGATGGAGTCGGTGAAGGTGAGCTTCGCGAAGTCCTCGCCGAGGGCGCCGAGGCCGTCGAGCAGGAAGCCGGAGTTGAAGCCGACGACGAGCTCCTCGCCGTCGAGCTGGGCCTCGAGGGACTCGGAGGCCTGGGCGTCGTCGCCGGCGCCGGCCTCGAGCGTCACGTTGCCCTCGGTGAAGGAGAAGCGCACGGGCGTGTTGCGCTCGGCGACCAGGGAGACGCGCTTGACCGCATCGATCAGCGGAGCGGTCGCGACCACGGCCGTGATCGGGGTCGAGCTCGGGAACAGGCGGCGCACGGGCGGGTAGTCGCCGTCCACGAGGGTCGAGGTGGTGCGGCGGCCGCCGGCCTCGAAGCCGATGAGGTTCGCAGAGGAGTCGTCGGAGATCGCGATGTCGACGCTGCCGCCGGTCGCGAGGGAGCGGGCGACCTCCTGCAGGGTGCGGGCGCGCACCAGGGCGGTGATCTCGAGGTCGGGCCGCGAGGGGCGCCAGGTGATTTCGCTCATCGCCAGGCGGTAGCGGTCGGTCGCCATCAGCGTCATCTTCTCGCCGACGATCTCGACGCGCACGCCGGTCAGCAGCGGGAGGGTGTCGTCCTTGGAGGCGGCGACGGTGACCTGGGAGATCGCCTCGGCGAACACGTCGGCCTGGACGGTGCCAGCGACCGGGGGCATCTCCGGGAGCTGCGGGTACTCGTCGACGGGGAGGGTCGCCAGGGAGAACGCGGCACTGCCGCAGCGCACCTCGACCTTGGTGCCGACCAGCTCGATCGAGACGTCCTTGTTGGGCAGGGAGCGGACGATGTCCGAGAGCATGCGTCCCTGGACCAGCACCTCGCCCGGGTCCTCGACCTCGGCGGGAAGGGTGATCTGCGCGCTGACCTCGTAGTCGAAGGTCGACAGCAGCAGTTCGCCGGTGCTCTGGGCGACGATGCGCACGCCCTGCAGGATCGGCATCGCGGGCCGGACGGGGAGCGTACGGGTCGCCCAGGTGACGGCGTCGCCGAGGACGCCGCGGTCGAGGTGGAACTTCACCGTTGCCACTCCTTCGCAGGGGGTCGAGGTCGGTGCCGGGTTCCCGGCAGATCAGGTGCGGGGTGTCGAGCTGCCGGGGGTGCCGGCTCTCGGCGGGAATCGCCCCGGGGACGGATCCCTCGGGGCGCGGTCGTCAGCGTAGCCGCTCGGAGGCACTTCTCGCGACACACCGAATCACACGCTTGACATTCACTGCCTCGAAGCTCCGGGGTCTCCAGGCCGACGGACGCAGCCCTCGCACTCCGACTTCTCCACATCCTCAGCGGAACAAGAACAGGATTCCTCTTCTTCACGGCTGTTGATGTCGTGGAGAACTCACGTCGTCGCAGGTCACATCGCATGATGCAGTCGTGCATGCAGCGTTGACGACGTCCACCTCGATGTGGGCGCTCTGTGCACATCTGTCCGATACGGCCCGTGGAACCACAAGAATCCATGCACATCGACCCCTGCGGGAACGCTCGATGCTCCACATTGTCCACAGAGTTGTTCACACTGGGGACGACGTCGCCCCGACCGTCCCTGTGGTCGATGGTCTGTCGCAGGGTGTGTCAGGGCCGGTGGCGCCTCGACCGCCCGCGCCCGACGATCGGGCCTCAGGCGTTCTGGGAGCTCGAGTTCTTGATGCGCGCCGTCAGCTCGGTCACCTGGTTGAAGATCGCCCGCCGCTCCTTCATGAGCTCCGAGATCTTCTTGTTCGCGTGCATGACGGTGGTGTGGTCGCGGCCTCCGAACTCCTCGCCGATGCGGATCAGCGGCATGTCCGTGAGCTCGCGGCACAGGTACATGGCGATCTGACGCGCGGTGACGAGCACGCGGGTACGGGCGCCGCCGGTGATCTGGTCGACCGTGAGGCCGAAGTAGGAGGCGGTCTGCGCGATGATCGTCGCGGCCGTGACCTCGGCGCCGTCGTCATGCGCGAGGAGGTCCTTCAGGACGCTCTCGGCGAGGGAGACGTCCATCGGCTGCCGGGACAGGGAATGCAGCGCCTGGACACGGATCAGGGCGCCCTCGAGCTCGCGGATGTTCGTGGAGATCCTCGAGGCGATGTACTCCAGGACGTCGCGGGGGACCTCCTGGGTGCCCTCCATCTCGACCTTCTTGCGCAGGATCGCGATGCGGGTCTCGAGGTCCGGCGGCTGCACGTCCGTCATCAGACCCATCTCGAAGCGCGAGCGCATGCGGTCCTCGAAGCCGCCCAGCTGCTTCGGGGGCAGGTCGGAGGTGATGACGATCTGCTTGTCGGCGTTGTGCAGCGTGTTGAAGGTATGGAAGAAGGCCTCCATCGTCTCCGGCGCCCGCTGCAGGAACTGGATGTCGTCGATGAGCAGGATGTCGATGTCGCGGTAGCGGCGATGGAACTCCTGCGCCTTGCCGAACTGGCCGGACTGCACGGAGTTGATGAAGTCGTTCGTGAACTCCTCGGAGTTCACGTAGCGCACCTCGATGCCCGGGTACAGCGACTGCGCGTAGTGGCCCACCGCGTGCAGCAGGTGGGTCTTGCCCAGTCCCGAGCCGCCGTAGATGAAGAGCGGGTTGTAGGCGCGAGCGGGGGCCTCGGCGACCGCGGAGGCGGCGGCCTGCGCGAAGCGGTTGGACGAGCCGATGACGAAGGTGTCGAAGGTGTACTTCGCGTTCAGGCGCGAGTCCGAGCCCAGCGTCGACTCCTCATCGGCGGGCGGGGCGGCATCCGTGGGCCGACGGGTCTCGTCGACCCGCTGCGTCCTCTCCGAGCGGCGGGCATCGTCCTCGTGGGCGAACCACTCGGCGTCCTCGCGTCGGCTCCGGGCATCGGACGACGGGCCCGCTGTCCCCGTTCCCGACCCGGTCTCCGTCGGCGCCTCCGCGGGGAAGCGATCGGCGCCGAACGGTCGACGGGCACCGGCGCCGCCCGCCGGAGCGGGGTCCGGAGAGGGGACGGGCGACGGGGAGGACGGCAGCGGGGACGGGGCGGAGGCGGTGCTCCGAGCACCTGCGGAGCCGCCCTGGGCGTCCGCTCCTTCCACGTTGTCCACATCGGTGTCCACAGCCCCGGTGGACGGCGCGCGATCGGTGGCGGCCGTGCCGCGCGGGGATTCGTCGTCGTCCTCGAAGAGGGACTCGTCGACGGTGACGGCGAAGCGGGTCTCCCGCCCCGTGGCCTCGGACAGCGCCTCCTTCAGGGCGCCGGCGATGCGCTGCTCGAAGAGGTCCTTCGCCCAGGTGGAAGGGGCTGCGACCAGGGCGGTGTCCGCGACGATGGCCATCAGCCGTGACAGGGTCAGGAAGGCCATGGCGCGCTCGGTGACGGTCTCGTACCGACGCAGGATCCGAAGGGTCTCGTCCCAGGTCGCGTCGTAGTCGACGGCTGTCTCGTCCATGCTGCTCTCCGTACGGGCTCAGGGTTGTCCACCCAGTTTTCCACAGTCTCGGAGCGCCTGGGGACGCTCCTGGGGTGAGCATGCGCATCGCCGGGAGGAACCGTTCGCCGGCTCGTCACCGGAGGGTCGCCGGGACGCGGCGGAATCCTTCGCGTCCGGTGAGAATCGCACCACAATCGGGCTGACCAGCGCCGCGTCCGTTGACCCCCCGTGTGCCCGAGCCTAGGATCGTGCAGTCGTCGCTGTGCCGCCCCCTGGGTCGGCGGAGTCGCACGGAACCGGGCCCCACGTCGGCCCCGGACACCGGAAGCGCCCGCCCCCGTGATCGCGCAGCGGCCCCAGAGCCACCGCGAGAGGCACGCCCCTGTGCCGCGATCGAGGAGAACCGATGACTAAGCGTACGTTCCAGCCGAACAACCGCCGCCGCGCCCGCAAGCACGGCTTCCGCGCCCGCATGCGCACCCGCGCCGGCCGCGCCATCATCAACGCGCGCCGTTCGAAGGGCCGCTCCGAGCTCTCGGCCTGAGCCTCGGCTCGACCGGTGATCTCGGAGGCAGGGCCATGAGCTGGTCCCGCCACCGGCTGCACACGGCGCAGCAGTTCCGCACGGCCACCCGCCGAGGAGCCCGCGCCGCACGATCCCACGTGGTCGCCCACCTGGTCCTCCGCACGGAGGAGCCCCAGGAGGCCCGCGTGGGATTCGTCGTCTCCACGAAGGTGGGCAACTCGGTGGTGCGCCATCGGGTGTCCCGCCGTCTGCGGGAGATCGTGCGCAGCCACCTGACCGAGATCCCCGAGCGCTCCGACCTGGTGCTGCGCACCCTCCCCGGGGTGCAGGACGTGCCCTTCGCGGATCTCGAGGAGCAGGTGACCGGCGCGATCGCGAGCGCTCGCCGCAAGCTCGAGAAGCGCTCGGCGCAGCGGTCCGCGGAGAGCACCGCACCCGGGACGCCGACCGCGGCGGTCGCGCCATGATGCCGCTCGCGGCGCTCCCGCGCCGGGTGCTCATGCTCCCGATCCGCGCCTACCAGGTGGGGATCTCGCCCTACACGCCGCCGGCGTGCCGCTTCGACCCCGTGTGCTCGCAGTACGGCATGGACGCCCTGCGCAGGCACGGAGCCGTCAAGGGACTGCTGCTGACCGCCTGGCGGATCGTGCGCTGCAACCCCTTCACCCGGGGCGGGATCGATCCCGTGCCGGCACCCGGGATGTGGACGAACCCACGTCCCGGCCATCGCTCGCGAGGGCGGCGCCCAGCCCGATAGGGCCTACCCTTGTCCGAGACCCCGACCCGCAGCCGTCACACCGCATGAACGACATGCGCCTACGGACGGCAGGAAGATCAGGCCGATGCCCAACATCCTCTATCCCATCGAGTGGGCCGTCGCATGGATCATGGTGCTGTTCCACCGGTTCCTCGACCTCTTCATGGACGGCAGCTCCGGCTGGACCTGGCTGCTGTCCATCGTGGGACTCACGATCGTCGTCCGCACCCTGATCACGCCTCTGTTCATCAGGCAGATCCGGTCCTCGCGCGCCATGCAGGCGGTCTCGCCGCAGCTCAAGGCCGTGCAGAAGAAGTACAAGGGCAAGACCGACCAGGCGTCCCGGCAGGCCATGAGCGAGGAGACCATGGCCATCTACCGGGAGGCCGGGGCGAACCCGCTCTCCTCGTGCCTGCCGCTCGTGCTGCAGATGCCGATCTTCTTCGCCCTGTTCCGCGTGCTGTTCTACAAGCTCAAGGACGCGGCGAACGGCGAGGCCTTCGGCCCCCTGACGCATGACCTGGCCTCCAACGCCTACCACGCGACCCTCTTCGGCCACGTCACCATCGCGGACAGCTTCCTGAACTCCGGTGCCGGCGGCATCGGCACCAAGATCGTCGCGGGCGTCATCATCGCGCTGATGTGTCTGGGCAACTTCATCACCCAGAAGGAGCTGACGATGCGGAACATGCCGCCGTCGGCCCTCGAGGGCCCGATGGCGAGCACCCAGAAGATGATGATCTACATGCTCCCGTTCATCTACGTGATCACGGGACCGGGCCTGCCGATCGGCGTGCTCACCTACATGCTGACCACCACCGTCTGGACCATGGCGCAGCAGGCGATCGTGGTCTACACGTACCCGACGCCCGGCTCTCCCGCCGAGGCCTCGCACCAGAAGCGCATCAACGCCAAGCGCGAGAAGAACGGCCTCGAGCCCCTCGACTTCACGCCCAAGAAGCCCGTGGTCGTCGACGACGACGCCCCGATCCGGGTGCAGCCCAAGGCCAACAAGGGCGGGAAGAAGATGACCGACGCCGAGCGCCTCGAGGCCGCCCGCGAGGCGCGCCGCAAGGCCCAGGAGGAGCGGCGCGCGCGCAACCAGGACGGTGGCGAGAAGTCCTCCGACCAGTCCGGCAAGAAGCCTTCCAACGCCCTGAACAAGGGCAAGAAGCGCAAGCGCTGAGTCGTTCCCCGCACGATCCCGCAGGGGCGGAGCGCCCCGCTCCTGCGGATCCGATGCACGGCCCACGGCCTCACCCATCCCCTGAGGAGAACACCATGACCGAACCCAGCACCTCCGACGACGCCGTCGAGACGCCCGAGACCCCCGCCAGCGCACCGGCCGCCGATTCCGGCGTCGACACCGGCGACGCACTTGAGACCGGCGGCGCTCCCGAGAACGGCGACGCACTCGAGGCCCCCGCCGAGACCGCGGCTCCGGCTGAGACCGCGGCTCCCGCCGCCGAGGCCCCGGCCTCTGCGAGCGACGACGAGAGCGCCTCTCCGGAGGCCGAGGAGCAGCAGGCCGACGAGGAGGAGCCGGCTGCGCCCCGCGATCCGGCCGAGCGCGTCCGTGAGCTCGAGGAGGAGGGCGACATCGCCGCCGACTACCTCGAGGAGCTGCTCGACATCGCCGATCTCGACGGCGACATCGACATCGACGTGGACGGAGACCGCGCGTCGGTCGAGATCCGCGGCGCCGACCGCCTCGCGAAGCTCAACGGCTCGCGCGGCGAGCTGCTCGATGCCCTGCAGGAGCTGGCCCGCCTCGCCGTGCAGTCCCACACCGGCAACCGCTCGCGCCTCATGCTCGACATCGGCGGGTTCCGCGCGCAGCGCAAGGACGACCTCGAGCACCTCGCCGAGGACGCCGTCGCGACCGCTCGGGAGAATGGCCGTCCGGTGCCGCTGCGGCCGATGAACCCCTTCGAGCGCAAGGTCGTCCACGACGTCGCCAAGCAGGCAGGCCTGCGCTCCGAGTCCGACGGGGACGGCAAGGACCGTCACGTCGTCATCTACCCGGCGTCCTGATGGGCGCCGGTCCCGTCGGCCCCGAGGGCGCTGGTCGCAGCGGTGCCTCGGCCCCGGCGCCGCCCGAGCATCTGCGGCCCGTCGCCGAGCGCCTGCTGGGTGACCGGCTGGGCCTGGCCGAGCGGTTCGTCAGCATGCTCGCCACGGACGGCCTCGAGCGCGGCCTCATCGGCCCGCGCGAGGTGGCCAGGCTCTGGGAGCGCCATCTGATCAACTGCGCGCTGCTCGTCGACGCGATCGACGAGGGAACGCGCACGCTGGCCGACGTCGGCTCCGGAGCGGGACTGCCCGGCGTGGTCCTCGCGATCGCCCGACCCGACCTGCGGATCACCCTGATCGAGACCATGCAGCGCCGTGCGAGCTGGCTCGAGGAGGTCGCCGAGGAGCTGGGCCTCGAGGTCGAGGTGGTCCGCGCCCGGGCGGAGGACCTGCACGGCCGACGGAGCTTCGACGCGGTGACGGCACGGGCCGTCGCGGCCCTCGAGAAGCTCGCGAAGTGGACCCTGCCGCTCGTCGCCCCCGACGGGGAGCTGCTGGCGCTCAAGGGGAGCTCCGCGGCCGAGGAGATCGAGAGCGCGCAGAAGGTGCTGCGTCGCCTGGGCGGCGTCGATCCCCAGGTGCTGGAGCTCGGAGTGGGAGAGGTCGAGGTTCCCACTACAGTGGTCAGGGTGCGCCGCGCCCCGCAGGGCGGGAGCGCGAGCACTGCACGGACGAGGAAGGGAGAGGCACGTGGCTGAGAGCCGCAGCCGTTCCACCGGTCCCACCGGGAGCATGGACGACACCCCTCTCATGCGTCAGCTCGCCCGGGACCATGCCCGTCGACGGGAATTGGAGGGACTCGTGTTCGACGCTCCCGAGAGCACGCGCGTGATCACGGTGGCCAACCAGAAGGGCGGGGTGGGCAAGACGTCCACGACCGTGAACCTCGCGGCCGCTCTGGCCATGGGTGGACTGAAGGTCCTGGTCATCGACATGGACCCGCAGGGCAACGCGTCGACGGCGCTGGGCGTGGACCATCAGTCCGAGGTCGCGAGCATGTACGACGTCCTCGTGGAGTCGACCCCTCTGGACGACGTCGTGCAGGAGGTCGACGAGGTCGAGGGCATGCTGTGCGCCCCGGCCACCATCGACCTCTCGGGCGCCGAGATCGAGCTGGTCTCGATGGTCGCGCGCGAGAACCGTCTGCGCGGCTCGATCCGCGACTACCTCGCCGCTCGGGAGTCCTCCGGGCGCGAGCGCCTGGACTACGTGCTCATCGACTGCCCGCCGAGCCTGGGCCTGCTGACCGTGAACTCGCTGGTCGCCGCCCGCGAGGTGCTCATCCCCATCCAGGCCGAGTACTACGCCCTCGAGGGCCTCACGCTGCTGCTGAAGAACATCGACCTGCTGCGTCAGCACCTGAACCCCGAGCTCGTGGTCTCCTCGATCCTGCTGACGATGTACGACGCCCGCACCCGCCTCGCGGCGCAGGTCGCGGAGGACGTCCGCACGCACTTCCCGGATCAGACCTTCGGGACGACGATCCCGCGCTCCGTGAGGATCTCGGAGGCGCCGAGCTACGGCCAGACCGTGCTGTCGTACGATCCCACGAGCAGCGGCGCGCTCGCCTATCGGGCGGCCGCGCACGAGCTCACCACACGAAGCGTCCCCTGACCTGCAGCGGGACGTCGCACAACACCCTGAACCCATGAACGGCTCGAGAGGCGAGGACGCCCCGGAGGCCCGCACGATCACTGAGCAGTGAGGACGGACATGACGCAGAAGCGAGGACTCGGACGCGGTCTGGGTGCGCTGATCCCCGGGGGGTCCACGCCTCCCGCCGAGCAGCCTCTGCGCACGCGCAGCCATCCGCGCACGTCCGCCGAGCCCGGAGAGAGCGGTGCGTCCACCCGACCCGTCGACATGTTCTTCTCCGGCGAGCCGACGGAGGGGCAGTCCTCCGAGCGCGCCCGCGCCGCCCGTGGGGACATCGCGGGCGACATGGCGCGCGATGCCCGTGAGCGCCGCGCCGCCTCCCGCACCACCCGTTCCTCCCGCGCCCGCGGGGGTGTTGCCGCCCGCAGCGTGGCCTCCCCCTCGGAGGCGCCGGTGCAGGACGCCCCTGCCGGCACGGCCGCCGCCGACGACGCGTCGACCGAGCCGGCGAAGGCCGAGGAGCCCGCCGCGAAGAGGACCGCTTCCACGAAGACCTCGGCGAAGAAGCCCGCGGAGAAGAAGTCCGATCCCAAGAAGCCTGCCGCGAAGAAGTCCACGGCGTCGAAGGGCGCGGCCGCGACCTCCTCGTCGAAGAGTTCCTCGTCGAAGAGCTCCTCATCGAAGTCCTCTTCCGCGGAGTCCTCGTCCTCGCAGGACGCCGAGTCCTCCTCTCGATCCACTGCAGCAGCGGCGAAGCCGGCGTCCGACGCGTCCGCTGCGCGCTCCAAGGGGGCCACGAAGTCCACGCGTTCCACGGCGCCGGCGAAGCGCAGCAGTGCTCCCACCAGGGCGGTTGCTGCGGGCGCCGCCTCCGCGGAGCGGGTCGACGAGGAGAGGGCACCGCAGAGCGCCGACGGCGGCGCCGAGCCGACCCCGAATCCCACTGCTGCGCACGAGGACAGCACCCCGCAGGGCGCTGCCGCTGCGGACGCCGCCTCCGCGGACGCTGCCGTTTCGGGCACTGATGAACCGACTCGGGAGGACAGTCCGGTCGTGGACGTCGATCCCGGCCACCGGTTCCCCGCGCGCGAAGACATAGAAGAGCACTCGTCACCGCGGGAAGCACCGACGGTCGAACCCTCCGACACGGTCTCCAGCGTCGATGACGCCCACGAGGCGGACAGCGCAGCGGACGACACCGCGGCGGACGCTGACGCGGATGACCAGAGGGGCCTCATGCCGGTCCCCGGCGCCGAGTTCGCAGAGATCCCGATCCACGAGGTCCGGGAGAACCCCCGGAACCCCCGCACGGACTTCGACGATGATCAGCTCGACGAGCTCGCTTTCTCGCTGCGCGAGGTCGGCGTGCTGCAGCCCGTCGTGGTGCGGCCCATCCCCGTCACCGATGACGGCGAGTCCTTCGAGCTCGTCATGGGCGAGCGGCGCTGGCGCGCCGCCCGTCGGGCCGGGCTCGCGACGATCCCTGCGATCATCCGTGCCACGAGTGATGACGACCTGCTGCGGGACGCCCTGCTGGAGAACCTCCATCGGTCCCAGCTGAACCCCCTGGAGGAGGCAGCGGCGTACCAGCAGCTCCTCGAGGACTTCGGCTGCACGCAGGACGAGCTCGCCGATCGCATCGGACGCTCCCGGCCCCAGATCTCGAACACTCTGCGCCTGATGCGCCTTCCGGTCGTCGTGCAGCGGCGCCTGGCCAGTGGCGCGCTCTCGGCGGGCCATGCGCGTGCTCTCCTCGCGATCGAGGATTCTCGCCTCCAGGAGGAGCTCGCGCAGCGTGTGGTCGCGGACGGGCTCTCCGTGAGAGAGACCGAGCGCCTCGCTTCCCGCGGGACGGAGCCGGCGGCGAACCGTCCCGCTCCCCGGCGCACGAGCTACAACCCGCGCGTGGTGGACCTGACCAGTCGGCTCTCGAACCGTCTGGAGGCTCCCGTGAAGATCGACGTGGGCAAGCGCAAGGGTCGCATCACGATGGAGTTCTCGAATCTGGACGATCTCGAGCGGCTCGCAGCGAAGATCGGCCTGGACCTCGGCGAGGCATTCGGCTCGCAGGAGAGCTGAGCGCGACCGCGCCTGAGCCTGAGCCGCGACACAGCCCTCCCCGCTTGAAGCGGGGAGGGCTTCTTCGTATCGGTGCAGATGTCCAGACCGATGGACAGAGCGGCTGGGTGACCAGGATGATGTGCTCGGTGTTCCGGGCCGGCAGGTGGGACGTGCGGTTGCGCCGTTCGCCGTACGTAGTGGGCCAGGTCGGCTGACCTTGCCCTCGCTCTCTCTCGAGATGGGTTGAGGCTCGCCACAGGCCATGATCCTAGTGGTCCGCAGCGTAAACATGTAGCACGGTACAGGGCTACAAAAGCTACTCACCTGCCATTACGTGTGGCGAGCGCCATCCCTGGTCGTCGCGATAGTGGTTTCCACATGTGTGGACTCGGCTGTGGAGAGTCGACTGCACGGTGTGCCGTCGTGGGTTTACCCGGCCTCGGGAGGGTGTTCCACGTGGAACGTGAGGGCTGCTTGGTGACCTAAGGCCCCCGGAAACTGCACTGCTGATGGGCATTATGGGACGACGAGGAAGCCCTTCTGGTGACACATTCGAAGCCTTGCGCTCTTACGCGGTGCGTGCGCCGCGAGAGAGTTTCCCGTGAAACCGCGTCACGCACGGGCGCCGGTGTCTCTGCGGGAGCGCTCTTTCACCTCGCTCCCTCTTTGATTTGGGGGCGACTAGGGCTGCCGTTGAGGTAGAAGCCAGGTTTCACGTGGAACGAGCGTTGCTTGTAGGGCTTGCGTTCGAAACCCAGCGGAGGCGCAATGGGTCGTTCCATGTGAAACTTTCCCGTCGGGAGCTGGGGCGCGGCCGTGGCTGCGCGCGGAGACTCGCTACTCCACCGGCATCGGGCCTGAGTTCTCCTGCACTCTGTGCCGTTCCGATGAATGTGGGGATCTGGCATCGCTCCCGCATGCGGGCGTGGGCATCCCGAGACGTTCCACGTGAAACGTGGCCCGCTCGGCAGAGCGAACGTACTCGTGATTCGGGACGAGCCCACGTGTCGTAGTAGCAGCTCGAGTTTCACGTGGAACGCCCCGTTGCAATGTGCAGACGAGATTGTTGGCCGATTGCAGGTGCCCGCCCTCTTCACGTAGGGCTTGTTGTTCCACGTGGAACGAACGTGTCCCGCCACGGCGCACTCACCGCCCTGTGTGGTCAGCGTTCGCCTACATGGTCGAGCGCAGTCCGATGCAGCTCCACCGGCGCCAGAGTGCCGTGTCGGGGATGTTGCATTTATCGGAAGGGCTCCGGAGTACGCGATCAACGACCGTTTCCCGTGAAACGCCGCCCTGGGCTAAGGGTTCATGGGGGTTGCTGCGATCCAGGTCGATGTCACGAACGGGACGACATCGCCGAAGCGGCGTTCCACGTGGAACGAGTGCGGGACGTAGGAAGCAAGCAGAGTGACTTCCCCACATCCTCCCTAGGGAAGCACTGCAGCAGGGATTCTCGATGTTCCACGTGCAACGAAGAAGAAAAGGGCGCCTGACCTGCATGTTTGTCTTCGCGGCACCCGCTCGACGTGTGGATGCAAGCCTCTCTCGAGCGTCGCATGGAGCTCGCGAGAGCGGTGGCCGCATTGATCCTATGCGCGGGGCGCGCACGAGCCCTTCGCGCGAACGAGGTCTTGAAGGACATGGTGACCGTGCTTCACGTGAAACACCGGACGTCCATCGCGGGATGCGCCGTGCAGCGCCCGTGTGGATGAGGTTCCACGTGCGACAAGACGTCGCGCGTACAGATTGGGGAAGGGTGTGGACGGGCGCCATTGCCATGGCCGGTGGGCTCGGGCCCCGGTTACGACACTGTGACCGCGACGGATCTCGGCACGAATGATATGAGACGGCCGCGCGCGTCCAGTGCGCCGTTCGGGTTTCGCGTGAAACCCGATCCCGTGCGCCTCACGCGCGCTGCCGAAAGACCGACGCGATGGCACGAATGATTAACGGCCCACCGCGAGAGGGCGCAGCGCTCATGGGCTTCGCGTGGACGTGCACAGTGTGCACGAGGATGTGGATAAGGTGTTGCTGAGTGCGCACTCCGGTGGACACACGGGTGGACAAGCGAGGGCGGCGTAATGCGAGCTGAGTCACACAGTGTCATGTGTGGCCATAAAGCCCCTGGTCAGGAACCCGGCGCGTGTCCCCCGTCGAGCGGAGAGCGAAGGCGAGACACGCGCGAACGTGGAGCACAATGTGGATAACTCTGTGGAGAAGCGGGCTGATAACTGTGGACAACGGTGTGGAGATGTGTGGACCCAAGCATCAGTCTCGGTATCGGTCCTCGTGGGAACGGCGTGGCGATGCACCAGTCCCAGAACGGCGACGTGTGGCGATCTGGGAGCGTCGACGCTGCAGGATCGAGAAACCCACACTCTCGGGCCCATTCAACGCCGCGAGGCGAGTCGGTCTCCGAGACTGCGTCCATGGTTCTCGCCTGGAGCACGCTTCGGAGACATGGCGTCACACCTTCTGCGCCATCGACGGCCTCGTCGCCCAGATGCTGCCGCTCTGCGTCGCCCTTCCGGATTCCAGAGTGTCAGCGTCGGTCTTCGGTGGCTCGGGCCGCGGCTCCAGGAGCGTGAGACGCGTCCGGCTCGTCCACGAGAGCGAGGATCTCGAGTTTTGGTACAGCCCCGATGCGACGCCCGGCTTCCCGCCAGGCTCCCTCGAGCACGAGACCGTGCCCTTCCAGACTCTCCCCCGCGAGCGTGGTGCCGGGGACACCATCTTCCTCCGGAGCGTGCGGCAGGAACTGGACGTGTGGATCCGGTTCTCCGTCTCGGCCCTCGGGGCGGAGAAGGATCCAGGTGGGGAGATGATCCACCGCCAGACGTGAGAGAACAGGAGCGCCCGGATCACCATCTGGTGCAGTGACCCTATGATCGGCCTCGGCCTCGGCCTCGGCCTCGGCATCGGCATCGGCATCGGCATCGGCATCGGCCTCGGCCTCGGCCTCGTCCCCGGCATCGTCGCCGGCCCCGGAAGCACGGACGTATGCATCGACGTCGGCGCGGCTCGCCGGCACCGAGTCAGCGTCGAGGACCAGGGGAAGGATCCGGTCACCCCACCGGCGCTGCAGCTCCTGGAGAAGAGTGCGCGCGGGCCGGCACGGCAGACACCACGAGGCCGTCACCAGAACGATGACGGCCTCGGGATGCAGCGTGCGGGCCTCAGGCCTCGCGGGCACCGGCGGTCGCGAGCTGCTCGGGCTCGTCGTCCTGCAGGGCGAGCCAGCGCTCGGCATCCAGGGCCGCCTGGCATCCGCTGCCGGCGGCCGTGATGGCCTGGCGGTAGGTGTGGTCCACGACGTCGCCGGCGGCGAAGACGCCCTCCACGGAGGTGTGCGTCGAGCGGCCCTGGACCACGATGTAGCCCTGCTCGTCGAGCTCCACCTTGTCGCGGAACAGCGCGGAGCGGGGCTCGTGGCCGATCGCCTCGAACACGGCCGAGGTCGGCAGCGTGCGCTCCTCCCCGGTCTCGGTGTCCTTGACCGTCACGGACTCGACCTGCTCCTGGCCGTTGATGCCGACGACCTGCGCGTTCCACGCGAAGTCGAGCTTCGGATCGTTCTCGGCCCGTCGGGCCATGATCTTCGAGGCGCGCAGGGCATCACGTCGGTGCACGAGGGTCACCTTCGTGGCGTAGCGGGTGAGGAACGTGGCCTCCTCGACCGCGCTGTCGCCGCCGCCGACGACCACGATCTCCTTGTCCTTGAAGAAGAAGCCGTCGCAGGTCGCGCACCAGCTGACGCCCTTGCCGGAGAGGCGCTTCTCGTCCTCGATGCCGAGCTCGCGGTACGCCGAGCCCGTCGCGATGATCAGCGAACGTCCCCGGTAGACGGTCCCGTCCTCCAGGGTGACCGTCTTGACCGGGCCCTCGAGCTGCACGTCGATCGCGTCCTCGAAGAGGATCTCCGCGCCGAAGCGCTCGGCCTGCTCCTGCATGGTCCCCATCAGCTCGGGGCCCATGATGCCGGTCGCGAAGCCCGGGTAGTTCTCGACATCGGTCGTGGTCATGAGGGCGCCACCGGCGTCGAGCGCACCCGCGATGACCACGGGGCGCATCTCGGCGCGCGCCGCGTAGATCGCCGCGGTGTAGCCCGCGGGGCCGGAGCCGACGATGAGGACCTCGTGGATGGTGTCGTCGGCCGCGGAGCCGTCGTTCGCAGAGGCGGCCGGGGCCGTCGTCGCCGCGGCCGGCGTGGTGGATCCGGCGCCGCCGAGGATGTTGAGGGCCTGGATGGGCTGGGTCATGGATGGGTCCTTCCGATGTGGAGCAGGCGTCGAGGTCGGGAACCGACGCGGAGGTCGGGCGGGAGCGGAGACGCCGGGTGGTCTGAGCGAGGGAGAGATCGGGGGCGTGGGAAGTGGACGGTGCGGGAGGTGTCGGAACGGGCGGGAGGCGTCGCGCCCGGCAGGGCGGTGGGCGCGCCGGTCAGACGCTGCCGATGTTCGTCGACCCGTTCCACACCAGCGTGCCCGCGGCGTCGGCGCTCTCGGTGCCGCAGGTGGGACGGACCACGGTGATCTGCACGATCCCGCCGTTCGCCCGCAGGGAATCGCGCTGGTAGGGGCCGTGCACGATCATCCAGTACTGACCGGAGTCCGCTCCCCATTCGATCTCCTCCATCACGATCGGCGCGTCGGTGACGCCCTGCTGCTCGAGGCACCGGTTGAGGTCGAAGGTCGCGGGCGCCTGGAACGTGCCGCCCGAGGCGACCAGCCGCTGCGCCTCGGTCCCCAAGGTGCTCTCTGTCAGAACGGGCAGACCCGAGGAATTCTTCCCGGGTGCGTTGCCCGTCTCAGGGGACGACGCCGCGCTGCCGCGCGCCACCTCGGTAGTCGACTGCTGAAGGGCCTCGGAGAGCATGAGTCCGACGAGGGACGCGAGCACGAGCGCGAGCACCACCACCCAGGTCTTCACGCCCTGGCCGGACGTCGGCCCGGGTCCGGCGCCCGGGCGACGGTGGCGGATCCCGGGTGCGGTCATTCCGCCTTGATCTCCTGGATCCGGGCGCGGAAACCGTCACCGGTGGTGCTGTTGGGCAGCTCCGCGATCCACAGCTCCACGCCGTCGGCCTGGACGGGCTCGTCGAGGGTGAACTCGACGTCCCCGCCGTCGGTGAACTCGCCGTCGCCGAGCTTGTCGCCGCGGCTGCCGTCCTCCTTCAGGGCGTACAGCTCCAGGGAGCCGCCCTCGGAATCGGCCGTGCTCACGGTGATCTTCTTCAGCGTCGAGGTCTTCTCGAACGGCAGCTTGATGCCGATGCCGTCCTTCAGGCCCGAGTAGTCCGCGCTCTGGTAGATCTTCGAGGACCAGTAGGAGTCCTTCGATCCGTCCGTCAGGCGGCTCGAATCCTCCGAGTGGTCCGCGTTGCCGTTGCCGCCCTCGGCGAAGATCTCGGGCTCGCCGAACGTGGGAGGCGGGCCCTCGGTCGCCGACTCCGTGGTCTCCGTGGGCTGGACCTGCGCGTTCGTCTTCGACTCGGTGGGCGCGGGCTGCGTCGTCGCCTTCTCGTTCGGGCCCGTAGCCGCTTCTCGCAGCCCCGAGGTGACGCTCGTGATCGCGAAGACCAGGGCGATGATCACGACAAGGGCGGCGCCGATGAGGATCCACTGCGTCTGCCGGGAGCGCTGCTCGTCGGGCTCCGCCGTGGTCGTGTACACGTTCGAGCTGTCCTCGGCGCTCATCGCGACACCCACGACGTCGCGCACGAGTGCGCTGCCCCGATGCGGCGTCGCCGCCCAGGCGTCCTGGTCCTCGTCCCCGTAGGTGACGGGGCGTCCGCGCACGATGATCGGTCCGGGTGAGGCGTCCTCCTCCTCCACGGGGGTCTGCGCGACGGAGTCCGTCCACGAGGCCTCGTCCGCGTCACGGGAGTAGCCGGGCAGCACGGCGCTGCGACCTGCCGCCGCCGGCGGGATCGTCGCCGCGACCAGGGGGTTCTCCTTCTCCTGGACATCCAGGTGCCCGGGGAAGGCGGCCTTGTTGCGGGTCTCGGAGAGGTGCAGGTCGCGCACGAACTCGGCGGCCTCGGTCCCCGTGGTGTCCTCCGGCGGCGCCTCGGGAGCCGCTGCGTCCTCCGCGGTGGGCGCTGCCGTCGAGGAGGAGCTCGCATCCGCCGACGGAGATGCTCCCGCATCGGCCGACGACGCGCTGGACGCGCTCGGCCCGGAGGGGTGCGACGTCGTCGGAGCCGCATCGCCGGAGGGTGCGCCCTCATCGACGCCGCTCGCGCCCGCGTCGCCGGTGGTCGGAGCCGCGCTGCCCGTGGTCGGAGCCGTGCCGCCGGTGGTCGCGCCTGTGTCCTCGGACGTCGCACCCGTGCCACCGGCGGTCGAGTCCGTTCCAGCGGCTGCTGCGCCCGCGGCACCAGCTGCCGCACCGGTCGCCGCTCCGGCGGCAGCCGCCGCGGCGGCACGACGGGCGGTGCGACTGGTGTGCACCTTCTCGATGTCTGCGCGCGGCTCCTGGTCGAGGTCGAGGCGCCCCGCGGAGCCCTCTCGCGGGGATCGGGCTCCCGCATCGCCGGAGGCGCTGGGCGCTGGAGTGCTCGAGCCCTCCGTCGGACCCTGCCCCTCGGGCGCCGGGGAGGAGGTGTCCTCGGCCCCGGGGGGTCGACCCGGAGCGCCCGCGGAGCTGGGGCTGTCCTGTGCCCCGCCGGACGGATCCTGTGCGGAGGTGCCCGCGGCGGCCGCGGTGGCGGAGGTGCCCGCGGCGGCCGCGGTGCCTGCGGTGGTGCCGGTGCCTGCGGTGCCTGCGTCGCGTGCTCCGGCGTTCGTCGCCTGCGCGTCCCGGGGGGCGCGCGAGGGATCCTGGGGGTCGTAGGCCTCGAGGGTGACGGGGATGGACTGCCAGGGCTCGAGCTCGGCGATGAGGTCGCGCGTGGTCTCCGGTACGGGCTGATCGCCCTCGGTGAGCACGAGCTCGCACAGCATGTCGAGGTCCTGCGGGATGTTCCGCGTGCTGATCCGCGAGGGGCGGGGCAACGGACCGTCGGCGGCCGACGGGGAGGCGCCCGTGAGCGCCCGGTACAGCAGCGCGACCAGCGCGGTCACGTCCAGGAACGAGGCGAGGCGGCCGTCGTGCTCGGCATCGCGATGGGCGGCGGCCTCGACGCCCACGCCCAGCACCGCCACCTCCCCGCTCGCGGTGTCCACGAAGACGCGGTTGGAGTCGAGGTGCTGATGGCGCAGACCGCGGCGGCGAGCGGCCTCGAGGCCCGACGCGGCCTCGCCGATGATCGACCGCGCGGTCTCGGGGCGCAGCGCGCCCTGCGCGAACAGCGCGGCGAGCGGCGGTGCCGGCGGGGCCGGGTACTCGACGACGGTCAGCGGAGCGCCGTCGGCCGATCCCTCGCCGGCCTCGCGCGGATCCCCGAACACGGTCACGTCGAGCACCGGGAGCAGGCGAGGGTTCTCCACGAGGTAGGCGCGGCGGGCGGCGTCGGCGACCTCGAGAGCGAGGTCGCCGTGGACCATGAACAGGGTGACGAGCTCACCGGAGCGCACGGAGCGGGCGCGATGCCAGGATGCGCCCTCGGCGACGCCCGACAGCGGGATCTTCGCCTCGACGCTCCAGCGCTCGCGCACCGCGTGCTCGTGGTGTCGTTCGTTCACCTGTGTCCGTCCCTCTCCGACATCCTGATGCCCTGCGGCCTGTCACATGCTACGGGTGCCCGCTGACCGGCGGCCGCCGCCGGGCATCCGCGCGCGCACCATCGCCATCAGAGATCGCAGCTCCTCGACGCGCAGCGCCCACGCGACCGCCACGAACACGGCGCTCGCCACCGCCCCGACGACCAGGCCGAGGACGACGGTGAGCACGCGGTTCATCCACATCGCCCCGCCCATCAGCGCGACCAGACCGTCGCCCACCAGGTAGGCGACCACGGCCGCCACGAGCAGCCGGCCCAGCAGCAGCATCGCCTTCGCGCCTCCGTCCAGCGAGGCACCGAGCGCGCGGGCGTGCCGCCGCAGCATCCACTGCCCGTACGCCCAGCCGACGACGTTGCCGAGCGACACCACGAGGGCCGCCGTCGCCGCCTGCCAGTGCGGATCCACGAACAGCAGCACCGGCGCCACGCCGAGCAGAGGCAGAGCCGAGGTCGGGATCTGCATCCAGAAGGGGGCGCGAGCATCCTCGTACGCGTAGAACGCGCGCTTGGTCAGGTAGTTCGCGGAGAACGGCACCAGTCCCAGCATGTACGCGGCGAGGACCCACGCGCTCGCCTGCGCCCCGGCGACGCTCGAGCCGCCGTCGATCACCCACATGATCGGCCCGGCCAGCGCGATGAACACGGCCGCGCACAGCATCATCGGCACCGCGAGGATCCGGTTGGTCTGCTGATACCGGTGCAGGGCGCGCTCGTGGTCGCCCTCGTCGGCGCTCCGCGAGATCGAGGGGAACGCGGCGGTGACCAGGGTGACCGCGAGGATCCCCTGCGGAATCATGAAGACCGTGTAGGCCCAGTCCATCGTGCCCAGGCCCGGGAAGAGCCTCGAGGCGTCGGTTCCTTGACTGGTCTCGGCCGCCTCCACGGCGCCGCCCACGCTCCAGCGTCCGGCGTACAGCGCGAGCTGGCCGACGATCAGCATCCCGAGGCTCCACATGCCGATGCGGCTGAGCTTGCCCAGCCCCAGACCGCGGAACCCCCACTTCGGGCGCAGCTTCAGCCCGAGCTTGCGCACGAAGTACCAGAGGAAGACGACCTGGATCGCGGAACCGCCCACGTTCATCGCGGCCAGGGCCACGACCATCGGCACGGTCCAGGCCGTCGGATCGCCCTGCCCTCCCCAGATCGCGAGGAAGATCAGCGCGCCGACGATCGCGACGAGGTTGTTGAGCACGGGAGCCCACTGGTAGGGCCCGAAGGAGTCGTGCGCGTTCAGCAGCTGGCCGAGCATCAGGTAGAGCGCCGAGAACAGGATCTGCGGCATCATCCAGTACACGAGCTGCACGGCCAGGGCGTAGGTGTCCGGCGGGAGCGAGCCGTTGGTGAGCACCATGAGCAGCGGTGCGAGCACCATCGCGAGCAGGGTCACCCCGCCCGCGGCGACCGTGACCAGGGTGAACAGGCGCGAGGTGAAGTCGCTGCCGCGGTCGGGACGCTTCGCGGCCCGCACGATCGCGGGCACCAGGATCGCGTTCAGCGTGCCGCCGCCGATCATGATCCAGATCGTGTTGGGAACGACGTTCGCGGAGCTGAACGCGCTGCCCACGGAGCTGCTGATGCCCAGGAACATGGCGCCGAACAGGAAGTTGCGCACGAACCCGAGCGCGCGGGAGACCGTCGAGCCCAGTGCCATCACGGCGGTCGCGCGCATGAGCCGGGCGCGGGTGCTGGTGAGCTTCGGAGCGGACGCGTCGGCCGTGTCGCCCGCGCCATCCGTCGTGTCGCCCGCGCCGTCCGTCGTGCTGCTCGCACCATCCGTCGAGCCGCCCGCGCCGTCGGTAGAGCGATCACCCCTGCCGGTGGCGATCTGCTCGGTGATCGGGTCGAGCGAACCCGTCGTCTCGTCGAGGGTCGCGACCGCCCGTTCGAGGTCAGCCGCCTGCGCGGCGGCCGCCTCGTCGGAGACCGGCGCGGTCCGGCGCGCGGGAGCCGGGGTGCGGGAGGAGAAGACCTGCTGCGCCGCGTTCGTGCTAGATCCGGCAGGGCTCGGGGCGGCGGAGCTCGATGCTGCGGGGTCCGATGCCGAGGGACTCGATGCGGAGGCCGACGGGGCGGCCGATGCCGGGGCCGGTCGCGTCTGGGCCGGGCGCGGCCGGGCACGGGGCGGGCCCGGCCGCAGATGCCGCGGCCGGTGCTGGATGCGTCGTGGTGCGCTCATCGTCCCTCCTCGTCGGCCGCATCCCCTGCGGCCTCCCCCTCGCCATGGTCCGTGAGCTCGGCCGCGGCGGCACGGCGGCGCGAGCCCGTGCGTCGGGCCCGCAGCACGCCCACCACGACGAGCACGCCCATGGCGCCCACCAGCACCATGGTCGTCCAGTTCTCCCATGCCGGGTTCACGCTGAGCGGGACCGACACGGGTGCGGCGAGCTCCTCCCCGTCCTCCGAGCGGACGGTCGAGGTGAGGGTCACGGTCCCGTTCGCGATCGCGTCGATCGGGACCGTCACCTCCTTCTTCTGCCGCGCGGGCACCTCGACCGTCGTGGGGTCGCCCACGCGCACGATCGGCCGGTCCGTGCTCACGTCGACCTTCACCGTGATCGGGCTGTCGAGGTCGTTGGTCACGGTGATCGGCACGCCGGCCGAGTCGGAGACCAGGTTGTAGCCGGAGGCGGGCACCACGTGGATGGCCTCGCGCATCGCCGCGACGTCCTTCTGCGCGGTCCTCGCGCGGCGCGACGCCTCGTCATGGTCCTTTGCGAGCGTCGTCGAGGTCGTGGTGAGGATCAGGCTGCGCGTCGCGGAGAACGGTGCGTCGTCCTCGGCGACCGCGGCGACGGTGCTCATCGAGCGCAGGGAGCGCTGCAGGGACTGCAGAGTCCCCGTGTCGACCTCGTCGCGGGATCGGGCGCGCGGAAGGTGCGCCCAGGTGCCGTCCTCGCCGGGGCCCGACGGGTGCACGTCGTCCGCGTCGAGCTCGCCGAGCGCGTAGAGGCCGTCGCCCGTGGCGCCCGTGTCGGTCACCATGTCGCCGCCCTCGGCCGCGTCCAGCAGGTCGGAGACGTGCCCCTGCGTCATCCAGGGCGCGTCGTCGAGGGCATCGAGGGTCGAGGCGACGGCACCCTCGTCCATGTCCTCCCCGAGCTGCGGGGCGATGAGCACCTGGCGCTGCGCGCTCGACTGCTCCGAGGCGATCACGGCGGTCTCCGCGAGGATCCGCTGGCGCACCTGCTGCACGTCCTCGCCCGTGCGCAGCTGGGACACCTCCTCGGAGAGCGTCGGGTCCGGCGCCAGCACGGGCACGGTCCGATCACCCGCGGTGAAGGTGCCGACCGAGGAGGGCGTCACCGTCCCCACCGGGTCCGCGCGCAGGGAGGACGAGGGCACCACGAGCAGATCGGCGCCGCTGGTCACGGCCTGGGAGAGGGTCTCGCCGCTCGCCTCCTCGCCAGGGATCGACACCGCCTCGCCGAGGGGGTCGATGTGGGCGTCCTCCCAGACCTTCTCGCTGCGGGCGGCGAGCGCGTCGGAGAGGTCGGTGGTGCCTGCCTGCTCCAGACCGATCGTGTCCGACTGCGCGTACGGGAGCCCGATCACGTCGCGGTCCTTCGCCCCCGAGGTGAGGGTGTCGGCCAGGTGCTTCGTGGCGTCGGGCGTCGTGAAGCGCGCGGGCGGGGTCTGCGCGGAGTCGCCGTCGTCCCCCGTGTCGTCCTCGTCGTCCGCATCCGCCGAGGAGTCGGACTCCGACGATCCCGAGCCCGAGGAGCCGCCGGACCCGGCGTCCGAGAGCGCGGGCGGATCCAGCAGCGCGGGATCCAGCATCCAGTCCACGTCGTCGCGCGCGGCGAGGCCCTCGAGATCCTTGAGCCGGCCGTTCTCGGCTGACGCCTCGTAGGCGTCCGGATCGGTGACCGCGGCGCCGGGGTCGCTCGCCGACAGCGGCAGCAGCACGCTCCCGGCGATCGTCGCGTCGGCGTCGTCGGGCCGCCACACGGTGAACGAGCGCAGGGAGGCCAGGGGGCCGTCGGCATCCGTGGCCGTCACCGACAGGCGCCGCGCCCCCCACAGGTAGGACGCGGTCGACAGGCCCAGGTCATCGGCGTCGACCGAGAGGGTGAGCTCGGCGGAGTCGCCCGCGTCGAGCGTCGAGGGGCCCTTCTCGGTGGTCGCGGGGACGCCGTAGGTGTCCGGGCCGTCCTGCTGCTGCCACTGCGCGAGCGTGCGCCGGTCCGTGACGCGATCGGTGCGCACCCGCAGCTCGAGCGCGGGATCCTCGATCGTCGTCGTGCCGCGGTTGGTCAGCCGCACCTTCAGCGTGAGCTTCCCCCCGGGCTTGAGCGTGACGGCCCCGCCGTCGAGCAGGTCGAGGCTCACCCCGCCGCTCGCCTCGGGCTCCGCGGGCCGAGGAGCCGACGGGGTCGACGGCGCCTGCGAGGCCGTGACCTGCGCGATCGCCGGACCGGTCGGCATCAGGAGCGCCGGAGCCAGGGCGAGCAGCGCCACCAGCAGGAGGCGCGGGGCGGCCGACGCGAGGGTCCGGGGTCCGGGGAGCGGCGCGCGCGGGTGCACGGACGGGCTCGGCTCGGACATGGGGACACTGTATGCGGCCGATACGGTAGAGCCCGGCAGGTGACCGGGCCTGCCGCGAGATCTCCACAGGGCATCCCTCACGGCCGTCGGGCCCGCGGAGCCCTCGCCCCGGGATCTCACCGCCCCGCGCCCCAGACATGACAGGACTCCTGTGACCGACCCGCAGCACCCCGACGAGCGCTCCGCACGTCTCACGGCCGCGCGCACCCGCGCGACCTCGATGTTCCAGGCGCTGCCCGCGCCGATCCACGAGCTCGGACGCCTCTTCGAGGAGGCCGGGCAGGAGCTCGCGCTCGTCGGCGGGCCCGTGCGGGACGCGGTGCTGGGCCGTTCGAGCGCCGACCTGGACTTCACGACCTCCGCACGTCCCGACGAGACGGAGGCCGTGCTGCGGCGCTGGACCCACGGCGGCGCCATCTGGGACATGGGCCGCGAGTTCGGGACCCTCGGCGCCACCCGCGACGGCATCAAGGTCGAGATCACGACCTACCGCACCGAGTCCTACGACCCCACCAGTCGCAAGCCCGAGGTGGCCTTCGGCGACACCCTCGCCGGCGACCTCTCGCGCCGCGACTTCACGGTGAACGCGATGGCCGTGCGCCTGCCCTCGCTCGAGTTCGTGGACCCCTTCGACGGCCTGCACGACCTGGCCGGCGAGCTGCTGCGCACCCCTGTCGAGCCCGGCCAGTCCTTCGACGACGACCCCCTGCGGATGATGCGCGCCGTGCGCTTCGTCTCCCAGCTCGGCTTCACCATCGAGGACCGGACCGCCGCGGCGATCCGTGAGCTCGCGGCGCGCATCGAGATCGTCTCCGCCGAGAGGGTCCGCGACGAGCTCGTGAAGCTCCTGCTGGGCGCCCACCCGCGCCGCGGCCTCGAGCTCATGGTCGATCTGGGACTCGCCGAGCACGTGCTGCCCGAGCTGCCCGCGCTGCGCCTCGAGCGCGACGAGCACCACCATCACAAGGACGTCTACGAGCACACGCTCACCGTGCTCGACCAGGCCATCGACCTCGAGAGCCCCGCCGGATCGGGCGGCCCCTGCGAGAGCCCCGACCTGGTGCTGCGGCTCTCGGCGATCATGCACGACGTGGGGAAGCCCGCCACCCGCCGCTTCGAGCCCGGCGGCCTGGTCACCTTCCGCTTCCACGAAACCGTGGGCGCCCGCATGACCGCCAAGCGCATGAAGAAGCTCGCCTTCGACAAGGACACCACGAAGGCCGTCGCCCGCCTGGTCGAACTCCATCTGCGCTTCCACGGCTACGCGGACTCCGGCTGGACGGACTCGGCCGTGCGCCGCTACGTCACCGATGCCGGTCCGCCGCTGCAGCACCTGCACCGCCTCACCCGGGCCGACGTCACCACCCGCAACCGCCGGAAGGCCCGTGCCCTCGCCCGCGCCTACGACGACCTCGAGGAGCGCATCGACGAGCTCGCCGCACGGGAGGAGATCGACAGGATCCGCCCCGACCTCGACGGCAACCGGATCATGCAGGTCCTGGACATCCCGCCGGGCCGCGAGGTCGGCGAGGCCTACGCCTTCCTCCTCGAGGAGCGCATGGAGCACGGCCCTCTCGGCGAGGAGGAGGCCGAACGCCGCCTGCGCGCCTGGTGGGAGGATCGTGGGTGAACGATCCGTGCGACCGCGGGGCACGGCCGTTCCGGCGGTGAGCTGACGCAGGACCGCACCACCCTCCGGGACGGCTGTGGCATGGGCCACCCGCACCTCGTCCCACCTGGACGGGTGGGGTGAAGGCCGTGTGATGGTCACCGCCGGGGCGTTCCCATCCGTGCGCGCTCGTGCGGATACTGGAGGACTGCGACGCCGTACCCTTCGGCGCCTCGCCCCCGGACGCCTGCCCCAGGCGCACCGGGATGCCCTGGAGTCGAGCCGTCAGGAGCAGCTGTGAGCGATTCTCGTGGACCCTCGCGTCCGTCGTCCGGATCCGGACGCGACGGCGGTTCCGGCACCGGCCGGTCCCGCGGCGCCGGCGCCGGCGACGGCGCCTCCTCGGCGCGCAAGCAGTTCCCGGGCTCCCAGGGCCGCAGCCGCACGAGCGGTGCGGGCGCCGGCAAGAGCACGGGCAAGGGATCGGGCAGGAGCGCGGGCGCGAGCTCGGCAGCCGGCCGATCCGCGAACGAGGGTTCGCCCAAGGGCACCAGCCGCACCGCGCGCCGCGCCGGCACCGCCGGGGCGGGAGCCGCCGGCGCGAGCGGTGCGGCCCGGAGCGGAGCCGCCAGGAACGGGACCACGAAGAACGGGACCGCGAAGCGCAGTACCTCGGCGGCGGCCGGCTCGGGCCGCGGTGCCAAGGGGGGCCGTGGGGCCGCCAAGCGCACCGGTCTGGCCGCCGCGCTGAACTACCCGCGCGCCGGCAAGAAGGGCCCGCTGCGCTGGATCCCCTCGCTGCGCATGTTCGGCGGCGCCATCGCGCTGATCGTGCTGCTGGGCCTGGGCGGGGCCGTCTGGCTCTACAACTCGACCGACGTCCCCCAGGCCGATGACGTCGCCGTCGCGCAGACCACGCGCGTCTACTTCTCCGACGGCAAGACCGAGATGGGGCAGTTCTCCGAGGTCAACCGCACGATCCTGCCCAATGACGACATCCCGCAGACCGTGAAGGACGCGGTCGTCGCGAGCGAGGACTCCACCTTCTACGAGAACCGCGGCGTGTCCCCGAAGGGCATCGTGCGCGCCCTCTGGAACAACCTCCGCGGCGGCGCCCGGCAGGGCGGCTCGACCATCACCCAGCAGTACGTGGAGCGGTACTACACGGGCACCACCACCTCCTACACCGGCAAGGTGAAGGAGATGATCATGGCGCTCAAGGCCGACCAGGAGCTCAGCAAGGACGAGATCCTCTCCCGCTACCTCAACACCATCTACTTCGGGCGCGGCGCCTACGGCATCCAGGCCGCCTCCGAGGCCTACTTCGGCAAGGACGCGAAGGACCTCGACGAGTCCGAGGCGGCGCTGCTGGTCGCCGTGATCCCGGCCCCGTCGGCCTACGACCCCGCCAACGACAAGGAGGCGTCGGCCAAGAAGTGGGACCGCGTGATCACGCGCGAGGTGAACCAGACCGGCGCCCTCACCGAGGCGCAGGCCGACAAGCTCGAGTTCCCGAAGACCACGAAGAACAAGCAGCAGAACTACCTCGAGGGCACCAACGGCTACCTGCTGATGATGGTGCGCAGTGAGCTCGAGCGCCAGGGCTTCACCGAGGAGGAGATCAACACCGGCGGGTACAAGATCGTCTCCACGGTCTCCAAGAAGGACCAGGACATCACCGTCGACACCATCGACGGGCTGAAGGACGAGGGCCGGCCCGACGCCAACCGCGTGGGAACGATGTCGATCGACCCCGATTCCGGCGCGATCACCGCGATGTACGGCGGGCCCGACTTCGTGAAGCAGTCGATCAACGACGCCACGCAGTCGCGCATGCAGGCCGGCTCGATCTTCAAGAGCTTCGCCCTGATCGCGGGCCTGGAGAACGGCTACGGCCTGAACTCGACCTGGGACGGCAACTCGCCGCGGACCTTCGGCAGCTGGACGGTGAACAACTTCGGCCACACCTCCTACGGACCGATCACCCTCCGGCAGGCGACCACGAACTCGGTCAACACCGCCTACGCCGGGCTCAACGTCGCCATGGGGCCGGAGAAGACCCGCAAGGCCGCCGTGCAGCTGGGCATCCCCGAGAAGACACCGGGTCTGAACGACGATGCCTCCAACGTGCTGGGCAGCGCCTCGCCGACGGTCCGCGAGATGGCCGAGGCGTACGCGACGATCGCCGCCAAGGGCGTCCACCACGAGTCCTACATCGTGGACTCGGTGTCCAACCCCGACGGCTCCGACGAGTACGAGCACAAGGACAGCTCGAAGCGCGTGCTCGACGAGAAGGTCGCGATCAACGCGACCGTCGCCCTGCAGGGTCCGCCGTCGACCGGCTCGGCCCGCAGCGTCGCCGGTGTGATGGGAGGTCGCCCCGTCGCCGGCAAGACCGGCACCTCCGAGAGCTTCAAGTCGGCCTGGTTCGTGGGCTTCACCCCGCAGATGGTGACCGCGGTCGGCATGTTCCAGCCCTCCGAGGACGGCAAGAGCGAGGAGCAGCTCACCCCGTTCGGCGGCGTCTCGAGCATGACCGGCGGCGCGTGGCCGGCCACGATCTGGGGCCGCATCATGTCCCAGACCCTCGAGGGCGAGCCCATCGAGCAGTTCGACGGCGAGGTCGTCCTGGACAACCAGAAGACCTCCGCCGGCAACGCCACCAAGGCGCCCACCACGCAGGCCCCGCAGACGAAGGCCCCGACCACCACGCAGGCGCCCACCACGGAGAAGCCCACCGAGGAGCCGTCCGAGGAGCCCAGCGACGAGGAGTCCTCCAAGTCGGAGAAGCCGACCGAGGAGGAGTCCTCCAAGTCGGAGAAGCCCACCGAGGAGGAGTCCTCGAAGTCCGAGAAGCCCACGGACAAGGAGTCCGACAAGGACGACTCGGACAAGGGCAAGGACGACTCGAAGGACTCCGACAAGGACAAGGGCGGCGACTCCGACAAGAGCACGGACGACTCGGACGACTCGAAGGACTCCGGCGACAAGGGCGGGGACTCCGGGAACAGCAAGGGCGACTCCGGCAAGGGCTCGGGAGACAAGAAGACGGACTCCGGCTCGGGCGACTCGAAGAAGGCCACGAAGGACGACGGCGAGTGAGCCGCGCCGTCTGAGGGCCTTCGGCTCTCCGTCCGTCCCTCGGGCCCGTCCCTGTGATCCCCCGCGCACGCCGTGCATCGGCCTGGCGGGCCTGCGCACGCCCGGGTAGTCTTGGCTGGTCTGTGCCGCGATCCGAGCGGCCCGGACAGCATGGAACCCTCCTGCCACGGAAGTCCCGTGGCCGCTGAGACCACAGGAGGTGGGTACTCGAACATGCGCAAGTACGAGATGGTCGTCATCCTCGACCCGTCGATCGACGAGCGGACCGTCGGCACCACTTTTGAGAAGCTCGTGCAGGTCATCCCTGCCGAAGGCGGAACCATCGACGAGGTGGACGTCTGGGGCAAGCGGAAGTTCGCCTACGAGATCCAGAAGAAGTCCGAGGGCGTGTACGTCGTCCTGTCCTTCACCGCGAAGTCGGAGACCGCCAAGGAGCTCGACCGCCAGCTCGGACTCAACGAGTCCGTCCTGCGCACGAAGCTCATGCGTCTCGACGCGAAGTGATCCGCGAGAGCTGACCGGCCCGTCGGCCGCGGAATCCACGGGCCCCGCAGACAGGGGACCCCGGACCCGCAGCCGCATGACGGAGCCGACGTCGGCTCGCCGCACCCCACCCCCGCACGAGAGCACCCGGAGATCAGGAGCAGAGCATGGCCAATGACACGATCATCACGGTGGTCGGGAACCTGACGGCCGATCCCGAGCTGCGCTTCACGCAGTCCGGCGTCGCCGTGGCCTCCTTCACCATCGCCTCCACCCCCCGCACGTTCAACCGCCAGTCGAACCAGTGGGAGGACGGCGAGGCCCTGTTCCTGCGCTGCTCGCTGTGGCGCGACGCCGCCGAGAACGCGGCCGAGTCCCTCGAGAAGGGCACCCGCGTGGTCGCGCAGGGTCGCCTCAAGCAGCGTTCCTTCACCGACCGCGAGGGCAACAACCGCACCTCGATCGAGCTGGACGTCGACGAGATCGGCCCGTCCCTGCGCTACGCCACCGCGAAGGCCAACAAGGTCCAGCGCGGCGGCGGCGGAGGCTTCAACGGCGGCGGTCAGCGCGGCGGCCAGGGCGGCCCCGGCAACCAGGGAGGCGGCTTCGGCGGCCCCCAGGGCGGCCAGGGCGGCGGCTTCTCCGGAGGCGGCCAGGGCGGCTACGGCGGGAACCAGGGCGGCGGCGCCGACCAGGATCCGTGGGCCGGCGGCAACCAGGGCGGGTACGACGACCCGCCGTTCTGATCTCGAGGGATCCGCGCTGATCACTCGAGGGTGACCGACCGCGGGACCGAGGGGTCGACGGACGGACGCGTCCCCGACCACTGCAGGGCAGGCGCCCTGCGCACACACCATTCACCCATCCCGGGGAGACCCGGGCTCCGCACCAAGGAACAAGGAGCACCACGATGGCCAAGCCTGTTCTTCGCAAGCCGAAGAAGAAGCAGAACCCGCTGAAGGCCGCGGGCGTCGAGTCGATCGACTACAAGGACGCAGCCCTGCTGCGCAAGTTCATCTCCGACCGCGGCAAGATCCGCGCGCGTCGGGTCACCGGCGTGTCCGTGCAGGAGCAGCGCAAGATCGCGAAGGCCGTGAAGAACGCCCGCGAGATCGCCCTGCTGCCCTACTCGACCTCCGGTCGCTGAGCGAGGAAGGCAAACACATGACCACCAAGCTCATCCTCACCAACGAGGTCACCGGCCTCGGCACCGCGGGCGACGTCGTCGACGTCAAGGACGGCTACGCGCGCAACTTCCTGCTGCCGCGCAAGCTCGCCACCCCGTGGACCGACGGCGGCCAGCGCCAGCTCGACCAGATCCGCTCCGCGCGCAGCAAGCGCGCCGTGGCGAGCCTGGAGGAGGCGCAGGCGCTCAAGGCACTGCTCGAGTCGAAGCCCGTCGTCGTCTCCGAGCGCGCCGGCACCAACGGCCGTCTCTTCGGCGCCGTGACCTCCAAGGAGGTCGCCGACGCCGTGAAGACCGCGTTCGACCGCGACATCGACCGCCGCTCCGTCGAGTTCGCGACTCCCATCAAGTCGCTCGGCGAGTACAAGGCGACCGTGCGTCTGCACGAGGACGTCTTCGCGAACCTGGTCGTCCAGGCCGTCGCCGCCAAGGGCGCCGCGAAGTGACCCCCTCCGTCGCGGCCCGAGCCGCGACGTGCGAAGCGCCCCGCCTCCGAGCATTCGGAGGCGGGGCGCTTCACGTCATGGCGGCGGGCCGGGGCGCGGGCCGGGGCGCGGGCCGGGATGCGGGGCGCTGGCAGGTGCGGGCGGGACCGCGGAGTCGCCGACCGGCATATAGCGAGCATCTCTGCCGCATGAGGCAGAGATGTCGCGCATACGCCGTCGCATGACGCGATGCGCGCCCGGAAAGCGCCAGGGGCTCCCGAGGACGACCGCGCCACCCCGTGTGGAGGAGCGGGCGTGCGGACCTCTACCCTGAGCGGATGAATTCCTCCTCCTCCACGCCCCCTCCCAGGGCGTCCGACGCCCCGGGACCGGTGAGCGGTCGCGCCCCGTCGGGCGCCCCGTCAGCCCCCGGCGGGGCCCCCGCCCCGCAGCTCGCACGCTCGCTCGGCCACGGCCAGATCGCCATGATCGCCATGGGATCCGCGCTGGGCACCGGCCTCTTCCTCGGCTCCGGCGAGGCCATCGGCTACGCGGGCCCCGCCGTGATCATCGCGTTCGCCGTCGGCTCGCTCATCGCGGCGACGATCGCGCTCGCGATGGGCGAGATGGCCTCCCGCCACCCGGTGCGCGGCGGCTTCGGCACCCTCGCCGCCCACTACCTCTCCCCGTACTGGGGATACCTCAGCCGCTGGCTGTACTGGATCGTGACGGTCGCCGTGACCGCGACCGAGCTCGTGGCCTGCGCGCTCTACCTCGCCTACTGGTTCCCGGCGATCCCCGTGCCCGTGGGCATCGTGCTGTTCGCGGCGGTCATCCTGGCCATCAACCTCACCACCGTCGGCTCCTTCGGCGCCGTCGAGTTCGTGCTCTCGAGCATCAAGGTGATCGCGGTGGTCGTGTTCATGCTCGTCGGCCTGTTCCTGGTGTTCCTGGGCACGGGCGCGCACCCCGCACCGGGCCTCTCGGGGCTCACGGCCGACGGGGGCTTCGCCCCGAACGGCTGGGCGGCGGTCTGGATCGCCCTCAGCGTGGTGATGTTCAGCTTCGGCGGCATCGAGCTGCTGTCGATCACGGCGGCCGAGGCGAAGGAGCCCGCGCGCTCGATCCGCACCGCGGCCCGCACCACCATCGTGCGCCTGGCCCTGTTCTACGTGGTGAGCATCGGCATCGTCGTCGCGCTGGTGCCGTGGAGGCAGGCGTCGGCGACCGGAGAGGCCGTGGAGACCTCCCCGTTCGTCACCGTCTTCGACTCCATCGGCGTGCCCGCCGCCGCGAGCATCACGAACCTGCTGGTGCTCATCGCCGCCCTCAGCGCCGCCAACGCGAACCTGTATGCGGGAAGCCGCATCATGCACTCCCTCGCGGAGGACCGCCTGGCACCGAAGGTCTTCTCCCGCGTCACCCGGCGCAGGGTGCCCGCGCCAGCGATCGCCGTGAGCTGCGTGGGGATCCTCGCCGCCGCCGTGCTGCAGATGAGCGGCGTGGCCGCCTTCGGGTACCTGATGAGCGTCGTGGTGTTCGCCGTGCTGCTGGTGTGGATGCTGATCCTCGTGACCTACCTGCGGTTCCGTGCCCGCCGCGTCGAGGGCGCGACCTTCCGGATGCCCGGGGGACGGGTCTCCGCGGCCGTCGGGATCATCGGCCTGCTCGCCGTGTTCGCGACCGTGGTGGTGCGCGCCGAGATGACGCTCGCCGCGATCGTCGGCATCATCGCCGTCGCGATCGCGACCGTGCTGTACGTGACGGTGGTGCGGCGACGCATCGACCCCGCCCACATCGACGACGCCTTCACCGAGGCGGAGCTCGTGCGCGAGCGGCAGGCAGGATCCTCGCGCTGACGTGCGCGCCGGCGGCTCCGTGCCGGAGTGGTGTTGCGCACCCCACGGTCGGCGGGGTTTGGGCCAGCGCCTGCGTACGAGTAGTCTGAGGGCACTTCGGTCTCGGTGAGCTGCGACTCCTGGTGCCGGAGACACGCGCGAGTGGCGGAATTGGTAGACGCGCACGGTTCAGGTCCGTGTGCTCGAGAGGGCGTGGGGGTTCGAGTCCCCCCTCGCGCACGTGAGACGAAGGCCCCCGGGAGAGATCCCGGGGGCCTTCTCGCATGGTCGGCCGGATCGGGCCGCGGGTCGGGCGGCGGGCGGCCTGAGCACGCCTCAGGCGCCGGGCGCCACCAGCAGCAGCTCGACGTTGCGGTCCTGCGGGGTCCCCTCCAGGGCGAGGTCCGCGTGGATGTCGTTGAACGACAGCTCCCGGTAGAGGGAGGCCAGGGCGTCCCCCTGGTAGGGCGCGTCGGCCTCGATCAGGGTGCTCAGCAGGGACAGCGTCCCGTCGCGGTTGTCCACGATCTCGACCACGCGTGCCTGCTGCGGGAAGTCCACGTGCGAGGCGGTGTTGATGATCCAAAAGCGGCGCTCGGGCTTCGCGTGCCCGTGCAGGCTGATCTTGTTGGTGTGGGTGTGGCCGTTGACCCAGGCCAGCGCGTTGGGGAAGCGCCCCAGCAGGTTCGCGACGTCCCAGCCGGCGTGCCGCAGCTCGCCGTTGCCCGGTGCGAGCAGCAGGTTGTTCATCGAATCGGGCGTGTGGTGGCTGAAGACCACGAAGCGGGTGTTCTCGGCCTGGCTTCGCACCAGCCGTCCCAGACCGTCGTAGTGCCGGCTGGAGCCGCGCTCGAGCACCTCCTCGAGCCACCGGTACTGGGCGTGGCCGATCGAGCCGCCCGTGAAGCCCGCGCGGTTCGTCGAGTCCAGCGCGATGCCGACGACGCCCTCGGCGATCTCGAACGTGTAGTACCCGGTGTCCTCCTGGACGTTCTGCTCGGTGAAGCCGTTGCCGGCCGGCCCCACGGGCTGCGGGCGCTCGAGGTGGGCGCGGATGTACTCCTCGGGGGTGAACGGCGCACGGCGCTCGTCGGCCGTGACCGAGAAGTCCCGCTTCGAGCGGGCGCTCCCGCTGCTGCGGCTCACGGAGCCGGAGAGCGCGCTGGTGCGCTCGGCGCGGCTCACCTGTTCGCGCAGCTGCTTCTGGGCCGACGGGTCCTCGAAGCCGGTGAACTTCCAGCTGCCGGTGTAGAGGTCCGCGAGACCCTTCCAGTCGGAGGGCAGGGTGCCGCTGATGGAGTCGTCGTGGTTGCCGAACACGCTGAACCAGGGCAGCTGCAGGCCGGGGCTGTGATGCGAGGAGGTCGCGCGCTCGAGCAGATCCGGGAGCTCCGGGAAGCCGACCTCCTTATAGCGGTCGCGCACGGGGTCCGCAGGGTTCCAGTAGCTCGCGTCGCCGCTGCTCTGCACGCCCTCCCACTGGTCCGGATCGCCGGTGGAGGCCGCGATCTCGCCGCCGTTCATGACGGTGAGGAACCAGTCCAGCTCGATGTGCTCGTGGTTGTCCGTGTTGTCGCCGGCGCTGACCAGGCAGTCGAAGGCGCGCCCGGTGTGCGGGCCGCGGCGCAGGGAGTTCACGCGCTCGACCAGGGCGACGGCGCCCTGCGTGGTCAGCGGCTCCTGCGGACGGAACGCGGAGCCCGTGAGGTCGTGCAGGAACTCGAAGCGCATGGGCGACTGGGCGTCCAGCACGTGGAGGTCCGTGAACTGCACGAAGTAGGCGAGGGACCGGCGGGTGTCGGCTCGGGAGGCCTTCGGCGCGCTCTCGAGGGCGTCCTCGCGCACCACGTGCTCGTAGCCCGGGCCGGCGACGAGCCGACGGTAGGTGTCCTCGGCGCCCTGCTCGGGCGTCGCGACGGCGTCGAGCGTGGTGCCGGCGGCCTGCAGGCCGGAGTCCTCGGCGAAGGCCCGACGGGCAGGGGCCGTCGCCGCGGCGGTCCCCGCGATCGCGGCGGCGGAGACCGTGAGGAGGACTCTTCGCGAGAGCGGACGACGGGCGTCGACGGGCGAGCACTGGGGATCGGGATGAGCCATGGGATCCAGCCCAGCACCGCCACATGGCGCGGACATGGCGCCCGGGGAAGGAGGACATGACGAGCACCGCTCAGGCTCCGCAGCGCGGGGATCCGGCCTCTGGCCTGGCCTCGTCACGAACCCTGGGTGTTAGCGTGGTCACACATCCGCAATTCCCCGGCAGAGGAGCCTCCTCACCGTCCCCGGACACAACCCGTCGGACGCCCGGCTCCCGTGACCCACGGAGGTAGCCGTGAACTCACTGTCCAATGTCGACTGGGCGGGACTGGGATTGAAGGTCCTGGCCGCGGTCGTCGTCCTCATCGTCACCGCGATCCTCGCGGCGGTCCTCAAGAGCGCGGCCTCGAAGCTCGCGCAGAAGGTGCCGGCGCTGCGGCGCATCGGCCAGGACGGAGCCTCCCTCGGCAATGCCGTGGGCACGATCCTCTCGATGGTGATCTGGCTGCTGGGCCTGGTGATAGTGCTGGGGATCTTCCAGCTGAACCAGGTGCTCACGCCCGTCACCTCGATGCTCGAGCAGGGCCTCGGGTTCCTGCCCAACATCATCGGCGCCGTCTTCGTGTTCGTGATCGGCCTGGTCATCGCCAAGATCGTGCGAGCACTCATCACCACCGCCCTGCACGCGGTCGACTTCGGCAAGCTCCTGGGCACCGCCCAGTCGGGCATCCAGAGGGCCACCGGCGGCGCCATGGGGGACCAGCGCGGCACGCAGACCGCCGGCTCGGCACAGGGCACTGCCTCGGCGCAGGGCCAGGCCCCCGGGCACACCGAGCCGGTCCCGCAGCAGGGACAGGCCACGCAGCCGCACCCGCAGCAGGGCCAGCCCCAGCAGGGACAGCCCGGTCAGGGCGGCGGCAAGCCCGCCTCGAACATCCCCGAGATCATCGCCTCGGTCGTGTTCGCCCTGATCATGATCGTGGTCTCGATCGCCTCGCTGCAGATCCTCGGGATCGCCTCGATCTCCGATCCGGCCGCCGCGATGCTCACCACCGTGTTCACGGCGATCCCGAACATCATCGCCGCGGTCGCCCTGGTGGGGATCGGCGTGCTCATCGCCCGCTTCGTCACCGGGCTGTTCCGCCCGATCCTCGAGTCCACCGGGATCGACGACTGGCTGCAGAAGAACGACGTGATCTCCGAGGACTCCTCGGCGACGCCCACCGTGCTCCGGATCATCGAGATCGCCGTGGTCCTGTTCTTCGCCGTGATGGCGGCGCAGGTGCTGGGCTTCCCGCAGATCACCGAGATCCTCAGCCAGATCCTGAACCTCGGCGGCAGCGTCCTGTTCGGCGCGGTCATCATCGGCGCCGGCTTCTTCCTCGCCTCCGTGGTCTCCAAGCTCGTCTCGGGCACCGCCTCCACGATCATCAAGTGGGCGATCATCATCCTGTTCGCCGCCATGGGCCTGCAGTCCATGGGCGTGGCCGACAGGATCATCGAGATCGCCTTCGGCGCGCTGGTGATCGGCCTCGCGGCCGCCGCCGTGCTCGCCTTCGGTCTGGGCGGCCGGGACGCCGCCGCCCGCCAGCTCGAGAAGATCGAGGAGAACAAGGGCAAGGCGTCGGCCTCCGGGAAGGTATCCGCGGCTGCGGGCGCGACCGGATCCTCCGGCCCGGCCTCCTCCGGTCCTGCCACCGGGGGTCCCGCCTCGGCTCCCTCCACGGAGGGTCCGCAGGCCTGACGCCTGCTCCTTCCGAGCCCTGACCGACGGGGCGCTCCGCTGCGGCGGGGCGCCCCGTCGCCGCGCCATCGGCCCTCTCCGCTTGGCACACTGGAGGCATGCCCTCCCTTCCTCTGCAGCCCACGCCGCCGTCGGAGCCCGGCGCCGATTCCTCTGCGACCGGCCGTGAGGCATCCGACGGCCCCGCGGCACCCGGCGGTCCCGACGAGAACCTCTGGCACGCGGCCGTGCGCCGCGATCCCGACCATGCCCGCCGCTACGCCGAGCGCTGGCGGCGCATCGCCGCCGAGGGCACCGACATCCTGGGCGAGGCGCGACTGATCGATGCCATGGCGCCCCGTCGGGCGCGCATCCTCGACGCCGGCTGCGGCACGGGCCGGCTCGCCGCCCACCTGCTGCCCGCCGGCCACGAGCTCGTGGGGGTCGTCCTCGATCCCGAGCTGATCGCCGTCGCCCGGGAGGACCATCCGCAGGCGCGCTGGGAGGTCCAGAACCTCGCCGAGCTGGACCTGCGAAAGGACGGAGGGGACCGCGGAGAGGGCGGGGAGCGCACGACGCCTTCCGGCACCGGTGAGCGTCTCGTCTTCGACCTCGCGGTGAGCGCGGGGAACGTGCTCGCCTTCCTCTCGGCCGCCGAGCGTCGACCCGCCCTCGAGCGCCTCGCCGCGCACCTCGCCCCCGAGGGTCGCCTCGTCGTCGGCTTCGGCGCGGGCCGCGGCTACGCCTTCGAGGACTTCGCGGTCGACGCCGAGTCCGCGGGCCTCGTCCTCCAGCAGCGCTTCTCGAGCTGGGACCTGCGGCCCGCCGCCGACGACTTCCTGGTCGCGATCCTCGCGCGGGCCTGACCGGCGAACGGTGACTGGCGACCGGTGATCGGTGACCGGTGACCGGCGACGTGTGATCGATGACCGGCGACGTGCGGCCGGCGGCAACCGGCAGGGGCGGTGGTCGCGCCGTCGTGCTCGTCGGCCCTGACGTCGGACGGAGGATCGAGCACGGCCCGGCGGGCCCTCTCAGCCGAGCCCGAAGACCCCGGCCACGAGGTTCACGGCCGCACCGAGGATGACCAGGCCGAACACGAACGAGACCAGGCCGTGGCGCAGCACGATCTTGCGCATGCCGCGGTCCACCGCGCCGGTGTCGGTGACGCCGTAGGTCATGCCCACCGCGTACGCGACGTAGAGGAAGTCCGAGTAGGCGGGCGGCTCGTCGTCGCCGAAGTCGAGGCCTCCGCCGGTCGCGTAGTACCGGTGGGCGTAGTGGACGGCGTAGGTCTGGTGCACGCACGCCCAGGCGCCGAACACACCCACCAGCGTGATGATCGCGCCCATCGTGGATGCCCCGCTGGGGCCCGCAGCACCCAGGTGCAGGGCCACGACGGTGATCACCGCGAGCGCGGAGGCGCCCGCGGTGAGGGCCTCGTCGGCCGAGGGGCGCAGGTCCTCCCGGCCCACGCTGCGCCGCGTCTGCTCGGCGTCCATCGGCCACAGCGAGAGCCACGAGGTGACCAGGAAGACGGTCTCGCCCACGGTGATCGCGATCATCGTGGCGTGGACGCGGTCGGTCGCGAGCCAGAGCAGGACCCCCAGGGCACCGCCCACCACGATCGCGAGCAGCAGGCGCAGGCGCGTGGAGTCCTTCAGCCGGGTCATCAGAAGTCCATCGCGTGCGGCAGCGGTCGGCCGCTGACGCGCTGCAGGTGGAAGCGCCGCGCCAGGCGGATCGCCGGGCGGATCGTCATCTGGATCGAGCCGATGAGGAACAGCACGGTGCCCGCCGTCATCATCGACGCGAAGAAGAAGAAGATGGAGCCCACGATGAACCAGATCCCGATCAGGACGTCGTTCGCGATGCTCGCGGCCTCGTAGCGCTGACTGAGCACGAGCTCGTGGTGGCCGATGCGCACGTCCAGCGAACGGTCCTCGTGGTGGGTGCGAGTCTGCTCGATGTGCGGGGTGCTGTGAGGGGCGTCCTTCTGCATGGCGGGGCCAGCCCTCCTCGGATCGATGGCCGACGGTACGGCGTGCCGCGACGCTAGCAGAGGCGGACGACGAGGGCGGACGGCGACGGCGGACGACGACATCGGACGGCGCGAGCACCCCCGCGCTGCGGGTGGCCGCCGGCTGCGCGGTGGGTGGTCACCCGGTCGACGCGGGGTTACGCTCGCTGGCGCCACGCGCCCCCACCCCGGGCGCACCGTCGAAGAAGGCGCCATGGTCGACCGCACGGTCCGCGGGTTCCAGGACATCTCACGCAAGGACGTCGCGGAGGTGGGCGGCAAGGCCGCGAACCTCGGCGAGCTCACGCAGGCGGGCATCCCCGTTCCACCGGGCTTCGTGCTCACCACCGGCGCCTACCGGCGGTTCGTCGAGACCGCAAGCATCCGGGAGCGGCTGCTCGACGCGGTCCGCGACCTCGACCCCGACGACACCGGGGCCGCCGACCGGGCGAGCGACGAGGTCGGCGCGCTGTTCGCGGGCGCCGAGATCCCCGACGACCTGCGGGGCGAGCTCCTCTCGGCGCGCGGGACGCTGGGCGAGGCACCCGTCGCGGTGCGCTCCTCGGCCACCGCGGAGGACCTCGAGGACGCGAGCTTCGCCGGACAGCAGGAGACGTACCTGCACGTCACCGGCGACGCCGCGCTGCTGCGGGCCGTCCGCGACTGCTGGGCCTCCCTGTGGTCCGCCCGGGCGCTGGCCTATCGCGCGCGCCGCGGCATCGACCCGGCCGAGGTCGCGCTCGCCGTGGTCGTCCAGGAGATGGTCCCCGCCGACTCGGCGGGCGTCATGTTCACCGTGAACCCGCAGAACGGCCGACGCTCCGAGACGCTCATCAGCGCCGCCTGGGGCCTCGGGGAGGCCGTCGTCTCCGGGCAGGTCGACACCGACGACCTGGTGGTCGACACCCTGCGCCGCCGCGTCGCGTCCCGTTCCACGGCGGACAAGACGGTGATGGTGGTGCCGGCCGCCCCGGCCGGCGGGACGGGGACGGGCGGGGCCCCGGTCGATGGAGGCACCCGGACAGTCCCCGTCGGCCCTGACGAGCGGCGCGCCCCCGTGCTCGACGACGCCGCCGCGCTCGATCTGGCCGCCTGGGGCGCACGGATCACCGACCACTACGGCGCCCCGCAGGACGTGGAGTGGGCGCGCGCGGGCACCGGCTTCGTCATCACGCAGGCGCGGCCCATCGTCGGCCTCCCTGCGCCGGCCGGGCCCGCCCCGACGTCCTGGCCCGTGCCCCGTCGCCATGCCGGCTACTTCCGGGCGAGCATCGTCGAGCAGATGCCGGACCCGCTCACGCCGCTGTTCGCGGACCTCACCGCCGCCCACGTCATCGAGCAGATGATCGCGACGGTGACCGATGCGAGCGGCAGCCGCGTCTTCCGGGACAAGGGCGTCGAGTTCACGACCATCAACGGCTACGCCTACTACGGGTACACGAACGCCGCGATGGCCGGGATGACGGCCCGGTCCGGGCTGCTCGTGCCCCGTCTGCTGCACGGCGGCGTGGGCGGGCCGCGCTACTGGCGCACGACGGCGCTGCCGCGGTACCGGCGCGTGGTCGAGGAGGAGTCCGGGGCGGACGCCCGCTCGACCGGGGCCGTGGCGCTGCTCGAGAGCGTGGAGCGCCTGGTCTCCGCGGGGTTCGCCTACTACACGTCCGTGCAGACGGTGATCCCGCCCGTGGTGATCGCGGAGTCCGCGCTCACGGCGTTCTGCCGGCGCGTCGCCCGGCCCGGGGACCCGCGCCCGGAGACCCTCCTGTTCGGCTTCGAGAGCGAGCCGATCCGCGCCGAGCAGTCCCTCTACGACCTCGCCGCATGGGCGCGCGAGCACGAGAGCCTCGCCTCCGCCCTCGAGGCCTCCGACGCGGTCCCCGACGAGCGTCCGGAGGGCGTCGACGAGGACGTGTGGGCGCAGTGGCGCGAGCGGTTCGCCGCCCATCTGGCCGCGCACGGCCACGCCACCTACACCCTGGACCTCGCCCAGCCGGTCGCCGCCGACACCCCCGAGCTGCTGTGGGACGTGCTGCGGATGTACCTGCGCGGGGAGGGGGCGGATCCGCGCGGGCGCCGCGAGAAGGCGGCGCGGGACCGGGAGGAGGGCGCCGCGACGATCTCCGCGCACCTCCCATCGCCGCTGCGCCGGGTGTTCCAGCGTCTGCTGCGCCGTGCCCAGGAGCTCGCGCCCGCCCGTGAGGACGCGCTCGCCGGCATCGGCCTGGGCTGGCCCGCGGCGCGGCGCGCCTTGCGGGAGATCGGCCGACGCCTCGTCTCGGCGGGCGTGATCGCGCAGGTCGACGACGTGTTCTGGCTGCGCCGGGACGAGCTGCTCGACCTCGGCCGCGCGCTCGACGGCGGGGCGGAGGCCCTGCCCACGCGCGCGGGGATCATCGAGGACCGCCGGGTGATCTGGCGCGGCCAGAAGCTCGCGACGCCCCCGCAGCTGCTGCCCGAGCGCTCGATCTGGCACGGATTCGACCGCTGGATGCCGTCGGTCGGAGAGGGCGAGGGTGAAGGCACCGAGGAAGAAGGCTTCGTGCTCACGGGCATCGGCTGCAGCGGCGGGACGGTCACCGCGCCCGTCCATGTGCTCTCCGGACCCGGCGAGTTCCGCGACTTCCGACCCGGCGAGATCCTGGTCGCCGCGATCACCACCCCGGCATGGACGCCGCTGTTCGCCATGGCCGCCGGCGTGATCACCGACGTGGGCGGGCCGCTCAGCCACAGCTCGATCGTCGCCCGCGAGTACGGCATCCCCGCCGTGCTCGGGACCGGCACGGCCACCCATCGCCTGCGCACCGGGCAGCGCGTGAGGATCGACGGCGGCGCCGGGACCGTGCGGGTGGTCGAGGAGGGGGAGGGGCAGGAGTAGGGGCGGATGAGAGCGATGAGGGGCGAGGCGAGAGGCGAGGTGACGAGCGGGGCGAGGTGTCGGACGCGCCGGGAAGGGGTCCGCTGCGACCCCGTGACGCGCGCGACCCGTGGAGCGCCCGCGCCCGCGCATGCGAACAGTGCTGCGCAACGGTCGTTATGAGGGCTCATAACGACCGTTGCGCAGCACTGCAGGTCTGTCGGGCGCCGGATCGGGCCCGACGGACGGGGCTCAGGCCTCCGTGCGGGCGGCGCGGGCGCGGGCGCGGCGGGCGACGGCGGAGAGTCCGCCGGCGAGGACCGCGACCAGGGCCGCGAGTGCGACCACCGCGAGCACGAGGCCCACGAAGAAGTCGTTCGTGGTGCCGACGGACCAGTCGGCCCCGCGCTTCTGGGTGTCGGTGAGGAACGGCGCGAGCATCATCCACAGGCCGCTCAGGGTGAGCAGCCCCAGGATGCCCATGCCGACCTTGTCGAGCACGCTGATCGGCTCGGCCCTGACGGCGGAGACGGACTCGGCGCGGTCGAGCGAGGCGGTCGAGCCGGACGAACCGGTGGAGCCGGTCGGGAGGGTGGAACCGGCCGCGTCGGCGCTCTGGGGCGCGGTCTGGGGTGAGGTGGGCTGGGCGTGCGAGCCCGTGCCGGCGGGGGCGGTGTGCGAGATCTGGGTCATCAGGATTCTCCTTGAGGCGAGACTGCGCTGGCTGCGTGCGCGGGAAGCGCGCGCCGGAGCGCTGGATACGTGGGCGCTGGATGCTCGGGAGCGCTCAGCGCTCGGCGGGGACGGCGGCCTGAGCACCGGTGTCGGTGCCGACGGCGGCGCGGCCGTACTCGCGGTGATGGGGCGTCTCCGCGGCGGCGGAGGCGGTGTGCTCCTCGCGCTCGATGTCGCGGGCCAGGGCCGCGATCAGCGGCTCGAGCATCGCATCCATCTCACGCGAGCGCTCCGAGGTCGCGGGGGCCGCCGGGGCGCCCTGCGGCGCGTAGCCCTGCTGGCCGTACGCCTGCTGCGGGGAGGGCTGCTGCCCATACTGCTGCTGCCCGTACTGCTGCTGGCCGTACTGCTGCTGGCCGTACTGCTGGGTGGGGTCCTGCTGGCCGTACTGCGCCTGCTGGGGCGCGGGGCGCGGGGTGACGAACCTGGCCTGGACCATGTGCTTGCCGAGCGCGGCCGCGAACACGATCACGCCGATCAGGCCGACGAGGGCCAGCGGGAGGCCGGTCCAGACGTCGGTGAGGGTCGCGTCGGTCCAGTCGGCGTCCTTCTTCTGGAAGCCCAGGGCGAAGGGGGAGAGCACGAGCCAGAGCCCGGCCATCATGGCGAGGAGCGAGGCGATCGCTCCGATCAGTCGACGAGTCATCAGATGTGTCCTTTCGGGTGCCGCCCGGACGGGGCGGCGAGGTGTGTCGGGCGCCGCTCAGGACTGGGTGGCGAGGTGAGGGGACATGAGGGGCGCGCTGCCGTCTGCCCGGTGGGCGTCGTGGCTCTCGTGCTGGTGCTCCGGGTCGGCCGCGCCGGTGGCGTCGAGGTCGGCGGCGTGCGGTGCACGGTGCCGACCGCGGGAGGCATCGGCGGCGTCGACGTCGGCCCCGGCCCCGCGCAGCAGGGCGATGGCGGCCGGCGTGACCAGCGAGCGCACAGCGAGGTCGGCGCGCTCGGCGGTGCTGCCGGGTCGGTCCCCGGCGAGGTGGGCGAGTGCCCGCGTGAGCTCGGAGTCCTCGTCGGCCCGATGGGCGCGCTGGATGACGAGGGAGAGCACGAGGCCCAGCCGCAGATCGTCCTCGCGCTCGGTGCGGGCCGCGAGTGCGGCGCCGTCGGCCGGAAGACCGTTCGCCGGCGCGCCGGTCGCGGAGAACCCGGGCCCGGAGGCGGTGGCCGCAGCGGCCTCGCCCTCGGTCATCCCCGAGGCGCCCACGGTCGTGGCCAGCGGGACCTCCTTGATGAAGAAGACGATCACGAAGGCGACGCCCAGCAGCGGGACCAGCCACAGGAAGATCGGGGTGAGGGCGTCGGTGTAGGCGCCCACGACGATGTCCTGGATCTGCTGGGGCAGCTTGTCCACGACGGCCGGCGTCAGGGAGTTGGTGTCTCCGCTGCCGCCCATCTGCTGGGCCGCCTGTGCGGGCATGCGCTCGCTGAGCAGGTCCGTCAGCCGGCTCGTGAACACCGAGCCCACGATCGCGGAGCCCAGGGAGGCGCCGATCTGGCGGAAGAAGTTGTTCGAGGCGGTCGCGGTGCCGACCTCGGCCGCGGGGAAGGTGTTCTGCACGATCAGCACGAGGTTCTGCATGCCGATGCCCAGGCCCGCGCCCAGCACGAACATGTGGGACATGATCACCCAGGTCGCGGTGTCGGTCGTCATGGTCGACAGCAGGAACACGCCCAGTGCGGCGACCAGCATCGAGAGGATCGGCGCCCACTTGTAGCGGCCGGTCCGCGAGACGATCTGGCCCGAGGCGATCGAGGTGATCAGCAGTCCGCCGACCATCGGCAACAGCATCAGGCCGGACTCCGTGGCGGAGACGCCCGTGGACATCTGCAGGTAGGTGGGCATGTAGCCGATCGCGCCGAACATCGCGATCGCGATCACCAGGGCGGCGATCGTGGTGAGCACGAAGTTGCGCTTGCGGAACAGGTGCAGCGGGATGATCGGCTCGGCGGCGTAGCGCTCGGCGAGCACGAACAGGGCGCCGAACACGGCCGTGGAGACGAACAGCAGGATGATCTGCCAGGAGACCCACTCGTAGGTGTTGCCGCCCCACGAGGTCGCGAGGATCAGCGAGGTCACGGCGATCGCCATGGTGAGGATGCCGAACACGTCCAGGCGGGCGCGCTGCGACTTCTTGGGCAGCTTCAGGAAGAACACGGCCGCGAGGATCGCGATCGCGCCCAGCGGGATGTTCAGCCAGAAGCCCCAGCGCCAGCTGAGCGACTCGGTGAACCAGCCGCCGAGCAGCGGCCCCACCACGGAGGACAGGCCGAACACGGCGCCCATGACGCCCATGTACTTGCCGCGCTCACGGGCGGGGACGACGTCGGCGATGATCGCCTGGGCGAGCAGCATGAGCCCGCCGCCGCCGATGCCCTGGATGGCGCGGCCGGTGATGAGCACGCCCATGTTGCCGGCGACGGCGCCCACGAGGGAGCCGGCGACGAACACGGACAGCGCGAAGATCAGCAGGGGCTTGCGTCCGATGAGGTCGCCGAGCTTGCCGTAGATCGGCATCATGATCGTCGAGGCCAGCAGGTACGCCGTGGTCACCCACAGCATCTGGTCGACGCCGTCGAGGTCGCCCACGATCGTGGGCAGGGCGGTGGAGAAGATGGTCTGGTCGAGCGCCGCGATGAACATCGCGATGAGAAGGCCCGCGAACAGCGGGACGAGTTTGGTGGACGGAGCCGTGCCGGACGGCGCGGTCGGAGCGGCGGGCTGCCCGTGCGCTCCGCGCGCCGCGGGGGCTGCGGTCTGGGTGGCGGTCATAGCTCTGCTTCCTGGATGAGGGTCAACGTGTCGAGGAGCGACTCCATGAGCTCGCGGTCCTCGATGTCGGGGTTCTCGACGGAGATCTGGATGGCGTAGCGGGCGATGCCCCACCACATGGCGACGATGAAGCCGGTCTGCCGGGTGATGAGCGCCTCGACCGCGGGATTCGATGCGGGGGCGTCCGCGCCGTCGTGGTCGGGCTGGCCGTCGGCGGCTGCGCCGCCTGGTCCGGGCGGTGTGCCCGAGGCGCCGTAGCGCTTGCGGATCCTGCGGGCGACCAGGTCCTCGAGGTCGCGGTTCTTCGCGGCGACCTTGTCGGCCATCGCCTTGGCGAGCGTCCTGTCGCTGCGGATGAGCTCGAGGCGGGCACGCCAGACCTTCTGATCCACGTCGTGCGGCTTGGTGGTCATCACGGCCAGGAGCATGCGGACGAGATCCGCGAGGATGCTGCCCCGCGGGCCGTCGACGAACGCCTCCTGCACGTGCTCGGGCAGCGGGCCGGGATCGCGGCCGACGACGACCGCCTCCTTCGACCCGAAGTAGTTGAAGAACGTGCGCCGCGAGACGTCCGCGCTCTCGCAGATCATCTCCACGGTGACGTCGTCGAAGCCGTGCTCGAGCATGAGTTCGAGGGCGGCGCGCTCGATGCGTCGGCGCAGCTCCTCGCGCTTGCGCTCGCGCAGCCCGGGCTTCTTCGGGGCCGACGGCGCGCTCGGGGTCGCCGCCGCGTCCGAGGGCGGCGCCGAATCCGGCGTCGCCGCCGCGTCGCGCGGGGTCTGGGTGTCTGTCGGGGACATCGCACCTCTCCTGATGGTTCCGGGGGTCGGCCGACGGGGATCGGGTTCCGGGGCCCGCGACCAGCGGGTTCCGGGGACTCGGGAGTCCGTCGTCCGACGACGCGCACCACAATATGCACCGAGTGCACGTTTGCATAGAGTGCACGGTGTCTGGTGAGTCACCAGCGTGCGTGGAGACCCGGACACAGCGATCCCCGCGGCCCAGGAGGGAGGGCCGCGGGGATCGCGTGACGATGTGGGGCGGGGAGGGGGAGGCGCCGGAGCGGGCGCCCCCCGGAGCGCCGCTCAGGCGGGGTAGCCGCCGGTCCGCAGGTCCTCGAGGAGGCTGGGGTGAGTGGGCTCCCAGCCCAGTGTCGAGCGGGTCTTCCGGCTGCTCGCCGGCTGGTCGAGGGCGAAGATCTGACCCAGGAACCCGAAGGTCTCCGCGTCGACGGAGCGCACGGGGAGATCGAGGGTGTCGCCGATCGCGGCGGCGATGTCCCGCATCGCGTCCCCCTCGTCGGCGACGGCCTGCGCCTGGAATCCGGCGTCGGCGCGCTCGAGGGCGAGGCGGAAGAGTCGGGCGGCATCCTGCACGTGCACGGCGGGCCAGCGCTGGTCGCCGTCGCCGACGAACCCGGAGACTCCGCTGCGCTGGGCCGCCTGGATGAGCATGGACGCGAAGCCGTAGCGGACGTGCGCCTGGTGCACCGAGCGCGGCAGTCGGACCGCGACGGGTCGCACGCCGTGCGCGGCGAGGTCCATCACGTACTGGGCGGTGCGCGCGCGGGCCGCCATCGGGCCCTCGGCGAGGTAGGGGTCGTCCTCGGTGGAGACGCGGCCGGGGATCGCGGGCGTGCCCGAGGCGATCACGAAGGCCGGGCCGTCGTGCGCGGCGGGGGCGGAGCCTCGCGTGCGCTCGGCCAGCGCCTCGCCCATGGCATGGACGGCGCGCGACTCCTCGTCGACCCCGGCCTCGACCGCCGTGAAGTCGTTGCTGAAGGCGAGGTGCACGACGGCATCGGTCGCCGCGACCCCGCGGCGCAGGGCGTCGAGGTCCGTGAGGTCGCCGGGGAGGGAGGAGGCTCCGAGCTCCTGGAGCCGAGCGGCCGAGCGCTCGGAGCGCGCGAGGCCGACCACCTCGTGTCCTGCGCTGATCAGCTCGGGGACGACGGCGGATCCGATGAACCCGGTGGCGCCGGTGACGAAGACCTTCATGATGAGTCCTATCGAGGATGCCGCCTGATGCGACATGTGTACCGTCACCGTACACCCGAAGCGACGGATATCGCATCAGGTGGCGGATCGGGTGATGATGAGCCGTCCACACCGCCACTGCCAGCGGGGATGGTGATCATGGGACGGCCGCCCCATGGCGTGGTCCGGCCCAGGGCCCGGACCGTCGGCGGGCGCGATCACCCGGTCGGACGGTAGAGTCCCCTTCCATGCCCCGCTGGAAACCCGATGCACGAGAGCGCCTGGTCGCCGCCGCGATCCGCCTGTTCTCCGAGCAGGGGTACGACGCGACCACCGTGGCGCAGATCGCCGAGGCCGCGGACCTGACCCGCAGCACGTTCTTCCGCCACTTCGGCGACAAGCGCGACGTGCTCGCGGCCGGGCAGGAGTCCCTCTCGCAGCTGCTGCGCGAGGGGGTCGCGGCGGCGCCCGACGATGCCTCGCCCCTGACCGCGGTCGAGTCCGGACTGCTCCGCGCGAGCGAGGCGATGACCCCGGAGCGCCGGGAGATGGGGCCCAGACTGCGCGCGGTGATCGCGGCGAGCGCCGAGCTGCGCGAACGCGACCAGCTCAAGCATGTGGGACTCGCGGCGGAGACCGCGCGCGCTCTCGAGGAGCGCGGCATCGCTCCCCGCACGGCCGCGCTCGCCGCGGAGATCGGGCTGCTCGCCTTCAAGAACGCGTATGCGACCTGGACCGACGGCGACGACAGTGTGTCCTTCGCCGACGAGCTGTGCGACGAGCTCGACGCCCTGCGCGCGACGCTCCCCGACGTCGGCTGAACCGGAGCGGACGACACGGATCTGATGACACGAATCGGGTGAGACAGATCGGATGAGTCAAGAGCAGCCCATGAACCGGCCCAACCCCTTCGGCTTCCCGCCCGTCGAGCGCATCGGCGAGGGGCCCGCGCGGATCGACGTGAGCGCGGTGCGCTTCTTCCCGCACGCGCCGGGTCCGCAGGACCGCGTGGTGATCCTCCTGCACGGACTGGGCAGCAACGAGCAGGATCTGCTGTCCCTCGCGCCGATGCTGCCGGGCGGGATGGTCTATGCGTCGCTGCGCGGAGTCCTCGCCTGCGGGCCCGGCTTCGCCTGGCTGGCGCCGCCGCCGCTCGGCGCGGACGACCTCGGACTGCTCGAGGAGTCCGCCGTGGCCCTCGAGCACTGGGCGCACCGCGTGGCCCCCGGGCGCGTGATCGGCGCGATCGGCTTCTCGCAGGGCGCCGTGCTGGCCCTGCAGCTGCTGCGACGGCGGGCCGAGGCCCTCGACTGGGCGGTCGCGCTCTCGGGCGCCCCGTTCCCCGCGGAGCTCCCGGGCGATGCGGCGCTCGCCGAGCGCGATGTGCCCGTGCTCTGGGGCCATGGCGGACAGGACCCGCTGTTCGACGCGGCGATGGAGACGCAGGTCAGGGACTGGCTGCAGCGTCATGCGCGCCTCACCGAGGAGCTCTCGCCGACCCTCGGTCACGGCATCGACGAGCAGATCCTCGACGCCGTGGCGGGGTTCGTGCGTGCGCGCCTCGCGGAGGAATCGAGCAGCTGAGCGGTGACGGCCCGCGGGGCCTCAGCCGCTGATCTTCAGACCGATCACGCCGCCGATGATCATAGCCAGGAACAGCACCTTCAGCACCGAGACGGCCTCGGCGCCCGTGACCATTGCGAAGAGCACGGTGACGGTCGCGCCGATCCCCACCCACACCGCGTAGGCGGTGCCCGTGGGCAGGTCGCGCATCGCGAAGGCGAGGCCGGCCATGCTCAGCACCAGCCCCACGGCGAAGACGATGCTCGGGGTGAGCCTGCTGAAGCCCTCCGAGCGCCCCAGGGCGGTGGCCCACACGGCTTCCATCAGGCCCGAGAGTACGAGAACGATCCACGACATGTCAGCCTCCTGCGGCCGTCTTGTCGCTGTCCGGGTACGGCACCCTCGTCCGGGGACCCTGTCGTCGGATCCGTTCTCACGGTCGCACGCGCGAGGGGCCGCGGCAAGGGCAGATGGGTCACCTGCGTCCGTGCCTGTGCGCGGTCGTGGTCCCCGAGCCGCTCGCGTCGCGGACGCGGCGGCCGCAGCGGTGCACGGGGCAGGCCTCCCGTGCTCCGACGCCGCCGTCTGCGAGGATCGTCGGACGACGAACGACAGGAGCGCACCCGTGACGGACACCCCCGCCCACGACCACACGCGACCGCAGGTCATCGACAAGATCGACGAGGCCTTGCACGAGGCGCCCGAACGCTTCTCCTTCGTGGTCGTCGTCGGCGACGAGGACATGCACGTGCTCACCGCTCCCGACGCGAGCAGCGACGAGCTCGGCACGGCGAGGGCGGCGCTCACCCACCTGCTCGAGCACTGGGAGCAGGTCGTCCAGCCCGCCGAGTGAGCGCCGAATCTCGGCACTCCCGATTCCTGGCGCTACTCTCGCTCGGAGGAACGACCGCAGGTGCGGTGGGCACCGTAGGGAAGAGGGACGGATGACGGAGCGGCAGGACGCAGAGAGCGGGACCACGCAGGGGACGACGGAGGACCGGAGCCAGGCCACGAAGGCGTCCATCGCCGACGGGCCGGAGTGGATGCACGACAAGGAGTTCCTCCTCCGTGCAGGTCAGGAGCTGCTGGTCTCCCTCGGGGTCGACAGCTCGCTCGTGGACCGGCTGCCCGGCCTCGAGGGACCGATCGAGCAGCTCCAGGCGCTGCAGGGCGAGGTCGACGCCGAGCACGGCCGGATCGGGTCCGATGCGGATCCCGCCTAGAATGATCCGAACGAGCGTGAGACGCCCTCGATCGACGAGTACTCGCCCCAGCAGCGGCAGCGCCTGAACGCTCTCGTCGACGAGATCCTGCCGATCGTGCTTCCCGTCGCCCGCCAGACGATGGACCGTCTGGACGAGCGCGGCATCCGTCCTGAGATCGCCGGCGGCAGCGCGCCCGCACTGCGCGCCGCCCTGCGGGACGTCGAGAGCCTGTACGACTCGGGCTCATGGCGCACGGCCGACGGCGAGACCCTCGACGGGTACCTCCGCTGGTTCACCGACCAGCACAGTGCGCTCTCGGTGGCTGCGGTGCCGCCCACGGGCGCAGAGGTTCGCGCGATCGTCACGGTGGTGAGGGGCATGCCGCGGGCCACCGTGCGCAGGATCGCGAAGTTCCGCGGCCGCCTGTACCTGGGGATCGTGGTGCGGATCCTGCTCCGTCTCCTCCGTCACGACTCCGCGGAGAACGCGGCGGACGCGACGGGCGGCGCCGCACAGCACGCCGCCTCGCAGCCCGGCACCCCACAGCACCACTCGCAGGAGTGAACCAGGGGATCCAGCGGGTCGGGTCGGGCGAGAGCTGACCAGGTGCGATCGGCGTTGGTCGACCGTCTGGTCAGAGGCGTTCGGGAGGCCCAGGCCCTCCGCGCTCTCACCAGCCCGAGGGCACCCGATACCTCGTGAACTGCGGGACGAGCACGCCGCAGGCCAGGACGCCGAGCACCACGAGCGCTCCGCCGAGGACGACGGTCAGCGGTGCGCCGAGCACGTCGGCCGCCGCGCCGTGGGCGACGTCGGCGAAGCGCGGGCCGCCCGCGACGACCACGAGGAACACGCCCTGGAGGCGGCCGCGCACCGCGTCGGAGGCGGCTCCCTGCAGCATGGTCTGACGGAAGACCATCGAGATCATGTCGGCGATGCCGCCCGCGGCCATGAAGGCGACGGCCGCTGCGAGCCAGGGCATCGCCCGGCCTCCGGCCAGCCACGTCGCGCCCCCGAAGCCCATCACCACCAGGCCCCAGACGCCGACGGCGATCAGCACGGCGAGGCCCACCCGATGCACGCGGCCCAGCCAGCCGGAGAAGATCCCGCCCAGCAGCGCGCCGAGGGCCATCGCGACCGAGAGCGCCGCGAACTCCATGCCGCCCTGCGCGGGACCGCCGAAGCTCTGGTCGGCCAGCTGCGGATAGAGCGCGCGCGGCATGCCGAAGACCATCGCGATGAGGTCCACCGCGAAGCTGACCAGCAGGATCTTGTGCTTCCAGGTGTAGACGAAGCCGTCGAGGATGCTGCGCAGTCCGGGCCGAGCGATGGCGCCCTCGGGCTTCAGCGCGGGGAGTCGCAACACGGCCCAGAGCGTCGCCAGCAGGCACACCGTGTCGATGAGGTAGAGCAGGGAGAAGCCCAGGAAGGGCAGGAGCGCCCCGCCGACGAGTGGCCCCGCGATCGCACCGAACTGGCCGACGGTCATGTTCAGGGCGTTCGCCGCGGGCAGCTGGTCGCGCGGCACGAGGGAGGGGATCAGGGCGGTGCGCGCCGGCTGGTTGACGGCGAAGAACGCCTGCTGGGCGGCGAAGATCCCCAGGATCACCCACACGTTGCGGACCTGGAGCAGCGCCTGCGCGGCGAACAGTCCGCTGGTGAGGATGAGGCCGAGGGTGGTGACCAGCAGGATCTTGCGGCGGTCGAAGGCGTCGGCGATCGCCCCGCCCCAGAGTCCGAGCACCACGAGCGGCACCAGGCCGAACAGGCCCGTGAGCCCCACGTACAGCGAGCTGCCGGTGAGCGACCAGAGCTGCGCGGGCACCGTGATGATCGTGATCTGCGCGCCGATGACGGTGACGATGTTCGCCTGCCACAGCCGCTTGAAGTGCAGGTTCTGCAGGGGGCGGGTGTCGGCGAAGAGCGCGCGGGCTCGCGAGCGCAGGGTGCGCGGAGCGGACGGCGAGGAGGCGGGCTCCGGAGCGGGCGCGTCCGGAGCCGCATCCAGCGCGGGCGTCTCGGAGGTGGGGTCCGGCGGGTCGTGGGGGTCGGCGGTGGGCGTGGCGGGTCCTTCGGAAGGGGAGGGTCGGGAGGCGACGGACGGAGAGCGAGAGGTGGCGGACGACGGGGCGGCGCATGCGAGAGCCCCCGCGATCCGGGGATCACGGGGGCCGATGCTGCGGTCCTCGCACGATGCTAGCTGTGCGGCACGGCTGCGGGTGCTCCCGGATCAGCCCTGCGACTCCTGCGGGGCGCTGATGTTCACCTGCCACACGATCCCGAAGCGATCGGTGAAGGAGCCATAGAGGTCGCCCCACATCTGCTTCTCGAGGGGCATGGTCACCGTCCCGCCCACGGAGAGCTTCTCGTAGGCGCTGCGCAGGACCGGCTCGTCGTCGCCCATGAGCGAGAGGGTCACGTTGGTGCCCTGCTGGAACGGAGGGCCCATGCCCTCGATCGTGTCCGAGACGTAGAGGCGGATCAGCTCGGTGACCTCGAGGGACCCGTGCATGATCTTGTCGGCGTTCGGATCGCCCTCGGGCACGGCGTGGAACTCGCCGAAGGTCGCGAACTGCGGGGTCGCACCGAGCGCCTCGCCGTAGAACTCGAAGGCCTCACGGGCGTTCCCCGCGAAGTTCAGGTAGGGGTGGAGTGCTGCGGGCATGGCGTCCTCCTCGACGTCGGCGCCGGCAGGATGTCGGTCACGCGAGCCAGCCTAGCGGCGCGCTCCGACGAAGGAACCGCCGCGCCGGGAGGAGGGGTTGACGTCAGCGCTCCCGGCGGCAACCATATGGTTGCATGGCACAGATGAGAGACGAGATCACCCGGAGCATCGACATCCACGCTCCCCTCGAGGCGGTCTGGGCGCTGGTCTCCGAGCCCGGCTGGTGGATCAACGACGGAACTCTCGGCGGGCACCGCATCGAGCGCGACGGCTCCACCTGCCGAGTCCACGACGCGACCCTGGGCACCTTCCCTGTCGGGATCGAGGTGCTCGACCCTCCGCACCGGGCCGTGTTCACCTGGCTCGCCGGGGAGCGGGGCGACGGCGAGGGCGATGCCGCGATGCCCCGTACGCGCATCGAGTTCGTCCTGGCTGAGGAGCAGCCCGGGACCGTCACGCTCACCGTCACCGAGTCCGGGTTCTCCGCGATGACGACGGAGCAGCACGAGCGGAACTACGGGGACAACGTCTCGGGCTGGGAGCTCGAGATATCCCTCGCCCGCGACGCGCTCGAGGCACAGGGCTCGCACGAGGGGCCGAGCCCGCAGGAGGGTGCGGATGCCTGAGCGGACAGAGCAGCACGAGGCGCACGCCGCCTCCGCGCAGGTGCTCAAGGCGCTCGCCGACCCCGTGCGCCTGCAGATCATGGACAGCCTCGCGGCGCGTCCCCGTGGCGTCACCGATCTCGCGCGCACGCTGCCGATCACGCGCCAGGGCACCGCCAAGCACCTCGGAGTGCTGCGTCGGGCGGGCCTTGTGGAGACACGGCCGGGGCCGACGGGCGAGAGCTATCGCGTGATCCCGGCCCCCGTCGACGAGGCGTCGCGCGTGCTCGCCCGTGCCGCTGATCGCTGGACCACGCAGCTCGAGCTCCTGAAGCAGGCCGCTGAGAGCGCTCCGGACGGGAGCGCCGACCCGGCTGCCGAGGAGGGCGACGGCGGAATGCGGCCCGCCGCGCCCGGCTCGTCCCCCTGAGCGCTCAGCTCTCCCGACGCGCGGCGACCCGTGCCTTCTCCAGCGCCTCTCGCTCGGAGATGCCGAGCTTCCGGGCGGCGGCCTGGACGTCGCGGAACTCGGGTTCGCGCCTCACCACCTGGCCCGTGGAGTCACGGGCGACCTTCACGCGCACCTGCTGTCCGTCCACCTCGACCTGCTCGAAGGAGCGGGTGCGGATCGAGCGGTCGACGGCGAACCTGCGCACTCCGAGGCTGCCCGTCAGGTCCATGATCAGGGCCGACGCGGTCTCCTCGTCGCCCTCGCGCACGAGCGCGTGGACCGTGATCCCGGGCCGCCCCTGCTTCATGATGATCGGCGTCAGCCACGCGTCCAGCGCGCCCGATTCGAGCAGGCTCGTGATCACGCCGGGCCACAGGCGCGGGTCGAGATCGTCGACGTTCGCCTCGAGCTGGACCGCCGAGCGGGGGGTCGCGTGCGCGTCGACCGCAAGGGCGTCGGCTGCATGGCCGCTCGCTGCGCCGTCGGGCCCTCCGCCCGGCCCCGAGGGAGTGCCGGCATCGCGCCCCACCATCACCCGCACCACGTTCGGTCGGCCCGGGGTGTCCTTGGTGCCGGCGCCGATGCCCACGGTCTCGACGGTCAGCGCGGGCTGAGGGCCCGCGGTCTGCGCGAGCGCCCGCACGAGGGCGACCCCGGTGGGCGTCGCGAGCTCGCCGATGCCCGGCGCGACGCCCGCGGGCACCGGCCGCGACGGATGGGCATGCGGCCCGCCGACGACGTGCGGCGCGAGCTCCTCGTCCGCGCCTGCTTCCTCGCCGTGGGCCGGGGCGTGGGTGCGCTGCGAATCCTCAGCATCCGTGCCCGTGCCCGTGCCGGCGCCCACGTCCGTGCCCGGTGCGCTCGGCGCCTGGGCGTGGGGGTCCGGATGGCCTGCGACGACGGCTTCCTGGATGGAGTGGGAATGGCCGACGCCCTCGCCGCTCACGACGTGCGGAAGGTGCCGGAGCCCGTAGGGATTCTCGTGCTGGTCAGTGCGAGCATGGTCGTGGTCGTGGTCGTGGTCGTGGTCGTGGTCGTGGTCGCGGTCGTGGGGATGACCGTGCCCGTGCGCGGGGTCGTGATCGCGATCGTGCGCATGCTCGTGCTCGCCACCGTGATCGGGTCTGTGGCTGTGGTCGTGACCGTGGTCGTGATCCGGGTCGTGGCTGTGCGCGTGCGAGTGGCCGCGGGAGGGGAGCAGCTCACCGGCGACCGTCGGCCAGCCCTGCGCGAGCCGCACCACCGCCGGTACCGGCACCGGGATGTCGCCGTGGGCTGCGCGGATGCGCCCGGAGCCGACGGCGATGACGCTGCCCACGGCACCCACGATCCCGAGTTGCCGCCATGCCTCGCAGGCGCCGATCACATCGGCCAGGGAGTCCAGAGCGCCCACCTCGTGGAAGTGGATCTCCTCGGGCGGGAGGCCGTGGGCGAGGCCCTCGGCGTCGGCCAGGCGCGAGAACGCGTCCAGGGCGAGCTCGAGGGTGCGGGCGGGGACCGTGTCCTCCTCGCGGGCCTTCTCGAGCATCGTCCGGATCGAGGACCAGGTGCGATGGGGCGGATCCTCGACCAGCAGCTCGACGTCGACCTTCGTGGCCTGCTGCCCGCAGCGGTCCACCGCGCGCCGGCTGAAGCGGACGGAGCCGGGGATCAGTGCGTCGAGCACGGACTGGACCGCGTCGAGATCCGCACCGGCGTCCACGAGCGCGCCCAGGAGCATGTCCCCCGCGATGCCCGCGGTCGCGTCGATGTAGGCGACCCTGCCGGCGGCATCGTCGGCGGCGGGTCGGGTGAGGGGGAAGTCCGGCTGCGCGCTCATGTCGACCGATGCTAGTCGGCGCGGGCAGGAACGATCCCCGCTGGTTCCCTCGGTTGCCGCGCCGTAGGCTGATGAACCCGGAGCGAGGAGGCCCCGATGACGTACCCCGTGCTCAGCTGCACCGCCCTGGATGCCCGCGACTGCCGCGGGCTCGCCGAGTTCTACCGCGAGCTTCTCGGTCTGCACTATCGCGCCGGAGACGAGCCGCCGGCCGATGGATCGGGGGCCGACGGATCGGTGGCCGACGGATCGGTGGCCGACGGGGCGCCGTTCGACGGGGCGACCCCCGACGAGTCGGATTGGCTGGTCCTGCTGGACGACCAGGACCGGCGCGTCCTCGCCGTGCAGGAGAAGACGGACCTGCGGTCCTCGACATGGCCCAGCGAGGAGGTCCCCATGCAGCTGCACATGGACTTCCGCGTGCGCGATGCCGAGGAGCTCGCGAGGCACCGCCGCCGCGCGGAGGCGCTCGGCGCCCGCCTGCTCATGGACCGGTCGGCCGACCCGGACGAGCCTCTGTTCGTGATGGGCGACCCGGAGGGCCATCCGTTCTGCCTCCTCGTGGGCTGAGGGCACCTTGACCCTCGCACCATGTGAGGATCGAGGCTGAGTCCATGGCAGAGACGTCGCACCTGATGAGCATCGGACAGTTCAGCTCCCTGAGCAGGCTGTCCGTGCGCATGCTGCGCCACTACGACGCCCACGGCGTCCTGGTGCCCGCACAGATCGACCCGTGGAGCGGATACCGCCGCTACGCGCCGGCTCAGCTGGCCGATGCGGCGGACATCCGGATGCTCCGCGACGTCGGCTTCGGCGTCTCCGCCATCGGAGCCCTCCTCGCCGTCCGCGGCACCCCGGCCTGGTCCGACGCCCTGCGCCTGCAGCGCGAGACCCTCGTCGAGGAGCTGCGCGCATCCCAGGGAAGGCTCTCCCTGATCACCCGCCTGCTCGACGAAGGAGAGCCCACCATGTCCATCACCCTGACCCGCACCACTGTCCCCGCCATGACCGCCGTCGCCCTGCGCGGCACCGTCCCGACCTACTCCGACGAGGGTCGGCTCTGGCAGCGGATGATGCCGGCGCTGGCCGGCCAGCGCATCGCGCCCGTCGGCCCCGGCGGCGTCATCGAGCACGACGACCAGTACATGGACCACGATCCGGACCTGTCGATCTTCCTGCCCGTGCCCGCGGGCACCGAGGCCGCGGGTGAGCTCGAGATCCTCGAACTGCCCGCGCGCGACTGCCTGGTCGCGCGCGTCACCGGCGCCTACGACCAGATCAGCGAGGCCCACGACCTCATCAACGAGCGCCTGGCCTCCGAAGGCCTCGCGGCGCGCGCGGACGGCACGCTCGCGGGTCACGCCTTCAACATCTACCTGACCTCGCCCGACCAGGTGAGCGAGGAGGAGCAGCTGACGGACGTCTGCCAGCCGCTGGCCTGAGGTCAGGCCGCTCCGGCCTCCTCGCGGATGAGGGCGTGCGCCTCGTCCAGGCGCTCCCAGACGTCGGGCCGCTGCGGGTCGACGACGATCGAGAGCGGCCCGGCGTAGCCGGCGTCGGCCATCAGGCGCAGGCATGCCCGGTAGTCCTCGACGTCGATCGACCCGTCCTCGCCGAAGCCCGCCTTGGCCTGGCAGGCCTCGGCGAGCGGCGCGACGCGCGCCAGGTCGGCGTACTTGTGCTGGCCGGTCCAGTTCCCGAAGTCCGCGAGGAACCCGATCGCGCCCTCGCAGCGGTCGAGCAGCTCGAGCGTCGAGTCCGCGTCCAGGAGCAGGCCCTGCCAGTTCTCCACGAGGACGCGGATCCCGTCATGGCCCGCTGCGAGCGCGCGCAGCGATGCCGCGCTGCGGGCGATGGTCTCGGGGGCGGACGGCTGGTCGCCGGCGCTCACGCGCACCTTCGGGGCTCCGAGCTGCTCGGCCACGCCGATCCAGTCGTCGATCCAGGCGCGCCAGTGCTCGCCCTCGGCCGGATCGGCGAGGTCGCCGTGGTCCACGAGGAAGCACTCGAGCGCGACGCCCGCGTCGCTGAAGGAACCGCGCAGGTCATCGAGATATCCGCGATCCGTCGAGGGCAGCGAGAAGTGGCAGATCTGTGCGCTCGCGAAGCCGTGCGAGGCGAGCAGTGCGGGCAGGTCCAGCAGGGCGACGGGGTCGGCGACCCCGTCGGTGCGGCCCTCGAGCGCGGGCATCGTGCCCGGTGCGGCGAAGCTCCCGAGGGTGCGGAACAGCGACCACGTATGGATGGCCTTGGTGGGATCGATGGTCATGTCCGCTCCTGGCTCGGCTGCGCGTCCTCGTGCGCGGTCCAACCTATCCCGCCTATCCCGCGGTGTGCCGGGCCCCTGTCAGGATCGGGGGCCGGGCTCGTGCGGAGAGCGCTTCGCGAGGGCGACCACGTACCGGCAGCCGCCTTCGCCCTCGCTCAGGAACGAGGTGGGGGAGGGCGGTCCCAGGGTCAGGCAGTCGCCGGGACCCAGCGTGCTCTCCGAGGTCCCCTCGATGATGCGGAGCGTGCCCTCGAGCACCCATACCTGCTGGTCGAGAGCCCGGTAGGCGTCGGCCGGATAGTCCACGCGCGCACCCTGCGGAAGCAGGACGTCGACCAGCTCCAGGCGGGATCCGCTGGGGGAGACCGCCCGACGCGTGTAGCCGGTGTCCGGGTCGGTCCAGGTCGGCTGCGCGTCGGCGCGGCGCACGCGGGATCCGTCGGACTCGGCGCGTGCGATGAGCTCGGAGAGGGTGAGGCCGAGTCCCGCGGAGAGCCGCGCGAGCAGGGCCGCGGTGGGCTGCGCCTCGGCCTGCTCGATGCGGGCGATCATGGCGCGGGAGACCCCGGAATCGTCCGCGAGACGCGCACGGGTCAGTCCCTGCTCCTCCCGCGCTGCGCGGACGATGCGTGCGAGTGCGGCCGCGAGATCCTCGGCCATGAGACTCCTTGACACGATAGTGGACTCAGAAGACTACTATGTGCGCATGACGTCGGAGAGCGGACCCGCCCGCAGCACGGGGAAGAGCGCGGCGCATCTGGGCGCGCCGACGGGCGCCGAGCCGGGCGCTCAGCCGTGGAGGATCCGCTCCGCGAGCGCCGAGGACGCCGCCGCCTGCGCGGAGATCTACGCCCCTTACGTGCGCACGACGGCCATCACCTTCGAGACCGAGCCGCCGGACGCGGCGCAGATGGCGCGGCGCATCGAGAGCGCGAGCGAACGCTATGTCTGGCTCGTCCTCGAGGAGGAGGGCCGCGTGGCGGGCTTTGCCTATGCGGGAGCGTTCAACCCGCGCGAGGCCTATCGCTTCACCTGCGAGGTGAGCGTCTATCTCGCGCCCGACCAGCGCGGATCCGGTCGCGGTCGCGCGCTCTACGAGGCGCTGCTGCCGGCGCTGCGAGAGCGCGGACTACGCCGGGCGATCGCGCTGGTCGCGCAGCCCAATCCCGCGAGCGACCGCCTCCACGCGTCGTTCGGCTTCACGCCCGTGGGCACCTTCACGAAGGTCGGCTGGAAGCTCGGCGCCTGGCACGACGTCGCCTGGTCCGAACTGGACATGGCGCCGGACGACGACACCCGGGAACCGCCCCCGCTGCGCTGAACTGCGCTGAGCCCCGGCGGGAGTCGGCCGCTGGCAGCACACCGTCCCCATATGGCAACGCGCCGTCCCCACATGGCAGCGCACTGTCCCTGCATGGCAACACCCGGACCTCTGCTTGTCCCCGCCGAGGCCACAGCGCATAGTGGAGCGATGAGCCAGAGCAGCACGGCGTCCCGGTCCGACACCACGTCCCGGGCCAGTGCGTCCGCGCAGGACGGGGCGGCGCAGCCCACCATCCATCCGATCCCCGAGGGGCTGGCCGAGCGCGCCGCACAGATCGGCGGCGCCGGCGGGATCCTCACCCAGGAGCAGATCGACGCCTTCGTCGCCGACCAGCTCGCCGCGAGCGACCTCGACGGCAGGAGCGTCTGCCTGATCATCCCCGACGGCACCCGCTCCGTGCCCCTGCCCCGCGTGCTGCCCGCGATCCACCGCGCGCTCGCCGGGCGCGCCCGCTCCGTCACCGTGCTCATCGCGCTCGGCACCCACGCCGCGATGAGCGACGAGGCCATCGGGCGGCTGCTCGGCTCCGAGCCCGGGCACCCCGAGCGCACCTACCCCGGCTGGGAGGTCGTCAACCACGCCTGGCACGACGAGTCGCAGATCGCCGACCTGGGCGAGATCCCCGCCGAGCGGATCTCCGAGCTCACCGGCGGTCTCCTCGAGGACACGCCGATGCGCGTGCAGATCAACCGCCTGGTCGTCGAGAGCGACGTCGACCTGATCGTCGGCCCGGTCTTCCCCCACGAGGTCGTCGGCTTCTCGGGAGGGAACAAGTACTTCTTCCCCGGCTGCTCGGTGCACGACGTCATCGACATCTCCCACTGGGTGGGCGCGCTGATCACCGCCAGCCGCATCATCGGCACCCTCGGCATCACCCCGGTGCGCCAGCTCGTCGACGCCGCGAGCGACCTCATCGAGACCGAGAAGCTGTGCTTCGCGATGGACGTCGCCGAGGGCGGCGCCGACCTGGGTGCCATGTCCTTCGGCGATCCGCAGGCCGCCTGGGCCGCGATGGCGAAGATCTCCGCGCGCACCCACATCACCTACGTCGAGAAGCCCTACCGGCGGATCGTCGCGATCGTCCCCGAGATGTACGAGGACATCTGGACCGGCGCGAAGGGCTTCTACAAGTCCGAGCCCGTGTGCGCCGACGGCGGCGAGGTGATCATCTATGCCCCGCACATCACCGAGGTCGCGGGCATGCACCCCGGTCTGCGCGACATCGGGTACCACAACATCGAGTACTTCACGAAGCAGTGGGACCGCTTCAAGGACCATCCCTGGGGCGAGCTCGCGCACTCCACGCACGTCACCGGCCTGGGCACCTACGATCCGGAGACCGGCGAGGAGCGCAACCGCGTGCGCCGCGCCTTCGCGACGTCGATCCCCCCGGAGGTCTGCGCCGAGTACGCCGTCGAGTACGTCGACCCGGAGTCGCTGGACTTCGAGGCCCTGCGCGCCGACCCGGACACCCTGGTCATCGACCATGCCGGCGAGGTCCTGTTCCGCCTGGCGAGCGAGAGGGACGGCCAGTGAGCGCCCTGCCCGCCTCCTCCGCGTCCATCGCCGCCTCCGCGCCCGCTGCCGCCTCAGCGCCCACTGCCTCCGCGGCATCCTCCGCCCCGTCGGCGCCTCGCGTCGTGCCGGGCGGATCGCCGCGGGCCGACGAAGCCGACCCCTCGGCCGACGGGGCCGGTGCCTGGTCGGGGACCATGACCCCGGAGGTGCTGAGCGGGGAGACCCTGCAACTCGCCGACGCGGTCGCCGCAGACCTCGAGGGCGTCCAGCGCCTCGGCGTCGCGTACTCGGGCGGCGTCGACTCCGCGACGCTGCTCGCGCTCGCCGTCCGCGCCCTCGGGCCGGAGCGGGTGGTGGCGCTGCTGGGCGTCTCGCCGTCCCTCGCCGCGCGCGAGCGCACCATCGCCCATCGCGTCGCGGACCTCATCGGCGCGGAGGTCGTCGAGATCCGCACCCACGAGGGTGAGCGCGAGGAGTACCGGCGCAACGACGTCGACCGCTGCTTCTACTGCAAGGACGAGCTGTTCACCCGGATCGACGACGAGGTCGCCCGCGAGCTCGGGCTCGACGCGGTCGCCTATGGCGAGAACGCCGACGACGCCCTGCGCCCCGACCGCCCCGGTGCCGAGGCCGCGACCCAGCACCGTGTGCTGCGACCCCTCGCCCGCATCGGCATGACGAAGGCCCAGGTCAGGGACGTGGCGCGGGTGCTCTCCCTGCCCGTGGCCGACAAGCCCGCCGCCCCCTGCCTCGCCTCCCGCATCCCGCACGGACAGGAGGTCACCCCGGAGAAGCTCGCCCAGATCGAGCAGCTCGAGGCCGCCCTCATCGACGCCGGGTTCAGCGACTGCCGGGTACGCCATCACGGCGACATCGCCCGCCTCGAGCTCCCGGCCGACGAGCTGCCCCGGGCGGTCGCCCCCGGCGTCCGCGAGCAGCTGCAGCGCGCCGGCAAGGACGCGGGCTTCCGCCACGTCGCCCTGGACCTCGGCGGCATGCAGTCCGGCGCCTTCACCCTGCAGATCCTCAACGCGCGGGGAAGCCTGTGAGCGGGTCCGGGCCTGTGAGCGGGTCCGGGGACGGGGCGGGACCGGCGGCGGAGTCCTGGGCCGACGATCCCCGCGACCCCGCCGGCGGCTCCGCGGACGGGGTGATCGACGGCCTGGTCACGCTGGACCTCGACCGGGCCCGGCGCCGCGGAGCGCCCGAGGCCGTGCTGTGCGACAGCAAGTCCGTGGCCCAGGTCGGCGCCATCGCCCGCGAGTACGCCCGGCTCATCGCCGAGCGCGACGAGGGGTCGGGGTCCGACGGGGGAACGGCGCCCGATGGACGAGAGACGCCCGATGGGGGAGCAGCGCCCGATGAGGGAGCAGCGCCCGATGGGGGAGCCGCGACCGAAGGGCGCACCGGATCGATGGGCCCGATCCTCTTCACGCGGGCCGACGAGGACCGGGCTCACGCCGTCCTCGCGGCTCTGCCCGACGCCCACCACGACCCCGAGGCGCGCCTGCTCGCGTGGCCTCCCCGGCCGCCCGCCCCGAGCGGGGGCCTGGTGATCGTCGCCTGCGCCGGCACGAGCGACCTGCCCGTCGCCCGGGAGGCGCTGCTCACCGCGCAGCACCTGGGGCGACCCGCCCGACTCATCGCCGACATCGGCATCGCCGGCCTCCACCGTCTGCAAGCCCGCCTCCCCGAGCTGCGCGAGGCGGCGTGCGTCGTCGTCGCCGCAGGCATGGACGGTGCCCTTCCCACCGTCGTCGCAGGCCAGATCGCCGCCCCAGTGGTCGCACTGCCCACCTCCGTGGGCTACGGCGTGGCGGCGGGCGGCGTCACGGCGGCCCTCACGATGCTCTCCGGCTGCGCCCCGGGCATCGGCGTGGTCAACATCGACAACGGCTACGGCGCCGGGCATCTCGCCGCCCAGATCGCGCGCTGGGCGCCCGAACCGGGCACCGATCCCGATCCCGGCGACTGAGCACGTCGTCGCCTCGCCGACGGTGTCGAGAGTCCTTCGTCGGCAGATGGTCCTTCGCCGGCAGATGGTCGTCGGTCGGCCGCCCCGCTGAGCTGTCGTCCGCCGGCGTATACGGGACATCTCTGCCATATATGGCAGAGAGGTCCGCTATACGCCCTCGCACGACACAGCCCCCTGCAACGCCGACCGTCGCACGGTCGCACTGGCCCGCCGTCGCACCGGGCCCGCCGTCGCACCGTGGCCGTCGGCCGCACCGCTGCCGTCGGTCTCCTCACTGCCGTCGGCAGTGTCGGCCTCCTCGTCGGCCTCCTCACCGCCTCCGCGGAGCAGGTCGCCCACGTCCCCTCCCCTGTGAGACGAGTCTCGTTACCGGCCGGTCGGGTGATTCCTGCGCCGCCCCTCTGACCAGCGCCGCGACCCGGCGACGTGGCAACTCATGGCACAGCATGGGGCCCGGGCGTGCAGTGGAGCACACACTCGGGCGTGGTCCTGCGCCGACGGGCGGGTTCCGGACGGTGAGCCATCGACGTGCTCCCGAGGACAGCATCCCGTGGAGCAGGACCCCGCGGCGTCCGACGTCGCCACCCCGCGCACCGCAGCACGAGCGGAAACGCATCGAAGGAGATGACATGACACAGCCACAGCCCGCCGGTCCCGGCGACCCGTCGCCCGAGGCGCTGCGCGCCGCCCGGCCCGATCCGCGCGCCGCCATGGAGCGGCTGCCGTTCCGCAAGGTCTTCGCGTACGGCGCGGGCGACGCCGGCTGCAACACGGCCTTCGCCTTCGCCGGCAACTTCCTGCCCCTGTACTTCATCACCGTGCTGGGCCTGCCCGCCGGCGTCGTCGCGACGATCTCCCTGGTCGTGCTGATCTGGGACGCCTTCGCCGACGTCATCGCCGGGCGCATCGTCGACTCCACGATGACCCGCTGGGGCAAGTTCCGCCCGTTCATCCTGTTCGGCAGCCTGCCGCTGATGATCATGACTGTGCTGCTGTTCACGATCCCCCACATGGGCAGCCAGGGCCTGACCGCCGTGGTCGCCGCCGTCATCTACGCGGTGTGGGGCTTCGTCTACTCGATGGTGAACATCCCCTACGGCTCGCTCGCCCCCGCGATCACCCAGGTCGCCGAGGACCGCGGCAAGCTCGGCGCCGCCCGCACCTACGGCGGCCAGATCATCACCCTGCTGCTCGTGCTCGTGATCTCCCCGCAGATCAACCAGCACCAGGGCGACGCCGACGCCCTCCAGCACTCCATCACCGTGAGCGCCCTTGGCTTCCTGGTCCTGGGCATGGCGCTGTTCATGATCACCTTCTTCGGCGTGCGCGAGCGCGTGTTCCGCGAGACCCCGAAGCTCACCGTCCGCCAGTCCCTGCGCGTCATCCGCACCAACCGGCCGCTCGCCTTCCTGTGCGCCTCGAGCGTGATCTTCCTGGGCGGGATGTACGGGATGCAGGCGGTCGCCGCCTTCTTCACCACCTTCGTGCTGGGCGACGCGACCCTGTTCATCTGGCTGACCCTCGCGGGCGTCGTCGCGAACCTCGTGATCGCGCCGTTCGCCCCGAAGATCATCGGCAGCATCGGCAAGCGCCGCGGCTACCTGGTGGGCTGCGCGGCCTTCGTGGTCGGCGGCATCATCATGCTGCTGCTGGGCCACGTGTTCGCCTTCGCGCTGCTTGGCTACTTCCTCATCAACCTGGGCGTCGGCCTGAACAACACCCTGATGTGGGCCCTCGAGGGCGACACCGTCGAGTACGGCGAGTGGAAGAACGACGACCGCGCCGAGGGCGCGACCTACTCGCTGTTCTCCTTCGCCCGCAAGATGAGCCAGGCCGTGGGCCGCTACCTCGCCCTGAGCTTCATCGCCCTGTTCGGCTTCATGTCCGGGTCCGACGCCGTCGCCACCGCCACGAACTCCTCGGACCACGTGCGCCTGGGCCTGTCGCTGGTCATGGGCGGTCTGCCGATCCTCATGGGCATCCTCGCCGCGGTCGTCATGCGGTTCTACCCGATCGACGAGAAGACCTTCCGCACCATGGTCGAGGAGCTCCACGAGCGCCGCGAGGCCGAAGGCGCGGGAACCGGGGCCGGCGCCTGAGGCCGGTCCGGCCTCGGCTCCCACTCCGTGCCCTCACGGCGCGGCGGCCAGGAAGTCCCAGCGGGAGAGGTCGCTCGCGAGGGGGTCGGGGTCGCGCACGGGCGGACGCTCGGACGTCTGCCGGATCGCGGTGATTCCGTCGGTGCGGAACCCGCGCACGCCGCCCCGCAGCCGGCACCAGCCGACGAGGATCCAGTTGCCGCGCACCAGGATCATCCCCAGCGGCTCGACCGAGCGCTCGGTGCACGCGCCCGTGCGAGGGTCGCGGTAGGCGAGCTCGACCACCCGCGGGTCGACGAGCACCTCGCGGACGACGCGGGCGACCTCGTCCTCCGTCGGCCCGTCGGGAGCCATGAGCGCCACGCGCGCGGCGAACGCGCGCCCCTGCGCACGCTGCTGCGGACTCATCGCGGCGAGCACCTTGTCCCGCACCCGGCCGGCGTCCCGAGCGAGCGGGGAGCCGTCCATGACGCCGAGGCCGGCGAGCACGGCGAGGGCCTCCGCCGGCGTGATCGCGAGGGGTGGCAGGGAGAAGTCCCGGCCGATCGCGAAGCCTCCCGTGCGCCCCGGGACCCCGTAGATCGGGATGCCCGCCTCCTGCAGCGCACAGATGTCGCGCTCGATCGTGCGGGTGGAGACCGCGAAGCGGTCGGCGAGGCGCGGCACGGAGATCGGCTGCTCGACCCGGGCGCGCAGCAGGTCCACGAGGGCTCGGTGGCGGTCGCTGCGCTTCACGGGCCCCACGGTAATCGCGCAGCGGACGAATCCGGTCGGAAACACCGACACACAGCTGCCGTCGGTGCCCTGTCTTCTGGAGTCTCCCTGCAGATGACGATGCACTCCAGGAGGAGCCATGACCGACATTCCCAGTCCCCGCGACCTCGCCGGGACGTACTTCGACTGCTGGCGCCGCCGCGACTTCGCGGACCTCGCTGCGCACCTCGCCGATGACGTCGCCTTCGACGGTCCGCTCGCCTCGCTCCGCGGCCGGGAGGACTGCCTCGAGGGGCTCGTCGGCCTCGCCCGGGCCACCACGCATCTCGAGGTGGAGCGGCGACTGGCCGACGAGGAGGACGTGATGACCTGGTTCTCGCTCGGTGTGGGCGGCTCGGAGCCGACGCCGGTGGTCAACTGGTGCCACGTCGAGGGCGGTCGCATCCGCGCCATCCGGGTCACCTTCGACCCCCGGGGGATGCTCGCGGCGGGGTGAGAGCTCGGCCGATGCCTCGGCACCGGACCGTCTCCGCCTCGACGTCGGACCGTCTCCGTTTCTAGGTTGGGCCTCGCCGCCTCGAGATCCGCCCCATTCCCCGCGCCCCGTCGTCCGGCGGCCCCGTCTCCCGGGCTACCCTTGAGGCCTGCCGCTGGTCGGCCGACGGAGTCCCCTGGGAGGCGCACGATGACGCAGAAGGAGCACGTCACCATCTATGACGTGGCCCGTGAGGTGGGCTGTGCCCCGAGCACGGTCTCGCGCGCCTTCTCGCGGCCCGGCCGGGTCAGCGCTGCCACCCACGCGAAGGTCATGGATGCCGCGCGGCGCCTCGGCTACCGCACGGACGCCCCCGATCAGCAGGAGCGCCAGGGCAGGCAGGGTCGCCTGGGCGTCGCCGCGCCCGACCTCTCGAACCCGTACTTCGCCGAGGTCCTCTCGGGCATGCAGGAGGCGGCGCACTCGGCGGAGTACCTGCCGATCCTGCTGGACTCCGGCGAGGACGAGGAGCGCGAGCGCATCTCCCTCGAACGTTCCCTCGAGGTCGTGGACGGCATCGTGCTCACCGGCACAAGGCTCTCGGACGCGACGCTGCTGCAGCTGGCGAAGAGGGTGCCGATCGTGGTGCTGAACCGTCACGTGGCGGGCCTGGACTCGATCACCCCGGACTACGAGCACGGCATGAACCAGGCGATGACCCACCTGGAGTCCCACCGGGTGCGCACCGTGACCTACGTGGCCGGACCCGCGAACTCGTGGTCCGACGGGGAGCGCTGGCGCTCGGCCCGCACCACCGGCGCGAGCCACGGGATCCGCGTGCACCGCATCGGCCCGTTCCCGCCCACCTCCCGCGGCGGGGAGGACGCCTTCGCCGAGCTCATCGAGTCCACCCGCGGCGCGGGCGACCCGCTGCCCGACGCGGTGATCTGCTACAACGACCTGCAGGCGCTGGGTCTGCTGGTCGCGGCCCTGCGCAGCGGCATCAGGGTCCCGCAGGAGCTGCCGGTCATCGGCCACGACGACATCCCGCTCTCGCGACTGGTCGGAGCCGGCCTCACCACCGTCGCCGCGCCCAAGCGCGAGCAGGGACGCGTCGCCGTGGACCGCATCGTGCGCCGCATCCGCCAGCCCTCCAGCGTGAAGGGCCCCGTCGAGGGCGCCCTGCCGGTCCGACTCGTGGTGCGCGGCAGCACGGGCGGGCGCGACGGTGCCGCCCCTCACGACAAGCGCTGATCCCTTCGTCCGGCGGCCGTCGGGGCCCTCGAGCGGCGCTCAGGGCAGCAACGCGTGCACCCAGGGTGTCTCTGCGGGCACCAGCTCGCGCGGCACGGGTCGGGGTGCGGGGCCGCTGGGCACGGGGATCGCGGCGATCGCCATCCACCCCGTGCCGTCCGAGGGGACCAGCCCCGGCACCTCACGCATCATCGCCCACTCCTCGCGCATCGTGAGGTGGGAGTCGATGAGCAGCTCGTGGCCGTCGGCGCTCGCGTCGATGAGCGCGGCCAGGCACGCCTCCTTGTCGGCGCGCGAGCTCGGGCCGACGTAGGGGCGCGAGAGGAGGGAGACCTCTCGCGCACCGCCCTCGTCGTCCTCGGCCGGCCACACCAGGACGGCGGCGACGAGCTGGCCGTCCCGTCGCAGTGCTCGGCTGCGGTCGCGGTCCCAGGTGGACGGTGACTGGGGATCGTGGTCCTCGCCGAGCTCGACGAGAAGGGACTCGCGCGGCGCGGTCGGAGACCAGGACGCGTGCTGGTCGATGTAGTGGTCGACCTCGAGCGCGAGCAGGTCGCCCGGCTCCTCGGCGAGCGCGGGACCGATCTCGGCGGAGCCGACCGGACCGTGCTGCGCCGCCCACGCGCGCATCTCGGGACCGACGACGTAGCGCCACGGTGGCGTGACCTGCACGGCGATACCGCCGAAGCGCTCCGCGAGCTGCTGATCGGCGACCTGGTGCTCGTAGATCTTCATCCGGGGAGGCACTGTCGAGGCGTCGACCTGCGCCTGCAGCAGGGCATCGTCCACGCCCCGCCCGCGCAGCTCCAAGGCGACCTCGAGCAGCATGACGCGCGAGCCCGGGTGCACCGTGTTGTCGACGGCGCGGCAGTGGCCGACGATGTGTTGGCCCGAGCCGTTGGGCGCGACCGCGACGAAGGAGCGCCGGTTGCCGCCCGGTCGCCAGCGGTCCCCGATCAGATCGGGGAAGGCGCCCGAGAAGGCGGCGACGTCCTCGGCCGTCGCCGGGCGCACGCCGACCTCCGTCGGACCGCCGTTCATGCCGATGCCCCGTGCTGGGCGAACGCCCCGCCGTCGGCGAAGACGCGCTCGACGAACCGCTCGGCGATACGGGCGTGCGCCTCGGGGCCCGGGTGGAGGGCATCGGGCAGCGGCAGCTCCGCCTCGTCCTGCGCACCATAGAGATCGAGACCGTCGATGTGGTGCAGCTGCGAATCCTCGCGGGCGGCGCAGACCTCCGCGAGCGCCTCGCGGACGGCGGGCAGGTCCAGCCGACCTCCGGCGATGTCGGCCGGATCGCCGATGGACATGAAGCGGATCTTCCCGCGCGCGAGCGCCTGCGGATCCAACGCACTGGGGCCGGGGGTGCCCTCGAACAGGCCGCAGTGGAGCGGTGAGACGAGCACGAGGGGCGTGTTCGGGTGGCCCTGGCGGATCGTGTCGAGGAAGCCGTGCATGGCGGGCACGAGTGCCCGCCGACGCATGATGTCGCCTCCCACCAGGTTGATGCCCAGCTTGAGGCTGATGACGTCGGCCGGCGCGTCCCGGATGACCTGCGCGACGGGCGCGTCGACCAGGGCGCTGCCGCCGAAGCCGAGATTGCGCAGGTCCGCGCCGACGGCGCGGGCGGCGCGCACCGGCCAGGTCCCCAGCGGGGTCGCGGCGTTCGAGCCGTGGCTGATGGAGCTCCCGTGGTGCACCCAGCGCGGCCCCGAAGGGGCGACGGGACGCACGAGCGGGCGCCCGCCGCCCGCGGGCGGGGAGTCGGCCTCCGCGCGCAGGGATTCCAGCACGATGTTCTCCCTGTAGGGCAGCCACAGCTCCACGCGGTGCGTGCCCGGCGAGAGCTCGATGCGGGAGGTGTGCGCGGGGCCGGGGCTTGACGAGGTCTCGCCTGTGGAGGGGTCGGTGATGACCAGCACGCCGCCGGTGAGGACGTCGTGCGCGGCCACCTCGCCGTCGACCACGACGTCCAGCACGCCGCGCGGGCGCTCCGCGCCGGGGAACGCCGCGCGCGTGCTGCGCATCGTCAGCTCGAGGGCCCGGGCATCGGTGTCCAGCACGAGCCGCACGCCCGCGGGCTGCTGCTCCATGGCCATCAGCCTGGGCTCGGGCCAGAGCCGCCGCAGCCAGGCGGGCAGGCGGTGGATGCGCACTCCCTCGGCGGTCTGCTCGAGGTCCGCGTGGCCGTGGACGAGCGGGTCGGTGATGTCGATCGTGTGCACCCGGTCAGCCTGTCACGGCCCGTCGGCGTGCGCAGGGCATTCGGGCGCGCGCAGGGGACTTGGGCGCGCGCAGGGCACTTCGACGTGCGCACGGCACTCGCCGGGGCCGATCGGCGGGCCCCTCAGAACCTCCGCTGCATGTCGGCCACCTCGTCGTCCGCCCGGAAGCCCGCGGAGAGGTAGGTGGGCACCGCGCCGGAGAGGGAGCTCGGCGTGCACACGAGCGCGCTCGAGGCGCCCATCGCCCGCAGCGCATGGACGGCGGAGAGCGTGATCCCCCGGCCGAACCCGCGCCCCCGGTGGTCGGGATGCACGGCGACGGGCTCCAGAAGGCCGGGGCGGCCGGGGCCCGCCGACCAGACCGTCGCGATCGCGACCGCCGCATCGTCGTCGTCGCGGCCGAGCAGCGTGAGCGACGAGCTCGCGAGCGGGCTCGCGGCCATCACGGTCCAGTCCCGGGCGCGGCGGCGCAGCTCGGCGGGCGAGGGGTCGCGGCGTCGAAACGCGGAGAAGTGGACGCGCGCCCACTCCTCGACGGGGGAGAGCCGCGCGGGCAGGCCCTGATCGGTCGGCGGGGCGTCGGCCGGATCCGAGGGATGGAGGTCAGGATCGTCCTCCGGGAAGTCCGGGGCGGACTGCGGGTCGACGACGTCGGCGGAGGCCAGCGCATCGCTCATGTCCGGCATCGGGCCCAGATCCAGGCGGAGCGGCGTCCAGAGCTCGCCCTCCTCCCAGGCGTCGGCCGCGAGGGTGTGCCGGAGCGCGGCCGCGCCACGTGCCTCGACCGCACCCGGGCCCGCGTCGAGGATGCAGTGCGAGGGGTCGGCCAGATCGCTCGAGATCCGTCGGGCCAGGGCCTCGTCGTCCTCTGCGCCGGGGGCGAAGGCCAGGCGCAGCAGGTCCGGGCCGTCGAGCAGCCCGATCGCGACCGGCACGTCGTCCAGCTCCCACACGCGGGTCGCCGCGGCGGTCGCCGGCAGCCCCCTCATGCTGTGCCATCCCAGGTCACCGGGGTGAAGCTGCAGCGGTGCGTCGTCCCGCTGCCAGGTGGCGAGGGCGTCGGCGGCGAGGAGCAGCTCGGGGACGCTGGGGGCGCGCAGTGTCGGGTCCATGGCACAAGCACACCGCGTCCGGGCTCGCGAGGCAATCGGAGAGCCGGACGAGTGGGCCATCAGGCGACGTCGGCGTGGATCTCGAAGCGCGCGAGGCGCTCGCGGTAGTAGTCGGCGTGCGCGGCGACGGGCTCGATCGTGCTGCGCACCGGGATCGGCGCGCGCTCGGCGTCGGGCACGGTCTGCTCGAGGGCGAGCAGGGCGGCGCCGCGCATGGTGGAGCGGGAGATCGCGACGTGGTCGATGGGGGTCTGCAGGGCGTCGGCCAGCAGGTGCAGCCAGGCCGGAGCGTTCTCCGTCATGCCGCCGGAGAGCACGATCCGCTGCGGGGCGCCGCCGACCTCTCGCAGCTGGTCGGCGATGCGCAGGTAGGACAGGGCGAGGCCCTCGAAGCAGCCGCGCAGCAGGTCCTCGGCGGTGGTGGAGGCGGAGACGTTCGCGAGGACCGCCCGGGCGCTGTCGCGCCACTTGGTGCCGCGCTCGCCGGAGAGGAACGGCACCACCAGCGGGTTCCCGGCCTGCGGGGCCGCACCGAGCAGGGTCTCGGTGTCGATCTGGGAGATGTCCTCCGGGATCGCGAAGCGGGTGCGGGCGAAGTCGAGGACGCGGCCGGCGTCGCTCATGGCGGAGCCGACGAGGGTGCGGCGCGCATCGACGCGGTAGGCCCAGAGACCCCCGGGCAGGGTGCCGGTCTCGGTGTCGAGCAGCTGGCGGATCGCGCCGGAGGTGGCGGTGGAGATGCCCCAGGTGCCGGGGCCGACGGCGCCGATGCCGAGGTTGGCGGTGAGCCCGTCGCCGACGACGGGGATCCAGGTGGCGTCGGCGAGCGCGGGGATCCGCTGCGCGAGCGGGGTGCCCGCGACCGGCTGCCCCTGAGAGGGGTCGCGCGGGGCCCCGAGCAGGTCCGCGGAGACCCCGGCAGCCTCCAGCAGCTCGGGCACGTACTCACCGGTGCGGCGGTCGATCATCCCGCCCCAGGCGGCCGACGCGGTGCCCAGCACGCCTTCTCCCAGCAGCTTCAGGGCGACGTACTCGCCGAGCGCCATGAACGAGCTCGCGCGGGAGAAGACGTCGGGGTGCTCATCTCGCAGCCAGCGCAGGCGCGGTGTGTTGTACGAGGAGTGCAGGCGGGAGCCGGTGCGGTCGTGCAGGGCGACGGCGTCGAGCTCCTCGCGCAGGGCGGTGACCTGCTCGCGGCAGCGGGTGTCCGCGTAGGTGATGCACGGGGTGAGGGCGGCGCCGGAGGCGTCGACCGCGATCAGCGAGGAGGCGAAGGTGTCGACGCCGATGCCGACGACGGGCCCGGGCAGGGCGCCGTCGAGGACGGCCTCCATGGCCACGCACAGCTCCTCGACGATCTGATCGGCGTCGATCGTGGAGGTGCCGTCGGCCGCGGTGGTGAACGCGTGCTCGACCTTGTGGTGGCGCGTGCCGACCTCGCGTCCCGAGGCGTCGTAGACGGCGGCGCGGCTGCCGCCGGAGCCGACGTCGAGTCCGACGACGAAGGGGCCGACGGCGTCGTCGGTCGGGATCGAGAAGCGCGGGGTCACAGGTCCTCCAGCAGATGGGCGTCACGAAGCCCGGCTGGTCCGGGCGCGCTGCCGTGCGGCGTCACGGCACGGCGATGCGCTCCAGGATAGGGAACGCGCAGCCGGGCGCGCGCTCGCGGCCGCCTGTTGCCGCGGGGCGTGGGTCGCCGCGGAGGGTCCGTCGACGCGGTGGGCGGGGCCGTCCGCCCCGGCTCACGCCTCCGGCGACTCCCCGTCCGGGTGCCCGAACTCCTCGGCGTAGCGCGCCCGCAGCTCCTCCCAGCCGTGGTCCATGGCGTCCATGCCCACGATGCGCTCCTGGTCGAGGCCGCTGAGCTGGGCGTCGAGCACCGCGAGGCACACCTGCCAGCCGGCGGCGAAGTACTGGGCCTGCTGCACGTCGGGCAGGCCCACCTGGATGTCCAGTCGGCCCTCCTCGATCATCCAGCCCATGGTGGCGTCGCCCCAGCGGTGGGTGAGGGCGTGCTGGCCGGCGGTCGCGAGGACGTCGGCAGCGACCGGGTCCTCGTCGGGCGTCTCGCGGCTGAGCGCCGGTCCCACCTCGGTGAGCGGACGGTCGGGGACGACGGGGGACCAGCGGGCGAGCTGCTCGGGATCGGTGATCGCGCGCCACAGCTGCTCTTCGGTGCCGGCGATGTCGACCTCGAGGATCAGGGTGTCGTCGGCGATCTCGGCGCGGACGGGCAGGTCGCGGATGCGGGCATCGATGTCCACGGCGTGCGCTCCCTCGGTGCCGGTGCTGTCGCTGCTCATGGGGCCTCCTCCTCACGGCGGATCCGCGCCGGCGTCGGCGCGGGCTCCTCGGATCATCTCACCCGGCGACCGGGGCGGCCGGGGAGCGCGTCACGTCGGCCGCGGGCTGCGGCGGCGCTCCCAGAAGGGTGATCCCGGGGATGCGCTCGGCGTGGTCGGCGGCGATCGCCCACAGGCGCTGCACCATGAACTGCACGGCAGGGTTCTTCGCGGAGGACCGACGCACCCACACCTGCAGGCTGCGGCGCGGCGCCGGGGAGCGCAGCGGGAGGACGACGACGCCGGGCGGCGGGTTCTGCTCCAGCAGCGAGGGCTGCACGCTGACGAAGCCCCCGGAGGCGATGAAGCCCAGCACGGCGGAGTAGTCGGGCGGATTGACCTCGACCCGGGGTGTGAACCCGGCGGCGTGGCAGGCCGAGAGGATCCGAGCGAACCAGGTGGAGTCCAGGGGGTCGTCCGTGGCCCACGGGATCTCGGCGAGATCCGCGAGGGCCACGCTCTCGCGGGAGGCCAGAGGGTGGCTCGAGGGCACGAGGGCCACGTACGACTCCTCGAGGAGGTCGCAGAGCTGCCAGTCGGTGCCGGGCTCCGCGTCGATGTCGTCCGCGATCAGCACGTCCCCGCGCAGATCGAGCTCGCTCGCCGAGCAGTCCCGGTGCAGGAGGGTGAGGGAGAGGTCGGGGAAGGCCTCACGCACGTCCTGCGCCAGGCGCGGGACCCAGGTGGCGGCGACCGAGGTCATGTAGGCGAAGGTGAGGGTCCCGGAGCGTCCCTCCCGCAGGTTCGCGGCCAGGCGCTGCACGTCGTCGAGCGCGTCCAGGGCGGTGCCCGCGGCCCGCGCGATCTCCGCGCCCGCGGGGGTGATCTCGATGCCGCGGCCGGAGCGCTCCACCAGGTCGACGCCGGTCTCCCGGCGCAGCGCGGAGAGCTGCTGGCTCACGGCCGACGGCGTGTATCCGAGCGCCTCGGCGCTCGCGCGGATGCTGCCGGTCGCGGCGACGGAGCGCAGCACGCGGAGTTTCACGGGATCGAGCATGCGGCCACCCTACGACCGATCAGCAGTGCTGAACAATGGGGTAGGAATGTTCGCTTGTCCTTCCGTATCGCCGGCCGCAGGATCGAGTCATGAGCACACTCGTCATGGGCCTGGCCCTCATCCTTCTCATCGCCGCCGTCTCCGTCGCCCTGGGGGCCGCGATCCGCGTGGTCCTCGGAGTCCTCCTCCCCGCTCCTCCGCCCGACGACGACCCCCGCTGGGTGCGCCCCGCGGACCCGTCACCGCGCACCCCGGCCGAGGCCTTCGAGCGCGGGAACGCCGCGATCACCCGCACCCTCGCCCCCGATGCGACCGTCCCGATCGCCCGCCTCTCCCGGGAGGACGAGCCGCCTGCCCCGCCCGAGCCGGACGTGTCCCGCGATCAGGACCCCGTCGGCCGTGCGATCGACCGCATCGCCGTGCGCTTCTGACGTCGGCGGCGTCGGGCCTGCCGGTCGTCGGCCGATCGGCCGGCGGCTCGTCGGCGCCGGCGAGGGTCATTCCCCGCCGGAACGCCTTCCTTCGATCTCGCCCGTGCGCTCCTCGCGTCCGATGGGCAGCAGCACGGCGGCCCAGGATCGCAACGGCCGCCAGGCGGAGCTCACCGTCGCGACGTCGGCGCCCTCGCCGTAGCGCTCGGTGATCTCCTGCGCGAGCCGGCGCTCGTGACGGGGGAGGGCATCGGGGGCGTTCGCCCCACGGATCACCACGAGCTCGGCGGCGAAAGGGCCCAGGCCCAGGATGCCCTGTACCTCGGTGAAGGCGTCGTCCGGGTCGAGGTCGCGAAGGTGCTCGCCGTCCAGGGTCCCGTCGAGCGCGGCGCGGGCCACGGCGCGCAGGTACTCCGCCTTGCGGCCGGGCAGGTCGAGATCCGCCTCGAGGAGCGCCCGCGGGGCGGGGAAGGCGCCATCCTCCCCCAGGTCCGCGGTGAGGCGCTCGCGCAGGGAGGCCGCCTGGGTGATGCGGACGCGCTGGGACAGCACGGCCCACGCGGCCGCCTCGTAGGGCGAGTGGAAGCCGCAGGGGCGCAGCCCCGGCAGTTGGCGCTGCAGATCGCCGATCACGGGATCGCCCTCGCCGACCGTCGGCCACGAGCCGGCGTCGACGTCGAGGGAGAGGAAGCGCGCGACCTGCGCGATCGCCGCCTCGGGATCCCTCGGGTCTCCGCCGTCCGTGCGGCCGACGGAGATCCGGGCGATGGGGCCGTCCTGCGTGACCTGCGCCCGGAGCGGCTCCCACGTGCGGTCGGCGCGGAACACGGTGGTCAGCGGGCCTTCCTGGGAGGGGAGCCGCTGCGGGGCGAAACCCTCCCAGAAGCGGCGGCTCGTGCTGAGCGACCAGGGCCCGCGGACCTCGAGGTCATGCGTGACGGTGTGGCCAGCCGCCATCAGGCGGGGCCCTGCGCGGTGTGGGCGGTGAGCGCGTACCCCTCGGGGCCGACGAAGGTCAGGGTCCGGCCGAAGGGCGAGTCGGCGACGGGGCCGAGCACCTCGACGCCCGCGCCGACGAGGTGCTCGTGCAGGGCATCGGCGTCCTCGACCGCGAGCCACAGGGCGAACCCGACGCCGGGCCGTGGGCTCGCCGCGTCGAGGTCGGTGCCGGGCAGCGGCTCGCGCACGGCGAAGGGGATCGGCGAGGTGCCGAAGACGACAGCGCCCGGAGGGGACGCGGGCGCGCGTCGCAGACCGAGGTGCTCCTCGAAGAAGGTCGCGGCGGCGTCGAGGTCGCGCACCTGCAGGGCGATGAAGTCGGGACCGGTGGCGGTCATGGCGGATCCTTCCGATCAATATCAGGACACTGATATACAACCGCCGGAAAGGCCCTATGTCAAGATGCTGATATGGATGGAGCGGAAGTGGGACCGGGAGAGGGATCGGGCTCGGACGCGGGCGAGGAGATCGGCGGAGGATCGGGCGGGGTCGCCGCACCGGTCGCCGCCGAGGATGCCGGCGCCGTGGTCTCGGCTCCCGGCGACCTCGGGCGACGGATCGGCTACGTGCTCAAGCGCGCGCAGGCGTCGCTCCACTCCCGGATGGACGCGAGGCTGCGGCCGCTCGGGCTCACGGTGCCGCAGTACGTGTGCCTCCAGAACCTCCGGCTGCGCCCCGGGCAGACCAGCGCGGAGCTCGCCCGCGCCGGCTTCGTCACCGCCCAGTCCATGCACAGTGTGGTCACGGGCCTGCAGGCTCGCGGGCTCGTCACGCGGCCCGCCTCCGCCCCGAGCGGCAGGCGCCTGCCCATCGAGCTCACTGACGAGGGGGAGGGGCTGCTCGGCGAGGCCGACGGGCAGGTGCGCGAGATCGAGCGATCGATGCTCGGCGCGCTCGGCGCGCCCGGGGCCGAGCAGCTGCTCGACGGCCTGGGCGCGCTCGTGCGGGTCCTCGACGACGAGGGGTGAGGAGTCAGGCCGCGGTGTCCGGCCCGAAACGGGTCACTCGGGGGTTCGGCGCCGTGTCAGCAGTTGCGTGGCGAGGCGTCGTGCATCTCGCAGGCGGTGGGCGTCCCCGTCGATCCCCCGATGCGCGATGGCACCCTCGAGCAGCAGGAAGAGATGCTCGGCGACATCCCCGGCCGCAGGTGACTCCGCGGATTCCTCGACGAGCTCTCCGAGCCGCCTCCGCACATGCGCCTTGTGGGCTCGCACCACGACCTGCCCTGGGTGGTCCGGGGGCAGCTCGCCTGCAGCGTTGAGGAAGGCGCAGCCGCGATCCGTCTGCTCGGCATCCTCGTAGGCGTCGAACACGGCGAGCGCCCGCGGCGGCGACGCGGCGGCGACGTGCGTCTCGAGCGTCCTCCGCCAGGCCTCGTCGCGGAGCTGAAGGTAGGTGGCGACCAGTGCGTCCTTGGAGCCGAAGCGATCGTAGAGCGTGCGCTTGGTGACCCCGGAGACCTCGGCGATCGTGTCCACCCCGACCGCATGGATTCCGTTCTCGTAGAACAGGGGGCCCGCTGCCTCCAGGATGCGCTGCGCGCCCGGGGTCAGATGTGACGTCCGGTCAGGATCGGCGGGCGGTGCCGTCCCGGACATCTCTCGTGCGTCATCCATGTCGTCTCCTCCGTCTCCTCTGCTCCCAGATTGACTTCACCGATCAGTGAAGTCTACCGTGCGAAGGTACTTCACAGCCCTGTGAACCTGACCGAGGAGCGTTCGTGGACCCGAGCAGTCACACCGAGAAGCGCGGCGACACGGATGCGCACATCGCACGGCGGCCGCACGGCACCACTGCACGGGCGCTCGGCACGGATGCCCTGCTCGCCGTCGTGGCACTCGCCCTGATCGGCGTCTGCTACGGACTCGCCCGGTTCGCCTTCGGGCTCTTCCTGCCGACGTTCCGCGAGACCTTCGATCTCACCTCCCGGGCCGCGGGTCTCATCGCGTCCTCGAGCTACCTCGCCTACTGCGCGGGCATCATCGGCGCGGTCGCGCTCTCTCCCCGGTTCGGATCGCGCACGGTCGCGCTCGCCGCCGGAGTCCTGGCGACCTCGGGGATCACGCTCGTCGCCGCGGCCATCAGCCCTGCGATGCTCCTCGGCGGAGTGGCGATCGCCGGCGCCAGCACCGGCGTCGCGTCGCCGCCGCTCGCCCAGGCGATCGCTCGCTGCGTCGCCCCGGCCAGGCGCGACCGCGTGCAGTCGATCGCGAACGCAGGCACGGGAGCCGGCGTCATGCTGTCCGGTCCCGTCGCCCTGCTCGGCCAGGACTATTGGCGGCTGTCCTGGGGTCTCTTCGCGCTCGCGGCATTCGCGGTGTGCGTCGCGGTCGCCGTCGTGGTCCCTCAGGTGCGGATCGTGCCGGCGGGCGTGAGGCGCGGAGGACCGCGGGCTGGGCGTGGTCGCGATGGTGCCGAGCGCGGTGAGCACGGATCGAGGACCCGAGCCGCGGGCGGTCCTGGTCGGGCCGACGCCCGCACGGCGAGCACGCTCGCCCTCGCGTGCCTCATGGGGGCGGCGGCCGTGATGGGGGCGGCGAGCGCGATGGTGTGGACGTTCGGGCAGGACCGGATCGCGGGCGCCGACGGGGCGGGGCCGCAGGTGGGAGTGACCGCCTGGATCGTGCTCGGCGCCTGCGGCCTCGGGGGAGCGGCCGCCGGCGACCTCGTGCGTCGCCTGGGGACGCGCGCCGCCTGGGCGCTCCTCATGGGGCTCCTGGCCCTGTCGACGGTCGTGCTCGGCATCGCCCCCGACAGCCCGCCGGCCGCGATCACCTCGTGCGCAGCCTTCGGTGCCGCGTACGTCGCTCTCACAGGGCTCGTCCTGGTGGGGGCGACCCGCATCCGCCCGGAGCGGACAGCGGTCGTGGTGGGCGGCGGTTTCCTCGCGATCGCTCTGGGCCAGACGCTCGCCACACCGTTCTGGGGTGCCGTCGCTGACCGGGCGGGAGCCGAGGCGGCGTTCCTCGGTGCGGGCGTGCTGGCGCTGGCGGGTGCCGTGCTCGCCCCAGTGGGGCGGAGGGCTCGAGCGCACAGTCGGAGCGGCTCCGAAGCTGAGGGCGGCTGAGCGTCACGGGCCGGGCGGCCAGGCGCCCACCTCGATGTGCGCGCCGTGGACGAGGTCGAAGGGGGCCGCGGTGCCGTGCCCTCCCAGACGGACTGGAAGCTCCGCACGGTCGGCGCCCTGTTCGGCTCCCTCGAGACCGCAGGTGACCAGATGCGTCTGCTGACCGCGCTGTGGCAAGGCGATCTCCTGGACCCGGCGGGGAGTGCGCTGATCAAGGGCATGCTCGGCCAGCAGCTCGCGCCGTGGCTTGCGGAGCTCGACCAACACTCGCGGGAGCAGGTCGTGGCCGCCGTGGAGCTGCTGGGGGAGCACGGGCCGCAGCTGGGCCGGCCGCTCGTCGACACCGTGACCGCGTCGCGTCATAGGAACATGAAGGAGCTGCGTCCCGGGTCGGCGGGGAGGACCGAGCTTCGCGTCCTCTTCGCCTTCGACCCGGCTCGTCAGGCGATCCTTCTGGTCGCGGGCGGCAAGTCCGGTGACTGGAGGGGCTGGTACAAGCGGAACATACCTCGTGCGGATGACCTTTTCGATGCCCATGTTCGTCGCGTGAAAGGACGGTGACCCCATGGCCATGGAACTTGCGGAGTTCCTCGCCGACCACCCTGTGGATCGAACGAAGGTGGCGGCCCATAAGGAGCGGATGCTCTCCCAGGTGCGCGCGTATCGTCTGCGTGAGCTGCGCCGTGACGCCGGGCTCACGCAGGTGCAGCTCGCTGAGCGCATCGGGGTCTCGCAGAGACAGGTATCGAAGATCGAGCGCGGCGACGTGGAGAATGCGCGCGTCGCCACCATCCGGCGATATCTCGAGGCGGTGGGCGGAGACCTTGCCATCGAGTTCGTGATCGGGGACACGCGCGTTCAGGTCGCCTGAACCTCACGGAGCTGCCGTCGCGCGCTGACCCCGGATGGTTCGTCGCGACGCAGAGGACGGCTACTCCGCCGCGATGTGGTTGCGAAGACGTCGGAGCGCGCTCTCGTACTCCGCTCGATACTCAGTCAGGGACTGTGGTGACAGCCTCCGCAGCTGGGTCGACAGCAGGTGCTCGGCGACGTCGACCGCGCAGTCGAACGCCCTCGCGATCTCCTGCGCGGGGTCGTCCGCGCGCAGCGCGGCCACGACCTCGTCGAGGCGGTCCGGGAGCGTGAGGAAGTGCGGCGTGAACCTCACGATGAACTCGTCCATCGCCCGCTCCTGCGGACTGTAGACCCGGTCTTCATCCGAGCTCACGCGCACTCCTTTCTCGTCCCTGGTCGTCACTGTCGGGCCTTCGGCCCCGTCGGACCCGTCGGCCCTGTCTCGGCCGCCCGGCCCGCCGGCCGCCTCAGCCCTCCGCCCCCGAACCGCGCCGGCGGCAGCGGCGGAGCCACGGCCGCGGGCGTCTGCTCGAGCGTGGCCAGGGCCTCCTCGATGCCGCGGCCGAGCTGCGGGTCCTTCCCCGCGAGCCACTCGTTGGGCGGGAACGGCACCTCGATGTCGGGGTCCACGCCGTAGTTCTCGATGGTCCAGTCCGCGCCCGCGAACCAGCTCGCGTACTTCGGCTCGGTGACGCCCGTGCCGTCGACCAGGTCGAAGCGGCCGTCGATGCCGATCACGCCGCCCCAGGTGCGGGTGCCGATGAGCGGGCCGATCTTCATGGACTTCGCGACCGCGCCCACGATGTCGCCGTCGGACCCGGCCTCCTGGTTCGTCACGAACACGACCGGCCCCCGCGGCGCGAACGCCGGGTAGGTCGAGGGCTGCTCGCCGCGCGGATAGTCCCAGGAGACGACCCTGCGGGCCAGACGGTCGGTGACCAGCTGCGAGGTGTGGCCGCCGCTGTTGTAGCGCACGTCCACGACCAGCCCCTCCTTTGCGGAGGCCTCCCGCAGGTCGCGGTGCATCTGGGCCCAGCCGCTCGAGACCATGTCGGGGATGTGCAGGTAGCCCAGGCGGCCGTCGGAGTGCTCGGCGACGAAGGCACGTCGCGTGGCCACCCAGTCCTGGTAGCGCAGCTGCGACTCGTCGGCGAGCGGAGTGACGACCACGCGGCGGCGCTCGCCGTCGCGATCGAGGACGATCTCGGTGGGCTTCTCCGCGCACCCCGCGAGGAGCGGCCCGGCGCCCGCGCCGGCATCGACCGCGCGCCCGCCGATCTGCACGATCGCATCGCCCTCCCGGGCTGCGACCCCAGGGGCGAGCAGCGGGGAGCGCGCATCGGGGTCCGAGGACTCCCCGCGCAGCATCCGCGCGATGATGAGCCGGGCGTCCGATCCGCCCTCGATCCGGAAGTCCGCGCCGAGCAGGCCGGGCGCGCCCTCGGCCTCGCGATCGCCGGGCACCGGCATCACGTAGGCGTGACTCGTGCCGAGCTCGGCGACGACCTCCCACATCATGTCCACGAAGTCGTCGGCCGTGACCAGGCGATCCACCACCTCGTCGTACCACGAGACCATCGCGTGCCAGTCCTGCCCGTCCATGTCCGCACGCCAGTACTGCTGCGCCATGATCCGGTAGTTGTCCCAGAGCATGCCGCGGCGCTCGAGCACCGGGTCCACGCGCAGCGTCAGGCGCCCGAGGTCGATCGTGATGCGGGCGGGGTCCTCGTCCTCGACCTTGCGGTCCGCGGGGATCTGCACGAACGCCTCGCCCTGCCTCGTGACCAGCTGCTTCCCGTCGCCCGAGACCCACACCTGGTCCACGCCCTCGGCGAGCACGGTGACCTTGTGGTCGGCGAAGGCCCACAGCTCGAGCGTCGGCTTCGGCGCCTCGTCCTCGAGGCCCGCGCGGGTCGTGCCCAGCACGCCCTCGGCCGGGTGGCGCAGCCAGATCACGCCTCCCGCGACGGCCCGCAGGTCCGTGAAGTGCCCGGAGGGGACGGGGAACGGGACGACCCGCTCCTCTGCGGCCTCGAGGTCGATCGTGGTCTGCGGCGGGCGCTCGGCGTCCTGCGCACCCGCGGCGCTCGACGCGGTCGCCGGCGCGGACAGATCCGTCGGCGAGGGGGCGCCGCGATGGGTGTTGGTGCGTGCGCTCCCGGAGGAGGGATCGGCCGACGGCGAGGTCGGGCTCGACCCGGTCCCGGGGCCGCCGTGCCCCTCGCCGCCCGACTCCCCGGGCTTCTCCTCGCCGCCGGGGACCCAGCCGTCGGCGTCGGGCCCGAAGGGGTCGCGCGTGGTCCGCTCGAGCGGCAGCAGGAACGGGCGCTGGGAGTCGACGAAGCCGAGGTCGAAGACGATGTCGTCGTACTGGGTCTCGAAGGTGCGGGCGGAGACGAACGCGAGGTGCTTGCCGTCGGCCGTGAAGGTCGGCGAGGACTCGAGGAACCGTCCGCTGGTCAGCGCGCGGCCCGTCGGTTCCGGGTCCGCGACCTCGGAGACCATGAGCTGGGAGACGAACTCGCTGCGCGGCTGCGACCAGGTGAGGAACCGCGAGTCCGGCGACCAGGCGAGGTCGCTGATCTCGCCGTGATGCGACGTCCCCACCTCGCGCACCGAGTCCAGACGCGGGACGTCTGGGTGGTCCTCGGCGGTGCTCGCGTCCTTCCCACTGGTGGCGGCGGGGTCGAGGATGCCGCGCAGGGTCACCACCCGCACCACGTAGTCATGGGTGGCGATCGCGATCCGGGTGCCGTCCGGCGAGGGGACGGCGTGGAGGATGCGGCCGACGGGGCCGAGGTCGAGCGTGATCTGCTCGCCCTCGGCGTCGAGGCGGCGCAGGGCGAGGGCGTCGGAGCCCGTGCGGCCCGCGAAGGCGTCGGGGTCGGTGCGGTCGCCCTGGGCGAGCTCATCGGTGACGATCACGGCGAACGGGGAGCGGCCCAGGGGCGCCGCCTCCCGGAAGCGCAGTCCGCACGAGCCCGCGAGCAGGCGCGAGGGCCCGCCGCGGTGGGTGAGGACGTGCGCGGAGCCGCGCCACTCGACCACGCTCGCGCGGGCGTCGAAGGTGGGGCGCATCGCCAGCAGGTTCTTGTGGGGGTCGGCCGTGCGCATGCGCCGGGCGGACCCCACGCCCGCGACGATCACGGGGATCTCGCGTGGCGCATCGTCGGGCCCGTCCATCGCGAAGAGGCGACCGCGAGAGGAGAACACGATCGAGGCGCCGTCGGACGCCGGATCGCGCAGGTACCCGTCCTCGCTGGTCAGGTGCGTGTGCGCGCGCAGATCGGAGCCGTCCAGGGCGACCGACCACAGGTTGCCGGTGGCCCGGTCGGTGATCGCGGCGCCCTCGCCCGGGGTGTCCGAGGCGAACAGCAGACGGTCGCCGACGAACGCCAGGCGCGTCTTGTTCGCCAGCAGGTCGTCGCGCAACGGCTCCCACGAGCGGGCGGCATGGGCCTCGTGCGGTGCGTCGATCGGAAGGTCCTCGCGGCTGATCCACAGCCGTGCGGCCGTGCCGCCCTGGTAGTGCTTCCAGGTGGCCGGCTCCTTGCGCCACATGGTCGAGACCACGGTGGTGCCGGAGGACTCGTGCACCGCGACCTCACTCGCGCGCCCGAAGGGCAGCAGTTCTGCACGGCCTTCGGCGTCCAGTGCCCACAGCTGCGCATCGCGGGAGGACAGCGTGGCGCCGTGACCTGTGGTGACGATGATGCGGCCGTCCGGCAGCCAGCCCGCGACGCGCGTGTGCCGGTTCGCCCACCAGGTGAGGCGGCGCGCGGCACCCGTCCCGTCGATCGGGACCAGGTGCACCTCCGGACTGCCGGTCGCGCGCGAGGTGAAGGCGACCTGCGTGCCGTCCGGCGAGATCCGCGGGTAGGCGACGGGCGCGGAGTCCTCGCTCAGTCGCCAGGCGTGGCCGCCGGAGAGCGGAGCCGCCCAGACGGCGTCGGCCGCGGTGAAGACGATGATCTCGCCACGGACATCGGGGTAGCGCAGGTAGGCGCTGCCAGGGGCGGTGGGGCTCGTCGAGGAGGGCGTCGAGGACGGATCGGTGGGCACGTCAGCGGGCGTCGATGGCATGTCGTCCACAGTAGGCCGGGATGCGCGGGGTGGGGAGGGGGTTTTCGGGCGGGGTGGGTGGTGGCGGTGCTCCCGCGGGGTCCGGGGGTGCGTGTCCTGGCAACTGGTGGGAGCTGGTGGCGACGTCGGTGCTTGTGGCGGCGCTGGCGCTGGTGTCGGTGCCAGCGCTGGCGCGGGCAATTGTCGTCGAGCGGCGTATAGCGGACCTCTCTGCCTATATAGGCAGAGAGGTCCGCTATACGCCGGTGCGTGACCGATCCAGGGGCGTCGGGGTGTGGTGGCGCTTCCGCACGCGCAGCGAGAGATCGGGGAACCGACGACGGGGGCGAGGGTTCGGCACACATCTGCGTCCGGGGATCCGGCTCCCCGCCGCCGTGTTCTCGCTACGGTGGAGGACATGGGTGCAGATCTGCGACGAGCGTCCGGAAGCGTGACCGCGCTGATCATCGCGGTCAGCATTCTCATGGCCTACAACGTGCATTGGCCGGCGAACGTCAAGGTGACGGTCACGGCGGCCGGCCTGCTGATCGCCCTGGTGGTGCGCGATCGGCTCGTGGTGCGCGAGTACCGCGTGGATCACGGGCTGGATACCCGCACGGGCGAGCCGGAGGTCCTCGGGTACGACAACGAGGAGCGGGCCGACGACGGACGCGGCGCGGCCTGAGCCGCGCCGCGCCTCATGCGTCGGCCGGTCGTCGACCGAGCCGTCTCAGCCCTCGCGCTGCGCCTTCGCGAGGTTCGCGCGCAGCTCCTCGGCGTTCTGGCGCACCACGTACGCCGGACGGTCGCGCTCGACCCTCCATGACTCGCTGAGCGGACTCACGTCGACCGCATCGAACCCGATCTCGTCGTACAGCTTCGTCGCGAACGCGAGCGCCTCGGCATCATCGCTGGAGACCGCGAGCGCCCGACGGTCCGGCGTGCCCGCGGGGGCGACGTCGGTCGTGATGTCGGCCGCGGGGATGTGGTTGAACGCCTTGACGACCTTCGAGGTCGGCAGGTGCTCCTGGAGCATCTGCGACGTGGTGGTCTCGCCCGCGTCCAGTGCCGGGATCTGCCCGTCGCGGCCCGGGTAGTAGTTGTTCGTGTCCAGGACGATCTTCCCGGCGAGCGGCTCGACGGGGATCTGGTCGATCGCCTTCAGGGGCACGGTCACCACGACCACGTCGCCTGCCTCGCCCGCCTCAGCCGCGGTCGCGGCGCGCGCGCCGTCACCGAGCTCGGAGACGAGGTCCGCGAGCGTCTCGGGTCCCCGCGAGTTCGCGATGACCACGTCGTATCCCGCTGTCAGGGCCGCACGTGCGACCTGGCTTCCGATGTTGCCTGCGCCGATGATTCCGAGAGTTGTCATGCGTGGTGCAACGCGCGACGGGCCGAGGTGTTCCCGTCGCGGGCGGATGTGACGTCGTGTGTCGGCGGGGCCTGCTCAGCCCCCGTACTCCACGACTACCGGCGCATGGTCGGACAGCCGCGTCCCCGCCACGTCCCGGTCCACGACCGCCCGCCGTGCGCTGCGCGCGAGTCGCGGGGTGGCCAGGTGGTAGTCGATGCGCCAGCCCGCGTCCTTCGCGAAGGACTGCCCGAGCCAGGACCACCACGAGTACGGGCCGTCCTCCTCGGGACGCAGGGAGCGCACCACGTCCACGAGGGTGCGCGGACCCAGCTGCTGCCCGAACCACTCCCGCTCCTCCGGCAGGAAGCCGTCATTCTGCTGATTGCGGCGCCACGCCGCGAGGTCCCGGCAGGTGTGGGCGATGTTCATGTCGCCCATCAGCAGGTACTCGCGGCCGGCCGCCGCGGCCGCGCGGCGGGCCCGCGTGAGGTAGGTCGAGAAGGCGGCCATGAACGCCATCTTGCGCGCGTACCGGGCCCCGCCGTCGGGCGCCTCGCGCATCCGCTCGGGCCGCTGCAGCTCCGCCGGCAGACCGCCCTTCGGGAGGTAGAGGCTCGCGATCGTCACCGGAGCCTCCGCGAGGTCCACCTCGATGTACCGCCCCTGGTCGGCGAAGGGGCGCAGGCCTCGCGGGAGGACGACGCGGTCCTCCGCAGGGACCTCGGCGAGCGGCGGCGCCCCGTTCGATGCACTCGGCCGCTCACCGGATGTCGACGGCCCCGCCAGGAGCGCGGTGCCGCTCCACGTGCGCACGGCCGCGGGCGGCTGCCGCGTCAGCACCGCGACCCCGTTGCGTCCGGGGACGCTGCCGGTGTCGAGGGCCGCGTGGTACTCGCCGAAGGCACCGCCCGGCAGCTTGTCGGCCTGGGCACGCACCTCCTGCAGCGCGATCACGTCGCATCCGCGCTCGCGCAGCCAATCGCCGAAGCCGCGGCGAAGGGTCGCGCGGATGCCGTTGATGTTCACGGTCGCGATGCGCAGCGACGTGCCCGCGCCGCCGAAGGTGACCGGGCCGGTCATCGCAGCACCTGCCGCGCGACCTCGATCCTCCGCGCGCAGCCCGGCGCCAGACCGTCGGGCAAGGCGTCGACGGCGAACCAGCGCACGTCGCGGCTCTCCTCGCTCACCACGATCCGGGCCGACGGGTCCGCGACCGCGGTGAAGCCGATGTCCCAGTGGGCGCGGCACGTGAAGGCGCCGGCCAGCTCGTGGCGGTCCAGGTCGGTGATCGAGGCCGTGGCGAGGGCGAGGCCTTCGAGCCCGGACTCCTCGCGCGCCTCGCGCAGGGCGGCGTCGGCCAGACTCGCGTCCTCCCGCTCGAGGTGTCCGCCGACCTGCACCCAGAAACCGCCCTTGCGGTGGAAGCACAGCAGCACCTGCGCGCCGTCGGGCGAGAACACGAAGGTCGATGCCGTCACGTGCTCGGGCGCGAGGCCCTTCCACAGCGCGGCCGCGCCCTGCTCCCGGACGAAGGCGAGATAGGCATCGCGACCGCGGAGGGCCGGAGCGGCCTCGAGGGCGCGCAGAACGTCGGCGAGCATCGGGTCATCGGAGTCGGAGTGCACCCGACGATTGTCCCCGCTCGGCCGGCTCTTCCGGACGCCTGCTCCGTGCGCCTGCGCGCTCAGAGCTCCGTCTTGCCGGAGACGCCGGGGCCCTCGTCCCCGCTGAGCTTCGCGACCAGCATCTTCGCGGCGGCGACGGGGCGCGGCCCCGGGATCCCCCAGTACTGCGCGGACTCGCCGCGGAACTTCACGAGGCCGAGGTCGGGATCGTCGGCCCCCTGCGGGAAATAGTCCTCCAGCTGGTCGTCCCACAGCTCCTCGACCTGCGCCCGGTCCTCCACGAACTCGGCGGCGCCGGCCACGGACAGCCAGCTGCCCGTCTCCGCGAACGCGAGGTTGACCTGTGGGTTCCCCTGCAGGGCGGTGCCCTGCTCGCCGCTGCGGCCGACGAAGAACCACACGGTCGCGTCGTCCTCGACGCGCATGGGCGTCATGGGATGGGAGACGATCTTGCCGTCGAGCACCGTGGAGAGCATGACGAAGCGCTGCTCCCGCATGATCTCGACGGTCTTCTCCTGGGTGAGCTCCTCGGGATGCGACATGTCTTCTCCTTCGATCGCTCGGTGCGCTCGGGGAGCGCGTGCTGCGCTCGGCGAACGCGGGCGGACGGTGCGTCCGCCGGGCTCGCGACACTACGCGCCGGATTCGACGGAGGACAGGACGGACGACGGGGAGAGGGCGCATGCTTGCCCCGTGGACCTCTCCTTCGACACCACGCTGATCTCCTGGCGCGGCCCCGCGCCGTTCGTCTTCGCGCCCGTGCCCGAGGACGAGTCCGACGCGATCGCCGACGTCGCCTCGCTGGTCACCTACGGATGGGGAGCGATCCCCGTGGTCGCGACCATCGAAGGCATCGAGTTCACGACGTCACTGTTCCCGCGCGAAGGGGTCTACCTCGTGCCCGTGAAGGTCGCGGTGCAGCGCACGACCGGCCTGGGCGTGGGGGACGACGTGCACGTGGATCTGCACCTGGAGGTGCGGGACTGAGCCGGCCCCGGCTCCTTCCCGCGACGCCCGCCTCGGCTCAGACCGCATCCCCCTCCACGGGTCCCCCCGTGTTCGGCCTCCATCCGAGCGCGGGCGCGACGTGCTGCGCGAAGGACTCGAGGATGTGCAGGTTCAGGTCGACGCCGGCCTGCGAGGGGATCGTGAGCATGAGGGTGTCGGCGCTCTGCACGGCCGCGTCGGCCCTCAGCTGCTCGATCAGCTGATCGGGCTCGCCGGTGAAGGTGCGGCCGAAGGTCGAGCGCATGCCGTCGATGATGCCGATCTGGTCGGCGCCCTCGCCCGGGCGCATGCCGAACAGCATCCGGTCCTGCTCGTCGACGATCGGGAACACGCTGCGCGAGACGGACACGCGCGGACGCCCGGTGTGGCCGGCCTCCCGGTAGGCGGCGCGGAAGCGCTCGATCTGCTCGGTCTGGAGATCGCCGAAGGATTCGCCGGTGGCCTCCGTGAGCAGGGTCGAGCTCATGAGGTTCAGCCCCATGCGGCCCACGTTCTCGGCGCTCTCGCGGCTCCCCGCGCCCCACCAGATGTGGTCGGCGAGGTCGGGGGAGTGCGGTTCGATGCGCAGTCCCGCCCCGGGCGCGGCGCTCGACATATATCCGTTCTCGGCGGCGCGGGCCATGGGCTCCCCGCGCACGGCGCGCAGGAACAGGTCGAACTTCTCGCGGGCCACGTCGGCGCCGCGCGGGTCGGTCGAGCCGTGGTATCCGAAGGACTCCCAGCCGCGCTCGGCCGGCTCGGGGCTCCCGCGGGAGACGCCGAGGGCGAGGCGGCCGTCGGCCAGCAGATCGAGCGCCGCGGCCTCCTCGGCCAGGTAGAGGGGGTTCTCGTAGCGCATGTCGATGACGCCGGTGCCCACCTCGATGCGCTCGGTGCGCGCCGCGGCGGCGGCGAGCAGCGGCATCGGCGAGGCCGACTGCCGGGCGAAGTGGTGGACGCGGAAGTAGGCGCCGTTCACGCCCAGCTCGTCCGCGCCCGCGGAGATGTCGACGGCGTCGTGCAGCATCTGCCGCGCGTCGACGCCGGGGGCGCCCACGGCGCTGCCGTAGTGACCGAAGCTCAGGAATCCGAAAGCTCGCATAGTGGGACCAACCCTATCGGGTCATTGAATATTCCACGACAGATGCGAGCGCGCCGTCGCGAGGCCCGGGGCCCGCCGTCCGGCGACGTCGTCCGACGGCGCCTGCTGCCGGGACCGCCGCTGCCGGGATCGCCGCTGCCGGGACCACCGCGGCCGGGACGATGGCTGCCGGGACGGCCGCTGCTACCGGCTCGCATTGCGAGGGTGCCGCTTCGCGGCCCGCTCGTTGCCGCGCCGGTAGTTCCCGGTCAGACGCGCCATGAGCTCCTGCGCGTCCCCGGCCCCGGCGTCCTCGAGGAAGTCGGCGGCGCGCCGGCCGCGCAGGGTGGTGGCCGGCCTGCCGTGGTGCAGGATCACCACGTCCTCGCCGCGCTCGACGTACTCGAACCCCTCGGGTCTGCCCATGGCGGCACGGTACGTCCGACGCGCGGGCGGGTCACGCGGTTTCCGCGCTCGAGCCGTCGGCCCCGGCCGCTGCGGGACCGTGCTCCCCGGGCACCACGAACGCCCAGAGCACGCCGAAGCGGTCCGTGACCTGACCGTAGTGGTCGCCCCACGGGGCGAGGGCGAAGGGCATCGCGACGCGACCGCCGCCGCTGACGAGGGCGTCGATGAGCGCGTGCGCCTCCGCCGTCGTCTCCAGGCCGATGAGGAAGGAGTACACGTCCGAGGACACCTCGGGCTGGTCGGGCCCCACGGCGTCGCCGCCCGTGAGCGTGATGCGGCCTCCGTGCAGCTCCGCGTGGGCGACCGCGTCCTGCGGGGGCTGGAAGGGGAAGCCCTCGGTCGGGAAGGCGCCGTAGTGGGAGATCTGCAGCTCGCCGCCGAACACGTCGGCGTAGTGGCGGAAGGCCTCGTCGGCCGTGCCGGGGAAGCTGATGTACGGGGCGAAGGTGGGAGAGGCCATGGCGGTGTCCTTCGGGGTGGGTGCCGGGGCGGGCGCCGGGGCAGGTGCCGGTGCCGGACAGTATCACCCGGATGTGACCCCCGTTACCCTGGGCGAGAAGGGCAGGGCAGGGCAGGGCACGTCGCATCGGTGCGCGGGCCCGCCGGTGGGGAGGGAGGGGACATGCACGCTCGACGACGCGCAGCGGCAGCGGCCGCCGCCGCGCTGCTGATCCTCACGGGCTGCTCCGTCCCCGAGCCCTCCGAGTGGACCTACCACCACTCGGCACTTCTGCGTCCGGCCGATGACCTGCGCACCATCGGCGACGCGTGGCGCGAGAGCCTCACCGAGGGGACGGTGCGTGCGAACGTCCCCGCCGATGCCGCCTGCTACTTCCATCTCGAGGGCGGCGCGATCCAGGACGACGTGGTCTGCGGGCCCACCCGCCGCGCCGGCCACAGCGCGACGATCTGGCAGCAGGCGCCCATCACGTCGTTCTACCAGCGCAGCGGCGAGGTCGCGCTGACGCTCGGCGGCGACGGCAGCTTCCACGACGTCGACCCCCGCAGCGTCGGCGAGCTGCGCGCGGCCGACGGCTCGGAGCCCGACCTCACGGTCTCCATCGGCCCGCCGCGCGGCACCGAGCTCGCCGCGGGCGAGTCCGTCGAGGTCCCCGCGCGCCCCCAGACGGCCGACGACCGCTCGACCTACGGCGGCTGCATGCTCACCGACAGCGCCCTGTGCACGGTCGACACCGCGGGCGACAGCGGCCGCCGCATCCTCGGTCTCGCCGGCCGCGAGGTCCTCGTCGTCTACCAGGAGGTCCACGACGCCGGGTATGCCGCCGAGCCCTACGACGCCGCGCCCGGCACGCACCTCATGGCGGTCACCATCGTCAACACCCGGTCCAAGGGCGTGGCCGGCGGGGGCGGGTCGGGCGAGGGGGAGTCCGACGGGGCGGAGCTCGCCACGCTCATGCCCGTGGGCACGGAGGGAGCACTGGGCGGCGCGGAGGGCGGCACGCTCACGGCCTCCCTCGCCGTCGGCGACGAGAAGCCGCAGGGGCTCGGCGACCTCCCCGAGACCACGGTGACCGCCGACGAGGTGTTCGACCGGCTCAGCAGCGACGCCCCGCCGTCGGCCGACGAGGACAAGCCGGCGGGCACGACCGTCCGCCTCGTGGCCGTCCCCGACGACGATCCCGTCGTCGTCATGGTCTCCGACGGGGCGCACGAGGCCGCCTTCCGCAGCGACGACGCGCCGACCGCGACGACGGTCCCCGCGGACCAGCAGGACTTCTTCCCGATCATCGACCCGTACGGCGACACCCTGCCCGCCGGGATGTCCCTCGGCGTCGACGGCACGCTCGACCTCGGCGGACGCACGACGCACGACACGATGCCTGTCGAGCTGCGGGCGGAGGTCTCCGCGCTCTCGAACGACGACGAGCACGTGCTGGGCACCGACGACCACGGGCGCCCCCGGGCCATCGCCTTCCGCCCCGAGGGCGCGCACCGTGCGACGTACGTGCCCCGCGTCGAGATCCGGGACGCGGAGCTCACGACCGGTGACAAGACCATCCGGCTGAAGGGCGCGGCGGACGATGAGGCCGCGGAGGCGCGCGCGACGGCCACGGCCGACCTCTCCGGGATCGACGCCCCCGATCCCGCGGCCCCCGTCGGCGCGGACGACGAGGGGACCGCGCTCTGGGACGTCCGGCTCCAGGCCCACGTGGTGCTGCACCTCGATCTCGCCGATCACCAGGACGGCGCCCTGCCGTCCGACCAGCCGGAGCACCTGGAGTGGTCGCAGGACGTCGACGAGTCGCCCGGGATCTTCGGCGCTCCCGGCTTCGCGACCGTCGACGGCTGGTGACCGGGTCCCGGGCCGATGGGTCGCGCCCCGTCCGCGGTCCTGCGCCGCGCCCCGGCGAACATGCGCTGACGGCCGGACTCCGTGCGGGGAACATCGGGCGAACACTTCGGCATCGCGGCGCGCGCGCCGTCGTCGGCCGGGGCGATCCCGCACAGGATGAAGACATGGATTCCGTCATGGAGCGCATGTCCCTCGCCCGTTCCGCCTCCGCACGAACCCCCTCCTCCTCCTCGTCCGCCGCTCTGTCCACCCCGGTCGCCTCGCCCCGCCCGGCCGTGATCGGCCACCGCGGCGCTCCCGTCGGCGCCCCCGAGAACACCCTCGCCTCCTTCGGCCGCGCCGTCCGCGACGGGGCCGACGCCCTCGAGTGCGACGTCCACCTGAGCGCCGACGGCCACCTCGTCGTCATGCACGACTCCAGCATCGACCGCACCGCCTCCCCGCACGGGCCCCTGTGCGGCGGCGGCATCGCCGACCTCACCCGCGCCCAGCTGGACACCGTCGAGCTCGGCGGCGGCGAGCGCATCCCCTCGCTCGACGACTACCTCGACGTGTGCGAGGGCGGGGCGGGCCGTGCCCTCGGCGCGGTCGTCGAGGTCAAGGCCCCGGCCGCCGCCCGTGCGACCGCCCTCGCGCTGCGCGAGCGCTTCGGGGCGCAGCCGATGCCCCTGCCCGACGGCACCCCGCCCGCGGTGATCATCTCCTTCCACCCCGAGGCGCTGCGCACCGTGCGCGAGACCGCGCCGGAGGTCCCGATCGGCCTGCTCGCCGCGGGTGTCGACGACGAGGTGATGCAGGTGCTCGCCGAGCTGCGCGCCGAGCGCGTGAGCGTGTGGATCCAGACCCTCGAGGACGGCGACGCGGACCGCGCCTGGGCCGCGAGCGGCGCGAGCCTGCACGTGTGGACCGTGAACTCGCCCGAGCACCTCGACGCGGCGCTCGCCGCGGACGTCGCCTCGATCACGACCGACGATCCCGGCTGGGTCGTCCGCGAGCGCGACCGCCGGGCGCGGACCCCCGGCGCGCTGCCGCTCGCCTGACCAGGCACACCGCGCGGCCGCCCGCGCCGCGCGCTCAGTTCCCGCTCGGGACCTTGTCGGAGACGGCGAACTCGCGCACCTGCACCCACTTCCCGCCGGGGTTCTTCCCGGTCACGCGCACGCGGACGTGGGAGGCGCGCACACCCGCCCCGAGCTCCTTCGTGAACACCGGATCGCCCGTCAGCGTGCCGATCGTCGACCATTCCTCGCCGTCGGCCGAACTCTCGACGACCCCCTTGTAGACCTGGTCGCCCGCGGTCTCGTCGGACTTCGCCATCTTCAGCTGCACGAAGCGCAGGTCGGACGGGTTCGACAGCTCGAGGGTGATCGTGTCGTCCTTCTTCGGCGCGCGCGAGGACCAGAACATCGTGGACTCGTCGCCGTCGACCATGAGCGCCGGAGCGTGGTCCTGGTACTGGTCCAGGGTCGTGCTCGCCGTGGCGGGCAGGCCGACGAAGGGCAACGACGGGTCGTCGGGCATCACGTCGCGCAGCTGCGCCCACGCCCAGGCGATGAACACCTCGAACACGCCGTCGCCGACGCTCGGGGTGATCTGGTCCTCCCTGTACACGCCGTCATCGCCCTGGTCGGGGACGGTCGCGGCGGTCGCCGCGCGGAGGCTGGCCTTCGCGCTCGCCGCGGCCTTCGAGGCCTTCTTCAGCGCGCCGTCCTCGAGGGCGGTGAGCATGCGGTCCTGCTCCGTGAGGCCCTGCGCCCACTGGGACGCGGCGGTCATCCAGGGCCTCGTGTCGTCGACGAAGCCCTGCGAGGCCATCGCCTCGAGGGTGCGCGGCAGCTTGGTGATCCGGTTCAGCCGCGTGCGCAGATCCTGGCGCCCGCCCGGGGAGCCGGCCTCATAGGCCTTCCGGTAGGCCTCGACGTCGGCCGACAGCGCGGGCGCCTTCGGCGACCCGTCCCGATAGGGCCAGTTGACGTTGAGGTCGACGAAGACGTCGAGCGCCCGGCGCACCTGCCGGTCGTCGCCGGCGAGCTCGTCGAGGGCGTCGGCGAACGAGCCCTCGGCCTCGTAGGCAGGCGGGTTCCAGCAGTAGTCGGCGTAGTTCGCGAGCGCCGGCAGGGACGCGTACGGCTCGATCATCGGGTTCGACGTGAAGCCGTCGAAGTGCTCGTGGAGGGTGTCCGCGCGGCCCTCGAGCGGGTTCAGGAAGATGCGGTCGCGGCGCCCGTCGTTGACGGGGAAGTTGTCCCACACGTAGAGGTGCTCGGAGTGGTACGACTCCTCGGCCTTGCTCGCGGAATCCACGGTGACCTGCGGGGAGAACACCCCCTCGCCGGTCCACTGCACGCGGATGTCCGGGTCGATCCCGGTGCCGAACGCGGTCTTGTAGTCCGAGGGCCCCGAGCCCCAGTACTCCGTGGGGACGGTCTGCAGCGGCTCGAGATCGTTGGCCTTCACGTACTCGTCCTGCAGACGGTTCAGGTAGTGCGCCTGCGCGGCGGCGAGCGAGTCGAACTGCGCGGCGTCCTCCTCGTTCAGCTCGGTGGGGATGTCGTCCAGGGCGATGTAGAAGCTGGTCACGCCGAGGTCCCGCACCTGGTCGAACTTCTTCACGGTGGCCGCGAAGTCGTCGTCGCTGCCGTAGGTGATGTCGTTGCCGGGGGAGAGGGCGTAGGTGAAGTGCACGTGGTTCTTCGTGGCGGTCTCGACGAGCTCCGCCATGTCCTCGAGGGCCTCGCCCTCGTAGAGGTCCCGCCACTTCGAGCGCAGCAGCAGGTCGTCCTTGGGCGTGTAGATGTAGGTGTTGAGCTTGCGGCGCCCGTAGAACGGGAAGTGGTCCAGCCTCGCCCGGTGCGACCACGGGATCCCGTAGAAGCCCTCGATCGAGCCGCGGATGGGCATGAGCGGCCAGTCGCGCACCTCGACCTGGCGTAGACGGCTCGTGCCGTCGAGCAGCCGGCGCAGGGTCTGCACGGCGTAGAAGGAGCCGGCGGCATCGCGGCCGGCGAGCACCACGAGCGCGCCCTTTGAGCGGCCCGCGGCGAGCACGTGCCCCTCGGCCTCGAGGCCGTCGGCCGTCTTCGCGCCGAGCGCCTTCAGGCTCGGGGCGATGGTCGGGTTGTCCTCGGCGGTGCCCAGGTGGATGCGGGTGCCCTGCGCGGTGGTCTTCTCGCTGGTCGCGGTGATGAGGGAGACGGACGCACCGGCATCCTCGAGCACCTCGCGCAGGGCCGCGAGCGCGGCGTCGTCCGTGTCCTTGCCGACGATCACGCTCACCTTCCCGGCGAGCGACACGTTCCCGTCGAACACGGTGACCTTCTGGGGGACGGGATGCACGGGAGGGAGCTCCTTCGCGGGGGAGGCGGGGGCCGGGGTGCCGCCGGCCGCGCCAGCACCAGCGGCGGTCCCTGCGGCGAGGGCCGGGGCGGCGGCCGACGCGGCGACGACCCCGCCACCGGCCGCAGCCGCGAGCCCGAGCGCCCGGCGACGGGTGAGGTCGGAGCGGGACGCCGCGGCGTGCCGGGTGCTGGTGGGGCGCTCATCGGGGGTCAATGGATTCACGGGAGGTCCTTCCAGGGTGGGATGGGGATGGCGGTCAGGTCGGGGCGGGAGTGGCGGTCGAGGGTGGCGGGTTGGCGGCGTGCCGTGCGGACAGGACCTGGCCGAAGCGGCCCTCTCGTGGGGCCGGGACGGGGAGCGAGACCCTCGTCGATCTCGTCGACCCCTCGATGCACGCGGTCGCGCCCGGGGCCACAGTGACCCACGGCACATCCGCCCTGGCACCCTAACAAGATCCGAGCCGCCCTCGAGGGCGTCCCGGCGCGCTCGTGCGGGAAGTCCGCCCCTCCGACGTCGCTGGGCGATCACCCCAGGGACCCGTCTGCCCGTCGGCCGCACCTCGGAATACGCACCCCCGCCGCGCGCGTTCGCAAGGGACATGAAGGCCATCACTTACAGCACGTACGGAGACCCTGACGTCCTCGAGGTCAGCGAGGTCGAGACCCCCAAGGTCGGCCCCGGCGAGGTGCGCCTCGCCGTTCGCGCCGCCGGCGTGAACCCGGTGGACTGGAAGATCGTGGCCGGCGGCCTCGATCCGCTCATGAACGTCGAGTTCCCCGCGATCCCGGGCTGGGACGTCGCGGGCGTCGTCGAGGCCGTGGGACTGGACGTCACCGAGGTCGTCGAGGGCGACGAGGTCATGGCCTACGGCCGCAAGGACTGGGTCGAACAGGGCTCCTTCGCCGAGCAGATGACGGTGCCCGTGCGGACCCTCGCCCGCAAACCCGCGGCGCTCGACTGGGAGCAGGCCGCCGCCCTGCCACTCGCCGGCCTCACCGCCTACCAGTCCCTCACCCGCATGGGCGTGGCCGAGGGCACGACCGTGCTGGTCCACGGCGCGAACGGCGGCGTCGGCAGCTTCGCCGTCCAGATCGCCGTGGCACTCGGCGCGCGCGTCATCGGCACCGCCTCCGAGCCGAACCACGACCGCCTGCGCTCCCTGGGCGCCGAGCCCGTGACCTACGGCGACGGCCTTGCCGACCGCGTGCGCGAGCTCGCGCCCGACGGCGTGGACGTCGTGGTCGACTACGTGGGCGGGGTGCTGGACGCGACCCTCGCCGTGCTCGCGGACGGCGGTCGGCACGCCTCGATCGCCGACGGCTCGGTCGCGGAGTCCGGCGGCACCTACATGTGGGTGCGGCCCGATGCCGAGGACCTCGCCGTCCTCGCCGACATGGTCGACACCGGCAAGCTGCGCGTCGACGTTGCCGACTCCTTCCCGCTCGAGCAGGCGGCCGACGCCTTCCGCGCGAGCATGGACGGCCACACCAGCGGCAAGATCGTGGTCCGCGTCGGCGAGTGAGCGGGCCCTGGGCGGCCCCGGGGTGAGAAAGGGTGAGAAGGGAAGTGCGCAGATGAGCGAGCCGACGGCCCCGATCACCCTGCACCGCGGCGACATCACGACGGACGGCGACGTCGACGCCATCGTCAACGCCGCGAACTCGACGCTGCTGGGCGGCGGCGGGGTCGACGGCGCGATCCATCGTGCCGCCGGTCCGGGGCTGCTCGCCGAGTGCCGCACGCTCGGCGGCTGCGGGACCGGCGACGCGAAGATCACCGGCGGTCACGACCTGCCCGCCGCCCACGTGATCCACACCGTCGGCCCCGTCTGGTCGACGCGGGCCGACGAGGCCGGCCGGCAGGAGAAGGACGCCCAGTTCGCCTCCTGCTATCGGCGCAGCCTCGAGGTCGCACGCGAGAACTGCCTGGTCAGTGTGGCCTTCCCGTCGATCTCGACCGGCGTCTACCGCTTCCCCGTCGAGCGTGCGGCAGCCATCGCGATCCGCACCGTGCGGGACACCGCAACCGCGCTCGGCGGGTTCGAGGAGATCCGGTTCTGGCTCTTCGACGACGCGACCCTCGCGGCGTACCGGGAGGCGCTCGAGGCGGTCTGAGGGAACCCGCGGCGGCCCTCAGCTCTTCTTCTCTCCCGTCGACCAGAAGTAGAGCAGCTCGGAGTCGTTGAGCAGCCGGTCGCCGATCGCGCGCTCCTGGTAGATCGCGGGGTTGTGCGAGGACAGGGTGCGGGCGTTGCGCCAGTGCCGGTCCAGCGCTCGGCCGCGCGAGGTCGCCGAGGCCCCGCCCACCTCGAACAGCTGCGTGGTCACCGCGAGCACGTTCTCCACGGCGGTGAGCTGCGCCTGCACGGTGCGCAGCTCGGCCGCGTCGATGAGGGCGAGCGAGCGCTCCGAGCCCGCCACCCCGTCGCGATGATCGCGGATCACCGACTCCTGCGCGCGGCCGAGGAGGCGCGCGGCGGCGAGCACGGAGTCCTCCGCGGCGGCGAGCCTCGCCGAGAGCCGGCCGACGACCGCCTGGACCAGCGGATCCTGCGCCGCCGTGGCCCCACTGCCCCGCGAGTAGACGCGGGTGCGCGAGCGCACGAAATCGACGCCGTCGCGCAGCGCCGCCCGCCCCACACCGACGAGCGAGGACAGCAGCACCAGCTGCAGGAACGCGGTCTGAGGGGTCGGCAGGCCGTCCGCGCTCCCACCCCGGATCCGCACCCGGGAGGCGGGCACCCGCACGTCGTGCAGCACCGTGGTGCCGCTGCCGGTGAGCTGCTGGCCGAAGCCGTCCCAGTCGTCGCGCACCTGCACGCCGTCGTCGTCGCGACGCACCGTGACGCGGGCGCGCCGGCCGTCGGGCGTCTGCGCGGTGACGTTGATCCAGTCCGCGAAGATCGAGCCGGTGGAGTAGGCCTTCTCGCCGCTGATCAGGAAGTCCTCACCGTCGGGGGTCACGGTGGTCGCGAGGTCTCCGACCCGCGCGGTGGAGCGCTCATGGCTCGCATTGCCGAAGACGGCGCCGCCGGCGAGCAGGCGCTGCCAGGTGCTCGGATCCGCCTCCTCGTCGCCCAGCAGCAGGCCGTTGGCGAAGGCGAAGTGGGCGCGCAGCAGCTGCGGGAGGTTCGAATCGGCCTCACCGAGGTCGATGAGCAGGGCGAACAGGGTCTCCACGTCGGCCCCGGATCCGCCGTGCTCGCTCGGGACGGTGATCGCCGTGAAGCCCGCGTCCGCGAGCGCGCGGACCTCGTCGAAGGGCAGGCGGCGCTCGCGCTCGCGCTCGACCGCGCCCTCCGCGATCTCGGCGAGGACGGGCGCGAAGCGCGCACGCAGATCCTCGAGCGTCGCGGCGGCCGAGTCGGCCGAGTCGCTCGGAGTGGCCGGGGCGGTCGGGGCGTCGGGTGCGGTGGTGGTGCTCATGCGGTCTCCTGGAGTGTCGGGTGGGGGAGCGCGGCGACGAGCTCCCGGGTGTAGTCGTGGCGGGGGCGGAAGAAGACGTCGTCGGCGGTGCCCTGCTCCACCACGCGACCCGCCTGCATGACCAGCACGCGGTCGGACACGTGGTGGACGACGCCCAGGTCGTGGGAGATGAACAGGTGCGCCGTGCCGAGAGCCTCCTGCAGGTCGCCGAGCAGGTCGAGGACCTGCGCCTGGATGGACACGTCGAGCGCGGAGACCGGCTCGTCGAGCACCAGGATCTCCGGCGAGGTGGCCAGGGAGCGCGCGATCGCGACGCGCTGGCGCTGTCCGCCGGAGAGGGTCAGGGGATGGCGGCGGGCATGGGCCGCGGTGAGCCCCACGGCCTCGAGCAGCTCGGACACCCGTCGGGACCGGGCCTCGCTGCGGGCGGAGCCCCCGACGTCCGCGGGGATCGCGTCGGCGATGGTGCGGCCCACGTCCCAGCGGGGGTCGAAGGAGCCCAGCGGGTCCTGCGGCACCACGGAGATGCGGCCCCGGCGCTCGCGGCGGCGGCGCTCGCGCAGCCCCGACCACGCCTCCCCGTCGAGCAGGACGCACCCCGCGCTCGGCTCGGTGAGAGCCAGCGCGATGCGCGCCGTCGTCGACTTCCCGGATCCGGACTCGCCCACGATCCCGAGGGTCTCGCCCGGCGCGAGCGCGAAGGACACGTCGTCCACGACGGTGCGCTCGCGCCCGTCGGGTCCGCGGAAGCGCTTCGAGACGTGCTCGACCTGCAGCACCGGGGCCTCGGCGGCGGGTGCACCGTCGGCCGCGGGCCGTGCTCCCGCGCGCCGCGCGCCGAGCCGCTCCCGGTCCCGCGCCGAGAGCTCGAGCGGGGGCGCGTCGGAGAGGCGCGATCCGCGGGAGCGGGCGGAGGGGACGGCCGCGAGCAGGCGGCGCGTGTACGGATCGGCGGGGCGGGACAGGACCTGGGACGTGGGCCCCTGCTCGACGACGCGGCCGTCCTTCATCACCAGCACCTCGTCGGCCAGGCGCTCGACGACGGCGAGGTCGTGGCTGATGAGGATGATCGCGCGTCCCGCGGCCAGGTTCGCCTCGAGCAGCGAGAGGATCTGCGCCTGCACGGTGACGTCGAGGGCGGTGGTGGGCTCGTCGGCGATCAGGACCTCGGGGTCCAGGGCGAGCGCCGCGGCGATCAGCGCGCGCTGGCGCAGACCGCCGGAGAGCTCGCTGGGCAGCTGACGCGCGCGCAGCTCGGGCTCGGGGACGCCGGCGGCCGCGAGCAGCTCGTGCACCCGGCCCTCACGTGCGCGCCGCGGCACGCCGTGGACGCGCAGGGGCTCGGCGATCTCCGCGCCCACGCGGCGCAGCGGATCCAGGGAGACCAGGGCGTCCTGCAGCACGTAGCCGATGCGGCGGCCGCGCAGGGAGCGCAGCTGGGCGTCGGACGCCCGCAGCAGGTCGGTGCCGGCCGCCTCGAGACGGTCGGCGCGCACGGCCGCCCGCTCGCCGTTCAGCCCCAGCAGGCTGCGGGCGGTCACCGACTTCCCGGAGCCGGACTCGCCCACGATCCCCAGGCAGCTGCCCGGGCGCAGCGCGAGCGAGACGTCGTGCACGACCTCGACGTCGTCGAAGGAGACCGAGAGGTTCTGGGCGGTGATCAGGGCGTTCATCGGGAGGCTCCGGAGTCGGCGGCGCGCTGCAGGTGACGGCCCAGCACGGTGAGGGACAGGGTGAAGACGACGATGGTGATGCCGGGGAAGAAGTCCATCCACCAGGCCTGCTGGATGTAGGTGCGGCCGGCGTTGAGCATCGCGCCCCACTCGGCGGTGGGCGGCTGCACGCCCATGCCCAGGAAGCCGAGCGCCGCGGCCCACACGATCGCCTGGCCCACCCCGAGCGTCACCAGCACGGTGAGCGGGCGGAAGGCGTTGGGGAGGATCGTGCGCGTGAGGATTCGGGCGGGGGAGTGGCCGAGCGCGCGAGCGGACTCCACGTACAGCGAGCCCTTCACGGCGAGCACCTGGCCGCGCACCATGCGGGCGTAGCCGGGCATCGTCGCGACGCCCACGGCGACCATCTGGGTGAGCGCGCTGCTGCCGTAGACGGCGATGAGGATGAGCGCGAGGAGGATCCCGGGGAAGGCGTAGAGGACCTCGATCACGCGGGTCACCGAGGCGTCGGCCAGGCGCCCGCCGAGGCCGCCCAGGAGCCCCAGGGCGATGGCTCCGACCAGACCGATCGCGGTCGCCCCGAGACCGATCGCGAGCGACTGACCGGCGCCGTGGACCACCCGGGAGAACACGTCGCGCCCCGACTGGTCGGTGCCGAAGACGTGCGCGGCGCTGGGGGCGTCGAAGCTCTCGCCGAGGCTGATCTCGAGCGGGTCCTGCGGGGCCAGGAGACCCGGCGCGACCGCCGCGAGCAGCACCAGGACGACGACCACGGCCGCGAGCCAGAAGCTCACGCTGCGCAGGGTCGTCGCGGGGCGGGCCCGCCGGGCGCGGGGACGGGAGCCGGCCGCCGGGGCGGCGGTCTCCGGTGCGGTGGCGAGAGCGGTCATGAGGCGCCTCCGATCGAGGTGCGCAGCCGTGGGTCCACGGCCACGGCGGCGAGGTCGGTGAGGATGTTCGCGATCACGTAGACGAGCGCGACGACGAAGGTCACGCCGATCACGAGCGGGAGATCCTGCGAGGTCACGGCCGTCACCAGCACCTGGCCGATGCCCTGGCGGGAGAAGATCACCTCGACCACGACCGCACCGGAGATCAGCGAGCCCAGTCCCCAACCCGAGAGCGCGATCCCCGGCAGGGCGGCATGGCGCAGGACGTGGCGCCGGCGCACGTCGCTAGGGCGCGTGCCGCGCGAGAGGGCGGAGAGCACGAAGGGCTGGCGGGAGGCGGCGTCGAACTCGTCCCGCGTGACCTGGGCGAGGAAGCCGCCGAGCGGGACGCCCAGCGTGAGCGCGGGCAGCACGAGCCCAGCGGGGCCGTCGTCGACCACCGGGAGCCACTGCAGGGTCACCGCGAAGACGACGAGCAGCACCACGCCGAGCCAGAAGTGGGGCAGGGCGGCGAGGACGACCTCGAGGCCCGAGCCGATGCGCGCGGCGAGTCCGGGACGGGTGGCCGTGAGCAGGGTGCTGCCGATCGCGATCGCCCACGCGATGGCGAGGGAGGCGCCGGTCAGCTGCAGCGTGGGGACGATCTGCTCGGCGATGATCCGGGCCACGGGCTCCTTCATCGTGTACGAGCTGCCGAGGTCCCCGCGCACCAGACCGCCCAGGAAGTCCGCGTACTGCACGAGCAGGGGCTGGTCGAAGCCGTACTGCGCGCGCACCGCGGCGACGGTCTCCGGCGGCGGGTTCGCCGAGGCGCCGCCCAGGATCGCGAGCGCCGGATCACCCGGCACGAGGTGCTGCAGGAAGAACACGATGGTCGCGACGGCCCACAGCAGGACCAGTGCGGAGAGCACGCGCAGCGCGATCCGTCCCGGCAGGGAGGCGCGCAGGCGGGCGAGCAGGGCGGCCGGCGGCGCGGCGGGCCCGGGGCCTGTGGGCGCGGCCGGTTCCCCGGGGCCGACGGGGCCGACGGGCGCTGGGGCGGAGGACGTGGTCTCGGCGGTCATCTCAGGCTCCGTCCCGGATCAGGTAGGCGTCGTGCAGCACGGGCTCGCCCTCGCTGGGCTCGATCCAGATGTCCCGGACCTGGTCGGACCTCGTCGCCAGGCGCGTCTGGACGGGATAGAGCGGCAGGTGCCAGGCCTGGGACGTGAGGATCCCCTGGGCCTTGGAGTACAGCTGCTGCTGCTTCTCGGGGTCGGTGGTGCCGGCGGCCTGCACGAGGGTCCGATCGAGCTCGTCGTCAAAGTCGCGCGCCACGTTCTGCCCGTTGTCGATGTCGAGGGTCTCCTGGGAGAACTTGATGTACATGACGCCGGGCGTGGGGCTGTTCCAGTAGCCGCCCTTGACGTCGTAGGTGGTGGGGTCCTGCTTGATCGCGGTCATCGAGGCCGCGTCCTTCGGCTGCAGCTCCACCTTGATCCCGGCCCGCTTCTCCATGGCCTGGAAGTTCTGGAAGATCGTGAGGTCCGCCGGGGGCGTCTCGCCGGGATCCGAGTTATAGGGCAGGCGCAGCGTGAGGGTCTTCCCGTCCTTCGTGCGGTAGCCGTCCGCGTCGCGGCCCGTCCAGCCCGCCTCGTCGAGCAGCGCCGCCGCCTTGTCCGGGTCGTAGGGGAAGGGCTCGTGGTAGCTCTCGTCGTAGTCCGGGGTGCCGCTGGACAGGGCGTTGCCCTCGTAGGGGAACACGCCCGCGTAGGCGCTCTCGACGATCCCGGCGGCGTCGGCCGCATGCACGATCGCCCGGCGCACGCGCACGTCGGACAGCTGCGGGCTGTCGGTGTTGAGGTCGAGGGCGAAGGGGACGCCGGAGTGCACGAAGTCGTCGGTGTCGATGCGTGGGTCGGCGCTCGCCGCGGGTACGGATTCGGGCGGGAGGTTGAAGATGGCCTGCGCCTTCCCGGACTGCAGGGCGCCGAAGCGGGCGGTGTTGTCCTTGAGGAACCGCCAGGTGACCTTCTCGAGGTAGGCGGGGCCCTGGTGCTTCGCGTCGGCCGGGGCGGAGTCGTAGTCGTCGTTGCGCACCAGCACGACCTCCTGGTTCCGCTTCCACTCGGCGACCTCGAAGGGGCCCGTGCCGACGGGCGCCGCGCAGTTCGCCTCGAGCCCGCGGGCCATCGCCTTGGGGGACTCGATGCCGAAGAACGCCTGCGAGAGCACCGTGAGCAGCGGCGAGTAGGGACGCTTGAGGGTCACGCGCACCGTGTGCTCGGAGACCGCGGTGGCCTTCTCGAAGTACGGCGAGAGGTACAGCAGGTCGGTCGAGGACTGCGTGTCCGGGTCCATGATCTGCTCGAAGTTCGCGACCACCGCGTCCGCGTCCAGCGGCTCCCCGTCCGTGAACTCCACGCCCTTCTTCAGGTGGAAGTCGTAGGTCAGCCCGTCCTTCGACACGTGCCAGGACTGGGCGAGCCAGGGCACGACCGTGCCGTCGGCCTTCATCGAGACCAGCGAGTCGAGGTACTGGCGGGCGATGTAGGTCTGCGGCATGTCGCCGCTGTTGTGGGGGTCCAGGCAGGTGGGCTCGCGGTCGGTGGCGTACACGAGGTCGCCGCCCTCCTTCGTGCCCGCGGGCAGGGAGGCGGAGGGGTCGGCGGTCCCGCAGCCGGCGAGCACCGCGAGGACGGCGATCGCCGCGACGGCGGCGAGGGCGGGGCGGGGTCGCATGGGCGGCTCCTGGTGTGCGGGGAGGGGCGGGTACCGGTGACGCGGGATCGGTCCCGGACCCGCCCGACACTAAGCAGGGGTGATGGCTGACCAAAGGTTTGTGACGGCCTGCGACGCCGGACGTCTCCTGCGTGCCCGGCGCGGGCGGGCGACGGCATCCGCCGTCATGCGCCGTCACACGGGATGCGCCCGCGCGACCGGGCGGCGGAGAGTGCAGGACGTCGAGCCCCACCCGCACCCGCTGATCACCCAGGACGGTCCATGTCGCCCAAACCGCTCATCCTCAACCTGTTCGAGATGAACTGCGTCGGCCACATCACGCACGGGCTGTGGCGCCTGCCCGGGAACAACCGCCACCGGTACACCGACCTGGACTACTGGACGGAGCTCGCGCGGATCGCCGAGGACGGCGGGTTCACCGCGATCTTCCTGGCCGACGTCCAGGGCGCCTACGACGTCTACGGCGGCTCGGCCGAGACCGCGCTGCGCGAGGGGCTGCAGATCCCCAGCAACGATCCGATGCTCGTGGTCCCGGCGATGGCCGCGGTCACCGAGCGCCTGGGCTTCGGCATCACGTTCTCCACGAGCTACGAGCCGCCCTTCGCCTTCGCGCGCCGCATGTCGACGCTCGACCACCTCACCGGCGGCCGCGTGGGCTGGAACATCGTCACCTCCTACCTGCCCAACGCCGCCCGCAACTTCGGCCTCTCCGAGGAGATCGAGCACGATCACCGCTACGAGATCGCCGACGAGTACCTCGAGGTGCTCTACAAGCTGTGGGAGGGCTCCTGGGACGACGGGGCCGTGGTGCGCGACGCCGAGGGCGCGGTGTACACCGACCCCGCGAAGGTGCACCGGATCGACCACGAGGGCGCGAACTTCCGCGTCGCCGGCCCGCACCTGGCCGAGCCGTCCCCGCAGCGCACGCCCACGCTGATCCTCGCGACGGCGTCTCCTGCGGGCGCGAAGCGCGCGGGCGAGCACGCCGAGATCGTCTTCACCCACGGCCCGCTTCTCGAGCGCACCGTCCCCGCCGTGCGCGAGGCCGCCGTGGCCGCCGGGCGCGACGCCTCCGACCCGAAGTTCGTGGTCCAGGCGGCCGTGATCACCGCGCCCACGCAGGAGGAGGTCGACGAGAAGCTCGCCCGCTACAAGGCGCACCGCTCGACCGAGGGCATGCTCGTCCACCAGTCCGTGCCGATCCGTGCGCTCGACCACCCGCGCGAGCGCACCATCGCCGAGGCCCTCGAGATCGAGGGTCTCCCCGCCGACACCCCCGTCGGCCGCAAGGGCGCGCACGAGACCGTCGGCGACCTGCTCGACGCGGTCGACGAGGCCTGGCAGGACCGCTTCTTCGTGGCCGGGACGCCCGAGGTCGTGGCCGACGCGATCGAGCACTGGCTCGACGTCGAGGGCATCGATGGCATCAACCTGCGCCAGTACCACTCCTTCGACACGGTGCGGGACTTCGCCGAGCTGGTCTCGCCGATCCTGCGCGAGCGCGGGCGGCTGCCGCAGCGGGAGGGCACCCTGCGCGGGCGGCTCTCGGGCGCGGACCGGCTGCCGGACTCGCATCCCGCGGCCCGGTTCCGCGGGGCCTTCGAGGGCGTCGGGGTCTGAGGTCCGGTACGACGGGCCCGGGCACCGGAGGGCGGGGCGGTCGACGAACGGCGGCGCGGGCGGCGGGCCTAGACTCGACCGGGTGACGCAGACCCCGGCCCCGCTCACCCAGGACCCTCTCGCCTGCCTCGTCGCCGCGCTCGGCGGGCGGGGCTGAGAGCGCGATGAGTCCGTCCTCGGTCGAGCAGGGCGACCCCGCATCCGATCGGTCCGGGGCTCGTGGCCCCCGTGCACGCCGATACGACCCGGACCGCCGCGACCGCATCATCGACGCGTGCCTGGACGTGATCGCCGAGCACGGGCTGGCGGGCACCTCGCACCGTCGCGTCGCCGCTGCGGCCGATGTCCCCCTCGGCTCGATGACCTACCACTTCAGCGGCATGGACGAACTGCTCCGCGAGGCCTTCACGCGCTTCGCCGACTCCGTCGCCCGGAAGGCCGAGCGGCGCATGGCCGCGGCCGAGGACCTCGACGACGCGCTCGCCGAGTTCAGCCGGAACATCGACGAGGACGTCCTGGCCACGCAGCGCGACCTGATCCTCACCCTCGAGCTCTACACGCTCGCCGCGCGCAGGCCCGAGTTCCGCGACATCACCACCACCTGGATGACGCGCACCCGCGCGACCCTCGAGCCCTTCGTCGACCCGCGCACCGGGCAGATCCTCGACGCCATGAACGAGGGGCTCACGATCCACCGCGCCCTGCACGCGGACCCCGCGAGCGAAGGCCTCGCGGCCGACGCCCTCGCCCGGATCGCGCGCGGGACCGACGAGCACTGAGACCGGCTCGGGTTCCTCGATCAGACTCGTCGGCCGCGCAGCGCCCCCGCCGCGACGATGACGGCGAGCCCCGCGACCGGCACCACCAGCAGGCCGACCCGCAGTGATGCGGCGTCGGCGATCAGCCCCACCACCGGCGGCGAGGCGAGGAAGCCGAGGCGCATCAGCCAGGAGACCACGGTCAGCCCGGTGCCGTGGCGCAGTCCGGGCAGCTCGTCGGCGTGCCCCATGGCGGCCGGGACCAGCGTCGCGCAGCCCAGGCCCGCCGCGGCGAAGCCGAGGATGACGGCGGGGACCGTGGCGATCGCGAGGGCGGCGCCCATGCCGATGGCGATGAGGAGCCCACCCGCGCGGGCGACGGTCCGCTGGCCGAAGCGGTCGACCAGGCGGTCGCCGACGAGGCGGCCGACGATTTGCGCCCCGACCAGCGCGATGTACCCGTAGGCGGCGACCGCCGCGCTCGCGCCCAGGTCCCGGCCCAGGAACAGTGCGGCCCACGAGTTGCCCGAGTCCTCGACGACGGTGCCGCCGATCGCGAGCACGACCAGCGCCGCGAGCAGCAGCAGGGTGCGGGTGGAGATGCGGGCGGCGGCCGACGGGCCCGCGCCGGACGGGGTCGTGTCGGGCGCCGCGTGCTCGGGCTCCGCGTGCTCCGTCTCCATGCGCTCGGGCTCAGGCTCCGGGACGGAGACCGGCGCGGAGTCCGGCGCCTGCGCGTCCTGCGCGCCCTCGTCCTTCCCTGGCAGGCAGAAGCGGAGTGCGACCAGCGAGATGACGGCGAAGAGCACCGCCGAGACCGTCAGGTGGATCCCGAGCGGCACGCGGAGGGCGATCGCGGCGGCAGCCATCGAGCCGCCCAGCACCGCTCCGATCGACCACACCGCATGGAACGAGTTGAGGATCGAGCGGCGGTAGGCGCGCTGCACGCGCAGCCCGTGAGCGTTCTGGGCGACGTCGGTGATCGCGTCGCACGCGCCCGCGAGACCCAGCGCGAGCGCGAACATCGCGGCGGAGGGCGCGGCAGAGACCATCAGCAGCGCGAGCGCCGTCAGCACCGTGCCGATGGTCGCCGCGCGGGCGGATCCCAGGCGCCTGATCGCGGGCGCCGCCGCGAGCCCGGCGAGGATCGCGCCCGTGGGGAAGGCGGCGATGGCCAGGCCGTACGTGGAGTTCGCGAGCCCCAGGGACTGCTTGATCTCGGGGTAGCGGGGGAGCACGTTGGCGAGCAGGGCGCCGTTGGTGAGGAACAGCGCCGCCACCGCCCAGCGGGCGCGGCGGAGTCGGGCCGGGGGCGCCGCGGCCCGGGCCGGTCGAAGAGCGGTCATGTGTACGACTGCACGCTCCGCGGGAACGCGCGCGCGAGCGTCCCGCGAGGGGTCGCGAGAACGCGCGCGAGGAGAAGGCGTGGAAAGGGCGACGCCGCGACCGTCGGCCGGCGCCGTCGGGCCCGTCGGCCCCTCGTCCCGTCCCGCAGGACGATCGTCCCGTGACGTGAGACGTCATGGCTCGTAGTGTGTCCCCAGCGCCCCACCTGTTGAAGGCCCGGGCACACCTGTGTGCCCTCACCTGCCCCGAGCGAAAGGACCGCGATGCTCGATTCGACCCTGCAGGAGACCTACGACGCCGTGCTGCGTCGCAACCCGGGAGAGCCGGAGTTCCACCAGGCCGTGCGCGAGGTGTTCTCGTCGCTGGAGGTCATCCAGGACCGCCACCCCGAGTACACGGACCAGGGCATCATCACCCGCCTGTGCGAGCCGGAGCGCCAGATCATCTTCCGTGTCCCGTGGGTCGATGACCAGGGCACCGTCCAGGTCAACCGTGGTTTCCGCGTCGAGTACAACTCGGCGCTGGGCCCGTACAAGGGTGGACTGCGCTTCCACCCCTCGGTCAACGTGGGCATCGTGAAGTTCCTCGGCTTCGAGCAGATCTTCAAGAATTCCCTGACCGGCCTGCCCATCGGCGGCGGCAAGGGCGGCTCCGACTTCGACCCGCACGGCCGCTCCGACGGCGAGGTCATGCGCTTCTGCCAGTCCTTCATGACCGAGCTGCACCGCCACATCGGCGAGTACACCGACGTCCCCGCCGGTGACATCGGCGTGGGCGCCCGCGAGATCGGCTACCTGTTCGGCCAGTACAAGCGCCTGACCAACAAGTACGAGGCCGGCACCCTGACCGGCAAGGGCCTGGACTGGGGCGGCTCGCTCGTGCGCAAGGAGGCCACCGGCTACGGCGCGGCCATCTTCGCCGACGAGATGCTCAAGGCCCGCGGTGAGTCCTTCGACGGCCGCAAGGTCGCGATCTCCGGCTCCGGCAACGTCGCGATCTACGCGGCGGAGAAGACCGCCCAGTTGGGCGGCATCGCCGTGACCGCCTCGGACTCCTCCGGCTACGTCGTGGACGAGGACGGCCTGGACCTCGAGCTGCTCAAGCAGATCAAGGAGGTCGAGCGCGGCCGCATCGCCGAGTACGCCGATCGCCGCGGCGGCCGCTCCCGCTTCGTCGAGGGCGGCAGCGTGTGGGACGTCCCCGTGGACATCGCCCTGCCGAGCGCGACCCAGAACGAGCTCGACGCCGACGCCGCCCGCACCCTCGTCAAGAACGGGGTCAAGGCGGTCTCCGAGGGCGCGAACATGCCCTGCACCCCCGATGCCGTCGAGGTGTTCCGCGAGGCGGGCATCGCCTACGGCCCGGGCAAGGCCGCGAACGCCGGCGGCGTCGCGACCAGCGCCCTGGAGATGCAGCAGAACGCCTCGCGCGACGCCTGGTCCTTCGACTACACCGAGGGCCGTCTCACCGACATCATGGTCGGCATCCACCGCACCTGCCTCGAGACGGCCGAGGAGTACGGCCGCCCCGGCGACTACGTGGTGGGCGCGAACGTCGCCGGCTTCCGCAAGGTCGCCGACGCGATGATCGCCTTCGGCGTCATCTGATCCGCAGCGCGGCCGTCCCCACGTGGCCGGCCGGCGAGAAGTACGAAACGGTTGCCAAGATCGGTCTTGGCAACCGTTTCGTACTTCTCGCGCTGTCGCGGCGTGGATGGGGCCGCCTCGTGCCGGCTCGAGCCGCCTCGAGCGGGGTCAGTCGGCGCCGAGGCGCGCGCGGAGGGTGTCGCGAAGGATGGGAAGCGCCGTGGAGTAGTGGTCGTCGGCCGCGCGGCGCTCGGCCACCCGGCCTGCGACGTGCAGCAGCATCGCGGTCTTCTCGAAGACCTCCCACGCGTCGCGCCGAGCGCGCAGACCAGCCGGGTCGAGCGTCCGGGCGGGCAGGAGCGGCGTCTGGCCCTCGAGGCGCGGCAGCTCGGACGCATCGTCGAGCCGTGTGCGCGCGTGCAGGTAGCTGCCCATGAAGTCCTCGATGTCCTCCTCGGCGAGCGGCACGTACCAGGGGCCGCCGTGCACCGGGCCTCCGATGATCGCGAGGTCCCGCGCCGGATCGTCACCCATCGACCACTCGAAGTCGATGAAGCGGGGGACCTGCGCGTCCCACACGATGTTCGTCGCGCACAGGTCGCCGTGGCTGAGCACGAATCCCTCGAGATCCGCGAAGGCGGAGTCGGCCGCCCGCAGCCGTTGTGCGGCGGACCGAAGGATGCCCGGGCCTCCGACCCCTGCGAGCACCTCCGCGTCCACCGACTCCGTGTCGGCCTCGAAGAGCTCGAGGAGCGAGAGGCGACCGGACTCCATGCGCTCCCATGGATCCGCCCCGAGCGTCACCGGACCGCGCCCCGGCGTCGCCACTCGATGCAGGTGGGCGAGACGTTCCGCGTGAGCAGCCAGGTGGTCCCGGGTCCATTGTGCGGGCGCGAGGATGCGACCGGGCACGGGAGTCGTCACCAGGTACGGTGCCCCGAGGGGGCTCGACTCCGCATCGTCGTGCAGGGCGAGGGGCTCGGGGCCGACGTCGGGTGGCAGCTGGGTGAGGGCGGCGAGCTCGTCGGCCAGAGGGTGGGCGGGAGCGTGCCAGGGGATCCGCACCAGCAGCGCGGTGCCGTCCTCCGCGCGCAGGCGCCATGCGGCGAAGGTCTCGCCGGTGCCGAGCAGCTCGACGTGCGCAGGGCCGCCCAGGCCGGCGAGCCGGGAATGCTTGGATTGGCCCGGAAGGCGCCGTGCATGACCTGCGTCCCGCAGGGGGAGCAGCAGAGTCTCCTCATGCCAGGCGCGCTGGATCCGCTTCCCCATCTGGGGTGAGGCGGCCGCTGGGGGAGTGGGCACCGAGGCGGTCGCGGGGGAGGGCGTGCCGGTCATCGTGGTCTCTTCTCACGCCTCTGCGAGCGCCCGACGCAGGTCTTCGGTGCTCGCGGGGCGCGCGCCCTCGGGGCGCGCTCCGGGCGTGCTCGCGCGCAGAGCTTCGGGATCGGCGGCGTAGGGGAGCGTGTAGGCCTCGCGTCCGCGCTCGAAGCGCCATCCCTCGCTCAGGGGCCCGGCATCGAGGGCGTCGTAGCCGAGTGCGTCGAGAAGGTGGGTGACCTCGGCCTTGGCGGCGGCGTCATCGCCCGCGATCGGCAGGGCGGATCGGTCCGAGGCGCCGCTCGGACGTGCGAGGGCGAGCAGGTGCGAGTGCACGATGTTGTTCAGGCCCTTGACGACGCGCGCGTCAGGGAAGTGCGCCGCGGTGAGGCCAGAGGTGGTCGTGCCGGAATCGAGTGCGGGAATCGTCCCGTCGCGCTCGGGGTAGTGGTTCATGGTGTCCACGACGATGCGACCCGCGAGCAGCTCGGGATCGAGCGAGGTCAGTGTCAGCAGAGGGACGGTGAGCACCACGATGTCGCTCGCTGCGGCCTCGGCCGTGGTGCCGGCCCGCACGTGCGAGCCGATGTCCTGGGCCAGGTCCTCGAGCGACGAAGGCCCTCGGCTGTTGCTGAGCACCACGTCGATCCCTGCGGCCTGCGCCAGGCGGGCGACCGTCGATCCGATGTGCCCGGCCCCGATGGTGCCGATGGTGGGGAGATGCTGCGGGTCTGCCATGTTCCGACCCTAGCCCGCGGGCTCGCGCATCGGACGGCCTCCCCGACCTTGTCGGCAGTCCGCCCTCGATACTCAGATGCGAATCATTCTCAGAACATGCTACGGTCCTGCGCATGACTCACTCAGGAACCATTCTCACCAAGCGGCGACGATGGGGGCTTCTCGTCGCCTCGGTCTCGGCCTCGATGCTCGCGCTCTCCGGATGCGGGGCCGGTGGCGGGGAATCCGCCGCCTCCGACGGCGAGGACTCGAAGAAGTCCGCGGCCCAGGCCGCCTCCGACCGCACCGAGGTCGGCGCGCTCACCCCGCGCATCGTCCTCGCCCACGAGGGCGGCGTGACCACGCTCGACTCCTCGGACGGCTCGGTCATCGACGAGACTCCCGTCGAGGGCTACGTGCGGCTGAACCCCTCGGGCGACGGCCGCAGCGTCATGGTCAGCGCCGGATCCTCGATCACCGCGTACGACACCGGCCTCATCGCCCAGGCGCACGGTGACCACTTCCACTACTACACGCAGGACCCGGCCCTGCTCTCCGACGTCACGATCCCCGCCGAGGAGCCCGGGCACGTCGTCCCCCACGGCGAGAAGACCGCGACCTTCGCCGACGGCACCGGCGCGATCACCGTCTTCGACTCCACGGCCCTCGCGGACGGGCAGCTGAAGACCGTCGCCGAGGCCCGGACTGACGCCCCGCACCACGGCGTCGCCGTGCCGCTGTCCGACGGCTCGCTGCTGCACACCGTCGGCACCGAGGACGAGCGCCACACCGTCGTCGTCGAGGATGCGGACGGCAAGGTCACGGCGAAGACCGAGGACTGCCCGGGCGTCCACGGCGAGGCCGCCGCGAAGCCCGACGAGCACGGGGACATCGTCACCCTGGGCTGCGAGAACGGGCCCGTCATGTACAAGGACGGGGAGTTCCACAAGATCCACGTCGACGAGGACTTCCAGCGCTCGGGCAACCAGCAGGGCCATGAGGACTCGCCGATCGTCCTCACCGACTACAAGGTCGAGGAGGACCCCGAGGGCGGCATCGAGCGCCCCACGAAGGTGGGTCTTCTGGACACCCGCGACGGCTCCTTCGACACCGTCGACCTGGGCTCGGAGTACTGGTTCCGCTCCCTGGACCGCGGGCCCGACGGCGAGGCGCTCGTCCTCACGGCCGACGGAGAGCTGAACATCCTCGACCCCGAGAGCGGCAAGGTCCTGCACGAGACGAAGGTCGCCGAGGAGTGGACCGAGCCGGACCAGTGGCAGGAGGCCGGGCCGATGCTCTCGGTCGCCGACGGCACTGCCTTCGTCGCCGACTCGAAGAACAAGAAGCTGACGCTCGTCGACATCGACACCGGCAAGGCCTACCAGGAGATCGACCTGCCGGAGGTCCCGCACGAGATGCAGGTGACCACGGGCACCGCCTCGGGCGAGTACGAGGTCTCCCCGGGCGCCGACGAGGGCGGCGAGCACTCCGAGGACGGCCACGACCACGAGGGCGAGGACCACGAGGGCCACGACCACGAGGACCACGCCGAGGACGAGGCCGCCTGAGCCCACCGGATCCCCCGCTTCGATGTCTCTGGGTGAGACCTCACGCCCCTCTGCGCGTGGAGACCTCACCCAGAGACATCGAAGCCGTTCCGCCTCCCCGACCCACCTCCCTGGCCTGCTTCCCGATCGACGTCCCTGGCCACCCCGTCGACCGATCCCGCCACCGCCATCCCACCCGCCTACCGGTCGCCCGCCTCCCGGTCACCCGCCGCCGTACAGTGGACCGCGCCTGATCCGGCACCGTCCAGCAGAGAGGCGACCTCCCCGATGACTGAGCTGCGTGACCGTCTGCGGAAGCTCCCCGCATTCCCGTCCGACCTGCCCGTCCTCGACCCGGACTCCGTGCCCGAGGACCCCGAGGCGCTCTTCCGCGACTGGCTCGAGGAGGCGATCGCGAGCGGGGCGCGCCAGCCCCACGCGATGACGTTCACGACCGTGGACGAGGCCGGGTTCCCCGTCGGCCGCACCCTGATCCTCAAGGACATCGAGGACGGCGCATACCAGGTCTCGACCCACCGCACGTCCCGCAAGGGAGCGCAGCTCGAGCAGGACGCGAAGGCGTCGATGATCTTCTTCTGGCGCGAGTCCGGGCGGCAGGTGCGCATCACCGGCACGGTCATCGCGCTCGACGACGAGGCCTCCCAGGCCGACTGGGCCTCGCGTCCCAGCTTCACCGGTGAGCCCAACCCCGACTGGCAGGTGTACGCGCTGGTCCCGAGCGCCTTCGAGTTCATGCAGGCGCGGGAGGACCGCCAGCACACGCGGATCGAGTACACGGTCCAGGGCCAGGGTCGGGCCCAGGCCGATCCCGACGCGGCCGCCCCGTCGAGCGCCGCAGCGCGCACCTGGACCCACGGCCCCGTCCCGACGCCCGCCGGCTGATCGCGCCCTCGGCCCGCCCCTCCGCCATCGCCCCTCGGCCCCTCCCGCGGCCCGCTCCGCCGCGCGCTCGCGAACCCCGCCCGAGCCGAACATGAACGAACGCGAAGCCTGAGTCCGCGATCGGGCGGTCGGCCCTACAGTGGCCCCATGGACATCGCTGTTCTCGGGGCCACTGGAACCATCGGATCTCTCGTCGCCGACCGCCTGGAGGCGGCCGGGAACGACGTGAGACGACTCAGCCGCGCGAGCGGCGTGAACACGGAGACCGGGGAGGGCCTGGAGGCCGCTCTCGACGGTGCGGACGTGGTCGTCGACGCGACGAACATCGCCACGATCCGCGCGACGCCGGCCGTCCGCTTCTTCGCACGCAGCGCGAAGAACATCGCCGCGGCGGCGAAGAAGGGCGGCGCGGGACGCGTCGTCTGCATCTCGATCGCGGGGGTCACCAAACCGGGCGCCGCCCTCGGCTTCGGCTACTACCGGGGCAAGTGCGCGCAGGAGCGCGGCTACCGGGCGGCGCCGATCCCCACCACGATCATCCGCTCCGCGCAGTGGTTCGAGCTCGGCGAGCAGATGGTGGCCCAGGCGAGCCTCGGCCCCGTCGCCGTGCTGCCGCAGATGCGCATGGCGCCGCTGGCGACCGAGCGCGCCGCCGACCACATCGCCGAGGAGATCATCGCGACCGGTCGCGGCGTCGTCCCGGAGATCGTCCCCGGCCAGAACGCGCGCCTCGCGCCCGAGGAGGGCGAGGACCCGCGCAACCGGATCGTCCGCCTGCGCGGGCCGGAGGAGATGACGTCCGCGCAGCTCGTGCGCAGGATCCTGGGCGCCCGCGGCAGCGTCGCCGGCCGCTCGCCGAGCCTGGTCGCGGAGTACCCGTACCTGGGCAGGCGGCTCGCCGGCGGGGTGCTCGTCCCCTCTTCCGAGGGCACCATCGTCGACGACCTCACGCTCGACCAGTGGCTCGAGGCATGAACGGGGCGCCCCGGACCGTCTGAGCCGCCGTCGCCGCTGGTAGCGTGCGCCGCCGAGGATCGCTCCCGAGGATCGGAGATGCAGATGGCCGGACACGACCGCGGTCAGGCGCAGGAGAGGCGGAGCCTGGGCGCGAGCGACGAGCCGCTCGAGGACGCGCTGGTCGAGGGCTTCGTGAACTCGGTCAGGGAGGGTGCCAACCGACTGAACCGCACCTGGCGCGCACTGATCATCACCGGGCTGTTCGGCGGCATCGACGTCGGCATCGGGCTGCTGGCGATGCTCGCGGTGCTCGACGCGACCGGATCGAAGCTCCTGGGAGGCCTCGCGTTCGGCGTCGGCCTGTACGCGCTGCGCCTGGCCCATTCCGAGCTGTTCACCGAGGACTTCCTGCTGCCCATCCATGCGGTCGTCGCCCGGCACGGCACCTGGTGGCAGCTGCTGCGCCTGTGGGCGACCACCCTGGCGACGAACCTCATCGGCGGCTGGGCCTTCTCGTGGCTCGTCGTCGCGGCGTTCCCGCGCTTCGACGATCTCCTCGTGAAGAGCGCGACCGAGTACATGTCCAGCGGCCCCACCCGCGAGACCGTGGCGCTCGCCCTGCTCGCGGGGTTCACGATCACGCTGGTGACCCGGATGAGCCAGGGCTCCAACGAGGGGATCGCCACCCTCGCCAACTCGCTGATCTCGGGGCTGCTCGTGGTGGGGCTCGGCATGCTGCACGGCGCGCTGAGCTCGGCCGTGATCTTCGGTGCGATGCATGCGGGGGCCGACATCCCCTACACCGACTGGCTGGTGTGGTGCGCCTGGGTGGTCCCGCTGAACATGGCAGGCGGGCTGGTGATCCTCGCCCTGCCCCGGATGGTGCGCACCTGGGAGCTCGTCCGGCGCGAGCGCGCGGCGCAGGACCCCGACGATGACACCCCCTCGATGGTCCTATGACCCCTGGTGAACCGACCTCCGTCGCGCATACCGGACGCTAGGAGGGGTGTGGGGTCGACCCGGGCCGCGCGCGGTGGTGTGCTGTCACGCAGCTTCCGCCCCCGATGCACTGGAGTCGATGATGACCCTCCCCGGATCCCGCCCCGTCCGCGCCCCGCGCGGCACCGAGATCACCGCGAAGAGCTGGCAGACCGAAGCGCCCCTGCGCATGCTGCAGAACAACCTCGACCCCGAGGTCGCCGAGCGGCCCGACGACCTCGTCGTCTACGGCGGCACCGGCCGGGCCGCCCGCTCCTGGGAGGCGTTCGACGCGATCCTGGCCTCCCTCGCCGACCTCGAGGACGACGAGACGCTGCTCGTCCAGTCCGGCAAGCCCGTCGGCATCCTGCGCACCCACGACTGGGCGCCGCGCGTGCTCATCGCGAACTCGAACCTCGTCGGGGACTGGGCGACCTGGCCCGAGTTCCGCCGCCTCGAGGCCGAGGGTCTGATGATGTACGGCCAGATGACCGCGGGCTCCTGGATCTACATCGCCACCCAGGGCATCCTCCAGGGCACCTTCGAGACCTTCGCGGCGGTCGCCGCCAAGCGCTTCGGCGGATCCCTCGCCGGGACCATCACGCTGACCGGCGGCTGCGGCGGCATGGGCGGCGCCCAGCCGCTCGCCGTGACGCTGAACGGCGGTGTCTGCCTCATCGCCGACGTCGATCGCACCCGCCTCGAGCGCCGCGTCGCCAAGCGCTACCTCACCGAGATCGCCGACGACCTCGAGGACGCCATCGCCCGCGCGAACGCCGCCCGCGAGGAGCGGCGCGCCGTCTCCATCGGCATCGTCGGCAATGCGGCCGACGTCTTCCCCGCGCTGCTCGCGCGCCACCGCGCCGGCGACATCGCGATCGACGTCGTCACCGACCAGACCAGCGCCCACGACCCCCTGTCCTACCTGCCGATCGAGCACGACATGGACACCTGGCACGCCGAGGCCGAGGCCAATCCGGAGGGCTTCACCAAGAAGTCCCGCGAGTCGATGGGCCGCCAGGTGCAGGCCATGGTCGAGTTCGCCGACGAGGGCGCCGAGGTCTTCGACTACGGCAACTCGATCCGCGACGAGGCCCGTCGCGCCGGCTGCGAGCGCGCCTTCGCCTTCCCCGGCTTCGTCCCCGCGTACATCCGTCCCCTGTTCTGCGAGGGCCTCGGCCCGTTCCGCTGGGTCGCGCTCTCCGGCGACCCCGAGGACATCGCCGTCACCGACGCGGCGCTCAAGGAGCTGTTCCCCGAGAACGAGCACCTGCACCGCTGGCTCGACGCCGCGGGCGAGTTCGTCGAGTTCGAGGGCCTGCCCGCCCGCATCTGCTGGCTCGGCTACGGCGACCGCGCGAAGGCGGGGAAGCTCTTCAACGACCTCGTGCGCGACGGGAAGGTGAAGGCCCCGATCGTCATCGGCCGCGACCACCTGGACTCCGGCTCCGTCGCCTCGCCCTACCGGGAGACCGAGGGCATGCTCGACGGCTCCGACGCGATCGCCGACTGGCCGCTGCTGAACGCGCTCACCTCCACCTCCTCGGGCGCGACCTGGGTGTCGATCCACCACGGCGGCGGCGTCGGCATCGGCCGTTCCATCCACGCCGGGCAGGTCGGAGTGGCCGACGGCACCGAGCTCGCCGCGCGCAAGCTCGATCGCCTGCTCACCAACGACCCGGCCATGGGCGTGCTCCGGCACGTGGACGCGGGCTACTCGCGAGCGGCCGAGGTCGCCGAGGAGCGCGGCGTGCGGGTGCCGATGCCGCCGCAGGTGCGCGACGCCGAGGACCCCGACGCCGCCCAGCGCGCGGCCTCCGCGAAGGCCGGCGCCACCGCGGCGCCGGCGAAGATCTGAGGAGGCGGCCATGGCTGCGACCACCTCCACCGTCGAACGCCGGAGCATCGAGTTCGTCCCCTCCTCGGAGCGCCACGGCGGCGTCACCCAGCAGTTCACCCTCTGGTTCGGCGCGACCCTCCAGATCACGGCCGTGGTCGACGGCGCCCTCGCCGTCGTCTTCGGCTCCCACGCGCTGTGGGCGATCATCGGCCTGCTCCTGGGCAACCTGTTCGGCGGGGCCGTGATGGCCCTGCACTCCGCGCAGGGCCCCAAGCTCGGACTGCCGCAGATGATCTCCAGCCGCGCGCAGTTCGGGGTGATCGGCGCCGCGCTGCCGCTCGTGCTCGTGGTGCTCATGTACCTCGGCTTCGCCTCGACGGGCACCGTGCTGTCGGGGCAGGCGATCAACCGGATCCTCCACGTCGACGCCCCCTGGGTGGGGATCGTGGTCTTCGGCCTGATCACCTTCGTCGTCGCGGCCGTCGGCTACCGCTGGATCCATGGCCTCGGCAGGATCGCGACCGTGCTCGGCATGCTCGGCTTCGCCTGGATCACCCTTCGGATCTTCACCGTCTACGACGGGGCGCACCTGCTGGCCGACGCCACCTTCGGCGCGGTCCCGTTCCTGCTCGCCATCGCCCTCGGCGCCGGCTGGCAGCTGACCTTCGGCCCCTACGTCGCGGACTACTCGCGCTACCTCCCGGCCGACACCCCGGCGCGCCGCACGTTCACCGCGACCTTCGCGGGCTCCGTCCTAGGGTCGATGTGGGCGATGACGATCGGCGCCCTGCTCGCCTCGATCCCGCACTCGAGCTTCCTGGACAACCAGGTCGGGTTCGTCGGCGAGCTCGCCGGGGGCGGGCTCATCGCCCTCGTGATCTACCTGGTCATCGTCTCGGGCAAGCTCACGATCAACACGCTCAACGCCTACGGCGGGGCGATGACGATGCTCACCACCGTCACCGGCTTCTCGAGGCGCAGCGTGGTGCGGCCCGCCCTGCGCCTGGTCTTCGTGTTCACGTTCCTCGCGCTGTCCGTCGTGATCGCCCTGGCCGCCTCCGCGGACTTCCTCGACAACTTCAAGAACTTCGTGCTGCTGCTGCTCATGGTCTTCACGCCGTGGAGCGCCATCAACCTCGTGGACTTCTACCTGGTCTCCCGGGAGCGCGTGGACATCCCCGCGCTCTACGACCCCAAGGGCAGGTACGGGGCCTTCGACGTCCCGGCGCTGGTCACCTACGTGATCGGCATCCTCGTGCAGATTCCGTTCCTCGCCCAGTCGATGTACACGGGTCCGCTCACGAAGATGCTCGGCGGGGCCGACGTGAGCTGGATCGTCGGGCTCGTCGTCCCCGGGGCGATCTTCCTGGTCTGGGGGCGCGCCACGCGCCGTCCGCCGGAGCGCACGATCCTGCCCGAGGGCGCGGACGACGGGGCCCCCGGGGCAGACGCCGAGGAGGTGCGGCGATGAGCCTCGCCCAGGACTTCGATGCCCGCTGGGCGCAGCTGCTGCCCGTCGGACGCAGCGCCGAGACCGGCGGCTACCGCCGGTACGCGTGGACCCGCGAGGATCACACCCTGCGGGAATGGTTCGCGGGGGAGTGCGCGGCCCTCGGCCTCGACCTCACCGAGGACCGCATGGGGAACCAGTGGGCCTGGTGGGGCGATCCCGACCGGACCAAGGGCGTCGTCATCGGCTCCCACCTGGACTCGGTGCCCGACGGCGGGGCCTTCGACGGCCCGCTCGGCGTGGTCTCCGCGCTCGCCGTCGTCCGCGCTCTGCAGGCGAGCGGCTTCACGCCCCGCGTGCCGATCGGTGTCGTGAACTTCGGCGACGAGGAGGGCGCGCGCTTCGGTGTGGCCTGTGCGGGATCGCGCGTGGTCACCGGAGCGATGACGGCCGACCGGGCGCTCGGGCTCACCGACGCCGAGGGCATCAGCATGGTCGAGGCGCTGCGCAGCGCGGGCCGCTCCGCGGACATCGGCCCGGATCCCGCGGCGCTCGCCAGGATCGGCTCGTTCGTCGAGCTGCACGTGGAGCAGGGCCGGGCCCTCGACCTGCTCGACCCGGCGACCTCCGCGGTGGCCGTCGGCACCGACATCTGGCCCCACGGACGCTGGCGCGCGGACTTCACCGGCCGCGCCGACCACGCCGGCACCACCGCGCTCGCGGACCGCGAGGACGCCATGCTCGAGGCCGCCCGCTTCGCGCTCGCCGCCCGCGAGGCCGCCGAGCGCCGGGACGGCGAGCACCGCTGCGTCGCGACCGTCGGGAAGGTCAGCCTGCAGCCCGGCGGCGTCAACGCCATCCCCTCCCACGTGACGGCCTGGCTCGATGCCCGCTCCCCGCACGAATCCCTGGTGCGGGGCGTCATCGAGGACCTCACGGCGATGTTCCCGGGCGCGCTGCGGGAGGAGTCGTGGACGGCGACCACGCGCTTCCACGACGAGCTCACCCTGCGGGTGCGCGACGCCCTGGGGCCGGACACGCCGATGCTCGGCACGGGCGCCGGCCACGACGCGGGCATCCTCGCCCAGGCGGGCGTGCCCACGACCATGCTCTTCGTCCGCAATCCCACCGGCGCCTCCCACACCCCCGAGGAGTTCGCCGAGCCGGCCGACTGCCACGCCGGCGTCGAGGCGCTCCTGACCGCCGTCCGGGACCTCGCCTCATGAGCGCGGGACAGGGCGGGCGCTCCGTCTGGTGCGAGCACGCGCTCCTGCCGGACGGGGCGGCTCACGGCGTCCGGGTGGTCCTCGACGGGGACGGGCGGATCGCCGTCGTCGAGCGGGCCGAGGCGCGCCCGGAGGACGAGGTCCTCCGCGGGGTCACCCTGCCGGGGTTCGCGAACACGCACAGCCACGCCTTCCACCGCGCCCTGCGCGGCCGCACCCACGACGCGGGCGGCACCTTCTGGACCTGGCGCGAGCGGATGTACCACGTCGCCGCGCGATTGGACCCCGAGAACTACCTGGCCCTCGCGCGCGCCGCCTATGCGGAGATGGCGCTCACCGGCGTCACCGCCGTGGGCGAGTTCCACTACGTCCACCACCAGGCCGGCGGCGCCCCGTACGAGGACCCGAACGAGATGGGGCGCGCCCTGCAGCAGGCCGCCGCGGAGGCCGGCGTCGCCCTGACCCTGCTGGACACCGCCTACCTGCAGGGCGGGCTCGACGAGACCGGCCACACCGCGCTCTCCCCGGAGCAGGCGCGCTTCGGCGACGCCGACATCGACGCCTGGGCGCAGCGGGCGAGCGGCCTGCGCGCAGAGGGCGCGTTCCGCGTGGGCGCCGCCCTGCACTCGGTGCGCGCGGTGCCCCTCGCGCAGCTCCGGGAGGCCGCCGCCCTCGTCCCCGCGGTGTGCGACACGGGCTCCGCGATCGCCCCACTGCACGTCCACGTGAGCGAGCAGCCCGCCGAGAACCGCGCGGCCCTCGACCGCTACGGCCTCACCCCGGTGGGCCTGCTCGCCGAGGCGGGCCTCGTCGGCCCCGACCTCACCGCCGTGCACGCGACGCACCTGACCGGCGAGGACGTGCGCCTGCTCGGGGACGCGCGCTCCTGGGTGAGCCTGTGCCCCACGACCGAGCGGGACCTGGCCGACGGCATCGGCCCCGCCCGCGCGCTGCACGACGCCGGGGTGCGGCTGTCGCTGGGCAGCGACCAGCACGCCGTCGTCGACCTCGTCGAGGAGGCGCGCGCCGTGGAGATGCACGAGCGGCTCACCACCCACGAGCGCGGGCGCTTCACCCCGCAGGACCTGCTGACCCTGGCCACCGGCCACGAGAGCCTCGGCCGGGAGGACGCCGGTCGGATCGCGCCCGGCGCCCGCGGCGACCTGGTGACGATCCGCCTGGACTCCGTGCGCACGGCCGGCGCAGATCCTGCGCAGGTGCTCCTCGCCGCGAGCGCCGCGGACGTCACGACAGTGATCCGCGACGGGGAGACGATCGTTTCCGACGGGCGACACCGGCTCGGGGACGTCGGCGCCCTGCTGCGCGACGCCATCGCACCCTTCTGGGAGGACGCATGACCACGACCCTGCTCACCGGCATCAGCGAGCTCTGGACCCTGGACCCCGCGCTCGAGGAGGCGCCGCCCGGCGCCTCGAAGGAGCGCGGCGCGGCCGACGGGCAGATCCTGCGTGAGGCCGCCCTCGTCATCGATGACGACCGCATCGCCTGGACGGGCCCCGCGACCGAGGCGCCCGCGGCCGACGAGCGCATCGACCTCGAGGGGCGCGCCGTGCTGCCCGGCTGGGTCGACTCCCACACCCACCTGGTCTTCGACGGCGACCGCTCCGCCGAGTTCGAGGCGCGCATGGCCGGGCAGTCCTATGCCGCCGGCGGCATCCAGGTCACCACCGACGCGACCCGCGCAGCGGACGATCGCCGCCTGGAGGACCTGGTCAGAGGCCGGATCGGCGAGGCCCTCGCGGGCGGCACCACGACCCTGGAGACGAAGACCGGCTACGGCCTCACTGTCGCGGACGAGGCCCGCGCCGCCGCGCTCGCCGCCCGCCTCGTCGCGGAGGGCACGCTCGACGAGGCGACGTTCCTGGGGGCCCACCTGGTGCCCTCCGAGTACGACGGGGCCGACGGCCGTCCGGGCCCCGCCGAGTACCTGGACCTGGTGGTCGGACCGATGCTCGAGCAGGTCCGCGGGAGCGTGCGCTGGATCGACGTGTTCTGCGAGGACGGCGCCTTCGACACTGCAGCCTCCCGGCGCGTCCTCGAGGCGGGACGCGCCGCCGGGCTCGGCCTGCGCGTGCACGGCAACCAGCTCTCCGGCGCGCAGCGCGGCGTGCAGCTCGCCGTCGAGGAGCACGCGGCGAGCGTCGATCATCTGAACCACCTGGAGGCGGCCGACGTCGAGGCCCTCGCCGCGACCGCCGACCGGCCCGTCGGACCAGCCGGCCGACCCGTCGGACCAGCCGACCGGCCCGTCGGACCCGGCGCGCGCGACGGCCTGCTCGCGGTGGATGCGGGGCCGACGGTCGCCACCGTGCTGCCCGCCTGCGATCTCTCCACGCGCGCCCCGCTCGCGCCCGCCCGGGACCTGCTCGATGCGGGAGCGCACGTCGCGATCGCGAGCAACTGCAACCCCGGCACCTCGTACACGAGCGCCATGGGCTTCTGCGTCGCGACCGCCGTGCTGCAGATGCACCTGAGCCTCGCCGAGGCGATCCGCGCCGCGACCCGCGGCGGGGCCCTCGCCCTGCGGCGCTCCGACGTCGGCCACCTGGGCGTCGGCGCACGCGCCGACCTGCAGGTGCTCGACGCCCCCGCCGCGATCCACCTCGCCTACCGCCCCGGCATGCCGCTGACCCACCAGGTGTGGCGCCGCGGGCGCCGCGCCGCCTGACCCCGCCCGAAAGGACCCCACCCCGATGAGCACCGCCCACGCCCCCGCGTCGACCGACCCCCGCGAGACGATCCGGCTCGCGAGCTCCGACCTCGCCCCGGCCGACGTCCTCGCCGTCGCCCGCCGCGGAGCCCGCGTCGAGCTCGACCCCTCCGCGCGCGAGGAGGTCGCGCGGGTGCGCGCCCACATCGACGCCCTCGCCGCCCCCGGCCACGCGCCGGTCTACGGGGTCTCCACCGGCTTCGGCGCGCTCGCGGACACGTCGATCGAGCCGTCCATGCGCCACGCCCTGCAGCGCTCGCTGATCCGCTCCCACGCCGCCGGCACCGGCGACGAGGTGGAGCCCGAGGTGGTGCGCGCGCTCATGCTGCTGCGCGCGAAGACCCTGGCCACGGGGCACACGGGTGTGCGCCCCGTGGTGCTCGAGACGATGCTCGCGCTGCTGAACGCGGGCATCACGCCGATCGTCCACGAGTTCGGCTCGCTGGGCTGCTCGGGCGATCTGGCGCCGCTCGCCCACTGCGCGATCGTGCTGATGGGGGAGGGGCGCGCCCGCGGGGCCGACGGGGTCGAGCGCCCCGTGCCCGAGCTCCTGGCCGAGGCGGGCATCGAGCCGGTGCTGCTCGAGGAGAAGGAGGGCCTGGCGCTCATCAACGGCACCGACGGCATGCTCGGCATGCTGCTCATGGCCCTCGCCGACCTCGAGGAGCTCGTGAAGATCGCCGACCTCACCACCGCGCTCACGGTGCAGGGCCTGCGGGGGCGCGACAGCGTGTTCCGCCCCGAGCTGCACATGCCGCTGCGGCCGCATCCGGGCCAGGCCGCGTCGGCCGCGAACATCCTCGCGCTGCTCGAGGACTCGCCGATCATCGCCGACGTCGCCGCCGAGGGCTCGCGCGTCCAGGACGCCTACTCGCTGCGCTGCGCCCCGCAGGTCGCCGGCGGGGCCCGCGACACGATCGCCCACGCGCGCACCGTCGCCGAGCGCGAGATCGCCGCTGCGATCGACAACCCGGTGGTGCTGGACGACGGCGAGGTCACCTCCAACGGCAACTTCCACGGCGCGCCCGTCGCCTACGTGCTGGACTTCCTGGCCGTGGTCGCCGCCGACCTCGCCTCGATCTCCGAGCGCCGCAGCGACCGCATGCTCGACAAGTCCCGCTCCCACGGGCTGCCGCCGTTCCTGGCCGACGACCCCGGCGTGGACTCCGGGTTCATGATCGCTCAGTACACGCAGGCCGCCCTGGTCTCGGAGATGAAGCGCCTCGCCGTGCCCGCGAGCGTCGACTCGATCCCGTCCTCCGCCATGCAGGAGGACCACGTGTCGATGGGCTGGCACGCGGCCCGCAAGCTGCGCCGCTCCGTGGACTGCCTGCGCCGCGTGCTCGCGATCGAGCTGCTCACGGCCGCCCGCGCGATCGACCTGCGCGCTCCGCTCGCGCCCTCCGAGGCGTCGGCCGCCGCGATCGCGGTGCTGCGCGAGAGGGTCGAGGGTCCCGGCCCCGACCGGTTCCTCGCGCCCGACATCGCCGCCGCCGAGGAGCTGCTCGCCGACGGGTCTGTGCTCGCCGCGGTCGAAGGGGTCGTGGGGAAGCTGGGGTGAGGCGGGGGAGACCGGGGTGCGTCAGCTCGCGCCTCCGGTCACGTGTGGATTCGCGGCGAACGCCGGGAACAGCGGTGCCGGAGGATTCTCGGACTCGGGCCACCGCGACACCATCGTCTCCATGAGCGCTCGGATCCACTCCTGCACGGCGGACAGATCGTGCGTCGGCTCTGCGATCCGCAGGAACGTGCGGATCTGCTGCACGATCTGGCCTCGCCGGCGACGGCCGTCAGCGGGTGTCTGATCCGCCTCGGCGATGAGCCGCAGCCGGCGGAGCCGCCCGATCAGTGCGATCGCCGCCCCGTCGGCGAGCATCTGATCGTAGTTCTCGAGGATCCGCGCGGCGCCGCCCGCGCTCAGCGCCGTGCGGTAGGCGGCGTCAGCGGATGCGACCACGGCGTCCGGCAGGACGGCCCACGGCGCGCTGTGGTGGGGGAACGGGTAGTGCAGGAAGCAGGCATCGATCCCGGGGTGCCCGAAGCCACTGCTCTCGAAGTCGACGAGCCGGGCCCCGTCGGGGGTGAGCAGGACGTTCGTCGGATTCAGGTCCAGATGGGTGAGCACCGCGCCGCACCCGGGCGCTGCGGCCCGCCGGAGCAGACGGCCGAACTCCTGTCGTGCCCGGCCGCCCTGCGGCAGACCAGTGTCGGCGCACGCCTGCTCGATCTCGTCCCAGGCTTCCCACCCGAAAGCGTAGGACTGCCCGGTCTCGACGTCGGCCGCGAAGGCGGCGAGGTGCTGCGCGTGCTCGGCATCCCGGCCCAGGGTGGCGGCATGAAGTCGCCCGACGGTCGTCGCCATTCCCGTCATCGCGCGTGCCGCCGCCGTGGGGTCCCGCCCCAGGAGGCGTTCCTGGAGCGTGGGCCATGCACCCAGGTCGCTCTGGACCAGAAGTCCCGCGGCGTCGTCCATGAGGATCGCCCGGGCGGTGACACCGCTCCGGGCCGCGGTGCGCAGCGCCGCGGCCTCGCGGCGGAGATACGCCGGACCGCCATGGCCGGCTCCATTGACCCGCCGCGTCTTGACCAGCACGGTCGGACCGATGCCAGGGACAGCGCGATCCAGTTCCAGGCGGGTGACGGGCGCCCACTCATGTCCCACGTGCTGCGAGGACACAACGGCAACGCCGTCACCGGTGATCCGGGACAGCGCCGCGCGGATCGTCGCGAGGCGCTCAGCGGTCAGCGGGTGGGCGGGCATGCGGATCAGCGTAGTGGTGCGTATGCGCGCCCGGAGGCCTTCAGAACGCTCGGACCCTCCACCTTCGAGCGCAGTCCAGGAGCGACGTCGTTGCACGTCACCATCGCCTCGCCGTCCTCAGCCGAGGGAACCCATACAGGTGCGCAGGGCCTCGATCCGCGGATCTCTCGTGCTTGCCGGTCGCCGGCGTACCTGGAACGCGAGCAGTTCGCAGCAGGCGACGGTGACGAGGGACCGGAATGCGTCGGCACCGACGGCGGACTCCCCGGACCGCCGGATCATGCGGGCGACGGATCCCGGCGCCGACTCCGTGATCGCCTCCCGATACAGCCACGCATGGTCGATCGCGCGGGTCCCGGGGCCGCAGGCGTCGATATCGATGACCGAGATCTGCCCCGTCGGGTCGACCAGGAGGTTTCCGAGGCCCATGTCTCCGTGGACCGCATCCCGGCGAGGCAGGGTGATCGGCCCCAGCCGGTCCACGAGGTCCAAGGCCTCGTCCGCGACGGCACTCGTGGCGTCACCGGCCTGCCGGAGAGTGCGGATCGCGTCGGAGTCCTCGGACACGACGGCCAGTGCGTAGTCGCTCCAGGTCGACGCGGAGGGCTCGGCGACACCCGCCTGAAGTTCGATCGCGTCCAGCAGGCGTGGCAGATCCAGCGTTTCCCAGGTCGGGGTCGATCCTTCGACGACGCCCATGACGACATAGCCGACTCCCGTGGCGGTGATGCCCGAGTACGCCCATGGGGGCGTGGGATAGCCGTGGCGCACGAGCGCGTTCACCAGAGCCGTCGTCTCGTTCCGACGGGCGAGAAGCTGTTCGCCGGTGCTGGTCTTGAGGACCAGGCGTCTGCCCGATGCGCTCTCGAGGAGCCAGACACCGCCCTGCAGACCGCCGGGGAGGCGGCGCACGTCAGGGCAGGCGAGGTCATCGTCGGCCGAGAGATGAGCGAGGGCATCTGCGACCGCCGGCGGGAGGGGGTCGCGATTCGCGCCGTCGATCATCACGCATGCGACCGTATCGCGGGCGTGTGGTCACGATGGCGCTGCGCTTCACCAGGACGGTGGTTCCGAATTCCGGGGAGTCACCAGTCGATCGCATCGAGGTGGCTGTGCCCGTCGAGCAGACGGGCGATCCGATGTCGCGCGGCTCCGCGCGCGGCCGCGTCCCCATGGTGCGCGGCGATCGCGAGCTCGACGCACAGGTCGTAGGCCCGCAGACGCTCCGGCAGGTCCCCGCTCGCGAAGAGAGCCGGGCAGGCACGGCGCAACCATCTCGGCACGTCCTCGAGCGAACCCCGGGGGAGACCCGTGCAACGGGGCGTGGGCGGGAACTCCTCGGGTCTCGCGCACCAGCGCAGGATCGTGTCGAGCTCGGCATCCGCGGGCTGGGCGAGCGCCTCCGCGAAGTCGATCAGACCTGTCACCCGGCCGTGCTCGACGATCACGTTCGACCCGTGCACGTCTCCGTGCACGGGAGCGGGCCGGGCGGAGTCGAAGAGCGACAGTCGCGCCCGAAGCCAGGTATCCACCTCGTCGAGCAGGTGGTCGTCATGTTCCGGTGCACGGCGCGCCGCGTCGACCTGCTGGATCGCGGCATCGACGACGGGCGGGTGGAAGGCGGGCCACGCGCCGCCGGAGAGAGCACCCGCGAGCCACGGGGGCAGGAGATCTGCGGGGACGGGGACGCGGTGGAGCGCCTGCAGCGCCGCGCCGAGGCTCTCGACGATCGTGCGGCGCGTGCGCTCGTCGGCCGTCGGCCATTCCTCGTGCAGGGTCCGTCCGGGAAGGCGCTCGGAGACGTACCAGGGGCCGTCCGGGCCCTCGCCGTGGGCGATGTGTCGTGCGTGCGGGACGTCGGTGTCGGCGAGCAGTCCGACGACCCGTGCCTCGTGACGGTAGGCCTCGCGGTGCCGAGGGTCGGTGTTGAGCCGCACGACGAACTCGTCGCCGACCCACGCCCGACTCACCCAGCCAGACCGCGGGCGGAAGTCGCCCGACGTGGGCAGCCTGGCCTCGGAGAGGATGCGCCGCAGCACGTGATCGGCGCTCGGATCCTCGGCCGACTGCTCTGCGGGGTGCACACGCTCAGCGTGGCATGGGTCCTCGTTGCCGGTCGATGGATGAGGACAGTGCTTCCTCTCGCCCCCTTTGACGGGCTCCCCGCGCCGGAAGGCGGACAAGGGCCAAGCGGTCACCCGCCCGACTTCCACCCACTCAGGAGCACGTCGAACGCGCGGCGGAGGCGCTCGACGCCCTCCGGTGCGAGGAACGCCGCGTACTCCGGGTACTGCTCGACCAGGATCAGCAGCTGGTGGGCGGTGACGCGTCGCCGTGTGGATTCGGGGTCGGCGCCGTGTCAGCCTTCACGGATCGTCATGGCGGAGATCCTGTCGCCCAAAAGGTCGAAGCGGAAGCTCGACGGGCCGTTGGCGTGTCGAGAGCGCCAGTCGCCGACGACCGTGACCGAGTCGCCGTCGGTGGTGACGGAGGTGATGTCGAGGGTGGGAGCGGAGCCGATGAACTCCTTCTCGCTCCATGCGTGGATCTCATCGAACCCGGTGAGCACTCGGCCCCAGTCGTCGACGGTGGGGTTCGCGGTGAACGCCTGCGTGAATGCGGTCGTGTCGTGTGCCATCACGGCTTCGAGGAACGAGGCCACGGGCTCAGGAATGGTGTCGGTCATCGGTGTCTCCTGTCGTGAGGGGCGCTGTCAGCGGGTGGTGTAGCCGCCGTTGGCGAAGATGGTCTGGCCGGTGATCCACCAGCCCTCGGTGGCGAGGAATCGGACGATCGGAGCGATGTCCTCGATCTGCGTGAGCTGGTTGCCCATCGCCTGCGACTTGTGGAACTCGACGCGGTCCGGGGTCTCCTGCCCGTAGAAGAACGGCGTATCCATCGGGCCGGGGGCCACGGCCGACACGGAGATGCCGCGCTCGGCGAACTCCTTGGCCGCGGCGCGGGTGAAGTGCTCCACCGGCGCCTTTCCGCCTGCGTACGTGGAGTAGCCGTCCGTGAAGGCTGCCAGCAGAGCCGTGACGATCGTGATGACCTTGCCGTCGTCCGCGACGTGCTTCCCGGCCTCCTGGATGAAGAAGTAGGCGGCCTTCGCGTTGATGTCGAACATCGAGTCGTACTCGGCTTCGGTGGTCTCGACGATCGGCTTGCGCAGCACCTTGCCGACCGTGTTCACGGCGACGTCGATCGTTCCGATCTCGTTCTCCGCGTCGGTGAAGAGCCGGGCGATGTTGGCGGGGACCGTCAGGTCGCCCTGGAAGATGGCACCCCGCCCTCCGGCCTCGCGCACCGCGGCGAGAGTCTCCTCCGCATCGGCCCGACTGGCGTCGGAGTTGTAGTGGATGGCGACGTTCGCCCCGGCCTGCGCGGCCTGCCGGGCGATCAAGCCGCCCAGGTTCTTCGCACCACCCGCGATGAGGACGTTCTTGCCTGCGAGGGTCGGTTCCGTCATCTCGCAACCTCCATGTCGTAGATATGCAACGCCATAGCGGCGATACATTGGCTAATGTAGCAGCATGACAGAGCACGGGGGAAGCGGTACACGGGAGCGCCTGATCTCCGCTGCGGCGGAGCTCATCGCCGCCAGCCCCGGTGAGGACTTCTCGCTGCGCGCGGTGTGCGACGCCGTCGGCGTGAAGATGCCGACGCTCTACCACTTCTTCGGCTCCAAGCAGGGGCTGATCGACGCCGTCGTCGAGCACGGCTTCGACGTGTACCTGGGCCGGAAGGAATCGATGGGATCCTCCGGCGATCCCATCCAGGACATCCGGTCGGGATGGGATGCGCATGTGGCGTTCGGCCTCGCGAACCCCGGCTTCTACACGCTCATGTACGGCAAGGTCCGGCCCGGCCATTCCCCGGAGGCGCAGACCCGCCCGAGCGAGATCCTCCGAGGGCTGACGGCGCGCGCGGCCGAGCAGGGACGCCTCGCGGTGCCGTCCGACCAGGCCGCGGCCCATGTCCTGGTCGCCAACATCGGGGTGACGCTGCGACAGATCGTCCTGGCGCAGCCTGATCCGGAGCTGTCCGCCGCCGTCCGCGAGGGAGTCATCGCCGCCATCACCGGCACTGCCCGTGCCTCCACGGACCCTGTGGCCGCGACGATCGAGATCGTCGCGGCTGCGCCCGACGTCCTCGGGGAGGCGGAGACCGCGCTGCTCCTCTCGTGGCTGACCCGTCTGCGCGGTGATCGACGCGACGAACCCGGCTCGCGGTAGTTCTGACGCTGCGGGGTGCGTCTCCGGGGGAAGCTGCCCGGTCGGGACTGCCGCACGATCAGGTCAGTTCGGGTGTCAGGCCGCGAGGTCCACGGCGGGTTCATGATGATCTCGTATTCGATGGGTCAGCGTTCCAGACGGGCTTGTCGGCACAGAACGTGCGATGCGAAGTGGGCAAGCGCGACAGGTGGCATGAGATCAGCAAAGACCCTGACAGGACGTCCGGGTCAAGTACATGAGGACGTCTCGATTGTCGTGAGTCTCGCGCAGCGAGCGGACCGAGAGCACGACGGCCCCCATGTTTCAGTCGGGATGATCGCCGTGGCCTTCGAAGTCCTATCAGGGCTTCGCTCTCGGTGAGTTCCCCACTGCATTCTGTGCCTGCTCGCTCGGTGGGACGACGTGAATGCCGAGATCCGTCCGCCCCGGCAGGAGATCCTCTCTCAGTGAGCGTGTCCGGGAATAGTCTCCGTCTCGGAGCCGCCGGAACAGTCGCGTCGGTTCCTGAGGTATCCCGGCCAACCTGGCACGGAGACGATCCGCTTCCCGGTCGCCGTCTTCGCTGCTCAGGGTGTCGGCGTCGTAGACGACATGCAGCGGGAACGATGCGATGCCCGTGTACCAGAGGGCGCCGTGGGTGAGTGGGAGCAGCAGCGTGTCCAGATCGCCGCTCACCCCTCGTGAGCTCAGCGTGCGCTCGTCCTCACCGGCGGTGACGATGATCAGCGCGCTGCGTCCGGCGAGGCCGCCGTCCCCGTACCGCCGAGGAACGCCGAGCTCCGGATCCAGGTCACCGAAGGCGAATCCCGCAAGGAAGACACGATCGATCCAGCCCTTGAGGATCGCCGGTGGCCCGTACCACCAGGGCGGGAACTGGAGCACAAGGAGCTCGCCCGCGGCAAGCTTCGCCTGTTCCTCGCGGACTTCGTCGGTGAGCAGACCGCGAGCATGCGCGTGGGAGGCGAGATCGCCGATGTTCCCGGTGGACCCCGCGAGTTCTCCGAGATCGCGGTCGGACAGGACGGGGTCGAAGTCCTGCGCGTAGAGGTCGGAAGTGCGGACGTCAAAAGTTCTGGAGAGCTCGCGCACGCCGGCCTGGAAGAGGTGGTCGTTCAGAGACGCCTTCCGTGGGTTCGCGTTCACCCACAGAGCGGTCCCTGGCTTCGGACGATGACTGATCATGGTGGTTCCTTCGCGATAATCGTCAGGGTGAGAGTCGGGGCATCGTCCCGTGCCGTTTTCGGGCACCCGGCTTCGGTCCGCCCAGGGCCTCCTGTCCTCAGTCCGCAACGCGCCCGCCGAGATGGGTCGCGAAGAACCGCTCCGCGGCGCGGAACATGGCCAAGAGGTTCTCAGGGTTGACGATGAAGTGGCCCTCGTCGTCGAAGACCAGGTAGCCCACGTCAACTCCTCTGCCGCGCAAGCCCTCGACGATCGTGTCCGAGTGCGTGCGCCGCGCACGAACATCGTGCGCGCCCTGTACCACCATCAGCGGTGCGTGGATGTCATCCAGGCGGCTGATCGGTGAGCGTGCCAGCATGTCGGCCTCCTGTTCGGGGTCGGAGGGGTCGCCCACGTAGCGCAGCCAGTTGTTCGTCAGGCCTGTTCTCGCGTACTCGGGCACTGAACGGATGAAGTCCGCGAGGTCGGTGACGCCGACGTACTCCACGGCGGCTGCGAACACGTTCGGAGTGAAGGCGACTCCCACCAGGGCCGCGTAGCCGCCGTAGGAGCCGCCGAAGACGCCGACGCGCTCGGGATCGGCATGGCCATGGGCGACCGCCCAGGCCACAGCGTCCAGGAGGTCGTCGTGCATGCGGCCGGCGAATTCTCCCACCGCCGCCTCCATGTGGTCGCGCCCGAACCCTGCGGAACCGCGGAACTGGGGCTGCAAGACCGCGTAGCCGCGATTCGCCCACAGCTGGACCGTCGCGTCGAACCCCCACCAGTCTCTCGTCCACGGCCCTCCGTGGGGCATGAGGACCATCGGCGGCGGGCTATCTGCCACTGCACCATGGGGAAGGGTGAAATAGGCCGGGAGCAGGCGGCCGTCGCGAGCGGGGATCTCCGTCTCCTGCACGGGCGCCAGCAGCTCCGGGTCGAGGTGTCCGGCGGTCCGCGCGAGCCGCCGGCCCGTGCGCGTTCGGTGGTCGTAGAGCCAGGTCTGCGGATCGCGATCGTGCAGGAAGGAGACGATCCACCTGCGGTTCTCCGCATCGCTGGAGATCGCGCCGATATCGCCGTCGCAGAGTGCACGCATCTCGTCGAGCACCTCTCGGAAGCGTGGTTCGAGTGCGTGGATATCCATCCGCATCCCCTGGTAGCGCACGCCCAGGAGCTCTCCGGTGCGCCGATCGCGGATCAGCGGCGAAGGCACGCCGGAGAAGATCTGTCCGCGGGTGTCGAGGTCGCAGGTCGGATGCCGGTCGATCTCGGTCTCCGTGCCCGTCTCCAGGTCGAGCCGCGCAAGATGCATGTGGTCAGTGTCCCGATACGAGCCGAACCAGATGCCCGTGCCGTCGGGCGTCGCCTCGAACGGGTGGACTCCGATGGGGTAGGCGTCGCCGTCGAAACCGGCGATGCGGTGATCCCCGTGCCAGAGCTCCCATGTCCCGTCGGCATGCTGCCTCTGGGTGAGCACCGCTTCCCCGGCCACGACATGCGTGGCCCCCGGGTCCGGGCTCTGGGCGAGCACTCGCAGCTCTCCGGAGGCGATGTCGAGCTCGTAGAGGTCGAACTCCGCAGGGTCGCGCTCGTTGAGCTGGAGGAGGGCACGGCCCGGGGACTCCGGGCGCAGTTCAAGCCCCTGGACGGTGGCCTGGGGGAACGGTGTGAGATCGACGGTCGGGGCCGACGGGTCCTCGAGGTCGATGCGGTAGAGGTGCCAGTTCTCGTCGCCCCGATCGTCCTGTTGGTAGAGCAGCCACCGAGGATCGTCGGTCCACTGGTAGCGGGAGACGGTGCGGGACTCGTCGGCGGTCACGCATCGGGGAGGGGAGTCGCCCTCGAGATCTTGGATCCATACGTTCAGCCGGTTCCTCCACGGCGCGAGGAACGCGATCCTCGTGCCATCCGGAGAGATCGTGAACCCGGTGCGATCGGGCAGACGGAAGAAGTCTTCGGTGGGGATCAGTGCGGGGGCGGTCATGGGAGCGTCCTCTCAGGGCGACGGTCGTCGGAGGCGGGCGAGGTGGTGGCGCGCATGCTGGTGGTGCTGCGTCGGAAGGCCCAGACCACGAGGAGCGCAGCCAGGATCGTCAGCGGGGTGCCCATCGCGAGGCGTGCGATACCGAGGCCCCCGGTGTTCGACTGCACGTACAGCCATTGCTGGATCACGAACCGGGCGCCGAACACCAGCGCGGCGAACGCGGTGGCGATGTCATGGGCACGCAGGTCACCGGGGTGCGCACGCCAGTTGTTCCGCCCACCGTGGACGGCATTCCAGATCACTCCTGATACGGGGCGTCGCGCCAGGAGCGAGCCCGCCGTCAGCACGAACCCGGCCAGGGAAGCCCAGATCCCCACGACGAAGAAATCGCGCGCGGAACCGGTCCACATCACGATCCCGATGGCGACAGCGACGCTCACGAGGCTGCCGACGGCAGAAGCGATTCGCTCGCCACGCACCAGGCGCACGACGAACAGACCGACGCCGGCCGTGATCGACAGCGCGATGGTCGGGGTGAGCGACAAGAACGTGTTCGCCAGGACGAACACGATCACCGGCACCACGGAGTACGTCAGCCCCAGCGGGCCGCCCATCTGGTCGACCACACTGCGGGTCGTGCGCTCGTTCTTCTCGAGTCGGGTACTCATCGGACCTCCAGCGGTTGTAGAAGCTGAGACAGAGGCAACGGCATGCCGTAACGGCACACTCAAGGGCTGTGGGCGCTGAGTCCTCTCGGGCAGGGGGATAGCAGTCATCGCTCGAAGGGGTCGTCGGCCCGGATCTTCCACGTGAACCCGCGGTCGAAGAGCAGAGACCCGTTCGCGTCACGTTCGAGCGCGAGGTCGTGGTCTCCGCTGAGCGTGAGGCGGTCGTCGCCATCCGCTGCATAGGCGAGGTCGACGGTCTCCGCGCGAGTCCGGGCGTACTGGAGCGCCGACTGTCCCGGCTGCTGCAGGGGCTTGAGCGTGAGGGTGAGCGTGTTGCCTTCCCGCACGTACGTACCGGTGAGAAGGGATCCATCGCGCAGACGGACCTGCGCGGTGGCAGCGCCGTCGGTTCGGATGTTCCCGAGCGCGACATCCTCCCAGCTCGACCCCTGGGCGGAGTCGTCGGCGGGTGCGCTCCACACTCCCGAGGGAAGGGACTCGTCGATCGAGCTCGTGGGCTGTGCGGCGGCGACCGAGAGGCCGGTCGCCATCAGGACGACCAATCCCGTCACGGGTGCGATGACACGAGCGAGCCGCTGCGGGCGCTCGGACCGGAAGAGCCGAGGCCGGACCGCAGCCGGGACGGGCCCGTCGCCGATGATCGCCACGACGATCCGCTTCGCCCAGGGTGCGAGAACGACGAGACTCATCACCAGCAGGGCGATCGCGAGCTGTTTCGCCGGCATGTCGTAGCCGAGGTTGAGCACGAGGACGAACGTCATCGAGGCGGTCGACACGAGGGCGCCGAACACCACCGTGCGTCGCCATATGAGCGCGACGGATGCGCCGACCTCGGCGAGCCCGGCGAGGAGCTGGAACAGAGGCGAGAAGCCCACCATGCGGGAGAGCAGGCCCATGGGGCTCATCTCTCCCAGGGCGATGAGCGCCTCGCCCACGTCAGGGTGGCCGAATTGCCAGAGTCCCAGCTTGATGACTCCGTTGAACAGCAGCATGACCGCGAGCAGGAGGCGTGTCGCGCCGTGCAGCCACCACAGGAGCACATGACGTGAGGGCTCGGGCGGTCCGCTGCCGACCTGTTCCGCGCGGCTGGTGCCCGTGTCGGTGTCATCCGGGACGAGGGTCGGGTGGTTCACGGCGGCAGCTCCTGATGGTTCGGGTGCGGGATGCCGATCGATGGAGAGCATCCCGGAGGTGGCCCGACGGTAGAGTTGGCCGTCACGGCATGGTCCAGACCTGGTGATGTGGGAGTGGGGCGCATGGGGTGGAGCACTCAGGAGATCGCCGATCTCGCGGGGACGACGCTGCGCACCGTGAGGCACTACCACGAGATCGGTCTCCTTCCCGAGCCGCCCCGTGGCACCAACGGGTACAAGAGCTACGGCGTGAGCCACCTGACCCAGCTCCTGCACATTCGCCGCCTCGTCGAGTTCGGCGCACCGCTGAGCGAAATCCGCACCATGGACCTGAGCGTGGACTCCGGCTCGGCCTCGGCGGGGTATCTCACCACCCTGCGCCGCCTCGACGACGAGGCGCAGCGCGCCATCCTGCGCTTCCAGGCCATCAGGGCCGGCATCCGTCAGGAGCTGGAAGCCCGTGAGGACGGACCCGAGGCGGAAGGCGATGGTCAGGAGCTCTCGCCCGCCGACGAAGGCTTCATGAAGGTCCTGTCACGCGTGCTCCGCGCGGACGCTCTCGAGTCGTGGAACGCACTGCACGACTCGGCGCCCCGGGATGCCGCGCTCGTGGCGTTCGCGGACATCGACGACGCGGCGAGCCCTGAGCGGCGTGCCGAGGTCGCGACCGAGCTGGTCGATGTGATTCGCCGCATCTACTCCGACCACCCTGAGCTGGTGGCGCCCGCCTTGGCCTCGGGGCGCCAGCGGCCGATCGCGCGCGAGGCGATCGGGGTCGCCCTCAAGGAGCTCTATCGGCCGGCGCAGCTCGACGTCCTGGCACGGGTGAACGCTCTCCTGAGCGACGAGGTGCCGTAGCACCGGTATCTGGAGCGGTGGGGACGGGAGGGTGCGGGGCGCTCGTGCGCGTCGCGCGCATGCGCGGGTCCCGCTCGACCGGACTCGCATCATGCCCAGCCGCTGACTCTGGCCCGCCGCTCACGCTCCGCCTGCCACCGCTGGTAGTGGTGCCAGTCGAACATGATCGGCCCGGCCTGGATGCGTGCGCCGCTGCGCGAGCGGATCTGGACCAGAGGGGCGCCCCAGGCGACGGTGTCGGTGATCGTCGCGATGTCCTCGTAGGCGATGGTGCGGGTGCGTCCGAGCGGACCGCGCAGCGTGAAGGCGGTCGGCGATGCGTCGACGTACACGATGACGTAGAGGACGAGCAGGATGATGCCGAGCAGCATCATGCACGGGCCGGCGATCATCATCTCCCGGCCGTTCTCCGGGTCGGCATCCTGCGTGGTTCCGATCAGGCCGATGAGGGCCCCGAACAGGAAGATCAGCATTCCCGCGAGAGGGCCGAACAGCGGCATGCGCCGTCGCATGGTCGCCTGCGGGTCCCGTCGGACAGCAGGCCGATCCCGCCACCGTTTCACGATCAGGATCGTGACCCAGACACCCAGCGTGGCGCCCAGGGAGATCAGCCCCTTGAGGGCGAGCGGCGCCAGCGAGTCCCAATCCAGGTGCATGAGCAAAGGGTAGATCGCAGAGCGGTTACCGCAAGCCCGATGTCCGGCGTCGGCAGCGGATGGCTGGCGACCGACGTCGGCTCAGGCCCCGGCGCCGTCCCAGACCACGCGCCCGTCCTCGTTGAGCCGTGCGCCCTCGCTGGGCTCGTGCGGTCGCAGCGTCCCGTCGTGCATGAGGTCCAGGACCTCGACGCCAAGCTCGAGCTCCATGACGTCGCCGATGACCCGACGGTGGCAGCGCCACCACACGGCCTCGGAGCACATGATCGCGGTGGGGGCCGTGCTGCAGTCCTCGAGCAGCTCGGCGGCGCCGGCGCGGAAATCGGCGGAGCGGGTCCACGCGGCGTAGGCGCGGAAGGCCGCGACCCGCCACCAGGTATCCGGCGAGGCGTTGTCCTCGTCCTTCGTGAGACGGCGTCTGCCGCCCAGGCGCTCGTCCCAGCGGTAGGCGATGCCCGCCTCAGCGCAGATCTCGGGCACCGACCCCTTCGCCGCGGCCTCGTTCGCGCGACTGCCGGGGAAGCGGCGCACATCGACGAGGCGCTGGATTCCCGCGTCCGTGAGCAGCGCGGCGAGCTTGTCCCGCGACAGAGTGCCGTGGCCCAGTGTGATCAGCAGCGAGGACATGCGTCCAGGATGGCACCGCGGCCGGGGCACCAGCGGAGGATCAGGGGAGGTTGGACGCGGAAGCGCTCACCGCACCTCCCACGCCTCCACGTCTCCCGGCACCGTCGTCAGCAGCGGATGCGCGGCAGGGACCTCGCCGTCGGCGGGAAGGCGCTCGAGCCACTCGGGCGAGCGGCCCTCGCACTTGCGGCGCAGGTGCGCGAGCTCGAACTCGAGCTGTCCCGTGGTGACGGGGATCGGTGCGGTCGCGTGCAGGGCCGACGGGTCGCCGGGCTGCAGGATCCGTGTGGCGTCGAAGCGGTAGCCGCGGGCGGTCGCCTCCTCGCGCAGCCCCACCAGGTACGCACCGATCGCATCGAGCGGCTCGGGGTGTGCGCGGAAGCGGGTGAGCTGCGGATGGCGGGTGTATCCCTTCGTGCCGCCGGCCAGCACCTTCTGCGCGAGCAGCGTCTCCCGCCAGCCGGCGATGAGCGCGGCGCGGTCCAGGAGGAACGGGTGCAGGCTCCACAGTCGCATCCCTCGATCCAAGCACGTCGGGTCGTGCCCGACCTGATCGCGCCCGATCTCGCGCGGGGCGCTCGGAAGGGGCGGTCGCCGGCGATGCCGTGGGTCAGGACGTGCGACCCGCGGTGCCGCGGCGGATGAGAGCCTCGAGCCCCGTCGCATCGGGGCGATACGAGGGATCGACCTCGCGGAGCCGTGCCGCGAAATGGGAGAACGCCTCGAGCGCCGTCCACGGGGTGAGCGGTCCCTGGAGCGCCCGCAGCACGTCCCGCGCCCGAGCGTCCTCGCCGGTCGCGAAGCGGTGGTGGTCCGTGCCCTCGCTGCGATCGGCCAGGAGCATGCCCTGGACGAGGGTCTCGCGGAGGACGCCCAGCGTGAGATGCAGGCCGATCAGCTCGTTGCCGCGACCGAATCGGGTCGCCGCCAGGGCGGCGTCGAAGCGCACCGCCGCATCGGACGGGGGCTCCGGCAGCACGGCCGATCCCTCGAGGATCGAGAGGTCCACCGCCCGGCCGTCGGCCAGGACCGTGCGCACCACGGTGCGCTCCTCGGTCGTGGAATGCTGGAACGTCCAGATCGGCGCGCCCAGGGCGGCGGCCACGTCCACGGGGGCGTCGGTCCTGATGCGCACGTCCAGGTCGCTCCACGCATCCAGCGACGCGGGGTCGGTCGCGGATCCGTACGCCTCGACCTCCGCTCCCGGCAGCGCCGCGCGCAGATCGCTAAGGGTCCGCAGCTGCCAGGGTGTCGCCAGCCGCAGGTGCAGGATCGGATACGGCCGACCGGCGTCGTCCCTCTCGCTGCGCCCGGCGACCTCGAATCCGTGGTGCGCATAGAAGCCTGCGGCCCGCGGGTTCTGCTCGTTGACGTCCACCCGCGAGACGCCCTGCGAGCGGATCGCGTGCTGCAGGAGGGCTGAGCCCACGCCGCTGCCGCGTGCCGAGGCGTCGACGAAGAGCATCTGCAGCTCGTCGCCGCTCACGCCGGAGAAGCCGACGGGCCGGCCGTCGCGCTGGGCGACGCGCAGCTCCACGGCCGGGAGGTAGTCGCCGGGCAGGTGCGCGGCGATCTCCTCTCGATCCGAGGGGGAGAGGAAAACATGCGTGGCCTCGACGGCGCTGCGCCAGATCTCCACGAGGGCGGGGTACTCGGCGGCACCGATCGTCAGCCGGATGGTCAGGTTCTCCACCCCTCGAGCCTGCCAGGTCCGCGCGGGCGCCGGCGAGCTCTTTGAGGAGCAGCCGACGCGGGATGTGCGAGGCTCCGGGCATGCACACGTCGCCGATCCCCGCGTGGTCGGGCCCGCTCGACGTCCCCGCATTCGCGATGGACGCCGTCCGGCAGGCCGCCTCCGCCGCCGGCAGGCTCGCTCGGGCGCGCGGGCTCGATATCTCCGTCGACACCACGCCGTCGCTGGTCGCGGGCTCTTTCGCGGCGATCGACCACCTGCGCATCGACGGCCGTCCGGTGGGGGCATGGGGCGAGCTCTCGGGCTTCTTCGCGGCCGACGACGGCTGGGTGCGCCTGCACGGCAACTATCCGCACCACCAGGCGGCGATCCGCCGCGCGCTCGGCGCCGAGGACAGGGACGGCGCGGCCGCCGCGATCCGCCGGCTCCCCGCCGTCGACGCTGCCGAGCGGCTCCTCGCCGAGGGCGGCATCGCCACCCCGGTGCGCACCGCTGAGGACTGGGCAGCGCATCCGCAGGCCCGCGCGATGCACGACGTCCCCTGGCGCCGGATCGACGTGGGCGAGGAGCGCGAGGACCCGCCCGTCGGCCGCATGATCCGGCCCGTCGGCCGTGCGGCCCCGCTGCCGCTCGAGGGTGTGCGCGTCCTGGACCTCACGCGCGTGGTCGCCGGGCCGATGGCCACCCAGCTGCTCGGGTGCCTCGGCGCGGACGTGCTGCGCATCGACCCTCCCCACCGGCCCGAGCTGCGCGACGCATACCTCGCGAGCGGCATGGGCAAGCGCTCCGTCGAGCTCGATCTCTCCGCCTCGCGCGAGGTCCTCGAGAGCCTGCTCCGATCGGCCGACGTGATCGTGCTCGGCTACCGGCCCGGCTCCCTCGCCCGCTTCGGTCTCGCCCCTGATGACCTGCGTGGACGCTTCGATCATCTCGTGATCGGCGCGCTCTCCGCCTGGGGCGAGGTGGGCCCGTGGGGCGAGCGCGCGGGCTTCGACTCGATCGTGCAGGCCGCCACGGGCATCGCCGACGTCTACGGGAGCGGGGGAGCGGACGGAGGGAGCGACCCGGTGCACGGTGTCCCTCTGGACCGGAAGCCCGGCGCGCTGCCGGTCCAGGCCCTCGACCACGCGACCGGGAACGTGCTAGCAGCTGGCATCCTCGGCCTGCTGGCCGACGGACGCGGCGGTGTGGTCCGCGCCAGCCTGCTCGGCGCGGCTCGTGAACTGATGGAGCGGCCGACAGCGCCGGACGACCCGCATCAGCCTGGTCCGGCCGACTCCGGTCCGACCGACCCCGACCCGATTGAACCCGTCGCGACCCTCGAGCAGGCGACCCCGTACGGCAGGATCTGCAGGGTCCCGGCGCCTCTGCGTCTCGACGGCATCCCGCTGACCGGGGCGATCACGCAGTACGCGGCGGCGGCGCCGGCCTGGCGGTGAGCGGGCCAGCATGCGTGCTGCGTGTGCTCGAGGTTCTCAGGGTGCGGCGTCGTGCGAATCCGGATGACAGCGCCCGCCCCGGCTGACAGGCTCCCACCATGGACCAGGACGACTGTCTCTTCTGCGGGCTCCTCGGGGACCGTGGCACCGCCGCATGGGTGTCGCGGGAGCCCGGGGCGGCCGCCGTCGCCCTGCTGCCCCTTCCGGACAGCTCGCTCGCGCCCGGCCACACCCTCGTGCTGCCCGCCGAGCACTGCGTCGGCGTCCACGACGCCTCCCCGCGCGCCCTGCACGCCGTGGCCGATCTCGTCCAGCGAGTCGCACGCGCGATGACCAACGCATTCGGGGCCGACGGCGTCAATGTCCTGAACGCGAGCGGTCCCGCGTCGGGCCAGTCCGTGCCCCACCTGCACGTGCACGTCGTGCCACGATGGCCGGCCGACGGCCTCGACACCTGGCCGACGAGCCTGTCGCAGCACGAGGTCCGCGGCGACATCCGTGCCCGGCTCGCCGACACCCTCTCGACCCCTGCGACCCCCGAGCACCCGACGTTCTGACACATCAGCGTGAAATGACCTTCCCGCGGGAACGTCTCCGCGGCCCGGGTCGGGCATCATCGGTACATCTGATGAGGTCGAGTCGATCATTGCCGATGCCCGTGCCAGTGTCAGTGCTGATGCCCGTGCTGGCGCCGGCCCGCTGGCGCTGACATCGCCGCCCCGCCGCCGACCACCCGAGGAGCCGCACGTGGACTGGGAGACCCGCTACGCGCAGCACCGCAGGCCGTTCGGCGAGGAGCCCACGCCGTTCGTGCGTGAGGTGTTCAGCGACCCGATCGAGCACGGCCTGCCCGCAGGGCCCCTGCACATCCTCTGCCCGGGAGACGGCTACGGGCGCAACGGCGTCTGGCTCGCTGAGCTCGGCCACACGGTGACGGGCCTCGAGCTCGTCCCCTCCGCCGTCGCCGATGCACGGGAGCGCGCCCGATCCGTCGGTGTCGACTACCGCGCGATCGCGGCCGACCTCACCGAGCTGCCGATCCCGCTCCACCCCGACGAGCGCTTCGACGTGATCGCCAGCGCCTGGGTCCGCCTGCCGCGGCGCGAGGACTGGTTCGCGTGGAACCGCGAGTGCCGACGTCGACTGGTGCCGGGCGGACGGGTCGTCATCGTCGCCGGCGCTGCCGTCACCGACGCAATCACGGAGCGTGCCGAGTGGCCGACCGACATCTCTTGGAGCGACCACTCGACGGCCGACGAGGTGCGCCTCGTGGGGACGGTGGAGTGAACCGGATTCGAGCTGCGGCCGCCCCGCTCGTCGGCTGAACGACTCGCGCACGACGGGCCGCTCACCGGGCACGCGGTCCCCGAAGCGGCCACCGCGAGCAGTCGTCCGCCTCAGCCCGCGCGCCCCGCGGCCGAGGGGAAGCCGAGCCAGGTGTGGCGGTTGCCCGCCCAGCACCAGCCGAGCTTCGGCGCGCCCTTGTTCTCCGCGCCGTCGCGTCCCGTGCCGCCGCTGATCCAGAGCGCGGGCGTGCGGGCATCGAGCCCTCCGCGGCCGCTCCTCTTGGGGCGCCGGGAGCCGATGCACATGAAGCAGCTGCCGGGCTCGAGCTGCGCGGGCTGCTGGAGCAGCCAGCTGATGCCCTCGCTGATCGTGAGCGGGCTGCGGCCCTCGCCCGTGATCTTCGGCAGCGCTTCGTCGGGCGACCAGTTGCGCATCTCGTCGCCCCGGCGCACATCGCGCAGCAGGTAGAGCGGGGCGTCGGGGACGTCCAGCCCGTCCAGCGGCACGAACTCGTCCAGGTCCGTCATGTCGACGACCACGAACCCCGGTCTGCCCGCGTGCTCCAGGAGGGCCACGAGCCGGCGCGGGTCCACGAGGGACGGGTGCACGGCGAGGACCGGCTGCGACCCCGCATGGTCCCCCTGCGACTTCGCACCGTCCCCTGACGTCTCCGCCTCGAGCCCCGCGGCCAGCTCCCGGAGCCGCTTGGGCGTCGTGCCCGCGAGCTCGGCGAGGCCCAGATCGACCAGGTGGTCCGCTTGCGCTCGGATCGTCATCATCGCTTCCCCATTCCGACATCCGTGTTCACCGGCTCCGGGGCGCGCAGCGCCCCCGCTGGTCCGAGCACTGTGCAACGGCGCAGGTCCGTTCACTATTCCTCGGGTTCGCCCGCGCGTCATCGTCGGGCCCCCGCGCGGCCGCGAACGCGACGCCCGCAGGCCACGCCCCCGTCTCCCAGGCTCCCTAGCGTCCGGCGAGATCCCTCTCCCCGAGAATCCCCAAGGAGCCCCCGTGACCACCACGCCCTGGCGTGCCACGACCTTCACCCTCGCCGCGACCCTCTCCCTGGGGCTGTGCCCCGCGATGGCCTCCTCCGCCCCGCTGCCCGCGGGCCCCCTCTCCGCTGGCCCGTCGGCCGCGGCCCCCGCGAACCCGGCCCCCTCGAACCCGGCCCCTGCGAACCCCGCGCCCTCGAAACCCGGCGCCCGCTCGCCCCTGCCGAGCTCGGACGCGACGGTCCCCGCGCCCGACGTCCTGGACATCGACCCCTCGCGCGGCAGCACGGATGATGCCACCGGCCGCGCCGCGAGCGTCTTCGGCGACGCCCCGAAGACCGCATCCGACCACGCGCTCGGCCGCGACGTGACCTCCTTCGACGGCTCGAACGCGATCGGCTACGACTTCGCCGACGGCTACGACAGGACCGCCAAGGCCATCACCATGGAGTGCACCGTGCGCTTCGACGCCCCGCTCGGCGCGGGCGACGGCGAGGAGACCGGCAACTTCTGCGGCACCAAGGACGCCGGCGGCTACTCGCTCACCGCCTACGGCAGCACGCTGAAGATGATGGTCAACGTGGACGGCACCTACTACGGCGCCGGCACCGAGATCGAGCAGGGCGTCTGGTACCACGCGGTGGGCGTCTGGGACGGGAAGGCCGTCTCCCTCTACCTCAACGGCAAGAAGGTCGCCGAGACGCCGACGAAGGGCTCGGCCATCAAGGCCCCGAAGGACTCCGCCCGGAAGTTCTTCCTGGGCGCGGACACCGACGCCAGCGGCAAGCCCCAGTTCCACGGCACCACGAGCGTCGCCAACGCAGCCATCTACTCGAGCGCGCTCAGCGCCGACCAGGTCACCGCCCGCTACGCCGACGTCTTCGGCAAGCGCACCGAGGACCAGGCCGCCTTCACCCTCACCAGCCCCGCGTCCGGCGAGCAGCTCACCGGCCCGACGACGTTCAAGGGCACCGTCGAGAACGACGACCTGCTCGCGAAGGACCTCACGTACAAGCTGGACGGGAAGGAGATCGCGCTCGGCGACGAGATCGGCCCGGGCCTGAAGGCCGGCACCCACGCGATCTCGTACTCCGGCACCGACTCCCTGGGCGCGAAGGTCTCAGGCTCGACCGCCTTCACCTCCACCTCGATCCCCACCGCGGGCGGCACCGCCCAGTCCAGCGGCGGCGGCTCCGCGGAGCTCACCGCCCGCGCCACCAGTCCCACCGGCGCCTCGCTGCGCACCACCTTCCTCGAGGGCGACGTCTCCTCCGCGAAGAAGGCGCAGCTCGGCACGATCCCCGCCTCGAGCTTCGACGAGAAGGACGGCGTCGCGGGGGACGTGCAGCTCAAGGGTGCGAAGAGCGTGGACGATGCGCTCCAGCCGTCGGACGGGAAGACCCTGCAGACCCCCGCGACCGACCAGATCCCGGCGCTCGCGAGCGACATCCCCTTCACCGAGGCCGGGCAGAGCCTGCTGTGGCGCGGCGAGGTCGACCCCGAGCGGGCCGTGCAGCTGCTCGCCCTGAACACCGAGACCGGCCGCTACGAGGTGCTCGACTCCGCACGCGGTTCCTCCGACGGGCAGGTCGAGCTGAGCGCGACGGCCGACGAGGCGAACGACGACGACGGCACCATCAGGACGCTCGTGCTGGGCACCGATCCCTTCGCCGACGATCTCGACACCCCGGTCCAGGACTCCTTCGAGGACCCGGACGACTTCGACTTCTCGCTCATGCACATCACCGACACCCAGTACCTCTCGCAGGGCGCCACCGCCCGGCCCACCGCGGCCGAGCGCACCGAGTGGGCGAACGCCTACGAGGACTCCTACCGCTGGCTCGCCGAGCACGGCAAGGAGCGCAAGGTCGCCTTCGTCGCCCACACCGGCGACGTCGTGGAGTCCTGGAACTCCGGGGCCACCGACCGCTCCGTCCCCGAGAAGGAGATGGTCTTCGCCGACGGCGCCCAGAAAAAGCTCGAGGACACCGGCATCCCCAACGCCGTGATCCCCGGCAACCACGACAGCCTCGGCGGCACCGACGAGTCCCTGTTCAACGAGACCTTCGGCCCCGAGCGCTACGAGGCGCAGGAGCAGAAGGACTCGTGGAAGGCCGAGGGCGCCGAGTACCACCCGTGGAAGGAGGGCGACAACTCCAACTCCTACAACCTGTTCAGCGCGGGCGGCGAGGACTTCGTGACCGTGAACCTCGGCTACTCGGTGAGCGAGGAGGAGGCCGACTGGGCCGCCGGGATCCTCGCGAAGTACCCCACGCGCAACGGCATCGTCCTCACCCATGCCTACAACAAGCCAAGCAGCTCGCCCGACGGCCGGGGCGGTCCGTTCTCGGCCGACGGCCAGATCATCCACGACCGCGTGCTCGCCAAGAGCCCGAACGCGGCCCTGGTGCTCTCCGGCCACGAGCACGGCGTCAGCATCAGCGTGCGCCGCGACGTGGGCGAGAAGGGCAACGACGTCACCGAGCTGCTCGCCGACTACCAGTTCTACGAGGTCGGCTCCGACCAGCTGGGACTCACCGAGGAGGGCGGCTACGGGAAGGACACCGGGCTGCGCTTCGGGGCGAGCTTCTTCCGCCTCCTCCAGTTCGACCTGGACAGGGGCGAGGTCTCCGTGGACACCTTCTCCCCGTACCTCGACGAGTTCGGGGCGGGCGAGTACGACACCAAGGGCCGCTACGACGGCCACGAGGACGACTTCACCGTCCCCGTACAGTTCAACGGCCGCACCACCGCCTTCACGACCGACGCGCTCATGGGCGTCACCCCCACCGACGACGCGATCGGCGAGGTCACCCACGGATCCGGCGAGGACGCTCGCGTGACCTGGAAGGGCCTGGAGGACGGGAAGCCCTACGGCTGGTTCGCCGTCACCCGGGACGTCTCACGGGTGGGCGACGGCAAGCAGGCCGATCCGAAGGCCGCCGCGGCCGACAGGAAGGCGGCGCGGAAGGTCGCCCTGAAGGGCTCCTCCAACGACCTCTCCGAGGGGATCGTCCAGTACGGCGTCTTCACCGGCACGAGCACCGCCCAGGACGACGACGGCGGCCACCCCGGGAAGGGCAAGGGCGACGGGAAGGGCCAGGGCCAGGGCCGCAACAAGGACAAGGGCAACGGCCACGGCCATGGCAAGGACAAGGGCCACGGGAAGGGCAGCGGCAAGGGCCACGGCCGCCACTGATCCCTTCGATGTCTCCCAGTGAGACCTCACGCCCTCTATGGCGTTGAGACCTCACTGGGAGACATCGAAGCGCCTACCCGCCGCAGCCGCGGCCGGTCACTTCCCGCCCGGCTGCTGGTCGGCGGCGACGAGCCGTCGCTCTCGTCAGTCCTGCGCCTCACCCTGCCATGGCCCGGCGGCGCCCTGCAGGAGCTCCGCCGAGGTCGTCAGCTCGATCTGCGGCGCGTACAGGCCCATGACGTGCAGGGCCGCCGTCGCGTTCTCCCCGCTGGAGGCGGCGCAGGCGTCGGTCACCACGCGCACGTGCGCGCCGGCGTCCGCCGCGGCGAGGGCGGTGGAGAGCACACAGCAGTCGGTCGAGACCCCCGTGAGCAGCAGCTCGGGCTGCGAGCCCACGACCTCCTCGAGCCCGTCGCCCCACTTGCCGAAGGAGGGCGCGTCGACGCTCAGGTGCGAGGACAGGCCCTGCGCCGCGCCGACCAGGTCGTAGAGCGGGTCCTCGGCGGAGACGTCGGCGAACGGCCAGGCGCGGAAGTACGCGCCCCAGGATCCGGCGCGGTCGGCCGTGGGCAGCCAGCGGGTCACCACGGTGCGCTCGGGCCCCACGTGCGCCGCGAGCAGGGCGATGCGCTCCATGGCCTGGTCGAAGAACGGTGAGGACCACTTCGAGGCCGGGTCGGCGAAGATCCGCTGCGGGTCGACCACCACGAGCCATGGGGCGGCTGCGTGGTCGTCTGCGGAAGCGCGGTCGTCGGAGCCGAGCGACTGCGCGGCGTCGGGTGCTGGGGTCGCGTCGTGCGAGGTCATGGGACTCCTTCGTCCGTGTGGGCGTCCGTTCGGGCGTCCGCCCGCCGTCGATCCGGACGCCCAGACTATGACGCGGACGCGTGCCCCGGGCAATCGGCCCACGGCGCGACCAACGCCGCATTCCGCCGAGCCGCCGCCGAGTCCCACCGAGCCTCCCGCAGCCGCCGCGCGCCGCTGCCACTCGCGGAGCCGCGCAGTCGTCCCGCGCCGCCCCGTGCACTACGCGTAGTCAGGGGTCGGGTGACCGGCCATATATGCGGTGACCTGACGCATGACTACGCGTCGTGCACACTCCCGCGCCGTACTCACCCCGCGCCATGCTCACCCCACGTCATGCTCACCCCGCGCGGCGCGTGAGGCCGACCTCCTGCTGGCGGATCCGTGGGCGGCGGAACACCATCGCGATCGCGAAGGACAGCACGAGCGCGAGCAGCACGCCCAGGTTCGAGTAGGCCCACGGGCCCTCCCAGTACGCGCCCGTCGGATCCTCGACCAGCGTTCCCAGGCCGAGCGGCTCGAGCAGGTATCCCTGCCAGTTGTTCCAGGGTGCGTCGGCCGCATAGGAGTTCACGACGAGGCCCCAGCCCAGCACGGAGGTGACCACGAGCGTCGCGATCGAGGTCCAGTCCACGGCCCCGTAGCGGCCGCGGGCGTCGAACAGGGCCTGCTCGTCGTACTCGGTACGGCGGGTGAGGACGTCGGCGATGAGGATCCCCGCCCACGAGGCGATCGGCACGCCGAGGGTGATGAGGAAGCTCTGGAAGGGGCCGATGAAGCTGCCGGCGAAGAACACCACCCAGATCGTGCCCGCGGTGAGGATCGCGCCGTCCACGAACGCGGCGGCGGGCCGGGGGATTCGGATGCCCAGGCTCAGCAGCGTGAGGCCCGAGGAGTAGATGCCGTTGACGGCGCCGGAGACCAGGGTCAGCACGGCCACGATCCAGAAGGGGATCAGCGCCCACAGCGGCAGCAGGGTGACGAGCGTGCCGACCGGGTCGTCGCCGATCTTCGCCATCACGTCGGCGTCGGAGCCGGCGAGCAGGAGGCCGAAGACCACGAGGATCACGGGGGCTGCGGAGCCGCCGATCGTGTTCCAGGCGATGATCGCGCCGTCGGACGTGGAGCGGCGCTGGTAGCGGGACCAGTCGGCCGCGATGTTGATCCAGCCCAGCCCGAAGCCGGTCAACACCATCACCAGGGCGCCGATCATCTTCTGCACGTCGCCGGTGGGGGCGGCCAGCACGGCCGAGAGGTGGATGTGCGGGATCGTGAGCAGCATGAACAGCACCGTCATGGCGCCGGTCGCCCAGGTCAGCACCGACTGGATCCGCATGATCGTGTGATAGCCGAGCACGGAGGCGGTGACGATGATCGCCGCGATCACGAGGGTCGCGATGACCAGCACCGCCGTGCCCGAGGCGAGGCCGAGCGCCTGGAAGACGGTGGCCGTGGCGAGCACTGCGGAGATCGCGAGCATCGTCTCCCAGCCGATCGAGGTCAGCCACGAGACCAGCCCCGGGAGCTTCTGCCCGTGCACGCCGAAGGCCGCGCGCGAGAGCACCATCGTGGGTGCGCTGCCGCGCTTGCCGGCGATCGCGATCAGCCCGCACAGCGCGAAGCTCACGACGATCCCGATCAGGGACACGAGCACGGCCTGCCAGAACGAGATGCCGAAGCCCAGCACGTACGCGCCGTAGCTCATCCCGAACACGGACACGTTCGCGGCGAACCACGGCCAGAACAGCTGGTGCGGTTTCGCGGTGCGCTCGGACTCGGCGATGATCTCGATGCCGGTGGTCTCGATCAGCGTCGACCCGGTCGAGCCGGTCGGGTCGGCGGTGGGCCCGGACGGGCCGGCTGGGCCGCTCGAGCCCGTCGGGCCGCTCGAGCCGGTCGGGCCGGTGGAGGGGTCGGACGGGCCGACGGGAAGGGGATCTGCGGACGACATCGTCGCCTCCAGGTGTGTGGTCACGCGGACGGACCGCGCTGCAGGGACGGGGTGCGCGCTCCCGGTCGGCCGGAAGGCCTGTGCAGGAACGGGGAGTCCCATCATCCCACCCGGGACGGGGCGTGAGAGATTGCAGGCAATCGGCGGGAGCAGCGGGACGTCGGCCCGAGCGGGACATACCGTGGAGAGCCGTGCGCTCCTCCCTCCCCGCTTCCCGATCCCTCGGCGGTCAGCTGTCCGCGACCGCCCGCAGCATGGTGACGCTCGGCCCGGGCAGAGCCGACCTCGCACCGGCCGTGAGGATCGCGCTCTCGCTCGCCGCGCCGCTGGTGATCCTGCTGCTCAGCGGTCACATCCAGTGGGCCATGTTCGCCTCCTTCGGCGGCTTCACCTCGATCTACGCGCGCTACGTCCCCACCGCGATCCGGGTGCGCCACCACGTGCGCGTGGGCATCCTTCTGACGATCTGCGTGGGCATCGGCGCCCTCCTCTCCCAGCTGGCTGCCGCCGGGGTCCTGGGACATGGGATGCACCTCGCCCTCACCACGCTGGGCGGCGCGCTCGCCGCCGCGATCGGCTCGGTGATGGTGATGGTGAAGGGGCTGCGGCCGACGGGTGCCGTGTTCCCCGTCTTCGCGATCACCGCGGTCTCCAGCGCGCCGTCGGCCGCTCCCTTCTGGCTCGCGCTGCTGATCGCGGGCGCGGCGGCCGCGTGGTGCGTGCTGCTGGGATTCCTGGCCCGTTGGACCGGTGAGGCGAACGTCGACGCCGCCGCCCCGGACACCTCCGGCATCACTTCGGCGATGCGCCGCCAGGAGTTCACCCGCTACGGATTCGCCGCGCTGGTCAGCGGCGTCATCGCCTCCCTCACGGGGATCCCCTCGCCCTACTGGGCGCAGGTGGCGGCCGTCGTCCCGCTCTCGGCTCCCGGGCGTCGCCTGCAGATCGAGCGCGGTCTGCATCGCATCGTGGGCACTGCCCTGGGCGTGGGCGTCACTGCGTTCCTGCTGTCCTTCCCCAGCCAGCCCTGGCAGCTGCTGGTGTGGGTGATCCTTTTCCAGTTCCTCGCCGAGATGTTCGTGCTGCGGAACTACTCGCTGGCCCTTGTCTTCATCACTCCGCTCGCGCTGCTGATGGTGCAGCTCGCGAGCCCGCGGCCGGTCGCCTCGCTGCTGGTCGCGAGGGTCTCGGAGTCCGCGATCGGCGCCGTCGTCGGCATCGGCACGGTGCTGCTGGCCGTCGCCCTCGAGCGACGGAGGGCCGGGCGTACCGCGCAGCCGTGAGCGCATGAGCATCTGAGCCGATCCGAACCGAACCGAGCCGCGCTGCGCCGAGCCGAACTGAGCCCCGCCGCGCCCCTCAGAGCCTGCGCACGACCTCGAAGGTCTCGCACACCACCTCGGTGTCGTCGTCGATCGCGATCCTCGGCTCCCCGAGCGCTGCGATGAACTCGATCGAGGTCCAGAACTCCTCGTGGCCCTCGCGCCAGGCGGCGGCGTCCGGGTAGCCCTCGCCCTCCCCGCGGGCGTGCTCGTCGGTCACGTCGGCCAGGCGCACCACCTGCACGTCGCGGGTGCGGATCACCGCGACGGGGCGCTCGTCCGAGTCGACCACGACCTCCTCGGCGCCGACGGCGGGCAGGGCCGCGCCCTCGCGCGCGTACTCCTCGCGCAGCGAGGCGGTCGTCGTCTTCGCGCCGGCCAGGATCGCCCCGACCAGCTGGTCCCGCAGCGGCCCCGGGAAGGCGAACTCGGCGATGGGCAGCGCTGCCTCGTCGTCCGTCGGATCGTGCGTCATCAGAACCAGTCCGTCCCGCGCAGCCGCCGCGGCCGCGCATCGGGGTCGTCGGCGATCTTGTAGACGAGCCGCCCCAGCGGCAGCTCGCGCGCGGGGATCGGCATCCGCACGTACCGGCGCAGGCGTCCCGCGGGCCGCGGGCCCTGCTCCCCGCCCTCGTGCCAGGCGTCCAACCGCGCGGCGCTCTCCTCGAAGGCCCGCACCATGGCGTCCGGGTCCACGAGGTCGGCGTCGTCCCCGTCGGCCCGATCCAGGTGCTCGCGCGCGAGCTCGAGGCGCACCTCGCGGGGGAGGACCCGGGCGGCGTCGTCGTCCGAGCGCAGGCGACGCGGCTCGCGCGGGTCCTCCTCCTGGTCCACGAGCGCGCAGGCGATCTCCGTGTCGTAGGTCCAGGAGCGCAGGTTCACGTTGTCCGAGCCCACGGTCATCCAGACGTCGTCCACGAGGCACACCTTGGAGTGCACGTACACCGGCGTGCCCTCGTGGTTCTCGATCCCGAACACGTGGACGCGCTCGCCGCCGGCCTCGTGCAGCAGGTCCAGGGCGGCGTTGCGCGCGCTCATCGCGCTCGCGTTCGCGATCGTCGTGTCCGCGGTCGTGAAGGTCGACAGCACGATCACCAGGTGCGTTCCGGGATGCTGGCGCAGCGCGTCGGCGAAGCACGAGAGCACCTGGGGCGACCAGATGTACTGGTCCTCGAGGTAGATGATCCGCTCGGCGCGCGGCACCGCCTTCACATAGGCGCGGGCGATGCTGCGCTCGCCCGACGGGGCGAAGGGGAAGCGCGGGCGCTTGGGCGGGTACGTGCGCAGCACCTGCACGTCCACGCTGCCCGCGGGCTCCGGGTCCGGCTCCTGCAGGGGGAGGGGGTCGGCATGCTCGTCGTCGCGGTGGATCTTCGCCTGGATCTGCGAGAGCGGGTCCAGCGAGGGCGGCGTCGGATCCTCCCAGCGCTCCCGGAACGTCGCCTCGAGGTCCCCGACCGCGGGCCCGCGGACCTCGACCATCAGATCGTGCCACGCGGGCGTGCTGCCCCAGATCTTCCCCATCGAGGCGGTCTGCGGGTCGCCCAGGTGCCGGGCGTCGTCGCGGCGGGTGTGGCACAGGTCGATGCCGCCGCAGAACGCCGCGTCCCGCTCCGGCTGCCCGGGATGGCGCATCACCAGGAACTTCTGGTGCTGGGAGCCCAGCGGCAGCACGCGCTGGTCGAGGATGACCTCGCCGCCGGCGGCGCGCACGGTGTCCGCGAGGCTGCGGTTCTCCTCCTCGGAGTAGTGGATGGAGTCCAGGTGCGAGCGCCAGAACAGGGCCTTGACCATGACGCCGCGGCGGGCGGCATCGGCGATCAGCTCGACGATCGTGAGCTCGTCCTCGCCGACCCGCTCCTCGGGATCGCCGCGCCAGTCGGTGAACATCAGCAGGTCGCCGGGCCCCTGCGCGGTGACCAGCTCCCTGAGCCGGGCGAAGTACGCCGCGCCGTGCACATGCACCCGGGCCGTGTTGCCGCTGGTCAGCGCCCGTCCCTCGTGCCGGTGGTCGAGGCGCGTGAAGGTGTTGCCGCGCTCGATCGTGGAGAGGAACCAGTCGTCCGTGCTCATCCGTCCATCACACACCATCCCCCTGTGCGCGCGGGGCTAGGCTGGGACGGGCCTTCGGGCCCGCCATTCCGTCACCCCGCAACCGATGAAGGGCGAGCGCTCATGACGGCATCCGCGTCGCGCCGCGGCACCGGCAGCACCTCTGCGAGCACCGCACTGCTGACCGACATGTACGAGTACACGATGCTCTCGGCCATGGTCGAGGACGGCAGCGTCCACCACGAGGCCGTCTTCGAGGCCTTCGCCCGCCGCCTCCCCGAGGGCCGACGCTTCGGCCTGTTCGCGGGGCTCGGCCGCCTGCTGCCGCTCCTGACGGACTTCGCTCCCGACGCCGAGGACCTCGCCTATCTGCGCGAGGTCGGCGCCATCACGGAGGCGACCGAGGAGTACCTGCGCGACTGGAGCTTCACCGGCACCATCACCGCCCTGCCCGAGGGAAGCCTGTACTGGCCGCACACGCCGCTGCTCACCGTGCACGGCACCCTCGGCGAGTGCCTGCTGCTGGAGACGCTCGTGCTCTCGGTGCTGAACTTCGACTCCGCGATCGCCTCCGCCGCGGCGCGCATGGTGATCGCCGCGGGGGATCGCCCCCTCATCGAGATGGGCTCGCGCCGCGTCCACGAGGAGGCGGCCGTGGCCGCCGCCCGGGCCGCGTGGATCGCGGGCTTCGCGACCACCTCGAACCTCGAGGCGGGCAGGCGCTTCGGCATCCCCGTCGCGGGCACCGCCGCCCACGCCGCGACCCTCGCCCGGCCCACCGAGCGCGACGCCTTCGCGGCCCAGATCGCGACCTACGGGCCGGGCACCACGCTGCTCGTGGACACCTACGACATCCCTGCGGGCATCCGCACCGCGGTCGAGGTCGCCGGCACCGGGCTCGGCGCCGTGCGCATCGATTCCGGGGACCTGATGACCGTCGCCCCCGCGGCCCGCGCCCAGCTCGACGCGCTCGGCGCGACGAGCACCCGCATCACCGTGACCAGCGATCTCGACGAATATGCGCTCGTCCACCTCGCCGGTGCCCCGATCGACGGCTATGGCGTGGGCACGCGCGTCGCGACCGGCTCGGACCATCCGACGGCCGGCATGGTGTTCAAGCTCGTCGCTGTGGGCGACGGGCCCGGCACGCCGCTGCGCAGCGTCCAGAAGCTCTCGGCCGACAAGGGGTCGACGGGCGGCGCGAAGACCGTCTCTCGCTTCCCCGACGGCCGCGAGGTCTGGACCCTCGACGGCTCGGTGCCGGAGGGCGCGGCCCCCGTGCACGTCGACGTGATCCGCGACGGCGTCCCGCAGCGCCTCGCGAGCGCCGAGGAGGCGCGCGACGTCGCGTCCGCGAGTCTCGCGAGCCTGCCCGCGCGCGCCCGCGAGATCAGCGAGGGCCAGGCCTTCCGCGTCAGCGAGCAGTGGGACGGGACGGAGCCGGCCGGCGAGGGAGAGGCGGCCGACGGGGGAGTGCCGGCCGACGGAGAGCCGGCCGACGTGCTCCGCACCCTCGTCGTCGTCGATGTGCAGAACGACTTCTGCGAGGGCGGCGCCCTGGGCGTGACCGGCGGGAACGCCGTCGCCGAGCGCATCGCCGCCCACCTCTCCGAGCACGCCGGCGACTACCGACGCGTAGTCTTCTCCCGCGATTGGCACCTCGCCGAGGGCGACAACGGCGGCCATTTCGCGCTCCCGCCCTCCGCGCCCGACTTCGTGGACACCTGGCCCATCCACTGCGTGCAGGGCACCGGTGGCGCCGAGTACCACCCGGCGATCCTGGGGGCCCTCGAGCGGCTCGTCGGCAGCGGCGCCGAGGTCGTTCACGTGGTGAAGGGCGAGGGGACCCCCGACTACAGCCTCGCCCAGGGCCGCGTCGCAGGCGTCGACGGCGGCGCCCCCGCCGGCGGCACCGACTTGCCCGACCTGTTCACGGGCGACGTCGACGTGACCGGCCTGGCCTTCGACTACTGCGTCGCCGCGAGCGCCCGCGACATCGCCGCCCTGCCCGGCGCGGGCACCGTGCGGGTCCTCGGGGACCTCACCGCCGCCGTGCATCCCGAGGCCGACGCGGAGACCGCGCAGCACCTGGCGGACGCGGGTATCCGGACGGTCTCGCCCGCAGCCTCCATCGCCCCGACCGACTCCCGGAAGGACGCCTGAGATGCCCGGCAACACCGCTCCCGCCGGCTACGACGCCAGCAAGCACCCGCCCTTCGCGGTGACGGTCGACCTCGCCGTGTTCACCATCCGCTCGGGCGCCCTCAGCGTGCTGCTCGTGCGGCGCGGCGCCGACCCGTACGAGGGGAGCTGGGCGCTGCCCGGCGGCTTCATCGAGCCCGACGAGGACGCCGCGACCGCGGCGGCGCGCGAGCTCGTCGAGGAGACCGGCATGGACACCGCCGGCTACCACCTCGAGCAGCTGCGCACCTACTCGGCCCCCGACCGCGACCCGCGGATGCGCGTGGTCTCCGTCGCCCACCTGGCCTTCGCCCCGGACCTGCCCGATCCCACGGCGGGCGACGATGCCGCGTTCGCGCGCTGGTGGGGCGTCGAGGAGATCCTCGAGGACCCCGACGCCCCGCAGCTCGCCTTCGACCACCGCGAGATCCTCACGGACGCGCTCGAGCGCGTCCGCGCGAAGCTCGAGTACACGACCCTGGCCACGCAGTTCCTCTCCGAGCCGTTCACGCTCGCCGAGCTGCGCAGCGTCTACGGCGCCGTCTGGGGAGCGCTCCCGGACCGCGGCACCTTCATCCGCAAGGTGCTCTCGACAGATGGGTTCGTGGTGCCCGACGAGCGCTCCGTCGACGGCGCGCCCACCGGTAGCCCGCACCCCGCGCTCTACACGCGCGGCGAGGCCACGGCCCTGCAGCCGGCCCTCCTGCGCCCGCGCGCGGGAGACGAGGTCTGGGAGGGCTTCGGCGAGGTCTGAGGCGGGAGCCCCTCAGCCCACCAGCGCGTCGATCTGGTCGATCGACTCGCGCGAGCCCTCCTCGACGCCCATGTCGATGACCTGCTGCAGGCCCTCGCGGGTGGGGTGGATCGAGACGTAGACGGCGCGGGTGCCGCCGTCCGCGGCCTCGAAGGTCGCGGTGTTCTCGGCGACGGGGAGGTCGGTGTTCACGGCGAAGCCGTTCTCGGCGTCCGCGAAGCCGTCGCGGTAGCGGAAGAAGCGGGGCTCGTCGACCTCGAGGATCTCCCAGAAGCCGCCGAGCTTCTCGCCCTCGGGGCTGGTCATGTAGTAGTTCATGCGGCCGCCGGGCGTGAGGTCGTGGTCGACGAAGGTCGCGGGGTAGGCGGGCGGGCCCCAGATCCTCTCGAGCTGGCGCGGGTCGGCGTAGATCTGCCAGATGCGCTCGACGGGTGCGTCGAACTGCGCGGTGATGGTGATGGTCAGGGCGGCGAGGTCAGTGGTGATGTCGGTGACCGGCATGGTGGTCCTCCTGGTCGGGGCCGTCGGCGAGCAGGTCGTCGATGCGGCTGATGCGATTGCGCCAGATCTCCTCGAGATCGCGCAGCAGGGCGGCGGCCGATCCGACCGCCGCGACGTCGCCCCGGGCGAGGGATTCCCGCCCCTGGCGGCGCCTGGTCACGAGCCCCGCGCGCTCCAGCACGGCCACGTGCTTCTGGACCGCTGTGAGGCTCATGTCGTACTTCGGCGCCAGCGCCGACACCGACTTCTCGCCGACCAGCACGCGCCTCAGGATGTCCCGCCGCGTGCGATCGGAGAGCGCATGGAACAGCGCGTCCGCGCGGTCCTCGTCGATGTCGAGCACACGCACAACCTACAACCGAATGGTTGCAGATTGTCAAGGGTCGAGGCCTGGGCGCGACCCCTTGCCTGTTGATCGAACGGTCAATAGAGTGGCCGCATGGTCGCATCGCCCCGCCTCTCGCTCGCCTCGACCCTCGCCGCCGTCTACCTCGTGCTCGTGGTCGTGGCGATCCCGGCGCTCATCGTCCTCACGGTCGTCTCCCCGCACCTCGCACCGGTCGAGGCCTGGATCCATGCCGTGATCGTCCTGCTGCTGGGGGTGCTGCTCCCGCTGCGGCTGCGGCGGGCCGCGACCGGCTCCCGCTCCGCACTGCGCGCGGCCGGCATCATCGCCGCCGTGCTGCTGCTGGCCAACGTCGTCGAGGCGCTGATCCCCGGCCTCTTCCCGACCTGGATGCGCGCGGAGATGATCGTCATCGCGGTGCTCATGGCCGGCGTCGTCACCGGCGTGAGCCTCGAGGCCGCCCGCACGAGCCCCGGCGGACGGGCCGCGTGATGGCGGGCCGCCGGCTCCCGCCCGACCAGCGTCGCGCCCAGATCGTGCAGGCGACCATCGAAGCCGTCGCCGCCCGCGGCTTCGCGGCCAGCAGCCTCGAGGTGATCGCCGCCCGGGCGGGCGTCTCCAAGGCGCTCGTCGCCCACTACGCCTCCTCGCGAGACGCCCTCATGGCCGAGGCCGCGCGGACCGCGCTCGTCCAGCTGCGCAGCCAGGTCGCGCAGGGTCTCGACGCGGAGGCCGACGCGGTGACCTTCCTGCGCGCGGCGATCAGGGGAGCGGCGCGGCTCGCACGCACCCACGAGCGCGAGCTCGCGGCCCTCGAGCAGATCGTCGCCGGACTGCGCGACGAGGACGGCGGACCGGTGCTCGGCATCGCGGACATGGAGGAGACCTTCGAAGGGCAGGAAGGCGTGTTCGCCCGAGGGCAGCGCGAAGGGGTCATCCGGGCCGGGGCGGATCTGCGCACCCTCGCCCTCGTCTACGAGGGCGCCGTCGAGGCCATGGTCTCCCACCTGCGCGCCCACCCCGAGGCGAACACCGACGCCTTCGCCGAGGGCGTCGCCGACGTGCTGCTGACCGGGATCGCGGCGCGGTCCTGACGCCTCGGCGCCCGGGCCCGACGGGTCAGTGCGCGGGCAGCTCGCCCTCGCCGGGCGTGACGCGCAGGTCCGCCTCGTCGATCGCCACGTCGTTGATCGAGGCCTCGCGGCGGCTCATGTACCCGAGCTCGTCGAACTCCCAGAGCTCGTTGCCGTAGGAGCGCCACCACTGGCCGTCCGCGTCGTGCCATTCGTACTGGAAGCGCACGGCGATCCGGTCGTCCGTGAACGCCCAGAGGTTCTTGCGCAGGCGGTACTCCTGCTCGCGCTCCCACTTGCCGCGCAGGAACTCGACCACCTGCTCGCGGCCGACGAGGAACCGGTCGCGGTTCCGCCACACGGTGTCCTCGGTGTACGCGCCGGCGACGCGCTCGGGGTCGCGCGTGTTCCAGGCATCCTCGGCGGCCTGGACCTTCGCCCGGGCGGTCTCCTCGGTGAAGGGCGGCAGCGGAGGGCGCGGGTCGGGATCGGGACTCGTGGGATCGGTGCGCGTGGTCATGGCTCGATCCTCGCGCGGGGCGGCCGCGAGCACCAGGGGTCGGGCGCGCCGACCTGCCTGCCGATCCTCGCGCCGCTACTCGCCGACCTCCCCGTCGATCGACTCGCGCAGCAGGTCGGCGTGGCCGTTGTGGCGCGCGTACTCCTCGATCATGTGCGTCATGATCCAGCGCAGGCTCGGGCTGCGCCCGTCGGGGAACCGGCGCCTGGCCGCGATGCCCAGCCCGCCCTCCTCGTGCGCCCGGGCGGCGAGCTCGCGGGCGCGCTCGACCGACGCGGTCCACAGCGCGCGCACCTTGTCGGGGTCGTCGGCGACCGCGGTCTCCCACTCCCAGTCGGGCCGGGCCCTCCAGTCGACGGACGCCCAGGGCTCCCGCAGCGGCTCGTCGTGCAGGTCGCGGCTGAACCAGTCGTCCTCGACGTAGGCCAGGTGCTTCATCATCCCCGCGAGCGTCATCGGGCTCGGCGGGAGGGTGCGTGCGAGCTGCGCGGCGTCGAGCCCCCGGCACTTCCAGGCGAACGTGGCTCGCTGGTAGTCGAGGAACCCGCACAGGGTCCCCCACTCGTCGGCGTCCAGGGGCGGGTCGAGGCGGCCGTGCTCGTCGAGTTCCGGTGTCATGCTCCGCGAGCCTAGACCCGGGGTCCGACGGACCCGTGGCCGCGCGCCCGTCCGCCGGTCCCGGACCGCCCGTCGGCCGGCTCTTGCGCCCCCGCCGAGGTTCGCTTAGCCTCCCCTTAGTTGATACCCATAACTTCGAGGACGGGAGGGCGCCGATGGCGCGCGTCGGCGGGCGGCCCCGGCAGGTCCGGAGCGAGGACATCGTCCGCGTCGGGCGCGAGCTGGGCCTCGAGCGTCTGAGCATGCACGCCGTCGCCGAGCGCCTCGGCGTCACCGCGACCGCGCTCTACCGGCACGTCGAGGGGCGACGGGGCCTCGAGCGCCTGGTGGGGGAGAGCTTCCTCGCCGACATCGAGCTCGAGGACGACCCCGCCCACAGCACCGAGCGCCACCTCCTGAGCTTCGGGATGCAGCTGCGCGCGGCCATCCTCGCGACCCCCGGCCTCGCGGGCTACGTGCAGACCCTCTTCCCGCGCGGCGAGAACGGGCGCCGCCTGCTCGCGACCGAGGTCGAGGCCCTGGGCCGACGGGGCTACGACGCCGACGCCGCGATCGTGCTCGCGGCCGCGGTCGCCTCGGTCGCCATCGGTTTCGCCGCCGCGGAGGAGACCCGCAGGCAGCACCGGGAGGGCCTGAGCTCCCAGCAGCTCGCTGCCGAGGCCCAGCTGCTGGCCGACACCGCACTCGGGCCGGCGGTGCGCTCCCTGCCCGATGTCGGCGACGACGACTACGTGCGGCTCTGGCTGGGCGCCGCGGTGCGCGGCTTCGTGGCGTCGGCGCCGCCCGGATCCAGCGCCCACCAGATCAGGGCCGCCCTCGACGCGGCGGAGAAGGAGCAGTGATGGCCAGACGAGGCGTGGGCGGCGCGATCATGCGCGCGTACGGCGCGAAGGACCACGAGGCCACCGTGACGGGCACCGAGACCCTCGCACCGGGTTTCGTGCGCATCCACATGCACTCGGACACGCTGCTCGAGGACGACGTGCTCGCCCCGGCCGCGGCCGTGCGCTTCTGGTTCCCGGACCACGAGGGCAAGGACTTCGAGCACCAGCGCGGATACACCGTCGCCCAGGGCGACGCCGCGACCGGCGACTTCGCGATCGACATGGTGCTGCACGAACCCGCCGGGCCCGCCTCCGCCTGGGCGCGCGGCGCCGAGGTCGGGACCACGGTCCAGGTGACCCCCTTCGGCAGTCCCCGCTTCGACCTGCCCTTCGAGCTCCCCGCCGGGTACCTGCTGATCGGCGACTCGGCCTCGATCCCCGCGATCAACGGCATCCTCGGCGTCGTCCCCGCCGAGGTGCCCATCGAGCTCTACCTCGAGGAGCACGCGGAGACCGATCGCAGCATCCCCCTCGCCGAGCACCCGCGAGCCGCGGTGCACTGGGTGCCCCGCCGGGGCGAGCAGTCGCTCGCCGCCGCCATCGAGACCCGCGACTGGTCGGACTGGTACGTCTGGACGGCGCCGGAATCGGGCTCGCTGAAGATCCTGCGGACACGCCTCAAGGAGGAGTTCGGCTTCCCCCGCAGCGAGATGCACGCGCAGGCCTACTGGTACTACGGCCGGGCGTTCGGGTCGAACCGCTCCAAGGCCGCACCGGAGCCCGTGCCGGAGCCGGTGGCGGAGCCAGAAACGGAGCCGGTGCCGGTGCCGGAGAGCGGGGCGGAGCAGGAGGCGCGGTCGTCCGCGCCCGGGACCGAGGAGGAGCAGGAGAGCGCACCGGTCCCCGCTGCCCGCACGTCGACCGGTCGATGGAGCACCCAGGCCGGCGGCCGCCTGCTCGCCCCGATGCGCACGCACCTGATCGTCGCGGGCGTCGTGCAGGCCCTCGTCACCCTGCTCCAGCTGGCGCCGTTCGTGCTGCTCGTCGAGCTCGCGCGCCGTCTGCTGCGGGGCGACGACCCATCCCGTCTGTGGGCCCTCGGCATCTGGGCCGTGGTCCTCATGGGGCTCGGGGTCCTCGCCTCCGCGGCACTCATGGCGTGGCTCCACGCGGTCGACGCGCGCTTCGCGCGCGACGTGCGCGAGCGGCTCCTCGCGAAGCTCTCGAGGGTCCCGCTGGGCTGGTTCGACGCCCGCGGCTCCGGGCGCATCAAGCAGCTCGTCCAGGACGACACGCTCTCGCTGCACTACCTGGTCACCCATGCCGTGCCCGACGCGGCGGCCGCCGCGGTCGCGCCGATCGGGGTGCTCGTCTACCTGTTCGTCGTCGACTGGCGGCTCGCCCTGATCCTGCTGCTCCCGGTGCTCGCCTACGTGTGGGGGATGATGGTGATGCTGGTCCAGTCCGGCCCGAAGACCGCCCTCGCGCTGCGGTGGGCCGAGCGCATGAACGTCGAGGCCGGCGCCTATCTCGACGGGCAGCCCGTGATCCGCGTGTTCGGCGGCGCCGCGTCCTCGAGCTTCCGCGCCCGCCTGGGGGAGTACGTCGAGTTCCTGCGGGCCTGGCAGCAGCCGATGCTCGGGCAGAGGACCTTCATCAACCTCGTGACCAGGCCCGGCACCTTCCTGCTGCTCATCTGCGCCCCCGGCACCCTGTTCATCGTCACCGGTTCCATGGCGCCGATCGACCTGCTGCCGTTCCTGCTGCTGGGGACGACGTTCGGAGCGCGCCTGCTGGGCGTCGGCTACGGGCTGGGCGGCCTGCGCACGGGGATGCTCGCCGCGCGCCGCATCCAGGTGGCGCTGGACGAGCCGGAGCTCGAGACCCTTCCGTCGCCGACGGACGGGACGGGCGCGGCGGTCCCGGCGGCCGCCCCGAACCCCGCGACCGAGCCCGCCCGCGCGGGCCGGGTCGAGTTCGACCGCGTCGGCTTCTCGTACCGCCCCGGCGTGCCCGTGCTGGAGCACATCGACCTCACCCTCGAGCCCGGCACGGTGACGGCGCTCGTCGGCCCCTCGGGATCGGGCAAGTCCACGCTCGCCGCGCTCCTCGCCCGCTTCCACGACGTCGACGGCGGCGCCATCCGCGTGGACGGAACCGACCTGCGCTCCCTCACAGCCGACGAGCTCTACAGCCGCAACGGCTTCGTCCTCCAGCAGACCCAGCTGGTCCAGGGCACCGTGCGCGAGAACATCGCCCTGGCCGCACCGGACGCGAGCGACGCGCAGGTCGAGACCGCGGCCCGCGACGCCCAGCTGCACGAGCGCATCCGGCGCATGCCGCAGGGCTACGACACCGAGCTCGGTCCGGACGCGGCGCTCTCGGGCGGGGAGCGCCAGCGCCTGACCATCGCACGCGCGCTGCTCGCCGACACCCCTGTGCTCGTGCTCGACGAGGCCACGGCCTTCGCCGACCCCGAGTCCGAGTACCTCGTGCAGAGGGCGCTGAACCGGCTGACGGCCGGGCGCACCGTGCTCGTGATCGCCCACCGCCTCCACACCGTCACCGGCGTCGACAGGATCGTCGTGCTCGACCACGGCCGCATCGCCGAGACCGGCACGCACCAGGAGCTGCTCGCGCGCGAAGGCAGATACCGACGGCTGTGGGATGCGGGCAGGCCCCTCGCGTCGGCCCTCGACGCGGGATCCGGCACGGGAACGGAGGCGGCCCGATGATCCGCGCGATGATCTCCCTCCTGCCCCCGCACAGCGGCGGACTCGTCGCCCGGCACCTCGCGCTCACGGTCCTCGGCGTGGTCCTGCGCGCCGTCGGCTGCGTGCTGCTCGTGCTCCTGGTCTCGGCGCTGTTCAGCGGGACGCCCGCCACCGCCTGGCCGTGGCTGGGCGCGCTCGCCCTGGTCACCGTCGTCGGCTGGATCGTCGACCGCTCCGCCGGCCGGCTCGGCTTCCGCCTGGGCTTCGGGATCCTGCGCGACGGCCAGCGCACCGTCGCCGACCGCATCACCGGCATCCGCCTGGGCTGGTTCACGGCGGAGCACACCGCGACCACGCGGCAGGCCGTCGCGGCGACCGGGCCGGACCTCGTGGGCATCATCCTGAACTTCGTGACGCCGCTGGTCAGCGCCGTTCTGCTGCCCACGGTGATCGCGATCGCGCTGTTCCCGATCGCCTGGCAGCTGGGCGTCGCCGCGCTCGCCGGGATCCTCGTGCTGCTGGCGGCCATGTGGGCCTCGGGGCGCCTCTCGCGCAGCGCCGACCGCGCCGCCGCCCACGCGAACAGCCGGCTCACCGAGCGGGTCCTCGAGTTCGCCCGCACCCAGCAGGCGCTGCGGGCGGCGCGCCGCGCGGAGCCCGCGCGCAGCCACGTGGGGGCGGCGCTCGCCGCACAGCACGGCGCGACCATGCGCACCCTGCTCCTGCAGGTCCCCGGCCAGGTGCTGTTCGGGCTGGCCAGCCAGATCGCCCTGCTCCTGCTCGCGGCGACCACCGTCGTGCTCACCGTGCGCGGGACGCTCAGCGCGCCCCAGGCGATCGCACTGATCGTCGTGATCGTCCGCTGCCTCGAGTCCTTCACCGTGCTCGCCGAGCTCTCCCCGGGGATCGAGACGACCACCGGCGCGCTGCGGAACATCCGCGAGGTGCTGCGCGCGCCCCGCGACCCCGAGGGGACGTCGGATGCGGCGCCGGCCGACGCCCCGCGCATCGAGCTGCGCGGCGTCGGCTTCCGCTACGGGGAGGACGACCAGGCGGGGCCGGCCGTGCTCGAGGGCTTCGATCTGGCGCTCGCACCGGGCACCACCACGGCGATCGTCGGCCCCTCGGGCTCCGGCAAGAGCACCGTGCTCGCACTCCTCGCCGGGCTGCAGCACCCGAGCTCCGGCTCCGTTCTGATCGACGGGACGGACCTGTCCGCACTCGACGCGCGCACGCGCCGCGGGCTGATCAGCATGGTGTTCCAGCATCCCTACCTGTTCGAGGGCAGCATCCGGAAGAACGTGCTGGTCGGAGACCCACAGGCCGGTGAGGACAGGATCACGGAGGCCGCGGGGCTCGCCCGGGTCGACGCCCTCGTGGACCGCATGCCCGAGGGCTGGGACAGCGCGGTCGGCGAGGCGGGCGGCGGTCTCTCCGGCGGGGAGCGCCAGCGCGTCTCCATCGCCCGCGCGCTGCTCAAGCCCTCGCCCGTGCTGCTCGTGGACGAGGCGACGAGCGCGCTCGACACCGAGAACGAGACCGCGGTCGCCGCCGCCCTCACCGACGATCCGACCCCGCGCACACGGGTGATCGTCGCCCATCGGCTCAGCAGCATCCGGGCCGCCGATCGCGTGGTCTTCCTCGAGGGAGGGCGCATCGTCGAGGACGGGACCATCGCGGACCTGCTCGCGGCCGACGGCCGCTTCGCCGAGTTCTGCCGCCAGCAGGACGCCGCCGGGGCCTGGCGGCTGACCAGCCGCTCCTGAGCGCCGACGGCTCTGCGCACCCGCCGAGGACACGAGCCGGGAGAGGAAGTCAACGTTGACCTTCGCCGCCGCCGTCCTCATAGTTGGTGGGTCTTCGAGAGGCGGGGTGCGTGGACGAACGGACGAGTTCGGCAGGTCATAGCGGTATCGATGCAGGTGGGAGCCGAGAGGGGCAGGCGGCGGTCGAGCAGCGCGCGGTGGACCGCATGCATGCACAGCTCGACCGGGAGGTGGCGGAGCGGAGCGAGGCGCAGCAGCGGGCGCTCGCGGCCCCCGTCGGCGGTCCGGCGGACGCCTATGCGCGGGACGTCGAGGTGCACCGACTGGCGGAGAGGATCCGGCAGCTGCGGGCGGCCGAGCGCTCGCTGTGCTTCGGGCGCATCGACGGCAGCGGCGACGGGGGCGCCGCGCCCGCGGACGGCCTGCACATCGGCAGGATCGGCATGCGCACCCCGGAGGGCGCCACGCTGCTGGTGGACTGGCGCGCCGAGGCCGCGCGCCCCTTCTACGCCGCGACCATGGTCAGCCCGATGGGCCTGCGCAGGCGCCGTCACCTGCGCACGGACGGCCGACGGGTCGTCGGCGTCAGCGACGAGATCCTCGACGGCAGCGCACCGCTGCCGGGCGACGTCGTCGGCGACGGACCCCTCACCGCGTCCCTCAGCGGACCCCGCACGGGACGGATGCGCGAGGCCGCCTCCACCCTGCAGTCCGAGCAGGACGAGATCGTCCGCTCGCCCCATCGCGGCGTGACCGTGGTCGACGGCGGACCGGGCACGGGCAAGACCATCGTCGCGCTGCACCGCGCCGCCTTCGTGCTCTACGCATGGCCGGCCATCGCCGGGCGCGGCGTCATGGTGTTCGGACCGAACCGGCGCTTCCTCACCTACATCTCCGACGTGCTCCCCTCGCTCGGGGAGAACGACGTGCACCTGGCGACGCTCCCCGACCTCGTCGGCGCGGAGCCCGCGCGCACGGAGCCCGACCGCATCGCCCGGCTCAAGGGCCGCGCCGAGCTCGCGGACGCCCTCGCCGCGCACGTGCGCGAGCATCAGCCCCACGGGGTGCCGCTCGCGCTGCGCACGGCCCACGACACCGTCGTGCTCGACGCCGCGCTCGTCGACGCCGCCCGACGATCCGCGCTGCAGGGCGCCTCCGGGCACACCGAGGCCCGCGCCCTGTTCCTCGAGGCGATCGTGGACGACCTGGTCAGCGAGCTCGAGGCGCGCACCACGCGGGAGGACAGCGCCTTCGAGGCGGAGCTCGAGGCCGCCTACGGACTGAACCTCGACCGGGCGGTCGCGGGAGACCTCACCCGGATGGGCGGCGACGGCGCGCAGGGGACGGGCGCCGACCTCGACATCGACTGGGAGCAGATCCACGAGGACCTGCTCGAGGATCCCGCCATCGACCGCGCCGTCGAGACCGTGTGGCCGCGCCTCGATCCCGAGGACGTGGTGCGCCGCGTCCTCGCCGATCCCGCGGCGCTCGCCCGCGCGCTGCCGGAGGCGTCGGCTGAGGACCTCGAGCAGATGGCGGGGACGGACGACCGCGCCGGCGCGAGCGGCCCGACGGACTGGACCTTCGCCGACCTCGCCCTGCTCGACGAGGCGAGGGCGCTCGTGGACGGCCCGCCCGAGGACGTCGTCGGCCACATCGTCGTCGACGAGGCCCAGCAGCTCTCCCCGATGCAGTGGCGCGCCCTCGTGCGGCGCTGCCCGGAGCGCTCGATGACGGTGGTCGGCGACCTCGCCCAGGCGGGGCCCACCAGCACGATCCGCAGCTGGGACGAGGCGCTCGCCCCCTTCGTCCAGGACCGCTTCGAGCATCGGACCCTGAGCGTCAACTACCGCACCACCGCGGAGATCCTCGAGTCCACCCGCGAGCTGCTCGCGCGGATCGCCCCGCAGCAGCGGCTCTCGCGCTCCCTGCGCCACGGCGAGGACCCGGCCCGGGTGCCCTCCTCGCGCGGCGGTCTCCTCGAGGACCTGCGCCGCGCGGTCGACGGGCTGCGCGCGAGCGACCCCGACGGCCTCGTCGGCGTGATCACCACGGCCGGCGACGCGGACGCGGCGCAGGACGCTCTCCGCGGCACCGGCGCGAGCGTGGTCCCCGCGCCCGACGCGCGCGGTCTCGAGTTCGACAGCGTGATCGTCGTGGACCCCTCCGCGATCGAGGCCGCGGGCGAGGCGGGGGCGCGGGACCTCTACGTGGCGCGCACCCGCGCGACCCACCGACTGGTGACCCTCGAGCCGGGATGGGATGATCCCGAGTCATGACCCTGATCCTCCTGGGCACGGCGATCGCCCTGATCGTCGGCGCCGTCGGCACGCGGCTCTACACGGAGCTCGCCAAGCGCAGGGGGTGGGCCCAGTTCGTGCGCATGGACGGGCCGACGACCCACCTGTCCAAGCGCGGCACCCCGCAGATGGGCGGGATCGCCATCATGGGCGCGACGCTCGCCGGCTACCTGCTCGCGCACCTGGTCACGTGGTCGCCGCCCACGGTGTCCGGCATGCTCGTGCTGTTCCTGATGCTCGGCGTCGGGTTCGTCGGCTTTCTCGACGACTGGACGAAGATCCGCCAGGAGCGCTCCCTCGGGCTGCGATCGTGGCAGAAGCTGCTGGGCCAGACCACGGTGGCCGTCGTCTTCGCCCTGCTCGCCAGCCGCTTCGCCCGCGACGGCATCACCCCGGCGAGCTTCCGGATCTCCCTGGTGCGCGACACGGCGATCGACCTCGCCGCCTTCGGGGTGATCGTGGGGACCCTCCTGTTCGTAGCGTGGGCCGTCCTCATGATCACCGGCACGAGCAACGGCGTGAACCTCACCGACGGCCTCGACGGCCAGGCCGCCGGCGCCTCCGCGATGGCCTTCGCCGCCTACGCGTTCATCGGGATCTGGAAGTCGCTGCAGAACTGCCGCGCACTGGTCGAGCCGGGCTGCTACGAGGTGCGCGACCCCCTGGACCTCGCCCTCGTCGCCGCCTGCCTCGCCGGCGCCTGCATCGGCTTCCTGTGGTGGAACACGCCGCCCGCCATCCTGTTCATGGGCGACACCGGCTCCCTCGCCCTCGGCGGTGCCCTCGCCGGCCTCGCGATCATGACCCGCACCGAGCTGCTGATGATCCTCCTCGGCGGCCTCTTCGTCTTCGAGACCGTCACCGTGATCCTGCAGGTCGGCTTCTTCAAGCTCACCAAGCGGCGCAACAACGGCGTGGGCAGGCGCCTGTTCCTCATCACGCCCATCCACCACCACTTCGAGATGCGCGGCTGGAGCCAGGTCACCGTCTCCATCCGGTTCTGGCTGATCAGCGCGATCTGCGTGGGCGCCGGGCTGGCGCTGTTCTACGGCGAGTGGGTGCTGAGGGCGGGGTGAGCGCGGTGGCCGTCGGCCCTCTCGCCGGCGGCGCGGCGCAGCACCTTCGTGAAGCGCTTGGGCCGGGAGAGATTCGCGAGGTGGCCGGCGTCGTCGAGGATCACGAGGCGCGCGTCGCGCGCGGCCTCCACGAACAGGGCTTCGTGCCGCCGGAAGGGATCCTGCGCGCCGTTGATGAAGGTCAAGGGCACGTCGATCGCGGCGACGTCGGCCAGCAGGTCGAGGGAGCCGATGGTGCGCACCACGCCCCGGACCACCCCGTGGGCGCGCCCGCCCCCGTAGTAGCGCCGCGCCGCCTTCTCGCTGTGCCGACGCGCGAAGGCGCGGGCGACCCGCGCGTCGGAATCCCCGGGGATCCAGTCCTTCATGCTGATCCACAGCCCGTAGATCCGGGCCAGCGCCGGGCCCGGGACGATCGTGCAGTCGGCGGCGACCACGCCGGCCAGGCGCCCTGGATGCGTGCCGGCCCAGTGCAGGGTGAGGAAGCCGCCGAGCGAGAGGCCGACCAGCAGCGGCGGCTCCTCGCACGCGCTCACGGCGTCCTCGATCGTCGCGAGCGCCCCCTCGAGCGTGAACGGCTCGTCACGGCGCCGTCCGTGCCCCGGCAGGTCCGGCGCGATCACCGTGTACCCGCGCCGGCGCAGCCTGCGGGTCTGGCCCTTCCACATGGTCCGCGAGGACCGCACGGCGTGGACGAGGACGATGCAGCGGGTCGCGTCGTGTCCGACCGTCTCGCTCAGGTGCACAGGGTTCCCCGCTCTCGCACGTTCTCGGCTCTCTCGACTCTCGGGCGATGGACGCTCCTCGCCCCATGATCGGGCATGCGGGGCGCGCTGTCAGCGGCCGCGGGGCGGGATGAGGGCGCGTCAGGAGGGCAGGGGCGTGGCGGTGAAGACGCCGTCGGGGTCGAAGCGGGACTTCGCCCTGCGCAGACGATCGGCGTGGCCCCCGTACGAGGCCGCGACCTGATCCGTGAACTGCGGAGCGAGGAAGTTCGGATAGCCGCCGGGGAGGGCGAGCGGCTCGAGGGTGCGCCGCACCTGCTCCGCCCACTCGACGTAGGGCTCCGGGTCCTCCCCGTCGGTCCACCCGGCCGAGATCTCCAGGGCCACGTGCTCCTCGCGCCGGCCGAAGGCGGTTGCATCCGCCGGCACGTCGGTCGCCGCGCCGTGGAACTGCCGCATCCCGATGCCGGCGCCGGATCCCGGCCGGTCCTCGGCCGCGGCGAGCAGCGTCGCGATGACCTCGGGGGTCAGGGCGCGGACCGTCCGCGCGCGCATGCACCAGTGCATCCCGTGCGGCACCTGCTGGTCGAAGCCCGCGAGCAGGTCCCGCTGCGTCGTCGGCTGCAGGTCCTCGACGAGAGGAGTGCCGAGTCCTCGCACCGCGTCGAGCGCGGGGCCCGCCCCGTCGGGCTCGCCGGACCACACCGCGACCACGAGCACGCTGGGGCCGACGACGGGGACGCGCGTGAGCTCGGCGAGGAGGGTCAGGCCGCGGATCCCGCGTGCGATGAGCTCGGCGCAGCCGTCGAGCACCGTCGCCGCCTGCGACCCCGGGAAGAGCACGGTCCCGCCGACGATGCCGGGGTCGCGGTGCAGGGCGATCCGCATCGACGTCACCACGCCGAAGTTCCCGCCGCCGCCCCGCAGCGCCCACAGCAGCTCCGGATCCTCCTGCGTCGAGGTGACAGTGCCGTCAGCCAGGACGACCTCCGCACTCAGGATGTTGTCGCAGGCCAGGCCCGCCGTGCCCAGAAGCGGGCCGTAGCCGCCGGCGAGGGAGAGCCCGGCCAGCCCCACCGATCCGGCGGTGCCGGTCGCGGCGAGCAGCCCGCGGGGGCTCGTTTCGGCGACGAGATCCCGGGCCAGGGCGCCGCCGCCGACGACCGCCTCCGTGCCTTCGATCCGCACGTCGCGCAGGTCGGTGAGGTCGATCGTGAGCCCGTCGGCCGCCAGGGACCGGCCCAGCCAGTCGTGGCCCCCGCCGCGCACGGCGAGGGGAGTGCCGTGCTCCCGGGCGATCCGGACGAGCGAGGACACCTGGTCGGTGCTGGTCGGCCGAGCGATGACGGCGGGTCTCGTCGTGACCGTGCCGTTCCACAGGTCGAGCGAGCGGGCGTACATGTCCTCGCCGGGCAGGGCGAGGGCGATCTCCGGGTGTCGGGCGCGGAGGTCGGTGACGAGGTCGTGCTGGCTCATGCGGGTCCGTTCTCTCGGGTGGGCTTCGTGCGGGGTTCGAGGGGGCGTGAAGGATCCATCGGAGTCCGTGTGGTCGGCACAGGGTCAAGGGGTCGGGATGTGGGGTGTTTGGGGTGCCAGCTGAGGTCGGGGTATTCGCAGCGGTTCCTCCACATGGGGGTGTTTTCCACGGGGTTATCCACTGAGAGGTTGTTGGGCGTGGAAGAGGGAGGTGTTTCTTCGGCTTATCCACATTCTCGATTGAGGTCTAGTTTTCGGTGGCAAGACGGGATAGAATCGGACATATCGATCGAGCGCGAGTGGCGGCGGGTTCATAGGTGAAGTCGCCGGATTCATTGTTCTCGTCTCTCGAATCAGGGTTATCGCATCGCGCAGTCTCGCGCTGGGTGGTGGAGTGCCGGGGGAGGGGGTGGGTGGTGTGAGTGCAGTCGAGCAGCCGGAGTCGCAGGGGCGTCTGGACCTTCCCGGGCAGCCGGCGATCGAGTCGACGTTCACGATCCTGGACGACCTGGAGAAGATGACCGAGCGTCAGCGCGAGGACATGCACGCCCACACGCCCCGGTTCGTGGCCGCGCCCCCGGAGGGCGTGAAGCCGCTGTTCATCGTGAAGGAACCCAAGAAGGCGGTCTGCCGGGAGGTGGTGGCGCGCAGGGTCAAGTCCCGCCCGGATGCGGAGCTCACCGCGCAGGTCCGCGCCCTCTGGGACGAGGGCGTCGACGAGTCCTACGAGCTCTCCCGCCGCTTCGTGGCCCTGGCGCCGTTCTGGGCGGGGCGTGAGGACATGGACGCCGACCCCTTTGAGGTCGAGCAGCAGGACCTGATGGTCGCGGTCGCGATGCGCTGCACCCGCGGGCAGGCCTCCAAAGCCATCACCGACGCCCACCGGGCCGTGGACCTCCTCCCGCGCTGCACCCAAGCCCTGGAAGCAGGCGAATTCCCGGCGGAATGGTTCCGCACCCTGCTGCGGCGCACCGCGGATTTCACGCCCGCGGAGATGGTGCTGGTGGATGTCACGGTCGCCTCGTGGTGTTTGGCGATCATGCCGAGAGTATTCACGAAATGCCTCGAACTCCTGGTGGCGAAGATTCAGCAGCGGCATCCGAAAGAACCCGAAGAAATCTCCTCCACCCGCCGTCGCATGGTCCTGGACCCCGGAACCCTCGATGGCGTCGCCTCGCTGCGGATCATCGGCCCGGCACCGGAGATCAAGGCATTGGCGGGGAAGTTCGATCAGGCGGCTCGGGCGATCCAGAACGCCCAGCGCCACGCCCTCATGGAGGGCACGGAGATCCCCCTGGATCCGGATCGTCGGGTGGAGAACGAGGGCATGCCCCTGTCGTTGAACCTGATCCGCTACCACCTCGCCCATGCCGCCCAGCTCGACACCGGCGGCATCACCGTTCCGGAGGCCAGGTTCCGGTTGAACGTGCTCGTCCCGTTCCTGACCCTCGTCGGCGGCGACGATGCCCCGGGCGTGCTGGAGGACGGGACGCCGATCCCGGCGCAGATGGCCCGTGAGATCGCCGGGAAGAGCGACGAGTGGTTCCGGGTCCTCACCGATCCCTCGAGCGGGGAGTTTCTGCCGCGTCCGGCGGAGAAGTACCGGCCGACCGGGGCGATGCTCGAACACCTGAGACTCCGCGGCCAGTCCTGCGGCGTCCCTGGCTGCGAGCGCGCAGCGTCTGTGGCCTCCGAAGCGGATCACATCGTGGAGTACAACCACGCGGACCCGGTGTGTGGTGGTCGGACGGCGGTGGAGAACCTGCACTTCCTGTGCTGGTTCCACCACGCGATGAAAACCGCCGGCAAGCTCGACCCCATCCGTGTAGAGGCGGACGAGTCACCGGCAGGGACCGCGGGCACGGTGTGGGAGATGCACGAACGCTTCCGCGTGTTCCGCGAGGACGACACCGATCTCCTCACCCCACAAGCCGTCGCACAGCTCGACGCCGTCTGGGACTCGATAGAGCGCAGGCAGGACGACTACGAGCAGCAACGCGAGGCAGCGGACGGGACCAGCGCAGAGTCGCCGTCTCCCGATCCCGCTCGGCTGGACTCACCGTGGCCGGTCCGGCCTGGTGTCCCGGACCCGTGGCCCCGCGTCGACATGGACCAGGCCGGTGCCCCTGACCTGGAAGAGGTCCCCGTCGAGAAACCCGTCAGGCGTCGATACCAGCCACTCCCGACGTTCCACTACGACGGCGACATCCCCATCAGCGCCACCACCCGAAGGCCACGCAAACGCCAGGATCCACCTCCGAAGTTCGACCCCGGACCGCCACCCTTCTGACCCACGGCGCGGCCCGCCATCGCAGGCCAGCAAGTCAGAACCCCGTCAGCAGCGCCACCCCATCTGTAGAGGGGCACACCACCGTGCCCCTCTACAGTTGCGCCCCAAAGGAGGCGGACGGCTGATCGTCGCTCTGCCAGCCCCTATAAGCCGGTGCGTCATCGGCTTCTCGGCCTTCGCCACGGAGAGCCCAGCTCGCACCGACGCGCGCGCCTTCGCCGTATCCGCGCCACGTGCAAGGATCGGGCCTCGGCGGAACGTGCCGCAGAGACCCGAGCAGCACGCGCGGGACGCAGACCCGAAGCGCAGACACCAGGTAGAGGAGCACTCCCATGAGGATGATCGGCATGCTGGGCGGGATGAGCTGGGAGTCGACGGCCGAGTACTACCGCCTGGCCAATCAGGCCGTGCGCGAGCGCCTGGGAGGGACGCACTCCGCGCGGATCGTCCTGGACTCCGTGGACTTCGCACAGATCGAGGCCATGCAGGAAGCCGGGGACTGGGGCGCGGCAGGGCGTCTGCTCGCCGAGCGCGCCCGCGCCCTCGAATCTGCCGGCGCCGACCTGCTGGTGCTGTGCACCAACACCATGCACCTCGTGGCCGACGCCATCGAGGCCGCCGTCGACATCCCGCTTCTGCACCTCGTCGACATCACGGCTGATGCGGTCGACCGGGCCGGGATCCGCCGCGTCGGTCTGCTGGCGACCGCCTTCACGATGGAGCAGGGCTTCTACGTGGACAGGATGCGCGAGCACGGCATCGAGGCGGTCGTCCCGGACGCCGAGGACCGCGCACTCGTGCACCGCGTGATCTACAAGGAGCTGGTCGTCGGCGTCGTCAGCGACGCCTCGCGCCGCGAGTACCAGCACGTCATCCAGCGTCTCGTCGACCGCGGCGCCCAGGGCATCATCCTGGGATGCACCGAGATCGAGCTGCTCATCGGGGCCGACGACGCCCCCGTCCCGGTGTTCCCGACCACGCGACTGCACGCGCAGGCCGCCGTCGACGCGGCACTTGCCGACTGAGGCGCAGGTGAGGTGGAGGCCCTACGTCTCCGTCGCGGCCTCGGCTCACCCCTCCGCGGGAACGTCGCCGCCGAACTCCCGGTCCACCTCGAAGACTCCCGCCAGGGCCGTGGTCTCGACGATCCTCTCCAGCCGCGCTTCGGAGTCTGGGTGCACGAGGGTCGGGATGATCTCCGCGAGCTTCTCGCTCGGGGCGTCGATCTCGAAGAGCGAGAGCACAGAACGAGGATTCTGCGGGTCGGTGGCCAGGCGGCAGCGCACGGGATAGTCGACCTCCGAGCGGCCGGGCGGCATCCAGGCCGCGATGAAGTCGTCGAGGGGGATGCCGGGTCGAAGGGTCCTGGCGAAGCACGCGATGATCATGGTCCGTCCTGCCTCGTCGTCGTCCGTCAACATTCGGCATCATTGATGTAATGGACGGTACATGAATCGTCGGCTCTCCGACAGGGCCGATGCTGCGAGAGGATCGGATTCCCACGATCCGCCCCGAATGCGGATCCTTCCGGGCGAGCGGAGAGAGGCGCGCAGTGGCGAGGACAGTGGATCAGAAGCACCGGGATGAGCTGGTGCGTCGGGTCGCCGCCGATCTGATCGCGAACGGGCTGGCCGGAGCGACGCTGCAGCGACTGGCGGCCGCCGCGGGGACGAGCGGGCGCATGCTCGTCCACCACTTCGGCTCTCGGGACTCGCTCATGGCGCTGGCGGTGGCCCGTGCGCGCGAGGACGAGCTCGCGGACATGCGCCGAGCCCTGCCGGCGGACGCGGACTTCGTCGGACGCCTTCCGGACGCGTGGCGCTGGTTCACGAGCCCCGAGGCCCGCGGGAGCTTCCGCCTGTTCGGAGAGGTCGCGGCCCAGGCGCGGCTCGCGCAGCCCGACGACGACCAGGGCGTCCGACGAGGGCTCAGCGAGGACTGGCTCGATCAGTTCGCGCTCGGCTTCTCCGCCTGCGGTCTCGACGCGCAGGAGGCCCGTGTGGCGGCCACGGAGCTTCTCGCGATCGTGCGCGGCCTCGTGCTCGACCTCGAGGCCACCGGAGATCTCGAGAGGGTGACGCAGGCCTACGGACGGCTCGTCGCGCACTGGGGACACGGCCTCGGCGCGGCTGCTCCCGCGTAGAACGTGCGTGGCGGGGCGGCCGAACCCCTCCCTCAGCCCAGCTCAGGAATGCGCAGCGACCCGTCGTCCTCGAGCGGGAACCCGGGGTTGAAGGCGATCTCCCAGAGGTGGCCGTCAGGATCCGCGAAACAGCCGGCGTAGCCGCCGTAGAACGTCTCCGCGGGCGCCCGCGTGATCGCGGCACCGGCGGACTCGGCGCGTGCGATGAGCTCGTCGACCTCCGCGGCCGATCGCAGGTTCTGGGCGAGGATGATCCCGTCGAACCCGTCGAACCCGTCGCCCGACGGAAGACCGGGGACGCCCGAGTCCCGGGCGAGCTTCTCGCGGCTCCACAGGACGAGTCCCATGCCTCCTGCCTGGAAGAACACGGTCTCCTCGACCTCCTGGCCCCGCCAGCCGAGCGCCTCGTAGAAGGACGTCGAGCGGCGGAGGTCGGAGACCCCGAGGGTGATGAGGGTGATACGCTGGTCCATGGTGTGCTCCTCGTGTCGGACGGTGCTCAGCCTGCCGCGGGACCCGTCGCGGGCGCGGTCGCCGTGGCCTCGTCCTCCGGTGCGGCCGAGCGGAACCTCCCGCTCAGCGGCAGCATGAGCAGCGCCGCGAGCAGCGGGCCGATCGCGAGGGTCACGAACGCGGAGTAGACCGAGCCGGTCGAGGCGAATACCGCCCCCACCACCGTCGGCACCACGACGCTGCCCAGCTGCCACACCGCGTTGAGCGTGCCCGCGGCCGAGCCGGAGTCGCCCGCGCCCGCGTAGTCGAGGATCAGGGCGTTCTGGATCGGCGAGTAGCAGTAGGCCGCGAAGCCCAGCACGGGCGCCGCGATGTAGAACGCCGGCAGGGAGCCCAGCGCCCCGAACACCAGCAGCATGAGCGCGAACAGCACGAGGATGCCTGCGGCCAGGTACTTGCGGTGGAAGGGCACGCGCCCCGCCACCAGGCCGATCACGGGCTTCATCACCACGGCGGTGATCGCGAACAGGGCGACGATCCCGCCCGCGTGCACCGGGTCGATGCCCTTGCCCTCGATCATCAGGGTGTTCGACCAGGTGATGAAGCCGTACGTGCCCCACAGGGAGAAGAAGCCGGCGATGCCCAGCACGATCAGGTCTCGGCTGCGCAGCACACGTCCCAGGTGCGGGGTGCGCGGCGCCGCCGGCGTCGCGAGCTCGGCGCCCTGGGCCTGCGGGGGCCGGGACCTGTGCAGCACGGCGATGACCAGGCCGAGCACGATCGAGATCGCGCCGAACAGGTGGTAGGAGAGCCGCCAGCCGTGTTCGGCGATCATCGTGGGCACCACGAGGTTCGCGACCACCGTGCCCAGCGACGTCGCGGTCGTGAACAGGCCGACGGCGAAGGTCCGCTCGCGTCCCGAGAACCACGAGGAGATCGACTTCGCGCCCGCCGAGTAGTCGGCTCCGGCGAAGAAGCCGACGAGCGCCTGCGCCACGAGGCCCAGTGCGAAGGACTCGACGCTGCCGAAGAACACCATCCCGGCGCCCGCGAGCACCATCGACGCGGTGAGCACCACACGCGGCCCCACCCAGTCCGAGGCCAGTCCGCCCAGGAAGTTCGAGACCACGTAGCCGATGTAGTAGCAGGTCGCGAACACGCCCAGGGAGGCGAGCGCGACCCCGAGGGCCTGGCCCACGCTCGGCGCCGCCGGGCCCCACACGGAGCGATCGAGCGAGGTCATCGTGAAGGCCGCCCATGCCAGCACCAGGATCAGCCAGCGGCGCGGATGCGGGGCCGGGAGGACGGAGGCGGCGGGAGCGCCGGAAGCGGGGGAGAAGGGTGAGGAGGAGGTGGTCATGCGGATTCCTGACGCGTCGATGCGGGGGAGGGGGCGGAGGCGGACGTGGATGAGGACGCGGCGCCGAGCATCGGCAGGACCTGCTCGAGGATCGGCTCTGCCGGGGCGAGGGTCGCGGCATGGGTGCGGCCGGGCAGGGGGACGAAGCGCGCGTCGGGCATCAGCGCCGCCGCACGCTCGGACTCCTCGAAGCGGGGATGGTCGCGATCTCCGGCCATCCACAGTGCGGGGACCGGGCACGCGGAGAGCTCGGCGTCGGGGATGCCGGGGGTCGTCTCGGTCGCCGTGAACAGGGCGGCCATCGCCAGGGGATCGGCGGCGAGGAAGGCCGTGCGGGTGCCGCGGTCGCGTCGGCCGGTGACCTCGGGTCCCAGGCCCTGCGCCTGGCAGAAGCCCTCCATGCCCTCGCTGCGCAGGGTCTCGACCGTGCCGGGGAAGAACACGGTGTCCACGGAGCCCTGCTGCGCGGAGGCGGAGCCGCCCAGGGAGACCAGGTGCGTCACGCGCTCGGGGCGGCGCACGGCCGCGGTGACGGCGATGCGCGCGCCGAGCGAGTAGCCGATCAGCGCCGCGCGCTCGATGCCCTCGGCGTCGAGGACGGCCATCAGGTCCGCGACGAACGCGCCCTGAGTATAGGCCGACGCCTCGTGTGGGGCGTCGGACCGTCCGTGCCCACGCAGGTCGATGCGGATCACCGTGCGGTCGCTCTTCAGCGCGTCGACGTACCCGTAGGCGCGCCAGATCGCGCGCGAGAGCACGGAGCCGTGGAGGAGGACGGCCGCGGGCCCGGAGCCGGTCACGTCATAGGCGATGCGGGCGCCGTCGGCGGGGGAGGGGATCTTCGGCACGGGCCGACGGTAGTCCTCGCCGCGCGGGAGCGGCAAAGCCGTCCCGCGCGCCGGGGCGTGCCCGGTCAGTGGCCGACGGGGGACTCCTCGACCTTCGCGAGCTGTAGGAGGTCCTCGGGGTCCAGCGCGATGTCGTCGACCGCGAGGTTGTCCTCGAGGTGGGCGACGGAGGCGGTGCCGGGGATCAGCAGCACGTTCTCGTACTGGGCGAGCAGCCAGGACAGAGCGACCTGCGTGGGCGCGACGCCGTGCTTCTGGGCGACGGCGGCGATGCGCGGATCGGCCGCGATCTTCTCGGGGCCGCCCGTGAAGGCCGAGCCCAGCGGGAAGTACGGGACGAAGGCCAGGCTGTGCTCGCGGGCGACCTCGAGCGCCTCCTGCCCGGAGCGGTCCAGGATCGAGTAGGGGTTCTGCACCGAGACCACGTCGGCCGCCTCGACCGCGCGGCGCACCGTGGCCGCCGGGACGCTCGAGATGCCGATCTGGGCGATCTTGCCCTGCTCGCGCAGCGTGACGAGGGCGGCGAGCTGCTCCTCGAGGTCCGGCTCCTCGCCGCCGGGGGCGTCGAGCTCGTAGCGGCGCAGGTTCACCATCGCCAGCTGCTCGGTGCCCAGGGCGCGCAGGTTCTGCTCGACCTGCTCGACGAGCTGATCGGGTTCGCCCGCGGGCAGCCACTCGCCCTTCTCGCCGCGCTGCGCGCCGACCTTCGTCACCAGACGCAGGTTCTCGGGATAGGGGTGCAGGGCCTCGCGGATGAGGTCGTTGACGACGTCGGGGCCGTAGAACTGGGCGGTGTCGATGTGGTCCACGCCGAGCTCGACGGCGCGGCGCAGCACCTTCTTGTTGTTCTCGGGATCGGCGGGCGGTCCGAAGACGCCCGGGCCGGCGAGCTGCATGGCGCCGTATCCGACGCGGCGGACGGTGAGGTCTCCGATGTGTCCAGTGCTCATGGGGGCCATCCTGCGCCTCGCCGACGGGGAGCGCCAACGGGTGCGCTGTGGGCGGAATGCGCCTCGGCTCTCGACGAGCGCTCCGGCGATGCGTACACTTTTCTGTACAGGTTGTGATCGGAGTGCGGCACGAGAGGCGAGGCGGTCATGAAGACGATGAGTTACACGGAGTCCCGTGCGCGCTACGCAGAGGTGCTCGACGGCGTCGTCGACGACCGCGAGGAGGTCGTCGTCACCCGTGCGGGGCACGACCCGGTCGTGATCCTCTCGCTCGAGGACTACGAGTCGCTGCGCGAGACCGCGTATCTCATGCGGTCGCCTCGCAATGCTCGCCGTCTCCTGGACGCGATGGAGCGACTCGAGTCCGGGGCCGGCAGCGAGCACGAGCTGATCGAGGACAACGGTCCGGATCCGGATCGGGCCTGAGATGCGGCTGGTCTGGGACGAGAACGCCTGGGAGGACTACCTCTGGTGGCAGGCGCAGGATCGTCGGGTGCTCCGCCGCATCAATGCGCTCCTCAAGGACATCGCCCGGAACGGGAACGAGGGGATCGGCAAGCCCGAAGCCCTCAAGCACGACTTCGCCGGCTACTGGTCCCGCCGGATCACCGACGAGCACCGGCTCGTCTACAAGCTCGTGGGCGCGGACGAAGTGCGCATCGCCGCGTGCCGGTACCACTACGGGTGAGCCCGGCGCGCAAACCCCTCGCCATCCCCGACGGCGCCGCGTAGATTCGCACGCCATGAGCACTGGAGCCTCCCCGCGTCCCGATGCGGCCGACGTCTTCGACCACCTGCGCGCCGAGGACGGCGAGCACGTGGGCTACATGGAGATGACCGCCGACGGCGGCTTCGTCCCCTACGACCTGCTGTGGCAGCGCCGCGGCGAGCCGATGGACCTCGACGAGGCGGAGGCCGTGCTCGACGGGATCGGCCTGCGGCTCCTCGCCGAGGACTGGCTGCTGCAGGAGGAGGCGGGGTGGACGCGCGTGCGCATCCGCGAGATCGATCGGGACCGCGTCGTCGTCGGCCGCGCGATCGAGAACATGTCCGCCCACGTCGCCAAGGCCATCGACCTCGTGGGCGGCATCGACGTCGCGCTGCCCACCGACCGGCTGCGGCTCGCGGGCGCCGCGCGCTGAGGGGGACGCCGTGCATCTCGAGAACATCGTCATCGACGCGGTCGACCCGCACCGAATGGGCGGCTTCTGGCGGCGGCTGCTGGACGCCGAGCCCCTCACCGACGGGCCGGAGGGCGTCGAGATGCGCGTGCACCTCGATCCCGGGACCGACCCCGATCCGGGTGCCTTCCTCGACGTCTGCCTCCAGCCCGTCCCCGTGCCGCCGACCGAGCCGCTGCGCCTGCACCTCGACCTGCTCGGCGGGGCCGCTCAGGCCGAGATCGTCGAACGGGCCCTCGCGCTCGGCGCGCGGCACCTGGACATCGGACAGGGCGACGTGCCGTGGGTGGTGCTGGCCGACGTCGAGGGCAACCCCTTCTGCGTGATGGAGGAGCGCGCGGCCTATCGCGGCACCGGGCCGATCGCGGCGCTGCCCCTGGACTCGAGTGATCCCGCGCGCGACCGGGAGTTCTGGTCGTGGCTGACGGGATGGACGCCGGTCGCGGGCGTCGCCGACGCGTCCCTGCGCCACCCCTCGCGCCGCGGGCCGCTGCTCGAGATGTGCGCGGAGCCCGCTCCGAAGGGCGCGGCCGACGGCAAGAACCGGATGCACCTCGACGTGCGGCTCGGAGCGGGCGAGGACGCCGACGCGGGTGCCGCAGGGATCGTCGCGCGCGGCGGCGCTGAGCTGCACCCCGACTGGGGCGACCTGCCCTGGCGGGTGTTCACCGACCCCTCGGGCAACGAGTTCTGCGTGCTGCCCGCGCCGTCGGGCGCCTGAGCGGGGCCCTCGCCGGGGCGGCCGCCCTCAGCGGGCGGTCGGGAACATCTGCGCCCGGGCATCGGAGGAGGAGATGACCTCCTTGCCGAAGGGGAAGCAGGTGACCGGGATCAGCTTGATGTTCGCCCAGGCCAGCGGAATGCCGATGATCGTGACGGCCTGCGCGACGGCGGTCAGCACGTGCGCGATCGCCAGCCACAGCCCGGCGACCAGGAACCAGATGACGTTGCCCACGGCGCTCATGGCGCCGCCGCGATGGGTGTCCACGACCTCGCGCCCGAAGGGCCAGATCACGAAGCCGGCGATCCGGAACGACGCCAGGCCGAAGGGGATCGTGACCACCAGGATGCAGGCGATGATCCCGGCCAGCACGTAGCCGAGGAACAGCGACCAGCCCGCGGTGAGCAGCCAGATGATGTTGAGGATCAGGGTGAGGATTCCACGCATGCCCCGATCGTAGGCGGGGCGGCGCGGGGGCGTCGATGGGGGTTTCCCCCGGTCCTCGGCGTGCGGTTCTCGGGCCCCGGCCCGGACCCGGGCCCTCAGCCCTCGTCGTCCGGCTCGTACCAGTCGGGCAGCGGCGAGGGCTCGAGCCGGGTTGTGTCGCCGGGGCGCGCGAGCGTCAGCAGCGCGCGCTCCACGTCGTCCTCGCGTTCGAGCAGATCCTCCACGGCCTGCACCTTCTCGCGCAGCTCGGATTCCTTGACGTCGCCCACCACGTCCACGGACGCGACCACGAAGAGCTTGTTCGCGCCGATCCACTCCGTGTGCAGGAAGGTCACCGTCTCGATGTCGGGGTTCTCCTCGAGGATCGCCAGCAGACGGTTCCTCACCAGCGGCGTCCCGCCCTCGCCGGTGAGCAGCGAGGCGTTGCGGCCGATGAGGATCACGGCGATCACGCCCAGCAGCACGCCGACGAGGATCGAGCCGAGCGCGTCCCACATCGCGTTCCCCGTGATCTGGTGCAGGAACAGTCCGAGTCCCGCGATCACGAGCCCCACGAGCGCCGCGGAGTCCTCGGCGAACACCGCGCGCAGCATCGGGTCGGACGTGGTGCGCACGTAGCGCAGGGGGCTGATCCGGCGCCGCTTCGCCCCCGCGCGCGTCTGCCGCAGGGCCTGCAGGAACGAGGTGCCTTCGAGCAGGAAGGAGATGCCGAGGACCACGTAGCCCCAGGTGTAGTCGGCTCCCTCGTCGCCGCTCGCGCCGAGCGACTGGATGCCGTGCCAGATCGACACCCCGGCACCGACGGCGAACAGGCCGATCGCGGCGAACATCGCCCACACGTAGCCCGAGCGGCCGTAGCCCATCGGGTGGGCGGCGTCGGCCGGCTTGCGGGCGCGGCGCTCGCCGATCAGCAGGAAGACCTCGTTGCCGGTGTCGGCCCAGGAGTGCGCGGCCTCGGCGAGCATCGAGGCGGATCCCGTGAGGGCCGCGACGATCGACTTCGCGATCGCCACCAGCAGGTTCGCCCCGAAGGCGAGGATGACGGTGAGGCCGCTGCCGGAGGAGCCGCCGGAGTCTTCCCCTGCCTGCGGGGTCGGCGCGAGCGGCGCCGGGTGAGCTTCCTGCGGGGCTGTGCTCATGCCTCGTCCCTCTCCTCGTCTCCGGTGCTGCGGGCCGTGTCGACCTTCGGTCCGGCCGTCCGCTGTGCGCCCGTCCATTGTGCGCCCGCGGCGGCCTGCGTCGCCGCGTCGGCCGCCTCGCGCAGCACCTCGAGCACGCGCCGCACCGCCGAGCGCTGCGCGGCGTCCGGGCGCATGAGGGCGCTCACGTGGCGCAGGGTGGGCACGCCCTCCACGGGGCGCAGGGCGATCCCGCGATCGGTGCGCGTGGTGAAGCGCGGGAGGATCGCGAGGAGGTCGCTGCGCGCGACGAGGGCCTCGATGAGGTGGTTGTCGCGCAGGCGCTGGGCCACGCGCAGGTGCGTTCCCGTGGCCAGCGAGATCGTCTGCAGCACGCGGTCGAAGGGGAACCCCTCGGGCACGCCGATCCACTCCTGGTCCGCGAGGTCGGCGGCGGTGAGGGACGCGCGGGAGACGAGCGGATGATCGGCGGCCATCGCCACGTCCAGGGGCTCCGACCCCAGCGGGACGACCCGGCAGCGCTCGCTGCCCTTGGGTGCCGGACCGGCGAGCGAATGGCCGATGACGATGTCGTGGTCCGCCGTGAGCTGGGCGAAGGCGGTCTCGGCGATGTCGTCGTCGTGCAGGACGAGGTCGATCCCTGAGCCCTCGAGCGTCGACACCAGCTGCGGGTAGAGGTAGACGGCGGCGCTGGCGAGGGCGAGCACGTCGACCGTGCCGCTGGGCGCGCCCAGCAGGTCGTCGAGCCGGGAGGCGACCCCGGCGACCGCCTCGGCGACCTCGTCCCCGCCGCGGGCCAGCAGCTCGCCGGCCTCGGTGAGCCGCAGGCCCCGTCCCTGCGGGCGCACGAGCTGCACCCCCAGGTCGCGCTGGGCGGCGCGCAGCTGCTGCGAGACGGCCGACGGGGTGCGGTGGGTCGCGGCGGCGACGGCGGTGACGCTGCCGCGCGCAGCGAACTCGCGGAGCAGCTCCAGATGACGCACGTCCATGCAGGAACGCTACAACGACGATGCAGAACTCTGCGATTGTGCTGAAGGGATCGCGGGTGCACCGTGGACCCATGCCCAGCCGCCATCGCCTCCTCGCCATCGCCGTCGCCGCGATCTGGGGCGTCAACTTCCTGGCGATCGACGCCTCCCTGGCCCAGTTCCCGCCGCTGTTCCTGGTCGCCCTGCGCTTCGCCCTCATCGCGATCCCCACCGTGCTGCTCGTGCGCCCGCCGCAGGTCCCGCTGCGCTGGCTGCTGGGCTACGGGCTCGGCTTCGGCGTCGCCCAGTACTCCCTGCTCTACATCGCGATGACGCTGGGCATGCCCGCCGGCCTCGCCTCCCTCGTGCTGCAGGCCTCGGCCCCGTTCACGGTGCTCCTCGGCGTCCTGTTCACCCGCGAATCGCTGGGCCGGCGCGCCGGGATCGGGATCGCGGTGGCGGTCCTCGGCCTCGCCGTCGTCGGCTGGCACCGGGCGGAGAACGCCGCCATCTGGCCCTTCGTCCTCACCCTGCTCGCGGGCCTCGGCTGGGCGATCGGCAACATCTGCACGCGCGAGGCCCGTTCGACGCAGCCGCTGCGGCTCGTGCTCTGGATGTCGGTGATCCCCCCGATCCCCACGCTCGCGCTCTCCCTCCTCGTCGAGGGGCCGCAGCGCATCGCCGCCTCCGCCGACGGTCTCCTGACCTCCCGCGGCCTGCTCGCGATCCTCGGCCTGCTGTACACGGTGGTCATCGCGACGCTGGTCGCCTCGGGGATCTGGAGCTGGCTGATGTCGCGCCATCCCGCGGGGTCCGTCGCGCCCTTCTCGATGCTGGTGCCCGTGGTGGGGATGAGCGCGGCCTGGATCGTGCTCTCCCAGGGCGTCGCCCCGCTCGAGCTGGCCGGGGGAGTGCTCGTGGTCGGCGGGGTGCTGCTGGTCTCGTGGGCGCCGCGGCGGGCACGACGGGCCGAAGGAGCCGTGCCCGACCAGGAACGTCAGATGGCGAGACTTGCGCCCGGGCCCGAGGAGGCGCGCGTAGCGTCGCGCCCATGAGCGAGCACCCCGGTCCCGGCCACGAGCACCACTACACCCACGGCTACGAGGACGCGGTGCTCTCCTCCCACCGCCACCGCACCGCCGAGAACTCGGCCGCGCACCTGCTCCCGCACCTGCGCGAGGGCATGCGGGTGCTCGACGTCGGCAGCGGCGCGGGCACGATCACCGCGGACCTCGCCCGCATCGTCGGCCCCGAGAACGTCACCGCGATCGAGGTCTCGGAGGAGTCCGCGGGGATCACCCGCGACGAGCTCGCCCGTCAGGGCCTCGAGGGCGTCGAGGTCCGCGCGGCCGACGCCCACCACCTGCCCTTCGCGGACGGCTCCTTCGGCATCGCCCACACCCACCAGGTGCTCCACCACGTCGCCGACCCCGTGCGCGTGCTGGCCGAGATGCGCCGCGTGACCGCGCCCGGCGGCATCGTCTCCGCCCGCGAGGCCGACTACGGTGCCTTCCGCTGGTGGCCCGAGCTGCCGGGCCTGGACCGCTGGCGCGAACTGTTCATCGAGGCCATGGCCGACAACGGCGGCACGCCCGACGCCGGCCGGCGCCTGCTGGGCTGGGCGCTCGAGGCGGGGCTGGGCGACGTGGAGCCCGGCGCGGGCACCTGGTGCTACGCGACCCCCGCCGACCGCGCCTTCTGGGCCGGATCCTCCTCGCAGCGCATCACCGCGGGCGCCGTCGCCCAGCAGCTCCTGGACGCCGGCCGCGCGACGCAGGCCGAGCTCGACGCCATCGGCGAGGACTGGAAGCGCTGGGCCGACGACCCCGCCGGCTGGTTCGTGCTGCTGCACGGGGAGATCCTCGCGCGGGTGTGACCAGAGCGCGCTCGGGCCGCGCTCAGCCCGCGAGATCCCGGGCGCGCTCGGTGATCCGCTCGGCGACGCGCACGCTCTCGGCCCCGTAGCTCCCGCCGAACAGCACCACGTGCGCGAGCAGCGCGAAGAACAGGTGCGCCGGCAGGTCCTCGCGCCAGCCCGTCGGCATCGGATGCGCGGCATCGTAGCCCGCGAGGATCGCGTCGAGATGGGGCGCGCCGAACATCGTCAGCAGCGCGAGGTCCTCGAGGCGGTGACCTCCGTGCGCGGAGGGGTCGATGAGCGTCCCGCCCGACGACGTCCACATCAGGTTCCCGGACCACAGGTCGCCGTGCACGCGCGAGGGGTCCTCGCGTCCCTCGCCGCTCACGCCGTCGAAGGCGCCGCCGGCGATCGCCTCGATCGCGCTGTCGACGGCGGCGGACCCGTCGGCCCCGAGCTGCGGGCCCGCCCGACGGGCCAGCGGCTCCAGGCGGTCCCGCGCCCAGAAGGTCGCGAAGTCCTCGCGGGCGGTGGTCGGCAGTTCGAAGGGGCTCTCGAGCGGGCCGAACCACGAGGTGTCCGACGGGGCGGCGCCGAAGCCCTCGGCGCCCGCGTCGTGGAGGTGGGCGAGGCGCTCGCCGAAGGCGCGGGCGTCCTCCGGGGACGGCCGCACCGACTCGAGGCGCTCGAGCCGCAGATGATCCGCGCCCTCCTCGAGCACCTCGACGACGGGCACCGCGCGCGGGGCCGCGAGCCAGGCGAGGCCCGCGGCCTCGGCGGCGAAGAAGCCCTGCGGGGCGCCGGGTCGCTGCTTCACGAAATCAGCCATGTGCCACCGTAGGCATGACGACGGAGAGGAGACCACCATGACCGACGACGAATCCACCGACGAGAAGCAGCCCCGCAATACCCTGCGGCGCGGAGCGATCCCCTCGCTCCCGCCGACCGCCGCCTTCCCCTGGTCGCGGCCCGACGAGGGCATCGAGGAGGTCGCCGAGGCCGAGAGCGCGAGCGAGACGGATCCCCGCCGCGACGCCGACTTCCTGGACAGCGGCACCATCACCCTCGACGTCCCCGCGGAGGGGGACGGGGAGTCGGGCCTGCCCGACTCCCCCTGACCCGCAGACCCGACGGTTCGGGCCCGGGCCGGGACACGGGCGCCCATCGGGTCCATGATCGGTGCCATGAGCACCTCGGCCCCGCCGCCGGCTCTCCGCCCGACGGACCCGATCGACTCCATCGACCGCAGCGACCGCCGTCGGTGGCTCCAGCTGATCCTCGGCGTCGTCCTCTTCCTCGCCGCCGAGGTCGTGATGGGGGCGGTCTCGGTCCTCGCCTCCGTTCTCGCCGGCGGTGACGTCGCGGACGGGCCGATTCCCTGGGCGTTCCTGCTCGGCGCCGTGATCGCCGCGGCCATCGGGGTCGGCGGCTTCCTGGTGATCGTCGGACCCGTCGGCCGGAGCCCGGGTCTCGCCCTGCGCGGGCGCGGCAAGCTCGCGGAGCTCGTCGTCGGCCTCATCATCGGCGCCGTGCTGATCTCGCTGAGCGTCGCCCTCATCGCCCTGCTCGGCGGCTACCGGATCACCGGCATCGCGGCCTCCCCGCAGCTGCTCGCGCCCCTCGCGATCGGCATCGGCGCCGGATTCGTCGAGGAGATCTTCTTCCGCGGCATCCTGCTGCGGATCATCGACGCCTGGATGGGCAGCTGGGGCGCGCTCGTGCTCACCTCGCTCGTCTTCGGCCTGATCCACCTCACGAACGACGGCGCGAGCCCCGCCAGCGCCCTGGGGCTCGTCGTCGAGGCGGGGATCCTGCTGGGCGCCGCCTACCTGCTCACGCGCCGGCTGTGGCTCGCGATCGGCATCCACATCGCATGGAACGCGGTGCAGGCGGGCGTGTTCTCCTCCGTGGTCTCCGGCACCGGGCGGCAGAACGGCCTGCTGATCGCGGACATCCATGGGCCGACGTGGCTGACGGGCGGCTCGATGGGCATCGAGGGCTCGCTCGTCACCGTGCTCGTCGGGCTCGCCGCGGGACTGGTGATGCTGGTCCTCGCCATGCGGCGCGGGAGGATACTCGGGCCCGTCGGCCGACGGGCGAGGAGCGGGGTCAGCGGCTGATCCCGGAGTCCTCCACCGCGGCCGACTCCGCCGCGACCGTCTCGCGCCGCAGGCCGCGTCCGGTGACGAAGCCGACGAGGGCGATCGCGATGATGAAGACGATCGTGCCCAGGGTGAGCGCCTCGAAGGCCGTGTAGGGCACGCCCATCGCGCTCGAGAAGTCGTAGTGGACGCCCAGAAGCGTCTCCAGGGTGCCCGGGAACACGGAGACCCAGGAGCCGAGCGCCACGAACGCCGTGGTCACGACGCCCAGGGCGACGAACACGCCGTTCGGGCCGGGCACGCGGAAGGGCCGCGGCTGGTCCGGGAAGCGCAGGCGCAGGCGCACGGCAGCGGGGATCACCAGCAGGTAGCTGAACAGGTAGGTGGTGATGGCGACGGAGAGGACCACGTTGAACAGCGCCGCGCTCGAGCCGGTCAGCTGCATCGCGGCGATCATGAACACCGTCGCGACCGTGCCGGAGAGCAGGTTGACGCGGATCGGGGTGCCCAGGCTCCGGTGGAACTTCCCGAAGAAGCCGCCGAAGAAGGAGCCGTCGGCCGCGGCGATCGCCTGCATGCGGTCGGACATGATCATCCAGGCCGCGCCCTGCCCGATGTTCGCGAGCAGGAACAGGGCGACCGCCGCGGTGAGCACGACGGGCGCCGCGGTGCCGTAGACGGAGAACACGGTCGCGACCGCGCGCAGCAGGCCGGAGACCCCGTCGATGTCGGAGTGGGGGATGACCAGCAGGATCGTGAAGACCGGGATCAGGTAGAGCACACCGGCCATCGCCGAGGAGCGCAGCACGGAGAAGGCGACGTCCTTCTCCGCGTTCTTCATCTCGCCCGAGGCGCTCGAGCCCGACTCGAAGCCCAGGAACGCGAACAGCAGCAGCGGGGTCAGGGTGATGAAGCCCTGGACGGTGGGGGAGAAGTCGCCGATCGCGAGGCTCTGCACGCCGTGCTGGGCCGCATAGATGACCGCGGTGAGGATGAACAGGGCCAGGAACACGATCTTGCAGACCGCGCCCATCGTCGGGATCCACTTCGCGCGTTTCAGGGAGAGGATCGCCGCGAGCACGGTGATCCAGATGAACGCGGTCTTGAAGGCGTAGTCGGCGAGCGAGCCCGCCGCGAAGTGCACGAGGTGCTCACGGGCGGCCTCCGCGCACAGGAACGCCATCGAGCCGCCCACCCACACGGGCTGCGTGATCCAGGTGAACGCCGAGGCCACGGCGGCGGCGGGGCGGCCGAAGGCCTGGCGCACCCACAGGTACACGCCGCCCTCGCCCACGAACGCGGAGCCGGTCTCGGCGAAGACCAGCGCGTAGGGCACCAGGAAGACGATGATCAGGAAGACCAGCCAGGTGAACGTCTCCGGCCCCTGCGAGGACACCGAGCCGAGCATCTCGAGGCCGACGACGGCCGAGACCACGATGAACACGATGTCGAAGCGCCCGAGCGTCCGATGCAGCACCTGGTTCTGCTCCTCGGCGAAGCGGGTGCTGCCGTCGGGACCGATCTGGGTCATGCCGGGTGCTCTTCTCTGGCGGGGGCGGAGGAGGTGCGCGAAGGGCGCGGAGGGCGTCCAGGAGGCGGGACACCGTCCCTGCGCCGGGGCGAGCATAGTCTCCACGGCCGCGCCCGCGCCCCCTCGCCCTCGATGCGGCCGGGCATCCTCACACAGCGGGCCTCACACCGCGAGCGTCACACCGCGGGCGTCGCGAAACCTCCGTTGGACAGCAGCAGCTGGCCGCGGATCCAGCCGCCGCGCGCCGAGACCAGGAACCGCACGAGGTCCGCGACCGTGCTCGGGGCCCCGAGACGCCCGCCGGGGGTCTGGGCGGCCCCGGCCTCGCGCACGGCGTCGTCCATCCAGCCGGTGTCGATCGGGCCGGGGTTCACGACGTTCGTGCGGATGCCGCGATCGGCGAGCTCGTGCGTGCCGGCCAGCACGAGCCGGTCCAGAGCGCCCTTGGTCGCGCCGTACGGGAGGTTGTGGGCGGTGTGCGCTGGTGAGGGCGACGACCGCCCCGCCGGGGGTGTCGGCGCCGACCTCCACCTGCTCGGCGAAGGCCTTCAGCAGCAGCCAGCTGGCCCGCACGTTCACCGCATAGTGGCGGTCGAAGCTCTCCACGGTGGTGTCGAGGATCGCCGAGTCCACGGACTCGCAGTGGCACATGACGAGCGCACCCAGGCGGCCGAGCTCGGCGCTCGCCGCGTCGAGGATCCGTGGGGGCTCGGCCGGATCGGACAGGTCGCCGGGGACGAGCACCACGCGCCGGCCGAGGCCGCGCAGCTCTTCGGCGAGCACCTCGACGTCGGAGGGCTCGGCGTTCACGCGCCGGTCGTAGTCGTCGGAGAAGCTCAGGGCGAGGTCGAAGCCGTCCTCCGCCAGCGCGCGGGCGATCGCGGCGCCGATCCCGCGGCGCCGGCCCACGCCGGTCAGCAGCGCGGCGCGGGGGAGGGGCAGGTCGTCGGTGTTCTGGTGCGTCATGGGGCGGACGCTACGGCGGGGCGTGCAGGTGGGCAACGGGATTATCGGGCGGCCCGGCCGACGGGACAGGAGGGTTGTCCCGGTGCGGACGTGACAGCTGTCAGGGGAGGTCGGGACGGGCGCCGCCTAGCGTCGAGTGCAACGACAGCACACGCGCCGACGGCGCTCGGCCAGGAGGGTCACCATGGATCGCTTCGACGACAGCTTCCCCCGCTCGGACAGCAGCGACGCGGAGACGGATCTCCGCCGCCGCGCCGTCGACCGTCTGCACGCCCGTCGCAACCTCGCGATGAGCATCGCGGTGTACGTCGTCGTGAACGGCATGCTCGTGGTGTTCTGGGCGCGCAACGGCGGCGGCTTCTTCTGGCCCTTCTTCCCCATCGCCTTCTGGGGCATCGGGCTGCTCTGGCAGGTGCTCGGCGTCTTCGGCGGTGGGGTGAGCGAGGACCGGATCCAGGCCGAGATGCGGCGGCTGGGCGGCGAGGGCCGCTGACGTGCGCGGGCGGCCGGACCTGCGGGTTCCGATCAGCCCGTGATCGTCCCGGCGGGCGCCTCGTAGGGGGTGAAGAACTCGTTGGCCTCCTGCCCGGACAGGGTCATGAGGATCTCGGGGATCGTGACCCCGTCGATCTGCTCGCGGATGATGTCCGCGTGGCCCGCGTGCCGGGCCAGCTCCTCGACCTGATGGACCAGGTAGTAGCGCTGCAGGATCGGCGTGGGTGCGGTGATCCCGGCCCAGGGGGCCGGCGCCTCCTGCGAGGCCGCCGCCGGGTCCGTCGATCGCAGAGCGGCGAGGTAGTCCGCGCGCGCGGCGTCGAAGGCGGGCAGCAGCGCGGCGGCCGACTCGTCGTCGCCGAGCCGCGTGCTGTCCGCGTGCTTCGCGAAGGCCTCCGGAGTGAGGGGATCCAGCCGAGGCCCTGCGGTCAGGCGCTCGGTGGCTTCGCGCATCCCGTAGATCGCATGCTTGACCAGCGCACCCACCGAGAGCGCGCTGCGGCAGGGCGCGGCATGCGCCTGCTCCTCGGTGAGGCCGTGGATGCTCGCGCGCAGGGCGTCGAGCTGTGCGTCGATGTATCCGACGAGGCCGTCGATCTCGGTGTCCTGCGTGGGTGCGTACATGGTGTGCTCCTGGGTCGGCGCGGGGCCGGGAGCGGTGCCCTCCGAGGCCATGAGTACATACTGCGCCGCGATGCGGACGATTTCTGTCCTGTGAAGCAGGCGTCGCGCGGTGCGCCGTGCGTCCCGGATACCGTCGGCCCCATGCGCATGATCCCTCTCGCCGACGGCACCGAGCTCGCCACCTGGACCGACGGCGAGGCCGGGGCCCATCCGCCCGTCGTGCTCGTCCACGGCGGGCCGGGCCTCTGGGACGACCTCGGCGACCTCGCCGCACTGCTCTCCGACCAGTCCCTCGTCCACCGCTACGACCAGCGCGGATGCGGACGCAGCACGCCCAGGCCCGTGCCCGAGGAGCAGCTGGCCGTGCGGCGCTCCGTCGCCGACCTCGAGGAGCTGCGCGCCGCGCTCGATAACCGGCACGGAGGCCACGAGCGATGGATCGTCGTCGGCCACTCCTTCGGCGCCTCCCTCGCCCTGGCCTATGCGGGCGCGCACCCCGAGCACGTCGCCGCCGTCGGCTTCCTCAGCGGCACGGGCATCGGGGACTGGCGCACGGACTTCCGCGCCGAGCGCGATCGCCGCCGCGGGGCCGCCGGGATCACCGAGGAGCTCGCCCGGCTCGACGCCCTCGGACCGGAGGCGCGCTCCGGGGAGCAGGAGACCCGCTGGCGCGCCCTGCAGTGGGCCACCGACTTCGCCGACACCGCCGACGGGATCGTGCGCGCCGAGCGCCTCGCCGCCGCCGGCCTGGACATCGAGCACACCGCGAACCGGCTGCTGGCGGCCGATCCCTTGGTGGCCGACGACGCCCTCGTCGCCGCTCTCGAGACGATCGAGGCGCCGGTCTGGTTCCTCCACGGGCTCGCCGATCCGCGGCAGGTCGCCGGCGTCGTCGCGCTCGCCGCCCATGCGCGTCGCGGACGCAAGCGGATCATCGAGGGCGCCGGCCACTTCCCCTGGGTCGAGCGGCCCGAGCGCACCCGCGAGGTGCTCGAGGAGGTCCTGCGCTCGGCAGGATGAGCGGGGAGGGGACGGCGACGGGCAGGGAGCGCTCGGGAGGCGCGGCTAGACTCCATGGGTCCCCGACACCCCTGCCGCCCGAGGAGGCTCCCGCCCAGTGCCGCCGCTGCTCTCGCGCCCGTTGGACGCTCTCATCGCCTCCGATCCGGGTCTGAGCAGACTCCGCATGGGGCTCGCCGGGGCCTGCTGCGTCGCCGCGAACCTCGCAGCCGAGGCGCTGCTGGGGACAGCCCTGCACCTGGAGCCCGCCGCGCTGCTGCCGACGATGATCCTCGGCGCGGTGATCGCGATGATCGGCTCGAACGCGCTCGCGCGGCCGATGGCCCGCGAGAGCCTCCGCGCAGCACTGTTCTTCCCCGTGGCGATGGGGGTCGGCCTCGTGGTCGGGACCCTCGTCGGCGGCTCCCTGTGGCTCTCGCACCTCGTGTTCGTGCTGGTCATGTTCGGTGCCGTGTACGTGCGGCGCTTCGGCCTCGACTTCTTCTTCTACGGCTTCCTGCTGTGGATGGGGTTCTTCTTCTCGCTGTTCCTGCGCCCCACGCCCGATCAGCTGCCGCATCTGATGCTCGCCGTGGTCGTGGGCACCGCGGTCGTCGCCCTGCTGTGCACCACGGTGTTCCGACCCCATCCGCGGCGCACGCTCGCGAGGGTCTTCCGCAGCATGGTCGCGCGCCGCAGCCGACTGCTGCGGCTCATGGCCTCCCGGCTGCGCGCGCAGTCGGAGCGGGAGCGTGACCGGCTGACCCGCCGCGTCTTCGACGAGCGCCAGCTCTTCGACGAGATGGTGCTCATGAGCGACGGATGGGCGGCGAACGCGCGGGCGCTGCCGGTGGGCTGGAGCGCCGAGACCCTGCGCCGCAGTCTGCTCGAGGGGCAGCTCTCCCTGGACCTCGTGGGCTGGGCGTCCCTGCACCTCATGCAGGCTCCGCCGCGCGTGCGCTCGCTCGCGGCACGCGCGCTTGTCCACCTGGCCGACGGCGAGGACGAGAGCGCCCGCAGGGTCGCTGCGCTGCTCGAGCGGATGATGGCGCGCGAGGGCGCTCCCGGGCAGGATTCCGCGGCCGACGGGGCGATGGACGCCGAGCGCCTGCGCCGCGAGGTGCGCTCCCTGGCACGCGGCATCGACGAGCTCGTGCAACGGCCGGCCGATCCCCATCTGCCCCCGGACCTGGAGCGCAACGCCGAGTTCACGCCGGCCGCCGCGCTCACCGGACTGGGCATGCTGCCGGGGCCGCCCTCGGTCGCCAAGGACGTGCGCGCCCGCGGCGCCCGCTGGAACCCCGTCGTGCGCACGCAGGCGACCACGCGGCAGGCCGTGCAGGTCGCGATCGCCGGTGCGCTCGCGATCCTCGCGGGCACCCTGATCAGCGACTCCCGCTACTACTGGGCGGTGATCGCCGCGTTCGTGGTGTTCACGGGCACCGGCACCCGCATGGACTCCTTCGGCAAGTCCCTGAACCGCGTGATCGGGACCGTGCTGGGCCTGGTGGTGGGCATCGCGCTCGCCGCCCTCACCGCGGGCCACCCGATGATCGAGCTCGCGGTCATCCTCATCAGCGTCTTCTGCGGCTTCTACCTGATCCGCATCTCCTACGCCTACATGATGCTGTTCGTGACGATCCTGGTCGCGCAGCTCTACGGGATCCTCGGACTGTTCTCCGACGCCCTGCTCCTGCTGCGCCTCGCGGAGACGGTCGCGGGCGCGGGCATCGGCGTGCTGGTGGCGCTGCTGTTCGCCCCGGTCAGCACGCGCGACACCGTGGCGCGTGCTGAGCGTGAGGTCGCCGCGTCGATCGGCGACCTCATGGAGGGCACGGCGCTCGCGCTGCGCGACCCCGGCCCGGGGGCCCAGCACGAGGTCGACGCCCTGCTGCTCGCGACGATCGGCGCCCGCAGGCGGCTCGCGCTCGCCGCCGCGCCGATGACGCGCTACCACCTCACCGAGCACCGTCCGCGCCGGGTGCGCCGCCGGCTCACCGTGGTGGCGACCTCCGTGAGCATCGCCCGCACCGTGACCAGCCGCGTCATGGCACGGACTGCGAGCGAGGGCCCGATGGATCCGACGGCCCCGACGGCCCCGGCGGTTCCGGCGGACGCGCGCACGGTCGATCCGCGGGTGGCCGACGCCTGCGATGCCGTCGCGGCCCTGGCTCGCGATGTCGCCGACGAGGAGCGGGTGGCCGAGGTGAGCGCGGTCGTCGGGGCAGCTCGTGCGGCCGAGGACCGGTCGACGGGCTCCCCTTCCACCCCTTCCACACCTTCTACCCCTGGCGCCCACGCCGCCCGCACCGCGCGGACCTGGGAGGACGAGACGCTCGAGCAGCTGTCGATGCTCGCCCGCTCCCTGCGCGAGATCGGCCACCCGGCCGCGCGCTGACCGAGGGCGACGGGCCCGCGGCCTGCGCCCTGCGCCTCAGAGGTGCTCGGTGGGCCTCTCGAGCAGCTCCTCGGCCTCGTCGATGACCTCGTGCTGCGAGGCGGAGGGAGCGGCGGCCCCGCCGAGCGCCGCGTTCACGAGAGCCGCGAGCACCACCAGAGAGGCCGCGCCGGCCGGCAGCCACATGGCGGCCTGCGCCCCGACGTTCTCGGCGAAGGCACCGGTCAGCGCCGAGGCACCGGATTGGCCGACGATCGTCGCCGAGCCCAGCATCGTCATCACCGTCGCCGAGCGCCCGCGCGGCGAGCGGTCCGCGGCCAGGCTGTACAGCGTCACGACCGTCGGCCCGATCCCGATGCCGGCGATCGCCATCGCGCCCGCGGTCCCGGCCAGGCCGCCCGCGAGGCCGAAGGCGACCATCGCGGCGAGCATCAGGGCGGAGAACACGACCCAGCGCCAGCGCAGCGCGAAGCGCTCGGGGAACAGCGAGATGCTCAGCGCGAGGATCGTCGAGCCCACGCCCATGATCCCGTAGACGAGCCCGGCGGAGTCGCCGTGGCCGGTCTCCGCGAGGAAGGCCGTGAGCGACGTGAGGACCGTGCCGAAGAAGAGGCCGACGCCGAGCGCGCCCGCGACCACCACGAGCACGCGCGCGCTGCGCAGCTCCCGCGCCGGCGCCTGGACCACGGGCGATCCGGTGGCCGGCGCCGCGACGCGCGCCGTCGGATGCAGCGCGAAGGCCGTGACGAAGACGAGGGTGAGGACCGCCGCGCCGATCATCGGGGCCGCGGCGCTCATCGTCGTGGCCAGCAGGCCGACCACGACGGGGCCGAACACGAAGGCGGTCTCGTCGGCCGCGGACTCGTAGCCCATGGTCGCGTTGAGGCTCTTCGCGCGGCGCGCCGAGGGCAGACGGGTGAGGATCAGGTGCACGAGGCGGCTGCGCGAGAGCGGGCCGATCTGCGGCGACGACGCCCCGATCACGAAGCCCACGGCGAGCACCGCGGGATCGGGCAGGGAGCTGAAGGCCACGGCGGCCATCGCGAGCAGGGCCAGGGAGTTCACGATCCCCGCGAGGAGGATGACCGGGCGCTGGCCGATCCGGTCGGCCGCCGCGCCCAGCAGCGGGCCGATGAGCGCCGAACCGAGGCCCACCACCGCCGAGTTCAGTCCGCCCAGTGCGATCGAGCCGCGTGCGGAGACGACGAGGGTCAGCGTGCCCACGACCATCATCGCGAACGGGAAGCGGGCCACGAACGCGATCGGGAAGTAGGCGAGGCCGGCGGCGCGCGTCAGGGTGGTGGCCTGCGGGGCCGTCGTCGGGTGCTGCGGCGAGGTCATCGATCCTCCGGACGGTGGGGTGCCGCCTTGGACGGCCCGCACCGGAGAAGAACTGCCGGATGGTCTGCGGACCCGAGGTGATGCACTGCTGATGGGACGCTGGGAGCCTATCCGGGGGCGCCGCCCCGGGGCCAGGGATCCGGCCCGGGACGGCCGCGGAGGTCACAGATCCCGGGGCGCGGGCCGGCTCACGATATGCGGTGCGGCGCACAGTGCGCGGCACGGGGCACGGGGAAGGGAGCGCGGGGCACGGGCACGGGGCACGGGGAAGTGGGCACGGGGCAGGGGTGCCCGGGCGCGGGTCGTCGACGGGCGGTTGTCACGGAAGGGCCGCTGGTGAGAAGCCATGGCGATATTGCCACGGCTCCTCACCAGTGGCCCGTCCGCGACAGGCCCGGCCGGATCTCCTGCCGTGCCTCGCCTGCGGCCGCCTCCCGCCTCGCCTGCATCCCGTCAGCCCGGGCCCATCGCCCCCGAGTCGACGTAGGCGAGCAGGGCGTCGCGCACGTATGCGCCATGGCCCCGGTAGGTCGCGTCGAACCGCGGGTCGTCGGCGTACATCGGCACCAGGTTCCGGATGTACGCCGGCGTCGGGTCGGTGTACCGGGCGAGCCAGGCGACGTGCCGCCTGCAGATCGCCTGCACCCGAGGATCCTCCGGGGGCAGGCCCTGCTCGTCGGCAGAGGCGAAGGCGTCGACGAGGGACTGGGAGAGGGCGAGCTCCGCCTCCTTCTCCTCGGCGCTCATCGAGTTCCAGGCCGCGATCGACTGCTGGTGGGCCGCGGCGCCCCAGCGCTCGGTGACCTCCTGCTCGAAGACCTCGGGGTCGAAACCGTCGAAGGTGCGCTCGGTCATGATGCTCTCCTTGCTCCGCAGTGACTGCAGGGTCGTGGTGACCGACGCGAGCTGCCTGCTCAGGCGGGAGATCTGCTCCCGCAGCAGGTCCGAGTGCTCGGCGAGGGCGTCGACGCTCGAGGTGGGCCGGGAGAGCATCTCCCGGATCGCCTCGAGCCCCAGGCCGAGGTCCCTGAGCGCGACGATGCGCAGCAGCACGGCCACGGCCTCGTCGTCGTAGAACCTCTGCCCGGCGTGATCCGTGCGCGACGGCGGGAGCAGTCCGATCGCGTCGTAGTGGCGCAGGGTGCGGGTCGAGATGCCCACGCGCTGCGCGAGCTCCCCGATCGGCACGTCGGCCGGCTGCGTCGTCATCGGTCCTCCTGTCCTCGGCCCGTTCTCGGCCTGTCCTCGGCCGGGTCGCCGGATCATCCTCGTCGAACGCGGCGGTCCCGCGTCGGCAGGAGCGACGCTAGGAGTTGACGTCGCGTCAAGCGCAAGGCCGGCCGTGCGCCGATCTCTGCGCGAGGCCGGATCACGCCACGATGAGGACGATGCCGCCCAGCACGATCGCCGCCCCGAGCACCCGTCGCACCGGGTCGGGCTCGCGGAACAGCCACCAGGCCAGCAGCGATCCCACCACGATCGAGGACTCGCGGGCGGGTGCCACGAGCGAGACCGGCGTGGTCCGCATGGCCTCGAGCACGAGGACGTACGCGAGCGGCGAGAGCACGGCGACCACCCCGACCTCCCGCCACCGTCGGCGCAGCACCCCGTCCACCGGTGCGACGCGCCCTCGACGCAGGGCGCCGGGCGTCATCGCGAGCGCCTGCAGGGTGCAGCCGAAGGAGAAGTAGACGACGGGCGCGAGGGACCACGTGGTCACCGCGTGGTCGTCCCAGAGGGTGTACGCCGCGATGCCGGCGCCGGTCGCGGCGCCCCAGGCGATGCCCGTCGACGCCCGGTGCCGCAGGGCGCGCGCACCTCCGGTGGCGACGACCACGATCCCGGCGATCACCACCACGGCCCCCGCGATCGCCGGCCACCCGGGGCGCTCCCCGAGCACCGTGAGGGCGAGCACGACGGTCAGCAGAGGGCCCGTCCCGCGGGCGACGGGGTAGACGACGCCCAGGTCGGCGCGCTGGTAGCCCGTCTGCAGGCACAGCTGGTAGGCGATGTGGAAGACCGCGGAGACCGCGGGGCCCACCAGCAGCTCCCAGCCCCAGGGCCACCCTGCGCGGGCGAGGAGCACGAGCCCCAGCGGCAGCCACAGCACCGCGGAGAAGACGTTGTACCACCACACGAACACGTACCCGTCGCCGCTCGCGCGCTTCGCGGCGAGGTTCCACAGGGCATGCAGCACCGCGGCGGTGAGCACGAGCGCCAGGGCGGAGGGCGTCATAGGCGCTCGGCCGGCCTCGTGGTCGCGCAGGTGCATGGTGGCATCCGAGAAGGCTACGCGGAGGCCCCTTGACCTGGAGCGCGCTCCAGCATCCATGCTCATGCGCATGGCACGCATCACAGCACCCACACCCGCCCTCCCGACGACGCCCGCACCGCCCGCCCTCGGCACCATGCACATGGGCACGCGCCTCGACGAGCGCGAGAGCTTCGCGCTCCTGGACCGCTTCGTCGAGCTCGGCGGACGCTGGCTCGACACCTCCGACAACTACTACTTCGACCAGGACCCCTCGGGCCTCGGCGGGCAGAGCGAGGCCGTCATCGGCCGCTGGCTGCGCGCGAACCCCGGTGCCCCGGTCCGGATCAGCACCAAGGTCGGCGCCGAGCCGAACCGTCCCGGCGGGTTCCCGGACGATCTCGAGGGACTGTCGCCGGATGCGGTCGACCGCGCGCTCTCCCACAGCCTCGAGCGTCTCGGCCTCGACGCCGTCGACCTCTACTGGGCGCACATCGAGGACCATGAGGTGCCGTTCACGCAGGTCGTGGAGACGTTCGGGTCCCTCGTGGCCGACGGGCGCGTGCGCGCCTGGGGCCTGTCGAACCATCCCTCCTGGCGCCTCGCCGAGGCCCGGCTCCATGCCCGGGACGCGGGTCTGGCGGTTCCGTCGGCCTACCAGCAGCGCTTCTCCTACCTGCAGCCCCTGCCCGGCACCGAGGTCGAGGGCCAGCCCGTGGAGCTCGGCATGCTCGCCGCCGACGGACTCGACCTGCTGCGCCGGGACCCCGCGCTGACCGGCTGGGTCTACACGCCGCTGCTGCGCGGCGCCTACGACCGCGCGGATCGTCCGCTCGCCCCCGAGTACCGGCACCCCGGCAACGAGAGGCGCATGACCGCCCTCGCCGAGGTGGCCGGCGCGCGCGGGCTCAGCCGCGGCCAGGTGGCGCTCGCCTGGCTCACCGGAGGTGCCCCCGCCCTGGTGCCCATCATCGGCGGCAGCAGGATCTCGCAGCTCGAGGAGGCCTGGCGAGGAGCGACCACCGTGCTCACGGCGGAGGAGAGGGAGACCCTCGACGCTGCGGGGTGAGGGCCGACGCCGTCGGAGGGGGCGGACTCGCCCCGCGACCGTCACCCCTGCGCTCGGTCGCGCGCGCTGTAGTAGGCGATCTTGTCGTCGAGCACCGTGAGGGCCCGCCGCGTCGCCCGCTGCCGCTCCTCGAGCTCGGTGCGGCGCTCCTCCAGGAAGGCGACGCGATCCGTGGGGTCCGCGCTCTGCGTCAGCAGCCTCGTGAACCGTCGCAGGTCCTCGATGCCGAGGCCGGCGTCGCGCAGGCAGGTGACGATGCCGATCCAGGCCACGTCGTCGGCGGAATACCGGCGACGGCCGCCGACGTCCCGTGCGATCGGGCCGATCAGCCCCTCCCTCTCGTAGTAGCGCAGGGTGTCGAGGCTGAGCCCGGTCGCGGCGGCGGCGTCCGCGGGGGAGCGGTCGGCGCGGTCCGGGTCGACGGCGGTGCGGGGCCGGTCGGCGGCGTCCATGTCCCGGAGGGTACCGGGGCCGGCACGGCCTCCGGCAGCTCGCGGACGCCGTCCTCGGCGAGGAAGTGGCCCGCTCCGGTCACCACGTGCGCGCGCACCCCGAGCCCGGTCGCGACGTCGTCGCTCAGGCGCGACGGCACGATCGGATCGTCGTCCGAGCGCAGCACCCGCACGCTCCCCAGCACGGGTCGCAGCGCGTGAAGGTCGAGACCCTCGTAGAACGCGTGCTGAGGCGCCGTTCCCGGTGGGGAGGCGGCGTCGGCGGCTGTGCGCCACTCTTGGACTCCCGCGGCCGACGGGCTCTCCCCGAGGAATGCGTCGAGCTGCGGGTCGCCGGTGGGCGGCACGGGAGAGACGAACGGGGCGACGCCCACGAAGGCGCTCAGGTGCACGGGATGCCCCGCGTCGGCGAGGGCGCGCAGAGCCTGCAGCGCGGTGGCGTTCCCGAGGCTGTGCGCGACCACGGCCGTGCCGTCGCCGAGGCGGTCGAGAGCGGCGGCCACGAGAGGGACCCACGTCCCGGCGCGCGGGGACAGCGGATCAGGGAGCGCGATCCGCTCCGCCCTGGGATGGAGGGCGGCGAGCCACGGGAACCAGTGGTCCTGGGGTGAGGCCCCGAAGCCATGGACGATGAGAAGTCGATCGGCGTGCGTCATGGGATCGGACGCTAGGGGTTACCGTCAGTGAGAAGGTCAAGCGCCGTCCCCCGTCCCGTTCGTGCCGTGAGGAGCCGCAGATGCTCATCGCCGATTTCGCTCACCGCGCGGGCGTCTCCCCGCGCGCCCTACGCCACTACGAGGACCAGGGCCTGCTCGCCCCGGGGCGCACACCGGCCGGGTACCGGCAGTACGACGCGTCGGATCTGCCGACGGTCGAGCGGATCCGCCTGATGATCGAGGCGGGCCTGGCCACCCGCGTGATCGGCGCCTACCTGGATTGCGTGCGCGGCGGCGCCGACGGGCACGAGGTCGAGATGTGCCCGGACCTGCGCCGGGAGCTCGAGCGCGTCGAGCAGCGCCTGGACCGCCGCAGCCGCGAGATCGAGCGGACGCGGCGGGCTCTCCGCGCGCTCAGCTGAGCGCGTCGCGCCACCCGTCCTCACGGGCGGCGGCGAACGCGGCCGCCGCCCGCCAGTGCTCGCCGTGCCCCGTGACGAACATCGACCCCCACGGCTCCCTGCCCTCGGTGTGCGAGCGTGCGAGCAGGTCGTGCATCGCCTGCGCGCGCTCGGCCAGGAGTCGCGGCAGCTGGGCGCGCAGGTCGGCGTCGGCCCCGTAACCGTCCACGACGAGGGCCCGCAGGCGCGCGGCGACCTCCTCGAGGTCGGCCCCGGCGACCATTCCCGAGAACGACTGCGCCGCATATGCGAGGTCCCAGGCGCGGGTGCTCGGCCCGGCGCCGTCGAGGTCGATGAGGATCATCCGCTCGCCGTCCACCAGCAGGTTCCAGGGGGCGATGTCGTGGTGGCAGATCAGCTCGGGCGGTGTCGGGGCGGGCAGCAGCACCTCCCAGCGGGCGCCATGCGGCTCGGAGGTCCCGCGCCCGTCGGCGGTGGTCCCCGGAATCGGGGAAAGTGGGAACCGGTCCCGCGGCAGGGCGGCGCTCGCCTCGTGCACGTCGCGCACCAGGCGGCCGACGCGCTCCAGCTGGCCGACGTCGAGCTGCCCGATGTCCATGGCGAGGACGCCCGGCACGTGCTCGATGATCTGCCGGCCCTTGTCGTCGCGGCCCAGGTGGGCGGGCACGTCGATCCCCGCCGCGCGCAGCGCCTCCGTGTACCGGGCGACGAGCGGCGTGCCGGCGGGCCACGGCTTGCGCACGGTGTCGCCGACGCGCACCACGTCCTCGCTCGCGTTCCCACCGGTCAGCGGGATCTCGCGGGCGTCGTCTCCGGTCTCCACGCCCGGGACGGTACCGCGCTGCGACCGACCGCGGCGACCGATTTCCACCGGTCGCGGGCGCGGTCGGCGCCGACGCTGGAGCCATGGAACCTGCGCCTCCGTCGCCCGGCCACCCGCCGACCGCTCACGCCGAGCATGACGCCGCTCCTCTCCACGAGCGCATCGACCCGGCGATCCTCTACTTCGGGACCCCGGTGGTGCTGGTCAGCACGCTGAACCCGGACTGTTCGCCCAATCTCGCGCCGATCTCCTCGGCGTTCTGGATCGGACGCACGGCGGTCCTCGGCATCGCCGAGGACTCGCGGACTCGCGAGAACCTCGAGTTTGAGGGGGAGGCCGTGCTCGCCCTGCCCTCGGCCGAGCAGGCGGGGGCCGTCGACGCCCTGGCGCTGACCACGGGCTCGCCGGAGATCCCGGAGCGCAAGCACCGTCGCGGATACCGCCACTATGCCGACAAGTTCGCTCTCGCCGGCCTCGCGCCGCGCCCCTCGATCCACGTCCGGGCGCCCGGGGTGGTCCAGTGCCCGGTGCTGATGGAGTGCCGGCTGGAGCGCTCGCGCGCCGCGGTGTGCGAGCTCGAGGTGATCGCCGTGCGGGTGCACGAGAGCATCCGCGATCCCGATCGGGCCGACCACATCGACCCCGATCGCTGGCGACCGCTCCTCATGAGCTTCCAGCGGCTGTACGGCTTGGGCGGCCAGGTCCGCGGGTCCCGGCTCGCGAGCATCCCCGAGGACCTGTACCGATGAGTCGGGGTGCGCGCGGCCCCGGAGGGCACGCGCGCACCCCGTGCGAAGCAGCTCAGACCTGCGGGCGCGCCGCCTCGGCGGCCTCGGTGCGGGTCTCGCCGCCCGCGGCGTGCGCAGCGGGATCCGCGAGGGCGTCCGGTGCCGGAGCGCCGGCCTCCTGCTCGGCCACCTCGGCCTCGACCTCGGCGAACGCGTCCGCCTCGGCCTTCTGATCGGCCTGGATCTCGGCGAAGGAGGTGCGCACGGAGTCGTCGTAGGCCCTCTGGTCCAGGATCTTCTCGCGCTTGGCGACGATCACGGCGACCAGGGACTGGCCGGTGACGTTCAGGGCGGTGCGGCCCATGTCCAGGATCGGGTCGATCGCGAGCAGCAGGCCCACGCCCTCGAGCGGCAGGCCCAGGGTCGACAGGGTCAGGGTGAGCATGACGGTCGCGCCGGTCATGCCGGCGGTCGCCGCCGAGCCCAGCACGGAGACCAGCACGATCAGCAGGTAGTCGGTGATCCCGAGCGGGACGCCGAAGAAGTTCGCGACGAAGATCGCGGCGAGCGCCGGGTAGATGGCGGCGCAGCCATCCATCTTCGTGGTCGCGCCCAGCGGGATCGCGAAGGAGGCGTAGTGGCGCGGCACGCCCATGCGCTCGGTGACCGTCTGGGTCATCGGCATGGTGCCCAGCGAGCTGCGGGAGACGAAGCCGAGCGAGGTCGCGGGCCACACGCCGCGGAAGAACGAGCCGATCGAGAGGCCGCTGGTGCGCAGCAGGATCGGGTAGACCACGAGCAGCACCAGCAGCATGCCGATGTAGACGTCGGCCACGAACACGCCGAGCTGCCCGATCGCGTCCCATCCGTAGCTGGCCACGGCGTTGCCCAGCAGGCCCACGGTGCCGATCGGGGCCAGGCGGATGACCCACCACAGCAGCTTCTGGACGATCTCGAGGGCGGAGCCGGTGATCTTCAGGAACGGCTCGGCCTTCTCGCCGACGGAGAGCACGGCGATGCCCACGGCGATCGAGATGACGAGGATCTGCAGGGCGTTGAAGCTCAGGGAGACCGAGCCGTCGTCGCCCGCGCTGCCCTCGATGCCGAGGAAGTTCGAGGGGACCAGGCCGATGAGGAAGTCGAGCCAGGTGCCCTGGGTGTCCGAGGCCTGCGCGGCGTCGGCCGAGACGCTCGAGTTCGCGCCGGGGCTGGTGATCGCGCCCAGGCCGATGCCGATGAGCACGGCGATCAGCGAGGTGATCGCGAACCAGAGCAGGGTCTTCCAGGCGAGGCGCGCGGCGTTCGTGACCTTCCGCAGGTTCGCGATGGAGGTGACGATCGCGAGGAAGATCAGCGGCGGGACCAGGGCCTTCAGCAGCGTGACGAAGGCGGTGCCGATGGTGTCCAGGGTGGTGGTCAGCCAGTTGGCGCCCTCCTCTCCGCTGCCGGGGCCCATCGCCGAGGCCACGAGGCCGAGGGCGACGCCGAGGACCAGGCCGATGAGGACCTGCCAGCCGAAGGGGATGCGCGCGATCGCGCGCAGCGGGTTGCGGGTGCTGCGCGGGGCGGGGGAGGGGGTCGTGGTGCTCACGAGGGACGACGTTAGGAGCACGCCCCGGCGAGGTCAATGCCTTGACCATAGGGTCACATAAGCAAGGCTATGGATCTGGCCGGTCGACCTCGGTGCGTGCGCCTGGAACCGGGCGGTGCGCGGCGGAGGAGATCGGGCCGACGAGTCCGACGTTCCGGGCGAGCGATGGCATCCTGGTCGGACTATGGCATCCCGAACCCCGGACCAGACGTCCCCGAAGCCGCCCAAAGCGCCGGCCGCGGACGCCACCCTGCGCGTGCTGACCTACCTCTCCTCACGGCGGGCGCCCGTCGCCGCCGCGCGCGTGGCCCAGGACCTCGAGCTGCCCCGGTCGACCACGTACGACCTGCTCGGGACGCTCGTCGCCCACGGCTATGCGCTGCATCTTCCGCAGGAGAGGCTGTACGCGCTGGGGCCCGCGGCCTACGAGGTCGCCGTCGGGTACATGCGCCATGCGCCGCTCGCGCGGGTGGGCCGGGTCGTCCTCGAGCGCACCGTCGACGCCATCGGCGAGTCCGGGCACCTCGCGGTGCTCCACGGCCGCGACGTCCTCTACGTGGTCGAGGACCGCGCGAAGGGGCGCGGCAGCCTCGTCACCGATCAGGGCGTGCGCCTCCCCGCGCATCTCACCGCCACCGGCCGGGCGATGCTCGCGGCCCTGCCCCTCGTGCAGCTGCGCAGCCTGTTCACCTCCCGCGAGGACCTCGTGCCCCGTCGGCCCGGGGTGGGGCCGACGACGCCCGCGCAGCTCGCCGCGATCCTCGAGCAGGTGCGCCGCGACGGCTTCGCCCGCGAGGACGGCGAGATCACCCCCGGGTACCGCTCGGTCGCGGCGCCCGTGCTCGACCACGCCGACTGGCCGATCGCGGCCATCGGCCTGACCTGGCAGTCCAACCGCCTGGGCGAGGACAAGGTCGCCGAGTGCACGCGCGCCGTCCAGGCCGCGGCCGAGGAGGTCGCCCGCGCCGCGACCGGCCGACGCCCCCGCGAGGAGCGCGCCGAGGACTAGCGTCCCGCCGGTCCGCGGCGGCTCAGAACTCGATGCCCGCCGGATCGGCGCCGATCCGGCCCGCCTCGCCCCGGTCGAGGGCCGCGAGGCGCTCGAGGTCCTCGTCGCTGAGCTCGAGCTCGGCGGCGGCCAGGTTCGAGACGATGCGCTCGGGGGTCACGGACTTCGGGATCACGATGTTCCCGATCGCGAGGTGCCAGGCGATGACGACCTGCGCGGGGGTGGCCCCGTGCGCGGCGGCGATCTCCGTGATCACCGGGTCCTGGAGCAGTTCGCCGCCCTGACCCAGGGGCGACCAGGCCTCGGTGAGGATGCCGTGCTCCCGGCCGAAGGCGCGCAGCTCCTCCTGGGCGAAGTCGGGGTGCAGCTCGATCTGATGGATCACCGGGGTCACGCCCGTGGCCTCGATGATCTCCTCGAGCTGTGCCTTGGGGAAGTTCGAGACGCCGATCGAGCGCGCCTTGCCCCGCCGCTGCAGCTCGACGAGCGCCTTCCACGCCTCCACGTGCTTGCCCTGCTTGGGCTTCGCCCAGTGGATGAGGTAGAGATCCACGTACTCGAGGCCCAGGCGCTCGAGCGAGGCGTCGAGAGCGGCGATCGCACGGTCGTAGTCGTGGTCGTCGTTCCACAGCTTGGTGGTGACGAAGACGTCCTCGCGCGGGAGGCCGGAGGCGCGCAGGGCGCGGCCCACGCCCTCCTCGTTGTCGTACGCCTTGGCGGTGTCGATGTGGCGGTAGCCGGCCTCGAGGGCCTGGCCGACGACGTCGGCCGCGACCTCGTCCTCGACCTGCCAGACGCCGTAGCCGAGCTGGGGGATGGTGTTGCCGTCGGCCAGGGCGATGTTCGCGACGCTGCTCATGGGACTCCTCGTGCGGGTACGGGCGGAGATGCGGGAAATGGGGCGGTGGTGCGGGCGTGCGCGGGATGCGACGCGGGGCCGACGCTCCGGGGAGGGGCGGCCGACGTCGCGCTGCGCACGGACTCCTCCACCCTAGGGCCGGTCGCGCTGATCGGGTGAGCGCGCTCACGCTGAGGTAGGATCCCCAGATCGCGGGCCCAGGTCCGCACTGCGGGTGCCCCGCCCGCCCGAGTCGGCGTCCCTGAGCGCGAGATCCGCGCCGTGCGCCGCACCCGCCCCGAGACCTTCCCCCACCTCCGACCCCGGGAGTCCCTCATGACCCAGGAAACCGGCGCCGGCTCCGGCGCACCCGGCGATCCCACCCTCACCGCCCCCGACGGCGACGGCTCGTCCCCGGGCCAGGGCACCGAGCTCAAGAAGGCCATCACCCCCGGCCTGCTGCTGCTGTTCATCGTCGGCGACATCCTCGGCACCGGCGTCTACGCGCTGACCGGCCAGGTCGCCGGCCAGGTGGGCGGCGCGGGCTGGCTGCCGGTGATCCTCGCGTTCGTGGTCGCGATGATGACGGCGCTGTCCTATGTGGAGATGGTGACGAAGTACCCGCAGGCCGCGGGCGCCGCGCTGTACGTCCACAAGGCCTTCGGCATCCACTTCGTCACCTTCATGGTGACCTTCGCGGTGCTGTCCTCGGGCATCACCTCGGCCTCGAACAGCGCGATCTTCCTCGCGGAGAACGTGCTGGCCGTCTTCCACCTCGAGGACACCCTCGGGGCCGCCGGCTCCCATCACGTCGCCGTGATCATCGCGCTCGTCTTCATCGCCGTGGTGGCCTGCGTGAACTCCTACGGCGTGAGCGAGTCCGTGAAGGCCAACGTGGTGCTCACGCTGATCGAGCTCAGCGGCCTGGCGATGGTGCTGATCATCGGCTTCCTCGCGATCGGTCGCGGCGACGCGGACTTCTCGCGCGTGGTGCTGTTCGAGGCGCCCGAGGACAAGAGCATGTTCATGGCCGTGATCGGCGCGACCGCCCTCGCGTTCTTCTCGATGGTCGGCTTCGAGGACTCGGTGAACATGGCCGAGGAGACCGTGAACCCCTCGAAGAACTTCCCGAAGATGCTGCTGGGCGGCCTGTCGATCACGGGCGTGGTCTACGTGCTGGTCTCCCTCACGGCGGTCGCCGTGGTCCCGATCGGCGAGCTCACCACCGCCACCACGCCGCTGCTGAGCGTGGTCTCGCACGGCGCGCCGAACCTTCCGATGGACACGATCTTCCCGATCATCTCGATCTTCGCGGTCGCCAACACCGTGCTGATCAACATGATGATGGCCTCGCGCCTGCTCTACGGCATGGCCAAGCAGGGCGTGCTCCCGCCGTTCCTGGGGGTCGTGCTCAAGGGGCGCCGCAGCCCCGTGGGAGGCATCGTCTTCTCGACGCTCCTCGCCTTCGCGCTCGTGGTGGTCGTCAGCTACGCCCTGCCGGAGACCATCATCAAGAACCTCGGCGGGACCACGGCGCTGCTGCTGCTGATCGTGTTCTGCCTGGTCAACGTCTCCGTGATCGTGCTCCGCAAGGACCCGGGCGCGAAGGGGCACTTCCGCACCCCCATCGTGGTGGCCGTGATCGGCGGGGTCACCTCGCTGATCCTCGTCACCCCCCTCGCCCAGCCCAAGGAGAACTACTACATCGCGGGCGGACTGCTCGGTGTGGGTCTCGTGCTGTACGTGATCACCTACCTGTACAACTCCGCGATCAAGGGCCGGCGCACGCGCTTCCACGACCAGGACGAGATCGGCCGCGAGTGAGCGGCCGGGTGCCTGGTCTCGGCGCCCGCCGAGACCTCGAGATCCCGATCCTCCCCGAGCAACCCGAGCAACCTGAGCAATCCGAGCCACCCCGAGACACCTGGAGTCGACGATGAAGATCCTGCTCGGCTACGTGCCCAGCCCCACCAGCGAAGCCGCCCTCGAGTACGCACTGGAGGAGGCGAGGACCAAGGACGCGACGCTCGTGGTGCTCGCCTCCGAGCGCAGCGACGATCCCCGCAAGAGCGCGGGCGACGCGGGGCGCGAGCCCCTGCACGAGCGGCTCGAGGCCAGCGGCGTGCACTTCGAGCTGCGGGTCGTGCCGCGGCGCGACGACGCGGCCGACGACATCCTGCAGACCATCGACAACGAGAAGATCGACCAGGTCGTGCTGGGGGTGCGCCGCCGCACCCCCATCGGCAAGATGCTGCTGGGGTCCACCGCCCAGCGCGTGATCATGGAGGCTCCGTGCCCCGTGGTCTGCGTGAAGCCGACGACGCGGGGGCGCTGAGGGGCGAGGCCACCACCCGCCCCGTCCGCACCGCTCACCTCGTCCGCACCACGATCTCGCGCATGGCCCGTGCGGCGTCCTCGGCGCTGCCCTCTCTGATCGCGCGGGCGACCTGCAAATGCAGGTCCACGTCGTGCGGATCGGGCGGCAGGTCCGCGCGCTCCACGAGCGCCCTCTCGCGCAGGCTCTCCTCGATCACCGTGCGCAGCCGCGCGAACATCGCGTTGTCGCAGAGCGCGAGGACCGCGGCGTGCAGGGCGCTGTCGACGGCGAGGAACGAGTCCGGGCCGTCGACCCCGGGGACCGCGCCGACGCCCGCCCACTGACGCATCTGCGCGGCCGCGCCCTCGAGCGCACGGAGGCTCACTCCCGTGGCCTCACCGGCGGCGACCCGCCTCGCCGCCGCGGCGGCGGCCTCCGGCTCGACGGCGCGGCGCAGGGCGCGCAGCTCGGCGATCTGCGTCGTCCTTTCAGGTCCGGCGAGGCGCCAGCGGATGACGAGCGGATCCAGCACGTCCCAGTGCTCGCGGCCGCGCACCCGCAGGCCCACGCGCCGCCCGGCGCTGAGCATGCCCAGGGCGGTCAGCACGCGCGTGGACTCGCGGACCACGCTGCGCGAGGCGCCCGTGCGCCCGACCAGGCCTTCGACGGTGTCCGCGTGCCCCGCGGGCAGGTCGCCGCGGACGATCGCCGTTCCCAGCTCGTCGAGCGCCCGGTCGAAGCGCGTCGGATGCGCGCCGGTCCGGTCGTCGTGCCCGCTCGCCGGCGGCAGCCCGTCGTGCCCGCTCACGCCTGCGAGACCGGCGAGACGACGAGCTCGTCCACGCGCATGTGCGCCGGGGCGTCGAGCACGAAGCAGGCGGCGCGCGCCACGTCCTCGGGGCTGAGCATGACGGCGCGGGCCACGGCGTCGGGCACCTCGGGGCGCTGGTCGAGGAAGTCGGTCGCGACGTCGCCCGGGCACAGGTGGCACGCGCGCACGCCGTGACCTGCCTCCTGCTGGTTCAGGGTGCGCACCAGGGAGCCGAGCGCCGTCTTGGACGCCGAGTAGGCGACGCCGGCCCCCGGCTGGAAGCTCCAGCCCGCGAACGAGGAGATGACGACGGCGACGCCGCCGCTCGCGCGCAGGTGCGGGAGGGCGGCATCCAGAGCGCTCGCCACGGCGGTCAGGTTCGTGGCCACGACCTGGTCGAACTCGCCGAGGTCCTGATCCTCCCAGCGCCTGTGCGGCGCGTTGAGACCGGCCCCGAGCACGAGCCCGTCGAGCCGTCCGAAGCGGCCGGTGGCCTGCTCGACCGCCGAGCGCACAGCCTCGCGGTCCTGGACGTCGAGCGGGAGGGCCAGCCCGGTCCCGCCGACGTCCTCGATCGCGCGGACCGTCTCCTCGAGGGCGTCGGCCCGCCGGCCGCTCACCGCCACGTCCCACCCCGCGCGGGCGGCGGCGATCGCGCTCGCGCGCCCCATGCCGCTGCCGCCGCCGGTCACCCAGAGGACCCGCCGCGCGGGCGCGTCGGCCGCTCGGGACTGCGGTGCGTCGTGCGTGGTCATGGCATCCTCCGGAGGGTCGGCGTGCGCGCGGCGAGAGGAGTGCCGAGCGCGTCGCTCTGAATAGTATGCTTTTTCGAGAACCGCGTTGAACACCGGGCAGAGAGCGTCGACGCACACCACCGGGGCGTCGGTGCTCACCACCGGGGCCTCGGCGCGCACCACCGAGGAGGAGCGAGCGATGGAGCTGGATCTCAAGGACCGCGTCGTGGTCGTCACGGGCGCCGCGCGCGGCATCGGCGCGGTGATCGCCGGGCGCTTCGCCGCGGAGGGCGCGCGCGTGGTCGCCCTGGACCTCGCCTTCCCCGAGGATGCATCCGACGGTGCCGCGGAACCTGCTCGCTCGAGCGACCCGTCGGCCCCTGCGATCACCCGTGTCACCTGCAACGTGGCCGACCCGGCGTCGGTCTCCGCCGCGGTCTCGGAGATCGTCGCGCGCCACGGCACGATCGACGTGCTCGTGAACAACGCGGGCATCAACGTCGAGGGGCCCGTCGCCGATCTCGAGTGGGAGCGCTGGCGCGCGTGCTTCGACGTGAACATGGGAGGCGTCTTCCTCATGAGCCGGGCCGTCGCCCCGGTCATGCAGGCGGCGGGCCGCGGCCGGATCATCAACGCGGCGTCCTTCGCGGCCATCGTGCCGAGCGTCGGCAGCGCCGCCTACGCGGCCTCGAAGGCGGCGGTCGTCCAGTTCACGCGGGTGCTCGCGTCCGAGCTCGGCCCGTGGGACATCACGGTGAACGCGTACGCGCCGGGCATGGTCCCCACCGCCATGAACGGCTTCGCCGAGATGCCCCAGGACGCCCAGGACCGCCTCCTGGACACGCTCTCGCTGCGGCGCTGGGAGAGCCCGGACGACGTCGCGAACCTGCTGATCTTCCTCGCGAGCGACGCCGCCGGCTACATCACCGGAACCCTGCTGGACATCTCCGGGGGGAAGCTCGCCACCCAGATCCCGGCCCGCGCCTACGGGCGCTGATCCGAGGGCTCCTCCGCATCCCCGCCGAACACGTCGGGGACCCCGTCGGCATCCGCGTCGGCCGCCTCGCGCTCGGCGACCTGCTTGTAGTGCCGGTCCCGGGGCAGCAGGATCACCGCGCCCACCACGGCGGCGAGCACGGAGGCGGTGAGCACGCCGACCTTCGCGTGGTCGTGCATGGGGTCGGACGCCTCGAAGCTGAGCTCCGAGACGAGCAGCGAGACGGTGAAGCCGATGCCCGCGAGGGCGGCCATGCCCACGAGGTCCATCCAACGCACATCGGGATCGAGGTTCGCGCGCTGCAGACGCGTGACCAGGAACGTCGAGCCGACGATGCCGATGATCTTGCCGCACACGAGCCCCATGACCACGCCGATCGCGACGCTCGACTCCCAGGCCTCGAGGAGTCCGCTGGCGCCGCCCACGGCCACGCCCGCGCTGAAGAACGCGAACACGGGCACGGCGATCCCGCTGCTCAGCGGCCGGAAGCGGTGCTCGAAGGTCTCGGCCAGCGAGTACTTCGCGCCCAGGCGGGTGCGCGAGCGCACCGGCACCATGAAGGCGAGGACCACGCCGGCGATCGTCGCGTGCACGCCCGAGTTCAGGAACAGCGCCCAGGTGATCGCCCCGAGCGGCAGCAGCAGGAACCATGCCGCGCCGTAGGAGATCCGGAACAGGGACTCGGCGCGCGTGGCCAGCAGACGGTACGCGGCGATCGGCACGATCGCGAGCACCAGGTAGAGCAGGTGCAGGTCGCTCGAGTAGAAGATCGCGATGATGAGGATCGCGATGAGGTCGTCGACGATCGCGAGGGTCAGCAGGAAGGTGCGCACGGCGCTGGGCAGGTGCGAGCCCAGCAGGGCGAGCACGGCGAGGGCGAAGGCGATGTCCGTCGCGGCGGGGATCGCCCAGCCCGTGAGCGCCCCCGGCGGACCGAAGACGTTGATGACCGTGAAGATGACGGCGGGCACGGCGACGCCGCCGGCCGCGGCGACGACCGGCACCAGCGCCTTCCCCGGTGAGCGCAGGTCGCCCACCGTGAACTCCATCTTGAGCTCGAGGCCCGCGAGGAAGAAGAAGATCGCGAGCAGTCCGTCGGCCGCCCAGTGCCCGATGCTGAGGTTCAGGTGGAAGCTGCCCACGTCGAAGCCCAGATGCGCATCGCGCACCCCGAAGTACGCGGGGGCGAGCGGAGAGTTCGCGAGCACGAGGGCGAGCACGGTCGCCCCCAGAAGCACGAATCCGCCGGTGGTCTCCTGCGTGAGGATCCGCTCGATGCGCAGGTGCTCGCGGTAGGTGCCGCGCTCGAGGATCCTGCGGCGTCGTCGGGACTCGTGCTCGGTGCGTCGTCGACTGGTCATGATGCGGCTCTCCTCGGGTGTGGGGGTGCCGGGGTCTCAGGGCTCATCGGGCCGGGGCGGGGAGTCGAAGGCCCCTGCGGGCTTCCGGCTGCGGCCGACGGGCGGGACGGCGGGGCGCGTGCCGCGCACGTCGGGGTCGAGATGCGCGAGCGCCGCGCCGACCTCGCCGTCGGTCGTCACGAACAGCATGACGATGCGGCCCAGCAGCAGCAGGGTGAGGGCGAGCCCGATGGCCTTCAGCCACAGGGGCTGGGCGATGAACAGCAGCATCATCGCGATCAGCGTGGGCGCGAGGTACATGACGGCGCGCTGCACGTAGCCGCCGAAGCTGGGCATCTTCACGCCCGAGGTCTCGGCGAGCGACTTCACCATGAAGTTCGGGCCGTTGCCGATGTAGGTCATCGCTCCGCAGAGCACGGCGCCCAGCGAGATCGCCATCAGGTACAGCTCGGGGACGTCGGCCACGCGCGGCTCGCCCGGCAGCTGCGAGGCCATCTCGAAGAAGGTTGCGTAGGTGGGGGCGTTGTCCAGGACGGAGCTCAGACCGCCCGTGAACACGAACAGCGTGATCTCGTTCAGAGGGAGCGACGGGGCGGCGGAGCGCAGCACAGCGAGCGCCGGGATCATGGTGAGGAAGATGCCGACGAAGAGCGCCGCGACCTCTTGGATGGGCCCGAACTCGAACTCGTTCTCGTCGTAGCGGATGCTGCGGCTGCCCAGGAACAGCGAGCACAGGGCCGCGCCGATCATGACGATCTCCCGCCAGGGCACGTACTGGGTCCACGTCGCATCGCCCTCGACGATCGCGTCGGGATCCAGCGAGGGGATGAGCGCGACCGCGAGGATGATGATCGCGAACCAGATGGCGTTGCTCGCGCCCACGAGCTTCAGCGGGATCACGTTCACGGTGTCCGCGTAGACGTCCTCCTTCGCCTCGTGCGCGATGATCCGGCGGTCCAGTGCCCAGTACGTCAGCAGCAGCAGGGCGTTGACGAACAGCCACATCGGCAGCAGGTGGAAGGTCCAGGTGAACGGCACGCCGCGCAGCATCCCCAGGAACAGCGGCGGGTCGCCGAGCGGGGTGAGCAGGCCGCCGCAGTTGGCGACGATGAAGATCGCGAAGACGACGGTGTGCGCCTTGTGCCGACGTTCGAGGTTCGTGTTCAGCAGCGGGCGGATCAGCAGCATGGCGGCGCCCGTGGTGCCGATGAAGCTCGCGAGCACCCCGCCGATCGCGAGGAAGATCGTGTTCACGCGCGGCGTCGCCGCGATGTCGCCGCGCAGGAAGAAGCCGCCGGAGACGATGAACAGGGCGAGGAGGAGCGCGATGAACTGCCCGTACTCCACGAGCGCGTCGACGACCAGGTGCCACTCGCCCACGGCGATCACGCCGATCGCGACGGGCAGGCCCAGCAGGAGGGCGTAGATCAGCTGGTTGCGCGGGCGGTCCCAGAGCTTCGAGAGCGAGGGGACGAGCGGTGCGATCGCGATCGCCGCGAGCATCAGCACGAACGGGGCGATCGTCCAGGCCGGGAATGTCATCTGGCCTCCAGGGCAGGACGGGGTCGGGGATCAGGGCACTCTATGCCCCGATGCCGACCAGACTTCCCGGCTCACCGCAGTCCATGGTGCCACGGGGCTCGAGGCCCCGGAGAGGCGTCCGGGAGATGGGAAGGCGCGGATGCGGGCGAGCCGCGCCGGTGCTCAGGAGGCCGCGAGCGCCCCCGCGACGTTCCGCAGGAACCGCTCGCACCACTCGAGCTGGGTGATCTCCACGAACTCGTCGGTGCCATGGGCCTGGGCGATGTCGCCGGGCCCCACGACCACGGCGGCCATGCCCGCGTGCTCGTAGATGCCCGCCTCGGTGCCGTAGGTGACCTTCTCCTCCGTGCGCTCGGCGCCGAGGGCCACGGCCGCGCGGGCCGCCGGGCCGTCGGCCGAGCCGTCGAGTCCGTACAGCAGGGAGATGACGTCGAGCTGCGCGCCGACCCGCTGGGCGGCGGCGGGGTCCGAGGGGTCGGCGGGGGCGTCGGCCTTCATCTGCTGGTCGAGGCGGTCGATCTCCTCCTGGATGCGGGCGACGATCGGATCGACGTCGACCTGCGGCAGGGCGCGGAACTCGAACTTCAGATGGACGTCCTGGGGGACGGTGTTGGTGGCGATGCCGCCGTCGAAGAGGTTCACGCCGCCGGTGGTCCAGGCGACGGGGAAGGCGGGATCGTGCGGGCCGTTCTCGCGCAGGTCGTCGATGATCTCGCGGTGGAACCAGTCCACGAATCGCGCGGCGTAGCGGATCGCGTTCAGGCCGTGGGGGAGCAGGCTCGAGTGGGCGGCGACGCCGTGGAAGTCGGCGTGCAGCACGTTCATCGACTTGTGGGCGGGCACGGCCCGCATCGACGTCGGCTCGCCCACGAAGGCGACCGCGGGCCGGATCCCGAGCTCCTCGAGCTGGGTGACGAGCGCGCGGGCGCCGTTGCAGGTGGTCTCCTCCTCCCAGGTCGCCGCGATGTGCACGGGCACGGTGCGCCGGGCGGCCGCGAACTCGGGGGCGAGCGCCGTCGCGATCGCGAGGTAGGACTTCATGTCCGCGGTGCCGCGGCCGTAGAGCCGTCCGTCGCGCTCGGTGGGCGTGAAGGGGTCCGATGCCCAGTCCTGGCCCGTCACCGGCACGCAGTCCGCGTGCCCGGCGAGCAGGACGCCGCGGCGCGTCGGGTCCTCGGGGTCGACGAAGAGAGCGTCGGCGCTGGGATCGTCGGCGCTGGGATCGCCCTCCTCGTTCGCAGGGAAGGTCGCCACGAGGTTCGCGTTCCTCCCGTCGCCCCTGGGCAGCACGTGCACCTCGGCGCCGGCCTCCCGCAGCGCCCGCTCCATGAGCTCGATCGCGGGCAGGTTGCCGGTGTCCGAGGTGGTGTCGAGCGCGACGAGGGCCTCGACGAACTCGCGGGCGGTCGACGGCAGGGTCGGATCAGGGCTCGGAACAGCGGAAGACGAGGTCATGGGCCCACTGTACGGGCGATGGCCCGGGCGGCGCGGGGCCCGATGACCGGATGAGTCCGGGCGTGTCCGCCCGCAATGTCCGGTGAACACAACCGTAAGAAGCTGTGCATTCTGGCATGTGTCTGGTAGGCCACATACGCTGAGGCGTCGGCCGAATCCGAGTGCGGGGGCGAGTCCCGTGCGTCATCGTCGATCGGAGAAACGTGAACACGTCATCCGCAGCCCCGTTCAAGCACCCGGACGAACCTCCCACGACGACGACGGGAGGGACCCCGTTCGCGGATCTCCCGCCTCGCAAGACCATCAAGGAAGCGGTCGCGGCCTCGGCGATGGGCAACGCCACCGAGTGGTACGACTACGGCGTCTACGCCGTGGTCGCCACCTACATCGCCTCCCACTTCTTCCCCGAGGGCTCCGCGGCCCAGTTCTGGACCTACGCGTTCCTCGCGATCTCCTTCATCGCCCGCCCCTTCGGCGGCTTCATCTGGGGGCCGCTCGGCGACCGTCTGGGCAGGAAGCACGTCCTCGCCCTCACGATCATCATCATGTCCCTGGCCACGACCCTCATCGGCGTGCTCCCCACCTACGAGCAGGTGGGCATCCTCGCGCCGATCCTGCTCGCGGTGCTGCGCATCGTGCAGGGCTTCTCGACGGGCGGCGAGTACGGCGGCGCGGCCACGTTCATGGCCGAGTACGCGCCAGACAAGCGTCGCGGACGCTACGGCAGCTTCCTCGAGTTCGGCACGCTCGGCGGCTTCGCGCTCGGCACCATCGTGGTGCTGATCCTGCAGCTCATCCTCTCCGAGGACGCCATGGCCTCGTGGGGCTGGCGCCTGCCGTTCTTCCTCGCGCTGCCGATGGGTCTGATCGGCCTCTACCTGCGGTCGCGCCTCGACGAGACCCCGGTCTTCCAGGACCTCGAGCACGAGGGCGAGGCGCAGCAGTCCGCCGTCCACGGTCTCGTCAACCTGATCCGCGACTACTGGAAGCCGATCCTCACGATGGCGGGCCTCGTGATCCCGCTGAACATCGCGAACTACACCCTGCTCACGTACATGCCGGGCTACCTCGAGACCAAGATCAACATGTCGGCGAACGAATCGCTGGCGACGATCCTCATCGGCGAGGTCATCATGATGGCGCTGCTTCCCTTCTGCGGCGGGCTCTCCGACGTCATCGGCCGCAAGAAGATGTGGTGGACATCGATGATCGGCCTGTTCGTGATGGCCCTTCCGATGTACTACCTGATGGGCCAGGGGTTCGTATGGGCGATCATCGGCTTCGCGGTCCTGGGACTGCTGTACATCCCGCAGCTGTCGACGATCTCCGCGACCTTCCCGGCGATGTTCCCGGCCCACGTGCGCTTCGCGGGCTTCGCGGTGACGTACAACGTCTTCACCTCGTTCTTCGGCGGCACGGCCGCGCCCATCAACGAGGCCGTGGTGAGCGCGACCGGGTTCCTCGAGTTCCCGGCCGTGTACGTCATGTTCGGCTGTCTCTTCGGCATCGTCGCCCTGTTCTTCCTCAAGGAGACCGCGGGCGCCTCGCTGGTGGGCACCGACGTCCCCGAATCCCAGCCCGATGACTACGGCGTCGAGGCGATCACTGCCGAGACCCAGGCCCTCGACGACTGCGGCCGCTGACCGCGAGCGGGCCGAGGCACGGCCGGTCTGACAGGATCGAGCCATGACCTCGCACTCCGCGGCCTCCAGCGCCCACGCGGCCGACGCCGCAGCATCCGCATCCGCCCCGAGCACTGAGACCAGGAGGACGCCGAGCACCCGGCGCTTTCGACAGGTCGACGTGTTCGGGGCGGATGCGTTCGCCGGCAATCCCCTCGCCGTCGTCGTCGATGCCGACGGTCTGAGCGATGAGCAGATGCAGCGCATCGCCTCCTGGACGAACCTCTCCGAGACCTCGTTCCTGCTCGCCCCCACGCGAGCCGGCGCCGACTACCGCGTCCGCATCTTCACCCCCTCGACCGAGCTCGACTTCGCCGGCCACCCGACCCTCGGCAGCGCCTCCGCCTGGCTCGCCGGCCGGGCGGGCGGCGAGGAAGCGACGGGTTCGGCCGACGACCGCATCGTCGTGCAGGAATGCCGTGCTGGTCTCGTCGAGGTGCGGGTGCGCGGCGACGAGCTCGCCTTCGCCGCCCCGCCCCTCGTGCGCAGCGGACCGATGGACGCCGAGCACGTCGCGAACGCCGCCGCGGCGCTCGGCATCGATCCCGCGGACGTCCTCGATCATGCCTGGGTCGACAACGGCGCCGGCTGGTGCGTCCTCGAGCTCGCTTCGGCGCAGGACGTGCTCGACCTCGAGCCCGATCTCGCGGCGATCCCGGGGCGCAAGATCGGCGCGCTTGGTGCTGTCGGGGCGACAGCGGACGCCCCGACCACGGGCGCCGACGGGCCCGCCTACGAGGTCCGCGGCTTCGTCGCGCCCGATCCCGTCTCCGGCACGCCCGGCTACGAGGACCCCGTGACCGGCAGCCTCAACGCCGGCATCGCGCAGTGGATGCTGGAGCGTGGACGGTTCGCCCCGCCGTGGACGGTCCGGCAGGGCACCCGGCTGGGACGCCACGGCCGCGTGCTCGTCGACGTCGACGCCGAGGGGACGATCTGGATCGGCGGGACGGTGAGGACTGGCATCCAGGGCGAGATCCTCGTCTGAGGCCCGGTTCCGTGGGCCCGGTGGACCCGGTGGGCCGGCAGCACCTATTCGGCGAGGACGGATCTGCATTCCGGGCCGGGCCCGAACTGCGCTGATCGGCCGGGTCAGGACGCTTCGCGTCGGGTCAGCCGATCGACGGCGGAGCCGTGTTGGTGCCCGCGAGCCCGTACGCCTCGCCCTCCTCGACGAACAGCCGCAGCCGCTCGTTCAGGTCCAGCCAGCCCGCGTCGTAGCCGGCGGCGACGCCATCGGGGATCTCGCCCATCTGCACGTGGTCGACGGTGACGCGCGTGCCCTCGCCCTCGTCGGCGAAGACGTAGGAGACGGTGCCCCAGCTGGGACCGCCCATCCCCATGTTCCCCGTCCAGGCGTAGGTGCGCTCGTGGTCGATCTCGGTGAGGATGCCCCATGCGGCGCGGTGGGATCCGGAGTGCTCGACGATCGGCGCACCGACCTCGACGGGCATCTCGATCGCGGACCCGGGCTGATCGAGCAGGGTGTAGGGCGCGCCCCACCACTGAGAGGGGTGCTCGCGGAAGGCGCGCCACACGGCCTCCCGGGACGCGGCGATCACGATGGACTGGGTGACGTGCATGGTCGTGAGTGACATGGCGTTCTCCTGGGTGATGCGATGCGGGACGATCCGTCCGGTGAGCGGTGAGCGGTGAGCGGTGAGCGGTGAGCGGTGAGCGGTGAGCGGTGAGCGGAGGAGGAGGGGGTGCGGGCGCGGAGCCCGCTCAGCTGGCATCGTGCCCGTCGGCCCCCGCGAGAAGGCCCGAGATCGTGGTGAGCTTGTTCGACCAGCCCAGCTCGATGTCCGCGTCGATGCCGTCGGGCAGGACTCCCACGGCGTCCTGGGTCACGGTCAGGCGCGCAGCGGCTTCCTCCGCGGGTTCGAGGGTGATGCGTACGGTGCCGCTCGCCCCTGGGGCACCGCACACGACGCTCGTCCACTCCAGGAGGGTGCCCTCCTCGCGCCGCACGAGCATGCCCCATGCTGCGGTCCGCTCGGGACCTGGCCCGGAGCGCTCGATCACCGACCCGCCGGCGCGCTCGGGGATCACGAGCTCGACCTCGTCGGCGTCGCCGAGCAGTGCGAACGGCGGGCGCCACCACGAGCGGGTGTCCCGCGTGAGCAGGGACCAGATCCGCTCGCGCGGGGCGCTGATCAGGATCGACTGGTGGACTGAGAGGTGGCGTACCTCGGACATGGCGCTCTCCTCGGCGCTGAGTCGCAGTCGGTGCAGGGAGGTGGCGAGAGAGCGATCCGGCGGAGCGAGCCAGCCGATCGTCGCTTCGTAGAGGGCGGAGCCGTTCAGGGCGTTGATGCGTTCACGGCCGCTGCGGGTCGCGAGCACGAGATCCGCCTCGCGCATCTGCTCCAGATGGCGCAGGGTCGCGAAGCGGCTGGTCGAGAGGCCCTCGTCCTCGAGGGTCTCGTGGATCCGCCCGGTGGGCGCGGGAGCGCCCCGCAGGATCTCGACGATCCGGCGCCGTGCGGGATGGGCGAGGGCGTCCCAGACCGACGTGTGCCGTGCACGGGCATCGGGATCGGCCATCGGGGACCTCCGCCAAGACATGTGCGGAAATCCGCACATGTCGAGCATGCGCTTGCCGGGGTCAGGAGTCAAGGGGAGAGCCGAGGGTCCGGGGGCGAGGTGGAGCCGAGGAACCGGACGGCGAAGGAGAGCCGCAACGCCGAGAGCCGGCCGATCTCGACGACCGACGACCGACGACCGACGACTGACGGCCGACGGACCGAGCACCGAGAGGTGAGTTGTTGCTGCTATTCGGGCTCTATAAGAGCAACAACTCACCTCTCGCCGGCCGATCGCGTGCGCCGATCACGTGCGCCGATCACGTGCGCCGACCTCGCCCGCCGATCGCGTCGGCCGACGGGGCCGCTCAGCTGGTGCGGCGGCGCCTGCCCGAGCGCTTGGCCGTCTGCTTCACGGGCGGCTCGATCGCGCGCACCAGGCGCTCGTGCCCGGTCTCCTCGAGCTCGGCGATGTCGTCGTTGGCCTTGAGGAAGTCGGAGAACGAGCGGAAGCCCAGCAGCTTCTCGCTGAACGAGGGGTCCATGCGGCGCATGTACGTCTTCACGAGCGAGCTGTGCAGCCACTCGGTGTCGTCCCGCTCGCCCAGCTGCAGGGCGCGGCCCAGCAGCCTGCTCGCCGCCGCCTGCGCCTCCTCGGGGCTGATGTCGTCGGAGTCGTCGATGTCCAGATCCGCATCGAGAGCATCGAGGTCCGCATCGGAGGAGGCAGCTTCGACCTGGTCCGCGCTGTCAGCAGCATCGCCCCCGCGCTCGGAGCCCTTGTGCTTGCCGCCCTTGCCGCCGTTCCCGGCGGAGCCCTTGGCGCCCTTCGACCCCTTGGCAGCGGAGCCGGAGCCGTCGGCCGTCTCGGCGCCGGTGGACCCGGCGCCGGGAGCGTCGGCCCCGTCGGCCCCGTCGGACCCGTCGGACCCGCTCGACCCGCCCGCGCCGTTCGTTCCGTCCGATCCGTTCCCGCCGTCGGCCCCGCCCCGGCCCTTCTTCGTGCCGGAGCCGCCGCGCGCGGAGCGGGACTTCGCCGGCTTCTCGGGCAGCTCGATGCCGGGCAGGGTCTCGTAGGAGTCGAACTGGTCGCAGGCAGCGGCCAGGGACTTCGCGGTCGAGCCGGCCACGCCCACCGCGGCGACGTAGGTGCCCAGGCGCTTGCAGCGCTGGGCGAGCGGGACGTAGTCGCTGTCCCCGGCGACGATCACGACGTGCGTGAGGTCGGGGATCCGGAAGCAGTCCTCCACGGTGTCGACGGCCAGGCGGATGTCCGCGCCGTTCTTCGCGTAGGCGGCGGCCGGGAACAGCTGCACGAGGTCCACGGCGCGCGCGACCAGCTGCGAGCGGTAGTCGGCGTTCACGGGCGCCGACCAGTCGGCATAGGCCCTGGTCAGCATGATGGAGCCGAAGGATGCGGCGTGGTCGATGAGTGCGCCCACGTCGACCGTGGCCTCCGCGAGGCGCTCGGCGACCTCGGGGTCGGTGGGGTCGGCGGCGATCTTCTGGCGGTCGCGGCTGAAGGAGTGGCGCCCGTGCACGCGGTCGTACCAGGACATGACGATGTTGTCGAAGTCCAGGTAGACGGCGACGCGAGGGTCGGTGGAGTCTGCCATGGGTCCAGTCTGCCCGCTCCGCGCCGCCCGGCATACCCTGGCCCCATGACGACGACGCTCCCGTACGGCACCTGGCCCTCGCCCATCACCGCCCAGCAGCTCGCCACCGGGGGAGCGCGTCTGGGCGGCCCGGTGTTCGTCGGCGAGCAGCTGTGGTGGCTCGAGGGCATCGCCGCCGAGGGCGGGCGGCAGGCGATCGTGCGCACCGCCGATCCCGTCGCCACGCCCACCGGCGCGGGTGGGCGCTCTCCCGCGCCGGCCCCCGAGGACGCCGGGACGGTCACCGTGCTGCCCGCGCCCTTCAACGCGCGCTCCCGCGTGCACGAGTACGGCGGAGGGTCGTGGGCCGCCATCCCGGACGCCCTCGTCGACGAGGACCCCGCCGTCCTCCGCGCCCCCCTCGTGCTCTTCGTGAACTTCGATGACCAGCGGGTCTATGCGTTCACCGAGGGCAGCGAGCCGCGTCCCCTGACCCCCGTCGGCCCCGAGGTCGAGTCCGCCCACGGGCCCTCGCTGCGATGGGCCTGCCCCACCCCGGTGACCCTCGCCGACGGCTCCCGCGAGGTCTGGTGGATCTGCGAGGACCACACCGGCGGGGCCGAGGGGCCCCGCACGGATCCCGACGGCGCCCCGCACATCGAGCGCTTCGTCGCCGCGGTCCCGCTGGACGGCTCGGCCGCCGTGGACCCGGGCGCGATCCGCCGCGTCACCCCCGCCTCCCGCTTCGTCGCCTACCCACGCCTCAGCCCCGACGGCACCCGCGTCGCCTGGATCAGCTGGGAGCATCCGCAGATGCCCTGGGACGGGACGCTCCTGCATGTCGCCCCGCTCATCGGCGGCAGCGCCGGGACCGGCGAGATCGTCGCCGGCGGACCCAGCGGGCCCGTCGGCCCTGGCAGTTTCGGCGGGCCCGGCGGGGCGGCCGAGGGGGACCGGGAGATCTCCGTGCTGCAGCCCGAGTGGCTCGACGACGAGCGCCTGATGTTCGTCTCCGACGAGTCCGGCTGGTGGAACCCGCGCGTGTGGTCCGCGGCCGACGGGAGTCGCGCCGTGCTCCCGGCGGACTCGCCCTTCGCGCGGCAGGAGTTCGGCGGCGCCATGTGGGGGCTCGGCACCACGTGGTACGCGGTGCTCGACGCCGATCACGTGCTCGCAGCCCACGGGCACGCCGGCGAGACCCTGGGCATGCTCACGATCTCGAGCGGGGAGGTCGTCGACCTCGACCTGCCGCTCACCTCGATCGCCGGGATGGACGTGTGCGAGGACGGCGGCCTCGTCCTGCTCGGCGCTTCCCCGGCCCGCTTCTCCGCCATCTACCTCACCCGCATCGAGGGCGGGTTCGCGGCCCCGCACATGGGCGCCCTCCGCCAGGTGCGCTCCTCGCGGGACGACGCTCCCGACCCCGATGTCCTCCCGAGCGCCGAGGAGATCGAGGTGCCGCTGCCCGACGGCGGCACCGTCCACGCGATCTGGTTCGCTCCGCGCCAGAGCGGCATCGAGGGCCCGGCCGACGAGCTCCCGCCCGTCATCGCCCGCGTGCACGGCGGACCCACGTCGGCCGTGCCTCCCGTGCTCAGCCTCCCGGTCGCCTACTACACCTCGCGCGGGATCGGCGTGGTCGAGGTCAACTACGGCGGCTCCACCGGCTACGGGCGCGCCTACCGCGACCGCCTCAAGGGCCAATGGGGGGTGGTCGACGTCGCCGACACCGTCGCCGTCATGGACCACCTGGTCGCCTCCGGACTGGCCGACGGCCGGCGCCTCGGCATCGAGGGCGGCAGCGCCGGCGGGTGGACCACGCTCGCATGCCTGACCCGCACCAGCACGTTCTCCGCGGGCGTCTCGAGCTTCGGGGTCGCCGAGCTCGAGAACTTCATCCGCGACACCCACGACTTCGAGTCCCGCTACATCGACGGGCTCGTCGGCCCCTACCCCGAGCGGAAGGACCTCTACGCGGAGAGGGCACCGCTCAGCCACGTCGACGAGCTCGAGTGCCCCGTGCTGCTGCTGCAGGGCGACGAGGACCGCATCGTCCCGCCCAGCCAGTCCGAGATGTTCCGCGACGCGCTCGCCGCCAAGGGCATTCCGCACGCCTACCTGCTGTTCCACGGCGAGCAGCACGGCTTCCGCAAGGCGGAGAGCATCATCCGGGCGACCGAGTCCTCGCTGTCCTTCTACGGCCAGGTCTTCGGCTTCACCCCGCCCGGCGTCCCCGTGCTCGAACTCGTGACACGCTGAGGGGGCGGGCCGACGGAGTCCCACACCGCCGGCTCTCCCGATCCCCGTCCGTTCGGCCGACGGCGACGTGCCGCCGTCGTCGACCCGAGGTCCAGGAAAGATCCGCACGCGATGCCCCGACACCGCACCTCGCACAAGGAGGCCCCATGGTCACTCGCCAGTTCCCCAAGCCCGAAGAGATCTTCGAGCTGATGAAGTTCCGCAAGCCCTCGCTCGACTTCACCGGGACCCGACTGGAGAAGGCGCAGTCCATCTACGATCTGCGGAAGATCGCCAAGCGCCGTACCCCGGCCGCGGCCTTCGACTACACCGACGGCGCCGCCGAGCGCGAGATCTCGATGCGCCGTGCCCGCAAGGCCTTCGAGGACGTCGAGTTCCACCCCGGCATCCTCACCGACGTCTCCCACGTCGACCCGAGCGTGGAGATCCTCGGCGGTCCCTCGGCGCAGCCCTTCGGCATCGCCCCCACCGGCTTCACCCGGCTCATGCAGACCGAGGGCGAGATCGCCGGCTCGGGCGCCGCGGGCGCCGCGGGCATCCCCTTCACGCTGTCCACCCTGGGCACCACCTCGATCGAGGACGTGCACGCCACGAACCCGCACGGGCGCAACTGGTACCAGCTGTACGTCATGAAGGACCGGTCGATCTCCTACGGGCTGGTCGAGCGCGCCGCCAAGGCCGGGTTCGACACCCTCTTCTTCACCGTCGACACCCCCGTGGCGGGCGCCCGCCTGCGCGACAAGAAGAACGGCTTCTCGATCCCGCCGCAGCTCACCCCCGGCGTGGTCATCAACGCGATCCCGCGGCCCTGGTGGTGGATCGATTTCCTGACCACCCCGAAGCTCGAGTTCGCCTCGCTCACCTCGACGGGCGGCACCGTCGGCGAGCTGCTGGACTCCGCGATGGACCCGTCGATCGACTACGACGACCTGCGCGAGATCCGCGCGATGTGGCCCGGGAAGATCGCCATCAAGGGCGTGCAGAACGTCGAGGACGCGAAGAAGCTCGCCGACCTGGGCGTCGACGCGATCGTGCTCTCCAACCACGGCGGCCGCCAGCTCGATCGCGCGCCCGTGCCCTTCCACCTGCTGCCCGAGGTCAAGCGCGAGGTCGGCTCGGCCACGGAGATCATCGTGGACACCGGCATCATGCACGGCTCCGACGTGGTCGCCGCGATGGCCCTCGGCGCCGACTTCACGCTCGTGGGCCGCGCCTACCTCTACGGCCTCATGGCCGGCGGACGTCGCGGCGTGGACCGCACCATCGAGATCCTCTCCGAGGAGGTCGCCCGCACCATGCGCCTGCTCCAGGTGCACTCGATCGAGGAGCTCGAGCCGCGCCACGTCACGCAGCTGCGTGACCTCGAGCCGATCCCCCAGCCCGGCGTGCACGAGGGCGCCGAGGGGTGACGTCCGACCCGGGGCCGGGGGCTGCGCGCTGCAGACCGGGCAGGCACCCGCCCCGGGGGTGGAAAGCTCCCGCCGATCTCGGTGCTCGTCAGTGCTTGCGGGCGCGCATGCGCGGCGGGGCCGCGAGCATCTGGAGGTCCAGCTGACGCAGCACCACGTCGGCCGCCTCGGGGTCGATGCCGGGCTCCGATCGCGCCAGGAGCACCTCGGTGCGCGCGGCGTCCAGGCCCACGGTCTGCGCGGCGACCATGAGCTCGCGCCCCCGCTTCATCTTCTTGCGCCGCGCGGCGAGGGCCTTCTGCGCCTCGGGGTCCACCGGTGAGCCGTCGGGGTTGATCGCGCTCATCGCCTGCGTCGTGGAGTCCAGCTCCTGGCGCAGGCCCTTGAAGCGCTTCTTCACCGCGCGCATCTGCTCCTCGGTGAGCTCGCCGGTCTCCTCGAAGCGCTCGTGGATCGCACCCAGGGCGGCGCGCTGCGCACGGTGGGTGAGCTCGGCGATCTCCTGGTCGGCGACCGTGCCGTCGTCCTGGAGCTTGAGCAGGCGCAGCAGCCAGCCCAGCCCGAGACCCGTCGGCACCAGGGTCACCAGCAGCACCGAGCAGGCCACGATCACCATCATGTTGCGGGCGTCGGCCTCCGCCCCGGAGACCCCAGAGGTGGGGATCGCGAGGGCCAGGGCCAGGGTCGCCAGGCCGCGCATCCCGCACCAGGTGAGGACCGAGGAGTCCTTGAGCGAGAGGACCTCGCCGGCGTCGAAGCGGACGATCGGCTTGATGAGGAGCATGCCCACCAGTCGCACCGCCACCACGATCACGCAGGCCACGGCCGCGACGGGGAGGTAGCGGAGCACGTCCGCGCCCTCGTTCGCGACGATGTCGCGCAGCTGCATGCCCATCAGACCGAAGGCGAGGCCGGTGACCAGCAGGTTCGCCACGTCCCAGAAGGTCGCGCGCGAGATCCGGGCCTCGGAGTCCTCCGCGCGGGCGCGGCGGCGGGTCTCCAGCGCGGTGACCACCACGGCGATCACCCCGGAGGCGTGCAGCTCCTCGGCGAGCATGTAGGCGGCGAAGGGGACCACGACGCTCATCGCGGTGCGCGCGGCCGTCGTGGTCACGCGGTGCGAGGCGAAGCGGTAGAGGAAGCCGATCACAAGGCCGATCGCGACGGCGATCGCGGCGCCCACGAAGAAGTTCAGCACGAGGCCCACGCCCTGGCCCACACCCAGGGTGTCCGGGCCGGTGAGCGCGCTCAGCGCGGCGGTGAACAGCACGATCGCGACGGCGTCGTTGAACAGGCCCTCGGTCTGCAGGATCGACAGCAGCCGCCTCGGCATCCGCGCGGGGCCGGCGACGGCCTCGACCGCGACCGGATCGGGCGGGGCGACCATCGCTCCCACCATCAGCGCGAGCGGGATGGACACGGCCGGCACGAGCAAGAACACGGCGCCCGCCACGAGCACGGCCGTGGTCGCCGTGAGCCCGACGGCGAGGAACAGCAGCGTGCGCCAGCGGAAGCGGAAGACGGACCAGTCGGTCTTCTGCGCGGTCGCGAACAGCAGCGGCGGCAGGAACAGGGGGAGGATCAGGTCCTCGTCGATCTCGAGGTGCTGGAGACCGGGGATGCAGGCGATCGCGGAGCTCGCCAGGAGCATGAGGATCGGATAGGGGAGTCGCAGACGCTCGCCCAGGGCGACGCAGACGACGGTGACGGCGAGCAGGCCGATGACCAGCGCCAGGTTGATCATGGGCGGCTCCGGGGTCGTGGGCGCCGGCTGCGCGGGACCGGCAGCGACGGGCGGTCAGGGGCTTCGGGCGAAGCGGACACACACCGCCGGTGGGGTCCGAGGTCGCGGGAGCTCTCCCACTCTATCGCCCGGCCCGTGCGGCACCTGCTCGCCGGCTGGACGTGCAGGTGCCGCAGGACGACCCGGCGGCGTCAGCAGTAGGCGGTCGTCGCGGTGGTGCGCACGTACTTCTTCGTCGCCTTCTTGGTGAGCTTCTTGTACGAGCAGGACTCGAGCTTCTTGCCCTTGGAGTTGTACGTCCGGGCGGTGTCGTGGGTGTTGTTCCAGATGTAGCTCTTGGTGCCCCAGTACAGGGTGGAGGAGGTGTTCTTCCCCTTGCCCGAGCGGATCGTGAGGGTCTTGCCGGGCTTGATCTTGGTGCCCTTGGGGAAGCGGAAGCGCTGCGGGCCGTTGTCGCGCAGCGTGTACCCGGTCAGCGAGAGGGTCTTCTTCCCTGTGTTCTTCAGGACGATGTACTCCTTGTTCAGGTGGCCGTTCTTCCAGGTGTCGCGGCCCGAGGGGTCGTAGACGATCTTCACGATGTCCAGCGGCTTCTTCGTCGCCGCATCGGCCGACGGGGCGACCGCGATCGGGCCCGCGACGAGCGCGAGCAGCAGCAGGAGGGCGAGCAGGGGCCGGACGCGGACGTCCTGGAATCGGGCGCGCTGGAGGAGGGGCAGATGCATGGTGACCTCTGGAGGATCTGAGGGGCCGCGGGGCGTCATCGTCCTGCGGGGACCCGGTCCGACGGGGATATGTCGGAAGATAGCACCCGGAACGGAGGCCGGCACCCCCTGAGCGATGTCGTCTGCGCGACATCGCCCAGGGGTGCCGTCAGAGGGACTCCTGCCAGGCCTGGTAGAGCGCGGCGAAGCGGCCGCCGGCGGCGACCAGCTCGGCGGGGGAGCCGTCCTCGACGACCTCGCCTCCGTGGACCACGAGCACCCGGTCGGCGATCATCACCGTCGAGAGGCGGTGGGCGATGATCAGCGCCGTCCGCTCGCCGAGCAGCTTGGTCAGCCCCTCCTGGACCATGCGCTCGCTGGGGATGTCCAGCGAGCTCGTGGCCTCGTCGAGGATCAGCACGCGCGGATCGGCGAGGAAGGCGCGGGCGAAGGAGATCAGCTGCCGCTGACCGGCGGAGACGCGGCCGCCGCGCTTGTTCACGTCGGTGTCGTAGCCGTCGGGGAGGTTCTCGATGAAGTCGTCCGCGCCGATGGCGCGGGCCGCCCGCTCGATGTCCTCGCGCGGGGCACCGGGCATGCCCAACTCGATGTTGTCCGCGACCGTCCCGGAGAACAGGTAGGCCTCCTGGGTGACCATGACGATGTTGCGCGTCAGGTCCTCCATGGAGATGTCCCGCAGATCCACGCCGTCCAGCAGCACCTCGCCCTCGGTCGCGTCGTAGAAGCGGCTGATGAGCTTCGCGACCGTCGACTTGCCCGCGCCCGTCTGCCCCACCAGGGCGATCGTCTGCCCCGGAGGGATGTGGAGGTCCAGGGGCTTCAGGACGAGGGGGCCGTCGGCCGTGTAGCGGAAGGAGACGTCCTCGAAGTCGACGCGCCCGGTGGAGGCCGGCATCGGCGTGGGGTGCTCGGACTCCTTGACGCTCGGCGACTCCGCGAGCAGCGTCGCGATCTTCTCGAGGGCCGACAGCCCGCTCTGCAGCGTGTTGTAGAAGCTCGCGAGCTGGTCGATGGGCTGGAAGAAGCGCCGCGAGTACAGCGCGAGCGCCACCAGCGACCCCACCTCGAGGTGGCCGCCGAGCACGCGGAAGCCGCCCACGAGCAGCACCACCGCGATCGTCGCGTTGGCGAGGATGCGCAGGGCCGGCTGGTAGATGCCGAAGGTCATCGTCGAGGCCAGCGAGGCGTCCCGATAGTCCTGGGCGAGGTCGTCGAAGCGCTTCTCGTCGGCCGGCTCCTTGCGGAAGGCCTGGACGGCGCGGATGCCGCCCATGGTCTCCACGAAGTGGACGATGAGCCGCGCGGAATGGGTGCGGATCTGCCGGTACTGCTCGCGCGAGCGCTTCTGGAACCAGCTGGTGAGCATGACGCCGGGGATCAGCATCAGCAGCATGACCACGCCGGTCACCCAGTCCATGGTGACGATGAGGATCACCGTGAACACCATCGAGAGGGTGGAGCCGACGAGGATGTCGACGCCGGAGTCGACGAGCTCCCGCAGGGCCTCCATGTCGGAGGTCTGGCGGGAGACCATGCGGCCGGAGGTGTAGCGCTCGTGGAACTCGAGGTCCTGCTTCTGGGTGAAGCGGAAGACCTTCCGGCGCAGGCTCAGCAGCATCCGCTCACCGACCACGGTGCCCTGGCGGACGTACCCGAAGGTCAGCACGCCGCCGACGATCGCGCAGCTCAGGTGCAGGGCGGCGGCGCCGAGCGCTGGCGCGGGGTTGCCCTCGACCATCGGCGTGAGGGCGTTGTCGATGCCCCAGGCGATGATCGCGGGGCCCGCGACGACCGCGAGCTGGGCGATCACGACCATCACGCTCATGGCGGCGAACTGGCCGCGCACGGGGTGCAGCAGCTCGCGCAGCAGGGTCAGCGAGCGGGACCGGGCCTGCCTGTTCTCCTCGGGGGAGAGGACGCGCTGCTCCTCGTCCTCCTCGCGTGCGGGGGCGCTCATCGCTCGCCCTCCTTCCCTGCGGTCTCCTGGACTTCCCGCAGATCGAGCTCCCCGGTGAGGGTCTCGATGTCCTGGTTGCTGCGGGCCTCCTCCTCCTGGTTCGCGATCACGTACCGGTAGCGGGCGGAGCTGCGCATGAGGTCGGTGTGGGTGCCCACCGCGACGATCTCCCCGTGGTCGATGAGCGCGACGCGGTCGGCGAGGGCCACCGTCGAGGTGCGGTGGGCGACGATCAGCGTGGTGGTGCCCTCGAGCACCTCGCGCAGACGGTCGGTCACCCGCTCCTCGGTCTTCGTGTCCAGGGCCGACAGCGGGTCGTCGAGCAGCAGCACCGAGGGCCGCGCCGCGATCGCGCGGGCGAGCGCCAGGCGCTGGCGCTGGCCGCCGGAGAGGCTCATGCCCTCCTCGCCGATGCGGGTGTCCAGGCCGTCGGTCAGATCGAGGGCGAAGCCCGCGTCGGCCGTGCGCAGCGCGAGGTGCAGCAGCTCCTCGGACTGCTCGGGGGTGAGCGTCTCGTCGGCCCCGAGCATGACGTTGCCGCGCACGGTGTCGGAGAACAGGGTGGCGTCCTCGAAGGCGACCGCCGTCAGCGAGCGCAGGTCCACCAGGTCCATGTTGCGCACGTCGACGCCGTCGATGGTGATGCGGCCGGCGGTGACGTCGTAGAGGCGGGGGATCAGCTGCAGCAGCGTGGACTTGCCGCTGCCGGTGACGCCCACCAGCGCCATGGTCTCCCCGGGGCGGATGTGCAGGTCGGCGCCGTCGATGACGTCGGGGATGCGCGAGGGGGCGTCGGCGTAGCGGAAGTGGACGCCGGTCAGGCGCACGTCGCCGCGCGAGCCGGCGGGGGCGGGCTCGTCCGCGCTCTCGGGCGAGGTGATGTCGTTGGACAGGTCCATGACCTCGAAGTGGCGGTCGAGCGCCGTGTTCGTGTTGATCGCCTGGCCCAGGTGGTTGCCGAGCATCCGCACCGGGCCGATCACCATCGTCGCGGTCGCGAAGTAGGAGGCCATCTGCCCCACGGTCATGTTCCCGTGCGCCGTCTCGTACAGCCCCAGCAGCAGCGCGAGGCCGAGGGCGAGCTCGGGGAGCATGAACATGAACATGTTGAAGGTGGCCATGGCCGTCGCCATCTTCACCTCGGTGCGGCGCAGCTCGTCGGCCTGCGCGGTGAAGCCCTCGAGGGCCGTCGGGCCGCGGCCGAAGGCCTTGAGCACGCGGATGCCCTGCACGGACTGCTCGATGGTGGTGGCGAGGTCGCCGTTCTGGTCCTGCGAGAGGCGCGAGAGGTAGGCGAAGCGCTGGTTGAAGCGGAAGGCCAGGATGCACACCGGCACCGCCGCGCAGACGAAGATCAGCGCGAGCAGCGAGCTCGAGCGGAACAGCAGCACCATGCCGACGATGATCGTGACCACGTCGGTGACGATCATGATCATGCCGAAGGCGACCCAGCGGCGGATCAGGCTGATGTCGCTCATCATGCGCGAGAGCAGCTGGCCGGACCCCCAGGCGTCGTGGAAGGCGACGGGCAGGTGGATGACCTTGCGGTAGAAGCTGACGCGCATCTCCTTCTCGACCGTGGTCGAGGGCGAGACGGCGAACATGCGTCGCAGCCAGATGAGGGAGGCCTCGAGGAGCCCGATGCCCATCACCAGCGCGCCGCCGGTCCACACCGCGGCGGCGGTCGGATCGGTGTCCAGGCGGTTGATGATCCATTCGAGGGCCTGCGGGATGAGCAGGGCGCTCGTGGAGGCGACGAGCGCACTGAGGAGTCCGAGGAAGAGGCGGAAGCGGATGGGGCGGACCGTCTGCCAGAGACGGCCCATGGACGCGATCATGAAGAGGCGGCACCTCGCTGTGCGGTGATGGGCGGGGGAGTGCGGCGCGGGCTGAGGAGGCGGAGCGGGCGGGGAGGACGGTCCAGCCCGGATGCTCCGACAGGTCGGGGCACCGGGCTGAGAAGGGGCGGGATGCGGGGCGGGCCGGTCCGGCGGGCTCCGGGGGCATCGGGAGCCTCGTGCGGACCGGCCCTTTAGCCTAGTCAACGATCACGTGGGAATCCAGAGGATTCCGAGGCGTGATCGGAGCGGGACGTCGAGTCGGGCCGGACGACGGCGCGGCGTCGCGGGTGGTCCCTCGGTCCTGTGCGGTCGCTGCGGCCGCTCGGCGCGGTTCAGTCCCGCGCGGGCTTCGCGTCCGAGAGCAGCGCCGCGGCGCCCGCGCTCGCGCCGGCGACGGCCAGCACGGACGGCCAGGGGCCGATCTTCTTCGCGAGCGGGTGGGAGAGCCCGAAGCCCAGCACGTACAGCGCGCTCAGCGCCGCGGTGGTGCCGGCGCCGCGCTTGGCGAGCCAGGTGCGGCCCGCATAGACGCCTGCGGCGGCGAGGACGACGCCGCCGAGTGGGCGGATGCCCGTCTCCCGCGCGGTGATCCAGCCGCCCAGCAGACCTGTGGCGACGACGGGGGCGGTGCGGACGGACTCGGCGGGCTTCAGCGCGGTGGAGGTGCTCATGGGGCCGAGCCTATGACGCGACGCTGGACAGGTGCAGGGGGTGTGTGAGGCGGCGGGGTCGGGCCGTCACCGCACTGCACCGCATCGCTCACCGCACCGCGGCGGCTCCGTGGGCGGGCACGGTGCCGGGAGCGGCGGGGCCGACGGCATCGAGCATGTCGGCGCCCGAGACCTGCGTGAGGACCTCCGCGTCGTTCGGCAGGTCGAGGGGCTCGTCGCCGAGGTTGAGCCAGAGGGCGAGGCCGCGCGGGGTATCGGACGGGGCGAGGCCGTCGGGCTCGAGCACGATGCGCACGGACGCGTTGGTCAGCGAGTCCTCGTCCACGCGGATCCGGGCGGTCGCGAGCCATCCCTCGCGGCGGCGCAGGCCGAGCAGGCGCTGATGCACCTCGAAGAGGCGCGGCGCGGCGGGGCGGGAGAGCAGCGCGAGCGAGGGGGAGGTGCCGACGGGGATCTCGCCGTGCCAGGTGCCGTCGGGTCCGATGCCCGAGCGCAGGGCGTCGGGCGAGGCGGGGAACAGGGGACGCACGGAGTCATCCCCGCCCGCGCGCTCCTCCTTGGTGCCGACGGCGCCCATCTCGTCGCCCGCATAGATGGCGGGGATGCCCGGCAGCAGTGCGAGCAGGGCGAACGCGACCGCGAGGTCACGCCCGTCCTCGAGCTGCGAGGCGATGCGCGTGGTGTCGTGGTTGCCCAGGAAGGTCAGCGGCAGGAAGGGGGCACCCTCGCCGTCGTCTTCTCCGCCGTGCACGAAGGCCTCGTGCCGGCCGATCGCGTGGGCGAGCTCGAAGAGGTTCGTCTCGCGGATCGAGGACCAGATCGCCTTCCACAGCTCGTACTGGGTGATCGAGTCCGCGCCGGAGGCCTCGGCGAAGGCGCGGTAGTCGCCGTGGATGACCTCGCCGAGGATCCACGCCTCCGGGTGCTCTGCCCGCACCATGTCCAGGATCGGCGCCCAGGCCTCGGGGCCCGCCGCGTACATCGCGTCCAGCCGCCAGCCGTCGATCCCGCGGTCGAGCCACAGGTTCATCACCTGGGCGATCCGCTCCTGGACCGCGGGCTCGGCGAGGTTCAGCTCGACGAGGTCCTCGTTGCCCTCGAAGCCGTACGGATGGGCGCCGGACCAGCGGATGCACGCGCCGGCGGGGGAGTCGGGACCGTCGGCCAGCGCCCGTCGCACCAGCGGATGCAGGTGCGAGACGTGGTTGAAGACGCCGTCGAGCACGAGCGAGATGCCGCGCTCGCGGCACGCCGCGATGAGCGCGTCGAGGTCCGCCTCGTCGCCCAGCCGGGGGTCCACGCGCAGGTGGTCGAGGGTGTCGTAGCCGTGGGAGACGGAGTCGAAGATCGGGTTCAGGATCAGCACGTCCGCGCCGAGCGCGAGCAGGTGGTCGAGCCAGCCGACGATGCGGTCCAGCCGATGGACCACGTTGTCGCCCTGGCGCTCGCCGTAGGTCTCGGCACCCAGGTCCTCGCGGTGCAGCGGGGCGCCGCAGAATCCCAGGGGGTAGACCTGCCAGCAGATCGCGTGCTGCCATCGCGGCGCGTCGGAGTCGGGAGCGGGCAGGGCCTCAGGGGCGGATGAGGTCTCCATCGGTCCATCGTACGGACACGGGCTGTGACGTGCCTCCCGATCCGCGGGGTCGCCTCCGGGCGTTCCGGCTGTCCCGCGCTGCGCGCGGACGACCCCGGGAAAGCGGTGGTCTGCGCTGGTGACGGCAGGTCTGTCCCGAGGACTGCCGCAACCGGTCAGCCGGTTGCGGGCGACCGCTGTTGCCGTCTGATGCCTCGTCTAGGGTGCTGGAGGATCGACGGCGAGCCCTGGGCGTTCGGCGTCCTCGTGCCGGGATCCGCGACCGCCCGCAGCAGGACGAGGAGCAGATGACAGCAGGCACCGACCGCACCCCGACCACCACGGCCCCGCCGACGCCGGACCCGTCGGCCGCATCGTCGGCCGCAGTCCCGAGCGGCCCGAGCGCACCGGCACCGGGAACCCCGCGCGGACCCCGCGCGAACCCGCCCGTGCTCATCGGCTCGGCCGCCCTGATCGGAGCGGTCGCGCTCTGGGCGATCCTGGCGCCCGCTCAGGCAGGGGTGGTGATCGGAGCGATCGTCACCTGGACCTCGCAGAACCTGGGCTGGTACTACATCGTCACCGCGGGCATCGTCGTCGCCTTCGTGCTGTTCCTGGCGCTCGGCCGCACGGGCGCCGTCAAGCTCGGCCCCGACCACGCCCGGCCCCAGTTCAACCTGTTCACCTGGACGGCGATGCTGTTCGCCGCGGGCATCGGCATCGACCTCATGTTCTTCTCGGTCTCCGAGCCGATCTCCCAGTACTACGAGCCGCCCACGGGCGGCGGGCAGAACATCGAGGCCGCCCGGCAGGCGATCGTCTGGACGCTCTTCCACTACGGGCCCGTGGGCTGGGCGATGTACGCGCTGATGGGCGCGGCCTTCGCCTACTTCGCCTACCGGCGCAACATGCCGCTGAGCATCCGCACGCTGCTCTCGCCGCTGTTCGGCCGGCGCATGGACGGCTGGGCCGGGCACACGGTCGACATCGCCGCCGTGCTGGGCACCGTCTTCGGGATCGCGACCTCGCTGGGCATCGGCGTGGTGCAGCTGAACTACGGCCTGCACCAGCTCTTCGGACTACCCGAGGGCGTCGGCGCGCAGATCGGCCTCATCGTGCTGAGCGTGCTGATGGCGACCGTGTCCACCGTGAGCGGCGTCGAGAAGGGCATCCGCCGGCTCTCCGAGCTCAACGTCATCCTCGCGATCGTGCTGCTCGTCTACATCGCCGCCACCGGGAACACGCGCCGCATCCTCGAGGGCCTCGTGATGAACGTCGGCGACTTCCTCTCGCGCTTCCCGGGCATGCTCCTGGACACCTTCGCGTGGGAGCAGCCGGACACCTGGTCGAGCACCTGGACCCTGTTCTTCTGGGCCTGGTGGATCGCCTGGGCGCCGTTCGTGGGCCTGTTCCTCGCGCGGATCTCCCGCGGCCGCTCGCTCCGCCAGTTCGTCCTGGGCGTGCTGGTGGTGCCGTTCCTGTTCATCGCCCTGTTCATCTCGGTGTTCGGCAACAGCGCCCTCGAGCTCGTGATCGGCGGGGACGACGCCTTCGGACAGGTCGCGATGGCCACACCCGAGCGCGCCTTCTACGACCTGCTCGCCCAGTACCCGGGCGCGACGCTGCTCATCGGGCTCGCGACCCTCACCGGCCTGCTGTTCTACGTGACCTCGGCCGACTCGGGCGCGCTCGTCCTCGCGAACTTCACCTCCGTGATCGAGGACCCGAAGCAGGACGGCGCCACCTGGCTGCGCGTGTTCTGGGCGGTCCTCACCGGCGTGCTCACCCTCGCGATGCTGCTGGTCGGCGGGATCACCACCCTGCAGGGGGCGACGCTCGTGATCGGCGTGCCCTTCTCGATCGTCCTGTACCTGGTGATGATCTCCCTGTACCGCGCGCTGCGCAGCGAGACCCAGCAGGTCGACAGCTTCCGGGCCACCTTGGTGGCCCGCTCCGGCGCCTCCGAGCACTCCTGGCGCTCGCGACTGCGCCGCTCCATGTCCTACCCGCAGCGCGGCGCGACCCTGCGCTACCTCGAGCGCACCGTCGCCCCGGCCCTGCAGGAGGTCGCCTCCGAGATGCGCGAGGGCGGCGCCGAGGTCGACGTCGAGCGGCAGGACGTCGAGGGCCATCCCGTGCCCAGCCTCGTGCTGCGCGTGCGCCTGCCCGGATGCGACGACTTCGTCTACCAGGTGCACCCCGTCGCCCAGCCCATGCCGTCCTTCGCCGTGCGCGTCGCCCCCGAGGACGACGACTACTACCGGCTCGAGGTCTTCACCGCGACCGGTTCACGCGGCTACGACGTGTACGGCTACTCCTCGGAGCACCTAATCACCGACGTCCTGGACCTCTACGAGTCGCACCTCGAATACCTGCGCGTCTCGCAGGGAGGGGTCGACGGGGCCCTCGCCTCGGCCGTCACCACCGACTGGCACGAGGACTTCCCGGCGGTCGAGGAGGATCCTGAGGGCCCGTCGGCCGACGGGGATCCGGCGCGCGGGGACCGGGCCGACGAGGACCGGACAGACGACGAGCCCACCCCGGTGCGCTGACCCCGCCCGACCCCACCCCACCCGCCGACAGCACCGACCATCACCCCCGGGGCCTGCGCCCCACCACGAAGGGAGAGACCATGCCCAGCACCCTGTTCATCGACGGGACCTGGCGCGCCGCCGCCGAGGGCGGCACGCGCGAGATCCGCTGCCCCGCGGACGGCGAGCTCGTCGCCGTCGTCGACGAGGGCACCGAGACGGACACGATCGCCGCGATCGAGGCCGCTCGCCGCTCCTTCGACTCCGGCGTGTGGACCTCCGTGCCCGCCGCCGACCGCGGCGCCCTGCTGCTGCGCGCCGCCGAGCAGCTGCGCGAGCGCAAGGAGGAGTTCTCCCGCGCCGAGTCCCTGGACACCGGCAAGCGCCTCGTCGAGTCGCGCCTGGACATGGACGACATCGCCGCCTGCTTCGACTACTTCGGGCGGATCGCCGCGCAGGACGCCGGCCGCGTGGTGGACGCCGGCGACCCGGACGTGGCCAGCCGCATCGAGCACGAGCCCGTGGGCGTGTGCACGCTGATCACCCCGTGGAACTACCCGCTGCTGCAGGCCGCGTGGAAGATCGCGCCCGCACTCGCCGCCGGGAACTCCTTCGTGCTCAAGCCCGCCGAGCTCACCCCGCACACCGCGATCCTCATGCTGCAGGTGCTCGAGGACCTGGGTCTGCCCGCGGGCGTGGGCAACCTCGTGCTCGGGGCCGGTGCGAGCGTCGGCGGTCCGCTGTCCACGCACCCCGACGTGGACATGGTGTCCTTCACCGGCGGACTCGTCACCGGCCGCCTGATCGCGGAGAACGCCGCGCGCACCGTCAAGAAGGTCGCCCTCGAGCTGGGCGGCAAGAACCCCAACGTGGTCTTCGCCGACGCCGACTTCGACGCGGCCCTGGACAACGCCATGAACGCCGCCTTCGTCCATTCGGGGCAGGTGTGCTCCGCCGGCGCCCGGCTGATCGTCGAGGAGTCCATCGCCGAGAGGTTCGTCGACGAGCTCGTGCGCCGCGCCGAGCAGATCCGCCTGGGCGGCCCCTTCGACGAGGCCGCCGAGACCGGCCCGCTGATCTCGAAGGCCCACCGCGAGAAGGTCGACGCCTACGTGCGCGCCGGCGAGGCCGAGGGCGCGCGCGTGCGCACCGGCGGCGCCTTCGCCACCGGCGAGAGCCTGGACGAGGGCTTCTACTACCAGCCCACCGTCATCGACCAGGTGCGCCGCGGCATGTCCGTCGTGCGCGACGAGGCCTTCGGGCCGACGGTCACCGTCGAGACCTTCACCAGCGAGGACGAGGCGATCGCCATCGCCAACGACACCTTCTACGGCCTCGCCGGCGCCGTCTGGACCCAGGACGCCGGCCGCGCCCAGCGCGTCGCCCGCGCGCTGCGCCACGGCACCATCTGGATCAACGACTTCCACCCCTACCTGCCGCAGGCCGAGTGGGGCGGATACAAGCAGTCGGGCTCCGGCCGCGAGCTCGGGCCGACGGGCCTCGCGGAGTACCAGGAGGCCAAGCACATCTACCAGAACCTGCGCCCCGCGGTCACCGGCTGGTTCCCCCAGCACTGAGCCGGCCCGACACCGAACGAAGGAGAACACGACACATGCAGACCACCCACGCCTTCGACTACGTGGTGGTGGGCGGCGGCTCCGCCGGCGCCGCCGTCGCCGCCCGCCTGAGCGAGGACCCCGAGGTGAGCGTCGGCCTCCTCGAGGCGGGCCCCTCGGACCAGGACCACGACGTCGTCCTGCAGCTGGATCGCTGGATGGAGCTGCTCGAGTCCGGCTTCGACTGGGACTACCCGATCGAGCCGCAGGAGAACGGCAACTCGTTCATGCGCCACGCGCGCGCGAAGGTGCTGGGCGGCTGCTCCTCCCACAACTCCTGCATCGCCTTCTGGGCGCCGCGCGAGGACCTCGACGAGTGGGCCGACGTCCACGGCGCCAAGGGCTGGGAGTCCGACCGCACCTACTCGCTGTACACGAAGCTCGAGACCAACGAGGACACCGACGCCCACCACGGGCACGACGGTCCCGTGCACCTCATGAACGTTCCCCCGCGCGACCCCTCCGGCGTCGCGCTGCTCGAGGCCTGCGAGCAGGCGGGCATCCCCCGCACGCGCTTCAACGCCGGGCAGACCGTCGTGAACGGCGCGAACTTCTTCCAGGTCAACCGTCGGGCCGACGGCACCCGCTCCTCGTCGTCCGTCTCCTACCTGCACCCGATCCTCGAGCGCGAGAACCTCACGATCCTCACGGGCTCCTGGGCACGGGAGCTCCAGTTCGACGACGACCAGCGCTGCACCGGCGTGCAGGTCGTCGACAACGCCTTCGGGCGGCCCTCGCTCATCGAGGCCCGGCGCGAGGTGATCGTCTCCGCCGGGGCAATCAACACCCCGCAGCTGCTCATGCTCTCCGGCATCGGCCCGCGCGAGCACCTCGAGGAGCACGGCATCGACGTGCGCGTGGACTCCCCGGGAGTGGGCGCCCACCTGCAGGACCACCCCGAGGGACTGGTCCAGTGGGAGTCGAAGCAGCCCATGGTCCGCGAGTCCACCCAGTGGTGGGAGATCGGCGTGTTCGCCCCTACCGAGGAGGGCCTGGACCGGCCCGACCTGATGATGCACTACGGGTCGGTGCCCTTCGACATGCACACCTACCGCGCGGGCTACCCGACGGCGGAGGAGGTCTTCTGCCTCACCCCGAACGTCACCCACGCCCGCTCGCGCGGCACCGTGCGCCTGCGCTCGCGGGACTTCCGTGACAAGCCTAAGGTCGATCCCCGCTACTTCACCGATCCCGAGGGCCACGACATGCGCGTGATGATCGCCGGGATCCGCAAGGCCCGCGAGATCGTCTCCCAGCCGGCCATGGCCGAGTGGGCGGGCCGCGAGCTGTCCCCGGGCATCGAGGCGCAGACCGACGAGGAGCTCGCCGAGTACATCAGCGCCACCCACAACACCGTCTACCACCCGGTGGGCACGTGCCGGATGGGCCCGCTCGACGACGCCGACTCGCCGCTCGACCCGCAGCTGCGCGTCAAGGGCGTCACCGGCCTGCGCGTCGTCGACGCCTCCGCGATGCCCGAGATCGTCACCGTCAACCCCAACATCACCGTGATGATGATGGGCGAGAAGTGCGCGGAGATGATCACCGCGGGGGAGTGATCCCGAGGCGGCGGCGCTCGCGCTCATGGGTGCGGCGTTCGCGCCGATAGGACGCCGACTTCGCGCCGATCGGACGCGGGGGCCGCGTGAGAAGTACGAAACGGTTGCCAAGAGCGCTCTTGGCAACCGTTTCGCACTTCTCACGGCCCGGACTGGCTAAGTGCGCTGCGGAACGGGACCGACGGGGCCGACGGTGAGGTGCGGCTCGGCTGGGCTGGGTGCACCGGGCGCAGCGGCGCCGGTCAGTCCGCGAGCTGCTGGTGCTTGGCCTCGGAGGCGACCTCGGCCTGCGCGGCGACCTCGGCGGGATCGGCGCCGCTCGCGGCGGTGACGACCGCGCCCACGAGCCCCTCCACGAGCGGTGCCCAGCTCAGGCGGGTGCGCTCGACGATGTCGGGCTCGGTGAACTCGAGGGCGGTGCGCGCGGAGAGGATCGCCGAGCCCAGGTCCATGAGGACGACGACGCCCTGGCCGTCGTCGGCCTCCTCGATCGCCGCGCTGATCGCCGCCGCGTCGGTGCCCAGTCCCAGCTGATCGGTCTCGGGGTCCTGCACGCCGGCCGCGATCTCGATGCGGGGCCCGCCGTCGCGGACCATCTGTCGGGCGAGGTCGACGGCGGCCTCGGCGAGCGGACGCGAGTGCGAGACGACGACGATGCCGGTCATGAGGCCGCCTCTCCGTCGGCGCGGGTCTCTCCGTCGGCGCCGGCCTCGCCGTCGGGCGTCGGGCCGCCGGGGCGGACCACGTCGACCAGCGCCTCCCAGAGCAGCGCGGTCGAGGCGGCGCCGGGATCGATGTGGCCGACGGAGCGTTCGCCCAGGTAGGAGGCGCGTCCCTTGGTGGCCTCCATCGGACCGGTCGCGTCGCGGCCCTCCTGCGCTCCCGCGGCACCGGCGAGGACCGCGCCCTGCAGGGTCTCGCCCGCCCGCTGGTAGGCGTCGAGCGCCGGGACCCAGGCGTCGAGCATGGTCTTCTGGCCGATCATCGACTTGCCGCGCTCCTCGATGCCGTGCACGCCCGCCTGCAGCGCGGCGAACAGGGCGTGCAGGTCAAGCGCGTCGGCCCCCTTCGCGCTGGTCGCGAAGCGCAGGAAGAACGTGCCGTAGAGCGGCCCGGACGCGCCGCCGACGCTCGAGACGAGCGTCATCCCGACCTTCTTCATGAGCGCCTGGACGTCCTCGTACTCGGCGTCGAGGATCCCGGCGACGGCGTCGAAGCCGCGCTGCATGTTCGCGCCGTGGTCGGCGTCGCCGATCGCCGCGTCGAGGTCGGTGAGATACGGGGCGTTCTCGTCGACCAGCTCCGTGCAGCGGCGCAGCCAGGTGGTCAGCTCGGGCAGCCCGAGCTCCGAGACGGGGGTGTTCTCGCTGGTCATCGCCAGCTCCTTTCGTGGTGGCTGATGAGGGGCGGCCGACGGGGCGACCGCCGGGTAGGGCCGACGGGTACGGCCGACGGGCTCAGAGCCCGCGGCGCAGCGCGGGCGTGGCGACCGGCGCGTCCCAAAGCGCGGTGAGCTCCTCGTCCAGGCGCAGCAGGGTAATCGAGGCGCCGGCCATGTCGAGGCTCGTGATGTAGTTCCCGACCAGGTCGCGCGCGACCTCGACGCCCGCCTCCTCGAGGACCGCGTGGGCGTCGGCCGCGAGGATGAAGAGCTCGAGGAGCGGGGTCGCGCCCATGCCGTTGACGAACAGGAGCACCGGGCCCTCGCCGGGGAGCTCGGCCAGGATCGGCTCGAGCATGGTGCGGGCGACCTCGCGCGCCGGGGCGATCTTCTCCCGGCGCCGCCCGGGCTCCCCGTGGATGCCGATGCCGATCTCGATCTCGTCATCGCCCAGCTCGAAGGACGGCTTGCCGTTCGCGGGCACGGTCACCGAGGTCAGCGCCACGCCGAGCGAGCGGGCGTTCTGATTCACCCTCTCCGCGATCGCGGTGACCTCGTCGAGCGACCGGCCCTCCTCGGCGGCGGCGCCCGCGATCTTCTCGACGAGCACGGTGCCGCCCACGCCGCGGCGGCCGGCGGTGAAGGTGGAGTCCTCGACGGCGACGTCGTCGTTCGTGACGACGCTGCGCACCTCGGTGCCGGACTCGGCGTCGGCCAGCTCCGCGGCCATCTCGAAGTTCATGACGTCGCCGGTGTAGTTCTTGACGATCTGCAGCACGCCGGCGCCGCGGTCCACGGCGGCGATCGCGGCGGTGATCTGGTCGGGGACCGGGGAGGTGAAGACCTCGCCCGCGCAGGCCGCGTCGAGCATGCCCTCGCCCACGAAGCCGCCGTGCAGCGGCTCGTGCCCGCTGCCCCCGCCGGAGATGATCGCGACCTTGCCGTCGGCCTTCGGGCGGCCGCGCAGCACCACGCGGTTCTCGAGGTCCACCTGCAGGTCATCGGGATGAGTGAGGGCCATGCCCCGCAGGGCGTCGACGACGACGTCGGCCGTGGCATCGATGAGCTTCTTCATGGCTCGACGCTACCCCGTGCGGTGAGCGGCGTCACGGGGTCGGCGGCCATCGGCCGGGGCCGAAGGCCGGCAGGCGACGGCGGCGCGGACTCGCTCACACCTTCGCGGTCGCGGCCGCCGTCGCGCCGTCGGAGTCCTCGAGGGACGCGGCGAGGAGCATCCGGTGCCGCGCGGACGACCCGCCCTTCGGTGCCTCGATCGCGAAGGAGACGTGCGTGGTCCGACCCTCGCGGACCTCGATCTCCTCCGCCCGCCCCAGCGTGCGCTCGCCGTCCCAGGCGAGCACGCGGAGGGTGCCGCTGCGGCGCGAGCGGACACGGGCGCGCACACGGTCGCCGGAGCGGTGGACGTCGTGGATGCTCAGCACGGAGTGCGCCAGGCTCGGCCGTCCGCCGAGCCCGACGCCGTCGCCCGCCGACTGGATGATCGACTGGGCCGACTCGACCGAGCGGGCGGCCGTGTTCGGGATGACAGGGTCCTGGGGCGCGTCGTCCCCGGCGTCGGCCTGCGGGAGCTGCAGCACGCCCCAGCGGAACGGGTTCGCCTGCACACCGGGGAAGGTCGACCAGCCGATGCGGGACTGGCCGGTGCGGTCCTGGGTGTCCGAGTCGTACACGACCACGTTCAGGCCGATGTGCTCGGGATCGATCCCGTTGGGGAGCGCATCGAAGGGGATGGTCGCCTCGAGGTCGTAGCCCTCGTACGGGTCGCTGATGCGGGAGGCGACGCGCACTCCCGGCGCCGTCTCCGCGAGCGCGCCCTGGTGCTGGTCGTGGTCCCGGCCGGCGGCGACACCGGCCGAGGTCCCGTCGGCGTCGAGGGTGTCCGGGAGGATGCCCAGGATGAACGTCGAGGCCGTCGACTCCGAGTCGCCTCGCGGGTCGATCATGATCTCGACGGAGTCCGTGCGGAAGCGCTGCTTGTTGTCGTCGGCCCCGAGCACCGTGCCCTCGACGTCGTCGACGACGTGCACGAAGACGTGGAGCGCATCCTCGTCGACGGTGACCCAGGCGGAGCCGGAGGCGTCGGCTGCCGTGACCTCCGCGCCCTCCCACAGTGTGCCCACGTCGATCGGATCGCCGGGGTACTCGCCGTCCTCCCGGCGACCGTCCACCTCGACCCCGTCCGAGGTCTTCGCGACCAGACGGGGCACGAGCACGAGACCCTGCTTCTCCACGTGCGCGGCGCCGTCGCTCACGGCGCGCACCGTCACCGGGTAGATCCCGCCGTGCGGCGCCCGGTTGGCGGTGGGCAGGGACGAGTCCGTGTTCTCGAGGGTGACCTGCACGGTCTTCGTCCCATGGGCGGGGATCGAAGTGCCGGTGAGCGTCGCGGGGTCGGCCGTGATGCCCTCGGGGAGGGTGAGCTCGACGTCCGCGGAGCGGGGGTCGTCGGTGAGGTTGCGGAGCTCGACGTCGAGCGTCTTCGCGAGCCCCGATCCCAGCGCGTGCTGCGTCGGGACCAGCGCGTCCAGGCGCCGCATCCCCAGGCTCTCGGTCCACTCCAGGAATTGCGCGATCTCGGAGCGGGGCGCCAGACCCGCTCGCACCGGGCCGGAGACCTGCAGGGGGAGCACGTTGCGGCCCTCGCCGCGTCGAGAGCGCAGGGTCGCCGTCACCTGCACGGCCGTCCCGGTCTCGGCGTCGGAGGCGGGCGTGACGGTCAGTCGGGCCGTCGCGCTGCGTCCCGTCGCGATCGTGCCGAGGGACGTCCGACCCCGAACGGTCCAGCCCTTCGGCGTCTCCAGCGCCACCTCCGCCCGCGGCAGGGCGCTGCGGCCGGCGCGCGCGGTGACCTCCACGGTGAACGGGACGCCGGGGACCGCCTCGAAGGCGTCGGCGGTGATCTCCAGGCGGGTTCCCTCGGGCAGCCCGCCCTTCGCCGACGGCAGGGACGCGCCGCGCAGGGCGGCCTCGTCGCCGCTGGTGGGATCCGCGAGCGGCGTGCGGGAGTCGAGGAGCGTGAGCCAGGCGACGGGGATCTTCGCGGGGTCGGTCGGCGACGGCGGATTCACCGTCCAGCCCTGCGTGGCGTAGGAGTGGATCGACTCGTCGAGCAGGGCGCTCCAGCGCGTGCCGTGCTCCGCGGACTCCGTGCCGTTCCAGGCGCCGAAGACGACGTCGGAGGCGACGGTGGGCTCGAAACCGTCCGCCACCGCGTCCGGGCCGGTGCCGCCCGTGCCGTCGGAGCCCGAGCGCAGGATCCGGGCGGGGGAGAAGGGCTTCAGCCCCTCCTCGAAGTGCTCGGGGAAGACGTCCTCGCGGCCGGCCATCAGGTAGGCCTCGAGGGCGAAGCGCGCCGCCTGCTGGTGGTTGCCGTGATTGCCCTCGACGGCCGACGGATTCATCGTCACGATGACGTCCGGTCGCGTCGCGCGCACGACCCGGATGATGCGGCTGAGCACGGCCTTCTCACCCCACACCTCCTGGGTGAGCGGCGCGGAGAGCGTGTAGTAGAAGTCCACGGCGTCGAGGTTGAAGACGTGGCGGATGCCGGCGATGCCCACCGCGGTGCGCTCCTCCGCCTCGCGGATGACGCCCAGCTCGGGTCCCTCCTCGAGGCCGACGGCGTTGCCGCCTCCCTCGCCGCGGGTCACCGTGATGACCCCGGCCTCCTGGTCGTGGAACTCGTGCCACTGGCCGAAGGCGGCGAGCGCCCATGCCTCGTCGTCGGGGTGCGCGCCGATGTACAGCACGTCCAGGTCGATGGCGCCGGCGGCCGCGGCCTGCTCGGCGGGCGTGAGCGCGCCGCCGGCGAGTGCTCCGGCGCCGCCCGCGAGGGTGAGGGCGGCGCCGCCGCGCAGGACGCTGCGGCGGGACGGGCGGGTGGTGGTCTGGGGGATCGGGATCATCATTCCTCCTCGAACGGATCCTCGGGATGCGGCGCCCGCGCTCAGTGCGCGCCGGCGTCCGAGCGCAGCGCGAAGGTGCCCTGGGCGCGGCGCTTGCCCTGGACGGCGTGGTCGGGGATCACCTCCTCGAGGAAGCAGTAGCCGTCACGGGTGTGCTTGGCGCGCAGGTCGCCGCCGTCGGACGAGCTGGTCAGCGCCCTCCACCAGTCGGTGATGTCGCCCCAGCCGGGGGCGGCCAGCGAGCCGCCGAACTGCTGGACGGCCAGCGCCGAGCACAGCGAGGCGAACTTCAGGCGCTGCTCGAGAGGCCTGCCGGCGAGGGTGCCCAGCACGATCGCCGCGGCGAACACGTCGCCCGCGCCGGTGGTGTCCAGGGCGCGCACCGGGACCGCCGGGCAGTACTCCTCCTCGCCGGTCGAGGAGTCGATCGCGTAGGCGCCCTCGGCGCCGTCGGTGACGATCGCGAGCGGCACCTTCTCCGCGAGCGCGCGCACAGCGGCGCCCGGGGTGGAGGTGCGCGTGTAGCCCATGGCCTCGACCGCGTTGGGGGTGAAGGCGTGGCAGTGGGTGAGCGGGGCGAGGTCGGCCGGATCCCAGCGTCCGGTCGCATCGAAGCCGATGTCGGCGAAGATCATCGTGCCCGCCTCCGCCAGGCGGGCCCACCAGGCGGTCTCCCCGGCGAGGTCCACGACGGCCGCGCGGGCGGCGGGCGCCTTGTCGATGAGCGTCGAGAGGGGCTCGGGCAGCGGATGGCCGTGGGTGACCATCGCGCGGTCCTGCGGGGTCGCGACGGAGACGGTGAGCGGCGAGTGGAAGCTGGGGAAGCGGCGCGAGGCGTGCAGGTCGATGCCCTCGTCGCGGCTGAGGGTCTCCCACATCCAGTCCGCGTAGGCGTCGTCCCCGAAGCCCGCGACGAGCCCGGTGCGCAGACCCAGGCGCGCGGTCGCGGTCGCGAGGTTCGCGATCCCGCCGGGGCACGATCCGAGCCCCTCGGACCACAGCTCCTCGCCGGGAGCGGGCATCCGCTCGAGACCCGTGAACACGATGTCGAAGAAGACCGTGCCCGAGAGCAGCACGTCCAGCGGCGGGTCCTCGGGCGTGCGCTGCGAGGCCAGCGGGTCCCAGTCCCCGGCTGCCGAGGTCGTGGCGGGGGCGGTCTCGTCCATCTCTCTCACTCCGTCTCTCATTCCTTCGAGGCGCCGTCGATCATGCCGCGGATGAAGTGCCGCTGGAGCACCAGGAACAGGATCAGCATCGGCGCGGCGACGATGATCGCGCCCGCGGCGAGCAGGGCGTTGTCGGCGGTGTACTGGCCCTGGAAGTTCGCCAGGCCCAGCGGGGCGGTGCGGTGACGGCCCGACGGGGTCATCACCAGGGCGATGAGGAACTCGTTCCAGGTCCACAGCCCCACCAGCACCACGAGGGTCACGATCGCGGGCCGCGAGGCCGGGACCAGGATCCGCACCAGGGTGCGCAGCGGACCCGCCCCGTCGAGCGCGGAGGCCTCGACGAGGCTCTGCGGCAGGGCGCGGAACTGGGCGCGCATCCAGAAGGTGCCGAAGGCGATCGACTGCGCGATCTGCGGCAGGGCGATCGCGGCGTAGGTGTCGGTGAGGCCCACCGTGCGCAGGTCGTAGAACAGCGGGATCACGATCGCCTCGGCGGGGATCATGAGCCCCAGCAGGAACAGCGGGAACAGCACGCGCGAGCCCGGGAAGCGCATGGTGCCGAAGGCGTAGCCGGTGCCCAGCGACAGGGCCACCGAGACCACCACGACGATCAGCGCGACCACGAGCGAGTTCCCGAGCGAGGCCCCGAAGCCGCCGATCCGCCAGGCGTCGATCAGGTTCTCCGGGTGGATCCCGCCGGAGACGCCGATGCGCGGGGAGAAGGCGTCGCGCAGGATCGTGACGACGGGGAACAGCGCGAACACGGCGAACGCCGCGAGGACGACGTAGTTCATGGTGCGCTCGGCGGGCGAGACCCTCATCGTCGGCCCCCTCGCGTCTCCGGACGCTCGTCGATCCTGGTGACCAGCAGGTTGATCGCGAACACGAGGATCGTCAGCACGATCGCGACGGAGCTCGCCGAGCCCACGTCCTTGAGCTCGAAGGCCCGCCGGTAGACCTCGTAGCTGGGCACGGTGGTGGCGTCGCCCGGTCCGCCCGAGGTCGTCATGTAGACGAGGTCGAAGGTCTTCAGGGCCGCGATGATCGTCAGCACGAGCGCCGAGACGATCTCCCCGCGCACCGAGGGCAGGGTGATCGCGAAGAACTCCCGCACAGGTCCGGCGCCGTCCAGGCGCGCCGCCTCGTAGAGGTCCTCGGGGATGCGGCTCATGCCCGCGAGCAGCAGGAGCATCACCAGGCCCATCTCGAGCCAGGTGCCGATGAATCCCACGGCGGGCAGCGCCGCCCCGGGATCGCCCAGCCAGCCGCGGGCCAGCGAGTCCAGGCCCACGGCGCGCAGCACGGTGTTCAAAGGGCCGTCGGGCGCATAGATGTGCTTCCAGGCGACGGCGACCACGACCAGCGCGACCACCTGCGGCAGGAAGATCACGGTGCGGAAGAAGCCGAGCCCGCGCACCTGCGCACGGCGCAGCACCGCGGCGAGCAGCAGGCCGATCGCGAGCGGCAGCAGCGCGTAGAAGATGATGAGCACGAGCGCGTTGCCGATCGCGGCGAGGAAGCCGCCGTCGTGCAGCAGGTCCGCGTAGTTGCCCAGCCCCACGAACGTCGAGGCGCCGATCCCCGACCAGTCGTACAGCGAGAACTGGGCCGAGCGCACGAGAGGGTACAGCGCGAACGCCGCGTAGACCACGAAGCCGGGCAGCAGGAACAGGTACGGCGTGAGCCGGCCCCGGACCACGGCCGACGGGGCGCTCCGGCGCCGTGTCCTCGTGTTCCCCGCGCGCGTGCTCACGAGGCGCCCGTGAAGTCCGCGTAGTCCTTCTGCAGGGCCGCCGCGGCGTCCTTGGGCGAGGACTGCCCGCCGATCAGCTCCTGCAGGGTCGCGCCCGCGGTGTCGGAGAACGTGGGGGTCGCGTAGTCGAGGTAGGGCAGCAGCACGCCGTCGTTCGAGACGGTGTCGAAGGCCTCGAAGATCTCCTTGTTCACGCCCTTCTCCGGAGCGAGGTCGGCGGTGTCCAGCACGGGCATGCCGCCGTTGTCCGCGATCAGCTTCATCGCGTCCTCGCTGGTGATGAAGTCGATGTAGGCCGCGGCCGCGACCTGGTTCTTCGCCTTCGCGGGGATCGAGAACGGCAGACCGGTGCCTCCCGTGGTCGCGACCTTCCCGCCGACGCCGGCGGGCGGGGCCATGAAGTGCAGGTCGTCCCCCATGGGTTTGGCCATGTCGGTGCCCAGCCAGGAGCCGCCGATCAGCAGCACGCCCTTGCCCTTGGTGAAGTCCGCCCAGGCGGCGTCGTAGTCCAGGCCGTTGGGGGAGTCGCCCAGGTACTTCTTCTCCGCCCAGTCGGCGAGCTCGGTGAGGGCGTCGACGTTCTTCGCGTCGGTCCAGTCGCCGCCCGCGTTGCCCATGGCGAGCTTCGTGATCTGCTCGGGGTCCACGTAGGCGGCCTGGAGCGGGCCGAACACGTGGAGCGCCGGCCACTTGTCGAGGTTTCCGAGCATGATCGGCAGCTCGCCGGCCTTCTCCGCCGTCTCCAGGACCGTCCGCAGCTCGTCCCACGAGGTCGGCGGCTCGGCGCCGATGCCCTTCAGCTTCTTCGCGCTGTAGTAGATGCCGCAGACCTCGCCGGTCTGCGGCACGCCCCAGAGAGAGCCCTCGCCGAAGGTCTTCGCGTCCTTCGAGTAGCGGGCCTTGGAGAGCACGGAGTCCGAGAAGCGCTTCGACCAGCCGTACGCCTCCGCATAGCCCGAGAGGTCCAGCAGCTGCCCGGCCTTCACGAACTCGCCCATGTCGGCGCGCGCATTGTTGACCTGCAGGACGTCGGGGACGTCGGCCCCGGAGAGGGTGAGGGCGGTCTGCTTCTGCAGATCGTCGAAGGACTGCTTGACGCGGTCGATCTTCACGTTCGAGAACTTCTTCTCGAAGGCCTTGATGAGGGCGGTGATGGCCTCGTCCTGCGAGCCGCGGACCTCCTGGTCCCACACCCGCAGGGTGATGTCGCCGAGTCCGGCGACGTCGGTGTCGACCTCGTCGGACGACGGGCCGGTGGGGTCGTCGGTGGTGCCGGTGCCGGGAGCGCAGGCGGCGAGGGCGGCCATGCCGCCGACGGCGGTGGCGGAGGCGAGGAACTGGCGACGGTGCATGAGGTCCTCCAGGGGAGCGGGGACCTCAGCTTCCCACAGGTTGCGCGAGGATGCGAGAAGATGAATGGACGTGTTCGGAACTGCGTGAAGATGCGTGCGCGGTGCTAGGTTGACCGCATGCTCACCGATGACCGCCGCCGTGGGATCGTCGCCGCCGTGCGCCGCCGCGGCTCGGTCCCGGTCGCCGATCTCGCGCAGTCCTTCGCCGCCTCGGAGGCGACGATCCGACGGGATCTCGAGCAGCTCGCCGCGGACGGCCAGGTGCGGCGCGTGCGCGGCGGCGCGTGCGACCCGCGGGGCGACGCGCACCCCGAGCCCGACCCGCGGCGCTTCGAGCAGGTCGCCCGCGACGCCGTCGGCCCCAAGCGCGAGATGGCCCAGCGGGCGGCGGCCCAGGTGGCCGACGGCGACGTCATCGCCCTGGACATCGGCACCACCGTCGCCGCCATGTGCCCCTTCCTGCTGGGCCGCTCCATCACCGTGGTGACCTCGTCCCTCGCCGTCGTGCGCGGGCTCGCGGGGGCGCGCGACGTGGAGCTCGTGGTGCTCGGCGGGATCCTGCGCCCCACCTACGGCAGCCTCGTCGGCCCCCTCACCGAGTCCGCGCTGCGCCAGATCCGCGTGGACCGCGCCTTCCTGGGCACCTCCGGGATCCGGGCCGACGGGACCGTGCTGGACACGACCCCCAGCGAGGTGCCGATCAAGCGCGGCCTGCTCGACATCGCGACCGTCTCCTGCCTGCTGGCCGACCACGAGAAGCTGCCCGGCACCGGGTACCTCGAGGTCGCGCCGCTCGCACGCTTCGACCAGCTCGTCACGGACAGAGCGCCCTCGGCCCGCGAGCTGGACCTGCCCCCCGACTCCGACCTGGAGGTCCTCACCCCATGAAGCTCACCATCCTGGGCGGCGGAGGCTTCCGCGTCCCGCTCGTCTACGAGGCGGCCGCGACCGGCGCCACCGGGCTCACGATCGACGAGATCGTCCTGCAGGACGTCGAGCCGTCCCGTCTGCGCACCATCGAACGGGTCGTCGAGGAGCTCGGGGCCGAGCTGCGCGCGCAGGGCCGGACCGTCGGCACCCTGCCCCGCCTGATCGCGACCACCGATCTGCGCGAGGCCGTGGCCGGCGCGGACTTCGTGTTCAGCGCCGTGCGCGTGGGCGGCGCCGAAGGACGCACGGTCGACGAGCGCGTGGCCCTCGACCTGGGTCTGCTGGGGCAGGAGACCGTGGGCGCCGGCGGCCTCGCCTACGCGCTGCGCACGCTGCCCGTGGCCCTCGAGATCGCCCGCACCATCGCCGAGGTCGCGCCCCGCGCCTGGACCATCACCTTCACCAATCCCGCGGGCATCGTCACGGAGGCCATGCGCTCGGTGCTGGGCGACCGCGTGGTGGGCATCTGCGACACCCCGATCGGCCTGGTGCGGCGCGTGAGCCGCCTGATCGGCGAGGACGTCGACGCGCCCGACGCCCTCGACCGCATCGGCATCGACTACGTGGGCCTGAACCATCTGGGCTGGCTGCGCGGCCTCTCGGTCGACGGCCAGGACCGCCTGCCGGGGATCCTCGCCGACAACGGCGCCCTCGAGCAGATCGAGGAAGCGCGGCTCGTCGGCTTCGACTGGGTGCGCGCCATGCGCGCCCTGCCCAACGAGTACCTCTACTACTACCTGTTCACCCAGCAGGCACGGGAGCGGATCCTCGAGGCAGGCACCACCCGCGGTGAGTTCCTCGTCGAGCAGCAGGGCCGGTTCTACCGGCAGGCCGCGGAGGGGGCGGGGTCGGAGGCCTGCTGCGACGGGCCGCTCGCGACCTGGCGCGCGACGCTGCACGAGCGCGAGTCGACCTACATGGCCGAGTCCCGGGAGGCCGACGAGGAGCGCCGTCCCGAGGACGTCGCCGGCGGCGGCTACCAGGAGGTCGCGCTGCGCCTGATGACCGCGATCGCGAGCGGCCGCACCGAGCGGATGATCCTGGACGTCGGCAATGCGCCGGCCGGGTCGTCGGAGGGATCGCCGTCCGGGTCGCCGACCACCGCGCCGTCCGCCGCCGACCCCTCCGGCCGCATCGTCCCGCAGCTGCCGGCCGATCTCGTCCTCGAGGTCCCCTGCCTGGTCGACGGCGACGGCGTCCACCCGCAGGCCGTCGGCCCCGTCCCGCTCGAGCAGCTCGGACTGATGGCGCAGCAGCGCGGCGCGGAGCGCTGCATCCTCGAGGCCGCGACCGTCGGCGATCCGGTGCGCGCCCGCCGCGCCGCCTGGGAGGGCTTCTCCACGCACCCCCTCGTGCGCTCGGTCGACCTGGGCGGGAAGCTCGTCGACGCCTATGCCCGCAGGCAGCCCGCTGTGGGGCGGCTGCTGGGATACTGAGGCGGATCCGCCGGGGCGGCGCCGCGCACGAGCGACGGGCGCGGCCCCGCGACCGCTGAGCCACTCACCGCAGAGCCACGAGGAGCCCCCATGATCCGCATGCGCACTGACTTCTTCGCCGAGTCCCTCGGCATGGGCACCTCGATGGTGGTGCTCATGCCGCAGCAGGCGGCCGGCATCGGGATGGGCGGGGCCGACGGCGCCGGCACTGAAGATGGCGGTGAGGGGGCCGCAGGCGGCGACGCGGTCGCCCCGCGCGGCGTCCCCGTGCTGTACCTGCTGCACGGGCTGAGCGACGACTGTACGATCTGGGAGCGCCGCACCTCGATCGAGCGCTACGCCGCCGAGCGCGGGATCGCCGTGGTCATGCCCGAGGTGCGCCGCTCCTTCTACACCGACGAGGCCGTCGGCGAGAAGTACTGGACCTTCGTCTCCGAGGAGCTACCGCAGCTCCTCGCACGCACGTTCCGGATCTCCACGGCGCGCGAGGACACTTTCGTCGCGGGCCTGTCCATGGGCGGGTTCGGCGCCTTCAAGCTCGCCCTGAACCACCCCGAGCGCTTCGCCGCCGCGGCCTCGCTCTCCGGTGCGCTGGACCCCGTGACCCTCGACCTCAGTCAGCATGCGGGTCAGCTCGCCCAGCGCATCTGGGGTGGTCAGGACATCGCCGGCACGGCCGACGACCTCATGGGACTGCTGGGCTCGGCCGATCCCACCGCCCTGCCGCAGCTGTTCCTGGACTGCGGCACCGAGGACCACCTGGTCACCCAGAACCAGGCGTTCATCGACCTCGCCGAGGAGCGCGGCGTCGACCTCACCTCCCGCCTGCGCCCCGGCACCCACGCCTGGGACTTCTGGGACCGCGGCATCCAGGACGTCCTGGACTGGCTGCCGATCCGCGGGCGCTGAGGGCGGGGCGCCACCCGCTCAGCCGCAGCCATCCGATCCCCGCGCAGCCTTCCGGTGCGCGAGCCGCGATTCGGTGCGCGGTCGCCATCCGGTGCGCGAGCCGCCATCCGATCCGTGAGAAGTACGAAGTCGTTGCCAAAACCGATCTTGGCAACGACTTCGTACTTCTCGCGGGCTGCGCGGGGCGCGGAGTGCGCCGGGCGCGGGGCTGCGCGGGGCGTTGGAGGGCTGCGCGGGGAGCCCGGGGTCAGCCGGCGACGAGCCAAAGGGTCGCGGCGCCTGCGAAGAGGGCGACGGTGATCGCGACCTCGGGGGTCGTCGGCCGCATGGCGCGGTGGAGGCGGCGACGATTCCGTCGAGCCTCTGCGGCCGCCGGGGTGCCGCGTGCCGGGAGCGACTCGGGCGGCGTCGGCACCGCCTTCGAGGCCGCGACCCGGCTGCGCGCCAGGGCCAGGATCGCCGCGCCGAGCGACAACGCCACGAACACCCACCAGACGATCGTGAGCGCTCCGCCGATCGGCACCATCAGGCCCGCGAGCAGGAGGAAGAACCCGCAGCTCAGCACGTGATCGAGGATGCGCAGCGGGTGGCGGCGCCCCAGCAGCATGTGGACGAGCTCGAGGACCAGCAGCAGCGTGAGCAGCAGTGCCGCCCCATAGGGGGCGAGGGCGAGCAGCAACGCGGCGACGTTCATGCGGCGACCTCCCCGTCGAGGATCCGGAAGGCGAGGTCGTCGGTCCCGGAGTCGGCCGTGTCGGAGAGCAGGACCCACCCCCGCTTCGCCTCGGGCGAGAAGCCGCAGAAGCTGTGGAAGCCGCCGGTCTCCCCGTTGTGCCAGACGGCCGAGCCGCCGCCCGCCAGCGTCGTCGTGAACCAGTTGACGCCCACCGAGGTCGTCTCGTCCCGCCGCGCAGTGGGGCGGATCCCGTCGGCCCCGGGATTGGAGCCGTCCATCATCGAGCGCACCCAGGTGACCAGGTCGGCCGCGGTCGAACGGATGCCGCCCGCCGGAGCGAAGCCGTCCATGGTCCACGCGGCACTGCCGTGGCCGGTGCTCGTGAAGCCCGTCGGGGCCTTCGCCCCGAGCCGTGAAGCGGTGATCGGGGCGCGCGTGGCGGTGAGGCCCATCGGCGCGAGCACCCGCTCCGCGAGGAGGTCCGGCCAGGATGCGCCGGAGGCGCGGGCGACGAGCTGCCCTTCGAGGGCGACGCCGTGGTTGGAGTAAGCGACCGAGCCGCGGCCCACGGGGGTCGCGTCCAGCGCGAGGTCCACGACCTCCTGCGCGCCGAAGCCCGCGTACGGATCGCGGTGCAGAGGTGTGCGCCAGAGGTTCTTCGCGATGACCGGCGCCGGCAGGGACGGGATGCCCGAGGCGTGGCTCGCGAGCTCGCGCACGGTCACATCCGCGATCGCCGAGCCCTTCGCGCTCGCGCCGAGCACGTCCTGCACGGTCGCCTCGAGCTCCAGCTCGCCGCGGCGGACCGCGTCCATCACGAGCGCCGCGGTGAACGTCTTCGAGACCGAGCCGACCTCGAACTCCCGGTGCTCGTCGGCTCCGAAGCCCGCGAAGCGGACGTCGTCGCCGTCGATCAGCGCGCACGCGACGGTGCGCTGGCCGGTGAGATGGTCGGCGAGCTCGGCCGCGAGATCCTGGTTTCCCGTGGGCGCGCCGAGCCGCGCGGGCCGGGGACCGGCGAGTGCGCCCGTGCCCAGCAGGGCGACGGCCGAGAGCGCGCCGACCCCGAGCACGGTGCGGCGCGAGGGGCGGACGACGCCAGGGCCGCCCGACGTCGGGTCCTCGGGCCCCAGGTCGCCGACCTCCGGAGTGCCGTTCTTCGGGTTCTCGTTCATCGTTCACGCCTCCTCGAGGGCCGTGATGATCGCGAGCAGCGGCACCACGCGCGTGGGCGGGACGGACCAGGTGCCGCGCGCGGGCGAGGTCACCCATCCGGCGGCCTGCAGCTGGTGGAGGTGGTGGTAGGCGACGCCCGTCGAGGCGAGATCCAGCTCGTCGACGAGCTGGGCGACCGTGCACTCGTTCTCGAGCAGCTTCTGCAGCAGTGAGAGACGCAGCGGGTGGCCGAGGGCCGCGACGCGCTCGGCCCGGTCGGCCCAGTCCGCGCGCAGCAGCGGATCGGTGGGGCGGCCCCACTGGTACTCGACGTGACCGATCGGCAGGTCGACGGCGCCCGCGTAGACCACGCCGCCGGGCGCGGGGAGCTGCGATTTCAACGCGTTGAGCGCCCAGAAGCGGTCCGGGGCTGTGGGGTCGGCTGGGTCGGCGGCGGCTGACGAGGCGGCGGGGGAGGGACCGGTGGTGGGATCGTCTGCGCCCGACGGGGCCGACGGCTCACCGGCGCTTGACGGCGCGGAGGGGTCTCCCGCTGCCGTTTCCAGTCGGGTCAGGACGTCCTCGAGCCTCTGCTCCATCCGATCCATGCGGTCCTCGAGGCTGCTCGTCGAGGTCGAGGTCGAGGTCGAGGTCGAGGTCGTCGGCGAGGTGGAGGTGGAGCCGTGGCCGGACGCGCCTGACGGAGTCTGCGCGGAGGCCTTCTCGCTGTTCGCCGTTCCTCGGACCATCGTTCCTCCTGCTCGTCGGCTGTGGTCGGCCGTGCCGATCGTCGGGGGCGCTGCCTGCAGACATTGAGATTACGGAAATTCGGAGGAGTTGACAAGGGTGAGATGAGGTCGTGCGCTGGCGCGGTCCCGCCCGCCGCCCGGGCCAGGACGCCGCCCACGCCGCTGAGGCTTCAGGCTCGCCCCGCACCTCGGCGATATGCTCCGGGCGTCCTGTCCGCACCGACATCCGGAGACGCCCCGTGAACTGGCTGCATGCGATCCTCCTCGGCATCATCGAGGGGATCACCGAGTTCCTCCCGGTCTCCAGCACCGGCCACCTGAACATCGTCGAGAAGCTCCTGGGCTACGACATCGACTCCCGCGGCATGACCGCGTTCACGGCGGTGATCCAGGTCGGAGCGATCATCGCCGCGATCCTGTACTTCTGGAAGGACATCGTGCGGATCGCCGTCGCCTGGGTGCGCGGCCTGCTCAGCGCCGAGGCACGCACCGATCCCGACTACACGCTGGGCTGGGGCGTCATCGTCGGCTCCATCCCCGTGGCGGTGGTGGGCCTCGCCTTCAAGGACCTCATCGAAGGTCCGCTGCGCAGCATGTGGGTGATCGCGATCGCGCTGCTCGTGTGGTCCTTCGCCATGTGGGCGGCCGACCGCATCCAGGCGAACCAGATCGTGCCCAAGGAGATGCACCACGTCTCGGTGCTCGACGCACTGATCATCGGCGTCTTCCAGGCGCTCGCGCCGCTGTTCCCCGGCGTGTCCCGCTCGGGCGCGACGATCTCCGCGGGGCTCATGCTCGGCTTCGACCGGGTCACCGCGACTCGCCTGAGCTTCTTCATGGGCATCCCCGCGCTGGTCGCGGCGGGCGGGCTCGAGGCCGTGGGCTCGGCCGGGGACATCTCCGAGGCCGTGGGATGGGGGCCGACGATCATCGCCACCGTCGTGTCCTTCGTCGTGGCCTACGCGTCGATCGCCTGGCTGCTGCGGTTCGTCTCGAAGAACTCGTTCACCTCGTTCATCGTGTACCGCATCATCGTCGGCCTGGTGCTCGTGGGCCTGCTCGCGGGCGGGGTCGTCAGCGCCTGACGCGCGCGGCGCGATCCTCCGGCGGGGCGCGGCGTGAGCCGCTCGAACCGACGGCCGACGGACGGCTCTTCCCGGTGCTCGCGCCGACGACCTATCCTGCTGTGACCAGCGCCGCCGCGAGACATCTCGGCGGGCGCCGGGCCCGACCGTCGAGCACGAGGAGAGCACCCGTGACCACCTTCGCCGTCACCTACCACTACGCGGACGATCCGGCCCGTCTCGACGAGCACCGCCCCTCCCACCGGGAGTTCCTGGGCGGCCTGCAGGAGCGCGGCACGATCATCGCGAGCGGCCCGTACTCCGACACCGAGGGCGCTCGCGCGCTGCTGCTCGTCGAGGCGGCCGACGTCGCCGCGGTCGAGTCGGCGCTCGAGGACGATCCGTTCCGGCGCGAGGGCCTGATCGCCGACCGCGAGATCCACACCTGGAACGTGGTCATCGGCTCGCTCGGCGCGTGACCGTCTCCTTCGTCTGACCAGGCTCGTCGACGTGCCGCCCGTCGACTTTCGGCCCGTCGACTCGTCGCCCCGCCGCCCTACGGCATCCCACGGCGCTCGCCGCCCCTCCTGAACGGAACCCCCATGCGTGAGCTGACCTACTACGTCGCCGTGAGTCTGGACGGCTTCATCGCCGGTCCGGGCGGCGAGTTCGATGCGTTCCTGGCCGAGGGCGATCACATGGGGCCGCTCTGGGAGCGCTACCGCGGGACCGCTCCTACCGTGCTCGCCCGCGCCGTGGGGCTCGAGGTCGAGGACGGTCCCTTCGACACCGTGGTCATGGGCTGGAACACCTACGGCGTGGGACTGCCCGATCATCATCTGGCCGACCCCTACGAGCACCTGCGGCAGATCGTCTTCACCCGCTCCCACGAGGCTCCCGCGGGCAGCGACGGCGTGACCTTCACCGACGCCGATCCCGTCGAGACGGTCCGAGCGCTCAAGCAGGAGAAGGGCAGGGGGATCTGGCTGTGCGGGGGAGGCGCGCTCGCCGCGCAGCTCGCCGACGAGATCGACCATCTCGCCCTGAAGATCAACCCGGTCCTGCTCGGCGAGGGCGTGCCGCTCTTCGGCCACCGCCCGTACGCGCCCTCGGCGTGGACGCGCGAGGACACGCGCGCCTTCGCGTCCGGCGTGGTGCTCGCCGAGTACGCCCGCTCCTGAGCGGGTCGCTCGAGCACTCCTTACGGGCGGTCCCGCCCATCGGCCGCGCCGCGGCGTCAGTCTGCCGCGGCGGCTCGCTGCTCGCCCTCGACCTTCGCCTCGAGGTACTGGCTCGCGGTCGCGCGTCGCAGCACCGTCGAGCCGACCACGACGAGAGGCAGCGCGCCGCGGCCGCCGTGGGCCTCGAGGAACTCGACCGCGCAGGGATCGCGCAGCACGTTCACCCAGGCCACGTCCTCGCGGTCGCCGCGCACGGCCGTCTGCAGGCGTGCCGAGAGCGGATCGCCGGGAGCCCAGAGGATGATCGCGTGGGCGTCGTCGCGGCGCGCCAATGCCTGGGTGAACGGCTCGTGGCGCCCCGCGCGCAGCGGCGAGGTCCAGTAGCCCATGAACACGGCCGCGAGGACGAGCAGCGCCGCGGCGATCTCCTGGTCGGCGAGCAGCAGCAGGGCTGCCACCGCGAGTCCGCCCACGGTCATCAGCACGGGGCGGACCCACAGGCTCGCGCGGCTCATCCGTCGGCCCGCATCGGGGGCGATCGTCGGCTCCATCGGCTTCTCCTCGAGTCCTCGGATCCTCGGGTCCCTGTCGGACCTCAGATCATCACGGCGGCGCTCGAGCGCTCCGCCGCGACGTCGATGAGGGCGTCCCGCAGCGCCTTGACCGCGGGGATCGCGGTAGCGCCGGGACGGTTGATCAGGCCGATGGTGCGCTCGTTGAGCCCGGAGAGCGGGCGCACGGTGACATCCGCGCAGGGGGCGGCCTCGATCGCGCTCTCGGGCAGCAGGGCGATGCCGCCGCTGTGCTGGATCAGGCGCTGCACCACGATCGCGTCGTCGGTGGTGTGCCGGACCTTCGGGCTGAAGCCCGCGCGCTGCGCGTTGACCAGCAGGTTCGCTCGACAGCGCTCACAACCGGCGATCCACTCCTCCTCGGCGAGGTCGGCCATGGTGAGGTCGGGGTCGTCGGCCCGGGCGTGGTCCTTCGGCAGCACCGCGAGCACGCGGTCGTCGAGCACGGGGGTCCACTCGAGGGCGCCCTCGGCGTCCACGGTGGTGCCCTCGTAGCGGAAGACGAGCGCGAGGTCGAGATCGTTGCTGAGCAGGCCCTGGATCGCGTCCGGCGGCTCGAGCTCGTCGAAGGTGACGTCCACGCCCTCGGCCTCCCGGCCCATGCGCGCGAGCGCGGGCGGCAGCAGCAGGGCCGCGGCCGACGGGAACGTCGCGAAGCGCACGCGCCCGCGGCGCAGCGCCGTGATCTCGGCGAGCTCCTCCTCGGCGGCGTGCAGCGAGGAGGCGATCCGCTCGGAATGGCGGAACAGGCGCTGGCCCGCCTCGGTGGGCGTGACGCCGCTCGAGGAGCGCAGCAGCAGCTGCGTGCCGACCTCCTTCTCGAGGGCGGCGAGATGCTGGGAGACGGCCGGCTGGGTCCAGCCGAGCTCGCGGGCACCACCACCGATGGTGCCGTTGCGCACGACCGTCCGGAAGATGAGCACACGACGGGGATCCATGGGGACGAGCGTACTCGGGTGACCCTAGGAATGCTTATGGGTTGGGCGCGATGTCACCCGTTCGGTCGCGCAGAATGTCCGGGATCACGGTCCGTGCCCGTGTGACGGCCCGTGCCGGCGGGACGGACCGGCCGACGGGGCGGTCCGGCTCCCGGGGGAGTCTGCGATCCTTGGAGCGAAGATGCGTCCCACGAGCGTCGACGGAGAGGCCCCATGAGCACGATCGATCTGAACAGCGACATCGGCGAGTCCTTCGGCGCCTGGACCATGGGGGACGACGAGGCGATCCTCGACGTCGTGACCAGCGCGAACATCGCCTGCGGCTTCCACGCCGGGGACCCCTCGCACATGCGGCGCACGGTGCGCGCGGCGGCCGCGCGCGGCGTGACGATCGGCGCGCACGTCTCCTACCGGGACCTCGCCGGGTTCGGCCGGCGCTTCGTCGACGCGAGCCCCGACGAGCTCGCCGACGACGTGATCTACCAGATCGGCGCCCTGCAGGGCATGGCCCGCGCGGAGGGCGCCCGCGTCGCCTACGTGAAGCCGCACGGCGCCCTCTACAACACGATCGTCCACCACGAGCAGCATGCCCGCGCGGTCGTCGAGGCGGTGCGCGAGCTCGGCGGAGCGGCCGACGACTCCGGATCGGCCGATGGGACCGCCGGAACCGACGGCCCTGCCGGGCCCGAGGACGAGGGAGGGTCGGGGGCCCTCGCCCTGCTCCTGCTGCCCGGCTCCCGCGCGGCCGAGCTCGCGCGCGAGGCGGGGCTCGCGGTGATCGGCGAGGCCTTCGCCGACCGCGCCTACACCCCCTCGGGCACGCTCGTGCCGCGACAGGAGAGCGGCGCGGTGATCGAGGACCCCGTCCACGTCGCCGAGCGCATGGTCCGCTTCGCCACCAGCGGCGAGATCGAGGCGACCGACGGCACGGTCCTGCGACCCGAGGCGACGAGCATCTGCCTGCACGGCGACACCCCCGGGGCCGTCGACCTCGCCCGCGCCGTGCGCCGCGGCCTCGAGGACGCGGGCGTGGACGTCCGGAGCTTCGCATGAGCCCCCGCGAGGACCGGGCGGGGAAGACCCGGGACACCAGCCGGAGGACCGCACGAGGACGCGCCGCGAAGCGAGGGAACGACGCCGGCGCGGCCCCGGCGCAGGTGCTGCCGATGGGGGAGCGGGCCCTGCTGCTCGAGTTGCCCACCCTCGAGGACGCCCTGGCCTGGAACGATTCCGTGCGCACCGCGCCTCTGCCCGGCCAGGAGTGGAGCGTGGTCGCCGCCCGCACCGTGCTCGTGCGCTTCGAGACCTCGGCCGACGCCCTCGCGGCCGCCGACGAGATCTCCGCGCGCACCCCGGGAGCGGGGAAGGCCTCCACGGGGCGGACCCGCAGGATCGGCGTCGTCTACGACGGGGAGGACCTCGAGGAGGTCGCCCGCGCCACCGGCCTGAGCGCCGAAGCCGTCGTCGCGGCCCACACCGGCACGCCCTGGACCGCGGCCTTCGGGGGCTTCGCCCCCGGGTTCGTGTACCTGACCGGCGGCGACGAGCGCCTCGTGGTGCCCCGTCGGGACAGCCCGCGCACCCGCGTCCCGGCGGGAGCGGTCGCGCTCGCCGGCGAGTTCTCCGCCGTCTACCCGAAGGCCTCGCCCGGCGGCTGGCAGCTCATCGGACGCACCGACGCCGTGCTCTTCGACCCCGATGCGAAGGACCCCGCGCTGATCCGCCCCGGCGACACCGTGCGCTTCGAGGCGCGGCGCGAGAGCGCGCGGGTGATGCGGCGCGGCGGCGCGACGACCGACGAGGCGGCGGCCGGAGGCGCGGTGTCCAGCGATGGCGCGACCAGCGGGGATGTCGCGACCGCCGGCGACGCGTCGTCCGCGGCGCGCCCCTTCCCGGAGGTGGCCGCGGGAGCGTCCGCGCTCGAGATCCTCGCTCCCGGTCCGCGCACCCTCGTCGAGGACTCCGGCCGGCCCGGTCTCGGCGACCTCGGCGTCACGGGCTCCGGGGCGGCCGACGGCCCCTCGGCCCGCCAGGCGAACCGCCTGGTGGGCAACGCCCCGGACGCGGCGGTCCTGGAGACGCTGCTGGGCGGACTCCGTGTGCGCGCCCGCGGCGACCTGGTCCTCGCGCTCACCGGCGCGATCGGCGAGGGCGTGATCCATAGGGCCGACGCCGACACCGCGCAGGAGGACGACAACGACCTCGACGAGGGCGACGAGGCGGCCCCGCGTGGCGACGCGGGGTTCCCCGTCGCCCTGTGCGAGCCCTTCGGCCTGCGCGACGGCGAGACCCTCGCCCTCGCCGCGCCGACCTCGGGACTGCGTGGGTATCTCGCGGTGCGAGGAGGCATCGACGTGCCCGCCCAGCTCGGAAGCCGTGCGGCGGACACCCTCTCCGGACTCGGCCCGCGCCCCCTCGCCGCCGGCGACGTGCTCGCCATCGGGCAGGCCGATGCGCACCGCAGCGTCGGCACCCCCGAGGAGCCGGCGGCCGTCATTCCGCAGTCCCCGCAGGACCCGGAGGCCCCGCAGTCCCCTCAGGGCCCGGACCTCGACGAGGATGCGGGCGACGGCGGGAGCACCGCCCCCGTGCTCCGGATTCGCCGCGGTCCGCGCGCGGACTGGGCCGAGGACGACGCCCTGCTCGGGCGGACCTGGGTGGTCGGCGGTGACAGCGACCGGGTGGGTGCGCGCCTCGAAGCGGCCGACGGCGACGCTCCCCTGCGGCGGGTGCGCACCGAGGAGCTCGCGAGCGAGGGACTGGTCCCCGGGGCGGTCCAGCTGCCGCCCTCCGGCCTGCCCGTCGTGTTCCTCGCGGACCACCCCGTGACCGGCGGGTATCCCGTGATCGCGGTGGTCGACGAGGCCGACCTGCCCCTGCTCGCCCAGCTCCGGCCCGGCACCAGGCTGCGCTTCGCGCCCTCCGCGCGCTGACGCGGCGGGCCCCGCCGCGCTCACCGTCCCGACACCTCCCTGTCATGTCGGCGTGGGGCACTGGACATTCCGGGACGACATGCTCGATCCGCCCCTCGCGCCCCGGGGGAGTGCGGACGCGCCACTGCGACACGACCGTCCGCGCAGGATCTCGCCGTGCCCATCGGTGCGGCGGCGGAGTCCGCGCTGCGCCCGATGGTGCAGCGACGGAGACCGTGCCGCGCTGCGCATGCCGCCGGAATCCTTCCGCCGGGGCCTCGTCCCCACGCGAAAGGACCCGTCGTGGTCATCCAGCTCCCTCTGCTCATGAAGGATCACGTGGCCGGCAAGCGGTCGCCCGTGACCTGTGCCCTGAAGTGCGCGAACGCGTGCCTCGGCGAGACCTGCAACAGCTCGTCGAACTCCTACTTCCGCGACGTCGCCTCGGCCGCGCTGAGCCGCCGCGCCATGCTCGGCGGCACCGCCGCGGGCGCCCTCGCGATCGCCGTCGCCGGCACCGCGGGCGCTCCGTCGGCCGATGCGGCCCCCGTCGGCCCTCTGGTCGACGCCGGGAAGGGCCCCAAGGCCCCGAACGGCAGCCCGCTGCGCTTCGACGCGATCGACCCCGTCGACTTCACCGTCGACGAGTTCACCGTCCCCGAGGGCTTCGAGTGGCACCCCATCATCAAGTGGGGCGACAAGCTGTTCTCCGACGCCCCCGACTTCGACTGGGGCGCCCAGACCGGCGAGGCGCAGAAGCGCCAGTTCGGCTACAACAACGACTACACGGAGATCCAGGAGATCCCGGACTCCGACGGCCTGCGCGCCGTGATGTTCGTGAACCACGAGTACACGAACGAGAACATCATGCTGCCGGAGGACACCGACGCCGAGACCGTGGCCGAGGTGGGCCTGAACGCCCACGGCCTGACCGTCGTCGAGCTGCAGCGCGAGGACCACGACTCGCCGTACGAGTACGTGGTCGACGCCGAGCTGAACCGCCGCTTCCTCGCCGACACGAAGTACGCCTTCACCGGCCCCGCCCGCTTCTCCGACCTGCTGAAGACCAAGGACTTCCCCCGCGGCAACGCCACCCACGGCACCTTCGGCAACTGCTCGGGCGGCCTCACCCCGTGGGGCACGCAGCTCAGCGGCGAGGAGAACTTCAACGGCTACTTCCACACCGCCGGCGACACCGACGAGGACAAGCGCTACGGCATGAGCGCCAAGGCCACCGCGCGCGGCTGGGAGAACGTGGACCCGCGCTTCGACACCACGAACGACGGATACGAGAACTCCGCACACCACTTCGGCTGGATCGTCGAGGTGGACCCGTGGGACCCCGAGTCCACCCCGCGCAAGCACACCGCCATGGGCCGCTTCAAGCACGAGGGCGCGAACGTCATCATCGCCGAGGACGGTCACGCGGTCGCCTACATGGGCGACGACGAGAAGTTCGACTACCTCTACAAGTTCGTCTCCTCGAAGAAGTACAAGGAGGGCAACCGCAAGCACAACATGACCCTCCTCGAGGAGGGCGACCTCTACGTCGCGAAGTTCGAGGGCAACTCGGGCACCATCAACGGCTCGGGCGCCGTCCCGAAGGACGGCGCCTTCGACGGCACCGGCCGCTGGATCCCGCTGATCGTGGACGGCACGTCCAAGGTCGAGGGCATGGACGTCGACGAGGTGCTCGTGAAGACCCGCCTCGCGGCCGACAAGGTGGGCCCCACGAAGATGGACCGCTGCGAGGACGTCGAGCCCTCGCTGAAGAGCCGCAAGGTCTACGTGGCCTGCACGAACAATGACGGCCGCGGCACCGAGGGCAAGGCCGGGCCCGACGAGGTCAACCCCCGCACCGTCAACCGCGACGGCCACGTCGTCGAGATCGACGAGCTGGGCAAGCAGTCCGGCACCTCCTTCGCCTGGAACCTGCTGCTGGTGTGCGGCGACCCCGCGCAGAACACCTCGACCTACTTCTCGGGCTTCCCGAAGAAGAAGGTCTCGCCGATCTCCTGCCCGGACAACCTGGCCTTCGACTCGGTCGGGAACCTCTGGATCTCGACCGACGGCGCCCCGAGCACCATCGGGTACAACGACGGCCTGTTCCGCGTGACCCTCGAGGGGAACCAACGCGGCAAGGTCGAGCAGTTCGCCTCCGTCCCGGTGGACGCCGAGACCTGCGGTCCGATCGTGCGCGACCAGGACCGCACCGCCTTCGTCTCGGTCCAGCACCCGGGCGAGGACGGCACCTTCGACGAGCAGGTCTCCTACTGGCCCGAGTTCGAGGGCACCGGCCCGAAGCCGACTGTCGTGCAGATCCTGCCCGCGCGCACCGAGTTCAGCGACGTGAAGAAGGGCTCGGAGCACTACGACGCGATCCAGTGGGCGGCCCTCAAGGGGATCATCCCCGGCCGGGCCGACGACACCTTCGCCCCGCGCAAGAAGGTCACCCGCGCGGCGCTCGCCGCGTTCCTCTACCGCGCCGCCGGCAAGCCCGAGGTGAGCCTGCCGCGCAACGAGCCCTTCGGCGACGTCGAGCATGGGAAGACGAACAACTACCGGGCGATCATCTGGGCGAAGCAGCAGGGCATCGTCGGCGGCTACTCCGACGGCAGCTTCCGTCCCACCCAGGCCGTCACCCGTCAGGAGACCGCCGCGTACCTCTACCGGTACGCGGGCTCCCCGTCCGCCCCGAAGCCGACGAAGGCGCCGTTCAGCGACGTGCCAGCGAGCTCGACCTTCGCCCGGCAGATCGCCTGGCTGAAGAAGGAGGGCGTGGCCGCCGGCAGCGCCTTCCAGCCCGCCGAGGCGCTCACCCGCGAATGGGCCGCCGAGTTCCTGCACGGCCTGATCGCCGAGAAGAAGGTCGCCTTCAAGGGCTGACGCGCGAGCCCGCGCGAGCACGACGATGCCCGCGCGGGCACGACGATATGAGCGTGGCGAACCAGGATCCGCGGATTCTGGTTCGCCACGCTCATACCTCGTGGGGTGGTCGGGTGCCGGGGCGCCGCGTCGGCCGCGCAGGCCGCTGGGGCAAGCGAGCCGGGCGTCAGGAGTCGGTCGTCGAGGACGTGGAGTCCGTGCTCGCATCGCTGCTCTGCTGGTCGGGAGGCGTGCCGCCCTGGCTGCCCTGACCGCCCTGGCCGCCGCCCATGCCGCCGGCCTGCGACTGCAGGTCGTCGGCCGAGGTGATCTCGGTGCCGTTCGCCGTGAGCGTCGCCCCGTCGAAGGTCACGTCGCCGTTCGCGTCGACGGGGGAGTCGCCGCCGTTGTCGGCGCTCGTGATGGTGATGTCTCCGCCGGTCAGCGAGATGGAGCCGTTCGAGTCGAGGCCGTCGTAGTCGGCGTCGATGGTGACGGTGCCGCCGGAGATCGACAGCCACGAGCTGTCGTCCTCCTCGCTGCCCCCGCCCGGGCCCTGCTGCTGGGCGTCGGCGCTGTCGGTCGCGCTGGCCGAGTCGCCGGAGTCGGCCGAATCCGTGGAGTCGGTGGAGTCCGACGACTCCTCCGCCGCGGCCTCCTCCTCGGTGGTCGCGGCGGTGGAGTTGATGCCGTCGTCCGAGGCCGTGATGTCCACGGTGCCGCCCTCGATCATGACGTCGTTCGCCTCGAGGCCCTCCTGGGACTTCTCGATGGTCAGCGTGCCGTCGGCGACCTCGATCGCCTGTTCGGCGTCGATGCCGTCGTCGCCGGCATCGATCGTGAAGCTGCCGGCGGTGATGAGCACCCAGCCGCGGTCCTCGTCCTCGTAGTTGTCGGACTTGATGGCGTCGCCGCCGCTGGTGATGTCGAAGGTGCCGCCGGTGATGTCCACGTAGTCCTTGCCGCGGATGCTGTCGTCGGCCGCGGTGACCGTGAGGTCGCCGCCGACGATCGCGAGGCCGTCCTTCGTGGAGATGCCGTCGTTCGTGTTGCCGGTGACCGAGAGCGCGCCGCTGCCGGCGATCGTGAGATCAGAGGCCGAGGCGATCGCCGCGACGGGCGTCGCGTCGTCCGCGACCTCGTAGTCGGAGCCGTCCTCGACGGAGTTCTCCGTGCCGTCGGCCAGGTACAGGGTGGCCTCGTCCGCGCTGGTCACGGAGATGCCGGGGACGCTGCTCGAGGTGATCGAGGCGTCGTCGAGGATGATCGTGACGTCCTCGTCGTCCGGGGCGTCGACGACCAGCTGGCCGTCGCTCAGCGACCCGGAGACCCGGTAGACGCCGCCCTCGGTGATCGTCACGGTCGAGCCGTCGACACTCACTCCCGAGGAGTCGGAGGTCGACCCGTCGTCGGAGAGGGTGATCGCCTGCTCGTCGGCCTCGTCCCAGGTCAGGTCGTCCTGGTCGTAGTGGGTGTCGAGGGTGGTCAGGTCCAGGCTCGAGAGCATGTCGTTGCTCGCCGAGGTGCTCGAGCTCGAGGTGGTGCTCGCCGCCGCCTCGCTGCTCGAGGAGGTGCCGGTGACCGCGGTTGCCGCGCCGCACGCCGCGAGGGCGAGGGTCGCGGCGCCCGCCGCCACGGCGGCCATGGTCCGACGGATGCTGCGCGCGCTGCGGCCGCGTCTGCGCCCGGTCGGCGGAGGGGTGGGCGTCGGCGGGGCGGCCGACGGCGGTGCGTACGCCGACGGGGCAGGGGTCGCGGGCTCGGTGGTCGACGGGTTCTCGGGGGTGTGCTGGCTGGTCATGGTGATCGTGTCCTCTCGCGGCCGGGGGCCGTGGTGATGGCTGAAGGTGTCGTGGTGGTGGGAGACGTGCTGACGGCTGGTCCTGTGGTGATGCGGGGCCTCCTCACGCCGCCCGCTGCGCCGGCGAGCGGACCTTCTGGAGGGTGCGGTGCCAGCGGTTCGTCGGCAGGCGCGGGTCCAGCAGGGCGAGGCCCGTCGCGAACTTCGAGATCCGCACGGGGCGGTGTCCGTCGGCCCAGAGCAGACGGTCGGCGCGTCCCGGACGGGTGCCGGCCTTCGTCTCGATGACGACGAGGCCCTCGAGGTCGTAGCCGGGCAGCGGCGCGGTCGCGGCGTGCCGGCCCGTGCCCGTCGGGAGCTGCGTGCCGGGGATCTCCCAGCGCAGGTCGGCGTCGATCGTCACGCGGCTCTCCTCGCCGGTGACCAGGAGCGTCGTGCGGTCGTAGCGGGTGGTGAGCACCGGCCCGAGCTCCCCGTCGAGGGTGCATCCGGCGCCGTCGAGCGCGGTGTCGACGAACTCCCGGGAGGTGCCCTCGAGAGGGCCGGCGGACGGGTCGCCCTCGGATCCGGCGGGCAGCGGGATCCGCTGCTTGGAGGAGCCCCCGCGTCCGGTGGCGGTCTTCACCTCGAGGAACGCGGTGCCGGAGTCGACGTACTCGCGGCAGCGGATCTTCGCGCGCCGGCGGCGCCTGCCGGCCGCGGCGCGGAAGGTCGCGAGATCGGCGGTGTCGTAATAGGTGGAGGCGTAGCGGAAGGTGCGCCGGCCGGCGATCTCGAGGACGCGCACGCTGCCGTCGAGCTCGGAGATCAGCATGTGCACGGTCTCGCGGGGCACCAGGTACTTGCGGTCCACGCGGGTCATCAGGCCGGCGCGCTCGGAGATCTCCTCGAGGCCCACGGCGGGGAGGCTGCTCAGGCTGGTCATCGCGCGACCCCCTGCACGTGGCGGGAGGCGTCGGCCCGCGCGTCGGACGGGGCGTCCGACGCGGCGGCGACGGGGGAGGCCATGCTGGTGCGCCCGACCGAGGCGCTCGAGCGCTCGTCGGCGCTGGCCTCGATCGGCACGGCGGCGCCCGCCGGGCGCTCGCCGGTGAGGCGGTAGCGGACGTCGACCGTGGTGGTGTCCGAGACGGTGTCCAGTCGCTGCACGCTGAGCGAGGTCACGCGGCCGCCGAGCATCCGGGCGAGGTGCGCGCGCAGCTCGTCCTCATCGGCGATCGCGCGGTCGACGACCACCACCTGACGGCGGTGCGCGGCGAGCAGCGCCGGATGGTCGACGAGGGTCATGGTGAGGACGATGAGCGCCATGAACACCGCGCCCATCCAGGCCGGGGTGACGGACAGCCCGCCCACGAGGCCGAGGGCCAGGAAGGCGAAGTAGTAGGCGATCTCGTGCTGCGCGAGCTCGTCGGAGCGCAGGCGGATGATCGACAGGACGCCGAACAGGCCCAGGCCGATCCCGGCGCTCACGGCCGAGTTCGCGAGCAGGGCGGAGACGGCGAGGACCCCGACGTTGATGCCGAGGAACGCGACCACGAGGTCGCGTCGGCGATGGCGGGGCCAGTAGATGCCGAAGGTCAGGGTCGCGGCGGCGACGAGATCCAGGGCGTACAGGGGGATGGCGGACACGACGTGTGCTCCTCGATGATCGGTATGACATCGAGAATCCGGTCCGCGCCTGTGGAGCGCCTATGCCCGCCCTGTCGCGGGTGTATGAGAGATGAACACCGCGGTGGGCTGAAGGAAAGCGGCTGGTCAGACGGGTGTAGTCACCGCTGTCAGGCCACGATCTCCATCTCGAACCCCTGCGCGTTCTCGAGGAACGGGGCCGTGTGCTCGGGGCCTCCCGCGTGCGGATAGGCCTCGGCGAAGAGCTCGGACCAGCCGTGCTCCGGTGCCTGCTCGCGCAGACGGTCGAGCGCGTCGAGGGCGGATCCCACGGCCGCGCCGTCGGGCTGCGGGAGGTGCAGCGCGAGGTGGTTCAGGCCCGGCCGTATGCGGTCGTGGACCTCGCCGACGACGGCCGGGGACTGCTCGAGCACCACGTACACCCCGCTCGGGTGGCGCCAGATGCGGCCCGTCGGCCAGTCCGGATCCGACTCGCCCGTCCAGCCGAGCGCCCCGAGCAGCCAGTCGAAGGACGGCGCGGCGCCCGCGAGGTCATGCGTCCACAGCTCCACGTGGTGCAGGGGCTGAGGCGCCGGTGAGGGGCGCTCGGTGGGCTGATCCATGGGGTGAGCGTACGGGGAGCCCTCACTCCTCGTCGGGGTGCGGGAACACGCGGCGCGCGCCCGGGCCCGAGGCTCCGAGGGCGTCGTCGGGGTTGTAGATCGCGCACTGGCGCATGGAAAGGCAGCCGCAGCCCACGCACATCGAGAGCCCGTCGCGCACCTGCTCGAGCTCGCGGATCCGCCGGTCCAGCCGCGGCCGCCATTCGCGGGCGAGCCGCGCCCAGTCGCGCTTGGTGGGCGCGTGGTCGGGCGGGAAGCGCGAGAAGGCCTCGGAGATCTCGGCGAGGGAGAGGCCGACGTGCTGCGCGGCCTGGATGACGGCGATGCGGCGCAGCACGGTGCGGGCGTAGCGCCGCTGGTTGCCCGAGGTGCGCTCGCTGGTCAGCAGCCCGCGGGACTCGTAGTGCCGGATCGCGCTGGTCGCGACGCCCGCGCGCTCGGCGACCTCCCCGATGCTCAGTCGCTGCTCCGGCGAGGCGTGCACCCCCGAGGACTCGTCGCGGAAGGCACGGTCGAGGCGATCGGCGGTCATGCGAGAAGTCTGCGCCGCGAAGCCCTTGACTTCAAGCGGACTTGAGGTCAGAAGGTGATGGTCTTCAAGGAGAGGCCTGATCATGACCCGGAACGTCAGCACCATCGACCACCCCGAAATGCTCGACGCGCACGCCGCCACCCGCGGGCTCCTGCAGTGCGCCACGTGCGGCGTCGAGTACGACGCGAAGGATCATCCCGACATCTGCCAGATCTGCGCGGACGAGCGCCAGTACCTCCCCGCCGACGGGATCCAGCACTGGGCGGACCCCTCCCGCTACGCCGGGCCGCTCGAGCTCGTCGAGCTCGAGCAGGGGCTGTTCGCGCTGCGCGGCGTGGAGGGCGTGGGCATCGGGCAGGAGGCCAACGTACTGGTCACCGAGCACGGCAACGTGATGGTCGAGGTGCCCGCCGCGATCACCGACTCCGCGATCGCCGCCGTCCGCGACCTCGGGCCGATGCGGGCCATCGTCCCCAGCCACCCGCACATGTTCGGTCTGCAGTCGGCCTGGTCGAACGCGCTCGGCGGCGTGCCGGTGTGGGTCTCCCGAGCCGACGCCGCCTGGCTGGGCCGGACGCCCGCGCGGATCCATCTGTGGGAAGGACAGGAGCAGGTGGTCCCCGGGGTCACGGCGGCCCAGCTCGGCGGCCATTTCCCCGGCAGCGCCATCGTGCACTGGACAGGGGGCGACGGGCGCGGGGTGCTGCTCTCGGGCGACACCATCGCGCCCAACCCGGACGCTCGCACGCTCGCGTTCATGCGCTCCTACCCCAACCGGATCCCGCTGTCCGGGCCCGTCGCGCTGCGCGTCGCCGAGGGCGCCGCGCGCTTCGACTTCGACCGGCTCTACGGCAACTTCGCGGGGGCCGTGCTGCAGGACGCGCGCGAGGCGGTGCTCGCCTCGGCCCGTCGGCATGCGGCCTGGGCGAGTGGGGAGCACGACGAGCTGACCTGAGGCGGCTTCACCTGCACGGCCATGTGGGTGGATCAGTCCGGCCGCACGGCGCTCAGGCAGAACGGGTGGCCGACGGGGTCGAGCATGACCCGCCAGCGTGCGGGATCGGGCTGCGTCGGTGCTTCGACGCCGCCGATCGCGAGGACCGCGCGCGAGGCGGCGTCGAGGTCGTCGGCGGCGAGATCGAGGTGCATCTGCTGGTGCTGCGGGCCGTCCGGCCACTGCGGGGCGACATAGTCGTCGGCCCTCATCAGGGTGATCATCGGGCCCGCCCCCGCGAGGGAGACGACGGATCCGTCGGGAGTCGCGAAGGCTTCCGCGAGGCCCAGCAGCGAGCAGTAGAAGGGCGCGAGCGCGCGCGGATCCTGGCAGTCGATCGAGACCGAGGCGAGCGGGGCGATCGCGGCGGGGGCCGCGTCGGGCGGGGGAGTGGAGGCCATGGCCTCACCGTAGGCCCGCGCACGGACGGACGGTCGCTTCGGCCGCTCCGGTTCGCCAGGCGCCTCCGCCTTGCCGAGTGGTCTGCGGCACGGTCTTCTCGCGAGATTGCGATGAATGCATAACAATATTCATGCGGTGCGTCGGAGCGCCCGACGGACCTGACGAGCCGGCGACGAGCCGGCGAGGAGCCGCACGGTCCGTGCACCGCGAAGGAGGACTGCGCGCCGTGACCAGCGAAGCGACCATCGACCCACCCATCGACCCGCCCGCCGAGACGACCGCGCGGCCCGTGAGTTCCACCCCGGACCGACCCGCGCCCGGCCGCCCCGTCGGCGCCGCGATGCTGGTGACCCTCGCGATCCTCGCGGCCGTCGCCCCCTTCGGCACCGACCTCTACCTCTCCGCGTTCCCCGCGATGACCTCGGACCTCGCGACCACGGCCACGGGCGTGCAGCTCTCGCTCACCGCGTTCCTCGTCGGCGCCGGGCTCGGGCAGATCGTGTTCGGACCCTGGTCCGACCGCTCCGGACGCATGCCCCCGCTGCTCATCGGGCTCGTGCTGTTCCTCGGGGCGAGCATCGCCGCCGTCCTCGCCGTCGACGTGCAGATGCTCGTGATCGCGCGGCTCCTGCAGGGTCTCGGCGGGGCCGCCGGCATGGTCATCGGACGCGCGATGATCCTGGACCGCGAACGCGGACCCGCGGCGGCGCGCGCCCTGAACGTGATGATGATGATCAGCGGCGTCGCGCCCGTGATCGCGCCGCTCAGCGGCAGCCTGCTCGCCGCCCCGCTCGGCTGGCGCGGCCTGCTGGGCATCGTCGCGGCGCTCGGCCTCGTCGCCCTGGTCGCGACGCTGCTGTGCGTGCGCGAGACCCTCCCGGCCGAGGCCCGCGCGGGGCGGCGGCGCACCGCCGATGCCTCAGGCTCCGACGCCTCCGCCTCCGGCGATCGTGCCTCAGACTCCCACGCGGCCGACGCCGCGTCCGACGCGGCCTCGACGGGGCGCACCGTCTGGTCGGCGATGCTGACCCGCGGCTACCTCGGGCACGTCGCGGCATTCGGCTTCGGGATGGCGATCATGATGGCCTACATCTCCGCCTCGCCCTTCGTCTACCAGGACATGATCGGGCTGGGCACCGTGCAGTACGGGCTCGCCTTCGCGGTCAACGCCGTGGGCCTCATGGCCTCCTCCGCCCTCTCCGCCCGCCTCGCCTCCCGCGTCAGCGTGCGCACCCTGACCGGCACGGGCCTGGCGATCAGCACCTGTGCGGTCCTCGTGATCCTCGCGTTCACGCTGGTGGGAGCACCCTCGGCGTGGCTGATGGTGCCGCTGTTCGCGGCGATCGCGCCGCTCGGTCTGGTCTTCGGCAATGCCACCGCGCTCGCGCTCTCGTCGGTCCCGCCGCGCTCGACCGGCTCCGCCTCCGCGCTGCTGGGCATGCTGCAGTTCGTGCTCGCCGGCATCGTCGCGGGGCTCGTCGGCCTCGCGGGCGAGGACACCACGCTCCCGCTCGCCCTCACGATGCTCGTCTCCGCGCTCATCGCCCTCGGCGGGTTCGCCCTCGCGGGCGGGCGCCGCTGAGGAAGGGAGGACCGACGGTTCGTGAGGCCTCCCACCGGTGCTTCGCGCCGCCGCCGGCCTCCCGTACTCTGCAGGCAGAAGGGGAGTAGTTCCCAGCGCGTGAGCGCCGCAGGCACGTCGGCCCGGCCGTCTGCCCCTGGCGCAGCGCCGAGGCGACGTCGACATTCTGGTGCTCCGGCACCCGGCCCGCCGCCCGGCTCCGCGACCGCAGCAGCGGCGCGGCCAGGGTGAACGAGACCTTCGGCATCTGACCATGCCGGAGGACTCCATCCGCCGGCCCGACTCGTGAGGCCCCGCCCCCATGACCCTGGCCGCCACCGCCACCCTTCTGATCCTCGCCCTGGGCGTCTCCGCCGACGCCTTCGCGGTCGCCCTCGGCCGTGGACTGCAGATCCGCGGCAAGCTCCTGTTCAACGCGCTCGTCCTCGCCGCCGCCTTCGGCATCGCGCAGGCCGTGATGCCCCTGCTGGGATGGCTGCTCGGAGCGGCCTTCGGCACCTACGTCGACAAGATCGACCACTGGATCGCCTTCGTCCTGCTCGCGATCGTCGGCGGCAAGATGATCTGGGAGGCCTTCCGGCCCGACGACCCGGCCGACGAGCTCCCCGAGGACCCCGATCACCCCGATCACCGCGTCACCCCGCGCGAGGTGGTGGTGCTCGCGATCGCGACCAGCATCGACGCCTTCGCCGTCGGGATCTCGATCGCCTTCTCCTCGCTCTCGATCTGGGCCGCCGTGCCCGTGATCGGCGTCGTGACCTTCGTGCTGTCCTTCGTCGCCGTGTTCCTGGGGCAGCGGATCGGCGCGCGCTTCCGCACTCCCGCGGAGGTCGTCGGCGGCGTCATCCTGATCCTCATCGGCCTGCAGATCCTGCTCGAGCACCTCGGGGTGCTGTAGCGCCGGGCGGCGTCCGCTCTGAGACCATCGGGCCATGGGAGAACACGCCGAGCGCCTCGCCCGCGGCGAGTGGTACCTCGATGACCCGGAGCTGCAGGAGCAGCGACGTCGATGCCGGAGGTTGCTGGACGATTTCAACTCCGCCGGGGCCGACGAGGACGACGAGCGCCACCGCGCCCTGACCGCGATGCTCGGGCACCTCGGCGCCGACGTCGAGGTGGTGCCCCGTTTCCAGTGCACCTACGGCGCCCATGTCCGTCTGGAGGACGGTGCCTTCGTCAACGCGAACGCCTTCTTCATGGACGATGCGGCGATCACCGTGGGCGCCCATGCCCGGCTCGGGCCCGGCGCGCAGCTGATGACGGCCCTGCACCCGATCGACGACCACGCCCGCAGGCGCGAGGGCTGGGAGCGCGCGCTGCCGATCTCGATCGGGGAGAACTGCTGGCTGGGCGCCTCGGTCACCGTCGGCGCCGGCGTGAGCATCGGCCGGAACACGGTGGTCGGTGCGGGCAGCCTGGTGCTGCGGGACCTTCCCGATCACGTCCTGGCGGCCGGCTCACCGGCCAGGATCATCCGCACTCTCCCGCCGGAGGACGGGGCGCGCTGAGCCTCGGCTCAACCCGGGGCGGTACTGGCGGATCGGAGCGCGCGCTCGGGCGGCGTGCCGGACTCGGGGATCGCTCAGCGGAAGCGCTGCACGGCGAGCGGGGCGCTCGCCGCGAGGTCCCGGATCGCCGGGTGCTCGGTGCTCGCGAGCACCTCGTGCATGGTCCCGCGGGCGAGGATCCGTCCCTGGCCGAGGAAGGCGACGTCCTCGCACAGCCGCTGCAGCAGCTCGAGGTCGTGCGAGGCGATGAGCATGCCCACGCCCAGCTCGCTCGCGCGCGAGCGCAGTCCCGCCGCGATCTCCCCGCGCATGCCCGGGTCCACCGCGGTCAGCGGCTCGTCGAGCACGAGGATCCCGGGGCGCGTGGCCAGCGCCGTCGCGAGCGCGACGCGCTGCAGCTCCCCGCCGGAGAGCGAGCGCAGCGTGCGGCCCTCGAAGCGAGGCTCGAGGCCGACGGTCGCGAGCATCTCGGTCACCGACACCGCGTGCGTGCGGCCGCCCTTGCGCGCCTCGCGCGCGGCGTTGCCCAGGGCCCCGGCGACGCTCGCCCGAGGATCGGTCACGGTCATCGCGTACTGGGAGACGAAGCGGACGTCGGCCGTGAACGCCTTGCGGTGCGCGCCGCGCAGCCGGGAGACGTTCCTGCCCTCGTACATGACCTGGCCCGACGTCGGCTTCAGGACCCCGCGCAGCGCGTCGATCAGCGTCGTCTTTCCCGCGCCCGACGGCCCGAGCAGGCCCGTGGGCGCCTGGCCCGAGCGGATCTCCAGGTCGATCCCGTCGAGGACCCTCTGGCCCGGGTAGCCGGCGTGGACGTCGGAGGCGATGAGGGCGGTGGACGAGGCGGAGGAGGCCATGATCGCTTTCTGTCGGGTGCGGGTGCGGGTGCGGGTGCGGGTGCGGGTGCGGGTCCGGGTGCCCGACCTCCGGCACTGTAGCGATGGAGGCTGGGGCCGGGTCGGGAGCGTCGAACGCCGGACGCCCCGGAGCCGAGCGCGCCGCTCCGATAGCGTGGACGACCATGACCTCGAGCTCCGCGTCTTCCGGCCATGCCGCACCCGCCCCGACCCGTCGCCTCACCCTGGCCGAGCTGACGGACCTCTGCCGTGAGGCGGTGCGCGCGGCCGGCGGATCCGCCGAGGTCGCCGAGTCCCTGGCCGCGGCCGCTGTCTCCGCCGAGCGCCGCGGCAAGTCCGCCATCGGCGCCGCCCACCTGCCCGACTACCTCGACGGCCTCCGATCGGGCCGGATCGCGCCCGACGCCCGCCCCCGCGTGACCGCGCCCCGCCGGGCCGTGATCATGGTCGACGCCGACTGCGGCACCGCCCAGCTGGCCTTCGACACCGCCGAGGACGCACTCGTCGCGGCCGCCCGGGACTGCGGCGTCGCGGTCCTGTCCGTGCGCGACGCGTTCACGGCCGGCGAGCTCGGCGACTACGCGACCCGCCTGGCCGAGCACGGACTCGTGGCCGTGACCGGCGCGAACTCGCCCGCGCTGATGGCCGTGCACGGCGCGAGCCAGGAGGTGACCGGCACCAATCCGATCGCCTTCGCCCTCCCGCACCCGGAGGGCCCCCGTATGTTCGACCAGGCCACGAGCGAGACCGCCTGGGTGAAGATCCGCGACGCCGCCGAGGACGGCTCCTCCATCCCGGAGGGCTGGGCCCTGGACCCGGAGGGCGAGCCGACGACCGACGCCCGCGCGGCGCTCGCCGGCGCCCTGCTGCCCTTCGGCGGCGTGAAGGGCGGGAACATCGCACTCATGGTTGAGATGCTCGCGGCCATGTCGGGAGGCTCGTTCTCGCTGGACGCGGCGCCCTTCGACTCCGGCGATGCCTCGCCGAGCCTGGGCATGTTCGCGATCGCCATCGACCCGTCGGCCTTCGCCGATGACTACCCGCAGCGGGCCGAGGAGCACCTGCGCCGACTGCGCGAGGAGCATGGCGTGGACTTCGGACGGCGCAAGGCCGAGGTCACCGAGGTCGAGCTGCCCGTCGCCCTGCTCGACGACCTCGCTGGGACGGGGGCGACCGCTCCCGCTGCGCCCAGCCCGGTCGCCCCGTCGGAGGTCCGCTGATGCGCGCGCGCCGTCTGCTGCAGGTCGTCGACACGCACGTCGAAGGCCTGCCTGTGCGCGTGGTCACCGGGGGAGTGGCCGCGCTGCCCGGCGACACCATGGAGGAGCGCCGAGCCCGCTTCGTCGCCGAGCACGACGACCTGCGCACCCTGCTCATGTGCGAACCGCGCGGCACCGGGTGGACGTCCGGCGCGATCCTGCAGCCGCCCACCCGCGAGGACGCCGACTGGGGGGTGCTGTTCATCGAGGTCACCGGCGTGCTGCCCATGTGCGGGGCGGGCACGATCGGCGTCGCGACCGCGCTCGTCGAGACCGGCATGGTCGAGGTGACCGAGCCCGTCACCCGGATCCGCCTGGACGCCCCGATCGGCCTCATCACGGCCGACGTCGAGGTGCGCGACGGGCGCGCCCGCGCGGTGACCATCGCGAACGTCGCCTCCTTCGCGCACGCCCTCGATCAGCGCATCGACGTCCCCGGATACGGGGAGGTCACGGTCGACATCGGCTTCGGCGGGAACTTCTACGCGGTCCTCGGCGCCGACGCGCTCGGGCTCCGCGTCGAGCGCGAGGCGTCCGGGGACCTCATCCGAGCGGGGAGCGCGGTGATGGACGCGGTGAACGCGCAGATCCTGCCGCGCGATCCCGGCACCGGCTACGAGGGCTGCGAGCACACGATCCTGCTGGACCCCGCCTCGGACGCGCGCGGGGCGAAGCACGCCCTCGTCAACCACCCGGGATGGGTGGACCGCTCGCCCGGCGGCACCGGCACCAGCGCGCTCATGGCCATCCACCACGCCCGCGGGGACCTGGGCCTCGAGGAGGACTTCGAGAGCACGTCGATCCTGGGCACGTCCTTCACCGGCAGCCTGGTCGGGACCACCCGCATCGGCGGGACGGAGGCCGTGCTGCCCACGATCACCGGCAGCGCCTGGCTCACCGCTCTCTCGCAGATCGTCCTGGACCCCAGCGACCCGTTCCCGGCCGGCTTCACCCTCTGAGCGGCCGACGGGCTCGGTCCGTCGGCCGGCTCGGCCGGCTCGGCCGATTCGGGCGACCCGGCGGGCGCGGCCGACGGGGGACCGGGCGCGCCACCCTCTACGCTCTGTGGGCATGAGCCCCGAGCGACCCGCGCCCTCCCGCCTCTTCCTCCTCGTCGGCCCGCCAGCCGTCGGGAAGCTCAGCATCGCCCGCGAGATCGGGCGGCGCTCGGGCGCGATCGTCGTGGACAACCACCTGGTCAACAACGCCGTCTTCGTGCCCATGGGCCTGGATCGCGGGGGCAGGGACCTCGCCGACACCGACGCGCTGCGGGCGCGGGTCCTGGACGTGGTGCTCGAGGCGACGCTCGCCGCCCCAGCGGGCCTCTCGCACGTCTTCACCAACTGGCTGCCCGAGGATCCGGACAACGCCGCCCACGTGCAGCGCCTGCGCGACCTCGCCGCCCAGCGCGGCGCGCGGTTCGTGCCCGTCTGGCTCACGGCATCGGCCGACGAGCTCTCCGCGCGCGTGGACTCCCCCGAACGGGCGGAGCGCTCGAAGCTCGTCGACGCCGGGGTCCTGCGCGAGCTGCTCGCGATCCCCTCGCTGCCCGCCCCGTCGGACGCGATCGAGGTGGACACCTCGCAGATGGGCGTCGAGCAGGCCGCCGCGCACATCCTCGAGTCCTCGCACGTCCCCGACCCCGCGCACGTCCCCGGCCCCTCGCGCCCGGCCGGACCCGCGCACGGCGCCGGGGCATAGCCTCGGGGCATGACTCCCGCGAGCTACGTCCCCGCACCCACCGCCGCCGGCTCGCTCGTCCTCGCGGACGTCGCCGTCGTCGACCCCGCGAGCGGCGAGGTCACCGCGCATCAGGACGTGCGGCTCGAGGGCGAGCGCATCGCCTCCGTCGCGGCGCACGACGACCGCCCCGAGGGCAGGACCGAGGGCGCGGGAGCCGCCGCATCGCCGCGCGTCGTCGACGCCTCGGGCCTCTTCGTCGTCCCCGCCTACATCGATGCGCACGCGCACCCGCTGAACGATCCCGAGGACGTCGACGCGACCTACGCGCTCATGCTCGCCGCCGGCATCGCCGGATACCGGCAGATGTCCGGCAGCGACGAGCTGCTGGCCCGCCGCGCCGCCGGCACGCTGCGCAGCCCGGAGGGCTCGCCCCGCCTGCTGGCCCTGCCCGGCGACCTGCTCACCCCGTTCACCGCGCCCGACGCGAAGGGCGCCGCCGCCACCGTGCGCCACCAGGCCGAGCGCGGCGCCGACTTCATCAAGGCCGGCTTCACCAACCGCAGCACGCTGCTCGCCGCGATCGCCGAGGGCAAGGAGGTCGGCCTGGACGTCGTGGGCCACGTGCCCGACGACATCGACGCCCGCGAGGCCTCCGAGGCGGGCATGCACTGCATGGAGCACCTGGGCACCGGCCTCTCGCTGTACGCGGCGTCCTCGCGGCGCGAGCAGCAGGTGCGCAAGAACGCCGGCGGCGTGCCGAGCCTCCCGCGCATCCCCGGTCTCGCCCCGATCGCGAACCGGATCTTCCAGCCCTTCCTCATGAAGCTCGTGGTCAATCCCGTGGCCCGCACCAGCGAGAAGACGGCCGAGAACTACCGGCTCGTGGACCGCACCTTCGACGAGCAGCGCGCCGAGTCCCTCGCCCGCCTGCTCGCGGCCAACACCACCTGGCAGTGCCCCACGCTGATCCGCGTGCACACCCAGCAGTTCCCGGGCACGCCGCGCCACCGCGACGATCCCCGGAAGCGGTTCATCGCGCCCGACGTGCTCGCGGTGTGGGAGTCGGTCACCGACACCTTCGAGGAGCTCCCGGCGCCCACGCGCGAGGCCCTCGCCGAGCACTGGGAGGCGCAGCTGCGGATGACCCGCGTGCTCGCCGACGCCGACGTCCCGATGCTCACCGGCACCGACTCCAACGGCGCGAGCTGGGTGATCCCGGGCCTGGGTCTGCACGACGAGTTCGCTCTGCTCGCCGAGGCCGGGGTGCGCCCGACGTCGGTCCTCCGCGCGGCGACCAGCGACACCGCCCGCTTCTTCGGCCGCGAGGACCGGGCCGGTGCGGTTCGCGCGGGCTTCGAGGCGGACCTCGTGCTGCTGGGCGGGGACCCGACGGCCGACGCCGCTGCGCTCGCCGACGTGCGCGGCGTCGTCCGCGACGGCGCCTACCGCGACCGCGTCGCGCTCGACGAGATGCTCGAGCGCCTCGCCGCCCGCCCGACGGCCCGCTGAGCCCGGGGTGCTGACCCGCTGAGCCCGGGGTGCTGATCCGCTGAGCTGCTGAGCCGGGGCCCGCCGGGCCGCACAGCACCCCCACAGCCCGCCCGAGGCTCCGGGCACAGTCTGCGCGCCGACTCTATGGCGCATGAACGCACCCCACGCACCCACCCGCGACCCCGGCGAGCATCCGCCGGGTCAGCTCTCGCCCGACGCGCCGACGTCGGATCGGATCCCGTCGGACCCGTCGGTCCCGGCCCAGCCCCCGTCTGACCCGCCCCCGTCGGACCAGCCCCCGTCGGACCAGCCGTCGTCGGCCCAGCCCCCGGCGGGCCGACGCACTCACCGCGGGCGCAGCGTGATCCGCCGTCGCGTGCTGCTGGGCTCGGGCGTCGCCCTGCTCGCCGGCACCGGCGGCTCCGCGGCCTGGGCCTACGACCGCTTCCTGCGGGAGAAGGTCGAGGTCTCCGACGTCTCCGCCGCCGAGTCCGAGGCCGGCACCGCGCAGACCGCGGTGCTCGCGACCGACGGCGAGTACTCGAGCACCGGGTACACGTCGTCGACCACCACGATCACCCTCACGCAGACGGAGACCGGCAGCGGCTCCGAGGCCCTGGCCTGGTACGCCGCGGAGATCGAGATCGACGACGCGACGATCGTCCGCTCGGCCTTCGCGCAGGACGAGTTCGGCCAGAACATCACCGCCGAGCCCAGCGAGATGGCCTCGGACAACGCGGCGGTGCTCGCCATCAACGGCGACTACTACGGCTTCCGCGACACCGGCATCGTCATCCGCAACGGCGTCTCCTACCGCGACGAGCCTGCCCGCGACGGCCTCGTCTTCTATACCGACGGACGCATCGAGATCTACGACGAGACCACCACCAGCGCCGACGAGCTGCTGGCCGACGGCGCCTGGAACACCCTCAGCTTCGGCCCGGCCGTGCTCGAGGACGGGAAGGTCCCCGACGGCGTCGACGACGTCGAGATCGACACGAACATCGGCAACCACTCCATCCAGGGCGAGCAGCCGCGCACCGCCATTGGCGTGATCGGCGAGAACCACCTGGTCTTCCTCGTGGTCGACGGCCGCTCCGAGGGGCACTCGCGAGGCGTCGGCCTCACCGAGCTCGGCGAGATCCTCGCGGACCTCGGCTGCACGAGCGGCTACAACCTCGACGGCGGCGGCTCCTCGGTGATGATCTTCGACGGCGAGATCCTCAACGAGCCCTCGAACGGCGGCGAGCGCGCCACCTCCGACATCCTGTACGTGGCCGGGTGAGCGCGATGGTCACGATCCGCCCCCACCTGCGCCCCGACACCGCGCCCGTCCACCCCGACACTGCTCCCGCCCGTCCCGGAGCATCGCTCGCACCGACCGAGCCGGCCGCTCCGACCGAGCCGGCCGCTCCGGCCCGCGCCGTGGTCCTCATCCCTGCGCTCGCCCCCGCGCGTCCGCTCGTGGACCTGGTCGCGCGGCTCGCCGCCGACGACATCGACGTGCTCGTGGTCGACGACGGCTCCGGACCCGACTACGAGGTCGTCTTCGACCGCTGCGCCCTCGAGGGCGCCGAGGTCCTGCACCTGCCGGAGAACTGCGGCAAGGGCGGCGCCCTGCGCGCCGGCATCGCCCACGTGCGCACCACCCGCCCCGGCAGCGGCGTCGTCACCGCCGACGCCGACGGCCAGCACACCCTCGCCGACATCCGCCGCGTGCGCGACGTCCTCGACGGGATCGGGGCGTCGGCCGATGGGGCGGTGCCCAGCTGGTCGGCCGACGGGGGAGTGTGGCCAGGGTCGGCCGGTCCTGCCGCTTCGGCCGCGCCGTCGGCGCCGACCGCAGCGTCCGCGCCCCGCACGGACCTCGTCCTCGGCGTGCGCGGCTTCGACCGGTCCGAGGTGCCGCTGCGCTCGCGGCTGGGCAACGTGGTGAGCTCGTGGGTGCTGCGCCTCGCCTCCGGCGCGCGCCTGCGCGACACGCAGACGGGCCTGCGCGGCCTGCCCTTCTCGCGCCTGGCCTGGGCGGAGGGGATCCCCGGCGACCGCTACGAGTACGAGTACTCGATGCTCGTGCGCGCCGGCCGCGAGGGCATCGGCCTGCACCAGGTGCCGATCGAGACCGTCTATCTCGACGACAACGAGGCCAGCCACTTCCGGCCCGTGCGGGATTCGCTGCGCGTGCTCGGTCCCGTGGTCGCCTTCATGGGGTCGGGGCTGTTGGCCTTCGCCCTGGACACCCTGCTGTTCCTCGCGGTCTCCGCGCTCGGCGCTCCCGTGTGGCTCGCCCTGGCGGCGGCACGGGTGCTGAGCGCGAGCGGGAACTTCGCCCTGAACAGGCGTGTCGTCTTCGACGGCGGGGCCGACGTCCCGCTCGGCAGGGCAGTCGTCCGGTACGGGGTGCTCGCCGCCGTCGTGCTCGGGGCCGGGGTGCTCCTCGTCGACGCCCTCGTGGGCCTCGGGGCATCGCTGCTGGTCGCGAAGGTGACGACCGACCTGGCGCTGTTCGTGCTCAGCTTCCTCGCCCAGCGCCTGGTGGTCTTCGGGCGGAAGTGAGGGCGCAGCTGAGGGTGCAGAGCGGCGAAGGCGGGAAGGTGGCCAGGTATCGGGGAGGCGATGCCGGTCAGCTGGGTCGCTCCTGTCACCGAGCGGCATATATGGGACGTCTCTGCCACCGGTGGCAGAGACGTCCCATATATGCCGGTGGACGACATGCCCCCACCCCGTCGGCTCCCCATCGGCCCCCGTCGGCCCCCCATCGGCTTCCCGCCGCTCAATGGCGCCGCCCGGCCGCCCGGCGGATCAGTCGCGCGGAGCTCGGGAGCGCACCGCCTCGATGATCCGCAGCACGAGCAGCACCACCACGAGCGCGAGCAGCAGCCAGTACTTCGTGGCGACGGCGGCGACCCCGGCGATCACGAGCGCGGCGACGTAGACGATGTCGACCACGCGGCCCGAGACGCCGAGGAATCGCGAGCCCCATCGTCCGCGCAGCAGGCGGAGGGCGAGCAGGCCCAGGATCAGGGCGATGGCCAGGTACTTCACGTGAGGATCTCCCGCGGTCGGTTCCTCGCGAGCCTACCGGTGCCGCGGGCGTTCAGGCGCCCGAGGTCGATCGGGTGCCCCTCGACGGGTCAGGCCCCGCCGTCGATCTCGAGCACGCGGATCGCGAGCTGCACGCGGTTAGTGACCAGCAGCTTCTCGAACAGGTGCCCGATGTGGGTCTTGATCGTGGGCAGGGAGAGGAACAGGGCGTCGGCGATCTCCGAGTTCGTCAGGCCCTGCGCGACCAGCCGCCCCACCTCCCACTCGCGCTCGGTGATCGCATGGGGGAGCGAGCTCGCGTCGGCGGGGACCGGCTGCGTGCGCTCGGGCGTCCCGAACGGCGTCAGCTCCGCTGCGGCTTCCCGCCGGTCGGCCGACGGGGCGTTGTGTTCGACAGCAGGACCGGTGCGGTCGGCTGCCGCCCCGGTGCGGTCGGCGGCCGACCCGGCCTGTGGCCCGGGACTTGCCGCGGCGAGGGCGACGAGGCGGCGCAGCACGGCGGGGGAGAAGCGGGCCTCTCCGCGGGCTGCCTCGTGGATGCCCTCCACGACCTGCTCGGGCGGGGAGTCCTTGAGCAGGAAGGAGACGGCGCCCGCGCGCAGGGCATCGAGCAGGAACCCGTCGGTGTCGAAGGCCGTGAGGACCACGACACCCGGTCGCGCGCCGTCGCCGCTCAGCCGGCGCGTCGCCTCGATGCCGTCCATGTGGGGCATGCGGATGTCCATGAGCACCACGTCGGGATCGAGCGCGGCGACCGCCTCGAGAGCAGCGGCGCCGTCGGCCGCCTCGCCGACCACCTCGATGCCGTCGCTGCCGTCGATCATCAGCCGCAGACCGGCGCGCATGAGCTGTTCGTCGTCCACGAGCAGCACGCGGACGCCGGCGGGTGCGGTGGTGGGCGACGGAGCGGCCTCGCCCCCGCGCCCGGGCGTGAGGGGATCGGGGGCCGGGTCGGTCGCGGGGTTCCCGGGTGTCATGCGTCGTCCTCGTCTCGTGTGCGGTGGTCGGGCCAGGGGAGGGAGAGCTCGACCTCGAAGGCGGGTGCGTCGAGCGGGGACTCCGCCGGGCCGTTGTCGTCGTCCGTGTCGGTGCCGCCCTCGGCGGCGGCCGCCTCGGCCCTCATGGTCCCGCCCAGCAGGCGCACGCGCTCGCGCAGGCCCGTGAGCCCGAGCCCGGATCCGAGCTCGGAGGCCGCGGTGCGCACATCCTCCGGCACGGTGTTGCGCGAGGTCAGACGCAGCGTGCCCGCCTCGTGGGCGATGCGCAGCGCCAGCGGCTGCCCGGGGGCGTGCTTGCGTGCGTTGGTGAGCAGCTCGCGCACCGCGCGGGCAAGGGTCACCACGAGGGCCGAGCCGGCGGCATCGACGTCGTGCGGATCGGTGCCGATCCACTCCAGGTGCACGTCCTGGCCCCCTGCCAGGGCCCGCTCGATCTGCTCGCCGATGTGCGCGCCCGTGGGCAGGGGCTCCGCATCGTCGGTGCGGAGGGCGGAGAGCACGTGGCGCAGCTCGGAGTTCGCGGCGCGGGCGTCGGCGAGGATCGTCGCCGAGACGTCCCGCATCTGCTCCGGCGGCATGTCCGCACGGTAGGAGAGGGCTCCCGCGTGCATCGCGATGAGGGACAGGTGATGGGAGAGGCTGTCGTGCATGTCGCGGGCGATCGCCGCGCGCTGCTCGGACTCGGCCTGGGCGACGAGCGCGCGATGCTCACGGGCCAGCGCCTCGTGCTCGCGCTCGAGGGCCTCGCGTTCGCGCTGGGCGGTCGCGGCCTGGCTGCGCAGGGAGGTGATGAGGACGGCGCGGGTGCCGCGGACGCGCCCCCAGAGCAGGGCGGCTCCCGCGAAGACGAGACTGAGGAGGATGTCGAACACGAAGGTGCTCGACCACTTCCCTTGGGCCCACCGGTCGATGCTGGTGAAGATGAGCCCCGTGGCCGCCGCGAGCGAGAGCCCGATGGCGTCCAGGCGCCGATCGCGCCGGACGCCGACCCGGGCGAGTCCCACGGCGGCGGCGGGCAGGGCGGAGCCGCTGAGTGCGCCGGGCACCACCAGCAGCAGATTCCACAGGCCCGCGCGTCGCATCGGGCCGGCGGCGAGGTTCGCGACGGCGCCGACGCCGACGTCGATCACGAGCGTCAGCCCGACGCGCCCCGGCAGCGATTCGCCGTACGTGTCCCACGCGGCCAGGAAGAGGATCAGGGCGAGGCACGCACCGACGACGAGGCATGCCAGGGAGACCACGAGCATGCGGCCGGCTTCGGCGAGACGACGCACGAGGCGTCCTCGTGCCGGGGGATGGTCGACGCCGCTCGGGGCGGGGGCGTCGACGGGGGAGGAGGTCATCCGCACATCGTAGGAACCCGTGCGGGATCCCCGGATCGGCCGAAGGGACGAGCGCGGGGCGGTGGCACCATGCTCGAGGCGCCCCCCCCCAGACGTCCGCCGTGGGAAGAGCCTTGCGGCCGCCCCGCCGTCACTCCACCTGGGACTGCGCGGCCCCGCGTACGGGCCCGGGCATGATGACGACCGGGCAGCGGGCCCGCTGCACGAGCTGCGCGGCGAAGGTCGGCCCCGTGCCGATCTCCCGTCGGCGCGGCGCATCGACCACAAGGAGCGAGGCCGCGTCGCTCGCCTCGAGCAGCACCCGCGCACGCGCGCCGCGCACTGCACGGAGCTCGACCCTGCCGTCCTCACGGATGCCACGGGCCCCGTCGGCAGTGCCCGCGTCGTCGGTTCCATCGGACCCGTCGATCAGGTCGGCCGTCGCGCCGAGAGCGCGGCGGACGTCGGCCCGCAGCGCGTCCAGCGCAGCGGTGCGCAGGGGGTCCTCGCTGTCAGCGACGCGGGAGGGCATCGGCCGCACTGATCCGGCCGCAGTGCCCGGCACCCGGTAGGCGCGCAGCGCCACCATCGGCACGCCCCGCACCCTCGACTCCTCGAGCGCCCAGCGCAGAGCGGCCGGGGACCCCGAGGACCTGCTGACCCCGACCACGATCGGGAGCGTGTCGGCCGACGGGGCGTCCGAAGCCCGGTCGGGTCGTCGACTCGTGCCCTCGTCGATGCTCATGCCCTCGCCTCCTGCTCGCCCTGCTCGTCGGCCTCCGCATTGCGCTTGCTGAGCGGATCGGCGACGTCCTCGAGACCCTTGCGCTCGGCGTCCACGCCGAGCACCAGGGCCACGATGCCGCCGATCAGCATGATCAGGCTGCCGCCCAGGTAGCCGATGACGAGGGGTCCGCGCGAGGAGCCGTCGCCGATCAGGGTGCCGTAGATGAGCGGCGCGATCGCGCCCGCGATCTGCGCGATCGAGAAGAAGTAGCTGATCGCCTGGCCGCGCACCTCGAGGGGGAACACCTCGGAGACCGTCAGATAGGCGGAGGAGGCGCCCGCGCTCGCGAAGAAGAACGCGACGCACCAGAACACGGTGTGCGTGGTGGCCGTCAGCAGATCCGCCGAGAAGGCGATCGCGGAGGCCGTGAGGATCACCGCCGCGAGCCCGTAGGTCCCGAAGATCATCCTGCGTCGGCCGATGGTGTCGAACAACGGTCCCAGCAGCAGCGGGCCCAGCAGGTTCCCGATCGCGAAGGGGATCATGTACAGCCCCGCCGCGTCCTTCGCGACCCCGTAGAACTGCTCGAGGACGATCGCGTAGGTGAAGAAGATGGCGTTGTACAGGAACGACTGGGTGACCATGAGCGTCACGCCCAGCACGGTGCGGCCCGGGTAGACCTTGAAGAACACATGGGCGACCTCGCGGAACGGCAGCCGCTCCTCGGGCTTCACGGTGATCGCCCGGGACTCGTCGACCTCGCCGAGCTCGTGGCCGCTGTCGTGGACCCGTTCCTCGATGCCCGCGATGATCTGCTCGGCCTCCTCGCCGCGCCCGTGGGTGAGCATCCAGCGCGGCGATTCGGGGATCGCCCGGCGCATGAGGATCAGGATCAGACCGAGCACGGGGCCGATGAAGAAGCCGATCCGCCAGCCCCAGTGCTCGTTCACGAGCTCGGGATCGAGCAGGAAGATCGTCGAGGCCGCACCGAGGGCGACGCCGGCCCAGTAGGTGCCGTTGACGGCGAGGTCCACGCGCCCGCGGTACTTCGCGGGGATCAGCTCGTCGATCGCGGAGTTGATCGCCGAGTACTCGCCGCCGATGCCCGCGCCGGCGATGAAGCGGCAGAGGTAGAAGAACCACATGGAGAACGAGAGGCCCGCGAGCGCGGAGCCCGCGAGGTACACGGCGAGGGTGAGGGCGAACAGCTTCTTGCGGCCGATCCGGTCGGTCAGCCGCCCGAAGACGAGCGAGCCGAGCACCTGTCCGAACAGGTAGAAGGTCGCCGAGGCGGTGATCTGCTCGTTGCTCATGCCGAGGTCGGCGGCGAAGCCGTTGGCCGCGACGATCTGCACCTCGATGCCGTCGAGGATCCAGGCGGCGCCGAGTCCCACGATCACCAGGGTGTGGAAGCGGGCCCAGGGCAGGCGGTCCATGCGGGCCGGGATCAGGCTGCGCACCGCCTGGAACGACGGCCCCGCCGTCGCGCGGGCGCCCCCGCCTCGGCCGGCGCTCCCGCCTCGGCCGGTGCCCGCGCCTCCCTGCGCGGGGTGTGCGGTCTCGGACATGCGTCCCCCTCCTCACGTGCGGTCGGCGACAGCGGTCGGCGGGCGCCCGGTGGGGAGCGTCGCGTCGGCCGGAGCGGCCGTGGATGTGACGCACGCTACTCCCCGTCGGCGAGGCGGGGGTGACGATCGGACCACCCGGCGCTGACCAGCCGGCCGACGGGCCGCGCGGGTCCGCGGATCACACTGTCCGGGCGGCCCGCGCGCACCCGCCTTACAGTGGGAGGACCATGTGCCGCCTCTTCGCTCTCCACGCCGACCGCCCCGTCACCGCCCGCTTCTGGCTGCTCGACGCCCCGTACTCGCTCGCGCACCAGTCGCAGTTCAACGCGGACGGCACCGGCATCGGATGGTTCGACGACGAGGGAGCGCCGCACGTGCAGAAGCGGCCGGTGGCCGCACACTCCTCGAGCCGGTACGCCCGGATCGCCTCCGACCTGCGCTCCCGCGCGATGATCGCCCACGTGCGCAACTCGTCCGGGACCGCGAACGAGCTGGTCAACACGCACCCGTTCCTCATGGACGGCATCATCGTCGCCCACAACGGGGTGCTGCGGGTGACGGACGAGCTGCGCGGGCGCGTGCGGGAGCTCGGCGCCGGGCACCTCGTCGAGGGCGCGACCGACAGCGAATGGCTCGCCGCGCTCATCGCCGGTGAGACCTCCGCGGCAGGCGGCGACCTGCACGCGGGGCTGATCTCCGCGATCTCCTGGGTGCTCGGGCGCGTGCCCGTCTACTCGCTGAACCTCGTCGTCGCCCGGGACGAGCACCTCTACGCGCTGCGCCTGCCGGAGACCAACGAGCTGTGGGTGCGAGACCGGCCCGCCGGCGGCAGGAACGACGACGCCCTGCACCAGGCCTCCGACACCCTGCGCGCGACCAGCGCCGAGCTGCGCGACGTGCGCTCGGTGGTGATCGCGAGCGAGCCCATGGACGACTCCGATCAGTGGCGTCTCCTGGGCGACGGCGAGCTGCTGCACGTGAGCCCCTCCGGCGAGGTGGTCTCGGAGACGCCGTTCCCGCAGCCGGCGCATCGCCTGGGGATCGAGGATCTCGGCCTCAGCGAGGCGGCCTCCCAGGCCCACGCTGCCGAGGCGAAGGAACGCGCCGAGCGCCGCGCCAAGCTCGCCGGCACCGGGTCGCGACGTGCCGCCTGAGGGGCGGGGCCGGCCCGCGTCCGCCGCGCCGGCGGACGCGCCCCGGTCCGAGCCCGACAGCGCGTCCGATCCCGTGCCCGACCCGATCCCGTCGGCCGCCCTGCCCTACCACAGGCTCGCGCACCTGCGGCCCGAGTGGGCGCGCTGGTTCCGGCCGCTGCTGACCGCGCTGGCCACAGGCGTCGCGCAGATCGTCTTCGCCTATCTGGTGCTCGTGGGCACGGTGACCGTGCTCGCGATCCTGCCGGGAGTGGACCCGATGGCGATCGGCCGCAGCCAGGGCGATCCGGCGAGCCCGCTGAGCGTCTTCGTCGCCCTCGCGCTCGGCGCCTTCGCAGTGCCCGCGGCGCTGCTGGGCGTGCGCATCGGCGGCTGGAGACCGGTGCGCACGCTGTGGTCGGTCGCCGGGCGCATCCGCCCGGTCATGCTGGCCTGGGGCGCCGCGCGCATGCTTCCCGTGCTGGTCATCGCGGCCGTCGCGGGCATGCTCGTGGGCACCGGGCCCGCGCAGATCGGGCCGCGGGGGAGCGCCGGGGCGATCGTCGGCGTGCTCGTGCTGACCGTGGTGCTCGCGCCGCTGCGCGCCGTGGGCGAGGAGCTCGTGTTCCGCGGGATCGGCCAGCAGGCCGTCGGCACCTGGCTGCGCAGCCCCTTCTGGGCGATCGTGCTGCCGGTGCCGCTCTCGCTGATCGGCCGCGGCTTCGGGGCCGACGCGGGCGCGCTCGCCGGGGCCGCCCTCATCTCGCTGTGCAGCGGGATCCTTGCCTGGAAGAGCGGCGGCCTCGAGTTGCCGATCCTCCTGCAGCTGGGCACCTTCGGGCTCACCGCCCTGCTCGCGCCCTTCGGTGCCCCCGTGTTCCCCGGCCAGGGCGCCTCGATCGCCCCGTGGGGCATCGCCGTCTTCCTGCTGACCGTGCTGCTGTGCGACGCGCTCGACCGGCACCACGGCCTGCGCATGGGCGAGGGCCTCGCCCGATCGGCCGACGCCCCGTCCCCGCAGCGCGTGCGCGTCTGAGCTCCGGCCCGTCGCCCGCCGGCGATGGCTCAGCGGCTGCGACTGCCGACGCGCTCGGCACCGGCGTCGGCACCCGCACCGACGCCGGCACCGGTGCCCGTGGCCTGGAGGATCTGGGCGAGCTGGGCGCGGGAGCGGATGCCGAGGGTGCGGTAGACGCCGGTCAGGCGCAGCTCGACCGTGCGGACCGAGACGAACAGCTCGGAGGCGATCGCCCGGTTGCGCATGCCGCGGCCGACGAGCTCGGCGACCGCCCGCTCCTTCTCGCCGAGCCGGGCCAGGGGGTCTGTGCTCCCGGTCGTGCGCGGTGCCGGGACGGGTGCGAGGTCGGCGGTGCTCTGCCCCGTCTGGTCGATCGCCAGGAGACCGGCATCGCGCGCCGACCGTGAGTCCGTGCTGCGCCCCAGCTCCTCGAGCCGCTGGGAGTAGGCGAGCAGGAACTGGCCGCGCTGGAGCTCGTGGCCCGTGTCGTGCCCCGTCTCGATGACGCCCTGGATCTCGCCGTCCGCGGACTCGCCGGTGCTGAGCAGGGTGCGGGAGTTGGCGATCGCGAGGCGCGCCCAGGGCGACGGGGCGTCGTGGGAGAGCGCCGTGAGCTCCTCGAGGACGGCGGCGGCCTCCTCGCGCCGCCCCAGCTCCACGAGCGTCTGGATGTAGTGCTCGTGGAAGCGCAGCAGGTGCGGTGCGCGGAATCGTGCGGCCTGGGCCCTGACCCGTGCGAAGTGCTGGGCCGCGGACTCGAGGTTCCCGCCCATGCGAGCGGCGCGGGCCATCAGGACGGTGAGCTCCGCTTCCAGGCGCGGGTTGCCGCCGGGGGCGAGACTGCGCTGGAGACGGGAGAGGATCGTCTCCGCCTCCTCGACCTCCCCGCTGCTCAGGAGCAGCGCGACCTGCGCCCGCAGCACCAGCGGCTGCATCATGCGCGTGCTCGAGCCGAACGGGGCGAGGCTCCGGAAGGCCTCGCGCGCGCGTGCGGGCAGGCCCGCGCGGAGCTCGATCTCCGTGAGGTCGAGGGCGCGGCTGAGTGCGCGCGGGGCCGGCGAGGAGGTGCCCCCGCGTCCCGACGGGTCGACGACATCGCGGGCCTCGGCGTAGGACTCGGCGATCGAGAGCGCCTGTGCGAGCACGGTCCTCACGATTCCCTGGTCGCCGGGGCGCTCGAGATCCGCGATCATCACCCGTTCGCAGGCGCCGGCGGGTGCTCCTTCGCCGTGCAGCACCCGGTGGTAGAGGTCGGCCAGGCGCGCGGTCGTCGCGAGCAGGGGCGTCGCGCGCAGCCCGGAATCCTCCGCGAGGCCGACCAGCTCCCGCGCGCCGCGCAGCTCCCAGCGCTGGAGGAGCAGCAGGGCTCCCATGGCCACCAGGTCAATGCGTTCGGTCTCCGTTCCCGCCGCGTGGTCCGCGAGGCTGTGGCGCAGGAGGTGCACCGGCAACGCCTCGCCCCGGACGTGGGCGAAGAGGAGGGCGGAGCGGGTCAGGGCCGCGGGCATGCCTGATCCCGCGAAGCGCTCGCGGGCGAAGCTGAGGTATCGCTCGGCGAGCTCGATCTCCCCGTGCGCGAGGAGGGACTCCACGAGCTCGCACAGGAGCCGCGCGATCTGCGGGGCCTCGCCGACGGACAGGGACAGCGCGCGCTCCACGAGGTGCAGGGCCGGCCGCGTGTCGGCCGCGTCCACGAGGGCGCGCGCTCCCTCGAGCAGCACCGTCGGCTGCGCGCGCTCGGGGTCGACGAAGCTGAGATGCCACTGGCCCCACTCGGGCGCGTCCCCGGCGGCGGTCGCGGCGAGCTTCTCGTGGAGGGACTGACGAGCGTGTGCGGTCTGACCCCAGTAGACCGAGGAGCGCAGGGAGAGCGAGCGCAGCCGCACCAGGCCGCCCGTGCGGGTCACCAGCCCGGAACCGATCAGGTCGTCGAGCGCCACGGCCGACGTGCCTGGGTCCCCGCACGCGAGCAGCGTGGTCTCGGGGGTCGCGGGCGCGCTCGAGAGCACCTGCACCAGCATCATCTGCTCCTCGTCGAGCGGGTCGAGAAGGGCACGATGGGCCGTTTCGAGCCGTGCATCCGCGGGCAGCGGCACCTGGAGGGGCGAGGTGCCGTCCAGAGCCTCAGGGAGAGAGGCGTCGATGAGTCCCTCGAGGGCGAGGGGGTTCCCGCCGGCGGCAGTCGCGAGCAGCAGCAGGACGGCGGGATCCGCGCCCTCGGGTGCGAAGTCCCCCGCGAGGCGGCGCATGGTCTCCAGGTCGAGGTCGGGCAGGTCGATCGTCTGGCGTCGGCCGGAGTCGGGGCCCTGCGCATCGGGCCGGATCGCGAGCGCGCAGCGCATCCCGTGCGGGGCGCAGCGCAGGGTGACGACCTCGAGGACGGTGCGGCTGGGCTCGTCCAGCAGGTCGGCGTCGTCGACGATCACGAGGAAGTCCGCGATCGATCGCCGCTCGATCTCGGAGGCGATGCCGCGGGCGAGCGCGGGCAGGTCCGCCGGGTCGTGCGCGTCGAGCACGGGGAGCGTCTCGGTGCCGAGCAGCCCGTCGATCGCGGCCAGGACGCTGGAGAGGCCCCCGAGGGTCCAGTCGGAGGGGGCCGACCCGGCCCGGACGATGGTCGAGGGGAGGGAGGCGCTGCCACGCAGCGCGTCGAGCAGGAACGACTTGCCGCTGCCGATGGGGCCGGAGACCGTGAGCGTCCTGCCGGCGGGATCCCGGAGCGCGCGCTGGAGCTGAGCGAGTGCCTCCGGACGCGCGACGAACACCATCTCTCCACCTCCTGCTGACTGCTGATCTCCGGTCCCCGTCCTGGGGCGGGCGCCTCTGCGGCGTCACGATCCCGTCCGCGCCGACGCCTGGAGGGCGCCGTCCGTGCGGCTCGGGTCGGGGCGATGCGGGTGCTTCTGCGTGGTGCGGGTCGCACCGCAGTCTCCGCGACGGGTTCCGGGCCGCTCCGGATGCGCGGAACGGGGTAGATCGAGGATGCCACGTCGAGCCCGAAGTGTCCGACTTGCGAGGAATATACGGGATGCGCATCACATCCCGTTTCCGTCAAGGCGCGGACCGGGCCCTCCGGGGCGCGTCGCGGCCCCCGAGACGCGTCGCTCGACGGGGTCTCCGATGAGCACGGAGCTCCTTGCGGGATGGCCGGATATCCGCAATGGCCCGCAGTGGAACCGCATCCCACGGCCGTGGATCGATGGTGACCCGCAAGTAGCCCGCACCCCCCTTCGCTTCAGGTTCGAGCATCCCTACGCTGTCCGAAGTGTCCGTATTCGTTCCGGTTGTCCGGAACATGCGGTACGTCGGAGATCGGGGGCGGGGTGCCCCGCCGACGGCTCGGCCAGGACGTGGAGTCCGGCCGGGAACGAGAGTCGACTTCAGGGGGCCTTCCTATGAGTATGCAGGTCGCGGAGGTGCGCGGGAACCGCGCATCCGCAGCGGGCGAGACGGCGCACAGCGCCGCCGATGTCGAGGAGCGCGCGTCGTCGCTCCTCCTTCTTCCGGACACGGGCTTCGCGGAGCCCGGCACGGAGATCGCCGCGAGCGCGAGCGCACGCAGCGCCGAGAGCCTCGTGGTGCCGCTGCGGCCGGAGCTCGCTCCCGCCGCACCGCATGCGGACCCTTCCCCGGCGCGTCTCGGGGCCCACGGTCGCCGCGTCGCCCTCACCGCGGTGCTCTCCCTCGCCGTCGCCGTGATCACGGTCGGTGCGAGCGCCCTGATGACCGCGGCGCCCCTCGCGGCCGCGGGCACCCTCGCCGTCCTCGCGCTCGCGTGGGCGGTGATGATGAGCGCCCAGTCCTCGCGTCCGCTCGACAGCGCGCGAGCGGACGCCACGCGTCCCCTCCTGCTCGTCGTCCTCGGAGCGCTGCTGCTGGCGCTCTCGCGTCCCTTCCTCGGCGAGATCGTCCCCTCGGGCCCCGCCCTGCTCGCCCTCGCCCTGACGCTCGGCGCGGGCGGCGCGGTCATCGTGGGGCTGGGCCGCGTCCTGCACCCCGTGCGCTCCGTGCTCGTGTCCACCGAGCCCGTCGACCCGATGGCCTCGGGACTCCTGGAGGAGGAGACCGCAGTGCTCGTGGGCGGCGAGGCCGCGCCGATGGACGAGCAGGTCCAGGACGTGCTCGATCGCGTCGAGGAGACGGGCAGCGAGGTCGTCGAGGTCCGCGGCGCCGCGCCCGCGCAGCTGCTCACGCACCTGAGCTGGGAGCTCCGCGGCCGCGGCATCCCGCTCAAGCTGTCCTTCATGGCCCCGGGAGCGCGTCGGTCGCGCGTGCGGGTCGTCTCCGGCGCCCGCGGCGCCTCCGTCGTGATCCGGCCCCCGCGCCAGCCGGTGCCGGTGCGCATGGCCAAGCGCGGCTTCGACATCCTCGGCTCCGCGCTGCTGCTGGCCGCGCTCTCGCCGCTGCTCATCGTGGTGTCCCTCGCCGTGCGGCTGGACGACCACGGGCCGATCTTCTACCGCCAGGAGCGCGTGGGCAAGGACGGCAAGCCGTTCCGCATGTTCAAGTTCCGCAGCATGGCCGTCGATGCCGACGCGAAGCTGGCCGCGCTGCTGCGCGAGCAGCAGACGGACGACAAGCCGCTGTTCAAGATCCAGAACGATCCCCGCCTGACCCGCATCGGCGGCTTCCTGCGCCGCTACTCGATCGACGAGATCCCGCAGCTGCTCAACGTCCTGGGAGGCTCCATGAGCCTCGTCGGGCCGCGTCCTCAGCGCGACGGGGAGGTGGCGCTCTACACGGGCTCCGCGTTCCACCGTCTGGGTGTCGTGCCCGGGATGACCGGCCTCTGGCAGGTCTCCGGCCGCTCCGCGCTGAGCTGGGAGCAGGCGCAGGCGCTCGACGTCCGCTACGCCCACAACTGGTCGCTCGGCATGGACCTGTGGATCATGCTGCGCACCGTCAAGGCCGTGATCGGCAAGGACGGCGCCTACTGAGGCGTCGCTCGGCGGGCGCCATGACTCAGCGCCCAGGATGACGAGAGGGGCCGACCCGCCAGGCGGGTCGGCCCCTCTCGTGCTGTGCGCGTCAGACGGGCTCGAGCTCGGTGGCGCGGAGGTGGGCCGCGATCTCGGCGCCGATGGTGTCGGCCATCGCGAGGATCCGTCGGCAGCTCTCGAGGTGCCACACGCGCAGGGCGCTGTTGAGGTTCCCCGCGAGCAGCGGGCCCGCCACGAACACGCCGGGGGCGGCCTGGAAGTGCTCGTCGACCTCGAACCCGGTGCGCGAGGTCGAGGAGCGCAGCCCCGACTCGTCCTGGAGGGAGCGCAGGAACCCGTCGCGGGTCTCGGCGACGTTCTCGAAGCCGGCGCAGTTGATGATCACGCCGAAGGTCCGCTCGAGCGTGGAGATGCCCTCCTCGGTCGAGGTCGTGACCCTCCAGCCGGCGGCGCTGTTCTCCGCGTGCTCGAAGTGGCCGCGCTCCGCGTGGACGCGCCCGGACTCCAGGAGCTCCGAGGCGGTGCGCTGGTAGTCGCCACCGGTGGGCCGGGCGAAGCGCCCCACCTTCGTGCCGTACACGTCGACGTAGAGCTTCTGCTCGGGCGCGGGCAGGCGCTCGAGCAGCTGCGAGCACAGCTCCTTGAGCTCATCCACGGTGTCCTGCTCGCAGAAGCCGCTGGCCATGGCGTCGTCCACGTCCCGCACCACCGCGTCGTACACCGCGCGGGCGGTGAGCTTCGCGTCGGGCGTGCGCGCGGCGTAGTCGGCGAGGTGCCGGGAGCGGTACTCGCTGCGACGGTCCGGGTGGACGGTCCAGGCGTCGGGGATGCCGTGCGTGGCCAGGATGGTCACGTGGTGGTCCCACGCGCGCTCGAGACCCGCGCGGACGGTCGCGTGCAGCAGCTCGAGCGCGTCCGCGTTCGCGCCCACGACGAGGATGTCGCGGCTCGCGCCCTCGGGCATCGCCCGGATCGCGGCGCGCGCCTCCTGCAGGAGATGGTCCATGCCGTGCACGTGGGTGTCGTCGAGGAAGCGCCCGCTGCCGGCGTTCGCGGGATCGTGGCCGAGCATGCGCGTGGGCGGGCTGCCGACGGCCAGGACCACGGAGCGCCCGCGCACGCGGGTCATGCCCCGGCGCGCGTCGTCGGTCCCGTCGGCCGCGCTGCGGATGCCCCCGTCGGCGGTCGCGTTCCCGGGGAGGGCGCCCTGCGCGGCGACGAGGATCTCGATCCCTCCCTCGGCGCCCGCGTCGGCGCCCCCGTCAGCCCGCGCGGCGGCGCCCGCCCGCGCGGCGGTGCCCATCCGGCGCAGCGCGCTGGCCTCTCCGGTGATCCGGATGACCTCGACGTCGGACGTGCTCGCGAGGATGTCCTCGACGCGGCCGCGCAGGAAGTGGCCGAACAGGCGGCGGGGGATGAACAGGGAGTCCCACTGGCCGCCGCGGATCTCCTCGGCGTGCTCCTCCGCCCAGTGCGGGGAGATGCCCAGCGACGCGTCGGCCGCCAGGATCCGCTCCTTCCGGGCCTCCAGCCAGGCGATGAAGTCCTGGCGGATGCCGTCGGGAAGGAACTCGTCGAGCGAGGTGACGATGAGCGAGGCGCCGCCCGAGCGCGAGCCGTAGGGCAGGCCCGTGAACATGTCGTCGCTGCGATCGATGACCGCCACGCGGAGCCTGTCGGTCCCCGTCGCCCCCGTGCGCTGCTCCTCGAGGAGCCTCAGCAGCGTCGATGTCCCCGATACCCCTGCGCCGACGATGATCACGTCGGCCGATACGTCGTCCCTGATGTCTTCCGAGATCTTCTGAGTGCTCATCCGCGTTCTCTGTGATGTTCCGTGTGCAGCAGGATCGGACGCACGGCGGCTGGGGGGTCCGCCGCGTCCGAGGCGCCCGCCCACCGCGGGCGCGCCACGGCGATCCTACCCTCGAGTACGGGCAAATCACCCAGAACGGGCGACGAGGATCTCGTGCGCGCGACGCCGCGCGTCTAGGGTCGGGGCATGACCCCCGCGCCCGTCCCGCCCGCCTCGCCGTCGGCCTCCGTGCCCGATCCGCTGATCCTGCTGCCCCTGCGCCAGCGCATCCTCGAGAAGCGGCTCGGGGTCCGCGCGGTCCACCTGCACCGCGAAGGGCGCGAGGACCTCGAGGTGCGCTTCGTCGAGGACACCTCGGAGAACGTCTGGTCGGTGTCCAAGACGGTGACGGCGCTGGCCGTCGGGATCGCGCAGAAGGAGGGTCTGCTCGACCTCGAGGACCGTCTCATCGACCACCTGCCCGCGCCCGCCGGCGGGTACGGGCGCGGCATGGAGCTGGTGCGCCTGCGCCACCTGATCACGATGACCTCCGGCAACCCGGTCACCGTGTTCCTGGACTCCGAGCGGGAGGACCCGCACCTCACCGACCTGCTGCTGCGCACGCCGCTGGTGCGCGCGCCGGGGGAGAGGTTCGAGTACTCCAACGGGTCGATCTTCCTGCTCGGGCGCACCATCGCCGAGCGCTCCCGCGCGAGCCTGCGCGACTACCTGATGCCGCGGCTGTTCGAGCCGCTGGGGATCGTGAACCCCCAGTGGCACTCCGACCGCGAGGGCCGCACCTGGGGCGCGACCGGCCTCCACCTGCGCACGCGCGAGGTGGCCCGCATCGGCCGGCTCCTGCTGCAGCGCGGCGCCTGGGAGGGCGAGCAGCTCGTGCCAGCGGACTGGATCGACGCGATGCACGCCGAGTCGTCCTGGGTGCCCACCGGCGAGCTCGAGCCGGAGAACACCCGCTACGGCTACGGCGTCTGGAAGTGCTCGGTGCCCGGGGCCTGGCGGGCCGACGGCGCCTACGGCCAGTTCTCGGTCGTGCTGCCGGACCAGCGCGCCGTCGTCACCCTCACCTCCCATCACGAGCGCGGGCCGACGCAGGAGATCCTGCGCGCGGTCTGGCAGGAGCTGCTGCCGCTGCTCTGAGCCGGCGAATCGGATCCGGCGATGCTCTGAGCCGCCGCTGTTCAGAGCCCCGGATCCGACGTCCGACCTGTCTTCTCGCCCACGTCCGGGCGGTGCGCGCAACGGCTGGCCACTAGGCTGGATCACGTCATGCGGCCCGCAGGACGGGTCGCGGATCCGCCGAGTCGTCAGGAGCACGCCATGGCAGTCACCCTCGCCCAGCACCTCGTCACCCAGCTGCGGGACTTCGGTGTCGAGCGCATCTACGGGGTCGTCGGGGACTCCCTGAACCCGATCGTCGACGCCGTCCGCACCACGAAGGGCATCGACTGGGTGCACGTGCGCAATGAGGAGGCGGCCGCCTTCGCAGCCGGCGCCGAGGCCCGCGTGAGCGGGAAGCTCGCCGTGTGCGCCGGGTCCTGCGGCCCGGGCAACACCCACCTCATCCAGGGCCTCTACGACGCCCACCGCGACGGCGCCCCGGTGCTCGCGATCGCCTCGCACATCCCCAGCGGCAAGATCGGCACGGGCTTCTTCCAGGAGACCCACCCCGAGCGCCTCTTCCAGGAGTGCTCGCACTTCTGCGAGATGGTGAACTCCGGCCAGCACGGCGCGGACATGCTGCACATCGCCGCGCAGACGGCGCTCGCCAAGCAGGGCGTCTCCGTGCTCGTGATCCCCGGCGACGTCGCCGACGAGGAGGTCGAGTCCGGTGCCACCAAGGACCTCGCCACCCGCTTCGGCCGCGTCCAGCCCGATCCGCAGACGGTCGAGGGGCTCGCCTCCCTCGTGAACCGCGCGAACTCCGTGACCCTGTTCGCCGGGGCCGGCGTGCGGGGCGCCCGCGAGCAGGTGCTCGCGCTCGCCGAGGCCGTGAAGGCCCCCGTCGGCCATGCCTTCGGCGGCAAGGAGTGGATCCAGTACGACAACCCCTACGACGTCGGCATGAGCGGCCTGCTCGGCTACGGCGCCTGCTACGAGGCGATGCACGAGGCGGACCTCGTGATCCTGCTGGGCACGGACTTCCCCTACAGCGAGTTCCTCCCGCAGAAGGACGTGACCGTCGTCCAGGTCGATGCCGACGGGTCCCGCCTGGGCCGACGCATCCCGCTGGACCTCGCCGTGAACGGCGACGTCGCCCTGACCATCGACGCGCTGCTGCCGCTGGTCCAGCCCAAGCGCTCGCGGAAGTTCCTCGACGCGCTGCTGCGCAAGCACGAGAAGGCGCTCAAGGGCGTCGTCTCGGCGTACACCCGCAACGTCGAGAAGATGAAGCCGATCCACCCCGAGTTCGTCGCGGCGACCCTCGACGAGCTCGCCGACGACGACGCGATCTTCACCGTCGACACCGGCATGTGCAACGTGTGGGGCGCCCGCTACATCACGCCCAACGGCAAGCGCCGCGTGTTCGGCTCGTGGCACCACGGCACGATGGCCAACGCGCTCCCGCAGGCCATCGGCGCCTCCGCCGGGAACCCCGGCCGCCAGGTCATCTCGATGTCCGGCGACGGCGGGCTCGGGATGCTCATGGGCGAGCTGCTCACCGTGAAGCTCCACCAGCTCGACACGAAGATCGTCGTCTTCAACAACTCGAGCCTGGGCATGGTCAAGCTCGAGATGCTCGTCGAAGGCCTGCCCGACTACGAGACGGACCACGAGCACGTCGACTTCGCGGCGATCGCCGCCGGCGCCGGGATCCACTCGGTGAAGATCACCGACCCCAAGAAGCTCAAGAAGGAGCTGGGGGCTGCCCTCAAGCACAAGGGCCCCGTGCTCATCGACGTGGTCACCGACCCCGCGGCGCTCTCGATGCCGCCCAAGGTCACCTCGCAGCAGATCCGCGGCTTCGCCATGGCCTCCACGAAGGTCGTGCTCGGCGGCGGCGTCGGCAAGATGCTCGACATGGCCGCCGCGAACGTGCGCAACATCCCGCGCTGAGACGCGGGGCGCTGAGGCCCGCCGAGCCGCCCCGAGATCCTCCGAGGCGCTCCGCGGTGTCCACCCGCCGCCCATCACCGGCCGGCGGGGATCGTGACCAGGTTCTATGACAGATGACGGCGGCGGATTCAAGGGGTCATCGCAACAGGTACTCCTGGATCATCTCGTATGGCGTGGCGAAGGCCAACCGTTTGCGCGGGCGTCGGTTCAGGAGGTCGGCGATGTAGTCCAGATCTTCTTGACTGTGGATCGAGAGATCGGTGCCCTTGGGGAAGTACTGGCGGAGAAGCCCGTTGGTGTTCTCGTTCGTCGCGCGCTGCCACGGTGAGTGAGGGTCTGCGAAATACACGTCGATGCCCGTCATATTCGTGACTTGACGATGCTGGTGCATCTCCTTGCCTTGGTCCCACGTCAATGTTGCTCTCAGCGTGTCCGGGAGAGCGGCGAGTTTTTCGATCAATCCATCGCGGGTCGCTTCGACTCGTGACTTGGTGGGGTCCAGATGCACCAGGATCACGTAGTTCGAACGTCTCTCGACCACGGTCCCGATCGCCGAGGCCCCGTTCTTGCCCACGATCAGATCGCCTTCCCAATGCCCGGGAACACTGCGGTCCAGCGCCTCGGCCGGCCGCTCCCAGATCGAGACCATGTCCTTGATCCGCCCCCGGCGCCTCTGCGCGCTGCGGCGGGGATGTCTGACTGTGCGTCCGGTGCGGGTCAGCGCCTTCAGCTCGCGCTTGAGACCACCTCTGGCCTGCAGGTAGATGGTCCGGTAGACCGTCTCGTGGCTCACGTGGAACCTCGGGTCGTCGAGATGCTCACGGCGCAAGCGTCCCACGACCTGCTCGGGCGAGTGGCCCTCGTCGAGGCCGTGTTGGACCGCAGCGTGGAGGACCGGGTCGGAAGGGATCTTCAGTTCCTTCGCACGGCGGCGCTTCTCAAAGGCGTCACGTCGAGCGCGTGAGGGTGCGTACTCGCCCCGAGTTCCTTTTGCCGAGCCCCGCCGCACTTCACGCGAAATCGTGGACGGGGCCCGGTCCAGGACCTTCGCGATATATCGGATCGAGCGTCCCTCGATGAGGAGTTCCTTGATCCTGAACCGCTCTCCATCGGTGATATAGCGATCAGGATCCTTCCACCGAGCCGGAGCAATACCGGCCGTGGCCCGGACATACAGAGCCAACGTGGCATGGCTCGTATCGATCTCGTCGGCGATATCCCGCAGTGCTAGCCCCATAGAACGAGCATGCCAGAACCGCTCGATCTTCCAACGAGGCCCCATCTCGAACCCAGGCCTCCCACGACCAACCACAACACCCTCCTCACGTCGAGTGTTGCGACCACCCCTAGAACCCGCGGGCCCTTTCTGTCATAGAACCTGGTCACGGTCGCTCCGGGTGACGTCCGTGCGGTCGCGGCCCGCCGCGTCCGAGCCGGCCGTGTGCGGTGGGTAGGGATGCGTCCAGGGCGGCCCAGTACGCGCCACCGTGTGCGCTGTCGACCCGACATGCCGTGCCTGACAGGTAAAAGTTCGGCAAAACGAGCGGCCGGATGTGGTCACGAGGTCTTCTCGCGGTGCCGGGCCCGGTGCACTGTAAGGGATATCCCGCGACGGGAGTGCAGGTCACGCGTTCGCGCGCCGGTGTTCCCCTCGTCTTCCCCGCCCTTCCCCCGCTTCACGCACCCCCAGGAGCACGCCATGTCCGAGGCCCGCCGCGCCCCCACCCATCGCGCCGAGGGCGCACCCGTCTACTTCCGCGGAGCGCGCGTCGCCCCGAAGCTCGCCGCCGCGACCGGCGGCGCGGTGATGGTCGCCGGACTCGGCATGGCCGGCGCGAGCGTCGCCGAGGCCAGCACCCCTGCGGTCTGGGACGACGTCGCCCAGTGCGAGTCGAGCGGCAACTGGTCGATCAACAACGGCAACGGCTTCTACGGCGGCCTGCAGTTCACCCGGTCGACCTGGATCGCCTACGGCGGCGGCAGCTACGCCGCGACCGCGGACAAGGCCACCAAGGCCGAGCAGATCGCGGTCGCCCAGCGCACCCTGCAGGACCAGGGTCCCGGCGCCTGGCCCGTGTGCAGCGCCCGCGCGGGCCTGACCAAGGCCAACGGCGGCGCCTCCTCGAGCGCGACCCCGTCGAGCAGCTCGAGCTCCTCGTCCTCGAAGGCCTCGAGCTCGTCCTCGGGCTCCTCGACGTCGGGCTCGTCCAGCTCCTCCTCGAGCGGCAAGCTCGTGGTCGACGGCAAGTTCGGGCCGAAGACCACCGCGAGCCTGCAGTTGTGGGTGGGCGTGAGGGCCGACGGCTCCCTGTCCACGAGCGACATCAAGGCCCTCCAGAAGAAGGTCGGCGCGGTCCAGGACGGCAAGATCGGCTCCGAGACCACGCGCAAGCTGCGCGCGAAGATCGGCTACTCGAACAACGGCGTGTGGGACTTCCGCACCTCCTACTCCACCGTGCGTGCCCTGCAGATCCACCTCAACAGCAACTGACCCCTCCCGGGCGGGGCGCTCCGCAGCCTCGCCCGATCCCGCCGGCCAGATGCCTGCCGCCCGGTCGTCGCGTCGCGACGACCGGGCGGTGGTGCGTGTGCGACAGTGTGAGCACCAGGCCGGGGAGCCGCCGGTCTGTCGAACTACGTGCGCCGCGGAGGAATGATGGCCGGTCTCGTCCACCCCGAGAGCATCGACCTGTGGCGGGACTGGGCTCGCTCCCGCGGAGGCCTCGCTCGGCACCGCGGCTCGGTCGCGGACGCGGTCCGCACACTGCGCGGCACGCGCAGTCGCGACGAGCACTGGGAGGAGCCCCGGTGGGTGCTCCACTCGCGTGACGGCGAGACCTCGGCGCGCGTGGTCATCGGCCTCGAGGACGCCTCCCCGCGCAGCCGCGCCGCCCTGCTCGCCTTCCTCCCGTACCTGCGCGTGGGCGTCGACGTGATCGCCCCGCGCGGCCTCATCGCCCCCGAGCTCGACGGGCCCGCCTGGCGCCGCCGCGCCTTCGAGTCCGCGCGCGACGCGGTCCCCTCCGACGCCGCCGCGGTCGTCACCGCCGGTCAGGGCGGGCCGACGGGCGCAGCCCTGCACTCGGTCGCCGAGCGCCGCGGCCTGCAGTCCTTCGTGGTCCAGACCGATGTGCTCACCCCGTACGCCGCGCCGCTGCCGGCGGGGGCGACCGTCCTCTCCTGGTCCGCCGACGACGCCGACTTCTGGCGCTCCGGGCGCGAGGACCTCACCCTGCTGGCGGTCGGCTCCCAGCGTCTCTGGCAGCTCGGGCACCACAGTGGCGAGGACGATCCCGCCGCGGACGGGGCGCCGGGCAGTGCGGATACCGCCTCGAGGGCCGGCGAAGGCGCCGACCCGTCGGCCGACGTGACCGAGGACCGCGCCGACCCGACGTCCGTGCCCTCGCCCGTCGTGCTGGGGCAGCTCTCGCGCATCGAGCTGCCGAGCCGACTCGCCGCCCGCGCGGCCTCCTCGTTCTGCCGCGACGGCGTCGCCCGCTACCTGCCCGAGGCGGGGGAGACCGGGCGGCTCGCCCGCACCCAGCACCGGCTCTGGGAGCGGCGGGGCATCGAGGTGCTGCCCGAGGGCACGGACCCGCTGACCCTGCGCGCGCCGGTGGTCTCGATCCTCGCGGCGGAGGTCCTCGAGGTCGCCGCCCGCGGGGGAGAGGCGTGGGTGCACTCGCCGGGCGCTCCCGGCTGGGTGCACGAGTTCTGGCATCGCTACGGGATGCGCCGCCACGGCACGCCCACCCCGGCGCCCGCGATGCCCGAGGAGGAGCCCGCCGCGCGCATCGCCCGGGAGGTCGAGAGCCGGGTCGCGTCGGACCGCTGAGACGTCGGTCCCCCGTAGGATGAGCCGGACGCCCAGGACCCCGGACCTGCGGGGACGTCGCGGGCGGCGAGAGAGAGGAACGGTGGCGAGCCGATGACGATCGAGGACTTCCTGCGGCTTCTGCTGCGACACGCGGTGCTGATCGTGGTGGTCACCGTGGTGGGAGCCGTCGCCGGTCTCGGCTTCTCCTTCACCCGCCCCGAGGTCTACTCCGCGAGCGCGCTCGGGTACGTCTCCTCGTCCTCGCAGACGGACGACTCGGGCAACCCGGTGACGCAGGCGAGCGGCAACATGGAGTTCCAGTACTCCAAGGCCCAGTCCTATCTTCCGCTGTTCGGCACCCGCGCCGTCGGCCAGACCGTCGTCGACGAGCTGGACCTGGACCAGAGCCCCGACGCCGTCGCCGGCTCCCTGCAGACCACGATCGACCCGAACGCACCGATCATCACGGTCACCGCCACCGCGTCCTCGCCGCAGGAGGCGTCCGACATCGCCGACGCCGCGGTCACCGCGACCGCGAAGGAGGCGAAGTCCCTCGAGTCCGGCGGCGACGCGAAGGCGAACGTCAGCGTGCAGCTCGTCCCGTACCAGAACGCCCTGGTCCCCGGAGCGCCGGATTCGCCGGACCGGCGGAAGTACCTGGCGATCGGGGCGGCCGTGGGCCTCGTGATCGCGCTCGCCGCCGCGTGGATCCGGGACCGGAACGACTCCCGCATCCGCACCGCGCAGGACGTCGAGAACGCGGTCGACGTCCCGCTGCTGGGCACCCTCCCCGAGGCCAAGGACCTGGGACGCGCGAAGGACGGCGTCCTGCGTGAGCCGCGCTCCTTCGCGCCGCGCGAGGCCGTGCGCAAGCTGCGCACCAACCTGCGCTACGTCGACGTGGACTCGCCGCCGCGCTCGATCGTGGTCACCTCGACCGCGCCCGGCGAGGGCAAGTCCACGGTCTCGGCGAACCTCGCCCGCGTGATGGCGCGCGCCGGCCAGCCCACCCTGCTCATCGACGCGGACCTGCGCCGTCCGATGGTCGACAAGGAGTTCGAGGTCGACGGCTCGGTGGGCCTCGCCCAGGTGCTCGCCTCGGCCGCGTCGCTCGACGACGCCGTGCAGCCCACCGGCACCGACCGCTTCAGCGTCCTGCCCTCCGGCCAGGTCCCGCCCAACCCCTCCGAGCTCCTCGGCTCGCGCCGCATGAAGGACCTCATCGCGGACCTCTCGCGCGAGTACTTCGTGGTCATCGACGCACCGCCCGTGCTCGCGGTGACCGATGCGCAGCTGCTGGCCCGTCACGCCGACGGCGCGATCGTGGTGACCGTCCCCGGCCGCACCCGGGCGGCGGCCCTCACCCGTTCGGCCCACGCCCTGCGCTCGATCGGCGCGAAGGTCTACGGCGTGGTGATGAACCGCGCCTCCAGCAGCCGCTTCAGCCGCCTCGCCTACGGGGACGCCGAGTACGGCTACGACGCCCCCTCCGCCTCCTACGGCTACGGGTACGCGGGCAAGCGCGGCGAGGGCTATGCGACGGTGGAGCCGGAGACGGGCGTGGTCGACGTCGAGGCGGCCGGCGGTCCCGCCGACCCGCTGAACACCCGCGCGGGCGCCGCGCGGGCCCGCGGCGCGGACGGGGAGCGGACCGCGGCGACGGGTGCCGAGGGCGAGCACGCGGGAGAGGTCCGACGCCGGGGCCGACGCGCCGCCGAGGCGGATGCCGCCGGCACCGCGGGCACGACCGGCGCCGACAACCCTCCGAGCTCGACTGACCAGGGGCGTCCGTGAGCATCACCGGCACGGGGGCGGTGATCCCCGTGCACGGGCCGATCGCTCTCGCGCGGCCGCTGCTGGAAGCCCTCGTCGGTCCCGAGGTCCCCGCCTCCGAGCGTCCCGCGCGGGTGCTCGTGGTCGACGACGCCTCCCCGGAGCCCGTCGACCCGGCGGACCTCCCCGAGGGCGTCGAGCTGCTGCGCCGTGCGACCAACGGCGGCTTCGGCGCGGCCGTGAACACGGGCCTGCGCGCGCTCGCCGACGGCGCCGCGCACGACGACTCCCCGCACGACGACGCCCCGCCGATCCCGCACGCTCTCGTGCTGAACTCCGACCTGCAGATCCCGCCGGGACTCTGCGCGCGGCTGGTCGAGGACGCTGCACCGTTCTCCCCGGCGATCGTCGGCTGCCGCCTGCTGGGGGCCGACGGGAGCTCGGAGCATGCGGCGCGACGGTTCCCGACGATCGGCCACCAGAGCGTCGAATGGCTGGTGCCGCTGGCCTCGCAGCGGCACCGCGACGTGCTGCATCGGGCCGTCGGCCACGATCTGGAGGCCGATCGCGCGAGCGGAATGGTGCCCGTGGACTGGGTGGTCGGCGCGCTCCTGCTCCTGCCTCTGCGCGAGGTGCTCGAGCTGGGCGGCTTCGACGAGGGGTACTTCATGTACACCGAGGAGGTGGACCTGCAAATGCGGACCCGCCGTGCCGGCATTCCCTCCCTGCTCGACGCGGACCTCGCCGTGCACCACGCGGGCGGCGGCTCCGCGAGAGCGGAGGCCCGGCGCCGCCGCTGGCTCGTCGGTGCGCGGATGCGCTATGCGCGGCGCCACGGGCACGTGCACGCCCTGCGCGCCGCGATGACCGCCGCGACCGGCGCGAACCTGGTGTGGAACTCTGGGCGGCGCCTCGCCGGTCGCGACGTGCACCCTCTCGCCGCCGCCCACGAGGAGCTCTCCCTGATCCACTGCGCGGGGAGGGGGCTGCCGCGATGACCGCATCCCCCGGCACGCCCGTGACCGCCGGCGCTCCTCGCGCGCCGCGGCTCCTGCTGGTCTCGCCCGCCTTCCACGGCTACTGGCACAGCATCGCGAGCGCCTTCGCGCGCGACGGCAACGACGTCACCGTCCACCGCTACGACGCCTACGACACGCTCGGCGACAAGACCCGGCTGAAGGCGACCGTGGAGCTGCCCGAGCGCCTCGCCGTCGGCCCCCTGCGTCCGGCCGGGAGCGCTCGGCGCCGCGCCGAGACGGCCCGCCTGACCGATCGCGCGATCGCGGCGCTGCGGGAGACGCGGCCCGACCGCGTCGTCATCATCAAGGGCGACGGGCTCGACGAGCGGTTCTGGGACGCGCTCGGGGCGACGCCGCGGATCCTGTGGCTCTACGACGACCTGCACCGCCACGAGTACACGCCCGATTTCCTGCGGCAGGTGGGGCCGGTCGTCGAATACGCGCGCTCGGAGGCGGAGATGCTGCGCGCGCGGGGTGTGGACGCCCACTTCGTGCCCAACGCCTTCGATCCGCACCGGGCGAGCGACACCGGTGCCCGGCGGCCGGAGATCGCCTTCATCGGGGCGGGCTACGAGAACCGCCGGCGCATCCTCACCGGCCTCGCCGCCCAGGGCCTTCCCGTGCGCGCATGGGGACGCGACTTCTCCCGGCACCCGCTGGACCGGGCGCGCACCTTCTCCTGGTCTCGTCCGCCGCTCGAGGCCTCGCGCGAGGTCCCTCTGGAGCGCGCGTACCAGATCCACGCGGAGTCCGCCGCGGAGGTCGCCGTCCACGGCCTGCAGAACGGGCACGCCATGCGCACCTTCGAGATCCCCGGCATGGGCGGCGTGCAGCTCGTGGACCGCGAGGACGTCGCCGAGTTCTACGACGTGGGCACCGAGGTCGCGCTGTGGCACGACGAGGACGAGCTCGCGGAGCTGTGCCGCCGGGCCCTCTCCGATCCCGCCTGGGCGCGCGGCCTGCGCGAGGCGGGCCGCCGACGGACCCTCGCCGAGCACACGTTCGACCATCGCATCCGGGAGGTGGACGCCCTGTGGGACTGAACCATCCGCGCAGCATCGAGGACTGGCAGCGCTGGCAGGACTCCCGCCATCGCGCCCGTCGGGCCAAGCACGCCCTGGTCGGGACGATGCGGCGCGCGCGAGCGGGTGCGCGTCGGCCCGACGGGGATGCCGCGGACGCGGCCCCTGACGCGGCCCCGGCCCCGGCCTCGAACACCGCCTCGGCCTCGAACACAGCCTCGACCCCGGCCTTCGTGATCGTCTCGCGCGCGCCGCAGGGGAGCGCGCAGGAGCGGGCGCGCACGCTGATCTGCCTCGACTCCGCCTCCCCGACCTCGCGCGCGAGCCTGCTGAGCGTGCTCCCGTACGTCACCGGGGGCATCGACGTGCTCGCCCCGGCCGGACTCGACCTGCCCGAGGCCACGGGGCCGGAGTGGATCGAGCGCGGCTTCGACACCCTCGAGCAGGCGGCCGGCGCCGCCTCCGATGCCGCTCCCACCGCCGTGGTCTCCATCGGCCGGCACCTCGCGGCGGGCGCCGCGGCGCACGGGATCGCGCGGAGCCTCGACGTGCCCGAGTTCGTGGTCCAGCACGGTGTGCTCACCCCGTTCGCGCCTCCGCTGCCGGAGGGTGCGACGCTGCTCGCCTGGTCGGAGGCCGACGCCGAGTTCTGGCGCAGCGGACGCACCGACGTCGGCGCACGCACGGTGGGCTCCCAGCTGCTGTGGCAGGCCGCCCACGAGGCGGAGCGCGCCCCGCGCCTGGACTCCGTGCTCCTTGGATCCGAGCGGCCCGTCTTCCTCGGCCAGCTCCACGGGGCCGAGCTCCCGCGCCGTGTGACCGGCGGCGCCGCGGTGCGGTTCTGCCGCGAGCACGACGGGCTCTATCGGCCCCATCCCGCGGAGACCGACGTCCTCTCCCGCGCCCAGCACCGGCTGTGGAGACGGCGCGACATCGCCTTCGCGGACACGGACGCTCCGCTGCGCGACCTGCCGAACCCCGTGGTCTCCGTGTTCTCCACGGGCGTGCTCGAGGCGGCCGCGCGAGGCGGCGACGCCTGGGTGTTCGCGCCCGCGGCGCCCGCCTGGGTGCACGAGCTCTGGGAGCGCTACGACATGCGCCCCGTCGGCGCCGAGCCCACCCCCTCGCCCGTCGTCGACGCCGAGGAGCCGGCCGCACGGATCGCCCGCATCCTGGAGGAGGGCTCGTGACGCAGCAGCCGCGCGACCTCGTCGCCCCGCTCGAGACGCGCGAGCACCGGCGATGAGCGTCCTCGTCGTGATCCCCGCCCGGGGCGGGTCCAAGGGCATCCCCCGCAAGAACCTCCTGCCCGTGGGAGGCCGGCCCCTCATCGCGTGGACCATCGCGCAGGCGCTCGACGCCCGCGACCGTCCCGCCGACGTCGATGCCGGTGCCCCCGCCGAGGAGGTCATCGTCGCCGTCTCCACGGAGGACGCGGAGATCGCGCAGGTCGCCGCGGCCCACGGCGCGCGCGTGATCGACCGTCCCGCCGAGCTCGCCGCGGACGCCTCTCCCACCGAGCCCACGGTCCTGCACGCGATGGACGTGGTGGAGGCGGAGGGCGCCGAGCTGAGCGCCGTGGTGCTCCTGCAGGCGACCTCGCCCGTGCGCCATCCGGACACCATCGCCCGGGCCATCGCGCAGTTCCGGCGCTCGGGCGTGGACTCCCTGGTGGGGGTCGTGCCCGAGTCGCCGTTCTTCTGGCGCCTGCCCGCGGGCGAGGGGGAGAGCGCCGAGGCCGCGTACGACGTCGACGCCCGGCCGCGCCGCCAGAAGCTGGCGCCCGCGCAGATGCACTACTTCGAGAACGGCAGTCTGTACGTCACCTCCCCGCGCATCTACCGCGAGAAGGAGAACCGCATCGGCGGCAGGGTCGGCCTGTTCGTCCTGGACGAGGTGGAGGGCGTGGACATCGACACCCTCACCGACGTCGCCGCCGCCGAGTCGATGCTCACCCGCCTGGGATGGAGGACCGCATGATCCTGGACCGCCGCACCGCGCCGTTCACCGTGGGATCCGACGCGACGGTGATGGAGGCCCTGCGCCGCATCAGCGAGAACCGGACCCGCATGGTGCTCGTGGTGGACGCCGACGGCACCGTGCGCGGAACCCTCACCGACGGCGACGTGCGCCGCTGGCTGGTCGCCCAGAGCGTCCCGGACCTGGAGGCCCCGGCGCTCGACGCCGCCTGCACGGACTTCGTCTCCGTGCAGGAGCACGAGGACGCGGAGCGGATCACCGCGCTGTTCGGCCGCGGCGTGGATCGCATCCCCGTGCTCGACGAGGGCGGCCGCCTGGTCGCGGTCGCGGCGCCGACCCCGCGCGCGTTCCCCGTCGGCCGCCACCTCGTGGGCGAGGGGCAGCGCGCGCTCGTGATCGGCGAGATCGGGAACAACCACCAGGGCGACCTCGATCTGGCCCGCCGGCTCGTGGACCACTGCGTCGAGGCCGGCGTCGACGCCGTGAAGCTCCAGCTGCGGGACATGGCGAGCCTCTACCGCTCCGGCAGCGGCAGCGCGTCCGGGGGCGAGGACCTGGGCCCGCAGTACACGATGAACCTGCTGGCCAAGTACACCCTGTCCGTCGAGGACATGTACCAGGTCTTCGACCACTGCGCCGCCCGCGACATCGACGTGCTGTGCACCCCGTGGGACCTGGTCTCGGCCGACGCCCTCGAGCGCTACGGCATCCCCGCGTACAAGATCGCCTCCGCGGACCTCACCCACCACGACCTGCTCGCGCACGTGGCGGACTTCGGCCGGCCGATGATCGTCTCCACGGGCATGAGCACCGAGCAGGAGATCGGCGGTGCGGTCGATGTGCTGCGCGGCCGCGGCGCCGTCTACGCGCTCCTGCAGACCCAGTCCACGTACCCGGCGCCGTACAAGGACGTGAACCTGCGGTACATGGAGCGGCTCGCCGCGATCGGCGACTGCCCCGTCGGCTATTCGGGACACGAGCGCGGCTGGCACGTGCCCGTGGCGGCCGTAGCCCGCGGCGCCTCGATCATCGAGAAGCACGTGACCGTGGACCGCGCGCTCGAGGGCACCGACCACAAGGTCTCCCTGCTGCGCGACGAGCTCGCGACCATGGTGCGCCAGATCCGCGAGGTCGAGGAGGCGCTGGGCACCGAGGGCCCGCGCGAGGTCTCCACCGGCGAGCTGATGAACCGCGTGAACCTCGCGAAGTCCCTGGTCGCCGGGCGCGACCTGCGTGCGGGGGAGGTCGTGAGCGCCGCCGACGTCGAGGTCAAGAGCCCCGGCCGCGGCCTGCAGCCCGACCGCCGCGACGAGCTGGTGGGCGTCGCCCTGCAGAGGGACGTGCCCGCGGGCGACTTCTTCTACCCCGGCGACCTGTCCGGGCGGGCGCGCCGCCGCGGGACGTACTCCTTCGACCGCCCCTGGGGCCTGCCCGTGCGCTTCCACGACTTCCGCTCCCTGCTGGAGGTCTCGGCACCGGACTTCCTCGAGTTCCACCAGAGCGCGAAGGACATGGACCTCGACCCCGCGCAGTTCTTCGCGCCGGGGGAGCGCCTGGGGCAGTTCGTCACCGTGCACGCGCCCGACCTGTACCCCGGGGACTTCCTCATCGACCTCGCCTCGCCCGATCGCGCGATCTGGGAGCGCTCGATCCACGAGGTGCAGCGGGTCGTGGACCTCGCCCGGGGCCTGCGCGAGCGCTTCACCTGCGAGGACGATCCGATCGTCATCGTCACCATGGGCGGCTTCCTGCCGGACCGTCACGTCGCCCCCGCCGAGCGGCCCGCGATGTACGAGAGGGTCCAGCAGGGCCTCGAGCGGGTCGACGAGGCCGGCGTGCGCCTGACCGCGCAGACCCTCCCGCCCTTCCCCTGGCTGATGGGCGGCCAGCAGTTCCACAACCTGTTCATGGATCCCGAGGACACCGTGGCCTTCTGCGAGGCCACGGGCCGCCGCCTCACCTTCGACGTCTCGCACACGAAGCTCGCGGCGACCTTCGCGGGCCGCCCGTTCGGCGAGTACGTCGAGGCCATGGGCCCCTTCACCGAGCACCTGCACATCGTCGACTCCGTGGGCGTGGACGGCGAGGGCGTGCAGGTCGGCGAGGGCGAGGTCGACTTCGCGGACCTCGCCGAGCGCATGGGCCACCTCGCCCCGGACGCCCCCTTCATCCCCGAGATCTGGATGGGGCACGTGAACGGCGGCGAGGGCTTCTTCACGGCGCTCGAGAGGCTCGAGGAATGGTTCTGAGGGAGCCGGGGAGCCCTGCCGCGGGTCGGCCCGCGGAGCGACGCGTGCCCGCGGAGCGACGGCGGCTCGCGACGGGGCTCGCGCTGTGGGTCGTGCCGGTCGCCGAGCTCGGCGGCGTCGCCCGGCACGTGCTCGATGCGACCCGGCACGGCGTGGACGGATGGCGCATCGTCGTGCTGTGCCCCGACGGCCCGCTCGCGGACCGGCTCGCCGCTCAGGGCACAGCGGTGCTGCGCGGCGCGATCTCCCCGGCCGACGGGCCGAGGACCGCCGTCCGCACGCTGCGGCGCGTGCTCGCACGGCTGCGCCCGGACCTGCTCCACACCCACCTCGCCTTCGCGGACCTCTCGGGGGTGGCCGCGGTGACCGGCCTGCGCTCGGGGCGCGGCGCGCGCATCCGCCTGGTCTCCACCGAGCACGGGATCTCCGGCGTTCCCGGCCTCTACCAGTCGAGCCCGGCCCGGGCCCGGGCGATCGCCGCGGCGCATCGTGCCCGGCTGCGCCGCGCAGATCGTGTGATCGCCGTGAGCGCGTCCACGCGAGAGCAGATCGTCGCCCAGTGGGGGAGCGCGGAGAAGATCGTGGTGGTCCGCAACGCGGTCGAGCCGGTGGGGGAGATCGGACCGGCGGCTGCGAGCGGGCCGACCGGAGCATCCGCCTCGACGGATGCTCCGGGCCCCGACGCTCCGCTGCGCGTCCTCTCCCTCTCCCGTCTGGCCCCGGAGAAGCGCATCGACCGCGCCCTCGAGGCTTTCGCGAGGGTGCATGCCGAGCGCCCCGGGGCGACCTTCACGATCGCGGGCACCGGCCCGCAGGAGCAGCGCCTTCGCGAGCTCGCGCGGGAGCTGGGCCTGGGGGACGCGGTCTCCTTCGTCGGCCATGTCGAGCCCGCCGAGTCGATGCCCCGTCACGACGTGCTCGTCCAGCTCTCGGCCTGGGAGAACCTCTCGTACACGCTGCTGGACGCCGTCGCCCACGGGCTGGGCGTCGTCGCGACCGACGTCGGCGGGAACCGGGAGATCCTGCCGGAGCAGTGCCTCGTGGATTCCTCGCGGCTGGAGGACGTCGCGCATGCGATCCTGGCTCAGGGGAGGCCGTCGTCGATCCGCGCGCCTCGTCCCGACGCCGGCGGCGTCGCGCGGATGTGCATCGGGATCGCCGAGGTCTACCGGGAGGTGTCGGGATGAGCAGCGCACCGACGCCGCGCGCCGACGCGGGGCCCGGTGGCGGTCAGGCGGCCGGCTCCCGGGGACGGCTGGGCGAGCACCTGCGGGACGCCGCGCACTCGGCCGGGTCCGTGCGGATCCTGGACTTCGTCCTGTTCGCCCTGCTGATCTCGTCCGGCGGGCTCCCGATCCAGTCGATCGGACCGATCCCGCTGGCGAACCTCGTGCTGGCCCTGATCTGCCTGCGGGCGCTCCTGGACAGGCCGCGCTTCGACCTCGGGCGGTGGCAGAGCCTCGTGCCCGTGCTCATCCTGGGGCTGCTCTACGTGGGCGGGATCTCGATGTTCGCCGTGCACTCCGAGGGCGCCGCGGACTGGGAGAGCCGTCTGCTGCGCTTGGCCGCAGTGACCGTGCTGATCTTCGTCTGCGCGAGCGGCCGCATCGACCTGCGCTCGGCCGTGCTCGGCATGTTCGGCGCGCTCGTGGTGAACGTGCCGCTCTTCTACGCGGGGCTCGTCCAGGACAACTACGGCGGCTACCTCACGGGCCTGATCGGCGACAAGAACCAGGCCGGTCTCGCCTACTGCGTGGTCGGGCTGCTGATGCTCTGGGCCGTGCGCAGCAGAGGCGGCAGGGTCCTCATCGTGCTGTTCAGCACCGCCGCGCTCTGGCTCACGGGCTCGCGCACCTCGATCGCCGCCTACGGCGTGGGCATCGTCTGGTTCCTGCTCGCCCCGTACCTGCCGATCGTCGGGAAGTGGATCCTGGGCGCGGTCTCCGCCTGGTTCGTCAGCCTCGTCTCCGAGGACTACTCGCAGGTGGGCGTCTTCTCCGACCGTGAGGGCAGCGACCTGCTGCGGGCGCGCATCGACGCGGCCAGCGAGGTCAAGCTCCACGACACAGGTTTCTTCGGCGGAGGTCTCGGCGAGGCGTACGTGACGATCGAGGACCGCTCCTGGTTCTTCCACAACTCGTACTGGAGCGCCCTGGTCGAGGGCGGATGGCCGTGGGCCGTCCTGGTGGTCGGCGTGACCGCGCTCCTCCTGGTGCGGCCCTTCACGGGCAAGGTGCCTGCTCCGCAGTACGTCGCCCAGGCGGCCGGGGTCGCCCTGCTGGTCTGTGCGACCCGTCTCGGCGAGGTGTTCTACACGAGCGTGTGGGCGGTCGCGATGGCCGTCGCCCTGCAGCTGCTCGCCACCCCGCGCGATCCCGACCGGTCCGGCCGGCTCCCGGACCCGATGGGCAGACCGGAACGGGGACGCGCCCGCCCTGCGGACCGCACCGTCGGGCGCGCCGGCACCTCGGACGGGCCACAGGGGGAGGTCCCATGATCGAGGTCTCCGTGGTGGTCTGCGCGCGCAACGAGGAGGCGCGCATCGGCCGACAGCTGGCCGCCCTGGATGCGCAGGTCGATCACCCGAGGTTCGAGGTGATCGTGGTCGACGACGGCTCCACGGACCGCACGCGGGACGTGGTGCGCGCATGGATCGAGCGCGGGGGAGGGGCCGCCGAGAGTGCGCACCTGCTGCACAAGAAGTCCCGACGGGGCATCCCGGCCTCGCGCAATCGCGGTGCGAGCCGCGCGCGCGGACGCCTGATCGCCTACTGCGATGCCGACGACGAGGTCGAGCAGGAATGGGTCGGGGCCATGGCGCGCGGACTCGGGGAGGACCAGGTCGGCGGCGGCCCGCTGCTGATCCCCGCCGCCGAGGCCTCCGGGGGATCCACGACGTTCGCCGACGGCCCGGTCGGCACCGCCTACCTGCCCTACATCGGTGCGGCATCACTGGTCATCGAGCGCGCCGCGCTCCATCGCCTCGGCGGGTTCGACGAGTCCCTCCCGCCCTACGGATTCGAGGACGTGGACCTGTGCTGGCGAGCGCAGGAGGCGGGGATGGAGCTGGTGCGGATACCCGACGCGCGCGTGCGCTACTCCCTCAGCGGGGCGAGCGCCTCGGTGCGCAAGAAGCTGACGCTGGGCCGCGGACGCGTGCTGATGGCCCGCCGCTATCCCAGCTACGACCCGGCGACGTACACGCCGGCCTCGACCCTCAAGGGCCTCGTGGGCGCCGTGGCGGGGATCGTCGTGGCGAGCGCGCGCGAGCGGCGCATCGACCGTCGTCGCGTCGGCACCGCGGTCGCCGCGGCCGGGCGCGTGATCGGCGCCCTCCAGGTGCCGGCGGGTCGGCCGCTGCCGCCGCCGCGGCTGCCCCTGGAGGCCCTGTGAGGCGGGCCGGGGCAGCGGGGCGTCTCCCGGGACATCCCGTCGGGGCGGGCCGATGAGCGCGCCCCGCATCGCGATCGCGACGAACAACGGCGACCTCGGCGGCGGAGAGGTCATGCTCCTCCACATCGCCCAGGTGCTGCGGAGCCTCGGCCTCGACGTGCTCGTCCTCGGACCGGCCGCCCCCGGCGGCCTGGTGCGCGCCGCGCGCGAGCGCGGGTTCGCGACCGAGGAGCTGCCCGCGCGCGGACGACGCTCGTACATGCTCCGCCTGCGGCAGTGGCGGCTGCAGAACCCTCGGATCCCCCTGTGGTGCAACGGGCTGGTGCCGTCCTTCGCGACCACGGGTCTCGGCCCGCGGATCGTCCACCTGCACATGCTGCCGCATGGGCCCCAGAAGGTCGCGGCGCGTGCGGCGATGCTCGGTGCGCGGCGCGTCCTGGTGCCCTCCCGCTTCATGGCCGCCCAGCTGCCCGGCACCACGGTGCTGGAGAACTGGACCGGCGAGATCCCGCTCCGTCGCGGGGCTCCCCGCGACGCCGACGGGCCGCTGCACGTGGGATTCCTGGGGCGGCTCACCCGGGACAAGGGGGTCCACGTCCTCGCCCGCGCGCTCGAGCTGGTCCCCGAGGTCGACGGCCGCGAGCTGCGCCTGCTGCTCGCAGGCGAGAACCGCTTCGGGAGCGCCGACGACGATCGCGCGATCGACGCGGCGCTCGCGCCGATCTCGCACCGCACCGACCGCCTGGGCTGGGTGGACCGGAACGCGTTCTTCGAGGCCGCGGACGTGGTCGCGATGCCCTCGACCGCCGCGGAGTCCTTCGGTCTGGTCGCCGCCGAGGCGATGGCCTCGGGCGTCCCCTTCGTGATCAGCGAGGCGGGAGCGCTGCCCGAGGTGGCGGGCCCGGAGCATCCCTGGTGCGCACGGACCGGCGACGCCGAGGACCTCGCGCGGGCTCTGCGCGCCGCCCTCGCCGATGCCGGCGGCGCCGCTCGCTCACGGCCGGCCCGTGCTCGCTGGGCCGAGCGGTTCTCGCCGTCAGCCGGCACCGCACGCGTGCAGGCGCTCCTCGCCTCGCTCGACGCTTCGGCGTCCACATCCCCCACGGAGGCGCCATGAGCGCCCCGGCCGCCTCCCTGATCGTCCCCACCCACCGCGGCGCGGGCCGGCTCCCCGCGCTTCTCGAGGCCCTCGCCGCGCAGGCGCCGGGCACCGGGGACTTCGAGGTCGTGGTGGTCGTCGACGGGGACGAGGACGGCAGCACGGAGCTGCTGCAGCGGACCGCGGAGTCATCGGCACTCGCGCTGCGCGCGATCGTGCTCCCGGAGAACCGCGGGCGCGTCGCCGCCCTGAACACGGGATTCGAGGCCGCCCGCGGCGAAGTCCTCGTCCGCTGCGACGACGACCTGCTGCCCGGCCCCCGCTTCGTGGCCCGTCACCTCGCCGCGCACGCCGACGGCGTGGAGCGCGGGGTCGTCGGCCTCTACCGGAACCGCTTCGAGCCGACGCCCTACGCCTCCGTCTACGGGGAAGGGGCCGACGAGCGCTTCCGCGCGGACGCCTATGCCGCGCCGGCCGATCTGCGCTGGCGGTACTGGGCGGGCAACTGCTCCCTGCCCCGGTCCCTCTGGGAGCGGGTGGGGTCCTACGACCCGGCCTACCGCCTCTACGGCTGGGAGGACGTCGACTACGGGTACCGGATCGCGCAGGCGGGCGCCGCCGTCGTCCTCGACCCCGCCCTGGAGACCGCGCACCGGGCCGCCTCCGTGACCACGCGGATCCGCGCCCGCCGCGCCGCGCAGGCCGCCGCCGCGCGACGCATCTTCGAGGCGAAGCACGGGACGGGCGCACTGCCCCCGGCGATTCCGCCGTGGTCCCTCTGGAACGCCGCCGTGCGGGCGGCCTCCCTCGGCACCGGTGTGCTCGGGCCGAGGCGCACCGGCGGCGCCGTCGACCGGATGCTGCCCCTGGTCCCGCGAGGCGCCGGCCGCAGACTCGTCGGACTCGCCGTCGAGGGGGCCGCGCTCGCCGGCTACCGGCATCCCGAGCGGGCGAAGGAGGTGTTCTGAGATGGTGCGCATCGCGATCGCCCACGACTACCTCACCCAGCGCGGCGGCGCCGAGCGCGTGGTGCTCGCCCTCGCCCGCGCCTTCCCCGACGCCCCGATCCACACGCTCTTCTTCGCACCGGACCAGACCTACCCCGAGCTCGGCGACCGCCGCATCCACGTGAGCGCGCTGAACGCGATCGCGCCGCTGCGCCGCGACCCGCGCCTCGCGCTGCCGCTGCTCGCCGCCGCCTCCGCGACCATGCGCATCGACGCGGACGTCGTCATCGCGAGCTCCTCCGGGTGGGCCCACGCCTTCCCCACGAGCGGCCGCAGGATCGTCTACTGCCACTCGCCCGCCCGCTGGCTGTACCTGCCCGAGGACTACCTCGGGGACGCCGGCCGCCTGGACCCCAAGCGCCTCGCCCTCACCGCCCTCGCCCCTGGTCTGCGCCGCTGGGACAGGCGCGCCGCCCTGCGCGCCGACGGGTACCTCGCGAACTCGAGCGTGGTGCGCGAGCGGATCCGCCGGGTCTACGGCATCGACGCGCCCACGCTGTTCCCGCCGTTCAGCGCCGCCGTCGCCGACGGGCCGCAGGAGGAGATCCCCGGGCCGGGCGACGGGGGCGCACCCGCCGATGCGGCGGCCGGCCGCCACCACCTCGTGGTCTCGCGCCTCAAGCCCTACAAGCACGTGGACCGGGTGATCGAGGCGTTCCGGGCGATGCCGCAGCGCCGCCTGCTGGTGATCGGCCGGGGCCCCGAACGGGACCGGCTGCGCGCCCTCGCTCCCGCGAACGTGCGCCTGGTCGAGGGCCTCTCCGATGCGCAGATGCGCTGGGCGTACGGCCACGCGAGCGCGCTGATCGCCGCGAGCCACGAGGACTTCGGGCTCACGCCGCTCGAGGCGGGAGCCCACGGCGTGCCCACGCTCGCCCTGCGCGCGGGCGGCTACCTCGACACCGTCGAGGAGGGGCTGAACGGGACGTTCTTCGAGGCGCCCGATCCACAGCAGATCATCGCGGCCGTCGAGCGCGCCGAGGCGGCACCGTGGGACCCCGAGCGGATCCGCGAGCGGGCGGAGACCTTCGCCGAGCACCGCTTCGCCCGGCGCATCCGCGAGGCCGTGCGCGAACAGCTCGCCGCGGCCGGGACGGAGGACGCATGAGCGGCAGCGGGCGGCGCGAGGACGCGGCGGCGCAGGAACGGGCGGAGCAGGAACAGGCGGCACCGCAGATCAGCGTCGTCATCCCCGCCTTCGACGCGGCCGTGACCCTGGGCCGCCAGCTCGCCGCGCTCGCCGCGCAGGTCGACGCGCCGCCCTTCGAGGTCGTCGTGGCGGACAACCGCTCGCGCGACGCGACTCGCGGAGTCGCGCTCAGCGCCGAGCCGGACCTGGACCTGCGCGTCGTCCCGGCCCTGCGCGCACAGGGCGCGAACTGCGCCCGCAACGAGGGCATCCGCGCCGCGCGAGCCGAGCTGCTGCTGTGCGTCGATGCCGACGACGAGATCGCACCCGGGGCGCTGCGGGCCGTCGCCGATGCGTTCTCCGCCCCGTCGGCCCCGGACCTCGCCACGGGCGTGCCCACCGGGCTCGACCCCGTGAGCTTCGAACTGCCCGTCTCCATGGACTTCCTGCCCTACGGCATCTCCGCGTTCCTGGCGCTGCGCCGCGAGGTCTTCGACGCCGTGGGCGGCTTCGACGAGGACTTCGTCGGCGGCCAGGAGGAGGTCGACTTCTGCTGGAGGGCGCAGATGCAGGGCTTCCGCCTCGGCGTCGTGCGCGGGGCGCGCTTCACCTACGAGCCCCGGCCCGACGCCCGGTCCGCCTTCCGCCAGTACCGCCGCTACGGCGCGACCTACATCCAGCTGTTCGTGAAGCATCGCGCGCAGGGCCTCCGCGGGTCCTCCCTCGGCGCCGAGCGCCACGACGTGCCGCGCGTGGCGCGGGCGCTCGTGCGGCTGCTGCGCCGACCCGAGGACCGACCGGAGATCGCCCGCGGCCTCGGCTGGATCGTCGGCCGCTGGCAGGGGAACCTGCGCCACCGCGTCTGGGGGCCGCGATGATGGCGCACCCCCCGCGGATCGTTTTCGTGACGCCCTCCCTGCCGGTCTCGACGCCGCTCCACGCTGGCGGGATGCTCCAACGGGACGTCACACGCTCTCTCGCTGCACAGGGCGCTCAGGTTCTCGTACTCGCGCCCGCCTTCCGGTCATCGCTGGAGGTGCTCGACGATGTCGACCCCGGATGCACCGTGGTCATGCCCGAGCTGATCCCCTCCAGAAGCAGCGCGCGAGGCGTTCTGGTGCGGCTTTCCCATCGCGTGAATGGCCTGGTCGCGCGGTCGCCTCTGCAGCCCGCCCACGTGCCCTTCCTTGTAGCACTGCTCATGCAGCCACGGGTGTGGCGAGCGCTGCGTTCGGCCGATGTCATCGATCTGCAGTGGTTCCCGTCGATTCGCCTGCGCCCGCTCATCCGCTTGCTCGCCGGTCATCGGCCGGTCATCATCGGCACCTTCCATGACGTGGTCTCCCAGCGCCTCGAGCGCTCGGCACAGGTGGAGCCGGATCCGCGGCAGCAGGCACGACTCAACAGGGCCGGAAGGAGAGCGCGGCGCCTGGAAAGAAGACTGGGCAGGACCCTCCACGAGTCAGTCGTGCTGTCGGAGAAGGACCGCGGGCTCTTGACGGCGTCCGGAGCTCCGCAGGAGCGCGTGACCGTGCTCGCGCCTCACCTCGAGGCGCCGGGGTCGCGCTGTGGGAGGCGCCCTCGCCGAGCACATCCCACCGTGATCTTCGTCGGGTACCTGCTGCGACTCGAGAACCATGAGGCGGCAATGTGGCTGATCCGCGAGATCTGGCCCTATGTGCACGCCTCCGTGCCAGAGGCCCGACTGCGCATCGTGGGGGGCGGCGCGAAACCAGAGCTTCGCGACGAGGTCGCCCGGCAGGGGAAGGACGTCGAACTCACCGGATTCGTCGACGATCTCTGGGCTCAGTACGACGCGGCCGACTGCTCCGTGGTGCCTTTGCGCGACGGTGCCGGCGTGAAATTCAAGACCATCGAGTCACTGCTCGCGGGGCTGCCCACGGTCGCGACCACCATCGGAGCCGAAGGGGTCGGCGAGGAGGAGGATTTCGTCATCGTGGCCGACGAGGCGCAGACCCTCGCAGAGGGCATCATCCGCGCCCTCGACGATGACCGGGAGCTCGTACGGGCGCGTGACGCCGCCGCACGACTCCGTGCAGCGCATGGCTTCGAGCGATTCGACTCGTCTGTGGCGCGCATTTACCGCTTGTGAGTCGTAGACGTTCAGTACTGGTCGTCGCGCAGGGACGCCTGGACAGCGCGGTCGAACGCGTCGGCCCACGCACTCCAGGAAAGGCGTTCTCGCGCGTCCTCCGATGCCGAGCGCGAGAGCGCAGCGAGGTCTGCCCGGTCCAGAGATCCGAGAATACTGATGGCGTCCTCCACGATTCTGTCCGGTGGGAGCAGCCACCCTCCGACACCTGGCCGGAGCAGCGTCGCTACCCCACCGACATCGGTCGCGAGGACGGGAAGACCGTGGGCGAGGGCGTCAGTGATGACGACGCCGGAGGCGTTCGCGCGGGAGGGTTCGAGGAGGACGTCGGCGCATGTGTACAGGCGAGAGAGGGCTCGTGGGGAAACCCGTCCGACCGTGCGCACCCCGGACATCGGGCTGAGCGCTGGGGTCTCACCGACGATCGTGAGCCGGGCCCCGGTCCTCTCGTGCAGGGCATGGTGGATCCGAAGCGCGGTGTTGCCATTCTTCCGCTCCCAGTCGCTCGCCACGAACAGCAGCTCGAGCGGCCCGCCGGACGCTTCCCGCGGAGGCATCGGGTCTGGCGCGGTGATGGCAGGTCCGAAGGGAGCAACCGTGATCCGCTGGGGCATCACGCCAATCTCATCCACGAGGGATCCACGCGCCCAGTCACTCGCGACCAGGTAATGCGCGGTGTTCCGTGCGGCGAGTCGCTCCACACGGGCCCCTTGGCGGTGTGATTCCTGAGAGAGCCCGCTGAACTGGGGGTAGAAGCCGGCCACGGCATCGAAGGTCGCGTCGGTGATCTGTAGGACCGGCGTTCCGGGAGAAGCGACAAGGTCGGTCGAAGCCGCGACCGCAACGAGAAGGTCGACGTCCGACGTCGCGAGCTGCGCGCGTAGTGCGCGTGAGCGGTGTGCGGCGGTCACGGTTGAGTGCCGGGGCAGCACCGGATGCCGGGAAAGGCGTGCACGGAGACGGTCGATCGCCGCATCGCGGGCTGTGATCGCCGGAAGACGGCGTGTGTTCCAGCGTTCTTCGATCGCCGTGACCATCGGAGCCACGACGCCGGACCACGCACCGGGGTCGTCGAGCTGCCATCCGCTGTGGATCGCCAGCTCCGGCGCCGACGATGTCACCGCCGACCCTGGTGACGACGCGCGGTCAGGGCCTCGGCGCTCCTGCGCACCGTTCGAAGGACACCGTAGGAACGAGGAAAACGCGCTCGCAGCGCTTCGAGGTGTCGGTAGCGCAATCGGAGGTCCCTCGCCTCCTCGAGCCGGCGGAAGAAGTGGAGCCAGAACTCTTCGGCATGCTCGAGATACAGACTCTGGTTGTTGCGGAGCATGGTCGCGTAGACGCGGGCCTTCGTCTCAGTGGAGCGACCGGTTACGGCGTTCAGCGAGGGGCGGTCGTGCTGGCGGTAGTGGAAGTACGTGCCCTCCAGCCGGTGCACATCTCGCCCCAGCCCCAGAATCCGCAGAAGGAAGTCGTGGTCCTCGCGGCCCTCGGTCATCGTCTCGTCGTAGCCTCCGACAGCGAGCCAGTCCTCGCGGCGGAACAGGGCCGTTGCGAAGATCTGGTTGTCGATGAGGATGGAGCCGATGTCGAAGTCGGGCAGCTCCCACGGTCCAGTCATCGCCCCGAAGACGTCCGCTCGGCAGTAGACGACGCCGATCCGCGGGTCCGCTTCTGCGACCTTGACTGCTTCCTCGACGTACGGGGGCTCGATGAGATCGTCATCCCCGAGGCACAGGAAGTACCGGGCGTCGGAGGAGCCGATGCCTCCGTTGAGCGTGGCGCTCACGCCGCGGTGCGGGAAGCGGCGAACAGCGATCCCATCGCGCTCGAGACGCTCGAGGAGGCGAAGCTGCTCCGGGTCTGTCGAGCCGTCGTCACACACCACGATGTCCAGAGCGGGCCAGGTCTGGGCCTGCGCGCTCGCGACCGCCTGCTCGAGGTACTCGGGTCGGTCGTACGAGGGGATGACGAGGGTGACGCGCGCGGACTCCTCTGAGGGCATACGGATCTTCCTGTTCGTCGCGAGGCGTCATCATCGGAGCCGCCGGTATCGGACGGGAGGACCGGCAGGGTGTCGAGGATGACAGTATCGTCCCTGCGAAGCTACGAGGCCCTGCGGGCCGATCGGGAACATGAGCGCTGTTGAGGTGGCCTGGGGCCGGAGAGGTGCGGTCGATGGTGTCCGATCACGACGAGCGGCCCACGGTGCTCGGGCTCTTCGACTGGAGCGCCCCGGAGGCCGACGATGCCGAGAGCGGCCCCTCGGCGGGCCGGCCGCACACGGCCCCTTCGCTGCGCGATCCCGGATTCCCGCTGCCCTACCGGGCGGACCTGCTGCCGCGCAGCGCTCAGCTCTCCCTTCGCCTGGTGCCCCCGGCCACGGGCCACGCCCACCGCAAACTGCGCGACGTGGTCGAGCACCGCTCCGGGGTGCGGATGGACCTCATGGTGCGCGGCGCGCCTCGAGCGCTGCATGCCGATGCCGTCCTGGCGTTCCTCGAACCGCAGCTCACGGGACTGTCCTGGGTCCGTCGGCGCGGCCTCCCGCCGTACGCGTCGCGTCCCGCCGTCGGCATCTCCTGCTGGTGGGCGCAGGAGCTCGCCTCCGGGACGCGCCCGGCCGCGGAGGTCGCGAGGGTCATGGAGGGGATCGACCAGCTCATCGTGTTCAGCGCGAACCAGAGGGAGATCTTCGCCGCGGCGGGGGTGGACCCCGAGCGCATCGCGCCGGTGCTCTTCGGCGCCGACCACACGTACTTCGCCCCCGCGCGGGTCGAGCCGCGCTTCGACGTCCTCGCGGTCGGCGTCGACCGCGGCCGGGACTGGGACACCCTGGTGGCGGCCGCACGCCTGCTGTCTCAGCACCGCTTCGACATCGTCACCGGCCCCGGCCGGATCCCTGAGCGCGACCTGCCCGGCAACGTCACCGTGCACCCGCCCACGGACTTCGCGACCTACCGCGATCTTCTCCGCGCGGCGCGCCTGGTCGTGGTGCCCACCTTCGATCTGGCCTACCCCACCGGGCAGAGCGTGCTGCTCGAGGCGATGGCGAGCGGACGCTGCGTCGTCGTCACCGGCACCGACGCCATGGACGAGTACATCGACGACGGCCGATGGAACCTCTCCGTCCCGCCCCGCGACCCCACGGCGCTCGCCGAGACGATCAGCGCGGCGCTCGCCGACGACGCCCTGCGCGAGCGGATCGGCCGCGGCGCCCGGGAGGCCGTCGAAGAGCACTTCACCTTCGAACGGATGTGGGGGAGCGTCGGAACCGTGATCCGGCAGACGCTCTGAGCCGACGCCGTGCGGATCTCGAGCGTCGGGGTCTCACCGGGCGCGCCCGAGGAATCGGCGCGCGCCCCGGCCACGGGCAGCTCTCAGGCGGCCGGCTCGCCCCAGCCGCCGGGGATCTCGTCGATCCGATGCCAGGACGGTCGCAGCTGCCCCGCCTTCCCGCCGCGCGCGGTCCGGTCGAAGAACCACGGCGCCACGACCTCGCGCTCCGGGTGGATCACGTCCCCGATGTACCCGCCCCAATACGAGAACGTCGAGTTGGGGAGGATCAGCCGCGGGGCGTGGACGAGGGCCGCGAGATCGTCGGTCGCCGAGCCTTCGCGCACCCGGACGGGAGCGACATCGTCGAGGGCCCGCAGGTACTCCCGGCACCAGGCGGTGTCGTCGGAGACGACGACGATGCTCGACGGCGCGCCGTGCGCGTCCACGGACGCGCGCACCGCCTCGAGGGTGTACGCGACGGTGTCGATGCCGAAGGCGGCCCGATGCTCGGGGACCGAGAAATAATCGCCGCGGCGCACGTTGACCACCATGGCGTCGTCATCGAGGTCCTCCGGAGCGCTGTTCAGCGGCGATCCGGGCAGCAGGACCTGCTCGATGTACGGGACGAGGAGGGGGTCGTCGTAGCGGTCCGGCTCGTGCTCCTCCCGTCCGCTCCACGGCATCACCCGGCGGTCCGTGAACCGCACCTCGGAGCGCTCCACGAAGAAGCGGCGGCGCAGCTCGGGGAAGACGGCGAGCGAGGCGGCCTTCGACGGCTGCAGGAGGATCCGCCGAGGGGACCCGCGGCTCTCGCCCTCGAGCGCCCAGACGCCGATGTACAGGAGGTTGCCGAGGTTCATCCACTCCGGGCACCAGGCGACCTCCCGGCCGCGTCGGACCATGTCGAGGGCCCGCACTCGCGCCGCGCGCAGCAGGGACATCGGCGACCTCCTCTGTTCTCGCTCCAACAGCAGAACCTACACATCCCCGTGGTGAGGGGCGGGAGATCCAGAGCGTGATAGCTTGCACGTGCGACGCACACAGGTGGCTGTGCTCGCTTCGACGGACGAGGGAAACGACGCGGAGCGAGGCAGCACCGGCATCCCCGACCGTGACGGAGTTTCCGTATGACCGAGCCGAGCCCACAGCCGCGACGACGATCACTCCTTCGCGGTGCGGCGTGGGCGACGCCCACGCTCGCGGCCGCTGTGGCGGCACCGGCCGTCGCCGCGTCCTTCGAGTGCCCTTCTCGGAGCTTCACCGCGACCGCGCCGAGCACCTCGAGCGCGACTGCGACTGATACGAACTGGACCGTCCCCGCGGGCGTCCGCCGGATCTGTCTCCAGGTGCAGGGTGCGGGCGGTGGGGGATCGAGCGCGGGATCCGCAGGCGGGTCCGGGGCGCGCGTCACGGGTTATCTCGGTGTGACACCCGGCCAGACATTGCGTCTTATCGTCGGCGCGGGGGGACTGCGTGACGCGAGCGCCACCGCTGCCGTGCCCGGTGGTGGTGGATATGGCAAGGGCGGGGACAGCGTCGTGTTCCCCGGGTCGGTCACTGCCACAAATCGCAATCGGAGTGGTTCGGGCGGTGGTGCTTCCGCCGTCCTGGCCGGCACCACGCCCGTGGTGGTCGCTGGAGGAGGGGGCGGTGGCGCGGGGGCCCAGGGCAACAGCTCGTCCACTCCCGCCTTGGCGCCCGTCGCAGCCCTCGGAGGAAACTCCTCCGCCGTCGGCGCGTCGGCCACTGCAACGATGACGGGCAACACGACGCGCACCACGGCCAACGGCGGCGGCGCGGGCGTCAGCGGAACCGGTGGCGCCGCCGTCGCAGCAGGGTCATCCGTGGTCGGTTCCGGATTCACCCTCGTGACGCAGCAGCACACCGCAGGCACGGCGGGAGGGTCGGGGTTCAACGCGGCCGGTGGCAATGGAGTCGTGTCGTCGACGGCTCAGACCGCACATGTCTCCGCCGCGGGCGGCGGCGGGTACGGAGGTGGAGGTGGTGGAGGCTCCTCCTCGCTCCATGTCCTCCAAACGGGTTCGACTGCATTCACCTCAGCCTCGCAAGGCGCGGGGGGCGGTGGCGGAGGGAACTATCTGGCCTCGAACATCGGCGACGGCGTGGTCGGGCTGGCCTCGAACGGCTCCACGAGCAGCACCGTGCGCAACCCCGGATCGATCACGATCTTCTACTGAGCCGCCCCGGGTCCGCGGAGGACGGGTGACGCGCGCGCACGCGCCAGGTCCGGTTTCTGCGCCTGATCCGCCGGGCCCTCCTCGCTCCGGGTAGCGTTTCGCTCGTCCCGCGACCCGAGGAGAGGAGCCCTGCATGTCGACTCGGCGTCCCTGGAGCGCGCTCGGCGGCGACGCCGCGCAGCTGCGCCGAGTGTTCATGCTGGTGCCCTGGCGCATGCGCTGGAGGACGATCGGGCTCCTCGTCGCGGCGGCGGTCTCCGCGTTGCTGGATATCCTCGCGGTCGCCTCGATGCTCCCGCTCACCCAGCTTCTCGCGGCGCCGGATGCGCTCCCCGGGGTGGTCTCCACCTACCTCGTGCCGCTGATCGGCACCGACGATCGCCGCACCGTGCTGCTGGTGCTCGCGCTGCTGGTGGTCACCGCTTTCGTGGTCAAGAACCTCACCGTGATCGCGATCCGCTGGTGGAGCCTCGGTATCACCAACGCCGCCTCCAGCGCGGCCCAGTCGGAGATGCTGCGCTGGTACATGGCCGCCCCCTACGCGGCCCACCGCCGTCGCTCCCGCGGCCGGATCATGCAGGTGCTCTCCGGTGCCGTCCCCGCCGCCTTCAACGGCGTGCTGCTGGGCTACATCACCGTCGTCGTCTACGGATTCACGGTGATCCTGCTCGCCGTGACCCTGCTCGTCGCAGCGCCTCTGGCCTCCCTGGCCGCGATCATCATCTTCGGCGGCGCCTCGCTGCTCCTCTCGCAGGTCCTGCGTCCGCGGTCCCTGCGCAACGGCCAGGGCATCCTGGGCCTGGAGACGGAGTCCTGGCGCATCCTCAACCCGGCGATCGACGGCTTCCGCGACGCGCGGCTGTTCCTGCGCGAAGCCCACTTCACCGACCGCTACGAGACCAACAGGCACGGCGTCGCCGGGCTCAGCCGATGGCGGGCGCTGTATTCCGAACTGCCCAAGTACCTGCTCGAGATCGTCATGGTCCTGGGCATCTTCTGCGTCGCGGTGATCCTCTTCGCCACCAACGACGACGCCACCGCGTTCGGGCTGCTCGCCATGTTCGCCGCGGCGAGCGTGCGCATGATCCCCTCCCTGAACCTCGTGGTCGCGACCTACAACGGCATCGTCAGCAACCGGCCGTCGCTGGCGATGGTCACCGAGGAGATGGACGAGCTCGAGGACGACAGGCGCCGCGAGCAGGCCCCGTCGGACGAGGACGACGGGCTCGACGTGCCCGACGGCGCGTGGAACGGTCTCGCGGACATCGTGGTCGACGGCCTCGGATTCCGGTATCCCGACGGCGACGAGGACGTCCTGCGGGACGTCAGCGTGCGGATCCCCGCCGGGCGCACCATCGCCCTGGTCGGCGGATCAGGTGCGGGCAAGACGACCTTCGCGGACATCCTCGCCGGGCTGCTGCCGCCCACGCGGGGATCGGTGACCGTCGAGGGCGTGGACATCTCCCGCCATGCGCGGGCCTGGCTCGCCCAGGTCGCCATGGTCTCCCAGAAGATCTACCTGTGGGATGACACCTTGCGGAGCCTCATCACCTTCGGCGAGGCGCCCGAGGAGGTCGATGCCGAGCTCCTGGACGACGTGGTCCGCCGCGCGCACCTCCAGGAGTTCGTCGACGCCCTGCCCGAGGGACTCGACACCCGGATCGGGGAGAGCGGAGCGCGGCTCTCCGGCGGTCAGGCCCAGCGCGTGGGCATCGCCCGGGCGCTCTACGCCAGCCCGCAGGTGCTCATCCTGGACGAGGCGACGAGCGCCCTGGACAACGAGACCGAGCACCGCATCACCGCGACCATCGAGGACCTGCACGGCGAGATCACGGTGATCGTCATCGCCCATCGGCTCTCCACCGTGAAGAACGCCGACGAAATACTCTTCTTCGCCGACGGCACCCTCCGCGCCCGCGGCACCATGGCGCAGCTGCGCGATGAGGTCCCGGAGTTCGCGCGGCTCGTGCAGCTCGGGACGCTCATCGAGGGATGAGCGGGTGAGCGGGTCCTGATCGGGGACCGGCCGATCACGCCGGTCGAGGTGACGACGCGGCCGCGATCGGCGGCGGGGTCACGCCGTCTTCTGGACCGTGGGCCCGGTGACGCCGATGTCGTCGCCCGTCGTGCCCGACGTCTTGGCGAACGCCCACGTGTACTCCATCCGCACCTGTGTGCGCTGGGTCAGCGTCAGGGTGATCGTCCGGGACCGCGAATCGCCGGTGCCGTCCTTCGACTTCATGTCGGACGCGGAGGCGAGGGTGGAGCCGGTCTGCGAATCGAGGACCCGCGCCTTCAGCACGAGCTCCCGGCTGTTGATCGAATACACCTTGGCGGTGAAGGAGAAGGTGTACGTGCCGCGGTTCAGGCACACCGCCGGGCTGGTGAGCACGATGGTGGCGCCCACGTTCGTCGGCGGGTCGTCCACGACTGCGGCCGTGTTGGCCTGGTTCCAGAACTGCCAGTAGGGAGCGGTGCCCAGGTTGGCGCTGCCCGGCAGCACTCGCGGCGCCGTCCTCCCGGTGGGGTCGGTGGTCGACTTCTGCGTCCATTGACCCAGGGTGTTCCCGGTGAAGGCGAGAGCGGTCGTCGCCTGCGACGCCGACTGCGGGGTGCATTCCTGGGACACGGCGAAGGCCGGTGCGGCCGTGGACACCAGCAGCGCCGGTGCACTCCATGCGACCCCGCGTGCGAGAGCTCGGCGGGAGACGCTGCGCCCTGGCAGGGTGTCGTGGGAGTCGGCCATCGGGGTCCTTTCGTGCGTGTACACCAAGTGTAGATATTCCGGACATGCCGGAGAGCTGTTCGGGCTGTGATCCTGGTCGTGCTCGGGCGGTCGTGCCCCGCCGTCCGCGGCGTCCTGCGGTCGGCCCGATGAAGTGTCGGTGACGCAGGATGGATCGTTCCCGTGCCGTCGAGACGAGGTCTGGATACCATCGGGTCACAACGCTGGTGGACGAGCTCGGTCCCGCCGAGTCTCGACGGCTGCACGATGGAGATGGCAGCGCATCGTCCGGGAGAGTGATGTCGACGTCCGAGGAATCGGTGACGAGCGGTCACAGGAACGTGTCCGCGATCGTGCGCACCCGTGCGACCTCTCGGGACGCACGGCGCTCCGATGCCGCCGTCCGCCCCCTCATGGTCACGACGATGCTGCTGGCCGACGCCGTGTGCCTGGTGCTCGCGACCCTCGGCGCCTACGCCGCGCGTCAGCTCCTGCTCGGCCGCACCGGTGACCTGTCCGAGCACGTGCTGGACGCCGCCGGCATCATCGCGCTCGGCTGGCTCGTCGCGATCATCCTCTTCAGCGGGTACGACACCCGCCTGGTCCCCGCCGGCACCGAGCTGTTCTCGAACGTCCTGCACGCGAGCCTGGCCGCGGCCGGGATCGTCGGCGCCGTGGTCTACCTGCTGGACATCGAGCTGTCCCGAGCGTTCTTCGTCGCCCTCTTCGTGATCGGGCCGCCCTTGCTGCTGCTCGACAGGCTCCTGATCCGACGGGGCCTGAACACCCTGCGCAACCGCGGGCGGCTGCGCACCCCTGTCCTCGCCGTGGGATCGCTCGCGCACGTCGACGGCATCGCCCGCACCATCGACCGCGAGACCTGGCTCGGGTACGACGTCGTCGGCGCCGTCACCCCGCATACCGGCGCTGCGGGAGCCGCGGAGGAGTCGGGCCTGGGCATCCCCGTGCTCGGCGCCGAGCACGACCTGCTGCGCATCGTCGACGAGGTGCGCCCCCGGGTGCTGCTGTTCACCGCGGGCGCCACCGCGAGCGCCGAGGAGTTCCGACGCACGGCGTGGAGGCTCGAAGGGCTCGACGTGCAGGTCATCGTGGTCCCCGCGCTCAGCGAGATCGCCGCGGACAGGGTGCGGATGCGCCCGGTCGCCGGTCTGCCGCTCGTGCACATGGACCTTCCCCGCGCCCGGCAGGCCTTGCGGTGGACGAAACGCGCCTTCGACATCGCCGCCAGCACCCTCCTGCTGCTGGTCCTCGCGCCGATGCTGGGGCTGATCGCCCTGTGCATCCGGATCCGCGAGGGCAAGGAGGTCGTCTTCCGCCAGCAGCGCGTGGGGCGCGACGGCGAGACCTTCGAGCTGCTGAAGTTCCGCTCGATGATCACCGACGCCGAGGCCGAGCAGGTCGAGCTCACCGAGCGCGCCGTCCAGGACCGCGGCAACGCTGTGATGTTCAAGATGCGGCGCGATCCCCGCATCACCCGCACCGGTCGCTTCCTGCGGCGGTACTCCCTCGACGAGCTGCCGCAGCTGCTCAACGTCCTGCGCGGCGACATGAGCCTCGTCGGCCCGCGCCCCGCGCTGCCCCGCGAATCCGCCGCCTACGACGACGACGCCCGACGGCGGCTCAGCGTGCGCCCGGGCATCACGGGACTGTGGCAGGTCTCCGGGCGCAGCGACCTGGCCTGGGAGGAGACGGTCCGCCTGGACCTCTACTACGTGGACAACTGGTCGTTCCTCCGCGACCTGCAGATCCTCCTGCGCACGGTGCGCGCCGTGCTGGCCTCCTCGGGCGCCTACTGAGGTGTCCCGCTCGTCGCGGCCGGCGCACAGGCCCCTTCCCGCGCTCGGGCGTGCGTGCGCAGCGGCGGTGCTGCTCGTCTATCCGCTCGCGGCGGGCGTCCTGCTGCTCTCCTCCGACGGCTGGGCGATCAACCGGGCCAACGTCCGCGTGTGGTGGATCGTCACCGGGATCTTCGGGGTGCGCTCCCTGGTCAGCCCCGAGATGTTCGCGAACCTCGCCAACGTGCTGCTGTTCGTGCCGTTCTTCGGCGCCCTCGCGCTCCTCGTGCCGCGCTGGTGGTGGTTGCTCCTGGGTATCGCCGGATCCGTCTCCGTCGAGCTCTACCAGTCGACGCTGCCGAGCCGGGAGGCGTCGGTCGTCGACGTCGTCACCAACACTCTGGGGACGGCGCTCGGGGTCGCCCTCGGCATCGCGATCCGCCGCAGGCTCGATCGACGCAGCGCGGACGACGCAGTGGGCTAGTGCCGTACGACGCGCGCGGCGCGGTGCAGCGCGTGCCGGGCCGCCCGGCCCCAGCGGCCCCAGCTCTCGCGACGCAGTTCCGCGGGCGTGGGCGGGTGCCCCAGCCGCAGGGCCAGGTGCTCGGGGTTCAGGCGGAGGGCCGCACCGAGCACCTCCAGGCGCTCGCGCATCGACCCTGCCTCGCGCAGCCTCGCCCACCACACCGCGGAGGGCGACGCCTTCTCGTGCAGCGCCGTCCACAGCGCCACGCCGCGCACCCCACGAGCCCTCTCCGGGCGGTCCGTGACCAGAGCGATCGGCACGCGGCCGCCCAGTTCGTCGGCCAGGGAGTCCAGCCGGTCCCGCCCGTCGTCGTCGAGCGAGTCCCAGGCGACGCGCACATCGTGGGCGCGTCGGCCCATCGCGTCGCGCGCGGCGTGCACGAGCAGCACCAGGCGCTGCATCTCGAGCGCGGGGACCGCGCACTGCTGCCCGCCCAGCTCGATCAGGCGGCGGCCGCTCCACATCCGCGAGAACGTGGCCCCAGGGTCGCTGTCCAGGCCGGGGAAGCTGCGGTGCACGTCCACCGTGCCCCAGGTGGTGTGGTGGAACGTCGCGGCGTGGCCGAGGACGCTGCCGTGCTCGAAGCTCGTGACCTGATCCCAGCCGTGGGAGCGCAGGGCGGCGCAGAAGTCCTCCGCTCTGCCCGGTTCGACCAGGATGTCGCAGTCCGAGGAGGGTCCGCGCCCCTCCGCGAGCACCGGATCCAGTGCCGGACCCTTCACATGCAGCACGCGCACACCGGTATCCCGGGCAAGATGGTCCAGGCAGCCGTGCGCCAGACGCAGCCGCACCGTGACGGGCAGCGGCGGGAGGGACGACACGTGCTGCAGTCTAGGCGGGACGGTGCGGACGAGGAGAAGGGGGCCTGCTCCATGCAGAGGCTCGACGGACGGACCCAGCACTATGCCTGGGGGTCTGCGACCGCGCTGCCCGAGTTCCTGGGGCACCCGGCCGACGGCCGCCCCTGGGCCGAGCTGTGGCTGGGCGCTCACCCGCTCGCACCCGCCGTCCTGGCGGACGGCATGGCGCTGGACGCCGCGATCTCCCGTGACGCCGCCGCCTCGCTCGGCGACGGGGTGACCCGGTCCTTCGGCGAGCGTCTGCCGTACCTGCTCAAGGTCATCGCTCCCGAGCGCCCGCTCTCGCTGCAGGTGCATCCCGATCGGGACTTCGCCGCCGAGGCCTTCGCGGCGGAGACCGCGGCGGGCCTCCCTCTGGACTCCCCGGCCCGGACGTACCGCGACGACAACCACAAGCCGGAGATGCTGGTGGCCCTCACCCGCTTCACCGCGCTGTGCGGCTTCCGCACTCCGCGCCGTGCCGCGGCGATCCTCGACGGCCTCGGCACCGACCTCACCGATCGCCTGCACTCCCTCCTGGTGGGGAGCCCGAGCGCCCACGGGATGCGCGCGGCCTTCCGCTCTCTCGTGGCGACGTCGATGCGTCCGCCCGCCCATGCCGTCGACGAGGTCGTGGCCGCGTGCCGTGCCCGGGTCGCGGCCGACGCGTCGCCGTCCCCGCGCATCGACCGCATCGTCGCCGAGCTCGCCGAGCACCATCCGGGGGATCCGGGGGTCGTCGCCGCGCTGCTCCTGAACCCCGTGACGCTGCGGCCCGGGGAGGCCCTGTTCGTCCCCGCGGGCACCCTGCACGCCTACATCCACGGCACGGGCGTGGAGATCATGGCCGCGAGCGACAACGTGCTGCGCGCGGGCCTGACGGCGAAGAAGGTCGATGCCGACGAGATGCTCCAGTGCGTGAGCGTGACGGCCGCCCCGCCCCTGCGCGTCGCCCCGGAGCGGCAGAGCTCCGTCACCGTCGCGTACTACGCGCCCGTCGATGACTTCGAGGTCACCTTCACCACGCTGCCCGAGGGGGAGGAGGGGGAGGAGCGATCCGTCCACCGTCTCGCCGGCGGAGGGCCCCGCATCCTGCTCGCCCTCGAGGGTCGGGTGCGGCTCGAGACGGGGGAAGACGCCCTCGATCTGCTCGCGGGCCAGGCCGCCTTCGTCCCCGCGGCCGACGGGCCGCTGCGCGTCAGCGGCCACGGCCGCCTCGTCCAGGCGTGCGTCCCGTGACCGTCCTCAGCCTGCGGCGCGTGGTGCGCGAGGAGGACGAGGCCGGGACGTGGGTGGGCCTCGTGCCCGACGGCCCGATCATGCTGCTCGCAGGCGCGGGCGCCGAGGTGGTCGACGTGCTCGAGGAGGCCGGCGGGCAGCTCGCCAGGGACCGGCTCGTCGAGGCGGTGCTGGAGCGCTTCGAGAACGCGCCCCCCGATGCGGCGCGGGAGATCCTCCGCTTCGTCGACGAGCTCGTGGAGGCCGGGGTGCTCGACGCCGAGGGCGATGACGAGGCCCCGGCGGATCCGACCGCCGCAGGGGAACCGAGCGCCGCTGTGCAACCGAGCACCGTCGTGGAACCGAGCACCGCAGCGGATGCGGTGACCGCGGACGAGACGCTCGTGGTGGGCGTGGCCGGAGAGGAGGTCGAGCTCGTCTTCACACCGGGCCTGGAGGAGCTCGCGGCGCGCGCCCGCGAGCTGTGGTCGCATCTTCTGGTCGACACGGACACGGACACGGGCACAGGCACAGGCACAGGCACGGACACGGACACGGACACGGGCACAGGTAGGGGCACGGATCGAGAAGCGGACACAGTGGCAGGCCGCTCCCGGCGCCGTTACGTGCCCAAGGCGCGCGCCTCCGGGGCGGCGCGCACCCCGAGGGGCGGCGACCATGCCGATGCCGCGGCGCCGGGTCCCGGCAGCGATGCCGCCCTGCGGGTCCTCCCCACCGGCCCGCAGGGCACGTACGCGCTCTCCGGGGACATCACGCGGGCCCTCATCGAGCGGCTCCGCGGCAGGCGGCTGCTGCTGCACGCGGCCGCGGTGGAGCTGCCGGGGACCGGAGTGGTCCTCCTCGTCGGACCGTCGGGAGCAGGGAAGTCCACGGCCGCGGAGACCCTCGCACGCGACGGCGTCTACCTCACCGACGAGCTGACGATCCTGGCCCCCGACGACCTGGGCCTCAGCGCCTATCCGAAGCCCGTGTCCCATCTGGACCATGGGGCGACCACGTGGGCCAAGCGCGATCACGCGCTTCCCGGTCTGGGCCTCGCCCCCGCCTCACGGGCCGAACCGCCCTCGCACGTGGTGATCCTGGAGCGGGAGGCCACGGAGGCCACGAGCCCCGACGGGGCCGCGGAGGCCGCCGAGGGCGGGGCGGGCACCGTCGCGTCGACGTCGACGATTGAGCGCATGCCCCTGCATGAGGCGATGGGAGTGCTGATCGGTCAGTCCTCGTCCCTCTGGATGGTGCCGGACGGCCTCGCCGCCCTCGCCTCGCTGCTCGAGCGGACGGGAGGTGCCCTGCGGGCGCGGTACCAGGAGGCGGAGGACCTGCGCGGCCTGCTCGCACAGGCCCCCGCGCCCGCATCCGAGGGCACGACCCCGATCCCCGTCCCCGACCTGATCGCAGCGCCGGGACCGGGCCAGTGGGCGCTCGCCCCGTTCGCCCAGGCGCTCGCCATGGATGACGGGATCCAGGTGCTGTTCGAGGGGCGCGCCGTGCATGCGCCGGCCCTCGCGGGTCTCGTCTGGGAGCAGCTGCTGGACGCGGGGCCCAGCACGATCGACGAGATCGTCGAGCGGATCGTCGTGCACCTGGGGCCGAACCCGGATTCCCACCAGCTCGTCGAGGCCTCGCTCGGGATGCTGCTCAGCGAAGGGTGCGTGCGTCGGGGCTGATGCCGCCGGCCTCAGCGCTCCCCGGGCTCAGCGCTCCTCGGGCTCAGCGCTCCCCAGGCTGCTCGCTCCCGGCGTCGGGCCCCGCGAGTTCGCCGCTTTGCTTCGCCTCGGTGACCTGGCCGATGATCTCGTCGACGAAGCCGATGACGTCCTCCGCGCCGCCCACCGGACCGCCCGCGAGCATGCCGTCGGCCCCCAGGAGCACCGCGCCGGGCGATGATCGCACGCCCAGAGACATGCCCAGGTTGCCCTCGATGTCGTGAGCGGCCGTCGACCCCGCGCGCTCGCGCACGCTCGCGTCGAGCTCCTCGGGCGGCCTGCGGAAGAGGGTGCGGATGGTCAGCACGTCCTCGAGGGCCTCGCGCCAGGCGGGCACGGCGTTCAGCACGCGCTCGCACGGGCCGCATCCGGGGCGCACCCAGACCAGGAGCGCGGCGCGCTGCGCGGTGAGCGTCGCGAGAGTCGTCGGGGCCTCGCCCTCTCTCTGCAGCATGCCGAAGGGGGTCGCCGTGCGCTCGTAGTCGAGCAGGTCGTCATCCTCACCAGAGGTCGCTCCGCTCGCAGCGTCCGCGGCGCGCCCTCGCCCGGGAGCGTCCCCCTCGTCGGAGTCCGTCGAGGAGCGGACGCCGCCCACGGTCAGCAGCGTGAGCAGGCACGCCGCGAGCACGGAGGCGGCGAGCTGCCCGAGCTGCACCGGCTGGTGGACGAGCGCCTGTGCGGGCGCGCTGAGGATCGCGCCGGCCAGGGAGAGCACCGCGAGCACGAGCAGCAGCGTGTTGCGTCCGAGCGTGAGGCCGGAGATCTCCGGCGAGCCGAGCGTGCCGAAGCACGAGCACGAGACCCGCTCGTCGAAGCCGAGCGCGCGGGCGATGATCAGCCAGTACGCGATCACCAGCAGCAGCGCGAGCGCCGCGAGCGCCACGGGCAGGCCGGGCACGGGAATCCACACGGCGAGGGCGAGGACGATCTCCGCGATCGGGACCGCCATGGCGGCGAGACCGTGCAGGGAGCGGGCGGGCAGGCGCAGGGAGATCATGGCGTCGGCCGTCGCGCGGCGGTCCGGGAGCTTGGCGAGCCCGCTCACCAGGAACGTCGCGCTGACGAGGACCTGTGCGGCGAGGAGAAGGATCATCGGGAGCCTCCGGGCGGGAGAAGACGGGCGAGCACGGCGACGAGGTCATCCAGACGGTCGGTGACCTGCGTGAGCAGCTCGTCGCTGCGGCGGTAGGGGTCGGTGATGTCGAGCGCGGGGCGGGATGCGCGCCGCGTCCAGGCGTCGATCGCCGCGCGAGGCGTCTCCTGCGCGGCGAAGGCCGCGGCGAGCGCGGGCAGATCACCGATCAGGCCCGTCCGACGGGCGGCGCGGGGATGCTCGTCGATCAGCAGTCCGCGCTGGCGGGAGGACATGACGAGCACCAGGTCGGCCGAGAGGTCGGCCGACTCGACCTCGCGTGCCGCGAAGCCCTCGGCCGAGGCGCCCCGGCGCTCGAGCTCGCGAGCGATCCGGGACTCGATGGGGGAGCCGACGAGCGCGCCGACGCCGGCGCTGCGGACCTCGAGCTGGGGAGCGCGCACGCGCAGCAGACGCTCGGCGAAGGGAGAGCGGCAGACGTTGCCCGTGCACACGAACAGCACCGAGCGCACATCTGCGGCGGCGGAGGACGGCGTGAGGGGCACCCGCTGAGCGTATCGGGAGAGCGTCGGGAAGGGGGCCCGGAGAGCTCCCGGATCGACCGGACCGCGCGGCGCCTGCCTCGTTCGTCACGAGGGGCTCGGACATGGCGGCATCGCAAATGTTTCCGCTGGGTAACAAGTGGATCACAAATGCTCCTCGAAGCCCTGGACAGTGGGACTTCCGAGTCGTTCTGACGCACGATGAGCACATCTGCCATCCGCGGTCCGAACAGGACAGGACGCGCGGAGACAGCCACACCGTCGTGGCGTCACCGCTCGATCCCACGTCCAGGAGTATTCGGACCGACAGCCCCGGCGGATTCAAGGGGTCATCGCAACAGGTACTCCTGGATCATCTCGTATGGCGTGGCGAAGGCCAACCGTTTGCGCGGGCGTCGGTTCAGGAGGTCGGCGATGTAGTCCAGATCTTCTTGACTGTGGATCGAGAGATCGGTGCCCTTGGGGAAGTACTGGCGGAGAAGCCCGTTGGTGTTCTCGTTCGTCGCGCGCTGCCACGGTGAGTGAGGGTCTGCGAAATACACGTCGATGCCCGTCATATTCGTGACTTGACGATGCTGGTGCATCTCCTTGCCTTGGTCCCACGTCAATGTTGCTCTCAGCGTGTCCGGGAGAGCGGCGAGTTTTTCGATCAATCCATCGCGGGTCGCTTCGACTCGTGACTTGGTGGGGTCCAGATGCACCAGGATCACGTAGTTCGAACGTCTCTCGACCACGGTCCCGATCGCCGAGGCCCCGTTCTTGCCCACGATCAGATCGCCTTCCCAATGCCCGGGAACACTGCGGTCCAGCGCCTCGGCCGGCCGCTCCCAGATCGAGACCATGTCCTTGATCCGCCCCCGGCGCCTCTGCGCGCTGCGGCGGGGATGTCTGACTGTGCGTCCGGTGCGGGTCAGCGCCTTCAGCTCGCGCTTGAGACCACCTCTGGCCTGCAGGTAGATGGTCCGGTAGACCGTCTCGTGGCTCACGTGGAACCTCGGGTCGTCGGGATGCTCACGGCGCAAGCGTCCCACGACCTGCTCGGGCGAGTGGCCCTCGTCGAGGCCGTGTTGGACCGCAGCGTGGAGGACCGGGTCGGAAGGGATCTTCAGTTCCTTCGCACGGCGGCGCTTCTCAAAGGCGTCACGTCGAGCGCGTGAGGGTGCGTACTCGCCCCGAGTTCCTTTTGCCGAGCCCCGCCGCACTTCACGCGAAATCGTGGACGGGGCCCGGTCCAGGACCTTCGCGATATATCGGATCGAGCGTCCCTCGATGAGGAGTTCCTTGATCCTGAACCGCTCTCCATCGGTGATATAGCGATCAGGATCCTTCCACCGAGCCGGAGCAATACCGGCCGTGGCCCGGACATACAGAGCCAACGTGGCATGGCTCGTATCGATCTCGTCGGCGATATCCCGCAGTGCTAGCCCCATAGAACGAGCATGCCAGAACCGCTCGATCTTCCAACGAGGCCCCATCTCGAACCCAGGCCTCCCACGACCAACCACAACACCCTCCTCACGTCGAGTGTTGCGACCACCCCTAGAACCCGCGCCCGGGTGGGAGCACGAAAGGATCGCCATGAACGCCGTTCATCCACAGCATCAGACGTCCACCGACGCAATCCTGACGAGCCGTGCGGCTCACCCCACGCGACGTGCGCTGGTGCGCGGTGCCGCATGGGCGACGCCGACCGCGCTGCTGGCGGTGGGCGCGCCCGCGATGGCGGTCTCCAACGGCGGCTGCCAGGACCCAGGCACCGTGTTCGACGCGCAGTCGCGGGGACGCCTGCTCAGCGGTGCCATCGGAGGCGTGAACCTTGATGCCGTGGCCGCAATCGAGGGTGCCCATGCCCAGGCGGTCGCGGGTACCCCGACGGACACGGAGAGCGCAGCGCTCACCGTCTCGGCGCTCCAGGCGATCCAGCTGAACCTGGGGTCGCTCACCGGCGCTCTCTCGAGCATCCTCGATCTCGTGGCCGGACAGAATGCTGGCGTCGTGAACCAGTTCGCCTACGCGAACGAGGCCGCCGAGGGCGTCGGAACCGGAGAGATCGGTGCATCCGGAGCCGTCAACCAGAGCACGGGCGCGATCACCCTTCACGCGGGGGATGCCAGCGCCCCGACGCTGGGGACGGTCGACCTGCGCAGCCTCCTGCAGCAGGCCACGGGGCTGCCCGGTGTCGCCGACCTGGTCGCATCCGTCTCGCAGCTGCAGCTGCAGATCGGCGCGGTGGCCGGCATCGCGGAATTCGACTCCCTGTGCACTCAGGTCGACGAGGACGAGGTGGACCGGGACTATCTCGTCGCCTACCTGAGGCTGCTCGTCGCGTCGGACGTCGTAGGGGCGATCACGAGTGCAGTGCCCGCAACCCTCAACGTCTCGACGGACGCGATCTGGAGCGTCCTGCAGGGAGTGCCGCTGCTGGGCTCGCTGCTCAGTGCCCTGGGGAAGAACGCACTGACGGTGACGGCCACCGTGGACACGAACGCCCTCAAGTCCACCCCGATCCCGCAGAGCGGGAACCCCGCCCTTCAGCTGGACCTCTCGAAGGGCACCGTGCTCATCGACGTCGCGAGTCTTCTGGGCGGCGCCTACCAGGGCGGCATCTCGGGATGGCTCAACCAGCAGAATCCCAACACCCGGCTGTTCGTCGACGCACCGCTCCCAGCGGATGCGGTGGCGACCATCGTGAACACGCTCGCGAACGATCTGAAGACGCGGCTCACGCAGGTCATCAACGTGACGATCAAGGCCGGAAACACGACCGGGACGCTCCCGACCGGGCTCCTCGTCCAGGCCACACTGGCGTCCCTGCTCAACGGCACGGCCACGGCGACATTCGTTCTTGCGGGTATACCGATCAATCTCGGAGCGGCGCTCTCTCCGCTCCTGAAGTCCCTGGGCAGTGTCGTGGAGACCGCACTCAACACGCTCTTCGCCCCCAACGGCGCGATCACCACAGCGCTCTCAGGACTCAGCGGCCTGCTCACGACCCTCTTCGGAGTGCTTCAGGGCGTTCTCGCGATCACCGTGAACGCGCAGAACGTGGCATTGGGAAGCATGCCCTCCTACTACCGGGCGATCAGTCCGTCCGGGCGGTACGACGTCGGTGCCCTCCACCTCCAAATCCTGGGTATCGCGAACCTGCTCGATCTCTCGCTGGGTCGTGGATCGGTGGGAGAGAACACGCCCCGCTGACACCGAGGATGAGCAGGTCCACCCGTCCCGACCCTGGACACCCTCCGTATCCTTGATCGGGTGAGCGCTCCCGACCCCAGCACCCGTCCCGCCCCGACCGCCCAGGCGCCCGCGCACCCCCGCCGGGTGCTGTTCGTGCTCCTGCTCCCCCTGTTCATGGCGCTGGTCGCGGTCTCGGTCATCAACGTCGCGCTCACGCCCATCGGCCACTCCCTGAAGGCCGACTCCGAGGGCCTGCAGTGGGTGCTCTCCGGGTACGCCCTCGCCTTCGCCGTGCTGCTCGTCCCCGCCGGGCGCGTGGGCGATGCGACCGGCAGGCGCCGCATCCTGCTGCTCGGCGTCGGCCTGTTCACCCTGGGCTCGCTGATGGCCGGGCTCTCACCGAATGTGGGCGTCCTGAACCTCTCGCGGATCCTCCAGGGACTCGGCTCGGGACTGCTGAACCCGCAGTCCATCGGGCTGATCCAGATGAACTTCCGCGGCCAGGCCCGCGCGAAGGCCTTCGCGATGTTCGGCACCACCGTCGCCGTCGCGACCGCCATCGGCCCCGTCATCGGAGGCCTGCTCATCCAGGTCCTCGGCGAGGACATGGGCTGGCGCTGGATCTTCTTCTCCAATGTCCCGATCGGCATCCTCGCGATCGTGCTCGGACTGCTGTGGATCCCCAACGACAAGCTGCGCACCCGGGACACCAAGCCAGACCTGGACCCCGTCGGCACCATCCTGCTCGCCCTCGCGATCCTCATGATCATGCTGCCGTTCCTCGAGCGCTCGGTCTCGGCGCTCGTGTGGCTGCTGCTTCCGCTGGGCCTGCTGCTCATCTTCGGCTGGGTGACCTGGGAGAACCGCTATCGCCGCGGCGGACACCCGCCGATGGTCGACCCCGACATCTTCCGCAGCCCGCCCTTCCGCAACGGCATCATCATCGTCACCGTCTACTTCCTGGGCTCCACGAGCATCTGGATCGTGCTGCCGCTGTTCCTGCAGATGCACCTGGACCGCACGCCCTTCGAGGCCTCCATCATCGGCCTGCCGTCCTCGGTCGCGGCGATGATCTCCTCGCAGCTGGGCGGGCGCTACGTGCTGCGCCTGGGAAGGCGCCTCGTGATCGCGGGCTTCGTCGTCGTCCTCGTCGGCCTCGCCCTGGTCGCGGTCATGGCCGGGGTCGTGGAGAGCGGCGTGCTGCCGTTCTGGACGCTGGCCGTGCCGCTCACGCTGGTGGGCATCAGCCAGGGCATGACGATCTCCCCGAACCAGACGCTCACCCTGAACGCGGTGGACCCGCGCTACGGCGGCGTCGCCGGAGGCATCCTGTCGCTGGGCCAGAGGATCGGCGCGGCCGTCGGCACGGCGCTCATCCCCGGCATCCTGTTCTCCCTCACGGAGAACGGCACGCCCTGGGTGGAGGCCTTCATCATCACCCTCACGGTGATCATGCTGATGGCGATGGCGGCGCTCGGCGTCAGCGTCGTCGACCGCAAGCGCGAGAGGCTCGCCGGGACCGACGCCTGAGGCGGGCCTCGGGGGCTCCGACGACGGCCGCAGGTGGGGGTCCAGCTGAGGCGGGGGCGTGGCTGGGGCGCTTCGGGGGCAGCGCGCCTGCCGGCCGTCGTCGGTTGCTCGAAACATATGCCGCGGCACGTTGCACGAAGGTTGCACGGACGTGATCGCCCGGGTGACGCAGAGCAACAGGACGCTCTTCCCGCTGGTCACCGCCCTGTGCGGCGGCGGTGACGGTCAGGTTCCGGGATCTCAGCGGAGGTCCGCGCCCGTCCGCTCCTCCTGCCCCTCCGCCTCGAGGGCCTCGGCGCGCGCGGCCGCGGCGGCGCGCTCCGGGGCGTCGGGCGGGGCGAGGGTGAGCACGGCCATCAGCACCTCGAGATCGTTCCCGTTCTCGGGGAGCTGCGCATAGCGCCACAGCTGTTCGTGGTCCGCGATCTCGAGCATGAGCGCCCGCACCACGGTCGACGTCCACTCGCGCAGCCGGCGGATCTCCGGCGCCTCGCTCGCGGGCAGCAGCCGGCCCTCGTAATGCGCGAGGACGTCGTCGACGTCCCCCGCGTCCACCGCGGCGCGCGTGCGCAGCAGATCGCTGCTGAGCTCTCCCTGCAGGCGGTAGGGGCGCGAGCCGAGCGTCAGCGCATCGCCAGTGAACCCCTCGAGCACGCGGCGCAGGCGCAGCACCTCGGCGCGCACCGTGCCCACGGCGTCGAGCGACCCGTGCAGGGACTCCGCGAGCTCGCCCGCGCCCATGCCGTCGGGATGCAGGTGCAGCAGGGTCAGCAGCTCCGCGTGCCGGCCCGACAGGCACGCCGTGACGCGGCCGCGCCGGATCAGGGAGGTGCGCCGGCCGGTGATCAGCAGCTCGAGATCGCCGGTGCGCGGGTCCGCGTCGGTCCGCTGGAATCGGGGCACGGGGGCGGTGTCCGCGCCGTCGTCCTCGCGCTGCGGCAGCTCCGCCTGGACGGCACGGGCGGCGGCCCGCAGCAGGGGCAGCACGAGCGGGCCGACGGCGCGGTCGTCCCCGGTGACGTCGATGACCCCCAGGACCTCGCCGGTCGCCGGGTCCAGGAGGGGGACCGCGCTGCAGCTCCACCCCTGGATCGCCTCGACGTAGTGCTCGGCGCCCGCCACCTGGATCGCGCTGCCGCTCGCCAGGGCGAGCGCCGGGGCGTTCGTGCCGATGGCGTCCTCGGACCAGTCGGCGCCGACCGTGAAGCCGACGTCCTCGGCGCGGGTGCGCTGTCGCGAGGGACCCTCGAGCCACAGCAGACGACCCTGCTGGTCACCGAGGGCGACCAGCAGCCCGGCCTCGACCGCGGGGTCGATCAGACGCTCCTGGAGCAGGGGGAGGACGGCGCTGAACGCGTGGCGCCGGCGGGCCTCGGCGAGCTCGGCCCCGGAGAGGCCAGCGCGCACGGGCGCCGCCGCATCGCGGGGGAGCAGGTCCAGGGAGCGCCGCCAGGACTCGAGCACGGGGTCGCGGACCATGCGGCGGTCATTGTCGGGGGAGGTCGCCGCAGGCATATCCTCGTGCGCCCGCAGCACCTCGTGCCGGTATACGGCGTCGTCCGGAATCCGGGCCGGTCGGGATGGCATGTGCATGCGCCACCTCCCGGTGCGGCTGCGCTCCCCGACTCTCGATGCGCGCCGACGAATCGAGCGTACGCCACGAAACGGACGCATCGAAGGGGCGGGCGGGGCCGGTTACCGTGCCGAGACCGGGGGAGGAGACGGAACCCGGCCGGCTCACGTGCGCTCGTCCGCCCGGGCTCAGAGCGCGAGCGACGCCGGGGTGTGCATGCGGGCGATCTGGAAGGCCTCGGCGTAGGGCACCGAGGACTGGCTCCCGCGCATCAGGGCGAGGGCCTCGAGCGCCTCCGTCGAGCGGGCGGAGGGGAACTCCTGGATCTGGCTGTCGAAGCAGCGGAACGCCTCGGTCTTGCGATGGACCGTCGAGGTCACGTCCACCGTCCAGTTCGGGGCGAACGTCGGCTCGGCGCCGGGGGCGTTCCAGAAGGTCTCGGAGATCGTCTCGTACATGGCGACGGTGCGGATCCCCCGGCCCTCGCCGACCGGACGCGTGACCACCATCGAGGCGTCGAACACGGCCTTGTGGTCCACGTGCCGGTCGGGGAACGGGATCAGCGCGAGCTCGGGCTTCACCCGGTCCACGATCGCCTGGAGGCCGGCGTTGAGCTGGGCCACGGAGTTGCGGGCGAGCTCCACGGCCTCGAGGTCGAGGAACACGGACTCGTGGACGCCCAGGACGGCGTGCGCGCGCCGGGCCTCCGCCTCGATCCGGGGCGCGACGCCCTCCTCGTACAGCGGAGGAAGGTTCGAGCACACGATCGCGACGGTGACCTCGGCCCCGGCGTCGGCCAGGCGAGCGATGGTCGCGCCGCAGCCCAGCACTTCGTCGTCCGGATGCGGGGCGATGACGAGGACTCTGGTGCTGCTCACGCTGGTGGGCCTTTCTCTGGGTGCGGAGCTCCGGCGGTGGAGCTCCTGATGCGACGAGGGATGGGAGGAGGGACGGACTCTGGGGTGGAGTGGGATGAGGCGGACGCACCGGGGCCGGAGGGGTCAGCGCCGCCGCAGGTCCTTCACGCGGTCGTAGGCGCCGTAGGCCGCCTGGTGCAGCGGCATCGAGACCAGCGCGAGGGACCAGGAGGCGGCCTCGGAGCGGTGCCCCTCGGCGAGGAGGGCGCGCACGCCGGCGACGCTCATGCGGCTGCGGCACCACGCGCGGACCCGGCGGCGCAGGGGAGAGTCCGTCTTCTCGCGGGCCGCGGCGTGCAGCAGATGGGTGACCACGTGCCGCTCGTGCACGGTGCGCAGCTCCGAGGCCTCGGGCTCGCCGAAGGTGCGGACCAGGACAGGCTGGACCATGTCGACCAGCGCCGGGAGGTCGAAGATGCTCTCGCGGAGGCTGCCCGTGACCGAATCGGAGTGGATGACGTACCGGTAGTAGGGCTCGTCGGTGAACGCCACCGTCCCAGCGCGGCTCAGCTCCTCGCGGGCGAAGAGGTAGTCCGCATAGACGAGGCCCTCGTCGGCCCGCGTGACCGGGCGGCGGTAGAGGATGTGCTGGGAGAGCGGGAACTCCCCGTGGATCGCGCGCCGCAGCGCCTCGGCACCGCTGATCGGACCCTCCGGGGGATCCCACGGGGAGACGCCCACCTGGTGGCCGTCCCGCACGTAGGCGGTGGGCGCGACGACGATGTCGGCCCCGGCGGCCTCGCCGGCGTCGAGCATCACCTCGAGGAAGCGCGGAGCGATCTGGTCGTCGGCGTCCACCCAGGTCATCCACTCGCCGCGGGCACGGTCCAGGCCCCAGTTCGTGACGCTCGGATGGCCCCCGTTCTCCGGCTTCCACTCGAGCCGCACGCGGGGGTCCGAGGAGAGATCGGAGGGGACGGGATCCTTCGTGGACCCGTCGTCGATCACGAGGACCTCGAAGTCCTCCATCGTCTGGTCGAGCACGCTCTGCAGGGCCGTGCCGACCACGGATCCGGCTTCGTAGGCGGCGATGACGACACTGACGCGGGGCTTGTCGTTCATGAGAGATCCTCCTCGGGATCAGGGTCGGGCACTGCGCTCGCGGCGGCGCGCCGCCGCTGGACGAGGTCGCGGATGTAGAGGGCCGCCAGCAGGACCTCGGAGGCGATGAGCGCGGCCGAGGCGCCCACCGCACCCCACAGCCAGCTGGCGGGGATCAGCAGCGCCAGGTGCAGCAGGGCGCCGGTCATGGAGATGCGTCCGACGTCGCGGAAGCGATGGTTGGCCGTGGCGCGCAGCGCGAGCATCGAGCTCAGCCCCACGGGGAGCAGCGCGATGCCCATCAGCTGCATGACGGTGATCGTCGGGTCGAAGCCCTCGCCCAGGTACCACGGCACGAACCAGGGCGAGGCGACGATGAGGATGATCCCGGCGCACGTGTACGCCAGGACGATGCCCGTGCTGATCAGGCGCTGGATCGAGCGGGCCCCCGCGTCCTCGCGGGTCATCCGCGGGAGCATCGCGCCGGTGACGCCGTACATCACGCCGCGGGCCGCATTGCTGAAGCGCTCGCCGGCGCCGAAGAACGCGACCTGACGGGAGGTCGAGAGGACGCCCAGCACCACGGTGTTCACGGTGCTCATCAGCAGGAACGCGACGCTCGAGATGAACAGGGGCCAGGAGTCCCGGATGGTCCCGCGTACGCCCGCCCAGCGGGGGACGACCCAGTGCGCCTCCTTCCACACGACCCGCAGCATGAACCAGCCGACGAGCGCGGAGAGGGCGAAGGGGAACTGCTGCCACAGCATCGCGAGGACCATGTCGTCCGCGGAGTTCACCGTGAGCAGCAGCAGGCCCAGCGAGATCAGGCGGGAGACCGCCGTGAGCAGTGCGAACTCCTTGACCCGCCCGGTGCCCTGCAGGAACCAGCTGGGGTACATCTCGCCGAGGCCGATGAGGAGCAGGCCCACGGCGTACATCAGCCATCGCTCCCGCAGCCCGGGGACGATCAGCACCGTGGACATCAGCACGAGCGTGCAGGCCGTCCAGATGAGCAGCTTGGCCGCGAGGGTCTCGGCCGCCACGCGGGAGCGCTCGGCGGTGGATGCCGAGACGGCGATGCTGCGCAGCGAGGACTGGTCGAAGCCGAAGTCGACGACGCTCTTGACGATCTGCAGGACCGCCAGGGCGAACATCAGGTGGCCGAGCTCCGAGGCCCCCATCACCCGGCCCAGGTACGGGAGCGAGACCAGCGGGTAGGCGAACGAGGCGAGGTAGCCCAGGCCGATGGCGAGCACGTCCGTGCTCACGCGCTTCGCGGAATCGGGCTTGCCGCGGCCCGGAGGGTCGGCCTGTTCTGGCATGTCGCCGCTCCTCGCCGTGTCGGGCCTGCTGGTCTCCGGTGGCCCGACGGACGGATCGGAGGTTCGGGAATCCTGCATCAGGCGGCTGCCGACCGCGCGGGACGCGCGGGCACCGTCGCGCGGATGCGCTCGCAGACCTCGGCGATGTCGTCGGCGGAGGACGCGGGCGAGCTCGGGAGGCTGAGGCCGGTGCGGTACAGGCGCTCGGCGACCCCCGTGATCGTGCGGGGGAACGCGGACTCGTCGCCGAAGACCGGCTGCAGATGCATCGGCTTGAAGACGGGCCGCGACTCGATGTCGTGGGCGGCGAGGGCCTCGCCGATGCCCGCCGTGTCGATCCCCGCCACCTGCTCGTCGACGACGATCGAGGTCAGCCAGGAGTTGCTGCCGGGGTCACCGCCGCCGAGCACGGTGATGCCCGGGAGATCGGCGGCCATCTGCTCGTACGCCGCACGGTGCGCGCGGCGGACCGCGCAGAACTCGTCCAGCCGCTCCAGCTGCGCGAGCCCGATCGCGGCCAGGATGTTCGAGAGCCGGTAGTTCGTGCCGACCTCCTCGTGCTGGTAGTGCGGGACGGGCTCGCGGGCCTGCGTGGCGAGCTTGCGGGCGTGGTCGGCGAGGGCGTCGTCGTCCGTGACCACGGCGCCGCCGGAGGAGGCCGTGATGATCTTGTTGCCGTTGAACGAGAGCGCCGCGGTGATGCCCTCGCTCCCGGCCGGGCGGCCCTCGCGCACCGATCCCAGGGACTCCGCCGCATCGACGACGAGCTGCGCGCCGTGGGCGCGCGCGATCTCGCCGAGCCTCCCGTGGTCGGCGATCCGGCCGTAGAGGTCGACGGGCACGACGGCCCGCACGCGGGCGCCGCGCGACTCCGCCTCCGTGAGCGCCTGCTCGACGAGGGCCGGGTCGAGGACGCCGGTCTCGTCGCAGTCGACGAACCAGGGCGTCGCCCCGCAGGCGACGATGCCGCTGGCCGTGGCGATGAAGGTCAGCGAGGGGCAGATCACGAGGTCGCCCGGGCCCACGCCGGCCACGCGCAGGGCCAGGTGCATCGCGGCCGTCCCCGAGGACAGGGCCACGGCGCGGCGCCTCCCGGTGCGCTCGGCGAGCGCGGCCTCGAAGGCGTCGAGCTGCGGCCCGGCGGGGGCGATCCAACCCGAGTCCACGGCCTCCAGCAGCAGCTCGCGCTCGCGCGTGCCGATCGTCGGCACCGACAGGGGAATGCGTGCGGTCACTTCGTCATCTCCTGGGGTCCATCGGCGCTCGTCGCCGCGGCGATCTGCGGGGTGCGCGCGGTCGCGGGGGTCTCGGGCGCCGCGACCTGCGCGCCCGCGACCTGCGCGGGCGCGACCTGCGCGGGCGCCGGCTCGGGCGCGGGCGCCGTCGTGCCGGCGGCGGCGTCGGGCGGAACGACGGGCGACCCCTCGACGACCTGGTGCAGGTCGTTCTCGGCGAGGACCTGCGTGTAGAAGGCGTCGATGGCGGTCTCGGGCGCCGCCGGCGCGGGCAGGGCGCCCTCGGCGATCGGCTCGTTGCGCACGTGCCACACGCGCCCGCTGCGGGTGAGGACGGTGTTCTCGTCGGGCGTGAAGAGCTCCTCGGCGAGCTTCTCCCCGGGGCGCAGGCCCGTGAAGACGATCTCGCAGGAGACCCCGGCGAGGGAGATCATGCGCCGGGCGATGTCCACGATCTTCACCGGCTCGCCCATCTCCAGCACGAGGGTCTCGCCGCTGCGGCCCACGGAGAGCGCGAACAGCACCAGCTGGCACGCCTCGGGGATCGTCATGAAGTAGCGGGTGACGTCCTTGTGCGTGACGGTGACGGGGCCGCCGTTGCGGATCTGCTGGCCGAAGGCGGGGATCGCGGAGCCCCGGGACCCGATCACGTTGCCGAAGCGCACGCTCACGTAGCGGCGACCGGTGCGGTCGGCGGCGTCGGTGGTGAGACCCTCGGCGACCCGCTTGGAGGCGCCGAGGATCGACGTGGGGCGCGCGGCCTTGTCGGTCGAGACGTTCACGAAGCGCTCCACGCCGTGCTGCTCCGCGGCGTCGATGACGTTGCGGCTGCCGTGCACGTTGGTCTTCCATCCCTCGGCGGGGAAGCGCTCGAGCATCGGCAGGTGCTTGAGCGCGGCCGCGTGGAAGACGACCTCCGGGCGGTGCTCGGTGAAGACCGCGTCGAGCGCCTCGCGGTCGCGGATGTCCGCGAGCACGTACTCGGGCTGGTCGAGCAGGGCGCTGCCCTGCAGGGACATCGAGAGCGCGTGCAGCGCGGACTCGTCGCGATCGAGCATGACCAGGGAGGCGGGCTCGAGCTTCTTGATCTGGCGGCACAGCTCGGATCCGATCGAGCCGCCAGCACCGGTGACCAGCACCCGTCGGCCCGCGATCACCTCCCGCGCGGCGGAGGTGTCCGGGGGAGTGATCGGGCGGCCCACCAGGTCCTCCACGTCCAGATCGACCAGTCGGCCGATGCTGTCGCGCGTGAGCATCTCGCTGAACGTCGGGACGGTCCGCACCCAGCGGGCGCTCGTGTCGACCTGATCGGCCAGGCGGGAGAACAGATCGGAGTCGGCCTCGGAGATCGCGACGATCGCGCCGTCGGCCCCGGTCTCGTCCAGGACGCGGGCCAGGTCCATGGTGCGGCCCCGCACGGGGACGCCGCGGACCACCATGGCGCGCTTGGCGAGGTCGTCGTCCACGAGCGCGACGGGGCGGTACTTGCTGTGCTTGTCGCTGAGCAGGTGGTCGATGAGCGAGGCTCCGAGGATCCCGGCGCCCACGATGACCACGTCCTGCGCATCGCGCGGCGCGCGCTCGCGGTCGAAGGCCATGCGGAGCGCCTGGCGGGCGCCGATCATGAGCACCAGGGCCGCGAGCCAGGCCAGCAGGACGCCGCCGAAGAAGCGGTCGCCGGCGAAGGCGAGGGAGCCCAGGGCCGCCGCGATCGCCGAGATGGCCGAGGCCAGCGCGACGGTGCGCAGCTCGCCGACGGAGCCGACGATGTACCGGTGCCGGTACACGCCCAGCAGCGCGCCGGCGATGAACTGCACGGCGATCGAGACCAGGGCGAGGACGAGCGCCGGGACGATCACGACGCCCGGCAGCAGCAGATCGGCCACCAGCCAGCCGAGCGCCCACATCACCAGATCGCACGCGCCCAGCACGAGCGCCACCACCCACGGTGTGTTGCGCTCGATCCCCGCCTGCGTGAACCGGCGGGGCCAGAGCGTGGTGCCCCGGTCCTGCGCGTCCTCGAGTGCTTCAGATGCGCCTGCCATCGTTCTCTTCCCCCTCGTGCGGCAGTTCCCGTGCCGCCTCGTTCTTCTCCGATTCCCCGACCGCGTCGAGGCGCTCTTCCGACCCGTCCGCGAGCATCACCACTCCGTCGAGCCGCTTCCCCCTCCAGCGGGCCATCGCGGCCCCCCGTGCGAACCTGCTGACCCGGGCGCCGGTCGCGCCGACCAGGATCGTCGCCTCGTCGTCCCCCATCGCGACGAGGGCGTCGGCGTCGGCGTCGAGGTCGATCGTGCGCACGGCGAGGCCCTCCTCCGAGAGGCCCTCCGCGAGCCGGCCGACGGGTGCGCCGTCGATGCCGAGCAGCGTCGTCCGTGCTCCGGGCGCCCCGTCCAGGCCGTGGATCGCACCGGCGAGCCCCTGCAGCGTGCGGGGGCGCCCCTGCTCCGCGGCCTCCGCGGCGAGCCCGTGCTCGGAGGAGCCGAGGACGGCGAGGACGGGCGCCTCGGCGGCGTCCGCGGCGTCGTCGATCCGGCGCGGGCGCCGGTCGCGGCCGTTCAGCGCCAGCGCGGCGACGAGCCCTGCCAGCAGGCCGACGACCAGGCCGATCGGCGCGATGATCACCGGGTTGGGCGAGGACGGGCTGGAGGGGACGGCCGGCTTGAGCACGACCGACGCGGACACCCCCTTGTCCTTGCCGTCGCCGATGTTCTCCGACAGCGCGGTCGCCGCGGCGGTGGAGAGCTTCTGCGCGGTCGCCGGATCCTCGTCCTCGGCGGTGACCTCGATGATCGAGGTGTTCTCCGGGGAGGTCACGGACACGGACGACGCCACGTCGGCGGCGGTCATCTTCTCGCCCATGAGCTTCGAGATCTTCGTGACGGTGCTGTCGGCCGTGGCGAGCTCGAGGTACGTGGGGAGGTTCTGCGTGACCTCCGCGGACTGCGCGGCGTCCGCCTCGACCAGGATCTGGCCCTTGGACTCGTAGGAGTGCGGCAGGGCGGCGTTCACGATCAGTCCGCCGATCAGTCCGATGACGGCGCCCGCGGCGAGCAGCCACCAGCGCTCGCGCAGGGTCCTCCAGAGGGCGGCTGTGGTCATGAGCGGACTCCTTCTTCGTGTGCTGTGTCGGGCCCCGGGGCGGGGGGAGCCCCCGCAGCGTCCTCCGCGTGCTCGGCGGCTTCGCCGGCGCCGGGCACGCGCGTGTCGAGGGGAGGGCGGACACCCAATGCACGATATGCGTCGAGTGTCCGCTTCGCCAGATCTGCGAGGTCGAACTCCTGGGTGATCCGGACGGTGGCGGCCTCGCCCATCCGCCGACGCGCCGGGGCGTCGGCCGCGAGGGACGCGAGGGCGCGGAACAGCCCATCGGCCGTCCCGTCAAGGACCCCGTTCTCCCCGTCCACGAGGATGTCGGTGACGCCGGTGACGGGATGCGCGACGCAGGGGATGCCCATCGCCTGGGCCTCGAGGAGCGCGATCGGCATCCCCTCGCCGGCGGAGGTGAAGAGCATGAGGTCGGCCTCGGCGAGCTCCGCGCGCAGCTGGGCGGGGGAGAGCCACCCGGTGACCTCGACCCCGTCCCCGAGGAGCTGGCGCTCGCCGTCGCCCAGCCAGCGGAAACGCGCCACGGGCAGGGCGCTGTCCCCGGTGCGGCGCTCCTGCTCCCACCGGCGTGCGATCTCGCCGAAGACGTCGGGGCGCTTCTGCGGGGCGACGCGTCCCACGTGCACGATGCGCAGGGGGCCGTGCCCGGTCCGTCGCGACGCGGGGCGGGCGAGCGCCGCGGCGTCCACGCTGTTGCGCAGCACCGCGGTGCGGACGCCGCGCAGGGAGCGGCGGGCGAGGCGCTCCTCGGAGCCGGAGACGAGCGCGAGGCGCGGGCCGAGGACCGCGCCGATCTGCTCCAGCCCCCGCAGGACGGCGACCGACGACGCCGAGGCGTCCGAGCGGTCGAAGGCGAAGGAATGCGGGCTGTAGACCGCGCGGCTCCGATGGCCCGTCACCAGGGCCGCGGCGCGCCCCAGCATCCCCGCCCGCGAGGAGTGCAGGTGCACGACGTCGACCCGGCGGCGGGCGAGCAGCGCGAGGATCCCCACGGCGAACGCGGGGACCGCCGTGCGGTGGCTGCGGGAGAGGCGGATGACGCGGACGTGTCCGTCCATCATCGCGGCGATCTCCTCCCGGGAGGGGGAGTCGGCGCGCGGGACGTAGGCGAAGGCGACGTCGAACCCCGGGAGCGCGGCCGTGGCCTTGGCGATCGCGGTCGCGGCGGCGAGCACGCCCGAGCTCGAGGCGTCGGTCGCGTGCAGGACGCGCACGGGGGCGCCAGGACCGGGGGCGCCGTCAGGAACGGCGCTGTCGGGAGCGGTGCGGGGGGTCATGGGGTCCCTCCGATCTGAGAGGTCACGGGTGGGGCGGACGGGCGGGGGCGGTGCGCGCGGACCGGCGGACGGTGCCGCGCCGAGCGCTCCTGCCGTCGCGCGGCGCGCGCATCGGGGAAGAGCACGGCGGCCGCGTGCGAGCGGTCGGTCCCGCTCGGCAGCGCGGCGAGCACCAGCGGGAGCATCGGCGTCAGGTGCTTGAGATATGAGCCGTAGTCGGGCTCGAAGATCGCCTGCACCACGAGCAGCGCGAGCAGCAGCGACACGGCCCGGGCGGTGCGCACGCCGCTGCCCTGGGACGCGCCGGGGGTCCCGATCGGGGCGGCGCCGGGACGGGCGGGATCCGCGCCCCACCGGGCTCCGCCGGCGCGGGATGCGCGGCCCGTCGTGATGAGCTCGCCCCTGACGACGGGACGCAGGGCGACGGCCCAGATCGCCATGATCAGCAGGGCGCTGACCGCGTAGTACGGCGTGCCGGTCGATCCCAGCGGGACCGGGATGACGAGGAAGACCAGGGCGATGAGGGCCGAGAGCACGCCGAGCGGGCCGGTGGCGTCCGGGAACGCCGAGTCGATGACGGTGGCGACGTCCGCGTTCGCCTGCTGCTCGTTCGACCAGGTGCGCATCCCCTCGAGGGTCTGCCCGAGCGCGATCTGGAACGCGGGCTGCAGGAGCGCGTAGACGAGAGCCAGCGCGGCGACGATCACCAGCGGGTTGCGAGTGCGCGAGAGCAGGATCCGCCACCCCAGGTAGAGGACGGCGATGAGCAGCCAGTACGGCCGCAGCGTCGCGCCGTAGGCGACGCAGAGCAGCGGGACCGCGAGGTCCCAGCGGCGTCCGCGGGGCAGGAGGAGCACCAGGAGGACAAGTAGGAGCGTCACGTGCTCCTTGGAGTACTGGGCGAGGTACACGGCCGCCAGGCCGAGGGAGGCGGCGACCGCGGCGAGGCCGACGAGCGAGAGGTCGCGGATGCGCGTCCACCCGATCGCCGCGAACATGGCGGCGATGAACAGGGCGATGCCCAGCATCGCGGCCAGGGACTGCTGGTCGCCCAGGCCGAGCGCCGTGTAGATCGCGGCCACGCGCCGGAACGACTGGGCGTCGCCCAGAATGGGCCCGTGGATGGAGTGGTCGATGTGGCCGCCGTCGAGCACGAACTGCTCCGGCACGATCGACCGCATGACGGGAGCGGCGAGCAGCGCCGCGCCGGCCATGAGCACGACGGCGATCTGGTTCCCGAGGCCCCTCATCGTGCGCCCGTCCCTCGCCGCGGGGCCGCGCCGGATCCCGGCCGCTCGGTTCCCGCGAGCCGGCGGCAGGCCTGCACGAAGGCCTCGGCCATGTCCGTGCTCGATGCGCTGTGGCGTGACCGCGCGCGGGTGCCCATCGCCTCGAAGGCCTCGGGGTCCTGGGCGAGGGCGATGAGCCGCTCGGCGGCGGAATCGGTGTCCTCGCCCACGAGCAGGGCGTCGACGCCGTCGGCGGTGTCCGTGGCGAGTTCGCCGACGGGCGTGAGGGCGCAGACCATGCCGGCGGAGAGCGCCTCGTGGGCGGACATGGCGTACCCCTCGAAGTCCGAGAGCTGCACGAACACGTGCGCGGCGGCGGCGAGGGCGCCGATCTCCTCGCGCGCGCTCGCGCCGTGACGCGTGATGCGATCTCGGAGCCCGTGGGACGCGGCGAGGGCCAGGGCGCTCTCGAGCGCTCCGTCGTCCGGCCCGATCAGATCGAGCCGGGCGCCGCCGGGCCAGAGGGCATCCGCGCGGCCGAGGAGCTCGACGATGCGGTCCAGGCGCTTGGACGGAGCCAGGCGCCCCCAGAACACGAGGCGCAGCGGCTCGTCCGTCCGCGGTGCCCTGCGCGGGACGTCGTCGGAGAAGATCGGCGAGGCGCGGGGGTGCACGAGCACGTGGGGGACGCTCGTCCCCGCGCGGGCCAGTGCGGGTCGCACCACGTTCTCGTACGCCGAGGCGGAGTCCACCAGCACCATGTCCGTGCGGGGGATCGCCCAGCGGTGCACGGCCCGGTCGAAGCGGTTGGTGAAGCGGGAGCTGTGCACCCAGACGGCCCATCGGCCGCCGGAGAGCCTGCGGGCCAGGGCGCCCAGCGCGACGACCCGCCAGAGCGAGGTCACGGTGACCTGCGGGCGCAGGCGACGGGCCTCCCGGAGGAGTCGGAGCGCGGAGAGGGGCGAGTTCACGCCGGTGCCCTCGACGTCGGCGACCAGGGCCTCCTGGCCCTCCGGCGCGCCCGCGAGGGAGGCCACGCGGTATCGCACGTCGGCCGCGAGAGGATCCGGGGTGCGGAGCGCCGCCTGCAGGTGCGCGGCGATCGCCTCGACGCCGCCGACCGTGGTGTCGTGGATCAGGTGCAGGACGCGCACGTCTGCCGGGGCGCGCTCGACGGAGCGTGCGTGCATGTCATTCCCCCTGGACAGCAGACGTCGACGGCGTTGATGCGCTGCACGTCCCCCGCAGCGCCGGGCGTCGGCGCGTCGATGACCCGCCGGTAACTGCCCCGAATGACCAGAATCCACCCTTCTGTCCGATTCGCGAAGACATTGTGCGGCGGGTCACGGGTCCCGGGGGTGGGGTCGCCGCGGCGAGGAGGGGCGGCGCGGGGGACGGGCCGACTGTCGTGCAGCGGATCGGACGCCGGGCATCGCGCGCTGCCGGACGGCCCCGGCCGCGATCCGCCCGCCCGTCTATCCTGGAACGGTGCTCGCTTTCGTGATCGCCGCGTCCCGGATCGGACCATGACCCCCAGGAGCTCGCCTGGTCAGGCCCCTGTCGGCGCCGACATCGACACCGACGTCGGCGCGGCCCTTCCGGGCGCGCTCCCCTCGAGGCGACGGGTCGTGGGCGCGGCGGCCGTGGGGGCCGGGGTGCTCCTGACGGCCTCGGGCTCGGCCCGCGCGGAGCCCGCCGCGCCGCTGGGCCGGTTCGGCGTCACGATCGCCGGTTCCCGCGACGGCGGGCTGGGCATGGCGCGCGAGCTCGATCTCGCGACCGAGCTCGGGCTGGGCTGGGTCCGCTTCGGCGTCGACACCGAGTCCGTGCTGCGCTCGTGGGGCGACGCGGAGAATCCCGTGGAGATGGACGAGAAAGGGCTCGAGGCGCTCGCGCGCGACGTCTCCGATGCGCGGAAGCGCGGACTCCAGGTCTGCCTGCTGCTCGTGGACGCGCGCACGGGCGACGATGTCGACGAGTCCGTGTTCCTGCGGCGCATGCGCGAGTACTGGGACGCCATCGCCCGAGCGGTCGGCGACCAGTCGTACGTGTGGCAGGTCTTCAACGAGCCCGACGGCTGGGATCCCCGCTCCACCGAGCCGCTCGACGGCGAGGCGACGGCCGACTACCTCGACTTCCTCGCGCGCGCCCTCGGCGACGCGCAGGCGGCCCTGCACCGGCACGCGCCCCACGGACGGGTGACGACGAACCTGTACGGATACCCGGTGGACGACGCCCGGGAGCGCCGCTGGAGGGAGATCTTCGACGTCATCGCGCCGAGCCTGGACGTGCTGACCGTCGACGCGTATCCCGACCTGGACGCCGCGGCGCTCGACGCCCTGCCGGCCCGCGCGAAGCGGCTGGCCGATCGGTACGGCGCCTCGATGATGATCGGCGAGATCGGCCTGCCCACGGGTGACGACCGGTTCGACGAGGCGGACCAGGCGGACGCGTACGCGCGGTACGTGAAGGTCCTCGACGATCCCGCGCTGCTGGCCTCCTTCTTCTACGAGCTCCGCTCCACCGACGGCAGCGGGTTCGGGATCCTGCAGGAGGACGGCAGCCCGAAGCCTGCGTTCACAGTCCTCCGCCGCGCGGCCTCGCAGAAGGACTGACCGGCCCGCTCACCAGGCCTTCCGTGAGACCGGGTTCACACACGGTCACCGTCCTTCGGGGCCGCCCGCTCCCTCCCGTAGCTTCCCGGGCATGACAGCGCCCACGACCCTGCCCGAGCTCGAGCGCACGGTGGCATCCCGTCGAAGGCCCGCGCTCAGCTACGAGCTGTTCCCGGCGCGCACCGACACCACCTTCGAGCGACTGCGCGACACCATCGCCCAGCTCGAGACCACCGCGCCCGACTACGTCTCCGTCACCAGCCGCACCGGCCAGCGGAACCTCGCGCGCGTCCTCGAGCTCACCGACCACGTGCTGCGCGAGACCGATCTGCGGCCCCTCGTGCACGTGACCTCGATCGGCTCGAGCCGGGCCGAGCTGCGCACCGTCGTCGAGGCCCTCCTGGACCGCGGGGTGCGCGGCATCCTCGCCCTGCGCGGGGACCAGGAGGAGGGGCACGACCTCGAGGACGACGAGATCCCCTTCGCCCGTCCGCTCGTGGACCTCATCCGCGAGGTCGAGCGCGAGCGCACGGCGGCTCTGGCCGGCGGACGCGTGAGCGTGGGCGTGGCCGCCTACCCGCACCGCCACCCCGAGTCGCCCACCTCCCAGCACGATCTGGAGGTGCTGCTGTCCAAGGAGCGCGCGGGCGCGGACTTCGCGATCACGCAGGTCTTCTTCGACCCCGCCGAGTACTGCGCGCTGATCGCGAAGACCCGCGACGCCGGCCTGCGGATGCCCGTGATCCCCGGCTTCGTGCCCGCCACGAACCCGCGCCGGCTCGAGCGCCTCGGCGAGCTCTCCGGCGTGCCGCTCCCGCGCGACCTCATGCACTCCTTGGAGACCGCGCGCGACGAGTCCGAGCAGCGGCGCATCGGCGTGCGCTGGACGGTCGACCTCATCACCCGGGTCCTGGACGCCGGCGCCCCCGGACTGCACCTGTTCACCTTCAACCGCCACGCCGAGTCCCTCGACGTGCTCGAGTCCCTCGACCTGGACCGCTGGTCCGACCCGACCGCACCCTCCCCGACCACATCCGGCCCGAACGCACCCGGCCCGACCACAATCGACCCGACCACTGGAGATGCCCGATGACGAACGCTCCCCGCACCCCGAACGCTCCCCGCACCCCGGCGGCCGCCCGCGCCCCGCTGCCCGCCGCGACGCCCGTCGGCTACCCGCGCATCGGCCCCGACCGCGAGCTCAAGAAGGCCGAGGAGGCCTACTGGTCCGGTCGCATCGACCGCGCCGAGTTCGCACGGCGCACCCGCGCGCTGCGCGACGAGACCCGCGCCCGCCTCGCCGAGCTCGGCCTCACCGGCCCCGCCGCGATCCCCGAGACGTTCTCCCTCTACGACCAGGTGCTCGACGCCGCGCTCGCCGTCGGCATCGTCCCGGACCGCTTCGCCGACGTCCTCGGGGCCGACGGCGCGAGCTCGGCCGACGGGACGATCGACCTCGACGGGTACTTCGCCCTGGCCCGCGGCACGGCCGAGCAGCCGCCGCTCGAGATGACCAAGTGGTTCGACACGAACTACCACTACCTGGTCCCGGAGATCGGCCCCGACACCGACCTGCACATCGCATCGACCCAGGTCATCGACCTGTTCCGCGAGAGCCTCGAGGGCGGTGCCGACGCCGCCGCGCGACCGGTCCTCGTCGGCCCCCTGACCCTGCTCCTGCTCGCCAAGGCGCAGGACGGCGCACCGGCGGGCTTCGACCCGCTGGACCGCCTGGACGACGTCGTCGCCGTCTACGCCGAGCTGCTGGCCCGCCTCCACGAGGCAGGCGCGACCTGGGTGCAGCTCGACGAGCCCGCGCTCGCCGCCGACCAGCGCATCGACCCGCAGGGCCTCGCCGCGCTGCTCGAGCGCGCCGAGGGCCGCCTGGCGTCGGCCGAGGACCGTCCGCAGATCCTCGTCACCACCCCTTACGGCGGCATCGGCGACCTGCTGCCCGGCCTGATCGCCACGGGCGTCGAGGCCGTCCACCTCGACCTCACGCGCGGCGAGATCCCGAGCGCCACGCAGCTCGCGGGCGTCGGCCGCACCGTGATCGCCGCCGGCCTCGTCGAGGGCCGCTCCGTGTGGCGCACAGAGCTGCCCACGGCCGCTGCCCGTCTCGCCCTGCTGCGCGAGCGCGTGGCCGAGGCCGGCGGGGACCCCGGCGCCGTCGTCGTCTCGACCTCGGTGTCCCTCCAGCACGTCCCGCACACCCTCGAGCGCGAGACCGATCTGCCCGCCGACCTGCGGGCGACCCTCGCCTTCGCCGACGAGAAGATCGCCGAGATCGTGGCCCTCGCGGGCTCCACCGTCGTCCCCGGCTCCGTCGACGGGCCCCGCTCCGTGCCCCGCGATTTCGCGGGCGTGCGCCGCAACGATGTGCGCGAGCGCACCGCGGGCCTGACCGCGGCTGACCTCGAGCGCTCCGCCTTCGAGGTGCGCGGCGCCGCCCAGCAGTCGCGGCTCGGCCTGCCCGTGCTGCCGACCACCACCATCGGCTCCTTCCCGCAGGTCGCGGGCGTGCGCAGGGCACGCGCCGACCACCGTGCCGGGCGCATCGACGACGCCGCCTACGAGCAGGCGATGCGCGAGGAGATCCGCCGCGTCGTCGCGCTGCAGGAGGAGCTGGGCCTGGACGTCCTGGTGCACGGCGAGCCCGAGCGCAACGACATGGTCCAGTACTTCGCCGAGCACCTCGACGGCTTCGCGACCACCGCGCACGGCTGGGTGCAGTCCTACGGCTCGCGCTGCACGCGCCCGTCGATCCTCTTCGGCGACGTGTCGCGTCCCGCGCCGATCACCGTGGGCTGGTCGACCTTCGCCCAGTCGCTCACCGACAAGCCGGTCAAGGGCATGCTCACCGGTCCCGTGACGATCCTCGCCTGGTCGTTCGTGCGCGACGACCAGAGCCTCGGCGAGACCGCCGACCAGGTCGCCCTCGCGCTGCGCGACGAGATCACGGACCTCGAGGCGGCCGGCATCGGCATCGTCCAGGTCGACGAGCCCGCGCTGCGCGAGCTGCTGCCGCTGCGCGCCTCCGACCAGGACGACTACCTGCGCTGGTCCGTCGACTCCTTCCGCCTCGCCACCTCCGGCGCGGCCGACGCCACCCAGATCCACACCCACCTCTGCTACTCGGAGTTCAACGAGGTCGTCGACGCGATCGACGCCCTGGGGGCCGACGTCACCAGCATCGAGGCCGCCCGGTCGCGCGGCGAGATCCTCGAGGCCCTCGACCCCGAGCGCTTCTCCCGCGGCATCGGCCCGGGCGTCTGGGACATCCACTCCCCGCGCGTGCCCGCCACCGAGGAGATCCGCTCCCAGCTCTCGGCCGCGCTCGACCGCGTGGGGGAGGGGCGGCTGTGGGCGAACCCCGACTGCGGGCTCAAGACCCGCGGCTACGAGGAGACCACCGAGAGCCTCCGGCACCTCGTCGAGGCCGCGCGCACTGTCCGCGAGCGGGCGGCGCGGGAGGGAGCGGGTCTGCCGGTCGGCTGACGGGGCGGGCCGCGCGGTCGCCCGAAGATCGAGCGTCCGATATGCGGTCGCCCGAAGATCGAGCGCCGGGAGATCGGGTGCCCGGAATTCGTGCGCCCCGGGATTGGGCGCCCGGAAATCGGGCGTCCGCACGTCGGGATTTCCCTGGATCTGTGGGTGGGCGGGGCTAATCTGAGAACAGGGTGAAGATCTCCCGCACGGACCCTGATCATCGGCTCCTCATGGTGGGCGCGAGCGGTGCGGGCGGGATCCGATCCTGCACACCACGGATCAGCACGAGGGGACCTTCCGATGACGACGCCCGATGACGGCACGTCCGCGCCCGACGGCACGACGCCGTCCGCGCAGCCGCCTGAGCACACCGCCGCGAACCCGCCCGAGGGCGAGCAGCGCACCACCGACTATTCGTACGGCTCGTACGGCTCGTACGGGCAGGACCCGACCCGGTCCGCCGACGGCCCGGCGGGCACCGACCAGCAGCAGGCCTCGGCCTCCGCCGGATCGCCGGCACCCGCCTCACCCGTCGGAGCGGCGCCCGGGCAGGAGTCGCCCGCGGCCCCCGCCCAGGGGTCGCCGTCGGCCCCGGGCCAGGAATCGCCCGCGGCCGCCGGGCCGCAGGCGATGCCGACTGCCTCGCCGTCGATGAGCACGGAGCAGGTGGTCGCGACGCTGCGGGGAGCGGGGCTGGAGAGCCCCCTGCGGTCGCTCGCGGTGGGCGGCGTCGCCTATGTCGGCGCGCTCCTCACCTCGCTGGTCGCGGTGCTGCTCTCGGCGGCGGCGATGGCTGTGGGAGCCGCGGGCACCGGGGAGGTCGGCGACGAGCTGGACTCCGCGGGCATCGACCCCGAGGGCGCGCTGAGCGGGATCGCGATGATCGTGCGCATGCCGTTCCAGCTGGTCGCGATGGCATCCTTCGGCTCCTGGGGGACGCACGCGGAGTTCGAGGGGGTCGCCCTGCGGGCCTCCGTGCGGCTGCTCCCGTTCGTCGTCACGCTCGTGATGGTGCTGCTGGCCTTCTACGGAGGCCGCTTCGTCCAGCGCGGACGCAGCACGGGGCTCCTCGGCATCTGGGTCAGCGCGCTGATCACGGGCATCGCCACCGCACTGTTCACGGTGCTCGCGGCCCTCGTCCTCGCCCAGCCCGTCCCGCTCGACGAGGGCTTCTCCCTGCGTGTGCACGCCGCGGGCTTCGATGCGTTCTTCGGCTCGCTGCTGCTGATCACCCTCGCGATCGGGCTCGGCCGGATGAGCCGGCGCGCACGCTGGGCCTGGTGGCCGCTGGTCGCGGACCTGCCGGCCGCTGCGAAGCTCGCCGTCGTCCACGCGCTCGTCATCGGCATCGCACTCGGGGTCCTCGGCGCCATCGGCACCACGATCCAGGCGCTCGCGGACGGGGAGCAGCCGCCGGTCTTCGTGCTCGTGCTCCTGCTGCCGCTGCTCGGCGGCCAGATGATCGCGGCGCTCACCGGGCTGCCGCTGCTGTCCTCGCTCACGGCGAAGGCGAACGCTCCCGACCTCCTCGGCGAGTTCCTGCCGTCCTCGAGCTTCACAGGCCGCGCTACGGTCTTCGACCTGCCCTGGTACGCGTGGCTGATCACGATCCTGGTGGGGATCGGCGTGCTGCTGGTGGTCTCGCTGCCGTGGAACCACGGCCGGCGCATCGTGCCCGGGAACATCATCGCCCTCGTCGTCTCCTGGGCCGCGCTCCCTGTGGTCTACTTCGCCGGCGGGATCGTGCTGCTCGTGCTGGCACGGGTCTCCGTGTCCGTCGGTGTGGAGGGCGGATTCTTCGGCGGCGGCGAGCAGATGTCCGGCTCCGTCGGCCTCGCCTGGTGGACGCCGTTCCTCGCGCTGCTGGCCGGGGTGATCGTCGAGGTTTTCTCGCGGTTCTTCGCCCCGCTGCTGGTCCCCGTTCTGCCGCGCCGCGCGCTCTCCTGGTTCCGCCGGCCCCTGGCGCCTGCCGACGCGTCTGCCGGCGCCAACGGCCCCGGCAGCCCGGCGACGGGAGTCGCCGAGGGAACCGCGACCGGTGCCCCGACCGGTGTTCCGGCCGGCGCCCCGTTCGGGAGTGCCGCGCTCGGCGGTGGTGCAGCGACCAAGCTCGCCGCTGGTGCAGCGACCGGCCTCGCCGGCGGTGCCGCCGCCGGCGGCGCGACGACCGTGGACATGTCGGGATCGGCGCCCGGGACCCAGGAACGACGCCCGCTCTCGAAGAAGGCGCGGCGCCGCCTCATCGCCGGGTTCGCCGGAGCCGGCGCGATCTGCGTCCTGGTCGTCGGCCTCGTCATCGCGTACAACGTGATCGCCCGGACCGTCTACGCACCGGAGAAGAGCGTGGACGCCTACCTCTCCGCCCTCGAGGACGGCTCGGCCTCGCAGGCGTCCGAGCTGGCGCCCGCGAACGTGCCCACCGCTCAGCAGGTGCTGCTGACCGATGAGATCGCAGGCGCGGCGGCGCAGCGTCCGGACTCCCACGAGATCACGGCCACCGACCGGCAGGACGACGGATCCGCGCAGGTCACCGCACGCATCACGCAGGACGGCGTCACCAGCGAGCGGACCTTCACGGTCGAGCGCGCGGGCCGCTCCGCCGTCGTCTTCCCGTCGTGGCGGCTGGGCGCCGTCGAGTACTCGACGCTCCGGCTCGTGGTCGACCAGGGCACGTCCACGATCCTCGTGAACGATCAGGAGGTCGACGTCTCCGACCTGGACCTGTCGCCGGGCTACGTGGACCTGCCGGCGCTGCCCGGCACGTACACCGTGTCGCTGCCCGCCGCCTCCGATCTCGTCACCGTGACGGACAGCGAGGTGCCGGTGCTCGTCGAGCCGAGCGGCGACGAGGACACCTACGCGAGCCCCTTCTACCAGCTCTCCGAGGAAGGTCAGAAGGAGGTCCAGAAGCAGGTGAACGCCAGGATCGACGAGTGCGCCACGAGCAAGGACGCCGCTCCCGAGGACTGCCCCTTCGAGGCGTACGTGTACGACCAGGTGGACGACTCCGGCTCGTGGAAGATCGAGGACTACCCGACGGTCACCGTCGAGAAGGAGGACGGCTGGTACTTCTCGACCGGGTACGAGGACTCCGGCTCCGCCGTCTACTCATACAAGCAGGAGCCGTTCCTGGACGACGAGAAGCCGACCGACGAGACGAGCGACAGCTCGATCACGGTCTCGGGCGCGGTCACCGTGGACGACGACGGGAAGCTCTCCGTCCAGTACAGCGAGTACTGAGCCCCCGCGGTCCGTCGGCCCGCAGGCCGCCGGCCCGTCGGCTCGTCTGTCCGTCGGCCCGTCGGTCCGTCGACCCCGGCCCCTGCGCCTGACGATGACCAGGATCTATGACAGGAACGGCCCGCGGGTTCTAGGGGTGGTCGCAACACTCGACGTGAGGAGGGTGTTGTGGTTGGTCGTGGGAGGCCTGGGTTCGAGATGGGGCCTCGTTGGAAGATCGAGCGGTTCTGGCATGCTCGTTCTATGGGGCTAGCACTGCGGGATATCGCCGACGAGATCGATACGAGCCATGCCACGTTGGCTCTGTATGTCCGGGCCACGGCCGGTATTGCTCCGGCTCGGTGGAAGGATCCTGATCGCTATATCACCGATGGAGAGCGGTTCAGGATCAAGGAACTCCTCATCGAGGGACGCTCGATCCGATATATCGCGAAGGTCCTGGACCGGGCCCCGTCCACGATTTCGCGTGAAGTGCGGCGGGGCTCGGCAAAAGGAACTCGGGGCGAGTACGCACCCTCACGCGCTCGACGTGACGCCTTTGAGAAGCGCCGCCGTGCGAAGGAACTGAAGATCCCTTCCGACCCGGTCCTCCACGCTGCGGTCCAACACGGCCTCGACGAGGGCCACTCGCCCGAGCAGGTCGTGGGACGCTTGCGCCGTGAGCATCCCGACGACCCGAGGTTCCACGTGAGCCACGAGACGGTCTACCGGACCATCTACCTGCAGGCCAGAGGTGGTCTCAAGCGCGAGCTGAAGGCGCTGACCCGCACCGGACGCACAGTCAGACATCCCCGCCGCAGCGCGCAGAGGCGCCGGGGGCGGATCAAGGACATGGTCTCGATCTGGGAGCGGCCGGCCGAGGCGCTGGACCGCAGTGTTCCCGGGCATTGGGAAGGCGATCTGATCGTGGGCAAGAACGGGGCCTCGGCGATCGGGACCGTGGTCGAGAGACGTTCGAACTACGTGATCCTGGTGCATCTGGACCCCACCAAGTCACGAGTCGAAGCGACCCGCGATGGATTGATCGAAAAACTCGCCGCTCTCCCGGACACGCTGAGAGCAACATTGACGTGGGACCAAGGCAAGGAGATGCACCAGCATCGTCAAGTCACGAATATGACGGGCATCGACGTGTATTTCGCAGACCCTCACTCACCGTGGCAGCGCGCGACGAACGAGAACACCAACGGGCTTCTCCGCCAGTACTTCCCCAAGGGCACCGATCTCTCGATCCACAGTCAAGAAGATCTGGACTACATCGCCGACCTCCTGAACCGACGCCCCCGCAAACGGTTGGCCTTCGCCACGCCATACGAGATGATCCAGGAGTACCTGTTGCGATGACCCCTTGAATCCGCCGCCCGTTCCTGTCATAGATCCTGGTCATCGTCGCGTGATCCCGCAGGGCACGTGGGGCACGGCGGGGTCCTCGGTGCGCGCCGCGCACCGTGCGCGTCCGCGCCGGATCCGTGCCGCCCTACGCTCCCGCGCGCATCCAGGCGTCCCCGCGCACGCGGACCCCGAGGGCGACGGCGCGGGCGACCATGAACAGCAGGTTCGTGGCGACCCAGAGGGCGGCCAGGCCCAGCGGGCCCGCCGGCGCCCAGAACCAGACGACGATCGCGCCGGGCATCACGGCGAGCATCGTGAGCATCCCCGCGCGGGCCAGGTAAGGGGCGTCGCCCGCGCCCATGAGGACGCCGTCGAGCACGAACACGTAGCCGGCGACGGGCTGGGCGACGACCAGCACCCACAGCGCCGCGCGCAGGCTCTCCTGCACGGCCGGGTCGGGGCTGAACCAGGAGGGCACCACGTAGCTCGCCGCGAGCAGCACCACGCCCACCACGGCCCCGCCGCCCACACCCCACCGGGTGAGGCGGCTGGTCACGGCGTGGACCGTCGTGGTGTCGGCCGCGCCCAGGTGCCTGCCGGTGAGGGCCTGGCCCGCGATCGCCAGGGCGTCGAGCGCGAGGGACAGCAGCATGAAGACGGTGCTCGCGAGCTGGTGCGCGGCCAGTTGGACAGCGCCGAGCCGCGCCGCGACGAGCACGGTGACGAGCGTGACGATGCGCAGGCTCAGGGTGCGCACGAGCATCGGGAAGGACTCGCGGCCGGTCGCGGCGACCGAGCCCAGGTGCGGCCGCAGCGCCACGCCCTCGCGCCGCGCATGGCGCACCACCACGCCCAGCAGCACGCCGGCCATCAGCCACTGGCTGATCACCGTGCCCGTCGCGCTGCCGGCGATCCCCATGCCCAGGCCGAAGATCAGCGCGGCGTTCAGGGGGATGTTCAGCAGCGCTCCGCCCACGGCCACGACGAGCGGGAGACGCGCGTCCTGGAGTCCTCGGATCAGGCCCGTGGTCGCCTGCACCGAGAGCATCGCAGGCAGGCCGAGCGCGGAGATCCGCAGGTAGACGGCGGCCTCGGCGGTGACGTCGGCCCCCGCCCCGAACAGCGGGAGCAGCACCGGGCCGCCGACCATCAGCAGGAGCAGGCAGCCCGCGCCGATCATCAGGGCGAGCCACGCGGCGTCGACCCCGCGGGCGATGGCCTCGCGCATGCGCCCGGCGCCGACGGCCCGCGCGACCGCCGCGGTCGTCGAGTAGGCGAGGAACACGGAGAGTCCGACGACCGTCGTCAGCACGGTCGAGGCGAGCCCGAGCCCGGCCAGCGACGTCGTCGAGACCCGCGCGATGAACGCGGAGTCGGTGATGACGAACAGCGGCTCGGCGATGAGCGCGCCCAGCGAGGGCAGTGCGAGGCGCAGGATCTCGCGGTCGACGGAGCGCCGCGCCGCCGCGGGGGAGGGCTCGGGCGGCCGCGCGGGGGAGGAGTTGCGCGAGGAGGCGGAGGAGGAGTCGGGCGGAAGATCTGGTGAGGGGTCGGGCACGGATCCATCGTGCCAGGGGCCGGGCGGCCGACGGGCGGGGCGCGGATCACACCCGATGCTCCGACCTTCGGCTGATGCTCGTGATGTCCGACCTGTGGTCGAATGCCCGAGGATGGCCGCCCCGCGTCGGCCGTGTCCGCACGCCCCGCTCGACCGTCCCGGCCCATCGGCCCAGGAGACTCATGAACCGTCTGGCCAAGCTCAGCCTGAACAATCGTCCGTTCATCGCGCTGGTCTGCATCGCCGTCTCGATCATCGGGATCTTCGCGATGACGACCATGCGCCAGGAGCTGATCCCCTCCGTCTCGCTCCCGCAGATCCAGGTGATGACCACCTCGCCGGGGGCCTCCTCGGAGCAGGTGCAGAAGCAGATCAGCAAGCCCGTCGAACAGGCGGTCACCGGCATCGAGGACGTCGAGAAGACCTCCTCGTCCTCCCAGGCGGGCGTCTCGGTGGTGACCGTCGAGCTCACCTACGGCACCGACACCGCACGCGCGACCAACCAGGTCGACGCCGCGATCGGACGCATCGACGACCAGCTGCCCGAGGGCGCGGACCCGCAGGTCATCTCCGGCGGCACGAGCGACCTGCCGGCCGTGGTGCTGTCGGTCTCCTCCGATCTGAACCCGTCCGAGCTCGCCGATCGCCTCGACACGAGCGTCACCCCGGAGCTCGAGCGCGTGGACGGCGTCTCCTCCGTCGCCGTGATCGGCGCGCCCGAGAAGATCGTGCGCATCACGCCCGACGAGGACGAGATGAAGAAGCGCGGCCTCACCGACGACGACATCTCCACGGTGCTCGACGCGAACGGCCTCTCCCTGCCCGGCGGCAGCGTGACCGACAAGAAGCAGAGCATCGACGTGGTCATCGGCCAGGAGATGACCAGCATCGACGACCTCAAGGGCATGGTCGTCATGCCCGCTTCGCAGGGCGGGTCCTCCGGCTCGTCGGACTCCTCCGGTGCCTCCGGCGGATCGGCCGACGGGTCGAGCGGCGGCGCGTCCGGCGGCGACGCCGCAGGCCAGGCGGGCCAGCAGGGTCAGGCGGGCCAGCAGGGCCAGGCGGGCGCCGACCAGGGCGCCGCGACCGACCAGGGCCAGTCGGGCCAGGACCAGACAGGCCAGCAGGGCCAGTGGGGTCAGCAGGGCCAGTCGGGCCAGGCCGGCCAGCAGGGTCAGCAGGAGGTCAGCACCCTGGGCGACGTCGCGAAGGTCGAGGAGACCACCGAGGATCCCACCTCGATCTCCCGCACCAACGGCCGCGAGTCGCTCGTGATGATGGTGACCGCGACCTCGGACGGCAACGTCGTGGACATCTCCAAGGACGTCTCCTCCAAGCTCGACAGCACTCTGGCCGAGGTCGGCGGCGACGCGAAGAGCGACGTGGTCTTCGACCAGGCGCCGTTCATCCGCGAGTCGATCGTGTCCCTCGCCGAGGAGGGTCTGCTGGGTCTGGTCATGGCCGTCGGCGTGATCCTGCTGTTCCTGCGGCGCCTGCGTCCGACGCTCGTCACCGCGATCTCGATCCCGACCTCGCTTCTCATCGCGTTCATCGGCATGCTCGTCACGGGCTACACGCTGAACATGCTGACCCTGGCGGCGCTCACGATCTCCATCGGCCGCGTGGTCGACGACTCGATCGTGGTCATCGAGAACATCACCAGACATCTGGCCTACGGCAAGACCCGCAGACGGGCCATCCTGGACGCCGTCAAGGAGGTCGCGGGCGCGATCACCGCCTCGACGCTCGCGACCGTGGTGGTGTTTCTGCCGATCGCGATCGTCGCCGGCATGGCCGGGGAGCTGTTCCGGCCCTTCGCACTCACCGTCGCGATCGCGATGCTCAGCTCGCTGCTGGTCGCGCTCACGATCGTGCCGGTGCTCGCGTACTGGTTCCTGCGCCCGCCCAAGAAGCAGCCGGTGCCGGATGATCCGGACGACGAGGCGCAGGTCGCGAAGGTACGCGAGGCCGCCGAGGCGCGCGAGGAGCGCACCTGGCTCCACCGCCTCTACGCGCCCGTGCTGCGTCTGACCCTGGACTCGCTGCCGCGGCGCCTGATCACGGTCGCCGTCGCGATCCTCGTGCTCGTGGGCACCGTGTTCCTCACGCCGCTGCTGAAGATCAACTTCCTCGGCGACACGGGGCAGAACATCGCCTCGATCACTCAGACCCTGCCGGCCGGGACGAGCCTGGCGGACTCCTCGAAGAAGGCGAAGGACTCCGAGAAGGCCCTCATGGACCTCGACGGCGTCGAGACCGTGCAGACCACGATCGGCTCCGGCGGCGACGGCGGCGGCTTCAGCGCCGGAGGCGGCGGGGAGAACGAGATCAGCTTCTCGATCACCACCGACGCCGACTCCGACCAGCAGGCGCTGCAGACGAAGATGGTCCGCACCCTGCAGGACCTCCCCGATCCCGGGGACGTCGAGGCGGCCGACATGACCTCGGCGACGGGCTCCAGCACCGTGGACATCCAGATCACGGGGCCGACGGCCGAGGACCGCAAGAAGGCGAACGACGCCATCCTCGACCAGCTCGACCCGGCCCCGAGCGGCGTCAAGGAGGTCACGAGCGACCTCGAGGGCGACCAGCCCACCGCCGTGGTGACCGTCGACCGCAAGAAGGCCGCCGAGAAGGGCCTCACCGAGCAGGCCGTCGTCGGCCTGGTCGCCCAGAAGATGAACCCCGGCTCCGTCGGCACCATCACCCTGGACGACGAGGACCTCGACATCTACGTCGAGCAGAAGGACGACGTCACCACGCTCACGAAGCTCAAGGACCTCGACCTCGCCGAGGGTCTGCCGCTCACCGACGTCGCGAAGGTCAGCGAGGAGGAGTCCCGGCCGTCGATCGCGACGCAGGACAACGTCGAGACGGTCACCGTCTCCCTCGCCCCGACCTCGAGCGACAACGTCGGCGCGGTCTCCCAGGCGGCGCAGAAGGCGATCGACGACGCGGACCTGCCCAGCGGCGTGAAGGCATCGCTCGGCGGCTCGGCCTCGGACATCGACGAGACGTTCGGCCAGCTGGGCATCGCGATGCTCGCGGCGATCCTGCTGGTGTACGTGCTGCTCGTGTGGATCTTCAAGTCCCTCGTGCAGCCGCTCGTGCTGCTGGTGTCGATCCCGTTCGCGGCGACCGGCGCGCTGGGTCTGCTGGTCCTCACCGGCGTCCCGCTGGGGCTGCCCTCGATGATCGGCCTGCTGATGCTGGTCGGCATCGTGGTCACCAACGCGATCGTGCTCATCGACCTGGTCAACCAGTACCGGCGCGGGGGCATGGCCCTGGACGAGGCGATCCATGTGGGCGCCGCCAAGCGTCTGCGGCCGATCCTCATGACCGCGGCGGCGACGATCTTCGCGCTGCTGCCGATGGCCTTCGGCATCACCGGCAAGGGCGGCTTCATCTCCCAGCCGCTGGCCGTGGTCGTCATCGGCGGCCTGGTCACCTCGACCCTGCTCACCCTGGTGATCGTGCCGGTGCTCTACCGGCTCACCGAGGGCCCGGGCGAGCGCCGCCGCCTGCGTCGCGAGGCCGCCGAGCGCGATCGTCGCGAGACGGCGGAGCGCGAGGCCCAGGCCAAGCGCGAGGCGCAGTCCAAGGAGCTCGGCGAGCGGGCGGCGGCCGCGGCGGCTGCACCCGCGGCGTCGGGCGCGGCGTCGGGCTCGTCGGGTCCTGAGTCCCCGTCGTCCGGTTCGGGCACCGCGACGGATGATCCTGCGGCGGCGGCCGATACTGCGGCCTCGGCTCGGGCGACGTCCACCCGGTCGGCCGGCGTCCCTGCGGCAGGGGACTCGGCATCTGTGCCGGTCTCCCCGGCCTCGCCGGCCGAGGCGCCCGCCGGCACCGCGCCGGACGGGGCGGCCAACGGCACCTCGCCGGAGAAGGCGGCCGACGGCACGTCGCCGGACGGGGCGGCCAACGGCACCTCGCCGGAGAAGGCGGCCGACGGCACGTCGCCGGAGGGGGCGACCGACGGCGCCTCGCCGAGCGCCGACGCGTCGTCCGGTTCCGACACCTCGGCCAACTCGCACCGGGCTCCCGGCCCCGCGCACACGGCTCCCTCAGGGGAGAGCGGTGCGCACGCCGCCGGCCGTGGCGGCGCAGATGAGAGTCGCGCGGAGTCCGGGTCGGCCGGAGCCCGACGCTCGTCGGGACGCGGCGGTCCGCTGCGCAGGATCCGGAACCGCTTCCGTCGCTGAGCGGGAGAGGTCCCGCCGTGGGGCGGCCGTTCCTGACGTGGGGCGGCCGGCCCCGTCGTGGGGCGTGTGCGGGTCGACTGCTGTGGATTCGTCGATGTCGGCGAACGGCGTATGCGGGCTCTCTCTGCCAAATATGGCAGAGAGAGCCCGCATACGCCGTTCCACGACACCCGCCCCGCCGCGCTGTCGCAGCCCGCGCCGCGCTGTCGCAGCCGGGGCCGTGACGCAGCCGTGCGCTGTCTTCGCCGGGCCCTGACGGGGACGCGGCCTTGCCGAGGTGCGGGCCCCGCACAGCTCGATCGAGCGCGAACCTGTCCGTCACACCGGCAGGGCCCTGCGATGCAGACGGCGCTGGAGAAGCGTCATGAGCACGGCAGAGGTCCTGTCCCAGGTGAGGAACACCTGCTCCCAGGTCAGCCGTGTGACCTTGTAGCCGAGAGCGGCGAGGGCCAGGTCGCGCCGACGATCCTCACGGTACTGCTCGGGGTCGTCGTGGAAACGCTTGCTGTCGCACTCGATCACCCAATTCGTGCCGATGAGGATGTCGACGCGTATCCCGGGCAGCACGCGCACCTGCGTGCGGACGGGCACGTGGCGCTGCTCGAGCCACCAGCGCACAGCCGTCTCGGTGCCGGACTGGGCGTCCGATCGGACCCGGCCGAGCGACGTGCTCTTCTTGCGGGGGAGTCCGGCCAGTAGGTCGTCGAGCTGTCGCCGGCTGAGCACGTCCTTGTTGAGCGCGGACTCGATGAGGATGGCGACATCGAGGGTCGTCAGGCATCGGGCCGCGTGCTCGAGCGTGAGGGTGATGTCAGGGACCGGGTCGTCGTCCGGCCAGGTGCGCAGGCTGGGCCGGTGCAGGATCAGCGGCTCCAGCGGGCGCCGGGGTTCGCCGGGTCCGGGCTGCGCAGGTGGGGTGAGTCGCCCGGTCCTCGGATCGATCCTGCGGCGGATCTGCGTCAACATCGGCGGGGATGCGGGAGCCGACGTGACCCGCGGACAGAACGCATGGACGCCGTGCCCGACGGGGACCCAGAGGCCATGCAGCGCCGCCGCGTCCAGACAGGTGGGACGCATGTCCATCTCGAGCAGCGCGACGAGGTCGTCCGGTGCCTCGGGCGTCACGTACCACTGGCCCGCGGAGCGCATGGCGCCGTCGCGCAGCAGTCGGCGCCGAACGTTCGGGTCCGGCTCGATGCCCGGGAGCCGGGACTTGCGGATGACTCCGGGGATCTTCATGGGGCGATGCCACCAGCAGCGTCCCGGGTGCGGGGGCGGGACAGCCCTGATGTGGACGAAGCGGGTATGGGGAGGACCGACGGCCAGCGGCGAGCGGCCAGCGGCTAGCGGCGCGAGCAGCGCACAGCCGCACAGCCGCGCACCGGGTTCATCCGGGGCGCGCCCCATCGCATTGCTGTCGCCGAGCGGCGTATGCGGGACATCTCTGCCATATACGGCAGAGATGTCCCGCATACGCCGCTCCATGCCGGCCGCCGACCATGCCGGCCGCCGACCATGCCGGCCGCCGACCATGCCGGCCGCCGACCATGCCGGCCGCCGACCATGCCGGGTGCCGACCATGCTGGCCGCCGACCATGCTGCGCACCGACCGCGCTCGGCGCCGGCAATGACGACTCCCCAGGCAGCAGCGGCGGACCCCCGCGGCGATCCTGCGGCGACCGGGCCCTCCCGCGGGCCCACCACCGGTCAGATCGCGATGCCCATCCGTCCGAAGGCGTTGCGGAAGATGGTGAGGTCGTCCAGGCCGGGGAGCTTCTGGATCTTCTTGTCGAGGGCGTCGAGCTCCTCGCCGCGGCCGCCGAAGAGGTGGCCCATGACGTGCACGACCTCGTCGTCGCTCATGACGCCGGAGCCGACCGGCCGCCACGCCTTCGAGAGCGCCAGGCGGGTGGCCAGGCGCGCCTTCTTGGAGGCCTCGAGGCGCTCGCGGCCTTGCGTGGTGTAGAAGGCGACGTGCCGGGTCTCCTGCTGGGCGATGCGCTTGAGCAGGGGACTGAGGGCGGGGTGGTCGGTCATCGCGGAGAGCCGACGGTAGGCGGCGACGGCCGAGAGCTCGTTCGCGGCGCCCCAGGTCATGTGGACGGCCACGAAGTCGGTGCCCGCGAGGTTGGAGAGCGCGGACTGCTTGAGGGGGCTGAGCGCCTGGGTCCAGCCTAGCTTGACGCGCTTGGACTTCAGTTCGTCGTAGTCGACGACGATCCCGTGGCGCTGGAGGACGGCGGCGAGGGCCTCGCCGTGCCAGAACTCCTCGCGGTTCCACACGGTCATGAAGCCGCCGGTGGCGTGCTCGCGCCGCGAGGGCGTGACCAGCATGTCCCGCAGGTAGCAGGAGGTGTGGTACTCGACGTCGCACATGTAGCGCAGGGAGCGCAGGGTGGGCTCGTCCAGCGGCTGGGTCTCGAAGGTGTCGAAGTCGAGGTCGTCCCAGCCCACGGGCTCGGAGGTCTCCGCGAACTTCTCAAGGTCGAATGCCATCGGCTCCTCCGTCCGCTCGTCCGACGCCCTGCTGCACGATCCCGGCGCCCTTCTGCGCCGCGGCACCGCCCGCGTGGGCGACGGCGCCGCCCGCCTGCGCCACGACGCCGCCCGCGTGGGCGACGACGCCGCCGGCACGTCCGACCCCGCGACGGATCGCGCGGGCCGGGCCGAGCAGACCGTGCAGGTCGGGCCCGGGGAGCAGGCGCGTGATCTCGAAGCGGGCCGAGCGCAGGGCGGCGCGGTCGGAGGCGCGCCGGAAGATGCTGGGAAGCACCGTCTCCTCGCCCGGCAGGTGCTGTCCGGCCGGCCGCATCGGGTCGCCGCCGACGGCGAGGACCGCGCGGGCGGCGATCGCCTCGCCGCGCGAGCGCGTGATCCGGGCGATCGCCTCGAGGCGGAAGAACTCCATGGTGCGGGTGCGGCGCGCGAGCAGCTCGCCGAGCACGCGACCCGCCTCGGGCACCTGCGCGGCGCGGGGGAGGAGGGCGTCGACGGCCGCCCGCAGCCCGCCCTCCTGGATCGCCATGCGCGCCATGTGGCCGGCGGTGACCTTCTCGCCGGCCAGCCAGGTCCATCCCGGGCCGACGATCGGCAGCGCGCGCTCGACGTACGCGTGGCGCAGCGCGGCGGCGGCGTGGGGGAGATGAGGGTGCGGAAGGCGCGGATGCGGGAGGTGGAGCCGGTCGGCGTCGTGCCCGCCGCCGGGCAGGGCCTCGAGGATCTCCTGGAGGGCGTGCGCCCACCAGTGGCGCTCCCACAGCCAACTGGCCAGGAACGCGGTGATGCGGGCCTCGTTCGCCGTCCACGAGCTGTACATCGTGCGGGTCTCGGTGAGCGCTGTCGACTCCAGGGAGTGGAGGAACGCCAGGTCGCGCCGGAGGTCCTCGAGGTCGCGGGCCTCGATGCCGTGCGGATCCGCGGTGAGTTCCCGGGCGGTGCGCGCGATCTCCTCGGCGTCGACGTCGATCTTCCCGGGCACCTCGATGGTGTAGGCGCTGACGTCGAAGGACGTGCGCAGCACGGGAGCGACGGAGCCGTCGGAGAAGACGCGCGTGCCCTCGCGCGGCGCGTCGTCGTGATAGGCGACGGGGCGCGGCGTCGGGCGTGGGGTGCGGCTCCGGGTTCTGGAGCCGCGCCGTGCGGGAGCGCTCACGGGTGCTGGAACCTCCTGGCGCGCGAGGGGATGGGCCGCGGAAGCATCGGTTGTCGCCGGAATGTCCGGGACGCCGTCGCGGCGGGCTGCGGCGGTCGGACCCGGGCTCCACGGGGGAGCGGATGCCCGTCCATCCTAGTGACGCCCGGGTGCTCGTGGGAATCCAGGGCGGCGCTGTGAGCGGGTCCACGTCGGGGCGGGCAGGGCCACAGGAGGCCCGTCGGCCCCGTGAGCGGCCGACGCGGCGCGCGGGGGCGCCCCGACCCCGCGTGATCCGCCCTTGACGAGGGCCGACGCGCGGCGGCGTGGCGCACCGACGGAACCGGACGAAGCGGACACGGGGTGGGAGGTGGCGTGCGCCCTGTCCGCGAGTCCCGTCGACGCATTTGCCGACAAGACCCTGGGCGGCGCTCCTTGGTAAGTTGCCCCCATGACAGCTCCCCGCTCCGCGTCCTCCGGGACCGGAGCGGCGCACCCTGGTGACGGCGCGCGACCCGGTGATGCCGCGCGACCCGGCGGTGCGGGCGAGAGCGTCCCCGATCTCTCGGCGGTCCCGGTGCAGGTGCCCTCGCTGGCCCGGCTGCGAGAGGCCCTGCGGGGCCCCGAGACGCCGCTGCCGCCGCCCCGTGGGATCCGCGAGGCCGCCGTCCGCGTGCGCGACCTGGTCCACGCCGAGCGCTTCGCCGAGGCCCTGTACGTCGCCGAGCGATTCCGCGACGCCCCTGGGCCGCCGTCGGAGCGGCTGGAGCTCCTCCGTGCCCAGCTCATGGCGGCCCTCGCCGCCATCGAGGAGCAGGGCCCGCACGAGGGCCTCGCGGCGCAGGGAGTGTTCACGGCGCACGACGGACGCGCCGGGCAGGGCGCGACGACGAGCCCCCAGGACCTGATCGCTGTGCAGGAGCTCGTGCGCGACATGGTCCGGACGATCGAGGAGGCCGGCGCCCCCGAGCAGGCAGGCGCGACCCTCGAGGTGCTCGGCGCCCACCTGCGTCGCCTGGCCGCCGCGCCGCCGGACACGTCCGCGGCTGCCGCCCCGGCCCGCGTCGTCGGCCCCGTCTCGAGCCGCCCTGGTCCGGCTGCATCGTCCTCCGCCGCCCCTGCCGCGTCCCGCGCCTCTGCGGCCTCGCCGTCGGGCTCGGGATCGGGCGCTCACGGCCGCCGCCGCCGTCGGCGCGATGGCGGCGAGATCCCGTCCGGTCTGCTCGCCGTCGTCGGCTGCCTCGAGCTGCCCAGGCCGAGCGCCGTCGACGTCGAGCAGCGCGCCCTGCGCGAGGCTCTCGTCGCCCTGCCGGAGCTGCAGGTGCCGCTCGTGGACGATCCCGGGCCGCTGCTCGCCGTGCGCTACGCGCAGGACCTCGAGGCGATCGGCTGGCTGCCGGAGGCGACGCGCCTCGCCCTCGACGTCCTCGACGAGGCCTCCCGGCTCGAGGCCCGCGAGGGCGGCTTCGCCGATGCCACGCGCGTGGCGGTCTCCGCGCACGCCGTGCTCGCCCGGACGCTGCTCGAGGAGAACCCGCTCGCGGCCGTCGGCCATGCGCTCGCGGCCCTCGAGGGTCTGCGCGAGGTCGAGGACTCGCCGCTGCGCGTCGGACTCATCACCGAGCTGCTGCGCGCACTCGTGCGCTGCGACCTGCAGGATCAGGCGACCTTCACCGCCGGTCGCCTGGCCTCCCTCACGCGCACGCTCCCGCACGACGAGCAGAGGATCGAGCCGCTGCTCGCGGTCGGTGCGCAGCGCGTCGCCGCGCGCCGCTATGACGGGGCCATGGTCGCCCTCAGCGAGGTGCAGTCCCTGAGCGCGCAGCTGCGCGATCGCCGCTCGCGCCTCGAGGCGACGCGCCTGCTCGCTCGGCTGCACCACGAGCAGGGGCAGGGTCTCGAAGCGCTCGATCAGCTCCGCCTCGCCGCCGCGGATGCCCGTTGGGTCGCCGACGACCTCTTCACCCCGCTCGCCGAGCGGCCGCGCTTCATCCGCGCCGAGCTCGACGCGGAGGCCCTCGTGCTGCGCCACGCCCTGGACCTGGGACGGCCGACGGAGGCCGCCGCCGCGTCCCGCGAGGTCGTCCGCCGCGTCCGCTCCGAGCGCGGTACGGGCAGCCTGCCCGATGCGCTGCTCTGGGACCACGAGGCCGACGCCCGCATCGGCGCGATGATCGCCGAGGGCCTGCGCGCGGCCGCCGAGCTCAGGGCAGTAGCCGACGCCGGCGACAGGCACGCCGGTGCTCCCGGCGGGACCGGCGGGACCGGTGGGGCCGACGGGACCCGCAGGACCGGCGGCGCCGGCGAGGCGGCCGCGAAGACCCGGACCCCGTACGAGAAGGCCCGACGCGAGGCCATGGCGACCCTGGAGCGCGTGCCGGAGGGGCACGAGGCGCGCGCCTCCTACTGGGGCGCCTACCTCGAGGACCGCCACGCCGCGATGCTCGCCGCCCGCGGCGACCGCTCACGGGCGCTCAAGGCCGCGCGCCGCGCCGAGCGCGCCTGGCGCCAGCTGGGCCGCGAGGACGAGGCGGTGCGGATCGCCGAGGAGATCGCCCACTGGTCATCGGGCGGAGCACCCCGCCACGCGGGCCCCTCGCTCCCGTCCGACCCCCACTGATCGACCGACGGACCGCCCGTCGTCCCCGTCCCGCACCGCGCGGAACCGGGCCCGCCGGGCCGTCGGAACCGCGCTCTCCGGACCGTCGGAACTGCGCTCACCGGTCCGTCGGACCCGGGGCGTAGCGTGAGGGACATGAATGCCATCGACATCCTCATCGACGCCGCGTCGCGCCCGGCGGACGCCGTCGACGCCCTGCGTCCCACCCTCACCCCCGAGCTGCTCGTCCAGCATCCCGGCGGCCACCCGAACTCCATCGCCTGGCTGCTGTGGCACACGGGACGCGAGATCGACGTGCAGCTCGCTGACCTGTCCGGCGAGCAGGAGGTCTGGCGCAGCGGAGGCTTCCGCGAGCGCTTCGACCTCGGTGAGCTGGGCGACGCCGTCGGCTACGGCCAGAGCTCCGACCAGGCCCACTCCGTCGTCGTCACCGACGGCGCCCTGCTCGCCGAGTACGTGCGCGCCGCGACCGACGCGCTCATCGCCTACCTGCGCACCCTCTCCGAGGACGAGCTCGGCGTCGTCATCGACGACGCCTGGGATCCGCCGGTCACGCGCGGCGCGCGGCTGGTGAGCGTCATCGACGACGCCGCCCAGCACGTGGGCCAGGCCGCCTACGCGGCCGGCATCCCCCGCGCCTGACCCGCGCGGCTCAGTCGACCCGCGGCGAGGCCCGGACGACCCGCGGGCGCCCGGGGCGCCCGCGGGTCGGTGGCCTGCTCAGTGCACCCCGGCCATGCCGCGGGTGACGGGCTTGGCGATCGCGAGCATGATGAGGCCGACCGCGATGGTCACCAGGCCCGTGATGCCGAAGTAGGCGACCTCGTGGTCCACCGAGTAGAGCGTGGACAGCGAGCCTGACAGGGCGGTGCCGAGCGCGACGGCCAGGTTGTACAGCGCCATCATCATCACCGGGAACGCGGCGGGCGCGAGCCGGGTCGCGAGCGAGAGGCCGACGGGCGAGATCGAGAGCTCGCCGAACGTCGCGACCAGCAGGATCAGCGCGACCCACAGCACCGGGACGCCGGCGACCGGAGCCATCGGCACGAACAGCAGGAAGGCGACGCCCACCAGCAGGATGCCGATCGCGAACTTCACCGGCGTGCCGGGCTGTCGGCGGCCGAGCTTCGTCCACAGCGCGGCGAACACGGGCGCGAGCAGCAGGATGAACAGCGGGTTGAAGGACTGCGGCCAGGAGATCGGCATCTCCCAGCCGAAGATGCTGCGGTTCAGCCGCTCGTCGGCGTAGACGACGAGCACCGTGAACTGCTGCTGGAAGAGCGCGAAGAACGCGGCGGTGCCGATGAACATCGGGATGAAGGCGAGGACGCGCGAGCGCTCGGTCGCGGTGATCTTGGAGCTGGTCAGCATGATCGCGAAGATGATGATCGCGGCGACCACGGAGATCCCCACCACGATGTTCGCGAGGTTGCCGGGGTTGATCACGCCGGCGAGCACCAGGATCACGACGAGCAGCACGGCGACCACGGCGATGACGCCCCACAGGACGAACCGGGAGCGGGGAAGCGGGTCGGGCACGCGGTTCGCGTTCGCGGGCAGGGAGTCGCGGGTGAGGACGTACCAGACCAGGCCGACGGCCATGCCCACCGCGGCGGCGCCGAAGCCCAGGTGGAAGCCCCAGTTCTGCTGGAGGAAGCCGGTGACGAGCGGTCCGAGCAGGCCGCCGATGTTCACACCCATGTAGTAGAGCGAGAAGCCGGCGTCGCGCTTGGGGTCGTCGACCGCGTAGAGCGAGCCGACGAGGGTCGCGGCGGTGGCCTTCAGCCCGCCGGAGCCGATCGCGACGCACAGGAGGCCCGTGACCAGGCCCGGGACTCCCGGCAGCAGCGCCAGGGAGATGTGGCCGAGCATGATCAGGACGGCGCTCGCGAACAGGGTGCGCTGCGGGCCGATGAGCCGGTCGGAGACCAGGGCACCGACGATGCAGAACACGTACACGGCGCCGCCGTAGGCCCCGACGATCGAGGTCGCGACGCCCTGGTCGATCCCGAGACCGCCCTGGGTCATCGCGAAGTACATGTAGATCGCGAGGATCCCCTGCATGCCGTAGAAGCTGAACCGCTCCCACATCTCGAGGCTGAACAGGTTCATCAGCGGCCAGGGCTGTCCGAAGAACGTGCGGCCGCCGTGGTGCGCGGCCGCGGGATCGCCGGATGCTGCGGAGGGGACCGCCTCGGTGCGGTCCGGGTGCTGGGTGGCATTCACGGGCCGCCATCGTGCCGCCGCTGCGCGCTGGGCACAAACCCGTGCGTGCTCGTCGTGACCTAGCAGACGCCGCGCTCCCTGCCCGTCCACTCGCTCAGCGCGGGGCCGATCAGGCGGGCCGACGGGCCCGGAAGAAGGGTGTCCTCGCTGATCAGGCCGCCGAAGTAGGGGGCGCGGGATGACTCGAGGATCGGTGGCGCGTCGTCCCCGAGGGCGGTGCGCACGAACGCGGCGAGGGACATCCGGTGGAGACCGGCGATATCTAGGTCGCCGCCGTTCTTCCCGTCGGCCCCGAGGATCCGGGCGACGAGCCGGGCGAGATGCGCGGCGACCGCGTCGCCGGCGATCGGCTGCACCTGGATCGGCGGGAGCAGGGTCGTGGAGCCGGGCCCGCCCGGGCCGTCCGCGCGCTCCGCGGCCTCGGCGATGCCGCGTGCGAACTCGAAGAACTGGGTGGCGTGCAGGATCGTCCAGGGGATCCCGCCGTCGCGGACCTCCTGCTCCATGCCTGCCTTGGCCCGGTAGAAGGGCACGTCGGGCGCGCGGTCGGCGCCGACGATGGACAGCGAGAGGTGGTGGCGCACGCCCGCGGCGCGCTCGGCGCCCAGCAGCCGGTGGATCCCGGTCGTGAAGAAGGCCTCGAGGGCCTCGGGTGCGAAGGAGCGGGGCTTCGAGGTGTCGACCACCAGGTCCGCGCCGCGCAGGGCCCCCTGGAGGCCTGCACCGGTCACGGTGTCCACGCCCGTCGAGGGCGAGGCGACGACCACCTCATGGCCGTCGGCCTCGAGCAGGCGCACGAGCTTCGCGCCGATCGTGCCCGTCCCGCCCACGACGACCACGCGGGCGGGCCCGCCTTGCTGCTCGGATCGTGCGGAACCTGCCATGGGACGGGACCTCCTGCAACGCGACGGGGCACGAGGAGCGCGGATCGCTCCGCACCCATCGTGCCCCGTGGACGTCGCCGATGGGCCGTCGGCCCATCGGCCGTCGTCCTATCGGTCGCGTGCTGGTCGCGTGGTCGCGCGAGCGCGGCTCAGGCGCGCGCCGAGCGGCGGCCCGAGCGCCGGCCCACGAAGAGGTGGTCCAGCGAGAGGCGGCCGGAGCCGGTCGCGGCCAGCGCCAGCGCACCGGCGCCGAGGCCGCCCACGAGCTCCCAGCCGCCGCCGTCGACGAAGACGCCCGAGCCCACGTGGACGAGCAGAGCCGCGACGAGCATGTCGATCGCGAGCAGGCTCCCGACCCACGGCGTGAGCACGCCGAGGATGAGGGCGATGCCGCCGGCGAGCTCGAGGATCGCCACGACCGGGGCGGCGAGCTCGGGCATCGGCACGCCCATGCCAGCGAAGTTCTGCGCGGTCGCGTCCAGTCCCCACTCGGAGATCTTCTGGATGCCGTGGGCCGTGAAGACGACGCCCAGGACGATGCGGGCGACGAGCAGGCCGAGGTCGCGTGCGGTCGAGTGGCGCTGTGCGGTGGAGGTGGCCATGAGGGGTCCTTCCGTCGGATGCGGGGGTCGACCCGGGCCCGCGCCCGCCGCGGCGAGCGTCCGGCGTCGGGCGGTGGCCGCCCACGGTAGTGGAAAGATCAAAGACTTGGGAAGGGCGGCGTGCGACTCCACATGCGAGCCGCGTGGATCCACAGTCCCGTCGGGCGGCGTCGGCCCTCTTCCCTAGACTGTCCCGGTGACCCAGAACGACGCCTTCGAACCCGGCCCCGATCGCGGACTCGAGCGCACCCCGCCCCAGGACCTCGCCGCCGAGCGCGGCGTGCTGGGCGGGATGATGCTGTCCAAGGACGCGATCGCCGACGTTGTCGAGAAGGCCCGCGGCTCGGACTTCTACCGCCCCGCGCACGAGGTCATCTTCGACGCCATCACCGACCTCTACTCGCGCGGTGAGCCCGCTGACCTGGTCACCGTCTCCGACGAGCTCACCAAGCGCGGCGAGCTGCAGCGCGTGGGCGGCGGCGCCTACCTCGCCGACCTCATCGACATGGTCCCCACCGCCGCGAACGCCGGCTTCTACGCGGACATCGTCGTGGAGCGCGCGACCCTGCGCCGCCTCGTCGAGGCCGGCACCCGCATCGTCCAGCTCGGCTACGCGGCCGACGGCGGCGAGGTCGAGGAGGTCATCAACGAGGCGCAGGCGCAGGTCTACGCGGTCACCGAGCGCGGCCAGAGCGAGGACTTCCTGCCGCTGTCCGAGGTCATCGGCGGCACCATCGACGTCATCGAGGCCACGCAGAACCGCGGCGGCCAGGTCACCGGCATCCCCACGGGCTTCTCCGAGTTCGACGAGATCACGCAGGGCCTGCACCCCGGCCAGATGATCATCTTCGCCGGCCGCCCCGCGATGGGCAAGACGACGCTGGGCATGGACGTGCTGCGCTCGGCGTCGATCCACAACGGCCAGACCAGCGTCATCTTCTCCCTGGAGATGGACAAGACCGAGATCACGATGCGTCTGCTCTCGGCCGAGGCGCAGGTGCCGATGGGCAAGATGCGCGACGGCTCGATGGACGACCGCGACTGGCAGGCGATGGCGCGCGCCATGAGTCGCATCGGCAACGCGCCGCTGTTCATGGACGACTCCGCGAACATGTCGCTCATGGAGATCCGCGCGAAGTGCCGCCGGCTCAAGCAGAAGCACGACCTCAAGCTCGTGGTCATCGACTACCTGCAGCTCATGAGCTCCGGCAAGCGCGTGGAGTCGAGGCAGCAGGAGGTCAGCGAGTTCTCCCGTGCGCTCAAGCTGCTGGCCAAGGAGCTCGAGGTCCCGGTGATCGCGATCTCCCAGCTGAACCGCGGCAGCGAGCAGCGCCAGGACAAGAAGCCGATGATGAGCGACCTGCGCGAGTCCGGCTCGATCGAGCAGGACGCCGACCTCATCGTGCTCATCCACCGCGAGGACTACTACGAGAAGGAGTCCCAGCGCGCCGGCGAGGCCGACCTCATCCTCGCCAAGCACCGCAACGGCGCCGTGGGCACCATCGCCGTGGCCTTCGAGGGCCACTACTCGCGTTTCAAGGACATGCCCGGAGGCGGCGGCTTCACCGGCGGGTGAGCGGTGGCGCGGCGGCACTGAGCGCCGCCGAAGAAATGAGGACGGCGGGTCGGGATGCACGCGTGCGTGCCCGGAATCTTCGTGGAGCGGGGCTCGCTCCTGTCCGGGTGTCCTGCAGATCCTTCTCGTGCTGATGGTAGCGTCGAGTCCGTGCTGAAGGTAGCGTAAAGGTCCTGCTGAAGGTAGCGTACGCGCGGCCTTGTGGCGTCAGATGTGCACGTCAGGGGGAAATCGTGGGTTACAGACGACGAAGTCTCGACAGCTCGCTCGACGCGCTGATGCCTTCGTTGCCCGCGATCGCGATCGACGGGGCCAAAGGCGTCGGGAAGTCGGCCACGGCCCTGCGGAGGGCATCCCGCGCCTACTTGCTGGATGATCCCGCGCAGCGCGAGCTCCTGGCATCCGATCCGTCGCTGCTGAACGGTGACCAGGGCACGGTCCTTCTCGACGAGTGGCAATGGCTGCCGGAGGTGTGGGATGTCGTGCGGCGCCGAGTGGATTCCGGGGCACGCCCGGGCCGGTTCCTCCTCACCGGCAGTGCCTCGGAGTCCGCTGCGCAGGGGACGCACAGTGGTGCGGGCCGGATCGTCTCGCTCCGGATGCGGCCCATGGCAGTGCACGAGAGAGGTGTCGTCGAGCCGACCGTCAGCCTTGCAGCGATGATGGACGGCGAGGGGGACGCCAAGGTCACCGGGATGACGGACTGGACGACGTCCGACTACGCGGAGGCCCTCTCGCGCAGCGGCTTCCCGGGAGTCATGGGGGCCGAGGCGAGGGCCGGACGCGTCCTGCTGGACAGCTACCTCCTGAGGATCATCGATCGAGACCTTCCCGAGGTCGGACTGAAGGTGCGACGCCCGGAAGTGCTTCGCCGATGGATCGCCGCCTATGCGGCGGCGTCGTCGTCGACCACCGCGTACGCCAAGATCATGGATGCCACGACGGGCGGTGATGGGACGCAGCCGGCGAAGACGACGACGATCTCGTACCGAGAGCATCTGACGCAGCTGTGGGTGCTCGACCCCGTACCCGCGTGGGAGCCCGTACGGATCTCGCTGGGACGACTGCAGCAGGCCCCCAAACACCAGCTCGTGGATCCCGCCCTCGCTCTGAGGGCATTGGGGATGAGCGCGAAGACGCTGATGGGCCCGCGGGGCGCGCACATGGCGGGACCGCTGTTCGAATCGCTCGCCACGCTGTCCGTCCGCGCGTCGGCCACTGCGGCCGATGCGCACGTGGGCCATCTGCGCACCCGGAACGGAGATCGCGAGGTCGACCTCATCGTCGAAGGGCCCGACGGACGCATCGTGGGCATTGAGGTGAAGCTCGCGAGGTCGGTCGACGACCACGACGTGCGCCACCTGCTGTGGCTGCGGGAGAAGCTCGGGGACGACTTCGCCGACCTCGTCGTCCTCACCACGGGACCTGAGGCCTACCGGCGCGCGGACGGGGTCGCCGTCGTCCCTCTCGCGCTGCTCGGCGACTGAAAGTCGACCCTGCCACGTGGACGGGACGCTCACCGCAGGGTCTCGACCAGCTCCTCGTCGCTGAGCTCCCGGTCGGAGAGGACGAGCCGGATCGCCGAGGGATCGGGGTTCCCCGCATCGGGTCCCCGGTAGCGCTGCACCAGTCCCAGGCGCCGTGCGAGCGCCGCGGAGGCTTCGTTGTGCTCGAGCAGGAAGGCCACCACCGGCACCTCGGGGGTCGCCGCGCGGGCCGCCTCGATCGCTGCCCGCGCCGCCTCGCGGGCGAAGCCCTGCCCCTGCGCCTCCGGGCGGAAGCGGTAGCCGAGGTTCCAGAAGCGCGCGCCCTGCGCCGCCTCGTCGACCGCCCCGCGCAGCGAGCAGCCGGCGTTGCCCAGGAGCTCGTCCTCTCCGCGGGGGCGCACGATCCAGGTGCCCAGGCCGTCCCGCTCCCACTGGGCGATCCAGCGCTCGAGCATCGCGCGCGTGTCCCGCTCGTCCGTGTGCCGCAGCTGCGGGAAGTGCTCCCACACCCGGGGGTCCTCGTACAGGGCGTGCAGCTCGGGCAGGTCGGAGAGCCGGGGCACGTGGAGGTCGAGGCGCTCGGTGCTCCGCTCCGGGCCGACGGGTCCGTCGGGTCCGTTCCGATCCGCGTGCTCGTCGACGCTCATGCGAGCCCGTGGCCGGAATCGGCGCCGGAGCGCTCGTCGTGCAGGGCCAGCAGCCGGCGCTCGGCATCGCTCGTCGGCTCGACGCCGTTCCACCAGACGCGCCGGCACGCAGCGCTGCCCGCGCAGGAGGACTCGAAGTCCCGCACCCATGACGCGTACTCGTCGGCCGCCCGGCCTTCGGCCGGCCAGTGCACACCCAGCGCCGCGCGGCCCACCCGCCACGGCTTCGGCACGAGCCGAGCCCGGTAGGAGCCCTGCGCCGCGCACAGCCTGACGTACAGCGGATCCGAGCCGAGCTCGTCGAGGATGCCGCGGGCCCGCTCGCTCGCGGGCGCGGCACCCGTCCCGCTGATCAGCACGCGGAACCCCGCGGCGGTGCGGTGCAGGTGCACGCCCCAGTCCGGGTGGGCGCCGGCGAAGGCCTCGACCCGCTCGCGCACGGCCGTCGCCTCGGGCGTCGCGTCGAGCGCATCGGACACGCCCGCCGGGTCGTCGGACCCGGTCGCCGTGCGCGCCTCGGCCCCGGCGCCCGCATCGTCGCCCGCAGCGGCGGACGCCTGCGCCCGCCGTCCGAACAGGCGTCCCAGCAGGGACGGGCGCTCCTCGCCCGCGCCCGCAGCCGGGCCCGCACCGCGCCCGGATCCCCGTCGGCCCCGTGCCAGCGCCGAGGCCGGCAGGTCAACATCCGCGATGAGCACGGCGTCCGTGTTCAGCACGGCGGCGCCGTAGCGGTTGCGGGTGATCACGGCCAGCAGCGCGCCGTCGTCGCCGCGCACCTCCTCGAGGATCTCCTCGCGCACGGGCCGGCCGGGGTAGTACTCGGCCGCGCGAGTGTCCTCGATGCCGCGCGCCGCGAGGTCCTGCGCCCGTCGCTCGGCGCGCGAGAGAGCGTCCTCGCGGGATCGGTCCGACCACCCCCACACGTCCACGGGGACCTCGCCGCGGCGACGAGTGGGGACGGTGGTGGTGCGCGAGGCCCAGAAGCGGGGGATCGGTTCCATCGGTCCAGCGTATGGGGCGATGCGCGGCGAGGGGGTGAGGAGGGGGAGAATCGACCGGTGACGTCCCCGGACACCCCTTCCTCCTCGACCCCCGATCCCGACCTCCCGACGGCCTCGACGCGCCCCGCCGAGTCCGGCCGTGCCGCCGCGTCCGGCCGCACCGCGGGCGCCGTCGGGCTCGCGCTCGCGATCGTCTTCGTGGTGACGATCTCGCTGAACCTGCGGCCCGCCGCGTCCGGGCTGGGTCCGCTCATGGAGGACATCACCGGCGCCTACGGCGTGGGTGCCTGGGCCGACGGCCTGCTCACCGCCCTGCCCTGCCTGTGCTTCGGCGCGTTCGGCCTGCTCGCGGTGCCTCTGTCCCGGCGCATCGGGCTCACCGGGACGATCGTGCTCGCCTTCTCGCTGCTGACGATCGGGCTGGTCCTGCGCCCGCTCTCCGGCTCGTTCGGGCTGTTCGTGCTGCTCAGCGCGGTCGCGCTGATGGGGCCGTCGCTCGTCAACGTGGTCACGCCGGCCTGGGTCAAGCACCACGGCGGACGCTCGACCGTGCTGCTCATGACCGCCTATTCGATGCTGCTCTCGGTCGGGGCGGCCGTCGGTCCGGCGATCGCCGTCCCGCTCGCCTCCGGGGGCAGCGGCTGGCGCTTCTCCCTGCAGGCCTGGACCGCGCTCGCCGTGCTGCCGGTGCTCGTCGGCCTCGTGGTGCTCGCGAAGGTCGGCAACGACTTCCCGCGCGCGGCCGACGGCGTCCTGCCCCCCGAGGAGTCCGCGTCCGACCCGGCGGTCCCCGATGCGACGACGGAGCGCGCACGCGCCCGGGCCGCCGCCCGCGTGGCGGCGCGCAGCGTCCCCCTGCGCCGTTCGCCGACCGCGCTCTTCCTCACGCTCATGTTCGGTCTGCAGTCGATGAACGCGTACACGCAGTTCGGCTTCCTCCCGCAGATCCTCACCGACGCGGGACTCTCCGGCGCCGCCGCCGGGGCGACGGTCTCGCAGGTCGCCGCCTGGGGCATGATCGGCGGGCTCGTGATGCCGACGGTGATCGCGCGCTCCCAGCGCCTGGGCGTCTTCGCGCTCGCCTTCGGCGTGCTCACCGCGGCCGGCTACCTCGCCCTGATCATCGCGCCGGCCGCCGCGCCCGTCGCCTGGGCGGCGCTGCTGGGCATCGGCGGATTCGCCTTCCCGACCGCGATCGCGATGATCCCCGGCCGCACCCGCGACCCCGCGATCACGGCCAGGCTCTCGGGGATGGTCCAGCCCGTGGGGTACCTGCTCGCGGGCGTCGGCCCGCTCGTGATGGGCGCGCTGCTGCAGGCGACCGGCTCGATGACGCTCGTGCTGTGGCTGCTGGTGGCGAGCGCGGTGCTGCTGGGAGTGGCCGGTTGGCGGGCGAGCGCCAACAGGCTCGTGGACGACGACCTCGTCGACGCCGTCGAGCGCGCCTGAGATCCGACGCGGGGCCGACGGGGCCGACGGGGCCGGCGGGTCGGGCATCACGCGGCATCGGGCGGCGTCACGCGGCGTCACGCGGTGTCCGCACCGCGCGGTCGAGAGCGCATGCGAAGATGCCCTCATGAAGTCCATGCACGTCGAGACCCCCGTCCCGCAGGTCGACGAGGAGGAGGCCTCCGGGGCGCGCGCCCTGCGCGTCGGCGCGTTCATCAGCGCCCAGATGCCCATCGGCCTCTACGAGCTCAACGTGCGCCGCACCCACCACCCCACGAAGCCCGACCGCGAGCTCGTCGACCGCTCGCTGGTGACCCGGTCGCGCCATCGCGGCATCCCCGTGACCTGGATCGATCGTGCGCGCGCGAATGCCGGGTTCGTCATCCATCTCCATGGCGGCGCCTACGTGAACGGCGAGAGCCCGAACCACTGGGACTGGCTGTCGGACCTGCGTCGACGCACCGGCGCGGCCGCCGCGATGCTCCACTATCGGATGGCGCCGGAGATGCCGTTCCCCGCCGCCTATGACGACGCGGTCGAGGGAGTGCTCGGCATCCTCGAGGACCTCGACGCGGTCTCCCCGAACTGGGTCCTCTCCGGCGACAGCGCCGGCGGCGGACTCGCGCTCGCCGTGGTCCAGGCACTCCGCGACCGCGGCGAGTCGCTGCCCTCCGCGCTGCTGCTGACCTCCCCGTGGGCGGACCTCACGGGCGAGGATCCTCGGCGCACGGCGCAGATCGAGAAGGACCCCGCGGTGCGCCCGGATCTGCTCGCGCGCTGCGCGGCGATGTACGCGGACGGCTTCCCGCTCGACGACGCGCGGCTCAGCCCGCTCGGCGGCGACCTCCAGGGCCTGCCTCCCGTGCACCTGACCGTCGGCGACCAGGATCTTCTGCTCGGCGACTCCCAGCGTCTGCGCGACGCCCTCGGCCTCGCCGACGTCCAGGTCACCTACCTCGAGCAGCCCGGCGGCTGGCACTGCTACCCGCTGGTCTGGCGCGGACCGGCCGCCCAGTGCGCCCGCCGCGCCCAGATCAGCTTCGTGCGCGACGCACTCAACTTCGACGCCCCCGTCAACGAAGGCCGCCGCGCCGCCGCCCACTGACCTCCGCGGCCCGTGAGCGTGCGTCCTCGCGGCGTCGCCGGGCCGATCACAGGCATGCTGGAGGCATGCCCGCCGCTCTCGAGAACGTCAGCCTGCGCGACCAGTTCCACCTGGGCCGCTTCGGGCTGCGCCTGCTGTCCCTGTTCCTCGGCCTCACCGGGTACGGCGCGGCGCTCGCGCTGCTCATCCGCTCGGGGCTCGGTGCGGATCCGTGGGACGTGCTGCACGTGGCCATCGCCCAGCGCACGGGGCTGAGCGTGGGCACGGTGATCATCGTGGTGAGCTTCCTGGTGCTGGTCGCCTGGATCCCGCTGCGTCAGCACCCCGGCATCGGGACCCTCGCCAACGCGCTGTGGATCGGCGTGGCCACCGACCTCACGCTGTTCGTCGTCCCGCCCGCGCACGGCCTGCCGCTCGCGATCACGATGATGCTCGGCGGCGTGCTGCTGAACGCCGTGAGCGACGCCGTCTACATCGGCGCCCATCTGGGGCCCGGTCCCCGCGACGGCCTGATGACGGGCCTGCACCACCGCACCGGGCGGCCCGTCGGCCCGCTGCGCTTCGGCATCGAGGCGACGGTGCTGGTCGCGGGCTGGCTGCTGGGCGGGCCGGTGGGCGTGGGCACCTTCGTGTATGCGATCGCGATCGGCCCGATCGTGGGCTGGGTGCTCCCGCACGTGACGATCCCGGTGCGGCGCCGAGCGGTCAGAGGAGCAGCTGGAGCGTGACCAGGTCCCACCAGCGGTCGAACTTGAAGCCGGCCTCGGGCATGCGGCCCACCTCCTGGAACCCGCAGCGCTCGTGCAGGCGGATCGAGCCGACGTTGCCGGCCTCGACGAGCGCGACCAGGGAGTGCATGCCGTGCTCTCGGGCATGCGCGACGAGCGCCCCGAGCAGGGCGCGGCCCACCCCGCGCCCCTGCGCCGCGGGCAGCAGGTAGATCGAGTCCTCGCCGGTGAAGCGGTAGCCCGCGTAGTCGCGCAACGGGGAGAAGCACGCGTAGCCGAGCACCTCGTCGTCGGCCCCCGTGGCCACGAGCATCGAGCCGCGGTCCAGGTGGGCGTCGAACCAGGCGCGGGAGGACACGGACTCCGGGACCTCGTCGATCCAGAGGCCCGAGGAGCTGCGGATGGCCTCGTCGCGGATGCCGAGCACCACGGGAGCGTCCTCGGCGAGAGCCAGGCGGATGCGCGGGGGAGCAGCGGGAGACGCAGCGGCGGCCGGCCCCGGATCGCCGCTCATCGGCGCGCACCCCCTCGGGCGTCGGATCCGCGGCCGGCGTCGGCGTCCATCTCGCGCCGCACGCGCGCGGCCTCCCGCTCGCTGCGCGCGGCGATCCGGGCGAGGGGCGAGGAGGACTCCGCGGCCGCGGCGGCGTCGTCCGAGGTGCCGCGCCGGGCCGACGGCTCCTCGCGCTCGAGCACGAGCCAGACGATGCTCCCGAGGGTGAGCAGGATCGTGAGGGCGACGAGCACGACGAACACCAGGGGATCGAACTCGGAGGGGTCGGTCAGCCAGTCCATGAGCCAGTCCATGTGACGTCCCCTCTCGCTGTGCGGTGTCGTGCGGTGCTGCTCTGCGCGGTGCCGGGCCGTGCGGTGCTGTGCCGCACGATGTCGTCCCGTCCCGTCCCGTCGCGCGTCGCGCGAGCACGTCCACAGGCACGCCGAGTGCACTGACCTCGCGCACGATCCATCGTACTGTGGACCTGCGCTCCCGCCGTGGGCAGAGCCGCGGATCGGGAGCACGGAGGGAACCGGAGAGCATGGCCGACGTCATCGTGGGGCGCTTCGCGCTCATCGACCTGATCGCCAAGGGCGGATCGGGCGCCGTGTGGCGCTCCTGGGACTCCAAGACCCGCCGCCTGTGCGCGGCGAAGGTGCTGCGTCAGCGGGACTCGGCCGATCTCATGCGCTTCGTGCGCGAGAAGGGCGTGAGCTTCGACCATCCGCACCTGCTCACCCCCTACGGCTGGGGCGCCGAGGACGAGCACGTGGTGATCGCGATGCCGCTCGCCAGCGGCGGGACCCTCGAGTCGATGGTCCGTGCGCGGGGGCCGCTCGGCGAGCCCGCCGTGGTGGTGCTGCTGGACCAGCTGCTCGACGGCCTCGCGCACGTCCACTCCCACGGCTGGATCCACCGCGACGTGAAGCCCGCGAACATCATGCTGGAGTCCACCGGGCCGGGTGTGCCGCACTCGCGCCTGGCGGACTTCGGGATCGCCGTGCACGAGACCGACGTGCGCTTCACGAGCGTGGGCATGATCAACGGGACCCCCGGATACATGGCTCCCGAACTGTTCTCCATGGCCGAGCCGCACCCCAGCCACGACCTCTACGCGGGCGGGGTCGTCGCGCTGTTCGCGCTGAACGGGCCCTTCCCCCTGCGCGACGGCGCCTTCCGGCCCGAGGAGCTCTCGCGGCGCCTGCGCGGCGTCTCCCCGAAGCTCGCCGCCGTGATCCGCAGGATGCTCGACCCGCAGCCCGAGCGCCGCTACCAGGACGCCCCGAGCGTGCGCCGGGACCTGCCGCGCGTGCCGCCCGGTCTGCCGCTCGGCTTCGCCGACGGTGCGCCCCTGCGCATCCCCGACACCCTCCCGCCGCTCCCGCCCGACGCCCCGGGCGCGAAGCGTCCCGAGGTGCCCGCGCACAGCGGCCCCTCGATGGAGGAGATTCGCCAGGGCAGCGTCTCGCAGGCCTTCACCCCGCCGCCCGGGGCGATGCCGCAGCGCAGCCCCCAGCAGGGTCAGCCGCAGCAGGGCGCACCTCATCTTGGGCCGCCATCGCAGCAGCGTGTGCCACAGCAGGGGCACGGCCAGAACGCCGCGCCGGTCGCCCCGCAGCAGGGTCCGCAGGGGCCCGGCTCCTATCCGTACGGAGGCACGCCGCGGAACGCGGCGGGCCGGAGTCTCGTGGACGGTCCTCCACAGGCACCGGCGGGGCAGGCGTCCGCGTCCCACGGCTCGGCCGGCGCGCACTCCCCGGGTGCGCACTCGGCCGGCACCGGTGAGCGGCCGGGGCCTGCACTCGTCGGCCACGGAGCCGCTCCTGCGGGGACGTCCGCACGACCGGCCCCGATCCGCGCCCCGGCGACCCGGCCGAGCGGACGCGGCGCCACCCTGCTGGGAGCGGGCGTCGGCGCCGTCCTCGCGGTCGTGATCGGGGTACCGACGGCCGTTCTCCTGGTGACCCTCCTCTGACCTATCCGCGCCCCCTTGGCCCGTCAGCCGGCGGTGACCGGCGTGCCCGTGCTGTCGAGGGCCAGCGTGTCCAGGGACTGGATGAGGGCCTCGGCCCTCGGGTCCATGAGCAGCGTGATGCGCAGTCGGCGCCGCCCCGCGGAGTCGTCGCCGACCGCGTCGTCGCCGGCGGCGCCCGGCACGGTCCAGCGCACGCTCGCCCGCGAGAGCACCTCGGCGTCCTCGGCGCGCAGGTCATCGAGGGCGCCCGCCCCCAGGCACGAGCGCTGCAGGGCCGTCTCGAGGCGTCGGCGCCGCTCCTCGCGGGAGATGTCGAGGTTCATGTTGTCGGCGAACCAGGCGTCGGCGATGTCGTCGGCGCGCTCGTCGTTCGACGTCGCTCCGGTCCCGATCCCCGCGCGCAGCCAGTCGAGCGCCGCCGCCGCGGCCTCGAGGGTGCGCGGCGCGGCCGTCGGCAGACGCGCCGCGAGCAGGTGCGGGGCCTGTGCGTCGATGACCCGCAGGGCGTCCATCGCGATCCGCGTCGCGGGCGCGTACTTGCTGTTGGCGAGGACCACCACGCCCAGGCCGCTGTCGCGGTGCCACACCATGAACGACCCGTACCCCGGGTAGCCGCCGGAGTGGGAGACGATCTCGCCGAGGTCGGGGTAGCGCTCGACGACGAGCCCGAAGCCGTACCCGCGCACGTGGGTGAATCCGGGGGAGGCGCCGTCAAGCCCGGCGGGCAGCGAGGGCGTGTCCTGGAGGCGGTGCAGCTGCTGCATCTCGCGGCGGGAGGAGGTGCGCAGCAGCGACTGGTCGCGGTCGGCGGCGTCCGGCGCGTCCGCCGCGGCGAGGAAGCGCACCCAGGTCGCCACGTCGGAGACGGTCGAGTACAGGCCCGCCATCGCCCCGTAGACGCCGGGGGAGTCGAAGTCGACGGGCTCGAAGCGGGTGCGGTCCTCGCGGTCTGCCAGGCGGTGACCGGTGGCGATGCGCGCCGCGTCGAGGCCCTCGCGGGAGAAGGCGGTGTCCTCCATGCCCAGGGGCCGCACGAAGGTCTCGGCGATGTACTGGTCGTAGGGGGTGCCGGTGAGCTCGTCGATGAGCCGGCCCAGCAGCGCGAAGCCGGTGTTGGAGTACTCGAAGCCGGTGCCGGGGGCGTGCACGTGGCCGAGTCCGCCCGCGAGCATCGCCGCGAACTCCTCGCGGGTCATGGCCTCCTGGCGGTCGCCCCACGGGTTGTCGGTCACCAGGCCCGCGGACATGCTCAGCAGGTCCCGCACGGTGATCGCGGGGGAGTCCGGGGTGACGGGGTCGAGGTGCGCGGCCTCGGGCACGTGCCGGGAGATCTGGTCGTCCAGGCGCACGTGCCCCTCGTCGCGCAGGCGCAGCACGGCCGCCGTGGTGAAGGACTTCGTCATCGAGGCGATCCGGGAGATCGTCGCGGGGTCCATGGGCGCGGAGTCCGGGGCGCGCTCGCCGTCCGCCAGGCGGCGCTCACCCGCTGCCCCGGCGGCCAGCACAGCAGTCTCATGATCGTGTCCGCCGACGATCGCCCAGATCGCCCCGGCGGTGCGATCACTCTCGACGGCGTCGCGCGCGAGGCGGTCGATCTGCGAGATCGCCTCGTCGGGCAGGACGGCGGCGGAGTCGACGGAGGCAGGGGAATGCGAGGACGTGGTGAGGGGCATGGCTCCCACTCTAGGGGTGCGGGTGACGCCGCGAGGCCCCACCGTTGCGCGCCCGCGCAGCGCCCGACATAGCGAACGCACAGGGAAGCACCAGTGGTTTCCCACGTCGGAGGAGTTCCATGATTCTCGTGACGGACACCCCCTCGTCCCGATCCGGCACAGCTGTCGTGTCGTGATGGTTCCCTGAGTGCCGGGCCGGCGCGCTACCCCCTCTGCGCGCCGGCCCGGATTCTTCTCCGGGGCCCGGGCCCCGAACGCGCGGTGCGCGGGGATCAGTCCTCGCCGGCGGCCTCGTCTGCCGCGGATCCCGCGCCGGAGGCATAGAACGAGGCGAGCATCGCGGATGCCTCCTCTCCCAGCGCATCCTGCAGCAGGGTCGGATCGGCGATCGCCGGATCGAAACTCGCGGGGCGGCCGCCCGCCGTCTCCTCGTCCGCTGTCTTCTCGCCCGCTGACCCGTCCGCCGCGCCATCGGCCGACGGAGAACCGGCCGACGAGATTGCCCCCGGCGCATCTCCTCCCGTCGGGGCCCCGTCCGTCTCGACCCCGTCCGACGAACGCCCCGCAGCGGAAGCACCCTGCGGGGTCTCGGCGTCCGACGATCCGGCGGTCTCGGCGAGGGCCCGTGCACCCCGGCCTGTCGCGACGGGCTGGGCGATCTCGGAGAGGGTGAGTCCGCGCAGGGTCAGAAGGTGCACGGGGGCCTCGTCGATCGCCTCGACCAGCACGTAGGCGAGCGCGGCGACGTGCACGCACGGGCCGGGCCAGTCCAGGCAGGTGCAGTCGTGGGTGACCTCGGAGGCGCTGCCCGGCAGCAGGGTCGCCATGTGGGCGTCGAGCTCCGATTCGACCGCCTGCGGGTAGGTGCCGCTGCTCAGCAGCGCGGGCAGCTCGGGGTGGGCGCGCAGCGTGTCGACGACGATCTGCCGGTCGGCGGCGCCGAAGGCGGAGACGTCGAGCTCGGGCTCGTAGATCGTCCCGTCGTCGTCGAGGACCCCCGCGCGGGCGCGGCGCGGGGCGACGTCGAGCCATTGCACGCGGTCCGCGCGCGCGAGGCGCCGACCGGAGGACCTGCGGCCGCTGCTGATCACGCTCTCGAGGGATTCGCGCAGGGCGGCGCCCTGCCAGCTGGCGCCGATCTGCCCGCGGCGCGAGCGCATGCGGATGCTCATCGTCCACCTCCCTGCGCCGGATCGTTCGGGGTCTGCTCGTCCGGTGCGTCCCCGTCGGACAGCGCGAGCATGCCCCACAGCTGCGCCGCGTCCATGTTGACCAGGGCGTTCTCGACGGGCGTGATGGTGAGGTCCGCGAGCGTCTGCTTCTCGGCGAGGACGTTGTCGATGCGCTCCTCGACGGTGCCCGCGGCCACGAGCTTGCGCACCTGCACGTCCTTGGTCTGGCCGATGCGGAAGGCGCGGTCGGTGGCCTGGTTCTCCACGGCGGGATTCCACCAGCGGTCCAGGTGGACGACGTGGTTGGCGGCGGTCAGCGTGAGCCCCGTGCCGCCCGCGCGCAGGCTCAGCAGCATCGCCCCGGGCTCGCCGGGCGTGGACTGGAAGCGGGCGACCATGGCGTCGCGGTCCGCCTTCTTCACCCCGCCGTGGAGGAAGGGGATCTCGCGGCCGAACCTCTCGCGCCAGTACGGGACGAGCATGTGCCCGAAGGTCGTGAACTGGGTGAACAGCAGCACCTTCTCGCCGTCGGCGAAGGCCGATCCGAGCAGGTCGTCGACGTACTCGAGCTTGCCCGAGCGGTGCTCGCCGTCGCGCAGGATGCCGGAGCCGTCGCCGAGGTAGTGGGCGGGGTGGTTGCAGACCTGCTTGAGCTTGGTGAGAGTGGAGACGACGAGCGTGCGGCGCTGGTTCTGGTCGGCGCCGTCGATCTGGGCCATGAGCTCGCCGACGAGCGCCTCGTAGAGCCCGGCCTGCTCGGGGGTGAGGTTCACGGTGCGCACCATGTCGATCTTCGCGGGCAGGTCCGAGATGATGCTCGGATCCGTCTTCACGCGTCGCAGCACGAACGGGCTGGTCAGGGCGCGCAGACGCTCGAGCGCCGACTCGTCGCCGTCCTTCTCGATCGGGCCTGCGAGGTGCTCCTGGAAGGAGGTGGCGCTGCCCAGCAGGCCGGGGTTCACGGTCTCCATGAGGGCGTGCAGGTCGCTCAGGCGGTTCTCGACCGGGGTGCCGGTGAGCGCCAGACGGTGCGGGGCGCGCAGCGCTCGTGCCGCCTTCGCCACGGCCGTGCCGGCGTTCTTCACGTGCTGGGCCTCGTCGAGCACGAGCCGATGCCAGCGCACCTGGGAGAGCACCTCGAGGTCCCGGTCCAGCAGCGAGTAGGTGGTGATCACGAGGTCCACGTCGGCCGCGCCCTCGGCGAAGGAGGCGTCGCGGATGCGGTCGCCGCCGTGGTGGACGTGCACCGCGAGGTCCGGGGCGAAGCGCGCGGCCTCCCGCTGCCACGAGCCGACGACGGACATCGGGCACACCAGCAGCGTGGGCCCGGGAGCGGGGCCCGCTCCGTGGGTGCGCGAACGTGCCCCGGGGCGCGGGCGCACTCGCGCGGGCCGCACCTCGGGGGCGACCGCGGCGGGATCGGGCTCCCGCTCGCGGCTCAGCAGCGCGAGGACCTGCATGGTCTTGCCGAGCCCCATGTCGTCGGCGAGAATCCCGCCGAGCCCGAGTTCGTGCAGCGCCCACATCCAGTTCAGGCCCTCGAGCTGATAGCCGCGCAGGGAGGCGTCCAGGCGCTCGGGCTGCGGAAGGGGGAGGGGACCGGGGCCACCGGGCACGAGGTTGCGCAGACCGTTGGAGCGTCCGCGCGCCGGGGCGCCGGCGCTCGGCGGCACCGGCGCCGCATCCTCCGCCTGGAGACGGACCTGCAGGCCCTCGGCCTGGGCGCTGCCCAGCAGCGCGAACATCTCGCCCCAGTGCATGCTGCCGGCGCTCGCCGCGATCGGCTCGGGACGCCCGGCATCCCGGGGTGCGTCGGGCCGACGGGTCGGTGCCCGACGCGCACCGTCGACGGCGCCGCCGCCGTCGGCGCCGCCGCCGTCGGCACCGCCCTCGCCGTCGCCCCGCCCGCGCCTCTTCGCGGTGAACGCGTCGAGGAACCGCTCGGCGGCGCGCAGCGTCGTGGAGTCCAGGCGCACCCACTGGCCGCGCAGCTGCACGAGCTCGGCCTGGGCGGCGCGGATCTCCGCGATCTCGTCCTTGGTGAGGTCCACGTCCCCGACCGACATCTTCCAGTCGAAGCGGGCCATGGCCTGCATGCCCACGCCGCTGCCCGTCTTCTCCTGCTCGGCCTCCTGCTCGCCGACGACGGCCTGCAGACGGGTCTTCTGCTTCGTCCACTCGCGCGGAAGCATCACGGTGACGCCCGCGGCCTCGAGCGCCCCGGTGTCATGCGCGAGGAAGGCGGAGGCCTGCGCGGTGGTGAGCAGCCAGTCCACGCCGGTGTCGTCGACGGCGGCCTCGCGCACCGTCGGTGCGAGCCGCATGACCTCGGCCGACGCCTCCGCGGCCCCTTCCACGCCCACGTCGCCCACGGCGCGCAGGTCGGCGACGGGCCGCACCGTCCCGTCTGCGTCGCGCAGGCAGGTCTGCAGCGGCCACGCGGTGCCCAGCGGCGGCTCGTGCAGGCGCACCACGAGCTCCGAGCCGGTCGAGGAGAGGTGCACGCGGGCGCGCCCCGAGTCGATGAACGCATCGAGCGCCGCCTGCAGGCGCCGCTGGGTCGGGACATCGGCCCGCACAGGGGCGTCCGCGGAGGGGGCGGACAGCGAGGAGATGAGGGCCGTCGGATCCTTCGCGGCGTCGTCCTCCGACGTCTCCGTCTCCGCGCGCCGCCGGGAGCCGACGTGCCGGGCGAAGGCCTCGCGCGCGCGGGCGTCGACGAGGGAATGCAGCAGCGGCTGGGCATCGTCCTCGAGGGCCGTCCAGCGCGCCCAGGGGCGGCCGAAGCGCTCGAGGATCCGTACCCGCACGTGCCGCGCGGCGACGAGGCGCTTGGCATGCAGGTCCAGCACCACGGCCGTGAGCAGGTCCGGCATGGCGATGACCTGGTCGGACAGTCGCAGGGAGGTGCCGGCCTCCACGAGCGGCCCGATCACGGCGGCCACCTCGCTCCCGGTGTCCGAGGACCCCGTCGGCCCCGTCGGTTCCGCGCGCGCGCCCGTGCGCGCCGCCACGAGGCCGCCGATCGCACCGACCACGTCCAGCAGCGCCTCCCCGTCCAGCGGGAGCGCGGGCACGCGATGCTCGCTCGTGCGTCCCCGCACGCGCACGCGGTGGCGCAGCGGGCCCTCGTGCCGGCCGAGCGCGCGGGACAGGGCATCGGAGAGACCGCTCGGCGCCTCGTCGAGCAGGGCCGTGAGGTCGGCGGCGGGCCGGGAGCCGCCGCCCTCGGCCTGCACCCGCACCCACAGCGCGGGACCCAGGTCGTCGTCGACGACCAGGTGCAGGCGGTTCAGCGGCATGAGGGCGAACCTACGCGCATCCTCCGACGTCCGGGGCGCGCGGTGGACGGGAGCCCTGTGGGGAGGAACGGCCCGGAGGGCCCCGTCCTCACAGGCCGTCGACGATCTCGGCGGTCGCCCGCAGCCACGCGGCCCGCGTCTCCGGGTGGATTCGCGAGAAGTCCAGCGGCGCGCCGTCCACGAACTGCTCCTCGAAGGGCACCTCGACGATCGCGCGGGTGTGCGCGCCGAAGTGCTTGTGCAGCTGGGTGCGCAGCGAGGGGTCCATCTTCTTGCCGGAGGAGTGCGACAGGATCGTCACGGCGTGGTCGACCTGCTCGGCCAGACCGGTCGCGCGCAGCTCGTCGATCATCCAGGCGGCGGCGTTGAAGGTGTCCTCGCGCAGGGTCGAGATGATGACCAGCTGATCGGCCGACTGCACGCCGGCCAGCCAGTTCGAGGCGCGCACGTTGTTCCCGGTGTCGATGACCTTGAGGCGATAGAACCGCGAGAGGGTCTCGTCGAGCTCGCGGAAGGCGGCGTCGTCGATGAGGGCGGAGGAGCCCGGGTCCTCGTCGGAGGCGAGGATGTCGAAGCGGGTGGCCTCCTGCCGGCGCACGTAGCGGTCGAGGTCCGAGACGGTGGCCTGCTCGGTGCGCAGCTGGTCGAGGTCGCGCAGCAGGTCGATCGCGGTGCGGTGGTGCTCGGCGGGCGCGCCGCGCCAGCCCAGCGTGCCCCGGGTCTCGTTGTTGTCCCAGGCCAGCACGCCGCCGCCGCGGGCCATGCCCAGCGTCGCCGCGATCATGAGCGAGGCCGTGGTCTTGTGGGCGCCGCCCTTGAGGTTCACGACGGCGATGTTCTTCGGGCCGTCGAGGGTGCGGGAGATGCGCTGGAGCTGGGCGCGCTCCTCGCGCTCGGCGCGGCCGGGACGCGGGGAGATCCGCCCGCCGGTCAGTCGCGTGAGAGTGCCCTGCCAGCCGCGGGTCGCCGGGGCGGGCGACGGCTGACGACCGGCCGACTGGAGGTCCTGCAGCGTGGGCCGACGGGTCTCGCCCGACGGCTGCGCGTCCGCCACCTGCGGCGCGTCCGCCGCCGGCGCGGAGGCGGGGGCCTGCGGCGCCGCCGTCGCGGCGGCGCGGCGGCCGTGGCCGGGACGTGCCGCTGGGCCCGTCTGGTCAGCGGGCTCGGCGGGCGACGCGGCCGAGGGAGCGGGGGCCGGCGCGACCGGCGCCGAGGGAGCCTGCTCGGCCGAGGATGCGGAAGTCCGCGCGGCCGACGCGCCGGATGCCGAGGTCGTGGTCGGCGCAGCCGAGGGGACGGATCCAGAGACGACCTCGTCCTGGGCGTCCTGGGCGTCCTGGGCGTTCTGCTCGTCCTGCGCCTCGTGTGCCTCGTGGGTCTCCTCGCCGAGCAGCGACGGCGGGATCCAGGAGGGGCTGTCCGCGGTGGAGCCCTCGGGGACAGCGGGGTGCACGGCGGTCGCCTCGACGTCGCCCTCGGGATCGAAGGCGTGCTGCCCGAACGAGGCGACGTCGAAGGAGCTCGCGGAGAAGGAGTGCGCGGCGGAGGGGGCGGTGGAGGAGGGTGCGGTGACAGAGCCCGCCCCGTGGCCGGCGCCGCCTGCGGACGGGCCGAAGAGCGGCCGGTCGTCGGCCTCGCGGGTGCTGATGCGGCCCGAGGGCTCCACGCGCAGATGGTGCGTGGCGTCGGGCTCGACGATCACGACGTCGAGGTCGCGCCCTGCACGACGCGCGGCGTCGATGAACACGCTCTTGACGTTCGCCCGCACCTCGGAGATGTGCTCCCCGTGGATCCCGATCTCCTCATCGGCCAGGTGGACGGTCGCGGACCGGTCGGAGTCGATGCGCGCCTGCGCGATCATGGATGGGCTCTCCCTCACTGCGGTGGTCGACACGCCCGCGGTGCGCGCGGGGCCATGCTCCACTCTACGAGACGCCAAGCGCCTGACCGGTGGACACGTGCTGGAGACAACGGCAATCCCGACTTGGTCATGGCCGCGCAAAAGCATGCAAAGCATTGCATGTTCGCGTTTACATCCGCTCGCCGCGACCCGTAGCATCGTCCCGGACGTCGCCTCCTCGATCCCCCTCGCGGGAGGCGACGAACGGGTCCTCCGACGTTCCCCCCGATATCGGTGGACCCGTGTTGCCTGGTCGTCCGCACCCACCACCATTGAGGGACGACTGGCATCGCGAACGGCCCGTGAGCCCCGACAGTGCGTCGATGTGAGCTCCGGGCCGTTCGCTCTTCCCGGATTCTGACTCGTCCCGGATCCTCGACTTTCCCGGACCTGGGACGACGACGAGCGCTCGTCACCGAATGCATCGGCCCGGACGAGCGGCTGCCGGTCCGGGCCGATGGTCCTCGGGTGGGGGTCTGCGGTGGAGGACCGGGAGAGGTGCGCGATCAGTCGAGGATCGCGACGTCGCTTCCGGTGTCCAGGCGGTAGCCCGCGCCGCGCACGGTGGAGATCAGGCGGCGGTAGCGGCCGAGCTTCGCGCGCACGCGGCGCACGTGCACGTCGACGGTGCGCTCACCGGTCTCGGACGAGGCGTCGGCCCACACGGACTCCATGAGCTCGTCGCGGCCGATGATCCGACGGGCGCCGCGCGCCAGGTGCGCGAGCAGCTCGAACTCCTTGTAGGTGAGGTCCACGTCCTCGCCGTCGATGCGCACGCGGCGGCCGAAGAGGTCGATCACCAGCGAGCAGTCCGTGCTCGCGGAGGGGGCGACGTTCGGGCTCACGGCGGTGGCGCGCAGCAGGCGCTGGCGTGCCGCCTCGGCGTCCCGACGGGCCGGGGAGTTCGGCGAGACGACGCCGGTGCGGCGCGTGCGCTCGGGCTGCGCGGCCTCGCCGTCCTGGGTGCGCGGCGGGAGGGCCCGCAGGGTGGGTGCGGTGCTCGCGGCCTCGGCCTCCCCGGTGGGGGAGAAGGGGCGCGGGGAGCGCACGCCCACGCTCGCCGAGGCGCGGCGGCCGGCCGTCAGACGACGGGCGTTGGCGCGCAGCGCGTCGGCGATCTGGGCGGCCTCGACGTCGGGCGTACCGGCCGGCAGCGTGACCGTGAGGGTCAGCGTGACCTGGTCGGACTCCGCCGCAGCGGCCAGGGCGGACGAGCCGGCCGACTGCCCGGCGACGCCGGGGGCGCGGAAGGCGGGACGGCCGGTGTGCTGCGGACGCAGGGCGCGGGGTCCGCGGTCGTGCGCGGGGCGCTCGACGCGGCCGGCCGGACTCTGGCCGGCGATGCTCTGCGGGGTGCGGGTCTGGGTGACAGGACTGTTCAGGGTGATGCTCATGATGCGTTCTCCGGGTTCGTGCACGCCTGGTGCAACGGGTGGGGACCCGGGATCCCAGTTCCGATCGACGCGTCAGGTTCGCGGATCGCTGGGTTGTGCTCCCGGCCGGCACCTGGAGCCCGCGCCTTCCGGCCGGCTCCTGTCAGCCGACCCCGGAGGATTCTCGAGCGCTCAGAGGCTCGGCTGACGGTGCATCATGCACATGCACATCATCATCGAACGCATCATCGAGCGGGCCGCCGTCGTGGCGACCTCTCGGCTCGGAGCGTTCGTAAACATGTCGGCCATCATGCCCGAGGCCGATGCCCGGCCTCAAGCGGGTGTTCGCATCCTGGGACGCGCGAGGTCAGAGTCCGGTGGAACCCGTTGGAACCCGGTGGGACCCGGCGAGAGCCGTCGTCCGTCGGCGGGCCCTCTCAGTCGACGACGCCGAAGAGGCGGTCGCCCGCGTCGCCGAGCCCGGGGACGATGTAGCCCTTCTCGTTGAGCTTCTCGTCGATCGCGGCGGTGACCACGGTGAGGTCGATGGCCGGATCGATCTGCTCCTCGAGGGTCTTCAGGCCCTCCGGGGCGCACAGCAGCGTCACGCAGGTGATGTCCTTCGCGCCGCGCTCGTGCAGGTAGTTCACGGAGGCGATGAGGGTGTGACCGGTCGCGAGCATCGGGTCCAGCACGAAGCACTGGCGGTCGGTGAGGTCGTCCGGGAGGCGGTTCGCGTAGGTCGTGACCTCGAGGGTCTCGTCGTTGCGGACCATGCCCAGGAAGCCGACCTCGGCCGTGGGCAGCAGGCGGGTCATGCCGTCGAGCATGCCCAGGCCCGCGCGCAGGATCGGGACCACCATGGGCTTGGGGTCCGTCAGGCGCGTGCCGGTCATCGTGGTCACCGGGGTCTTGATCTCGACGGGGGCGACCGCGACGTTGCGCGTGGCCTCGTAGGCGAGCAGGGTCACCAGCTCGTCGGCCAGGAGGCGGAACATCGAGGACCGCGTCTCGGCCTTGCGGAGCGCCGTCAGCTTGTGGGCGACGAGGGGATGGTCGAGTTCGAGCACGCGCATGGCGCCGAATCTACCCGACGCCTCTGTGCGCGGGATCCGTTCGGGGGAGCCCCGGCGAATACTGGGACCAACACCTCGCAGCGACCGACCCGCGGCGCTGCGCCGGCGCGCAGGAGGCCCCGATGACCCGCTATCGCTTCTTCACCGCGACCAGCCTCGACGGCTTCCTCGCCGACGATCGCGAGAGCCTGGACTGGCTGCTCTCCCAGCCCACCGACCCCGCGCAGAGCATCCTGCCCTACGACGACTTCGTCGAGGAGGTCGGGGCGGTGGTCTCCGGGCGCTCGACGTACGACTGGGTGGTGGGGCACCTCGAGACCGTCGCGGATGCCTGGGTCTACGACCAGCCCACGTTCGTCTTCTCCCACCGGGAGCTTCCCGAGGGCTTCGCGGGCATCACCCGCGTCGCGGGGCCTCCCGCCGAGCACCGCGCCCGGCTCGAGGAGGCCGCAGGCGACAAGGACGTCTGGATCGTGGGCGGCGGGGACCTCGCCCACTCGTTCGCGGAGGCCGGGATGCTCGACGAGGTCTTCGTGTCCATCGCCCCCGTGACGCTCGGAAGCGGGAAGCCCCTGATGGGAGGACGGCTCGACCTGGAGCTGCGCGAGTTCGGGAGGAACGGCGCCCTGCTCGAGGCGCGCTTCGCGGTCACGGGTGCGCGCGGCTGACGGCGCGGCCGGGGAGAATGGGGGCGTGGACGACGACACCCCGCGCCTCTCCGACGACGACCTCATGGGCATCGCCCTCGACGAGGCGCGCGCCGCCGCGGACCGCGAGCCGGCCGACGTCCCCATCGGCGCCGTCGTCGTGGACCCGGCCGGGCGCGTGATCGCGCGGGCGGGGAACCGCCGGGAGGCCGACGAGGACCCCACCGCGCACGCCGAGATCCTCGCCCTGCGCGAGGCCGCCCGCGCGACGGGACGCTGGAACCTCACCGGCTGCACGCTCGCCGTCACGCTCGAGCCGTGCACCATGTGCGCCGGGGCGATCGTGCTCGCGCGGATCGCCCGCGTCGTCGTCGGCGCCCCGGACCCGAAGGCCGGAGCGGCCGGGTCCCTCTACGACCTCGTGCGCGAGCCCCGGCTGAACCATCGCGCCCAGCTCATCACGGGCGTGCGGGAGCAGGAGTGCGGGGACCTGCTGCGCGGCTTCTTCCGGGCGCGCCGCAGACGCTGAGGCCCGCACCACACACCGCGGCCTTTCGCGGTGATCCCTCCCACGCCTCCCCCGGTCAGATGACGTTTCGTGAACGCAGGGGTCGGCAGGTGCGCTAGGGGGATGCTCTACTTCTGCTTGTGATCACTCTCGAAGGCCTCACCAAGGTCTTCCCCGCGCCGGGCGGGGGAGACCCCGTCACCGCGCTCGACGGCATCGACCTGACGGTCGACGCCGGCCAGATCCATGGGATCGTCGGCCGCTCCGGCGCCGGGAAGTCCACGCTCATCCGCTGCCTGACCGGGCTCGAGAAGCCCACGTCCGGCAGCGTCCGCATCGACGGCACGGACATCGCCGCGCTCGACGGCCCCGCACTGCGTGCGGCGCGCCGCGAGATCGGCATGGTCTTCCAGCACGCGAACCTGCTGGACTCCCGTACCGCCGCCCGCAACATCGCCCACCCGCTCGAGATCGCGGGTGTGGGCCGTGAGCAGCGCTCCGCGCGCGTCGCCGAGCTCGTGGACCTCGTGGGCCTCGCCGGGCGCGAGCACAACCATCCCGCGCAGCTCTCGGGCGGACAGATCCAGCGCGTGGGCATCGCGCGCGGCCTCGCCGCCGAGCCCAAGGTGCTGCTGTGCGACGAGCCCACCAGCGCGCTCGACCCGACGACGACCCGGCAGATCCTCGCGCTCATCCGCAGCCTGCGCGACCGCCTGGGCATCACCGTCCTCATGATCACGCACGAGATGAGCGTGGTCCGCGAGATCTGCGACTCGGTGACCCTCCTCGAGGACGGCAGGGTGCGCCAGTCCGGTGCGCTCGCCGACGTCGCCTCGGACCCGCACGGCCCGCTCAGCAGCGAGCTGATCCCGCTGCCGCCGGCCCCGACGGGCATCAGCGCTCGCGTGGTCGACTGCGACTACGGCGCCGACCCGCAGAACGAGAAGGCCGTGGCCAGCAGCGAGGAGCTCGTGCGGATCGCCGCCGAGCACGGAGCGCTCGCGCAGATCGTCGCCGGCACCATCGAGACCATCGCCGGACGCCAGGTGGGCCGCGTGCAGCTGGCCCTGCGCAACGAGGACGACACCCCCATCAGCGAGGAGGGCCTCGCGGCCTTCCTGCGCGAGCTCGAGGGCCGCGGCGTCGTCACGAAGGAGGCCTCGGCATGAGCGAATGGCTGAGCAACCCCGTCTTCACCACCTGGGACTCCAACACGAGCCTGTGGTCGAACACGCTGATCACCCTCTACATGACGATCGGCACGATGATCTTCGCGGCGCTCATCGGCACCCCGCTCGGCGTGCTGCTGTTCGAGACCGACCGCGCCGCCGGCGGCGGTGCCCGCTGGGTGAACCGGATCGTCGGCTTCATCGTGAACGTGGGCCGGTCCTTCCCGTTCATCATCCTGATCATCGCGCTGATCCCCGTCACGAGGATCGTGGTGGGCCGCGTGACCGGCCCGAACGCCGCCATGTTCGCGCTCGTGGTCTCCGCGATCCCGTTCCTCGCCCGACTCATCGAGATCAACCTGCGCGAGATCCCCGCCGGGAAGATCGAGGCGGTGCAGATGATGGGCGCGAGCCGCTGGCAGGTCATCCGCCAGGTGCTGTTCCCCGAGGCACTGCCCGGGATCATCGGCTCGCTGACCACCACCACGATCGCCGTCATCGGCTACACCGCCATGGCGGGCGCCGTGGGCGGGAAGGGACTGGGCGACCTCGCCAACCGCATGGGCTACCAGTCCTACGACAACGTCGTGATGATCTCGACCGTCGTCGTGCTCATCGTCATCGTGATCCTCGTGCAGTCGCTGGGCTCGGTGCTCGCCCGCGCGGTCGACCACCGCGCACGCAACGCCTGAGCCCCGCCCCCGAGGCCCCTTCCCCGTCCGTCCTCGCCCTTCCGCCCCACCACTCCGTTCCACTCCCCGAGGAGATCCCCATGTCGCACCTGACCCGCCGCTCCCTGTTCGCCTCCGGCGCCGGCCTCGCCGCGCTCTCGATCACCGGCTGCGGCCTGGTGGGCGGGGGCTCCGACGGCCCCGAGGAGAAGGACGGGGTGACCACGATCAAGATCGGCGCCTCGCCCAAGCCCCACCAGGAGATCCTGGAGTTCGTCAGCAAGAACCTCGCCGAGGACGCGAATCTGAAGCTCGACATCACGCCCTACACGGACTACCAGATCCCGAACCAGGCGCTGAACGACGGCGACATCGACGCGAACTACTACCAGAACCAGCCGTTCCTGGACTCGCAGGAGAAGGAGAAGGGCTACGACTTCTTCGCCTTCAAGGGTGTGCACATCGAGCCCCTGGGCCTGTACTCCGAGAAGATCACGAAGCTCGACGAGCTGAAGGACGGCGACGAGATCGCGATCGCCAACGACCCCACCAACCGCGGCCGCGGCCTTGGCCTGCTCGCCGAGGCGGGTCTGATCACCCTCAAGGACGGCGTCGAGGTCACCGACGCGACCACCAAGGACGTCGCCGAGAACCCGCAGAAGCTGAAGTTCACGGAGATCGAGGCCGCCCAGATCCCGCGCACCCTGGGCGACTTCGCGGCGGGCGTCGTCAACGGCAACTACGCGATCGAGTCGGGCCTCAAGCCCTCCGAGGACTCGATCGTGCTCGAGAAGAGCGACGCGGAGAACCCCTACGCGAACTTCGTGGTGGTGCGCACCGAGGAGAAGGACAACGCCGCGCTGAAGAAGCTCGACGAGCTCCTGCACTCCGACAAGGTCAAGGACTTCATCACCACCACGTACACCGACGGCTCGGTCATCCCGGCCTTCTGACCGGACGGGGCCCGACGGACGATCGACGTCCGCTCGGGCCCTCCGGCCGCTCAGATCCGGGCGGTCGCGCCGATCTGGTCGAGCAGCCAGGCGAGCTCGTCGGCCCGCTGCTCCCACTTCGCGTAGCGGCCCGAGCGCCCGCCGTGCCCGGCGACCATCTCGCAGCGGAACACGATCGGCCGCTCGTCCTGGTCGCTGGTCACGGTCTCGCGCAGTCGCGCCACCCACTTCGCGGGCTCGACGAAGAACACGCGGGTGTCGTTCAGCGAGGTCGAGGCGAAGATCGCCGGGTACTCGACCTCCCGCACGTTCTCGTACGGCGAGTACGACTTCATGTACGCGTAGACCTCAGGATCGTGCAGCGGGTCGCCCCACTCCTCCCACTCGCCCACGGTGAGGGGGAGCGAGGGGTCCAGGATCGTGGTGAGCGCGTCCACGAAGGGCACGCCCGCGATGATCGCCCGGAACCGCTCGGGGGCGAGGTTCGCGATCGCGCCCATGAGCAGGCCTCCCGCGCTGCGGCCCTCCGCGGAGAGGCGGTCCGGCGCCACCCAGCCGGCGTCGACCAGGTGCGCGGCGCAGTCCACGAAGTCGGTGAAGGTGTTGCGCTTCTCGAGCAGCTTGCCGTGCTCGTACCAGGGCCTGCCCATCTCGCCGCCGCCGCGCACATGCGCCACGGCGACCACGACCCCGCGGTCCAGGAGGGACAGGCGGGTGGGCACGAACGAGGGGTCCATGGACGCCTCGTAGGAGCCATAGCCGTAGAGGTAGCCGGGGTTCGTGCCGTCGGGCGCGACCTCCCGGCGGGCGGCCAGCGAGATCGGGATCGAGGTGCCGTCGGCCGCCCGCGCCCACAGGCGCTTCTCGACGTACAGCTCCGGGTCGTATCCCGGGACCGGGGTGCGGCGCAGCACCTCGTGCTCGCGGGTGCGCACGTCGACCTGGGCGATCGTCGACGGGGTGAGCAGGCTCGTGAGCTGGTAGCGCAGGAGCTGCTCGTCGAACTGGTGGTTCGCCTGCAGGAACACGGTGTCGAGCTCGCCGCCGTGGGAGACGTCCCAGGCGTCCTCGACCGCCCAGGCGTGCGCCGCCGCGTCAGCGTCTGCATCCGAGCCCGCGTCGACGTCAGCACCGGCCTCAGCGTTCGACCCCGTGCCCGCGCCCGCCGTCCCGCGCCGGGGGATCACGCGCACCGCGGCGAGCCCGCCGCTGCGCAGCTCGAGCGCGGCGAAGCCCGCGAAGGCGTCGACGGACTCGAGGCGCTCGCCGTCGGCGGCCTCGAGGATCGTCGTCCAGGATCCCGGGTCCTCGAGCGGTGCGGTCGCGAGCGCGAAGCCGGGCACGCCATCGTTGTGGACCACCAGCAGGTGGTCCCCGGCGGGCTCGAGCGAGTACTCGATCCCGGGTCGGCGTCCGCCGGCGGAGCGCGGTGCCGAGGTGGGATCCGAGAGGTCCAGGAGCCAGCCCTCGCTGGTCGTGGTCGAGGCGGCCTCGATGATCAGCGTGGAGCCGTCGCGGGACGTCCCGAAGCCGATCGAGAAGCGCTCATCGGTCTCCTCGAGGACCAGCTGATCCTCCTGGGCGTCCGTCCCCAGGCGGTGACGCCAGATCTGGTGCTGGCGCCAGGCGTCGTCGACCCGCGCGTAGAAGAGCCACTGCTCATCGGTCGAGAACGCGAGCCCGTAGCCGGCGCCGCGCACCGCCTCGTCGATCACCTCGCCGCCCGCGCCGCGCTCGCCATCCGCGCTGCCGCGGCGCAGGTCCGTGACCACCACGTCGAAGCGCTCGTCGCCGCGCACATCGGTGCTGAAGGCGAGCAGGTCCTGGCTGGGGGAGGGGCGCATGCCGCCGAGGGAGAAGAACTCCTGGCCCTCGGCGAGGGACTGCGCGTCGAGGATCACCTGCTCGCCGGGCAGCAGCACGCCGGGCTCGACGGCGGGGACGCCGCCCGCGCCGCGCGGCAGCTCCGGGGTCTCGGCGACGCGCGTGTGCCGCGGGTAGTCCTCGCCCTCGGTGGTGCGGGTGAGGTACCACCAGTCACCGCGGCGCACGGGCACGGACTGGTCCGTCTCCTGGGTGTGGCCGACGAACTCGGAGACGAGGTCGGAGCGCAGCCCCGACAGATGCGCCGTGCGCGCATCCGCGAAGGCGTTCTCGGCCTCGAGGTGCTCGATGACCTCGGGGTCCTCCTTGTTGCGCAGCCACTCGAAGGGATCGCTCACGGTGTCGCCGTGGTGGGTGCGGTCCGTCGGCCGATGGACGGGGCGGGGCGGCCGGGGCGCGGCCGCCGCCGGATCCACGGGAGGCTGGGAGGGAGTCGGGGCATCGGTGCTCGTCATCCCGTCGAGGGTAGTGCCTGCGCCGGTGAACTGGATCGCACGTCGGCGCCCGCGGTTTGCCCGTCGTTCATGGCCCTGCGTAGAATCGCGGGCGGTAGCGTGTCCGAGCGGCCGAAGGTGCATCACTCGAAATGATGTGTGGTTAATAGCCACCGCGGGTTCAAATCCCGCCGCTACCGCCCTTGGCCCGGAGCTCGTCCGGGTCCCGAAGGCCCCCGCCGGTTCCGGCGGGGGCCTTCTGCTGTTCTGCACGTCCTTGTCGCCGCGGGGGTAGCGTCGTCGCGGGCCCCTGCGTCGGGACCGCTCGCCGCACCCTCCCGGGAGGAACCCCATGACCGCACTGCGCACCCTGACCGCCGACCTGCTCGTCCTGGGCTGGGGGAAGGGAGGGAAGACGCTCGCCGCGAGCATGGCCGCCGCCGGGCGCCGCGTCGTGATGGTCGAGCAGTCCTCCCTGATGCACGGCGGGACCTGCATCAACATCGGCTGCGTGCCCACGAAGACCCTCGTGCACGCCGCGGACGAGCGCCGCGAGGGCGACGACCCCCAGGAGTACTTCGACCGGGCGGTGGACACGCGCGACGCCCTCATCGGGAAGCTCAACGATGTCAACCTGCACATGCTCGCCGACCACGACACCGTGACGATCGTGGACGGGCGCGCCCGCTTCGTCGGGCCCCGCGAGGTCGAGGTGACGCCCTCCGCTGGCGGCGCCGGCCTCGCCGAGCACCTCCTGATCAGCGCCGAGACCGTCATCGTGAACACCGGTGCCGAGCCCGTCCTGCCCGCGGTGCCCGGCATCGACGGGCCGCGCATCCACACCTCCACCTCGCTCCAGCACGTGAAGCCCTTCCCGCGCCGTCTCGCCGTGATCGGCGCGGGACCGATCGGTCTCGAGTTCGCCGCGATGTTCCGCAGCTTCGGCAGCGAGGTCACCGTCATCGCCCGCGGCGAGCGGATCCTCCCCGCGGAGGACGACGACGTCGCGGACGCGGTGCGCGAGGTCCTCGAGGACGAGGGCATCACGCTCCTCACCGGGACCTCCGTCGGCGAGTACGTCGACGGCCCGGACGGCGTCGCGCTGCACGGCACGGACGACGGGAACGGCGCACCGCTCGTGGCCGACGCGGTCCTGGTCGCCACCGGCAGGCGGCCCGCCACCGCGGACCTGGGCCTCGAGCAGGCGGGCATCGAGGTCGACGAGCACGGCACCGTCGTCGTCGACGACCAGCTGCGCACGAGCGCCGAGGGCGTGTTCGCGATGGGCGACGTCCACGGGCATGGGCAGCAGACCTACCTCTCCCTCGACGACAGCCGCATCGTGGCCTCCGCGCTCACGGGTGACGGCTCGCGCCGACTCTCGGACCGCGTCGCGGTGCCGTCGACGACCTTCCTCACCCCGCCGCTGTCGGCCGTCGGCCTGACCGAGCACGAGGCTCGCGACGCCGGCCACGAGGTCCGCACGGTGCTCGCCCCCGTCGCGGGGATCAAGGCGATGCCCCGCCCCAAGACGCTGGGGGACGCCCGCGGCGTGATCAAGGTGGTCGTCGACGCGCAGACCGATCTCGTGCTGGGGGCGCGCCTGTTCCACGTCGACTCCCAGGAGGTCGTGAACCTCGTGGCGCTCGCCATGCGCGCGGGCATCACGGCCACGCAGCTGCGTGACGGGATCTGGACCCACCCGTCCTCGACCGAGGCGCTCAACGAGGTGCTCGGCCGGCTCTCCTGAGGCCTGCTCGTGCGAGCAGGATCAGTTGAACGCGAGCAGGATCAGATGAACTCGTAGGGGTCGAACTCGTCGATCTCGATGACGCGCACGCGCGGCAGCGGGCTGGTGAAGGTCCCGGCGTCGAACTCGAGGTCGAGGATCTCCACGCGCGGCACCTGCCGCAGGTCGGAGGCCATGAACTCGCGGAAGCCCACGATCGCGAGGCGCCGCTCGTCGTCCTCCGAGAGGTCGCGCATCTGGTCGACGAAGTCGCGGTCGTGGCTGACCAGGGCCACGTCAGCCGCACGGTCCTTGAGGGCGGTGAGGGTCCGCTGGATGGCGATGTCCACGACCTTGCCGTCGCCGCGCAGCGGGATCGGCGTGTAGCCCATGGCGAGCAGCGCCTGCACGAAGCTCGCGGGGAGGTCGCTCGCGACGGCCAGGAAGAACAGTCCGTGGGTGGGCTCGGCCCAGTGCTCCTGGATGAAGCTCAGCAGCGTGTTCCAGCGCGGCCTCTCCTCGGGGTGCGGGCGGCGCCCCAGGACCGAGAGGCCCAGCGTGGCGTCGATGTTCTCGCCGTCGACGAGGAGGTAGGAGCTGCGTTCATCCATGGTGGCGAGCCTATCGGTCGTGGCCGGGTGGTCGGGCGCGGGTCCGACGGGACCGACGGCGGGGTCCGGCCCGACGGGAGTCTGCGCGGCCGGATGCGGGGGAGCGGCCGGATGCGGGGCAGCGGCGGGCGCCGGCGCCGGCGGCCCGGCCGGGCTCTCCGCTCGTCGTCCCACGGCGCTCAGCCCTTCACCGAGCCGGACATGAGACCGGCGATGAAGTAGCGGGAGAGCAGCACGTAGACCACGAGCGTCGGCAGGGAGGCGAGCAGCGCGCCCGCCATCGAGACGCCGTAGTCGGTGAGCAGCGCGCCGTTGGCCAGGTTGTTCAGGGCGAGGGTGACCGGGCCGTTGCGCGGGGTCGAGAAGAACACCGCGAACAGGAAGTCGTTCCAGGCGCTCGTGAACTGCCAGATCCCCACGACCACGAAGCCGGGGATCGCGATCGGCAGCGCGACCGAGGAGAAGGTGCGCAGCATGCCCGCACCGTCCACGGTCGCGGCCTCGATGAGCTCGTGCGGGATCGTCTCGAAGTAGTTGCGGAAGATCAGGGTGGTGATGGGGATGCCGAAGACCACGTGCAGCAGGATCAGCGAGGGGATGCCGTTGGGGATCTCGGTCGCGAGCACGAGCTGCAGCAGGGGGATCATCACCGCCTGGTAGGGCAGGAACATCCCGAACAGGATGAGCGTGAAGACGATGTCGGCCCCCGGGAAGCGCCACCGCGAGAGGACGAAGCCGTTCAGGCAGCCCAGCACCGAGGAGATGATCGTCGAGGGGATGACCAGCGAGAGGGTCCGGCCCAGCGCCGGGGCGAGCGCCGTCCAGGCCCGCTGCCAGTTCTCCAGCGTCCAGGTGTGCGGGAGCGCCCAGGCCCGCGCGGGGCTGGCATCGCCGCCGGTCTTGAAGCTCGTGATGAGCAGCACGTACACGGGGATCAGCACGAACAGCACGCCCAGCAGGATGGCGAGATAGCGCAGGGTGCGGCCGACGGGCGTGGGGCGGGTGCCGGGGGCGCCGCGGCCGCGGGAGGCGAGCGGCGAGGCCTCGCCGAGCGGTGCGGCGCTCGGCGGCGCGGACGTCGTGGTGCTCATCGGGTGCGCTCCCGGTGCTGCTGGATCAGGTAGGGGACGATGAGGATCGCGATGAACGCGAGCAGCACCGTGCCCACGGCCGCGGCGTTCGCGTAGTCGAAGCTCGACTTGAACACGTACATGTCCACCGCGGGGACCTTGGTCTGGTAGTTCGCGGGCTTCGAGATCGACATGATGAGGTCGAAGGACTTCAGCGACATGTGCGCGATGATGACGATCGCGCTCATGAGCACCGGCGTGAGCTGCGGGAAGATCACGTGCCGGTACATCTGCAGACTGCTCGCGCCGTCCATGCGGGCGGCCTCGCGCAGGTCGTCGGGCACCCCGCGGAAGCCCGCGAGGAACAGCGCCATGACGTAGCCGGAGAGCTGCCAGATCGCGGGGATCGCGATCGCGGCGATGCCGAAGGTGACCTGGTTCCACCAGGGGTTCTCGAGCGCGTCGAGGCCCACCATCTGGAACAGGCGGTTCAGGCCCGTCGCGCTGTCCCCCTGGTTCGAGTTCAGCAGCCAGCGCCACACCACGCCCGAGGCGACGAAGGAGATCGCCATGGGGAACAGGTAGACGGTCTGGAAGATGCGCCCGCCCGGCAGCGGCCGCTCCAGCAGCCACGCCCACACGAAGCCCACGATCATCGCGCCCACGAGGAACACCGCCGTGAACAGCACGAGGTTCCACAGCGAGTGCTGGAACTGCGGGCTCTTGAACAGGGCGACGTAGTTCTCGAGGAACACGAAGGAGACGTCCTTGCGGCCGTTCGCCTGCGCGGCCGTGTGGTTGTCGGTCATCGACGTCCACAGGTTCCTCGCGATGAGCACGTAGACGAAGACGCCGACCAGCACCAGGGAGGGGGAGATGAGCAGCAGCGGCGGTCCGTACCGGCGCACGCGGGATCGCATCGAGCTCCGTTCCTCAGCTCGCGTACTTGTCCGCCGCCGCGACCAGGGCCTTCTGGTAGGCCGCGAGGTCGGAGGCGCCCGTGGTGAACTGGCTGGTGGCGTCCGAGAGATCGTTGAGCCAGGCCACCGGCACCGCGGCGCCGTGGGCGATCGACGGGGAGATCGCGTCCTCGGCGAAGGACTTCAGGGCCGTCTGCGAGTAGGTGCCGAACTGGGACTCGTCGACGTCGGTGCGCGCGGGGATCGACCCCTTGGCGAGGTTGAAGGCGAGCTGGCCGTCCTTCGAGGAGAGCGTGTCGAGCCACGCCTTCGCGCCGTCGGCGTTCGGGGCGCCGACGGGCAGGGTGAAGGAGTCGGCGAGGAAGCCGAAGATCTTCTCCTGGCCGGGCAGCGGGAAGTACGTGTAGTCCTCGCCGTCCTTCAGCTTCGCCTGCTGGAAGGCTGCCTCCGCCCAGTCGCCCATCACGTTGTAGGCGGCCTTGCCGTCGATCAGCTGCTGGGTCGCGTCGGGCCAGTCCAGGGAGTCGCGGTCGGTGTTGGTGTACCCCATCATCTTCTGGAACGCCTCGAGCGAGGACGTCACGGCGGAGTCGTCCCAGGCGGTCTTCCCGTCGAACAGGCCGTTGTACTTCTCGGAGCCGAGCTCGGACATGAGGATGGCCTCGAGCAGGTTCACCTGGCACCAGGTGGTGCCGACGGACAGCGCGGTCACGCCCGCGCCCTTCGCCTTCTCGAGGTCGGCGAGGAAGTCGTCGACGCTGCCCGGGGCCTTCTTCGCGTCGATCCCCGCCTTCTCGAGGACCTTCGCGTTCGCCCACACCACGTTCGAGCGGTGGATGTTCGAGGGGATCGAGTAGATCTTCCCGTCGACCGTCAGGCGGTCCACGAGGTCCTTCGGGAAGGCGTCGGTGAGCTTGTACTCGTCGTAGAGGTCGGAGACGTCCTCGATCTGCGCGGCGTCGATGTAGTCCTGGAGCTCGGCGCCCGCGTGAGCCTGGAAGGTGTCCGGCGGGTCGCTGGCCTGGAGGCGCGACTGCAGCATGTCCTTGGCGGCGGAGCCGGCGCCGCCCGCGACCGCCCCGTTGACGAAGGTGAAGTCGGAGTGCTGCTCGCCGAACACCTTGACCAGCGCGTCGAGGCCGGCCTTCTCGGAGCCGGCGGCCCACCAGGTGAAGACCTCGACGTCGGTGCCGCCGTCGCCGCCGGAGCCGGAATCGCCTCCCGAGCTGCACGCGGCGAGCGCGCCGACGCCGAGGGTGGTGGAGGAGAGGGCGAGGAAACGTCTGCGATCCAACATGTTCTTCTCCTTCGAAGACACGGGATGGGGGTGGGGAGCTGCAGCGGGAGGGGGAGTGCGCAGCGGGATGGGGCGGGTGCCCGCTCGACGTCGAGCCGGCAGGTCGACTCTAGAACAGTCCTGGTCGCGATGGGGTCGTGACCGGCCGACCGTGACCGCTTCGTGACGGCGTCCGCCCCGGTCCGCGGGCCGACGCCCTCCCCGCTCCGCGGGCTCCGGCAGGGACCGCCCACGGCTCCGCGCAGGGCCCGCTGGGCACGTAGCATGAGGTGGTCCAGCGCGCCCGAATCCTCCCCCACGGGCCCATCACAGAGGGAGTCCGAGATGTCCCAGTACACAGGTGTGGCGGTCAGCCCCGGCCGCGTCGTCGGCACGGTCCGGACGATGGCGCCGCCGGTCGCGGAGCCGCCCGTCGGAGAGAAGATCCCCGAGGGCGCGGACCCGCAGGCCGAGGCCGCGCGCATCGCCGAGGCCGCCGCGAGCGTGCAGCAGGCGCTCACGCACCGCGCCGAGCACGCCCCGGGCGATGGGAAGGCCGTGCTCGAGGCGACCGCGCAGATGGCCGCCGACCCCTCCCTCACCCAGACCGCGCAGGGCTTCGTGCTGGCCGGCGGCGCCTCCGCGGCGCGCGCCGTGTGGGAGGCCGGCGACCAGGTCGCCTCGATGCTCGAGGGCCTGGGCGGGTACATGGCCGAGCGCGCGGCCGACGTGAAGGACGTGCGCGGCCGCATCGTCGCCGAGCTGCGCGGCGAGCAGGCCCCCGGCATCCCCGATGTCGAGGAGCCCTTCGTGCTCACGGCGACCGACCTCGCTCCCGCGGACACCGCGACCCTCGACCCCGCGCTGGTGATGGCCCTGGTGACATCCGACGGCGGCCCCCAGTCGCACACCGCGATCCTCGCGCGTCAGCTGGGCCTGCCCGCGATCGTCGCCGCCAAGGGCGTGCTCGACATCGCCGACGGCACCGAGGTGTTCGTCGACGCCGGCTTCGGCACCATCACCGACGACGTCACCGACGAGCACCGGCGCTTCGCGGAGGCCTGGACCGAGCTGCAGAAGAACCCGCTGACCTACGAGGGCGGCGGGATCGAGCTCACCGACGGCACCCGCATGCAGCTGCTGGCCAACATCGGCGGCGCGAAGGACGCGAAGGCCGCAGCCGCGGCGCACGCCGACGGCGTGGGCCTGTTCCGCACCGAGTTCCTGTTCCTGGACCGCGAGGACGAGCCCACCGTCGAGGAGCAGACGACGGCCTATCTCGAGGCCTTCGCGTCGTTCCCCGGGAAGAAGGTCGTGGTGCGCACGATCGACGCGGGCGCCGACAAGCCCCTGCCCTTCCTCACCGACACCGACGAGCCGAACCCCGCGCTCGGCGTGCGGGCCTACCGCACCTCGTGGGAGAAGCGCTCGGTGCTGACCAACCAGCTCGACGCCATCTCCGCCGCCGCGAAGCAGAGCGACGCGAAGGTGTGGGTGATGGCCCCGATGATCTCGACCACCGAGGACACCGAGGACTTCGTGGGCCTGTGCCGCGAGCGCGACCTCGCCCCGGCCGGGATCATGGTCGAGACGCCCTCGGCCGCGGTCACCGCGGACCGGCAGCTCGCGGCCTGCGACTTCGCCTCGATCGGCACCAACGACCTCACCCAGTACACGATGGCCGCCGACCGCATGCTCGGCACCCTCGCGCACCTGAACAACCCGTGGCAGCCCGCGGTCCTCACCCTCGTGAAGGCCACCTGCGACGGCGCCCGCGCGGCGGGCGGCGACCCCGAGGCCTTCGGCGAGAGCGCCGCGAAGCCCGTGGGCGTGTGCGGCGAGGCCGCGGGCGACCCGGGTCTCGCGGTGGTGCTCGTGGGCCTGGGCGTCAACAGCCTCTCGATGACCCCGCGCTCCCTGCCCGCGGTCGCGAAGGTGCTCTCCACGGTCTCCCTCGAGCAGGCGCAGCAGCTCGCCGCCGCCGCCGTCGCCGCGCGCACCGCGGACGACGCCCGCGACGCCGTCCGCGCCGGCCTCCCGATCCTGGGAGAGCTCGGCCTCTGACGCGCGCTCGTCGCTCGCAGCGCGCCCGTGCCCGCGAGGGCGACGACATGAGGGCCACGAACCAGGATCGGTGAGATCCGGTTCGTGGCCCTCATGTCGTGCGGGTCCACGGGCCGACGGGCGTCGGCCCCCTGTGGCTCACTCCTCGGCGTCGAGGTCCTTCTCGAGGAGCGCGGCGAGGGCCGCGACGGACTCGTCGGCGCCGTCGCCCTCGGCGCGCAGGGTCACCTCGTCGCCGTGGCCGGCGCCGAGGGTCATGAGCATGAGGATGCTCGACGCCTGGACGGCGTTGCCGCCGGCCTTCTCGATGGTGACTGTCGCGGGCTGCTCGCCGGCGGCCTTCGAGAAGATGGCCGCCGGGCGCGCGTGGAGCCCGGAGGCGCTGGCGATGGTGACGGTGCGCTCTGCCATGGTTCAGCCTTTCGATGGACCGCCGCTCGGGGCGACGGCGCGGGGCGCGGGCGGGTCTGCCCGCGCTCTGGGTCGGGAGTACTCAGGGACGATATCGGACGCCGATGGACGGTGTCCTGGAGCCGGACGCCCGCTGGACGCCCACGGGGCGCCGTCGGGATCGCCCGCCTGGTCAGAGCACGGACTGCCGCTCGGCGATCCTCTCCTTGACCTGCGGGTACAGCGGGTGCTCGGGCTCGAGCCCGGTGATCTCGGCGGTCGCGCCGTCGGCGTCCTCGGTGCGCAGGATCTCCTGCAGCCGGTCCGCCTCCTCGTCGCCCTCCGGGGTGAAGGCGAGAGCGGCGGAGAAGGAGTCCAGGAGCCCCTGGGCGGCCATGTCGCGCTCGGCGAGCTCGGCGGCGGGGCCGACGATGCGGTCGTGCCGGGAGAGCTTGCGCAGGGGCGCGCGGCCCACGCGCTCGACGGGATCGGGCAGGGCGCGGTTGTGGAAGCGCCCGAGCACCTTGGTCGCATAGTCCTGCTGCGTCTGCGCATCGAAGCCGTGCTTGGCGATGAGCAGCTCGGAGGTCTCCGCGAGCACCTCGCGGACCTTGGCCTCGACGGCCGGGTCCTCGATGGCGTCGGCGATGGTCGCGTGACCGGCCCTCCAGCCGTGCCAGGCGGTGGTGGCGTGGCCGGTGTTCACCGTGAACAGCTTCCGCTCGATGTACGGGGCGAGGTCGTCCACCCAGGTCACGCCCGGGATGTCGGGCACGTCGCCGCCGAAGGGCGTGCGGTCCACGGCCCACTCGTGGAAGTCCTCGACGGTGACGTCGAGGCCCGCGGCGGGGTCCTGGACGGGCACGATCCGGTCCACGGCGGTGTTCGCGAACAGCGCCTTGGCGTCGAGGTCGTCTCCCTCGTAGTTCTTCCGGATCTCCTCCTCGAGGGTGTCCGTCGCGTTGATCGCGTTCTCGCAGGCCATCACGGCGACGCGGGGTGCGTCGGCCGCTCGCGCGGCGATCCCGGCGGCGATCGCCGGCGCGACGAACCGCAGGATGTGCACGCCCACGGCCGTGGTGACCACGTCGGCGGAGGCGATCTCACCGGTGAGGGTCTCGAGGTCCTTCCCCGAGTTGACGGCGCGGAAGCCGTCGACGGCCGTCTCCGTCGGGTGCTGGCCGACGGTCCGCACGGTGTAGGAGTCCGCGGCGTCGAGGGAATCGATGAGGGCGTCGGCGACGTCGGCGAAGACGACCTCGTACCCGGCCTCGTGGAGGAGCAGCCCCACGAAGCCGCGGCCGATGTTGCCGGCGCCGAAGTGCACTGCCTTCTTGGCCATATCGGATCAGTCCTTGTCCTCGGAGAAGATGTCCAGGATCTCCTGCGCGGTGGTGGCCTTCTCGAGGCGCTCCACCTGCGCGGGGTCGGAGAACGTCATGGCGACGTTCTGCAGCAGGGCGAGGTGCTCGTTGCCCACGCCCGCGATGCCCACGACGAAGGTCACGGGGTTGCCGTTCCAGTCGATCCCGTTCGGGTAGCGCACGAACGACATGGCCGAGCGGGAGATCGACTCCTTCGCCTCGTTCGTGCCGTGGGGGATCGCCAGCCCGTTGCCCATGAACGTCGAGACGGTCGCCTCGCGATCGTGCATCGCGCTGACGTACTCGGTGTCGACCGCGCCGGCGCGGACCAGGAGGCCGCCGGCCTCGTCGATCGCGGCGTCGGCCGAACCGGCGCTGCCGTCGAGCACGATCGAGGACGCCGAGAGGATCTCGGGGCCCTGATCGGCCGACGCGGCATCGGACGGCGCGGCTCCGGCCGGAGCGGCGTCTGTCGACGACGGCTCCTGGACGGGCTCGGCGCGGTGCGTGTTCGCGGAGGCCGCTGCGGCACCCGCCCCGGCTCCCGCCGCTGTTCCGGCTCCGGCCGCGGCGACGGCACCGCCGGTGCCGGCGCCCTCGGCAGTCCCGGTGGAGCCGCCGTCGGCCCCGGCCTGATCAGCGGCGGAGTCGTCGGCCGACGCGGCATCGGGGTTGTTGCGCTGCTCGACGAGCTCGACGACCTCGTCGTAGCGCGGCGAGTTCATGAACTGGTCGACGCTCACCTGGATCGCCGAGCCGGTGCGCTGGCGGGCGCGGTCGGTGAGCTCCTTCTGCGTCACCACCACGTCCCACTCGTCGTTCAGGCTCGAGATCGCCTTGTTGGTGACCTCGACGTCGTCGAAGCCAGCGGCGCGCACCTTCTTGCGCAGCACCGTCGCGCCCATCGCCGAGGACCCCATGCCCGCGTCGCACGCGAACACGATCCGCTGGATCGGGCCGGTGTGCGAGGAGCCGTCGGCGGCCGCCGCGGCACCGGCCGCGCCGCCCGCCGCCGCACCGCCGGTGAGGGCACCGGCGACGGAGGACTTCTTGCCCTTCATCTGCTCCATCTTCGCGGTGGCCGAGGCGATGTCGCCGTCGTCCTGCTTGCCGATCTTCAGGAAGATCATGGAGAGCACGAAGCTCACCGCTGCCGCACCCAGCACTGCAAGGGAGATGCCCAGATAGGAGTCGCGCGCGGCCACGCCGAAGATCGCGAAGATCGAGCCCGGAGATGCGGGCGCGATGAGCCCGGTGCCGAAGGCCACGTTGATCGCGACGCCGGTCATGCCGCCGCCGATGGCAGCGAGGATCAGGATCGGCTTCATGAGCACGTACGGGAAGTAGATCTCGTGGATGCCGCCGAAGAACTGGATGAGGGCGGCGCCGGGGGCCGAAGCGCGCGCGGCGCCCCGGCCGAAGAAGGTGTACGCCAGCAGGATGCCGACGCCCGGGCCGGGGTTCGCCTCGAGGAGGAACAGGACCGACTTGCCGCTCTGCGAGGCCTGCGAGAGCCCCAGCGGAGTCAGCACGCCGTGGTTGATCGCATTGTTCAGGAAGAAGACCTTCGCGGGCTCGATGAGGATCGACACGAGCGGGAGGAGATGCGCGTGCACCAGGGCCTCGACGCCGCTGGAGAGCAGGCTCATCAGGCCGTTGACGAGCGGAGCCAGTCCGAAGAAGCCGATCACCAGCATGATGAAGCCGAAGATGCCGGCCGAGAACATGTTCACGAGCATCTCGAAGCCGGCGGGGATGTGGTCCTGCCACAGCCGGTCGAGCTTCTTCATGAGCCATGCGGCGAGCGGCGCCATGATCATCGCGCCGATGAACATGTGGACCTGGCCCAGCTCGGTGTAGTCGGCGGCGTCCTTGCCGGCGGCCACCCACTGCTTGAGCATCTCGGCGTTGTCCTGGGCGATCAGCCAGTCGGAGCCGGCGATCACGCCCATGGTCGCGATGACGCCCACGACCGCGCCGCGCGCCTCGTAGACCATCCGTCCGCCGGTGTTCGCGATGAGCAGCGGCAGCAGATAGTGGATCATCGGCGTCGTCGCGCTCTCGAGAGCGGCGTTCGGGGTCCACCCGTCAGCGATGAAGAACGCGGTGAGGATGCCCCAGGCGATGAGCGCCGGGATGTTCGGCATCACCATGTTCGACAGCGAGGTGCCGACCTTCTGCAGGGCCACGCGCGGGCTGAAACCGCTCTTGGCCTCGGTTGTTGTAGTCATGACTGTCCTCATCGACGCCCCGGGGCGGGAAAGGTCGCAACCCGGGTGGGCGGAGCGGCGTGCCGGTGGAACGCCGAGGCCGACGCGGAGGATGTCCGCCGGTCTGCCTGGATTCTAGGACGGTCAGCGGTCCTGCAGGGAGCCGGTGCGCTCGTCCGACGCGATGTCGGCGTCATCGGGCGCCGTCTCCTGGTCGTGCGGGAACACGAATCGCCCATAGGTGAGATATCGGAAGGTGGTCGAGACCACCTGTCCGATGAGTGTGCCGGAGACGTTGTCGGCGAGCGCCGAGTCCAGGCCCAGCACGTACCGCGAGAAGCCCAGGCAGGCGAGCTGCAGGGCGGAGGCCAGCACGTTGAGGCCCACGAACACGAGGATCGAGCGGGCGGTGCGCGGGCTCGGCCGGTCGCGGTAGGTCCAGAGCCGATTGCCCAGGTAGGTGAGGGACGAGGCCGCGACGATCGTGAGCACCTTCGCGGTGATCGGATGCGCGTGCAGCAGCCCGTGCCCCCAGCCGCTCGCGGGGGACCAGAAGACGAGCAGGTTGTAGAGGGCGGCGTCGAACAGGAAGACGAGGCCGCCCACGGTGAGGAACTTCAGGCTCGGACCCAGATGGCGGGCCCAGAGCCCGTCCGATGCTGATCCGGGCACCCCCGCACACTATCGGCCCGGGTCGTAGAGTGGGCGATCGCCCGTTCCGCGTCGGCCGCATCGCACACCGCCGCCGACCCCAGCTCCCGGAGGTCCCCATGGTCCACGTCGCCCTCGCCATCGCCGGCTCCGAGGCCACCGGAGGCGCGGGCGCGCAGACCGACATCAAGACCTTCCACCAGCTCGGGGTCTTCGGCAGCGTGGCCCTGACCTGCATCGTGAGCTTCGATCCGCAGGACGGCTGGGCGCACCGCTTCGTGCCGATCGACCCGGGGACGATCGCCGACCAGATCGAGTCGAGCACCGCCGTCCACGAGATCGACGCCGTGAAGCTCGGCATGCTCGGCACCCCGGGCACGATCGACGTGGTCGCGGGCGCCCTCGCCGAGCACGACTTCCCGCACGTGGTGCTGGACCCCGTGATGATCTGCAAGGAGGGCGAGGGCGACACCCCCGCCCGCGCCACGGACGACGCGCTGACGGCGAAGATCCTGCCGCGCGCCACCTTCGTCACCCCGAACCTGGGGGAGACCCGGATCCTCGCGGGCACGGGTCCTCTCGACTCCCTCGAGGACCTCACCGCCGCCGCGCGCGCGATCCACGAGCGCTGGGGCGTGACGGTCCTCGCCAAGGGCGGCGTCGAGCTCGCCGGCGAGGACGCCGTCGACGTCTTCGTCGACGAGGAGCGCGAGGTGGTGCTGCGCAGCCCGAAGATCGGGGAGCATCGCGTCTCCGGCGCCGGCTGCACGCTCGCGGCGGCCGTCACCGCCGAGCTCGCGAAGGGCGCCGACGCGCTCGACGCGGCGCGCACCGCGAAGCGTGTGGTCACCAGCGCGATCGAGCACCGCCAGCACGGCCGGGCTCCGTTCGACGCCGTCTACCAGGGCTTCTACCGGGGCTGATCCGGGGCCGGGCCGACAGGACCGGTCGACGGGCCCGGACGACGGTCCCGTCGCTCAGGCGAAGGCCGCGGTGCGCGCGAACAGGCCGGGCACCCCGCCGGAGTGCAGCAGCACGACCGTCTGCCCCGGGCCGAGCTCGCCGCTGCGGATCCGCGCCACCAGCCCTGCCGCAGCCTTGCCCGTGTAGACCGGATCGAGCACCAGGCCCTCGGTGCGCGCGAACAGTCGCAGCGCCTCGACCATGCCGGGCGTGGGCAGCGCGTACCCGGGGCCGACGAAGTCCCCGAGCCCCACGATCCTCTCCCTCGGAACCTCCGGCAGACCCAGGAGCTGCGTGACCTCTCGCGCGAGCCCCACGATCTTCGGCTCCTGCTCCTCGCGCGAGCGGCTCACGTTGATGCCGACCACATGGATCCCGCTGCCCGCGGCGTGCAGACCGGCGACCAGGCCCGCCTGCATCCCGGCGGAGCCGCTCGGCGTCACGATCTCATCGACTTCGAGTCCTGCCTCGTCGATCTGGCGCAGCAGCTCGCCGGCCGCATCCACGTACCCGAGCGCGCCCAGGGCGTTCGAGCCGCCGATCGGGCTCACGTAGGGGCGGGCGCCTCTCGCCTCGAGCTCCCGGGCGATCTCCTCCATGCGGGCGCCGAGGTCGGCGCCGTGCGGGTGCACCTCCACGGTCTCCGCCCCCAGGAGGTCGAAGAGGAAGCGGTTGCCCGTGTCCTCGGGCGGATTCCCGCCCGGGACGGCCGTGCCGTCGGCCCCCAGGTCCTCCTCGAGCACGAGATGGCAGGCGAGGCCCTCGACGCGGGAGGCGGCCAGGGTGAGCCGGCAGTGGTTGGACTGCACGCCGCCCGCCGTGACCAGGCAGTCGGCGCCGCGGGCCAGGGCGTCGGCCACGAGGAACTCGAGCTTGCGGGTCTTGTTCCCGCCCAGGGCGAGGCCCAGCAGGTCGTCGCGCTTGACCCAGATCTGCGGCCCGCCGAGCTCGGCGCTGATCCGCTCCAGGTGCTGCAGCGGCGTGGGGCCGTCGGTGTACCGGCGGCGGGGGAGGGCGGTGAGGTCCATGGTCACTCCGTTCGTGCGCCGGCGAGGTCCGCCGCCACGGGTTCGGCAGGGTCGGGCTCGTCGGGCACGTCGGGCTGGTCCATCCAGTCCTTCCCGTCGAGCACCCGCGCCACGAGCATGCTGCTCGCCTGGTCGCCGACGGAGTTCACGGTGGTGGCGGGCGGGTCGATGACGGTGCCGATGATCTGGATGATCGGCAGCGCCGCGGCGGGGAAGCCGTAGAGCGTGATGATCATCAGCTCGCCGATGAACCCGCCCGAGGGGATCCCGGCCATCACCATGCCCGAGAGCAGCGCGACGGCGACCGCGATGAGGATGTTCGAGGGTGTGAAGAAGTCCCGCTGGAACACCGCGAACAGGAAGGCGATCTTGAGGATCGCGCTGAGCGAGGAGCCCTCCATGTGGATCGTCGCGCCGATCGGGATGATCGTCTCGCGCACGTCCCGCGGCACGCCGATCCTCTCGCCGGCGCGCAGGTTCGCGGGGATCGCCGCGACCGACGAGGAGGTCCCGAGCGAGACCGCCGTGGGCTCCAGGATGTGCGCCCAGAACCGCCTCATGCCGCGCCTGCCCCCGGCGAGGAAGGAGTAGAGCGTGAAGGCGATCAGGAAGTAGAGGATCGCGACGGGGTAGTAGACGAGGAAGGCGCGCAAGTAGTCGCCCACGAGCTGCGCGCCCAGCTCCCCGATGAGCGCCGCGAAGTAGGCGCCCAGCCCGATGGGGGCGTAGTACATGATGATCGAGGTGAACTTCAGGAACACCTCGGAGCCGGAGCTCAGGAACCGTGAGAACGGCGCGCCCTTCTCCCCGATGCTCGAGGTCGCGATCCCCACGATCACCGCGAAGACGATGAGCGCGAGCATGTGCTCGGTCGAGAGGATCTTCGAGAAGTCGTCGACCACGAAGGTCTGCACGAGCTGATCGCCGATCGAGCCGACGTCCTCGGTCTTCTCGGGCTGGGTGAGCTCGACCTGCACGCCGTCGGTGGGGCGGAAGATCCCGAGCGCCGCGATCATCAGCAGCGAGGCGATGATGCCGGTCACGGCGAAGATCGCGAGCATCGCGCCGAGGATCTTCCCGAGCCGCTTGACCGAGGACATGCCCGCGACCGCGGAGGCGATCGAGAAGAACACGAGCGGCACGACGAGCGTGAACATCATGTTCACGAACAGCGTGCCGAAGGGCTTCAGCACGCTCGCGCGCTCTCCGAGCACGAGGCCCACGACCGCGCCGATGACGACGCCCGTGAGGATGGCCAGGGGGAAGCGGTAGCTGCGCAGCAGCCGTCGGGCCCGCGAGGGCGGAGCCGATGGCGGGGTCGCGGCGGTGCGGGGATCGGGGGAGGGCACGCTCTCCACCTCTCGTGTGTGGTCGGTGCGGATGCGCTCTGTGGCGGTTCGTGGCACCCTACGCGGCTCCCGTCGCTCACCGTGAACTCGCCGGTGACCAGCCCCGCGAGCGGTCACGAGAGGGCATCGATCCAGGCGGCGGGGCCGCGTCGCGTGGACAGAATGCCCGGATCAGGGAATGCTTCCGGCATGAGCGAACACAGCCCGGGCAGCCCGTCGGGCGCCGAGCCCGTGATCTCGGTGCGCGGCGTCGACAAGCACTTCGGGGACTTCCAGGCCCTCAAGGACATCGACCTCGACATCCACCGCGGCGAGGTCGTCGCGCTCATCGGGGCCTCCGGCTCGGGCAAGTCCACGCTGTGCCGCTGCATCAACCGTCTGGAGACGATCAGCGCCGGCGGGATCCTCATCGACGGCGAGCCCCTCCCGGAGGAGGGGCGGGACCTCGCGCGGCTGCGCAGCGACGTCGGCATGGTCTTCCAGTCCTTCAACCTCTTCCCCCACCTGCGCGCCGTCGACAACGTGACCCTCGGGCCGACGAAGGTCCGCGGGGTCTCGAAGGCCGAGGCCACGAAGGAGGCGATGGACCTGCTGGCCCGCGTGGGTCTCACGGGCAAGGAGCACAGCCTGCCCGCGGCGCTCTCGGGCGGTCAGCAGCAGCGCGTCGCGATCGCCCGCGCGCTCGCCATGAAGCCCAAGGCCATGCTCTTCGACGAGCCCACCTCGGCCCTGGACCCGGAGGTGATCAACGAGGTGCTCGACGTCATGACCGAGCTCGCCGAGGCCGGCATGACGATGCTCGTGGTCACCCACGAGATGGGCTTCGCCCGCCGAGTCTGCGACCGCGTCGTCTTCATGGACGCCGGCGAGATCGTCGAGCAGGGCGAGCCAGAGCAGTTCTTCACCGCCCCCGAGTCCCAGCGCGCCAAGGACTTCCTCTCGAAGATCCTCCCGCACTGATCCCTCGCGCCCGGTCCCTCCATCCCCGATCCCGTTCCCGACGAAGGAGAACCCGATGACCTCCACCAGCTTCCGCCCCGCCCGCCGCGCCGTGGTCGCCGCTGCCGCCGCCCTGCCTCTCGGCGCCGCGCTCGCCGCCTGCTCCTCCGACACCGGCGACGCCCCGTCGCTCGGCGGCGGCAGTGACGACGGCGGCGCGAGCTCGGCCTACGACGGGGTCATCGCGGGCGGTCCCGTCGCCGACGACGCCGACGTGCAGAAGAGCGCCTGGGCGAAGAAGATCAAGGACGCCGGCAAGCTCACGCGCGGCGGCACCACCGCCAACCAGGTGTTCTCCCTCATCGACCCGTCGACCAACAAGGTCACGGGCTTCGACGCGGGCATCACGCAGCTGCTCGCCCGGTACATCCTGGGCGACGGCGGCGAGGAGAAGGTCGACTACGTGGACACCACCGTCGACACCCGCGAGAAGCTCGTCCAGAACAACTCGGTGGACTGCGTGATCGCGACCTACTCGATCACCCCCGAGCGCATGGACCTCATCGACTTCGGCGGGCCTTACTACCTCTCGGGCACCGCCATCCAGGTGCGCACCGAGGACAAGGACTCCATCACCGGACCCGAGGACCTCACCGGCAAGAAGCTCGTGACCCAGTCGAACTCCACGGGCATCCAGGCCATCGAGGAGCACGTGAAGGACCCGGGCAAGACGGAGACCCTCGCCGACAACGAGTCCTGCGTCGCCGCCCTCAAGCAGAAGCGCGTGGACGCCTACGTGCTCGACCAGGGCGTGCTGCTCGGCAACTCGAAGGCGGACCCGTCGGTCACCGTCGTCGGCAAGCCCTTCACCGAGGACCCCTACGGCATCGGGCTGAACAAGGACTCGGACGCCCTCGACTTCGTCAACGGCTTCCTGAAGGCGATCGAGGACGACGGCACCTGGAAGAAGCTCTACGAGGCCACCATCGGCCAGGTCATCGAGGACGAGACGCCCGAGCCGCCGACCATCGGCGACCTGCCGTCCTGACCCGCGGAGGACCGACGGAGGGCCGACGGAGGAGCGACGGAGGGACGCCATGCAGATCATCCTCGACAACATCCCGCTGCTGCTGCAGGGGATCGGCACCACGATCGCGCTCACGGTGCTGGGGTACGCGTTCGCGCTGGTCCTCGGCACGGCGCTCGCCGTATGCAGGGTCAGCCCGATCCCGCCGCTGCGCTGGGCGGCCACCGTGTACGTGGAGATCTTCCGCAACATCCCGCTGCTGAGCCTGCTGATCCTGCTGGCCTTCGGCCTGCCGGACGCCGGGGTGCTGCTGCCCTACTTCTGGTGCGGCGTCGCGGGGCTGACGCTCTCCGGCGCGGCCTTCGTGTGCGAGAACATCCGCTCGGGCATCAACACCGTCCCCATCGGCCACGCCGAGGCCGCCCGCTCGATCGGGCTGGGCTTCTTCGGGGTGCTGCGCTACGTGGTGCTCCCGCAGGCCTTCCGCACAATGGTGCAGCCGCTCGTGAACGTGTTCATCGCGACCGTCATCGGGTCCTCGCTGTGCGCGGCGATCTCGGTCGTCGAGATCACCTACGTCACCCAGCAGCTGAACATCGCCTCCGCGCAGGCCGTGCTGCTGTTCCTCGTCGCGGGCGCCCTCTACCTCGCGCTCTCGCTCGGGGTGGCCTACCTCGGACGACGCGTCGAGAGGGCGGTCGCCCCGGGCGGCGCGCGCCCGCTGCGCACCGCCGACCGACTGCAGGGGGCGGCGCAGGCATGAGCACCACGAGCACCTCGGCCACGCAGGTCCTCTTCGACGCCCCCGGCCCGCGGGGCCGTCGGCGAATCCTGCTGATCTCGATCGTCTCCTCCCTCGCGATCCTCGCGCTGATCGCGCTGGGCCTGTGGCAGTTCCAGCGCAACGGCCAGCTCGCGGCCGACAAGTGGCTGCCCTACCTGCGACGCGACTACATCGCGTTCCTCGGCAAGGGGCTGATGGGGACGCTCGAGGCGACGGCGGTCGCCGCCGTCATCGCCTTCCCCTTCGGACTCGTCCTGGCCCTGGGACGGATCTCGCGGGCACGGGCCCTCAGCGCGATCTCCGCGGTGTGGATCGAGTTCTTCCGCGGCATCCCCATGCTGCTGGTCGTCTACGCGTTCCTGCTGGCCCTGCCTGCCTACGGCGTGAACCTGCCGCGCTTCTGGATGCTCGTGGTGCCGATGATCCTGGTGAGCTCCGCGAGCACCGCGGAGGTGTTCCGCGCGGGCATCGGGGCGGTGGACCGCGGCCAGGACGAGGCGTCGGCCGCGATCGGCCTCTCCCGCGGCCAGACCATGCGCTACGTGATCCTCCCGCAGGCCGTGCGCCTCGTGCTGCCGAGCCTGATCCTGGCCCTGGTGAGCCTGCTCAAGGACTCGACCCTCGGCTTCGTGGTGAGCTTCAACGAGCTGCAGTTCCAGGGCAAGACGATGGTCTCCATCACCCGCTTCCTGGTGCAGACCTACGTGGTCGTCTCGGTGATCTACATCGTGCTGAACTTCCTGCTCACCAAGGCCGCGGGCCTACTCGAGCGGCGCATGCGGCGCCGCGCCGCGGAGGGCGGCGGCCGATCCCGCTGATCGTGTCCCGTTCGCACCGGCCACCGCGGTGGCGTAGTGTCGGGCCAGCACGTCTCGAACATCTGTACGACGACCCCCGCGCTGGGAGGCGGCCGTGATCCGATTCGACCACGTCGGGAAGACATATCCCGGCGGCACGACCGCCGTGGAGGACTTCTCCCTCACCATCGACTCCCACGCGAGCGTGGTGCTCGTGGGGACCAGCGGCTCCGGCAAGACCACGCTCATGCGGATGGTGAACCGCATGGTCGACCCGACCTCGGGCCGCGTCCTCATCGACGACGAGGACGTCGCGGGCGTGGACCCCGTGAAGCTGCGCCGCAGTATCGGCTACGTCATGCAGGCCTCCGGGCTGCTCCCGCACCGCACGGTCGCCGAGAACGTCGCGACCGTCCCCCTCCTCGAGGGCGTCTCCCGTCGGCGGTCCCGCTCGCGGGCGCTCGCCCTGCTGGAGATGGTGGGCCTCGACCATCGGCTCGGCGACCGCTATCCCTCGCAGCTCTCGGGCGGGCAGCAGCAGCGCGTGGGCGTCGCCCGGGCACTCGCCTCGGACCCGAACATCCTGCTCATGGACGAGCCCTTCGGCGCCGTCGACCCCATCGTGCGGGCCGAGCTGCAGAAGGAGCTGCTGCGCCTGCAGAGCGAGCTCGGCAAGACCATCCTCTTCGTCACCCACGACATCGACGAGGCCTTCCTCATCGGCGAGCAGGTGGTGATCCTGCGCCCCGGCGGCGAGATCGCCCAGCAGGGGACCCCGGCGGAGATCCTCGCCGATCCGGCCGACGACTTCGTCGAGTCGTTCGTGGGGAGCGGCGTCGGCAAGCGCGCCCTGCACGTGGACGAGGTCAGCGGCCAGCAGGTCGTCCTCGACGCGGGCGACCGCCCCGTCGGGGTCCTGCGCGAGGGATCCCGCTCGTGAGCTGGGTGCTCGCGAACCTCCCGCTGCTGGCCGAGCGCCTGCTCGCCCACCTGGGGCAGTCGATCCCGCCGATCGTGCTGGCCTTCGTGCTCGCGATCCCGATCGCGAAGCTCGCCAACGCCCGCGGCTGGCTGCGCGGCGGGCTCACCGCCGGCGCCGGGCTGCTCTACGCGGTGCCCTCGCTGCCGCTGTTCATCGTGCTGCCGATCATCCTGGGCACAGGCATCCGCTCCACGGTCAACATCATCGTCGCCCTCACGATCTACGGCCTCGCGCTCATGGTGCCCAGCGCCTCCGAGGCCCTGCGCGCGGTTAGCCGCGACACCCTGCAGTCGGCCACCGCCCAGGGTTATGCGCCGCTGGCCCGGTTCCTCCGGGTCGAGCTGCCGCTCGCCGGTCCGGCCCTGGTCGCGGGGCTGCGCGTGGTCGCGGTGAGCACGGTCTCCCTGGTCACCGTGGGCGGCGTGCTCGGCGTGCCCAGCCTGGGCATGCTGTTCATCGACGGGTTCCAGCGCAGCATCACCGCGGAGATCCTCGCCGGCATCGTGCTCACCGCGGCCCTCGCGATCGCCCTGGACCTGCTGATCATGCTCGGGGGCCGCCTCGCGCTGCCCTGGTCCCGCGTGCGCGGGGAGGGGGTCCGATGAGCCAGCTCCTCGAGGCCTTCTCGTGGCTCGCCGACCCCACCCGCTGGTCGGGGGCCGACGGCATCCCCACCCGCCTGCTCGAGCACCTCTGGTACACGGCGCTCGGCGTGGTCGTCGCCGCCGTCATCGCGGTGCCGATCGGGCTGCTCGTGGGCCACACGGGCCGCGGCCGCGGGATCGTCGTCGCGCTCAGCGGCGCCGCCCGCGCCCTGCCCACGCTGGGCCTCATCACCCTGTTCGGGCTGTGGCTCGGCATCGGGCTGAAGGCGCCGATCCTCGCGTTCGTGGTCCTCGCGATCCCGTCCCTGCTCGCGGGTGCCTACTCCGCGGTCGAGTCCGTCGACCCGCGCACCGTCGACGCCGCCCGCGCCCAGGGCATGACCGAATGGCAGATCCTCTCCCGCGTCGAGGTGCCGCTCGGGCTGCCGCTGCTGATCTCGGGCTTCCGCCTCGCGATCGTGCAGGTCGTCGCCACCGTCATGCTCGCCTCGTACATCGGCAACGGAGGTCTCGGCCGCTTCATCTTCCTGGGCCTCCAGCTGCAGGACTATCCGCAGATGCTCGCGGGGTCCATCCTGGTGGTCGCCCTCGCACTCGTCCTCGACGTGGCGCTGCGCGTCCTCGAACGCCTCCTCGCGCCGCGCGGAGCCGCCCGGGGCTGAGCCCCCACAGCTCTCCGCATCTCCCCGACCTCCGTCCCATCCACCGAGGAGTCTCCATGACCCATCGCCGCCGCCTCCCCGTCCGCAGCCCGATCACCACGACCGGCCCCGTCGTCGGCCGACGCAGCCTCGCCGCCCTCGCGGGCACGGGGATCGTCGCCCTCGGCGCGGCCGCCTGCTCGAACGACGACCCGCTGAAGAGCGACTCGGGCTCCGGCTCGGGCGGGTCCGACGGCGGCGGGAGCGGCAGTGGCGAGATCGTCGTCGGCTCGCAGCAGTACTACTCGAACGAGATTATCGCCGAGCTCTTCGCCCAGGCCCTCGAGGGCTCGGGCGCGACCGTGAAGCGGCAGTTCCAGATCGGCCAGCGCGAGGTCTACGTGCCCGAGCTGCAGAAGGGCACGATCGACGTGATCCCCGAGTACCTCGGGAACCTGCTGCAGTACCTCGACGAGTCCGCCGCGAAGGGCACGGCCGACGACCTCGCGAAGGGCCTCGAGAAGGCGCTCGACGACGGCCTGCGCGCCCTGCCCTACGCCGAGGCCACCGACCAGGACTCCTACACGGTCACCAAGGACTTCGCCTCGCAGAACTCGCTCAAGGACATCGGCGACCTCGCCGGCATCGGCGACCTGAAGATCGCTGCGAATCCCGAGTTCGAGGAGCGCCCCTACGGCCCCAAGGGCGCCAAGAGCGACTACGGCGTGGACATCACCGTGGTGCCCGTCTCCGACTCCGGCGGCCCTCTCACCCTGAAGTCCCTCATGGACGGCAAGGTGCAGGTCGCGGACCTCTACACCTCCGATCCGGCGATCGTGAAGAACGACCTGGTCCCGCTCGAGGACCCGAAGGTCATGGTGCTGCCGGAGAACGTGGTCCCGATCGTCTCGTCCAAGGTGGACGACGCCGGCGCCGCCGCGATCAAGAAGGTCACCGATGCGCTCAGCACCGACGAGCTCATCGCCCTGAACACGCGCAGCGTCGACGAGAAGGCCGATTCCGCGACCATCGCGAAGGCCTGGCTGAAGGACAAGGGGATCGCGAAGTGACCGCCCCGGCATCCGGCGTCGACGAAGCCGGTGGTGTCGCCACCCGCAGGATCGGCATCACCGGGGCGAGCGGGCACATCGGCCGACGCGTCGCGGAGCTCCTCGCCGCGCAGGGCCGCGCCGGGGATCTGCGGCTCATCGTGCGCGATCCGGCGCGCGCTCCGCACGTGCCGGGAGCGGAGGTGGCCGTCGCCTCCTTCGACGACGGCGACGCCTGCCGGGCGGCGTTCGCGGGCCTCGACACCCTGCTGCTGGTCTCCGCCGGCGAGTCCGACGACCGCGTCACGCAGCACCGCACGGCGATCGCCGCGGCGACCGAGGCGGGCGTGCGCCATCTCGTCTACACCTCGTTCACGGGCGCCTCGGCCGACGCCGAGTTCACGCTCGCCCGGGACCACGGCGCCACCGAGGACGCGATCCGGGAGGCCGCCGGCCGCTCGGGGCTGACGTGGACGTTCCTGCGGGACGACTTCTATCTCGACGTGCTCCTGCCCTGGGCGGGGGAGGACCGCACCCTGCGCGGACCGGCGGGCGATGGCCGGTGCGCGTTCGTGGCCCGCGAGGACGTCGCCCAGGTCGCCGCCCGTGTGCTCACCGATCCCCAGGCGTGGGGCGACACCGTCCTCGAGATCACCGGCGGTGAGGCTCTCACGCTGGGAGAGGCCGCCGAGCGCCTGACCGCGGCGACGGGCGAGAGGTTCGAGTACGTCGACGAGACGATGGCCGAGGCACGCGCCTCCCGCGCTCCCTACGGGGCCCCGGACTGGCAGGTCGACGCCTGGATCAGCACCTACACGGCGATCGCCTCAGGCGTCCTCGCCCCGGTGAGCGGGGACGTGCAGCAGGTGCTCGGCAGGCCGCAGCTCCGCCTGGAGGACGTGTTCGGCAGGGCCTGACGTTAGGCCCGATGCCGGCGCCGGCCGCGCGTCAGCCGTGCGTCCGCGCGTGGGCATCCCGGGCGCGCGTGCGGATCCGGTACAGGCTCGTCGAGCCGCAGATGTACAGGGTGCGGCCGTCGGCCCCGCCGAAGCAGCAGTTCGCGACCTCCTCCGGCACGGGGATCTCGCCGAGGCGCGCGCCGTCCGGTGAGAAGACCTGGATGCCCGTCGCCGAGGAGGACCACACGTTGCCGTCCTCGTCCACACGGAACCCGTCGGGAAGACCGGGGCTGACCTCGACGAACGTCCGTCCGTTCTTCGCGTGCCGCCCGCCGAGCACGTCGTATGCGTGGATCGCGTGCCCGCCGGGACGCTCGGGGTCCGGGTGGTCGCGGTCGGGCGGGTCGATCGAGGAGTCCGAGACGTACAGGATCGACTCGTCGGGCGAGAAGGCGATGCCGTTGGGCGCCTCGACGTCGATGACGACCGGCGCGAGCGACCCGTCGGCCGGATCGAAGCGGAAGACGTACCTGTCCCCGTACTCCTCCTCGCCCGCATGCCCCTCGACCGGCCGCTTGATCCCGTAAGAGGGGTCGGTGAACCAGATCGTGCCGTCGGACTTCACGACCACGTCGTTCGGGGAGTTCAGCCTCGCCCGGCCGAAGCGGTCGACGAGGACCTCGGGGGCGTAGGGAACGGCGGCCGGGTCCTCGGACGCGCCCGTGCGGTCGATCTGCACCGCGCGGCGGCCGTGCGAGCACTCGACGATCGCCCCGTCGGGGCCGACGGTCCGGCCGTTCGTGAACTCGGCCGAGCCCGTGACCTGCCGCGTCACGCCGTCGGCCTCACTGAACTCGAGCACCTGGTTCCCGGGGATGTCGCTGAAGCGCAGCACGCCGCGGGCGGCGATCCACGCGGGACCCTCGGTCCACGTGAAGCCGTCGGCGACCTTCTCGAGGCGGGCGTCGGGATCGAAGAGATCTGAGGCGGTCATGGGTGGTCTCCTTCGGGGGATCGGGGCCGGGGCTCGAGGGTTCGTGGTGGACTCACGCGGCGCGGGGCGCATCGGGCATGTCCCGGCGCGCGACCCGCACGGTCTCGGTGATCCGGGCCAGCGGGATGAACCCGAGCAGGCAGATCGCCGCGAGGATGACGTAGTGCCAGGTGAAGCCGAGATGGGTGATGACCACACCGGACACCGCCGAGGCGAAGATCCCGGAGACGCCCAGGGCCACGCCGATCATGATGCCCAGCGCGGTGCCTGCGGCTCGCGGCACCGAGTCGACCAGCAGCGCGTAGACCACGGGGAACGGCGCGTTGCGGAACAGGCCCCAGGCCAGCAGGATGATCCACGCGGTCACCACGTCGTGGATGAGGATCATCGCAAGCAGCGTCCCCGTCCACCCCAGGATCAGGAAGGCGATCGAGAACTTCCTGCCCAGACGATCCGAGAGCGTGCCCCACACGACCTGGCCGATCCAGCCCGTCAGCCCCGAGGCGCCGGAGACCAGGATCGCCTGCGAGGTCTCCATCCCGATCCCCTTGAACTGCGTGGTCAGGAACGTGACGACCCCGGCCTCGCCCCACAGGAACAGGAAGCACAGCACCACGGCCCAGCGCACGTTCGCGTGGCGCAGCGCCTCGCGCACCGGACCCCAGAGGCCGGCCGCGCTGCGGTCGGTGAGCTCGGGCAGCGGGGGAGTCTGCCCCCTCTCTTCGATCTTCCGGTAGAGCGTGGCCTGGTTCCGCCGCCTGCCCAGGAACGCCTGGCCGATGATGATCGGGATCCCGAGCAGCGGGATCACCAGGAACGCCGTCGCCCAGTTCCCGGAGCCCAGCACGATCGCGATGAGCGCACCCGCGAGGAACTGTCCGATGGGGAAGCCGGTGTGGTGCACGCCCACGGCGAATCCGCGGTGCTCCTTGGGCCACCACTCCGCGACGATCGCGACGTTCACGGGCTCCGATCCGCCGCGGCTGATGCCCATCGGGATGCGCAGCAGCAGGAAGGCGAGGAAGCTCCCGGCGAGGCCGAATGTCAGCGCGCCGCCGATGATCGCGAGCAGCATCGCGATGTTCCACGTCCACGTGCGCCGGTATCCGGAGCCGATCCGGTCCGAGAGGTAGCCGAACACGATGCCGCCGGCCACGAGCCCGGCGAAGTAGACCGAGTTGATGAGCCCCGCCTGCTCCGGCGAGAGCCCGAACTCCTGCGAGACCTCCGGCAGCACCGCGGGAAGGATCTGATGATCGACCGAGGTCATGAGGATAGCGACCGTGGTGAGCAGCAGCATCCACCACGAGATCGCCGGCGCGCGCGGCACCAGACGATGGGTGCCGGGGTTGATCCCGGCTGCTTCCGCGTTGGCGGCTTCGGTCGGACCGTGAGAGGCAGTCATGAGCGCTCCTTCGCACCTCAGGGCCGCGTCGTCGCGGCGTCCCTGCCATGGTTCGGTCGCAAGTGTGGTGTGGATCCTATAGGGAGTCAAGGGGTGTCTCGTGGGGCCGACGGGTGGTGTGGCGGTGGGCTCGGGTGGGTCGGGTGCGGCGGGGAGTCGAGGAGTGGGTGGTGAACGGTGGGGACGTGCAGGTGACGGTGCGAGCGTGCTCCGAGGTGGGCTTGGGGGTGGGCGGTGTGCGGAGCTATAGGATCGGCCGCTTCTCGGCGCGCTGAGGGGCCGTGGCCTGGCGGGTGGGGTGGGCCTCGCTGTGTCGCGTCGCGGGAGTCGGTGAATCTGCGGGCGGGGGTTCGCGCATCGGTTCGTCTTCGCGCTCGGTGGTTCCTCTGTGGGCGGAGTGGTTCCTCCACAAGGGGGTGTTTTCCACGGGGTTATCCACTGAGAGGTTGTTGGGCGTGGAAGAGGGAGGTGTTTCTTCGGCTTATCCACATTCTCGATTGAGGTCTAGTTTTCGGTGGCAAGACGGGATAGAATCGGACATATCGATCGAGCGCGAGTGGCGGCGGGTTCATAGGTGAAGTCGCCGGATTCATTGTTCTCGTCTCTCGAATCAGGGTTATCGCATCGCGCAGTCTCGCGCTGGGTGGTGGAGTGCCGGGGGAGGGGGTGGGTGGTGTGAGTGCAGTCGAGCAGCCGGAGTCGCAGGGGCGTCTGGACCTTCCCGGGCAGCCGGCGATCGAGTCGACGTTCACGATCCTGGACGACCTGGAGAAGATGACCGAGCGTCAGCGCGAGGACATGCACGCCCACACGCCCCGGTTCGTGGCCGCGCCCCCGGAGGGCGTGAAGCCGCTGTTCATCGTGAAGGAACCCAAGAAGGCGGTCTGCCGGGAGGTGGTGGCGCGCAGGGTCAAGTCCCGCCCGGATGCGGAGCTCACCGCGCAGGTCCGCGCCCTCTGGGACGAGGGCGTCGACGAGTCCTACGAGCTCTCCCGCCGCTTCGTGGCCCTGGCGCCGTTCTGGGCGGGGCGTGAGGACATGGACGCCGACCCCTTTGAGGTCGAGCAGCAGGACCTGATGGTCGCGGTCGCGATGCGCTGCACCCGCGGGCAGGCCTCCAAAGCCATCACCGACGCCCACCGGGCCGTGGACCTCCTCCCGCGCTGCACCCAAGCCCTGGAAGCAGGCGAATTCCCGGCGGAATGGTTCCGCACCCTGCTGCGGCGCACCGCGGATTTCACGCCCGCGGAGATGGTGCTGGTGGATGTCACGGTCGCCTCGTGGTGTTTGGCGATCATGCCGAGAGTATTCACGAAATGCCTCGAACTCCTGGTGGCGAAGATTCAGCAGCGGCATCCGAAAGAACCCGAAGAAATCTCCTCCACCCGCCGTCGCATGGTCCTGGACCCCGGAACCCTCGATGGCGTCGCCTCGCTGCGGATCATCGGCCCGGCACCGGAGATCAAGGCATTGGCGGGGAAGTTCGATCAGGCGGCTCGGGCGATCCAGAACGCCCAGCGCCACGCCCTCATGGAGGGCACGGAGATCCCCCTGGATCCGGATCGTCGGGTGGAGAACGAGGGCATGCCCCTGTCGTTGAACCTGATCCGCTACCACCTCGCCCATGCCGCCCAGCTCGACACCGGCGGCATCACCGTTCCGGAGGCCAGGTTCCGGTTGAACGTGCTCGTCCCGTTCCTGACCCTCGTCGGCGGCGACGATGCCCCGGGCGTGCTGGAGGACGGGACGCCGATCCCGGCGCAGATGGCCCGTGAGATCGCCGGGAAGAGCGACGAGTGGTTCCGGGTCCTCACCGATCCCTCGAGCGGGGAGTTTCTGCCGCGTCCGGCGGAGAAGTACCGGCCGACCGGGGCGATGCTCGAACACCTGAGACTCCGCGGCCAGTCCTGCGGCGTCCCTGGCTGCGAGCGCGCAGCGTCTGTGGCCTCCGAAGCGGATCACATCGTGGAGTACAACCACGCGGACCCGGTGTGTGGTGGTCGGACGGCGGTGGAGAACCTGCACTTCCTGTGCTGGTTCCACCACGCGATGAAAACCGCCGGCAAGCTCGACCCCATCCGTGTAGAGGCGGACGAGTCACCGGCAGGGACCGCGGGCACGGTGTGGGAGATGCACGAACGCTTCCGCGTGTTCCGCGAAGACGACACCGACCTCCTCACCCCACAAGCCGTCGCACAGCTCGACGCCGTCTGGGACTCGATAGAGCGCAGGCAGGACGACTACGAGCAGCAACGCGATGCCGAGGCCCGCACCAGCGCAGAGGCACCGACTCCGGATCCCTCCCGGCTGGACTCACCGTGGCCGGTCCGGCCTGGTGTCCCGGACCCGTGGCCCCGCGTCGACATGGACCAGGCCGGAGCGCCTGACCTGGAAGAAGTCCCCGTCGAGAAACCCGTGCGGCATCGGTACCAGCCACTCCCGACGTTCCAGTACGACGGCGACATCCCCATCAGCGCCACCACCCGAAAACCACGCAAGCAACAGAACCCACCACCCAAGTTCGACCCCGGACCACCACCCTTCTGACCCACCAGCCCGACCCGCCATCGCAGAGCCTGAGGTCGGAGCCCCGCCAGCAGCACCCCCACCCGTAGAGGGGCACACCACCGTGCCCCTCTACAGGCACGCCTGAAAACAGCGACGCCGCAGTTCGCTCCGTGCCGTCCCCAGCGTGCGCGCCACGCGCGACCAACGTTCGCCCAGGTCGGCGCCAGCCCGTGACATCTCCAGGTGATGGTGGCACGGTGGGGGACATGACCACGAACGAGACCAGCATCTCCGTCAGCCGCACCATCGACGCCCCCGCCGCGGACATCTTCGACCTGCTCTCCCTCCCTGCCCGGCACCACGAGTTCGACGGCTCCGGCTTCGTGCGCAGCGCCGAGGACACCGAGCGCATCACGAAGGTCGGCGAGCAGTTCGTCATGAACATGGAGGGCGAGCACATGGGTGGCGAGTACAAGATGTACAACCACGTCACCGCCTTCGACGACGGCAAGATGATCGGCTGGAAGCCCGCCAACGAGGACGCCAAGGACGACCCGAAGGGCTGGGAGTGGCTCTACACCCTCGAGTCGCAGGGGTCCGACTCCACCCTCGTCACCCTCACCTACTCCTGGACCGACGTCACCGACAAGGACCTGCTGAAGATCTTCCCGCTCGTCTCCGAGGAGCAGCTCGAGCAGTCCCTCGCGGACCTCGCGGGCGCCGTCTCCGGGAGCTGATCGCCGACGGCTGATCGCCGACCGCTGATCACTGCGGCCGACGAGGTCCGGTCCCCATGACCCGGCTCCGGCTCACCCCAGATGCACGAGCCGGTTCGCCGTCACCTCGTCGACCACCACATCGGTCGCGCAGCCCGCGAGCAGGGCCGCCCTGAGCGGCGCCGCCTTGCGCGGGCCCGCGGCGACCAGCACGCGACGGGGGATCCGGGCCAGATCCGCAGGGGTCGGTCCGGATCCTCGTGCGTTCAGGGGGACGTCGTCCCAGCTGCCGTCGGCCCGCAGGAACGTCGTGCAGACGTCCCCGACCACACCGTCGGACCGCAGATCGTGCACGTCCCGTGCCGACAGGTACCCCGAGGTGTACACGTGGCTGGGGACCTCGGCGTCGAACGCGCCGACGCCGAACACCGCCAGGCGGCAGCGTGACTGCAGTGCGAGGACCTGGCGCACCGACCGCTCCCGCCACAGCGCATCGCGGGTGTCCGGGTAGTCGAAGAACGCCGGCACCGGGAACAGGTGCACCGTCGCTCCCCAGGACGACGCCGCCTGCGCGAGCACGGTTGACACATACCCCAGCCCCGAGCCCTGCGGGTTGATCGCGCCGTTCAGCTGCACGATCGCGAGCCCCGGCACCGGCTTCGCCTCGGCCGCCTCGACGAGCGCCGCGACCGTCGTCCCCCAGGCCATGCCCATCACCGAATCCGGCTGCTGGAGCGACTGCACGAGCGCCGCGCCCTCTGCCGCCACCGCGTCGAGCCGTTCGCGCTCCGTCGACTCCGGGACGGACGGCACCACGTGCACCGCGACCCCGTACGACTGGGCGATCTCCTCCTGCAGGTCCCCGGCCCGCCGCGCGCCCGGCGCGTGCAGGCTCACCCGCACGATCCCCTCGTCGCGCGCGGTCGCGAGCAGACGCGAGACCGTCGAGCGGGAGACGCCCAGGTGCGAGGCGATCGCCTCCATGGTCTGCGTCTGCTGGTAGTACATCCGTGCAGCCTCGAAGGCCGCCGCGCGCCGTGCATCCGCTCTCACCCCGGCAGTCTTGCACATCCGTGCACTCCGGTTGCTCGCGGCGCACATCGTCCCGAGGATGGAGACATATCGGCCAGCGGAGCCCGTCCAGCGGCATGCCCTCCCTCCACGAGCGCCCGCCCAGCTCCCGCCCCGTCGGCCGACGTCCCAGACATCGTCACCCGATGACGCACAGCTGACGAAGGAGCGCACGTGCCGTCGCAGAACGCCACCACCCTGAACGCCGCGAGCCGCACCGAGAGCCTCGATCGACTCCGGGCCGCCACGGCCGAGAACCCCCTGGACGTGCTCGTCGTGGGCGGAGGTGTGAACGGCGCCGGCGCCGCCTTCGACGCCGCGACCCGCGGCCTGGACGTCGCCGTCGTCGAGGCCCACGACTGGGCCAGCGGCACCTCCTCCCGCTCCTCGAAGCTCATGCACGGCGGCCTGCGCTACCTGCAGATGCTCGACTTCAAGCTCGTGGCCGAGGCCCTGCGCGAGCGCGATCTTCTGCTCACGCGCACCGCCCCGCACCTGGTCAAGCCCATCAGCTTCGTCTTCCCGTTCTTCAAGCGCGTGGTCGAGCGCGCCTTCATCGGCTCCGGCGTCATGCTCTACGACGCCATGCAGTCCATCGGCCGCAAGCGCGCTGTGCCCTTCCACCGCCACCTCAGCCACCGCCGGATGATGAACGTCTTCCCGGCGCTCGACGGCGAGAAGATCGTCGGCGCACTCGAGTACTACGACGCGCAGGAGGACGACGCGCGCTTCGTGATGATGCTCGTCCGCTCGGCGCTCGAGTACGGGGCGAGCGCCGCGACGTACACTCGCGTCGTCTCCTACCTGCACGAGGGGGACCGCGTGGTCGGCGCCCGTCTGCGCGACGAGGAGACGGGCGAGGAGTTCGACGCCCATGCGCGCGAGACCATCCTCGCCGCGGGCGTGTGGACCGGCGACCAGCAGCACGTCGCGGGCGCGACGACCGGCCTCGAGGTGCTCGCCTCGAAGGGCGTCCACATCACCGTGGCCCGCGACCGCATCCCCGCCGTCCCGGACACCGGGATCATCACCCAGACCGAGAAGTCCGTCCTGTTCATCATCCCGTGGGACGAGTACTGGGTCATCGGCACCACCGACACCCCGTGGAAGGAGGACCCCGCGCACGTCGCGGCGACCTCCGACGACATCGACTACATCATCGAGCACGCCAACGCCGTGCTCGACCACGACCTCACCCGCGACGACGTGATCGGCACCTACGCCGGACTGCGCCCCCTGCTGCAGCCCGTCAAGGACGCCGGCGGCGCCTCCACGAAGGTCTCCCGTGAGCACACCGTCATGGAGGTCGAGCCCGGCCTCACCGCGATCGCCGGCGGCAAGTACACGACCTACCGCGTGATGGCCGAGGACGTCGTCGACTTCGCGATCAAGGACGTGTTCCCCGGTCGCCCCTCGATGACGACCGTCGTCCCGTTGATCGGCGCCCAGGGCTTCGAGGGCATCCGCCGTGAGAAGGACGCGATCGCGACGAAGCACGGCTTCGGCGAGCTGCGCACCGATCGCCTGCTCATGCGCTACGGCACCCTGCTGCGCGACGTGCTCGCCCTCATCGACGAGGACTCCTCGCTCGGCGAGCCGCTGAAGGATGCGCCGCGCTACCTGCGCGCCGAGGTGCTCTACGCCGTCCGCGCCGAGGGCGCCCTGCACCTGGCCGACCTCATGCTGCGCCGCACCCGCCTCGACTACGAGGTGCGCGACCGCGGCGCCGCCGCCTCCGAGGAGATCGCCGACATCATGGCCGGCGAGCTCGGCTGGGACCGGGCGACCCGCGACGCCGAGGTCGGCGCCTACCGGGCCTTCGTCGATGCCCGCCTGGCCGGCGAGGCCACCCACTCCGATGCCGAGGCGGCCGCAGCCGTCGCCTCCGCCCAGGAGGTGCCCCGCAGCTGACACCCGGTCGCTGACCGACCACCCCGCGCGCGGTCCCGATGGCCGCGCGCGGGACCCTTCCATCTGGCCGCACCGCTGCGGCATCCCACTCGACGAGGAGAATCCATGGGAACCATCGGCACGATCATGATCTACGAGATCATGGGCACCGCGATGCTGACGCTGCTGGGCTGCGGCGTCGTCGCGAACCACACCCTGGCGAAGACGGGCGGCCATGGCGGCGGCCCGCTGATGATCCACTGGGGCTGGGGCCTCGGCGTGTTCGTCGGCGTCTACGCCGCGTACAAGACCGGTGCCCACCTGAACCCCGCCGTCACCATCGGCCTGGCGGTCTCGGGCGCCGGCGAGTACGCGCCCGGCATCCCGATCACGGTGGGCACCACGCTCGCCTACTTCGCGGCGGAGATGATCGGAGCCTTCCTGGGCGCCGTGTTCGTCTGGCTCGCCTATCGCAACCACTACGACCAGACCGAGGACCAGGCCACCGTGCTGGGGACGTTCTCGACGGCCCCCGGCATCCGCAGCTACGGCTGGAACGTGCTCACCGAGATCATCGCGACCTTCGTGCTCGTGTTCATCATCCTCAACTTCGGCAACACCCCGGTCGACCTGGGCCCGCTCGCCGTCGCCCTCCTGGTCGTCGCCATCGGCGCCTCCCTCGGCGGGCCGACGGGATACGCCATCAACCCCGCGCGTGACCTCGGGCCCCGCATCGCCCACGCGCTCGTGCCCATCAAGGGCAAGGGCGGCTCCGACTGGAGCTACGCCTGGGTGCCGATCGTCGGCCCCGTGATCGGCGCGATCATCGCCGGCCTCGTCGTCCAGATGGGATTCTGAGACCGGCTCCCCACGAGCACCCGCTTCACCACCGACACCATCACCGCAGCAAGGGACTGAAGGAGTTTCCGTGACTGACGAGAAGAAGTTCATCCTGGCGATCGACCAGGGCACCACCTCGACCCGCGCGATCGTCTTCGACCACGGCGGCCAGATCGTGGCCACCGGCCAGAAGGAGCACGAGCAGATCTTCCCGAAGTCGGGGTGGGTCGAGCACGATCCGGTGGAGATCTGGCGCAACACCCGCGCGGTCGTCGCCGATGCGCTCCAGCAGGCGGAGATCAACCGCCACCAGCTCGCCGCCGTGGGCATCACCAACCAGCGCGAGACCGCGGTGGTCTGGGACAAGAACACCGGCGAGCCCGTCTACAACGCGATCGTCTGGCAGGACACCCGTACGCAGAAGATCTGCAACGAGCTCGCGGGCGACGAGGGCGCCGACAAGTACAAGGAGCGCGTGGGCCTCCCGCTCGCGACCTACTTCTCCGGCCCCAAGGTCAAGTGGATCCTCGACAACGTCGAGGGCGCGCGCGAGAAGGCAGAGGCCGGGGACCTGATCTTCGGCAACACCGACTCGTGGGTCCTGTGGAACCTCACCGGCGGACAGAACGGCGGCGTGCACGTCACCGACGTCACCAACGCCTCCCGCACGATGCTCATGAACATCGACACCCTCGACTGGAACGAGGACATCGCGAAGGACATGGGCATCCCGCTGTCCATGCTCCCCGAGATCAAGTCCTCCTCCGAGGTCTACGGGTACGGCCGCAAGAACGACCTGCTCATCGACACCCCGATCGCCGGCATCCTGGGCGATCAGCAGGCCGCGACCTTCGGGCAGGCGTGCTTCGAGGTGGGCCAGGCCAAGAACACCTACGGCACCGGCAACTTCATGCTCATCAACACGGGCGAGGAGCTGGTGCGCAGCGAGAACGGACTGCTCACCACCGTCGCCTACAAGATCGGCGACAGCAAGCCGGTCTACGCGCTCGAGGGCTCGATCGCCGTCACCGGCTCCCTCGTGCAGTGGGTGCGCGACAACCTGGGCCTCATCAAGAGCGCCCCGGAGATCGAGGACCTCGCCAAGAAGGTCGACGACAACGGCGGCTGCTACGTCGTCCCCGCCTTCTCCGGGCTGTTCGCCCCGTACTGGCGCTCCGACGCCCGCGGCGCGATCGTCGGCATGACGCGGTACATCAACAAGAACCACATCGCGCGGGCGACCCTGGAGGCCACCGCCTTCCAGTCGGCCGAGGTGCTCGAGGCCATGAACGCCGACTCCGGCGTGGACCTCACCGAGCTCAAGGTCGACGGCGGCATGGTCCAGAACGAGACCCTCATGCAGTTCCAGGCCGACATCCTGGGCGTGCCCGTCGTGCGCCCGGAGGTCATCGAGACCACCGCGCTCGGCGCCGCCTACGCCGCCGGCATCGCGGTGGGCTACTGGGACGGCGAGCAGGACGTCATCGACAACTGGGCCGAGGGCAAGCGCTGGGAGCCCGACATGGATCCCGAGACCCGCGAGCGCTCGCTGCGCCTGTGGAAGAAGGCCGTCACCAAGACCTTCGACTGGGTCGACGAGGACGTGGAGGCCGCGACCGCCTGAGCATCGGGCGGGACCTTCGGCCGGCGGGCCGACGGGCCGACGGGTCGACAGGCCGACAGGGCGGGGCATCGGAGCAACCGGTGCCCCGCCCCGTCCGCGTCACACGTCCCGGACCTCGCTCTCCCGGACGAAGCCGAAGCGGTGGTTGATGCTCACGCGCAGCCAGCGGGTGTCGTCACCGACCCACATCCCGCCCGTGCCGTCGACGTCGGGCGCCCAGTAGTAGCTGCCGCGCACCTCGTCCTCGACCACGTACGACTGGCCGGGAGCGAGCTCGTAGGGCAGGGGATCGGTGCTCGAGGGCTCCAGTCCCGCCTCCTCGAAGGTGGACTGCGCCGGGTAGGCGGAGCCCGTCGGCCGGACCGGGGCGGAGCCGCGGGGCGCCACCCGCCGGGCCCGACGCGGGCCCTGGGCGATCGTGGCCCGACCGCCCGCGTCGGTGCGGCGCACCCAGCCGATCTCGCCGCCGATCCACAGCCCCACCCAGTCGCGCTGCTGCTGCGCGATCGCGAAGGACTGGCCGTGCGCGAGCTGCGCGCCCCAGTCGCAGATGCGGTCGCTGCCGCCGTTCGGGGTGTCGTCGGCCGCGAGGGCCGGGTCGACGAGCAGGGGAGCGTCATCGCGCGGCGCCGTGCGCACGGGCACCGCGGAGGCGCCGTGCGCGGGGAGGGCGCCGCCGTCCTCGGTGCAGCTCGTGAGGGCGAGGGTGTTCGAGCGCAGCGAGGGGGCGATGGTCGCGACCTCGCGCAGCCGACCCGTCGTCGCCCGCGGCACGCGGATCCCCGCGCCCTGCAGGAGCGCCGCCCAGTCGAAGTAGGCGCCGGGGTCCCAGTGCATCGCGGCCTGGCTCGCGGCCGAGGACCCCGGGATGTCCTCGTGCGCGACCACGTGCTCGCGGTCGCGGGGGATGTCGTAGCGGTGGCACAGGTGGGCGATGAGCTTCCCGGTCGCCTCGTACTGGGCGGCCGTGAAGGACTCCGCCTTCTCCGCGTAGCCGATGATCTCGATGCCGATCGAGGACTGGTTGAAGGTCCAGTTCCCGGCGTGCCAGGCCATGTCCTGGACGCGCACCATCTGCGTGATGTGGCCGTCCTCCCTGATCACGTAGTGGATCGAGGTCTGGCTCGCCGGATCCTGGAAGATCCGGACCGTGCCCTCGTAGGTCTCCTCGGTGTCGTGGACGACGATGCTCGTGATGTCCCGGGCGGTGCGCCCGCCCAGCGTAAAGTTCGCGTAGTCCTGCGGGTCCTCGCCCGTGGACTCGTAGGCCGCCGGGCGCACGTCGCAGGAGACGCCGCGCGGGCAGTCCGGGGTGAAGGGACCGTCGGGAGGGGAGAGGGGGCCGACGGGCCGGGTCCCGTGGCCGCCGCCGTGGTCGTGACCATGGCCGTGATCATGCCCGTGCCGGCCTCCGCGGCCGCGCAGCCTCTCGTGGTCGGGGGAGTCGGCGTCGGGCGCCGCCTGGGCGGCGACGGGGGCGGCGAGCACGCTCGCGGTCAGCGCTGCGAGCGCGGTCCGGCGGCCGATGGGGGAGGGGGATGACATGCGTGACTCCTTCGTCGGGTGCAGAGGAGTCTTCCACTCCGCGTCGTCCGCGCGGAAGTATTCTCCGGAACCCGCCGGGGCCCGGAGTGATCGACGCAGGTCAGTCCGCCGCGCGCCGCGCGAGGTCGTGGACGATGCCCTGCGTCGCCGGGTAGAGCGCGCGGAAGGAGGCGTAGAGGTCGTCGTAGGCGCCGTCGGCCGCGGGGTCCGGGCGCACCACGTGGTCGCACGGGTTCCAGCCCTCGGCGGCGGAGAGCCCGCTCAGGCGCGCCGCCATCCGGGCGACCCCGTAGGCCGCACCCACCGTGTGCCGCGGGATCTCCTGGGCGACGCCGGTGACGTCGGAGACGATCTGCGGCCACAGCCCGCCCTGCGTGCCGCCGCCCACGGCGACCACGCGCCGGGGGCGCACGCCCGCCGCGGCCATCTCCTCGAGGTGGTGGCGCACGCTGAAGGCCGCGGCCTCGAGGGCTGCCCGGTAGAGGTCGCCGCGGGTGTGGGAGAGGGTGAGGCCCGCGATCACGCCGCGCGCGCCGGGGTCCATGATCGGCGAGCGCTCGCCCGCGAAGTAGGGGAGCATGAGCAGCCCGCGGGCCCCGGGGCCGCTGCGCTCGGCCTCCGCGATGAGGGTCGCGTGGTCGGCGTCGCCGGTCAGGTCCCGCACCCACGAGGTGATCGCCCCCGAGGTCGAGGTGCCCCCGGTGAGTGCGTGCGTGTCCTCCCGCGTGAGCCCGGCCGAGGCCCACAGGGTGCGGCTGCGGCAGGGCTCGCTCGTGGTCGCGATGAGGAACATGGTGGTGCCGTACATGACCATGAGGTCGCCCGGGGAGTCGGCGCCCACGCTCACCGCCTCGGCCCAGGCGTCGATCGTCCCGGTGACGACCGGGGTGCCCGGGCGGATGCCGGTGAGCCGGTGCGAGGCGTCCTCGGTGACGGCTCCCGCCTGCTCGGCGGGCATGCGCAGCGCGGGCATCTCGACGCCCGGCAGGAAGCGCTCGCTCAGGTCCGCGTCCCAGGCGCGGGTCCGCGGGTCGTAGAAGGGCGCGGTCTGGCTCGCGCTCGGATGATCCAGCACGTACTCGCCGGTCAGGCGGTGGACGAGGAACGAGGAGGGCATGAAGAAGCGCCGCGTGCGACGGGCCGAGTCCGCGTGCTCCTCGAGCGCCCACATGATCTTCGGGCCCGCGGCCTGCGAGCTCAGCGCGAGGGAGCAGCGCTCGAAGATCTCGTCGGCGCCGAGCGCGTCCTCGAGCTCCTGGATCTGGGCCGACGCGCGCGAGTCGACGCCGTAGAGGATCGCGGGCCGCACGGCCTCGCCGACCGCGTCGGCCGGGACCACGGAGGGCCCCATGCCCGAGACGCCGATCGCGGAGACCTCGACGTCCCCCGGGGCGAGCAGCTCGTCGGTGATCGAGACCAGCTCGCGCCACCAGACCTCGGCGTCCATCTCGACGTGGCCGGGATGGGGGCGGGAGACCGTGTGCTCGCGCACCGCGCGCCGCACGACCTCGCCGTCGGCCGTGACCAGCACGCCCTTGCTCGCCGAGGTGCCCACGTCGAAGCCGAGGACGAGCTCGGGATGGGGCTGGGGCATGCGTTCCTCCGGCTTCTTCGCTCTGGCGACGGGGCGGGCGGTGTGCGGGTCGTGTTCACCTGCGCGTCACCCGCTGTTGACCCGCGCGTCACGACGCTCCATCCTGCCACGGGGGCCATGCCCCTACAATCTCGGAGAACTGCGGCGTGCGGAAGGAGTCACGGTGCTCGAGACCGACATGGATCTCCCCCTCCTGCACCGCGCAGCGACGGCCTACTACCTCGACGACCTGCGTCAGGCCGAGGTGGCCGAGCGGCTCGGCATCTCCCGTCCCACGGTCAGCAAGCTGCTCACCGAGGCGCGGCGCATCGGCATGGTCCGGTTCGAGGTGCTCGACCCCTCGGCGGTCGACGTGCGCTCCCTCGCGGGCCAGGTGCGGGATCTGCTCGGCGTGCGCGAGGTGCGGGTGGCCCCGGGTGACCAGCACGAACGGGACTTCAAGGGGCTCGGCGAGCTGCTCGGCGAGGAGCTGCGCGCCCTCGATCTCGGCTCCGGCGAGGCGCTGCTGCTCTCCTCGGGGAAGACCGTCCACGCCGTCTGCGACTCTCCCGGCCTGCCGGACCTCTCGGGCGTGGTCGTCGCTCCGACCGTCGGCGGCCAGCAGGAGAGCGACCCGTGGTTCCAGACCAACGAGCTCGTGCGCCGCTTCGCCGACCGCACCGGCGCGACGCCGCGCTTCATGTTCGCCCCGGCTCTGCCCAGCGCGAGCCTGTGGGACTCGCTGCAGGCCGATCCGAGCTACCGCGAGATCACCGACCTCTGGGACCGGGCGCGGGTCGCGGTCACCGGCGTCGGAGCCCCCTACCGCTCGCGCTCGAGCCTGACCTCGGTGGTGCCGCGCGGCGACTCGTCGCTCGCGCGCGCCGAGGGCGACATCTGCCTGCACTTCCTGGACTCCGCCGGCCGCGAGGTCGGGTTCCCCGGGGCCGATCGCCTGGTGCGCCCGAGCCTCGAGGAGCTGCGCCGGATCCCGCACCTGGTGACCGTCGCCGCAGGTGCGGAGAAGGCTCCGTCGATCCTCGCTGCGAGCCGCGCGGGACTCGTCTCCACCCTCGTCACCGACGCCGCGACCGCCGAGGCCGTGCTGGCCGCGGCGCTCTGACCGGGGGCGGCAGACTCCGCACACACGTCGCGAACAAATGTGTTTGACGTTTGTGCTCGCGCCTCCTAGTGTGAGCCACGACATCACGCTGACCGGGCGTTTCGAAGGAGAAGATCGGTGATGAGCGAGTTCCCGAAGACCATGAAGGGCGTCGTCATGCACGCGCCGGAGGACTACCGCCTGGAGGACCTCGACGTCCCCGAGCCCGGCCCCGACGAGCTGCTCATGAAGGTCGAGGCCGTGGGCGTGTGCGCGAGCGACCTCAAGTGCTACCACGGCGCCACCAAGTTCTGGGGCGACGAGAACCGCGAGCGCTGGGTCCAGCCCGGCATCACCCCGGGCCACGAGTTCGTCGGCGAGGTCGTCGCCGGCTCCGACGAGGCACTCGCCCTGCACGGCGTGCAGGTCGGCGACCGCATCGCCTGCGAGCAGATCGTGCCCTGCGGCGAGTGCATGTACTGCCAGCGCGGCTGGTACTGGATGTGCGGCCCGCACGACATGTTCGGCTTCAAGCACTACGACGGCGCGATGGCCGAGTACATGATCGTGCCGCCGCTCGCCCGCGCCCACAAGGTCGACAAGTCCGTCCCGCCGCACCACGCCGCGTTCTCCGAGCCCCTCTCGTGCTCCCTGCACGCGGTCGAGCGCGCGCAGCTGACCTTCGACGACGTGGTCGTCGTGGCCGGCAGCGGCCCGATCGGCCTCGGCGCGATCATCGGCGCCGTGCACAAGAACCCCAAGATGGTCATCGCCCTCGACTTCGACGACCACAAGCTCGAGCTCGCCAAGAAGTGCGGCGCCGACCTCACGCTGAACCCCTTGAAGGTCGACGTCTACGAGGAGATCCGCAACCTCACCGGCGGCTACGGGGCCGACGTCTACATCGAGTGCACCGGCCACCCGAGCGCCGTCAGCCAGGGCCTCACCCTGCTGCGCAAGCTCGGACGCTACGTCGAGTACTCGGTGTTCAAGGACAACGTCTCGGTCGACTGGTCGATCATCTCCGACGACAAGGAGCTCGACGTCCTGGGCGCCCACCTCGGCCCGCACTGCTGGCCCGCCGCGATCAAGATGATCGAATCCGGTGAGCTCCCGCTCGACGACATCTGCACCCACCAGTACCCGCTCGCCGAGTTCCAGGAGGCCCTCGACAAGGTCGGCGACTCCGCCGGCGCCTCGGTGAAGGTGTCCATCCTCCCCGGTCGCTGAGCCGGACCCGCCCCCTCCCGGACGGCGGCGCCGGACGCGATCATCGCTGATCGCGTCCGGCCGCGTCGGCCCCCGCCCCGCCCCGACCGTCGGCCCCTGCGCCGGCACCTCCGCGGCTCACCGCCGAGCCGCGCCCGAGCATCCCGCTCGCTCCTCCTTTCTCCTCCTGCGCCCGGGTCATCGCCGACCCCGGACGCCCGCACAGGAAGGCTGCTCCATGACGAGCACCGCCCCCGCCGCGCGCCCTGCCGCACGCCGCGCGACCCTCCCGAAGAAGAGGCACCTCGGCCGCTGGATCGGCGTGATCATCGCCGTGCTCGCGGTGATCCTCGTCGTCGCCGGCACCAAGGTCGTGCCCGACGGCCAGGAGGTCGCCTCCGGCCCCGCCGCCTTCGACAAGGCCACCTACGGGCCCAAGACATTCCCGACCATCCAGAAGGGCATCGCCGAGAAGGCCGTCGCCGCGCCCGACCTCGCCGCGTCCATCGAGAAGGATCCCGAGGCCGCGAAGAAGGAGGGCGTCGAGTCCGCCGGCAACACGGTGTACGCGACGACCTTCACCGGCAAGGTCCACGACTGCGAATCCGGCATCTGCGAGGTCGCCGTCGACGGCATGCCGAAGGACGTCTCGGTGCGCATGCAGGTGGGCCCCGCGATCAACGGCACCGATCTGCGGGACGCGACCGGGACGCTGGGCTTCGGGCAGTTCACCAACCAGATCGAGTACCAGGACGCGGGCGCGGCGCTCAACGAGGAGATGAAGAAGCAGGTCCTCGACCCCGCGGGCGACCTCGACGGGAAGACCGTCACCGTCACCGGCGCCTTCACCGCGATCAACCCCCAGGGCTGGCTCGTCACGCCCTCGGACCTGGAGGTCTCGTGATGAGCGCCGACGCGGCCGGCGCGGTCGACGAGCGGGAGGGACGCGGGGACGTGGTCCTCGAGGCCCGCGAGGTCGTGAAGACCTACGGCGGCACCCGCGCGCTCAAGGGCGTCGACTTCACCGTGCGGCGGGGGAGCGTCACCACTCTGTTCGGGGAGAACGGCGCCGGCAAGTCCACGCTCATGAAGATCCTCTCCGGGGTCGAGCAGCCCACCTCCGGGCAGATCCTGCTCGACGGGGAGCCCGTGACCTTCGCGGACACCACCGAGGCCCGCGAGCACGGCATCGCGATCATCCACCAGGAGCTGAGCCTCGCCCCGAACCTCTCGATCCGCGACAACATCTTCCTGGGCCGGGAGATCTCCGGGCCCCGCGGCGTCGACTTCGCCGAGGAGCGCCGGCAGACCGCCGCGCTGCTGCAGGAGATGCGGGTGGACGTGGACCCGTCCACGCTGGTCGGCGACCTGCGGGTGGGGCAGCAGCAGATCGTCGAGATCGCGCGCGCCCTCTCGATCGACGCCCGCATCCTCATCATGGACGAGCCCACCTCGGCGCTCGCCGCCCGCGAGGTCGAGATCCTCTTCGAGATCATCGAGTCGCTGACCTCGCGCGGGGTCTCGATCGTCTACATCTCCCACCACCTCGAGGAGGCGCTGCAGGTCACCGACCGCGCCGTGGTGCTGCGGGACGGCTCGATGACCGCCGCGGGCGATCGCGCGGACATCGACCTGCCGTGGATCGTGCGGCACATGGTGGGCGAGCACTTCGACCTCGGCTCCCCGCCCACGGGCTACGAGCTGGGCGAACCGGTGCTGCGCATCGAGAACCTCACCGTGCGCGACCCCGAGAACCCCGAGCGGGCCGTCGTCGACGACCTCTCGCTCGACGTGCGCCGCGGCGAGATCGTGTGCCTGTACGGGCTCATGGGCGCCGGACGCACCGAGGTGCTCGAGGCCGTCGCCGGCAGCGGCGAGGTCGCGGGCGGCCGCATCCTCCACGAGGGGCACGCCCTGGGCCAGGAGACGATCGGGGAGCGGATCGGCCGCGGCATCGGCCTGGTGCCCGAGGACCGTCAGCGCGAGGGCCTCGTGCAGACCATGGACGTGGGCCAGAACCTCACCCTCGCGAGCATCCGCCAGTTCCTGCGCCGCGGCCTGCTCTCCCGCTCGAAGGAGGGCGCGCTCGCCGAGCGCATGGTCCGCGAGGTCACCGTGAAGACCTCGAGTCCGCGCGTGGCCATCGGCGCGCTCTCGGGCGGCAACCAGCAGAAGGTCGTGATCGGGAAGATCCTCGCCACCGACCCCGAGGTGCTGCTGCTGGACGAGCCCAGCCGGGGCATCGACATCGGTGCGAAGGCCGAGGTCTTCGCCCTGCTCGCCGAGAAGGCCCGCGAGGGTCTCGCCGTGCTCTTCACGACCTCCGAGGTCGAGGAGTGCTTCAGCATCGCCCACCGCATCGTCGTGCTCCGGCGCGGTCGCATCTCCGCCGAGTTCGAGCCCGGCACCGCCGACAAGTCCGACGTCATGGCCGCCTCCGGCGAGGCCGTCGCCCTCTGACCCGCTCCCGCCCGCCTCCCGCCTCATCTCCGCGAACGGATGACTCCCATGACCTCCACCACCGCCACGGCAGCACCCCGACGGGGCCTCGACATCTCGAAGCTGCTCGTCGAGGGACGTGCGTTCCTCGCGCTCGCCCTCATCATCGTGGTGTTCTCGCTGCTCTCCCCGAACTACTTGACCGTCGACAACGTGCTGATCATGGCCTCGCACGTCGCGATCTACGCACTGCTGAGCCTGGGCATGCTGCTCGTGGTCCTCACCGGAGGCATCGACCTCTCCGTGGGGTCGACGCTCGGCTGCACCGCCGTCATCGCGGGCTTCCTGCTCAAGGGCGTGCCCCTGCACTTCCTGGGCGTCACCCTCTACCCGAGCGTGCCCGTCGCGGTGCTGGTCTCCGTCGCCCTCGGCGCGCTCATCGGCCTGGTCAACGGGGTGCTCGTCGCGAAGTTCAAGGTCGCCCCGTTCGTCGCGACCCTGGGCATGCTCTACGTCGTGCGCGGCGCCGCGCTGCTGATGACCAACGGACGCACCGTCAACGACCTTTCGGGCGACGAGGCGCTGGGCAACACGGGCTTCGAATGGCTCGGCTTCAACCGCCTGCTGGGCATCCCCGTGGGCGTGCTCATCATGGTCGTGGTCGCCGCCGTCATCGCCCTCGTGCTGGGGCGCACCACCTTCGGCCGCTGGCTGTACGCGACCGGCGGCAACGAGCGCGCCGCCCAGCTCTCCGGCGTCCCCGTGCGCACGGTGACCGTGTGGGTGTACGTGGTCTCGGGTCTGTGCTCGGCGGTCGCGGGCCTCATCCTCGCCTCGACCCTGACGAGCGCGAGCCCCACGGCCGGCAACACGTACGAGCTCACCGCGATCGCGGGCGTCGTCATCGGCGGCGCGGCCCTCTCCGGCGGCCGCGGCACCGTGCGCGGCACCCTGCTGGGCGCCTTCGTGATCGGCTTCCTCTCCGACGGCCTCGTCATCATCGGCGTCTCCGCCTACTGGCAGACGGTCTTCGTGGGCGCCGTCATCGTGGTCGCCGTGCTGCTGAACTCCCTGCAGTACGGGCGCCCGGGACGGACTGGTCGGCGCTTCGGCGCGGCACCGGGGACGGCGAAGGCCGACGGGGCGGTGAAGGCCGACGGGGCGGAGCCGTCCGCGCACGCATCGCCGTCGGCCCCGGGCTCGCCGGATTCCCCCGCTGCTCCTGATTCCCCTGCTGCTCTCGATTCCCCCGACACCCCTGACAACCGGTCGTGACCCGCGACCGGATCCCCTCTCGCGATGTCCGCGTCGGACGCGCGCCCCTGGAAAGGACACCCACCATGGAACGCAGGATCTTCCTGACCGCTCTCGGCATCGGCGCCGCGACGGCCGGACTCGCCGCCTGCTCGAGCGGCTCGGACGACGCCTCCGGCTCGGACGGCGGAAGCGGCGGCAGCGGCAAGGCCGGCGGGCTCATCACGATCATCGTCAACGACCCCTCGAACCCCTACTGGAAGACCGAGGGCGACGTCGCGGCGGCGAAGGCGAAGGAGCTCGGCTACACGACCACCGTCGGCGCCCACAAGGGTGACACCAACACCGAGAACACGCTCGTGGACACGGCGATCTCGAACAAGTCCGTGGCGCTGATCCTGGATCCCGCCAACGCCGACGGCTCGATCGGCACGATCAAGAAGGCGAACCAGGCCGGCATCCCCGTCTTCCTCGTGAACGCCGAGGTCAACGAGGCCGGAGTCGCGAAGTCCCAGCTCGTCTCCAACAACGCCCAGGGCGCCGCGATCGGCGCGCAGGAGTGGGTGAAGCGGATGAAGGAGAAGGGGAAGTACGTCGAGCTGTTCGGACTGCCCTCGGACAACAACGCCCAGACCCGCTCCAACGGCTACGAGACGACGATCAGCCAGTACCCGGACCTCAAGAAGGTGGGCCAGGAGGTCGCCGACTGGGATCGCACCAAGGGCCACGACAAGGCGCAGTCCCTGCTGCAGGCGCACCCGGACATCGACGGCATCATCTCGGGCAACGACGAGATGGCGCTCGGGGCGATCGCCGCGCTCAAGGAGGCGAACGCCTTCGACGGGATCGTCGTGGGCGGCTTCGACGGCTCCCCCGACGCGGTGGACTCGATCAAGGCCGGGGAGCTCGCCTACACGGTGCTGCAGCCCGTCGCCCAGTTCGCCGCGAAGGCGGTCGAGATGGCCCATGCGCTCGTCGCCGACGGCACCGAGCCCGAGCAGGAGAAGCAGGCCTTCGACTGCATCCTCATCACGGAGGACAATGTCGACAAGATGACCGAGGCCTTCACCTACAGCGGCTGAGGAGGCGGCTCTCCAGCGGTCCGGGCGCACGCGAAGGCGCCCGGACCGCTCAGCCCTGCGCGGCGCGAACATTTGTGCTTGACGTATGTTCGGGTCGGTCCCTAGTGTCTGTCACGGCGGCAGCGCCTCGTGCGCGCCGCCGAGCCTGTGACCCACACGAAGGAGTGTCCCCATGAGCGCAGCCGACCCGGCAGCTCCCCCCGTGACCGGCGGCGAGCGCGTGCCCTTCCTCGATCGGCTCGGGATCCCGCACCCGCTGCGCTGGGGCTTCCTCGGCGTGCTCATCTTTATGACCGGCAACGGCGTCGAGTCGAACTTCGTCTCCCCGCACATCGCGCATGCTCTCGGCGGCAGCGATCCGACAGCGCTCGCAGCGCGGGTGATCGCCTGCTACAGCGCTGCGGTGCTCATCGGCTCCTATCTCGCCGGCGCGCTCGCGGATCTGATCGGCCCGCGCCGCGTGATGGCGATCGGGTTCGGCGTCTGGGTGGTCTTCGAGATGGCGTTCCTCGGCTCCCTGCAGCTCGAGAACGTGTGGCTCGTGGGGATCAGCTACTTCCTCCGCGGATTCGGCTTCCCGCTGTTCGCCTTCGCGTTCCTGGTGTGGATCAACCACGTCGTGGACAAGGAGCGCAACGGCGCCGCGGTGGGCTGGTTCTACGTCATGTTCACCGGCGGACTTCCCACGCTGGGCTCGCTGGTCGCCTTCTTCATGATCCCCGCCTTCGGCGGTGACTACCTCGGCGAGAAGTGGACGATGCTCGCCTCGACGGTGATCGTGCTGATCGGCTTCCTCGTCGCCCGGTTCGGCGTCCACGAGGAGCACGGCTCGCGGCGCCTGGCGCCGGCGGGGGAGTCTCCGGCCGGAGTGATCCTCTCGGGCCTGCGCCTGACCTTCACCAACGGCCGCATTGCGATGGGCTTCCTGACGCGCCTGATCAACACCGCGCCCGAGTTCGGCATGTTCATCATCCTGCCCAACGTCATCTACGGGACGGCCGACCAGGGCGGGCTGGGCTGGAGCCAGTCGCAGTGGTTCATCATGACCACGGTCGTCTACGCCGGGAACATCCTGTTCAACGCGGCCTTCGGCGCCCTCGGCGACAAGGTCGGCTGGGTGAAGACGGTGCGCTGGTTCGGCATCGTGGGCTCGGCGATCGGCCTGTTGCTGTGGTGGTACGTCCCGCACATGGTCCCGGCAGGGTCCGACTGGGGCTTCGTGGTCTCCGTCGCCGCGGGCACCGTCTTCGGCATCCTGCTCGCCGGCTTCGTCCCGCTCGGCGCGATCATGCCCGCCATCGCCCCCAAGGAGAAGGGCGCCGCGATGGCCATGTACACGACCGCCGCGGGCGGCGCGACGTTCCTCGGCAGCTCGGTCGTCGCGATCGTCTACCCGTGGGGCGGCAACGTCGGCGTGGTCTGGGCGTTCGTGCTGCTGTATGCCTGCGCCTTCACCATGACCTTCTTCCTCAAGGTCCACCAGCCGCGCCTGCACGGCCCCGTCCTGGACGACTGACCCCGGTCGCGGCACCGTCAGTCCTCGGAACCCCACGGAAGGAACCCCGATGTCCACCAGCACAGACCTCTTCGATCTCAGCGGCACCGTCGCACTCGTCACCGGAGGCGCGAAGGGCCTGGGCCTCGCCATGGCGAAGGGCCTCGCCGATCACGGCAGCGACATCGCGCTCGCCGACATCGACGACTCGACCGGTGAGAAGGCCGCCGCAGAGCTGTCGGAGGCGACCGGCCGCACCGTCCGCTACTACCACTGCAACGTCATGGACCCCGCCGAGGTCGACGCTCTCGTGGACCGGGTCGTCGCCGACCTCGGGAAGATCGACACCCTGCTCAACAATGCGGGGCGCACGATCCACCAGCCCCTCGAGGAGGTCACCGAGGAGAACTGGCGCGCGGTCATGGGGCTGAACCTCGACGCCGTCTTCCACGTCATGCAGTCCGTGGCGCGCCACATGCTCGAGCGGGGCAGCGGCAGCATCATCAACACCGGCTCCATGAGCGGCATCATCGCGAACATCCCGCAGAAGCAGGCCTCCTACAACGCCTCGAAGGCAGCCGTCCACAACCTCACCCGCTCCGCGGCCTGCGAGTGGGCCGAGCGCGGGCTGCGCGTGAACGCGATCGCGCCGGGCTACATGCGCACGGAGCTGACCCGCGGGTTCTACGAGGAAGGCGGTCCGCAGATCGACCAGTGGAACCTCATGACGCCGATGAAGCGGCCGGGCGAGCCCCATGAGCTCGCCGGCGCCGCGGTCTTCCTCGCCTCGCAGGCATCCACCTTCGTCACGGGCTCGATCCTCAGCGTCGACGGCGGCTACACCGCCGCCTGAGGCGGCGCCCGTCGGCCCCGAGCACACCTCCTGATCCGTTCCTCCCTCGCAGAGAGCAGACCACCTCATGACCTACCTGTTCGATGATCCGAAGAAGTTCCCGGCCGCCGCGGTCGAGGGACTCGTCGCCGCCCATCCCGAGGAGCTCACGCAGGTCCACGGCGGCGTGGTGCGCCGGGATGCGACGCCCGAGGGCCAGGTCGCGCTCGTCGTCGGCGGCGGCTCGGGCCACTACCCGGCCTTCGCGGGCTGGGTCGGCCCGGGCTTCGCCCACGGCGCCCCGTGCGGCAACATCTTCTCCTCGCCGTCCTCCGACCAGGTGTACTCGGTCGCGCGCAACGCCGAGAACGGCGGCGGCGTGATCCTCGGCTTCGGCAACTACGCGGGCGACGTCCTGCACTTCGGCGTCGCCGCGGAGAAGCTGCGCGCCGAGGGCGTGGACGTGCGCATCGTCAAGGTCAGCGACGACATCGCCTCGAACTCCGAGGAGAACCACCGCGACCGCCGCGGCATCGCCGGCGACCTCGTCGTCTTCAAGGTCGCCGGCGCCGCGATCCAGGCCGGCGCGGACATCGCCGAGGCCGAGCGACTCGCCTGGAAGGCGAACGACGCCACGCGCTCCCTCGGCGTCGCCTTCGACGGCTGCACGATCCCCGGGGCCGACGAGGCCCTGTTCCACGTGCCCGAGGGCAAGATGGCCATCGGCCTGGGCATCCACGGCGAGCCCGGCATCGACGAGGTCGACATGCCCAGCGCCGAGGACCTCGCCCGGCGCCTGGTCGACGGCGTCCTCGCCGAGACCCCCGAGCTCGACTCGACGCGGGCCGCCGTGGTCCTCAACGGCCTGGGCACCGTGAAGTACGAGGAGCTGTTCGTCGTCTACGCGCACGTGGCGCGGATGCTCGGCGAGGCGGGGCTGACGATCGTGCGCCCCGAGGTGGGCGAGCACGTGACCAGCCTCGACATGGCAGGGCTGTCCCTGACCGTCATGCGCCTGGACGAAGAGCTCGAGGAGCTCTGGCTCGCCCCGGCCGACACCCCCGCCTTCCGCCGCGGAGTGGTCGTCGACGGGCCGGCCGGCGAGGAGCGCGGCGAGATCTACACCCCGGGCGAGGACCCCATCCCCGAGGCGTCCGAGGACTCCCGCGGCAGTGCGACGCGGATCGTCGAGATCCTCGCGGACCTGCAGGAGAAGCTCGAGGAATGGGAGCCCGAGCTCGGGAAGATGGACGCCGTCGCCGGCGACGGCGACCACGGACAGGGCATGGTGCTCGGCGTGCGTGCCGCCCGTGCCGCCGCGGAGAAGGCGGCCGACGGCGGAGCGGGCGCCCGCACCGTCCTCGTCCAGGGCGGCTCCGCCTGGTCCGCCGAGGCCGGCGGCACCTCCGGCGCCCTCTGGGGAGCCGCGCTCACGAGCCTCGGCAGCGCGCTCGCGGACGACACCGCGGTCACCCCCGAGCAGCTCGTGGCCGGGATCGTGCAGGCCATCGAGGCCGTCGAGCGCCTGGGCGGCGCGAAGGTCGGCGACAAGACGATGGTCGACGCGATGGTGCCCTTCCGGGAGTCCCTCGAGTCCGCGGGCACCCCGTCGGACCTCGCGGCCGCAGGCGCCGCGATCTCCACCGCGGCAGAGGCGGCGTCCGAGGCCGCCGAGGGCACCAGCGACATCGCCGCCCACCTGGGCCGCGCCCGCGTGCTCGGCGACAAGTCCGTGGGCACCCCCGACCCGGGCGCGGTCTCGTTCTCGAGGATCGTCGCCCGCCTCGGCGAGCAGCTCGCCTGAGCACGGCGGGTCCGGGCCGTCGGGCGGACGGGCCGGCGGTCCGTCGGATCTCACGGGCCCGTCGCCCCGCGGCGCACGGATAATCGTCCCGAACCCCATACCCCGCATCACGAGCAGGAACAGGAGCAGAACATGGCACTGAGGATCGTCGTCGGCGGAGACAACGCCGGATTCGGATACAAGGAAGAGTTCAAGAAGGTCCTCGAGGCCGATGAGCGCGTGGACTCCGTGACCGACGTGGGCGTCACCGGCCGTGAGGACGGCACGTACTACCCGAACGTCGCGGTCGAGGCCGCCGAGCTCGTCGCCGCGGGCGACGCGGACCGCGCGCTGCTGGTGTGCGGGACCGGCCTGGGCGTCGCGATCGCGGCGAACAAGGTCAAGGGCATCCGCGCGGTGACCGCGCACGACCTCTACTCGGTGCAGCGCTCGATCCTGTCGAACAACGCACAGGTGCTGTGCATGGGCGAGCGCGTGATCGGGCTGGAGTCCGCGAAGGCCCTGGTCGATGTGTGGCTGGATCTGGAGTTCGACCCGAACTCGTCGTCGGCCGCGAAGGTCGACGCGATCTGTGCCTACGACGGGTCCCTCGAGGAGAGCTGACCCCGGCGTCCCGCCCGGCAGCCCAGCGCCCCGGCGCCTGATCGATGGTCAGGTTCTCTGACAGGATTGTCCGATTCCAGTCGGAGAACCTGGCCATCGTCATTCCGGGCGAGGGGGTGGGGGAGCGACGGTTCGGGTGCGTGGGTGCGTGGGTGCGCAGGGATGAGGAGCCGCCGGCCCGGGGCCTGTGGCCCACATCGCCCGGGCGTCCACCCGCGCGCCCCGCGAGCTTAGGGTGACCTGACCTGTGCTCGATCCCGGCACGGGACCCGTGAACGGAGCACCATGCCCGCAGATCCCACCCGGCCCGTCGGCGTCCCCACGACCGACGCCGCGCCCCAGTCCCCCGTCGGCGCCTCCTCGACCGGGCCCGCTGGTCCCCGCGAGGCGCGCCGGGTCACCTGGGCCTCGCTCGTCGGCACCTCTCTCGAGCAGTTCGACTTCTACCTGTTCGCGTACTTCTCGGCATTCTTCGTCGGCCCGCTGTTCTTCGAGCCGCTCGGCCCGGCCGGGGCGACCCTCGCCTCCTTCAGCACGATCGCCGTGAGCTTCGTGATCCGGCCGCTCGGCGCGATCGTGTTCGGGCACATGGGCGACCGGCTCGGCCGGCGCGCGACGCTGCTGTGGACCGTCGGGATCATGGGCGTCGCCACCGGCCTCATCGGCCTGCTGCCGTCCTATGCGCAGGCCGGTTGGCTGGGCGCGATCGGCCTCGTGGGGCTGCGCCTGGCCCAGGGTCTCTCCCTGGGCGGGGAGTGGGGCGGCTCGGTGCTGCTGGCGGCCGAGCACGCGAAGCCCCTGCGCCGCGCGCTGTACGCGGCGATCCCGCAGCTGGGCTCGCCCGTCGGCTCGATCCTCTCGGCCGCCGTCTACCTCGTGCTGATCGCCGCCGTGCCTGAGTCCGCGATCGCCGCCTGGGCCTGGCGGGTGCCGTTCCTGCTCGCGTTCCCGCTGCTGCTGGTCTCCCTCTACCTGCGGATGCGCGTCGACGAGACGCCCGTCTTCACCCGGCTGAGGTCCGACGGCTCGCGCGACCGGATCCCCGTGCTCGACATGCTGCGCTCGCGGCCGCTCGCCCTGGGGACCGCGGTGCTGGCCGCGCTGCTGGGCATCGGCTCGTACTCCCTCATGAACACGTACACCATGAACTACGGCGCGAAGCAGCTGGGCTATCCCTTCCTGCAGCTGCTCACCGCCACCACCATCGGCTCGCTCCTGCAGCTGGTGACGATCCCGCTGTTCGGCCTGCTCGCCACGCGCATCGGCTCGGCCCGCGTGGTGGGCATCGGAGCTCTCGGCACCGCTCTCATCGCCCTGCCGATGTACGCGCTGCTGCCCTCGGCGACCTTCGGCGTGCTCGTCGCGATGATGGTGATCGGCGGTATCCTGCCCACCATGTCGTGGGCGGCGCTCGGCGGACTCATGAACGACCTGTTCGAAGGGCGCTTCCGGTACTCGGCGCTGTCCTTCGCCTACGCTATCGCCGCGACCCTCAGCGGCTTCGTCCCCCTGCTCACCGCCGCGCTGGGCGGCGTCACCGGCCAGGCCTGGTGGCACCCCGCGCTCGTGCTCATCGCCCTCAGCCTCGCGACGCTCGTGGGGGCGCTCGGCGCACGACGGGCAGGTGCGTCCGCGGGCCGCTCGGGTCTGTGAGGATGGCGCCATGAACGAGCTGCTCCCCGATGCCGTCTACTTCGACTCGCTCCCGAAGGTCATCACGTCGGGCGCGGTGATCCTGCGCGACGAGCACGACCGCGTGCTCATCGAGAAGCCGAACTACCGCGACCACTGGCTGCTGCCCGGCGGGGGCGTCGACCCGGGGGAGGACGCCCGCGCATGCGCCCATCGCGAGGTGCGCGAGGAGCTCGGCCTGGACCTGCCGATCGGCCGCCTGCTCGCCGTGCACTGGATGCCCTCGCGCGCACGTGTCGGGGCGCCGATGGGCGCGCACTTCCTGTTCGACGCGGGCGTCGTCCCGGCCGCGCGGCTCGAGGCCGACGTGGTCCCGCAGGCCGCGGAGCTCGACGACTGGATGCTCGCGGACGCGGATGAGCTGGACCTGCTCGGTCCGTGGGGCGCGTCACGCGCACGGCGGGGACTCGCCGTGCTGCGGGGAGACAGCGAGGTCGATCTGCTCACTCCGTGATCACACCGCTGTGACCAGGAGGAGCCGGGCGTGATCGCGAGACGTCTCACAGGCGTCCGGGCCGTCCGGAGCGGGGGAGAACGGGGGAGCCGCGGTGACGCGCGCCTCCTTATGCCGCTACCGTGCAGGGCATTCCTGTCCCTGTCCCCGACCAGAACGGCACGGCAATGGACCTCACGTTCAAGCTGATCGCGCTCGCGATCTACTTCCTCGCGATGCTCGGCATCGGCTTCTACGCCTTCCGCAAGACGAAGGGCGGCGACGAGTACATCCTCGGCGGTCGCCAGCTGCACCCCTTCACCGCGGCCCTGTCCGCGGGCGCCTCCGACATGTCCGGATGGCTGCTCATGGGGCTGCCGGGCGCGCTCTACATGAGCGGTCTGGTCGAGGCGTGGCTCGCCGTCGGCCTCACCGTCGGTGCGGCCCTCAACTGGATCCTCGTCGCGCCGCGCCTGCGCCAGTACACGCAGATCGCCGACGACTCCCTCACGGTCCCGAGCTTCTTCGGCAACCGCCTGTTCGACCGCACGCGCGCCCTGCGCATCGTGGCCGGGCTCGTGATCCTGGTGTTCTTCACCTTCTACGTCTCCTCCGGCATGGTCTCCGGCGGCGTGTTCTTCCAGTCCTTCTTCGGCGGCCCGTACCTCGTCGGAATGCTCCTGGTCGCCGGCGTCACCGTGCTGTACACCCTGTTCGGCGGCTTCCTCGGCGCGACCTACACTGACGTCGTCCAGGGCATCATCATGCTCATCTCGCTCATCGTGGTCCCGATCGTCGCGATGTTCTCCGTGGGCGGCCCGGTCGAGATGTTCGACTCCGTGCGTCAGGTCAACGCCGACTTCGCCTCGATGACCAGCGGCGCGACCGCCGTCGGCGTGATCTCCTCGCTCGCCTGGGGCTTGGGCTACTTCGGCCAGCCCCACATCATCGTGCGCTTCATGGCGCTGCGCTCCTCGCGCGACGCGAAGTACGGCGCGACCTTCGGCGTGGGCTGGATGATCCTGTGCGTGCTCGGCGCGATCTTCACCGCCCTCGCCGGGCTCGCGTACTTCCAGCAGAACGGCGACGCCCTGCTCACCGACAAGACCAACGGCGAGTCGGTCTTCCTCGACCTCGCGCAGATCATGTTCCACCCGCTGCTCGCGGGCATCCTGCTGGCCGCGGTGCTCGCGGCGATCATGTCCACGATGTCGAGCCAGCTCGTGGTCACGAGCTCCGCGCTCATCGAGGACATCGTGGGCGCGTTCAACCGCACGATCGGCCCCGCGGCCAAGCTCTGGGGCGGACGCGCCGGCGTCCTCGTGATCTCGCTGATCGCGGCGCTGCTCGCTCTGGACCCCTCGAGCTCGATCCTGGACCTCGTGTCCTTCGCCTGGGCCGGCTTCGGCGCCGCCTTCGGGCCCCTCGTGCTGCTGTGCCTGTTCTGGCGACGCCTGACGATGCCCGGCGCCCTCGCCGGCATGATCGTCGGTGCGGTCGTGGCGTTCTGGTGGGGCGGCGGCCTCGGCGCCGAGGCGCCCGACGTCGCCTGGAACCTGTTCGGCGGGGAGCACCTGTACGAGATCATCCCCGGCTTCGTGCTCAACCTGCTGGTGGCGGTCGTCGTCTCGCTCGTGACGCCTGCGCCGCCCGCCAGGGCCCGCGAGCAGTTCGACGAGATGGTCGCCTCGCTCAAGACGGGCACCATCGCGCAGAAGCCGGCCGACGAGGCCCCGGAGTCCGCGCCGAGCGTCTGACGCCCGGCCCGGTCCGGTCCCGACCGGTCTCCGGGCCGACGGCCACCTGCACGAGGGCGCCGCATCCTGCACGGAAGCGGCGCCCTCGTGCGTTCCCGCAGGCTGCGGAGCGTCGTCAGCCGGCGACACTCTCCACGAAGGCGACGATCTCGTCCGCGACCTCGTCGCGGATCTCGGGCTCGTTGTGCACCTCGTGGCGGAAGCCCGTGTACACGCGGGTGGTGACATCGCGCGTCCCCGACTCGGCCAGCGCGGTCGCCACGGCGTACGGGCCCTCGCCGAAGCCGCCCACGGGATCCTGGTCTCCCGAGAGGATCAGCACGGGCAGGCCGCCGGGGATGCGCGCGGCCCACTCGGGCGCGTTCGCCTCGTCGTAGAGCCCCACGAAGTCCCGGACGAAGCGCAGGGACATGGGCGTCCCGAAGCCGTTGAGCGGGTCGGAGCCGTGGTCGCGCACCACGTCGCGGTCGCGCGCGACCCAGTCGGTCGGCCCGCGCACGTCGTCGTAGCGGTCCAGGAAGCCGTCGAAGAGGCTCGGCAGGAAGGACTCGCCGCTGCTCGCGCCGTCGCCCGCGCCGATCGCCCGGTCCAGGGCGTGGCGGTCGAACGTCCGCATCGAGCGCATCCCGGCGGCGATCCCGCCGAGCGCCAATCCGGCCAGGCCCTGCGGGTGCCGCGCGGCCTGCGCGCGGGCGATCATCGAGCCCCAGCTGTGGCCGAAGACGACGTACGGCAGCTCGGGGAACATCGAGGTGACCTTCTCGCGGAGGGTCTCCTCGTCGGCGATCACGGTCTTCAGGCCGTCCTCGCCGGTGTCCGCCCAGACGCCAGAGGCGACGGCCGTGGCCCCGTGACCGGCATGGTCGTCGGCCGCGACCACGATCCCCGCATCCAGGAGACGCGCGATGAGCCGCTGATAGCGCCGCGAGTGCTCGCCGAGCCCGTGCTCGATCTGCACGACGGCGCGCGCGGGGACGACGGGGACGTGGATCCAGGCATGGATCTCGTCGCGTCCGTTGCGGGAGGGGAACGTGAACTCGTGCAGGGCCATCTCGTCTCCTTCGGCGGGGTGCGGCTCAGGCGAGCGTAGCCCGCCGGGGCGACGAGCTCCGGGACTCAGGGTTCGAGGGTGCGCCGGTGCCGGTACGCGCGATCCGCACGGGGCTCCTCGGAGCGCTGCTCATGGGAGACCGCGAGCGCCGCGCCGATGGCGGGCTTCGCACCCGCCCAGGCGACGGGAGTTCGCGCGGGAGAGGTCGTGGGCTCGGGGGACGGGTCGGCGAGGGCCTGCTCTGTCGTCGTCTGCGCGGCCTCCTGCACGATGTGGACGGAGGCGGTCATCGAGGTGTCGATCATGTCCATGCCACGACGCTCGCCCGCGGGGCTATGGATCCGCTGTGACCGTGCTGTCGCCGGGCGGTGAGGTGAGGCGCTCGGCACATACGCGCACCATGCCCGGGGCACAGCAGATCCATAGGCCCGGCCGGAAGTCTTCCCGCCATGACCACCACAGATGAGAAGCGGACCGGGGACGGTTCGAGCCCCGGGTCCTCACCAGACGATCGGACGACGCCCGCCGCCGATGGGGCGGCGAGCCCGGGCGCGGCGACCGGGAAGCCCCCGCACCGGCTCGAGGCCGTGCGCAGGAGGCTCCTGGACGAGTCACCGCGGGCGAGCCTCGCGCTGCTCGGTCTGCTCGTGGCGACCGGGGTCCTGTACTTCTGGAACCTCAGCGCCAACGGGTACGCGAACTCGTTCTACTCGGCGGCCGTGCAGGCGGGATCGGAGTCCTGGAAGGCGTTCTTCTACGGCTCCTCCGACGCGGCGAACTCGATCACCGTGGACAAGCCGCCGGCCTCGCTGTGGTTGATGGCGCTGTCCGTGCGCATGTTCGGGCTGAACACGATCGCGATCCTGCTGCCGCAGGTGCTCATGGGCATCGGCACCGTGCTCCTCGTGGACCGCACGGTGAAGAGGTACTTCGGCGTGGGCGCGGGCCTCGTGGCCGGTGCGGCGATGGCGATCACCCCGGTCGCGGTGCTTATGTTCCGCTTCAATAATCCCGACGCGCTGCTGGTGATGCTCATGGCGCTCGGCGCGTGGGCGACCCTGCGCGCGATCGAGAAGGGCTCGATCCGCTGGATGGCCCTGGTGGGCGTGTTCATCGGCTTCGGCTTCCTCACCAAGACGCTGCAGGCGTTCCTGGTCGTGCCCTTCTTCGGGCTCGCCTTCATGCTGTTCGCCGCGACCACCTGGCGCCGACGAGTGCTGGGGCTGCTCGCCGCGGTCGGGGCGCTCGTCGTCGCCGGCGGCTGGTGGGTCGCGATCGTCGAGCTCGTGCCCGAGAGCTGGCGGCCCTTCATCGGCGGCTCCCAGAACAACTCGTTCCTCGAGCTGACCTTCGGGTACAACGGCCTGGGCCGCATCAACGGCGAGGAGACCGGATCCGTGGGCGGCGGCGGACCCTCCTCCGGGGAGACCGGCCTCGCGAGGCTCTTCTCCTCGGACCTGGGCGGTCAGATCTCCTGGCTGATCCCCGCCGCGCTGATCCTCGTGGTGCTCGCGCTGTGGATGGGCCGACGCGCCCCGCGCACCGACATGCGCCGCGCCTCCCACATGGTGTGGGGCGGTTGGTTCCTCGCCACCTTCCTGACGTTCTCCTTCATGGCCGGGATCTTCCACCAGTACTACACGGTGGCCCTGTCGCCGGCGATCGCCGCGATGGTCGGCGCCGGAGCGGGGGAGCTGTGGCAGCGCCGCGGCACCTGGCTCGCCAGGATCGGCCTCGCGCTCGCCGCGCTCGCCACAGGCATCTGGGGCTTCGTGCTCCTGCAGCGGCAGACGGAGTACGGGCAGTGGCTCGCGATCCTCGTCCTCGCCACCGGCATCCTCGCCGCCGTCGGCGTGCTCTTCGCCCACCGGATGGGCAGGGCGCTGCTCGCGGCCCTGCTGGCCAGCGCGATCGTGAGCGCCGGCGCCGGGCAGGCCGCCTACGCGGTGAGCACCGTGACCACGGCCAAGACCGGTTCGATCATCACCGCGGGGCCGACGGTCTCCAGCGGCATGGGCGGCATGGGCGGCGGCCCCGGCGGCATGGGCGGAGGCCCGGGAGGCCAGGGCGGCGGTCAGGGCGGGCCCGGCGGAGGCCAGGGCTTCCCCGGCGGCCAGGGCCAGACCGGGCAGACCGGGCAGACCGGGCAGGGCCAGACCGGCCAGAGCCAGACCGGCCAGAGCCAGAACGGCCAGGGCGGGATGGGCACACCTCCCGGCCAGTCCTCCCAGTCCCAGCAGGGCCAGACCCAGCAGGGCCAGATGCCGTCGGCCGGCGGAGCCGAAGGCGCCATGGGCGGCGGGCCCGGCGGAGGCGGGGGCGGCGGCATGAGCGGCCTGCTCGATGCCACCGAGCCCGACCAGGACGTCGTCGACGCCCTCACCGCCGACGCCGATCAGTACACCTGGGTCGCCGCGGCCGTCGGCAGCCAGAGCGCCGCGGGCATGCAGCTGGCGACCGAGGAGCCCGTGATGGCCATCGGCGGGTTCAACGGATCCGACCCGAGCCCCACCCTCGAGCAGTTCCAGCAGTACGTCGAGGACGGCCAGATCCACTACCTGCTCGCCAGCAGCGGCTTCGGCCAGCAGAACGGCGGCTCCGACTCCGCGAGCGAGATCGTCGAGTGGGCGAGCGAGAACTACAAGGAGGTCACCATCGGCGACTCCACGTTCTACGACCTCACCCAGCCCGTCTCCAGCTCCACCAGCACCCAGGAGGCGTCATGACCCTGGACCTCGCACGAAGCACGGGCGGCCTCTCCGCCGGGGCCGGGCGCGCCGACAGCGCCCGCGGTACCCGCTCCGGGAGCCACGATCCCTCGGCGCACACACCCGAGGACCTGCCTCAGGCCCGACCTCTGGTGAGTGCGGAGCCCGGTACCACGGTGCTGGACGTGGTGGTGCCGGTCCTCAACGAGCGGCACACGATCGAGGCGTGCGTGGAGCGCCTGGACCGCCACCTGCGCTCGACCTTCCCGTACCCGTTCCGGATCACGGTCGCCGACAACGGCAGCACCGACGGCACCCGGGAGATCGCCGCCGACCTCGAGGAGCGCAAGCCCGACCGCGTGCGCGCCGTGCACCTGGACAAGAAGGGCCGCGGGCGAGCGCTCAAAGCCACCTGGTCCGCGTCGGACGCGCTAGTCCTCGCCTACATGGACGTCGACCTCTCCACGGACCTCGACGCGCTCTGGCCTCTCATCGCGCCGCTCATGTCGGGGCACTCCGACCTCGCGATCGGCACCCGGCTGCACCGTTCGTCGCGGGTGGTGCGGGGGACCAAGCGCGAGTTCATCTCCCGCTGCTACAACGCCGGGCTCTCGGTCGCACTGGGAGCCGGCTTCACCGACGCCCAGTGCGGGTTCAAGGCGATCCGGGCCGACGTCGCCCGGGAGATCCTGCCTCTCGTCGAGGACCCCGCCTGGTTCTTCGACACCGAACTCCTGGTGCTCGCCGAGCGCACCGGGCTGCGGATCCACGAGGTGCCCGTCGACTGGTACGACGACCCGGACTCCCGGGTGGACGTGGTGGGGACGGCCCTCGACGACATCCGGGGCGTGCTGCGGGTCCGACGCTCGCTGCGCTCGGGAGAGCTCGGCATCGACGGCATCCGCGCGCGTCTGGGGCGGACCATGCCCTCGGGCCAGACCGGTGGGCAGGTCATCCGCTTCGCCGCGGTGGGAGTCGCGAGCACGCTGCTGCATCTCGCGGGCTTCGCCGCCCTGCACGGACTGCTCGGCATGGGGGCCCAGGCGGCGAACATCCTCGCGCTGCTGGTCGCGACCATCGTGAACACGAGCGCCAACCGCTCCTGGACCTTCGGGATCCGTGAGCGCGAGGGTGCCCTGTGGCACCAGCTCCAGGGGCTCGCCCTCCTCGCACTCACCTGGGCGCTCAGCGCCGGCGCGCTGCTGCTGCTCGACGGCGCATGGCCCCAGGCCCCCACCGCCGTGCAGACGGTGATCCTGGGCGGCTCGATGGTCATCGCGACGGTCACCAAGTTCGGCGTCATGCGCCGCTGGCGCAGGGACGGGACCACGAAGGCGCACGATGCCGCGAGCGGCCGACGGACGGGGCCCGCGCCGAGCGTGTGACGGCTCCCTGAGGTCACGTCACGCACGAACGACCCCGAGCACCCTGCGTCACGTGGTGCAGAACACGCTCTGACCTGGGGCTGTGGAGTTGACGTGGGGGCTCGGGGTGCGTAAGTTATTACCTCGTGCCCGGCCGACAGGTTCGGGGGATCGGAAACAGTGTTTCTGGTTTCTCGGATGGGTTCGGGTGCTCCGGTTAATTCAATAGTCAGTTTCGGTGGTAGCCCAGATCACAGGGTGCCGAGTTGACATGGAGAACCGATTGCTCCTAAGCTTTAGGGGTTGCCTCGGAGAGAAGGCCCGGATGGGTGCGGATCTTTGAGTGCGCGTGTTGTTTGAGATCTCAATAGCGTGTCTGTTTGTTGATGCCAAATTTTTTGTTTTGGCATGACGGATGATGTAGCAGATTTATATGAATGTGCTAGTCGTTTGTTTTGTCGGGATTATAGTTTTTCATTTTTTGATGGAGAGTTTGATCCTGGCTCAGGACGAACGCTGGCGGCGTGCTTAACACATGCAAGTCGAACGATGATGGCCGTGCTTGCACGGCTGGATTAGTGGCGAACGGGTGAGTAACACGTGAGTAACCTGCCCTCCACTTCGGGATAACCTCGGGAAATCGGGGCTAATACCGGATATGAGCACCTACTGCATGGTGGGTGTTGGAAAGTTTTTCGGTGGGGGATGGACTCGCGGCCTATCAGCTTGTTGGTGAGGTAGTGGCTCACCAAGGCGTTGACGGGTAGCCGGCCTGAGAGGGCGACCGGCCACACTGGGACTGAGACACGGCCCAGACTCCTACGGGAGGCAGCAGTGGGGAATATTGCACAATGGGCGAAAGCCTGATGCAGCGACGCCGCGTGAGGGATGACGGCCTTCGGGTTGTAAACCTCTTTCAGCAGGGAAGAAGCGAGAGTGACGGTACCTGCAGAAGAAGCGCCGGCTAACTACGTGCCAGCAGCCGCGGTAATACGTAGGGCGCAAGCGTTGTCCGGAATTATTGGGCGTAAAGAGCTTGTAGGTGGCTTGTCGCGTCTGCCGTGAAAACCCGAGGCTCAACCTCGGGCGTGCGGTGGGTACGGGCAGGCTAGAGTGTGGTAGGGGAGACTGGAACTCCTGGTGTAGCGGTGAAATGCGCAGATATCAGGAAGAACACCGATGGCGAAGGCAGGTCTCTGGGCCATTACTGACACTGAGAAGCGAAAGCATGGGGAGCGAACAGGATTAGATACCCTGGTAGTCCATGCCGTAAACGTTGGGCACTAGGTGTGGGGGACATTCCACGTTTTCCGCGCCGTAGCTAACGCATTAAGTGCCCCGCCTGGGGAGTACGGCCGCAAGGCTAAAACTCAAAGGAATTGACGGGGGCCCGCACAAGCGGCGGAGCATGCGGATTAATTCGATGCAACGCGAAGAACCTTACCAAGGCTTGACATGCACTGGACAGCTGCAGAGATGTGGCCTTCTTTGGACTGGTGCACAGGTGGTGCATGGTTGTCGTCAGCTCGTGTCGTGAGATGTTGGGTTAAGTCCCGCAACGAGCGCAACCCTCGTTCCATGTTGCCAGCACGTGATGGTGGGGACTCATGGGAGACTGCCGGGGTCAACTCGGAGGAAGGTGGGGACGACGTCAAATCATCATGCCCCTTATGTCTTGGGCTTCACGCATGCTACAATGGCCGGTACAATGGGTTGCGATACTGTGAGGTGGAGCGAATCCCAAAAAGCCGGTCTCAGTTCGGATTGGGGTCTGCAACTCGACCCCATGAAGTCGGAGTCGCTAGTAATCGCAGATCAGCAACGCTGCGGTGAATACGTTCCCGGGCCTTGTACACACCGCCCGTCAAGTCACGAAAGTCGGTAACACCCGAAGCCGGTGGCCCATCCCTTGTGGGGGGAGCCGTCGAAGGTGGGATCGGTGATTGGGACTAAGTCGTAACAAGGTAGCCGTACCGGAAGGTGCGGCTGGATCACCTCCTTTCTAAGGAGCATCACCAGTATTGGTGGCCGCTTGCCTGCCCGTTCGTGGTGGGGGTGGTTGCTCATGGGTGGAACATCAACGGATGGGCGCTTCGCTCGCTGGTCGTGTGGCTGTCGTAGTACTCCTCTTCGGGGGATGGAACGGATGGTCTGGCTGGTGGGTTTGAGGTGGAGGCACGCTATTGGGTTTTGAGGCTGCACGCAGCCCTGCCCCTCTTGTGGGGGGTGTGGGTGTGTGGCTGGTCCTCCCCGTCATGATCTGCCGGTTGGTGGGTTGTGGTGGTGTGGGGTTGTTTTTTGAGAACTGCATAGTGGACGCGAGCATCTTGTAAGCAATTTTTAGTGTCTTTGTGATATTTTTTGTGTTGCCTAAGTCTTCAAGGGCGCACGGTGAATGCCTGGGCACGAGGAGCCGATGAAGGACGTAGGAGTCTGCGATAAGCCTCGGGGAGGTGACAACCGACCTGTGATCCGGGGATGTCCGAATGGGGAAACCCACCAGGGGTCATGCTCTGGTACCCGCCACTGAATGTATAGGTGGTGTGGAGGGAACGTGGGGAAGTGAAACATCTCAGTACCCACAGGAAGAGAAAACAATAGTGATTCCGTGAGTAGTGGCGAGCGAAAGCGGAGGTGGCTAAACCGGATCTGTGTGATACCCGGCAGGGGTTGCAGGTTCGGGGTTGTTGGGACGTGTCTGATTCTTCTGCCGGAGGGTCGACGTTTGGCATGCTGCTAGTCGAAGCCGTGGTGAGTGCGGTGGCGTAGAGGGTGTGACTCCCGTAGACGAAAGTGGTGTGTGGCGTGACGCTGTTCCCGAGTAGCACCGGGCCCGTGAAATCCGGTGTGAATCTGCCAGGACCACCTGGTAAGCCTGAATACTACCTCGTGACCGATAGCGGACAAGTACCGTGAGGGAAAGGTGAAAAGTACCCCGGGAGGGGAGTGAAATAGTACCTGAAACCGTGTGCTTACAATCCGTCGGAGCCTTACGGGGTGACGGCGTGCCTTTTGAAGAATGAGCCTGCGAGTTAGTGGTCGGTGGCGAGGTTAACCCGTGTGGGGTAGCCGTAGCGAAAGCGAGTCTGAACGGGGCGTTCAGTCGCCGGCTCTAGACCCGAAGCGAAGTGATCTATCCATGGGCAGTGTGAAGCGCGGGTAAGACCGCGTGGAGGCGCGAACCCACTTCAGTTGAAAATGGAGGGGATGACCTGTGGATAGGGGTGAAAGGCCAATCAAACTTCGTGATAGCTGGTTCTCCCCGAAATGCATTTAGGTGCAGCGTTGCGTGTTTCGTGCCGGAGGTAGAGCACTGGATAGGCGATGGGCCCCACCGGGTTACTGACCTTAACCAAACTCCGAATGCCGGTACGTGAGAGCGCAGCAGTGAGACGGTGGGGGATAAGCTTCATCGTCGAGAGGGAAACAGCCCAGAACATCAGCTAAGGCCCCTAAGCGTGTGCTAAGTGGAAAAGGATGTGGAGTTGCTGAGACAACCAGGAGGTTGGCTTAGAAGCAGCCACCCTTGAAAGAGTGCGTAATAGCTCACTGGTCAAGTGATTCTGCGCCGACAATGTAGCGGGGCTCAAGTACACCGCCGAAGCTGTGTCACTCCGGTTTTTGCCGGGGTGGGTAGGGGAGCGTCGTGCAGACTGTGAAGCTGCGGGGTAACCCAGTGGTGGAGGCTGCACGAGTGAGAATGCAGGCATGAGTAGCGAAAGACGGGTGAGAAACCCGTCCGCCGATTGATCAAGGGTTCCAGGGCCAGGTTAATCCGCCCTGGGTTAGTCGGGACCTAAGGCGAGGCCGACAGGCGTAGTCGATGGACATCGGGTTGATATTCCCGAACCGATCGTAGGAGGACCCATACCGAGGCGTGTGATGCTAACCACCCGAGTCTCCTCCATGTCCTTCGGGATGTGGGTGGGGGTGAGGCTGGGAACCAAGCATGTAGTAGGTCAGCGCATGGGATGACGCAGTGAGGTAGCTTCCGCGGACTTAATGGAATAGTCCGTCTAAGCGTGCAGCCCGCGCACCGGTAATGCGGTGCCGTATGGGGTGAGACGTGATGGGGATCCCGTATGGGCGTAGGTGAGTGATCCTGTACTGCCGAGAAAAGTTCCGGCGTGACGAATACGGTCGCCCGTACCCGAAACCGACTCAGGTGATCAGGTAGAGAATACCGAGGCGTTCGAGAGAATCGTGGTTAAGGAACTCGGCAAAATGCCCCCGTAACTTCGGGAGAAGGGGGGCCTGAGCAGTGAGAGCTGTGAGGGCCGCAGAGACCAGGGAGAAGCGACTGTTTACTAAAAACACAGGTCCGTGCGAAGTCGTAAGACGCTGTATACGGACTGACGCCTGCCCGGTGCTGGAAGGTTAAGAGGACTGGTTAGCGCCCTTGTGGTGCGAAGCTGAGAATTTAAGCCCCAGTAAACGGCGGTGGTAACTATAACCATCCTAAGGTAGCGAAATTCCTTGTCGGGTAAGTTCCGACCTGCACGAATGGCGTAACGACTTCTCCACTGTCTCAACCGCGAACTCGGCGAAATTGCATTACGAGTAAAGATGCTCGTTACGCGCAGCAGGACGGAAAGACCCCGGGACCTTTACTATAGTTTGGTATTGGTGTTCGGGACGGCTTGTGTAGGATAGGTGGGAGACTGGGAAGCATGGACGCTAGTTCGTGTGGAGTCGTTGTTGAAATACCACTCTGGTCGTTCTGGATTCCTAACCTCGGTCCGTGATCCGGATCAGGGACAGTGCCTGATGGGTAGTTTAACTGGGGCGGTTGCCTCCTAAAGAGTAACGGAGGCGCTCAAAGGTTCCCTCATCCTGGTTGGCAATCAGGTGTTGAGTGTAAGTGCACAAGGGAGCTTGACTGCGAGACAGACATGTCGGGCAGGTGCGAAAGCAGGAACTAGTGATCCGGCACCTCATTGTGGAATGGGTGTCGCTCAACGGATAAAAGGTACCCCGGGGATAACAGGCTGATCTTGCCCAAGAGCTCATATCGACGGCATGGTTTGGCACCTCGATGTCGGCTCGTCGCATCCTGGGGCTGGAGTTGGTCCCAAGGGTTAGGCTGTTCGCCTATTAAAGCGGTACGCGAGCTGGGTTTAGAACGTCGTGAGACAGTTCGGTCCCTATCCGCTGCGCGCGTTGGATATTTGAGAAGACCTGTCCCTAGTACGAGAGGACCGGGATGGACTGACCTCTGGTGTGCCAGTTGTTCTGCCAAGGGCATGGCTGGTTGGCTACGTCGGGAAGGGATAACCGCTGAAAGCATCTAAGCGGGAAGCCTGCTTCAAGATGAGATATCCGTGCACCCTTGTGGTGTGGGAGGCCCCCAGGAGATGACTGGGTTGATAGGCCAGATGTGGAAGCACAGTAATGTGTGGAGCTGACTGGTACTAATGGCCGATGACTTATCAACACAAATTTTGAGAATTGTGTGCTGTGCTCGCGTCTACTGTGTGGTTCTCGGGAAACAACCCCGCGCATCCTCCGATAGTGGGGGTGTGGTGGGCTGGTGGTGTCTCGTGGTGTTACGGCGGTCATAGCGTTGGGGAAACGCCCGGTTCCATTCCGAACCCGGTAGCTAAGCCCTTCTGCGCCGATGGTACTGCACTCGGGAGGGTGTGGGAGAGTAGGACGCCGCCGGACATTCCTTTGTGAATGAGGGTTGTGGCTCGTCACGAGCAGCTCCCCGAACCTATGTTGTGGGTTCGGGTGGAGCGCGGTGACGAGCCACAACCCTTTTCCGCGTGCATACGCCGTGCCGCTTCACCTGCCCCCGCTGGGTGTGGTTGCGTGATGCCGCCCCACGGGCTCCACGAGGGGTCGGGAGTGCTGTGGAGGTTCTGGGCCGGGTCCTTGAAGCCGGGGGAGCTCATGGACGAGCTGCCGGCGAGCCCCGAGTGGTGCCGCCCTGATCTTGCGCGCGCTCGTGGCGAGCGGGCCGCTGTCACGATTCGGCATCGACAGCTTTACACGTTTCAGAGTTGCGCCTACGCTCGTGCTCGATCCGGTGAGCGGACTCCTGTGTCTAGTGGGAGAGCGCTTCCCGGCGGAGGTGCTCCCACGTCCTCGCGGCGGCGATATCGGTCGTTGCGCTGGCGCCCCGAACGCCCGTCGCTCACGTGGATCATCAGCAGAGCCGCACTCGGCGGCGAAGATCGAAGGAGATCGCCATGCCCTCACGTCGAACCGTCCTCGCAGTGCCCCTGGCTCTGGCGGGCCTGGGAGGCCTCGCCGCCTGCGGTCCGAACGCTCCCGGGGGCTCCTCCGGCGGCTCCGGCGCCTCCGACTCCGGCACTCTGCGCTTCGCCTGGTGGGGCAACACGGTGCGCGACAAGGCCACGCGCGACTCCATCTCGACATACCACTCCGCACGCCCCGAGATGAGTATCTCGGACGAGCCCACGGACTGGTCGGGCTACTGGGACAAGCTCGCCACCCAGGTGGCCGGCGGGGACGTGCCCGACCTGATCCAGATGGACGAGTCGTACCTCAGCGAGTACTCCAGCAGGGGCATCCTCCTGGACCTCAAGGACACCGACGTGGACACCTCCGAGTTCGATCCGTCGGCCCTGGACGCTGGCATGGTCGACGACGGGCTCTTCGCCCTCAACGCGGGCGTCAACGCCCCGGTGCTGCTCGCCAACCCCGACGTCTTCGATGGGGCGGGAGTGGACATGCCCGACGACGGCTCCTGGACCTGGAAGGAGCTCGTCGAGATGTCCGCCGCGATCACCAAGGGCACGCCCGACGGGACCTTCGGCGTCCAGCAGCTCGGTGCCGCCGGCGATCCCGCGCTCAGCGTCTACCTCCGCCAGCTCGGAGCGGAGAAGTTCACCGACGACGGACTCGGCTTCACCGCCGAGCAGCTGCAGCAGTGGATGGAGTTCGCCCTCGAGCTGCAGAGCACCGGCGCCGCGCCCGGTGCCTCGGTCGCGGTCGAGGAGACCGGGAAGTCCGTCGACCAGACGCTGTTCGCCACCGGCAAGTGCGGTCTCCAGCTCGCGTGGTCGAACCAGGTGGTCAGCAACGACACGGCGCTCGGCGGCACCGTCAAGGTGCTCCGCATGCCGTCCATGACCGGGAAGGCGGCTGATGTGAAGCTCTGGTACAAGGCCTCGATGTACTTCGCGGTCGCGGCCAGGTCCGCGCAGCAGGGGGCGGCCACGGCCTTCGTCGACTGGCTCGTGAACTCGAACGAGGCCGGGAAGATCCTCCTGGCCGAGCGCGGTGTCCCTGCGAACCTCACGGTGCGCAAGGCCATCGAGGGCGACCTCACCGACTCCGACCTCAAGGCCGTCGACTTCATCGAGGCCATCGCCGACGAACTGGGGGAGTCCCCGGTGATCACCCCTCCGGGCGGCAGCGCCGTGAACGACGCCCTCGGCAGGCACATGGAGGACGTCCTCTTCGGGCGGGCGAAGCCCGCGGACGCGAGCTCCGCAGCCCTCACCGAGGCGCAGGGGCAGCTCGGATGAGTGCCGTGATCGCCGTCGGCCCTGGCATGCATCGGGAGGTCGGCGGAATGTCGGTCGTGCGGTGCGGGCATCGGGACAGCGCTGTCCGAGGTCAGGTCGATGCCGTCGGCAGCCGCTATGAGAACGTTTGCATTCGGACAGCGTCCTCTGCTTAGAATCTGCCCACCGCACGGTCGTCGACGACCGTGACCATCGGCCGCAGTCCCGCGAGCGGCCGCCCGTGGCCCGTCACCCGCGGCTCGTCGTCCGCCCTCCGGCGCACGGCCGTCGGCCATGAGAGACCCGCATCCTCCCGCTCCGCCCGCAGAGCCGCACCCCCTCACCCCACCCCCTCACCCCACCCCAATCCGCGCAGCAGCCCTGATCGAAGGAGATCACGTGCACACCCGACGCGAAGCCCTCGCCCTCACCCTCGCCGTGCCCACGGCGCTGACCCTGGCCGCCTGCGGCCCCAACCGCTCGAGCTCGGAGGCCTCGGGCGGCGACGGCTCCTCCGCCCTCCGGTTCATGTGGTGGGGGAACGCCGTGCGCGACAAGGCCACCCGCGGCGCGATCGACGCCTATGGCGAGGCCGAGTCCGATCTGAGCATCTCCGCGGAGCCGGCCGACTGGTCGGGCTACTGGGACAAGCTCGCCACGCAGGTCGCAGGCGGCGACATGCCCGACGTCGTCCAGATGGACGAGAAGTACCTCAGCGAGTACGGCAACCGCGGTGCGCTGCTCGACCTCGAGAAGGCCGGTCTGGAGACGGGCGACTTCGAGGACAGCTCGGTCGCGGCGGGTGAGGTCCCGGACAAGGGTCTGCTCGCCATCAACGCCGGCATCAACGCACCGGTGCTGCTCGCGAACGCCGCCGTGTTCGCGGACGCGGGCATCGACCTGCCCGACGACACCACCTGGACCTGGGACGACCTCGCATCCCTCGCCGCGGACATCACGCAGGCCACCGACGACGGCGTCTTCGGAGTCCAGCAGGTCGGCCTGGTCCAGGCGACCTTCCAGGTGTACATGCGCCAGCTCGGCAAGGACCAGTACTCGGCCGATGGTGCCGGCTTCGCGGCCGAGGACGCCGAGAAGTTCCTCGCCTACGCGAAGTCCCTGCAGGAGACGAAGGCCGCGCCCGACGCGTCCGTGTCGGTCGAGGAGGCCGGCCAGTCCGTGGACCAGTCCCTGTTCGCCACCGGCAAGTGCGCCCTCCAGGTCGCCTGGTCCAACCAGGTCGTCGCCTACGACACCGCCGCGGGCGGGAAGGTCCACGTGCTGCGCATGCCGTCGATGACCGGGAAGGCCGTCGACGCGCAGCTCTGGTACAAGGCCTCGATGTACTTCGCGGTCTCCGCGAAGACGACCGCCAAGGAGCAGGCCGTCGCCTTCGTCGACTGGCTCGTCAACAGCGAGGACGCGGGGAGGCTGCTGCTCGCCGAGCGCGGCGTGCCCGCCAACCTGACGGTCCGCGAGGCGATCGCGGACGACCTCACCGACGCCGACATCAAGGCCGTCGACTTCATCGAGTCGATCGCGGACGAGCTGGGCGACGCCCCCGTCATCACCCCGCAGGGCGGCGGCCAGTTCGAGGACATCCTCACGCGGTGCGGGGAGGACCTCCTGTTCGGCCGCACCGACACCAAGGCCGCCGGGAAGGACCTGCTGGATCAGCTCACGTCGGCGATCACCGTCTGAACCGGTCCCGGACCGGACGGTGAGGACCTCTCGAGGAAGGATGAGTGATGAGTGCTATCGGTGAGCTCACGTCCATGGCGAAGGGCCGTGGACGGGGCGGGGTGCGTGAGAAGCACCCGGACAACAAACCGGCCCTGGTGTTCATGGCGCCGTGGCTGCTGGGCCTGCTCGGGATCACCCTGATCCCGATGATCGCCTCGCTGTACCTCTCGTTCACGGACTACAGCCTGCTGGCCGCCCCCAAGTGGATCGGCCTGCAGAACTTCGTGGACATGTTCCACGACGCCCGGCTGATGACTTCGCTCAAGGTCACCCTGATCTACGTGATCGTGGGGGTTCCTCTCCAGCTCGCCCTCGCCCTCGCCCTCGCGGTCCTGCTCAACGAGGGCATCAAGGGGCTCTCGTTCTACCGCTCGATCTTCTACCTGCCCTCCCTGCTGGGCGGGTCGGTCGCGATCGCGATCCTGTGGCGCCAGATGTTCGGCACCGGCGGCCTGGTCAACCAGATCGCGGGCATGCTCGGCTTCACGAACCTGCCCGGCTGGATCTCCGACCCGTCCACCGCGCTGGGCACGATCATCCTGCTGCACGTGTGGACGTTCGGCTCCCCGATGATCATCTTCCTCGCGGGCCTGCGCCAGATCCCCCAGATGTACTACGAGGCCGCCGAGGTCGACGGCGCCGGACGCTGGCGGCGCTTCACCGCGATCACCCTGCCCCTGCTGACCCCGATCATCTTCTTCAACCTGGTCCTGCAGGTGATCAACGCCTTCCAGTCGTTCACCCAGGCGTTCGTCGTCTCCGGGGGCACCGGCGGCCCCTCCGACTCCACCCTCTTCTACACGCTGTACCTCTACCAGAAGGGCTTCACCCAGTTCGACATGGGTTACGCCTCCGCGATGGCCTGGCTGCTCCTGATCATCGTCGCGATCTTCACCGCCATCAACTTCTTCGTCTCCAAGTTCTGGGTGTTCTACGATGACTGATCAACTCACCACCAGCGGCCCCTTCCGCCCCGCAGGCGCCGACGCCGCCGCCGCGCCCGTCGGCCGCGGGCACCGCACGGACGACCAGGCGAAGACCCGTCCCCGCCGCACCCGGCGCGTAGGGCCGATCGTCCGCCACGCGATCCTCATCATCGCCTCGCTGGTCATGATCTATCCGCTGCTGTGGATGATCGTCAGCTCCCTGCGCCCCAACACCGAGATCTTCCGCAATCCCGGTCTGCTCCCGATCAGCTTCAACACCGAGAACTACGTCAACGGATGGAACGCTCTGTCCCAGCCGTTCTCCCACTACCTCATCAACTCGACCCTGCTGGTCCTGGGCTGCGTGATCGGGAACGTCATCGCCTGCTCCCTCACCGCCTACGCCTTCGCCCGCCTCAAGTTCTGGGGCCGGAACATCGCGTTCGCGGTCATGCTGATGACGCTGATGCTCCCCATCCACGTGGTCATCGTCCCGCAATACATCATGTTCTCCCAGACCGGGTGGGTGAACACGATGCTCCCGCTCATCCTCCCGAAATTCCTCGCGACCGATGCGTTCTTCGTGTTCCTCATGGTGCAGTTCATCCGGGGCATTCCCCGGGAGCTCGACGAGGCCGCCCGCATCGACGGCTGCGGACATTTCCGCATCTTCTTCCGCGTGATCCTGCCGCTGATGACGCCCGCGATCGCGACCACGGTGATCTTCACGTTCATGTGGATGTGGAACGACTTCTTCGGCTCCCTCATCTACCTCACCACGCCGGACAACTTCACCGTCCCGCTGGCTCTGCGAGCCTTCCTCGACTCCCAGGGCACCTCCGACTGGGGCGCCATGTTCGCCATGTCCGTCCTGTCGCTCGTCCCCCTCTTCATCGTCTTCCTCCTCGGCCAGAGGTTCGTGATCCGAGGATTCGCGACGACGGGGATCAAATGAGCGGGATGCGTCGGCCGCGCGAGGCCTGTTCCGTTCCAGACGTCCCGAAGGAGACCGCATGAGCACCCGCTACGGCCTGATCGGCACCGGTCATCGCAGCCAGATGTACATCGACGCGATCACCGGCCCCCATGCCGACGTCGCCGAGCTCGTCGCCCTGTTCGACACGAATCCCGGGCGCATGCAGTGGTATCGCGAGCACTACGCGGCGCTCGAGGGCGTCCCCGCCGTCGGCCCCGAGCACCTCGAGGACGTGATCGCCGAGCAGGGCATCGAGCGCATGATCGTGACCTCCATGGACCGGTTCCATGCCGAGCACATCGTGCGCAGCCTCGAGGCCGGGGCCGACGTCGTCGTCGAGAAGCCGCTGACGATCGACGCGGAGAAGGCGCGGATGATCGAGGAGGCCGTGCGCCGCACCGGCCGCAGCGTGACCGTCACCTTCAACTACCGCTACTCGCCGCGCAACAGCGCCCTGCGCAAGGTGATCGCCGACGGCCGGATCGGCACGCCGGTCTCGATGGTCTTCGAGTGGGTGCTGGACACCGCGCACGGCGCCGATTACTTCCGGCGCTGGCACCGCGACAAGGCGAACTCGGGCGGGCTGTTCGTCCACAAGGCCTCCCACCACTTCGACCTCGCCTCCTGGTGGATCGACGCCCACCCCCGGACCGTCTCTGCGCGCGGCGGCGTGCGCTTCTACGGCGATCGGGCGGCGCAGGAGAGGGGAGAGGGGCCGGCCGCCGAGCGCGGCACGCACGACGGTCCGCACGGTCCCTTCGAGCTCGACCTGCGCAGCGATCCCCGCCTGAAGGAGCTCTACCTCGACCAGGAGCAGCACGACGGCTACCGCCGCGATCAGGACGTCTTCGCGCCCGGCGTCACCACGGAGGACAACCTCACGGCGATCGTCGACTTCGACAGCGGCCTCACCCTGACCTACGCGCTGAACGCCCACAGCCCCTGGGAGGGCTACCGGGTCGCCGTCAACGGCACCGAGGGGCGCGTCGAGCTCGAGGTCGTCGAGCGCACGGCCGTGCTCACGAACCCCCGGCAGCGGGGCGAGGAGGACGGCAGGCCCGAGCGCGACGCGGTGGTCGACCCGAGCGCCGTGCGGGTGGACGACGAGGGCGAGGGGGCTCGCCGCGCCGGCGAGAGACTCGTCCTGCAGCGTCATTTCGAGACCGCCCAGGAGATCGAGATCCCGCAGGGAGAGGGGGCGCACGGCGGCGGCGACGCGCTCATGCTCGCCGAGGTCTTCCGCGGGCGCGCTCGCGGTGAGGGGGCGGATCCGCTGGCCCGCGCGGCCGACTGGCACGACGGCCTGCGCGCGATCTCCATCGGCATCTGCGGCAACGCCTCGATCGAGACCGGGCAGGCCGTCGACGTCGAGGAGTTCATGGGGATCGGTCGATGAGCGCGGGACAGGCGGGTGCGGCGCGGCCCATCGCGCTCATCGGCACGCGGGGCTTCGGCGCCGTGCACCTGCGGCAGATGGCGCCGCTGCGCGAGAGCGGGCGGATCCGCCTGGTGGGTGTCGTCGACGTCGCCGAGCCCGAGCCGGGGATCGGCGCCCCGTGGTTCCCGAGCCTCGCAGCACTGCTCGAGGGAGCCGACGAGGCGCCCGAGGTGCTGATCATCGCCACGCCCATCACCACCCACGCCGACCTGGCCCGAGAGGGCCTCGCCGCCGGCTGCCACCTCTACCTCGAGAAGCCGCCCGTGCCCTCCCTCGCCGATCACGAGGACCTGCTGCGCGCGGCGAGCGAGGCAGGACGCGCGGTCCAGGTCGGCTTCCAGGCACGCGGCGGAGGCGGAGCCGCGCGGATGCGAAAGCTGCTCGCCTCCGGCGCGCTGGGCGAGGTGCGCAGCGTCGACGCCTTCGGCGCCTGGATGCGCGACCGCGCCTACTACGCGCGCAGCCCCTGGGCGGGCAGGCGACGCATGGACGGCCGACGAGTGGCCGACGGCGTCGCCACCAACCCCCTCGCCCACGCCGTCGACCTCGCCCTGCAGATCGCGGGCATCTCCCGCCGGGGCGACATCGCGCGGATCACCACCGAGCTGCGCCGCGCCCACGACATCGAGGCCGATGACACCACCTACCTGCGGGTGGATCCCGCGGGCCCCGGACCCTTCGTCCAGGCGGCGCTCGTGACCACCGCGCCCTCGCAGAGCGACCCCTGGATCGAGATCCGCGGGGAGAAGGGGCGCGCCCGCCTCGAGTACACGACGGATCATCTCGAGCTCGTCGACGCCTCCGAGGTGCGCACGCAGGAGTCCCTCGGACGCAGGGATCTGCTCGTCGACCTCCTCGATCACCTCGATCATCCCGACCGCCTCTATCGTCCCGACCGCCGCGATCATCTCGACGACGGCGAGGACTCGTCCGCGCCGCTGCTCTCCTCGCTCGAGCGCACCGAGGCCTTCACCACCGTCCTCGAAGCCACCCAGAGCGGTCCCGACCCGCGGCCCATCGGCCCCGAGCACATCACCTGGGACGGAGAGGGCCAAGCCGCCCACCCCGTCGTCCGCGACATCGAGGACTGGATGGGCCGGGCGCTCCACGCCGGCGCGCCGTTCAGCCGCATCGGCGCCCCCTTCGCCGATCCGGACGCGGTCCACGAGACCACCGCGTCGGCCCTCGCGCCCCAGTACCGCCGCGCATCCGACCCCACCGGAGGAGAATCCCGATGACCCTGAGCACCGACACCCTGCAGGCCGACGTGGTCCGCACCCGCGAGCGGAGCAGCCTGCTGCTGCGCGCCGCCCGCCAAGCGGACCTGGCCGCGTTCGAAGGGACCGTCTCCGAGACGGCCGACGGGGCGGTCCTCGAGGGGCCGGCGAGCCACGCCAACGCGCTCGCCCTGCGTGCGGCGGTGCCGGCGCTGCGTCCGCGGCTCGTGAGCGGGCACCGCACCTCGGTGGGCACCGGCGACCGCACCGGCCTCGCGACCGCCGGGCAGTCGCGCGCCTTCGCAGAATCCGGCGGAGGAGTCTTCCCCGTGCTGGCCCAGCAGTCGATCCGCGAGATGGACCGGCTCGGGCGCAGCGCGCGCGAGGTCCTCGACGACGCGGTGTTCGGCCTGGTCGAAGCCGGATGGGAGCGCGGATACGGGGCGGACTGCGACCACATCAAGACCACCGAGGGCATCGACCGCGGGCTCGATGCCGGGTTCCGCATGTTCACCCTCGACCCCGGCGACATGGTCCAGGACGTCACCGGCGGCATCACCGATCAGCAGATCGACGACCTGCCCTGGGAGGCGCTCGAGGACACCCGGACCGATCTCCTCGCCCGCTACCGGGGCCTCGACATCGAGGCCGCGGGGGAGCGGATCGCGCCGTCGGACGCGGAGATCCTCACCGCCGCCGTGAAGTACGGCGGGGCGGTCGCCGAGGCCGCGCGCCTGCACCGCCACCTGCTCGCGCACGCACCCGAGGGCGCGCCCGGCGCGCACGGGGGCGAGCCCGCCGTGGAGGTCGAGATCGCGGTTGACGAGACGGCCTGGCAGACCACCTTCTTCGAGCACCACTACCTCGCGACCGAGCTCGAGAGGCTCGGCGTCAGCTGGTTCTCCTTCGCCCCCCGCTACGTCGACGGCTTCGAGAAGGGCCTCGAGTTCCGCGGCGACCGGGAGGAGCTGCGACGCAACCTCGAGGTCCACCACGCGATCGGCGAGCTGCACGGCGGCTACAAGATCTCGCTGCACTCCGGGTCCGACAAGTTCGCGATCTACCCGCTCGCCCTCGAGGCCACCGACGGGCTCGTCCACCTGAAGACCTCCGGCACCTCGTACCTGTGCGCCCTCGAGGTCGTGGCCGCGGCGAACCCCGAGCTGTTCGCCGCCGTCTGGGGCATCTCGCGGGAGGCCTACGCGCGGGCGAAGGCCTCCTACCAGGTCTCCGCGCACGAGGACCGCACCCCGAGCGAGCTCTCCGGCCAGGGCGCGGACGACCTCGTGCAGCTCGTGCGGGACAGCGACGACGCCCGGCAGATCCTGCACGTCGGCTACGGCGACTCCCTCACCGCGGTCCTTGCCGACGGGACCGCGCTGCGCGAGCGTTTCGCGGCGGATCTGCGCGCCCACCACGACCGGTACACCGGGGTGCTCGTCCCGCACATCTCGCGCCACCTCGCCTCCTTCGCCGCCGTGCCGGCGCGCTGACCGAGCGCGCGATGAGCGGGATCCGGGCGGGAGGCGGAGCAGGCACGGGTGACGGAGCAGGCACGGGCGGCGGAGCAGAGGCGGCAGACGGAGCGGGCACGGCGGACGCGGAAGCCCGCACCATCTCCGCACTGCGCAGCGGGTGGCAGGACCCGGATCCGGTCGACCGGCCGATGATGCGCTGGTGGTGGTTCGGGCCCGACCAGGAGCTCGGGGAGATCGACCGCGAGCTCGAGGCCATGGCCGCCGCCGGCCTCGGCGGCGCCGAGGTCGCCTTCGTCCACCCGCTGCGGGAGACGACGGACCGCTTCGGCTCGCCGCGGATGCTCGCGGCCCTGCGCCACGCCGCCGAGCGGGCGCGGGAGCTCGGCCTGCGGCTGGACGTGACGCTCGGCAGCGGCTGGTCGTTCGGCGGACCCCACATCGGGCCCGAGCACGCCTCGCGGCGCCTGCGCTGGGAGCGCCGCGAGATCTCCCCGGCGCCGCTGGACGTCCCGGCCCGGGGCACCTGGCCGGGCGACGACCTCGTGGGCGCCTATGTCGGGGAGGGCACGGCACCGGCGCAGTGGACGCACGTGCCTGCCACGCAGGGTGCCGAGGTGCTGCGGATCCCCGCCGGGCTCGGGCCCCGCACCGTGCTGCTGGCCTGGTCGGAGGTGACCAGGCAGCAGGTCAAACGGTCGTCGGCCGGGGCCGAGGGACCCGTGCTCGACCACCTCAACGCCGACGCGACCCGGCACCATCTCGACGTCGTGGGCGAGGCGCTGCTCGGCGCCGTGCCCGCCGCGCTGCTGGGCTCGGTGTTCTGCGACAGCCTCGAGGTGTACGAGGCGGGCTGGACGCCGCGGCTGCCCGAGGAGTTCGCGCGGCGCCGCGGCTACGACCCCGTGCCCGTGCTGCACCGCCTCGTCACCGAGGAGGCGGACGGCGAAGGGCCGGACACCGCGCAGCTGCGGATCGACATGGGCCGCACCCTCGGCGAGCTCGTCGAGGAGAACTTCCTGGCCGTGTGCCGCGACTGGGCCGCAGGCCACGGCGTCCCCTTCCGCGTCCAGGCCTACGGCGAGCCGCCGGTGACGCTCAGCGCCTACCGCTCGGCCGACCTCGTCGAGGGGGAGGGGGCGGGCTGGAAGGAGATCACGGCCTGCCGCTGGGCGTCCTCCGCCGCGCACCTGCTGGGGCACGGCGTGGTCTCGAGCGAGGTGTGGACGTGGGTGCACTCGCCCTCCTTCCGCGCGACGCCGCTGGACCTGCGGGCCGAGGCGCACGACCACCTGCTCTCGGGCATCACCCGGTTCGTCGGCCACGGCTGGCCGTACTCGCCGCCCGAGGCGCCGGGACTGGGGTGGCGCTTCTACGCCGCCGGAGCGCTGGACGACAGGAATCCGTGGTGGCCGGCGATGCCGGAGCTCACCACCTCGCTCGCCCGGCTCTGCGGGGCGCTGCGCCGCGGGGAGCGGGTCGCCGACGTGGCCGTGCTGGTGCCCGCCGACGACGCCCGCGCCGCCCACGCCGGCGGCTTCGACCTGTTCAAGGCCGCGCGCGACCTCATCGGCCCTCGGATCCCGGCGGCGATCCGCACGGGAGGCTGGGACTTCGACCTCGTGGACGACCCCGCGCTCGAGACCCTCGCACCGGACGCATATCCCGTGGTCGTGGTCGCCCGGGCGACGCGGATGCCGGAGCGGACGCGCGCGTGGCTCGACGCGGTGCGTGCGGCGGGCGGCACCGTGCTCGCCGTCGAGGCACCGGCGTGCCCTGCGCGGGAGCAGGTCTCCGAGACGGACCTCGGCGCGGCCCTGCGTTCCGCGCTCCCGCCCGATGTCGCCCTCCGCGGCGACGGCGGGGAGATCGGCACGGTGCACCGCAGGCTGGACGGCGGGGACCTGTACCTGGTGGCGAACACCGGCGGCGAGGTGCGCCGCGTCGCGATCATCCCGCGCACGTCCCGGGCGCGCTGGGAGCTCCTCGACCCGGACGACGGCGGACGCCGCGCACTCGCGGATCGGTCCTCGGCCGAGGCGGAGGGCGCGGAGGGCGAGGACGTTGGCAAGGACGAGGCCGGGGACGAGGGCGGCGTCGACGACGGGACGATCACCCTCGAACTGCACCCGTACCAGGCGCTCGTGCTGATCGGGAGCGACGACGAGCCGGACCGGACCGACGCGCACGGTGACGCGGCGTCGGTCGACGGCGTCGCGTCACGGGCGGAGCCGCACGCGCAGCTCGCCCTCACGGGGCCGTGGACCTTCACCAGCGCGGGGGACGCGGAGCGCGAAGTGACCCTGCCGCACAGCTGGGAGGGGGAGCTCCCGCCGGAGCGCTCGCGCGGCGACTACGAGATCGAAGTCCGGATCGGGGCGGAGCAGGTGCCGGCCGGCGCACGCGTCGAGCTCGACCTGGGGCCGTGCACCCCGATGCCTCGGCCGGACGGCGCGCAGGGCTTCCGCGCCGAGGTGCGACCGCCCGTGGGGGAGATCGCCGTGGTCGAGGTCGACAGCGAGCGGGCCGGGATCATCTGGCGGGCACCGCACCGCCTCGATCTCACCGACCGTCTGCGCCCGGGGACGCACCGGCTGCGGCTGACGGTGCTGACCACCGCGGCCGGGGCCTCGGCCGTCGACCCGCATGCGGGCCCGATGGTCGAGGAGTCCCGGAGGCTGTACGGCGACCGGTTCGCCCTCCAGGACCTCGATCGCACCCTCGAGGACGTCCACCGCGGCCTGCACGAGGTGCCGGTGCTGCGGGTCCTGAGGGGCTGAGGCCGGGCCCCGGACCCCGTGCCTCACGTCCGGGCCCCGGACCCCGGGCCTCAGGCCCGGGGCAGCGTCCCCTCGGCGGCGACGACCGCGTCCACGAGATCCTGCGGGGCGCCGCCGTCGATGACCATGTCGAGCAGGGCCTGCACGCGCGCCGTCGGATCCTCGAGGCGGGCGGCCCCGGAGATCTCGTCGGCCCGCGGATCCGAGAACGCCGTGCCCCTGGCGACGCGCCAGGTGACGAAGACGGTCCAGGCCGCGACGAGCGCGAGGGCGCCGGACGCCTGCGCGGGGCCGCCGCGGTCGGCGATCACGGGCAGAGCGCGCACCGTGAGCTTCACCGAGCCGTCGGCCGCTATCCGGTCCAGGGCGTCTGCCATGCGCGGGTTCTCGAAGCGCTCGACGAGCGCGGCCGTGTAGGCGTCGAGCTCCGCGGCGGGCAGGGGCAGGGTCGCGCGGGCGTCGGCCCAGAGGGCGTCGACCAGAGCACGCACGGCCGGGTCGGAGATCGCCTGGTCCACGCGCTCGTGACCGGCGAGCTGGCCCGCGTAGGCCATGAGGGAGTGGGCGCCGTTGAGCAGACGCAGCTTGCGCTTCTCGTGCACCTCGACGTCCTCGACGAGCTGCGCGCCCGCCGTCTCCCAGGCCGGGCGCCGACCACGGAACGCGTCCTGGACGACCCACTCGGTGAAGGGCTCGGTGACCACGGTCGCGCGGTCGGCGAAGCCCGTGGCCTCCTCGACGACCCGCTGGTCCTCGGCGCTCGCGGCCGGGGTGATCCGGTCGACCATCGTGGAGATGACGTCCACGTGGTCGTCGAACCAGTCGCGGGTGTCCGCGTCGGCCGCGGAGAGCACCGCCTCGCGCAGCACCTCCCCGTTGCCCGGCAGGTTGTCGCACGAGACCAGCGCGATCGGCTCCTCGACGCCGGCCTCGCGGCGCGCGCGCAGGCCGAGCGCGAGGCGCGCGGGGGCGGAGACGGCGGGGTCGTCGCCCGCCGCGTACCCCTTCTCGGTGATCGTCAGCGTCACCACGGACACCTCGGGATCCGCGCTCAGGCGCTGCAGGGCCTCGAGGTCGGACGCGGGGCGGACCTCGTCGAGGACGTCCAGAAGGCGCACCTGGTCGCCCTCGGCCCCGCGGACGACGAGGCCGTAGCGGTTCCCCTGCGCCTCGAGCGTCTCGGCGATCGCGGGGGAGCGGCCGGTGAAGGCGCTCACGCGCCACGCGTCCTCGCCCGCGCCGGCGTCCGCCGTGTACGGCAGCGTGTGGGCGCGGGAGAAGTTGCCGATGCCCAGGTGGACGAGGCGGCCGCCCGCGGACGGGGCGGCGCCGGCGGCGGATGCCGCGGCGTCAGGGGTGGACGGGGTGCTCACGGTGCTGACCTCCAGGAAGCGGTGCGGTGGCGAGGGTGCGGGCGGGCTGCGGTGCGGACGCCCGTGCGGGCGGCGCCGACTCAGCGGGCGATGGGCGGGTAGGCCGCGCGGGGGAGGGTGGTCGAGAGGTCGATCGCGACCTCGGTCGCCTCGTCCTCGCCCAGGCGATGCTCGGCGACCAGGTTCGCGAGGTAGCCGGCGTCCACGCGGCGCGAGAGGTCGTGGCGCGCGGGGATGGAGGCGAAGGCGCGGGTGTCGTCGACGAAGCCCGACATGTTGAAGAACCCGGCGGTCTCCGTGGCGAGCTCGCGGAAGCGGCGCATGCCGTCGGGCGAGTCGAGGAACCACCACGGGGCGCCGAGGCGCACCGAGGGGTAGGTGCCGGCGATCGGGGCGAGCTCGCGCGAGTAGACGGTCTCGTCGATCGTGAACAGGATGCAGTGGAAGCGCGGGTCGCGGCCGAAGCGGTCGAGCATGGGCTGCACGCCGCGCGCATAGTCCACGGGCACGGGGATGTCGTAGCCCTTGTCCTTGCCGTAGGTCTCCAGCACGCCCGAGTGGTGATCGCGCAGCACCCCGGGGTGGATCTGCATGACCAGGCCGTCCTCGCAGGACATCTCGGCGGTCATGAACAGCATGTGGGCCTCGAAGGCGAAGGCCTCCTCGCGGCTGGGCCGCTCCCCGGCGCGCACGCGGGCATAGAGCGCAGCGGCGTCGGCCGGATCCATCGGCGTCGTGTCGGCCCGCAGGTGCCCGTGGTCCGAGGCGCGCGCGCCGGCGGCGACGAAGGCCCTGCGGCGCTCGCGGATCGCGTCGAGGAAGCCCGAGAAGTCGCCCGTGTCGATGCCGGAGACCGCGGCGAGGTCGTCGACCTCCCGCGTCCATGCGGGGCCTCCGATCTGGAAGACCGCGTCCGGACGGAAGGTCGGGACCACGCGCTCGCCGAGGCCCTGCTCCGCGATGCTCGCGTGGAAGGCGAGGTCGGAGGTCGCGGGGTCCGTGGTCGAGATGATCTCGATGTCGAAGCGGTCCAGGAGCTGCTGGGGACGGAAGTCGTCGCTCGCGACGACCGCGGCGATCTGGTCGTAGATGCGGTCCGCGGACTCGGCCGACGGCATCTCGTGGACGTCGAAGACCTCGACCAGCTCGTGCTCGATCCAGTAGCGCGACGGGGTGCCCCGGTAGAGCTTCCAGTTCTCGCAGAAGGTGCGCCAGATCTTCCGGGAGTCGGACTCGACCGCGCCGCCGTCGCTGCGCGCGAGGCCCAGCGCGTCGTAGGAGATGCCCTGGGAGGCGAGCATGCGGGTCACGTAGTGGTCGGGCACGATCAGCAGCTGCGCGGGATCGGCGAACGGCGTGTTCTCCGCGAAGGCCTGCGCCTCCACGTGCCCGTGCATCGAGATCAGCGGAAGGTTCGCGACCTGCTCGTAGATCCGCACGGCGATGTCCCGCACCGCCGGATCCGCGGGCAGCGCGCGATGGGGGTGCAGGGTGAGCGACGTGGTCATGGGGTCTCCTCCTCGAGATGGCGACGACGGGGGCGCAGGGGCTCGGGCTGCGATCCGGCTCCGCCTCCGAGGCGGTTCCGGACGGGTGCCGGGGCGTGCGGCCCACCGGGATGCAATCGTTTGCAACGCGGGGCTCGAACGACTATATAGTGACCGTGCGCCCACCGCCCTCGAAACGGTTGCACGGTGATGCCGCCGCTTCGACGTCGAGGCCGCGACGCTTCGAGGGGGCACGAGAGCGGGCGAGCACGAAGGGGGAGCCGATGGTCGCGACGCTGCGGGAGGTCGCCGCGCGGGCGCAGGTCTCGGTCGCGACCGCCTCCCGCGCCTTCCAGCGCCCCGACATGGTGGGAGCGGCGACCCGCACGCGGATCCTCGAGGCCGCCCAGGAGCTCGGCTACGTCGCGAACTCCACCGCTCGCGCGCTGGTCACGGGCAGGCGCGACGTGGTGGGGGTGGTCGTCCCCGACCTGCTGAACCCCTTCTACCCGGCGGTGCTCAAGGGGGCCCGGGCACGCGCCCGCGCGCGCCGCGTGCAGCTGCTGCTGGCCGACGCCGAGGAGGAGCCCGAGGGCGAGCTGCCGCTCGTGCGGACGCTCGCCCAGCAGGTCGACGGGATCGTGCTGTGCTCGAGCCGCATGGACGAGGCGAGCCTGCGCGAGGCTGCGGGCCTCACCCGCCTCGCCCTGGTCAACCGCACCGATCCGGGCCTCCCGGGGGTGCTCGCGGATCCCGAGCCCGGCGTGGGCGAGGCCGTGCGGCACCTCGCGGAGCTCGGGCACACGCGCATCGGCTACGTGGGCGGCCCCGAGGCGAGCCGCTCGGACGCCGATCGGCGTCGGGCGATCGCACTGGCCTGCGGGGCAGGCATGGAGCAGGTGGACCTGGGGCGCTTCCCGCCGACGGCCGACGGCGGGGCGCAGGCCGCCGAGGCCGTGCTCGCCTCGGGCGTGGGCGCGGTGCTCGTCTACAACGACGTGATGGCGCTCGGGCTCGTCGACCACCTGCGCAGCCGGGGCGTCGACGTCCCGGGCGCGCTCAGCGTGATCGGCTGGGACGACATCGAGTTCGCGGGCATGCTCGCACCCGGGCTGACCACCGTGCGCGTGCCGCGCGCCGAGATCGGCGAGGCCGCGATCGACGCGCTGCTCGACCGCGGAGCGGGCGACGACGTGGTGCCGCTGCACCGCCTTCTGCCCACCGAGCTCGTGCTGCGCGGGACGACCGCGCCGCCTGCGCCGTCCGAGCGGGGTGCAGCGCCCCCGCCGGCGACGTCCGCCGCGCCGTCTCAGAACGCGTGAGAGCCGCCCACGACCTCCTCGACCCGGCCGTCGGGCAGGACGATCTGGGCGAGGATCCCCTCGGGGATCGTGACCTCGAGCCGGAACCCCTCGTCGGCCGCCGGGCCGTCGTGCGCTGGACCGTCGGCCCCCTCGGTGCTCCAGAAGACCTCGATGCGGCCGACCGGTGAGTCCAGCGCCCCGCGCGCCCGGTCGAGGCCCGGGCCGGGGGTCGGCTGGATGCGGATCCGGCGGTAGCCGGGCTCCGCGGCGCGGATGCCGAGGACGACCTGGTAGATCCAGTCGGCGACCGCGCCCAGGGCGTAGTGGTTGAAGCTCGTCATCTCGCCGGGGTTGATGGAGCCGTCGGGGAGCATCGAGTCCCAGCGCTCCCAGATCGTGGTCGCGCCCATCGAGACGGGGTAGAGCCACGAGGGGCACTGCTCCTCGAGCAGCAGGCGGTAGGCGTCCTCGACGTGCCCGGTCTCCGAGAGAGCCCAGGTGACGAAGGGGGTGCCGGCGAAGCCGGTGGAGACGCGGTAGTCGGCCGCGCGCACCACCTCGGCCAGGCGCGCGCCGGCCTTCTCGCGGGTCTGCGGCTCGAGCAGGTCGAAGGAGATCGCGAGCGCGTAGACCGTCGCGCAGTCCGAGGTGATCGTGCCGTCCTCGTGCACGTACGCGCCGGTGAACGCGGTGAGGACGCGATCGGCGAGATCCTGCCAGGAGGCGGCGTCCTCCTCGCGGCCGATGAGATGGGCGGCGCGGCTCGCGAAGCGCGCGGAGCGCACCAGGCACGCCGCCGCGACCACGCCCTTGTCGGCCTTCGCGTCGGCGGGGGCGTGCGGGGAGGCGTCCGGATCCAGCCAGTCGCCGAACTGGAACCCCGTGTCCCACAGCCCGCTCGGGGAGAGGGCCTTCTCGACGCTGCGCAGATGCAGCACCATCCCCGGGTACTCCTCGCGCAGGCGCTCGAGGTCGCCGTAGGCGTTCCAGAGGGCCTCGGGCACCCAGACCGCGGCATCGCCCCAGATCGCGGTCGCCCCGGCCCATCCGGCGGCCTCGACCTCGGGGTCGTGGTGGGCGAGCTTGAGCAGGTCGGGGATCACGAACGGGACCCAGCCGTCGGGGTTCGCCGCGGTCTCCGCGGCGAGATCCAGCAGCCAGGCGTGCAGGAAGTCCGCGACGTCGAACTGGAAGGCGGCGGTCGCGGCGAAGGCGGCGATGTCTCCGGTCCAGCCCAGGCGCTCGTCGCGCTGCGGGCAGTCCGTGGGGACGGCGAGGAAGTTCCCGCGCTGCGACCAGACCGAGTTGCTCACCAGCTGGTTCACCCCCGGATGGGAGCTCTCGAACCAGCCGGTGCGGGTGATGTCGGAGCCGACGACGACGGCCTCGATGTCCTCCGCGGCGAGCTCGCCGGGCCAGCCGGTGACCTCCGCGTAGCGGAAGCCGTGGAAGGTGAGGGTGGGCTCGAAGAACTCGCCCTCGGGATCCCCGGCCAGGACGATGCGGTCGGTCGCCTCGGCGCCGCGCAGGGGACGGGTGCCGAGCTCCTCGTGCTCGAGGACCTCCGCATGGCGCAGCGTGATCTCGGTGCCGGCGGGGCCGGTGACCGAGAAGCGGAGGAAGCCCACGAGGTTCTGCCCGAAGTCCAGCAGCGTCCGGCCCGACGGCGAGGTCCAGATGCGTTGCGGCGCGAGTGTCTCGTGGCGGATGATCAGCGGCGAGGTCTGCGGTATCAGGGTCGCGCGATCGATCTCGACGACCCGCACCGGCTCGGGGGCCGACGGGGCGACGCGGCGGTCCTCGCGCTGGCCCTGGTAGATGTTCGCGAGCTCGATGCCCGTCAGGCGCGACGTCCAGGACTCGTCGGTGCGCAGGTACTGGACCGTGCCGTCGGCGAAGACGACCTCGAGGACCGCGAGCAGGGCGAGATCGTCCCCGTAGTTCGCATGGGCGTTCTCGAAGCCCAGGTCGCCGCGCCACCAGCCGCCCGCGAGGGTCACGTCCAGGCGCAGCGCCGGGGCGTCCGGGTCCTCGATCGGGGCCTCGTGGACGAGGTCCGTGACATCGAAGGCGGGCACTTGGAGGCGCCGCTCGTAGACCGTCCATCCCGGGTTGAGCAGCGAGTCCGTCACGGGGAGCCCGTTCAGCGCGGCCTCGAAGACGCCGTGGGAGGTCGCATGGAGGGTGGCACGGGTGACCTGATCGGCATCCTGCGCGAGGGTCAAGGCACCGCTCAGGACCGGCAGGCGGCCGGTGTCCACGGGCGCGGTGATCGCGAGCGAGTCCGCGAGGAGATCTGCGGGAGTGGTGGCGGAGGACATGAGGGCTGCTCCTGCGGAGGACGACGGTGTCGGGGCCGCGGCGTGCCCGGCGCGGTGCCGTGCGGGACGCGGTGCGGTGTCAGTCCACCACGGTTGATGAAACGTTGCAAGAGTGGTGCGGCATGTGGGTCGATGGGCGCGTGCCTTCGTGCGCGTGCGGGACCGGGGGTGTGCCCGCGGGCGGGACCGCGTTCGGCTGCGTGGGCGGGACCGCAGGGCTCCTCGCCGGGATCCCGCCGGTCATGGGTGCGTCGTGGGGTAGCGTCGGCCCCGTGGGGAACTCGCGACCGGTCGGCATGAAGGACGTGGCCCGTGCGGCCGGGGTGTCCGTGGGCACCGTCTCGAACGTGCTGAACCGTCCCGACATCGTCTCCGCGGACCGTCGGGCCCGCGTCGAGCAGGCCATCGCCGAGCTCGGCTACGTGCGCAACGACGCCGCGCGCCTGCTGAAGATGGGGCGTTCGCGGACCGTCGGCGCGATCGTCCTGGACTCGACGAACCCCTTCTATGCCGACCTCGTGCACGGCATGGAGGCCGCCGCCGAGGACTCCGGGCTCGCCGTGATCGTGGGCAGCTCGGGCAACAGCGCCGAGCGCGAGAAGCTCTACCTCTCCCTCTTCGAGGAGCAGCGCGTGCGCGGCATCCTCCTCGCCTCCGCGGGCACCGACCGCGAGCTGGTCCGCTCGATCGTCGACCGCGGCACCCCCGTGGTGATGGTCGAGGACGAGGGGGAACGAGGCTCGGGCGGACGCTCGGGCGGGGGCGCCGGCGGCTCGACCGTCTCCGTGGACGACGTCGAGGGAGGACGCCTGGCCGTCGCCCACCTCGTCGAGGGCGGTGCGCGGCGCCCCGCCATGGTCTTCGCCCGCGGGGACCTCCATCAGGTCTCCGCCCGCATCGAGGGCGCCGAGGCCGCCGCCGCGGAGGCCGGGCTCGAGCTCGAGCTCATCGAGGCCGACGACCTCAGCGTCCTCGCCGGGCGCGCCGCCGGCTCCGAGATCGCCGAGCGCTCACCTGGGGACCGGCCCGACGGTGTGTTCTGCGTGAACGACCTCGTGGCCGTCGGCATGATGCAGGCCTTCGCCTACGAGGCCGGGATCGCCGTGCCCGATGAGATCGCGATGGTCGGCTACGACGACATCGCCTTCGCCCGCAGCACCGTGGTCCCGCTGACCTCCATCGCCCAGCCCTCCGAGCTCATGGGCCGCACGGCCCTCGCCCTGCTCGAGGAGAAGATCGGCGCCGGGGCCGACGCCGTGGACCGGCACGTGCGCTTCAGCCCGGAGCTGGTGCGGCGCGGGTCCTCGCGCGGATGAGCACGGTCCCCGTCGCACCTCGATGACGGTTGCCATGGGCCGGGAGTGACAGGGAACGGATCCGGCGCGCCCGCCGGATCGGCAGGATCGACCCATGACCACCGAACGACGCGTCTTCGCCGGCCTCACCGTCTTCATGGGACTCATGACGACCGCCTGGTCCTCCAACGCCCTGGAAACGCTCCCCGTCATCGCCGTCATCGGCATGGTGCTCGGAGGGCTCGCCGTCATCATGGGCGCGGTCGCCCTGGTGCGCGGCCGACGGGCTCCCCGGAGCGGGGGCGGCCGACCCCGGTCCGCACGGCGCGACAGGGAGCGCGGAGGGCTCGTCTCCGGCCGGGCGGCCGGGATCTTCGCCGGCATCGAGGTGCTCGTGATCCCGCTCGTCTGCGTCCTGCTGGGCAGGACAGGGCACGGCGCCCTGGTCGTGCCGGCGGTCGCCTTCATCGTCGCGGCGCACTTCGCCCTGTTCCGCCTGGTCCAGGCCCACATGCTGCACGTCGCCGCCGCGCTGGTCGGCTGCCTGGGGGCGGATGCGGCGATCGTGCTCGTCCTGCGCGGGGATCTCGACCCGGCCGCCGGACGCGCCCTCGCCGGTCTCACCCTCGCCGCCTGCACGGCCGCCTACGCGTCGGTGTTCGCCCGTCAGACGTGGCGGAGGGCCTGAGCGGTCCTCACCGAGCGCTCGATACCGAGGTCCCTCCGGGCGCGAACACCTCCAGCTCCACGCTCGCGCGGACCAGCTCGCGGATCGAGCCGCGGCGGTGGGAGATCGCGCCGAGGGCCCGGGCCTGCAGCGTGAGGTTCCCCAGTGCGGTCGCCTCCATCGGCCCCGCGACGACCTCGATGCCCAGGGCGTCCGCGGTCAGCTGGTTGAGCAGGCGGTTCCGGCTGCCGCCGCCCACCACGTGCAGGCGCTCCGGCAGCGGGCGGCGCGCCAGACGGCACGCCGCGTGCAGCTCGTCCCGATAGGTCTCGGCGAGGGATTCGAGGATGCAGCGCACCAGCTGGGCCGGGGTGCGCGGGCGCTCCTCGTCGCCGCCGATCACGCGGGCGGCATCGGCCACGCGGTCGGCCATCCGGCCCGGGGCGAGGAAGCACGGGTCCGTCGGGTCGATCCGGAACCTGTCGCCGGGGATCGCGGCCGCGGCGGCGAGCAGGTCGTCGAGGTCGATGCGCGCCCCGGACTCCTCCCACTGCGCGATCGACTCGCTGACCAACCACATCCCCGCCACGTTCTTGAGGAAGCGGAACGTGGAGTCGACGCCGCGCTCGTTCGTGAAACCGGCCCCGCGGGCCGCCTCGGTGAGGACGGGCGACTTGAGCTCGAGGCCGATGAGCGACCAGGTGCCGGAGGAGATGAAGGCGACGGGGTCGTCCTCCGCGGCGGGGACGGCGAGCACGGCCGAGGCCGTGTCATGGGAGCCGACGGCGATCACCGGCACCTCACCGATGCCCAGCTCGCGCGCGAGGTCGCTGAGGACCGTGCCGACGCGCTCTCCGGGCCGGACGAGCGGCGCGAACTGCTCCTCCGTGATGCCCGCGGCCCCCAGCAGGTCGGGGGACCAGGCGTTCTCACCTGCCGCGAGCATCCCGGTCGTCGAGGCGTTCGTGAGCTCCGTGCGGCGCTCGCCGGTGAGCAGGAGGGCGAGCAGATCCGGGACCAGCAGCGCCTGCGAGCCGTCGGGGGCATTCGCGAGGCGATCGTCGACGGCGAGCTGGTAGAGGGTGTTGAAGGGCTGCTGAGCGATGCCGGTCAGCGCGAACTGCCGCCCGACGTTGACGCGGTGGGCGACGCTCTCCGCGGCGCCATCGATGCGATCGTCGCGGTAGGCGATCACCTCGCCGATCCGCTCGCCGTCGGGGCCGACGAGGGCGTAGTCGACGGCCCACGAGTCCACGCCGATCGAGGCGATCCCGTCCGCGCCGAGGTCCCGTGCGAGACGCTCGGCGGCCGTGAGCCCCTGCCGCACCTGCTCCCACAGGGCATCGATGTCCCAGCTCAGATGACCATCGCGTCGTTCGAGGCTGTTCTCGAAGCGGTGCGCGGCGTGCAGGTCGAGGCGACCGGTCTGGTCGTCGTTGTGGTCGTCGCCGCGGCCGCCGTCGCCGCGGCCGCCGTCGTCGGTCGCGGCGGAGGGCGACGGGTGCAGAAGACCGACCATCACGCGTCCCGAGGTCGCGCCCAGGTCGATCGCGGCCAGGGCGAGCGGCCGATCGTCGGCCCGTGGGCGCGCCCCGTCCGCCCCTGCTGCCTGCAGTCGCGCCCCGTCGGCCCCGTCCGCCTGCGCGCGCGCCCCGTCGGACGCCGGTCCCGGGCTCATCGCAGGAACGCGGCCGCGACCCCCGCGTCGACGGGGATGTGCAGACCGGTGGTGTGGGCGAGGTCGCCCGCGGTCAGCACGAACACGGCGTTCGCGACGTTCGCGGGGAGCACCTCGCGCTTGAGCAGGGTGCGCTGGGCGTAGAACTCGCCCAGCTCCTCCTCCTTGACCCCGTAGACCTTCGCGCGGCTCGCGCCCCAGCCGCCCGCGAAGATGCCGGAGCCGCGCACGACCCCGTCGGGGTTGATGCCGTTGACGCGGATCTGGTGGCCGCCGAGCTCGGCGGCGAGCAGGCGCACCTGGTGGGCCTGATCGGCCTTGGTCGCCGAGTAGGCGATGTTGTTGGGCCCCGCGAACACGGAGTTCTTCGAGGAGATGTAGATGATGTCCCCGCCCATGGCCTGGTCGATCATCACCCGGGCCGCCTCGCGGGAGACCAGGAAGCTGCCGCGCGCCATCACGTCGTGCTGGAGGTCCCAGTCCTTCGCCGTCGTCTCGAGCAGCGGCTTGGAGAGGGAGAGCCCGGCGTTGTTGACGATCAGGTCGATGCCGCCGAAGGGGAGCACCGCGTCGGCCACCATCTGGACCACGGACGCCTCGTCCGAGACGTCGGCCCGCAGGGCCACGGCGCGGTCCGGTCCGCCGAGCTCCTCGGCGACCGCCTGTGCGTTCTCCAGGTTCAGGTCGGCGATGACCACGCAGGCGCCCTCGGCGACGAGCCGCTCGGCGGTCGCCTTCCCGATCCCGGATCCGGCGCCGGTCACGAGCGCGACGCGGGTCGCGAGCGGCTTGGGCTTCGGGCGGCGCTGGAGCTTCGCCTCCTCGAGCGCCCAGTACTCGATGCGGAACTTCTCCGCCTCGTCGATCGGAGCGTAGGTCGAGACGGACTCGGCGCCGCGCATCACCCGGATCGCGTTGACGTAGAACTCGCCGGCCACGCGTGCGGTCTGCGCGTCGGCCCCGAAGGAGAACATGCCCACCCCCGGGACCAGCACGATCGCCGGGTCCGCGCCGCGCATGGCGGGGGAGTCCTGTGAGGCGTGGCGCGCGTAGTAGGCGGCGTAGTCCGCGCGGTAGGCCTCGTGCAGCTCACGCAGGCGCGCCACCTGCTCCTCGGTCGAGGCGTCCGATGGCAGGTCGAGGACCAGCGGCTTGACCTTCGTGCGCAGGAAGTGATCGGGGCACGACGTGCCGAGCTCGGCGAGGGCCGCGAGCTTCTCCCCGGCCAGGAGCTCGTGGACGTCCTCGGTGTCGGTCCAGTGGCCGATCATCGGCGCATCGGTCGAGGCGAGCCCGCGGATCACCGGGAGCAGCGCTGAGGCCCTCGCGCGGCGCTCGTCCTCGGGCAGCGCCTCGCGGGACGCATCGTGCGCGCCGAAGGGATCGGCGGCGCCGTGGGCGTCGAGATATGACTGGGCATCGCGGATGATCCGCTCGGAGCGCTGCTGGGCCGCCTGCGAGGTCTCTCCCCAGGCGGTGATGCCGTGGCCGCCCAGGATGCAGCCGATGGCCTGCGGGTTCGCCTCCTTGATGGCCGCGATGTCGAGGCCCAACTGGAAGCCGGGCCGACGCCACGGCACCCACACCACGTCGTCGCCGAAGATCTCGCGGGTCAGGCGCTCGCCGTCGGCCGCGGTCGCGATCGCGATGCCCGCGTCGGGATGGAGGTGGTCCACGTGCGCGGCGTCGACGAGGGCGTGCATCGCGGTGTCGATGCTGGGTGCGGCGCCGCCCTTCCCGAACAGGCAGTGGTCGAAGGCCGCGACCATCTCGTCCTCGCGCTCCACGCCGGGGTAGACGTCGCGCAGCGCGCGCACGCGGTCCAGGCGCAGCACCGCGAGGCCCTTCTCCTGCAGGGTGCCGAGGTCGCCGCCGGAGCCCTTGACCCACAGCAGGTCGACGTCCTGGCCGGTCACGGGGTCGGTGTCGGTGCCCTTGGCCGACGTGTTGCCGCCGGCGAAGTTCGTGGTGCGCGGGTCCGCGCCCAGCTGGTGGGAGCGCTCCAGGAGCGCGTCGATGGTCTCGCGGGCAGTGGTCATGAAGATTCTCCTGTCGAGGATGCGGAGGGGAGACGGGGTCCGGCCGACGGGCGAGGGGTCAGGCGCCCCAGCCCATCTGGTCGCCGCCCACGCGCTCGGCGGCGACCTTCTCCTCGTAGCCGCTCGCGCGGAACGCCGCGAAGGGATCGGCGGGCAGGCCGCGCTCCTCGCGGAAGGCCGCGAGCGCCGGGCGGACGTCGGTCCAGAAGGCGTCCATGAGGATGCCGTTCGCCTCGAGCACGTCGTTGCGGCGCTGGGCGTCGGCGAGGGCCTCGCGGTCCACGAGCAGCGCCTTGGCCAGGGCCTCCTGCACGTTCATCACGGAGCGGATCTGGCCCTGGATCTTCGACTCCAGGTTGTGGCACTGGTCGAGCATGAAGTTCACGCCCGACTCCGGCCGGTGTGCGCCCTGCTGCACGATCTCGAAGAGGATCCGCACCAGCTGGAACGGATCGGCGGCCCCCACGATGAGGTCGTCGTCCGCGTAGTTGCGGGAGTTGAAGTCGAAGGCGCCCAGGCGCTGCTGGCGCAGCAGCTGGGCCACGATGAACTCGATGTTGGTGCCGGGCGCGTGGTGGCCGGTGTCGAGCACCACCATCGCCTTCTCGCCGAGGGCGAGGCAGTGCAGCAGGCTCGTGCCCCAGTCCGGGACGTCCGTGTGGTAGAACGCCGGCTCGAAGAACTTGTACTCGAGCACGAGGCGCTCGTCGTCCGCGAGGCCCCCGTAGACCTCCTGGAGGGACTCGGCGAGGCGGTCCTGGCGCTCGCGGATCGAGTCCTGGCCGGCGTAGTTCGTGCCGTCGGCCAGCCAGATCTTCAGCTCCTTCGAACCGGTCGCCCGCATGACGTCGATGCACTCGAGGTGGTGGTCGATCGCCTGGCGGCGCACGGCCTTGTCGCCGTGGGTGAGGGAGCCGAACTTGTAGGTGTCGTCCTGGAAGGTGTTCGAGTTGATCATGCCGACGGTGACGCCCTGCTCGCGGGCGTAGTCGGCCAGTGCCCCGAAGTCCTCGACCCGGTCCCACGGGTAGTGCAGCGATACCCGCGGGGCGGCGCCGGTGAAGGCGTGCGTCTGGGCGGCGTCGGCGATCTTCTCGTACGGGTCGCGCGGAGTGCCGGGCGTCGTGAACACCTTGAAGCGGGTGCCGGAGTTCCCGTAGCCCCAGCTGGGCACCTCGATCGAGAAGTCGGCGAGGTCGCGGGCGATCGGGTCGGGGAGGGCGGTCAGCTGGGTCATGGGGAGGTCTCCTTCGCGGGTGGAGCGGTCGGGCGGGGTGAACGGGTGGATCGAGCGGGTGGGTGGGGACGATGGATCGGGATGATGTTCCGGGCCTGCGGGAGGAGCGGCGGTCAGGGCGGCCCGGGGCGGATCCCGGCGGACGGCCCGGCGGGAGCATCGGCGCGGAGCCCCTGCTCCATCAGCTCCTCCTGCGCCTCGCCGAGGTCCTTCGCCTCGACGTCGAAGAGGTTCGCGCGGCGGGATCGGAAGACGAGATGGCCGACGACCACGCCGATCAGCACCACTGCGGCGATCCCCGCGTAGAAGGCACGAGGGTTCGCGTACAGCAGGGAGGGGGTGAGGATGCCGGCGACGGCCGCGATCACGCGGGCCACGGCGATCGTGGTGCCCTGCGCGCTCGAGCGCATGAGCGTGGGGAAGGACTCCTGGGACCAGACCTTCATGATGGCCTCGAAGGCGAAGCCGCCGCCGAAGCCGTTGACGATCTGCATGATGATCCAGACCGGCAGGGAGAAGCCCAGCACGGCGGGCAGCAGGTAGGAGACCACCAGCGCCACGGCGCCCACGAGGAACCAGGTCATGCGGTGCGGCGTGTCCACGATCCGCATGAACAGGAACGCCCACAGGAACCCGGCGGGGAACAGCACCAGGCTGATCAGGGAGTTCAGCTGCACCGAGACGCCCACGACGTTCACCGCGATCCAGGTGCCGAACTGGCCGCCCGTGTTCGCGCCGATGTTGGTGAGCGAGTAGAACACCAGGATCGCGGCGAAGGGCACGAGATAAAGGCGCTCGGTCAGCAGGTCCTTCAGGCCGGTGCGCTGGGCGCGGACGGTGTCGGCCCCGGCGAGTCGCTCGGCGTGGGCGTCCTGCCACGAGCGGGACTCCGGGATCGTCAGCCGCAGCGCGAGGACCACGAGCGCGATCACCCCGATCATGGCGAACATGATCTGCCCGCCCAGGTGCCCCATTCCTCCCACCACGGCGGAGGTGGCCGTCGTCCCCAGGATGCCCGCGGTCCACAGGACCTGGGAGAAGCCGAGCAGCTTCCCGCGGTTCGCGTCGGTCGCGGCCTCGGAGATCGTGGCGAGCGAGACCGGCAGGTCGGCGCCGGTGCCGAGTCCCACGAGCACCGTGCCCAGCAGCAGGCTGGTGAAGGTGCCCGCGAGGACGAGGAGCACGGCCCCGAGGACCACCATCGCCATCGTCGCGATGAAGACGTGGCGTCGGCCGAGCCGGTCGCCCAGTCGCCCGCCCGTGATCGCGCCGATCGCGATGCAGAAGGTGAGCAGTCCGGAGAGGATCCCCACCTGGCCGTTCGTCAGGCCGATCGCCTGCTGGTAGATCACCAGCGCGATCCCGGAGCTCACGATCGCGGCGGCGTCGATGTAGGAGGCCATGCCGCAGACGATCGCGACGTGCCACGGATGGGGAGCGCGCGCGGCCGCGGCGTCCGTGGTCATGACCGGGCTCCTGGGATCGTACGGAGGTCGTCGTGGTGCATGGTCAGCGCCCCTCGTCGTCGGTCCGGGAGCGTCCCGCCTCGGCATCGAGCAGTCCGGCCGAGACGACCTCGCCGTAGCGCTCGATCTCGATCTCGCGCAGCTCCTTGCCCTGGGTGCGCGGGGCGAAGATCGTGCCGATCAGCGTCGAGGCGAGCAGGAAGGCGATGAGGATCAGGCCGTCGATGAGCAGACCGTTCGCGCCCATCAGGATCACGGGGAAGACCAGCGAGATGATCCCCGAGGCGACGCGGACGGTGAAGAAGACCAGTCCCTGGGCCCCGGCGCGGTACGGCGTCGCGAACAGCTCGGGGGACCACACCGAGTAGAAGGCCTGGGCCGACGGGCCGGAGGAGAGTCCCCACAGGATCGCGTAGCCGAAGGCCGTGGCCGCCGCGGTGGACGGACCGAACACGAGGACGACCCACGAGACCACGGCCATCGCCCCGCCGACGAGGAAGAACCAGCGGTAGGACACCTTGTCGACGAAGACCATGAACACGATCGTGCCGATGATGACGAACGCCCAGGTGAGCATCGAGAAGAGATCCGAGGCGAGCGTCCCGAAGCCCATCGACGACAGGATCGTGGGCAGGAAGATCCCGTTCTGGCTCGCCGCCTGGTTCCAGAAGGTGTAGATCGCCACCAGGAACAGCAGCGCCGTGATGTTGGCCTTCCGGCTGAACAGGCCGCGCAGCGAGGTCCAGATCGACGGGGCCTTGGCCTGCTGCCCGCCCTTCGACTTCTGCCACGCCTCGGATTCGTAGAGACCCTGCCGGATGTACCAGGTGACCAGGGCGATCACCACGAGGTGCGCGAAGATGATCCGGCTGCCCACCAGCCCCAGGGGCGAGAGCAGGGCGGCGAGGCCGAAGCCGATGAACGGGCCGACGGACCATGCCAGCTGGGTGGCGCCGATGTGGCGCCCGCGCTGATGCGTCGGCGCGGACTCCGCGATGTACGTCCAGCCCGCGGGCACCGATGCGCCCACCGCGAGGCCGATGACGATGAAGCCGACGAAGAGCATCGGCAGGTTCATCGCGAACGTCGCGATCAGACCGCCGACCGCGTACAGCAGCAGGTCGTAGGTGTAGATGAACTTGCGGCCGTACTTGTCGCAGAGCGGACCGCCGATGAGCGCGCCGACGGCGGCGCCGAAGGCGTTCGAGCTGAAGGCGGCGAGCAGCCCGGCGATGCGTCCGCTGTCGTCGGGGAAGTAGGCGGCGCCCCAGAACCCCAGGGACGTGGCGATCGCGATGATCGAGCCGGAATCGATGTAGTTGGACATCGAGACGGCCGCGGTCGCCTTCCAGCCGGTCAGTGGCTTGGGTCGGCCGATGGGCATGAGCGCTGACTCCTTCGTCGTGCTGCGGGGCCGGTCGAGGGGTGCGGTCCGCGGCGCGATCTCCGTGCTGCGGGCGGGGCCGTGGTGGGCCGGCGATGCACACCGTAGAACTGAAACGATTCATTCGTCAAGCGGATGCGGCCGCACTGCCCAGAGCGGCGCCCGGGGCCGGTCTGTGGCGGGAAGATGGGGCGGTGATGACGCAGACCGACCAGGCGCCGCCCCCGGATCCGCGCGAGGCCGCGCGCGCCCGTCTTCGCGCCCTGCTCGGATGCGATGGCCCCGACGCGCTCGCCCCCGCCGCGCGCCTCGTCGGCCCCGCGTCGCCGGTCCCGGGCCCCGACGCCCGCCCGGCGGCGCCGGCACCCGGCGAACCCGCGGCCGTGCAGGTGGCGCCCGAGGGCAGGGACCCGTTCCCCGCTCTCCTGCAGCGCCCCGCCCCCGGGCGCGCTAGCGGAGCGGCCGTCGTGCTCGTCCCGGGGCACGGGGCGGGGATGCGCGCGCTCGTCGGCGACGGCGATGCGTACCACGGGGCGATCGCCCGGCGTCTCGTCGACCGGGGCGTCGCCGTGCTCGTGCCGGAGATGATCTCCTTCGGACAGCGGCGCACGCCGCCCGCGCCGGGCGCCGCCCCGTACGGCCCTGCCGAGAGCAGCTGCGCGGTCGACGCCGCCCGGTATCTCCTGCACGGCAGTCCCGTGCTCGGCGCACGGGTCGCGGACGCCTCGGCCGCGGTCTCGGCGCTGCGATCGCGGGCCGATGTCGACGCGGACCGGGTCGGGATCGTCGGCGGCTCCGGCGGAGGCGCCGTCGCTCTGCTCCTCGCGGCGCTCGACACCCGACTTCGCGCGGCCCTGGTCGCGAACTTCTTCTCGTCCTTCGCCGCGAGCATCGCCGCGCTCCCGCACTGCCCGTGCAATGTCGTGCCGGGGCTGCTGCCCGCGTTCGAGATGGCCGAGATCGCCGCGCTCGTCGCGCCGCGGTCCCTGGTCCTCGAAGCGGGGGAGGCGGACCCGCTGTTCCCGATCGCCGCCGCCCGGGCCTCGTTCGCGCGGCTCGAGGCGGATAGGGAGGGTGCCCGCGACGTCGGCCACGGAGCCCGGCTCGTGGTCACCGATGCAGGTCACCGCCTCGTGGGGGAGGAGTCCGTCGACCTCCTGATGGACGCGCTGGGCTGATCCCCGCACCGTCCGCCGCCTCGCCGTCGACCCCGGGCGGAGTCCTCGATGTGAAAGGATCGGAGCTCCTCCTGGGTTCGCAGCGGTGCCCGTCCGTCGGCCTGCGCGAGCGCTTCCCCCGACCGATCGGAGCACTGATGCCCGCCGACCTACCGTCCGAGACCCCCTCCCCGTCGCCCACGCAGCCTCCTCACGGAGAGATGGCACGGCGCATGCGCGACCTCGGCGACGCGGCCGGTTGGGAGGAGGTGGACGAGGAGGTCCGTGAGGCGTGGGACGCCCCCTACGGCGAGGCGGAGGAATGGGCGGTCGGGACGCTCGATCGCGAGGTCCCGGGACCGCACGGTCCCGTGCCGGTGCGCGTGTACACCCCGCAGGGGCCGTCGTTCTCGGCGCGCCCGCTGCTGGTGTGGTGCCACGGCGGCTCCTTCATGCACGGCGACCTCGAGATGCCCGAAGCCGATCAGGTCGCGCGCGGCGTCGCCGGCAGGGCCGACGCCGTCGTGGTGTCCGTCGACTACCGCCTGTGCGACGAACCCCCGGAGATGGGCGGGAATCCCGCCCGCAGCGTCGGCGGATCGCGGGGCGGGGTGCACGCCCCGATCCCCGGCGACGACGTGTGCGCCGTGGTGCACTGGGCCCGCGAGAGCGCCGACGAGCTGGGCGCCGATCCGCTGAGGATCGCCCTGGGCGGAGCGAGCGCGGGAGGGAACCTCGCGGCGGCCACGACCCTGCGCCTCACGGAGGAGGGCATCCCGCTCGCCGCGTCCCTGCTCATGTATCCCGTCGCCCACGCCTCGCTCCCGGAGCCCACGGCCGAGGAGGAGGCCGCGCTCTCCGTCACCCCGCCCGTGCTGCGCTTCCCGCCGGAGACGATGCAGATCATGCGCACGGCCTACGTGGGCGGGGACCCCGAGGAGGCCGGCGCCACAGTGTTCCCCGCCTTCGCCTCCGCCGAGCGCCTCGCGGCCCTGCCCCGCACGTTCATCGAGTCCGACGAGTTCGACGACCTGCGGGTCAGCTCCCGCGCCTACGCCGACCAGCTCGCGCAGGCCGACGTCGACGTCGAGCACGTGGTGCGCCGCGGCGTGAGCCACGGGCACCTGAACCGTGTGGGCCTGCGCGAGGCGGGGGAGTCGATGGACCGGATGGCCCAGATCATGCGGGAGCTGTGAGCCGGGCGTGATCCCGGGGTCGGAACGGACCCTGAGAACACCTCAGCTCGTGCGGTGTGCGCGGGCAGGCGTCCGCGGCTCTCGAGCGTCCGCACCCCACGCTCCCCACAGAGCCCCGACGACCAGAGGCGGGACCGAGAAACCGCACGCGATCGTGAGCGGCGCCAGCAGCCAGAGCGGAGACAGGGCGATGACCGCCGCGGGGGCCAGCGCCGCGCGCAGAGGACGGGAGACGCACATCCCCATCGCCTCGCGCGCGACCTCGAACCAGCTCGCCGTCCCGGTCTCGGCCGCCACCCGGACGTAGGCGGAGATCCACGCGATCGTCGCCCAGGCGGGCGGGATCAGGATCCCCGTCACGAACACCCGGGACGGGCTGGGAAGGGATGCGACGAACAGCGCGTCGAAGCCGATCGCGAGGATCACCAGCACGGTGAGCACCGATGTCGGGGCGTCCCGCCGCAGGGTGCCGAGGGCGCGGGAGAGCGTCGATCGGAAGGCGACGTCGGGCTGCTCACGCAGGCGGCTCGTCGTGCGCGTCGCCGCCGCCAGCGCCGGCACCAGGCCGATCACGGTGAGCGCACCGAGCAGCGCCGCCCAGTTCGTCGCGATCAGCGCGCCCGGGACCACGAAGAACCGCAGCAGTCCCCGGGCCTCGTCCGCCGGTGCCGACGTCACTTGATCCCCGAGGAGGCGAAGCCCTGCACGAAGTACCGCTGGAAGATCAGGAACAGCACGATCATCGGCACCGCCGCGAGCGTCGTCCCCGCCATCAGCAGGTGCCAGTCCGTCGATGCCTCCTGCCTGAAGGAGGCGATGCCGACCTGGATGACGCGCAGGTCGTCGGAGGTCGTCACCAGCAGCGGCCACAGGAAGTTGTTCCAGCCGGCCTCGAAGCTCAGCAGGGCCACGGTCAGCAGCCCGGGCCGGATCAGCGGGGTGATGATCCGCGTGAAGATCCCGAACTCGCTCACCCCGTCCAGTCGCGCGGCCTCGATGAGCTCCGAGGGCGTGGAGACGTAGAACTGGCGGAAGAGGAACACCATGAACGGGGAGACGGCCCCGGGGACGATGAGCGCCCACCAGGTGTCGATCCAGCCGGTACCGCCCACGCCCATGAGGGTGTTCCCGCCGAACAGCGGCATGTGGCGCACCATGAGGAAGACCGGGATCACCGTCGCGTAGAACGGGATCATGATGCACGCGACCATCCAGCCGAACACGGCCGGCGCGAGACGGAACCTCAGCTTGGCCAGCGCGTATCCGCAAGCGGACGCGAAGACCACGTTGAGCGCTGCGGCCGCGGTCGCGAGGATCAGGCTGTTGCGCGCATAGGTCGCGAACGGCGCCCGACCCAGGGCCTCGCTGTAGTTCTCGAGCCGCAGATCCTTCGGGATCAGCGGCATCGGCACCTGGGCGAGCTCCGTGGGATCGCGGATCGAGGAGACCGCCATCCACAGGAACGGCGCGGCCATGATCACCGAGGCGGCGATGAGGAACGCCAGGACCAGCGCGTTCGAGGTGCGCTTGCGCCGTCGCAGGCTGTGGTCCCGTGCGCGCGTCGCGGACGGGGCGGTGCCGCTGATGCTCGGGGCGTGGTCAGTCGTCATCGGTGCCTCCGACGATGCGGCGGGACAGGAACGCGAGCACCACCAGGATCAGCAGCAGGATCACCGACTGGGCGTTGGCGAGCCCCACGCGGAACTCCTGGAATGCCGTCTGGTAGATGCGGTAGGTGACCACAGAGGTCGAGTTCGCGGGACCGCCCTCGGTGAGGATGTAGATGAGGTCGAAGGTCTGGAAGTTCGAGATCAGCGAGGTGACCAGGATGAAGAAGGTCGCCGGCTTCAGCATCGGCACGGTGATGCGGAAGAACTTCTGCACGAAGTTCGCGCCGTCCAGGTCCGCCGCCTCGTACATCTGCTCGTCGACGCCCTGCAGCGCCGCCAGGTAGATGAGCATCTTCAGCCCGATGCCCTGCCAGATCGTCACCAGGATGACGCTGCCCAGCGCCAGGTCGGGATCGGTGAGGAAGGGCAGCGGCTTGATCCCGACGAGGCCCAGCACCACGTTCATCAGGCCGCTCTGCGACGGGCTGTAGATCCACAGCCAGATCATCGCGACGGCCACGGTGGCGGTGATGTGGGGCAGGAAGATCATCACCCGGAACACGCCGCGGCCGGGCAGGGCCCGGTTGAGCATCGTGGCGAACACGAGCGCGAGGAACATCGAGATGGGGATCCCGACGGCCGCGATGATCACGTTGTGCAGCACGGAGAGCCAGAACAGTCCGTCGGTGAAGATCGTCGCGTAGTTCTCGAGCCCGGAGAATTCCGGGGCGTGGATGATGTCGTAGGCGGTGAAGCTGAGGACGATCGCGACGACGATCGGCGCACCGATCCAGATCAGCGTGTGCAGGGTCGCCGGGGCCGCGAGCAGCAGCCCCCAGCGCTTCTCGGCGGTGCGCACGGAGCGGCGTCGCCGCGGCTCGGGAGCAGGGGGACCCGCGGCGGCGGCCGTGAGGCCCGTGGCCGCGGTGGGGGCGGTGGTCGTCATGGTCCGGTCCTCAGATCCTGCTGATCGCGCCGTCGCACAGCTTCTTCATGTCGGCCAGGGTCTGGTCGACCGTGGCCCTGCCGGTCAGGCAGGTCTCGACGATGCCGTCGAGATTGCTCCGGACCTCCATGTAGGCGGCGGAGCCGCCCTCGGTAGCCCCCGCGTAGGGGAGGTTCTCGAGGCCGAAGGTCATCAGCAGATTGCTGCGGATGCCCTCGGTCTCGGGGATGTCGGGCGTGGGCGGCACCTTGCCGGTCGCGGCGCTCGCCTTCCCGAGGATGTCGGGGTCGAGCATGTGCTTCATGAAGGCGGCCGCGGCGTCCTTGTTCTTCGACAGGCTCGAGATCGAGATGAAGGTGCCGCCCTGGAACATCACCGGGTCGGCGTCGACGCCGCTGGGCAGCAGGAACGTCCCCACGGCGCCCTTCTCGCACAGGTCCGGCGTCATGGTCTGCCAGGTGGGCCAGTTCCCGGTCGAGACCAGCGACATGGCGGCCGTCTTCTGCTGGAAGGGCGAGGGCTGCCCCTCCGCGGCCTGGATCGAGTAGTCGATCGCGCCGGTGTCCATGCAGTCGAGCATCCACTGCAGGGCGAGCCGCCCGGGCTCCTCGTGCAGCCGGGGCGCCAGCCCGTCGTCGCTGAACATGGTGCCGCCGAAGGCGTAGAGGAGGAACACGAAGGCCTGCCGTGCGCTGCCGGCGCTGCCGGAGAGGAAGTCCAGGCCCACCACGCCGTCCCCCGTGAGCTCCGCGGCCGCCTGGGCGAGCTCGTCGAGGGACTCGGGCGCGGAGTCGATGCCCCTCTTCTCGAGCAGCTCGGGATGGAAGCCGATGAAGCGCAGGTCCAGGGCCTGCGGGAGGGAGTAGTACCGGCCGTCGTAGCGGGTGGACACGAGCACGCTCTCGTCGTACCCGAGGTTCTCGATGAAGTCGGCGGGGATCTCGGCGAAGATGCCCTTCTCGGCGAAGGGCTGGGTCCAGCCGACACCGGTCATGATCACGTCGGCGATGATGCCGCCGGCGATGCCGGTGGAGATCTTCTCGTTGAGCTTGTTCCAGTCGACCTGGTCGACGGAGACGTCGACGCCGGTCCGCTTCGTGAAGGGGGCGATGACGTCGTCGTCGAGCGCGGCGCGGTCATCGCCCACGAAGTCCGGGGTGAGCAGGGCGATCGACCCGGAGAGGTCGGCGTCGGCGACGTCGATGTCGAGGGGGACGGAAGGATCCATCGCCCCAGCGGATCCGCAGGCGGCGCCGCCGACGGCGACGGCACCGGCGCCGGAGGCGGCGAGCAGGGTGCGGCGGGTGAGGGACATGCGGCTCCTCGCTGTGCGACGGGCGCGTCCTCGCGCCGTCCGGGCTGTCGTGCGGCCTGCGGGGCGGCATCGCGCCCGCCCGCTCCGGTGCGGGGTCGGCGCTCGATGCGTGCAAGTGCACTGATGCCGCACGAGTGTGATCACGCTCACCTGGGCTGGAAAGCGGTTGCACGGTGTTGTCGTCGGCGGAGCGCCGGATGCTCCGGATGTCGCCGAGACGCTGGCCGTGAGGGTTGAAACGTGTCAGGATCCATGCATCCCGGCACGCACGATCGACGAGGAGTCCCCGTGCCCCACGGAGTCATCGCAGACATCTCCCAGCAGTCCGCGGCCCTGCGCGCCGGGGCCGATCACCTCGAGCCGACCGTCGTCGGCGGGCTCGTCGTCGAGGCCTCTCCCGGTGAGTGGCGCGCCGCGCAGGTCGTTCCCGTGGAGCCCATCGGCTCGTGCGCCGTGCTGGTGCCCTCGACCCTGCGGGTCTCCGATCCCTCGGTGCCGCTCGCGGTGATCCGCGCGTACCTCGCCACGGCGCTGGACGCCGTCGCGGCGATCGCCCGCCCCGGCGCGAAGGTGGTGCTGGGCAGCGGCGCCGCCCGGACGATCGGGGCCGACGTGCCGCGCGAGGACGGCGAGGCCCGCTTCGCGGAGGTCCTTCGCCTCGCGCGGGAGCTCGCGGAGCAGAGGGGCCTCGAGATCATCCTCGAGCCCCTCCGCCGGGAGGAGACCGACCTGATCCACACGATCGCCGAGGCCGCCCGCTTCCTCGACGCCCACGGCCTCGAGCACATGCGCGTCGTCGCCGACCTCTTCCACGTCCAGCACGAGCGCGAGTCACTGGGCACGGTCGAGGCCCACGCCTCCCGGGTCGGCCACATCCACGTCGCCGACAGCGGCCGCACCCCGCCGGGGCGGGGCGACTGGCCGATCGCCGCCTTCCTCGACGCCCTGCGCCGCGGAGGCTGCACGGCCGACGTGACGATCGAGTGCTCGTGGGACGACCTCTCCGAGGAGCTGCCGGCCGCGCTCGCCGTGGTGCGCGCGGCCGATCCCCTCAGTCCCGCTTCGCCTCCCGCAGGGTCCCCGCCAGAGGGCCGACCATCTCGTCGAACGCCCGCTCGGGGTCCGTCGGCCGCGGGGTGAGGACGAACAGGACCGCGCCCAGCACCACCCAGGCGGCGAGGATCAGGTACTCCTGCGGCCACTGCAGGGACATCTCCATGCCCGGCACCGGCACCAGGGTGAACACGATGACGAGCACGGCGCCGAGCGCGCCGACAGCCGGCAGGAACGCTGGCCGGGCCCGGTAGGGGCGGTCCAGGCCCGGGTAGACGCGCGGCAGACGGTACTTCGCGAGCACCACGAGGAACCACACGACGCCCAGGAACACGCCGCCGGCATCGAGGAACCAGATGATCGCGCCCGGACCCAGCAGGCCGAGCACCACGGTGACCACGAGGATGAACAGCAGCGCCCGCCGCGGCACGCCCGAGCGCTCGTCGACCTTCGCGAGGCCGTGGGGGAGCAGGCGCGAGCGGGCGAGCGCGAGCACCACGCGACTGGAGGCGACGAACAGCCCCAGGAAGCTCGTGATCAGCCCCAGCACGGCGATGAGGAAGGCGCCGAGGCCCAGCAGCGGCAGCCCGGCCGCGGTGAAGGCGTCGATCGTCCCGAGGTCCATGCCGGCGACGTCCTCCCACGGGACCACGTACGCCGTCGCGAGCAGCACCGCGGTGTAGAACGCGGCGGCGCAGGCGACCGTGGCGACGACCGCCCGGCCCACGCGGCGCGGGGACAGGCTCGACTCCTCGGCGAGCACGGCCACCAGGGAGAAGCCGACCACGTAGGTGATGCCGGGGACCACCATTCGCAGGGTCGAGGTGACCGGCGGCTGCTGCGAGGTCCACATCGGCCACAGGTTGGCGGGGGACCCGGCCACCAGGGCGCCGATCACGAGCGCCGCGCCGATCAGCAGCATCGCCCCGAACAGCACCACCTGGATCTGCGCGCCGAGCGAGACCCCGAACCAGTTGAGTCCGAAGATCACCAGGGTCAGGGCGAGACCTGCGGCGAGCACCGGCAGCGTCACGGGCGCGCCGCCCACCGAGTACAGGGGGATCGCGTCCATCGCCGGGATGTACTTCGCCAGCAGCGTCCCGAACGCGGTGACGTAGAAGGCGAGGGAGGAGATGTAGGCGCCGATGTGGAACCAGCCGGTCGCGAAGCCCGCCGAGCGTCCGAGCGAGGTGTATCCCCACACGACCTCACCGCCCGCGCGCGGCACGGCGCTGGTCATCTCGCCGTAGGCGAGGGCCACGCAGGCGGCGAGGGCCGCGCCGATCAGCAGGCCGATGATCATGCCACCCGCGCCGAGGTCGGCGAAGAACGAGGACGACGTGTAGATCCAGCTGGATCCGACGACCCCGGCGACGCCGAGGGCGATCAGCGAGGGCAGGCCGAGGGACTTCTTCAGTTCAGCCAAGGTGGCCTCCGGGGGAGTCGGGGACGGGATCGGGGTCGAGGTCCGGGTCCGGGTCGGGCGCGGGGTGCGGGTCGGGGTCGACGAGTCCGGCCATGCTACGAGTGCTCAGGGTCCGACGAGCCCGCAGGACGTACTGTGCGATCACCACGATCCGCAGGAGCCGCGCGCAGCGCGCCGTCGGCCCGCGTCGTCCCGCCGCAGGAAGGACCGCCATGACCCCGAGCACCCCCTCCGACCCCCAGAGCACACCCTCCGGCCCCCGGAGGAACCCCTCCGCCCGGTCTGCCGACCCCTCGGCCGACGTCTCCGCGCTCAGCCAGGAGGAGAAGATCGCCCTGACCGGCGGCGCCGACTTCTGGCACCTCCACGCCGCCCCGTCCCTGGGGCTCGGGCAGATCCAGGTGAGCGACGGACCGCACGGACTGCGCCAGCAGTCCGGCGCGGCCGACAACCTGGGCCTCAACGACTCCGTCGAGGCCACCTGCTTCCCGCCCGCCGTCGGCCTCGCCTCGACCTGGAGCCGCTCGAGCGCGGCCGCCGTCGCCGGGGCCATCGCCGAGGAGGCCCTCGCCGGCGGCGTCTCCGTGGTGCTGGGCCCGGGCATGAACATCAAGCGCTCGCCGCTGTGCGGACGCAACTTCGAGTACTTCTCCGAGGACCCGCACCTGGCGGGCGAGCTCGCGGCCGCCTTCGTGGACGGCATGCAGCAGCGCGGCGTCGGCACCTCGGTCAAGCACTTCGCGCTGAACAACCAGGAGACCGACCGCATGCGCGTGGACGTCGACGTGGACGAGCGCACCATGCACGAGATCTACCTGCGCGCCTTCCGCACGGTGGTCACGCGGGCCCAGCCGTGGACCGTCATGTGCTCCTACAACAGCGTGGACGGCACCCCTGTCGCCCGGAACCGCCGCCTGCTCACCGAGATCCTGCGCGAGCAGTGGGGCTTCGAGGGACTCGTGGTCTCCGACTGGGGAGCTGTCGAGGACCGACCCGCCTCCGTGCAGGCCGGCCTGGACCTGCAGATGCCCGCCGACCCCTTCGGCGAGCAGGACCTGCGCGAGGCCGTCGCGCGCGGGGACGTGGACCAGGAGGCGCTGGACCGCGCCGCGGGGAAGGCCGTCGCCCTCCTGCGCCGCGGGCTCGCCGCGGCCGACCCCGACGCGGCCTACGACGCCGAGGCGCACCATCGCATCGCCGTCGAGGCGGCCCGCCGCGCGCTCGTGCTCCTCGAGAACGACGGCACGCTGCCCCTCGCCGAGCCGGGGGACCCCGCGGGCGCGGCGGTAGGCGCCGGCGCAGGTACAGAGGCAGGGGCCGACGCCGACGCCGAGGGGCTCGTGGTCATCGGCGACTTCGCGCAGACCCCGCGGTACCAGGGAGCCGGCTCCTCCCACGTGAACCCGACGCGACTCACCGACGCGCTCGGCGCGATCCGCGCGATCGCCGGCGAGGACGTGCCCTTCGCCCGCGGGTTCGCCCCGGGGACCACCGACGGGGAGACGGACGCGGCCCCGAGCTCCGAATCCCTGCGCGCCGAGGCCGTCGAGCTCGCCCGCGGCGCCCGCACCGCCGTGCTCTTCCTGGGGCTCGGCGAGGACGTCGAGTCCGAGGGCTTCGACCGCGCCGACATCGAGCTGCCCGCCGTGCAGCTGCAGCTCCTCGAGGAGGTCCGCGAGGTCGCCGAGCGCGTGGTCGTGGTCCTCTCGAACGGCTCCGTGGTGCGCCTGCCCGCATCCCTGCGCGGCGTCAACGCCCTGCTCGAGGGCTGGCTGCTGGGCCAGGGCGGCGGCGAGGCCACGGCCGACGTGCTCTTCGGCCGCGCGAACCCCTCGGGCCGCCTCGCCGAGACCATCCCCCTGCGCCTCGAGGACACCCCCTCGTACCTGCACTTCCCGGGCGAGGACTCGCGCGTGCGCTACGGCGAGGGCCTGTTCGTGGGGTACCGCGGCTTCGACGCCGTGGACGCGGAGGTCGCCTACCCCTTCGGTCACGGACTCAGCTTCACGACCTTCGCGCAGAGCGATCTGGCGGTGACCGCCTCGGCCGCGGACGGCATCGAGGTCGAGGTGACGGTCGAGAACACCGGCGACCGCGCGGGCCGCGAGATCGTCCAGGCCTATGTCTCCCTGCCCGGTTCCCGCGTGACGCGCGCCCCGCGTGAGCTCAAGGGCTTCGCCGAGGTCGAGCTCGCGCCTGGTGAGTCCCGGCGCGTGGGGATCTCGATCCCCGTGGAGGACCTGCAGATCTGGAGCCCCGCGGCCGGCGGCTGGGTCGTCGAGGGCGGCACCTACCGCGTCGAGGTGGGGGCCTCGAGCCGGGACCTGCGCGCATCGGCCGACGTCGAGATCGCGGGCGACGAGCCCCGCCCGGTGATGACGATGACCTCGACGCCGCTCGAGATCCGTGCCCTCCCCGGCGGGGAGGAGGCGCTCGGCTCGCTCCTCGGCGACAGCGGCCTGTTCGCGGACCCCGAGATGCTGAAGATGGCCGAGCAGATCCCCGTCGGCCGCTTCACCGGCCTCGGAGGGTTCAGCCGCGAGCAGCTCCAGGAGATGCTCGACCGCGTGAACAGGGGCTGAGCACGGTCAGCGACTGAGCACGGTCAGCGACTGAGCACGGCCAGCGAATGAGCATTCTCAGGCGCTGACAGAGAGCCGCCGCGGGTCCACGGGGAACCGCGGCGGCTCGTGCACCGCGAGACGGCGCACCTCCTCGAGCGCGGACTCGCCCATGCGGTGCAGCTCGTTGCCCTGCGAACCGGCGATGTGCGGGGTGATCAGCACCGTCGGCACGTCCCACAGCGGGTCGTCGGCCGGAAGTTCGTCCTCGACATCGAGCACGGCGCTGATCCGTCCGCTGAGCAGCTCGGCGCGCAGCGCGTCGCGATCCACGAGGGCGGGCCGCGCCGTGTTCAGGAAGGTCGCGCCGTCGGGCATCGAGGCGAGAAGCCGCGCCGTGACCATGCCCTGGGTGGAGGGGACGTCCGGGGCGTGGAGGCTCACCACGTCGCTGCCCGCGAACAGGTCGTCGAGCTCGACCTTGCGGCCGCCCAGCGCCGTGATCTCCTCGGCGCTCACGAAGGGGTCGCTGATGAGCACCTCGAGGTCGAAGCGACGCAGGTGCTCGGCGACGAGGCGGCCGATGCGCGAGGCGCCGATGAGACCCACGACGGAGCGGAAGTTCCCCGCGCGCTCGCCCACCGGAGGCTCTCGGCGGCGATCGCGCACCTCTCGGTGGCGGGCCGCCTGCGCCAGCGTGCGCTTGCCGGCCAGAAGGATCTGCGCGAGGGCGAACTCGGCGACGGGCACGGCGTTCGCCTCGGTCGCGGAGGTGACGACGATGTCGCCGCGCTCCCACACGGCCGGAGAGACGACGAAGCGGATGGTGCCCGCGGTGTGCACGATCGCGCGCAGCCTCGGCATGCGCGCGAGGGCCGCCGCATCGACGAGCGGCGAGCCCCAGCCGGTGAGGAGCACGTCGACGGCGGAGAGCTCGTCGTCCTCGAGCTCGGAGAGATCGGGCGCGGTGCGCTCGACATCGACGTCCGCGAGCGCGGCCAGGCGCTCCAGCTGGTCGCGGTCGAACATGCGGTGCTGCAGCCCGTCGGGCATCGCGAGCAGGACTTTCATGAGGTGGAAGCTCGTTCCTGGAGACGTAGGGACCCGGGTCGTGGCGGCCGTTGCCCTCCGGTGGACGGCCGCTGTGCCGTGGGAGTAGTGTCCCACTCCAGCGGAAAGCGCCTTCCGTCGGGTGTCTCCGTGAGATGCACGGTCTGGCGGGCGCTATGGGATGACGAGGCGATGGAGGCTCGCATGACGATCGATTCCACGGAGGGCGGGGCCTGTGGACACGCCTCCCGCAGCGAGGACGCAGCGGGCGACGCGCCATGGCGCAGTGCAGGGACGCCATCGAACGTCGCCAGCAGGCTCGAGCGCCTTCCGCTCAGCCGGTGGCAGGTGAAGATCCGTCTGCTCATCGGCACCGGAACCTTCTTCGACGCCTTCGACGCCCTGGCGATCGCACAGGTGCTGCCCGTGCTCACCCCGATGTGGGGACTCACGGGGACGCAGATCGCGGCGCTCATCTCGATCGGATACCTCGGCCAGCTGATCGGTGCACTGCTGATCTCGGGCGTTGCCGAGCGCTTCGGACGTACGCGGGCGATGGCCCTGGCCATCGGCGTGTTCTCGGTCTTCTCCGTGCTGTGCGCACTGTCGACGGGCTTCTGGATGCTGCTGCTCATGCGGCTCCTGCAGGGGGTCGGCCTGGGCGGGCAGGTCCCCATCGGCGCTGTCTACATCAACGAGATCACCAAGGCGAAGGGCCGCGGTCGCTTCGTGCTGCTGTTCGAGCTGATCTTCTCCGTGGGAGTCGTGCTCTGCGCGGTCGTGGGCAGGTTCGTGGTGCCGGCCTTCGGATGGCAGGGCATGTTCCTGGTCGGCGCGCTGCCGGTCCTGCTCATCCTGCCGATCCTCCGGGTGGTGCCAGAATCCCCGCGCTGGCTCGCCGCCCGCGGTCGCGAGGAGGCCGCCGACGCGCAGATGCTCCGGATCGAGAACGCCGTGGTGCGGGCCGGTCGGACCCTGGATGATCCGGAGCCGCTGGGCATCGGCATCCGTGAGGCCCGAGGACGGATGCGTGAGCTCCTGGGACCCGACTACCGCCGTCGCACCCTGACGGTCTGGCTGATCTGGTTCGCCACCTACATCGTCTACTACGGGATCGGGACGTGGCTGCCGTCGCTGTACCGCGGGCACTTCGGGCTGCCGCTCGAGACCTCGCTGAACTACGCCCTGATCGGCAACCTCGGCGCATTCCTGGGCGCAGCGATCTGCGCGTTCACGATCGACCTGCTGGGGCGGCGCAGGATCTTCATCCTCTCGCTCGCCGGCTCCGCCGTGATGATGGGCGTCCTCGCGCTCCTCGGCGCCCAGCAGCCGTGGCAGGTGCTCGTCTTCGGGTCTCTCGCCTATCTCGCCGCGGGGGCAGCGAGCATCGGCCTGTACCTCTACACGCCGGAGATCTACCCGACGAGGATCCGTGCCGTGGGAGTCGGCGCGGCGACGTCCTGGCTGCGGATCGCCTCCATGATCGGCCCCGTCATGGTCGGATCACTGGTCACGAGCGGCCTCGGGCTCGTCTGCGGGATCTTCGCCGCGATCGCGGCGATCGCCGCCGTCGTCGTGGCGAAGTGGGCGACCGAGACCAAGGACCGCGTCCTCGAGGAGATCTCGCACTGAAGGACGAATGCCCCGCCGCTCCTCACCGCGCGGAGGGGCGCCCCTCCTCGATCAGTGCGCGGAGCGTCGCCGCCTCGCGGTCGAGCACCGCGGGGTCATCGTCCGGGACGAACTCGAGCAGGGCGTCGCGGTCCGAGCCCTCGGCCTGCAGGGTCGAGAACGCCGCGCGCCACAGGTCCGCGCGCTCCGCGAGCGGCAGGCGCGCGGCGCCGGGCCACCACGAGAACACGTGGATGGTCGATGTGCGCGGCAGCGCGGTGCGCAGCGTCTGCAGGGCCTCGCCGTCCGGCATGTCCTGGTGCGGCTGCCAGTAGGTGCGCACGTTGTCCGCGGCGACCTCGTCGAGCAGGCGCATGGTCGACCCGATCTCGTCGGTGAGCGTCCCGCCGTGGAACTCGAGGCCGAGGTCGATCCCGTGCTCGCCCGCGCGCGTCGCGAACTCGCGGATGCGCCGGGCGGTCTGTGCCCGCTGCGGTGTCGGGGTCCGACGGGAGCCCGTGCTGCCCGCCCACACGCGGATCCTCGGGGCGTACAGGGCGCGGGCGGAGGCGAGCACCGCGTCCGCGTCCGCGCGATGTGCGGCGTCGTCGCCGGTGAACCGCAGGTAGGAGCCGTAGGACGCGACGGAGAGCCCCGCCTGCTCGGTGAGGAGGCGGACGCGCTCGGCGCTCTCCGTGTCTCCGGGCGGGACGTGCACGTCCCCGCCCCATTCGATGCAGGCGAGGCCGGCGCGTCGGGCGAGGTCGATCAGCTGCTCGGCCGTCAGGTCGCGGAAGGTGATGGAGCAGAGGCCGGGACGGATCATCGTGCGCCGGTCCTTTCCGCCGGGTCCCAGTCCCGGCAGCAGAGAACGAACAGGTATCCGTCGGGGTCGCGCAGGGTCACGCCCCACGTGTCCCAGTAGGGGTTGCGAGCGGCGACGCGGACGCCGCCGGCGCTCTCGATGCGGGAGATCCACGCGTCCGACGCCGGCTCGCCGAGATAGACGACGAGCAGGTCCTCGTCCGTGGGACGGGCCTCGGCCGCGCTCTGCGGATCGTCCACGAGCTCGAGATGCCAGCTTCCCCCGGCGGGACCGACCATGGTCAGACGATGCCCACCCTCGGCCGAAGCGTCCGTGCGCCACTGGACCTCGAGCCCGACGCCGTCGACCCAGAAGCGCTCTGCGGCGGCCAGATCGCCGGTCGGACGGGCGATGCGAAGCGGCGCGGACGAGAGATCGTGCATGGGCGTCATGGTCTCATCGGCTCCGATGGCGCCCGGGGTGATCCCGTACGCCGAGCTCCAACGCCCAGGCGCCCAGCACATCGGCGACGCGGCCGTGGACGCGCACGGTCGCGCGGTCGTCGGCCCGGGTCGGGCCGTCGTTGACGATCACCACGGGCTTGCCGTCGGCGAGGGCCTGGCGGGCGAATCGCAGACCCGACATGACGGTGAGGCTCGAGCCGAGCACGAGCAGGGCGCGCGAGCGCTCGAGCAGCGCGAAGGCGTCGGCCACCATCTCGCGCCGCGCGCTCTCCCCGAAGAACACCACGTCGGGCTTCAGCATCCCGCCGCACACAGCGCACGGCGGGTAGCGGAACCGGCTCGTGCGGTCGACCTCGGCGTCCCCGTCGGGCGCCTGGGCGGCGTCCCGGGCGAGGTCCTCGAGGCGCGCGGCGATGTCGGGGTTCATCCCCAGCAGGCGTGAGTGCAGGGAGTCGCGGGAGACGGTCGCGTCGCAGTCCAGGCAGCGCACCACGTCGAGGCGCCCGTGCAGGTCGACGACCGGTTCCGAGCCCGCCTCCTCGTGCAGCCGGTCCACGTTCTGGGTGATCACGCCCCTGATCTCGAGGGGCACGGCGAGCGCGGCGAGCAGGCGGTGCCCGCGGTTCGGCCGGGCGGCGCCGAACTGGGTCCAACCGACCGTCGAGCGCGCCCAATACCGGCGCCGCGACAGATCGGAGCGGACGAACTCCTGGTAGGTCATCGGCGTGCGCGGCACCGCGCGCGGACCGCGATAGTCGGGAAGCCCCGACTCCGTGGACAGTCCCGCCCCGGTCAGCACGGTGACCGGGCCGCCCCGCAGCACGTCGAGCGCTCCGAGCACCTCCTCGGGAGTGCTCAGCCGGCCGTAGAGCGAGGGATCCGCGGGGCCCCAGGGATGGTCTCGGGCGTGGGTGCGAGGTGCGTTCGGCGAGGGAGCGTTCGGGCTGTCGGGCGCACCGACGCTCGCGGTCTGCGCGCCCGTCGAGAACCAGCGGCCGACGTCCGCGGCGGGGCCGGCGCGGCCCGCGCTCATGCGCCCGCCGTCCGGAAGCGGGCGGCCTGTTCGGCGCGCATCCACGCGAGATCGTCGCCTCCTGTGCCGACCTCCGTGTCGACGAAGCGCCATGGCTCGGGCGTGCCGATCGGGGCCGGCGGCTCGCGGAACCAGTACGTCGCGTCCGGATGCCAACCGGCGACGATCGTGGCGGAACGGCCGTCGACGTCGATGGCGCGCCCGGCGAGATCGAGGTAGGCGCCCAGGCCGAGGTGGACGGCGTCATGCGTCCGCGAGACCGCGGCCCAGCTCGGCTGCACCCATGCCCCCTCGCGCCCGGTCGCCTCTCCCCAGGGCTCGCGGCACATCCGCGTGACGTCCTGCGGGTGGCGGCGGCACAGCTCGAGCCAGTCATGTGCCGAACGGATCTCGAGCACGTCGCGTCCGGCGGCAGATCCGACCGGGTCGACGAACGCCTCGGTCCAGCCCTGCTCGTCCTCGACGAACCAGAGATGCGTGGGCGTCCCGTCAGGCCACCGGCCGGTGCTCATCGCACGAAAGGAGGTGGGCGCTGATTCCCACATGGTCGTGCCGCCGTCGCGGGGAGCGTCCGCACGGAGATCCTCGACCGAAGGGCGCGGCGCGCGGCCGACGAGGCTCTCGGGCACGTCGGGGTCGATCCACAGCACCTGGACCTGATGATCGGCATCCATGTCCGACCACCAGGACCGCACGGACGGCGAGCGCGCCAGGTGATCGGCGACGCGTCTGAGCGCACGGCGCACGGGGGCGGTCATCGCGACCGCGTCGGGGCCCGCCGGCGCCTGCCAGTAGCGGGCCTCGGCCACGGCATCGGCGACGCAGCGAAGCAGAAGCTCATGCGACGGCTCCAGCAGCACCACGGAGTCGAGTGTGTCGGCCACCTCGTCCATCCCCGGATCGGGCACCTCGAGATCCGGGACCACGCGGCCGTCCTCGGTGATCATCATGGCGAAGCTCGAATCGTCCCGATGATGCGCCGCGTCGTTCACCAGCACCGCGAGCGCGCCGACGTCATCGCCCATCGCCGCGTCCTCGCTGCGCAGCGCGAACTCGAGCAGGGTGCGGAGCCCGCGCGGGCCGCGGGTGAGGGCGGCGGCGAGTTCGGCGGCCGGGGGTTCGTCGTCCGCGGCGGCGGTGCTGCGCAGGTGATAGGACTCCGTGTTCACGCGTCCTCCTTGGACCATCGAAGCTCGATCGCCGCGGTCAGGGTGTGACGGGCGGCCCAATGCTCAGCTGCGCCTGCGGGCTCAGGCATCGGGGTCAGCCAGAAGGTCGCATCGGGATGCCACCCGGCGATCAGTGTCGCTGTGCGTCCGTCGATGTCGAGCGCGCAGCCCGCGAGGTCGAGGTAGGCGCCCAGGCTGAGATGGACGCCGTCGTACTCCTCGACGACGGTGGTCCAATCCGGCAGCGTCCATGCGCCGTCGCGACCGGTCGCCGATCCCCAGAGGATCCCCCGGCTCTCGGTGACGTCCAGCGGATGCTCCCGGCACAGTCGCACCCAGTCCTGCTCCTCACGGATCTCGAGGATCTTCTGTCCAACGATGGGGACGAGAGGGTGGACCCGTGCCTTGTCCCTCCCGAAGGCGTCCTCCTCGAGCCACAGACGGATCGGCGACCCGTCGGCGAATCGGCCCGTGGAGTGCTCGCTCTCGAGGGGCGGGGTCGACCACCAGGGGCCATGCTCCGAGGAGGTCTGTGATCGCCAGGTTCGGAACGCGCGGTCGCGCGCGCCGGGGGCGGTCGATGACCAGGGTGAGTCGTCCTCCCACTGCACGGTGCACTGCGAGTCGGGCACGGCGTCCGACCACCACGAGAGTGCGCAGATCGCAGGGGACACGTGCGCGGCGACCCTCTCGAGCGCTCTCCTGACCTCCGGCGTCAGGGTCACCAGGTCCAGCGCATCAGGCCCTTCCCAGTAGCGGGCCGCTTCGACCGACTCGGCGACGCACGCCCGCAGCACGTGCTCGTCGGGCTCGATCAGCTCGAGCTCGTCGATCAGACGCGGGATCTGGACGAGGGGATCAGCGAGTTTCTGGACGGCGCGCGGACTGCTGGATCTGCGGGTCCGACGCCCGAGCGCCCGACCTTCGCGGGCGTACGTCACGGCGTTCCCGCCGCGCGAATCTGCACGGAACAGCTGCGTGCCCAGAGAGCCCCGGGCATTGCCCGGCTGGCGCGACGCGTCGCTCAGCGCTGCGAACTCCAGGAGCATCCGCAGCCCGCGCGGGCCGCGGGTGAGAGCGGCGGCGACACCGCCCTCACCCACCGAACACCAGCTCCTCGGCGATGCCGCTGACGCCCGGCTCTACCGCGAACAGTGAGCCCGCGGCGGGGTCCTCGCCCTCGGGCAGGTTCTCCCTGCTGGTGGTGAGGTACAGGGTCGTGAGGACCTCGCCGCCGAAGGTGCAGGCGGTGACCTGGCGGGCGTCCACCTCGACGCGCTCGGCCACGGTGCCGTCGGACTCGAGGCACAGGGCCCTGCCGGCGCCGTTCATCGCGACCCACACGCGGCCCTCGGCGTCGACCGTGAGGCCGTCGGGGTGGCCGTCCTCGTCGCCCAGGTCGCGGAAGGTGCGTCGGCCCACGAACCCCGCGGTCTCGTCCCAGTCCAGGACGTCGACGCGGCCGGTGGGAGTGTCCACGTAGTACCCGTGCGCGTGGTCGGGGGACATCGCCAGCCCGTTGGAGATCGTGACGTCGCCCCATGCGCGGATCGCCGTGCCGTCGGTGCCGAGCCGCCACATCGAGGCCGCTCCCTCGGTGCGGTCGTAGGCCATGGAGCCGCACCAGAAGGTGCCGTCGGGCGCGGCGGCCCCCTCGTTCATCCGCACGGGCTCGTCCCACAGCGCGGGCAGGGCGGTGATCGTGCCGTCGGGGTCCTGGAGGCCGAAGCCCTTCTCGAGGGCGAGCACGGCGCCGCCGCCGCGACGCGGGCGCACGCAGGCGACCACAGGGCTCGGCACCTCGGTGCGGGTGATGCCGCCGCTCGCGGGGTCGAGCTCGAGGAAGGACCCGGCGAGCATGTCGACGAAGCGCAGCGCCCCGCCCTCGCCCCAGCTCGCCGACCAGATCGGGCCCTCGCCGTGGTAGCAGAGGGAATCGGTGAGGCGGGCTGCGTGCATGGGTCCTCCTGGCTGCGGCGGTCGCCGCCCACGCTACCGGGCGTGAGGAGGCGCCGCGGAGGATGCGCGGCGCCGAGCTCCGCAGCGCGGGCGGAATGCCCGGAACCCGGCGCGGTCAGTGCCCGAGGAGGCGTCCCATCGGGACGAAGTCCGAGAACTCCGCGTCGAGCGCAGGGGAGGTGCCGACGGAGGCGTCGTCGGCGTCGTCGTCCCTATCGGCGCCCTCAGAACCGTCGTCGGTCTGCCCGGAACCGTCCGCCCGCCCGACACCCGCGCTCAGCATCGCCGCGAGCTCCCCGCCCGCTCGGTGCGCCCTCTCGACCAGCGGATCCTGCGAGGCCTCGGCGGCCGAGGCGCCGCCGAAGTCGGCCGATGCCGCGAACACGGCCGTCGGGACCAGCTCCGCACGGAGGTACGAGAACATCGGCCGGATCGCGAAGTCGAGCGCCAGGGAGTGGCGGGCCGTCCCGGCGGTCGCGCCGAGCAGCACGGGCTTGCCGCGCCACAGGTCCTTGTCGAGGGCGTCGATGAGCAGCTTGAACAGGCCCGACGGGCCGACGTTGAAGATCGGGGTCACCGCGATCACCGCGTCGGCCTCCCGGATCGCGTCGACCACGGGGCGCAGGCGCTCGCCGGGGAAGTGCGAGAGCAGGGCATCGGTGAGGTCGTGGGCATGCTCGCGCAGCTCGATCGTGGAGGCCTCGACCTCGGCCCCCGTGGCCTCGAGGGCGGTGCGCGCGGCGGCCGTGAGCTGGTCGGCGAGCATGCGGGTCGAGCTCGGGGTCGACAGGCCCGCGGTGAGGGTCAGGACGCGGTAGGTGCGGGGCACGGGGACTCCTTCGACGAGGTGGCGGAGCGACGGGATGGACGGGCGGGCAGGCGCGGCGGCCGGCGCGGGGGACAGGGGCTCGTCCGCGTCAGCCGCGGTCCTCGGCGCGCAGACGGGTCCAGTTGTCGCCCGTCTCGAAACGGTACGACGCATCGAACGCGCCCTTCTCGGCGTCTCGCGCCGCGACCATCGCGGCATGCGTCGGCCCCTCGGGGACGTCGGCCGGGCGGCGCGCCTCGAGCTCGCGGCGCAGCACGGGGACGACCTCGGTGCCCAGCAGCTCGATCTGCTCGAGGACGGTCTGGCGGGGAAGGCCCGCGTGGTCCATGAGGAACAGCTGACGCTGGTAGTCGCCGACGGCGTCGGCCATGCCCAGGTAGCGCTCGACGACCTGCTCGGGCGAGCCGACGGTCAGCGGCGTCTGCTTCGTGAAGTCCTCCATCGTGGGGCCGCCGCCGTAGACCGGGGCGTTGTCGAAGTACGGGCGGAACTCGGCGATCGCGTCCTGGGAGTTCTTGCGCATGTAGGCCTGGCCGCCCAGCCCGACGATCGCCTGCGAGGCCTTGCCGTGGCCGTAGTGCTCATAGCGCTCGCGGTACAGCTGCACCATCTGCTTGGTGTGGCTCATGGGCCAGAAGATGTTGTTGTGCAGGAATCCGTCGCCGTAGTAGGCGGCCTGCTCGGCGATCTGCGGGGAGCGGATCGACCCGTGCCACACGAAGGGCGCCACGCCGTCGAGCGGGCGAGGGGTCGAGGTGAACTGCTGCAGCGGGGTGCGGAACTCGCCCTGCCAGTCCACGACGTCCTCGCGCCACAGGCGGTGCAGCAGGTCGTAGTTCTCGATCGCGAGCTCGAGGCCCTTGCGGATGTCCTTGCCGAACCAGGGGTAGACGGGGCCCGTGTTGCCGCGTCCCATCACCAGGTCCACGCGGCCGTTCGTGAGGTGCTGGAGCATCGCGTAGTCCTCGGCGATCTTCACCGGGTCGTTCGTGGTGATCAGCGTGGTCGCGGTCGAGAGGATGAGGTCCTTCGTCTGCGCGCCGATGTACGCGAGGGTCGTGGTGGGGGAGGAGGTGACGAACGGCGGGTTGTGGTGCTCGCCGATCGCGAAGACGTCCAAGCCCACCTGCTCGGCGAGCTTCGCCTCCTCGACCATGAGCTCGAGGCGCTCGTGCTCGGTCGGCACGCGTCCCGTCGTGGGGTCGGGGGTGATGTCCGCGATGGTGAAGATTCCGAACTGCATGACGGCCTCCTGGGCTCTGCGTCTGAAGATGGTTCAATATTAAACTACTTTGAGGGCGGCGGCAAGCGCAGCGGGTCGTGGGACACACTGGGGCCGCTGACCTGCGGGTTCAGATCGGCCATCGGGTCGGCGGCACGGCCGACGGGCTCAGCTCACGTCGGAGGTCTCCGCCGTCCAGGCGTTGCACGCGCCGAGGTCGCCCTCGCTCTCCAGGCCCGCGCGGATCCAGGCGTCCTGCGAGTCCTCGGAGATCGTGGGATCGGTGTTGTCCTTGCGCGCCGGGGCGTCGAGCACGGACTTCTGGAGGGCGGCCGACGGGCGGGCCCCGTCGGGAAGCTGCATCACGGTCGCCGCCGCCATGCACTGGTTCTGCAGGACGTAGCGACGGTGCGCCTCGTCCTGCGCCTTCTCGTCGTCACTGACCTCGTCGTCCAGGTGCTGGTAGTAGAGGCCGATGCTGGACTGCCACATGACCGTCGTCTGCTGCACGAGGGCGAGCCCCCACAGCAGGTGGGCCGGGTAGTCCGCGGCGGGGTCCTCTGCGTCGGAGGCGTCGTAGTCGGCGGGCCAGTAGATGGTGTTGTCGAGGTTGCACACGCGCGGGTAGTCGCGCTCGAAGGTGTCCTTCTCGCAGCTGGACTTCGGCACGTCGGGCCAGCTGTAGACCACGATGCTCGGCGTCGCCCACGGCATCGAGCGGTCGGAGCTCGCGGTCGACCACACCTGCGTCAGGCACGACTCGCCGGCGTTGAGGAAGGCCTCGAGCTCCTCGTCGCTGTGCTTCGCCGCGAGCTTCGGGAGGTCGCACTCGTCCGCGGTCGGCAGGGTGCCGCGCGTGAGCGGGTTCGTCTGCAGGACCTCGCGCGTCTCCTGCTCGCTCAGCGTGAGCTTCTCGTAGGGGTCGGCCGGGGTGAACGGCGGAGGCGTCTCCGGCGGCTTCGAGGAGGAGTCGGAGGAGGACGTCGCCGCGGGGCCCGCCGACGCCTCGTCATCGCCGCGCTGACTGAGGATCACGGCGAGCGCGCCGCCGCCGATCGCGATGAGCAGCAGCACGAGGCATCCGCAGACCCCCACGATCCAGGGGCCGACGGGGCGGCGGGGCGGAGCAGGCTGGCCGGGCTGGCCGGGCTGGCCGGGCTGGCCCTGCTGGCCCTGCTGGCCCTGCTGTCCGGGCTGCCCGGACTGCTGCGGTGGCCCGGGCGGCGACTGCTGTCCGTACGGCGATCCCGGTCCCTGCGTCATGGTTCCCCCCTCGTGGCGCGTGCGGCACTCCGGTCCAGAGCGTACCCAGGCGCCGCGTCAGCACAGAGCGTACTCACCGGGGCGAGGCGACCACGCGCCCGGACTCGTTCTGGCAGGATTGCTGGTCATGACGCATCGGAGCATCACTGCACTGCTGGACGCCCGCCGCCTCGCGGGACTGGAGACGACGCCGGGCGGGAGGATCGTCGCCAAGGTCTCGGCCCCCGACGCGAAGGGCTCGTCCTATCGCAGCTCGCTCGTGGAGATCCTCGGGGACTCCCTGCTCCCCCTGACCCGCGGCAGCGCGCCCGTGGGCTCCGTGGCGCTCGCCGAGGACGGCACCACCCTGTTCACCGCCCGGCGCGTGGGGGAGGACGGCGAGGAGGCCGACGACGCTCAGCTCTGGGCCCTGCCCCCGCGCGGAGAGGCTCGGGAGATCGCCTCCCGTCCCGGCGGCTTCGGCGGGCTGCACCTCGCCGACGGGCTGCTCGTCGCCGAGATCGACGTCCACTCGCAGGCGTCCGACGAGGCAGAGCATGCCCGCCTCTCCCGGGAGCGCTCGAAGGCAGTGGTCAGCGCCGCCCTCCACGACGGCTTCCCGACCCGCCACTGGGACCACGACCTGGGCCCCGCCCGCAGCGTGCTCGCCGTGGCGGCCCTCCCCGAGGACCTCTTCACCGCCGAGGCCACCGCCGCGCCCGACCAGTCCGTGTCGCCCGACCAGTCCGCCTCGACCGACCAGTCCCCGTCGGCCGATCAGCCCGCGTCGGCCGATGACGACGACGCCCCTCGTCGCCAGGTCCTCCACTTCCGGCACCTGGAGATGCCGCCGGGGCGGCTGAGCGCATGGAGCGCGGACCGGCAGGGCCGCCGCGCGCTCGTCGCGATGACCGACTCGCTCGACGACCGCCTGGGCGTCGGCCGCCTCTACCTGCTCGACCTCACGGGGACGCATGCCCCGCAGCTGCTGCGCGACGCCACGAACGAGGTCGAGTTCTGGCCCGGCGAGTTCAGCCCCGACGGGACGCACGCGCTGATCTCGCGCGAGCGCACCTGGACGCAGACGGCCTCCGCCCGCTCGCGCACAGAGGTGCTCGACCTCGCCACCGGGGAGAGCCAGGAGATCTGGCCCGAGCTGGACCGGGACCCCCACCTCACCTGGGTCGACGCAGACACCCTCGTGGGCGCGGGCGATGACGAGGGACGCGGATCCGTGTGGATCGGCGGCCTCGGCGACGCCGCCGGGCGCCGGCTCGCCGGCGGACCGGACCAGGAGCTCTCCTTCGCGCAGCTGACCGTCGCGGGCGGCACGGCGGTCGCCTCCGCCTCCGGGATCGCCGTCGCCCCGCACCCCGTGCGCATCGATCTGGCGAGCGGCGAGGTCGCGGATCTTCCGAACCCCGCCGACGCCGTCGAGCAGCCAGGCACCCTCACCGAGGTGTCCGCCACCGCCCAGGACGGCACGGCGCTGCGCGCCTGGCTGCGTCTGCCCGCGGGAGAGGGCCCGCACCCGCTGGTCGTCTTCGCGCACGGCGGCCCCTGGGGGTCGTGGAACGCCTGGACCTATCGCTGGAATCCCGGTCCCTTCGTCGACGCGGGCTACGCCGTGCTGCTGCCGGACCCGGCCATCTCCACCGGCTACGGGCAGGAGATGATCGACCGCGGCCAGCACGAGCTCGGCGGCGCCCCCTTCACCGACATCATGGCGCTCGCGGACGCGACGGTCGCCCGCGCGGACATCGACGCCGAGCACACCGCCTTCGCGGGCGGTTCGTACGGCGGGTACATGGCGAACTGGGTGGCCGGGCACACCGGCGACCGTTTCCGCTGCGTGGTCACCCATGCCTCGCTGTGGGACACGGCCTCGATGGGTCGCACCACCGACAACGCCGGCTGGGAGCGGTCGATGCGCGAGCAGAACAGCCGCTTCAACCCCAAGGACTCGGTCGCCGAGATCCATGCGCCGATGCTCGTGATCCACGGCGACAAGGACTACCGGGTGCCGATCGCGCAGGGCCACGCGCTCTGGTACGACCTGCACGAGTTCTCCGCCACGCCGCGCGACGAGCAGGGCCGCACCCGCCACCGCTTCCTCTACTTCCCCGACGAGGGCCACTGGATCACCGGTCGCGGCAATGCGCAGGTCTGGTACGAGACGTTCCTCGGGTTCCTCGACGAGCACGTGCGCGGCATCGCCTGGGACCGCCCCGCGACGCTGGGCTGAACGGTCGGCCGATCTCCCGGCGGAACGGCTGCGGCCGACGGGGCCTGCCCGGCATCGGGGCCCCGGAACAGAAAGCGCCCCGGCCCGTCCCCACGGGCCGGGGCCATCCCTTTCCCCGGTGCTGCGGGTCAGGCGGGGAGCCTCTCCTCAGTGGCTCGCCGCTCCGTCAGCACCTGGGATACACATAACCGGTTCCAGCCTGGCAGGCGCTGAACGCGAGCTGTCGGTTCCCTATGCGCGCGGCAGGGCGGTGGCGGACCCGCCCTTCGTACACTCGTACGCATCCATGGCAGTGCGCACCGCAGCGCTGCCGCCGCGGAGAGGCGATGACCATGAGCACCCACCACGACCTGCTGGCCTCCTGCTGGACCTGGGCAGGGGACGTCGGCCCCCGCGACGCGGACCAGCGCAGCCCCGTGCCTCTCCCGGAGAGGATCGAGGCGCTCGCCGCCTCGGGCTGGCGGGGAGTGGGGATCCAGCACGCCGACCTCGTGGAGCTGCGCGACACGATCGGTCTTCCCCGACTGCGCGAGCGGCTCGAGGACGCCGGCATCGAGCGCATCGAGCTCGAGTTCCTCAGCGACTGGTGGGAACGCGGCACGGCGCGCGCGGCCTCGGACCGTCAGCTCGACGACTTCCTCGACGCCGCGGCGCAGCTCGGAGCCACTGCCCTCAAGATCGGCGCATGCCACCTCGGCGCCGGCCGCTCCGAAGCGCCGGAGCCCGCGGCCTTCGCCGGGGATCTGCACCGGATCGCCGAGCGCGCCGACGCCTTCGACCTCACCCTGGCCCTCGAGGCGATGGCGGACACAAACCTGCCGACCTTCGGCGACGCGGTCGGCCTCGTCCGCGCCGTGGACCATCCGTGCGCCGGGCTCGCCGTGGACATCTATCAGCTCGCGAGATCCGGCGACGACGACGTCGCGCTCCTGCCCGCGCTCCTGGAGGACGTCCCGGTCGCGGTGGTCGAGCTCGGGGACGCGCCCGTGGGCGCCGACGGCGTCGCTCCGCGCTGCCTCCCGGGCCGCGGGGATCTCGACATGGCGGATTTCGTGGTGGCGATGATCGACGCGGGATGGGACGGCTTCTGGGGAGTCGAGATCATCGCCGACGAGCTGCGCGCGCTGCCCGTCGCACAGGGACTCTCCGAGGTGCGCGCGGGGGTCGACGCCGCCCTCGCGCGCGCCCAGGAGATCCTGGACGCCCGCCCCTGAGATCCGGCTGATCAGGCGGCGGCCCGTGCATGCGCGGCTGCCGCCGCGCGGGTCATCCCCGGGGCGGCGGCACGACCTCGAGAGCTCCCGAATCGGCGCGGCCGAGGATCCGTGAGACGGGGCAGCGCGCGTGCGCGGCCTCCGCGAGGCGACGGGCCTCGTCCTCGCCCACGTCCTCGACGCTCACCAGGGCGCGCGGCGCGAAGCGGTAGCCGCCCGCGGGGTCGAAGTGCAGGCTGACCTCGACGTGCACATGGGTCGCGGCGTCGATGCCCCGTTCGCGCAGCACCGCTTTGAGCGTCTCGCCCAGGCACGTGCTCCACGCCATCGCGAGGAACTGCTCGGGATTCGAGCCCGTGGCGTCGGCCGATGGACCGCCCGTGGGCAGCGTGGGCCCGTTCTCGACGCGGACCTCGCCCGCCGTCCCGCCGACGTTCTCCACGCGCGCGGTGTAGAGGGTGCGCGTGTACTTCTCGGGGAGGGCGTCGGGCGCCGTGGCCGCGGACGACCCCGCGGCGGCCGTCTCGATCGGGGAGTGTCCGGATGGTTCCGCCATGGCCCCAGGGTAGACGCGGCCTGCGTCGTCCACGCGCTCGTCACCCCCTCGACATCGGAGGTTCGTCGAGCGTGCGGTCGACGCCGGGTGCTCGATAGCCTGGCCGAAGACCGCTGATGGACGTGCGTCGCCTGCTCTCAGGGGCGCACTCGGAGAAGGGACGGGCCGATGAGTGCGCAGGAGACCTCGGCGGTCCGGCCGGAGAGCGCCCGGCACGATCGCGCGCCGCAGGATGTCCCGCCCTCCCTTCGGCGCCTGATCGACGAGATCCGCGAGGCGGTCGCACCCGGCGGCGACGCCGCCCAGACCTCGCGCCGCGTCACGCGGGCCCTGGAGCATCACCTCGCCGTGCCGGATCTGCTGCCCGCGGAGGCGCGGGTGGCGGACCCCGAGCGCTACCGGCAGAACATCGTCCACGTCGAGCCCGACGGCAGCTTCTCGATCGTCGCGCTGGTGTGGCTCCCCGGGCAGCAGACGCCCGTGCACGATCACATCTCCTGGTGCGTGGTGGGCGTCTACGAGGGCGAGGAGGCCGAGATCCGGTACCGCGTCGAGGACGCCGAGGGGAGCGAGGTGCACCTCGCCGACGGGCAGATGCCGGACCCGGAGGACGGCCTGCGCCTCGTGCGCACCGCAGAGGTGACCAACCCGAACGGCAGCGCCGACGGCTTCGCCCCGCCCGGGGATCTCCATCGGGTCTGGAACGCGGGGGAGGGCACCGCGATCTCGATCCATGTCTACGGCGCCGACATCCGCGAGCTCGGCTCGAGCATCCGGCGCACCTACGACCTGCCGGAGCGCTGAGAGGCGGGCAGCACGGCACGGCCGACATCGACGACGATGCCGCTCAGTCGTAGGGCGCCTCGCGGACGACTCGTGCGGAGCCGACGTCCATGGCCTCTCCGACCTCCATCCGATCCAGGCACCACCGCAGATGCCAATGCGGTTCACGGTCGGCGTTCGCGAAACCGTTGTCCAGCAGGAAGCTCGCGGTGGCGCCCGTTCCTATGAACTCGAGCTCCCTCTCCGGGGTGACGATCGAGAAGGCCCCCGCTCCGTCTGTCATCCTCCAGCACCTCCACGTTCCTGCGTCGACTGCGATCTCATCCCATCCGTGGCGTGTGATGCTCCGTCTCCCGGGAGGACGGAGCGTCGCTCCGAACCGATCAGCCGGGCCGGCCCAGCGCTCGTCGCGCCGCGGCGCGCACGCGAGGATGCCCGTCCTGTCGGAGCCGCTCGAGCGCCGGCTCGGCGCCGCAGCGCGCGGACGCCCGGGCGGCGAGGACCTTCGCGGCCATCTCCCGCACCCGCCAGTGCGGGTCGTCGGTCGCCGCGACCACGGCCGGCTCGGCGGCAGCGGACCAGGCGTAGAGGAAGGCCCGCAGCGCCCAGGTGCGCACCCAGTACCCGTGTGGGCCGTCGGACCTGCCGGCGAGGACGGGGCCTGCGGAGTTCCCGCCGAGCACCTCGATGAGCTCCGCGTCGACCTCGCCGTCCCGGAGGATCGACAGGCATCGGCCGACGAACGCCTCCTCGCCCTCGCGCGAGACAGCGGCGCCGATGCGCCGACGGGGGGTGGACTCCTGCACCATGGCGCTCATCGTGCCACCGGCCCGGCGGATGCAGAACGCCCCTGACCCGCGAAGCGCGGATCAGGGGCGTTCCCTGGGCGGAGGATGGGGGATTTGAACCCCCGAGGGCTTTCACCCAACACGCGTTCCAGGCGTGCGCACTAGGCCGCTATGCGAATCCTCCATTGCTCGTAGAGCAGGAGACACACTACCGGAGGACCCTCGACGGTGCGAGCCGGCCCCGGCCGGGTCGGGTGCATGTCACACCCGGTCGGGCCGACGAGGCGGCGACGAGGCCGGATCGGCCCCGCAGGGCTCAGTCCTCCGGATCCTCCGGCTCCTCCGGATGACGCACGATGTTCACGATCGCGGCGGCGAGGCCGCCCCAGACGGTGACGATCGCGACGCACAGCATGACGATGGCCGATGCCGACATCAGTTCCCTCCTCCCTGCTCGGCGCGGTGGGTGGGCGCGGAGCCGCGGGAACCCCGGGAGCCCTCTGCGTCCGTGGGCGCCGCGGCGCCGCTGCGGACGGTCGCGATCGCGCTCGAGGCGATCTCCTGGGCGCCGTCGGCGCCGCCCGTCCCGCGCACGCCACCGGCACCGGAGACCTGGGGCGGCCGCAGCTCCTGCGGGGTGCGGGGCGTGGCGGCCTCGTCGATCACGACGCGGGTGCCGGCTGCCGCGAGCACGCTGTCGGCGACCACGGGCGGAGCGATCGGGTCGCCGTCGGAATCGGGGCGGTCCTTGTTGGAGCCCGCGGGCCAGGGCGCCAGCGAGAGCACGATCGCGATCACCACGAGGGCGATCGCCATACCCCACCCGAAGACGTTCACGAACCAGGCCGGGTACTCCGAGTAGGGCTTATCGGCCGTCAGCAGCTGCACCGCCGAGAGCACCATCGTCACGCCCAGGACCAGCGGCGCGATCACCTTCACGCACGTCTCCCAGCCGATGCCGAGGCGGAAGGTGCCCTTGAAGTTCAGGTGGTCGCGCAGTGTGGGCAGGCCGCGCACGATGTAGCCGAGCGCGATCGTCGAGACCAGCGCGGCGCCGACGATCCCGTAGGAGTTCACGAAGTTGTCGAGCGTGTCCAGCAGCGCGAGGCCCATCGTGGTCGGGAACAGCAGCGTGGAGCCGATGGCCATCGGCAGCAGCACCACGAGCGTGCCGGGCACGCGCGAGAGCCCGAACTTGTCCTGCACGGCGGAGACGATCACCTCGATGATCGAGACCAGCGAGGTGAAGCCCGCGAGCACCAGCGACCCGAAGAACAGCACGCCGATCAGGGCGCCGCCGGGGGCCTGGGAGATGATCGTCGGGAAGGCGATGAACGCGAGCCCGATGCCGTCGGTGACGACGTCCTGGACCTGCACTCCCTGCGCCTGAGCCATGAAGCCCAGCGCCGAGAACACGCCGATGCCCGCGAGGATCTCGAAGCTCGAGTTCGCGAAGCCCACCACGAGGCCCGAGCCCGTGAGGTCCGTCTTCTTCTTGAGGTACGAGGAGTAGGTGAGCATGATGCCGAACGCGACCGACAGCGAGAAGAAGATCTGCCCGTAGGCGGCGATCCACACGGCCGGGTCGGCGAGTGCCGCCCAGTTCGGCTGGAACAGCGCGTTCAGGCCCGTCATCGCGCCCGGCAGGAAGAGGGCGCGCACCACGAGGATCACGAACATGACCACGAGCAGCGGGATGAAGATCATCGAGGTCTTCGCGATGCCGCTCTCCACGCCGAGGGCGAGCGTGATGATCACGGCGACCCACACCAGCAGGATCGTGACGAGCACGGGGCCCACGTAGTCGAAGGAGATGCCCGCGTCGGCCCCCATCAGCGAATGGGTGAACTGGCCGAAGAAGTAGCCCTCCGCGTCGTCGCCCCACTTCTGGCCCACGGAGAACACCATGTAGTTCAAGGACCAGGCGATGATCAGGGCGTAGTAGGCGCCGATGATCACGCAGATCAGCACCTGCCACCAGCCGATGAACTCGGTCCAGCGCTTCAGGCGCCGCCAGGCCAGAGGGGCCGAGCCGCGCCAGCGGTGGCCGATCGCGTAGTCGACGAACAGGAGCGGGATCCCGGCGGTGAGCAGCGCGACCAGGTAGGGGATCATGAACGCCCCGCCGCCGCCCTCGTAGGCGGCGGCCGGGAAGCGCCAGATGTTGCCGAGGCCGACGGCGCTGCCGATCGCCGCGAAGATGAAGGCCGAGCGTCCGCTGAAGGCGCCGCGGTTCGCGCGTTCGCGCTGCGGCGCCTCGCCGCTCGGGGCAGTGGCTGGGGAGGAGATCATGCGATGCCTTCCGCATGGAGGAGTGGAGGACGACGAGTGCTCCGGGCAGGTGCGGCCCGGACGCGCGACGGGCTCTGCGCCCGCGCGCGGCGGAGCGGATCCGCGGTGCACGTTGAGCGTGCACTGTAAGGGATATGGGGCGTTCCGGGCACGCGGGGGTCACTGGCCGGTCAGGGCCGACGGGCGGGGCCGGAGCCCGGCGCCGCGGGACGGGGAGGTCCATTAGGGTCTGACCATGAGCGATGTCGACCCGCAGTCCCACGGCCGCATCGGGGAGCCCGGCGCGGCCGACGCGTCCGTCCCCGGCGTCCCCACCGAGAGCAGGGTCCCCACCGAGAGCCCGGTCCCCGCGTCGGGTGCGCACCTCGAGGAGCTGGACGCGGCGCGCGAGCAGGCGATGCGCACCACCTCCCACCCCGGCTCCGCGTTCGCGGGCGCGGGGGAGGAGCTGCACACCCGGCTCGAGGAGGCGGTCGCGGCCGACGCCGACGCCATGGTCGACCTGCTCCTGGATCTCGCCGCGCACCCGGAGACCGCCTTCGAGGAGCGCCGCGCGGCCGCCGCGATCGCCGCCGTGCTCGAGGAGCGTGCGCTGGACCCCGAGGTCGGCGTCCACGGGCTCGAGACCGCGATCCGCGCGGAGATCAGCGGCGCCGCGACCGCGGAGTGGCCCACGATCGCGATCTGCGCCGAGTACGACGCCCTGCCGGGCGTGGGCCACGGCTGCGGCCACAACGTGATCGCCGCGATGGGCGTGGGCGCGTTCCTCGCCCTCGCACGGCTCGCGGCCACGGACCCGTCGGCCGTGCCCGGCCGGGTCGTGCTGCTGGGCACGCCCGCCGAGGAGGGCCACACCGGCAAGGAGTACATGGCCCGCGAGGGCGCCTTCGACGGCCTCGACGCCGCCGTCATGGCCCACCCGTACCCCGGCTACGACCTCGCCGACCAGGCATGGCTGGGCCGGCGCACCCTCACCGTCGTCTTCCGCGGCCACACGGCCCATGCCTCCGCGCAGCCGTTCATGGGGCGCAACGCCCTGGACGCCGCGAGCCTCATGTACCAGGGGATCGGGCTGATGCGTCAGCAGACCCCGCCGTCGGACCGGATCCACGCCGTCATCCGCGAGGGCGGGGAGCGGGCCAGCGTCATCCCCGACACCGCCCGTCTGGACCTCTACGTGCGCTCGCTGGCGCCCTCCACCCTGCGGGACCTCTCGCGCCGCGTGGAGGACGTGGCCCGGGGCGCCGCGCTGATGACCGGCTGCGGCGTCGAGATCAGCTGGGACGAGCACCCACCCTCGCTGCCCGTGCGCACGAACGAGGCCCTCACCGGGCGCTGGGTCGAGGCGCAGCGCCGACGCGGTCGGGACCCGCTGCCCCGCGGCGTGGTCTCCGAGACCCTCGCCGCCTCCACCGATTTCGGCAACGTGAGCTTCCGCGTGCCCGGCATGCACCCGGTCATCCACGTCGCCGACGCCGACACCGCGCTGCACACGCGCGAGTTCGCCGCGGCCGCCACCGGTGACCTGGCCCGGGCCTCCGCGGCCGACGGCGCCTACGGCCTCGCCGCGACAGTGCTCGACATGCTCCACGACGCCGAGCTCGCCGCCGCCGTGCGCGAGGAGTTCGAGGCCGCCGGCGGCGCCATCGACGTGCCCCACTACTTCGACTGACCCCGCACCCCGTCGACCGATCCCGCCGATAAACCCCGTCGACCGACCCCGCAGACAGACCCGTCGGCCGACCCCGTCGACCGACCGTCCCGCCCCGATGAGAGACGATGAGCAGCCCTTCCCCGCGCCCCGTCGGCCCCGCCCCCGACGGACCCGCCCCTGACGGCTCCGCCGCGCGGCTGACCCGCACCGATCGCCTGCTGAACGTGGTCGAGCGGCTGGGCAACAAGCTGCCCGAGCCGTTCATGCTGTTCCTGATCCTCTTCGCGGTCACCGGGATCGTCTCCACCGCGATGGCGCTGGCCGGGGTGAAGGTGAGCGTGCCCGGATCCGACGAGGTCACCGTCATCAAGGGCCTGTTCACCGGGGAGGGGATGGCCTGGCTGACCACGAGCCTGGGCGAGAACTATCTGGGCTTCCCGCCGCTGGTCACCGTGATGCCGATCCTGCTGGGCATCGGCATCGCCCAGCACTCCGGGCTGCTCGCCGCCGGGATCCGCGCGATGTTCGGCTCCTCGCCGGCGTGGCTCCTGCCCTACGTGGTGGGCATCGTGGGCGTGATCGCCTCGATCATGTCCGACTCGGCCTTCGTGGTGGTGCCGCCGCTGGCCGCGCTCGTGTTCAAGGCCGCCGGTCGGCACCCCGTCGCGGGACTCCTGGGCGGCTTCGCGGCGGCCGGTGCCGGCTACTCCACGAACCTCGTGCCCACGAGCCTGGATGCCCTGTTCGCGGGCATCACGAACTCCGTGATCGAGACCGTCTCCGGGCTCGGCGCGACCACGGTGAACCCGGTGTCGAACTGGTGGTTCAACATCGCCTCCTCGATCGTGCTGGCCCTGATCGCCGGTTTCATCATCGACCGCGTCATCGAGCCGCGCCTGGTGCGCCAGGACATCCCGCGCGACGAGACCATCGAGGAGGACGCCGACGGACAGGCCCCGGAGACCTCGGGCGAGTCCTCCGAGCAGATGCGCGCCTCGCTCTCACGGCCGGAGAAGCGGGGCCTGCTGCTCACGGTCCTCGCCGGCCTCGTGCTCACCGCGATCGTGCTGCTCGGCGCGCTCGTGCCCGGCTCCCCGTGGCGCAACGAGGACGGCGGCTTCCTGCTGTCATCCCCGCTGCTGGACTCGATCGTGTTCCTGGTGTTCCTCTACTTCGTGGTCCTGGGCAGCGTGTACGGGATGGCGACCGGCACCCTGCGCTCCACGCGCGACGCCGTGCGGATGATGACCGAGGCGCTCAAGGAGATGCTCCCGTTCATCGTCCTCGCGTTCATCCTGGGCAACTTCATCGCACTGTTCAACTGGTCCGGCATCGGCTCCTGGATCGCCGTGACCGGAGCCGAGGGCCTCGAGCACATCGGCCTCACCGGTTTCGGCGCCGTCATCGGCTTCATCCTGCTGGCGAGCGTGCTGAACCTGTTCATCATCTCCGGCTCGGGCATGTGGACGATCATGGCCGCCGTGTTCGTGCCGATGTTCGCCCTGCTCGGCTACGAGCCCGCCTTCACGCAGGCCGCCTTCCGGGTGGGCGACTCCGCGACCCAGGTGATCACGCCCATGAACCCGTACATGGTGGTGCTGCTGGGCATGCTGCGGAAGTACGAGCCGGCCGCCGGACTGGGCAGCCTCTTCGCACGCATGCTCCCCTTCGTGGTCCCCTTCTGGATCGCCTGGACGCTGATCCTCGCCGTGTTCTTCGCCTTCGACCTGCCGCTGGGCCCGGGCAACGGGATCCACCTGGGGCAGTGAGACGATGAGCACGCGGGAGCCGAGCGAGGACGGGCCGACGGGGGACGGGGCGACCGACGACGGGCCGACGGGGGACGGGGCGACCGACGACGGGCGGAGGCCGCTGACCGCGCTCCTTCCGCCCGTGCTGCTGGGCCTCGCGGTGCTGCTGGTGCTGCAGATGATCGGCCTCGCGCTCGCCGCCCTCCTCCACCTGCCGATCCCCGGAGTGGTGCTCGGACTCGTGCTGCTGGTGATCCTGGGGCTCGTGCCGCGCACCCGCGGCATCCTGCGCGTCGCCGAGCCCGCGGGCACACCGCTGCTCGCGCACCTGCAGCTGCTGTTCGTCCCGCCGGGCGTCGGCGTGGTCGTCGAGATGGGTGCGCTCGCCCGCAACGCCCTGCCGATCGCTCTCGCCGTGGGCGGATCGTTCCTGCTGGCCCTGCTCGTCGTCGGCCGCGTGCTGCAGGCCCTGCTGCACCGGCAGGACCGACGCCGCGGTGACGACGGCCATCAGCGGCTCGAGGGGAGCGGCGCATGAGCGGCGCCGTCCAGACCGTCGTCCACCTGCCGATCTTCGGTCTCGTGCTCACGCTCGCCGTCTACCTCGGGTCCCTCTGGCTGCACCGCCGCACGGGCAGGCCGGCGCTGCTGGCGCCGGTCTTCGTCACCGTGGTGGTGGTCGCCGCGGTGCTCGAGCTCGTCGGCCTGCCCTATGCGGAGTATCTGGAGCAGGTCACGGTGCTCACGCTGCTGCTGGGCCCGGCGACGGTGGCGCTCGCGCTGCCGCTGCTGGCGAACGGGCGGGCGCTGGCACGCTCGGCCGCCTCCGTGGTGATCGCGCTGATGGTGGGCGCCGTGGTGAGCCTCGGGGTGACCGTGGGCGTGCTGCGCGCCTTCGGCACCGACCCGGAGATCCTGCGCTCGGTGCTGCCGCGCTCGGTGACCAGCCCCGTCGCGCTGACCCTCGCCGAGTCGCTGCAGGCCTCGCCGCCGCTGGCCGTGGTGCTCACGATCCTCTCGGGGATCCTCGGTGCCGTGTTCGCGCCCGTGCTGCTGAGCCTCGCCCGCGTCCAGGACCCGCGGGCGCGCGGTTTCGCCATCGGGCTCACCTCCCACGGGATCGGCACCTCCCGCGCGCTCGACGAGTCGCCCGTCACCGGCGGCTGGTCGAGCGCCGCCATGGTTCTCAACGCGCTGGCCATGACGCTCGTCCTGCCCCTGCTCGCGCCGCTGGTGTCCGGGTGAGCGGTCACACGGGCACCTCGTGCGCATACCTATGGTTCCCGGTGGGTAATATCCAGGAACCCAGACCGCCGGACGAGGACGTGACATGAGGATCTCCGAGCTTGCCGACACCGCCGGCGTGCCCGTGGCGACCATCAAGTTCTACCTGCGCGAGAAGCTGCTGCCGCCCGGCCGGCTCACCTCCCGCACGAGCGCGGTCTACGACGAGGGCCACGTGGACCGGGTGCGCCTGATCCGCGCGCTCACCGATGCGGGCGGGCTGAACATCGCGGCCGTGCGCCGCATCGTCGACGCGCTGGACTCCCCGCACCAGGAGCAGATCGACATGCTCGGCATCGCCCAGCGCACCCTCGCGGGCGAGACCGCGGAGGACGCCGAGACGGCGGCCGTCGACGAGGACGCCGCGCGCTTCGCGCCCGGGAAGATCTCGCCCCGCGTGCGGTCGCTGGCCGAGCGCCGCGGCTGGACCGTCCTGGAGCGCTCCGACCCCCTCATGGCCCGCCTCGAGCAGGCCTGGGCCGCCTGCGACCAGGCGCGCGTGCCGACGGGCGACGACCACATCGACGCCTACGCGGAGGCCATGTCCCTCGTGGCCGGCGCCGACATCGCCCACATGCCCCGCAGCACCGCCGAGGCCATGCGCATGGTCGTGGTGGGCACCGTCATGAGCCGCGGCCTGCTGGACGTGCTGCGCATGATCGAGCAGCGCGAGTCCGCGATCGCGCACGCGAAGGGACGCGGGGCGGAGTAGTCCCAGAGGCCCCGGCCCCGGCCCCGGGGCGAGGTCGGCGGGGCCGGGTCTCCTGGCGGGGCCCGGGCGGCTCAGAGCTCCAGGCGCTCCCTGACCTGCGCGTCCTCCGGGAGCATCCGGGAACGGGTGAGGAACCGTTTGCCGTCGGGCGTCTCGAGGCTGAAGCCGCCGCCGCGCCCGTCGACGAGGTCGATCGTGAGGTGGGTGTGGCGCCAGTAGGCGAACTGCTCGCGGCTCATCCAGAAGTCGAGCGGGCTCGTGGTGCCGTCGGGCAGTGGCACCTCCACATGTCCCATGCGCACGTCCGCGTCGCCGGTGAGGAAGTCGCCGGCCGGGTAGCACATGGGGGAGGAGCCGTCGCAGCAGCCTCCGGACTGGTGGAACATGAGCGGCCCGTTGCGGTCGATGAGCCGCTGGATCTGCGCCACCGCCGCCTGCGTGAAGGCCACCCGGGAGAAGTCCTCTCCCTCGATCGTGGGGTCCGCCTCGAGCACGTCGTCGGACGGTGTGGGGTCGGGCAGTGGGGGAGCGGGCGGCTGGTCCGGCTGGGGTGCGGGTGCGGACGCGGGTGTGGGCGCGGGGCCCGCGGCCGACGAGGTGTCGGGTGCGGGGGTCGAGTTCTCGGCGGAGGAATCCGTCATGATGCGCTCCTTCCGATGTGCGGCCTCCTGGGGAGGCCGCTGCGCGTGGTCATGGTGCGCGGCGCGTGGTGCGCGGCAGCCGGTGCGGCTGCAGCGCCACGATCTCGCGAGAGGTGAGTCGTCGTCCTCAAGAGGGGCTCTTGACGACGACAACTCACCTCTCGCGAGCGATGGAGACCCGACGGGATCAGAAGAAGCCGAGCTCGGTCTCGGAGTAGGAGACCAGGAGGTTCTTGGTCTGCTGGTAGTGGTCGAGCATCATCAGGTGGTTCTCGCGGCCGATGCCCGAGGACTTGTACCCGCCGAAGGCGCTGTGCGCGGGATAGCTGTGGTAGTTGTTCACCCACACGCGACCGGCCTGGATGGCGCGGCCCGCCCGGTAGACGATGTTCTGGCTGCGCGACCAGAGACCCGCCCCTAGCCCGTAGAGGGTGTCGTTGGCGATCGAGATCGCGTCGTCGTAGTCCGTGAACGAGGTCAGGGCCAGCACGGGGCCGAAGATCTCCTCCTGGAAGATGCGCATCGAGTTGTCGCCCTCGAAGACCGTCGGCGTCACGTAGTAGCCGCCGGACAGGTCCCCGCCGAGGTCGGCGCGCTCGCCGCCGGTGAGGATCTTCGCGCCCTCCTGCTTCCCGATGTCGATGTAGGACAGGATCTTCTCGAGCTGATCGTTGCTGGCCTGCGCGCCGATCTGGGTGTCCGTGTCCAGCGGGTTCCCCTGCTTCGTGGCCTTCACGCGCTCGAGGCCGTCGGCCACGAACGAGTCGTAGATGCCCTTCTGCACGAGCGCGCGCGACGGGCAGGTGCAGACCTCGCCCTGGTTCAGCGAGAACATCGCGAAGCCCTCGAGTGCCTTCGAGTAGTAGGCGTCCTTCTCGTTCGCGACATCGTCGAAGAACAGGTTCGGGCTCTTGCCGCCCAGCTCGAGAGTCACCGGGATGAGGTTCTGCGAGGCGTACTGCATGATCAGACGCCCGGTGGTGGTCTCGCCCGTGAACGCGATCTTCGCGATCCGGCTGTTGGAGGCGAGCGGCTTGCCCGCCTCGGCGCCGAAGCCGTTGATGATGTTCAGGACGCCCTCGGGCAGCAGGTCCCCGATGAGGTCGATGAGCACCATGATCGAGGCCGGGGTCTGCTCGGCGGGCTTGAGGACGATGCAGTTGCCGGCCGCGAGGGCCGGGGCGAGCTTCCACGTCGCCATGAGCAGCGGGAAGTTCCAGGGGATGATCTGGCCGACCACGCCCAGCGGCTCGTGGAAGTGGTACGCGACGGTGTCGTCGTCGATCTGGGAGAGCGTGCCCTCCTGGGCGCGGATCGCGCCCGCGAAGTAGCGGAAGTGATCGACCGCGAGCGGGAGGTCCGCGTTCAGGCACTCCCGGATGGGCTTGCCGTTGTCCCAGGTCTCGGCGACCGCGAGGGTCTCGAGGTTCTCCTCGATGCGATCGGCGATCCTGTTGAGGATGACGGCGCGCTCGGCGACCGACGTCTTCCCCCAGGCGGGGGCGGCCTTGTGCGCCGCGTCGAGCGCGAGCTCGACGTCCTCGGCGGTCGAGCGGGCCACCTCGCAGAACACCTCGCCCGTCACCGGGGTCGGGTTCTCGAAGTACTCGCCCTTGACCGGGGGCACCCACGTGCCGCCGATGTAGTTGTCGTAGCGGGAGGCGAAGGAGACCTTCGCCCCGTCGGTCCCGGGTCGTGCGTAGACGGTCATGACTCTCCTCGTCGAGATCGGTTCCATCGGTGGTCGCGCCCGGGGAGCACATCGCATCCTCGGGACGTGACCGGCATCACCACTCTACGGCCCCGGGGGGCTGGTGGGGAGGCGGATTCTCGCCAGGCGAGAGCACAGGGACCGCACGTCCGCGGCGGACGAAGGGAGCCGCGTCACGCCGCGCGGCGGCGGGTGTGCACGCGCGGCGCAGGATCGCTAGACTCGTGCGCGACCCCTCGTGCGGTGTCACCTCACTGAACTCCCCCAGGGCTTGACGGCAGCAAGGGCAGGTGGGCTCTGGCAGGTGCGCGAGGGGTCCTCTCATGCCCGGGTGCCGCGTACGCTCGCCCCATGGAGGTCCTGATCGTGGGCGGCGGAGTCTGCGGACTCGCACTCGCCCGCGGCCTCGCCCCCGCGCACGACGTCACGGTCCTGGAGGCCTCTCCCGGTCCGCGCGGCGGCGGATACATGATCGACTTCTTCGGACCCGGCGTCGGCGCCGCGAGACGGCTGGGCGTGCTCGGAGAGATGCGTGCGCGCTCGAGGGTCTTCGAGGGCGTGCGATACGTCGACGCCGCGGATCGCGAGCATGGGCGCATCGAGGTCGCGCCGCTGATCGAGGTGCTGGGCACCGACTACTTCTCGATCCTGCGGCCGCAGGTCGAGCTCGCCCTGCTCGCCGCCCTCCCCGACGCCGTCGACCTGCGCTATTCCGCCCGTGTCGACGAGGTGCACGCGGGCGAGCGGTCGGGGGAGCGGCCGAGGGTCGTGCTCGAGAGCGGCGAGGAGCTGACCGCCGACCTCGTCGTCGGCTGCGACGGGGTGCGCTCGCGGGTGCGCGCGGCGATCTCGCCGGCGCACGCCGAGGTGATGCCGATGGGGTACCGCGCCTCGAGCTTCCTGTTCGAGGATCCGCAGATCGCCGCCGAGCTCGGCGACTGGGCGATGCTCACCGATTCCCTCGAGCGCACGGCAGGGCTCTACGCGTGCGACGACCGCAGCGCGGCGCTGCTGCTGATGGAGAGGGAAGACCCCGCCGTCACCGCCCGGCCGACCCCCGACCCCGAGCAGCTGCGCGCGCGGTTCTCGGGACTGCACCCCCTCGCCGACCGTGCCCTCGAGCACGCCCCCGCGCAGTACTACGAGGACCTCGTCGCCCAGTCCTCCGCGCCCGGGTGGAGCCGAGGCGGGGTGACCCTCGCCGGCGACGCCGCGCACGCCGTCTCCCTCCTCGCCGGGCAGGGCACCTCGCTCGCGATCGCCGGGGCGGAGGCGCTCGCCGTCTCCCTGCGCCACGCGGGCCCGCACCGGGACGCCGGTCTCGCGGAGTACGAGCGCAGGATGCGCCCAGTGGCCGAACGCGCACAGCGCAGCGGCCGGCGCAGTGCGGGGACCTTCATCTCCCGCAGCGCGGCCGAGCGTCTCGTGCACCGTGCGGGGCGTCGACTTCTGGGCGTGCGCCCGCTGACCAGGGTCATCGCCCGACGCCTCGTCGCCTGAGGGGCCCGAGGGCGTCGCGCGCAGCGCCCGTCGGCCGAGGTCTCGATTTCGCAACATGACCCGAAATGGCCCGGAAAGCGGGAGTCGTGCGTCACACTCGTGCGTGCTGCACATCCCCTGCCCCCTCCTCAGGAGCCTCCTCGCATGAGTGATTTCATCTCCTGGCTGTCCGGAAACATCCAGGGCACGCCGTTCATCATCCTGTGCCTGGGTGCAGGTCTCTACTTCACCGCGAGGACCCTGCTCCTCCAGGTCGTCAACATCCCCGACATGCTGCGGCAGATCATCAGGGGCGAGAAGTCGGAGAGCGGCGTCTCCTCCTTCCAGTCGCTGATGATCTCTCTCGCCGGCCGCGTGGGCACCGGCAACATCGCGGGCGTCGCGACGGCCATCGCCTTCGGCGGGCCGGGCGCGGTGTTCTGGATGTGGGCGATGGCCTTCCTGGGGTCGGCGACCTCCTTCATCGAGTGCACGCTCGGCCAGATCTTCAAGGAGCGTGACCGCGACACCGGCGAGTACCGCGGCGGCCCCGCGTTCTACATCGAGAAGGCCTACAGGCACACCGGCGCCAAGGGCATCTCCCTGGTCTACGCGATCGTCTTCTCGCTCGTCACCGTGCTGGCCATGAGCTTCTTCCTCCCGGGCGTGCAGGCCAACGGCATCTCCGTCTCCGCCTTCGGCGCCTGGGGTCTCCCGCAGTGGATCTCGACCGTCGTGATCCTGGTGCTGCTGATGCTCATCGTGGTCGGCGGCGTCAAGCGCATCGCCACCTTCGCGGGCCTCGTGGTGCCCGTGATGGCGGTCATCTACATCCTCGCGGCGATCGTCGTGATGTTCGTGAACGCCGACCAGATCGTGCCCGTCTTCTCCGAGATCTTCTCCTCCGCCTTCGGCATGGACTCGGTCTACGGCGCGATCGTGGGCCTCGCCGTCCAGTGGGGCGTCAAGCGCGGCCTGTACTCGAACGAGGCCGGCCAGGGGACGGGCCCGCACGCCGCTGCCGCCGCGGAGGTCTCCCACCCCGCCAAGCAGGGCTTTGTGCAGGCCTTCGCCGTCTACGTCGACACCCTGTTCGTGTGCTCCGCGACCGCCTTCATGATCCTGTCCACCGGCATGTACCGCGTGTACTCCGACGCGGTCGAGGATCCCTCGCAGATCCTCACCCAGGGTCCCGGCGGCCTGGCCGACGACGTTCCCGTGGGTCCCGGCTTCGCGCAGGCGGGCTTCGACACCTTCCTGCCGGGCGTCGGCGCCTCGTTCATCGCGCTGTCGCTGTTCTTCTTCGCCTTCACCACGATCGTGGCGTACTACTACATGGCCGAGACCAACCTGACCTACCTCATGCGCTGGGTGCCGAGCCACCAGGTGCGCCGCGCGCTGGTGTGGGTGCTCCGCGTCCTCATGATCATCGCCGTGGCGATCGGCGGCCTGGCCACGACCACCGGCAACGCGTGGGCGCTCGGCGACATCGGCGTGGGCGCGATGGCCTGGCTGAACATCATCGCGATCCTGGTGCTGCAGGTGCCCGCGATGAAGGCGCTCAAGGACTACCGGCGCCAGAAGCGCGAGGGCCTGGATCCGCAGTTCGATCCGCGACCACTGGGCATCCGCAACGCCGAGTTCTGGGAGGAGCGGGCCGACGCCCGTGCCGCGGGCGGCGACGGCGGTCGGCCCAAGGTCGACGCGCTGGACTGACCCCCTCCCGCTGCGGGAGGGGCGGCGCCCTCCGGCCCAGCGGCCGGCGCCCTCCGATCTCGAACGGCCCCGCCTCTCCGGGCGGGGCCGTTCGCATGCCGCCTCGCGCATGCGGGGCCGCAGGCGCCGGAGAGGGAGGGCGCGTACCGTGGCGCATCACCGCGAACACCCGCGACCGACGCCGGGAGGCACCGATGCGCATCGAGGCACGCACCCCACTGGACCACGGCGTCGACGAGGTCCTCGCCTGGCACGAACGGCCCGGCGCCCTGGTCCGGCTCACGCCGCCCGGCATGGCTAGGATCGAGGACCCGGACGCGGGCGGGCTCGAGGTCGGCCGACGGGTCGCCGTGCGGCTCGGCCCTCCGCTGCTGCCGACGGGGCTCAGCCCTCGCTGGGAGCTGCGGCACGCCTCTCGCGAGGATCGTGGGAGCGGCGTGACGTCCGTCCACTCCTTCGTTGATGCCCAGGTCACCGGCCCCTTCCGCACGTGGCGGCACCAGCACGAGATCGCCGGGACCGGGCCCGGGAGCTCGGAGATCCGCGACCGCATCGACCTCGAGCTGCCGGGCGGTATCGGCAGCACCGGCGAGGCGGCCGGAGGCGGCAGTGCCGACCTGACGGGCGGCATCGGCGGCCTCCCGGCGCGCGAGGCCCGTCGGACGATCGAGCGCATGCTCGCCTTTCGCGGCGCGCAGCTGCGCGACGATCTCGCCTTCCACGCCCGCCATGCCGGCTCCCCGCGGCTGGTGGTCGCGATCGCCGGGGCCTCCGGGCTGATCGGCACGCAGCTCGTCGCGCTGCTGCGCACCGGCGGCCACCGGGTGATCCGCATGGTCCGCGGCCGCGCCGAGGGGCCCGACGAGATCCCCTGGGACCCCGAGCGCGGGGAGCTCGACCCGGCCGACCTCGAGGGCGTCGACGCGGTCGTGAACCTCGCCGGCCGGCCCATCTCCACGCGCTTCACCGCGCGCGCCGAGCGCGAGATCCTCACGTCCCGCGTCCGCGGCGGCGACCTCATCGCGCGCACGCTCGCGCGCATGAAGGACGGAGCGGACGGCGCGTCGGCCGGTCCCAGGGTCCTCGTGCAGGCCAGCGCGATCGGCGCCTACGGTGCCCAGCGGCCGGGCGAGGTGCTCACCGAGGACGACGCCTTCGGCGACGACGTCCTCGCCCGCGTCTGCGAAGAATGGGAGGCCAGCAGCGCCCCCGCCGTGCGGGCGGGCGTGCGCGTGGTGCACCTGCGCACGGGCATCGTGCTCTCCGACGGGGGAGGGGCCCTGCTCCCGCAGATCCCCATGTTCCTCGCCGGGATCGGCGGACGGCTCGCGACGCCGGACGCCGTGCTCTCCTGGATCACCCTGGACGACATGACCCGCGCCTACGCCCACGCACTGTGCACGGAACATCTCGAGGGGCCCGTGAACGCGGTCGCCCCCGCGCCCGTCACCTCGCGGGAGTTCGCCCGGACGCTCGGACGCGTGCTGCACCGGCCCGCGCTCGTGCCGGTCCCCGGCTTCGGGCCCGCCCTGCTGCTCGGGAGCGAGGGGGCGAAGGAGCTCGTGCGGGCCGACCAGGATGTCGACGCGTCGCGCCTGCTGGGAAGCGGGTTCGAGCCCGCCCACACGGAGCTCGAGCAGGCTCTGCGGCACGTGCTGCGTCGGCCGATGGTCTGAGGAAGAGGCCGTCGTCGTCTCCTGGCCCATGCTTCCGCATGATCCGCGGCCCCGCGCGGCCCGGCACGATGGAGGGCATGCAGGACGAGGGGACCAGGAACAGGGAGCCGGACCTCGAGGGGACGGACGGCGCGACGGAGAGCGACGCGACCGTGGGCGACGAGGAGTTCGGCGCGCACCGCGCCACGCGCTTCGGCGCCGACGTGCGCTACGAGGGTCGGCGCGACGACCACGAGTACGTCGCGGAGGTGCGCCACCGCACCCTGGACACCGAGGCCGTCATCCTTATCGACGGCGTGCGTCACGACCCGAAGGCCGAGAAGGCGCTCGCGAAGGCCGACCGCGCGGAGGACGTCACCACGGCGGACGGCCTCGCGCTGAAGCTCGACGACGGCTTCTTCCGCACCACGATCACCGTGCGCAGGCCCACGGCGAGCGGGACCATGAAGGACCGCGAGAAGCTCGTCGTGCGCACCACGACGCTCGGCGGCGCCGGTGAGGTGGACGTGGTCCGCGCGGACGAGCTCGTCGGCGCGCCGCTGGTGCCCGCCGAGGGGTCGCCCTCCGCCGCCCGCGAGGCCCGCAAGGCGGATCATCCCGTGCGCTTCGGCCTGATCGCCGCGGGAGCCCAGGCGGCGCGCTTCCTGGTGCCCCTGCTGGGGCTCGGCGCGCTGCTGTCGGGACTGCTCGATCCGGTCAAGCGCTGGATCGGCCGACTCGTCGAGCCCGTCGTCACCTGGGTCGACGAGGCGACCCGCGGCATCCGCACCTGGATCGGCGAGGTCACGCGTCCCGTGCGCGAGCTCGTCGACGCGCTCCTCGAGCCGATCCGTCGGTTCCTCGGCTGGCTCTGGAACCTGCTGTTCGGATGGATCCCGGACATCCATCTGGGCATCGACGTGCCGGACTGGATCGTCGACTACCTGGTGCCCGTCCTCGTCGTCGTGGTCGCCTTCGTGGTCACGATCGGCACGATCCGCGATCGCAGGGAGCGCCTGGAGAAGGCGCGGCGCGGAGAGGATCCGACGCGGCCGGAGTCGGAGGACGCCGGCGATGGCAGGGCCGAGGGGCGCGACGAGGACGACGATCCCGACGCCGACGGTGCCGACGTCGACGGGGATCGCGAGCGCGACGTGCGCGACGACGAGGTTCGCCGCTGAGGGCGCCTCGTCGGGACGGCGGCCGGGCAGGAGCCGGGCGGTTCGGCGGGGGTCAGGCCGTCGCCTGGTGCACGTAGCACCAGCGCCAGGTCTCGCCGGGCTCGGCGGACTGCATGACCGGGTGGCTCGTGTCGTGGAAGTGCGCGGTCGCGTGCTGGCCGGGGGAGCTGTCGCAGCAGCCGACCTCCCCGCACTCCAGGCACTGGCGCAGGGCCACGGTGGTGGTGCCCTCCTCGCGGCAGCGCCGGCAGAAGGCGCGCTCCGGCTCGGGCGTGCCGACGGCGGGATAGCGTCGCAGGTCCTCGCACCATCCGCCCTCGCCGCTGCCGGTCGCGACGATGTCCTCGCGGGCCTCGGTGCCGGAGTCCAGCAGCGACTCCTCGAAGTCGAGCATGCCCAGCACCTCGCGGACCACGTGCGAGGGCACCTTGCCCTTCGAGCGGATCTCGAGCACCCGCGCTCTCTCGGCCGCGAGCATCCGGGTGCGGATGCGGGTGAACGCGTCGCTCGGGCTCTCCTGGCCCACCTGCGTGGACAGTCGCTCCCAGGCGGCGAAGGTGCGCTGGTCCTGCCGGTCGCGGATCATCTGCACGACCGCGGGATCGTCCTGCTCCTCGCAGGAGGCGAGCACGGTATTGCCGGCGTCGGCCGCCTTCTGCAGCAGGGTCGCGCGGGCGAGGGCGTCGGCCGCCGGATCGTTCGGGACCACGCGCAGCACGCGGGTGAGCCACGGCAGGGTCAGGCCCTGCAGGTAGAGCGTGCCCAGCACGGCCACGAGCGCGATCAGCACGAGCACGTCGTGGTGCGGCACGGACGCGGGGATCACGAACACGGCGGCGATGGTGACGACGCCGCGCATGCCGGCCCAGCCCGTCACCACCACGTTCGGCCAGGGCGGCCTGCGGTCTGCGGGCACCCACAGCGTCATCACCAGGCGGCTCGCGCACATCCAGGCGAGCCGGGTGAGGATCACGACCGCGAGGGCTGCCGCGCACACGCCCAGCACGAAGCCCCAGCTCAGGGAGTGGCTGACGCCCGCGATGATCTGTGAGAACTGCAGACCGATGAGCAGGAACACCGCGTGCTCGAGGAGGAACGCGATCGAGGTCCAGGTGGCGTTCTCCGTGAGGCGCGAGGTCGAGGTCTGCACGAGCGGCGCCTTGTGGCCGATGAGCAGACCGGCGACGACCACGGCGATCACGCCGGAGGCGTGCAGCTCCTCGCCCAGCAGGTACGCGGCGAAGGGGACGACGAAGGAGATGCCGGTGTCCACGGCCGGGTCGTGCACCCAGCGCCGCACGGTGAGCACCGCGAACGCCACGGCGAGGCCGACGATCACGCCGCCTCCCGCGGCGATCAGGAAGTCCAGGCCGATCGAGCCGACCGCGACCGTGCCGGCGATCGCCGCGACTGCGGCCCGCAGCGCCACCAGGGCGGTGGCGTCGTTGAGCAGGGACTCGCCCTCGAGCACGGTGACGATCTGCCGCGGCAGGCCGATGCGCCGCGCCACCGCGCTCGCCGAGACCGCGTCGGGCGGGGCGACGACGGCGCCGACGGCGAGGGCGACCGGCCAGGGGACGTCGGGCATGAGCAGGTGCACGGTCGCGCCCACGGTCACGGTCGTGACCACCACCAGGGCGATCGACAGCATGGCGACGGTGCGCAGGTTCGCCCGGATGTCCACGAGGGAGGTCTTCAGCGCCGAGGAGTAGAGCAGCGGCGGCAGCAGACCCAGCAGCACGAGCTCGGGGGTCAGGCGCACGGCCGGCACGAAGGGGAGGTAGGAGGCGATCACGCCGATGACGATGAGGACCATCGGCGCGGGCAGCCGCAGGCGGTCCGCGATCGCGGAGCCCGCCAGGACGGTCACCACCAGCAGGACGATGAACAGGACGATGTGCACGTGCGCATTCTCCTCCAGGGACTGCGCGCACGACGACGGGGCGCCGGGCCGACGCATCGGCCCGGCGCGTCGGCCCGGCGCCCCGGGGCGGTTCCTCGGGCTCAGATGTCCTCGGCGTCCTCCGCGGCGCGCTGCGGGAGGAAGCGCAGCAGGCCCATCGCCAGCACGATCAGCAACACGTTGATCGCGAGCGCGGCCTCGAGGCCGTGGGCGAAGCCCAGCACCGGGGAGGCGGAGCCGGAGGCGATCGCGAAGAAGAGCGAGCCCAGCGTCGAGACGCCCAGGGCGGTGGAGATCTGCTGCACCGAGGTCAGGGCGCCGGAGGCCGAGCCGGCCTCGGCATCGGAGACGCCGGTGATGATGATGGAGAACGTCGGCCCCATCGCGATGCCGATGCCGATCCCGGCGATCAGCATCATCGGCGTCAGCAGCCAGGCGTCGACCGCCGCGCCCTGGGCCGCGATGCCGAGCAGCGTGAGCAGCTGGCCGAGCGCCGCGATCACCATGCCGATCGCCATCGTGCGGCGCGTGCCGCCGAGCTTCGCCGCTGCGGCCATGCCCAGCATCATCCCGAGCGCCTCGGAGATGGTGACGATCGAGGTGAGCAGCGGGCTCATCCCGAGCCCCATCTGCAGGAACAGGGCCGTGATCATGCCGATCGCCCCCGTGCCGCCGAAGAACACGAGCATGATCGCGAGGCCGGCGAGGAAGGTGCGGTTGCGGAACAGGCTGGGCTCGACCAGGGCGTCGCGGCCGGCGCGCGAGCGCCGACGCTGCTGGACGAGGAAGACGCCGAGCAGCGCCACGCCGCCCGCGAGCACGACGAGGGTCCAGGCCGGCCATCCGAGCTCGCGGCCCTCGACCAGCGGGTAGACGATCGCGGCCATCCCGGCCGCGCTGAGCACGGCGCCCGTCCAGTCCAGGCTGAGGGAGCGGGTGGAGGACTCGCGCGGGAGCAGGCGCAGGCCCGCGACGATCGCGAGCACGCAGGGGATCACGTTGACCGCGAACAGGGAGCGCCAGCTGAGGCCGAAGGGATCGAGGTCCATGAGGACGCCCGCGAGGATCGGGCCGCCGATGCCGGCGACCATCATCATCGGGCCGAACAGGCCGAAGGCCTTCGCCGCGTGCTCCCCGGGGAACAGGGTGCGGATCATGCCCATGCCCTGCGGGAGCATGAGCGCGCCGAGCAGGCCCTGGAGCACGCGCCCCAGGATGAGCACCCAGGCGACGGGAGCGCAGGCCGACAGCAGCGAGCCGAGCGTGAAGCCGACCATGCCGATCAGGAACAGGCGGCGCTTGCCGAACATGTCGCCGAGGCGCCCGCCGATCAGCAGTCCGGAGGCCATGGACAGGGTGTAGGCGGCGGCCGTCCACTGCAGCAGGGCGGGGCCGCCGTCGAGGTCGGCCAGCAGCGCCGGGCCGCCGATGGACGTGATGAGGGCGTCGAGCCCGTCGAGCATCTCCGCCACCAGGATCACGACGAGGGCGAGCCAGGACGAGCGGGGGATCGGCGGAGCGGTGGAGGGCGGTGCGGCGACCGCGGAGTCGGTGAGGGGCGAAGTGGTCATGAGGGGCTCCTGGGCGGGGTGGGATCGGCCGTTGGAGAACACTGTTTTTCCGTAGCCGAACACTGTTCGGAAGAGGCGAACAGTGTTCTACTCCTGAACAGCGTTCGGCGCAAGGGGTAGGGTCGGCCCATGGATCGTCGTCAGTTCCCGCTCCCGCCGCGGACCCCCGGCCCGCCGCCGAGGCCGCCGCGTCCGCCCAGGTCGCGGCGGGTCCTGGACGCCGAGCAGATCATCGATGTGACCCTGCGCATCATCGACGTGGACGGGACCGACGCGGTGACCATGCGCCGTCTCGCCTCCGACCTGGGCGTGACCGCTTCGAGCCTCTACCAGCACGTGCGCAGCCGGGAGGGCCTGCTGGCCCTCGCCCACGGCCGGGTCAGCGACGAGTTGGGGCCCGTGCCCGACACCGGTGATCTCCGCGCGGACCTCCACGAGCACTATCTGCGCATGCACCGGGTGCTCACCGCCCACGGGGACATCGCGCGCCTGGACTTCGCGGCGGTGCCCTCGGGGATGGGCGACTTCGAGGACCTCGAGGTGCTGCTGGGACGGCTGCTCGACGCGGGGATCGGGTCCCGTCGGGCGATGTGGGCGGTGGACCGCCTGCTCCTCTACACCGCGGCCGACGTCTACGAGAACTGGCTCTTCCGCACCCGCACAGCGCCCGAGATGGAGGCCTGGACCACACGCGTCCGCGCGCACCTGGAGAGCGGCGGGGAGAACCCGTTCCCGCGCGTCACCTCCCTGATGGGGACGATGGCCGAGGGGGACGTCGAGGAGCGCTACCTGCTGGGCCTCGACCTCCTGCTGGAGGGTCTGCTGCCGTAGTGCCGGGGCCGACGGCCGGGGCCCGCGGGTCCTCCCCATGGCGCCGTCGCCCACAGCGGTCCCGTGGGTCCCACCGCCCCGTTAGCCTTGTCGGGTGGTCACCGCTCTGTACCGTCGCTACCGCCCTGAGTCCTTCGCCGAGGTCATCGGCCAGGACCACGTCACCGTGCCGCTCATGCGCGCCCTGCGCAACGGCCGGGTGGGCCATGCCTATCTGTTCTCGGGCCCGCGCGGCTGCGGCAAGACGACGTCGGCCCGCATCCTCGCGCGCTGCCTGAACTGCGAGCAGGGGCCGACGGACACCCCGTGCGGCGAGTGCGACTCGTGCCGCGACCTCGCGCGCAACGGCCCCGGCAGCCTCGACGTGGTCGAGATCGACGCCGCGAGCCACGGCGGCGTGGACGACGCCCGCGAGCTGCGCGAGCGCGCGACCTTCGCGCCCGCGCGCGATCGGTACAAGGTCTTCATCATCGACGAGGCGCACATGGTGACCTCGGCCGGGTTCAACGCGCTGCTGAAGCTCGTCGAGGAGCCGCCCGAGCACGTGAAGTTCGTGTTCGCGACCACCGAGCCGGACAAGGTCATCGGCACCATCCGCTCGCGCACCCACCACTACCCGTTCCGGCTGATCCCGCCGCAGATCCTCACCCCGTACCTCGAGCAGGTCTGCGCGGCCGAGGGCGTGCAGGTCGGCGAGGGCGTGCTGCCGCTCGTGGTGCGCGCGGGCGGCGGGTCCGCGCGCGACACCATGTCGGTGCTCGACCAGCTGATGGCCGGCGCCGGCGAGGACGGCGTGGACTACGAGACGGCGATCAGCCTGCTCGGCTTCACCGACACCTCCCTGCTGGACGAGGCGATCACCGCGATCGGCCAGCGCGACGCCGGGACCCTCTACCGGGCGATCGAGCGGGTCCTGGAGACCGGCCACGAGCCGCGCCGCTTCGTCGAGGATCTGCTGGAGCGCCTGCGCGACCTCATCGTGCTCGCGGCGGTCCCGGAGCGCGGCCACGAGCTGCTGCCCGAGGTCCCCGACGCCGAGCTCGAGCGCATGCGCGAGCAGGTCGGCTGGTTCCCCGTCGCCGACCTCTCCCTCAGCGGCGATCTCGTGAACCAGGCGCTCAGCACCATGTCCGGTGCGACCAGTCCGCGTCTGCACCTCGAGCTGCTCGCGGCGCGGCTGCTGCTGCGCGGCCAGCAGGTCGCCGCGGCCCCCGTCGCCGGTGCCGCCCCTGGCGGTGCGCCGAGCGGAGCCGCAGCTTCCGCCCCCGGGGCCTCCGGGGCGGGTGCTGCCGGTGCGGGAGCGGCCGGCGGAGCGCCCGCGGGCCGCAGCGGGGCCGCCGCGGCGCGCGCCGCGCTGCCGAACGCGGGCGGTAGCGCGCAGTCCGGTGAGGGACAGGGCCGCACCGCGCAGGGCGGCGGAGCGCAGGCCGGGTCCGGCCGCGAGGAGGCCCGCAGGATCGCCCAGCAGCACTCCGCCTCGGGGCAGAGCCGCAGCGCGAGCGCGGCGTCGGCCGCGCCTGCTCCGGCCGCTGCCCCTGCTCCGGGACCTGAGTCCTCGCGCCCGGCCGCGGAGCAGCCTCCGCGCCCGGCGGTGGACGAGCCGTCGTCCGCACGCTCCGCACAGCCCGCGCCCGCGGCCGCGCCGACCGACCAGGAGGCGGAGAAGCCCCAGCCCGAGTCCGGCGCATCCGCCGGTGCTGTCGGCGAGCAGTCCGCGCCCGCGGCCGACGACGACTGGGGCCCGGTCGCGGCGATCCCCGGGAGCGCGACGACAGGCACCCGACCCGCCGAGGCGCCCGGATCGGACGCACCGCAGCCGGAGGCGGCGCCCGCGCAGCCGTCCGCTCCTGCCCAGGGCGCTGACGGCCAGCCCGACCAGGCGGCGCAGCCCGCATCCGGCGGTGGTGCGCAGGAGGTCCGCGAGCACTGGTCGGCGATCCTCGAGGCGCTGCAGCAGATCCGTCGGCCCTCGTGGGCGCTCGTCTCCCAGCACGCGCACGTCGCCGACCTGAGCGGCGGGAGGCTGACGATCTCCTTCCGTTCCGGCGGCCTGCTGAGCGCCTTCGGGCGCGGCACCGGTGCGGAGAACCTCGCGCAGGCGGTGCGGAAGATCATGCACCAGGACGTCACCGTGGAGGCGGTTCTCGACGAGAACCCCTCGGACGATGGCCCCGCCGGCGGCTCGGGCGGCGGCAGCGGCCCCGCCGGTGGCAACGGCCCTGCCAGCGGCAACGGTCCCACCGGTGGCAGCGGACCGGGCGGCGCAGCCAGTGGTCCCGGCGGGGGAGCGTCGGGCGCACCCGCCGCCCCGGCTCCGCGGGGTGCGCAGGGCGAGGGGCAGAACGCTCCTCGCGGCACGGATGCGCCCGGCCGGCAGGATCCGCGATCGCAGGGGTCCCCGGCGCGCCCGCAGGCGTCATCGCAGCCTTCCGCCCAGTCCTCGCCGCAGGCCGCGCCGCAGAATCGTCCCGCCGCCGAAGCCGGTGGCCGGGCGCCGCGTGGCGGAACCGCCCCGTGGGGCGACGCGGCGCCGCATGACGACTTCCCGCCGGAGCCCGACGACGACCCCTATCCGCCCGAGCCCGAGGACTCCTACCCGCCGGACCCGCGGGACTCCTTCGCACCCGGCCCTGCCGATCGACCTGTGGCGCGGCCCGCCTCGGCACGGGGGACCGCGGCGCCCGGGACGCCGGGGCCCGAGACCACGAGGACGTCACCAGCCCCGTCGAACGGTTCCCCTGCGCAGGGGAGCGCTGACGCGCAGGATGCATCGGTGCCGGACGCGACCGCGCAAGACGCCGCGGAGACCAGCCCCGCGCAGACCGGTGAGGTGCTCGAGGTCCATGACGAGGGCCGTGACACGCTCTCCGGTGATGTCCCGCGCACCCACGGGCAGGCCGCGCTGAAGAAGGCGATCGAGTCCGGGCGCCCCGTCCGCTCCCTCCCGCCCGTCGACGGGCAGGGCGACAGCGCGAGCGATGGCAGCGGTGGCGACAACATCGGTGGCGACGACGGCGCCGGCGGCATCAGCGACAGCGGCATCAGTGACAGCGGAGACGACGCGCAGCCCCCAGTGGTGGGTGAGGCTTCCGCTCCGGAACCCGATCCGGTCGCTGCACCGTCTGCGCCCTCGGCATCGTACGACGCGGACTGGTCGTCGGCCCTGTCCTCGGTCGCCCCTCCCGCCGGGTCCGCGACCTCCGCGGCCCCGGCTCCTTCGGCGGCGTCTGCCGTCTCGGCCTCCGCCCCGCCGTCCGCGGCGTCGGCTGCACCGGCCTCCGCGCCGTCGGCCCCCGCCCCGTCGGCACAGTCGGCCGCATCGGCGTCCTCGGCAGCTCCCGCCCCGGCGACCCGCTCGACGGGCGCCGCGCTCGCGCGCGAAGCCGTGCTCGCCTCCCGCAGCCAGCCCGTGCAGCGCCGCGGCTCGGCCGCCGAGGCACCGCCCGAGCCCGATGCGCAGGACGAGGACCCCACGGGCGGCGCCACCTGGTACGACGAGGACGTGGACGCCGGACAGGTCGCCACGCGCAGCGGACGCGAGATCGCCGAGACCGTGCTGGGCGGGAAAGTCCTGGAGATCATCGACGAGACCCGGTGAGGCGCGCCGCTACTCCTCGAGCAGCGAGAACAGGTCCGTGCGCAGGGTGGACGGGTCCTTCGTCTCCGCGGGGTTGGACACGTAGAGCTCCCAGATCGGGAAGCGCGACTGCTCGCCCGCCTCGCCGACAGCCTCCATGAACGCGCCCCACGCATCGCCCAGCGCGCCGTAGCCGCCCAGATGGCTGAGCATCGCCACGCGGCCCGTGGGCAGGCTCGAGGCCTGTGCGGTGAAGCCGCTCGGCAGCTCGAGCGGGCCCTCGAGCAGGCCGTCGACTGGGAAGCCGACCTCGAGATCGGCCGTGTCCACGGGGAAGCGGTGGTGCAGGGCGAACGCGGCGCCCGTCGGGTGGATCCCGCGCTCCCCGAGCGCGCCCGCGAGATGCGAGAACACGCCGTCCATCAGCTGGGGCAGCTTGAACACGGGGAAGTCCTCGCGAGCGACCACCACGGTGCGCACCACGGGTGCTTCCGCGATGCGCAGCTCGGTCACCGGGGCGTCGGCGTCGTACGGGGCGGGCAGGGACATCGCGGCTCCTTCGTCGATCCTGCGCCCACCGTAGCCGCGTGATCGGCCCCTCGCGAACGCGGGGCGCGCATGTCCTGGGACGTCGGCCCCCTCGCCTAGAGTGGCAGGGTGTACGAAGGCATCGTCCAGGACCTGATCGACCAGCTCGGCAAGCTGCCCGGGATCGGTCCCAAATCCGCGCAGCGCATCGCGTTCCATCTCCTGGACGCCGACGAGCAGTCCGTGCGCGCGCTCGCCGACGTGCTCATCCGCGTGAAGGAGACCGTGCGCTTCTGCGAGATCTGCGGCAACGTCTCGGCCGAGGACCGCTGCCGGATCTGCACCGACCCGCGCCGCAGCGACGCCGTGATCTGCGTGGTCGAGGAGTCCAAGGACATCGTCGCCATCGAGCGGATCCGCGAGTTCAAGGGCCGCTACCACGTGCTCGGCGGCGCGATCGACCCGATCGGCGGCGTCGGCCCCAACGACCTGCGCATCGCCGAGCTCATGAAGCGCCTGGGCAGCGGCGAGACCGAGGAGGTCATCCTCGCCCTGGACCCGAACGTGGAGGGCGAGGCCACCAGTGCCTACCTCTCGCGCCTGCTCGGCTCCATGGACATCACCGTCACCCGCCTCGCCTCCGGGCTTCCCGTCGGCGGCGACCTCGACTACGCCGACGAGCTCACCCTGGGGCGCGCCTTCCTGGGGCGCCAGAGCGTGTGAGGGCGCAGCGATGACCCAGCCGCCCTCGCATCCCCCGCACCCCTCGTACTCGCCGCCTGCACCGCACCCTGCCTCGGGCCCCGCGCCCGCCTCCCCTGATCTCCCGAGCGCCTCCTGGTCCTCCTTGGACGGTGGCCGTCCGCCGCTGCTGCGCCTGCCCGAGCCGCGCCGCGTGCCGCCGACGGACCCCGCGTCCGTGCTGCCCGAGGAGTACCTGCTGGACTCCCGGCGCGACCTGCTGCGGCGCCTGATCCGGCGCAGCTGGGCGGCGGCCCTCGTGCTCTGGCCCCTGTGGCTGTGCCTGGTCGCGCTCTACGTGCTGGGCACCTCGCCCACCTTCTGGCTGCTCTCGCTGTTCGCCGCGATCGCGGACTCCTCCCTGCTGCGCCAGACCACCGTGATGATGGGCTTCAGCGGAGGCGGGCTCCTGTTCGGCTTCGTCGGACTGCCGCTGCTGGCGACCGCGCTCTCCCTGCTGCTGCTCTCGGCCTCCGCGGCATGGGCGGGCAGGATCCGTCCCCGCGAGCTGCTGGACGAGACGGCCTTCCAGCGGGCGGTCTCCCTGCGCGCCGCGCTGCCGCTGATCGCCCCCGCCTACGCGGTGATCGCCCTGCTGGTCCTCGCCGTGATGGTGCAGGCGCCGCTGCAGTGGAGAGGACTCAGCGCGGGCGCCCTCAGCTCGCTGGCCATGGGGATCGGCCTGTGCATGATCGCCCAGACCATCCTGCGGCGCGTGCTCTCCGCGCCCCGTCTGCTGGGCGTGCCATCGCCCGGCGAGCTCGAGCGCACGGTCATGATCGGGCCGCACGAGGAGCGACGCGAGGCCGCCGGGCGCCTGCGCGCGCAGGATCGCCGCCATCTCCCGCCCCATCGCGAGGAGTTCGGGCCCGCATCGGTGCTGCGCGCCCTGCGCGTGACCGCGCGCGGCTGGTGCCTGTGGGTGGCCCCCGCCGGGCTCGGGCTCGCGTGGATCGTCTTCGCGATCACCGATGTGGTCGTGCTGTTCTCCCGCCTGAGCTCGGTCAGCAGCTGGCAGCAGCAGGCGCCCGCGCAGCTTCCCTGGCAGCTGCTCGTGATCTCCGTCCCGCTGGGAGCCCTCACCGCGCTGGGACTGGGCCTCGCCCCGTTCGCGGCGATCCGCACCAGCCGTTCCCTGCGCGGTCGCGTCACCGACCTGCGCACCCATCCGGTCTGGTCGGACCGGGTGGCCGTGAACCCGTGGGAGGGCGCCGTCGCGACCCGCACGGGCCTCGCGCAGGCAGGGGTGGTGCTGATCGCGGTGGTCGTGCTGGGCATGACGCTGGCCCTCGCGGGCGCGCTCACCGCCGTGGGATGGGTGTGGCTGGTGCTCGACGTGCTCGTGCTGGTCCCGTTCGTCGGCGTCGCGGGCACCTGGGCCATGCGCCGCCACCTGCGCTACGTGGTCTACGGGCGGGCCGGGGCGTACATGCGCCGGCGCACCCCGTGGGCGATGGTCGCCCCGCTGTTCGGCACCCGCGCCGACCGGGCGGACGACCCCGTGGTGATCGCCGAGATCCGTCGACGTCGGCGCGCCGAGGTCGGCGAGTACGGCCTCGAGCCCGTCGGCCCCGATCCGGACGGGGCGGCGGGACACGCCGGGTCGGGCGGGCCCGGTGGTGCTGGGAGCGCGGGGCCGACGGGCTCCGGCGCGCACGGCGCACCGGGAGTGGGCGATGAGCCCGTCGGCCTCCCGGACTTCGGGGCCGAGGACGGTGCACCGACCCCCGGTGGCGGCAGGAGGCAGGCCCCCGGACACGCCATCCCGGGCTCGACCACCGAGCTGCGCGAGCGCTGAGGGAGGGTCGAGTGCGGGCAGCGACGTCGGCCCGACCGCCCGACCTGCCGATCAGGCGATGCGCTCGCCGCGACCCATGCGGCGCTGGGGCGTCGCCAGGCGCCGCACCGTGAAGGCGAGTCCGCCGGCTCCGGCGAGCACCCACATGCCCAGGCCCATCGGCCAGACGGGATGATCCTGCGGGCTGCCCAGATCCGCCGGGTAGCCGGGCGACTCGTCGTCGTAGCACTCGTTGAAGTTCGAGGGATGCGTGGGATCGGCGGCGTAGCGGATGCCCAGCGAGATCGTGCTCAGCATGTCGAACGACGCGGGGGCCATGCCCGAGCGGTCGAGGTCGAGCGACGGCGCCATGTCCGCGACGAGCACCATCGGGTTCGGCCACATGAGGACGAGCGGGATGTCCGTGCGCACCACGTCGCGCTGCTGCTGGCGGGTGACGCACTGGCCGACCTGGTCGCTCTCGGCGTCGTAGGACTGCTCGTAGATGGTGACCTCGCGATGCTGGACGAGCAGCACCGAGCTCGCGCCCCAGATGATCGGCAGCACGAAGGTGGTGCCGAGCACCACCAGATAGGCGAGGACCACGGAGCCCAGCTGCCTCGAGGCGAGCGCGGACAACCCGATGCCGACGGCGGTGATGCACAGGGCGATCGCCGCGATCATCGCGAGCACGCGCAGCACGTACAGCGGGGAGATCTGGCCGATCAGCGCCGCGGGCAGCAGGGCCGGCAGCGCGGCGGCGACGAAGGCCAGGCCCGTCACCCAGCCGGCCGCGAGCTTGCCCAGCGCGATCTCCATGGGCGTGAGCAGCGAGACCTGCAGGATCGCGAGGGTCCCGGTGCTGCGCTCGCCGTTGATCGCGCCGGCGCTCAGCGCGGGCAGCACGAGCATCATCGCGAACACGAGGAACAGCACGATCAGCGAGTAGACGACCCGCGAGACCCCGGCCATGTCCCCGAAGGCCTGCGTGTTCAGCCAGAACGCGCCCAGCACGAGCGCGCTCGTGCCGGTGAGCACCACGAACCACACCGCGAGCGCGACGTACCAGCGCACGGAGCGCACCTTCTGGCGCAGCTCGAGCCCGGCCATCAGCACGACGCCGCGCGGGGTGGCCGCCCAGGCGGAGCGGCGCGGCCACACACCGGGATCGAGCGGAGGGACCGACGACGGCTGGGCCGAGGACCGGGACGGCGGCTGGGAGGAGGGCTGGTGCGCGGGAGGCGGGGCCGTGGTGCTCACAGGGATCCTTCCCGTCGTGCGGCGTCTGTGCGCAGATACGCGGCCTCGAGACGGCCGGTGGTGGGGGAGAAGCCGACGACCTGCGCGTCCTGGGCGACCAGGTCGCGCAGCAGCCGCGCGGCGGTCGCCTCGTCGGGCAGGGCCATGAGCGCCTCGGCGTGGCCGCTCGTGGTCCGCTCGCCCTCGCGCACCTCGGTGCCGTGGACGTTCAGGGCCGTCAGCGCCGCGCGCAGCGCACCGGCCGAGAGCCCCTCGATGCGCCAGGTGCGGGGCCGGTGGGCGAGATCGCGCAGGCTCGAGGAGTCCACGACCTCCCCGCGGTCCATGAGCACCACGGAGTCGGCCATCTCCTCGAGCTCGGAGAGGATGTGGCTCGAGATCAGCACGCACGCCCCGGCCTCCGCACGCGAGCGCAGCACGTCGCGCAGGCGGCGCCGGGCGGCCGGGTCGAGCCCCGATGCCGGCTCGTCGAGGATCAGCACGCGCGGCTCGTGGATGAGCGCCCGGGCCAGTCCCAGGCGCTGCTTCTGCCCGCGGGACAGCACATGGGCGCGCTGCTCGGCCAGGGACCGCAGGTCGAGCTCGTCCAGCAGGCGCTCGATGCGCCCGCGGGCGACCTCGCGCGGCAGGAAGTACGAGGAGGCGATGACCTCGAGGACCTCCCGCACGCGCAACGAGTCCCAGGCGCCGAACTGGTCGGGCATCCAGCCCACCATCGCCTTCACGGCCGTCGGGTTCTGCGCCGGGTCGACGCCGCCGATGCGGATGTGGCCGGCGTCGGGCGCGAGCAGCGCCGCGAGCATGAGCATGAGCGTGGACTTCCCGCACCCGTTGGGCCCGACCAGCGCGGTCACCGATCCCGCCTGCGCGGTGAAGCTCAGCCCGCGCACCGCGTGCACGGCCCCGAAGGACCGCGAGACGCCCGCCGCGATGATCGCCGGCGGGACGGCCGAGCCGTCGCCCGGCTGCTGCGGCAACCTCGGCGCGGCAGGGTGCTGCGGATACGGGGGACGGGAGCCGTCGTAGGCCGACGGGACGGCGCCGTCGGGGCCCGACGGGATGGCGCCGGGGGGCGACGTCTGGCCGCCGGGATCACCGGTCGGCGGCGGGGAGTCGCCGGTCGGCGGCTCGAACGAGGGCAATGAGGTGCTCACGCCTTCGATCCAAGCAGGTGGGGAGACCGCCGTCACGGGGATCCTGCGAATTCGGAGGGCACGAGCAGGGGAGGAGCTGGGGAGGAAGCGTGAAGGAGGCCCGGCGGACGCGCCCGGCGGCGGCGGTCCGGGGGTCCGGTGGGTTGGCGGGCCGGCGGGCTGGCGGTGGACGGTGGGCCGTCGTCGTCGTCGCCGCCGTCGTCGTCCTCCGCTGGCGCCGCTGCGGCAGGCGATGCGGGCGGTCCGTGTCGCGCACGGGCTGATGGTGAGGGGCCATGGCGATATCGCCACGGCTCTTCACCATCAGCCCGTCCAGGACAGACGTCCCGTGAGCCGTGAGCCGTTCGCCGAGTTCCGTCCGCCGTGAGCCCCTCGGCCGTGCAGTCCGGCCAGTCGGTGGCAGCGGCACCCGGCACGGGGCCTGGGTACGCTGGGCGCGTGACCTCGCAGACCAGCGCCAGCACCCCGTCGGACGCCGCCTCGACCAGCCCGGCAGGCTCGTCGACCCGCCAGCCGACCTCGATCTACGACCACGGCTTCGCGCGGGTCGCGGCGGTGACGCTGCCGGTCGCGCTCGCGGATCCCGCGACCAACGCCCGGCGTCACCTGGAGGCGCTCCCGGATCTCGACGAGCAGAAGGTCGCGGTGGCGGTGTTCCCCGAGCTGAGCCTCACCGGCTACTCGCTCGACGACCTGGTGCTGCAGGATCCGCTGCTGGACGCGGTGGAGGAGGCCATCGACACCCTGGTCCGCGCGAGCGAGGATCTTCTGCCGGTGATCATCGTCGGCGCCCCGCTGCGCGTGCGCTCGCGTGTCATGAACTGCGCCGTCGTCATCCACCACGGCGAGGTCCTCGGGGCGGCGCCGAAGTCGAACCTCCCCACCTATCGGGAGTTCTACGAGCGGCGATGGTTCGCTCCCGGTGATGACGTCGACGAGATGATCACCGTGGCCGGTCGCCACGTGTTCAGCGTGACCCCGCACCGGATCTACCCGGCGGACGACATCCGCGGGCTCACGATCCACGTGGAGATCTGCGAGGACATGTGGGTGCCGGTCCCTCCGTCCTCGATGGCAGCGCTCGAGGGAGCCACGGTGCTCGTGAACCTCTCGGGGTCGCCGATCACCATCGGTCGCGCCGAGGACCGCAAGCTCCTCGCCCGCAGCGCCTCGGCCCGCTGCCAGGCCGCCTACGTCTACGCGGCCGCCGGAGAAGGGGAGTCCACGACGGACCTCGCGTGGGACGGGCAGACGTTCGTCTACGAGTGCGGTGATCTGCTGGGGGAGTCCGAGCGCTTCCCGCAGGGCACGAGCGCCACGATCGTGGACGTCGACCTCGACCGGATCATCGCCGAGCGCCGACGCCAGGGGACCTTCGACGACAATCGTCGGACCCTCGAGGAGAGCCTTCCCGCCTACGACAGGTACGACTTCTCGCTGTTCGGCACCCTCGTCGGTTTCCCCGACGACGACCCGCGGGCGTGCGGTCCCGGCCAGCAGCTGGTCTGGAACTCGGTCGGGGGCGACCCCGGCGACGGACGGGTCTCCCGCCCCGAGCGACCCGCCACCGGCCCCGTCCGTCGGCCCCTGCACCGCTTCCCCTTCGTGCCTGATGACCCCTCGCGCCTCGCGCAGGACTGCTACGAGGCCTACAGCATCCAGGTCGCGGGGCTCGTCCAGCGCCTGCGCGCGATCGGCGGCGACAAGGCCGGCGGCACCAAGCCGGTCATCGGCGTCTCCGGCGGCCTGGACTCCACGCACGCGCTCATCGTGTGCGCGCGGGCGATGGACCTGCTGGGCCGCGACCGCTCCGAGATCCTCGCGTACACCATGCCGGGCTTCGCGACCACCGAGCGCACCCGCTCCAACGCCGAGCTGCTGGCCGAGGCCCTCGGCGCGAGCTTCGAGACGATCGACATCCGCCCCGCGTGCACCCAGATGCTCAAGGACATGGGCCATCCCGCGGGCGACGGCGAGCCCGTGTACGACGTGACCTTCGAGAACGTCCAGGCCGGCATGCGCTACGACTACCTGTTCCGCCTGGCCAACCACCACGGCGGGATCGTGGTGGGCACCGGCGACCTCTCGGAGCTGGCCCTGGGCTGGTGCACCTACGGGGTGGGCGACCAGATGAGCCACTACACGGTGAACTCGGGCGTCCCCAAGACCCTCATGCAGCACCTCATCCGCTGGGTCATCCGCGAGGGCATCTTCGACGAGCACACCGGCGAGGTCCTGCAGGCGGTGCTCGACACCGAGATCACCCCCGAGCTGATCCCGCACGCGGAGGGCCAGAAGGCGCAGTCCACCGAGGACTCCATCGGCCCCTACGCCCTCCACGACTTCACGCTCTACCACATGCTGCGTCGCGGTTACGGCCCCGGGAAGATCGCCTACCTGGCCCACCAGGCCTGGGGGGACGTGGAGGCGGGCGAGTGGCCGGTCGGCTATCCCGAGGAGGACCGCCGCGCCTATACGCGGGCGGAGATCAAGCACTGGCTGACGGTGTTCGTCCGCCGCTTCTTCAGCAACCAGTTCAAGCGCTCCGCGGTGCCCAACGGCCCGAAGGTCCTCGCGGGCGGCTCGCTGTCCCCGCGCGGCGACTGGCGGATGCCCTCGGACGTGAGCGGCCGCGCCTGGCTCGCCGAGCTCGAGCGGGACGTCCCCGGGGACTGACGGCGGGCGGCCCGGCCGGGTCGTCGCGTTCTGTGCGCCACATTCAGTGCCTCTCGTCGTCCCGCTTTAATGCGAACGATTATCGTGAGCGTGTCAGCCGGTGCCGCGCGCACCGCCCTCGCCCCTGAGAAGGACACCCCATGAAGCGTCGCTCCCTGCTCCTCGCCCTCCCCGCGGCCCTGGCCGCGACCACCCTCGCCGCCTGCTCGAGCGGGAACGACTCCGGCACCGACTCGGGATCGGGGTCCGACGGGGGCGGCAGCGGCGCCGCGGTCGCGCTCGTCGCCTCGACGAATGTCTGGGGAGACATCGCCTCGCAGGTCGGCGGGGACCTCGTCGAGGTGACGTCCCTGATCACCGACCCCGAGGCCGACCCCCACGAGTACGAGGCCTCGACCCGCAACCAGCTCGCCCTGAAGAAGGCCCGGATCGTCCTCGAGAACGGCGGCGGCTACGACGACTTCGTCGCGCGCATGCTCTCCTCCGCCGGGAACTCGTCGGCCACCGTGCTCGACGCCGTCACCATCTCCGGCTACAAGGCCGAGAAGGGCGAGGAGCTCAACGAGCACGTCTGGTACGACTTCCCGACCGTCCGCAAGGTCATCGACGAGCTCGTCACCGCACTCAGCAGCGCCCACCCCGAGGGCAAGGCCGAGTTCGAGGCCAACGGCACGAAGCTCGCGAGCGCGATCGAGGACCTCGAGGGCCGCGAGAAGGACCTCTCCGCGAGCGCGAAGGGCAAGGGCGTCGCCATCACCGAGCCGGTCCCGCTGTACATGCTCGAGGCCGTTGGCCTCACCAACCGCACCCCGGAGGAGTTCAGCGAGGCCATCGAAGAGGGCGACGACGTCTCCGCCTCGGTGCTCAAGGAGACCCTCGACCTGTTCGCCGACCACGAGGTCGACCTCCTCGCCTACAACGAGCAGACCGCGGGACCGCAGACCGAGCAGGTCAAGAAGGCCGCCGAGGACGCGGACGTGCCCGTCGTCGGTGTCACCGAGACCCTGCCCGACGGCAAGGACTACGTCGCCTGGATGAGCTCGAACCTCGACGCGCTCGAGGACGCGCTGGGCAAGTGACCGACGGCGACGACCCCGTCGCGCCGCCCCTGCTCACCCTGCGCGGGGCGACCAAGCGATTCGGCGACCGCGTGCTGTGGCAGGACGTCGACCTCGACGTGCGCCGCGGCGAGGTCATCGCCGTGCTCGGCGCGAACGGCTCGGGCAAGTCCACGCTGCTGCGCGCGATCCTCGGTCTCGAGCCGCTGAGCGCGGGCAGTATCCGACTGCTCGGCCGCGAGGTGGGGCGCGGGAGCCGACGCATCGGGCTCGTGCCGCAGCAGCGCCTGGCCGACGACGGGCTCCCTCTGCGCGGCCGTGACCTGGTGCGCCTGGGGCTCGACGGCGATCGCTGGGGTCTGCCCCTGCCGCGCCGTGCGGCCCGCGAGAGAGTCGACGAGCTGCTCGCCGCGGTCGGCGCGAGCCACTATGCCGACGCCCCCGTCTCCCGTCTCTCCGGCGGCGAGCAGCAGCGGCTGCGGATCGCGCAGGCCCTCGCGGCCGACCCCGACCTGCTGCTGTGCGACGAACCGCTGCTCTCCCTCGACCTCCCGCACCAGCGGATGGTCGCCCGTCTCGTCGACGACGCCCGCACCCGCCTCGACCTGGGGGTCCTCTTCGTGACCCACGACGTGAACCCGATCCTGGACATCGTGGACCGCGTCCTCTACATCGCCGGGTCGCGCTTCCGCATCGGCACGCCCGACGAGGTGCTGCGCTCGGACGTCCTCAGCGATCTCTACGGCGTCCAGGTCGACGTGCTGCGCCTGCACGGCCGCGTCCTCGTCGCGGGCGTCCCCGACCACCAGCACCATGACGACGACGCCGTGCTCGCCCCGCGCGCGGCCGACGACCACGCACAGGCGGGAGGCGCCCGATGAGCGACCAGCTCTCCCAGGTCCTCTCCGAGGTCGTCGACTTCTCCGACTACGCGGAGCTGCTGCCGCTGCTGCGCAACACGATCATCGCGTGCGTCGCCCTCGGGGTGGTGGGCGGTCTGATCGGCGTGTTCGTGATGATGCGGGACATGGCCTTCGCCGTCCACGGCATCAGCGAGCTGTCCTTCGCCGGTGCCTCCGTGGAGCTGCTGCTCGGCGCGGGCGTGGTGCCCGGCTCGCTCATCGGCTCGATGCTCGCCGCGCTCGTGATCGGAGTGCTGGGATCCCGGGCACGCGACCGCAACTCCGCGACCGCCGTGCTCATGCCCTTCGGGCTGGGACTCGGCATCCTCAGCCTCTCCCTCTACTCCGGGCGCGCCTCGAATAAGTTCGGCCTGCTCACCGGGCAGATCGTGGCGATCGACAACCCGCAGATCACCTCGCTGCTGGTGATCTGCGCGCTCGTCGCCGCGGGGCTGCTGGTGATCTGGCGGCCGCTGCTGTTCGCCTCCACGGACCCCGTCACCGCCCAGGCCCGCGGCGTGCCCACGCGCGCGCTCTCGGTCGTGTTCATGGTGCTGCTGGGTGCGGCCGTCGCCGTCTCCGTGCAGATCGTCGGCGCGCTGCTCGTGCTCTCGCTGCTGGTCACCCCGGCGGCGGCCGCGATGCGTCTGAGCGCCTCGCCGGTGCGGGTCACGCTGCTGTCGGTCGCCTTCGCGCTCGCCGCCTCCGTGGGCGGCGTGCTGCTGGCCGCGGGCAGCTCTGTGCCGATCAGCCCCTTCATCACCACGATCTCCTTCGTGATCTACGGGGTGTGCCGCCTGGTGTCCGGGGCGCGCGGAAGGGTGTGAGGGCGCTCGGTCCTGGGGCTGGGCGACGGCGGAGGAGGGAGGTGGAGATCGCAGGCATCCAGCCGCGCGATCTCCGGGGTCTTCGATGCGCGCGTGCACTTCGCGTAGTCATACGTCGTGTCACCTCATATATGACACGTCACCCGACCTCCTGCTACGCGAAGTGCACGGGATCCGCGCGGACCTCCGCCCGCCGGGGCCGGGCCCCTCACAGCTCCCAGTGGTGCTCGCCCGGCCCGACCTCGAGGCGGCGGCCGTCCGGCAGATGCACGAGCGTCCGGGAGCCGTCGGGCACCGTGAGGTGGACCGTCGAACGGGGGATGTGCAGGTCGGAGGCCCCATCCGCGTCATCGCACTGATCCTCGTCGGCCTCCTGTTCCCAGCCCGCTCGGATCCCGCGGTGCTCGATCGCGAGGCGCGGGATCTCAGGGACGAGGACGGGCCGCAGCTCGAAGGCCGCCCAGTTCGGGGCGGTCCGGCGCAGGCCCACCAGGTCGCGGGCCACGAAATCCACGCCGGCGCCCATGAAGTAGTGCGCACGCGAGCGCACAGGCTCGACCCACATCTCCAGCAGGGTGCGATGGCCCGCGAGGCGCCAGCTCTCCCAGCTGGGCGGCGCGGGGTTGCGGGCGACCGCGAGCGCCAGGTCCGCGCGACCTGCCTGCACGAGGACACCGCCCAGGTGGGCCATGCCCAGGCAGCCGGCGTCGTGGTGGTCGCCGCGCGCGCGGATGTCCTCGATCAGATGCGCGCGGACCGCGTCGACGTGGCCGGCGGGGACGATCCCGGAGGCCAGGGCCAGGATCTGCGGGGTCTGGCGGAACCCCGGGTCCGTGGAGGCACCCGGGACCGTGGGGGCACCGGGGTCCGACGGGGCCGAGGTCCCGGCGCTGTCGTCGGCGAGGTGCCCGTGCAGCGGCGCCGAGGCGAACAGCGAGCGCTCGGCGTCGAAGAAGACGCGCAGCACGTGGGCGGCGAGCTCGTCGCGGGCGCGCGCATAGCGCTCGCGATGGATGCTGCGGCCCGCGCGCGCGATCACGTCCAGGGCCCGGTGCAGCAGCAGGGAGGACTCCAGGCGCACGTCCTCGGGCGGCGGGCCGTCGGCCCCGGGGGAGAGGTAGTCGCCCAGGATCCCGACCGCGAGGCCGTCCGCGTCGAGCCGTCCCAGCTCGAAGTCCAGATAGTCCTCGACGGCCTCGCCGTGGATCGGCCACAGGTCCAGGCCGTACTCGCCCTCGAGCGCGTCCACGAGCACCGGGTACAGCGTCGTCCACTCGGGCGCGGGCGCGCACTGGCCGTCGCCGTAGCCCCATCCGGCCGACGGCACGATCACGGGCAGAGAGCCGTCCTCACGCTGCGCGTCGAGGAAGTCGTCGAGCCAGCTGGTGAGGAAGCGTCGCAGGTCGAAGCGGGTGAGCAGCGCCGGCAGAGCCACCTGCGCATCGCCCGTCCAGCCGTTCTTCTCGTAGGTCGGGGTGTCGGTGAGCACCCAGTGCAGGTTCGCGCGCACGGTCGCGACGAAGGCCTCCTCGAGCCACGCGAGGGTCGGGTCAGAGCTCTCCGTCCCGCCGACGCGCGGCACGTCGGCCCAGGCGGCGCGGCCCAAGATCTCGGCGTCCCGGCCCGGCACGGCGCCCCGCACCCCGACGTACCGGAAGCCCTTGTACGTGTGGTGGGACTCGAAGGGTCGGCCCTCGAGCGCCACGTCGTCGCGCTGGAAGCGGCCGGTGGGGATGAAGGCGTTCTCGGCGATCACGAAGCCGTCGTCCGCGAGGCGCTCGCCGTGGACGAGGGTGACCTCGAGGCGCTCGTCCGTGAGCGGCTCGAGACGGGTCCAGCCGGCGACGACGCGCCCCAGGTCGCCGACGAAGCGTCCGTCGCCGAGGTCCGTCCACGTGGGCAGCAGGGTCTCCTGCACGAGGATCGGCTCGGCCATGGCCTCGCGCAGAGGCAGCCCGGTGGTCGGGATCTCGCGGGCGGCGCGCGGACGGGGCAGCGCGGCCGACGAGCCGGGATCGGGGGCGAGCACCGTGACGGGTGCCCACCTGCCGGTGCCTTGGGTGTCGGGGGAGTCGGAGTCCTCGGAGTTCTCGCGTTCCTCGGAATCGTCGGAGTCCTCGGAGTCCTCGAAGGCGGGCTCCCGCCAGCCATGGGGCTCGAGGGCCTCGTCCCAGGTCTCGCCCTCGTACAGGCTGTCGAAGCGCAGCCCGCCGGTCGCGCAGCGCCAGCTCTCGTCGGTGGGCAGCACGTGCGCGCTGCCGTCCTCGCAGGTCACGTGGAGCTCGGCGGTCAGGCGCGGGGCGGCGCGCCAGGGCGCCTCCGACCACATCCAGACCTCGGGCGAATGCAGGTCGAAGAAGCCCCGCCCGAGTTCCGCGGCGAGGCAGACGCGCATCGACCCCGCCGTCTGCGCGGTCACGTCCCAGCTCACCGCGCGGGCGGCGATGGAGGCGTTCGTGAGCCCCGGGGCGAGACGCTGCTCGCTCGCCGGATGGCCGTTCACCCAGGCCAGCACGGTGCCGAGCCCGGAGATGTGCAGCGTCGCCCGGGCGACGGGGGAGGGCAGGTCCCATGCGCGGCGGAAGATCGGGGCCGCGTGCGGATCCGCGACCCCCGGAGAGGCGGTGATCCAGGCGGCCCGCCAGACGTCCGGCAGCGGGATCCGCGGGCGGAGGGTCTTGAGGCCGCGAGCGGGGCCCGGACCACGACCGGGATCGTGCTCGGCGGGCGGTGGGGAGGTCGGTGGGGACGGCGTCGTCATCACGCGCTTCAGCGTAGTGCGCGCCGCCGTGCAGCGGAGCCGCCGCCCTCCAGGGACATCGGCCTGCGAGCAGGTCAGCTGCCGGCGCCGGGGGCGAGGGTCATGATCTCGGCGCCGTCCGCGGTGATCGCGATCGTGTGCTCGGTGTGGGCGGTGCGCGCGCCCGTCACGCTGCGCAGGGTCCAGCCGTCCTCGGGGTCGGTGACCAGCTCGGCGGTGTCGACCATGATCCAGGGCTCGAGCGCGAGCAGCATGCCGGGGCGCAGGCGCAGTCCGCGACCGGGGCGTCCGTCGTTGGCGACGTGCGGGTCCTGGTGCATCGTGGTGCCGATGCCGTGGCCGCCGAAGTCCATGTTGATCGGGTATCCGGCGCCCGAGAGCACCTGGCCGATGGCGTGCGAGACGTCGCCCAGCCGCGCATCCGGGCCGGCCGCCTCGATGCCGGCCGCGAGGGCCCGCCGGGTGGTCTCGATGAGGGCGGTGTCCTCCGGGTCGCGCTCCTGGCCGACCACGAAGCTGATCGCGGCGTCGGACGCGATGCCGTCGAGGATCACGGCGAGGTCGAGGGTGAGCAGGTCGCCGTCGGCGAGGACCTGGTCGCGGGGCATCCCGTGCAGCACGGCGTCGTTCACCGAGGTGCAGATCCAGTGGCCGAAGGGGCCGTCGCCGAAGGAGGGCGCGTAGTCGACGTAGCAGGACTTCGCGCCGGCCTCGAGGATCATCTCCTTCGTCCACTCGTCGATCTCCAGCAGGTTCGTCCCCACCTGGGTGCGCTCGCGCATGGTCTGGAGGATGCGGCCGACGAGGGCCCCCGTCGCGCGGGCGCGGGTGATCTCGGAGGGGCTGAGGATCTCGATCATGGGGGCCTTCCTGGGCGGGGCGGGTGCGGTGCGGCGGCGCGGGGCGATGCAGGGCCGACGGCCCGCAGCCTGCTGTGTGCCGGGCGGCGGCGGGGCGACGACGGGGCGATGCCGGGCGACGCGGAGCGGCAACAATCTATCCGTCCGGCGGCCCGTCCATCAGGGCGAGGCCGTGCGAGTCGGGCCACGTGCGGGGCTCTTCCGCGGAGCGCGCGGGCCCGCCCCCACAGGTTCTGCACAGTCCTCGCATGACGCCTGCACCACGAGCACTCGCAGAATCGGACACCGTGGCGGAAGATGGACGTGGCGCCCGCGCGCGTCCCGCCGCGCGACCCGTCCCGCGCGGTGAGCGACGCCCGCGCCGGGCTCACCGGCATCCTGCGCACAGCGCCCCGACATCGACGCGACCACGAGACGTGACCACGGAAGAGGCCCCATGGACCTGCTGCACATGCTGATGGACCCCACGCAGCTGCTGGAGCGCTTCGGCGCCGCCTTCTGGTGGGTCGCCCACGCGATCGTCTTCATCGAGTGCGGCCTGTTCTTCCCGATCCTGCCCGGCGACTCCCTGCTCTTCGCCGTCGGCATGTTCTCCCACGGCGGCGGCCTCGGCGTCCCGCTCGCGCTGTCCCTGCTGACCCTGTGCGTCGCCGCATTCGCCGGCAACGTCGTGGGATACGAGATCGGCCGCGGCCTGGGCGGGAAGCTCTACGAGCGCGATGGCCGCTTCCTCAAGCGCCGCTACTTCGACCGCACCATCGAGTTCTTCGACCGCTACGGCCGACGCGCCCTCGTGCTGGGCCGCTTCGTGCCGATCGTGCGCACCTTCATCACCGTCGTCGCGGGCGTCGGCCAGATGCAGCGGCGCATCTTCTACACCTGGTCCGCCGTCGGCGCCGTGCTCTGGGTCGTGCTCATCACGATGCTCGGCTACGCGCTGGGCAGCGTGACCTTCATCCGCGAGAACCTCGAGGTCGCCGTGCTGGCCCTCGTGTTCATCTCCGTGGTGCCGATGCTCATCGAGGCTCTGCGCAAGAGGGCCAAGGGCAAGAGGACCGCTGCCGCCTCGGCGTCGGCGCAGTCGCCCGACCGCCCGGGCGAGGACCAGCTGGTCTGAGGGCCGCGGGCCGGCTGGTCCGAGGGCTGAGGATCAGCCGGTCCGGGCGTCGCGGGCCGGCCGGTCCGACGGTCACTCCTCGACGGATGCCCCCGTCTCCAGCGCGCCGCGCCGCGCGACCTCGCCGAGCCACGCGAGGCTCGGCTTGGGCCGGCGTTCGAAGGTCTGCGGATCCCAGCCGACCAGCCCGAACGTCGGCCGATACCCGCTCGCCCACTCGTAGTTGTCCAGCAGTGACCAGTGCAGGTAGCCGCGCACGTCGATGCCGTCGGCGATCGCCCGGTGCACGCCCTCGAGCGCGCAGCGCGTGTAGTCGATGCGGCGGGCGTCATCGGCGGTCGCGATGCCGTTCTCGGTGATCATCAGCGGCACGTGGCCGCTGAGCTCCCAGGCGCTGCGCAGCCCCAGCTCCGCCGCCGGCGGGAAGTACTCCCAACCGGTCAGCGTGGTCTCGACCCCGTCCGCGACCGGGAGCGGACCCTCCGGGCCGATGAAGGTGCGGGTGTAGGCCTGCACGCCCAGGAAGTCGTCTCCCGCGGAGTTCTCGAGGTACCAGAAGTCGCGCGGATGCCCGTACTCCTGCAGGGCCTGCGCGCTGCCCTCCTCGTCGCTCGCGTGGAAGGCCTGGGTGGCGATCGTCCAGCCGGACTGCACGCCCGGCAGCGCGGAGAGCACCTCGCGGGAGCGGCGGTGGGAGGCCAGCAGCTGATCGGCCACGTGCAGGTCGGGGAAGGGCAGGCCGTGCGCGACGAGGTTCTTCGCGTCCTCGCCGCCCGCGAGCATGGCCGCGATGTTCGGCTCGTTGATCGTGCACACCACGCGCACCCCGTCGAGGATCCCGAGCACGCTCTCCGTGTAGCGGGCGAACAGGTCGGGGGCGTCGTCGGCCCGCCAGAAGCCGTCGCGCTCGAACCAGCGCGGCACCGTGAAGTGCATGAGGGTGACGATGGGGTCGACGCCGTGGTCGAGGCAGGTCTGGATCATCCGCCGGTAGTGGGCGAGCTCGGCCCGGGAGACCACGCCGCGCTCGGGCTCGATGCGGGCCCACTCGATGCTGAACCGGTAGGCGTTCAGTCCCGCGTCCGCGAGCAGCGCGATGTCCTCGGCGAAGCGGTGGTAGCTGTCCGCCGCGTCGTTGCTGGGCTCCACGACCGGTGAGCCGGGCCGGTGCTCGAGCTCCCACCAGTTCGAGTTCACGTTGTTGCCCTCGATCTGGTGGGCGGCGGTCGCGGCGCCCCAGCGGAAGCCGTCGGGGAAGCGGAGGGTGGACATGGGGCTCCTTCGTGGTGAGTCGTCTCAGGCGCTGAGCGCCCGGCGGGGATCGGGGATCGCGTCGAGCAGACGGATCGTGTACTCGTCGCGCGGGGCCCGCATGACCTGGGCCGTCGGGCCGTCCTCGGCGATCCGGCCCTCGTGCAGCACGATGATCTCGTCGGTCACGAGGCGGGCGCTGAGCAGGTCGTGCGTGATGTACAGCAGGGAGACGCCGGTGGACTCCCGCAGCTCCCGCAGCAGCGAGAGCACCCCGGCGCGCAGGGACACGTCGAGCATCGAGACGGGCTCGTCGGCGATGATCACGCGGGGGTCGCAGGCGAGCGCCCGGGCGATCACGACCCGCTGGCGCTGCCCGCCCGAGAGCTGGTGGGGGAGCTTGGAAAGGTACTGTTCGACCGGCGTCAGACCCACCGTCTCCAGCAGCTCGCGCACCCGGCGCCGCACGCCGTCGCGGCGCACGTCGGTGAGGTTCGCGACGGCCCGCGAGAGCGTGTACTCGACCGTGCTCAGCGGGTTCAGGGCCGCGTACGGATCCTGGAAGACCATCTGCACGGTGCGGCGGAGGTCCCGCAGCCTGCGCCTGGGCAGGTCTCCCACGGACACGTCGCCGATCTCGATCGTGCCCGCGGTGGGGCGCTCGATGCCGGTGATGAGCTTCGCGAGGGTGGACTTGCCGCTGCCGGACTGGCCGACGAGCGCGGTCGCCCCGCCCGGTGCGAGCGTGAAGGAGACGTCCTGGACGGCCCGCACGGGCGGCAGGCCGCGGCGAGGAGGCGCATAGGACTTGCTCACGCCGCGCACGCGCAGCTCGGGCCCTGCTGCTGCTGCCGACGGGGCCGATGCCGCCGACGGGCCCGGTCCTGCCGCCGCGGCGGGAGAGCGGTGTGTCGCGCGTGCGGGGTGGGGCCGTTCCGAGGGGCCGACGGGGGCTGCGGAGGCGCCGCCCGGCTCCCCGGGCAGCACCGCGCGGTCCTCGAGCCCGGGCACGCTCACGACCTCGGCGCGCGGGTCCGCGTAGTGGGAGAGCAGCATCCGCGTGTAGTCGTGCTGGGGGCGGGTGAGGATGTCCGTGCTCGAGGCGTCCTCCACGATCCGGCCGTCGTGCATGACGAGCACGCGGTGCGCCGACTCGAGCACCACGCCCAGGTCGTGGCTGATGAGGATCGCCGTGAAGCCCTCGCTGGCCTGCAGCTCGCGGATGGTGTCCATGACGGCGTGCTGGACCAGCACGTCGAGCGCCGTCGTGGGCTCGTCGAACACCATCAGCTGCGGTTCCAGCGAGAGCGCGAGCGCGATCGTCACGCGCTGGCGCATGCCGCCGGAGAGCTGGTCGGGATAGCGGTCGAGCACGTCGGGCCCCAGGGACACCTTGCCCACGAGCTCGGCGGCGCGGGCGTCGCGCCGTGCCCGGGGCACGTGCCCGTGGGCGGCGAAGATGTCGTGGAAGTGCTTGCGGATCGTGCGCACCGGGTTCAGCGCGTTCATGCCGGACTGCAGCACCATCGCGAAGCCGCCCTGGCGCTGGGCGCGCAGCGACTCATGGTCCATGGTGGCGATGTCGCGGCCAGCGAAGAGGATGCGTCCGCCCTCGACCCGCGCGGGCGCCGAGGCGAGCCCCGTGATCGCGAAGCCGAGCGTGGACTTGCCCGAGCCGGACTCGCCGACGAGCCCGACGAACTCCCCGCGGGCGACCTCGAGGCTCACCTCGCGCACCGCGTGGGTGGGGGCGGCGCCGACGGGCTCGTAGACGACGGAGAGGTCCTGGACCGCGAGGATCGGCTCGCCGGCCGCGGGGTCCTGTGCGGGGGAGGTCTGGGTGCTGGTCATCGTCCGGTGCTCCCTTCCCGCAGCCGCGGGTTGCTGATGCCGTCCACGCCGAAGTTGATGAGCGTGAGCGAGGTGGCCATGAGGGCGATGCACAGACCGGGGGCGAACAGCAGCGCCCACTGCCCCGTGAGCAGCGCGTTGGAGTTCTGCGCCCAATAGATCATCGTTCCCCAGCTGACCACCGAGGAGTCCCCGAGACCCAGGAACTCGAGCCCGGCCTCGGCGAGGATCGCGGCGGTCGCCGCCCCGAAGAAGGAGCCCGTGATCAGGGACGTCATGTTGGGCAGGATCTCGCGGAAGATGATCCGGCCCGCCCGCTCGCCGGAGAACCGCGCGGACTGCACGAAGTCCCGCGAGCGCAGGGTCGCGGTCTGGCTGCGCAGCACGCGCGCGCCCCAGGCCCAGCCGGTGATCGCGATGACCACGATGATCACCGAGATGCCGCCGTTGCTGAGATAGGTCGCGACCACGATCATCAGCGGCATCCCGGGGATCACCAGGAACAGGTTGACGAGGAAGTTGATCGCGTCGGCCGCGAAGCCCGTCAGGTATCCCCAGGTGAGACCCACGATCACGGCGATCAGGGTGGAGATGAAGCCGGCGCCGAAGCCCACCAGCACGCTGATGCGCGCGCCGAAGATCAGCTGGCTGAGCACGTCCTCCCCGGCGGCCGTGGTGCCCAGCCAGTGCTGGAGCGAGGCGTCCTGGCTGCGGTCGAAGGAGTTGTCGGTGGGGCCGTAGGGGGCGAGCAGGGGCGCGAGCAGCGCCATCAGCAGCAGCAGGCCGATGACGACCAGGCCGATGCGGGCCTTGCGGTTGCCCCACACCGTGCGGGCCGACGACGCCAGGGCGCGCAGTCCCGGGTGGATCCGCCGCTCGGTCCCGGTTGCGTCGGTCCCGGGAGCACCGTTGCGGGGCGCGCCGGTCACGGGGGCTGCGCCTGGTGCGGTCTCTGGTCTGCGGTTCATCGCCTGGTCCTTGGGTCGAGGGCGCCGTAGAGGATGTCCACGAGCAGGTTCGCCACCAGCACGCTCACGGTGATCATGAGGAAGAGCGCCTGCATGAGCGGGTAGTCCTGGCCGATCACGGCGTTGAACAGCAGGAACCCGATGCCGGGGTAGCCGAAGACCTGCTCGACGAGGATCGAGCCGCCGACGACCCCGCCCAGCGCCATCCCGAAGCCCGTGAGGTTGGGCAGGATCGCGTTGCGGGCGGCGTAGCGCAGGGCGACGGTGCGCCCGCCGATGCCGTTGGCCTCGGCGAACGTCACGTAGTCCTCGCCGAGCGTGTTGATCATGGCGTTGCGCATGCCGATGATCCAGCCGCCCAGCGACGTCACCAGCAGGGTGAGCGCCGGCAGCGCCGCGTGGTAGAGCGCGTCGACGACGAAGGAGCCGGTCAGCTGCGGGGTGGTGGTCGCCGAGTACGCGCCCGAGGTCGGGAACAGATGGGCGATGTACCCGAGGAAGAACAGCAGCAGCAGCGAGGTCCAGAAGTAGGGGAAGGTGTTGATGAAGCTGCCGCCCACGGTGGGCAGGGCGTCCATCCAGGTGCCCCGCTTCCACGCGGCCATCACGCCCAGCAGCGTGCCCAGCACGAAGGCCAGCACGGTCACCGCGCCCACCAGGATCAGCGTGTAGGGCAGGGCGCGGCCGATGAGCCCGCTCACCGGCTCCGGGTAGAACGCGTAGGACACGCCGAAGTCGAGGTGCACGACCTGCCCCAGGTACGCCCAGTACTGGGCGAGCAGGCTGCCGTCCGGCACTCCCAGCTGGGCCTCGACGGCCGCTCGGGTCTCCTCGGAGACCGGGCCGTTCTGCGCGAGCCGGGCGATCGCGGCGTCGGCCGGGGAGCCGGGCATCAGTCGCGGCAGCAGGAAGTTCAGCGTGACCGCGGCCCACAGGGTGAGGGCGAACAGTCCGAGCTTGTTCAGCACGTATCTCATGACGCGCTCTCCTTCCCCGCGCGGCGCAGCCGGGTGAGGACCTTCAGCGGCGAGGAGCCGTACGTCTGCGGCGCGGTGTACGGGTCCTCGGCATCGGGCCAGCCGGTGAACCGGCCGTCGTTGTACAGCCCCCAGAGACCGCCGTAGTAGAGGGAGATGATCGGGATCTTCTCGTAGAAGGCCTGCTCGAGGCCGTGGATGATCTGGGTCTGCTCGTCCTCGTCGACGCTCTCGCGGTAGCGGCGCAGCAGGTCGTCGACCTCGTCGTCGCGGAAGCGGATGCGGTTGTTCTGGCTGGTCTTCCCGACGGACTGGTAGTACTCGCTCGAGAGCAGGTTCGCGTACCCCTGGTAGGCGTCCGAGCTGTTCGAGGAGCCGACCGCGAGAGTGAAGTCGCCGTCGGAGAGCGCGGCCTCGTAGGCGGCGGCCTGCGGCGCGGAGATGGTGACCTCGATGCCGATCTTCCCCAGCTGGCGCTGCACCTCCTGGACCGCCCGCAACCAGTCGGTGTATCCGTTGGCGGTGGTGATCGCGATGGTGAACGGGTCGCCGTCCTTCGTGCGCATGACGGACCCGTCGTGCCGGAAGCCTGCCTTCTCGAAGGAGGCGATCGCGGCCTTCGCGTCCTGGGCGATGATCCCCTTGGCAGGGATCAACGGGTCCAGGAGGTCCTCCTGGTTGGGCAGCAGCAGGCCGGTCTGGCCGGCCTCGTCCATGTAGCCCTCCGCGGCCGCCTGGCCCACGGCGTCGCCGTCGATCGCGAGCGCGAGTCCGCGGCGCACGTCGAGGTCGTCGAACGGCGCCTTGTCGTGGTTCGGGTGCAGCCCGATGATCCCGCCCGGCGGGAACCAGTGCCGGTTGTGCGCGTTGGCCGCGCCCCAGGTGGCGTCCACGTCGCTCATGAACGAGTAGCACCAGTCGTAGCCCTTGGTGACCACGTCGAGCTCGCCGGTCGCGGCGGGGAACACGATGTGCTCGACGTCCACGTCGTCGGCCGCCCAGTGGCCCGCGAAGCGGTCCATCGAGTACTGGAGCGGGGTGAAGCTCGCGAGGGTGAAGGGGCCGGATCCGACGGGCTGCTCGTTGCGCCAGGTGGTGGGGTCCTTGACGTCAGCCCAGATGTGCTCGGGCACGATGAGGGTCGCGCCGAGGATGCCGACCGCAGGGGAGTCCGCGCCCTTCAGGGTGAAGCGGATCCGCTGGCCGTCGGCCTCCAGGGAGTCGAGGTGCCCCCAGACGCCCTTGAGGTCGTTGGCGGGGAACTCCTTGAGCATATGGAAGGTGAACAGGACGTCGTCGGCCGTGAGCGGAGTGCCGTCGGACCACGTCGCGCCCTTGCGAAGCGTCATCGTCACCGACGACGGGTCGCTCTGCTCCCAGTCGGCGGCGAGCCACGGGTCCATCGAGCCGTCGAGCGGGTTCAGCAGGATCAGCGGCTCGTAGATCAGGCCGACGCTCGTGCGGGCGTTCGCCTGGTACGGGTTGAAGTTCGCGGTGAACGTCGGGTTGCCCTTGTCGCCCGCGATCTGCAGGGTGTCCGCGCCGATGGTCGGGTCCGGGCGGCTGCGCACCTGCAGGCTGCAGCCCGAGGCGGCGCCCGCGAGGAGCGCGGCGGAGGCCCCGGTCAGCAGGGTGCGCCGACCGACGCGCGGGGTTTTCGTGGAAGGCACGGGACTCGATCCTGACGTCGTTGTGCAAGAGGTCTGCGGCCCGATCCGTGCGGGTCCGCTGGGGCGGTCGCCTATGGGGGTCGCCCAGGGGTTCTGCGCAGGGGGCTAGTCCAGGGGTCCTGCGCAGGGGTCTCGCTCGGGGTCGATCGCCCGGGGGAGCGCGACGGGTGCGCAGGCTCGGGCGGCCGGAGGATTGTGAGTGTATGCGCATACATCGGTGGGCGCAAGAGGTGTTCGAGCACGTGTTCGGCGCGGATCCGGCACGGATTCGACGCGGGCCCGGCGCGGCTCTGCCGCGGGTTTGGCGCGGGTGCTCGACCCCCGGTGAGCGTCGACGCTCGAGCGGGCGGACGGGGCGCGGGGGTCGCGACGCGCGCTCGACGGGTGTGCGTCGCGGACTGGTTTAAGGTACGTTAAATCCATGGCGGAACCCGTGGTCGATCAGCGCACCCAGGCACCCGTTCCTCGGACAGGGGAAGGGCGTCCGGACGGCGCGCGCGCTGGCGGATCGCGCGGGGCCGGCCCCGCCCGTCGGCCCCGCGGCCCCTGGCGCACCCTGCGCCTGCTGGGCCCGGCCTTCGTCGCCGCGGTCGCCTACGTGGACCCGGGGAACATCGCCGCGAACGTCACCGCCGGCGCCCGCCACGGTTACCTGCTGCTGTGGGTGCTCGTGGTCGCGAACCTCATGGCGATGCTCGTCCAGTACCTCTCGGCGAAGCTCGGCGCGGTCACCGGCCGCACCCTCGCCGACCACCTCGGGGCGACCCTGGGGCGGCGCTCGCGCCTGCTGTTCTGGCTGCAGGCGCAGGCCATGGCGATCGCCACCGACATCGCCGAGGTCGTCGGCGGGGCGATCGCCCTGCGCATCCTCTTCGGACTCCCGCTGCTGGTGGGCGGCGTCATCGTCGGCGCCGTCTCCATGGCCCTGCTCGCCGTGCAGTCCCGCTTCGGCCAGCGGCCCTTCGAGCACGTGATCATCGGGCTGCTGGGGGTGATCACCATCGGATTCCTCGCCGGGCTCGTCGTCGCCCCGCCCGATCCGGTCGCCCTGGCCGACGGGCTGATCCCGCGCTTCGACGGCGGCGGCACCGTGCTGCTCGCGGCCTCCATGCTGGGCGCGACCGTCATGCCGCACGCGATCTACCTGCACGCCGGGCTCGTGCGCGACCGTCACGGCACCGATCGCTCTCCGGGGCGGATCGCCCGCGTGGTCCGCGCCTCGCGCTGGGACGTGGTGCTCTCTCTGTGCCTCGCGGGCACCGTGAACATCGCGATGCTGGTCCTGGCCGCCGAGGCGCTCCCCGGGATCCCCGGCACCGACACCATCGAGGGCGCGCAGGCCGCGATCTCCGCCGCCTCCGGGCCCGTGGTCGGCGTGCTCTTCGGGATCGGCCTGCTCGCCTCCGGCCTCGCCTCCTCCTCCGTGGGCGCCTACGCGGGCAGCGAGATCATGCGCGGCCTGCTGCACCGGCGGATCCCGCTCGTGCTCTCCCGCCTGCTCACGCTGCTGCCGGCGCTGCTCGTCCTCGCGATCGGCGCCGAGCCCACCGCGGCCCTCGTGCTCAGCCAGGTCGTGCTCAGCCTCTGCCTGCCCTTCGCGCTGGTGCCGCTCGTGACTCTCACCGGCAGGCGCGCCCTGATGGGGAGCTTCGCGAACTCGCGGCCGGTCACCGTGATCGCCTGGATCGTCGTCGCGCTCATCATCGCCCTGAACCTCGCGCTCGTCCCGATGTCCTTCGCGGGCGGGTGAGCAGGGACGTCCCCATGGTCGCGGGCGTCCTCGGCGATACGATGCCTGGGTGAATCCCGACGAGCTCAGTCCCGTGGCCCAGGACTACCTCAAGGTGATCTGGTCGCGCACCGAATGGGGCGCTCCGCCGATCACCACCGGCGAGCTCGCCCAGCGCTTCGGGACCTCCGCCGCCAACGTCACCGAGACCCTCAAGCGCCTGGATGCCCAGGGCCTCGTGGCCCGCATCCCCTACAAGCCCGTCGAGCTCACCGAGGCCGGCGCGCAGTGCGCGATCGCGATGGTGCGCCGTCACCGCCTGCTGGAGACCTACCTCGTGGAGGCCCTCGGCTACGACTGGGACGAGGTGCACGACGAGGCCGAGCGCCTCGAGCACGCCGTCAGCGACACCTTCATCGCCCGCATCGACGCGATCCTCGAGCATCCGACGGCGGACCCCCACGGCGACCCCATCCCCGATGCCGACCACCGCTGGGCCCACCCCGAGGACGCGCGGCGCCTCGCGAGCGTCACCGGCAGCGGCCGCTTCCGCGTCCTCGTGGTGTCCGACGCCGACCCCGAGGTGCTGCGCACCGCCCGCGAGTTGGGGCTCGTGCCGGGCGTGGAGCTCGACGTCGACGCGGGGGAGAGCGGCGCGGCGGGCGCGGGTCCGCTGGTGCGGGTGCTCGGGCGCGAGGGCGTCGAGGTGCCCGGCAGCGTCGCCGAGGGCATGCTCGTGCGGCCGATCGTCTGAGGACGCGGGGTCGGCGAGGGCGTCGGAGGCGCCTCGGCTCGAGGGGACGACGGGCCGACGGGCCCGCCGGGCGCTCAGTGCCCGAGCGGCCCGCAGCTCTCGCGCAGCAGCACGTCGACGGGGAGCTGCAGGTCCTGGCCGGGCGCGTCCGCATCGGCCATCCGGCGCAGCAGCATCTGGACCGCCTGGACGCCGACGTCCGTCATCGGCTGGCGCACGGTGGTGAGCGCCGGCTGCGACCAGCGCGCGTCCTCGATGCCGTCGAACCCGGTGACCACGCAGTCGTCCGGGACCCCGATGCCTGCTTCCGACAGCGCCGTGAGCGCCCCGAGCGCGCTCTGATCGTTCGCGGCGATCACCGCGCCCGGGCGGATCTCCGCGAGGGCTCGGCGCATCTCGCGCGCCCCGCCCTCGGTCGTGAAGTCGGTGGACGCGATGCGCCAGGACTCGCCGCTGCCGTCGACCTCTCGGCGGAAGCCCTCCTCACGCTCGACCCCGTCGGGCGAATCTGCGGGCCCGCCCAGATAGAGCACGGGGCCCGACGGCTTGCGCGCGAGCACATGGCGGGTCACCGCCGCCATCCCGCCCGCGTTGTCCACGCGCACCGAATCGGCCGTCCCGGCGGCGCGGCCCGCGACCACCACGAGCGGCACGCGCCGCGCCGAGCGGGCGATGAGGTCGTCGGGCACGGTGCGGGAGATGACGATGATCCCGTCGACCCGGCCCTCGAGGTCGTCGAGCACCACGCTCCGGCTGAGGTCGGGGCCGGAGGCGACCAGGAGCGCGTAGCCGCTGCTCCAGGCGCTGATCTCGCAGCCGCGCACGAGCTGCTCGAAGTAGTGGTTGCGCTCGGGGTCGACGAAGCTGCGGTCCATGTCGTCGATGAACTCCACGGCGTGCTCCTCCGCGGAGCCCGGCGGCGCGATCGGCGGGGCGTCGTGGCCGGGGATCAGCAGGCCCAGCACGCCGGTGCGCCGACCGGCGAGCCCCCGGGCGCTCGCATTGGGGACGTAGCCGAGCTCGTCGATCGCGGCGAGCACCCGCTCGCGCGTGGACTCGGTGACCTTCTGCGGGCTGCGGAGCACGCGCGAGACCGTCGCGATCGAGACCCCTGCGCGCGTCGCGACGTCGTAGACGGTCGGCGGCTTCCTGGGTGGCACGGGGAACCTCCAGGCGTCGGGCGGAGGGCTCGACGGGGTCGGGGACGGGGCGGACGTGACGGGGTCGATGGGGACGGGTGTCCGCAGGGTACCCGAGAGCGGGGTCGGACCGAGGCGGTACGGCCTCTCGGGCCCGTTGACACCTATACCCCCTAGGGGTATAGATTCGGGATGTGCCCGAGCGGGCACCCACGTACCGAGGAGGAGCCCATGACCACGACCGAGTTCCAGGTGACCGGGATGACCTGCGGGCACTGCGAGATGTCCGTGCGCGAGGAGGTCGGCGAGGTCCCCGGTGTCGAGGGCATCGAGGTCAGCCACGAGACCGGCCGTCTGGTCGTGACCGGCCCCGAGTCGATCGACGAGACCGCCGTGCTCGCCGCCGTCGAGGAGGCCGGGTACGAGGCCAGCCGCGTCGGCTGACGCGGCGACCTGAGGCGGCGCCCCGAGCCGGTCGTCCGGTCCGGCCCGGCCCGCGCCGCTGCCCGCCCCCTCCGATCCCGTCCCGAACGGATCCCATCCCGAATCGATCCCGCCCCGAATCGATTCCGCCCCGAAGGAGCTTCGATGACATCCGCCGACTCCGATGCGCGCAGCACGCCGAGCGGCGCCGTCGGTCCGCTGCGCGGGATCGACCTCGACATCGGCGGGATGACCTGCGCCTCCTGTGCGAACCGCATTGAGCGCAAGCTCAACAAGCTCGACGGCGTGGAGGCGAGCGTCAACTTCGCGACCGAGTCCGCGAGGGTCACCGCCCCCGTGGACCTCGACCCCAAGGTGCTGGTGGGGACCGTGGCCAAGGCCGGATACACGGCCACTGTGCCCGCGGGCGCGGCGGGTGTGGCGGGCGCAGCGCCATCGGGCGGGGAGGTCTCGAGCCGCGCGCCGTCGGCCCCTGCGGGATCCGGCGCAGCCGGTCCGTCGGGCACCCCGGGATCTTCGACCGGTTCCGCCGGCGAGGGTCCCGCCGATCCCGAACCTTCCGATGCCGAACCCGTCGACCCTGAGCTCGTCACCCTGCGCCAGCGCCTGATCGGCGCGGCCGTGCTCGGGATCCCCGTGATCGCCCTGGCCATGATCCCGGCGCTGCAGTTCACGTACTGGCAGTGGGCCTCGCTCGCGCTCGCCGCGCCGGTGATCGTCTGGGCCGGCTGGCCTTTCCACCGCGCGGCGCTCATCAACGCGCGCCACGGCGCGGCGACGATGGACACCCTGATCTCGATGGGCACCACGGCCGCGTTCCTGTGGTCGCTGTACGCCCTGTTCCTCGGGGACGCCGGCATGCCGGGCATGCACCACGGCTTCGACCTCACCATCGCCCGGTCCGATGGTGCGTCCACGATCTACCTCGAGGTCGCCGCCGGGGTCATCCTGTTCATCCTCGCCGGCCGGTACATCGAGAAGCGCTCGAAGCGCGAGGCCGGGGCCGCCCTGCGGGCGCTCCTCCATCTGGGCGCGAAGGACGTGGCCGTGCTGCGCGGCGGCACCGAGGTGCGCATGCCGATCGGTGACCTCGCGGTGGGCGACGAGTTCGTGGTGCGGCCCGGCGAGAAGATCGCGACCGACGGCGAGGTCGTCTCCGGGCACAGCGCCGTGGACGCCTCCATGCTCACCGGCGAGTCGGTGCCCCAGGAGGTCGCCGCGGGCGACGCGGTCACCGGCGCGACCGTCAACAGCGGCGGACGGCTCGTGGTGCGCGCGACCCGCGTGGGCGCCGACACCCAGCTCGCCCAGATGGCGCAGCTCGTCAAGGACGCCCAGTCCGGCAAGGCGCGGGTGCAGCGCCTGGCGGACCGGATCTCCGGCGTGTTCGTGCCGATCGTGCTGGGGATCGCGCTGGTTACGCTCGTCGTCTGGCTGCTCACCGGGCACGGAGCGGAGGCCGCGTTCACCGCGGCCGTGGCCGTCCTCATCATCGCCTGCCCCTGCGCGCTGGGCCTCGCGACCCCCACGGCTCTGCTGGTGGGCACCGGCCGCGGCGCCCAGCTGGGCATCCTCATCAAGGGTCCCGAGGTGCTCGAGAGCACCGGCGACCTCGACACGGTGGTCCTGGACAAGACCGGCACCGTGACCACGGGGAGGATGACCCTGGTCGACGTCCATCCGGCCGACGGTGTCGACACAGAGACGCTGCTGCGACGCGCGGGCGCCGTCGAGGACTCCTCCGAGCACCCGATCGCCCAGGCCATCGCCCGCGGCGCCGGCGAGCACATCGGGAACATCCCTGAGGCGACCGGTTTCGAGGCCCTGCCCGGCCGCGGCGCTCGCGGGATCGTCGACGGCGTGCTCGTGAGCGTGGGACGAGTGGTCGGGGCCGACGGGGTCGACGGGGTCGACGGGGTCGACGGGGCCGACGGGGCCGACGGGGCCGACGCGATCCGCGTGCCCTCCGAGCTCGCCGCGTTCCAGGAGAGCGCGCAGGACGCGGGGCGCACCGCCGTGCTCGTCGCCTGGGACGGCCAGGCGCGCGGCGTCCTCACGGTCGCCGATGCCCTGCGACCCTCGAGCGCCGACGCCATCTCGCGACTGCGCGAGCTGGGACTGCGCCCCGTGCTGCTGACCGGCGACGGCCGCACCGTCGCCGAGCGCGTCGCCTCCGAGGTCGGCATCGACGAGGTGATCGCCGAGGTCATGCCCGAGGACAAGGTCTCCGTGATCGCCCGCCTGCAGGGCGAGGGGCGGAAGGTCGCGATGGTCGGCGACGGCGTGAACGACGCGGCCGCCCTCGCCCAGGCCGACCTGGGCCTGGCCATGGGCGGCGGCACCGACGCGGCGATCCAGGCCGCCGACATCACCCTGGTGCGCAGCGACCTGCGCTCCGCGGCCGACGCTGTCCGCCTCGCACGCCGCACCCTGCGCACGATCCGCGGGAACCTGTTCTGGGCCTTCGCCTACAACGTCGCCGCGATCCCGTTGGCCGCACTCGGCCTGCTGAACCCCATGCTCGCCGGCGCGGCCATGGCTTTCTCGAGCGTGTTCGTGGTGCTCAACAGCCTGCGCCTGCGCACCTTCCGCGCCGACGCGCGCTGAGAGGTCGGGTCGGGGTGCGGGGAGTGCGAGGCGTGCAAGGCGTGCGCAGTGCCGGTGGTGCGCCTGTTCGCTCCCGGGGCGCATGGCGAAGGGGCGGCTTCCGGAATGCGGCGCCCTGTTCGCTCCTGGCGCGACCACTTCACGACCGCCCCCGCCGGGCATAACGTGGACGTCGAGTCCCGCCTCGCGGGAACCCCCGAGCGAAGGGAAGCATCATGACCGACCTGACCGGACGCACCATCGCACTCATCGCGAACCGCGGCGTCGAGGAGCCCGAGCTCGCCAAGCCCCTCGCCGCCTTCCAGGAGGCCGGCGCGAAGACCGTCCTGCTCTCCGCCGAGGACGCAACGGTCGTCGCCCTGAACGGCGACTGGGACCGCGGCAAGGAGTTCCCCGTCGACGGCCCCATCAAGGGCGCGAGCGCCGACGACTTCGACGCCCTGGTCCTGCCCGGCGGCACCCTGAACGCCGATTCCCTGCGGATCGACGAGGACGCCGTGGGCCTCGTGAAGGCCTTCGCCGCTGCGGGCAAGCCCATCGCCGCGATCTGCCACGCCCCCTGGATCCTCATCGAGGCGGGCCTCGTCGACGGTCTGCGGATGACCAGCTTCGCCTCGGTCGCGACCGACCTGCGCAATGCGGGGGCCGACTGGGTCGACGAGCAGGTCGTCACCGACCGCGGCATCACCACGAGCCGCAACCCCGGCGACCTCGACGCCTTCAACGCCGAGGTCATCGCGCGCCTCGCCGGCTGAGGTGGGCCCCGGGGCTCAGGGCGCGGGGCGCGGAGCGCACCGTGCCTCCCACTGCGCGTTGCGTTTGAGTGCTGCGTAACGGTCGTTCTGGAGGCTCATAACGACCGTTTCGCAGCACTGTTCGTGTGTGGACCCTGTTTTGGGGTGCTCCGGGGTGGCGCTCGGAGTTTGAGTGCTGCGTAGTGGTCGTTTTGGAGGCTCATAACGACCGTTGCGCAGCACTGTTCGCGTCGAACCAGGAGCCAGGAGCCAGGACCCAGGGGCCAAGGCCCAATTTCCACACCCCAAGCTCAGCCTTCCCAGCCGCGCGAGCGGAGGGCGCCTCGCACCTCGTGCACTGCGAGCCGTCCGCCGGCGCGGAGGTGCTCGGCGACGGTGCGGATCTCGAGCCACCCGTGGGCCGCGCGCCGCTTGGCGCGACAGATGTCCTTCGCCAGCTGCTCGGGCGTGAGGTGGCTGGGCCCCTCGTGCTCGACGCAGACCTTCCACTCCGGCCAGCTCAGATTTGGTTCCCCCAGGTCGACGCCGCTCTCCCAGACCCTGACGTTGAGCTGGGGATCGGGGATGCCGGCGCGCACGAGCGACAGCCTCAGCGACGTCTCGGCCGGGGAGTCGCTGCCGACCCGGGCTCGCGCGAGCGCTGCGCGCAGGGGAGCCCGCCCGGTGCGTCGGGAGGAGTCGATCGCGAGGCGCAGATCTTCGGGGGTCGCGTACGGAGCAGAGCGGCCCTCGAAGCGGGGGCGCGGGTGGCGGATCAGGTGATCGAGCACGGAGACGAGGTCGTCGGGCGTCAGATGCTCGACGAGGTCCATCGCCGTGCGGACCCGACCGGTGAGGCGGCATCCCTGCGCGTCGAAGACATCGTCACGGTCGATCGTGAAGCGGTGCCAGACCAGCATCCTCGAGCTGCGCCGTGCATGGACGCTGGTGAGGTGGATCTGCTGTGTGTTTGCGATATCGAGGGCTGAGGGGAGCGGCATGCCGAGGACCTGCGCGGCGGTGGGGCCGCACAGCATCACGCTCGCGTCCGACCAGCGCAGTGCCCGCGCGACGTCCTCGGCAGTGAACCGTCGACCCCGCCGGTAGAGGCCACGCTGCACCCGTCCCAGGTCGGGCGCCCGCAGCCGGCGAGCGCTGACGCCGGCCGCGAACGCCTCGGCAGCGGTGAACACGGGCCCGAGGCTGCTCGGCAGCGGTTCCGGGGTCCGTGTCATCGCCCCAGGGTGCACGCGGCGGGGCGGAGCGTCGGCCGATCATCCACATTCCCCTGGTCAGACCGGGTCGCGCCTCTGGTCCTACCCGACCGGGTTCCGCGGCCGCCCTTGCGCCGCACCCGACACGCGCCGCACCCGACACGCGACGGACGTCCTCCGCGTGAGAGAGCCCCGACCGAAATGCAGCCCCTCAACGCCCCCTTACTTCACCGCGCCCATCGAGAGGCCGCGCACCAGCTGCTTCTGGGCGATCCAGCCGGCGAGCACCACGGGCAGGGAGGCGATGACCGAGGCGGCGGAGAGCCGCGCGAGGAACAGGCCCTCGGAGGTCATCGTGCTCATGAGGTAGATCGGCACCGTGGCGGCGTTGGCGGCGGTGAGGTTCAGGGCGAAGAAGAACTCGTTCCACGCGAAGATCACGCAGATCAGCGCGGTCGCCGCGACGCCGGGCGCCACCATCGGCAGCAGCACGGTGCGCATCGTGCGCACGAGGGAGGCGCCGTCGATCGAGGCGGCCTCGAGCACCTCGCCGGGCACCTCGAGGAAGAACGAGCGCATCATCCACACCGCAATCGGCAGGTTCATCGCCGTGTAGAGCACGATCAGCGTGAGCAGGTTGTCGAGCATCCGCAGCTGTCCGGCGATCACGTAGATCGGCATGATCACCGCGACCACCGGAAGCATCTTGGTGGAGATGAAGAAGAACAGCACGTCCTGGGTCTTCTTCACCGGCCGGATGCTGAGCGCGTAGGCGGCGGGGATGGCGAGCACGAGCACCAGCAGCGTCGAGCAGGCCGTCGCGATCACCGAGTTCAGCAGGTAGCTGCCCGCGCCGGAGGCGAGCACCGCCTTGTACTGGTCGAGGGTCGGGGTGAACAGGAAGGTGGGCGGGTTCGAGGCGGCCTGCGACTCCTGCTTGAAGCTCGTGAGCACCATCCAGGCGACCGGCGCGAAGAAGATCAGCCCGACGATCCAGGCGAGGATGCCCAGCAGGCGTCCGGTCGTGGTGCCGCGGGCGCGCTTGGGTCGGATCGCGGGGGCGCCGGGGGCCGACGTGCGGGTGGCTGCGGACCCCGCGGGCGAGGGCCGCGGCGACGGGGCGGGGGAGGCGTCGGCGACGGTGCTCATGACTGCTCCTTGGCGTTGATGCTGCGGAAGATCAGGCGCAGCGCGAGCGTCGAGATGATGATGGTGGCGACGACGGTGACCACGCCCATCGCGGCGGACTGGCCGATGTCGAAGCCGAGGAACGCGCGCTGGTAGATGTAGAACGGCAGGTTCGCGCTCGCCGTGCCCGGTCCGCCCGCGGTCATCAGGTAGATCTGGTCGAAGGTGTTGACCACGTAGATCGCGCCCAGCAGCACCGACAGCTCGATGTAGAAGTGCAGGTGGGGGAGCGTGATGTGGCGGAACGTCTGCCACGGGGAGGCGCCGTCCATCGAAGCGGCCTCGAGCACGTCGCCGGTCTGGGACTGCAGGCCCGCGAGCAGCAGGAGCATCATGAACGGCGTCCACTGCCACACCAGCGCCACCACGATGGAGAACACCGGCAGCTGGCTGGTCCAGTCCACGGGGTCGACGCCCACGAGGGAGATCAGCCAGTTCACGAGCCCGTAGGTGGGGTCGAACATCGAGATCGACCAGAGCATCGCGCCGGCGACCGGCATGATGAGGAACGGCGTGATGAGCAGGGTGCGCACGATCCCGCGGCCCAGGAACTTGCGGTCCAGAAGCAGGGCGAGCCCGAGCCCCAGCAGCAGGGCGACGGCCACGCAGGCGAGCGTGATGAGGATCGAGTTCAGGGCGGCGCCGCGGAAGGTGGAGTCGCGGAAGATGTCGAGGAAGTTCTGCAGGCCCACGAACTCCTCGCCCTCGGGGCGCAGGAGGTTCCGCGAGCGCAGCGAGTACCAGATGGTCAGCAGGAACGGGATCTGCGTGCAGATCACCACGAACACGAAGGCGGGCAGGAGCGGCAGGCGCCGGCTCCACCCGTCGGCCCGGGACTGCGCGGCGCCTCGCGGCGGCGCGGTGCGACGGGGCTGCGAGCTCCCGCGGGACTGCGGGGTCCCGGTTGCGGCGGCGGTCGTCATCGTTCAGCCCTCCCATCCGTAGGTGCGAGCGACGGACGCGGCGAAGGTCTGCGCCTGGGAGAGGGCGTCCTCGACGCTCTGCCCGCCGGCGATCGCGGCCGAGAGCTGCTGGCCCACCCGGGTGCCCAGGTCCTGGAACTCGGGGATGCCCACGAACTGCAGTCCGGGGTAGGGGACCTCCTGGGTCATGGCCTTCTCCTGCGTCGCGTTGTCCATGGAGTCGAGGGTGGGGGTCGCGTAGTGGGCGGCGAGCTTCTTGTACTCGGGGATCTCGTAGGTCGAGCTGCGGGAGCCCGGGGGAAGCGCCTCCCAGCCCACCTCCTTCCCGACCAGCTGGAAGTAGTCGGGGTGGGTCATCCAGGCGATGAAGTCCCAGGCGGCCTGCTTCTTCGTGGAGGTCTCGGGGATCGCGAGCGCCCACGAGTAGAGCCAGCCGGTGGACTCGGTGTCGACCGTCGGCCCCAGCGTGTAGTCGGTCTTGCCGACCACGGTCGAGGAGTCGGGGTTCTCGATCCCGGAGACCATCGAGGAGGCGTCGAACCACATGGCGGCGTTGCCCTGGGCGAACTGGGTGAGGCACTCGCCGAAGCCGGAGGTCGCCGCGCCCGGCTGGCCCCAGGTGCGCACGGTGTCGACGTAGGTGGAGACGGCCTCGTGGACCTCCTCGGAGTCCAGCCGCGGCGCCCAGTCCATGTCGAACCAGCAGCCGCCGAAGGTGTTGATGGCGGTGTTGATGGGCGCGAGGTTCTCGCCCCAGCCGGCGAGTCCGCGCAGGGCGATGCCGGACATGCCGTTCTCGGGGTCGTGCAGGGTCTTCGCGAAGGAGCGGATGTCGTCCCAGCTGGGGTGGCCGGGCATCGTCAGCCCGGCCTCGTCGAAGAGGTCCTTGCGGTAGACGAGGAACGCGCTCTCGCCGTAGAACGGCACCGAGTACATGGACTTCCCGGAGGTGAGGGCCTCGCGGATGGTGGGGATGAAGTCCTCGGGCTCGTAGCCCTCGGTCTTGTCGATGAAGGGCTGCAGGTCGGTGAGCCAGCCGTTCTTCGCCCACAGCGGGGTCTCGTAGTTGGAGATCATCACGACGTCGAACTCGCCGCCGCCCGAGGCCACCGACGCGGTGATCTTCGCGCGGGCCTCGTTCTCCGGGAGGGACACGAAGCGCACGTCCACGTCGGGGTGGTCGGCCCGGAAGTGGTCGACGAGCCCGATCGCGTCCTGCATCTGCGGGTTCGAGACGATCGCGACGACGATGGACTGCTTGCCGCCGCTGCTGCCCGAGCCGCAGCCGGCCAGGCCCAGGCTCGCCGCGCCGGCGCCGAGCGCGCCCGCGCCCAGGACCGTGCGCCGGCTCGGACGGGAGGAGGTGGTGCGGAGGGCCGACGGGGCCGGGTCGGCCGACGGCGGCGGTTGTGAGGTGCGGGATCGGAGGTGCGGCATGGGCTGTCCCCTCTGGGCGGTGTCGGCGTCGGTGTCGACGGGTCTCGCGTTGGAACGTCGGTCCGGGTCCGGGTCCGGGTCCGGGTCCGGGTCCGGGGTCGCGGGCCGACGTCGGAGTCGGACCCGCAGGTGGTCGGTGCGGTCGATGGGCCGTCGCGAGCGGCCGCACATCTGATGGGCGGCCGCGCTCATCTGATTCGTGAGCGTAGTCATATACGCTTCGCGGAGCAACAGGCGGAACGGAATCGGGACGAGGGCGCGGCGCCCGGCGTCGGCCGGCCTCCCCGGAACCAGCCGCGCCGATCCGGCGCGACACGACGTCGCCCACCATGACCATCACGACTGCCACGACCATCACGCCCCCTCGACCACCCACAGGAGCTTCCATGCCCGCGGACGACGGCTCCCTCAAGGCGCATCTGGCGACCGAGTACTACCTCCAGAACCGCTCGAAGGTGGACATCGCCAAGGAGCACGGGCTCTCGCGCTTCCAGGTTGCGCGGATGCTCGAGGAGGCGCGTGCGCAGGGCATCGTGCGGATCCAGATCCACGACCCCGCCGAGTCGGGCCGAGATCTCGCTCCGCTCGCCGAGAAGCTCGGCATCTCCCGCGTCGTCGTCGCCTCGCCGCGCGTGGACGAGACCATGCGCGCGGCGCTGGCCCGGCAGGTCGGACGGCTGCTGCCGGACCTCCTGCACGACGGCGGGCGCCTCGGGGTCGCCTGGTCGCGCACGCTCATGCACCTTCCCGACTCGCTCGACGCCCTGCCCAGGGTCGATGTCGTCCAGCTCGTCGGCCCCCTCAGCGCCCCCGGCTACTCGAGCGCGCACTCCTCGGCCCTCATCCACACGCTCGGATCCTTCGCGGGCGGCGGCATCTGGGCGCTGCCGACTCCGCTGATCGTCGACTCGCCCGAGGTCGCGGCCTCGCTGCGCGGCATGGACGAGGTGCGCTCCGCTCTCGAGGCGGCCGAGGAGATCGACGTCGCGACCGTCTCGATCGGTGCCTGGTGGCCCGGCGCCTCGACCCTGTGGAGTCGGCTCTCCGATGGCGAGCGCGGGCGGGCGCGCGAGGCGGGCGTGGTCGCCGAGTGCGCGGGCGTCCTCGTGGACGCCGAGGGGCGGGTCGCGCGGGCCGGCATCGAGGAGCGCGTGATCGGGGTGGGCGCCGAGCAGCTGAGGCGGGCCCACGTGGTCGCGGTGGCCCCGGCCGTGGGCCACCCCGAGGCCGTGGTCGCGGCCGCCCGTGCGGGGCTCGTCGACGACCTCGTGCTCTCCGCCGAGCTCGCGGCCCAGGTCGCTGATCTGCTCGGCTGATCCGCTCGGCTGAGAGCGGGGGCTGCTCATCTGATCCGGGCGCTGGTATCGTCGACCCCGTCTCCATCCGCCGATGACGAAGGATGCGTCATGACATCCCTGAACGCCGCCGCCCTGCCCCAGATCGCGGCCGCCGGCCAGATCCCGGTCCCTGGCTTCCCGCTCGAGGAGAGGTCCGTCGGCATCGTCCACTTCGGCGTCGGCGGCTTCCACCGCGCCCACCAGGCGATGTTCCTGGACCGCCTCATGCGCGCCGGGCGCGCCCGCGACTGGGCGCTGTGCGGCGTGGGCCTGCTGCCCGGCGACGCGCGCATGCGCGACGCCCTCGGCGCGCAGGACGGGTTGTACACCCTGGTCACGAAGGCGCCCGACGGCACCCAGGACCCGCGGGTGATCGGCTCGATCGCCGAGTACCTCTTCGCGCCCGACGACCCGGAGGCCGTGCTCGCGCGCATGAGCGAGGCGAGCACCCGCATCGTCTCCCTCACCGTCACCGAGGGCGGCTACAACTACAACCCCTCGACCGGCGAGTTCCAGCGCGAGACGCCCGCCGTCGCCGAGGACCTGCGCACCGCCTTCGGCGGCGAGGGGAGCGGGGCCGGCGGAACCGGCGGGGCCGGGGATGGGGCCGACGGAGCGGCCGACGGCGGGGACGCGCCCGTCGGCCACCCGCAGACGATGTTCGGCTTCGTCGTCGAGGCGCTGCGTCGCCGCCGCGAGGCCGGCACGGCCCCGTTCACGTTGATGTCCTGCGACAACGTGCGCGGCAATGGCGACCTCGCCAAGCGCATGATCCTCGCCTACGCGCAGCTGCGCGACGAGGCCGGTCTGCACGGCGATGCGCCCATGGCCCCGTGGATCGACGAGCACGTCGCCTTCCCCAATTGCATGGTCGACCGCATCACCCCGGTCACCGCCGAGTCCGACATCGAGATAATCTCGCGCGAGTACGACGTCCAGGACGCCTGGCCCGTGGTCAGCGAAGACTTCGTGCAGTGGGTGCTCGAGGACTCCTTCCCGCTGGGGCGCCCGGCCTGGGAGGAGGTGGGCGTGCAGATGGTCGAGGACGTGGAGCCCTACGAGCTCATGAAGCTGCGCCTTCTGAACTGCTCCCACCAGGCGATCGCCTACTTCGGGCTGCTGCTCGGGCAGACCTTCGCCCACGAGGCCGCGCAGGACGAGGACCTCGCCCCCTTCACCCGCACCCTGTACATGGACCGGGAGGGGACGCCCACGGTCCCCGACGTCCCCGGCATCGACCTCGACGCCTACAAGGACGAGCTCATGGCGCGCTTCTCCAACGCGCACGTGCGCGACACCCTCGCCCGCCTCGCCGCCGAGTCCAGCGACCGCATCCCCACCTGGATGGTGCCCGTGATCCAGGAGAACCTCGAGGCCGGGCGCGACGTGAGCGCATGCGCGGCGATCGTCGCCTCCTGGGCCCGCTACGCCGAGGGCAGGGGGGAGAACGGCGAGGAGTGGCCCGTCGTCGACCGCCTGCACGACCGCGTCATGGCCGCCGCCGCGAAGCACGACGAGGACCCCCTCGCGTTCCTGCGCGACGCGGAGCTGTTCGGCGACCTCGTCGAGCACGAGGCCTTCACGACGCCGTATCTCCACGCGCTCGAGGTGCTGCGCACCCGCGGCGCCCGGGCGCTGCTCCAGGAGCTGCACGCGCAGGCGTGAGTGCGGTGGGGCCGCTCGACGGGAACGTCCTGAGGTGAGAGCGAGTCAGCTGGTCCGTGGGTCCGTGGGTCCGTGGGTCAGTGGGTCCGCGGGCCGACGGGTCAGCGGACCGAGGCCCGCGGCCTGCGCCAGACCATCACCGCGACGAGCAGCGCCATCACGATCGTCGTGAGGGCGATCGGCAGGGGCACCAGCGGATCGACCAGCACCACGAGCACCGCGAGCGCGATCGAAGCGCTCACCACGGCGTCGGCCGAGCGTCGGATGACTACGCGCCACATGCCCACCAGGAAGATCGCGATCGGCAGTGAGACCGCGTATGCGGCGGCCGTCGGACCGATCTCCGACTCGCCCATGGCGACGTCGACCTCGAGCTCGATGCCCACGGAGAACGCGCCGGCGGCCGCGAAGATCACGTAGTGGCCGTATCCATAGAGCAGGGAGCTGCGCAGCGAGCCGATCGCCTCGTGGTGGGGCGGCCAGAAGTAGACCCACCACAGCGCTGCCGTCACGATCAGGCACAGCACGCCCAGCGGGACCAGGTCCGCGAGCGGGACCTCCGCGTCGCGGGCCTCGATGATCGCGTGGGAGGACGCGAGCAGGCTCTCTCCCAGCAGGATCAGGGTGAAACCGCCGTAGCGCTCGGTGATGTGCTCGGGATGCCAGGGAGTGCGTCCGCGCTGCTCGGCGATGACGGGAACGCTGATCTCGGCGAGGATCAGGAAGATCGCCGCGGGGATCAGCAGGCCGTGCGGCAGCAGGAGCATGAGGCCCCAGAGCGCCTGGACGACGGCGATGCCGATGGCGTAGTGGAGGGCCGCTCGGCGCGCCTCGTCCGTCGAGGACGGCGTCATGGCCGCCCGCAGCCACTGCACGACCATCGCCAGGCGCATGACCACGTACCCGGCGATCATCACGCCGAAGGAATCGTGCTCGAAGACGGGTCCGACGCCCGCGGCGACCACCATCACGCCGCCCATCTGGGCGATGGTGAGCACCCGGTAGAGCCAGTCGTCGGTGTCGAACGAGGTGGCGAACCAGGTGAAGTTCATCCACGCCCACCAGATCGCGAACAGCACCATCGCGTAGTGCCCCACGCCGCTGGCCACGTGCGACGCGGCGAGGGCGTGGTGGAGCTCGGTGCCCGCGATGCTCACGGCGATCACGAAGACCAGGTCGAAGAACAGCTCGAGGGACGAGCCGGCCCGTCCCTCCTCGTGCGGGTCGCGGGGGCGCATCGGCAGCAGCCGCCAGCGGGAGGCGATGGTCGTGGTCATGGGCACCTCGGTGGGGATGGGGATGAGGGCGGGCGTGCGTCGTGCATGGACGGCTCGACAGAGGGCCGGGCTCGGGCGGGACATACTGCGGCTCGGTCGCCGCACGAATGCCGGGGCCGACGAGGTCGACCTGACAGCGGGACGGCCACCGGCGTTGAGGCCTGTGCCTGCGCCCATGCCCGAGCCTCGAAGAGCGTACGCGGGGTGCACATCGATGCGCATGCCGCATGCCGCATGCGCGCGCTGCGGGTGGGGGCACTGCGCCGGGTGGGCACAGCGCTCATCGATCCGATCCATGCGCTCACCGGCGCTCGCCGCCGCTCACTCCCGCAGATCGACCACACGGTTCTGATACGCCCACACCACGGCCTGCAGGCGCGAGGCCACGCCGAGCTTCGGCAGCATCCGCGCGAGGTGGGACTTCACGGTCGAGGCCTCGACGTGCAGGTGCGCGGCGATGTCCGCATTGCTCATGCCCTCCGCCAGCGCGCGCAGAATCTCGAGCTCCCGTGCGGTGAGGACCTCTTCGGCGCCGCTGCGCGGGCGCACGACCACCGGCTGCAGGCGTCGTCGCGCGGCGACCTCGCGGAGGATGCGGCGCGTGAGCGACTGGTCGATCGTGCCGCGTCCCGCCGCCACCTGCCGCAGGGCGTGCGCGATCAGATCCGGGTCCGCGTCCTTGAGGAGGAAGCCCGCGACTCCCGCCTCGAGGGCGCCGAAGACGTATTCGTCGAGGTCGAACGTCGTCAGCATCAGCACCTCCACCTCGAGCTCGCGGACCGCCTCGGCGACCTCGATGCCGTTCATCCCGGGCATGCGGACATCGAGGCACGCGACGTCGGGCCGCAGCTCGCGGATGAGCTCGAGCGCCCGCAGACCGTCCTCCGCGATGCCCACCACCTCCATGTCCGGCTCGGCCTCCAGCAGCGAGGCGAGGCCCTTGCGCAAGAGGGCGTGGTCGTCCGCCAGCACCACGCGGATCATGTCGGCTCCTCCCTCTGCTGCGGCTGTCCCGGGGCGTCGCCGTCGCGGGGCAGGTCCAGCGTCACGGACCAGCCTCCTGCGCCGGTGGGGCCGTACTCGAGGCCGGCACCCACCAGTTCCGCCCGCTCCCGCATGCCGATCAGACCGAACCCTCCGGTGCGGCCGGGCTGCGGACCGGGGCGCGCCGGTCGCCCGTTGACCACGACGATCCGCACCCGCTGCGCGGAACGCGCGTCGACGCGCACTTCGCAGTCCGCCGCGGGGGCGTGGACGGCCGCGTTCGCGAGGGACTCCTGGACCATGCGATAGCCCACCAGCTGCGCGAGCGCGCCGACATCGGCGCCGGGGTCCGCGCCCTGCGGCTCCACTGTCAGTCGGATCTCCGCCCCGGCGGCGCGCCGCTCGTCCACGAGCTGCGGGAGAGAGGCGAGGGACCGGTCGGAGAGCGGCGCCGCGTGCTCGTCGCGCAGCAGGCCGACGAGACGCCGCAGGTCGCGCAGCACGGCGGTGCTCTGCATGCGGATGTCGCGGGCGGATTCCTTCGCCGCCTCCGGTGCAGGGTCCACCTGGCGCTCGAGTGCGGAGGCCAGCATCGCGATGCCCGACATGTGGTGGGCGGCGATGTCGTGGAGGTCGCGGGCGACGGCGGTGCGTTCGGCGGCGATCGCCACGGCGACCTGGGCGTCCTGCTCCCGGCGCAGTGCCGTGAGCTCCCGCTCGTGGGCGGTGCGCGCCTGCCGGCGGCTGACCACGATCAGGGCGAGGAGGAGCGGCACGCCGATGACGATCACCCCCTGCCCGATCCCGGCGAGGAGGGCCTGGACGGCGCCCGCATCTTCCGATCCGAGCGTGTTGACGGTCGTGGCCAGCACGGTGAGCGCGAGCATCGCCCCCGCCACCGGGGCGAGATGCTCGCGGCGGAGCCGCACCCCGGCGACGTAGGCCGCCCACAGCACCGCGACGGTCGTGGTGCCGAAGGCGGTGCCCGGGGCGAGGGCGGCGAGCAGCAGCGGGAGCGCGCTCACCACCACCGCTGCGAGGCGCGGGAGGGGCCGGAGCAGGGCGAGCGCCGCCGCTTGGGCGAGCAGCGTGAGCAGGACCGCCCACCATGCGGCCGAGCCTGCGGGAGGCGCACCCATCGGCTCGCCTCCCGCCCGTTCGAGCAGCGGGATCGCGAGCAGTGTTCCGGCGGCGATCACGAGGCAGCACAGCGCCGCCACGGCGTCGTCCCTCCGTGGGGCGGGGCCTCGCCATGGCGGCGCCGGACTCGTGCTCGCCGTCATGAGCTCGACGGTAGCCCCTGGCGGCGGGCGAGGGACGTCGAAGCGGGAAGCGTCGGCTCCGGGGGACGCATGCCGAGGCGTCCTCGCGTGGCGAGGATGATCCCTGCCGCCGCGACGACGGCCGCCACGGCCAGCAGCGGGTACACGTACTGCGCCGAGATCGACGGGAACATGGCCGACCACAGCACGGAGGCGAAGGTGTTCGCGCTGACATGCATGAGCATCGACAGCGGCAGCGATTCACCGGTCCGGTTGAACACCCAGGACATGACGATGTTGAAGCCGAGGCAGAAGACGGTGAAGGCGAGCAGGCCGGTCACGCTGCGGCCGGGCCCGTCGGCCCAGTCGGTGAGGAACAGCGGGTAGTGCCACACGGCCCACACGGGCCCCAGGATCGCGGCGGACGCGAGCGGGCTGCGATGGTGCTGGAGGCGGCTGAGGGCGAAGTCCCGCCAGCCGGGCTCCTCCGCGAGGCCCGTGGTCAGCAGCTGCAGCACCAGCATCGGTGCGTACAGAGCGAGGAGCGCGACCGGGGGAGCGACGACACTCCCGCCGACGGCGAGAGAGGCCGCGGTGCCGACAGCGGTCAGCCCTGCGGGAACGGCGAGCAGGGCGATCGCGTACCAGCGCCAGTTCGCTCGCCACCGGAACAGGCGCCCCGCCCAGGCGCGCAGGCCGGCGCGGCCGTCCACCACGGCGGTGACGATGAGCGCGGAGCCGATGGGGCCGAGGAACGCACCCGGGATGACGCCGAGCAGCTGTGTGGAGCCGAGCACCACCGGGTAGTCCACGTCGATGATGCCGAGGCCGCTGGTGGAGAGGATGTAGTTCAGCCACCCCAGCCAGCTGAGACCGCAGGCCAGGAGGAAATAGCTGAGGACGGGACGAGAACGGATGAGGTGCACCATGGAGGGCCTCCGGTCGTAGAGGGGCGCTGACTCCTTCACGATCCACGGTGCGAGGGCGCGCTTCGAGACCCGTTCGGGCGAATCCGGGGTCTTGCATCTTTGGATGCAGGCCGGCGCCGGCGGCCCCGGGGCCCCGGGGGCGGGTGTCCGGATGGGCGGCTTCCTCCTCTGGAATCGACGGGGTGCCCATCGGCCGCCCTGGTGGTCAGCGGCGGGTCATGTCCTCCCGCCGAGGAGTTCCGGGTGGGCGGCCACCTGTGCGATGCGGCCGTATGACCCGATCACCGCCTGCTGGGGCGCGGACGCCAACGGCTCGAGGCGCAGGAGATAGCGACCGGCGATGAGGCCGGCGACGACGGCGAGCACCGCAGTGGCCCGGCTCCGACCGTCCCGCCCGTCGAAATATTCCACGAGCGGCCCGAGGAGTTCGCGACCCAAGTACTCATGGACCACGGACGTGGCGTCCTCCTCCATGAGCGCCATGCGCATCAGTCCGCGCAGGTGCGGCCCGCTCGACGGATCGTCCCATGCGTGCACGACCCGGGCGACGATGCGGAACCCGAGTTGCTCCGGTGGTCCGGCCAGCGCCGTCGACAGCAGTCCGGCGGGTCCGAGTCCTCCCGTAGTGACCTGCTCGAACAGGCCGTGCTTCGAGCCGAAGTGGTAGGCGACGAGCGCGGGGTCGCAGTGGGCCTCCTGGGCGATGCGGCGCACCGTCGTCGCCTCGTACCCGGACGCGAGGAAGAGCTCCTCGGCGGCGCGGAGGATGCGGTCGCGCGCCGGCGGTGTGCCCTTCGTCGGACGCCCTCGGCGACTATTCATCACCGTTGAAGGGTAGTCCGGGGCGGTCGACGATCTCTGCATGAACGATCTTCATCGGACCAAGACCCGGCGTCATGCCCCGTCGGTGCTCATCACGGGGGCCTCGAGCGGCATCGGAGCTGCCACCGCGAGCGCGCTGTGCGGCGCGGGGTGGACGGTTCTCGCGGGGGTTCGGGACCTCTCCGCAGCCCCTGAGCCTGCGGGTGCCGGGCGGATCATCCCGATTCGGATGGACGTCACCGACCCCGGCACGATCGTGGGAGGCGTCGCGGCCTCCAGGGACCACCTCGGTGGAGCGCCGCTGGATGCGGTCATCAACAACGCCGGTATCGGCCAGCTCGCGCCGATGAGCACCGTCGCTCCCGAGCAGATGCGCGCGGTGTTCGACGTCAACGTCTTCGGTGCCGTACAGATCACCCAGGCCTGTCTCCCGCTGATGCGATCGGGATCCCGGGTGCTCTTCGTCGGCTCCGTGGGGGACCGCATCACCATGCCGTTCGGGGGACCCCTCACGGCGTCCAAGTGGGCGATCGCCTCGATCGCCGAAGCCTTCCGGCTCGAGCTGGTGGCAGACGGCATCCGCGTCGTCCTCATCGAGCCGGGATCCATCTTTTCGCCGGCCGTCGACAAGGTCGACGCATCATCTCGGACCACGTCCGCCGCGCTGGAAGAGGCCGCCCCTGACCTGGCACGACGATTCGCACGGGCGGCGTCACGGGCTGTCGAGAACGAACGGTCGGGCTCGTCCCCGGACGTCGTCGCCCGCACCGTCGTGACGGCGCTGACGACGCGCAGACCGGCCACCCGGTACCTGACGGGCAAGCACGCCAGGACTCTTGCCGCGCTCGGGCACCTTCCCGACCCCGTGTTCGACCGCATCAGGCTCGCCATCTTCGAGCAGCCCACAAGCCCTCAGGAGACACGATGAACGACGTGCCCGGACTCGCTGCACTCACCTCGATCAGCCCGCGTTTCGCCCACCACGCGGAAGCTCTCGGAAGAGCCGCCTGGAACAACCCGCACCGCAGAGTCGACGAGACGGCCGCGGTCTTCCTCGGCTGCGACCTCTCCCTGGGCCTGCTCGACTTCCCGCTGCGCACGCACGTCGAGATGGCCCGCCGCCTCGGAGTGCCCGGCCAGGTGATGATCGACGTCATCGTCGAACTCGCACCGCTGGTCGGCTATCCCCTCGCGGCGCAGGCACTCACGTCCGTGGCGTTCAGCCCGTCCGCTGATCATGGCGCGTCGGGGCAGGCGATCGACCTCGCGCGCCGCGCGGCCGTCGCGGTCAGGCGCCCCGGTCCCGTGCCGGATGATGCACTGGCGGACATCGTCGGTGAGTACGGGGCGCTCGTTCACGGAGAGTGACCGTGGGGGCTCCGTCGACCCATGCATCCGCGGCCCAATGGCTCCGCGCTCGATCGCCCCGACATCCGTGACGAGACCGGCTCTCGGCGGAGGATGCGCGGCGGTGTCACGGCCCGAAGCCCGCGTGGAGGCCGACCACCCCGTGCACTCCGCATTCTGTCCGGGAAGAGCTGCCCTGAGGCAGAACGACCCTGGCTGCTGAACGACGCACGTGCACATCATCAAGGGAAGGAGTGCTGCACCAGAGACGGTCGCGTGCGGGGGTTTCCACGAAGGGCGCCGGACGGCACGATCTGACTATGGATTCCGGAGCTAGAGGGGTGGAGGTCTACCGATGGGTGCGCGACCTTCCCTATGACACGGTGAGCGCGCGCGATGCAGCGGGTCTTCGCGCCCTGGGACGGGGCAACTGCGTGGCAAAGGCGCACCTACTCTCCGAGGAGTTGCAGCGTCTGGGGGCCATGTGCCGGATTGTCTCTTGCGAGTACGAGCTGCCCGCCCTGGTCCCCACGCAACACGATCTTGCCTTCAGCTCCGATGTCCACACGGCCGTTCAGGTGCGCGTGGTGGACCGCTGGCTGTTGGTCGATGCGACGCACGATCCTGCTCTGGCAGACCTCGGCCTCACCGTGGGGCGATGGGACGGGGAGTCGGCGACCGAACCCGCCTATCCGGCAGTCGGTCCGGTTGTCGTTCTGGACCGACGCGGAAGGTCCGCTGAGCTGGACGACGTGTTGTCGCGGATCGCTGGAGAAGTCGAAGCCACTTCTCCTCGTCTCGTCACCCAGTATCAGCGCGAACTCAACGCGCTCTTCAAGCAGGCCCGGTCGTAGCGGCGTCGTGGGTGGCTGGAGGTGGTTTGGGGGACGGGGCCTACCCCGGTTCGTGGACGCGGGGGTCGTTTACGCTGCGAGCGCTAGCTTAGCGGTGTAGGCGCTCTCGTAGGCGTTGGGGGACAGGTAGCGGCACCAGGAATGGCGGCGCTTGGTGTTGTAGCGGGTCAGCCACCGGAACATCTTGCGGTGGGCGGTGAGCTCGTCGGTGAAGCACGCGGCGTCGCGGAGGACCTCGCGCTTCGCGGTCGCGTTGAACGATTCGGCCATCGCGTTGTCGGCGCTGGAGCCGACAGCCCCCATCGACTGGACCACGCCGAGCCGCTGGCAGAGCTCGGCGTATGCCTTGGAGGTATAGACCGACCCGTGGTCGCTGTGGAAGATCGCCCCGGCCAATGATCCGCGGGTCGCGGCGGCGGCCTTGAGCGCGTCGGCGACAAGGTCGGTGCGCATGTGATCGGCCAGAGCCCAGCCCACCAGGCGGCGGCTGTAGCAGTCGATCACGGTGGCGAGATAGAGGTTCCCGCCCCCGCCAGCCTCGGACAGCGGCAGGTAGGTGATGTCTCCGACGTAGCGCTGGTTCGGCGCCTCGGCGGTGAAGTCCCGACCCAGCAGGTCGGGGACGACCTGGTCGGCTGGCTCCGGCACCGTCGTGCGGTGCTTGCGCTTCTTGACGAAGCCACTGAGTCCGGCCTCGCGCATCACGCGGGCGACTCGCTTGTGGTTGACCCGGTCCTCGGGCGAGACCGCGTCGTTGAGCTCGACCGTGATCCGCGGGACGCCTTGAGCATCGTCCTTGGCGTGGATGACGCGGATCCGCTCCAGCAGACCAGCATCGGACTCCGCTCTCGCGGCTCTTCCCGCGGCACCTGTCTGCCAGGCGTAGTAGGAGGAGCGCTCGATCTCGACGAGCTCGCACAGTCGCTTCACCGGGTAGGTGGTGGAGTTCTCGGCGACGAACTGGAAGCGACTCACCAGCGCGTCTCCCCGGCGAAATACTTAGCCGCCTTCTGGAGGATCTCCCGCTCCGTGGTGAGCTTTGTCGTCTCCGCTCTGAGCTGGGCGTTCTCCGCTTCCAACCGGGCCACGCGCTGCTCGAGCGGCTCATCGGGATCCGGCGTTGCAGCGATCGGCGCGGATCGCAACGGACTGTCGGTCAGCGTGCCGTCAGCCGCGGTCTTCTTCCCGGACCCGTGGGTCTCCAGCCACTGCCGCAGCGTGCCCCGGACGATCCCGAGATCCTCCGCGATACCGCGGACCGTCGCTCCCGGGGTCGACTCATACAGGTCAACCGCCTGCTGGCGGAACTCCTCGGAGTAGTGCTTCCTAGCCATAGTTCATGATCTCGCTTCCCCAGCAAATGCTGGAATCAGCGTGTCCACGAACAAGGGTCAGGCCCCGACTGGTGCACGGGACGGGCACGTCCGCGCCGCTCCCGCGAGCCCAAAGGAACTCGTCGTCACTCTGAGGTATACCCCACGAAACAGATCTGTCTTAGAACCGGCGTTTTGGACCCTGTGAAACAGAGAAGGCTGCGGTCGCGTAGCTGTCGCACAGGGTGTGCCTCAACGCGACGGATCTGTCGCGTTGAGGTGTCTGGATTCGTGTGACACTCACGTGTCTGATGAGGGACGCTGGGGACGTGTAGCGGTCCTACGTCGCCGCAGCCGCAGTTACTCGGGGTGGCATAGTCTGCGCAACATGAGCGGCGACGTGACCATCTCTTCCGCGGAGAGTCTTTCCGACGTGGATGTCGAAAGAATCGCGGCACTCCTGTCGGAGCTTTCAACATCGGCGCAGTTCGACCGGGCTCGCCTCATGGCCCTGCTAGGCAACGACGACGTACTCCTTTTCGTCGCTCGGACCGATGAGGCGGTTGTCGGTATGGCGACGCTGGCAACGTTCCCTCTCGTGACTGGTTGGCGCGGCATCGTCGAAGACGTCGTGGTCAGCGAAGATGCGCGAGGCCGAGGTGTCGCGCGGAACCTGCTCGAAGCGATCATCGCCGAGGCGGACAGCCTGCACCTTCGCACACTAGATCTCACCTCGCGCCCATCCCGCGACTCCGCGCAGCGGTTGTATGAATCGGTCGGGTTCGAGTACCGGGACACCAACGTCATGCGGTACGTACCTCCGGCGCCGCAGATCATGTGACACCCACTTGTGCATCAGTCCCTCTTGCCGCGTTACAGCGAGGTGTCTGCCGTGCTGGAAGGTAGGTAGGCGATCGCGTCGAAGTCCGTAGTGGGGCGGTGCAGTTCAAACTCCCGGCGTGCAGCGGTTTCCGTGAGGCTGCTGTCGATCCTCCACCCGAGGAATCGACGCGGCCCAGGGTGCACAAACTCAGTGGTGGTGACGAAGGGTGTTCGCTGGGATCGAAGGGCCGTCTCGGTTGTATGAGGGCCGGCGGTGGGCAGGGTGACGCTGCGGTACTCCTTGCTGTCCGTGGAAGGGTCGATAGCTCGACAGGTGCCTTCTCCGCAGAGAATCCCGATCGATGAGTACCTTGCGCCGATTCGCGTGGCAAGTACCTGCCCCATCGACGGTCCGCCGAAGTTGTCGGGGTTGCGGGCGACGTGCTCGTTGTGTGCCCAGACGATCGTGATGCCGCGATCGGGCAGGTTCTCCAGCAGGGTCTCTGCCATGTGGGTGTCGCGTCGGTGGAGACCGGCCAGGTCAGGCTCGGTGAGGTAGGCGTCGATGTAGCGCATCAACTGGCGTGCGGCTGCTGCTGTGTGACGTTCCCGATGACGAGAGAAGTGCTCGCAGACTCGACGCGCCTCGTCGACGCCTGGTTCATCAAGTTCTTCGCGTCGGGCGAGCCGGCGCAAGGAGGGCGACTCCGCGCCAGCGTCGATCAGAGCGAGCGCGGAATGGCAAGCGGGCTTGGAATCGATACCGAGAAAGCGGACTCGTTCCCGCGGGGGCAGCACCGCGTTGATGGACTGCAGGCGTGCGATCCCCGCGCTGATCGTGTGGGTGCGCCAGAGGCTGAGAGCATCACGCCAAGGCTCAGCGAGATCGCCTCCCTCGTTGAGCGCTTGGTTGACGCGGGTTCCCACGATGTACGAGTCCTCGAATGCGACCGCCCCAAGGAGTCCCTTCGACGCGAGGTCGCAGATGACATCGAACTTCCACGCGAAGGCGTTGGCGCTGCCGTGAGTGGGCTCTCCCAGGCCGAGCACACCATTCGCCTGGACCAGCGAGAGGATCCTGTCGACTGGGCGCGCATTCACTGGCCCTGTTCCTCCGCGGACTCCATGACCAACAGTCTGCCACCTCGGGCCTGTCGCTCTGGGGTAGACCCCACGAGGCAGATCTGTCCCAGAACTGCTGTTTTGGACCCTGTGGGACGGGGAGACCTACGGGTGCGTAGCTGTCACGCAGGGTGGTGCTGAATGTGGCATATCTGTGCAGGTGGGGTGGGCCCGGGTCGTGCACTGGTTCTCCCTAAAAAGTCTGCTCGGCAGGCGGTGGGGAGGTGCCGGTGATGGCGTCGAAGCGACGAAGGAGGTTCGTGTCGGAGTGCAACAGTGATCCATGAACGACCGGTTCAGAGGTGCAGGTCTGGGGCGAACCGATCGAAGACACTCGCGGCCACGTCAGCCGGGGTCCTGTCATCGGTGTCGATCACCAAGTCGTAGGGCGAGAACTGATCACAGTCTCGTGCCAACCGTTGGTGATCATTGAGATGCCAGTTCAACGCGCGACGTTGGCTTGCGGTGTACCGCCCCCGCAGCCGTTGCTCTGCGGTCTCCGTTGACGCCGTTAGATGGACCACTCGGAGGGGCAGTTCGAAGGCCCCCTCGTAACGTTCGAGGTCGTCCGGGATGCGGATTACTCCTGCAACGATCGGCGTGTGGGGACCCGTTCGCCTGTAGTTGCCCCACACGGCACGGATGTTGTCTGCCTCTGTTACTACGTTGCGGGGGTCTGACGGGGCTGGGGGCCAGGAGCGGTGGAACCAGTCAACGTCGAACAGACTGAAAGGGAGATCGCTTTCAGCGAAGCGATCCGCAAGATGGTCGAGCGTTGCAGACTTCCCCACTCCGTACGAACCGTTGAGGAAGATCCCGAACTTGCTGTCAACCATGCGCTCGAGCCTACCCAGCATCGGCCACCAGAGGGACGGAAACCGGCCCGAGGTAGGCGCATCACAATGGTGTCTTGCCGCAGATCCGCCGCGTCGCGTTGGGGTATACCCCACGAAGCAGACCTGTCTCAGAACTGGCGTTTTGGACCCTGTGGAACAGGGAGGACTACGGTCGCGTAACTGTCGCGCAGGGCGTACCTCAACAGGGCGGATCTGTCGCGTTGAGGTGGGTGGAGTCCTCACGCATTTGCCGGTCCGGCCGCGGCGGATACATTGTCACGCTGGGTCAGCGCACGCGTGGGCAGTGCTAGCAGAGAGATCCAACACCGCGAGAGACTGCGCCGTAAACGGTGGCGGTCTCTAGAGGGTCGCCGTCAGCAGGTAGGTGGCGGGGATGGAGGAGGCGTGCTCGCCCAGGCCTGAATACATGTCAGGTTCGGGGAACTCCTGCAAGGAGCGGATCGTGAACCCGGCAGTCACGAGTGCGCTCGTCAGGCTGCCGACGCTCCAGACATAGCTGCGATGCGGCGCATCGGGCACACCTAGCACACGGGTCACCCGCGGCGCTTTCGACTGGTCGTCGTATCCGTCCCGGCCTGCGTTGAAGTAGTCGCCGGTGACGGACAGCTCTCCCAGCCCGCGCACTGTCAGAACTTCCCACAACGGGTGATGTTCATGGACGACCAACAGTCCACCATCGTTTAGCCGGTCGGCGACCAGGGCCGCCCAGTCCGAGATGTTCGGAGCCCAGCAGATACCGCCGCTTGAGATATAGACGATGTCGAATCCTGTGATATCGGGGTCCAGGCTCATCATGTCTTGCTCGATGAAGTCCACCGACAACCCCAGCGCCGATGCCTTCGCGCGCCCGGTTGCAAGGTGCGAGGGCGCGATGTCCACGACAGTCATGTGAGCTCCGAGTTGAGCAAACGTCAGGCCCTCATCACCGACCGACCCGGCGAGTTGTAGCACCCGTCGCTCCCGCACGTCACCGATGGCTGCGAGCTCAGCCTCGGTCAGCGCGCTTCCGCCTTTTCGGAAGAAGTCGACAGGCTCGCCGCGTCGGTGCGGGGCAAGAAGCTCCCAGTACGTGCTGTTCTGTCTGACGACCGCTGCGTCTCTTTGCTCAGGCATGCCGCCGACCGTAGCAGCGCTCGAGGCGCTGGACGGATGGAATATCTGCTCGGAGTACGGACCTGACGAAACCGGGAGGACGTCGAACAGCCGCGTGCCAGAAACGGACGAACACGGCATACCCGTGCGCCGGTGAGGTCACTCTTCCGGGTCGCTCGACCCCTTTTCAGACGCGGACTGCTTGTCAATTCTCTTCCCGGCCCGTTCAGCGACATCTGCAGCCACCGGGATACCGAATTGGTCCAAAATCGTGCTCGCCACTTCCGGGAGCTGAGCTGAAATAACAATCATAGCCGCGGTCCACATGAGCCAGACCAGCACGAATATGGTTTGGCGTGCAAGCTTACGCGTCATCCATGGACGCGACTCCGCGAGAGCGTCCGCGCCCTCCTCAATCGCAGACCGTAGATCATCATCTGACCCCAGACTTTCCTCAGCCGCCTCCACAACATCCGACTCGACCTCGCCAGATCTGATGTCTTCGGCGAGGCGGTCGAACCCGTCGAGGTCTGTAAAGTTGAGCTGTACACTCGAGGTCCTGTAAATCTTCTCAAGTGCCGACCTGAGTGACGGGGAAATAACATTGCTGGCAGTCTGTGCCTGCAGCTGCACGAGGCTTACGGCGGAGAATTTCAGCTGCTCAGCCCACTGTCGCTGCTGAGCTTCGATCTGACCCACGATCGGCTCCAGCATCTTCTTCGTGTCCAGCTGCTGCACCTCCAGCGCGCGCTGGACGCTCTCGATGAACGGGCTGCTGAGCTTCGTTGCCTCAACCACGGGCGCGAGCTGAGCCATCAGAGTCCTAGAGCTTGGCACGGCAGACTTTTGCGCCACCGACCGAACCTGGTCCTGGATGCGATCGAAGGACGCCAAGTAGGACGGAGTGGTAACCGAACGCAGCAGCGCGGCGACCTGCTCACCGGGCAGTCGAGGCCGATAAGCGTCTCCAGTGGGCACAACGTTCTTGTTCATGATCGAATCCTAGGTCCAGCGCGGCCGCAGGGCGACCGATTCAGCGATCCCGCGAACCGCTCCATAAACGGACGTTTATGACACAGTGCCACTGTCGTTCTGGGGTATACCCCACGAGGCAGATCTGTCGCAGAACTGCCGTTTTGGACCCTGTGGAACAGGGAAGACTACGGTCGCGTAACTGTTGCACAGGGTGTGCCTCAGCGTGACGGATCTGTGCCACTGAGGCGCGCCGATTTCGGGTGGGCGCGCAGTGCCTCTAGGACTGGAGCGAGAGGCTAGGCCCAGAGGATCCCGGTGGGCTTGTGCCAGTGGCGGCCGGCCCGAATGTGCTGAACGAAGGCTCTGTGCAGAGTAGTGCGCTGGGGAACGAGGTCCAGGACCTCTTCCGAGAGAGGGCCGGCATCAGGGGTAGGGAGTTGAAGTGCGAGGCGCATCATCTCTCGGTCGTCCTCCCAGACGTCAGCGCGCGGGGGAAGTGGAACGACGTTGAACCGACGTTGGAACTCGAGGGTGTTGCTGGCCTCAGGTAGGTACTCGCGCAACTGTGGGTCCATCATCCACGACACGCATACCAAAGCTGCCACCGGCTCTTCCGGGAAATGCGTGGCGAAGAACGAGGTGGCTCGGTCGAGCGAGTCATTGGCCTCTGTTGCCCGCAGGGGCCCGATCGGCGGAACGTGGATCTGCAGTGCCCAGCCGACCGGTCCATCGCCGAAAGCCATCTGTGCTCGAGTGAAGCTGAGGCGCCCCAGTTGGATGTCTACGCCGCAGAAGGACTGGGGAGGTCCCCACAGGGGGAACACCCCCACGCCGCGCTGCCCGGTCACCTTATAGTGGCCCGTCATCAGGTCGCCCAGGCCTCCTACGCTCGCGCGTGTTACAGGCTCAGGGATCCCCCGGCGGGCGTGTGTGGCGAGCAGATCGGGCACGACGCACAGTAGTGACCAGGCGTAGAGGAACATGCCCACGGGTCCGATGTCGCTGCCGATTGTGGGCCACGATGTGTATCCCTCCGGAGGGAGTGGTTTGTCCATCCTTTCCCGGAGCTCTGCGACCGTCGCGCCCAGCAGCCACCAGCAGTGCGGATGTAGATCCGACTCCGGGCGAGCATCAAGCATCGTCTTCTGGTCTAGTTCGCCCACGGAGCACAGTTCCATTAATTTTACGGCTTCCTCGTCGTTAGGAAGTACCAGCGGGGTTGGCTGAGGCATGGCAGAGAGGCGTGAAGCTGCGGCCGGACCCATGCGCAGAAATGTCGCTACCTCGGAGGGTTGGAAATCTCGTGTTGTCATGGCCTGAACCCAACTTCGGCTGAGCGCCCGGCCGCACGACTTCAGTGACGTATGCCACATAGCATCCGGCGCGGGATCAGTCGACAGATCGGGCGACGCCAGTGCGGCCGAACGGGGCGTGTCACTTTGGGGTATACCTCAACATGACCCCCGATCGGTACGGACCCGCGGTTCCCATCAGGGTCGTCGGTGGCGATTGGGCGACACATCTGCTCTGCTTCGTTTGCCAGGCACCTCACTGACACACATTCGTTGAGATCACGGGTGCCGTCGGGACGTTCCGCGCTCCGAGGGACGACTCTCGAATCGCTGAGGAGTCAGTGCGACCCTGCGTCATCTCCCGTGAGACCACTCCGCATTCCACACGTCGCCCGGCCCACTCCAGACCGCCTCGCCACTCCACCGCTCGCCCTCACGCGTCCGCTCCCCGGGCGAGCCCGTGCCTCGCCGGCCGTCGGATCGTAGAATCGTCGACGGGTCCGCGCGCCGCGGGCTCGCGTTCCGTGCCCACCGTCGGTCGCGCGCTCCCGGACCGACGGCAGCGCGCACCCGCGCACCCGCGCTGACCTGGTGGAACACGTGCGCCCCAACTGCTGCGCGGGATCGGACGGCCCGTCGGCCACCACTGGCCGACGATCCCGACGCCGACCGACCCCGTCACCGAGATGAACCCGTCACCGAGATGAAGGAGCCCGCACCCGATGAGCCTCGTCGTGCAGAAGTTCGGCGGTTCCTCCGTCGCCGACGCCGCCTCGGTGATCCGGGTGGCCTCCCGCATCGCCCAGTACGCGAAGGCCGGCCACGAGGTGGTCGTCGTGGTCTCCGCGATGGGCGACACCACCGATGAGCTCATCGACCTCGCCGAGCAGGTCACGCCGAACCCGCCGCCGCGCGAACTCGACATGCTGCTGACCGCCGGCGAGCGGATCTCGATGGCCGTCCTCTCGATGGCGCTGAATAACAGCGGCGTCGCCGCCCGCGCCTACACCGGCTCGCAGGCGGGCGTGATCACCGACGAGGTGCACGGCAAGGCCCTCATCCAGAAGGTCACGCCGGGCCGCATCCGCAGCGCGCTGGACGCCGGGAACGTCGCGATCGTCGCGGGCTTCCAGGGCGTCTCGCAGGGCACGAAGGACATCACGACCCTGGGCCGCGGCGGCTCCGACACCACCGCCGTCGCGCTCGCCGCAGCCCTGGACGCGGACATCTGCGAGATCTACTCCGACGTCGACGGCGTCTTCACCGCCGACCCCCGCATCGTCCCCAGCGCCCGCCGCGTCCCCGTGATCTCCTGCGAGGAGATGCTGGACCTCGCCGCCAACGGCGCGAAGATCCTCATGGGGCGCAGCGTCGAGTACGCCCGCCGCTACGGCGTCCCCCTCCACGTGCGCAGCTCGTTCTCCGGACGCCTGGGCACGATCGTCTCCGACGACGCCGAGCGCATGGTCCCCGTGGACCCCGGCGTCACCGTCCGCATCGCCGATGTGCCGCACCTGGATGCGGCCGACCCCAGCAAGGAGCTGTCCGTGGACACCACCGATCCCGGCCTCGAGGCGCCGATCATCTCCGGCGTCGCCCATGACCGCAGCGAGGGCAAGATCACCGTCGTCGAGGTGCCCGACCAGCCCGGCAAGGCCGCGCTGCTGTTCGACGTCGTCGCCTCCTCCGGCGCGAACATCGACATGATCGTGCAGAACTCCTCGACGACCGACGACACGGTCGCGATCTCCCTGACGCTCCCGGAGGCCGACTCCGACGTGGCCCTCGCCGCGATCGAGCGGGCGCGGGAGACGATCGGCTTCTCGGAGGTCCGCTACAACAACCAGATCGGCAAGGTCTCCGTGGTGGGCGCCGGCATGAAGTCCTCCCCGGGGGTCTCGGCTACGCTGTTCCGCTCGCTCGGCGAGGCCGGCATCAACATCGACATGATCTCGACCTCGGAGATCCGCATCTCCGTGGTCACCGACATCTCGCGGCTCGACGACGCCGTGCGCGTGATCCACACCGCCTTCGGCCTGGACGCCGAGCAGACGGAGGCCGTGGTCTACGGAGGGACCGGACGATGACCAGCACCGACACCACTCGCACCGCCGTCGACTTCTCCGGCACGCCCGGCTATGCGGCCGACGGGCCCGTGATCGGCGTCGTCGGCGCCACCGGCCAGGTGGGCCGCGTGATGCTCGCCCTCCTCGCCGAGCGCGCCCTGCCGCACTCCGCCGTGCGGGCCTTCGCCTCCGCGCGCAGCGCCGGCAGCACCGTGCGCTACGCCGGGCTCGACCTGGTCGTCGAGGATGCGGAGACCGCGGACCTCGAGACCTCGCCCGTGCACATCGCGATCTTCTCCGCGGGAGGCTCGACCTCGAAGGCCCTCGCGCCGCGGTTCGCCGCGGCCGGCGCGGTCGTGGTCGACAACTCCTCCGCGTGGCGCAAGGACCCCGAGGTGCCGCTGGTCGTCTCCGAGGTGAACCCCGAGGCGATCGCCGATCGGCCCCGCGGCATCATCGCGAACCCGAACTGCACCACGATGGCTGCGATGCCGGCGCTGAAGGCCCTGCACTCCGTGGCCGGCCTCGCGCGCCTCAAGGTCGCCACCTACCAGGCGGTCTCGGGCTCCGGCGTCGCGGGCGTGAAGGAGCTCGCCGCGCAGGTCCGCGCCGCCGCCGATCACCTCGAGGAGCTCGCCCTGGACGGCTCGGCGGTCGCGCTGCCCGCGCCCGAGACCTACGTGAAGCCGATCGCCTTCAACGCGCTCGCCTACGCCGGGAACCTCGTCGAGGACGGCTCGGGCGAGACCGACGAGGAGCAGAAGCTGCGCAACGAGTCGCGCCGCATCCTGAACCTCCCCGACCTGCCCGTCGCCGGGACCTGCGTGCGCGTGCCCGTGTTCACCGGCCACAGCGTCGCGATCCACGCGGAGTTCGACGAGGCGATCACCCCCGAGCAGGCCCGCGAGGCCCTCGCGGACGCGCCCGGCGTGACCCTCGAGGACGTCCCCACCCCGCTCGAGGCGGCCGGCAAGGACGGCACCTTCGTGGGCCGCATCCGCCAGGACCAGTCGGTGCCCGGCGGCAAGGGACTCGTGCTCTTCGCCGTCTCGGACAACCTGCGCAAGGGCGCGGCGCTCAACGCCATCCAGATCGCCGAGCTCGTCGCCGCGGAGCGCTCCGGCCGGGCCTGACGGACCTGACCGGCTCCGCCGTCGGCCCCGCCGTCGGCCCCGCGGGTCCGACGGGCTGGGCGGTCCCTGCCGCCGTCACCCGCTGACGCGGATCCCCAGGTGGGAGGCGAAGTCCTCCGCCCAGGCGGTCGCCTGCGCGACGGAGACGACGGCGCCGCGCATGCCGCCTATGCCCGCGAGCGTGCCCGTCTCCAGGCCGCGCAGGTCCACGTCCGCGAGGCGCGCGCCGGTGAAGGTCACCGTCTCGGCGCGGCAGTTCTCGAAGCGGACGCGCGTCGCGTCGGCCTCGCCGAGGTCGAGCTCCGTGAGCGTGCAGTCGCGGAGCACCACGTTGACCAGGTGCCCGCCGCGCAGGTTCAGCCAGTCCAGCTTGCAGCCCGTGAGGACGACCGAGTCGAGGTCGGCGTCGAACAGCTCGAGCGCGCCGATCCGTGAGGCCGTGACCTCCGCGCCGTGGAGGGTGGCCCGGCCCGCCTTCAGCGCAGGCGCGTTCAGGCGCCCGATGCGCACCTCGGTGAGACGGGCGTCCTGCAGGTCGGTCTCGTGGGCCATGACGTCGACCAGCTCGCACTCGTCGAGCGCGAGGCCGTGCAGGTCGAGGCCCGAGACGTCGGCCCCCTCGAACCGCAGCCCCTCCAGGGACGCGTAGGAGTCGAGGGCGTCGGTGGGGGAGTCCTCGAGATCCCGCAGCGCGAGCGGATCGATGCGGGGTGCGGCGACGGCGTCGGACGCACGGGCCGAGCGAGGCCGTGCGGAGGGCCGAGCGGGACGGGTGCTGCGGGAAGCCATCGAGGTCTCCTTCGGGTGTGTGCGAGAGCGCGGAGCCGTCGTGCGTCGGATCAGCGGCTCCCGATCGCGCGGCGCCGGACGGCCAAGCGGCCCCTTCCTGGGGATGCGAGCACGAGTGCCATCCTCCACCCTCCATTGGACATCCGGAGCGCCCAGCGGAGGGCCAGGACGCCCGGCGGAGGGCCGGGACGCCCCGCAGGCCGCTGTCGCGAGCGGGGCCGTCAGCGCAGCCCGAAGATCCTCACGAACATCGGGGTATCGATGAGGACGTGCGGAGCGATCGCGTGGTAGGCCCAGACGTGGGTCCAGGCGTTCGCGGTGCGCAGGGTGATGAAGGTCTTGAACATGCCCGGCCCCGTGTAGAACAGCAGCAGGTACAGCAGGGACATGGCCGCGTCCACGGGCGAGGCGAACGTCGTCCAGCCGTCGAAGAAGTGCATGAGCGCATAGGTCACGCCGCCCAGGACGACCGTCGCGGGGATCGAACCGGTCAGCCGCAGGTAGCGCGGGGCGAGGATGCAGTAGATGAAGACCATCGTGGGCAGCACCGTCCCGGCGAAGGACAGCGCGAAGGTGAGCGGGACGCCGAGCAGGAGCTGTCGGGCCCCGAGCGCCAGGATCGCCGCGTCGGAGGACAGCACCTGCACCGCGGATTCGACCAGGAGCACCACCAGGACGAGGACGATGTCAGCTCGGCGATCGGATGATCGCAGGCTCAGCTGCGTGGTGGTGTACCGGCGCCGGAAGACGAGGTAGGGGACCAGCGCGTAGGCGATGACGTTGTAGAGCGCCCAGCAGACGGCCTCGGCGGGCACGACGGGCTGCCCGGTGCTGATCACCATGCCGTCCAGATGGAATCCGAAGGCGTGCCATCCCATCAGTCGGCTCAGCGTGAAGCCGCCCAGCATCGCCGCCAGCCCGTACGCCAGCATGAGCGTCACCTCGCGGCGCGCTCGGGTGCGCGCGGGTGCGCGAGCCGAGATGTCCGGGACCCGTCGGCTCCGGGTCAGCAGGTGCACGATCGTCATCTGCACGAACACCTCCACGAACATCGCGTCGGTGAGCAGCACCTTGTCGACGGCCGGCGGCATCGCGAGCGAGGACGCGCGGAAGGGGAGATGCCCGCCGGCGAGGGCGAGCAGCGCGAGGTTGGCCCCCAGCCAGGCCGCTGTGGTGATCTGGACGCTGCGGCGGCGGAGCAGGTGGAGAGGACGGAAACTCTGCGGTGGGAGGAGCGGCGTCTCCGTCGGCGTCACCCCGGTCGGTGGGGCCATGACACACATAATACAACCGTACTATACGGATGTATAGGGCCTGTGTATCCTGGGGCGATGGCCGAGAACAGCGTGCGAGAGCGGGTCCTGGATTCCCTGCTCGACATCATCGCCGGGCGCGGGCTCGAGCGCGTCACCATCCGTGAGGTCGCTGCCGGAGCAGGAGTGTCTATCGGGTCCGTCCAGTACTACGCGCGCAGCAAGGAGGAGATGCTGCGCCTCGCCTTCGAGCACGTCATCGACAGCGCGCTCGCCCGCGCGGACGCGATCCCTCGTGAGGGTCATGTCGGCGAGGTGGTGCGCGCTGCGCTGCGCGAGTTCCTGCCGCTGGATGAGACGCGCATCCGGGAGACCCGGGTCTACCTCGCTTTCGCCGCGCGGGCACTGGTCGACCAGGCGCTGGCGGAGAGGCAGCAGGCGATCATGGGCAGGCTCCGCGCACTCGGCGCCGATGCCGTCCGCGTCGCGCAGGAGCGTGGCCAGGCGCTTCCGGGGGCCGATGCAGAGCTCTTCGGAATCGCGACCGTGGCGCTGCTCGACGGGCTGAGCCTGCAGCTGCTCACGGAGCCCGGAGGCATCGACGCCGCGACCGCGCTGCGCCTCGCCGACCTCCACGTCACGCAGGCCTTCCGGATGGACGGCGTGATGCGCTGAGCCGACCCCGCAGGTCGACGGGACGGCGCGCCGACTCACGGGCGCCGCGTCGGCCTCATGCGCGCCGCGCCGCCCGGAAGGCGGGCAGCACGACCTCGTCGCGCAGCGCGCGGCGCTGCTTCTCAGGGGCGAAGCCGGCATCGAGGCCTACGAGCGCGGCCTGCTCGATCTCGTCGAGCGCCCAGTCGAACGAGCCGACGATCCGCCCGAGCTCCCGACTGGTCCAGGTCCTGCTCATGAGGCGATTGTCAGAGCTGACGGCGACCTTCATCCCGGCCCGACGCAGCGCGTCGACCGGGTGCGAGGCCATGGTCGGGAACGCGCCGGTCTGCAGGTTCGAGCTCGGGCAGACCTCCAGCACCACGCCGTCGTCGCGGACGCGGCGGGCCGTCGGTCCGGCCTCGCCCGAGTCGATGTCGTCGATGAGACGCACGCCGTGGCCCAGGCGCTCGGCGCCGCAGTCCAGGGCGTCGGCGATCGAGTCGACGCCCGCCGCCTCCCCGGCGTGGATCGTCACGTGGACGCCGGCGGCGCGGGCCCGCTCGAGCTGCGGGCGGAAGCGGGAGGCGGGGAAGCCGTCCTCGGGACCGGCGAGGTCGATGCCGACGACTCCGTGGCCCCGGCGCGCGACCGCGAGGTCCACGATCTCCTCCCGCGGGGCGTTCTGGCGCATCTGGCAGAGGATCTGGCCGACCAGGATCCGCCCGCCCGACGCCTCGACCAGCGCGGCACCCTCGTCCAGGCCTGCCTGGACCGCCTCGACGGCCTCCTCCATGCTCAGCCCGCCCTCGAGGTGCTGCTCCGGGGCCCAGCGGGTCTCGGCGTAGACGACGCCGTCGGCCGCCATGTCCTCCACGAACTCACGCGCCACGCGGCGCAGGGACTCCGGGGTCTGCATCAGCTCGAGCACGCGCGCGAAGGTCTCGAGGTAGCGGGGGAGGGAACCCGAGTCCGCGGCCTCGGCGAACCAGTCGGCGATGCCCTCGGCGGTCGGCGCGGGCGACTCGATGCCCAGCTCGCGGGAGAGGCCGAGGACGGTCTGCGGGCGCACGCCGCCGTCGAGGTGGTCGTGCAGGACCGCCTTCGGCAGGGTGCGCAGGTCGAGATCGGAGGCGTCGGAGGCGGGCATCGCTTCTCCCGAGGGTGTGGTGGGGGATCGGACGGACCGGTGAGGTCGTGCAGGGGATCGGTGGGCAGCGGGTCCAGTATCCCCGCCCATTCCCCGGGCCCCTGTCGGGGTCCCCGGACGCCGGACGGTCGATGCGGTCTCGCCTCCGGCGAACTCCTCCCGATCCCGGCCCCGATGCGCGATCATTCCAGGAGCGCCCGACGTCCGAAGCCGTGCCCGACGGCGACGCCGACGCCGTGCCGCTCGGGGCCGAGCGGCGCCATCGATCCGTGGGAGGCACCATGCCCGAACGTCCTGTCGAGACCGCGCCCGGCGGCGCCCCGTCGGCCGATCCCTCCCGCGGCGGCGCCCCGTCGGCCGATCCCGCGCCCGCCCGCTCGGGCGTCCATTCCGAGGTGGGCCGGCTGCGGAAGGTGCTCGTGTGCCGGCCCGGGCTCGCCCATGAGCGGCTCACCCCGTCCACGAGCGACGAGCTGCTGTTCGACGACGTCATGTGGGTCGAGGCCGCCCAACGCGACCACGCCGATTTCGTGGAGACCATGACCTCGCGCGGTGTCGAGGTGCTCGAGCTGCACGACCTGCTCGGCGAGGCCATGGACATGCCCGAGGCCCGCACCTGGCTGCTGGACCGCAAGGTGATCGCCAATCGCGTGGGCCTGGGGCTCGTGGACGCGACCCGCAGCAGCCTCGACGCGCTCGACGGCCCCGAGCTCGCGCGCGTCCTCATCGGCGGCATGGCCACGACGGAGCTGCCCGCCGACCTGCGCACCGCCTACGCGAACCTGGCCCGCGAGTCCGTGGGCACCCCCGAGTACCTGCTGCCGCCGCTGCCCAACACCCTGTTCACGCGCGACACCACCTGCTGGATCGGCGACGGCCTCACCCTGAACCCGCTGTACTGGCCGGCCCGCAGGGACGAGACCCTGCTCATGCAGGCCCTCTACCGCTTCCATCCCGAGCTCTCCGGCTCGCGCGTGTGGTGGGGCGACGCCGAGCGGGACTGGGGACAGGCGACCCTCGAGGGCGGCGACGTGATGCCCGTGGGCAACGGGACGCTGCTGATCGGCATGAGCGAGCGCAGCTCCCGGCAGGCCATCACCCAGCTCGCCTCCGCGCTCTTCGTGGCCGGCGCCGTGGAGACGATCGTCGTCGCAGGGATGCCGCGGCTGCGGGCCGCCATGCACCTGGACACCGTCTTCACCTTCGCCGACCGCGACCTCGCGACCGTGCACCCGGCGATCGTCGACGGCATCCACGCCTTCACCATCCGCCCGGCCGACAACTCCCTGGGCATGGAGGTGCGCGACGAGGGGGATCGCCGCTTCGTGGACGTGGTCGCCGAGGCCATGGGCCTGAAGGAGCTGCGCACGGTCGCGACCGCGGGCGATCTCTACGCCTCCGAGCGCCAGCAGTGGGACAGCGGCAACAACGCCGTCGCCCTCGAGCCCGGCGTCGTCATCACCTACGACCGCAACACCCAGACCAATGCCGCCCTGCGCGACGCGGGCGTCGAGGTGCTGACGATCCGCGGCGCGGAGCTGGGCCGGGGCCGCGGCGGCGGGCACTGCATGACCTGCCCGATCGTGCGCGACCCCGTGGAGTGGTGAGGCTCGGCATCGACCGGTGAGGGTCAGCGCCGGCCGAGCCCGGACGCGTCCCAGCCGGCCCGTCGCCACGCCCCGAGATCCAGCACGTTGCGGCCGTCGATGAGGCGCCGCGCGGCGACGAGCGTGCCGACCCGCGCGGGATCGAGGTCCCGGTAGAGCGGCCATTCGGTGAGCAGCAGCACGAGCTCGGCCCCCGCGAGGGCCTCCTCGACGTCCTCGATCGCGTGCAGAGAGGGGAAGCGGGCCCGCACGTTCGCGAGCGCGGCCGGATCGGTGATGGACACGTCCGCCCCCTCGCCGACCAGGCGCACCGCGATGTCCAGGGCGGGGGAGTCGCGCACGTCGTCCGTGTCGGGCTTGAAGGCGGCGCCGAGCACCGCCACCCGTCGGCCCTCGAGGCTGTCGCCGAGGGCGGTGCGGGCGCGGCGCAGCATGTACTCCCGCCGCCCCGTGTTGATCGCGTCGATGTCGCGCAGGAACGCGAAGGAGTCCACAGCCCCGAGCTCCCCGGCCCGGGAGATGAGGCCCCGCAGGTCCTTGGGCAGGCAGCCGCCGCCGAAGCCCACGCCCGCGCGCAGGAACTTCCGGCCGATCCGGTCGTCCATGCCGATCGCCTCGGCGACGTCGGCGACGTCCGCGCCGGTGATGTCGCACAGCTCGGAGATCGCGTTGATGAAGGAGATCTTCGTGGCCAGGAACGAGTTCGCCGAGACCTTCACGAGCTCGGCCGATTCCAGCGAGTACACCTTCCGCGGGATGCTCGTGGCGAGCATCGGCGCGTACACGCGGTCCAGCAGGGCGACCTCGTGCTCGGCCTCGGCACCCGTGGGATCGGCGAGCCCGTAGACGAGCCGGTCGGGGCGCAGGGTGTCGGAGACCGCGAAGCCCTCGCGCAGGAACTCCGGGTTCCACACCACTGTGGTTCCGGGAATGCCGGCCACGCGCGCGTGGAGATCGCGGGCAGTGCCCACCGGCACCGTGGACTTCCCGGCGATCAGGGTGCGCGTCCCGTTGCGCGCCGCGAGCAGCGGGACCAGGGAGTCCAGCGCCGAGTCGATCATGCCGAGGTCCGCTCCCAGACCGTCGGCCCGCTGCGGCGTGCCCAGCGCCAGAAAATGGACGTCGACCCCGGCGAGATCGGCGTAGTCCGTGGTGAAGGAGAGACGACCGGAGGCCACGGTGCGCGCGAGCAGTTCGGCGAATCCCGGCTCGTGGAACGGCGGACGCGCCGCGCTCAGGGCGGCGACCCGCTGCGCATCCACGTCGAGCCCGATCACGCGATGCCCCAGCTCGGCCATGGCGGCCGCGTGGACGGCGCCGAGATATCCGCAGCCGATCACGGAGACCGTGAGGGGCGGGAGAGATCCGGGAGTGTTCACAGGTCAGGGGCCTCTCGCCGTCGGGACGGGGATGATGCGCACGACCAGGGTGCCCGGCCCTCATGGAGCGGGTGGGAAGCCGCCGGTGACGGTCGTCCGGCGCGCACGTGAACTCTCGCGTCACGAGCTGTGGTGCACATCACCGGTTCGAGGTGTGAGGATCGGGCGTGAGGTGACGTCCTTCCCGTGGTGCCTCTCGCGATGAGTCCTTCGGGGCGGGTCGCGGCGGGCCCGGGCCGGCCGGCAGGACGGCCGGTGGAGCGGTCGACAGGCCGGCCGACGGAACGGCCGGCACGACGGCTTGCAGGACCAGGACGAACGATGAAGGAGCGGCGGGTGAGCGAGGCCTCCCAGGAGCGGCGCATGGATGAGCGCACCCTCGTGCTGCGCGCCCAGGACGGCGACGTCGACGCCTTCGAGGTGCTCATCGACCGGCATCAGTCCGCGCTGCTGCGCCTGGCATCGGCGACGCTGCGCAACCGCGCCGACGCCGAGGACGTGGTCCAGGAGACCCTGCTGACCGCGTGGCGGCGCCTGCACCTGCTGCAGGACCCGGACGCGTTCCGGTCCTGGCTGCTGCAGATCTGCGCCCGGCGGTCCACGGACGTGGTGCGGCGCAGCGCGCGGCGCGGCACGGACCCGCTCGCCCCCGAGGACTTCCCCGAGCAGCCGGGCGTGGGCGGGAGCGTGGGCGCCGTCGGCTCCGGCAGCGGCGCGACGAACGCGGGTGGCCACGGCGACCCGTTCGACGCGGTCGTGGTCGATGCCCAGATGCGCACGCTGCGCCAGCTGCTGGACGGGCTCGAGGAGAGCCAGCGGGAGTGCTGGGTGCTGCGCGAGATCGACGGCCTGGGCTATGCGGAGATCGCCTCCGCCCTGGACCTGCCGGAGTCCACCGTGCGCGGCCGCCTGGCCCGTGCCCGCGCGCACATCATCGCGAGGATGGAGGAGTGGAGGTGAGCATGCAGACGCCTCATGAGCCGGAGGAGAGCGAGCAGGGCGCGACCGTCGAGCACGAGCTGCCCGTCGAGACCGCGGAGCAGTCGGCCGCGTACGACAGCCTGATCCGCTCGGCCCACCAGGAATGGGCGGAGCTGGAGAAGTCCGGCGACCCCAGCGTGTCCGTGTCCTCCGGGGCGCTCGCCGCGCTCAAGCGGTCCGTGCGCGCCGAGGTGCGCCGGGGTGCGCAGGTCGCGGTCCCGCCCACGCGGCGCGGACCGATGTCGGTCTCCGAGCTGACCCTGCACACGGTGCTGCGACGGGCCGTGGACACGGTGCCGGACGCGCGCAGCCTGCGCGCCCGCGTCGAGTACGAGGAGGAGGACGCCGCTTCGCACGGCGGCCGGTCCGGCGAGAGGGGGATGCCGCGCGCGGTGACGCTGCGGATCTCCGTCCAGCTGGGCAGCCCCGGCGCGCGCGACCTCGTGCGCCTGGCCGAGGACGTCCGCGGCGCCGTCGCGACCGCCCTGCGCCGCGACCTCGGCATCGACCCCGACCGCATCGACGTGCACATCGAGGACCTCCATGACCAGTGACAGCACCCGCGTCAGTGACAACACCCGCATCAGTGAGAGCACCCGCATCGGCGACGACGCCCCCGCCGCGGCCGGCGCGACCGGCCGAGCCGGAGAGCGCGCGAGCAGGAGCAGCACCGGCGTCCTCACCGACGACCTCGTGCAGGCCGTGCTCGCCGTGCCGGGCGTCGGTGGTCTCGAGCCCGGCGTGACGAGCACGCTGCGGGCCCTCGACGCCCGGCTGCGGCGCCGGCCCGACGCCGTCGCCCGCTACGGCCTGCACCTCGAGGAGGCGCAGGCCCGGGTGGTCGTCGAGGTGGGGCTGCGCACCCAGGAGCCGCTGCGGCAGGTCGTCGAGGACCTCCAGGCCACGGTCTCCGAGGTGCTCGAGGACGCCGGCCACGGTGACCTCGAGGTGCTGGTGCGCGTGCAGTCCGCCTGAGCTGCAGTCCGCCGGAGGAGAGCGGACACACAGGAGTCCGTCGCCTGCTCGCAGGGGGTGCGAGCGGCGGCGGCAGGCACGGGTCCATGCGGACGCGCGGGTGTGCGCGTCGGATCGGACCCGGCCATTTCCGGGGGGAGTGCCCGGTGCTCGGGGGAGCACCGGGCGCTCGGGGGATTCCCGTGGACACGGGATGCCACTCGGAACCGGGGGAGCCCCGGACACCGGGGCAGCGAGGGGACCAGGACCCGCGAGGGGATCGAGGGAGAACAGGGCTCTCGGCGCGCAGGTGGGCGTGCCGGGGGCCCTGAGTCATGCTCGGGCGACGGGCGACGGGCGACGGGCGACGGGCGACGGGCGACGGGCGACGGGCGACGGGCAGATGGGCCGACGGGCCGGGTCAGCGGCGGGCGCGGCGGCCGTGGCCGCTGGCCGCGGCGCTCCGGCGCCGCAGCACCACGACGGCGGCGCCCACGGCGCCCAGCAGCACGAGCCCCGCACCGCTGATGGCGAGGGCCGGGCCGACCCCGGCGCCCTCGCGTGCGGACGCCGCGCGCGCCTCCGCGTCCTGCGCGTCCCCGTCGCCTCCACCGGAGGAGGAGACGGGGTGCCCGTCGGCCGAGCGGCCGTCGCCGTCGGCGCTCTGATCCCCGGTCGAGCCGTCGTCCGTGTCGCTCGCGGACCCGGCGTCCTCTCCGTGGTCCGGGTCAGCCTGCGCATCATCGGCCGTGCCGCGCGAGGAGTCGTCCGACGCCGTGCCGCTCGAAGTTCCTGATCCGGAGCCCTCGGCGCGCTCGCCGTCGTCCGCGTCGGACCCTGCGGCTCCCGCGCCGGACGAGTCGTCGCGGCCCGAGGCGCTCGAGGAGCCATCGGACCGGTCGGCGCCGGATCCGTCCTCGGCCGCGTCCGCGCTGTCGGGGCCAGCGGAGCCTGCGTCGTCCCCGCTCTCGTCGCTCGAGGCGCCCGCACCGGAGGACGAGCCCCGACCCGAGCCCGCATCCTGCGAGGCCGAGTCGTCGGAGGCGTCGCCGGAGCCGTCGCCGCTGGTGTCATCGGAGTCGTTCGTGCTGCCGGAGTCACCGGAGCCGTCCGACGTGCTGGAGCCGCCGGACGAGGAGTCGTCGGACCCGTCGGCGTCGCCCGCGCCGCCCGAGTCCGCGTCACCCGAGTCCTCGCCGGCCGAGGAGCCCCCGCCGCTCGAGGACCCCGAGCCCGTGCCGTAGTCATCGTCGGAGTCGTCCGCGCCGGAGGACCCGGAGCCCGAGGAGCCGTCGTCGCCGGAGCCGCTGCCCGAGTCCGAGCCATCGTCCTCGCCGTTGCCGTTGCCGCTGCCACTGCCGCTGCCGCCGGCGTCCGACGCCCCCGATCCGCTGCCCGCGTCGTCGGAGCCTCCGTCGGCCCCGTTCCCGGACCCGTCGGACCCGCTGCCATCGGTCCTCGACGCGTCGTCCCCGCCGACGTGCACGCGCACCGAGCCGGACTCGCTGCTGTCGCGGCCCTCGAGGGTGATGCGCACGTCGCCGGAGTCGGGGAGCGCGACGCGCGTGCGGACCGTGCCGTCGGGCTCGACGGCGACGGGGCCCGTGGTGGTCGTGCGGTCGCCCACGATGTTCACGTCGACAGAGGTCGTGGAGTCGGAGAAGCCGCAGGCCTGCACCTGGACGCTGTCGCCGGGGGAGACGTCCTCCGCGTCCGCCACCACGGTGAGCGCGCTGCACACCGCGGGGAGCTGCGCGGCCTGGGCCTGGGCGGGCAGGAGCAGGCAGGGGAGCAGCACCGCGGCGCCCACGGCGCCGATGCGGCGTCGTCCCTGGGGCACGTGGTCGTCCTCCTCGCGGGCGGTCCTGGCCCTGTGCTGCTCGACTGCTGATGGCTGTGCGGCTCCTGGCCGCTGCGTCCCGGTCCGTGCCGGGCGGATCCGCCGGCGGCGGCTCGTGGCCGCCGATTCCGGCTGTGCCGCGCCTGTGGCGCGACTGCGCGGTGCGTGTGCACCGCCCGGGAACCCTGGTCGGCCCGCGGGCCGCTCCGTAGAATCTATGAACAGGACAGCATCCGTGCGCGTCGGACCGGGCCAAGGTCTGGCAAACATGTGGTCCGGGTCCATGCATGCCTGTGCATCGGCGCACGGATGGGTGCGTGGGACGGTCCGCAGTGGTCGACTGTGCGCTTCGTGCCCGCCCCGCGGGCCCCGGCCCCGGTCGGGACGCGACGTCGCGCGGAGCGTCCGGCGTCCGCGAACGAGGAGAGCAGATGACACAGAGCCCGATGAGGACCGCGGACACCCCCGCACCCGACGGCACCGGCCCCACGGGCCGCCGTCGGGCGACCGGCGCGTCCGACGGGACCGGCAGCACGCTCACGTCCGACGCGGCGGGCGCCTCCGACACCCCGCTCTCCCCGGCCACGCTCGAGGAGATCGCCGGTACCGCGCGCGACGTCGTCGACGAGATCTCGACGGTCGTCGAGGGCAAGGCCGACGCTGCGTCGCTCGCCGTGATGGTGCTGCTCGCCGGCGGCCACGTGCTCGTCGAGGACGTCCCCGGCACCGGCAAGACCATGCTCGCGAAGTCCCTGGCCGCGGCGCTCGGCGCAGACCGCCACCGCATCCAGTTCACGCCTGACCTGCTCCCCGGCGACGTCACCGGTGCGAGCATCTTCGACCAGGCCGCGGGCCGCTTCGAGTTCCGGCCGGGCGCCGTGTTCACGCAGGTGCTGCTCGCCGACGAGATCAACCGCGCTTCCCCGAAGACCCAGTCCGCGCTGCTCGAGGCGATGGAGGAGCGGCAGGTCAGCGTCGACGGCCAGACCTACGCCCTGCCCGAGCCGTTCATGGTGGTCGCGACCGCGAACCCCGTCGAGATGGAGGGCACCTACCGCCTGCCCGAGGCGCAGCGCGACCGCTTCCTCGCCCAGATGACCATGGGGTACCCGGTGGCCTCGGCCGAGGCGCGCATGCTCTCCGCCCAGGCCGGGCCCGTGCCCGACGGCGACCGCGAGCTCGTGGACTCCGTGCGCGCCCGCACCGATCCCGCGACGATCGCCGCGTACGTGCGCGCGATCCGCCGGGTGCATGCCGCGCCCGCACTCGTCGAGTACGCGGTGCGCCTCGCGGCCGCGACCCGGGAGCATCCGCGCAGCGTGCTGGGCGCCTCGCCGCGCGCCGGCGTGCACCTGCTGCGCGCCGCGAAGGCGCATGCGGCGATGGGCGCCCGAGGCTTCGTCGAGCCCGGCGACCTGCGCGCCGTGATCGGCCCCGTGTGGCGCCACCGCCTGCACCTCAGCCCCGGGGCCCTGTCCCGCGGCGCCACGGCCGACGACGTGCTCGAGGACGTGCTCGCGCAGGTCCCGGTGGCCTGATGAGGAGCGCATGATGGCGGCCGCGACGACCGGAGCCGTCGGCGTGACGGGTGCGGCCGGGGCGTCGAGCGCTGTCGGCGCGGCGGGCGCCGCGAGCGCCCGCGCCCGGGGCACCCGGATCCGGCCGACGGCCCGCGGCGCCTGCCTGCTGGTCGTCGCCGTGCTGCTGTGGGCGGGCGGGGAGATCACCGGTCTCGCCGCCGGCCGCCTGATCGGCATCGCCCTCGTGCTCGCCCTGCTGCTGTCCCTGGCCGCGGTGCTCCTGCTGCGGATCGGGCTCGGGCTCTCGCGGCGCGTGCTCGACGACGCCGTGACCGCGGGCGCCCCCGCCCGCGTCGACCTTCGCCTGCTGCCCACCGCGCTCGCCGCCCGCGTGCCGCTGGGCAGCGGGACCGTGACCGCGCAGCTGCCCGCGGGCCTCGGCGGCCCCGGCGACCTCCGCCTCGCCCCGCGCATGCCCCACCACGTGCAGGTGGGCGGGCGCGGCATCCACGAGCTCGGCCCCTGCCTGATCCGGCTGCGCGACCCCTTCGGCCTCCTGCAGCTCAGCGCGCGCATCGAGCTGCCCGGCCGCATCGTCGGCCTGCCCGTCGTCGAGCCCGTGGACGACGCCGGCACCAGCCGGATCGGCATCGGACGGCGCGACCTCGAGAGCACCGGCGCGGCGATCGGGAGCGGAGAGCTCGGCGTGATCCCGCGGCCCTACGCCCCGGGCGACGACATGCGCCGCATCCACTGGCGGGCGAGCGCCCGCGCCGGACGGCTGATGACCCGCGAGGAGGAGCCGCCCCGCAGCGAGGGCGCGGTGATCGTGCTGGACACGCGCCTGCCGCGCGACGCCGAGGGCGACGAGGTGGGCGCCGAGCGCCGCGACCCGGTGCAGGACAGGATCCTCGATCACGCCGCATCCCTGCTGGTCAGCCTCGCCTCCCACGGATGGGAGACGCGGGTCGTGGACGCCGACGGCGACGAGATCACCCGCATGGTCGGACGCGCCGGCGGGGCCTCGCCTCTCGATGCGGAGGCCGGCGCGATCGGCGTGCGCGCCGCCCTCATCGACCTCGCGGGCGTGGGCTTCGGCGACGCCCCGCAGGAGCGCGGGAAGCCCGTCGCCCTCGACCACGCCTCGGGCCGCGTGGACCTCGCGATCGCACTCGGCCCCGACCACGGCGACCCCTTCGGCGCCCTCGAGCTGGACCGCTTCGCCGCCCGCGCCCCGCAGCGCACCGCGATCGCCGTGCGCCCCGCCGCGGCCGGCGACGAGCGCGTGCGCAGCGCCCACGACGGCACCTGGCTGCGCCTGGACGCCCCGGCCGACGCCCGCCTCGGCGACGTCCTCGAGGCCGGATCATGAGCGCCCCCGCCCCCGCCGGCGCGACCGCCGCCTCGACCGACTCCGGGAGCCGCGGGTCGGGGGCTCAGGCGGCCACCCGCACGCGTACGCCCGGCGAGGCCCTCCGCGACAGGTTCATGTCGCGCCCCGTGCGGATGAGCCTCGTGCTCGCCGTCGCGGTGGTGCTCGCCGCCATCCCGCTCTCACAGCTGCTCGACGGCGCCGACTGGTTCACCCTGCCGCTGGGCTCGGCGGTCGTCGTCGGCGGCCTCGGGGCGATCGTGCGGGCCTTCAGCCCGCGTCGGATGCGCGCCCTCCCCGTGCAGGTCGTGGGCCTGATCCTGCTGTGCGTGGGGGTCGAGGCGGCCACCGGTGCGCTGCCCGTGGGCAGACCGGCGGCCCTCGTGACCGGGCAGGTGGACGTGATCCGCCAGGGCGTGAGCATCCTCTTCCAGGCGCAGGCGCCTCTGGTCCTGGCGCCCTCCTCGCGCATCGTGGTGCTCGCCCTCATCGGGCTCGTGGTCCTCGCGCTGGACATCCTCTGCGTCGAGGGCGGCTGGCACATGGTCACCGCGCTGATCCTGCTGGGCTTCATGCTCGTGCCCGCCCTCATGCGGCCCGACGGCGGCGGCTTCGCGAGCAGCGTCGGCCCGATCCTCGCCGCGCTCGCCGTCCTCGCCGTGAGCGGCCTGCCGGATCGCCTCGGCCCGCGCGGACCGCGCGGCCCGCGCGGCCCGCGTGGACAGAGGGCCGACGGGGGCGAGGAGGCGCAGCACGGCGCGGCTCGTCCCGCCGGTCCCGGCGCCGCCGGGGACCGCATGGGCCGACGCGCCGCGCTCGGCCTGATCGGCGCGGGCGCGGTGGCGGTCGCGACGCCGGCGGTCTCGGCCGTGCTGCCGCGCGCCCAGGACCCCGTGTTCCCGATCGACCTCGACCGCATCAACGCCTGGCAGGGACGCGCCGGGGCGCTCGGCGGGGCGATGATCGACGACTCCGTGTCCGTGCGCCGCAATCTCATGCAGGGCCGCGAGCGCGAGATGCTGCGCATGACGACGGACGTGGCGCAGCCCGGATACCTGCGCCTGCAGGCGCTCACCCAGTTCGACGGCCAGAGCTTCCAGGCCGGGAAGCAGCGCGGATCGACCTCCCGGACCACCTCGGAGTCGTTCTCCGACCGCCGCCTGGCGTCGTCGCGACCCGACGGCGACCCCGTCTACGACCTGCACGTCACCGAGCTGATCGGCGACCGCCTGCCCACGCCGTTCCCGATCCGCTGGACCGACGCCGGGGACTCCACCGAGCTCGCGCGCACGGGCGCCAGCAACGGCGAGCTCGTGGTCGACGGGGGAGCCCGGGACCTCTCCGGCATGCGCTACTCGGTCGCCGTGGACGACACCTCCTTCGGCCCCGACGAGCTGCGCGACGTCTCCGACGCGGACATGCGCATCCCGTACGACAACGGGTACGTGAACGTCAGCTCGACCCCGTCGATCCACGCGCTCGCCACCGAGATCTCGCAGCAGGCCGATTCCGAGGCCGCCTACGACGTCGCCACCGAGCTCGCCGCCTACTTCCACGAGAACTTCGAGTACTCGCTCACGGTCACCTCGAAGCCCGGCGAGAACCCGATCGACGCCTTCCTCGCCGAGCGCGTGGGCTACTGCGAGCAGTTCGCCGCCACGTTCGCCCTGGTCATGAACGACCTGAGCTTCCCCACACGCGTGAGCATCGGCTTCACCGCGGGCGATGTCGACGGGGACGCGCGCACCATCACCAACCACCACGCGCACGCCTGGCCCGAGACCTGGTTCGGCCCCGACCACGGCTGGGTGCGCTTCGAGCCCACGCCCGCCGCGGCCGACAACGGCGTCTCGACCCCGACCTTCGCCACGGACACGCCCGACCCCGACGAGAGCGCCGAGGACACCCCCAGCAGCGAGGCGACGCAGGCCGAGGACACCACGAGCGCCGACGAGGAGACCACCGAGGCCGACACCACCACGGAGGACACGACCGCATCGAGCGAGAGCAGCTCCGCGAGCGACGACGGCGCGGGCCCCGCCGCCGCCGTCCCCTGGTGGGGCTGGGGCCTGGGCGGCGTCGGCGTCGCCGGAGCCCTCGTCGGCGGAGGGGCGCTCGCCCGCTCGGGCGTGCGGCGCCGTGCGCTGGCCGCCCGCGAGCAGCGCTGGGCGCAGCTGGACGCGTCGCAGGCCGCCGAGCTCGCCTGGACGGACGTGGTGCGCGCCGTCGACTACCGCGCGTGGGCACTTCACCTGCTGGGCTGGACCCGGCTCTACGGCAAGGATCCGGTGGTGCTCGAGCTCGATGCGGCGCTGCCGCCCGGCGAGGCGCTGACCCGCCTGCTGGACGACGCGGAGGCGGCGGGCCTGGAGGTGCCCGAGGGGACCCGCGAGGCGGCAGCGCGGATCGCTGCGGCGGTCACGACGGCGCGGTACGCCCCCACGCCGACGGCGGGGGACACGACCTCAGGGAAGGCGGGAGCCGCGGAGCAGGGCGAGGCCGATCCCGAGGGCGAGGGCCCTCGGGGCCGGCGGGAGGCGCAGGGCCTGCGCGAGGATGCGGATGCGGTGCGTGCCGTGGTGCTCTCCCGCGCCCAGTGGCGCCCCGGAAGCGACGATCTCCGGGATTGATGCCTCGTCGCTGCCGGCGTCCCCGCTCCTCAGTGCGGCCCGGGGACCGGCGACCCGGGCGCTCCCGCGATGAAGCTGTGCTGGATGCCCGCGATGCGCCAGTCGCCGTCGACCCTCACCATGCTGAACGTGGTGCGCGTCGTGGGAAGGGGGTGGCCCCGTGCTTCTCCGCGGACATCGAGGCGAGCGATCACGAGGGCGCAGTCGCCGTGCTCGCGGATGGTCACCTCGTTCAGCGAGAGCGCGTCGTAGCGGAGGTCGCCGCTGCGGAGACGGTCGATCCAGGCGTCACGGGGGAGCTGGAACCCGACGGGGCCGATGCCCTGGAAGTCCTCCGTCAGCAGGGTCTCCGTGGTGCGGGCGTCGCACCCGCGTTCGGCGTCGGCCCAACGGGTGATGGTCTGATCGATGGTGTTCATGACGGCTCCTTCGGTGTGGTGATACGGGGCGCGGTGGTGCGGGTCCGGGTGGCTCCGGACAGTGCGAAGCCGATGACGACGAGCCAGACGAGCGCGGCGAAACGGCCGAGGAGGGCTAGGAATCCCAGTGGGGCGATCACCAGCGAGAGGACGCTGACCTCGCAGATCGCGGCGACGACGAGGCCCGCCCAGGGGAGCGGCGCGGGAAGCATCCGCCCGAGGAGCCCCGGGACCGCGATCCCGGCCACGAGCAGACCGAGGCCGAGGGTGTGCGCGACACCGCCGGAGCTCTGCGCGAGGAGTTCCGACGCCCGTGCAAGTCGGGGATCGGAGGCGATCGCCTCGTGGCTCAGCGTCCATGTGACCAGGGCGGACAGCATGAGCATCGACGAGGCGACGATGCCGCCGAACAAGGCGATCGCCGGTCCGGGAACGCGGAACCCCTGTCCGCGCAGGTGCGAGTAGAGCGTCGCCGCGAGGATGCCCAGCGGGACCGCCGAGCCGAGCAGCAGCATGGCCGACCACTGCATCGCGGTGCCGTGCTGGTCCTGGGGTGCACCGGCGAGACTTCCGAACGATGGGGAGCCGCCCATCGGCGCGGCCACGAGCAGGCTCGCGATCACGAGCGCGAGGGACACGGCGCCGACGATCCCCGGGTGCGGGCCCATGGGTCTGTGTCGTGCATGGGCGGCGGGGGTCGTACGAGGGACGTCTTTGAAGTTCATGCCAGCGATAGTACACGCTATGAATGATGTGTCCAGTGCTCTATTCTCGTGGCATGACGCCCTCGCCTCCGCCTCGCCACCGAATCGCGTTCCTGCTCTCCCAGCTGGGGTCCGACGCCTCGGCCGGCTTCGAGCGGGCGCTCGGGGGGCTCGGGATCACGCCCGGGGACGCGGGGGTGCTGCGCCTGGTGGGGCGGAATCCCGGCGTCAGCCAGCGAGCGGTGAGCGAGCAGGTGGGAGTGGGGCCCAGCCGGATCGTCGCGGTGCTCGACCGCCTGGAGGGCAAGGGGCTGCTCGAGCGCCGCCGCAGCCCCCGGGATCGCCGCAGCCACGAGGTCAGCCTCACCGAGCACGGCAGGGAGGTGCTCGAGAGGCTGGGTCCGATCGCGCGGGATCACGAGCGTGCCTACATCGAGCCCCTGGAGCCCGAGGAGGTCCACCAGCTCCAGTCGCTCCTGGAGAAGGTCGCCACGGCCCGGCAGCTCTCCGTCGAGGTGCATCGCGGGACCTGAGGCGGTCACCGGCCGATGTGCCGGAACCGGTCCTCATCGGTCGCCCCTCGTTGGGGCGCGTTGTTCAGTTCAACTCCCCACGGCCACGGCCACGGCCACGGCCACGGCCACGTCTGCGCTGGGCTGCCAGCCGAGCCGCACGGCGCGGACCCACGCTGGGCGGTCGGCGGGGATCGGCGACACGGGGCAGTGGATTCTCCACGCGCGTCCGTCGGGGACGGGGGAGCCGATCGCGTTCCTCGGTGAGCCCATGCTGTCCGCGGCCGACGGCGGGACCTCGGGCTCGTGTGCCGCGGGCGGGTCATCGGTCCAGATGATGGTGGCGGAGGATTCGCTGCAGCGGGCTTCGACCGCGCCGTGCGCGACGACGACCTCGGGTTCGGGTGTGCGCGGCCAGTCTCCGCCGGGGCGCCAGCGCTCCTGCAGCTCGTCCTCGGTGAGGAAGCCCAGGTCGCCGATCTGCTCCTGCCAGTCCGTGAGAGCGGTCGAGAGCCGGGCCAGGGTCTCTGTGTGCTCCCGGTCTCCCGCGAGGTCGTGCTCCTCGTGAGGGTCCTCGAGCAGGTCGTACAGCTCCTCCTCGGGTTTGCTGGGGGCGACGAGGGTCCTCTGCAGCGGCGTGAGGGAGCTCGGCAGATCTCCGATCGCCCGCTGGGTGACCTCCGCGGTCGCCAGGCGTCGCATCTCCGCCCAGGTGCTCAAGCCGTCGGGGTAGGTGCAGTGCTGCATCGGCGAGCGGTCCGGGTGGTAATGCCGGATGTAGCGGTAACGGGAGTCCCTGACGGTGCGGGACATGTCGTGCAGATCGCCCATCCGGTCCCTGCTGGCGAAGATATACGCGTTGGTGTGCTCGTCGAGGCGGCCCGAGCTGTCGAGGAAGGGTCTAGCCTGCATGTGGTCGGGAATCTCGAGACCGGCCGCGGCGAGCATGCTCGGGGCGAGATCCATGAGGTGCACGAGCGCCTCTGTCCTCGTGCCTGGGGTGATGCGACCAGGCCAGCGGATGATGAGAGGTTCGTGCAGGCCGGAGTCGTTCGCCCAGCGCTTGGCACGGGGCATCCCGCGACCGTGGTCGCTCCAGAAGACGACGATGGTGCTCTGCGCGAGACCGTCGTCCTCGAGCTGCTGGAGGATCGTGCCCACCCAATGGTCCATCTCGCCGATGAGGTCGAGGTAGCGGGCCCAGGCGACCCGGAACACCTGGGTGTCCGGATAGTAGGGCGGCAGTTCGACGTCCTCCGGGGCGTGGCGGTCCTCGGGGCGCACGTGCGGCACGCGCTCCTCGAAGGACTCGTCGTCCAGATGGATCTGCGACTCGTGGGTGATGAGCCCATGGAAGGTCGCGAAGAACGGCTGGTCAGGGTCCGGACGGTCTCGCCAGTGCGCGGTGTCGCTGCACTCGTCGAAGGCGCTCGACGGCGTCGCCATCTGGAAGTCCGTGAAGGAGTTGTTGGTGACGTAGTAGCCGGCCTCGCGGAAGTGCTCGGTGAACATGCGGACACCGGCCGGCGGGACGGCCTTCGAGCGCATGTGGATCGTCCCGATGGACGCAGGATGGCAGCCCGTGATGATCGCCGAGCGGGAGGGCGCGCAGATCGGCGCCGAGGCGAACGCATTGTCGAAGCGGAGTCCCTCGGACGCGAGATCGTCGAGGTGCGGGGTCACCGCGTGCTCCGCGCCGGGGTAGGCGCCGGCGTAGCAGCCCAGGTGGGGATTGATGTCGTGGGTCGTGATCCACAGGATGTTGGGTCTGCGAGGCGGGGACTGCGTCTTCTCGTGTGTCATCCGAGGTCCTTTCAGGCGGAGGGCGCGGCGCTGCGACGACGCGCCTCGAGCTCGTCGGTGACCCTCCGGGCGTCCCGAGGGTAGGTGAAGTAGAGGGCGCCGAGGATGACCCCGTTGACGGCCATGAGCACGAACAGCACCCAGAAGAACACGCCCTGGATGCCCAGTGCCTCGGCGAGGTACCCGGCAGAGAGCGAGAACAGCGCCCAGGCGATCGTCTGGAAGAACGACAGGAAGATCGCGAAGGCCTGGCCGCGCAGCTCCGGCAGCACCACGGACATGACGATCGGGCGGTTCACCGGCGGGTTCATGCCCTGCGTCGCCCCGAAGAGCGCCCAGAAGATCGCATACACCCCGATCGAGCCCCATTCGAACTGAGTGCCGAGCAGTGCTGCGATCGCGAAGAGGAACTGAGCCGCCTGGATGAAGACCACGCGACCGTGGTCGGGCAGGACCCTGTCGAGGAGCTCGACGGCGTAGCCGCTGAGGAAGGTCGCGATCACGTATCCCAGTCCGAAAGGCACGAGGACCGTCGCGGCGGTGGCATTCGAGAACCCTCGCTCGGTGACGAGGAACTGGATGCCGAAGACGGTGATCAGGAGGTGTCCCGAGAGCAGGCGCGAGAGCATCATGATCGAGAAGGTGGGGATGCGGAAGAGCGCGAGGACGCCGCGGAGTGTCACCTTGGACGCTCGGCGCGACTCATCGAGATCCGCGAGCTGGGCCTCCGCCGCCCCGATGCCCGGCTCGCGGTAGAAGGCGGTGATCAGTAGGGAGGACAGCAGGCAGATCCCGCCGATGATCCACATGCCCCAGCGCCACCCGTCCGGGTGTCCGGAGAACAGTGCGAGGACGGGGCCGATGAAGGACGAGACGGCGGTGAGCACGCCGTAGTAATAGCCGGTGGCCCGCGCCCGGGATCGCTCGTCGAACGAGTCGGCGATGATCGCGTTCGTCAGCGGCTGTCCCGAGCTCACAGTGCCGGCCAGGAGCGTGTTGAACAGCAGCAGGCTGATGAAGCCCGGGGACATGCCGGCGGCGATGCCGAGCAGTCCGCCGATGACGTTGTTGAGGACGAGCGCCTGCTTGCGGCCGATCCGCGTGGCGATCCAGACCCACATCGGACCGAACGGGATCGCCGCGAACTTGCCCAGGGCGCTGAGGATGCCCAGGTGGCCGTTGTCGAGGCGCAGCGCGGCGGCGATCGAGGGGAAGAGAGTGTTCAGCAGGCCGGCCTCGGTGTTGTCCACGACCTCGGCGCCGGTGATCGTGATGAGGTTCCGCCAGCGGTGGGGCACCTTCGTGGAGGGGGTGGGTCCGGTGGGTTCGAGTGCGGGTGCAGCCGTGCCCTGTGCGGGATGGGTCATGGTGACTCCTGTCGTCGTCGTCAGGTGCGGGGCGTGACTGCTCGCCGACGAGCGGTCCGGGCCGACGGGGGCTTCCGCGTCGGGCATGACACAATGCGAATGCCCTGCTGCGCAGACGATGACACAACTGGAACGGTTCCGTCAATGGATCGTCCGGAGGTGCTCCGTTGCGCAATCCATTCCACATGTGTAATGGTGGGGAAGCCGCAGCTGCAGCTACGAAGGAGGACGCGTTGAAGCTCGAGCACCTGCTGCTCGGTGTGCTGGCCATGAAGCCCGCGACCGGCTACGACCTCAAGAAGTACATGGACACCCACGGCCGATTCCTGCGCGCCAACACGCAGATGAGCCAGGTCTACCGCTCGCTCGCAGGCATGGAGCAGCGCGGGTGGGTCGTGCACGACGTCGAGCCGCGTCCCGGTGCGACGGACGCGAAGCGCTACCGCCTCACCGAGGAGGGGTCGACCGTCTTCCTCGAATGGCTCACCGGCCCCTACCAGCCGCCCACGCGCTTCGAGGAGCCGGACCTCCAGGCCCGGCTCGCCTTCGCCGGATTCATGGACCGGGAGCACCTGATCGCGCTTCTGGACACCGAGCTCGAGGCGCGCACCCAGGAAGTCGCCCGCTACCGCTTCCGCGACAGGCGCCTTGAGCGCACCCCGGAGCTGCCCTTCGATGCGGGCCTGGCCGATGCGGTCGGGGAGTGGGCCCATCGCGCCGGAGCGGAGGCCAAGGATGCGCACATCGCGCGGATCGCCGCGCTGCGCGACCAGATCCAGGACGCACCGTCGACCCCGCCGAGCACGCCGGCCGTGAAGACCGACGCACCGCAGAACCTCGAGGAGCCCACCCGATGAAGGCCATCATCCTGATGTTCGACAGCCTGAACCGGCACATGCTCGAGCAGTACCGCGACACGATCGTGCAGGCCCCGAACTTCGCCCGTCTCGCCCAGCGCGCCGTGACCTTCGAGAACTTCTACGCCGGCTCGATGCCCTGCATGCCCGCCCGGCGGGAGATGCACACCGGCCGGTACAACTTCCTGCACCGCTCCTGGGGCCCGCTCGAGCCGTTCGACGACTCGATGCCGCAGATCCTCAAGGATCACGGCGTCCACACGCACCTCGCCTCCGATCACCCCCATTACTGGGAGGACGGCGGCGCCACGTACCACACCCGCTACTCGACCTGGGAGTTCTTCCGTGGTCAGGAGGGGGATCCGTGGAAGGGAGTGGTCGCGCAGAGCGTGCCCGACGCCCCGCTGCACGAGCGCATGGTCGCCCAGGACGGCGTGAACCGCACCTACATGGCGACCGAGGCCGACCACTCCCAGACCCGCACGGTCGACGCGGGCATCCACTTCATCGACACCAATGCGGCGGCCGACGACTGGATGCTGCAGATCGAGCTGTTCGACCCGCACGAGCCCTTCTTCAGCCACCAGGCGTACAAGGACCTCTACCCCCACCAGTACGACGGCCCCGCCTTCGACTGGCCCGGATATCAGAAGGTCACCGAGCCCGAGGCGCAGGTCGAGCACGCCCGCCGCGAGTACGCGGCGCTGGTCTCGATGTGCGACCGCTCGCTGGGGCGGGTGCTGGACGCCATGGACTCCCACGGCCTGTGGGAGGACACGATGCTCATCGTCAACACCGACCACGGCTTCCTGCTCGGCGAGCACGGCTGGTGGGCGAAGTCCGTGCAGCCCTGGTTCAACGAGCTCGTGCACCTGCCGATGTTCCTCTGGGACCCGCGCGCCGGTGCGGCCGACGAGCGCCGCGGCGATCTCGCCCAGACCATCGACATCGCGCCCACGATGCTGCGCTACTTCGGCATCGAGCCCACCCCCGACATGCAGGGACGGGACCTCGCGCATCCTTCGGCCCGCGAGCGCACCGCCCTGTTCGGCGTGCACGGCGGCCACGTGAACATCACCGATGGCCGGTACGTGTACATGCGCTCGAGCGCGGGCAGGGACAACGCCCCGCTCGAGGAGTTCACGCTGATGCCCACGCACATGCGCTCGCGCTTCGGGGTCGATGAGCTCGCCGCATGGGAGCCGGCCGACCCCTTCGCGTTCACCAAGGGCCTGCGCACCATGCGCATGGATGCGCTCGGCGGCTGGATGAACCCCTGGCAGCATGGCACTCTGCTGTTCGACCTCGAGGCCGATCCCGACCAGCTCGCGCCGATCATCGACGACGAGCTGGAGCTGCGGATGGCGGCCCGTCTCGTCGAGGCGATGCGTGCCGCGGACGCTCCGCGCAGCCAGTACGAGCGCCTGGGCCTGCCCGTCGAGGGCGAGGTGACGCAGGAGCACCTGCTGGCCCGAGCGCACGCCGAGCGCGCGGCGGAGATGGCGATCGCCATGCCCTCGCGCGACGACCTGCCCGGTGCCGATCTGCTCGAGCTCCCGCTGCTCGAGCTCGCCTCCCGCTCCCGCGCCCGCGAGGCGCTCGCTCGCGAGGTCCCGGGCGTCGTCCACACCGAGGCCGTCAATGTGCCGGCGGGCATGACCCTGTACGACATGGCCGCCGCCGGGCTCGTGAGCGTCGCGCAGCTGCGGCGGGTGGGGGAGGCGCTCGTCGCACAGTGAGCGCGCGGCGCGCTGTCGCTGGTGGGACGGGGCGCCGCCGGCCCGTTGAGCCGCGAGGGCCGGATCCGATCCCCGGATCCGGCCCTCGCGCTGCCTGCGATGCGGTGCTTACCTGCTGGTCGCGTCGATCTCGGCGACGTACTCCGCCACGCGGGCGAAGACCTCTTCGTCATAGGGCCCCCATTCCGGGTGCGGGGTGTCCTCGCCGCGGTAGGGCTCGTCGGCGTAGCGCTGCTGGTACTCGGCGAGCTTCGCCTCCATCTGCGCCCGCACCCCGGCGTACTCCGCGTCATCGACGACGTTGCGGACCTCCGTCGGGTCCGACTGCAGGTCGTAGAGCTCCCACTCGGGTTCGAAGATCCGATCCGAGGCTCCGGGCACCCCGAGGCCGGCCCCGTAGTAGTGGATGTACTTGAAGCGGTCGGTGCGGATCCCGTAGTGGGCGGGGGCGTGGTGGATCGGGTCGTCGTGCTCCCAGTAGCGGTAGTACATGGCGTCCGGCCAGTCCTCGACGTGCTCGCCGCGCAGCAGCGGCAGGACGCTGCGCCCCTGCGACGTGGGCAGGGCGGAGGCGGCATCCAGGCCGCACACCTCGAGGAAGGTGGCGGCGAAGTCGACGTTGGTGATGATCGAGCCGCAGCGGGAGCCCGCCTGGATCTGCTCGGGCCAGCGGATCAGCATCGGCATCTGCAGCGACTGGTCGAACATCAGGCGCTTGTCGAACCACCCGTGATCGCCGAGGAAGAATCCCTGGTCGGATGTGTAGACGACGAGGGTGTTCTCGGCCAGGCCCTGCTCTTCGAGGTGATCCAGGAGCCTGCCCACGTTGTCGTCGATCGACTGGATGCACTGCAGGTAGTCGCGCATGTAGATCTGGTACTTCCAGCGCATGCGCTCCTCGCGGTTCTCCTCGCCGCGCAGGTGCTCAGGGACCTCGGTCTTGAGGTCGTCGGCACCCATGTCGTCGGCGATCGTCATGTGCACGCCGCGCACCGCCTTGGAACGGGACTCCAGGTCGTCGAAGAAGGTCTCGGGCTCGGGGATCGACCCGTCGGCGTAGAGGTGGCGGTGCTTCTCGTCGGGCACCCACGGACGATGGGGCGCCTTGTGGTGGACCATCATGCAGAACGGCTCGTCCTGCGCACGCTCGTCGACCCAGTCGATGGCGAGGTCGGTGACGATGTCGGTCGCGTACCCGGGGACGGTCGACTCGCCGTCCTCGTCGATCATCACGGGGTCCACGTAGTCGCCCTGGCCGGGGAACACCTTCCAGGCGTCGAAGCCGCGCGGGCGGGAGACGCCGTGCTCGCCCAGGTGCCACTTGCCGAACATCGCCGTCGCGTAGCCGTCGTCGTGGAGGGCGTCGATGAAGGTGGGCACCCGGTAGTCCATCTCCGTCCAGATGGAGGAGACGCCGTTGACGTGGCTGTAGGTGCCGGTGAGGATCGACGCCCGCGAGGGGCTGCAGATCGAGTTCGTGCAGAACACGGCGTCCATGCGCATGCCCTCCTGGGCGATGCGATCCAGGTTCGGGGTCGAGTTCACGCGGCTGCCGTACGCGGAGATCGCGTGCGCGGCGTGGTCGTCGCTCATGATGAAGACGATGTTCGGGCGGGTCATGGGGTGCTGCTCCTTGCGGGGTGTCGTGCGGAATGGTCTGAGGGGACGGGACGGGACGGTCGGTGCGAGGCGGGGCGCCCCGGTCCCTTGGGCGAGAAGAGGTCAGGACGAGGACAGCGCCTCCGGCGGGAGGAGCACGTGCTCGTGGCCCGCGTCGGGCGTCAGCTCCTGCACGAGCAGACGAGCCGCGGTCTCGCCCGCCTCCTCGAGGGGAAGGCGCGAGTAGGTGAGGCCGGGCCAGACCTCGACCCTCGGCCAGCCCCCGGCCAGGGCCGCCACCGTGGCGCCCGGGGCCATGCGCTGGACGACGCTGAGCGCCACCTCGACGTCCGCGCCCCACGAGCAGAGCACGGCGACGCGAGCGGCCTGCTCATCGAGGTCCTCGAGCGCTGCCGTCAGCCGCGCCGCCTGGTGATGCAGGTAGTCCCCATGACCGCCCGCGGCGTCGAGCTCGGCGAGATCGGCATCCTTCAGCCCGGTGCTGACGACCTGCAGGGAGATGCGGTCGTGCGATCCCAGGACGCGCATGAGCGCGATCTGCCTCAGCCGCTCCGCCCTCGACGAGACCTCCGGCCGCACATGGAGCACGATGGTGATCCCGCGCCCGGCCAGGTGCTCGATCATCGATACGGCACCGAGCTCGTAATCGAAGTCGACGCTCGAGAAGGGCGTGTCGGCGTCCGCGGCCCCGCAGTCGATGGCGACCATCGGTGCGAGGCCCGATCCTGCGGCGTCGACGAGCTCCTGGGGGACGGTGACGTCGTCGTGGCCCACGAAGATGATGCCCTCGAGGAAACCGCTGCGGCAGTCGTCCAGATACCCGGCGGCGTCCGGCCGGGGCAGGACCGTCATGCGCAGCCCCCGATCCATCAGCGCGGTGCCCGTGCCATGGACGATCGCCGCGTAGCGCGGGTTGGTCAGGGGCTTGCTGACCACGACCCCGATGGTCCTGCTGGACCGCGCCTGCAGCGAGCGCGCGAAGAGGTTCGGCGTGTATCCGAGCTCCTTGGCGATGCGCCGCACGCGGCCGCGGGTCTCCGCCGACAGCTGCACGCGGGATGCGTCGTTGAGGGCGTAGGAGACCGTGGAGACGGAGACTCCTGCCCGGTGGGCCACATCCTTCAGGGTCGGGCGTGCCATCAGATCACCTCGTCGATCGCGGCGCGCCGATCGGCGAGCACGGAGACGTTCTCCTGGACCTTTCGGCGGCCGAGCGGGTAGAGCACCAGCAGTATCAGCGCCGCCGCGATGTACAGGAGGCCGGGGACGAGGGTCGAGACCATGTAGATGCCGTCGATCGTGGCGGCCGACTGGACCGAGGACGCGGAGCGGAATCCGATCGCGGACAGGGCGAACCCTCCCAGACCGCCGGCGACGGCCTGTCCCACCTTGCGCGCCCAGGTGTTCACCGCGTACACCGTGCCGTCGTCCCGGTGCCCGCTGCGCACCTCCTCGGCGTCGATGATGTCGCCGATGAGCGCCCAGATCAGCAGGTTGTAGAAGCCCAGGCCGAAGCCCGCCACGAACATCAGGCCGATGAAGATCCACGGATCGGAGATGTGCAGCAGGGACAGGAGGACGTAGAGGATGCCGGCGCCGAAGAGCGAGACGGTCACGACCTCCTTCTTGCCGAACCGAGCGGCGAGCCGGGCGGCGACGAACGAGAGCAGCAGGCCCGGGAGGAACGACGTGAGCTGCGCGGGACCGGAGAGGGTCCCGTCATTGAAGTGGTAGAGCCACAGGTACGCGGCCATGGTGCCCACCAGGAGCGAGGCCAGCATGATCAGGATGTTGGCCGCGATCAGCGAGAGCAGGGGGCGGCTGGTGGTGAGGGAGCGGAAGAGCGCGAGAAGGCCGGGCTTGTCGACCCCCTGGGTCGGCGCGGCGACGCGCTCGGTGGTGTTCGCCCAGCACAGGATGTACCAGAGCGCGGCCAGCAGCGAGAAGACGACGGCGACGCCGAAGAGTCGCCCCGGCTGGAGTTCCGAGGAGCCGTCCACCATGGCGTAGATGAACAGCGGGGGCACCAGCGAGACCAGGAGCCCGGCGCTGTTGGCCCCGATGCCCCGGAACACGGAGAGGGATGCTCGCTCCGCAGGCACGATCGTGAGCACCGAGGCCATGGAGCCGTAGGCGATGTTCGTGGTGGTGTAGAAGACCGACCCCCACAGCAGATAGGTCGCTCCGGCGTAGGCGAGCTTCAGCCCGTAGTCCCATCCGCTCGTGAACGGGACGTACATCAGGGAGCTCGCGATGGCGACGGGGATCGCCATCCTCCCGATCCACGGCCTGAACCGTCCGCCGCGCCCGGGAGTGTGGCGATCGAGGAACCGGCCCCAGCCGATGTCCGTGAAGGCATCGATGAACCGCGCGATCAGGAACAGGAGCCCCACGTGGGCGGCGGCGAGCCCCGCGACGTTGGTGAAGTAGATCATCAGGTACGACGACGCGAGGAGGAACGTGAAGTCGTTCCCGAGGTCGCCGAACATGTAGCCGACCCGGTCCCGTGCCCCGAAGGGTCGGGAGGGTGCTTCGAGGGGCGGGGACGCGAGTTCTGCGGAGGTGGACATGGCTCTCCTTCGAGCACGTTCAAGGGCAGGTCGCTCGAGCTGTCGGCGACTCGGCACCGACGCTAAGGACTCAATCGTTTGAGGGGAATCCTCAAAGGTTTGAGGCCCGTTGCCGGTGATCGCGCGGGGAACGCGAGCGCCTTCCCGCGAAGGCGGAGAACGGGGAAATGGGCAGGTCAGCGGAGACGGGTGGGCGGGAGCACGGAGTGACGTGATGTGGCGCACACGGAGGTCCGCAGTGGGTCGCGGCGGCGCGGCGCGCACGAGGCGCGAGCCGGCGCCTCTCGGTCCTCTCCGGACCTGAGAAGATCGGGGACGGACGAACACGGCGCGAGCCACGGAGAGAGGAGCTCGATGAGCGAGCACACGGGATGCGGATGCGGTTGCGGCATGCCGGAGCGCGAAAGCCTCGAGCTCGTGAGCGCGCCGGAGTCCGCGACCCCGCACCGTCCGCACGCAGGGCCGGCCGGCCCGGCGCATGACCCCGCCTCCCGCCACACCATCGCCCAGTCCCATCTTCCCGCCGGCACCTTCACCATGGGCGACTCCTCGGGGGACAGGAACCGGGCCGACGGCGAGGTGCCGCGCCACCTCGTCGCGATCAGCGCACTCGACGTCGATGCGACCACGGTGACGAACGCCGACTTCGCCCGCTTCGTCGAGGCGACCGGGCACCGCACCGAGGCCGAGACCTTCGGGTATTCGGCGGTGTTCCACCTCGCGATCGCGGCCGACGACGCGGACATCATGGGGCCCGCCTCCGGGACCCCTTGGTGGGCGGGCGTCCAGGGCGCCGACTGGCGGCACCCGGGCGGCAGGCGCTCGAGCATCGACGGGCTCGAGGACCATCCCGTGGTGCACGTGAGCTGGAACGATGCCCAGGCGTACTGCGCGTGGGCGGGTCGGCGCCTGCCCACCGAGGCCGAATGGGAGTACGCCTCCCGTGGCGGCCTCGAGGGCGCCAAGTATCCGTGGGGCGACGAGGAGCCGGACACCGGCGGCGACGCCGAGCGCGGCGGCTGGCGCGCGAACATCTGGCAGGGCGACTTCCCGCGCACGAACACGCGCGAGGACGGCTTCCTCACCACCGCCCCCGTGCGCGCCTTCGCCCCCAACGGCTACGGGCTCTTCCAGAGCGTCGGCAACGTGTGGGAGTGGTGCGAGGACTTCTTCCACCCCGCGACGTACCGTCGGCCCAGGATCACGCCGGCCGCCGACGGCGCCGTGCACGACCCCACCGGCCCCGAGGAGGGGCAGGCGCGGATCCTGCGCGGCGGCAGCTACCTCTGCCACATCTCCTACTGCAACCGCTACCGCAACTCCGCCCGCTCGCAGAACACCCCCGACTCCTCGATGGGCAACGCGGGCTTCCGCACCGTCGCCCTCGCCGCCCCTGACGACCCCACACCTGTCGACTCCGCCCCTGACCGCACCGCCCCCGGAAAGGCCACCGCATGACCGCCCCCCGCCGCTTCCCCGCCTCCGTCTACCGCGACGGGGACGAGCCCGACCCCCGCTTCAGCCTCGCCAACGAGCGCACCTTCCTGGCCTGGCTGCGCACGGCGCTCGCGATGTACGCCGGCGCCTTCGCCCTCGAGGCGCTCGCCCTGCCCGAGGCCGTGGGCTGGCGGGCCGCCGCCTCGATCGTGTTCCTGGTGCTCGGCACCCTCGCCGCCGTCCAGGCGTGGCTGGGATGGAAGGCGACCGAGAAGTCGCTGCGCGCCGGCACGCCGCTGCCGGGCCTCGCCGTCGGCGGGATCCTCGTGGTGGGGGTCGTGGTCGCGGCCGCGCTGGTCACGATCGGTCTGTACGCGTGAGTCCCGATCCGGCCGACGGGCCCGACGGGCCGGCAGCGCCCGGCGGGTCGGCGGCACCCGGCGGGTCGGCGGCACCCGGCGGGCCGACAGCGCGCCCGCCCGCCGAGCCCGACGCCGTCTTCGACAAGGGCCTCCAGCCCGAGCGCACGCTGCTCGCCTGGCGCCGGACCTGCCTCGCCTTCGGGGTCGCGAGCCTGGTGGGCATGCGCTTCACCGTCGGCGCGATGGGGATCCTCGCGGTGGTCGTCGGCGTGATCGGCGCGGGCCTCGCCGTCCTCGCCTACGCGCTCGCCGCCACCGGATACCGGCGCGCCCACCACAGCCTGCGCGGCCAGGGGATCCTCGCCCGCGGCGGTCTGCCGATGCTCGCGGGCACCGCGGCCGTGCTCGTCATCGGTGTCCTCTGCGCCGGATACCTCGTCGTCGGCCTGCTCGGCGCCTGAGCGCGGATCTGCCGCCCGTGAGCCCCGATGCCTCCGCGTCCTGCGCGCCCCGCTCCGATCCCTGCCGCCTCGCGGCCGCGATGATGTTGCGCGCCATCGAGGGGAACACCAGGGCGTGGAACGGCGAGATGCCCCACCAGTAGAGCCGCCCCAGCAGTCCGTCGGGGAAGTAGACCGCCCGCTGCCGGTAGACCGCTCCGCCGATCCCTTCGACCTCGCCGGCCCCTTCGGCCCCGTCGGCTCCGTCGGCCCCGTCGGCCGCGTCGATCCCCTCGACGCCCAGCTGCAGCCAGGCCCGTCCGGTCATCCGCATCTCCGCGCGCAGGGTGAGCAGCTGGCCGGGCTCGACCCTCTCCACCCGCCACCAGTCCACCGCGTCGCCCTCGCGCAGGTGCCAGGGGTCCCGTCGGCCGCGGCGCAGCCCGGGTCCGCCGACGAGCCGGTCTGCGAGCCCGCGCAGCGACCACAGCAGCGGAGTGGAGTACCAGCCGGACGCTCCGCCGATCCCCTCGATGACCTGCCAGATCCGCGCCGGGTCGACGCCCTCGGCTCGTCGTTCGCGCACGTCGGTGAAGACGGTGTGTCCCGCCCAGTCGGGGTCCTCCGGCAGAGGTGCCTCGGGTCCGCGCGCGGCCGCGGTGTCGTCGTCCCAGCTCGAGGCGAGGTCGCCGGACTTCTGCGCCTCCAGGGCCGCCCGCACCGCCCTGCGGTAGGGCAGAGGGCCGCCGGGCGGTGACCCCAGGACCTCCTCGGCGAGGGGGCGGTGCGTGATCGCCTCGTGGCGCATGGACTGCGCGAGCGGCACCGCGATCGCGAGCGGCACCGGGGTGACCAGCCCGATCCACAGTCCCGAGAGCAGCGGAGCCGGCAGAGGCAGCGCGAACACGCGGCGACGCGGCAGACCGGCCTCCTGCGCGTACTTCTCGAGCAGGTCGGCGAAGCGCAGATCGCGCTCGCCGCTGCCCAGGCCGTACGTCCCCGCCACGGGTTCGGGGACGGCGACCGCGCGGGTCAGATGGTGCAGCACGTCGGTGATCGCGACCGGTTCGATGCGGTTGAGCACCCAGCTCGGAGCGGGCATCACCGGCAGGCGCTCGGCCAGGTGGCGGATGATCTCGAAGCTCGCCGAGCCCGCGCCGATCACGGTCGCCGCCTCCAGCACCAGCGTGGGGACCTCGCCGTCGCGCAGGATCTGCGCGACCCTCTCCCGCGAGGCCATGTGCTCGCTGAGCTCCTGGGAGCGCGGGTGCAGCCCGGAGAGATAGACGATCCGGCCGACGCCGGCGCGCTGCGCCTCCTCGGCCATGATCCGCGCCATCCGTGCCTCGCGCTCCTGAAAGCCGCGGCCGCCGGCCATCGCGTGCACGAGGAACACGACGGCGTCGACGTCCGCGAGGGCGCGGCGCACAGCGGCACGGTCGTCCAGGTCCGTCACCGCGATCTCGACCTCGTCCGACCACGGTCGCGCGCGCAGGCGCTCGCCGCTGCGGCCTGCCACACGCACCGTCAGCCCCTCGTCGAGCAGGCAGGGCACGAGCCTGCTGCCCACGTAGCCGGTCGCGCCGGTGACCAGGATGCGTCGGGCCCGAAGTCGGCGGCGGGTGTCGCTCATGACTGGGTGCCCGTGCCCTCGAGCGCCCGGGAGAGGCCCTCGGGACCGAGCGCTGTCCGCGCGTCGGCCGCGGAGTCCAGAGCCGAGGTGGTCGGGCGCAGCCCGGACCTGGCGCTCCCGGAGAGGCAGCAGGCGGTCCCGCACACGTCCGCCGTGCCCCCGAAGTCCGTCGCGCAGCGGCGCGGCGCGTCCTCGCGCATCCGCTCCTCGACGAGGTCCGCGAGGGCGGCGACGAAGCGCGGATCGGTGCCGGGCGTCGGCAGGCGGAGGCACGCGAGCCCTTCCTCCTCCGCGGTCTGCGCGGCCTCCGTGTCGAGGTCCCAGATCACCTCGACGTGGTCGCTGACGAAGCCGATGGGCACGAGCACCACGGCGTCCGCTGCGCCCGAGCGGGCGATCTCCCGGAGGGCGTCGTTGACGTCAGGCTCGAGCCACGGCACCTGCGGCGAGCCGGAGCGCGACTGGAAGACGAGCCGCCACGGGACGGGGGAGGCGGGGATGGGGGAGTCAGGCTCGCCCTCTTCGGCCCTCTCCATGACGTATCGGCAGGCGGCCTCGTGCTGGGCGACGTACCAGCCGCACGGCGTCCCGTGCCCCTCCTCGGCGGGCCCGGATGCCGTGGCCATGGCGAGCGGGATCGAGTGCGTCGTGAACAGCACCTGCACGCGCTCGCGGGGTGTGCCCCGGCGCTCCAGCGACGCCAGGGCCTCCGTCAGGTGCTCGACAAAGGGATCCAGGAACCCTGGATGGTCGAAGTACGGCCGCACCTTGTCGATCCGCATCCGGCCCAGCATGCCGGTCTCGACGAGCGCTCCGGCCACGTCCTCGCGGTACTGCCGGCACGAGGAGTACGACGAGTAGGCGCTGGTCGCGATCGCCAGCACGCGCCGATGCCCCTCCTCGCGCAGCCGCTCGACGGCCTCGCGCATCGTCGGGGTCCAGTTGCGGTTGCCCCAGTGCACGGGCACCGCGATGCCCCGCTCGTCGAGCTCGGTCCGCAGCGCCGCGAGCAGGCGGCGGTTCTGCGCGTTGATGGGGGATCGCCCGCCGAGCGCCCGGTAGTGCTCGCCGACCTCCGCGAGCCGCTCGTCGGGGATGCCGCGGCCGCGGGTGACGTTGCGCAGGAACGGCATCACGTCGTCCTGGCCCTCGGGGCCGCCGAAGGACGCCAGCAGCACGGCGTCGTACGGCTGGGACAGGGCGCGGCGCCCGCGGGGCGAGTCCTCCGTGTCCTCCCGGAGGTCGGCATGGAAGGGGTTCTCGATGTGCGTGTCCACAAGACCTCCGTTAGAGTGTTGAATACTTAGGCAGGCTACGGAAAGAGGTCGGGCGTGTCCATTCGACCCCGCGCGGTCGGGCACAATGTGCTCAGCGACATCGGCGAGAGGCAGGAGGTGGCCGGTCGTGGACTCCGCATCGGCCGACGGCTTCTGGTACCCGCCCTCCCAGGAGGCCTCGCCCACGGCGACCGAGCTGCTCGAGGAGCTGCGGGTCTACCAGGAGTCCGGCCACCGCATGCGCTCCCGGATCCGCGCACACATGCAGATGGGCGAGAAGGACCTGCTGGCCATGCGCCACCTGCTCGCCGCCCGCAGCGCCGGGACCGTGCTGCGGCAGAGGGATCTCGCAGCCAGGCTCGAGGTGCGCGAGGCCTCGGCGAGCGCCCTCGTCGACCGGCTGGTGCGCCACGGCTTCGCCGAGCGGACGCCTCATCCCGACGACCGCCGCTCGACCGCCGTCGCCCCCACCCCTCGCGGGGAGCAGCAGGTGCGGCGCACACTGGAGGACACCCACGCGCGCATGCACGAGGTGGCGTCGTCCCTGAGCCCGCAGGAGCGGGCCGTGGTCATCGACTTCCTGCGGCGCATGAACCACGACGTCGACAACAGCTGATCGCCCGCGCGGGCGATGAAGGGCGGAGGCGCTGATGAAGCACAGCCTCCAGCAGCAGGCGGCCGACGACTTCCGCCGCACCGCCGAGGCCGCCGCCGAGCGCGTGATCGGTCGTTACTCCTCGAGCTTCGGACTGGCCACGCGCCTGCTGCGCGAGCCCGTGCGCACCCGAGTCCGCAGCATCTACGCCCTCGTGCGGATCGCCGACGAGATCGTCGACGGCGCCGCGGCAGGCAGCGGTGCCGGCGCGCACCTGGTCGCGGCGGCCCTGGACGACTACGAGAAGCGCACCGAAGCAGCCATGGAATCGGGCTTCAGCACCGATCTGGTCATCCACGCCTTCGCCGCGACCTCCCGCGCCTGCGGGATCGGCACCGATCTCACGCGTCCCTTCTTCGCCTCCATGAGGGCCGATCTCGACGTGACCTCCCATACCGACGCGAGCTTCGAACGCTACGTCGACGGCTCCGCCGAGGTGGTCGGGCTGATGTGCCTGCGAGTCTTCGCCACCGACGGGGCCGACCGCCCCGTGGAGCCCAGCCCGTCCCTCGTCGAGGGCGCGCGCAGCCTGGGCGCCGCCTTTCAGAAGGTGAACTTCCTGCGGGACCTGCGCGACGACGCCGACGGGCGCGGACGCGCCTACTTCCCCGGCATCGACCTGCACGGACCCACCGAGCGCCAGAAGCTCGCCCTGCTCGACGACATCGACCGGGACCTCGCGCGCGCCCAGGGCGCGATCGCCCACCTGCCCGCCTCGAGCCGAGCGGCCGTGCAGTCCGCCCACGATCTGTTCGCCGCGCTCTCGACGCGGCTGCGGCGCACGCCCGCCGAGGTCCTGCGCGCACGGCGCGTGCGCGTTCCCACCGCGCAGAAGGCGCTCATCGCCGCGCGCGCCGCCCTGCCCGGGCGTCGGGTCTCCGCGGGCCCGGCGAGCACCGCCCCGGCCACTCGCGCCGACGCCCGGCAGGTCGTGATCATCGGCGGCGGCATCGCGGGGCTCGCCACGGCCGCGCTGCTCGCGACCGAGGGGCACCCGGTCACGGTGCTCGAGCGCGGGCAGGAGGTCGGCGGACGTGCGGGCACCTGGCGCGAGGGCGGGTTCACCTTCGACACCGGGCCCTCCTGGTGGCTCATGCACGAGTGCTTCGAGCACTTCTTCGCGCTGCTGGGCACCCGCCTCGAGGACCATCTGGACCTGGTCGAGCTGGACCCCGCCTACCGCGTCTTCGGCGAGGAGTACGAGCACCCGCTGGACCTGTTCGGCGACCGAGAGCGCTCGGCCGCCGCCTTCGAGGCAGAGGAGGAGGGGGCGGGCGACGCCCTGCGCCGCCACCTCGACTCGGCGGGCTCGGCCTACCGCATGGCCGCCTCCCACTTCCTCTACACCACGTTCTCGAGGGTCCCCGCGCGCACGCTCCGGGAGCTCGCCCCGCGCTCGCCGGCCCTCACCCGACTGCTGGGCGAATCCCTCCATGACCTCGCCGCGCGCACCGTGCACGACACCCGACTGCGCCAGGTGCTCGGCTACCCGGCGGTCTTCCTCGGCGCCACCCCGCGGACCGCGCCGAGCCTCTACCACCTGATGAGCGCCATGGACCTCGAGGACGGCGTGCGTTACCCGCGCGGCGGGTTCACCCGCTTCGTCGAGGTGCTGCGCGAGCTCGCCGAGGACGCGGGCGCCGAGATCCGCACCGCCCACGAGGTCACCGCGATCCGCACTGCGCCGGCAGGGCGCGGCGTCGGTGCGCCCCGCGCACGGGTGACGGGCGTCGAGGTCCGCGCGGCGGGGAAGGCTCCCGCCGCGGACGAGGCCCGCGCGGCAGGGGCGTCGACCGAGACGCTCGACGCGGATGTCGTCGTCTCCGCGGCCGACCTCCACCACACGGAGACCGCGCTGCTGCCACGGGAGCTGCAGACCTACCCGGAATCTGCGTGGAAGACGCGTACCTCCGGCCCCGGAGCGGTGCTCGCGATGCTCGGCGTGCGCGGGAGGGTGCCCGAGCTGCTGCACCACTCCCTGTTCTTCACCGACGACTGGGATCGGAACTTCGCGCAGATCACCCCGGCGGACGCGCGCGGCGCCACCCGCGCGCCGGATCCGGCGAGCATCTACGTCTGCGCGCCCTCGCGCACGGACCCGACGGTCGCGCCCGAGGGCAGCGAGAACCTCTTCGTGCTCATCCCTGTTGCCCCGGAGACGTCCGACGGCCGGGGCATCGGCCGCGGCGGCCTGGACGGCGCGGGCGACGCGGAGGTCGAGCAGTCGGTGGACCGCGCCATCGCGCAGATCGCCGACCGGGCGCACGTGCCGGACCTCGCCGAGCGCATCGAGCTGCGCCGCACCGTCGGCCCCGGCGACTTCACCGACGCCTTCCACTCCTGGCGCGGCAACGCCCTCGGGCCCGCCCACACGCTGCGGCAGTCCGCGTTCCTGCGCGGCAGCAACCGCAGCCGGAGGGTCGAGGGGCTCCTGTACGCCGGGGGTACCACCGTGCCGGGCGTCGGGGTGCCGATGTGCCTGATCAGCGCGGAGAACGTGCTCAAGCGCCTGCGCGGGGACACCACCAGCAGGCCGCTCCCGGAGCCCCTGTAGACCGCGGGGATCTCAGAGAGGCCGCGGGGCGCTCACGGTCGCCGGGGCCGCCGGGACCGGGCGCGGCGGAGCACGCCCGTCATCGGCACCGTCCACCAGTCCTCGCCGCGCACGCCCCAGCGGGCGAGCAGGCTGTTCGCCGCCTGCACCCCCGTGAGCGCGGCGCGCTCCATGAGGGCGACCGGCTCCCGCGTGCGCAGCCAGTCCCCGGCGACGACGATGCGGGCGTCCGGGGTGTCCACGCCCGGGCGCTCGTCCCACGGCTCGGTGCCCACGAGCGGGCAGTCGTCCTCGACCAGCCACTGCTCGTGGAGGATGTGCGCGTCGGCGAGCTCGGGGTGCAGGCGGTGCATCTGCCGCAGCAGCTCGTCGCGCAGCCTCCCGCTTCGAGCGGTGTCGTCGGCGGACCTGAGGGCGGAAGGGGCAGGGTCGAGCGCGTAGGCGTGCAGCTCCACCACGCTCCCGCCGTGGCGCCGCGCCCAGTCGTGCGCCGTCCGCTCGAAGCGGTCCACCAACGAGACGTTGTCCAGCGGCCCGAAGCCGCTGGTGCCCAGGAACGCGGGGGAGTCCGGCGCGGCGGGACGATCGAGCCACAGCCGCAGCACGGCGAAGGGCGGTGCGTTGCGCTGCGCGGAGACGCGATCGAGCCAGCCCTCCCACTCCGGCACGGCCGCGGCGGCGGAGCCCAGGAGGGCGCGCGCGGAGCGGGGATCGGCGGCCATCACCACGGCGTCTGTGCGCAGGTCGCCCTCGGCGGTCCTCACCAGGAGATCGCGCGGCGTCCCTGCGCCGTCGGCCGCCCGGCGCGGCAGGCTCTCGATGCCGTGCACGACGGCGGACGTGCGGGCGTCCGCGCCCAGGGAGCGCAGGCGCTCGACGAGCGGATCCCAGAGCATGGGGGAGTAGGCGTCGCAGGGGACGTCGAAGATCAGGCCCTCCGCGGACCCCATGAAATAGGCATGGAACATGCCCACGAGCTCCCCGCCGGAGAACTCGCGGGGGTCGGCGAAGAAGGACCGCGCGAAGACCTCGAGCGCGAGATGCCGGGCGTCGTGGGGGAAGCGCAGCGCATCGAGCACGTCCTGCGCGCTCGTCCCGTCGAGCGCTCGGAAGGTGCCGGGGAAGTCGACGCGCAGCAGGTCCAGGGCGCGTCGCACGTCGACGCGCGCGAGCTCGCGCAGCGGGAAGCTGTCGCTGCGCAGGGCGAAGGTCGCGACGCTCCACGGCGGGGTGCGGGGGATGCCGCGGAAGGTGTCGCGGGGCCCGTCCGCGAGCTGCAGCGGATAGTCGCCGATGTCCCGCAGGCGCGTCAGGGACGGGTCGGCGCGGGCGAGCAGACGGCGCAGCGTGTAGTACTGGCGGAAAAAGGCGTGGAAGCCGCGGCTCATGGAGCGTCCGTCGCCCAGGTTCCACGAGCGCGCCCTGCCGCCCCAGGTGCCGCGCGCCTCGAGGAGGTGCACGCGCACGCCCCGCTCAGCGAGCACGGTGGCGGCCGAGATGCCCGCGATCCCGCCGCCGACCACCACGACGTCCCTCGCCGATGCGCTCGCGCGCCCCGTCGGCCCGCGATGCAGGACGGCGCGGCGGTCGCGGCCGGGACGCGCGCTCATCGCTGCGCCCTGCCGTGCTCGTCCGCCGGGCCGACGCTGTCTGCCGGGGCGGCCCCGTCGGCCCCGTCTGCTCCGTCGGCCGCACCGTTCGCCTCCGCAGCTCCCGCGGATCGCACCGCCTCCGACGATCCCGCGCGCGTCCACAGCAGCATCGCAAGGGTGACCATCGCGGCGCCGAAGCCGAAGTCCTCGATCGGGATGTCGAAGGGGAAGCGGATGCCCAGGGTCATCGCGTCGTCGTAGAGGACGATCGGGGCGGAGAGCTTCGTCAGCCAGCCGTCCACGAGCACCTGGAAGCCGAGCACGATGGCCATCGAGATCCAGTAGGCGGGGCGGCGGAACAGGCCCGTGCGCAGCCACAGCAGCTCGAGCGCGGGGACGGCGAGGAGCGCGATCACCGTGAGGATCGTGTACTCAGGCACTCCGGCTCCTCCTCTCCTCGTCGGCGGGGCGGATCCGACGGCTGATCCGACGGCTGATCCGCCCGAGGAGGATCTCCACGGCCTCGAGCGTGAGCAGCGCGCAGATCGGGATCACCAGGAAGAACAGCAGCTCCTCGAGCGGCATGCCGCCGGGCAGGGTGATCCCGGAGATCTTCGCGGGGTCGTACCACCAGTGATGCCTGTGGATCCCCACGTAGTCCCAGGCCAGGAAGATGATGGCGGTCGGGAGCAGGGCCGCGAGCAGCCGACGCGGGCTGCGGTGCACGCGCGCCCCGATCACGAACTCGAGCGGCAGCGTCACCAGCAGGCACAGCCCCAGCAGGATCAGGTACTCACCGTGCATGCGGTGCTCCAGCGCTCCTCGTCGAGCCCTCCGCCCAGTCCAGACCCGCAGGGGACAGCTCGCCGGCCATGTCGAGCAGGAAGCGGGTGACGGTCCCGCGCTCCTCCGAGCTCAGACGCGCAGCGGCGCGCACTCGCCCCGCCTGCTGGCGGCCCATCGAGTCCATCGCCGCGCGGCGGGTCGCGGGGGAGACGGCGATCGTCACCGCCCGACGGTCCGCGGGGTGGTGCCCGCGCGTCACGTGCCCGCCCCGGGCGAGCCGGTCCAGCAGCTTCGTGGTCGCGCCCGAGGAGATGCCCAGGTGCTCGCCGAGGGCCCCCGGTGTCGCCAGTTCACCCGTGTGGGCCGCGGCGATGAGGTAGTGCAGGGCGCGCATGTCCGTCGCGCCGAGGTCCATGAAGGCGCGCGATGCGGAGGAGAGCTCCTCCTCGGCCCGGCGCAGGGCGACGAGTGCCGCCATCAGGTCGTCGATCTCGCGCTCGGCGGTCTCGTCGAGTCCCGAGCGGTCGGCCAGCTCGCCCTCGGGATCGCTCGCGGCGAGGTCGTGGACGCGCCAGGTCCGATGGTCGGGCGTGCTCGTGGGCGACTCGGGTGCGGCGGTGTCACGCGTGCCGGGCTCGGTCATGGCGGCCACCCTACTGCCGCATGATGAATTCTGCTTCCACGGCTGGAATCTTTCCGGGGAAGATGACATGCTGAGGAACTCGGCGGCGCCGCTCGGTTCCGTGAGGCGCGCGGTGCAGGCACCATGCAGACAAGGGGACGATGGTGGAGATGAGCAGCGAGCCGATGGAGGAGATCGATGCCGTCGAGGACCAGGTCGATGCCGCGGCGCACGACGTCCGCGTCCCGGGGGATCTCCGCCTGGCCGGAGACCTCCCCGCCAGCTCCGGCGATCCCGTGATGGACGTGAGCGAGGACGTCCGCCGGGCGACGGCACGGCTGATGGACGAAGGGTCCCGGCGCGCACGCCGTCACGGGGCGGAGGTCCTGCAGCTCTGGGAGCTCGCCGCCGCGCAGCTCCCGGGAGGGAAGCTGCTGCGGCCGCGTCTGCTGCTGGAGACCTTCGACGCCCTGAGCGCGGACCTCCCCTCGCGCACGGGCCGGCCCGTCGCCGAGCGCGCCGAGGCGGTGCGTCTCGCCGCGGCGCTCGAGGTGCTCCACTTCGCCTTCCTCCTCCACGACGACGTCATCGACAACGACCTCACCCGGCGCGGCCGCGCCAATCTCGTCGGCGCCCTGATCGCCCGGGAGTCGGGCTCCGGCTCGGATCCGGATTCGGGGTCGGGCTCGGGCCCGGCGGGGACGGACTCGGACTCGGGAGCGGCGGGAACGGGCGACCGACGCAGCCACTGGGCCCGCAGCACCGCCGTCCTGGTCGGCGACCAGATGCTCGCCCTCGCCCACCAGGTGTTCGCGCGCGTCGACCTGCCCCGCTCCGAGCGTCTCGCGCTGCTGGACGCCCTGGGCGATGCTGTCGCCGAGTCCGCCGTCGGCGAGTTCCTCGACGTCTCGCTCAGCGACGGCGTCGTCGCTCCCGAGACGGACGTGATCGCGGAGATGACCCGCACCAAGACGGCCACCTACAGCTTCGAGCTGCCACTGCGCGCGGCCTGCGTCCTGGCCGGCGCTCCCGAGCCCGCGCGCGAGGCGCTCACGAGCGCCGGACGGCATCTCGGGATCGCCTTCCAGCATCAGGACGACGCGCTCTCCGTGTTCGGGTCCGCCGCCGAGCACGGCAAGGACCCCAGCTCCGACCTGCGCGAGGGAAAGCAGACGGCGATCACGGACTTCGCTCGCGGCACCTCGGACTGGCCGCGCATCGAGGCGGCCCTGGGACGCGCAGACCTGTGCGCTCCCGACGGCCGGCACGTGCGCTCACTGCTCGCGGACTGCGGCGCCGAAGCGCATGTGCAGGCGCTCGTGGCGCGGGAGGTGGCGCAGGCGCGCGCCGTCCTGACGGAGGCCGAGGACGCCGTCCCCGCACCCGCCGCCCGCGTGCTCGGCGCCGTGATCGAGGAGCTCGACGGGAGGTCGCGGTGAGCCGCGACCCCACCGGCTCCGACGACGCCCGCGCGGACCCCAGCGGCGCCCGCGCCGACCTCACCGGCGCCCGCGCCGATCCCACCGGCTCCCGGCGCTCGGATCGGCCCGAGGAGCGCGGCTGCCCGCTGCACAGCGACATCCCCGGCGCGGGTCCCCTCGGCCTGCGGTCCCTGCTCCGGGGCCCGCGCGTCCCCGGCGCGGATCCGGGCACTGACCGGACGGGTGACGCCCGCGTCCCGCGCGTCTGGAGGATCCGATCGCACCCGGCGGCGCGCGAGGTGCTCCGGCGCCGCGAGGGCACGACGCAGGCAGGGTTCACCGCGGAGGCGATCCCGAGCGGCCGGCTGCGCCGCCACCCGATCCTGCTGTCCGACGGACCCGGCCACGACGCCCAGCGCCGCGCCGTCGGCCGCTTCTTCTCCCCGCAGGGCATCGAACGCTCCAGCGCGGAGACCATGGAGCGCGAGGCCGTCCGCCTCGTCGGCGAGGCGGTCCGCGAGGACGGCTGCGACCTCGGTCAGCTCGCGCTGCTCTACTCGGTGGCGGTGAGCCGCGAGATCGTCGGCCTCACCGCCTCGCCCCTGGAGGCGATGTCGCGCCGGCTCGTGCGCCTGCAGCGGCAGCCGGACGTCGACCTCACCCGCCCGCGCTGGGGCCGCTCCCTGCCGCAGTGGGCACTCGCCGCCGCCCGCGGGCTCGGACCGCTCGCCGCCTTCCACCTGCGCGACGTGCGCCCGGCGATCCTCCGGCGACGCCGACACCCCGCCGACGACGTGATCAGCCACCTGCTCGACCAGGGCGCGCGCGGCGTCGACATCCTCGTCGAATGCGTCACCTACGCGAGCGCCGGCATGATCACCACCCGCGAGTTCCTCGTGATGGCGTGCTGGCGCCTCCTGGACGACGAGGCGCTGCGCACGGAGTTCCGCGCCGGCGACCGCGAGGAGAAGGCCGCGATCCTGCGGGAGATCATCCGGCTCGAGCCCGTGGTCGGGCACCTCTACCGCCGCGCGCGGGAGCCCTTCGACGTGTCCGGATGCCCCGCGGCGGCCGAGGTCCGGCCCGGTGACCTGATCGACGTCCACGTCCGTGACGCCAACGCGGACGCGCAGGTCATGGGGGAGGATCCGCTCGAGATCAGGCCCCACCGCCCGCTGCCGCGCGGGGTCTCGCCGGCCGGGCTCAGCTTCGGCGCCGGGCCCCATCGCTGCCCCGGCGAGCACCTCGCGATCACCGAGTCGGCGGTGCTGCTGGAGCATCTGCTCGCCGCCGCTCCGCGCCTCGCGCGCGCCCCTGAGATCGCCTGGGACGACGTCGTCGCCGGATACCGCCTGCACGGCATGAGGGTCGAGTTCCCCGACCGCGGCGCCTGAGGGCGCCGCAGTGTTCACACCGCGACACCGACTTCTCGAGCACCCGGATCGCGGTGCTAGTGTCGCTCGCGAATGAACCACATTCTCCGGGGTCAGTGAAACTCTGAACCGGCGGTGACAGTCCGCGACCCGGCTCCCTCGGGAGTCGGTTGACCTGGTGGAACTCCAGGACCGACGGTAAAAGTCCGGATGGGAGGAGATGTGGCGTCGCTGTGCGCGGCGTCGGCTCGCCGTCGTCCGCCCCGGTGACGCTTCTGCCGCCGTGCCATCGCCCCGGACCACCGCCGATCCGGAGGCTTCCGTGCACGGGCACCACACGCCCCCATCCGCCGCATCCGCGGCGCCCGACGAGCGCGCCGCGATGGACCGCGCGCTCGCGCTCGCCGCCCGCGGTCTCGCCGAGGACACGAACCCCCGCGTGGGCTGCGTCCTCCTCGCGGCCGACGGGACGAGCCTCGGTGAGGGCTGGCACCGCGGCGCCGGCACGCCCCACGCCGAGGTCGCGGCCATCGCCGACGCGCGCTCCCGAGGCGGCGAGACCCGGGGCGCGACCGCCGTGGTCACCCTCGAACCCTGTGCGCACACCGGCCGCACCGGCCCCTGCACGAGGGCGCTGCGCGACGCCGGGATCGCCCGCGTCGTCTTCGCCCTGGCCGACCCCGGCGCCGCCTCGGGCGGAGGCGCCCGCGAGCTCGCGGCGGCCGGCGTCGACGTGGTGGGCGGCCTGCGGGAGGAGCAGTCGCGCGAGCTCCTGGGCGGCTGGCTCGCGCGGGCCGCCCGGGCGGCCGCCGACGGGGCGTCGGAGCCGGACCGGGCGACAGCCCCGGAGCAGGCACCGGACTCCGAGCAGGGACCGAGTCCCGAGCCGACCACCGTGCACCTCGTGCTGAAGATGGCGACGAGCCTGGACGGCAAGGTCGCCGCGGCCGACGGCACCAGCCGGTGGATCACCGGCGAGGCCTCCCGCGCCCACGCCCACACGGTGCGCGCCCGGCGCGACGCGATCATCGTCGGCACGGGCACCGTGCTCGCCGACGACCCGTCGCTCACCGCCCGGCCGGACCCTGCCGCCCGGCGGGACGCGGCCGCCCGGCGGGACGCTGCCGCTGGTCCCGAAACTTTCGCGCAGCCCCGACCTTCCGCGTCCAGCCAGCCGCTGCGCGTCGTCGTCGGACGTCGCGACGTCCCCGAGGACGCTGCAGTGCGCGGCACCGACGGGCGATTCCTGCACCTGCGTACGCACGAGCCGCAGGAGGTCCTCGCCGCGCTCGCCGCCCGCGGCGTCGGCCACGCCGTGCTGGAGGGCGGGCCGGGGCTCGCCACCGCCTTCCTCCGCGCCGGCCTGATCGACGAGATCCACGCCTACCTCGCGCCCCTGCACCTCGGGGCGACCGGCCGATCGGCGATCTCCGACCTCGGCATCCCGACCCTCGCCGACGCCCCGCGCTGGCACACCGAGGACGTGCAGCGCCTGGGCGAGGACGTGCTCCTCATCGCCCGTCGAACCGCTCCCGCACCTGGCTCGGGGACCTGATCCGAGCCCCCGTCGTCCGCTCACCCACGCACCACCCGTCGCCCAATCACCACCGGACCCACCACCACCGGACCCACCACCACCGGACCCACCACCACCGGACCGCCCACCGTCCGCTCCCGGAAGGAGACCCCATGTTCACCGGCATCGTCGAGGAGATCGGCACCCTCGAGACCCTCACCCCGCTGCCCGGCGGCGAGGCCCGCCTGCAGCTGCGCGGCCCGCTCGCCGCGTCCGACGCCCGCCCCGGCGACTCGATCGCGGTCGACGGCGTGTGCCTCACCGTCGTCGACCTCACCGGCGACGGCGGATTCGCGGTCGACGCGGTCCCCGAGACCCTGCGCCGCACCGCCCTGCGCGACGCCGCCCCCGGCGCGCGCGTGAACCTCGAACGCGCGCTGCGGGCCGACGCCCGTCTCGGCGGCCACATCGTCCAGGGACACGTCGACGGCGTCGCCACCCTGCGCAGCCGCCGCGACGGCGGACGCTGGGTCGACCTCGTCTTCGCCATCGATCCCGCGCTCGCGCCGCTGATCGCCGAGAAGGGCGCGATCACCGTCTCCGGCGTCTCCCTCACGGTCACGTCCGCGGGCGAGGACAGCTTCGGCGTCTCCCTCATCCCCGCGACGCTCGAGGCCACCACCCTGGGCGGCCTCGACGAGGGGGGCCTGGTGAACATCGAGGTCGACGTGCTCGCCCGATACGTTGCGCGTCTGCAGCAGACCGGCACCATCGGGGTCGACGCGCCTGATCAGGCCGTCCCCGACGTGCCCGGCGTGGCAGAGGCCCCCGACGTGCCCGAGGCCGAGGCGGCGCGGCGATGAGCGGGACGACGCCGACGACAGCCGGGACGACGCCGACGACAGCCGGGACGACGCCGATGACGGACACGACGGCGACCGGGGCCCTGATCCCCGGGACGCGCGAGGCCCGGATCGACGCGGCGCTCGCGGAGCTGCGCGCGGGTCGGCCCGTGCTCGTCGCGGACTCGGAGGACCGCGAGAACGAGGTCGACGCGATCATCTCCGCCCAGCTCGCGACCCCGCGCTGGGTGGGCTGGATGGTGCGGCGGACGTCCGGCTACCTGTGCGCGCCGATGCCCGCCGAGATCGCGGATCACCTCGAGCTGCCGCTCATGGTGCCCCGCACCGAGGACTCCCTGCGCACCGCGTACACCGTGAGCGTCGACGCCGCGCGCGGTGTCACCACCGGGATCTCCGCGAGCGACCGCGCCACGACGCTGCGTGCCCTCGCCGACCCCCGAGCCGTGCCCGCCGACCTCATCCGCCCCGGCCACGTGATCCCGCTGCGCGCCGTGCCCGGCGGCGTCGGCGAGCGGCCCGGGCACACCGAGGCCGCGGTCGACCTGTGCCGCGCCGCAGGCCTCCCGCCCGTCGGCGCGATCGGGGAGCTGGTCAGGGACGACGGCGAGGTCATGCGGCTCGAGGAGGCGAGCGTCCTCGCGGCCGACGAGGGGCTCGTGCTGCTCACGATCACGGACCTCGTCGACGGACTCGCGGGGCGCTCGCGTGACCGCGGGCGTGCGGGGCAGGACGCAGGGCCGGACGAGTCGCGCAGCGCCGGGCCCGAGCCTCGGGCCGCAGCGCCGGCTCGCGTCGAGCACACGGGCAGTGCCGACCTGCCGACGCGGCACGGCGCGTTCCGTATACACGGCTTCCGCGACCTGCGCACGGGCGCCGACCACGTCGCCCTGGTGGCGGACCCGCCCGAGCGCCCGGCCGAGGCGGTTACGGCGGTCCCGGCGCACCCGGCACCCGCGGCGCATCCGGCACCCGCGGCGCATCCGGCACCCGCGGCGGCACCGGCTTCCGCGGTGGCCCCGGCGCTGGTCCGCGTGCATTCGGAGTGCCTGACGGGGGAGGCGTTCGGCTCCCTGCGGTGCGAGTGCGGGCCGCAGCTCGAGGAGTCGCTGCGCCAGGTCGCCGAGCGCGGCGGCGCCGTCATCTATCTGCGCGGGCACGAGGGCCGCGGCATCGGCCTGCTCGAGAAGATCGCCGCGTACGACCTGCAGGACCACGGATTCGACACCCTCACCGCCAATCTGGAGCGCGGTTTCGAGGGCGACCTGCGGGAGTACGGAGCGGCCGCCGCGATCCTCCGCGACCTGGGTCTCGAGCACGTCGACCTGCTGACCAACAATCCGCAGAAGGCGCAGGAGCTCGCGCGGCACGGGATCGACGTGGCCCGCACGACTCGCCTGCTCGTCGGCCGCACCCCGCACAACGCCCGCTACCTGCGCACCAAGGCCGAGGCGATGGGGCACCTCATCCCCCTCGACACCACCACGACCCAGGCCACAGCAACACAGGCCGCCACAACACAGGCCGCCACAACACAGGCCAGCACACCTCTCACCACCACAGGAAGGACACCCCAGTCATGAGCGGAGCAGGAGCGCCCCAGCTGAACACGGACGGCAGCGACCTGAGGGTCGTGATCGTCGCCGCGAGCTGGCACGAGCAGATCATGAACGGACTGATCGACGGCGCCGCGCGCGCCTTGGAGGAGGCGAAGGTCAGCTCGGTGGACCTGGTCCGCGTCCCGGGCTCGTTCGAGCTGCCGGTCGCCGCCCTCCACGCCGCGGCCTCGGCCGACGCGGTCATCGCGCTCGGCACCGTGATCCGGGGCGGCACCCCGCACTTCGAGTACGTGTGCCAGGCCGCGACCCAGGGGCTCACCGACGTCACCCTGCGCACGGGCATCCCCATCGGATTCGGCCTGCTGACCTGCGACACCGAGCAGCAGGCCCTCGACCGCGCCGGCCTCGCGGGCTCCATCGAGGACAAGGGGGCGGAGGCCGCCGAGGCCGCCGTCGCGACCGCCAACGTCACCCGTCGTCTGCAGGAGGAGGCGGAGAGCTCGGGCCGGCCGATCGGCAGGTCCGCGCCCCGCGCCGGAGGCGTCGGCTTCCGCATCGCCGGGGTCGACTGAGCCCGCAGGCGTCGACTGAGCGCGCAGATGCGGGTGGACGCGCACGTCGCGTGGTCGGCCGCGCGGGCCCGCGTCGCCGTCTCGGCGCGAGTCCCCGGGCACCCCGTGCACTTCGCGTAGCAGGAGGTCGGGTCACGACGAATAGAGCACGTCACCCGACCCATGACTACGCGTAGTGCACGCCCTCGCTCGAGACCCGGCGGAACGAGGGCAATGCGCCCGTCGGCGCCGCGCCGAAGACGCAGCGGGACGGGCACCGCGAGTCCTCCCCAACCCCGGGGTGGACGCTGTCATCCACAATCGGCGCGGCGGGCTGGTGGGGGCACTGCGCACGGCAGAGGCTCCGCGACATGGAATCGGAGCACAAGAAGGAATTGCACGTGATCCCGTCGTCCGTGCGCGAGGACAGCGGGATCTCCCGCCGAGTGATCGCGCGAGAGATCGCGCAGGGGACGCTCGTCCAGCTCGGGCGCGGATGGTACGGAACGCCGGAGACCCCCGCGAAGGTTGCCCGAGCGTTGAAGATCGGGGCCCGCCTCACGTGCGGGGACGCCCTGGAGTTGCACGGCGTCTGGATGGTGCGCGACGAGAAGCTGCATGTGGCGACCCTGCGCGGGGAGAAGCCGCGCACCCCTGATCGTGACGTCGTGCCCCACAAGTACCAGCACCGCTGGCCCGACTTCGAGCCGATCATGCCGATCCGCATCGCACTAGACCACCTCGCGCGTTGCCGCGGCGCGGAGGACGCGGCGATCGCCTTCGAGTCCGTGGCGAACCAGGGGTTGCTGAGCGCGGACGAGATCGACGGGGTGCTCGCGGGGCTGCCGGTGAAGCTGCGCGAGAGCATCGGTGTCATCGACCCGCGTGCCCAGTCGGGCACGGAGACCCGGGTGCGCAGGTACCTGCAGCGCCTGGGGGTTCGGGTGGAGCCGCAGTGGTACGTCGACGCCGTGGGCCGCACCGACATCCGTGTGGGTGAGCGTCTGATCATCGAATGCGACAGCGCTGCCTACCACACGGACCCGGAGGCGTACGCGGAGGACCGGCGCCGGGATCAGCTGCTGATCGCGCAGGGTTATGTGGTTCTACGGTTGACCTGGGAGGACGTCATCGAGGAGTGGGAACGGACCCGTGAGCTTCTGAGGTCCATCGTCGCCCACCGTCTGCACCGCAAGCGTCGGTCACTGCGCTGAGGACAAGGCTCGCTGCGACGAGCTGCCGAGGGGCGACCGCCGGACGGGACGACACCGCGGCTTTGACACGGGTCTCCGGGTGCCCCGTGCACTTCGCGTAGCAGGAGGTCGGGTCACGACGAATAGAGCACGTCACCCGACCTATGACTACGCGTAGTGCACGCCTCCGCTGGAGACCGCCCGCCGAGTGCCCGCGATCCGCAGATCGACGACGTTCGAGTCCCCGGGGGCAGCCGCGCCGGTACTGTCCGGGCGCGGCAATCAGCCGGTCGCGCATACCAGGCAGTCGACCGACCGTGCCCAGGCAGTCGGCCTGCCCCACCCAGGCGCCGGCCGGGCCGCACCGGGCTCAGCTGTGCTGCTTGTCGGGGCCGAACAGGCGGTGCTGTGCCTCTTCGCGGAAGGTCGTGGCGGCGGCGATCGAGTCGACCTCGCCGACCACGGGGTTCGGCTGGTGGGTGGCGCGGGTGCCGGCGTACAGGCTCAGCAGGTTCATCGAGACCGCGCGCTGGTTCCGGTGCCCCAGCAGCTTGGTGACGTGCACGCCCAGCCAGGCGAACCAGCCCACCGTGCCGGAGAGGCCGATCGAGCCGGCGATCGGCAGGTCGGGCAGCTCGGTGATGGCGGCGCGTCGGCCGATCGTGGCCATCGTGCCCAGGTCCACGTAGTGGAAGGGCTTCTTGCCCTTGCCCTGGGCGCGGACGTCGGCGTCGATCATGCGGGCGACGGCGCGGCCGGACTGGATGGCGGGCTGCGCGAGCTGGGGGAGGGCGTTCTCGCCGCCGGCGATGTCGCCGGCCGCGTACACGCCAGGGAAGCCCTTGACCTGCAGGTTCTCGTCGACGTCGAGGCGTCCGCGCGAGTCCTGGGGCAGGCCCCAGTCCTTGACGGTCTCCGCGATCGCGACGCCTGCGGCCCACACGGTGATGTCGGACTCGAGGATCGAGCCGTCGTCGAGCTCGACGAAGTCGTAGCCCACGGACTTCACGCCGTGGCCCAGGCGCAGCTCGACGCCGCGGGCCTCGAGCTCCTCGGCCGCGTACTCGCGGAACTCCTCGCGGAACTCCTTGATGAGCTCGCCGCCGCGCTGCAGCAGCGTGATCTGGAGAGTGCCCGGGTCCATCTCCGGGTAGAGGATGTCCAGCTCCTGCATGCGGAAGTCCGCGAGGGCGCCGGCGATCTCGACGCCCGTCGGCCCGCCGCCGACGATCGAGACGTGCACCCGGTCGGTGTCCTCGATGCGGCTGGTGCGCTCGAGCTCGGAGAACACGCGGTCGCGGATGGCGATCGCCTGGGAGCGCGTGTACATCGGCATCGCGTGCTCCTCGGCGCCCGGGGTGCCGAAGTACGTGGTGGTCGCGCCGTTGGCGAGGACCAGGTAGTCGTAGGAGAGCTCGTCGGGGGTGTTCGTGCCGTTCTCGAGGCGCACCACCTTCTGCTCCGGGTCGACGCCCACGACCTCGCCCTGGCGATAGCGCATGTTCGGCACGTTCAGCGAGAGGCCGCGCAGGAACATGGTGACGTCGCCCGGGTTCAGGCCGGCGGTCGCGACCTGGTACAGCAGCGGCTGGAACGTCTTGTAGACGTTGCGGTCGATGAGGGTGACGCGCACGCGGGTGTCGCGCAGGCCCAGCACGGCGTTGGCGCCGGCGAAGCCACCGCCGATGATGATGACGTGAGGCCAGCTCGCGCCGTCCTTGGCAGGAACGGTCCGGCGACTGCCGAAGGGGAACTCGAACATCTTTCTCCTCGATGGACGGGATGGAGACGTGTCGGCGGCGGGCACGCCTGGGGGTTGGCGGGCGCGAGGATCACGGCGGGCGGACATCCCAGGGGGCGTGAGCATCGACCGCGTCCCCGGAGGCTGTCCTCCACGACGGTATCGAGGGCCGGATCGATGCTAGTCCACTCCTCCGTCGCGGTCTCCACCCCGGGCGTGGAAAGAGAAGGCGATCACCTCCTGCGCGCCACCAGTGTGGCACCCGCGACGCGCAGGCGCACCGATCCGGGCAGACTGGACCCGATCCGACGACGACCGAGGAGACCCGATGCCCGCACCCTTCGCCCTCCCCGACGGCTTCCTCGCCGACCTCCAGGCGCTGCGCCGGGACCTGCACGCCCATCCCGAGGTGGGGCTGCAGCTGCCGTGGACCCAGGAGAGGGTCCTGCGCGAGCTCGAGGGCCTCGGGCTCAACGAGGGTCGGTTCGAGATCATCCAGGGCCGTGACCTGACCTCGGTGGTGGGCGTGCTGCGCGGCGGCAGACCGGGACCGGTGACCCTGCTGCGCGGCGACATGGACGCGCTCCCCATCACCGAGGCGACGGGCCTGCCCTTCGCCTCGACCAACGGGGCGATGCACGCGTGCGGGCACGACCTGCACGTGGCCGGACTCGTCGGCGCCGCCCGCCTCCTCGCCGCGCGGATCGACGAGCTGCCGGGCACCGTGATCCTCATGTTCCAGCCGGGAGAGGAGGGGTACGACGGGGCCGGCCGCATGCTCGCCGAGGGGCTCCTGGACGTCGCCGGCGAGCGTCCCACCAGCGCCTTCGGCATCCACGTCCACGCCGATTCGCCGACGGGACGGATCGGGGTGCGCGGCGGCACCCTGATGGCCGCCTACTCGATCCTCGAGGTGACGGTGCTGGGCACCGGGGGCCACGGCTCGCGTCCGCAGGAGGCCCGCGACCCCGTGCCCGCCGCCGCGGAGATCGTGCTCGCCCTGCAGACCGAGGTCACCCGCCGATTCAGCGTCTTCGACCCGGTCGTGGTCACCGTCGGCGAGCTCCATGCCGGATCCGCCCCGAACGTGATCCCCGAGCAGGCGCGGCTGCGCGCCGGCGTGCGCACGTTCAGCGCCGAGGCCGTCCGACGCGCCGCGCGCGAGCTGCCCGAGCTGGTGCGCCACGTGGCCGCCGCCCACGGACTCGAGGCGGAGGTCGAGTTCCGGGAGGTCCTGCCCGCGACGGTGAACGACGCCGCCGCCGCCGAGGAGTTCTCGCGCGTGGCGCGCGACCTGTTCGGCGAGGAGCGCGTCGAGCAGCTCGAGCGGCCCCGCACGGGATCCGAGGACTTCTCGCGCGTGCTGGAGGCGGTGCCCGGCGCCTACGGCTTCGTGGGCGTGGCCGCCGACTGGGACCCCGAGCACCCGCCGGCCTCGAACCACTCCGCGTACGCGATGTTCGACGACTCGGTGCTCGCGGACCAGGCGCTGCTGCTCGCGACGCTCGCCTGGGAGGCGCTCACGAGCGGACGCTGAGCGTCGCGCTCACGCCCGGCCGCTGAACGCCTGCTCCCACCAGTCCTGGATCGCGGCGAAGCGCTGCAGACGATGCCGGGGACGTCCCGAGCGGGTGAGCTCGTGGTCCTCGCCGGGGAACACCAGCATCGAGGACGGCACCCCGTTGCGGCGCAGCGCCGCGAAGTAGCGGGTGCCCTGCTCGAGCGGGCAGCGCAGGTCCTGCTCGGAGTGGATGACGAAGGTGGGCGTGCGCACGTCGCCCACGTGCGCGAATGGGCTCTGCCGCGCGATGTCGGCCGGGTCGGTGCCCACGTACTCGTCGCCGAAGTACGAGCCGATGTCGCTCGTGCCCTGGAAGCTCGCCGGATCGAGGAAGCCGCGCTCGACGATCGCCGCGGCGAAGCGGTGGTCGTGGGCGATGCTCCACGCGGTGAGGTAGCCGCCGTAGGAGCCGCCCATGATCCCCGGGCGCGAGGCGTCCAGCCGGCCCGGATGCTCCGCGGCGTCGGCCGCGATCGCGCCCTCGAGGAAGTCGATGACGTCGGCGAAGTCGTCGGTGCCCATGCGGTGCCTGATCGCGCGACCGTGCGCCCGTCCGTACCCGGCGGAGCCGCGCGGATTGCAATAGGCGACCGCGTACCCGGCGCCCGCGAGCACCTGCACCTCGTCGAAGACGCTGACGCCGTAGTGGGCGAAGGGGCCGCCATGGATCATGAGGATCACGGGGAAGGGGCCCTCGCCCTCGGGCACCGCGAGCCAGCCGTGGACCGGGTGACCATCGCGGCCGGTCACCTCGAGCTCGCGCGGGGCGACGAGCCCGCAGGCGCGCAGGTCGGCTCCGAGGTCGGTGAGCACGCGAGGGGCCGACGGCAGGGCCCGCGCCGCGTCCTCGTCGGGCCCGCCGACCTCGCCGGCGCCGCCTGCCCCGACGTGCCCACGAGCGTCCGCGTCCTCGCCCGGCGCCGGGACCTGCACCTGCACGAGCTCGCCCGCGCTGGTGGGGGTCGAGGCAGCGGCGAGGACCACGACCTCGCCGGCCTGTCCGAGCGGGGAGACGGCCGCGGCGCCGTGCGCCTCGAGGTCGCCGCCGAGCACCTCCTGCGTGGTGCCGTCGCGGGAGACCAGGTGCAGGTGGATCCGCCCGCGCGTCAGCGCGTGGACGAGCACCCGATCGCCCGCCGTCTCGAGTGGCCCGGCTGACGTCAGCTCGAGCTGCTCAGGATCCGTGATCCGGCGCGGACGGCCGGACGCGGAGCCGCTCGGCGGGTCCAGCAGCCAGACGGCGCGGTCCGGCGCGATCGCGTCACGGCCGTCGATCGGCTCGGAGGCGAGCAGGGCGAGAGCGCCGCCGGGGAGCGCGACGAGCTGGTCGATCGAGAGGCCGTCGGCCTCCTCCAGCAGGATCGATGCGGACGACGGGGTCCCGGCATCGATCGCGACGAGCACCGAGCGCAGGTCGCGCACGTCGGACTCGAGGCGGTCGCGCACCGCGAGCACGCGCGTGCCGTCGGTGTCGAAGGCGAGCGCCGTGTGATCGTCCGGGCCCTCGGTGAGCTGCACGGCCGTGCCGGGAGCAGGGGAGACGCCTTCGGCGTCCTCGGCCCCGTCGGACTCGGCGGGACCGCGAACCCCGTCGATCCCGCCCTCGCTGCCGGTCCCGCACCCGCTGCCGGTCCCGACCCGCGGCGCCTGCGGGTACTCGGGCTCGTCGTCCAGGGACGGCAGGTCCAGGACGTGCACCTGGCGGGGTCGGTCGATGCTCCAGCCCACGCCGTTGGCATGCCAGCGCACGCTGTCCACGCGCCGCGCGGGCTCCGCATCGGGGCCGATGCCGTCGACGGTGCCGTAGCGGCCCGGCTCCGGGATCCGCGCGAGGAACGCGAGGCGGGAGCCGTCGGGCGAGAAGACGAACTGGCCGACGCCCAGCGGGGCGTCCGTGACCCGCATCGGCTCGCCCCCGCGGGGGTCCAGGAGATGGATCTGCGCGCGGCCGCGCGCGTCGGGCCGCAGGAAGGCGAGGACGGAGCCGTCGGGGGAGAGGCGGGGCGCGGAGTCGGAGATCTCGCGGGTGAGGCGCCGGGCTGCGCCGCTCTCCCGCCGCGGAGCCCCGTGCCTGCGGCCGGCGCCGTCGAGCTCGAACCTCCAGAGCTGGCCGACGCTCCGGTCGGCGCCTTCGTCCGGATGGGAGACGGCGACGATCGCGAAGCTCGCGTCGGGAGCGAGGGCCGGGGTGGAGACGGAGAGCAGGTGGCGGATGTCCGAGGGGTGCACGTCCTCGACAGTACCAACGCGATGCGGCCCCGTTCACATAAGTTGACGCTAGGGAACCCATAAACGCTAATAGTCTGTGGTGCTTCGACGACCACTCGCCGACCGCCGCATCCACGCCCCGTCCACACCCCCAGGTGGTCTCGTGTCCTCGCCTTCCTCGTCCCCTTCCCCGTCTCCTTCGTCGTCCCCGTCCCGCATCTCCCGCCGTTCCTTCGCGGGCGCCGCCGCGCTCGCCGCCGTCGCCTCGCCCCTGCTGGCCGCCTGCAGCGGCTCCTCCGGATCCGGTGGCTCCGCGGACACGTCCGTGCTGACGGTGGGCTTCCCCGAGGACAGCGAGAACTACGACCCCCACCAGCCGCCGTACACGGTCTCGCGCGCCGTCGCCCGGCAGATCGCGGACACCCTCGTCGACCAGGACCCGGAGTCCGGGGAGATCGTGCCCTGGCTCGCCGAGTCCTGGGACGTGAACAAGGACAGCTCGCAGTTCACCTTCCACCTGCGCGACGGAGTGACCTTCTCCGACGGCACCGCGTTCACCGCCGCATCGGTGAAGAAGAACTTCGACCGGGTCGTCGACCTCGGGGCGCTCGCCTACATCGGTGCGAGCCACCTGCGCGGCTACCGGAAGACGGAGGTGGTCGACGAACGCACGGCGAAGGTCTCCTTCGACGGCCCGAACGCCCAGTTCCTGCAGGCCGCGAGCACCCAGACGCTCAGCATGCTCGCCGATGCGACCCTCGAGCTCGACCCGAAGGAGGTCGCGGCCGGGAAGGTCATCGGCAGCGGCGCCTTCACCCTCGAGGACTACACGCCCGGCGAGTCCATCACCCTCGCCCGCCGCGACGACTACGCCTGGGGCTCGTCGGTCTACAGCAACCAGAAGGCCGCCGCCTACGAGAGCATCAAGATCTCGTTCATCCCCGATCCCACGACGCTCGCGGGCGCGGTGTCCTCCGGCCAGGTCGATTTCGCGTTCCTGCTGGACACGTCGACCCTCCCGGCGGTCGAGGGCGGCCAGCTGCAGGTCTCGAAGAATCCGACGCGCGGCATCTCCTTCCCGCTGATCCCCTTCGTCTACCGGGAGATCTTCGAGGACGAGGGCGTGCGCCGGGCGCTGAACCCCGCGACGGACCGCGCGGAGATCGCCGAGCGCATCTACCAGGGCCAGGTGAAGCCCGCGACCGGGCTGCTCACGGCCTCCACCCCCGGTGCGGCCGACCTCTCGGAGTTCCTCGAGCACGACCCCGAGGCGGCGGAGAAGCTCCTCGAGGACGCCGGCTGGAAGACCGTCGGCAAGGACGGCATCCGCACCAACGACGACGGCGATCGGCTGAGCGTCTCCATCCAGTACACCAGCGGGAACACGGTCTACGAACAGCTCTTCCAGCTGCTGCAGGCGCAGTGGAAGAAGGTCGGCATCGAGTTCGAGCTCAAGCCCGTCACCGAGGCGCAGGCGAGCGAGACCGGCCTCTACGACGCGAAGTACGACCTCTCGACGTGGACGCAGGGCCGCGCGGATCCCGACGTGCTGCGCGTGGTCTACAGCTCCTTCTACGAGAACCAGTCGTTCTTCTACGGCCACCCCGTTGACGAGATCGACGACGCGCTGCTGGCCCTGCAGAGCACGACGGATCCCGACGAGCGGGCGGCGGCATCGGAGAAGGCCCAGCGCCTCCTGCTCGAGGGCGGGTACTCCGTCCCCCTCGTCGACGCGATCTCGGTGAGCGCGGCCTCGAAGAAGATCCGGAAGATCGCCCTGGACGCCGAGAACAAGCCCGCCTTCGCCGATCTCGCGCCCGCGGACTGACCGCCGTGCTCCGATACGTCCTGCGCCGCCTCGGGCAGGCGGTGGTCGTCCTCTGGGGCGCCATCACCCTGTCCTTCATCATCGTCCAGCTGACCCCGGGGGACCCGGCCCGCCTGATCGTCATGGGCAGCGGGCAGGGGGATGCCGGCGCGGCCGACGAGGCCCAGCTGGGCCTCATCCGCGACGAGATGGGGCTGGACCGGCCGCTGCTCGTGCAGTACCTGAGCTATCTGCACCGTGTGGTCACCCTCGACTGGGGCACGGCCTATTCGCGGCAGCGGCAGGCGGTCTCGGCCGTGATCGGCGACAGCCTGGGATCGACCCTCGAGCTCGGGCTGGTGAGCCTGCTGTTCCTGGTGATCCTCGGCATCGTCTTCGCGCTGGGAGGAGTGCTGCTGCCCACGGCGGCTCTGCGCTCCGCCTTCCAGGCCGTGACCGTCATCGGGATCGCAGTGCCCTCGTTCGTGATGGCGATCCTGCTGCTGCAGATCTTCTCCTTCCGTCTGGGCTGGTTCCCCGCCTTCGGGGCCGACGGCCCGCGCGCCGTGCTGCTGCCTGCGCTGACCATCGCGCTGCTCGGCGCGGGGACCCTGAGCCAGGTGTTCTCGCGGAGCATCCGCGAGGTCTCCGCGGAGGGGTATGTGGAGGTCGCCCGCGCTCGCGGGCTCGGCCCCGTCCGCGTCGTCCTCGGGCACGTGCTGCGCAATGCGAGCCTGCCGGTGTACACGATCATCGGGATGCTCGTGGGCGGTGTGGTCTCCGGCGCGGCGATCATCGAGACGATCTTCGGTCGTCCCGGGATCGGCAATCTCTACGTCGAAGCCGTCACCGCGCGCGACTTCCCGCTGATCCAGGCGCTGATCGTCCTCACCGGCGGCCTGTACGTGCTGGTCACGCTCGTGGTCGACCTGAGCTATCCGTTCATCGATCCGCGCGTGGTCTCCCCGGCCCATCGAGGAGGTCGACGATGACGAGCACCCAGCGGGCCCAGCGCCCTGAGCATGCCCAGCGCCCCGAGCGCGCCCAGGGCCCCCAGAGCCATCAGGACGCACCGCGGGGCCGCTCCCGTCCGGCCCGCGGGTCCCGCGGACCGCTCCGTGTCCTGCGCATCCTCGGCGCCCGTCCGGGGGTCACCCTCGCGAGTCTGTTCCTGCTGCTGCTCGTGGGATGGATCCTGGTGCCCGACCTCTTCGCCCCCACGGACCCGATCGAGGCCGTCGGCCCGTCGCTCGCCCCACCGGGCTCGCACTACTGGTTCGGCACGGACCTCAACGGCCGCGACGTCTACAGCCGTGTGGTCCACGGAGCGCGCTCCTCGCTGCTCGCGGGCCTCGTCGCGATCGCGATCTCGCTTGTGTGCGGAGGGCTGCTGGGAATGGTCGCGGGGTACGCCGGCGGGATCCTGGACGCGGTGATCTCGCGCGCCGTCGAGGTGCTGGTCTCGATCCCGGGCCTGCTGCTCTCGCTCGCGATCATCTCGGCGCTCGGCTTCGGCGTCGACAAGGTCGCCATCGCGGTCGGCATCTCCGGCATCCCCGGCATGGTGCGGATCGCACGCGCCGAGACGCTGCGGATCATCGGACTGCCCTTCATGGACGCGGCCGCCACCAGCGGCACCAGGCGGGTGATCGCGATCCTCACGCACGTCGTCCCGAACGCCTCGGGCGCGATCGCCGTGGTCGCCGGGATCGACCTGGGCGGCGCGATCCTCGCGGTCGCGTCGCTGAGCTTCCTGGGCTTCGGCGCCGTGCCGCCGCAGCCCGAGTGGGGTTCGCAGATCAACGAGGGGCGCACGTACATCGCGAGCGCCTGGTGGTGGACCCTGTTCCCGTCGCTGGTGGCGGCACTGACCGTGCTCAGCGTTAACAGGGTCAGCCGCGGCATCGGCACGAGGAAGGACCGATGAACGAGAGCACCACGACGTCCTCGGCACGCGACGTCCCGCAGACGACCCACGGCGCCGCATCCGCGGTCCTGCGGATCCAGGACCTGGCCGTGCAGTACGTGCGCCGCGGGCGCGGGACCACAGCGGTCGACGGGGTCTCCCTGCAGGTCGGCCCGGGCGAGTCCGTCGCGCTGGTGGGAGAGTCGGGCTCGGGGAAGACGACGATCGCGAGATCCGTGCTGGGGCTGCTCGATCAGCGCGCCCGCGTGCACGGGACGGTGGAGGTGGCGGGTCACGAGCTGCTCGAGCTCGGGGTGCGCGGCGCGCGCCGTCTGCGGGGACGCGACATCGGGTACGTGCCGCAGGACCCCGGCGGTTCGCTGGATCCTCTGAAGAGGGTGCTCGACCAGGTCGTTGAGCCTCTGCGCATCCACCGCATCGGCGACCCGCGACAGCACCGCGACAGAGCGCTGCAGGCCCTGCGTGACGCGGGGCTCGAGGATCCGCGGTCCCTCGCCGGGCGCTGGCCGCACGAGCTCTCCGGCGGGCAGCGCCAGCGCGTGCTGATCGCCGCCGCGATGGTCACCGAGCCCGCGCTCATCGTGGCCGACGAGCCGACGAGCGCCCTCGACGTCACCGTGCAGCGCAGGATCCTCGATCGGATCGGGGAGCTGACGAGCTCCCACGGCACCTCGCTGCTGCTCATCACCCACGATCTCGCGATCGCGGCCGACCGCACCGACCGCACCCTGGCGCTGCGGGCAGGGAAGGTCGTCGACGAGGGCCCCAGCCGCAGCCTCCTGGTCGATCCGCAGCACCCCTACACCCGTGCTCTCGTCGACGCGATCCCGGGCCGCTCCCGCACGCTCGAGGCGATCGAGCCGCCGCGGTCCTCGCCGGAGGACGATCCGCTCGTGCACGCCCGCGGCATCGCCAAGACCTTCGGATCGAGGCGCGAGCCCGTCACCGCCCTCCTTCCCGCCGATCTCGAGGTGAGGCCGGGGGACAGCATCGGGATCGTGGGGGAGTCCGGCTCGGGCAAGACCACGCTCGCGCGCATCCTGCTGGGCCTCACGCGCCCGGACGAGGGGGACGTGCGCGTCGCCGGTCGCGCGGTCTCCCGCGGTGACCGGGCGATCCGCCGCGTCGTCCAGCCCGTGTTCCAGAACCCGCACTCCTCCTTCGACCCGGCGCGCACCGTCGGCTGGTCGGCGCTGGAGCCGGTGCGGGCGCTGGCGCCGCGCCCCCGCGCCGCTCGACAGCAGCTGCTCGTCCGACTCTTCCGCGACGTGGGGCTCGACCCGATGCTCGCGGCCCGGCGCCCGGACGAGCTCTCCGGCGGACAGCTGCAGAGGGTGGCGATCGCCCGCGCGCTCAGCGTCGAGCCGCAGGTGCTCGTGTGCGACGAGGCGGTCTCCGCCCTGGACGTCACCGTGCAGGCGCAGATCCTCGCGCTGCTCGCGCGCCTGCAGCACGAGCACCGGCTGGCCCTCGTGTTCATCACCCACGATCTCGGCGTGCTCCGTCAGGTCTGCCGCGACGTGCTGGTCATGCGCCGCGGTGAGGTCGTCGAGCGCGGGGCGACGGCGGAGGTCCTCACCGACCCGCAGACGGACTACACCCGTGAGCTGATCGCCGCGATCCCCGGCGCCGCCGAGGAGGCTCCACTCGTCTGAGCGGACCGCACCCCTGGGGAGAGCAGGACCCGTCGCCGGGGTGCCGGGACGGCCTCGCGGCCGCATCGTGGTGACACCGTGACGCGATTGTGACCAAGGCGCGTCGGACCTCTCGGGAAAAGAACCCGTGACCGGCACGAATGCAGCCGAAGGTCGAAGGGTCGCGGACGGGGTGCCACGCGCCGCCCGGCGGGTGCGCGGGCGGTGCGGAGTTGAGTTGTGGTGCGCGGCACCCTACGGTCGACGAGGCGCCCAGCGGCGCGACGGCGCGGCTCGGCCCGCCGCAGTGCGCTTCGGGACCTGACCTCCGACCCGACTCCGACCCCCGACGAGAGCGCAGGCGATTCCGTGGACTTCGGCGAATTCCTCAGCTCCCGCTCGAGCGAGATCCTGTTCGCCGCCGCCCAGCACTTCAGCCTCGTCGCCCAGTCCGTCGTCCTCGCGACGGTCATCGCGGTCGCGATCGCCGCGCTCGTGCACCGCTCGAGCCTCGGCCGCGCCGCCGCCAACTCGGTGAGCGCCGTCGGGCTCACCATCCCGTCCTTCGCCCTCATCGGCCTGATGGTCGCGCCCTTCGGCTTCGGGGTGAAGCCCGCCGTCATCGTGGTCGTGTTCTTCGCGGCGCTGCCCATCCTGCGCAACGCCATCGTGGGCCTCGCCGGGGTGGATCCGGCGCTCGTCGAATCGGCGCGGGGCCTGGGCATGAGCCGGCTGGGCATCTTCTTCCGCGTCGAGCTGCCGCTGGCCTGGCCCGTGATCCTCAGCGGAGTGCGCGTCTCCGCCCAGATGGTCATGGGCGTCGCGGCGGTCGCCGCCTACGTGCTCGGCCCCGGGCTGGGCGGCTTCATCTTCCAGGGCCTCTCGCGCCTCGGCGGTGCCGGGGCGATCGAGTCGGTGGTGACCGGCACCGTCGGCGTCATCCTCCTGGCCCTCATTCTCGACCTCCTGCTGCTGGGCCTCGGCAGGCTCACGACCTCGAAGGGCATCCGGTGACCGACTCAGACCCCCGCACCCAGACCACCGCCGCGGACTCCGCCTCCGGCGAGGCATCGGGCCGCTCGATCTTCCTGGACGCCGTCACCAAGCGGTACCCCGGGCAGAAGCGCCCGGCCGTCGACGGCGTCACCCTCGAGATCCCCGAGGGCCAGGTCGTCATGCTCGTCGGCCCCTCCGGCTGCGGCAAGACGACCACGCTGAAGATGATCAACCGCCTCATCGAGCCCACCGAGGGGCGCATCGTGCTGGGCGGCGAGGACGTCACCACGATCAACGGCGACGAGCTTCGCCGCCGCATCGGCTACGTCATCCAGGCCGGCGGCCTGTTCCCGCACATGACCGTCGCCCAGAACGTCGCGCTCGTGCCCAAGATGCTGGGCTGGGACAAGGCCCGCATCGCCGAGCGCGTCGAGGAGCTGCTCGAGCTGGTCGGCCTCGACCCCGACGTCTACCGCTCGCGGTTCCCCAAGGAGCTCTCGGGCGGGCAGCAGCAGCGCGTGGGCGTCGCCCGGGCGCTCGCCGCGGACCCGCCCGTGCTGCTCATGGACGAGCCCTTCGGCGCCGTCGATCCGATCACCCGCCAGCGCCTGCAGGACGAGCTCATCCGCATCCAGCAGGAAGTGCGCAAGACGATGGTCATCGTCACCCACGACTTCGACGAGGCCGTGAAGCTCGGCGACTGGATCGTGGTCTTCCGCGAGGGCGCGCAGATCGTCCAGTACGACACCCCCGAGCGGATCCTCGCCGAGCCGGCCGACGAGTTCGTCGAGAACTTCATCGGCTCGGGCGCCGCCCTCAAGCAGCTGGGCCTGCGCCGCGTGCGGGAGGTCGAGGCGGCCGACGCGGTCGTCGCGCACGCCGGCGGCAACGCCGCGGAGGCCCTGCGCCGCGCCGAGCAGGCGGGCCACAACCACGCGGTCGTGGTCGACGAGCGCGGACGCCCCATCTCCTGGCCCTCGCGCCGCGAGCTCTCCCGCATGACGCGCCTGCCCACCGAGCTCGACCCGGCGCTGCCCGTCGTCGGCTCGGGCGCGACCCTCAACGACGCCCTGGACACGATGCTCGTCTCGAGCGCCGGCGCCACCCTGGTCACCGGCCGCGGCGGCGTCTTCGAGGGGGTCGTGGACGTCGAGACCATCATGGACGCGATCACCATGGCCCGTCAGAGCGCCGCCGAGCGCTCGAGCGAGGCCCCGGTGGGCACCAACACCGGCGCGGTCGACGTGGTCATCGACGACGAGGGCGCCGCCGTGACCTCGCCGCAGGGATCGGCCCGCGATGACTGAGCGCCCGACGACCGACACCACCGCTCAGGCGACGGACGATGCCGCGATGGATGTCGCGGCCGACCCGACAGCCGCGCCCGACGTGCCTGATGCGGCCGATGAGGACCGCGCGCCCGCTCCGCGCCCGTGGCGCCCGCTCATCGTGCAGATCCTGGTGCTGCTCGCGATCCTCGTGGTCTACGGCGCCTGGCTGATGCTCGCGCCGCTCACGGCCACCGAGCGCAACACCCTGAACCCCTCGACGATCCTCGAGCTCACCGGCCAGCACCTCGCCCTCACCCTGGTGGCGACCGTGATCGTGCTGGTGATCGGCGTGCCGGTGGGGATCCTGCTGACCCGCGGCCCCTTCCGGAGGATCGCGGAGCCCGTGCTGGCCGTGGCGAACTTCGGGCAGGCCGCCCCGGCCGTCGGCCTCATCGTCGTGCTCGCCGCCTTCGTGCCCAACGGGTTCCAGGCCTCGATCATCGCCCTGGTGCTCTACGCGATCCTGCCGGTGCTGCGGAACACGATGATCGGCGTGCGCGGCGTCGACCAGCGCCTGGTCGAGGCGGGGCGGGGGATGGGCATGACCGCCTTCGCCGTGCTGCTGCGCGTCGAGCTGCCGCTCGCGGTGCCGGTCATGCTCTCCGGCGTGCGCACGGCGCTCGTCCTGCTGGTGGGCACGGCCTCGCTCGCCGCCTTCGTCAACGGCGGCGGCCTGGGCCTGCTGATCACCACCGGCATCAACCTGTACCTGTTCAAGGTCCTGATCTCCGGCGCGCTGCTGGTCGCGGTGCTCGCCCTGATCGTGGACTGGGCCGGCCGCGTCGTCGAGCACGTCGCCCGACCGAAGGGACTGTGAGCATGCACGAGACCACGCCCACCGGCCGGCCGAGCAGCCGGCCCGCCGACCGTCCGGTCGCCGGATCCTCGCGCCGCTCCGTCGGCTCCTCGATCGGCGGCCGCCGTCTCAGCCGCCGACGGCTGGGGGTCCTCGCGGCGCTCGGCCTGCTCCCGCTCGCCGGCTGCGGGCTGCGCCCCGCGACCGCGTACACGCCGGACGTCGCCCCCGGGAAGATCAAGCGCATCGACGACCTCGCCCAGGGCGCGCGCATCACCGTCACCGGGAAGAACTTCACCGAGCAGCTGATCCTCGGCAAGATCGGCGTGATCGCCGCCCGCGCCGCCGGCTTCGAGGTCGACGACCTCACCAACGTCCCCGGCAGCGTCCCCGTGCGCGAGCTGATGACCAACGGCGGGGCCGACATGACCTGGGAGTACACGGGCACCGCGTGGCTGACCTACCTGGGCGAGACCAAGGGCATCCCCGACAAGAAGAAGCAGTGGCAGGCCGTGCACGACGCGGATCTGGACAACGGCCTCACCTGGCTGCCGCCCGCGCCGCTGAACAACACCTACGCCCTCGCGGTGCGCAGCGAGGCCGTCGAGGAGCTGGGCGGCATCACGAAGCTCAGCCAGCTCGAGGACCTTCCCGTGAAGGACCGGACCATCTGCGTGGAGTCGGAGTTCAACTCCCGGGCCGACGGCCTCGTGCCGCTGCTGAAGGCCTACGACATCCCGCGCGGGAAGGACGACGGGGTCCCCGCGGGCAACATCAGCCTCTACGACACCGGCGCCGTATACACCGCGACGGACAGGGGCAGCTGCAACTTCGGCGAGGTCTTCACGACCGACGGGCGCATCCAGAGCCTGGACCTGAAGATCCTCGAGGACGACCGCCACTACTTCCCGGCGTACAACGTGGCCCCGGTCCTGCGCACCGAGACGCTGACGAAGCACCCGCAGCTCCAGGACGTCTACGAGACCGTGACGCCCGAGCTCACCGATGACGCCCTGCGCTCGCTGAACCTGCGGGTCGACGAGGGCGGGGAGCTGCCGGCGGACGTCGCCTTCGACTTCATGGTCGAGCAGGGACTGGTGTCCCGGCCGTAGGGCGCTCCCGCCGCGGACCCGGCGAACCGGCTGTCCGCCGACGGGCGCCCCGGCTCGATAGGATCGGACGGTCGCGTCCGACTCCACGCGCGGAGGTCCTCCCGGCATGTCGCCCCGTCATCTGTCCTCGCGCGCCAGACCGCGCCCGGAGGAGCTGCGCGTCGACCTCCAGCACCTGCCCGTCGGCGTCCCCGTGCGCGGAGCGCGCTTCTCCTGGGTGGTCCCGCAGCTGGGCGACTCCATGCAGAGGATGCACCGCATCCAGGTCGCCCGCTCGCCGCGCGGCTTCGGCAGCCCGCTCTGGGACACCGGCTGGGTGACCTCCCCGCGCTCGGTGGCCGTGCCCTACGAGGGGCCCGATCTGGATGCCTCCACCCCGTACTGGTGGCGGGTCGCCGTGGACACCGATGCGCCCGGCGACTGGTCCAGCGCCCAGTGCTTCGTCACCGCGGCGGACGCCTGGGGCGGCGACGGCATCTGGGGTCCGGTGGCGATGGACGAGTGGACCGCGGAGGACATCCCGTGGGTGCTGCTGCGCACCGAGTTCGATCTGCCCGCTCAGCCCGTCCGCGCCGCCTTCGTCGAGGCCGCGGGCCTGTCCCCGGAGGGCGGGCCGACGCCCCAGGGGCCGCGCGGCGGCCGCCAGCACGTGTACAAGCTGTGGGCGAACGCGCAGGTCGTGGGGTACGGCAGCGTGCGCTCGGGCTTCGAGGAGGCGATGTACCACACGCATGACCTCACCGGCGTGCTGCGGCCCGGGCGCAACGCCCTCGCAGCCCTGTGCTGGGCGGAGCAGGGGCGAGCGTTCGTCGCTCGTCTGGTGGTCGTGCTGGCCGACGGCACCCGCCTCGAGGTGCCGACCTCCACCCGCTGGCGGGCGTTCAGCGGGGCGATGATGCTGCCGGGGCTCGGGGACATCGGCGGCGGCTGGTTCCGGGCCCCGCGCGAGGACTGGGACATGCGGCACGAGCCGCGCGGCTGGCAGAGCCCCGGCTTCGACGACTCCGGGTGGGACCTGGCGCTGCGCAGCGAGGTCGAGCTGCCGCCGCCGACGCCGGCGACCGTCAGCATCCGCCATCACCTGGGCGAGACCGTGCGGGCGCACCGGGTGGGCGGCGGCGAGATCTGGCGGGCGGACCTCGGCCGTGAGGTCGTCGGCGGGATCCGCCTCGAGGTGGTCGGCCGCGCGGGCACGCGGGTCCGGGTTCGGCTCGGCGAGGAGCTCGAGGCCGACGGCGCGGTGCGCTCCCGCCTGCGCACGAGCAACGTCTTCGAGGAGACGTGGACGCTGCGCGACGGCCCGCAGACCATCGAGCACTGGGGGCTGCGCGCCTTCCGCCACGTCGAGCTCGAGGCCGATGCGGGATCGGGCCTCGACCTCTCCCGCGCGCTGCGCCCGGTGGTGCTGCGATCGGCGGCCATGGGCGGCGGAGCCTTCACCTCCTCGGACCCCGACCTGGACCGCGTGTGGGAGATGTGCCGGTACTCGATCGAGGCGACCAGCCAGGACCTCTACGTGGACACCCAGTCCCGCGAGCGCCTCCCCTACGAGGGGGACGCGCTGGTCAACCAGCGCTCGCAGTACGCCGTGGAGCCGTCCTTCGCGCTCGCCCGCAGCTCGCTGGCCTTCCTCGCCCGCCGCCCCACCTGGCCCGCCGAGTACCACCTGATGCCGCCGCTCATGGCATGGGAGGACTATCTGGCCACGGGCGATGACCGGCGCCTGCGCGAGGACCTCCACTTCCTCGAGCAGGGCGGATACCAGCACCTCCTCGACGACGACCTGGTCCGCAAGGACCCGGGCAGCGCGAGCGAGTGGGACGCCGACCTCGTCGACTGGCCCGCGACCTCGCGCGACGGCTTCGAGTTCACCGAAGTCAACACGGTGCTCAACGCCTTCCAGGCCGCGGCGTTCCGCGCCCTCTCCCGGATCGGCGAGGCGATCGGCGACGAGCGCGTCGCGCACGGCTTCGCGGAGTCGGCCGCGGCCGTCACCAGGGCGCTCAACGAGCGGATGCTCGGGGACGGCCCCGCCTACGTCGACGGGGAGGGCAGCGAGCACCGCTCCCAGCACGCGACCGCGATCCCCGTCGCCCTCGGCCTCGCGCCCGACGAGCACCTCCCCGTCCTCGGCGAGTTCCTCTCCTCCGGCGGGATGCGCATGAGCGTGTACGGGGCGCAGTTCCTGCTCGACGCGCTGTTCACCGCCGGGCGCTCCCGCGAGGCGATCGCGCTGATGACGGCGCGGACCACCGAGAGCTGGCTGCACCAAATCGACGACCTGGGCGCGACCATCGTGCCCGAGGCCTGGGACCCCGCGCACAAGCCCAACATGACCTTCTCCCACGCCTGGGGGACCGCGCCGGTGAACGTCATCGCGCGCTGGGTCCTCGGCGTCCGGGTGATCGAGCCGGGAGCGGCGCGGGTGCGCATCGCCCCGCATCCCGGCCCGCTCGCCCGGATCCGAGGGACCGTGCCGACCATCCGCGGGCCCGTCGGCGTCGAGCTCGACCGCGACGCGGGCGCGCTCCTCGTGCAGGTCCCCGCGAACACGCGCGCCGAGCTCATCCTGGACCGCGCCGAGCTCGGCATCCGGGGCCACCCGCACATCGAGGCGCCGGGGGAGTGGGCGCTCGGCACGAGCGAGGACGAGATCGTCCTCGACGGCGTCACCGCCGGGGACGTGCGGGTGCGCTGGCACGAGTGAGCAGCGCGTGAGGGGTGCGAGGCCGCGCTCTCACGCATCCGTGCCCGCGTCCCTGCCCGCGTCCGTGTCCGCGGGCGCCTCGGCCTGAGCCGTGCGTCGCGCCGCTCGGCGCATCAGGAGCGCGCGGACCACCACGGCGAGGGCGGCGAGGACGATCACGGCCGCGTGCAGCGGATGCAGGTCCTTCGTGAGGCTCGGGGCCGGATCCGATCCGGCCAGGTGCAGCGCGAGACCGGAGCCGTAGGCGATGACGAGCAGGGCGGTCCAGAGGCGGAGCGGACCCAGCCGGGCATCGAGCAGGACGCTCAGCGCGGTGAGGACGACGGGGAGCACCGCGATCATCGCGAACCCTCCGGCGACGAGCACCGCGCTGGCGGCGGCGGAGATGAGGGCGGTACGGGGGAGGGTGCGGCCGGTGCGGTTCATCGTGCCGCCTCCGCCGTGGTGCGCAGGTCGTCGAGCCAGCTGACGAGCCCTCCGCCGAGCATCTGCGCGGCGGCCTCGGCATCGTCTCCCTCGAGGGAGTCCAGTACCTCGGCGTCCCAGGACTCCTCGGTGTGCACGAGCGTCCCGTCGTCGGTCTCCGTGACCGTCCAGAGATGGGTTCCCTTGTCGATCGTGAGAGTGTCGCCGACGGCCGGACCCTCCCAGAGCACGCAGTGACCGGGGTCGATCTGCCGCACGGTCGAGGTGATGCGCAGGGTGTCCGCGGCGGAGATGTCGGATTCCGGCACCGGCGTCGTCCAGCGGAACTGCGAGCCCTTCGCGAGCGGACCGGAGTCCAGACGCTCGATGCTGGTGACGGCGCTCTGCCAGTCGGACCACGTCTCGACGTCGGTGAGGGTCTTCCAGACGGTGTCGGCGGGGGCGTCGACGAGGAGGTCGTGCGCGCTCGTCACCGAGGCGGAGGTGTCGATGCCCTCGCCCCCGCACGTGGCCTCGCCGGCGGTGCTCGTGGTGACGTCGGCGGGGGCTCCGGTCGATCCGCCGGCATCAGAGGCGTCGGAGCCGTCCGAGGCGTCCGAGGCCTCGGCGGCGGAGCTGTCGGCCTCGTCGGCGGCCGAACGAGCGTCGGGTGAGGGGGAGCCGCACGCGGTGGTGACGGCGAACAGGGTCGTGGCGGCAGCAGCGACGAGGCTGAGGCGTAGGGGGCGTCGGGTGATGGTCATGGCGGTTCCTCTGTCCACGGTGGCCGGCTCGAGGGGAGCCGGCGAGGCGAATGTGGCCGAACGATCGTAACCTTACGGGCGTTTACTCAAGTTGCGCAAGACCCTCCGACATCTTCGGTGAACGCATGTAAGGTCAGGGCATGAGCACGTCGACGACTGATGGGGGTGCGCCGCCCGCACGCAGGCGCAATCCGCGCGGCGAAGGGGAGCGCCTCAAGGGCGAGATCAGCGATGCGGCGCTCGCGCTCCTGGACGAGACGGGGGATGCGGGCGCGGTGACGCTGCGGGCCGTCGCCCGCCGGGTCGGCATCTCCGCCCCGTCGATCTACGGTCACTTCGAGAACCGCCAGCAGATCCTGCTCGCCGCACTCACCCGCGCCTTCGCCGAGATCGACGCCGAGCTGCGCCGGGTCGTCGAGGCGGCGGGGCCGGAGAGCCGCGACCGGCTCCTGGCGCTCTGCGAGGGCTACCTCGACTTCGCCCGAGCCCGTCCCCACCGGTACCTCGTCATGTACGGCGGGGTCTGGAACGCGGCACAGGACATGGCCGATGACGCCGTCCCGCGCGATGAGGTGGCCGCCCTGGGCATCGCGACGCTCGAGCTGCTCCAGGAGCTCCTGGCAGCCTGCGTCGCCGACGGCAGCTCGCAGAGCACGGATCCGGACGCCGATGCGATCGCGCTGTGGGTCGCGATGCACGGGCTCGCGCACCAGAGGATCGTCTCGACCGCCTTCACCTGGCCGCCCGGGATCGACTCCCGCCTCGTCGCGAGGATGGCCTACATCTGAGGCGCCTCGGCACCGTCCCGTGGAGAGGCGGCCCGATCAGCCGCGCCGCCTCGTCGGTACGGACGGGTCGCCGCGGTGCGTGAGAACCCGAGTGCCTCGTAGGCGCGCTGCGCGCCCGGTCGATGCTCGTCGACGGTCAGCGTGGTCGTGCGCGCGCCCATGCGATGCGCCGCCGCGTCCAGCAGGCCCCGGGCGATGCCGCGCCGTCGGGCGTCCGGGGCGACCGCGAGGAAGTCGACGTACAGGGTGTCGCCCTCCTGCATCTGACCGCTGAGGTATCCCAGCATGCCTCCGCCTTCGGCGTGCACGAACGTCGAGTACGAGCCGCCGTGCTCGACGAGGTCCGACGTGGACGCATAGGTGCCGGGAAACTCCGCTTCGTGGAGCTCGGCGAGGCGGGGGACATCCGCGGGATTCGCCCGCCGGACGGCGTCGTCCTCCATGCGCAGGGCCGACGGTCCGTCCTCGAGCTCCTTCGCATACTCGAAGTTCGCCTCACCGGCGGCCCACCCGCACCGCTCAGCGAGCCACGCCATCTGCGCGTTCTCCACCGCGGCGTACATCTCGTGACGGGCGACGGGGGCCTGGGCGATCACGGATTCCAGCAGTCCCGGCGCCTGCTGCTCCCATCGCCCCTGCCGCGTCCACGGTCCGTGGACCCACGAGCGATCCAGCTCCGTGTCCCACTCGATGAGGACGGCCCCGTCGACCCGTCCATCGGCACCCCGGCTCACGCGCAGCGTCTCCCTCCAGTCCTGGTCGAGGTTCTCGAGATCCTCGCGGATGCCCGCCTCATGGCGGCCGAGATACGCGCACGCCGTCGACGCACTGCTCTGCATCTCGAGGATCAGCCGCAGAGCCGTCTCGTGGTCTTCGGGAGAGTCGGTGGCATGCATGGTCCGAGGTTCTCATCTGCAGGATGAAGGCAGCATCCGGTTATTCGAGGGAGGCCGTCGCCCGCAGCTGCGCGAGCCATTCCTCGCCCACGCGCTCGCCGTCGGGGAAGGCGTCCGCGACGTCGAAGCGCCAGGTCGTGGCGAGGGCCAGCGTGAGCCGTCGACACTGGGCGAGGACTGTCGCGTCGGGGAGCCCGAAGCCGCCAGGGTCGGTGCCCGTCGCGGACTGGTAGTGCTCCGCAGCCTCGGGCGGGAGGTGCGCGAGGTCGAACTCGACCGGTCCGCGGCAGCAGGTCTCGAGGTCGATGAACAGCGGACCGCGCGGCGAGTGGAGGATGTTGCCCGGATGCGGCTCGCCGTGCAGGAGCTGCTCGCGGACCGTCGATCCCACGGCGTCGCGCAGATCCACGAGCGTGCCGCGCAGCAGCGCCCGATCAGGAGCCCGGAGCCGTGGGGAGCGCTCGGGGTCGTCGAGCAGATCGATCGCGCTGCGGACGCGATCGGTGAAGCGCGGCGCCGGAAGATCGATGCCGCGCATCGCCGCGTGCAGGTGCGCGAGGGCCTCGGCGAGGGCGGCGGGAGCCGCCGGCGCCCGATCGGGATCGGCGTCGGGGTCCACCCAGCTCCACAGGGAGACCTCGAAGCCGTCACGCAGACGGGCGACCGGCTCGACCCTCGGATCCGGGGCCACCACGGGAGCGTCCGCGTCGACGAGACGCACAGCGAGATCCAGCTCGTACGCCGCGATCGGCTGGTCCGCCGGGCCCACGCGCGCCACGACCGCACTCGGCAGCAGAAGGAGGACCGCCTTGTTCGAGTTGCTGAGGACTCGTGCCTCGAGGGCGTCGAGTCCCTGGGCGCGGGCGATCACAAGAGCGGCCGTGATCGCGTGGGAGAGTCGGGAGGAATCCATGGGGAGAGGCCTAGTCCCGTTCGTCGAGTTCGTCGAGGTCGTCGAGGTCGTCGAGCATCGTCACGAGCTTCGCGACCGTGTTCATGTTCCGGGCGGTGCCGTGCTCGGCGGCGGGGATCCGCAGGCGGGAGGCGCCCATGCCGCAGGGGTAGTGCACGTAGATCTCCTGCGCGCCGAGCACCATCTGCTCGTCGGCCGCGTTGCGCGCCCCCTCGAGGGCGTCGGCCGGGGGAGGCGCGTCCAGGAAGAGCACCATCGCACGGTTCCCGGGGGCATCCGGGAACGGGTTCCTCTCGAGGACCGCGCGCATCTGCTCGGCGGTGCGCACCGCGACCCCCACCGGGCGTCCGGCAAACTCCTCGAGCCGCGCCTCGACCGCGGTGCGCACCGCGTCGGCCGCATCCTCCGAGCGCAGCACGACGTTTCCGCTGGCGATATAGGTGCGCACGTCGGCGAAGCCCAGCGCGGTGCACATCTCCCGCAGCTCCGCCATCGGCAGCTTCCCGGTGCCGCCGACGTTCACGGCGCGCAGCAGGACGGCATAGCTGGTCATCGTCGACCTCCTCGTGCGTCGTCCGGTGCACGCAAGCTTCCCACGGCGGCTGCTCGCGCGGGCGACGGCGCCGGAGCGGGCCCCTGCGGGGTCCTGCGCGGAGCCCGCACGGCGGTGGATGTCAGGGGCGGGCGGCTTGCGTGAGCAGGAGTCCTCGCGTGTGTGTCTCGGGGTGCGTAGCGTGTTCGGGATGCGTCCGTTCCGACCGCGCGAGATGCCTCGACCCCGGGGGCTGCGCCCCGAGACCGTCACCGACCTCCTCCAGATCGTGAAGTCCGTGCTCGCCGCGGGTTTCGCCTGGTGGCTGGCGGCGGAGGTCCTGCATTCCACGATGCCGTTCCTCGCGCCCTGGGTCGCGCTGCTCACGGTGTATCCGACGGTCTTCGAGTCCTTCCGCCGAGGCGCCCAGTCCACGGCGGCCTCATGGCTCGGGGTGGCGCTCTCCTTCGTGGTCGGCGCGGCGCTCGGGACCTCGGTGTGGACCCTCGCGATCGCGCTCCTGGTGGCGCTCGCCCTGGCCAGGATCCGATGGATCCGGGAGGAGGGCATCGCGATCGCGACCACCGTGATCTTCGTGCTCGGGGCCGGATCGGCGAGCGACGTGGGCCTGCTGACCGATCGCATCCTCGAGGTCGCGCTGGGCGCGCTGGTGGGGATCGCGGTGAACCTGCTGCTGATCCCGCCGCTGCGCGACCGGCAGGCGGCGCGATACGTGGACAGCGTGAACCGCCGGATGGGCGAGGTGCTCATCTCGATGGCCGACGAGTTCCGCACGTCGTGGGAGACCGATCGCGCTCAGGAATGGCTCGAGGAGACCGAGTCGATGAGCAGCGACCTCGCATCCGCATGGTCCACGGTGCGATCGGCGCACGAGAGCAGACGCGCCAATCCGCGAAACCGTCTGCGCTCTCAGCGCTCACCGGAGGAGGACGGGGCGGTACCGCCCGAGGACAGGAGCGGATACGAGCAGATCCTCGCCAGGATCGACGAGGGCGTCTCCCACCTGCGGCACATGGCCCGCACCCTGTGCGAGGCCAGTGGTGCGGAACGTCCGTGGGACCAGAAGTTCCGGGAGGAATGGGCCGATCTGGTCGGCGACACCGGACAGTCGGTCGCAGACCCGGACGCGGACGTCGCCCCGATCCTGGACCGGATCGATGCCCTGGCCGACGCCCTCACGGGCAGGGAGGGCCTGCGCAGCACGAGCTGGCCGCTCTACGGATCGCTGCTGACGAGCCTGCGCCACATCGTGGTCGTGGTCGATGACGTCGCGACCGCACGCGAGGCGCGCGAGGCCGGGCGCTCACGGACCGGCGCGCAGGAGTGATGCGGGGGAGGACCGGGCCCGTCGGCCCCAGGAGTCCTCTCAGGCGCCCTCGGTGCGCAACGGCGAACCGGCGACGTCGAAGCGGAACCCGCCGAAGGCACCGCTGAGCAATGGGCGCGCCGCGGTGATCGCGGCGGAGACGTCCGGGTCCGAGAGCGACTCGCGGTGCGCCTGCGCGCTCTCCCAGATCTCCACGACGAAGACGGTGTCGGGCTCCTCGTCGTTCGTGCCGACCTCGTAGGCGAGGCAGCCGAGCTCGCGGAGACGGTCGTTGCGCTGGATCAGCCGGGAGACGAGCTCGTCCCGTGCTCCGGCGACGGTGCCGAGGGTGCCTGCGTTCACGAAGGTCATGGGGCAAGGGTAGGCGCGTGCCCTGACGCAGGCGTCGGCACGGGCGCCCTGCGAGTACCTGGCAGGTGCTGGGCCACGGGCATACCGTCGAACCATGAGCACACCGGACATCTCTCTGAACAACGGCGTCGTCATGCCCGCCCTGGGCTTCGGCGTCTACCAGACCCCGCCGGACGAGACGAGGACCGCGGTCGCCGAGGCGCTGCGGACCGGATACCGGCACATCGACACGGCCGCCGCCTACGGCAACGAGCGCGGCGTCGGCGAGGCGCTCGCCGACTCGGGGCTCGCGCGCGACGAGGTGTTCGTGGAGACGAAGATCTGGATCTCCGACTACGGGCACGACGAGACTCTGCACGCCTTCGAGAAGGCGACCGGGAAGCTCGGCCTCGACACTCTCGACCTGCTGATCCTGCACCAGCCGCTGACCACGGAGTTCGAGCGCACGATCGGCGCCTACACGGCCCTCGAGGAGCTCCTGACCGACGCGAAGGTGCGCGCGATCGGCGTCAGCAACTTCATGGTCGAGGACCTCGAGCACCTGGCGGGTGCCACCACGGTGGCCCCAGCGGTCAACCAGATCGAGATGCACCCCTACTTCCAGCAGCGCGACGTGATCGCGAAGGGCGCCGAGCGCGGCACCCTCGCGCAGGCCTGGTCGCCGATCGGCGGCGTCTTCGACTACGCCACCGAGCATGCGAGCCCCCTTCAGGACCCCGTCATCGCCGAGATCGCGCAGGCGCACGGGAAGACGCCCGCGCAGATCATCCTGGCCTGGCACCTCCAGGAGGGACGCCAGGTGATCCCCAAGTCGGTGCGTCCGGCGCGCATCGCGGAGAACTTCGACGTGTTCGACGTGGAGCTCTCCGACGACGAGCTCGCCCGCATCGACGCCCTGGATACGGGCACCCGCGGGGGCCCGGAGCCCGCCTCGATGACCCTCGAGAAGTTCGGCAGGCCGATCCCGGAGGCGTGAGCCCGGGGCTCGGCCAGCCGGGCGCGGGCCGCGCGTACCTGCCGATCACTGATCGGGCGGGCCGTGGTGAGCGCGCGCCGCGTGCGGTGCGTGCCGAGCGCCCTCAGTGATGCACGCGCACCGCGTCGACCGCGGCGAGTTCCTCGCCCGTCGGCGGCTCGACGAGCGTGAGGATCCGCTCGAGCTCCGCGCGCGGGATCGGCACTGCTCCCGGCGTGCCCGCTGCGGCGCGCGCCTCGAGCCGGCGCACCAGCTCGTCGGGCCCGACGTCGAAGACGTGCCAGTGGATGCGCGCGCCGCGGGCGCGGGCGTCGGCGAACGTGCGCGTGCGCTCGGCGCGCATCCAGAGGCCGTCCTCGAGGATGACATCGACCCCGCGCTCGAGCAGCGCGAGGGCGTGGACGTAGAGGCGGGACTGCAGACGCTCGTGGAACTCCGAGTCCGTAAGGTCCACACCGAGCGCCGCCTGCCAGTCGTCGGTGGAGATCCGCAGGCCGACGCCGTCGGCCTCGAGCTGCCGCGCGAGCGTCGTCTTCCCCGCGCCCGGCGGGCCGTGGAAGAGCGTGAGGGTGGGGGAGCGGTGGGCCACGGGGAGAGCGTACTGGTGCCGATCAGCTGCTGCGGCCGACCCTGTGCCATGCCCTCGCGCGGCCGACGGCCATAGCGCCGAAAGCTACGGCGAGGACCGCCGGCGCCGCGACGCTCCAGCCGACGTGCCATCCTGCGCCGGCGGCGTCGGCCAGCGCGAGGGCGAGCCACAGCAGCGCGAGCACGGCGTAGAAGAGCGTCATGCGCCGCGGGATCGTGCGCGGATCCTTCGGGAGCTTCTGCGCATACCCCTCGGGGGAGCCGAACTCCTCGACCAAGGGCGCCCCGCTCTCCGCCGCATGGGCTTGGGCCTCCGTGAGCACGGCGTCGATGCGCGGATCGGTGAAGTCGTCCCGACGTCGGAGTGCGGCGCGGGCGCGCCGCACCCAGTCCTCGTCGTCCAGGTGCGCGGAGTCCAAGATCTGCTGCGGGGTGAGCGCCTCCACGTCCTCGCGGCCTTTCGCGTCCCCGCGGCCTTCCCTGTCCCCGGGACCTTGGGCGGGCGCGCGCCACAGCTTCGCGACGACCCAGCACAGAGCGGCGTAGAGCGGCACGAGCAGGATGCTCCAGCCCCACGCGAGCCGCGCGTCGGCCCCCTCCCGGGCCAGCGGCACGATGATGCTCGCGACGCCGCCGGCGCCCAGCACGACGACCGCCGCGCACAGCGCGACCACGATCGGAAAGCGGAAGCGGGCGACCGCCCGCTTGTACACCGCGATCACCACCACGAGCATCGCCGAGAGCAGCAGCGGCATGAGCGCGAAGCCGGCGGTGACATCCGTCGGCCCGCTCTCGCTGCCGACGAGGAGGTCCAGCAGCTGGCTGAGGAAGAACAGGGCGCTGAGACCCGAGGCGAGCCCGAGCGTGGTCAGCACACCCTCGCGCCAGCCCATGATCAACGGATCCTCGAAGACGTCGAGCCCCGCCTCACGCAGCTGCTCCGCCTGCTGGTCAGCCCATTCGGAGGGTGCGCCGAACAGCTCGGCGGGGCTCTCCTGCGCCTCGCGCACGGTCCCCGCGGCCTCGGTCAGGACCTGCTCGACGACATCGATGCGCACGTCCCCGAAGACCAGGCGGACCAGGGCGAGCTCGGCCCAGTCCGCGTCGGTCTCCACCCCGCGGGCGGCATGGAAGGCTTCGGCCACGCGCCCGAGCTCGGGGCCCGTAGGTCGCTCCGTCACGTGCGTACAAGGAGCGGCGTTCTCATCGGCAGGCATCGTCGGGCCCTCCGATCGTGCTCGAGTGCTGGGCCATCGGGGCCGCGGCAGGGGAACTGGTCCCGGTGGCGCGGGTCAGCTCGGCCGTCAAGGCCGAGAGCTGGGTGCGCTGCACGGCGAGGTGATCGCGGCCCGAGGCGGTGAGCGTGTACTCGCGGCGGGCGGGGCCCGAGGGTCCGGGCACCCACTGGGCCTCGACCTCGCCGGCCTCCTCGAGCCGCGCGAGTGCGGGGTAGAGCGAGCCGCCCTTGGGCACGCCGAAGCCGAGCTCGCCCAGGCTCTGCGCGATCGCATACCCGTGCAGCGGACGTTCCTCGAGGCTCACCAGGATCGCGAGTGGCAGGATCGCGCGCACCCAGGTGGCAGGCCAGCGCGGTGGAGTCGCGTCATGGGACCGATGGTCGGACATGGATCTAAGTATTGCATGTACTTAGTGGTGGCGCTTACCGTCGCCCCTCGATCGAATGCGGACCGGGAGGGTGCTCTGATCGGGCAGACTGAGCTGGTGAGCGACGATGACACCTTCAGCACGGAACGGCTCGAGCTTTCTCCGCTGACCCCCTCGGACACGGAAGACGTGGCTGAGCTCTACTCGGACCCCGAGGTCGCGCGATACGTGGGAGGGGAGAGGCTGACTCCGCAGATCATCCCCCAGCAGGTTGAGTCGTTCGCTGCCGAGTGGGCAGAACGGGGTTATGGGCAGAGCGCCGTGCGCGAGAGGGGGACCGGTCGCTTCATCGGAAGGATCGGACTGCACTTCTGGGAGCACTGGAACGAGGTCGAACTCGGATACGTGCTGCGCGCAGACGCCCAGGGGCGCGGGTTCGCGAGCGAGGGGAGTCGGGCATGGATCCGTCGGGCGCGAGATCAAGGGATCGCGAAGCGGCTCATTGCGAACATCCACCCTGAGAACGCCGCCTCGATCGGACTCGCGAGAAAGCTCGGCTTCGCTTTCGAGCGCGAGGACTTCGTCCCGTCCGGACTGCCGACGCTCATATATCGCCTCGACCTCTGAAGGGCGGCGCCCAGCACTCGTCCCGGCCGCCTTCACAGCCTCAGGACGAACACCCTGAACATCTCCGGTTGTCCGGTCTCGTCGACGTCCGTCGCGCTGCGCATCTCGTGCGAGAACACGAATCCGGCCTTCTCCGCCACGCGCCGGGAGGCGGGATTCTCGGCCGACGCGCGTATCGCGACGCGTCGGCCGACGCCCCGCTCTGCGATGATCCCGCAGACCAGCTCGACGGCGCGCACCGCGACACCCCTCCCGCGGATCCACGGCGCGACCCCGTAGGCGATGTTCACGTCACCCGGTTCGAGGCCGTCGGTGACCTGCGGGTCGTAGTCGACGGTGCCCACGCAGGTCCCGTCGGCCCAGATGCCGAAGGCGCGCTTCGACCTGCCCTCCGACGCTTCGCGATGCAGGCGGTCGACGTACTCCTCCGTGCCCTGGACGGTGCTGCGGCCTCCGCTGAGGAACCGCACGGTCGCGTCGTCCTCGGCGGCGACGATCGCGTGCGCGTCCTCCCGGCGGAGCGGGCGCAGTGAGATGTCCATGCTGCGAACATAGGGCCGGCGGCACGCACGGGACAAGGAAACTCCCTGGCCACCGAGGGATCTGAGCCCCAGACTTCCCACCATGGACGACACGAGACGCTTCGGGCCCATGGTCGCGGGGGAGCGGGAGACCCTGGATCACTGGGTCGACTTCTACCGCGAGACCCTGCTGCTCAAGATCGACGGACTCGATGCCTCGCAGCTGTGCGAGAGGCCCCTCCCGCCCTCGGCGCTGAGCCCGGTCGGGATCCTCCGCCACCTCACCGAGGTCGAGGCGTACTGGCTGCGCGAGGTGCTGCTCGACGAGCAGCTCCCCGACTACTACTGCACGGCGGCCAGCCCCGACGGGGACTTCGACGACACCGACCACGCCACCGCGCTCGCCGACGTCGAGCGCTACCGCCGCGAGATCGAGGTGACGCGCACGGGCGCGGCGAGCTGGAGGGACCTCGACGGTCCGGTGCGCGGACTGCGGCGTGGGGAGCAGGTGAACCTGCGCTGGATCCTCACCCACCTCATCGAGGAGTACGCCCGCCACCTGGGGCACCTCGACCTCGTGCGCGAGGCGATCGACGGCCGCGTGGGGTACTGAAGGGGCGGTGCGTCGGCATCACCGCAGGGCGGAGAGGAAGGGTGCTTGGTGCTGTTTTGCGAAAGAGCGCTCTGCGCTCGCCCACTCGACCGCCCGGAGCGAATGCGCGAGTCGATCCTCCGTGGTGCCGGGACCCTTGGCGATCTGCTGTTCTGCGTCGATCACGCGCTGCTGAGCCTCGAAGACGGCCGAGGGCATGTCGTCGCCATTCAGTGAGGAGTCATAGGCGTCTCGGAATTGCGCCAGACGTCGTGCCTGGTCCTGTACGGGGACTCCGCCGATCGACTGGATGCACCACGTCCATGCCGCATAGCCGACGTCCTCGAGCGGGTCGCCCGCGTGCATCGTGTCCCAGTCGATGAGGGCGACGGGCAGGCCATCCCGGCAGATCACATTGGACGGTCCGGGATCGCCGTGGAGGAGGGCCGTGCCGACGGGGACAAGATCGCTTCCGTGCGTCAACGCATGAAGATGATGCAGTATCCGGGCTACTTCTCCGTATGCGCGTTCGTCGCGCTGGAGCGGATGCTCGGTCGTCGCGCCCTCGATGAACTCGAAGACGTCCCGCCCCTGTTCATCAGTCCCCAGGTACCCGGGGGCTGCCTGGAACCCGTGCGATGCGAGCCAGGGCAGCGCCGCTCCCACCTGTAGAGAGCGTGGCCCGCGGGGTCGAGGCACGGTGTCCCCGGCGCGGACCACCCCGGGCGTCATGTTTCCTCCGACCAGGGATTCCTCCATGAAGTCATGGTCCCTGCCAGCCCCTGACGCCGCCATGGCATTCCTCGGCGATCGACGGCGACGCGCCACGCGGCTGCGAAGGGGCCGACGTGTTGATGGCGGGGAAGCTCGGGCGCCCGAAGGGAGTAGCCCCCGTGTTCAAAATATAGGACTTGCTATACTTGAGATATGGAGTCGCTTGAAGCGGTGGCCGCCCGATCGGATGCGGCTGTACGGACGGCGCGTCAGGAACTCGTCGCTGCGATCAGGGCCGCGCATGCCCATGGAGTCACCCAGTCGGAGATCGCTCGGAAGACCGGCCGGAGCCAACCGGAGATCTCCAGGCTCCTACGCTTCCACGGCGTGACGGAGAGGGGCCGAGCGCTCAGGAGCGCCCGTCGGGACGTGATCGACCTGATGCGCCGTGCGGGCGACGACGTGCGCGTGTTCGGTTCGGTCGCGCGAGGGGCGGATGCGGACGGGTCGGACATCGATCTGCTGTTCACACCCAGGCGGCCGATCGATCTGATGGATCTCGCTGACCTCGATATCCGCCTCACCGAACTCGTCGGCTACCCCGTCGAGGCCGTTCCCGACACCGATCTCCGCGACGCGATCCGCGAACGCGTCCTGGCGGAAGCGGTGCCGCTGTGATGGGGCGGGAGGGGCGCGTGGATCATCACCCTGACCGCGAAGAACCGACGTCCAGGCATCACCCCCGCGGCGCCGCGTGCCGGTACTCGCGCGGCAGCTCCTCGAGCAGGCGCAGCCACAGCTCGGAGGCGGTCGGGTAGCTCGGCACCGCATGGCGCAGCACGTCGACGGGGACCTCGCCGACGATCGCGACGGTCGCTGCATGCACGATCTCTGCGGCGTCCGGGCCCGCGAAGGTCGCGCCGAGCAGGCGATGGGTCCTCGCGTCCACGACGATCTTCGCGACCCCGGAGGCGTCGTCCCGCAGCAGGGCACTGCCGGCGGCCCCCTCGAAGGGCACCTGGGCGATCTCCACGTCGAAGCCCGCCTCCCGCGACGCCCGCTCGGTGAGCCCGACGCTCGCCACCTGCGGATCCGTGAATACGACCTGCGGGACCGCGCGCCCCTCGGCGACGGCCTCCGGCGGAGGCGTCGGCTCGACGTCCGCGAGCGAGGCATCCCGGATCTCCTCGCCGATCACGCGCGCCCGGTACTTGCCCCAGTGCGTCAGCGGCGCCTCGCCGCTCGCATCGCCGACGGCATACAGCCAGTCCGGCAGCGCCGCGCCCGTGACGTCTGCGGGGGAGAGGCCGACGGCCTCGAGCCCCACGTCCTGAAGCCGCGGCCGACGGCCGGTCGCCACGAGGATCTCGTCGGCCGTGAGGACCTCGCCGTCCGCGCCGGCACCCGCGGTGCCCGCCACGCGGACCCGCACCTCGCCGCCGTGCAGGCGGCCGATGCCGCTCTCCCCGTCGGCCCCCGCCGAGACGCCGTCGCGCGAGGCGTCCTCGGCCGATGTCCCGGTGAGCACACGCACCCCGATCGCCTCGAGACCCGTGCGCACGTGCTCCGAGGCCTCGGGCTCGGCCGACGCCAGCAGCCGATCCCCGCGCACCAGCATCGTGACCTCGCTGCCCAGCGCCCGCATCCACGTCGCCGCCTCGCACGCGACCACGCCGCCGCCCACGATCAGCAGCCGTCCCGGCACCTCCTGCACCCCGGTCGCATCGCGCGAGGTCCAGGGCGCGAGCGCCGCATAGGGGGCGGGGATCACCGGCTCGCTGCCGGTCGCGAGCACGACCGCACGACGGGCGCGCAGGACGCGCGGCGCCCCGTCAGCCACAGTCCCGTCGGCCGCTGCCCCGTGGGCCGCAGTCCCGTCGGCGCCCTGCCCGTCGGCCGCTCGCACGGTCACCTCGCGCTCACCGCTGAGCGCCCCGTGGCCGCGCACCACGGTGAGGCCCGCGCCCTCGGCCCACTGCACCTGGCCCGTGTCGTCGTAGTGGGAGACCCAGTCGTCGCGCCGCGCGAGCAGCGCCTCGACGTCGATCTCCGGGGTGGTGATGCCCGGCAGGTGCTCAGCCGCGGCGCGCACGTCGAGCGGGCGCAGCAGCGCCTTCGAGGGCATGCACGCCCAGTAGGAGCACTCCCCGCCCATGCGCTCGCCCTCGACGATCGCCGCGCTGAGGCCCGTGCCCTCGATCGCGTACTGGGCGACGTTCTCGCCGACGGGCCCGCCGCCGAGGACGATCACGTCGACCTCGAGGACGTCGCGGGAGGGGGCGGACGCGGAGGTCGGAGTTGCGTCGGACGAAGAAGTGGGAACAGGAGAAGTGGAGGCGGAGCGCGACGCTCCGGCGGTCTGCGGATCGCTCGTCATGTGAGCCACGCTACGCGCGTCGGGCTGCTCGTGCGTTCCCTCGCTCACGCGAAACCACGGGCTTGCGTGCAAGCTTGCATGCAAGTCTTTAGGCTGGACCCGTGAACTTCGAGCACGACGAGAGCGCATCGCCCGCACAGGCTGCGGCAGAGCGCGCCTATGAGCACGTCAAGAGCGCCATCATCCGGGGCGAGCTGGCCGGCGGGGAGAGCGTCAGCGAGAACGCGTTGCGCCGAGAGCTCGACCTCTCCCGCACCCCCATGCACGAGGCGTTCCTGCGACTGGCCGCCGAGGGCCTGCTGAGCCTCGAGCACCGACGCGGCGCCGTCGTGCGACCCATGTCCCCGCACGAGGCCCGCGACGTGCTCGAGATGCGTGAGGCGATCGAGTCCGCCGCAGCGGCCCGCGTCATCGCCGACGGCGCGGCGGGGGACCTCGCGTCCGCACTCGAGGGCCTGCTGGACGAGCAGTCCCGGGCGATCGAGGCCGAGGACATCCCGGCCTTCATCGACGCCGACTCGCGCTTCCACTCCGCCGTCATCGACGGCTCGGGCAACGCCGTCGCCGTCATGTTCACCGCGACCCTGCGCGACCGCCAGCAGCGCCTGCGCCACCAGCTCATGCGCGTGCGCCCCGAACAGCTGAGCGCCTCGCTCGAGCATCACCGGGAGCTCGCCCGCGCGCTCGCCGAGGGCGATCCCGCCGCCTATGCCCGCACCCTGCACGAGCACGTCGCCTCGCATCGAGGTGCCCTGTGAGCGTCACGGAGACGACGACGAAGACCGAGACAGCGACCAAGAACAGAGCGGAGACGACAGCGGTGACCGACACGGAGGTCCGGACGAGGTCGGAGCCGCTCGACGAGTCTGCGACCGGGACGACGACGGCCCCCGCTGTCTCGTCGGCAGCGGAGGAACCGGCGGCTCCGGGGCGCCGCACAGGTCTCGGCGGGGTGAAGCCCTGGATCGCCGCCTGGGGCGCGGTCTTCGTGTGCTCCTGGGCGGGCAACCAGTTCAGCCCGCTCCTGCTCATGTACGAGGACAGGGAGCACTTCTCCTCGCTCCTGGTGAACATCTTCCTGGGCGTCTACGTGCTCGGGCTCGCCCCCGCCCTGCTGCTCGCCGGATCCCTCTCCGACCGGCACGGCAGGCGTCCGCTCATGCTCGTCGGCGTGCTCGCGGCGCTGATCGGGAGCATCCTGCTCGCCCTCGGGCCCACCGGGGCGCTCTTCCTGGCGCTGGGCCGGCTGTTCTCCGGCATCTCCGTGGGCATCGCGATGGCCGTGGGCAACGCCTGGATCAAGGAGCTGTCCCAGGGGCGCTTCGACCCCGGCGCCGCCGAGGACTCCGGTGCGCGCCGTGCGTCGCTCGCCTTCACCACAGGCTCGGCGGCCGGAGCGCTGCTGGCCGGGCTCGTCGCCCAGTGGGGCCCGCTGCCCGAGGTGCTGCCCTTCCTCGTGCACCTCGCGCTGACCGTCCCCTTCCTGGTGATCGTCGCGCGCCTGCCCGAGGGGCGCGTCCCCGGCGGACTCCCCGGGCCCTGGTGGCGCCAGCTCGGCGTGCCGAGCGCCGGGCACCGCCGGTTCACGCGCGTCGTGCTGCTGGGGGCGCCATGGATCTTCGGCTCCGCCGCGATCGGCTACGGCTACCTGCCCACGCAGCTGGCCGGCGCGACCGGCACCTGGGGCCTGGTGTGCGCGACCGCCGCCACGGTGATCGCGCTCGGCGTCTCCAGCGCGATCCAGCCGCTCGCCCAGAGGGCGCACTCGCTCGAGTCCGCCCGGGGCCTCGTCGCGGCCGTGGGGATCATGCTGCTGGGCATCGCCGCCGTCGCCCTCGCGATCCGCACGCAGTCGGTGGCGATCGGCCTGGGCGCGAACGTCGTGATCGGCGTGGGCATGGGCATCGCGCTGGTCTCCTCCCTGCTCGAGGTGCAGCGCATCGCCGGTTCGCGCGATCTCGCCGGGCTCACGGGCGTCTTCTACGCCGCCGCCTACGCGGGCTTCCTCGCCCCCGCGGTGATCGCCGCCGTCGCCCACCTCGTCGACGTGCAGGTCGTGCTCGCCGTCATCGTGGCCCTGGGTGCGGTGTGCTGGGTCGGGATCCTCGTCTCCTCCCGACGCCATCTCCCGGCCGACGAGCGCCATCTCGCGGCAGACGGGGGCCATCTCGCGGCAGACGGGGGCCATCTTCCGGCTGACGGTCCCGGTGCGCGTGAGGACAGGCTGGTCGCGGCCACCGATCGCTGATCACGGCGCCCCGCCGCATCGAGCATCGCTCGACCATCGAAAGGTGAGTTGTCGTCGTATCCCGACGTCGAGAGGTGAGTTGTGGTCGTCAAAAGGATGCTTTGACGACAACAACTCACCTCTCGATGCGATGTGACCTGCGTCCCATCTCGCTGGTGATTCTGCACCGGCGAGATGGAGGAATTCGCCGCCCCTAGCGTGGGGGCATGTCCACGACGGGGTCGCTGCCGACTCCCGCCCATCCGCGCGAGGCCGAAGTCATCAACGCCTTCCGCGGCGGCGGGACACTCACCCGCGCGCTCATCGCGGAGTCGACGGGCCTGAGCCGCTCGACCGTCTCCGCCGTGCTCACCCGTCTGGTCGAGGAGGGCGCCGTCGAGGTCGTCGGCCACGACGAGCAGCCCGGCCGCGGACGCCCCACCGAGCGCGTCGCGATCGACCGGACCGCCGTGCGGGCGATCGGCATCGACCTCGCCCACGGCGCGGTCCGCATCGTCCACCTGAACACCCTCGGCGAAGTCCTCGCGAGCCGGGAGCAGACCCACGACGAGGGCCTCGGCGCCGCCCGTCGCCGGCAGCTCGTGCTGCGCATGCTCGCGGAGCTCGACGCCGCGGACGCCGCGGGCGGCGCAGACGGCGCGGACGGCTCCGGGGAACCCGCGGGGCCGGTGGAGCCGGGGAGGTCCACCCGCCGGACCGCGCTGCGCGGCGTCGGCCTCGGGATCTCGGGCCCCGCCGCGCTCACGCGTCCCGAGCGCGCGCCCTGGCACGGGCTCGTCGAGGCCCTGGAGGCGCGCTACGGCGTGCCCGTCCACGTCGACAACACGACCCGCTGCGCGGCCTTCGCCGAGCACCTCGCCGCGGGCGACGGCCACCGCATCACTCTGCACGTGCGCTGCTACCAGGGCGTCGGCGGCGCCGTGGTGCGCGACGGTGCGCTCGACCTGGGGGCCGACGGCATGGCCGGCGAGATCGGCCATCTGCCCGTCGAGATCCCCGGCATGGCCTGCCGCTGCGGACGCTCCGGATGCCTCGAGACCGTCGCCTCGACGCCGGCGGTGCTCGCCGCTCTGCGCAGCCACGGCGTGGTGCTGCGCTCGCCGTCCGCGCTGCGCGACGCGCTCGCGGAGGACGCCCCGCAGCTGCGCGGGGTGCTGGATCGCGTCGCCCGCGCGACAGCTCGGGCGCTCGTGCTGGCCACCACCATCGTCGACCCCGACGAAGTCATCCTCACCGGCGACCTCTTCGACGCCGACGACCGCCTCCTCGAGACGATCCGCCCGCTCGTCGGCGAGAGCGTGGGGGAGCGGTTCCCCCTGATCCCCCTCGAGCGCGGACGGCTCGACGCCTTCGCAGGCGCCACCGGTGCCGCCCTCGTCGTCCTCCACCCCCGCACCTGAACCTCCGCCGCGACCGGCGCGTCGGCGCAGCGCACGTCGTCGCGCCCGCCCGAATCCCCGCCTCGCACTCCGCTACACACCCCGCTTCACACCCCGCTGTGCCCAACGGACCGCATCCCGCCGCAGCCCGTACCGCCCCCGCCGACCAGGAAAGGACCTGATCGCATGACACACCCCGACCCCTCCACGACCGCCGGGCCCGGTCCGGGCGTCCCCGCCCCCGAGGCGACGCCCGTCGTCCCGCCCGCCGCGCGGCGCCGCGCCCTCGGTGCGGCGCTGGCCGCCTCGATCTCCGGCCTGATGTTCGGCTGGGACGCGATGTCCCTGAACGTCATCAAGAACGCGCTCGCCTTCCACACCGGCGCGAGCACCGGGATGCTGGGCTTCGCCGTCGCCTTCGGCGTGCTCACCGCGGTGCTCGGCGCGTTCCTCGCCGGACGGCTCTCGGATCGCATCGGCCGACGGGCGATCATGATCGTGGCCGCGATCCTGTTCATCGTCTCCTCCGTGGGCACCGCCTTCGTGGGCGACTCGATGGCGATGTTCCTGTTCTGGCGGATCTTCTCCGGGATGGCGATGGGCGCCGCGATGACCATCGCCCCCGCCTACGTCTCGGAGACCTCGCCCGCCTCCATGCGCGGCATGCTCGTCTCCCTGCGCCAGTTCATGCTGATCATCGGCCTGTTCGTGTGCGGGCTGCTGGGCGATGCGATGCTCGCCGCCGCGCCCGCCCCGCAGGGCGACGCACCGCTGTCGACGTCCCAGCTGGGCCTGCTCGGCCTCCATCTGGAGGTCTGGCAGTGGGCCTTCCTCTCGGTCGCCCTCGGCGGCGTGATCTACCTGGTGGCCTCGCTGCTCATCCCCGAGTCGCCCCGCTTCCTCATCGCCCACGGCCGCACCGACCAGGCCCGCGCCGTGCTCGCCCGCACCGTCGGCGAGGAGGGCGTGGACCAGCGCGTCGAGGAGATCACCCGCTCCCTCACCGACCACGGGTCCGGCCACGGCTCCGGCCGACGGGGCAGCGGCTTCCGCGCCCTGCTCGTCCCCGGCACGTCCCGCCTGCAGCGCATCGTCTGGGTGGGCATCGGTCTGGCGGCGCTGCAGCAGCTGGTCGGCATCAACGCGATCTTCTACTACGCCACCACGATCTTCGCGACCATCGGCTTCGGCGAGCAGGACGCCCTGAAGCAGACCCTCGTGCTCACCGCCGTGAAGGTCGTCGCGATCATCCTGGGCATGCTGCTCGTGGACCGGGTGGGCAGGCGACCGCTGCTGCTGTGGGGGTCGATCTCGATGTTCGCCGCGCTCGTGGTCACCGCCGTCATCATGCTGACCGCGCCGCAGGTCGCGCAGGACGGCGGCGGCACCGCCCCCGATCTCGCCTCCTCGCCGGTGCTCGGCATTCTGGCGCTGGTCGCGCTGTGCCTGTACGTCGGCGCCTATGCGGGGACCTGGGGCCCGATCATGTGGGTGCTCATCGGCGAGATGTTCCCCAACCGCATGCGCGGCGCAGCGACCTCCGTCGCGGGCGGCGTCGAGTGGGCCTCGAACTTCGCGGTCACCCTCACCTTCCCTGTGCTCGCGGCCTGGTCGATCGGGACCACGTACGCGGTCTACGCGATCATCGCGCTCGCCTCGATCCTCTTCGTCCTCAAGCTCGTGCCCGAGACCAAGAACCTCGAGCTCGAGCAGATGGACGACATCGTCGACGCCCCCGCCGCCGCCCGCACCTGACCGACCTGACGCCCCTCGCACCCGGGCGCCGTGCCCCCGCACCCCGTCGGGCCGTGAGAAGTACGAAACGGTTGCCAAGAGCGTCCATCACAACGATTTCGTACTTCTCACGGCCCAGGCCCGGGCCGAAGCGGGCTCCGGGCCCGGGGTGCGGGGCGGCTCGCGGCCTCGTTCTTCGTCCCACCGCACGTTCCTCGTCCTCGATGGAAGGATTCTGATCATGACCTCCGGCTCCGCCACCTCCGCCACCGGCACCCCCACGCCTGATCCCTCCGCCACCGGCACCGCTGCCCCCGATGCCCCCACCCGTCGGAGCATCCTCATGCTCATGACGGACCAGCACCGGGTCGACACCCTGGGCTGCTACGGGAGCCCGATCTGCCGCACACCGCACCTGGACGCTCTCGCGGCCGAGGGCACGCGCTTCGAGAACTGGTTCACGCCCACGGCGATCTGCACGCCGGCGCGCGCGTCCCTGTTCACGGGCGCGGCCCCCTTCCGGCACAAGCTGCTGGCGAACCACGAGCGCAACGTCGGCTACATCGAGGACCTGCCCGAGGACCAGTGGACGGTCCCCGAGGACCTGCGCGCGAGCGGCTACGAGTGCGGGCTGGTCGGCAAGTGGCACGTGGGGGAGGAGCGCACGGCCGCCGACTTCGGCTTCGAGGCCGAGCACTACCCGGGCTGGCACAACGCCGTGGACCACCCCGACTACCTGGCATGGCTCGAGGAGAACGGGCATCCTCCGTACGAGATCAGCGACCGCATCCGCGGCACCTTCCCCAACGGCGAGGTCGGCAACCTCATGGCCGCGCGCCTGCACCAGCCCGTCGAGGCGACGTTCGAGCACTACCTGGCCGACCGCACCATCGAGATGCTCACCCGCTACGCGCAGGGGGCGCGCAGCGGCGAGGCGCCGTTCTTCGTGGTCTCGAGCTTCTCAGGGCCCCATCTGCCCTACGTGATCCCCGACGAGTACTTCGACATGTACGACCCGGCGGACGTCGAGCTGCCCCGCTCGGTCGCCGAGGACTTCGCCGACAAGCCGCCGGTGCAGCGCAACTACTCCGGGCACTGGGCCTTCGACACCATGACCGAGGAGCAGTCGCGCAAGCTCATCGCCGTCTACTGGGGCTACGTGACCATGATCGACCGCGAGTTCGGGCGGATCCTCGCCGCGCTCGACGAGCTCGGCCTCGCGGACACCACCGCTGTCGCGTTCAGCTCGGACCATGGCGAGTTCACCGGCTCCCACCGCCTGCACGACAAGGGCCCGGCGATGTACGACGACATCTACCGCACGGGCGGCATCCTGCGCGTCCCCGGCTGCCCGCCCCAGGTGCGGGAGGAGTTCGTGAGCCTCATCGACCTGCCCGCGACCTTCCTGGACCTCGCCGGTCGGCCGACGGATCCCGTGGTGGACTCCCGCTCCCTGCTGCCGATCGTGCGGGGAGAGCATCCGGAGTGGGATGAGAACGTGCTGTGCGAGTTCCATGGCCACCACTTCCCGATCGCCCAGCGCATGCTGCGCGGGCCCCGCTTCAAGCTCGTGGTGAACCCCGAGTCGCGCAACGAGTTCTACGACCTGGAGTCGGACCCCGACGAGCTCTCCAACCGCTTCGAGGACCCCCTGCTCGAGGAGCCGCGCCGGGCGATGCTCGCCGAGCTCTACGATCGCCTGCGCGAGCGCGGCGACAACTTCTACCACTGGATGAGCTCGATGGACGCCGTGGGCCACCTCGACCACGACCCGACGATGTCGGGACTCGACGAGTCGACCTATCGGGGCTGACGGGCGGGAAGGCGTCGCCGTCCGGCGTCATCGGCTCGGCACGCCGCCGGCTCGACTCCCTCAGCCGACGGGGTAGGGGAGGCCCTGCGCGATCCGGGGAGGGAGGGCCGCGAGCTCCTCGGCCGACGGGTCGCGCCGGCCCGTGAGGATCCGCAGCAGGTCCGCGTCGGGGACATCGATCAGCGGCGCGTCGCCCGATCCGGTGATGACCCGGATCAGCAGCCCGCGGGCGCGCGCGAGGGAGGCGGCCGACGGGCCGGGCCTGCTCGGCGTTCCCTCGACGAGGTCCAGGTGGTGCAGCGTCCACTCGAGCACGTAGGCGTCCGCGAAGTCCCCCGCGCTCAGCACCATGCCCTGAGTCTCGACGAGTCGGTCCGGATCGGCGTCCCGCACTGCTCGCGCGGCGGCGGACCCCAGGTCGTCGAGGTGGAAGATGAGCAGGGCGGGATCCTCGTAAGCCGCGGCGAGGCGGGGGATGAGCGCATCAAGCGGGTCCTCGCCCGTCGGCGCATCCACGATGCTCCAGTAGCCCGCAGAGTCCGCGGGACGCTGCAGCTCCGCGTCGGCCGACGTCGCGCCGCTCGACCCGGCTGACGTCGCGGCGCTCGTCCCGGCCGGGGTCGCACCCCGGGGCCCGGCCCACGTCCCGGCCGGGGTCGCGAGCGTGATGAGCACGTCCTGCACGTCGATCACGAGGTGGCAGACGAGGTCGCGCACCAGCCAGCCGCGGCACCCCGACGGGTGGGCGAAGGCCTCGGCAGGGAGCGCGTCGACGGCGCGCCGCAGACCGCTCCACGCCTCGAGGAAGGCCTCGATCCGGGCGTCCCTGCCCGGTGCTGCTGTCCGCCCCATCACGCACCTCGCTCCTCGCGCCCTGTGAGGGATCGTGCCACGCCCTTCGGGGCGGCGTCGTGCCCGACGCGGTGGGCGCTCAGTCCAGGGCGTCCACCACGTGCCGGGTGACCTGGGCGATCAGGTCCGCCGGGAGCTCGGCGTCCTCGGTGCGGCCCGTCGTGTAGACGGCGAGCACGAGGGGCGCCGCGTGCGGGCGGGTGATCACGGCGATGTCGTTGCTGGTGCCGTAGCCGCCGGCGCCGGTCTTGTCGGCGACGGTCCAGGACGACGGGACGCCCGCGCGGATCGCCGCGTCCCCCGTCGTGTTCGCCCGCATCATCGCGAGCAGCTGCGCCGAGCGGTCGCGTCCGAGGGCACTGCGCCCAAGCCCAAGCCCAAGCCCAAGCCCAAGCCCGTGGCCGTGGCCGTGGCCGTGGCCGTGGCCGAGCGTCGCAAGCTCCAGGTCGGCTGCCATCTGGACGGGCGTGGTCGTGTCGCGGGCGTCGCCAGGGATCGCGGTGTTCAGCTCGGGCTCGGTGCGGTCGATCCGGGTGACGGGATCGCCGAGGTGCCGGAGCCGGCGCTGCACCGCGAGCGGCCCGCCGAGCTCCCTGAACAGCAGGTTCTGAGCCGTGTTGTCGCTGCGGGTGAGCGCGGCGTCGACGAGGTCGATGAGGCGCATGCCCTCGTCCACGTGCTCGGCGGTGACGGGGGAGTACTCCTCGAGATCCTCGGCGGTGAAGCGGATGATCTGCTGCAGCCGCTCCTCGGAGGCCTCGCGCAGGACGAGCGCCGAGGTGAGGACCTTGCCGGTGGAGGCGAGGGCGAAGCGCTCGCGGCCGCGATGGGTGAGAGCGCGGGAGTCGCCGACGACGCGGGCGCTCACCCCGATCCGGGCGTCATGGGCGGTCTCGAGATCCGCGAGGGCGCCCCGGAATTCCCGCCGTGCGTCTCTGCGCTCGTCGGCGTCGGCGTCGGCGTGGGCGTCATTGTGGGCGTTAGCGCCGGCATGGGCGTCGGCAGCGGGATCGGCGCGGGCCGCGGAGGTTGCGAGGAGGCCCGGTGTGATCGCGGCGGCGGAGAGCAGGACGCGTCGAGGGATCGTCATGCAGCCATCCTCGCGCCCGCGCCCGAGCGCCTCAAGACGAGCCGTGCCGGAGGGAGGATCCGCGCCGGCGGGGCGGACCCGCGCCGGGAAGCCGCGGCATCGTCGGTTCCCGGACGGCCGAGGCCGCCCAGTTCTCCCGTCGGCCGCAGCCGGTCCGTGCGCCTCGGATGTCCCCGCCCCCGCATAGGCTCGACACCATGAAGATCCTGCACACCTCGGACTGGCACCTGGGGCGCACTCTGCACGGCGAGGACCTGCACGAACACCAGGTCGCCTTCCACGACTGGCTCGTGGACCTGGTGCGCGAGCGCGAGGTCGACGTGGTCGTGATCCCCGGCGACGTGTACGACCGCGCCGTGCCGCCGATCCCCGCGATCCGGCTGCTCGGGCGCACCCTCTCGCGCCTCGCGGAGACGGCGACGGTGGTGCTCACTCCCGGCAACCACGATTCCGCGGACCGTCTGGGCTTCGGCCGCGAGCTCATGCGCGCGGGCGTCCACCTGCTCACCGACACCCCCGGGCTCGACCATCCGGTGAGCGTCGAGGACGAGCACGGCGAGGTGCTGTTCTTCGGCCTGCCCTATCTCGAGCCGGACACGGCCCGCCACCGGCTCGTCCCGGAGGGGGAGGAGCCGCTGGGCCGCAGCCACGAGGCCGTCACCCGCGCCGCGCTGGACCGGGTGCGCGGGCGCGCGGCCGAGCATCCCGGGGCCCGCACCGTGGTGCTCGCCCACACCTTCGTCAGCGGCGGCGAGTCCAGCGAGTCCGAACGGGACCTCGCCGTGGGCGGCGTCGACTCCGTCCCGGCGCCCGTGCTCGCCGGATTCGACTACGTGGCCCTCGGCCACCTCCACGGGTGCCAGGACCTCACGCGGTCCGTCGGCTCCCCGGCGCGCTACTCGGGCTCCCCGCTCGCCTTCTCCTTCTCCGAGAAGGACCACCGCAAGTGCGTGCTCCTCGTCGAGCTCGGCGCGCCCGGCGAGGTCGAGGTCGAGCGCATCGGGACGCCCGTGCCCCGCCGCCTCACCGCCCTGCGCGGCGACCTCGAGTCGCTGCTCGCGCAGTCCGGCGCGCACGGGGATGACTGGGTCAAGGCGACCGTCACCGACACCGCCCGTCCCGCCCACCTGCAGGAGCGCCTGCGCGCCGCCTTCCCGCACCTGCTGCTCACCTCCTACGAGCCCGAGGGCCGCGAGGCCGGCGAGGCCGCGCCCGAGGTGCGGCGCGAGGCCGATCCCCTCGAGGTCATGGACGAGTTCCTGGGGTACGTCACGGGCGGCGAGCCGAGCGCGCGCGAGCACGAGGTCATGGACGAGGCGTACACGACCGTGCGCTCCCGCGGCCAGGAGGCCTCGTGAAGCTCCACCACCTGCACCTGCGCGGAATCGGCCCCTTCGCGGGCGCCGTCGACATCGACTTCGCCGCGCTCGGCGCGAGCGGCATGTTCCTCCTCGAGGGGCCGACGGGATCCGGCAAGTCCACGATCCTCGACGCGATCGTCTACGCCCTCTACGGGAGCGTCGCCGGCAGCGGCGCGAGCAGCGACCGGATCCGCTCCCAGTTCGCCGCCTCCGACTCCCCGAGCGCGGTCGACCTCGTGTTCGAGACCAGCGCCGGCATCTTCCGCGTCCACCGCGAGCCCGACTACGAGCGCGCCAAGAAGCGCGGCACGGGGACCACGAAGCAGCAGGCCAAGGCGCTGCTGTGGCGACTCGGCTCGCCCGAGCTGCTGCCCGGCGTGATCGCGGAGATCGCCGGGGGAGCGGCCGACGGGGCGGACTTCGCCGCGCGCACCGCGGGCACTGGGAGCGCGGCGGGCACGGCGGGCGCGGCATCCTCCCCGGCCGGCGCGGCGGAGCCCCTGGCGACCCGCCTGGACGAGGTGGGCCGCGAGATCCAGCGCGCCGTCGGCCTCAGCCGCGAGCAGTTCACGCAGACCGTCCTGCTGCCCCAGAACGAGTTCGCGCGCTTCCTGCGCGCCGGCACCGGCGAGCGTCAGCAGGTGCTGCAGCGCGTGTTCGGCACCGAGATCTATCAGGACGTCGAGAAGCAGCTCGAGGAGATGCGCAAGGAGGCCAAGCGCGAGGTCGACGCCGCGAAGGGCTCCCTGGGCCGCTCCCTCGCCCGCTTCGTCGAGGCCGTCGGCGTCGAGGGCGAGCCGCTCGACGCGCTCGAGGGCCATGCCGAGGCGCTGCGCCTGGAGGAGCTCGGCGCCGCCGCCCGCGAGCACCTCGCGGCGAGCCGGCAGGCCGCGGCCGACGCCGCGCAGGACCAGGATGCCCAGGCCGCTTCCGAGGCCTCGGCCCGCGCCCACGCGGAGCAGACCGCCCTCGCGCGCACGCGCATCGACCGCCGCCGCGAGCTCGACGCCCTCGGCGCGCGACTCGACGCCGCCGCCCCGCAGATCCGCTCGGCCCGCGCCCGCCTCGCCCGCGACGAGGCCGCCCGCCCCGTCGCCGAGCTGCTGCGCCGCCGCGACCAGGCCGCGAGCACTGCCTCCCGGGCCGAGAAGGACCTCGCGGACCTCGCCGAGACCACCCGTGCCCAGCATCCCGAGATCGCCGACCTCCTGGCGGGGGAGGACGCGCCCGCCGCGCTCGCCGCCTCCGCCGAGGAGGACACCGCGCGCGCCGGAGCCCTCGCCGACCTCGCCTCCCTCGAGGAGGGCCTCGAGAACCGCGGCGCACAGCTCGCCGCCCGCGCCGAGCGCAGCGACCAGGCCGCCCGCGACCTCGCCGCCCTCGACGAGACCATCGAGGCGCGCCCCGCCTCGAAGCAGGAGCTCCTCGCCACCCGGGACGACGCTCGCACCCGCGCCGCCGGCCTCGCCGATGCGCGCCTCGCCGAGAAGACCGCCGCCGAACGCCTCCAGGCCGCCCGCGCCGCCGCGCAGCAGCAGACCGCGCTGACCCAGGCCGAGACCCTCGCGGCGAGCACCCTCGAGGCCGCCCGCCTCGCCTCCGAGACCGAGTCCGACCTGCGTCGACGTCGCTTCGCGGGCATCGCCGCCGAGCTCGCCGTCGACCTCGGCGACGACGCCCCGTGCCCCGTCTGCGGATCCGCCGACCACCCGCACCCCGCGACCCCCACGCACGACGCCGTCGGCGCCGAGCAGGTCGAGCAGGCGGAGGCGCAGCGCCAGCAGGCCGAGCGCGCCTACCACGACGCCGCGCAGAAGAAGGCCGTCATCGAGGGCGAGCTCGAGGCCCTGCGCGAGCGCGCCGGCGGCCTCGACGCCCGCGCCGCCGAGGCCGCGCACACGGCCGCCCGTGAGGCCGCCGCGCAGGCGACGGCCGCGCAGACCGAGGCCGCCGAGGCGGAGACCGCGATCTCCGCCCACGACGAGGCGACCGCGAAGCTCACCGCCGAACGCTCCCGGCAGGCCCTCGCGCTCGAACGGGAGAGGACCGCGCAGCAGGAGGCGTCGGCCGCCCTCGAGAAGGATCGCGCCCGCGTGGCCGACGCCCGCGGCGAGGCGGAGTCGATCGCCGTGCGCCGCAGCCACCACGCGGCCCGCGCCCGCGCCGCGACCGCCCTGCGCGAGGCCCTGCGCGCCTCGACCGAGGAGGCCGCGCGCGCCGCGAGCCTCAGCCAGGAGACCGAGACCGCCCGCGAGACCGCGCGGGCGGCGCTGCGCGAGCAGGCGGAACCTGCAGCGTCCGAACCGACGGGGTCTGAAGCGGCGTCCGGATCGGCGGCGTCCGAACCCGCAGCGTCTGCTCCGACAGCGCAGGAGGGGGCCGACGACGAAGCCCTCGCCGATGACGCCGCCGTGCGCGAGGCCGTGCTCCCGGAGGCGGAGCGCCGCACCCTCACCGCCTCCCTCCAGCAGCGCGCCGTCGAGGAGTCGCGCCATGCCGACGGCCTCGCCGAGGACGGCGTCTCCGATGCCGACCCCAGCGACGAGGCGCTCGAGGCCGCCCGCGTCGCCGCCTCCACCGCCGGCGAACAGCTCGTCGCGGCGCAGAGCGCCCTGCGCGAGGCCTCCGCCGTCGCGGCCCGCCTTGGCGCCGTCGCCGAGCGCTCGGCCTCCGCCCTCGAGGCGCTCGAGCGGGCGATGCACGAGGTCACGGGCGTCAGCGAGCGCGCCGGCGTGGTCGTGCGCGTCGCCGACCTCGCCACCGCCCGCTCCGCCGACGGCCGCCGCATCCCGCTGTCGACCTTCGTGCTCATGCGGCGCTTCGAGGACGTCGTGGATGCCGCCAACGCGCGGCTCGCCCGCTTCTCCGGCACCGACCTCGAGCTGCTGCGCGACGACGGCGCCCGCGGCGCCCGTAAGACCGGCCTGGACCTGCTGGTCATGGACCGGCGCACCGACCAGGCGCGCGTGCCCGAGACCCTCTCCGGCGGCGAGACCTTCTTCGTCTCGCTCGCCCTCGCCCTGGGACTGGCCGACATCGTCACCGGCGAGGCCGGCGGCGTGCGCATGGAGACCCTGTTCATCGACGAGGGCTTCGGCTCGCTCGACCCGCAGACCCTCGAGACCGTCGTCGCCGAGATCGGGCACCTCTCCCAGCACGGCCGCACCATCGGCATCGTCAGCCACGTCGGCGACCTCAAGACCCAGATCGCCGAGCAGATCCACGTGCGCCGCGGCCCGTCGGGCTCCTCGACCGCGACCATCACCGCCTGAGCGGCCGACGGGGGCGTGGGCCGACGCGGGCAGCAGGCGGAGGCGGCGGCCGACCGCGGTGGCGGCCGACGGGACGGCCAACCGGGGGAGCGCAGCAGGCGGAGGCGGCGGCCGACGCGGGAGATCGGCCGTGTCCCTGCGCTCGAGAAGTACGAAGCGGTTGCCATGGACGCTCATGGCAACCGTTTCGTACTTCTCGTCGGGCGGCGCGGTTTCATACTTCTCGTCGGGCAGCGCGAGCGGACCCAACGCTGCGCGAATCGCAGCACCTTCAGCCGAAACGGCGCACAGGACGTCGGATGTCAATCGGTTTGCTGTACGGTCGTGCCGTGACCGGGGTCACCTCTCGGGGCCTCGGCATGATCTCGACCTCTTCATCCCCCACCCCCAGGACATCCCCATGACCAGCAGGTCTCGTGCTGCATCGATCCTGTCCGCCGCTGTCGCCGGGCTCGTGATCGCCACCCCGTCCCTCGCCTCGGCCGCACCGATGGCGCCCGGAGCCCCCGTCGCCGCCGACGGCTCGGACACCTCGCAGTCCGCATCCTCGTCGGCCGATATCAGCGTCGGTGCGCGCCACGACTACGCCTTCCCCGACGACACCCCGGCCGCGATGTTCATCGACGCCGACGGCAGCTTCCACGCGCAGTCGGCCCACGCCCTCTACGCGAAGGACGACCCGCGCGAGTGGCTGTTCTACAAGGGCACGACCATCGAGGACATGACCGCGGACAAGGAGCTCAACACCGCCGCGGATCCGGACAACCCGAAGCACCGCAACGACGACACCACGGTGCGCTGCAACCAGAGCCCCACCGGCAAGGAGGCCAGCAAGGACCCCACCGGCTCCTACAGCCAGAAGAACTTCTGCGACCTCGTGGGCGTATGGGTCGACCCCGACTCCGGGGACTGGATCGGCATCGTGCACAACGAGTTCACCGGGCGCCCCTTCGGCGACAGCCTGCACTACGACTCCCTGGACTACGCCGTCTCCACGGACCACGGGAAGACGTGGGACATCAAGGACCACATCATCACCTCGCCGTACTCCACGAAGCGCGGCGACGAGAAGCAGTTCCCCGAGGACACCTACAACTACGGCGACGGCGATCCGCGCCTGTTCGTCGACACGGCCTCCGGGTACTTCTACGTCTACTACGGCTCCCGCGTGATCGGGAAGCAGGGCAAGGGCGGGGAGAACGTGAACCTCTCCCATGTGGCCCGCGCGCCGATCTCGAAGAAGATGGCGCCGGGCTCGTGGACCAAGTTCTTCGACGGCTCGTTCTCCCAGAAGGGCCTGGGCGGCAAGGAGTCCAACCTGACCCCGGTCACCGACCGCGACGCCACCGGGTACACGGCCCCCGAGGACGACTACGACCCCACCACCAAGGGCAACACCGACGCCCAGGTGAAGGCGGGCGAGCTGCCCGGCACCTCGCCGCTGTTCGTCATGAACATCAGCTACGACGCGCACCTGGGGCTCTACATCGGCCAGCCCGAGGGCGCGACGCGCCCCGGCCCGCAGGAGTACTACGCCACGGACGACCTCACGAGCCAGAAGTGGCACCTCATCGGCACCGGCGACGACCAGGACTGGTCGTCCTGGTACCGGTGGATGGTGGACTCCAAGTCCCTGACGAGCGGCAACATCATCGGCAAGGACTTCCGCTCCTACTGCTCGATCTCCTGCACCGGCGAGTCCGACGGCGAGTACTTCGACGTCTCGATCGACAGTGAGGACGAGGCCGCGACCGAGGCCCAGAACCTCTTCTCGACGAAGAAGGCGTACACCCTCTCCACCGGGAAGCGCACCGCGCTGGCCCAGCAGAAGAAGGGGAAGGCGAAGGTCGTCGGCACGGCGCAGCGGACCGACGCCGGCGCGTCCTGGAAGATCGCCCCGACGGGCGACGGCGCGTACACGATCGCCAACACGCGCAGCGGCGCACTGCTCGGAGTGGACTCCACGACGACGACGCAGCGCGCCTGGGGCACGAAGGTGAAGGCCACGAAGGCGGCGGGGGAGCAGCACGGCAAGCGCACCGACCCGTCCGTGGGTCAGCAGTGGTGGGTCGTGCGCGACACCGACCCGACCACCGGTGAGCGCACGGGCACCTATCACCTGGTGAACCGCTACTCCGGCCTCGTCCTCGACCTCGAGGGCAGCGTGACCTCCGCGACCACGGACGCCGCCGACTTCCACGGCAGCGCCTCGACGGCCGACGAAGGGCAGTCCCTGAAGATCGCCGTCGCGAACGGCTGAGCGGCCCCGTGAGGGGCTGAGCGGCGAATGCGAGGGACTGATCGTCGAACGCGAGGGGCTGATCGTCGAAAGGGGCCGGGGCCGCGCCCGTCCTGGGTCCGCGAGAAGTACGAAACGGTTGTCATGGACGCTCATGGCAACCGTTTCGTACTTCTCGTCGGCGAGACAGCGGATCCGGCGGCCCCCACCGGGCGTCGCCGTCCTGCCCCGAGTCGCGCTGCCCCGCGCTGCCCCGCGCCGCCCCCGGCGGCCGCGCCCGTCGTCCGATCCGTCCCCGGCGTGACCCGGACACCTGCGCGGTCCGCTCATGGGTGGAGAGCGGGTCGCCCGCGAGCGCTCGCAGGCGGATGCCGCGCGGGGCCGGGTCGCCGTAATGTCCTGAGGCGTGAGCGATTGGACCTGGCAGATCCCCTTCTCCGTGATCGGCGGCGGCGTGCTGTTCGTCGGCCTGCTCGTGCCGATCCTCGTCCTCCAGTACCGCAGGTACGGACGGCTGAGCGTGCTGCGGCTGCTCGGCGCCGCGGCGGTGAGCGTCTACGGCGTCGCCCTGGTCGCCTACACGCTGCTGCCCCTCCCAGATCCGGCGCGGACCTGCGGCGAGGGCGCCGGCCGGACCCTGCAGCTGACGCCGTTCCAGTTCGTCGCGGACATCGCGCGGGAGGGCGGCGGGCTCGGGCTGCGTGACGCCGTCACCAGCTGGGCGGTGCTGCAGGCCGCGCTGAACGTCGTCCTGTTCGTGCCGCTCGGGCTCGCGGTGCGGGGCATGCTGCGCCGCGGGGTGCTCACGGCCACGGCGCTCGGCGCCCTGGTCTCCCTCGCGATCGAGGCCACCCAGTACACCGGGCTGTGGGGCATCTACGACTGCAGCTACCGGATCGCCGACGTCGACGACCTCATCCTGAACACCACCGGCGCCCTCGTCGGCGCCCTGCTCGCCCCGCTGCTCCTGCACTGGTGGATGCCGAGCCCCGAGCAGCTCACCGCTCGGCGCTCGCATCGCGTCTCGGGCATGCGCCGTCTGCTGGGCATGGTGGTCGATCTGGTCGCCGTCGGCCTCGTCGGGTTCCTGTTCGATCTCGGACGCGCCGTGGTCGAGCTCGTCTTCACCACGGACGCGCGGCAGGTCCACGAGCTCGGCGAGCCGGGACAGGCCCTGCTCCTCGTGCTCGCCTTCGCCGTGGTCTTCGCGCTGCCCGCCCTGGGGCGCAGCGGCGCCTCCCTCGGGCAGCGAGCGGTGGGCATCGCTCCGGCGTGGCCGAGCGGCGCCGGCGGCGTCGGAGCGCGCCTGCTGCGGGCGAGCGCCGTGGGCGGCGTCTGGACGGTGGGTCGGGCCCTCGCGCTGCTTCTGACCGCGGCGGGCATTCCGCTCGCGGCCGGCGCACTGAGCCTCGCGATCGGCCTGTACATGCTGGTCGTGCTGGTCTTCGCGCTCGTCGGCGACCATCGAGGGCTCTCAGGGCGCCTGGCGGGCAGTGCGATGGTCGATGCGCGTGCTCTCACAGATGCTGGCGCCACCGCGCGTCAGCGGTCCGCCGCGGCCTAGACTCCCGGCAGACCAGCCTTTGCAGGAAGGACCCCCATGCCCACCACGCCCCCGGCCGGCTCACGGATCGTCGGCACCGGTCACTACCGGCCCGAGCGGATCATGACCAATCACGACCTCGAGCAGATGGTCGAGACGAGCGATGAGTGGATCCGCCAGCGCACGGGCATCGAGTCCCGTCGCATCGCCGCCGACGACCAGGACGTCGCCGACCTCGCCGCCGAGGCCGGTCGCAACGCTCTTGCCGACGCCGGCATCGACCCCTCGCAGGTCACCCAGGTGATCGTCGCGACCTGCTCCAACCAGGAGCGCTCGCCGAGCGCCGCCGGTCGGGTCGCGCACCTGCTGGGCCTTCCCAACCCCGCCGCCTTCGACGTGGGCGCCGCCTGCTCGGGATTCGAGCACGCGCTCGCCGTGGCGGACATGTCGATCCGCGCGGGCGCCTCCACCACGACGCTCGTGATCGGCGCCGAGAAGCTCTCCGCGGTCACCGACTACTCCGACCGCACCACCTGCATCCTCACGGCCGACGGCGCGGGCGCCATGGTCCTCGTCCCGAGCGACGAGCCGACGATCTCGCCCGTGCAGTGGGGGACCGTCACCGATCTCGCCGACGCCGTGACCATCGGTCCGCCCAGCGGCTGCTTCTCCCAGCAGGGACGCCAGGTGCTCGGGTGGGCGCTGCGCGAGGCGCCGAAGCTCTCGCAGAGGATCGTCGAGTCCGCGGGCCTGACCATGGCCGACATCGACGTGTTCGTGCCCCACCAGGCGAACCTGCGGATGATCGAGCCGCTCGCCGCCGCCCTCGACCTGCGCGAGGACGCGATCGTGGCCGACGACATCATCACCTCCGGCAACACCTCCGCCGCGACCATCCCGCTCGCGATCTCCCGCATGCGCGAGGCCGGGAAGATCCCCGCGGGCGCGACGGCCCTGCTGGTCGGCTTCGGCGGCGGCTTCTCCTGGGCCGGCCAGGTCGTGCGCCTGCCCTGACCTGGTTCCGGATGCCCGGGGTCGACGGCTCGGGGCATCCGGTGCGCCCGCCCCATCCGGCGCGCCCGCCTGATCCCGCTCGACCCGCCCCTTCGGAGGCCCCGTGGATTCCCTGACCGTCCAGATCATCGTCACGATCGTCGTCGGCCTCGCGTACGTCGTGGGGCTCACGGGCATCGTGCTGCCGATCATCCCCGGCTCGATCACGATCCTCATCGGCTCGCTGGTGTGGGCGATCGTGCTGGGCGGCTGGACCTGGCTGGCCTTCGCGATCATCGCGGTCCTCTGCGCCGTGGGCATGACCTGCAGCTACGTCATGACGGGGAAGCGGCTCAAGGACAACGACGTGCCCACGTGGCCGATCCTCGTGGGTGTGGCCGCGGGCATCGTCGGCATCTTCGTGATCCCGTTCCTGGGCCTGCCGATCGGGTTCGTCCTGGGCCTCTACGGCTCCGAGTGGTACCGCCGCCGCGACATGAAGCTCGCCTGGGAGTCGAGCTGGATCGCCATCAAGGCCTTCGGCATCGGCGTCATGCTCGAGCTCGTGTGCGGCTTCGCCTCCACCCTCACCTTCGCGATCGCGACCACGCTGCACTTCCTCAACCGCTGAGTCGCCCCGCGCAGCCCTCGCGCACCCGCGTCACCCCCCCCGCAGCCCGCCCCCGCAGCCCCCGAGAGGTGAGAAGCTGCTGTCAAAAGGGCGGAATGACGACGTCTTCTCACCTCTCGGTGCGGGGTGGGCGTCTGGGACGATGAGCCCATGAGCGATCCCGCTGTCCCTCCGGTCTCCTCGCGGGACACTCCGCGCTTCGGCACGCGGGAGCGCCACCGGCAGCTGGGTGCGGCGTTCCAGGGTCAGGGCGGTGACTACGACCGCCTGCGTCCCGGATACCCGCCCGAGGTGCTCGATGCGATCCTCGCGGCGCTGCCATCGCACGACGGCGCGGTCGGCGCGGGCGGCGCGGGCGGCCCGGCCGGTGAGGCAGGAGAACCCGGTGCACCAGCAGGCGCCTCCGCTGGTGCGTCAGCGGGCACCACCCCGGGCGCGACTCCCGCCCACATCGCGGTCGACCTCGGCGCCGGGACCGGCAAGCTCTCCCTGCAGCTCGCGCGCCGCGGCCTCGACGTGATCGCCGTCGACCCCAGTCGCTCCATGCTCGAGACCGCGGAGCAGGCGTACGCCTCCATGGCCACGTCGGCCGACGGTCGCGGCGGGCCCGTCGACCCCGTCGACCCCGACGACCCCGCCGGCCCCATCGGCTCCCTGCGCGCCGTCCAGGCCTCCGCCGAGGACACCGGTCTCCCGGACGCGAGCGCCGATCTGGTGAGCGTCGCGCAGGCCTGGCACTGGTTCGACACCGAGGCCGCGGGAGCCGAGATCGCTCGGATCCTGGGACCGGGCGGCGTGCTGGCCCTGCTGTGGAACTCGCTCGACGTCCAGATCCCCTGGGTGCACCGCTATTCGCGCATCATGCACGCGGGGGACGTGTACCGCGACGACTTCTCGCCGCCGATCACCCCGCACTTCACGCTGCGCGAGCGGGTCGTGCAGCGCTGGGAGGACCCGCGCACCACGCACGAGCTCATCGACCTCGCCCGCACCCGCAGCTACGTCATCACCGCACCGCCCGAGCGGCGTGAGAAGGTGCTCGCGAACCTCGACTGGTACCTCCACGAGCACCTCGGCCATACCCCCGGCAGCGAGGTCGGCATGCCCTACCGCACTGACCTGTTCCTCTTCGCGGCCGAGGACGCATGAGCGCCCGTCGCGCCGCACGCCGGCACCGTGACGAGGTCGGTGAGGTGCTCGCGGTCCACGCGGATCGTCCCGGTCCGCTCGTGATCGGAGTGTTCGTGCTGGTCTGGGTGGTGTTCTCCGGCCTGACTCTCATCAATCCCGGCGAGAGCGTCGTGCTCGCCGTGGCGCCCGCCCTCGCGTTCGCGATCATCTTCGGCCTGATCCTGCTGTTCATCAGCGGGGAGAGGCTGGTGGTGTGCGAACGGGGGATCGTGGTCGGCAGCTGCGCGCCGGGTCTGCGCCCGTACGTGATCCCCTCGGACCAGATCGTCCCGGGCAGCGTGGTCCCCGTGACGGGCGCCCGGCGGTACGTGGCCGAGACCGGGACCGGCGGCTTCCCGCAGTCGACCGTGCGCCGGTCCGCCTGGACCCGCCGCGGCATCCACTTCGTGGGGCCCTCGCCGAAGCAGGCGCGCCGCCACCGTGCAGTGCTGGCGCCGCTGCAGGATCCTCCGCCGCGCTCGATCGACGGCCGCTGGGTCTGGTTCGCCGGCACGGGGCCGACCCCGCCCGAGCAGGTCACCGCGCAGATCGCCCGCGCAGCCGAGGCGAGCGGTCAGCGCGAGCTGGCGAGGGCCGCTGCGGCCGAGCCCGCGCGCGAGCTCACCGGCAATCGCGGGGACGCGGCGCGCCAGCTCCCCGGGTTCCCGCAGGCGCGCTGACCCAGCCGGCCGCGCTGCCTCAGCCTGCCGCGCTGACTCAGCCGGCCGCGCCGCCGCCGTCGGAGGCGCCGGTCCCGCTCGCGCCGTCGGCACCGGTGATCGACATGTCGCCGACCTTCCACTGCTTCCCGTCCCAGTTCAGCTTCATCTGCATCTCGCCGCTGAATCCGTCGACGTCCTGCGCCTCCTTGTTCGGGTCGTCGACGATCGTGGCGTCCTTCTGGGTGACCTCGAGGGTGAGCGTGCCGCTGGTGGGCGGGTCGCCGGCCCCGTCGAAGCTCGCGGACTTCACGGTGAACTCGCCGCCCACCTGGTATCCGTTCTGGTCATGGAGCTGGGTGGCGTTGGAGAGGAACGACGTGCAGACCTCGCAGTTCGAGTCGACCACCTTCATCCAGCCGTCGGTGTCGCCCGTGGCCATCATGTAGGCGTAGGACTCGAGCAGATAGGTGCCGACGGAGGTGGCGCCGTCGTCCGACTGGTCGGTGATCGCCGAGGTCGGCAGCTTCGGGCCGGACGTGGGGGAGGGGCTCGGCTGGGACGACGGGTCGACCGCGGGGCGCGTGTCCTGGGCGGTCGCGCTCGCCGTGGCGGAGGAGGCGTCGGTCGTCCCGTTGCTGCGGCCGAAGACCTGCGCGAGGCCCACCGCGCCGAAGGGGATCACCAGGGCGATGGCCGCCACGATGATGATGATCTGCTGCATCCGTCTGCTCACGCAGGCCAGGGTAGAGGTCCGGCCTGGACGCGCGGGGATCCGGCCCGGACGCGCGGATCCGACCCCGACGCGCGGGGATCCGGCCCGGACCCGCTGATCCGACCCCGACGCGCGGGGATCCGGCCCGAACACGGGCATTCGGCCGGGACGCGCGAGGATCAGCCGATCGGCGGATGTGCGCGGAGGGCGTCGCGGGGGAGACTCGGCCGTCATGGGCGGCGCGCGCTCCGCCCACCGATCGACGTCATCCCGCGGCGTTCCACCCTCGGCGGAATCCGCCCGATTGCGCCCGAATCCCATGGACCGTGCGCACGGGTCGACGTAGGCTTCACCGCGCAGTCCGCGCGCCCCCGGACCGCACCGCATCTGCCCAAGGACCTCTGTGACTCTGCTGCGACTCGTGCTCGCGGCCGCCCGCCGGTACTGGACCCTGATCATCATCGTCGTGATCTTCCAGCTGCTCGGAGTGCTGGCCAACCTCTACCTGCCCACGCTGAACGCCGACATCATCGATGACGGCGTCGCCCAGGGCGACATCCCGACGATCTGGCGCCTGGGCGGCTGGATGCTCGCGGTGACCTTCGCGAACATCGTCGCCGTGGTCGTCGCGAACTACGCGGCCGCCCGCGCGGCCATGAGCATCGGCCGCGACCTGCGCAGCCGCGTCTTCGACCAGGTCGCCACCTACTCCGCGCACGAGATGAACGAGTTCGGGGCCGCCTCGCTGATCACCCGTTCCACGAACGACGTGCAGCAGGTCCAGATGCTCGTCTTCTTCTCGATGCAGTTCCTGGTGCAGGCGCCCATCACGGGCATCGGCGGCATCGTCCTCGCGCTGCGCGAGGAGGCCGGGCTGGCCTGGCTGATCGCGGTGATGGTGCCGCTGATGCTGGTCTCCGTCGGCTTCCTCATCGCCCGTGCGGCACCGCTGTTCCGCGTGATGCAGGAGCGGATCGACGCGATCAACAAGGTGCTGCGCGAGCAGATCACCGGCATCCGCGTCCTGCGCGCCTTCACCCGCGAGGACTTCGAGCGCGAGCGCTACGAGGGCGCCAACGAGGCCCTCACGGACACCAACCGCCGCGTGGGCCTGCTGATGATCCTCATCAACCCGATCATCATGTTCCTGCTGCAGGTCTCCAGTGTGCTCGTGCTCTGGTTCGCGGCGCCGCGCGTGGAGTCGGGGACCATGCAGGTCGGGTCGATCACCGCGTTCATCGCCTACCTGATCCAGATCCTCATCGCGGTGATGATGGCGACCTTCATGACGATGATGATCCCGCGCGCCATGGTCTCCGCCGAGCGCATCGACGCCGTGCTGACCACCGAGACCTCCGTGACGGTGCCCGAGCGCGGCGTCACCGAGGTGCACGGCCGCGGCGACCTCGCCTTCGAGAACGTCTCCTTCACCTACCCGGGCGCCGAGAACAACGTGCTCACGGACATCGACTTCACCGCCCGCGCAGGGCAGACCGTCGCGATCATCGGCGGCACCGGCTCCGGCAAGACCACCCTGCTCAGCCTCGTGCCGCGGCTGATGGACGCGACCTCCGGCAGCGTGAGGGTCGACGGGGTCGACGTGCGCGAGCTGGACCCGCAGGTGCTCTGGGACCGCATCGGCCTGGTGCCGCAGCGCCCCTACCTCTTCTCCGGAACGGTCGCGACGAACCTCCGCTTCGGGCGACCCGACGCGACCGACGAGGAGCTCTGGCACGCGCTCACCGTCGCCCAGGGACGCGACTTCGTCGCCGCCATGCCCGACGGGCTCGACTCGCCGATCGCCCAGGGCGGCACGAACGTCTCCGGCGGTCAGCGCCAGCGCCTGTGCATCGCCCGCGCGCTGGTCGCCCGGCCGGAGATCTACCTTTTCGACGACTCCTTCAGCGCCCTCGACCTCACCACGGACGCCCGCCTGCGGGCGGCGCTCGCGCCGGAGACCCGCGACGCGCTGAAGGTGATCGTCGCCCAGCGCGTCACCACCATCACCTCGGCCGATCTGATCCTGGTGCTCGAGCACGGGAGGGTCGTCGGCTCCGGCACCCATGCCGAGCTGCTCGAGAACAACGAGACCTATCAGGAAATCGTCCGCTCCCAGGGCGCCGAGGAGGTGGTCGCATGAACGCCGACGACACGACGAACACGCCGACCCCGCCCCACGGCGCCGACTTGCCCGACGGCGTGACTCCGGCCGACGGCGCGACCCAGGCGGACGGCGCCGACTCACCCGACGGCGCGCGCACCGCGCCCGCTCCCGCGTCCGCGAAGCCCGCGGGCGACGAGGCCGGCGAGGCCGCGGAGATCGAGGCCGAGAAGAGCGCCGAGCGCGGGCTGCGCCCGGGTCAGAGCGCGAAGAACTTCTGGCCCTCGGCGCTGCGGCTGATCCGCACCATCGGGCCCGAGAAGATGTACGCGATCCTGGGGATCGCGCTCGGCGTGATCGGCGTGGGCCTGGCCGTCGTCGGCCCGAAGATCCTGGGCCGCGCGACGGACATCGTCTTCTCCGGAGCGATCTCGAAGCAGCTGCCCGCGGGAGCGACGAAGGCGCAGATCATCGAGGGCCTGCGCGCGCAGGGCAACGACACCTACGCAGACCTGCTCGCGGGCATGGACCTCACCCCCGGCCAGGGCATCGACTTCGCGGCCCTGCACCAGGTGCTGTGGTTCGTGGTCGGGATCTACGTGGTCGCGAGCCTGTTCCAGTGGCTGCAGGGCGTGATGCTGAACCGCATCATCTTCCGGATGGTCTACCGCCTGCGCCGCGAGGTCGAGGAGAAGCTGCACCGTCTGCCGCTGTCCTACTTCGACCGCCAGCGACGCGGCGAGATCCTCTCCCGCGTCACCAACGACATCGACAACATCCAGAACACCCTCATCAACACGCTGACCGGCCTGGTCAACGCGCTGCTGACGGTGCTCGGCGTGATCGTCATGATGCTGACGCTGTCCTGGCAGCTCACCCTCATCGCCCTGTGCGTGATCCCGCTGGCCGCGGTGATCACGGCCATCGTCGGCAAGCGCTCCCAGAAGCTGTTCCAGCAGCAGTGGGACGCGACCGGCAAGGTCAACGCCGAGGTCGAGGAGGCCTTCAGCGGCCACGAGCTCGTCAACGTCTTCGGCCGACGCCAGGAGGCGTCCCGCAGCTTCGAGGCCCGCAACGGCGAGATGTACAAGGCGTCCTTCGGCGCCCAGTTCGTCTCCTCCCTCATCGGCCCGCTGATGATGTTCGCCGGGAACCTCACCTACGTCGCGATCGCGATCGTGGGCGGCCTCAAGGTGATCGGCGGCGACATGTCGCTGGGCAGCGTGCAGGCGTTCATCCAGTACTCCCGTCAGTTCACGCAGCCGCTCAGCCAGGTCGCCTCGATGGCCACGATGCTGCAGTCCGGCGTGGCCAGCGCCGAGCGCGTCTTCGAGCTGCTCGACGCCGAGGAGCAGACCCCGGACTCGGCCCGCGACGAGGCCGGCAACCCGGACCCGACCTCGCTGGACGCCGCCTCGCGGATCCGCGAGGGCCGCGTCGAGTTCGACCACGTGCGCTTCTCCTACACGCCCGAGCGCGAGCTCATCCGCGACCTCTCGCTGGTCGCCGAGCCCGGGCATACGGTCGCGATCGTGGGGCCGACGGGCGCGGGCAAGACGACGCTCGTGAACCTCGTGATGCGCTTCTACGAGATCGACGGCGGCCGCATCACGATCGACGGCATCGACATCCGCGACCTCACCCGCACCCAGCTGCGCGAGCGCACCGGCATGGTCCTCCAGGACACCTGGCTGTTCAACGGCACGATCATGGAGAACATCCGCTACGGGCGCCTGGACGCGAGCGACGAGGAGGTCATCGAGGCCGCGAAGGCCACCCACGTCGACGACTTCGTGTGCCACCTGCCCGACGGCTATGAGACGGTCCTGGACTCCGAGGCCTCGAACGTGAGCGCGGGGGAGAAGCAGCTGCTGACCATCGCCCGCGCGTTCCTCGCCCGGCCCAGCCTGCTGATCCTGGATGAGGCCACCTCGAGCGTGGACACCCGCACCGAGCTGCTCGTGCAGAACGCGATGAACCGCCTGCGCTCGGGCCGCACCTCCTTCGTGATCGCCCACCGGCTCTCCACGATCCGCGACGCGGATCTGATCCTGGTGATGGAGGCCGGTGACATCGTCGAGCAGGGCACGCACGACGAGCTGCTCGAGGCGAACGGCGCCTACGCGCGGCTGTACCGCTCGCAGTTCGAGGGCGCGATGGCCGATCCCGACGCCGAGGAGGAGCAGGGCGAGCCCGTTCCCGCCGGCGGCGGTGGCGGGGGCATGCCGGGGATGTGAGCGATCGACGGGGCCGCGCGGTGCGCGGCCCCGTGTGCCCCACACCCCACGAATTTGTCATCATGCATACCTCTGCATAAACTTCCATTCGTGTTCCCGTCACCCCGGCCCCGCAGACGCACCCTGCTGCGCGCGCTGCCCCTCGCCCTCGGCGCCGCGGTCGCCGTGCCCGCCCTCGGCGGCTGCACCCACGCCTCCGAGCGCCTGGACGCCGAGACCGACGCGATCCCCGACATCGACCTCTCGACGATCCAGAAGCAGGACGACCTCGCCGACCTCGTCCCGAAGGACGTCCGCGAGCGCGGCATCCTCGTCAACGGCGCGGCGCTGAACTACGCGCCCGGCGAGTTCGTCGGCTCGGACGGCGGGGCCGTGGGCATCGACATGGACATCCTCAGCGGCATCGGCAAGGTGCTGGGGCTGGACACGCGCACCGAGTCCGCGGTGTTCGCGCAGATCATCCCCTCGATCGGCTCGAAGTACGACGTCGGGATCTCGAGCTTCACCATCGACCCGGACCGCCTGAAGCAGGTCTCGATGGTCTCCTACTTCTCCGCCGGCATGTCCTACGCGGTGAAGAAGGGCAACCCCTACGACATCGACCCGCCGGACCTGTGCGGCGCCCGCGTCGCCCATCAGGTCGGCACCTACATGGACGACGTCGTCGCCGAGCGCGACGCCGCCTGCCGGAAGGACGGCGGCAAGGGCGTCATCGACCAGCCCTACGTGGGCAACGCCGACGCCGCGACCGCCGCCGCCGGCGGCAAGGCCGACGTCCTCATCGGCGACTCACCGGTGGTCGCCTACGCGATCGAGAAGTCCCGCGGGACCCTCGAGCAGGTGGGCGACATCGAGGACGCGGCCCTGTACGGGATCGTCGTCTCCAAGGACCAGCCCGAGCTCGCGGAGGCGATCCGCGGGGCGGTCCAGCACCTCATCGACACCGGCGCCATGCACGACATCCTCGATGCCTGGGGCAACGCCGCAGGCATGATCAAGACCTCGGAAGTGGACCCGCAGTGAGCACCACACAGCCCTCGCCCGCGCCCGCCGACCCGATCCCGGGCCGCATCCGCGCCAAGCGCAGCCCGCGCCCGGGCACCTGGATCAGCGCCGTCATCGTGGTGCTGCTGGTGCTCGCGCTCGCGAACTTCCTGGTCACCAACACCGTCTTCGACTGGGGCACGGTCGCCACGTACATCCTGGACGTGAAGGTCGTCCAGGGCGTGGGCTGGACGCTGCTGATCACTGTGCTCTCGATGGTGCTGGGCACGGTGATCGCGCTGACCGCGGCGATCATGCGCCGCAGCGAGAACCCGGTGCTGCGCGGCGTCTCGTGGGCCTACATCTTCGTCTTCCGCGGCACCCCGGTGTACACCCAGTTGGTGTTCTGGGGTCTGTTCACGGTGATCGTCCCCAAGATCGCGCTGGGCATCCCCTTCGGCCCGGAGTGGTTCTCCTTCTCCACCCGCGACTACTTCCCGGCGTTCTGGGCGGCCGTCGTGGGCCTCGGTCTCAACGAGGGCGCCTACCTCGCCGAGATCATCCGCTCGGGCCTGAACTCCGTGGACAAGGGCCAGAGCGAGGCGTCGAAGGCGCTGGGCATGGGCAACGGGCAGATCCTGCGGCGCATCATCATCCCGCAGGCCATGCGCGTGATCGTGCCGCCGCTGGGCAACGAGACCATCGGCATGCTCAAGACCACCTCGCTCGTGCTCGCCGTGCCCTTCACGCTGGACCTCACCTTCGCGACCAACGCGATCGCGAACAAGCTCTACGCGCCGATCCCGCTGCTGGTCGTCGCCGCGATCTGGTACCTCGCGATCACGAGCGTGCTGATGGTGGGCCAGTACTACCTCGAGCGCTACTTCGGCCGCGGCTTCGACGACCGCCCCGGCGGCGCCGGTCCGGCGAAGCGCGGGCGGCGCGCCCGCCAGCGGGCCGTGAACAGCGCCTCGACGACCCCCAAGAACTCCCTCCCGGAGGTGGAGCTGTGATGAGCCAGGACCCCCGGAACACCCATCGGGCCGACGCGCCGGGCGATCAGTCGAGCGCCGCTTTGTCGAGCACCGCCCCGTCGGACCGCGCCGCCCCCGCCGAGGGCCCTGCCCTCATCGCGCTCGAGGGCGTGCACAAGGCCTTCGGCGACCTGCACGTGCTCAAGGACTGCGACCTGCGCGTGGCCGAGGGCGAGGTGGCTGTGCTCATCGGCCCCTCGGGCTCGGGCAAGTCCACGCTGCTGCGCTGCATCAACCAGCTCGAGGAGCCCACGGCGGGCCGCGTGCGCATCGCCGGCGTCACCCAGGGGTACGCCGAGGAACCGCTGCCCGACGGCCGCTGGCAGAAGCTCTCGCCCCAGCAGATCGCGCGCCAGCGGGCCCGCATCGGCATGGTCTTCCAGCGCTTCGACCTGTTCCCACACATGACGGCCCTGCAGAACGTCATGGAGGCGCCCGTGCACGTGCTGGGCCGCCCCAAGGCGCAGGCCGAGAAGGACGCGCTCGCGCTCCTCGAGCGCGTGGGCCTGGCCGATCGCGCCGAGCACTACCCCTCGGAGCTCTCCGGCGGCCAGCAGCAGCGGGTGGCGATCGCCCGCGCGCTCGCTATGGAGCCCGAGCTCATGCTCTTCGACGAGCCGACGTCGGCCCTGGACCCCGAGCTCGTGGCCGAGGTCCTCACCGTGCTCAAGGAGCTCGCCGAGGGCGGCATGACCATGGTCGTGGTGACCCACGAGATGGGCTTCGCCCGCGAGGTCGCCGACCAGGTCGTCTTCATGGCCGACGGGCAGATCCTCGAGCAGGGGAGCCCCGAGCAGGTCATCGACCACCCGCAGTCGGATCGTCTGCAGGGATTCCTCGCCTCCGTGCTCTGAGCGACGGGGTCCGGCCGCGCTCGCGGCTCCCGCTCGCGGCACCGCCGACCGCTCCGCCGGCCGCTCCGACGGCCGTGACGAGGAGGAGCGAACCGAGCACGTCGCTGGGGCGGTGCCATCCGTAGTGGACGAGCTCGAAGGCGGCCGCGGTGAGCACGAGGAAGGCGACGACCGCGAAGGCGCCGCGCACCGCGCGGGGGAGCACGATCCACAGGGCCAATGCCACCGACCCGAAGGCGATCATGTGCCCGCTGGGGAAGGAGTTGCCCTGATCGGTCGCGATCGCATCACGCCCCAGCACGAAGCCCTTCAGCACCTGTCCCAGCACGTTGCAGGCGGCCAGGATCATGAAGGCGCGCACGCCCAGCATCGCCCGGTCCCGCGTCGCGGCGATCAGGAGCACCACCGCGCTGCTCAGCATCAGCGAGGGCACGGAGACGGCGCTCAGCAGGGCGGGAGACCCGTGCGTCTCCAGCATCCGCAGGATGCCGAGGTCCAGCTGCACGGCAGGCCGGTACCACCCCGAGAGCCGGTAGAGGACGAAGAACATCCCGGTCGCGATCACGGCCACCAGGAGGCGGAAGGCCATCTGTCGACGGTCCCCGTCGAGAGGGCGCGCTCGGGTCATGCCGCGCGTGAGGTCCGCGGTCAGGGTCTGCGAGTCCTGTTCCGTGGTGAGCACGCCCCGATGATGGCATCGCGGTCCGTGCGCCTGGAGGGGTCGGTGGGATCTCGCACACGCCCTTCCCAGCAAGCATCTGCAGGTGAGAGCGTCGCGGCGCTTAGCCGTCCGTCCGGCTCACCTCACCCCACACGGTGCGCATGTGCGAGCGGGAGCAGCGCTCGGCGGCCTCGGCGTCGCCGTCGGCGACCGCGAGCGCGACCCGCATGTGCTCCTCGAGCGTGCCCTCGACGGGCAGCGGGGGAGTGAGGCCCAGGCGGTTGCGGCCCTCGAGCACCGCGCGCACCGGCCGGGCGAGCGCCGTGAGCTGCGGGTTGCCCGAGGCGGCGAGCAGCAGGTCGTGGAAGGCGACATCGGCCTCGAGGTAGTCGTCGGAATCGCCCAGTCCCCGCCCTCCCAGGTCCACGAGCCGATCGGCCAGACGCCGCAGCTCGGCGCACTGACGGGAGTCGGCACGGCGTGCGGCGAGGTGCGCGGCCATGGGCTCGGCGGCCACGCGCAGCTCGGCGAGCGCCTCGAGCTGGCGCTGACGGAAGGGGCCGGCGAGGTTCCAGTCGATCAGGCGCGGGGAGAACGCGTCCCAGCTGCTGCGCGGCTGCACCGTAATGCCCACGCGCCGACGCGAGGCGACCATCCCCAGGGTCTCGAGCACGCGCACGGCCTCCCGGGCCACGGTCCGCGAGGCCTCGCAGTCCTTCTCGATGCCCGACAGCGTGAGCACCGCCCCCTCGGGGAGCCGGCCATCGGCGATGCGCCGACCCAGGTCGTCGAGCACTCCGGCATGCATGTCCGTCGAGGTCATGGCGATTCCTTCATCATCGAGGGCTGCGCGGGCTCCGCACGGTGCGGCGGGCGGAGGGGGAGACGCGGATCGGCCGACGATCCGGGCGGCCCAGCGCCCCGCGCAATAGTGCTACCTTAACGCGCGAAAAGTAGTACCTTTGAAGTCGGGTGTCCGACGGACGCCGCCGGTTGCCAGGGGCGCGCTTCGCTTTGAGCCGCGCGCGCCGCATCGTGCCGCGAGCGTCCCATCGCCGCCCGTCCGATCACCCCGCTTCCACCCTGCTTCCCACTCGCATTCAACGGAGAATCCCCATGGACAACTGGACCCAGACCCTGGGTGCCGGACCGCTCCTCGGCATCGCCGCGGTCGCCGTCGCGCTCATCCTGTTCCTGGTCATCAAGGTGAGACTGCATGCCTTCCTCGTGCTGGTCATCGTCTCGCTGCTGACGGCCCTGGCCACGGGCATCCCCTCCGGCGCGATCATCGAGACCCTCGTCGACGGCTTCGGCTCGACGCTCGGATCCGTCGCCCTGCTCATCGGCTTCGGCGCCGTGCTGGGCCGCCTCATCGAGTCCAGCGGCGGCGCCAAGGTGATCGCCGAGAAGATGGTCGCCGTCTTCGGCGAGAAGCGCGCCGCCTTCGCCCTGGGCCTGACCTCCCTGGTCCTGGGCTTCCCGATCTTCTTCGACGCGGGCCTCGTGGTCATGCTGCCGATCATCTTCGCGGTCGCCCGGCGCCTCGGCGGGAAGAACCTGCTGCTGTACGGGCTGAGCTCCGCCGCGGCGTTCTCCGTGATGCACGTGTTCGTGCCGCCGCACCCCGGCCCCGTCGCCGCGAGCGACTTCTTCGGCGCGAACCTGGGCGTCGTGCTGCTGGTCGGCCTGATCATCGCCTTCCCCGTCTGGTACGTCTCCGGCTACCTGTGGGCGAAGTTCGTCAACGCGCGCACGCCGCTGCTCGTGCCCGACCTCTTCGGCACCGATGACGACCAGCCGGCCGTTCCCCCGCGGGCCTCCACCGTGCTCGCCGTCGTGGCGCTCCCGCTCGTGCTGATCCTGCTCAACACGGGCCTGGACGCGCTGGGCACCGCGAAGGTCGTCGACGCCGACGCCGCCTGGGTGCAGGCCCTGCGCCTGGTCGGCGAGTCGCCCGTCGCCCTGCTGATCACCGTGCTGGTGGCCATGCTCGTGCTCGGGAAGTTCCGTGGGCAGGACGGCTCGGCGCTCGAGAAGCTCGTGGACACGACCCTCGGCCAGGTCGCCTCGGTCATCCTCATCACCGGCGCCGGCGGCATGTTCGGCGGCGTGCTGCGCGCCTCCGGCATCGGCGACGCGCTCGCCTCGACCCTCGACTCCTGGGGCATGCCCGTCATCTTCGCCGCGTACGTCATCGCCCTCGCCCTGCGCCTGGCCCAGGGCTCGGCGACGGTCGCTCTCGTGACCACGGCGGGCCTGCTCTCCCCGGCCGTGATGGCCGGTGGTTACGGCGCGATCGACACCGCCGCGATCACCCTCGCGGCCGCCGCGGGCTCCGTCTTCGCCGGGCACGTGAACGACTCCGGCTTCTGGCTCGTCGGCCGCCTCATGGGCATGGACGTGAAGACCACGCTGAAGACCTGGACCGTCCAGCAGGGCATCGAGTCCGTGGTCGGCTTCGCCTTCGTCCTCGCCGTCTACGCGATCTTCTGACCTCGGCGGCTCGGCGGCTCGGCGGCTCGGCCGTCGGCCGTCGCCCGCGGGGCTCAGGCGCCTCGCCCGCGGGGCTCAGGCGCCGGGCGGAAGGACCGGCTCGGGGCGATCATCGTCCTCGGTCCCGCGCGACCCGCCGCCGAGCACGCCGACGGCGGTGACCAGCAGCAGCGAGCCGATCACGTCGCTGGGGCGGTGCCATCCGTAGTAGACGAGCTCGAAGGCGACCAGGCACAGCACGATCGCGGCGATCACGGTGAACGCCCTGCGCATGCGCCGCGGCAGCACGATCCGCAGGGCGAGCGCGACCGAGGCGAAGGCGATCATGTGGCCGCTGGGATAGGTGTTGTCCACCATGAGCACGATCGAGTCGCGGTGCAGCACGACCTTCTTCAGCAGCTGCCCGAGCACGTTGCACAGGGCCAGCAGGGCGAAGGCGCGCAAGCCGTCCATGGCGCGGCCGCGACGGATGCCGATCGCGATCACGACGATGCTGCACAGGATCAGCCATGGCACCGAGACGATCCACAGCAGTGCCGGATTGCCGTCCGTCCGCAGCGAGGTGAGCATGCGGATGTCGAGCGACTCCGTGGGCCCCACCCACCCCGAGAGGTAGAAGACCAGCAGGAAAAGGGCGAGCGAGACCCCCGCGATGAGCCAGCGGACGGGGGAAATGCGCATTTTCCGATCATCCCACCGCGGTCGCTGAGAACCCCCGTCGCGGTGGCCTCAGCCACAGGCCCGACGGGTCACGGCCGGGTGACGGGGTTGCCGGAGCGGACGGCACGCGAGCGGGGATCACTCGCACTGGATGCTCCCGGAGGCCGAGGTCGAGGTCGAGGTCGACGTGGTCGACGGGTCGCCCGACGAGGGGCCGCTCGACGACGGAGAGCTCGACGCCCGAGGGCTGGACGACGGAGAGCTCGTCGACGGGGTGTCGGACGACGGGGAATCTGACGCCGACGACGTCGCCTTCGTCCCCTCCCCGGTGGCGTGCTCGCTCGAGCCCTCGTCGGACAGCGACGCGAAGACCGCGGCGGCCTTCGCGGAGGGGACCACCCGATTCGGGTCCGACGGGGCGGGGGACCACGGCATGGTCTCGACGGTGATGCTGTCCGAGGGGACGCGTGCGAAGCGCGAGGCCAGCGAGGTCATTCCGGGGATCGAGCCCAGCTGGTCGTCGACCGTGAGGGCGGAGGAGGTCGCCTGCAGGAACGGGTACAGGCGGTCGGGCCGTGTCAGCAGGTTCCTGCTCTCCGCGCGCTGCATGATCGCCTTCATGACCTGCTGCTGGTGATCGAGACGGGCGATGTCGCTGCCGTCGCCGACGGCGTGCCGGGTACGGGCGAGGGCGAGCGCCTGGCGGCCGTCGAGCGTCTGGCGGCCCGCCGGCAGGTCGAGATCGGCGGCCGAGTCGTGCAGCGCCTCGGGCAGGCACACGGGGAGTCCGTCCAGGGCGTCGACGATCGCGGCGAATCCAGCGAAGTCCACCTCCACGAAGTGGTCCACGTGCACGCCCGTCAGGGACTCGACGGCCGCGACCGAGCAGGCGGGACCGTAGTTCAGCACGGAGTTGATCATGCCGCGGCCGCCCGCGAAGGACCTCTCCCCGGTGTCCGCGCAGGCGGGGAGGTCCATGAGGGTGTCACGAGGGATCTGGACCGCATGCACCGAGGAGTCGTCGGCGTTCAGGTGCGCCAGCAGGATCGAGTCGCTGCGCGCCGTGGAGTCCTTCTCGTCCGCCTCGCCCACGCGCGAGTCCGAGCCGAGCACCAGGATGTTCACCGATCCGTCGTCGCTCGCCGAGTCCTGCGCGGCCGGTCCGGCGTGCAGAGGGGCGACGGTGAGCCCGCTGCGCAGGGTCTGCGCGGGCACGAGGATCAGGGCCACCAGGGACAGCGCGGCGAGTCCGGCGAGGGCAACGATCGTGCGGCGCCGCCGCCTGCGCACGAGCACGCGCGTCCCGGCAGGGGAGAGGTGCGCCGGCCCGCGATGCAGCGTGCGCGTCGCTCCGCGGGTCGGGCCGGGGCGCGGGCTGCGGTCTGCATCTGGTGCGGGCATGGGACTCCTCGATCGTCGGGCACTCGCCGACGGTCACCCAAGCACCCCGCATCGATAGCGTCCAATAGCGGTCAGCACGGAAGTTATGCACTCAAGGTATGGATCCTGGTGGGCGGCCGGAGCGCTGACGCGGAGGGTGGACCGCGTCCCGGCGCGGTTGCCTCATACGTCGGCGGCGAGCGTCTCGAGGAAGGCGGAGAGCGCGGGCGTGCGCAGATGCTCCCGGCGGTGGAGGGCCACCACGGGACGCTGCACGTCGGAGGGCAGGTGCAGGCGTCGGGCGTCCGTCGTCGGGGAGCTCTCGGCGAGGTCCTCTGGGACGATGGTCAGGCCGTCGGAGGCGATCGCGAGGGTCACGAGGGCGTCCCGCTGGGTCGTGGTGATCACGCGCGGCGGGGTGACGCCCAGGCCGCGGAACACGGACTCGGTGACCTCGCGGATCGACGTCCCCTCCGGCAGGGTCACGAGCGTCCGCTCGGCGAGGTCACGCGCGCTCAGCATGCCCGGTGTCCCCGGTGTGCCCGGCGCGTCCTGCGCGCCCGACGCGTCCGGCTCGCGCGGGACCACGGCGAGGAAGGTCTGGGGCCTCAGCTCGAGAGCCTCCAGGTCCGGCGGGACGTGACCGGCGGCCGTGAGCGCGACGTCGGCCCGGCCGGTGCGCACCGACTCGACCAGCAGCTCGCGGTCCTCCTGCGCGAACACCTCGATCCGCACGTCCCGGTGCGCGCGGTGGAACGCGCCCAGGTGCCGCGGAAGGCGCGTCGCGACCAGCGAGGGGAGGCCGGCGGCGCGCAGCGTGCCGCTCAGGGCCCCGTCGGCCCCCGCCTCCTGGTGTCGGAGGTCCTCGAGATCCTGGAGGGTGCGGCGGGCCGTGTTCGCGACCCGTCGGCCCGCGTCGGTCAGCTGCATCTGCCGGCCGACGGGCAGGAACAGGCGCAGCCCGAGCGTCTCCTCGAGGCTGTGGATGCGCCGGGACAGGGAGGGCTGCGAGATGCCCAGGACCTGCGCGGCGACGGTGAACGAGCCCTCGTCGGCGACCGCGAGCACCGCCTCCAGCTGGGGGAGGGTGAGGGCGCCGGACCCGCTCACCGCCGCGTGCTCACTCAGTGCTCACTTCCGCCCGGTGCCGTCGACCGCGAACTCGTCGATCGCGGCGAGCTCGGAATCGGTGAACTCGACGCCGCGGGCGGCCTCGACGTTCTGCTCGAGCTGCGTGGTGGACGAGGCGCCCACCAGCGCGGTCGCGACCTCCCGGTGGCGCAGCACCCAGGCGAGGGCCATCTGCGCGAGGCTCTGCCCGCGGGACTCGGCGATCCTCGCGAGGCCCCGCACGCGCTCCTGGTAGGTCTCGTCCTCGGTCTGGGTGGCGGAGAGGAACGGCGAGGCGCCCGCGGCGCGCGATCCCTGCGGCACGCCCTTGAGGTACTTGCTGGTCAGCAGCCCCTGCTGCAGCGGCGAGAACACCGCGAGACCGATGCCCAGGTCCGAGGCGGTCTCCAGCAGACCGTCCTCGACATGGCGGTTGAACATCGAGTACGAGGGCTGGTGGATGAGCAGCGGCACCCCGTGGCCCTCGAGGATGCGGGCGGCCTCGCGCGTGTGCTCGGGCGAGTAGTTCGAGATCCCGGCGTACAGCGCCTTGCCCGTGTGGACGGCGTGGGCGAGGGCGCCCATGGTCTCCTCGAGCGGGGTCTCGGGGGCCTCGCGGTGGTGGTAGAAGATGTCGACGTACTCCAGGCCCAGGCGATCCAGGGACTGGTCGAGCGAGCTCAGCAGGTACTTGCGCGAGCCGCCGTCGCCGTAGGGGCCGTCCCACATGAGGTAGCCGGCCTTCGTGGAGATGACCAGCTCGTCGCGGTGGCGGCCGAAGTCGCGGGCGAGGATCCGGCCCAGGTGGGACTCGGCGCTGCCGGGAGGCGGGCCGTAGTTGTTCGCCAGGTCGAAGTGGGTGATGCCCATGTCGAACGCGCGGCGCACGATCGCGGTCAGCGTGCCGGGGTCGCGGTCCTCGCCGAAGTTCTGCCAGAAGCCCAGCGAGATCGGCGGCAGGCGCAGGCCGGAGTCGCCGACCCGGCGGTAGTCGGTGCTCTCGTAGCGGTCGGGGGAGGGCGCGAAGGCCTCGTTGCTCATGGGGTCAAGCCTAGGCGAGCGCGCGCACCATGACCGCCATGTCGAGCCCCGGCACCTTGAGGTTCGCCGCGTCGCCCGCGAAGGGCACCACCTCGCCGGTCTCGACGAAGCCGTGCCGGGCGTACCAGGCCTGCAGCTCCGGGCGGGACTCGAGGACCCGCAGGTGCAGGGACGCGAGGCCCTCGTCGGCCCGGCGTCGCGCTTGCTCCTCCATGAGCGCGCCGCCCACGCCGCCGGCCTGCAGCGTCGGGTCGACCGCGAACAGGCCCAGCTCGGCGCTGTCGCCCTGCCGGTCGGTGTAGCAGCAGCCGACGATCGCGCCGTCGCGCTCGGCGACCAGCAGCAGGTGGGTGTCGTCCGCGATCGCAGCGCGCACGTCCTCGGCGTCGGTGCGGGCACCGCCCACGAGGTGCTCCTCGGTGGTCCAGCCGCCCTGCGTGCGATAGGCGAGGTTGACGACGCGGACGATGCCCTCGACATCGGTGAGGGTCGCCTCGCGGATCGACGGGGGTGCCGGGCGAGGGGCGGGTGCGGGCGTGGCGGCGGCGGTGGACACGGTGGTCAGGATCTCCTGCGGGGTGGGGTGCGGTCGGGGAGTGCGTCGGTCGGTTGGTGGTCAGCCGGTGGCCGGCCGACGGCCGGGGCGTCCTGGGCTCGCGGGCCTCTCACGGCACGATGCCCTCGCGGCGCAGGCTGTGGAGGAGGGCGTGGCCGTCGGCCCCCTGGACCCACACCACGGGCGAGTCGGCGGGCAGGTCGGGGTGGCGCCGGGCGCGGAGGCCGCTGGAGAGCACCTGCTCGGGCTCGGTGAGCTCGCGGATCGCGACGGCGGCGACGTTCTCGGGGTGCGCGCGGGCGAAAGCCGCGTAGATCGCCGGGTCGTGCTGCCCGTCGTCCCCGATGAGCAGCCAGCGGGCGTGCGGGAACTGCTCGACGAGCGTCTCCAGGGTGCGCTCCTTGTGGGCGCGGCCGGAGCGGAAGAAGCCGGTGTTCGTCGGCCCCCAGTCGGTGAGCAGCAGTGGGCCGTCGGGGTAGCCGTTCTTGTAGAGGAAGCGCTGGAGCACGGGGAACACGTTCCAGGCGCCCGTCGAGAGGTACACGAACGGGGCGGAGGTGTGCGCGCGTGCGATCCGCTGGTAGAGCATCGCCATGCCGGCGACGGCGCGGCGCGAGGTCTGAGGGATGACGAAGGCGTTCCAGAAGGCGAGCAGCGGCCGCGGGAGCCAGGTGACCACCACGGTGTCGTCGATGTCGCTGACCACGCCGAAGGCCTCGTCGGGGGAGTGGACGTGGACCTCGGCGGTCACGGTGTTCTCGGTCGTGGTCGCGATGCGGGCGATGTGCACGCCGGGCGGCAGGTCTGCGTCGAGCTCGACGTCCACGAGGCCCGAGCGGTCCGAGCGCACCGCGTACTCGCGCCCGTCGAGGTGGATGCGCACGTCCTGGTGCGGGGCGACCTGCGAGATGAAGCTGCGCCAGCCGCGGACCGCCATCGAGCGCATGTCCCATACGGGCTGGTCGTGGTAGTCGGCGGGGGCCGACGGCCGGGCCCACAGCACGCGCGCGATGATCCGCACGCGGCCGGGGGTGCCGAAGCCGGTGAACGGCTTGATCCGCAGCACCCAGCCCACGGTGTCGAGGACGCCGCTGACCACAGCGTTCTTGACGTTCTCGATCCGCGCCGACCAGTGCGGCTGCAGGCGCCCCTGCTGCGGGCCCGAGGGCTGAGGCGCGGGTGTCACACGCTGCGCGACATCTTGATCCAGGAGGAGCGGGGATCGTCCTCGACGACCTCCCAGCGGTCGCCCGTGTCGGTGAACCCGAGCGCCTCGTAGGTCTTGCGGGCGCCGGTGTTCTCGGGGCCGACGTACAGGGTGACCGTGTCGGCGCCGTCCTCTGCGGCCCAGGAGCAGACGCTCTGGGCGAGCTTCTGGGCGATGCCGCCCTTGCGGGCCTCCGGCGTGACCCACATGGCCTGCAGCTCGCGCTCGTTCTCGGGCGAGTCCGCCTCGTGGCGGCTGGCGACCACGGCGACAGGCTGCTCGTTCTCGACGGCGAGGAACCAGGCGGCGGCCTCGATGCGCTCGCGCCAGGCGGTGTCGTCGTAGGTGCTCTCGTGCTCCCAGGTCTGGCCGAAGGCCTCGGGATCGGTGCTCAGCGAACGAAGCCGGATCTCGCGGACGAGCGACCAGTCGTCCTCGCGTGCACGGATGATGTCGACCATGGTCTCCTCCGGTTCGTGGGTCAGCGTCGGGACGAGCGGTCCCGCGCTCACCCGTCAGGCATCCTACCTGCGCGGGGTGCGAGTACTGGAAGAGTCTCGACCCCAGGATCTCTCCCACCTTGCCATATCTCCGGATGGCCGCGCAGGCGTCATCGTGCTGTCACAATGTCGATGTGGCTGATTTCCGTGTCCTGACCGTGTGCACGGGGAACATGTGTCGTTCCCCCGCAGCGGCCGTCATCCTGCGGCAGGGGCTGGTCCAGGAGGGCCTGTCGGACCGCATCGACGTGGGATCGGCCGGCACCAGCTGGGACTCCGAGGGCATGCCGATGGACGACCGCACCGTGAAGGCCCTGGTGAGCGCAGGGTTCGAGGAGCCCTTCGATCACACCGCCCGCACGGTCCACCAGTCCGAGCTGGTCGGGTGGGACCTCGTGCTCGCGATGACCGCGGAGCATGCCGCGACGATGCGCCGCAAGGTCGATCAGATCCCCGAGGGCGAGCCGCGCCCGGACGTCCTGCTGTGGCGCCAGTTCGACCCCGTCGTCCCCGCGAACGCGCGCGAGGAGGACATGGCGGTGCCGGATCCCTGGTACGAGGGGCAGAAGGCCTTCGACCGCACGGTCCTGGGGATGATCCGCGCGATGCCCTCGCTCGTCCTCTACCTGCGCGTGCAGCTGGATGCCCTGGACAGCGCGAAGAAGCGCGCGGGCAGCAGCGAACGACGGACGCCGACGCACCGCGCCTGACGCGTCGTGCGGATGGTCGGACGCGGGCAGAGGCCCGGTTCGATGCGCCCGATTCGAGGGGCAGACGGCAGGTCGGCTCAGTGCCTGCGGTGGAACAGCTGGCGCAGGCCAGCGCGGGCGCTGTGGGTGCCGCTGCGGCGGCTCAGCCACGAGGCGGTGGTGAAGCCCAGCGCGGTCAGGAAGCCGACGCCCAGGGTCGCGATGAACACCTGGCGGATGCGGTCCATGCCACTCGCGTCCTCGCCGCCGATGGAGCTGAAGAGCTTCACCAGGGGACCGCCGCCGTCGTCCTGCGTGGTGACGGTGGTGGGGCCGCTCGAGGTGGTGTCGTCGTCATCCATGGTCGCGGCGGCCTGGGTGGCGTCGCTCTGCTGATCGGACACCGGCTGGTCGGAGGTCTGCTGCGGCGTGTCCGAGGTCTTCTTGTCCTCGTCCTTGGCCTTCTCGGACTTCTCGTCCTTCGTCGGCTTCTCCGACGTGTCCTTCTTCTCGGACTTCTCCGTGCTCTTCGACGACGAGTCGTCCGACGGAGCGCTCAGCTCGATCTCCTTCGAGCGATCGCGCGTGCTCGTGGCAGGCGGGACCTCGGAGGTCGTGGAGGCGCTGCGCGAGCCGTTGTCCGATGGGGTGGTCGACGTCGTGGAGGACGAGCTGCTCGACGAGGAGCTGCTCGAGGACGTGGAGTCAGTCGGCGAGGATTCGGTAGGGGTCTCGCTGTCCGACGGAGTCCCGCTGTCGCCTCCACCGGATCCACCGCCGGTGCCACCGTCGGATCCACCGGTGGGAGTGTTCGATTCGGGGGGTGTCGGGGAGGGGGTGCCCTTCACTGGGGTCACGGTCAGCGTTGCTTCGTCCGTCTTGCCGTTGTTGCCCTTGGCGAGAACGGTGTACTTGCCGTCAGCATCCTCCGGGACGGTAATCTCCGCGTCGAATACTCCCAGCGTCACAGCTCTCTTGGATGTAGCGCCGTCATCTTTCACGGTCTCGTCCTTGGAGTCGACGAGCGAAACCGTAGCGGACTTGCTGCGCCAGAACTGCGAACCATGCACTGTGACCGTGGACCCGGCCTCGACCTTCTGTTTGGCAAGGCTAATCTGGGGACTGTCGGTGCCGGTAGGAGCAGTGACCTCCAGTTTCGTGGAAGCCAAGGCCGTGTTGTCATCGGTGTCAGTGGCGGTGACGTCGTACTTGCCCGGCTCTGTGTCCGCAGGGATCTTGATCCACCGGGAGTGCTTGCCGTCCTTCTTGATGGTCTTCGGTTTGGCCTCGGTGTCGGGGATGGACACGGTGACCTCACCGCTGGAGGGGAAGTCGGTCACCGTCACCTTCGTGGAGTGGCCTGCAGCGACCGTGCTCGGCTCCGCATCCACTGTCACCGAAGTGTCTGGGTCTCCATCTGGCGGAGTAGTGGACTGCGTCGGAGTCGTGGTCCCGCCGTTCCCGGTCTCGTTCTCACCTTTCGAACGAGACGGGGTTCCGGCCTCGGTGGGTGTCCCCTCAGTGCCATCATCCGACAGATCAGGAGAGTTGGACTCGCTCGAGGGGTCGTCGGAAGGAGTGGCGGGGTCGTTCTGCTCGTTCGCCGACTGCTGGTCATTCTTGGTGTCGTTGGTGCCACCGTCATCGCTGGCGTCGCTGCTCGTGCCGGCCGTCACGACGGCGTTCTGGCCGTCAGCGCCGGCGATCGGAGATGCGAGTGCTGGCGCGACCCCCACGCCGAGGGCGGCGAGTGCGACGACGGAGGCGGCGCGCAGATGGATGGCGCGGACAGGGCGCCGTGCATCGCGTGCACTGCGTGCGGGTGTCGTGCGTCGCATGCGCCTCCTCTCCTCGCGTCACTCTGTGCGGCTCGCCGGTCGACGATCCGTCCTCGGATGGGGTTCCCACGTGGTGTGGGTCATTGCTCTGCGGAACGATACATGGCGAGGGCGAAGTCCGGGGCTTGCGTCGTCTTTGCAGGTCAGCAATGTTCGTGCCAACCAGACGGGCGGATTGGGTGGGTATGTGCGGGGAAGCTCCGTGTGCCCTTTGCCGACTCGTTACTGTTCCTTGGCCAACTACCACCCTGCCTCTTTCCCGGCGATCGCGCAATGGCGGTGTGCACGAGCGCTCATCGCGGGGAGCGCCCTGGGAAGCGCATCCGAGCACCGGGGGAACCCGGGGGAAGCAGGATGCGCGGGGGTCGTCGGCCCGGCAGGCGGAGGTCGGAAGTTGAAGACTCTACGGTAACCACAACCTGTTCCCGCGCGCACGCGCGAGGGAGCTGTGCGCGAGCGGCCCCACACGTGCAGCGCCCGCCCCACGACGGCGGGACGGGCGCTGCACGGTGCTCCGTCCGCCCGGAGTCAGCCCTCCAGGGCGGTGTCGACGACCTTCTTCGCGGCCTCCTGGACCTCGGCGAGGTGGTCCTCGCCGCGGAAGGACTCGGCGTAGATCTTGTACACGTCCTCCGTGCCCGAGGGGCGCGCGGCGAACCACGAGCTCTCGGTGGAGACCTTGAGGCCGCCGATCGCGGAGCCGTCGGGCGCGACCGTCATCTTGTCGGTGATGGTCTCGCCGGCGAGGTCGGTGGCGCTCACCGCGTCGGGCGTGAGGCTCTTGAGCTTCGCCTTCTGCTCCCGGTTCGCCGGGGCGTCGATGCGGGCGTAGGCGCTCGCGCCGAACTCCTCGACGAGCTCGCCGTGCAGCTGGCTCGGAGTCTTCCCGGTGACGGCGAGGATCTCCGAGGCCAGCAGCGCGAGGATGATGCCGTCCTTGTCGGTCGTCCATACGCTGCCGTCGCGTCGCAGGAACGAGGCGCCCGCGCTCTCCTCGCCGCCGAAGCCCACCGAGGAGTCGATGAGGCCGGGCACGAAGTACTTGAAGCCCACGGGCACCTCGAACAGCTCCCGACCCAGCGACGCCGTCACCTTGTCGATGAGCGAGGAGGAGACGATGGTCTTGCCGACCTTCGCGGACGCCGGCCAGTCCGGCCGATGGGAGAACAGGTAGCGGATCGCGACCGCGAGGTAGTGGTTGGGGTTCATCAGCCCGCCGTCGGGCGTGACGATGCCGTGACGATCGGAATCCGCGTCGTTGCCGGTGGCGATGTCGTAGCGGTCCTTGACCTCGAGCAGCGACGCCATCGCCCAGGGGCTCGAGCAGTCCATGCGGATCTTGCCGTCGCGGTCCAGCGTCATGAACGACCACTGCGGGTCGACGTTCGGGTTCACGACGTCGAGGTTCAGGTCGTGCATCTCGGCGATCATCGCCCAGTAGTCCACCGAGGCGCCGCCCAGCGGGTCCGCGCCGATGTGCACGCCCGCGCTGCGGATCGCATCGAGGTCCACCACGCTGGGGAGGTCGTCGATGTAGTTCTTGAGGTAGTCGTAGCGCTCGGCGCGGGCGTGGGCTTGCTGGCGCTCGATCCGCCGCACACCGCTCAGGCCGCTCTTCAGCAGCTCGTTCGCGCGGTCGGCGATCCAGCCGGTCGCGTCCGAGCCCGCGGGTCCGCCGTGCGGCGGGTTGTACTTGAAGCCGCCGTCGCGCGGGGGGTTGTGGCTCGGGGTGACGACGATGCCGTCGGCCCGGGTCGCATCCTGGCCGCTCTTGCCGCGGTTGTGCACGAGGATCGCGTGCGAGACCGCGGGCGTCGGCGTATAGGCGTCGCGCGAGTCGATGAGCACGGTGACGTCGTTGCCGCCGAGCACCTCGAGCGCGGTGTCGAAGGCCGGGGTGGACAGCGCATGCGTGTCCCGGCCGATGAACAGCGGGCCGCGGATCCCCTGCGCGGCCCGGTACTCCACGATCGCCTGCGTCGTCGCCGCGATGTGGTCCTCGTTGAACGCCGTGTCCAGCGACGAGCCGCGATGGCCCGAGGTGCCGAAGACGACCGCCTGATCGGGATCGCTCGCATCCGGATGGAGGTCGTAGTACGCGTCCAACAGCTCCGCGACGTCGACAAGATCCTCCGGGCGGGCCTTCTGACCTGCTCGCTCATGCTGCGCCATGATCATCTCTCCCTCGATTGGTCCGATCGGCCCACTCTAGGAAGCGCGGCTGGGCGCCGCCGCCCGGGGCCCGGTGCGTGAGATGGGGCCTGTCCACGATCCCGGAAGGGTCCCGGACGGTGCCCAGGAGGAGGCGTGGTCAGCGCAGCAGGCGGTCCATCCGGCGGTCGCTCAGACGCCGACCGCCGGTCTGGCAGGTGGGGCAGTACTGCAGGGAGCGCTCGGCGAACGAAACCTCCGCGATCCTCGTCCCGCATGTGGGGCAGTCCTCCCCAGCTCTGCCGTGCACGCGCAGCAGCGCCTTCTTCGCCCGCTTGATGCGGTCCAGCGGCAGATCCCGCAGCCCCTCCGCGGCGCGGTCCAGCACCTCGCGCAGGGCTCGGTGCAGACGCGCGGCCGCCTCGCGATCTAGGCCGTCGGCCGCGGCGAAGGGGGAGAGGCGCGCGGTGTGGAGGACCTCGTCGGACCAGGCGTTGCCGATGCCGGCCATCAGGGTCTGGTCGGTGAGGACCGTCTTCAGGTGCGCGTGGGTGCCGGCGCAGATGCTCGTGAAGGCGGCCTCGTCGAGAGCGTCGGCCTCCGGTCCCAGCCGGGCCAGGGTCTCCAGCTCCTCCGGGGCCGTGGTGGCCCACAGCGCGACGGCCTTGCGGGTGCCCTGCTCGGTGACGTCCAGGGCGGTGCCGTCGTCCCACACCATGCGCACGGCGAGCGGGCCCTTGCGCGGCCCCGGCGCACCCGCAGGAGCCTGCGCATGGTGGCGCAGCCAGCCCGCGCGCGCCAGATGCATGACCAGCGCGGTCCCCTCGAGATCCAGCAGGAGGTGCTTGCCGCGGCGACTGACCCCGGAGAGCTCGCGGCCCGTGAGATCGGCCAGGGGAGGGTCCGCCGTCTTCAGCACGCTGATGGCGGCGACGTCCGCGCCGTGCAGACGACGCGAGGCGAGGAGTCGGTCGATCTGCGCGACGACGGCGTCGAGCTCGGGCAGTTCCGGCATGCCCCCAGTATGAGGCGACGCGGCGACGGGGTGACGGGGCTACGGGCGTCCGGAGGCCGCTGCCGAGGCGGACGCGGACGCCGCAGAGGCTGAGGAGATCCGCCAGGGGCCCGTGCGTCCTCGGGCGAAGAGCGCGACGCCGAGTGTCATCACCACCAGGAAGGCGATGCCGACGAACCCGCCCTCCAGGCCGAACCCTCCGCCGGTCAGCCATGACGGTCCCGTGGTCGGCTGGTGCATGAGGCCGTCCTGCAGGGCGAAGCCGCTGTCGGTGAAGCCGAGCGCGACGACCGCCGTGTTCCACAGCCAGCGCTGCCCGAACCCCCACCAGATGCGGCCCGTCCGCCACCGTGCGAGACCCGTGAGCAGGTTCGTGATGATCGCGCCGGCCACCGGCAGCGCGCCCGTGTGCGGCGCGAAGGCGTAGGCGCCCGCGACCGCCACCGCCGTGATCACCCAGGCGCCCGATCGCCCGATCAGCACGCCCAGCCCCGTCATCAGCAGCGCGCGGAACGCGATCTCCTCGAGCAGGAACAGCACCAGGAAGTACACGGCGATCCCCGCGGCGGAGGCCCAGCCCCCGATCCACTCGGGGCCGTCCACGAGCCCGGTGAGGTCCGTGACCCCGATGAGCACCAGCACGAACGGCAGCGAGAAAGCGCAGCCGGAGAGGAACTCCGTCACGGCGCCGTGGCGCAGGGAGAGGCCCAGGGAGGTCCGTCGGCGATGAGCGGCCACGGCCCCGATGATGCCGAGGGCGATCGCGGGGATCAGCAGGCATGCGGTCCAGAGATCCTGAGTCGACATCATCGGTCTCATCTCCTCCTAGAGAGGCCCGACCTTCTCCTGCGCGCGTGGGGTGCGGGAGACGTGCACCGTCCCGCGCGGACCGCGCAGGCCGACGACGAGCACGATACCGACGACCAGGTGCATCGTCAGCAGCGCCAGCAGGATCGGCCCCGAAGCGCCCATCACCACTGGTCCGAGCAGGGACAGCGCGAGCACCACGACCGTGATGATCGTCCAGATCAGGGGCCCACGGGGCGAGGGCTCGAAGGCGATCCGTAGCACCCAGGCGAGGATCCCGGGCACGAGCACCGCGGGGATGATCGCGCCGGGGCTGATGGACCAGCCGCCGGCGTGCAGGTCGAGCCCGGCGATCGGGGTCGCGACCACCCACACCAGGATCGCCGCGAGCACCGCGAGCACGAGCGTGGCGATCGCCCGCGAGGCGCGCGGAGTATCGATAGGACCGCGGCGCGGTCCGGTGGACCGGGAAGTCTCTCGCGAGGCTGAGTCGCGGGAGGACGGGTTCGGGCCGTCGGCATCGGTGCGAGAGGCACCGGAGCGGGACGCGCTGGATCGTGAGGCACCAGATGCACCGGACCCGGAGGTCTGTGTTCGAGAGGCAGCGGTGCGGGAGGCGCCCGACGGGGCGGCGGAGCGGGACGCGTCATGCCGGGACGCCGTGCGCTTGGCCGCCTGGGGTCGGGAGTCGGTGGACGCGGGCGACTCATGAGGTTCGCGGGACTCACTGGATCCGCCGGAGCCCTGCGTCGCGCTCTCGGCCGGGCGGGGTGCGCCGGGCCAGGACGAGCGTGGCCGGGGCTCGACCGGCGGGATCCCTCCGGGCCAGGATGCTTCGGCCTGAGGCATGTTCGCGTCCGCCGTCGCGGGCTGCGACTGGTTCGCGTCAGGCGCGTCAGGCGCGTCGGGCTCGGGCGAGGTGGGCTGCGAGGACGGCATGCGCATCACGCCCGACGCGAGCGCACCATCAGCACGATCCCCACGATCGTGAGGACCAGGCCGATCAGTCCGATGAACAGGCCCAGCACGATGCCGCCGAAGAACGGCACCACGAAGCCCCACACGTTGATCGGGCCCACGTACATCGCGTCGGCCGAGCTGGTGCCGGTGCAGGAGACGGTCACGGTCGTGTCCGAGGTTGCGAGGATCCCCGAGCGCTGCTCGTAGGAGGTGCCGTTGGGGAAGGTGACAGACTGGCCGCCGCCGGTGTCCGTCTGCACGGAGGAGTCCCCGGGGCTCGAGGACGTGCACTCGGCGGTCCCCGAGTCCTCGCTCGGCACGTACACGAGGATCATGTCGAACTCGTCCAGCGGGACCTCGGCCTTGCCGTCGGAGATGGCGTTGCCGTCCGCGTCGATCGCCGAGACCACGTTCCGCACGCTGATGATCGGGCCGATGATCGCCAGGGCGAGCGCGACGACGATGAGCACGATGCCCAGGATGAGCGGGAGCATCCCCCGCCGGCGCGTCGGCGCGGCCGCTCCCGCAGGGCCCGTCGGCCCTCCGGATCCCGCGGGCCCGTACGCCGGTCCCGCCGGGCCGGCCGGTCCTGCCGGGCTGCCCGGTCCTGCCGGGCCGCCGCCGGGTCCCGCCTGGTTCCCCGCGGGGCCCGTCGGGCCGCCGGCGGAGCCGCGCTGACCCTTCGGAGGGAGCACGTAGCCCGTCGGACCGGACGGGGCCGAGGAGCCCGCCGAGCCGTTCGCGCCGGTGTTCGGCGCTCCGTCGGAAGCGCCGACGTTCGGGCCGGCAGGCGACGTGCCGCCGGTCGTTCCCGCGGACGGCGCGTCGGGCGCCGACTGGCCGTACGTCGGGCGCGCCCGGTCGGCCGAGGGGCCGTCGGACGCGTTCGTGCCCGGTCCGGGCAGGCCGTAGCTGGGGCGAGGTCGTGCGGCGGGGCGCTCGTCGGGCGAGGGCATCAGACCTCCTGTGAGGCGACGTCGGGTCGGGACAGGATAACGAGACGTCCCGAACGTCCGCAGAGTGCGCGCGGCGACGCGGAGCCTCAGGTGAGGCGGTGCACCAGCAGCGTGCACATCGCACCGAGCCCCAGGCACGCGATCGGGGTCGCGACCCAGATGCCCAGGATGCCGCCGAACAGCTTCCAGCGGATCTGGCGCGGTCCCAGGGCGAGGCCGGAGCCGACGACGCTCGAGGTCAGCGACTGCGAGGTCGAGAAGGAGGTGCCGGTGCCGCTCGCGCCCACGAGCACCACGATCGCGGCGACCGTCTCGGCGGCGAAGCCCTGGACCGTGGCCAGGTTCGTCAGACGGCGCGCGAGGGTGCGGATGATGCGGTGCCCGCCCACGAGCGTCCCGAGCGCGAGGGCGAGCGAGACGGCGACCATCGCGGAGACCGCGGCAGGGGTGTCCGCCATGTCGATGCCCTGGTAGGAGGCAGCGAGCACGATCAGCGCCATCGAGATCCGCGAGTCCGAGAAGCCATGGGCGGTGGCGACGGCGCCGGCGGAGAGGGTCTGCAGGAACTGCAGGGTCCCGATGCTGATGCGGTCCTCCGCCCCCAGGCGGCGGATCCCGCGGGCGAGCGCGTAGGAGGCGATGCCGCTGACCACCGGCGCGACCACGAGCGGCAGTACGATCAGCGCGAGCGCCGCGAGCCAGGGCACGGGCAGTCCCATCGCGAGGGCCGCGCCGGCGGCCGCGCCGAGCATCGCCTGCCAGGTCGAGGAGGGGATCCCGAGCGCCCACGTGAGAACCGACCAGCAGATCACCGCGAGCGCCACGCCCACGAGCATCGGCGGCACCAGCGGGTCTCCGTGCACGTCGGCGTGGGTGAGGGATTCCAGGCCCGCGAGGTCCAGCGCCCACCGGGCCCCGGTCAGCGACATGCCGAGCCCCAGCAGGGAGCCCAGCAGGTTGAGGATCGCGGCGAGTATCAGGGCCGCGCGCTCGGACATGGCGCGCGTGGCAATGGTGGTGGAGACCGCGTTCGAGGCGTCGTGCAGGCCGTTCACGTAGGCCATGACCAGGGCCAGGCACAGCGCCGCGACGAAGAAGGGGGACACCATCGGCGGGCCTACGGTGCCTTGACGCGCAGCAGGTCCGCCGTGCGCCCCAGCTCGTCCAGCAGCCGCAGGCTCGCCTCGACGCTCTCGACCTGGTCGCGCTCGCGCAGCAGGTCCGCCGCCGCGCCGCCGCGGGCGTAGACCTCGGTGCGGGCGCGCAGTGCCAGGCCGTCGCCGTGGCGGCGCAGGCGCCGCATCTCCTGGGCGTACCCCTCGAGCTCCTTGACCGCCTGCAGCTTCCAGACCGCCTCGACCGTCAGCTCGCAGCCGCGCTCGATGAGCTGCGCAGCCTCCAGCAGCACGTCCGGCACGGCCGTGGCGCCGCGCGCCGCCGAGAGCTCCGCCGTGCGCTCGAGGGAGTACATGAGGTCCGACATGGTCAGCGCGAGGTCGTGGAGGGCGTCGGCCTCGAAGGGGGTGATCAGCGAGTCCGCCAGACGGTTCGCGATCCGGTGCGAGAGCTGCGAGGAGTCGCTCGCCAGCTCGTGCAGTCGCGGGGCGCTGCGGGCCCGGTCGCGCGGGGACTGGCCGAGGGTGCGCGAGTGGATCTCCGCCCCGGCGACGAGCACCTGCGCGAGATCGTTGAAGAGGTCGTGCAGGGAGCTCTCGAAGCGACGGGAGAACAAGCGGAACGCCACGACGTCTCCTCGCAAGGACGGGTCGGCACGGTTACTCGGCACGGACGGGGGTCGGCACGAATGCGGGCAGTGCGGGCGAGCTGGGCTGACGCCCGAGGGCGCCATCCATGGGGCGACGACGCCGCCCGCAGAAGGAGGGGCGCGCCGGACCGGGTGCGCCTGACGGCGCGAAGGCCGCTCGAAGCGGCGAATGTTGGAGCCCGGGGCAACCGCGGCCCGACGCGCGTCCTATCGTAGGACATCCGCAACCCGCGACGCATCACGGGCCGCGGGGATGTGGGGATCGAGACGGACGGGGCGTCTCCGGGAATGCGGCCGACGTCGGGCGGGGCCGCAGTCGGCGTCAGCTCAGGGTGCCGGCCTCCGCCATGCGCGCGGCCTCGGTGAGCTCCTCGCCGGTGGAGAGCAGACGGGACGCCTGCGTGGTCATCGCGTGCTGCTGCTCGGACGTCTGCTCGCGGTCGGCCAGGTGCGCGGTGCCGTGGGCGCACAGCACCGCGACGGCCCCGGCGCGGCCCAGCGCGATCGGCAGGTCGCCCGTGAAGGCGCCGCGCAGGATCTCGTCGAGCGTCGCGCGGACCTGGTCGATGTCCGGCGGCTCCGCGACGCCCGCGAGGTAGCGCAGGCCGGGGATCGTGTGCGAGCCCTCGCGGTAGCGGCGCACCACGTCATGGGCGTTGCGCTGCGCCCACGTGTGCAGCACGTACAGGCGCCACAGCGCACCGGGCAGGGTCTCCGCCGGGGAGCCCGACCACAGCGAGGCGAGATCGTCCAGGCCCTCGGTCTCCACCAGGTGCAGCACGCGCTCGACGACCGCCGGATCGGTGCTGCGGTACACCCCGTCCAGCAGCGCGCGGGCGCTCTCATGCCCCAGGTCCGTCGCGAGCTGCGGATCGGGAGCGCCCGGGATCTCCTCCGCACGCGCCGCGAACAGGGGAGCGGGTCGGCGGAAGCGGGGTGAGGGCGTCGAAGACATGCATCCAGGGTAGGCCCGGGCGCCGACCGCGACGCCGCCGTCGCCTACGCTGTCGCCCATGGAAGCGGTGATGATGACGCTCGGGTCGGGCTGGGTGAGCGGCCTGCGCCCGTACCTCATGGTGTTCCTGCTGGGGATGAGCGGACGGTTCCTGGGCGTCGACGACATCCCGCAGGTCATGCAGCGATCCGACGTGCTGGTCATCACCGCCGTGCTGCTGCTCGTGGACTTCGCGGCCGACAAGATCGCCTTCCTCGACTCGTTCTGGGACGTCGTCCACACCGTGGTGCGGCCCGTCGCGGGCGGCGCCATCGGCTACCTGCTCGGCGGGGAGACCGACACGACCCACGCGATCGTGCTCGCGATCATCGGCGTCCTCGCCTCCCTCGGCGCCCACGGCGCGAAGGCCGCGACCCGCGCGGTCGTGAACACCTCGCCCGAGCCCGTCTCGAACGTCGCCGTCTCCGGCACCGAGGACGTGGCCGCCCTCGTGGTCGGCGCGCTCTCGATCGCCCTGCCCGTCGTCGCCGGCGTGATCGCCGTGATCGCGCTGCTCGCGGGCGGGTACCTCATCTACCGTGCGCTGCGGATCTGGTCGCGGGTGCGCGCTCGCCGACGGGCCAGGGAGGCCGCGGCACCGGGCGTCGGCTGAGGGCGCGTATCGACGGACGGGAGGGCGCAGGCGAGCAGGGACTGTCGCGTTCGTCCGAGAGGCCGCGACCTCCCGAGGGGCATCATCGACACATGGGATCCACGAACTACATCGACACCTTCATCCAGGTGGCGGAGGACTGCCCGGTCACGACGGCCGATCAGCCGCCCCTCGGCAACGGCTCCCCGACGATCGCGGCGCTCCAGTTCGCCCTGATCGCCGAGCACCCCTACGAGTTCACCAGCGACGACGTCCTGTTCGACGTCCACGCCACCCGACGCTCACTCGACGCGGAGGAGCGCCCCGCGGCGCGCGAGGCGTTCTTCGCGAGATCGCAGGCCTGCTTGCGTGCCTCACCGCTGCCCAAGAAGTACGGATGGGGCATCCACCACGACGCCGAGGGCCGTGTCGCCCTCGTGCCGGTCGGCTCCGCGCAGTACCAGGCGCTGGCCGCAGACCCCCACGTGCAGCAGCGCAGGGCGATGCGCTCCCGGCGCGGGTGAGGGTCGAACGCGCGTGAGGCTCAGGCGCGCGTGCGGGTCATCGCCCGCGGCTCTCCCCGCGCTCCCAGAGATCGACGATCGCGGGCTCGACCTCGGTGAGCGCGATCGGCGAGGCGGAGAGCACGCCGTCCTCGGTGAAGGGCAGGTGGCCCGACTGCCAGGAGCCGTCGTCCTCGACATGCACCATGAGCGGCGTCGTCGAGTCCGGGTCGGAGATGTCGGTGCGGCGCAGGCTGACGGTGTGCCCGGCGCCGCGGCGCAGGAAGGTCGTGGCGACCCGGGCGACAGCCTTCGGCACGTCGCCCGCCGAGCGCCCGTCGGCCCCGCTCAGCGACGTGACCTGGAAGGAGTCCAGGTCGTCCTGCGTGAGCATGAGGACGCTGCTGCCGGCCTTCACGACGAAGGCCGCGCGCATGCCCGCGTCCTGCGCGAGGGCGATCCCGAGCCAGCGTTCGGCCGTGGTGAGGGTGGTCGCCACGAGCTCGCCCTGCGGCCCCAGCACCCACTCGCCGCCGCGGCGCACCAGCATGCCGCGGGCCCGCAGGCCCGCATTGACCGCCGCCGTCACGTGCTCGGTCGCCGGCCCGGAGCCCGGCACGCCCGGGATGCCGAGCTGGTCGCGCGTGATCTCCGCCGACCTCGTGTCGCTCAGAGTGAGCATGTCGTCGATCTCGTAGGCGGTGAAGATCGTCGGCGCGGTCGGGGTCTCCGTGGCCGAGGCGGCCTGCTGGTCCTGGGTCATGGGGTCGAGCATGGCAGAGATCCCTGGAGCGGTCTCGATGTTCGCTGGGTCGGCGCCGGGAAACGGCTCCCCGTCGGCCGGGAGGAGGGGCCGACGGGGCCGACGGGGCCGACGGCTCAGACGAGCCCGTGGCGCTCGAGCAGGAAGCGCGCGTCGCGGTCGCGGCCGCGGAAGGCCCGGTAGGCCTCGGGCAGATCGCGCGAGCCGCCGATCGAGAGGATGCCGGCGGCGAACCGTCGGCCCGCCTCGCGCGGGGAGATCCCCTCGGCCAGCTGCTCCTCGTACCAGGCGACGGCGTCGGCGTCGTACGCCTCGGCCCACAGGTAGGAGTAGTAGCCGGAGGCGTATCCGCCGGAGAAGGTGTGCTGGAAGTAGCCGGTGCGATAGCGCGGGGCGATCAGCGGATGCGCGAGCCCCGCGTCCTCCAGCTGCGCGGCCTCGAAGGCGTGCGGGTCGCCGATGTGCGTGTCCTCGCTCAGGCGGTGCCAGCGCCAGTCCAGGGTCACCGCGGCCACGTGCTCGAGGGTGCGGAAGCCGGCGTTCCACTGCTCGGCCGCGCGGACCTTCTCGAGCAGCTCGGCCGGGATGACCTCGCCGGTCTCGACGTGCCGGGCGTAGTGCTCGACGATGCCCTCCCGCAGCGCCCACATCTCGTTGACCTGGCTGGGGAACTCGACGACGTCGCGGGCGACGGCCGTGCCGGCCACGAACGAGTTCTCCACGTCCGAGAGCAGCGCGTGCAGGGCGTGCCCGAACTCGTGGAACATCGTGCCGACCTCGTCGAGGCTGACGAACGCGGGCCGGCCCTCGCCGGGGCGCGACACGTTCATCGTGTTCATGACGATCGGCAGCGTGCCGTCGTGGCGCGACTGGTCCACGAGCGTGTTCATCCAGGCGCCGCCGCGCTTGCTGGGCCGGGTGAAGTAGTCGCCGATGAACAGGCCGACGGCGGAGCCGTCCTCCCTGGTCACCTGCCAGATCCGGGCGAGCGGGTGCGGGGGAGTGAGGTCCTCGCGACGAGCGAAGGACAGCCCGTAGACGTCGTGCGCGGCGCGGAACACGCCGTCCTCGAGGACCCGGTCCAGCACGAAGTACGGCTGCAGCTCGGCCTGGTCGACCGCGAACTCCTCCGCGCGGATCAGCTCCGAGTAGAAGGACCAGTCCCAGGGGGCGAGCTCGTCGATGCCGTCGCGCGCGGCCCTCGCGGCCAGGCGCTCTGCCTCGCGGTCGGCGTTGCGCACCGCGGGCCCGGCGATCTGCGCGAGGAAGTCCTCGACGGCCGACGGGGTCTTCGCGGTGCGGTCGGCGACCGCGAGCTCGGCGAAGTCCGCGAAGCCCAGCAGGTGGGCCTTCTCCGCGCGCAGGCGGGCGATCTTTTTTGCGAGGTCCCAGGTCTCGGTGCCGCGCTCGATCGACGCGGTGTACAGGCGCTCGCGGACCGCGCGGTCGGTGAGGGAGGCCAGCAGCGGCTGCATCGTGGGCAGGATCAGCGTGAGCAGCCAGCCGTCCTTCCCGGCGTCCTCGGCCGCGAGGCGCGCGGCCTCCTTCTGGGAGTCGTCGAGCCCCGCGAGCTCCGCCTCGTCGGTCACGAGCACGGCCGCGTCGTGGAGGTCGGCCTTCGTCTGCTGGGTGAAGCGGGTCTGCAGGGACGAGAGCTCCTGGTTGACCTCGCCCAGCCGGGCCTTCTGCGCCGGATCCAGCTGGGCGCCGCGCAGCTCGAAGCGCAGACGCGTGCGCTCGAGGACGTGCCGCTCCTCGGGGCTCAGGTCGAGGGCGTCGGCGTCGCGCTCGAGCGCCTCGACCCGCGCGAAGATCCGCCCGTCCAGCCACACCGAGTCCTCGAGGGCCGTCAGCTCCGGCATGATCTCCGCCTCGATGGCCTGCAGCTCCTCGGTGCCGTCGGTCCCCAGCAGGTGGAACAGCACCGGCAGCGCGCGCTGCAGCAGGGGCGAGCCCTCCTCGAGCGGACGGATCACGGTGTCGAACGTCGGCGGCTCCTCGTCGGCCGCGACCTGCGCGATCATCGCCTTCTGCTCGGCGATGCCCGCGCGCAGCGCCGGCAGGAAGTGCGCGGGACGGATCGCCGCGAAGTCCGGCAGACCGTAGGGCAGCGTCGAGGGCTCGGCGAAGGGGTTACCGGTGAGGTCGGTGGCGGCGGTCTCGGTGGCGGCGGTGACGTCGGCGTCGGGTGTAGAGGGCATGGTGACCAGCCTATGTGCGCCGTGCGCCTACCGTGGGCGGATGCGAACAGTCATGGGATGGGAGCACCTGCACGCGCCGGACCTGAGCGGCCGGCTGATCGTGCTCACGGGCGGCAGCGACGGGCTGTGCAGGGAGGCGGCGCTGCAGCTCGCCCGCTGGGGCGCAGATCTGGTGCTGCCGGTGCGGACGACGGCCAAGGGCGAGGTGGTGCGCGGGCGCATCGCGCGGGAGACGGGCCGGGAGGACGCCGTCCGCCTCGTCAGCCTCGACCTCGCGTCGATGGCATCGGTGCGCGAGGGCGCCTCCGCGATCGCAGAGGCCGTCGGCGACCGGGGCATCGACGTGCTCGTGCACGGCGCCGGCACGGTCACCCGCCGGCGCGAGGAGACGGCCGACGGGATCGAGCGCGCGCTCGCCGTCAACGCCCTCGCTCCCCGGCTCCTCACCACGCTGCTGCGGCCGCTGGTGCGCGAGAGGATCGTGCTCGTCGGCTCCCACGCCCACAAGGCCGGACGCATCGACCTGACGGACATGGACTTCGCGCGCGGCCGCTGGAGCATCTCCGCCTCCTACGGGCGCTCGAAGCTGACGGCGATGCTGTGGGCGCTCGACCTCGCCGAGTCCCTGCGCGGAACGGGGACGGACCTGCAGATCGCGCATCCCGGGTGGGTGCTGACGAACATCCAGAACGCGACCGGCTCCGCTGCGCTGGACGCCCTGGTCACCGAGGTCACCCGGCCGATCGCGATGCCCGCCGCCCGCGGCGCCGAGTCCGTCCTGTTCGCCGCCACCCAGCCCCTCCCGCCCGGCTCCTACGTCGGCCCCGACGGGCCGATGGGCAACCGCGGGCGGCCGACGCTGCTGCGCCGCTCGGACGCGGCGAACGACGTCGCGCTGGCCCGGCGGGTGACGGAGTGGGCGGACCGCAGGATCGCGGCGACCTGACGGAGGTGGTCGGAGGAGCGCAGCGCGTTCCGTACCCTGTGGACATGGACAGCGGGGGAGAGTCGACGCCCGGCGCGGCGGACGCACCGGGCGCGGCACGCACGTCCGCGGATCGCGTGCCGCCGAGCGCCCCCTGCTCCGCGACCGCCGGTGAGGTCTACGAGCACCTCGTCCGCTACGGCCCGCACGCCCGCATCGACCTCGCGCGGCTGCTCGGGCTCTCGGGGCCGACCCTCACCCGCGTCACCCGCGAGCTGCTGGAGAGCGGCCTGCTGCGCGAGCTGCCGCCGCAGATGCAGACCAAGGGGCGACCGCAGCAGCCCCTCGACGTCGACGAGGACCACGCGGTCTTCATCGGCGTGAAGATCACCGCCCAGAGCGTCTACGCCGCCGTCGTCACCGTGCGCGGCACGGCGCTCGAGGAGGTCAGTCGGGATCTCGAGGACGTCGAGCCGGCCACGATCATCGCGACCGCTCTCGAGCTGTGCGAGCCGCTGCTCGCCGCCCACCCGCGGGTGGCCGGGATCGGCGTGGGCATCGGCGCGCAGGTCGACGACGACGGCGCCGTCGCCTCGTCCGCCATGCTCGGCTGGAGCGAGCCGGTCCACCTGCGCGCCGAGCTCGAAGGGCGCCTGAGCCTGCCGGTGACGGTCAGCAACGACTTCCATGCCCTGCTCGAGGGGCACGCCTGGTTCGGCATCGGCCGACGCCACCGCTCCTTCGCCGTCATCACCATCGGCGCGGGCGTGGGCGTGGGCAGCGTCGAGGACGCCGAGGTGCACCGCGGTCGCACCCACCTCGCCGGGCTCACCGGCACGCTGCCCACCATCACCCGCGACGGCCGCGGCGTGCTGCTGCGCCAGGTCGCGAGCACCGCACACATCCTCGACGCGGCGAGGGAGCGCGGCGTCCCCGGGGTGTCGGAGGCGGACGGCGGGGTCGGCGCCGGCGTCGGCGCCGGCGGTGCCGGCGGGGCTGGCGGGGCTGGCGGTGGTGGCGGTGCCGGCGGGGCCGGCGGGGCCGGCGGAGCATCGGAGGCGCACGGTCTCGAGGCCCTCGTGCATGCGGCCCGCGCGGGCGATCCGGCCGCCCTCGAGGTCGCGGCCGACGTCGCCCACGCTGTCGCGGTCGCAGGCGCGGGGCTCGTCGGAGTACTCGACCCGGACGCCCTGATCCTGGGCGGCGAGGCCGTGGACCTCCTGCGCGTGGGCGACGAGTTCGACGTCGCCCTGCGCGCCCACCTCGCCCGCGTCCAGCGCGACGTGCTCGTGCGCTTCCTCCCCGCCGACTTCGACGACTGGACTCGCGGCGCCGCCGTGATCGCCCTGCGCCGCTTCATCGGCGGCCGCGACAACGCCTGACGGCCGGCGCGGCACACCTCCGTCGGACCCAGCGTGATGGGCGGCGCGACGGGGCGCGTGATCGGGCGCGGGCTCGGGATCCGGAGCGGGTTCGGGAGCGTGAGAAGTACGAAATCGTTGCCATGAGCGCTCATGGCAACGATTTCGTACTTCTCACCGCGGCGGCGCCGCGGATGCGACCGAGGCCGCGCCCGAGCGCCCCGCTCCCGGCCCCGCTTTGCCCAGCCCTTCACTCGAACAGGGCGTTGACCTTGTCCTTGTAGGCGGTGAAGGAGTCGGCCTCGGTCTTGCGCATCCAGAGGTCGTCGAAGGCCGGCTGCATGATCGACATGATCCGGGCGGCGTGCTCGACCAGGGGATAGAGCCCGGTCTCACCCTTCTTTACGCGGTCGGTGTACGGGGAGACGTCCAGGCCCTTGTCCTCGTAGGCCTTCACGGCGGCGGCGGTGCCGGCGTCGGAGGCGGGGAAGACGATGGCCCGCGAGCCGATGATCTCCTGGGCGTCGTCGGAGCCCAGGAAGGCGACCAGCCGCGCGGCCTCCTCCTTGTGCTCCGACTGCGAGGAGATCGAGTCGCCCAGGCCGTTGAACATCGACATCGGATGCCCGATAGGCCCGGACGGCAGGGGAGCGATGCCCAGGTCCACGCCCTCGAGGCCCGCGTAGGTGCCGATCATCCAGGAGCCGGCGAGGGCGACGGCCGCCTTGCCGCCCTGGATCTGGGTCTCGGCGGGGCTGGAGTCGCCGAACAGGCCGAACGGCGCCAGCAGGCCCTTGTCCACGAGGCCGAAGTACCAGTCCATGGTCGCCTGGAAGTCGGGGTCGTCGTAGTTGAAGCGGGTGCCCCAGGTCTTCTCGTCGGTGAAGGTCCATCCGGTGGAGAAGGCGAAGGGCGACCAGGTGGTCTGGCCCGTGTAGTCGGTGGAGGGGTCGGCCGCGAGGGCGTACCGGGCGACACTCTTGGGGTCGAAGCCCTCCTCGTCGCCGCGCTTCCCCTCGGTGTCCTTCGCGAGGCGCATGAGCATCTTCTCGAAGCTCCCGCCGTCCTGCGGGTTCCAGTCCAGGCCCTCGAGGTCGTCGGCGGAGAGACCCGCCTCCTTCAGAGTCTTCGCGTCGTACATCAGCGCGATCGTGTCGTAGTCCTTGGGCAGGCCGTAGCGCTTGCCGTCCTGCCCGGTCCACAACTCCTGCAGGCCCGGCTGGTACTGGTCGTCGGGGATCTCGGCGATCGGGGCGAAGTCGTCAAGCGGCACGATCACGTCGAGCGAGAGGAACTCCGGATACCGGCCCAGATGGTCGGTGAAGACGTCGGGCCCGGCACCGGCGACGAAGCTCGCTGTGAGCTTGGTCCAGTAGTCGTCCCAGCCCATCTGGGTGATGCGCACGTCGAGGTCGGGATTGCGCTCCATGAAGAGGTCGATCGCGCGGGAGTAGCCGGGCAGCTGGTTGGCGTCCCACAGCCAGTAGTCCAGGCGCGTCGTGCCGCTCGCGGAGGCGCTGCCCGAGCAGCCGGCGAGGGTGCCGGTCGCGGCCGCGGCGCCGAGCGCGGCGGTGCCGCCGAGCAGGGTCCGACGGCTGAGCGCGCGGACGGGGGAACGGGGAGTCGTGCGTGTCATGGGTGCGTCCCTCACTTGATCCCGCTGAAGCCGATGGAGTTCACGATCCGCTTCGCGAACAGCACGAAGAGGATCAGCATGGGCGCCGCCGCGACCAGTGTCGCGGCCATCAGGCCCGCCCAGTCCGTGCCCGTCTGGGGCGACTGCGCGCGGAAGACGCCGAGCGCGACGGTGAGCACGCGGGAGGAGTCCGTGTAGGAGACCATCAGCGACCAGAAGTACTCGTTCCACGCGGTCATGTAGGTCAGCAGCGCGAGCGTCGCGAGCGGTGCGGAGCTGATCGGCAGGATCAGCGTGAAGAACACGCGCGGCTTGGACGCGCCGTCGATGAGTGCGGCCTCCTCGACCTCGCGCGAGATGTTGTTGAAGAACTGGCGCAGGAAGAAGATCGCGAACGGCGAGATGAACAGGGTGGGCAGCATGATGCCCAGCAGCGTGTCCACCAGGTGCAGGTTCTTGATGAGGATGAAGTTGGGCAGCAGCGTGAAGATCTGCGGGATCATCATCGCGCCCAGGAAGATGAGGAACACGATCTCGCGGCCCCTCCAGCGCAGACGCGAGAAGGCGTAGGCGGCCATCGCGCAGCTGAAGGTCTGCACCACGGTGATCACGGTCGCGACGATCACCGAGTTCAGCAGGTAGCGCCAGAAGTTGATCGACGCGCCCGAGCCGCCCTGGGAGACCGCGGTCTCCACGTCCTGCAGCCCGAACACGCGCTCGAAGCCGCCGAGCGAGAAGTCCACCGGCAGCAGGCTGGTCGGATCGGTCGCGAGCGCCGTGTTCGAGGACAGCGCCGTGCGCAGCATCCAGTAGAACGGGAACAGCGTCACCAGCAGGATCACGATCATGACGATCCAGGCGACGATCCGCCCGGGCGACAGGGGACGGCGGCGCGCGCGGGCTGCGCCGGAGGCGGGGGAGGCCGACGGGCCCGTGGGGGCGTCGGGGTCCGCGCGGCCGGTCAGGCCGGTGGGTCCGCTGGGTCCGGGGGTGCCGGTGGGGCCGGCGGCCGACGGGCCGACGGCGGGAGTGGCGGTGCTCATCTGGGCGTCCTCTCAGTCCAGGTCCGACTGGCCGGCGCGGGTCAGGAAGTACTGGGCGAAGGTGATGACCATGAGGATCACCAGCAGCGCCACCGAGAGCGCCGAGGCGTACCCGAACTGGTACTGCCCGAACGCGTTCTCGTAGATGTACATCTGCAGCACCTTCGAGGCGTCCGACGGTCCGCCCTGCGTGGTCACCGACACCGTGTCGAAGACCTGGAAGCTGCCGATGATCGACATGATCAGCACGAGCGCGAGGATCGGCCGCAGCAGCGGCAGGGTGATCCGGCGGAACAGCTGCCACTCGCCGGCGCCCTCGGTGCGCGCCGCCTCGTAGAGCTGCTCGGGGATCGACTGCAGGCCGGCGAAGAGCAGCAGGGCCGTGTACCCCATGTGCCGCCACACGTTGACCAGCGCGATCGTGGGGATCACCCATTTCTCGTTGGCCCAGAAGGAGACCGGGTCGAAGCCGATGCCCTGCAGGATCAGGTTCACGATGCCCAGCTGCGAGTCCAGCAGCCACAGGAACACGATCGCGGCCACCACGTTGGAGACCAGGTACGGGGTGAGCACGAGGGAGCGCAGCCACGTGTTCTGCGTGAGGCGCTGCATGAGGACGGCGATGAGGAGGGCGAGGACCGTCTGCACGCCGATGTTGATGACGACGTACAGCACGGTGACCCGCAGTGACTTCCAGAACACCGGGTCGCTGAGCATGTTCGTGTAGTTCTCGAGGCCCACCCACTTCGGGGGCGTGAGGATCGAGTACTCGGTCAGCGAGTAGTACAGGCCCGTCAGCAGCGGCCAGACCAGGAACACCAGCAGGCCGATGCTCGCCGGCAGGATGAACAGGAGCGCCAGGCGGGTGTCGTCCCGGTGCTTGCGTCGTGCGGGCGGGGGCCCGGTGGTGGATGCGGCAGACATCATCGTCCTCTCGTGGGCTGCGACCGGGCAGGGTCCTCGGCCGACGTCCGGATCCGTGATCCCGCCCGGGGTCGCAAGTGCGGTCCGGGAGCGGTCCGGGAGCTGCCGTGCGGGTGTGGGCTGCTCTCGGTGACCCGCCCGGGGTGGGCTGCCCGGGGCGAGCCGCCCGGAGGTGAGACGCCCGAGGAGGCTGCTCGGACCTTCGTGCGGCGGCCCTCGTGCGGCCGGTGGTTCGGGCCGACGCGCGAACGCAGCGCGACGGCATCGACGGTTCCGGGGAGTCGACCTCGACGCCCGATTACTTACGCGACGAAACTAAATGGCGGGAGCGCCCGCGTCAAGAGGCGACCACGAGCCGCGTCCACGAGCCGCGTCCGCACGCGCAGCCGCGCCCCGGCCGCGAGTGGACCGTGAGTGGTACGAAATCGTTGTCATAGCGCGCCATGGCAACGATTTCGTACCACTCGCGGGTCATCTGGGCGGCGTGAGCCACGCGGGCGGCGCGAGCGAGAGGGGAGAGGCGTGGGCGGCGCGGGCGGAGTGGGCGGGAGGGGAGAGGCGCGCGCGTCGCGCGTCGCGAGACGCAGGTGCTTCGGCCCCGGTCGCCGGGGATACCCTGGCCGCAGCCTCGCGCCCGCGGGGCTGCGGCCGCGCCGTCGGCCGCGAACCGGGCCCCGGGCCCTAGGAGCTGAACGATGATCCTCACCCAGTCCTCCAAGCTGCGCGACGTCTGCTACGAGATCCGCGGGCCGATCCCCGCAGAGGCAGCGCGCATGGAGGCAGAGGGCCACAAGATCATCAAGCTGAACATCGGCAACCCGGCCCCGTTCGGCTTCGAGGCGCCCGACGAGATCCTCGTCGACATGATCCGCACCCTGCCCACCGCGCAGGGCTACTCGGACTCCAAGGGCATCGTCTCCGCACGTCGGGCGGTCGCGCAGTACTACCAGACCAAGGGCATGCCCGGGATGGAGCTTGACGACATCTACCTGGGCAACGGGGTCAGCGAACTGATCCAGATGACCTGCCAGGCGCTCGTGGACGACGGCGACGAGGTGCTCGTGCCCAGCCCCGACTACCCGCTGTGGACCGCGTCGGTCTCGCTCGCGGGCGGGAAGGCCGTGCACTACCGCTGCGACGAGGACCAGAACTGGTGGCCCGACGTCAGCGACCTCGCAGACAAGGTCACCGAGCGCACCAAGGCGATCGTCGTCATCAACCCCAACAACCCCACGGGCTCCGTCTACCCCGAGCACGTGCTGAAGGAGATCGTCGAGGTCGCGCGCAAGCACGGCCTGCTGATCCTGGCCGACGAGATCTACGACAAGATCCTCTACGACGACGCCGTCCACACCCACGTCGCCGCGCTCGCGCCCGACCTGCTCACCATCACCTTCAACGGCCTCTCGAAGGCGTACCGGGTGGCCGGGTTCCGCGCCGGATGGATGGCGCTGTACGGCCCGAAGGACGACGCCGAGAACTTCATCGAGGGCCTCGACGTGCTCTCGAACATGCGGCTGTGCCCGAACGTCCCCGCCCAGCACGTGGTCGCGACCGCGCTCGGCGGCTACCAGTCGATCGACGAGCTGCTGCTGCCCGGCGGGCGTCTGCGCGACCAGCGCGATGTGGCCTACGAGGGGCTCAGCGAGATCCCCGGCGTCTCGGTGGTCAAGGCGCAGGGCGCGCTCTACATGTTCCCGCGCATCGACACCGAGATGTATCGCATCGACAGCGACGAGCAGTTCGCCATGGACCTGCTGCGCTCCAAGAAGCTGCTGGTCACGCAGGGCACGGGCTTCAACTATCCGACCTCGGACCACTTCCGCCTGGTGACACTGCCGGACGTGGGTCTGCTCGCCGACGCGGTCGACCGCATCGCCGACCACCTGGCCTCGATCCGGCGCTAGTTCTGGCCTGCGGGTGACGGCGCCGGAGTGACGGTGCACGTCAGGATCCAGGCGTGCTTGCCGACCTGGCGGGCCCTCGCGAAGCCGAGGTCTTCGAGGAGCTCCGCGGTCGCGGTGAACAGGAAGCGGCCCTGCGCGGAGCGGCCGACGGTCGTCTCGCTGATCGCCTCGACGGAGCCGCCACCCGCGGACGCCACGAGATCGAGTGCGCCCTCGACCGCGAACCGCGCGAGCCCCTGCCCGCGATGCTTCGGGTCGACGTAGACGCAGGCCAGACGCCAGTCTGGGAGGGGTGGCGGCTCTTTGTCGTAGGCCCGCTTGTGCTTGATGCCGTCGAGCTCCTCGGGCGATCCGTACTGCGCCCACGCCTGGCAGAGGCCGTCGGCATCCAGCACCAGGGCGGCGTGGGCGGCGTCGGTCATCACGCGCTCGCGCTTGGTGGCGCGGTGGTCGATGCGCTGCCCGCACTCCGGGTGGTAGCCGATGCACCAGCAGCCGCCGAAGATCCCGCGACTGCGCTCGACGAGCTCGGCGAACGGGTCCCAGGTCGATGGGCCGAGCGGGACGATCGTGCAGCCCGGCGGCGGCCAGGTCTCGCGCGTGCGGTCGACGCTCGGCGTGCTCACCGCTCCGCGTCCGCGGAGGCGATCCGCTCGAGCGCCGCGAGCGCATCCGCGGTCACCGCGCGGGTGGTCTCGGCGTTGAAGTCGGAGGTCGCCGGCTCGGTGAAGAGGTGCCCGTCGCCGGGGTAGAGGTGGATCCGCAGGTTCTGATGCTCGCGCTGCCAGGCCTCGGCGGCCTCGAGATCGCCGTCGCCCACGAAGAACGGGTCGTGGTCCATCGCGAACACGTCCACCGGCACGTCATCGGGCCAGCTGCCGCGCAGGAACGACGGGTCGACGAAGGAGTGGAACAGCAGGCACGCGGACGCGCCCGGGCGAGTCTGCAGCAGATGCTGGGCGGGGACGGCGCCGAGCGAGAGCGCGGCGAGCACGACCCCCGCCGGCAACTGCGCGCAGGCGCGCTCCGCGCGGTCCAGCAGCTCGTCGTCCCCGATCTCGCCGACGTAGGAGAGGCCTGCGGGGAGGTCCTCGAAGGTGCGGCCCTCGAAGAGGTCGGGCGTCGTGACCTCGTGGCCGCCCTCGCGCAGCGCCGACGCGACGGCCTCGACGCCCGGCGTCAGACCCAGGACATGGTGGAAAAGGACGATCCGTGACATGTCCGGAAGGCTAGCGGCGACCGCGGACGGTTCATGTCCGCGAAGCGCAGCGATGCTGGTCCCGTCGGCCCGTCGGCCCGTCGGCCCGTCGGCCCGTCGGCCTTTCACGCGCCGACCCGCCGGGCATACGGTGGAGGGTTATCGACGGAAGGAGCCGATATGTCCGAGACGGACACGAACAGCAGCCCCGGGACGTCTGCGGAGGGTGCCGCGGAGGGGAGCGTGCGCAGCCCCGTCGCCGCGCGCGCCCGCGAACTCGGCACGAAGGACGGAGAGCCCTCGTTCCCCGCCCAGGACCAGGATCCTCCCGGGCTCACCGATGCCATGGATCCCGTGCCGGACCACGGCGAGCAGTCCTACGTCGGCCACGACCGGCTCGAGGCGCTGGTCGCGCTGATCACCGGGGGAGACTCCGGCATCGGCCGCGCGGTCGCGATCGCCTTCGCGCGCGAAGGGGCCGACGTCGCCCTCTCCTACATGGACGCCGAGCAGGAGGACGCGGAGGAGACCGCCCGCTGGGTCCAGGACGCGGGCCGACGGGCCCTGCTGCTGCCCGGTGACATCCGCGAGGAGGCCCACGCCCGTTCCCTGGTCACCCGCACGGTCGAGGAACTCGGACGGCTCGACGTGCTCGTGAACAACGCCGCGTTCCAGTGGGGCCGGGCCCAGCCGCGCGGCATCGAGGGCATCGACTCCGAGCGTCTGCACCGCACGCTGGCCACGAACCTCGAGTCGATGTTCTGGATCACCCAGGAGGCCGTGCCGCACCTGCGGGAGGGCTCCTCGATCATCAACACCACGTCGATCCAGTCCTACGACCCCTCCGTGCCGCTCATGGACTACGCCGCGACGAAGTCCGCGATCAACAACCTCACCGTGAATCTCGCCGCCGACCTGGGCGGGAAGGGCATCCGCGTGAACGCCGTGGCCCCGGGGCCGATCTGGACCCCGCTCAACGTCGCCACCCGCGCGAGCGAGGACTACACGGCCTTCGGCGGCAACACGCCGCTGGGCCGCGCGGGCCAGCCCGCCGAGTGCGCGGGGGCGTACGTGTTCCTCGCGAGCCCGGCCGAGGCCTCGTACGTCTCGGGCACGGTGCTCGGCGTGACCGGGGGTCGGCCGGTCTTCTGAGGTGCTGCGCCGGCCCGCGCTATGCAGCGCGGGCCGGCAGCCCCGTCCTCAGATCGCGAGCGCGAGCACCAGGACGATGACCGCGAGCAGCGGCAGCGTCCCCTGCCGCACGGCCGCGATGCGGTGCGCGGGGGAGGCGAGGCCCAGCACGAGCGCGGCGCCGAGCATGGATCCGGTGCCCGCGAGTGCGAGCGCGGGGCCGACGGCGTGAGCGCCCAGCGCGGTCAGCAGCACGCCGAGCAGCGCGAGGATCCCCAGGAACAGGTTGTAGAAGCCCTGGTTGAACGCGAGCAGGCGCGTCGCCGCGATCTCCTGCTCGGTCTGCTCGCCGAAGACGCCCTGGGCGCGATCGCTGCCCCAGGCCAGCGACTCGAGCCAGAAGATGAACACGTGCAGCAGCGCTGCGAGCACGGCGAGGACGAGACCGACGACGAGCATGGGGACCTCCGGTGGGGAGCGGGGAGCGGGGAGTGACCAGGGGGACTTTTCTGTAACGCTCGCTCCACTATAGACTGATGCTCGCTTCGCCGGAAGGGCGGATGCCGCACGGCGCGGTCGACCGCTGCCGCCGAGGCCGAACGGGAAGGGAGAACGACGATGGGACGCACCGCCACCTTCGAGACCGTCGAGGTCGTGCGCGCCGCGCGCTCGCTCTTCTGGCGCGAGGGCTATGAGAGCGCCTCGATGAGTGCGATCCAGCAGGCGACGGGGCTGAACGCCTCGAGCATCTACCACGCGTTCGGCTCCAAGCGCGGGCTCTTCGAGGCGGCCATCGCGAACTACCTCGACGAGGTGGTCCGCCCGGGCCTCGCCCCGCTCCTCGTCGATCGTCCCAGCCCGCAGGCGCTCGCCGACTACCTCGGCTCCGCCGCCCGACTGCTGGGCGAGGGCATCGGGGATGACGGGGAGGGGGAGCAGTCATCCCTGCCCGACGGCTGTCTGCTCGTGAACTCCGCCTGCGCGGGCATCGGTCGCGAGGAGGCCGTGCGCGACGTCATCGCCTCCTACCGGGCCGAGCTCGTGCGCGCCTTCGGCGCCGGAGTCGCGGCCCGCTTCCCCGAGGCCTCCGCCGCGGAGCGCGAGCGCCTCACCGAGACCAGCGTCTCCGCGCTCATCGCGGCCCTGGTCATGAGCCGCATCGACCGGAGCGCCGCGCGCAGCTCCCTCGAAGCGGCCCGCACACCCCTGCTCGCGCCGGCCGGCTGAGCCCCGCGCTCGTCGGCCCGACCCCGCAGGCCCACCGCAGCACCCGACGGAAGGAATCCACCATGAAGCCCCTCTACTCCACCGAGGCGCTCGCCACCGGCGCCGGCCGCGACGGGCACGTCGAGGTCTCCGGATCGGACCTCGCCTTCGACATGGCCGTCCCGACGGCCATGGGCGGCTCCGGGAAGGGCGCGAACCCCGAGCAGCTCTTCGCCGCCGGCTACGCCGCCTGCTACCACTCGGCGCTGCAGGCCGTGGCCCGCCAGAAGAAGGTCTCGATCGAGGGCTCGAGCGTCGGCGCTCGCGTGAGCATCGGCAGCAACGACGAGGGCGGCTTCGCCCTCGCCGTCGACCTCGAGGTCGTCATCCCCGAGCTCGACCACGACGCCGCGCAGTCCCTCGCCGACGCCGCGCACCAGGTGTGCCCGTACTCCAACGCGACCCGCGGGAACATCCCCGTGAACGTCACCGTCGCCGACGACTGATCATCAGCGACGACTGATCGGCGGCGACGACCGACCGACGCCGCATCATCGAAGAGTCCGCCGGGAGGATCCTCCCGGCGGGCTCTTCCATGCGTGCGGTCGGCTGCAGGGGGCCGACGTGCCTCCCGCGATCAGGGGCGCAGCAGCACCTTGCCGACGCGACCGGCGTCGAAGTTCGCGGCCGACGCCTCGCGCACGTCCTCGAGCGAGTACGTCGCGGCGACCGGCAGGGTCACCGAGCCGTCGAGCAGGCGGGTGATGATCTCGCGGAACAGCTCGGCGCGCTGATCGGTCGGCATGTCCTTGGAGACCTGGGCGCCCCAGAAGCCCTCGATGTGCAGGTCGCGGAAGATCACCGGGCCCGAGGGGATCGACATGACCGGGGCGGCCATCGCCCCGAAGACCACGAGGCGTCCGCCGTCGGCCAGCAGTGAGAGCACCTGGCCCGCGGCCTCCCCGCCCACCGAGTCGATCCCGACGGGGGCGGTGGAATCGCCGATGAGGGCGCGGGCGCGGTCCTCCCAGCCGTCGTCGTCGGTCGCAACGACGCCCGTGATGCCCTGGGCGGCGAGCTCCTCGACCCCGGCGGAGCGGCGCACGAGGCCCACCACGTTGATGCCGCGGGCGCGGGCGAACTGCGCGACCAGGCGGCCGACGGCGCCGTTGGCGGCGTTCTGCACGAGGGTCTGCCCGGGCTCGAGGTCCAGGCGCTCCAGCAGCGAGATCGCGCTGAAGGGCATCGCCGCGAGCTGCGCGGCGACCTCGTCGGGCAGGTTCTCCGGCACCGGGATCAGCGAGGCGGCGGGCGCCGTGAAGCGCTCCGCCCAGACGCCGAGCTGCGAGGTCGCGACCACGCGCTGGCCGGTGACCGGCTGGGTGACGCCCTCGCCGAGCTGCTCGACGACGCCGACGGCCTCGGTGCCGGCGCGCGCGGGCAGCTCCGGCTTCACGCCGTAGGTGCCGCGCACGGTCCACAGGTCATGGTTGTGGATGGGGCTGAGCACCATCCGCACGAGCACCTCGCCGGGACCGGGCGAGGGCTCGGCGACCTCGGTGACGTCGAGGACGTCGGTGGGCTCTCCGAAGGACTGATGGGTGACGGCGCGCATGGCGGACCTCCTGGATCGGCGGGCGGCCACGGCGCGGAGAGCTCCGGTGCGACGACGCGATGCGACGTCCGGGGCTCAGCGAGGGCCACCCTGTAGTGAAATGACCATTCCACTATAGGGCGCTGGGTCGTCCACCGGCTGTCGAGGAGCTGTGAGGTCCGTCAGAGACGACAGCGCGCCTCGGGGTTCCCGGGGCGCGCTGCGTGGGCTGGGGGTCTGGGGTTTGGGGCCCGGCTTCCTCGGCTGCTCCGCCCTCAGGCACCGCCCTCAGGCGTCGGCCGAGGCGCTCTCGTGCGCGCGCTGACCCTCGCGGGCCACGCGCACCATCTCCTCGCGCGGCACCACCTTCACGCGCGGGCGCGGATTGCCCTCGCTGTCCTGGACGGCCGCACCCAGGCCGATCTCGTGCTCCTCGAGGGCGGTCCAGCCTTGCCAGGTCGTGAACTCCACGCCCTTGTCCTCAAGCAGGCGCAGGATCGAGTCGGGGTCGCGGTCCGAGGCGCTGGGGATGCGGCCGGCCTCGAGGTCCTCGAGCAGGCTCGCGACGGTCTCCGCGGCGTCGGACTTCGTGGCGCCGATGAGGCCGACGGGACCGCGCTTGATCCAGCCGTTGGCGAAGAGGCCGGGGATGACCTCGCCGTCGGCCTCGGTGACGCGGCCGGCCTCGTTGTGGATGACGCCGCGGGACTCGTCGTACGGGACGCCGGGCAGCTCGGAGCCGAAGTAGCCGATCGCGCGGTAGACGGCCTGGAGGTCGTAGTCGACGAGCTCGCCGGTGCCCTCCATGGTGCCGTCGGCGTCCAGGCGGGTGCGCTCGAAGCGCATGCCGGCGACGCGGCCGTCCTCGCCGAGCACCTCGATGGGCTTGTGCCAGAAGTGCAGGTGCAGGCGACGCTGCACGGGACCGCCGTGGGCGTCCGTGGGCTCCTCGCCCTTCGCCTCGCGCTCCTGCTGCGCGTGCAGCCAGCCCTCGAACGTCGCAAAGACCTGCTCGCGGCGGCGGTCGGCGCGGATGGCCTCGCGCTCCTCGGGGGTGATCATCGCGAAGTCGGCCGGGTCCATGACGATCTGGACGCCGTGGGGGTGGGCGAGCTCGCGGGTCTCCAGCGGGGTGAACTTCGACTGCGCGGGCCCACGGCGGCCGAACACGTGCACATCGGTGGTGCGCGCCGAGGTCAGGCCCTCGTAGACGTTCTCCGGGATCTCGGTGCGCAGCAGCTCGTCGGCCGACTTCGAGAGCATGCGGGCCGCGTCCAGCGCCACGTTGCCGTTGCCGATCATGGCGACCTGCTGGGCCTCCAGGGGCCAGGTGCGCGGGTAGTCGGGGTTGCCGTCGTACCAGGCCACGAAGTCGGCGGCGCCGTAGGAGCCCTCGAGGTCGATGCCGGGGATGTTCAGCTCGGCGTCCTTGAGGGCGCCGGTCGCGAAGATCACCGCGTCGTAGCGCTCGCGCAGCTCGGCGGCGGTGAGGTCGGTGCCGAACTCGACGTCGCCCAGGAAGCGGATGTCCCCGCGGTCCAGGATGCGGTGCAGGGCGGTGATGATGCCCTTGATGCGCGGGTGGTCGGGGGCGACGCCGTAGCGGATCAGCCCGAAGGGTGTCGGGAGAGCGTCGAAGAGGTCGCACTGGACCTCGAGCTCGCCGGACTTCACCTGCGGGGAGCGCAGCAGCGTCTCGGCGGCGTAGACGCCCGCGGGGCCGGAGCCGATCACGGCGAGTCGCAGGGGCTGGGCGGAAGGCTGGTTCGTGGTCATCGCACCTCGGGTTCCCGGGGCGAGCGCCCGCGGGCGCTGCACGCGTCCGGCGAGAGCGGCGTCGCCGTTGGTCTCGATTTACGCACCAGCCTATACGCGAAAATCACTGACCTGCAGACCCCGGGGGCCCGGAGCAAGCGGGATCACGCTCCGGGCCGCCCCAGGGGACGCGTCGTGCCGACGGGCGGGGGTGACAGGCCGGCCGACGGGCGGGGCCGACGGGCCCGTCGGCCCGGACCCGATCAGACCTCCGCGAGCAGCGCCTGGATGCCGGCCTCGTCGAGAGCGGGCTGGTCGGCGTCGAGATCCTGGACCGGCAGCGGGCAGTCGCCGAGGTCGTGGATCGGGAGGCGGGCGCCGCCCTCGCGCATCGACTGGTGGGCGATGATCCCGGGCAGGGTGTAGCGGGCCGCCTGCCAGGCGTTGACCATCGGCTGCTTCCCGTTCGCGACCGCGCGCGCGAAGTCGTCGACCAGGAAGTGGTGGGCGCCCTCGTGGCCGTTGGGCTTGCCCTGGAACTCCGCGGGCAGGCGCTCCTGGTGGTGGGAGCGGGCTGCGCCGGCGACGAAGGCGTCGCGCAGGGTGGGGGAGACGTCCTTCAGGCGGGGGTCGTCCAGGCTCATGGTCGAGGAGGTGCTGATGAGGTCGGTGACCTCGAGGACCGATTTCTTGTCGTGCCAGTAGGTGACGTCCACGGTCTCCTCGAAGCTGCTGGCCTCGCCGAAGAAGCGGAAGCGGGACTCGCGCTTGTGGCTGGGGTAGCCCACGCGGCGCAGCTCGTTGGTGCGGAAGGCGCCGCCGTTGTCCATCTCGAACAGGGCGAAGGCGTTGGAGACGTCGTTGTCGAACATCGAGACGTCCTTGTCGAAGACGCCGTCGCCGCGGGTGTCGGGCCGGCCGAGCGCCGAGACCGAGACCGCGTGGCGGTCCTCGAGCACGCCCAGGATCCCGCCGATCGAGTGCGTGGGGTAGAGCAGGGGCGGGTAGGAGGCGGTCGACTTCCAGGCGTCGCCGCCGGAGTACTTGTAGGCGTCGTAGAAGCCCAGGTCCATGTCGTGGACGTAGTCGCCCTCGGCGTAGAACACCTCGCCGAAGGCGCCCGAGCGCTCGATCCGCCGGGCCAGCACCACGGCGGCGTTGTACTGGCTGGTCTCGCCCATCATGTAGACCAGGCCGGTCTCCTGCACGAGGCGGGTGATCTCGCGGATCTCCTCCTCCTCGATCGCCATGGGCACTGCCGAGTAGACGTGCTTGCCGGCCTGCAGCGCCTGGATCGCGATCTTCCCGTGCGTCCAGCGCTGGGTGAAGATCGCGACCGCGTCGACGTCGGAGGCCAGCAGCTCCTCGACGCTCGAGAAGCGTCCGGCGAATCGCACCGGGTTCTGGTCGCGCTGCTCGATCGCGTCGATGCGCTCGGGCACCGAGTCCACGGCATAGACCGCGAAGATGTCGGGGTGGGCGCTGAAGAGCTCGGCGAAGTGGGTGCCGAACTGGCCGATGCCCACGATGCCCAGGGTGAACGACATATTTCCTCCTTGAAACAAAGTGTGGGTCACACAGTAGCGCGCACAGTGCGCACGGGGGAAGGAGGAATCGAGGGACGGGAACCGACGGGCCGACGGCCGGCGCTCGGAGGCCGGCCGTCGGCCCCGATCCAGGCTCGGATCCGCGCCCGGATCACAGGCTCGGATCCGCGCCGGGATTCCGGGCCCGGGTCCCGGACTCAGGAACCGGTCGTGACCGGTGCGCCCTCGGAGGGCTGGACCACGACGAAGCCCGGGCCGTGGAAGCCCAGCTGGAAGGACTCGCCGGAGCCGCGGCCGATGAGCGAGCCCATCTTGAAGTCGTTCTTGATCTGCGGGGTGAGGTTCGCCGACCAGCACACCGCCGCCTGCGGGTCCACGTACGTGGGCTGCTGCGAGCAGTCCAGCAGCATGGGCGGGCCGTCGGACGTCACCGCGACCAGGCCCTGGCCCTGCAGGAACAGGTTGAACAGGCCACCGGCCATGAAGCCCGCGCCGCCCGTGCCCCGGATGTCCCACTGGATCGAGGAGTCGAAGGCCAGCAGGTTGCGCGTGTTCAGGGTCAGCGCGTCGCCCTCGAGCTGGATCAGGAAGATCTCGTCGGCCCGACGCGCGAAGAACACCTCGCCCTGGCCGCGCACGCGCATGAGGTTCCCGCCCTCGCCCGTGGTCATCTTCTTCAGCAGCTTCATGCCGCCGCCCGAGCCCTGGTACGAGAAGTCCATCTGCCCCTGGTAGGCGACCATCACGCCCTGCGCGGCGATGATCTCGGGGGACTGCGGCTGCAGAGCGCAGCGCAGCATCTTGGAGGACTGCAGGACCCAGCGCTCCTGGGTCTGCTTCTCCTGGTTCGAGGCGTCGAAGAGTGTGCTGCGCATGAGCGGTGTCCTTGTCTGGCGGGGTCCGGCGAGCGGGTCGTGGGGCCGGTCAGGTCGGGCATTCCGGGAGATCGTCTCACGGTCGCGCAGCCGCGGTCACTGGTCGGGAGAGGGGACGGTCGGGCGATCGGCAGGTCTGGCCGACGGGTCGGCCGGGCCGGCCGGGCCGACGGGCCCGGCCGTCATGTCGCCAGGGCGCCCTCCCGGGCGAGCTGGTCCTGGAGGGAGCCGGGGAGCACCCAGAGCCGGTAGCCGTAGCTCGAACCGCCGGTGACCGGTCGGGCGCCCAGGTCCTTCATCGTCGACCCGTTCTTGCAGGAGATGACGAGCTCGGTCGTGAAGGGCAGGCCCTTCGGCGGATCGGCGATGCTCACGGTGCGCGGCGAGAACCAGAAGCCCGACCAGTTGAGGATCTCGGCCCTGTTCAAGCCGGAGCTCGCACACGAGAGGTCGACGTCCACCGGCAGCGGGCCCGTGTCCCCGCTCGCGGCGTCCGCCCTCTCGAGGCTCGCACCCACCTTGGCCGGCACGCGCCGTTGCTGATCCTGGTTCGCGTTCAGGGACATCGCGGCGGCCCCGACGAGCAGCAGCGCCACGGCAGTGCGCGGGAAGCGCCGCAGCACGAACAGCGCGGCCAGGGCGATCGCCGTCGCCAGCGAAGCCCATATCCAGAAGCGGTTCGCGTTGTCGAGCGTGGGCGTCAGCGGACGATGGAAAGGGTACTCGGGGAACATGCCCTGCCAGCTGTTCACGGCCGCCGTGTTCGTCCCCAGCCCGTACCACATGGGCACGTGCGGGGCGACCTTCAGCACCACGGCCGCGGCCCCCAGCACGAACACCACCAGGGCGATGCCGATCATCGGGGCGCTCACCCGGCGCAGCAGCGCGGCCGCGGCCACCATCACGACCAGGGCCGCGACCTGATCGATGTAGCGCGAATAGAGCCAGGCCTCGAGGCCGTGGAAGCTCTTCCCCCACAGCGCCTCGGGCTGGTACCACCACACCACGCTCATGGCGACAGTGCTCACGGTGAGGCCGAACAGGAACGCCCCCGGTCCCAGACGCACGGTGCGCAGCTCCCGCAGCGTCCACACCACGATCACGACGAACCCCAGGGCGAACAGTCCGGCGGTGCCCACGACCTGCGCCCAGCTCTGGCCCGCCAGGAGCTTCGCGAGCGCCTCGGGCTGGGCATGGAGGATCGCCTGCATGGCCAGGTCCGTCTTGCTGCTGCCGGTCAGCAGCATGCGGTGGTTGATGGCCGAGGCGATCCGGTCCACGATCCACCAGGACGCGACCAGCGCGAGCACGCCCACGAGCGCCTTCGCGACGCTGCGGCGAGTGAAGAAGAGCAGCCACACCACGGCCGTGAGCACGAGCGCGAGAGCGCGCGTGTGCGTGAGGTAGGCGGCGGCGATCGCGCCGACGAAGAGCGCCAGGCGCCACCACGTCGGCCGCTTCCAGAGCACGAGCATGCCCAGCGCCGCCCAGGCGTAGCAGAACATGAGCAGCGGCTCGCTCATCGCGTAGTCCGCGGGCTCGATCCGTCCGGGCATGCACATGGCCAAACCCGCGACCGCGATCGCCTGCGGCGTGCTCATCCCCAGGTGGCGGCCCGCGAGGGCCAGCGGGAGGATCGTCGCGACGCCGATGACGTTGGCCAGGATGATCGCCGCGCGGTACACCGTCGCCGGGTCGTGCGTGAACCACCAGATGGGCGTCATCAGGATCGCCCACCCCGGGTAGTAGCCGCTCCCGGAGAGCTTGGGGACGTCGTGGTCGCCGGAGAGCATCCGCGCGATCTGCAGAGGATGGATCTCGTCCCATGGGGTGCGCGGCGCCACGGCGCTCTGCGCGACCACCACGTGCAGGACGATGCAGAGCACGACGGCGGCCCCCGCGAGCGCCCACCACAAGCGGGAGGACCCGGCGGCCGAGCCCGACCTGACGTCGGCCCCGGTCCCGGTCCCAGCCGTGGTCCTGGCCTCAGCGCCGGCCCGCCCCTCAGTGCCGTCCTCCGCCTTCGTGCCGGCCGCGCGCTCGGCTCCGGTCTCGCGCGAGCGTCGCAGCGCGGTGGGAGGGAGCGCGATCTCCGCGCAGCGCGCGGCAGCGGGTGATGACACGGTGGCGATCCTCCGGCGACGGGGAACAGAGGGCAGGTGCGGCTGCACGGAAGGAGCAGAGGCTCCGGCGCGGTGCGGATGGGCGGGCCCGTGAGGCACGGGACCCTGCCCCGACCCGGCTCGCGATCCCCCACGAGGCCGGGTGCGGCGTCCCTGCGCGGGACGCCGTGCCACCACCGGGCCGGCCATCCGCGACCCGCCGTCGTGAGGATAGCCCCGGCGGCGTCGGCGTCCTGGGAGCGATCGCGCCGTCCCCGCGCGACGCACCAGGACAGCGACCCGGAGCGCGGGAAGCTTCACACGGAGTTCATCGGACCGACGCCCGACGTTGACCGACGAGCGGACGGGATGCGACGTGGGGCACGGAGCGGCCCCGCAGGAGTGGGGCAGAAGCGGCGCAGTGGCCGCGCAGAAGTGGCGCAGAACGGGACAAGTGGGGCGCGGTCGGCGCGACTTCCGCGGGACGACGGCCGTGTCCTCCCCGCTCGTGGCCTGCGTTCCTGGACAATGGTCCGCAGGCACGGACGAGGGGAGTGGCCGAAGTGGAGCGCGCACTGCGAGGTGTCCAGAAGTTCGGCGCCGTCGCCGTCCCGATCCTGGTGGTCTGCGCCCTCACGCTGTGCGCGACGATGGGCTGGATCGCGCGCCATCCCTTCGACGACCAGGGCGAGCACCTGCTGTTCCTGAGCGCCTTCGACGCCCACACGAAGCTCGTCGTGGGCCTGCTGATCTACACCGCGGTCATGTACGCCGCCCTGCTCACCGTCGTCGGCGGCCTGCTGCGCTTCACGCTCGCCCGGGCCGAGGAGCGCGCCGGCGAGCTGGCCGCAGGGACCTCCCGGCGACGGCCCTCCCGGATCGCACGGGCCGCGCGCTGGCTGCTGGGCAGCTGGTGGCGCCTCGCTCTGCTGCTGCTCGTGATCTGGTCGCCCATCCTGCTGGGCGAGGTGCTCGGCGGGGGCGGGGCCTGGGCGGACGCCGACCTCCAGGGCGGATCGCTGCGCGGCGAGGGCATGTCCGGCCACCGCAGTCCGCTCGTCATCATCGCCTTCGAGTGCGTGCTCGCGATCGGCCGACTCCTCACCGGCGGCATCGGGGCGGGCCTCGGCGTCCTGGTCCTGGTCCAGCTGGCCCTCGTGCTCGCGGCCCTCGGCCGCGCGGCGGCGCTGCTCGGGCGCTGGGTGCGCAGCGACGGCCTGTGCGCCCTCGCGCTCGCGGTGCTCGTGATCGGCGGCGTCCCGATCGCGCTCTGGTCCCTGTCGCTCTCACCCGCCGCGCTCGGCGCGGCCTCCCTGTGCTGGTTCCTCGCGCTCGTCATCGACCACGTCCACTCGCGCGAGCCGATCCACGGCGGACGCGTGCTCGAATGGGCACTCGCCGCCCTGCTGCTGCTCAGCTGCTCCGCGCTTGCGGTGCCCCTGGTGATCGTGCTGCTGGTGATGACGGTGATCATGCGCCGCGGCCGGGAGGCATGGCGGGTGGCGCTGGTCGCTCTCGTCGTGCCGCTGCTCGTGGTCCTCGTGGGCACGCGCCTGGGCGCCTCCCAGGGGATGCTGGGCACGGAGGACCCGGTCGCCCAGCACGGGCTGCAGGCGCAGAGCATCGCCCTCGCCCTGCGCGAGGACCCCGATGCGCTGTCCGCGGAGGACGCCGACGCGCTCGCGAAGATCTTCGACGTCGAAGCCCTGCGCGACCGCTACTCGCCCGGAGCGCCCGCGAGACTGCTCGAGGCGGAGAACGACGATGTCAGCGCGGCCCAGGCGGAGCGGCTCCCGGACATCTGGTGGCACCTCGCCCAGAACCATCCCGGACTCGCGGCCGACGGCATCCTGCTGGAGGTCTCCAGCACCTTCGACCCCTTCGCCCACGGCCGCCAGAACCTCCCGGGCACCGCGGACGACGGTGCGCCCGGCGCGGTCGCCTCGGTCCTCGACGGGACCCCCGGCCTGCGACTGCTCGTCGAGTCGCCCCTGCGCGTCGTGGCCGTGCTGCTGGTGGGCGTCATCGCCGTCGCCCTGCGCCGCCCCGGCGTCTGGTTCTGGGCGGTGCCGATCGGCATCCTGACCGGGGCGCTCGCCCTCATGCCGGCCGACGCCTCCGGCGGCGCCGCACTCGTGATCGGCTGCTTCCTCCCCTTCGCCCTGCTCGCGCTGTCGGCGAGCAGAGAGCTCGTCGAGGTCGGCTCGCCCGACGGCGCGGTCCGCAGGATCCGCCGCGTCACCCGCCGCCGCAGCACGCCGGGTGCGGGTGCGGGTGCGGGTGCGGGTGCGGGCGCGCGCGGCGGTCGCCGGGCCGACGGTGGGGTCGGTGCTGGCGACAGAGGTGCGGACAGCAGGGTCGACAGCGATGCTGACTACGGAGCTAGCCCGGCTGACGGGGTGCCGGGCGGCGTGGCCGACGACCTCAGCTGGATCGGCGTGACCAGTTCACCGCGCGATGGCGGACCCCAGGGTCGGCACCAGCGCTCCGCCGAGGCCGAGAAGGAGGGCCGCTACGGACCGGTGCGCAGCCTGCCCCAGCGTCCGCTCGCGCCGCCGAAGGGCCTCCACCGCAAGCCCCCGCGGCGCTGACTCCGGGGCGCTGAGTCCGCACGGCATTGCGCCCGTCGCGGTGAGTCCGCATCGCTGAGCTCGTGGCGGTGGCCCCGAGGCGGTGCCTCGAGGCGCTGCGCGGATCCCGTGGAGACTCAGCCTCGCCGCGAACGACGCTGCCACCAGCGGCGGCGCGACGTCGGTCCGTGATCCGGCGCGCTCGGAGCATCCGCTGTGTCCGCTGTGTCGGCTGAGTCAGCCGAGTTCCCTGAGTCCGCCGACTCCGCCGCGCTCTCGTCGTGCGCCCCTTCGACGTCCGCTTTCTCGTTCTCCGATGAGGTCGTCGGTGCGTCCTCCGTCGGGTGTGCGGCTCCGTCCTCGTCGTCCTCGATCCAGACGTCGGTCCAGCCGATGTCGGACTCGTCGTGCGGACGGAAGGGACGGCGCTCGCCGATCTCCTCGGTGACGTCCTCGAGGTGGATCTCCCGGGGCGGCCGCACCTCCTCGCCGCGATGCGGCACCGGGCACGTCCAGAAGTACGGACAGCCGGGGCATCCGGCGAGCTCGGCGTCCGGCGCGACCTCCCGCTGGACCTGCACCTGGTCCTGCGCCTGCAGGATCCGCTGGCGAGTGTCGTACGGGTTGATGTCCACCGGTGCAGATTACGCGTCCCGGCTCCGCGTGCGGTGGTGACGGCACCGACGCGCGGCGATGGTCACGCGAGGGCCGCCGAGCGCGTGCATGGCAGATCAGCCGACGTCGACGGGAAGTGGGCATCCCAGAACGACGGCACGGGACGCGGCAGCACGTGATGCCCCCCCGAACCTCGCTGAGGCCCCGGTGTTGACCCGAACAGTGCTTGGGAACCGGAGCTGGCTCGAACAGTGCTGCGCAATTGTCGTTATGGGCGCTCAGAACGACGACTACGTAGCACTCAACGGTCCGGCCAGCCCGAAATCGGCCCGAAGGGTGCTGCGGACCGGGTGCCGGCTCGAACAGTGCTGCGTACCGGTCGTTATGGGCGCTCAGAACGACCATTAAGTAGCACTCAACGCTTTTCCTTGTGGCCCCACGGCCCCACGGCCCCAGCGTGCGAACCGACGCCGGGCGGGGACTGGGCCGGGTGAGCGGGCGCCGTGCATCCGGGCGCGGAGCACCCGGGCGGCGGACACTCCGGCAGGATTCGAACCTGCGACACGCTCCTTATGGGGGAGCTGCTCTACCGGGCTGAGCTACGGAGCGGGACGGCCTGCACGCCGAGAACTCGTGTCGAGGTCGACGAGGGATCCCGGCGAGGCGACCGACGCGCGGGATCGACGTCGGCGGCCCTGCGCGCCATCCCCGAGGACGACGCGCATCCATGGTGCGCAGGGAGCCCCGTGCCGTGCCACCCATGGGACACACGGCGACGCACAGCGAGACCAGCGCCCAACTTGGACTCGAACTCGAACCCGGACTCGAACGCGAACCCGAACCCGAGTCCGGTCCCCGCCCCGAGCGACCTGGCGCGCTCGCTCAGCCCAGCCTGCTCAGCCCAGCGCGCTCGCTCAACCCAGCCCGGCGCGCCCAGCCTGCTCAGCCCGGCCCGCTCAGCCCAGCCCAGCCCGCTCAACCCCGCTCCCTCAACCCTGCGCTGCCGCGCGCGCCGCGGCCGGGAGGGCCCGGGCGATGCCGTCGACGATCTGCTCGTCGTGCGCGGTGGAGACGAACCAGGCCTCGAAGGCCGACGGCGGCAGGTAGACGCCGCCCTCGAGGAGGGCGTGGAAGAAGCGGCCGAACGCGGCCGTGTCCTGGTCCTTCGCGTCGTCGTAGGTGGTCACGGGCTGCTCGCGGAAGAACACCGAGAACAGGGTGCCGGCGGTCTGGATGACGTGGGGGACGCCCGCGGTGGTGAGGGCGTCGGCCACGAGAGACTGCAGGGTCGAGGAGGTGCGCGCGAGCTGCGCGTACGCGGCGTCGTCGAGCCCGGCGAAGGTCGCGAGGCCCGCGGCCGTGGCGAGCGGGTTCCCCGAGAGCGTGCCCGCCTGGTAGACGGGGCCGAGCGGCGCGAGAAGGTCCATCAGATCTGCGCGGCCGCCGAAGGCCCCCACGGGGAGGCCGCCGCCGATGACCTTGCCGAAGGTCATGAGGTCGGGAGCCCAGTCCGAGCCGCCGGCCGGAGCGGATCCGGCCCCGTCGGCCGTGCCCGCCCCGCCGGCCGTCGAGGACCCCGCCCCACCTACCGTCGGCCCGTCGATGCCGTAGTAGCCCTCGGCGCTCGCGCGGAAGCCGGTGAGCACCTCGTCGGTGATCAGCAGCGCGCCGGCGGCGTGGGCGGTCTCGGCGAGGAAGGCGTTGAAGTGCTCCGGCGGGGTCACCACGCCCATGTTCGCGGGCGCGGCCTCGGTGATGATCGCGGCGATCTCGCCGCCGCGCTCGGCGAACAGGGAGGTCACGGCGTCGCGGTCGCCGTAGGGCAGCACGATCGTGTCGCGGGCGGTGCCCTCCGTGACGCCCGCGGAGCCGGGCATCGCGAAGGTCGCGACGCCGCTGCCGGCCTCGGCGAGGAGGGCGTCGACGTGCCCGTGGTAGCAGCCGGCGAACTTCACGACGACGTCGCGGCCGGTCGCGGCGCGGGCCACGCGCAGGGAGCTCATGGTGGCCTCGGTGCCGGAGTTGACCAGGCGCACCTTCTGCAGCGGGCGCACGCGCCGCACGAGCTCCTCGACGAGGCTGACCTCGCCGGTCTGCGGGGCGCCGAAGGAAAGCCCGCGGCCGGCGGCCTCGCGCACGGCGTCGACGACGCGCGGGTTCGCGTGGCCCAGGATCATCGGCCCCCAGGAGCCCACGAGGTCCACGTACTCGTGGCCGTCGGCGTCGGTGAGAAGCGCGCCGGAGGCTGAGGCGATGAACGGCGGGGTGCCGCCCACGGAGCCGAAGGCCCGCACGGGCGAGTTCACGCCGGCGGGGATCACCTGCTTGGCGCGGTCGAACAGGGACTCGGAGGTCGACTCGTCGAGGGTCATGGGGCTGTCTCCTTCGGGGAGTGCGGACGGGTGGGAGTGCGGGCAGCGCCGGGACGTCGAGCGGTGCTCGAGCCAGTGCTCGAGCCAGTGCCAGAGCCGGCGGTCGAGCGGGATCTCAGACGAACGGGCGCAGGTGGGCGGGCAGGCCGTCGTGGATCCAGCCGGCGACCTCGGACGCCCAGTAGGTGAGGATCGTCGAGGCGCCGGCGCGCTTGAAGCCGAGCAGCGATTCCATGATGGCGCGGTCGCGGTCGATCCAGCCGTTCGCGCTCGCGGCCTCGATCATCGCGTACTCCCCGCTGATCTGGTAGCTGCCCACGGGCACGGGGGAGGACTCGGCGATGTCGCGCAGCACGTCGAGGTAGGGCATGCCGGGCTTGACCATCACCAGGTCCGCGCCCTCGTCGACGTCGAGCTCGACCTCGAGGCGGGCCTCGCCGCCGTTGGCGGGATCCTGCTGGTAGGTGCGGCGATCGCCCTCGAGCGAGGAGTCGACGGCCTCACGGAAGGGGCCGTAGAACGCGGAGGAGTACTTCGCGCTGTAGGCGAAGATCGAGACGTCCTCGAAGCCGCCCTCGTCCAGGGCGTCGCGGATCGCGGCGATCTGGCCGTCCATCATTCCCGAGGGGCCGATCATGTGGACGCCCGCGCGGGCCTGCGCCAGGGCGATCTCGCGGTAGCGCACCAGGGTGGCGTCGTTGTCGACGTGGCCGCGGGAGTCCAGGATGCCGCAGTGCCCGTGGTCGGTGAACTCGTCCAGGCACAGGTCGGCCATGATCACGAGGTCCTCGCCGATCTCCGCGGCGAGGCGCGCGATTGCCCGGTTCACGAAGGAGTCGGGATCGCTCGCGGCGGAGCCCACCGCGTCCTTCGTCGCGGGGACGCCGAACAGGATGATCCCGCCGACGCCCCGGTCGGCGGCCTCGCGGGCGGCCTCGAGCAGGGAGTCCTCGGTGTGCTGGACGACGCCGGGCATCGAGGTGATCGGCACGGGCGCGTCGATCCCCTCGCGCACGAACATCGGCAGGACCAGGTCCGACGGCCGCAGCGTGGTCTCGCGCACCAGGGAGCGCATGGCCTCGGTGGTGCGCAGGCGGCGGGGTCGACGGGCGGGCGAGAGGTGGGCGGGGAGCTGCGCGCGGTAGTCGGCGACGCGCTGATCGGGGTCGATGGAGGTCATCGGGGTGTCACTCCTTCGGGGCGGCGGGGCTTGTCGAGCTGGTGGGACCGATTGAGCTGGTGGGGCTGGTGGTTGGGAGAGCGGTGGTCTCGGGCGCGAGCGCGAGGTGCACGGCACGCGCAAGCGACGGGGCGTCGGGGTGCTCGGCGCGCGCGTCGACCTGGAGTCCGGCGCTGAGAGCGGCCTCCTCGGTGGGGCGGCCGATGACGACGACGGCGGTGCGCGGGTGCACGCCGATCTGGGCGGCGCGGCGGGCGATCATCGAGCTGGTCAGCACGATCGCGTCGAAGCCGCCGCCGGGCAGGTCGCGCTCGACCTCCGCGGGCAGGGGCGCGTGCTCCGGGTGGTAGGCGTCGACCTGCTCGACGTGCATGCCGGCGCCCTCGAGGCCTTCGCGGACGGTCGGGGCGGCGGCCGACGAGGCCGGGAGCAGCACGCGGGGTGCGGGAGCAGGTGCGGAGACGGGCCCGGGAGCGGTCGGGTCCGAGTCCGAGTCTGAGTCCGGGTCCAGCTCCGGACGCGCGTCCGGCGAGCCCACGGCCTCCCGACGGCGGCGCACCGCCTCGACGAGCGCCGCACCGGACCCCTCGGCGACCAGGTCGACCTCGAGGCCGGCCTCGTGCAGGGCGCGGGCGGTCGCGCCGCCGACGGCGACGACCTCGGTGCCCTCGGGCACCTGCAGACCGACGGCGACGAGCGAGCGCACGGTCGCGGGGCTGGTGATGACCAGCAGGTCGTACTCGCCGCGGGCGAGGCGGTCGAGGGCGGGGGCGAGGTCCGCGGCGGGTGCGGGCTCGATCCGGACGAAGGGCGCGCGCACCACGTCGTAGCCGGCGATCTCGAGGAGGTCGGTCAGGTCGTCCCCGCGCCCCTCGGGGCGGGGGAGGAGGACGCGGTCCCTGCTCACGATGCGGCGTCGCCCCCTGCGGCGCTCAGCACACGGGCGGCGCCGGCCTCGAGGAGGTCTGCGGCGAGGTCCTGCCCGAGGCGCACCGCGTCGGCCTCGAGTGCTGCGGGGTCGGCGAGGTCGACGGGCGTGCTGCGGGTGCCCTCGAAGACCTGGGTGCCGTCCTCGGAGATCGCGAGGCCGCGCAGGGTGAGCACGGGCCCCTCGGAGGCGTCGTCGGCGCCGTCCGAGCTCGAGCCCGCGTCCGCGCCCGCGACCGTGCCGAGGGCGCCGACGGGTGCCGAGCAGCCGGCCTCGAGGGTGCGCAGCAGGGAGCGCTCGGCGGCGACGGCCGCGCGGGTCGGGGCGTGGTCGGCCGCGCGCATGCCGGACTCGAACCAGGCGCCGGCGGAGGTCTCGGCGCACTCGACGGCCAGCGCGCCCTGCGCGGGCGCGGGCAGCAGCACGTCGGGGTTCAGCAGCTCGCTGATCACCTCGCTGCGGCCCAGGCGCAGCAGGCCGGCGGCGGCGAGCACCACGGCGTCGAGGTCCGCGTCCTCGCCGAGCGCGCGGGCGAGCCGCGTCTCGACGTTCCCGCGGATGCCCACGACCTCGAGGTCGGGGCGGGCGCGGCGCAGCTGGGCGGCGCGGCGCGGGGATCCGGTGCCGACCTTCGCGCCCTGCGGGAGCGTCTCGAGGGTCAGGCCGTCGCGGGCGCAGAGGGCGTCGCGGGGGTCCTCGCGCTCGGGCACGCAGGCCATCACGATGCCGGGGACGGGGGCGGTGGGCAGGTCCTTCGCGGAGTGGACGACGGCGTCGACCTCCCCGCCCAGCAGGGCCTCGCGCACCGCGGTGACGAACACGCCGGTGCCGCCGATCTGCGCGAGAGGGCTGGTGCGGTCGACGTCCCCGTGGGTCCGCACGCGCACGAGCTCGACGCGGTCCTCGCCCGCGACACGTCCGGCGATCTGGCCGGACTGGGCGAGGGCGAGGTCGGAACCGCGGGTGCCGACGCGCAGCACGGGGGCTGCGCCGTCGGGCACGGGGTTCGCGCCGGGCTGCTCGGCGCTCACGCCGGCACCTCGGAGCCCGCGCGGGACTGCTCGGCGTGCGCGGCCTGCTCCTCGGCGATGAGCGCGCGCATGTGCTCGTCGGCCTGCATGGCGAGGGCGATCTGCTCGACCGTGTCCAGGGGCGTGCCCTCCATGGGGACGGGGCGGGCGTGCGCCGAGCCGTTCAGGCAGCACAGGGCGCCGCAGGTGTCCTCGACGACGCCGAAGTCGGTGACCGCGCGGGGGCTGTGGCCGGGCTCGACGTGCTCGCGCACGAGGTCCACGAGGCCCTCGACGAAGCGCTCGTCGGTCCCGGATGTCGCGACGCGCGTGAACGCCAGGCCGAGCTCCTCGGCGGTCTCGGCGGCCTCGGTGTCGAGGTCCCAGACGACCTCGACGTGGTCGGTGACGAAGCCGATCGGGACCACGATCACCGCGTCGGCCTCGTCGTGCTCGCGGATCTCCTGCAGGCGGTCGTTGATGTCGGGCTCGAGCCACGGCACGTGCGGGGCGCCCGAGCGGGACTGGTAGACGAGCTCCCAGTCGGGCACGGCGATCGCCGGGTCTGCGCCGGCCGACGCGCCGTCGGGCCCCCCGAGCTGCTCCATCACCCAGCGGCACGCCGCGAGGTGCTGGGCGACGTACCAGCCGCCGACGTCGCCCGCCGACGGGTCCTGCGCGTCCTTCTCGGCGGGGCCGGAGGCGCTGGACATGACGTGCGGGATGGAGTGCGTGGAGAACAGCACCCGGGTGCGGGAGGCGTCGTGGCCGGCCTCCCGCATCTGCGTGATCGCCGCGCGGACTCCGTCGCGCACGGGCTCGAGGAAGCCGGGGTGGTCGAAGTAGGCGCGGATCTTCTGGATCTCCATCCGACCCACGAGATCGTTCGCGACCAGCGCCTTCGCGTAGTCCTCGCGGTACTGGCGGCACGAGGAGTAGGAGGAGTAGGCGCTCGTGGCGACCGCGAGCACCCGGCGGTGCCCGTCGGCGCTGATCCGCCCGACCACGTCGCTCGTGAACGGCGCCCAGTTGCGGTTCCCCCAGTAGACCGGCAGGTCGATGCCGGCCGCGGCCAGCGCCCGCTCGAAGCGGGCGATGAGGTCGCGGTTCTGGTCGTTGATGGGGGAGCGCCCGCCCAGCTTGCGGTAGTGCTCGCCGACGACCTCGAGCCGCTCGTCCGGGATCCCGCGCCCGCGGGTGACGTTGCGCAGGAACGGCACCACGTCCTCCTGCTGCTCCGGCCCGCCGAAGGAGGCGAACAGGATCGCGTCGTACGGGGCGTCGTCGGGGAGGGGAACGGGGTTCTCGGTCATGGTGACCTCCGGGTCGCAGTCGATGCTCCGGCGGGGCGGCCGGGGCGGAAGGGAATCGGGTGGGTGCGGGACGGGATCAGACGAGGATGCCGGCGACGTCGTCGGCCGAGGCCAGGCGACGGCCCACGTGGAAGGGCAGCTCGTCGCGCACGTGCAGACGGGCGCCGGTGTAGCGCAGGGCGCGCATCATGTCGACGAGGTCGTGGAGGTCGTCGGACTCGAAGGACAGCAGCCACTCCCAGTCGCCGAGCGCGAACGCGGCGACGGTGTTCGCGTGGACCTGCGGGTAGGTGCGGCCCAGCGTGCCGTGCTCGATGAGCATGTCGCGGCGCTCCTCGTCGGGCAGCAGGTACCACTCGTAGGAGCGGGTGAAGGGGTAGACCGTGACCCACTGCTGCGGGGTGCGCGAGGGGGAGAGGAAGGCCGGGGCGTGGGAGCGGGAGAACTCGGCCTCGCGGTGCACGCCGACGCCCGACCACGAGCGCGCCAGGCCCTCGGCGGCGCGCGTGCGCTCGAAGCGGCGCAGGGCGTCCTGCAGGGCCTCGGGGGTCTCGGCGTGCATCCACAGCATCAGATCGGACTCGGCGCGGAACAGCGAGGCGTCGTAGATGCCGCGCACCACGGTGCCCTCGGCCTCGATCGCGGCCACGACCTTCTCGATCTCCGCCGCGACCTGCTCGCGCGGGGCGTCGGCCGCCTCGACGCGCGTGAAGACCGTGTACGAGGTGTACCGGACCGTCTCGCCGCCGGTGGGGGCCGACGGGGCGGTCTCGGCGGGGGCCGACGGGGTCTGGTGGGTGTCTTCGCTGCTCATGATGTCCTTCCATCGTGTCGGACGAGGGCGTCGAGCCCCGTCCCGGCGCGCCATGCGCCGGTCAGCTCCAGCGGCAGCCCAGCGCTGCCGAGGATGCGGTCGAGGTCTTCGAGGGCGGCGCGGTGGCCCGGGCGGGCCTGCCGCATGGTGCGCCGCCAGGTGACGGTGCGCGCGGCCCGCAGCTGCTCGCGCGTGAGCGCGCTGCCGAGGATCGCGGAGGCGTCGGCGAGGGCGAGGTCGGTGACCTGCTCGTCGGTGAGGGCGTCGTCCCCGGGCAGCACCTCGCCGGGGCGTCCGTAGGACAGGCGCAGCACGTGGGCGTGCGGTCCGAAGCGCTCGCGCGCGGCCCGCTCGACATGCTCCCACTTCGCGCTCGCGTGGGTCAGGCCCTTCGCGCGGATCCCGCGGGTGCCCGGCGCGACCAGCGCTCCCGTGCCCGAGGGGAAGGCGTCGAGCTCGGGGGCGTCGAGCGCCAGCAGCACGAGGCGGACGGCGACGGCGGGGCTCGGCGGGATCGCGCGGGCGACCTCCGCGAGGCCGTAGTTGGCGTCCGCATCGGCACCGGCGCCAGTGCCGACGCCGGTGCCGGTGCCAGTGCTGGCATCGGAACCGTCGGCCTCCGCGGCCCCGTTCCCGAGCAGCAGGTCGCGCGCGGTGCCGGGATCGGTCGCGATCACGAGGTGGTCGGCCGCGAGGGTGCCGGTGTGAGCGCCCTCGAGGCGGACCTGCCAGGCCGCGTCGGGATCGTCCGGCTGGATCTCGGCCGCGTCGGTGCCACCGCGCCGTACGCCGACCGCGCGGGTGCCGCTGAGCATCGTGCCGCCGTGGGACAGCAGGTCATCGGCCAGAGCCCCGGGCAGCAGCGCCATCGTCGGATCGAGCGCGCGCACCGCGGTGCCCGCGGAGGCATGGGGCTGCGGGCGCAGGCGGCGCACGGCCGCGGCGAGGGACCCGGTCTCGCGCACGGTCTCCTCGAGGCGCGGCAGCACGCTCGCGAGCTCGAGGGTGTGCGGATCGGCCGAGTGCACGCCGCCGATGATCGGGGCGACCAGGCGCTCCGCGACGCGTGCGCCCATGCGGCGCCGCACGTACTCGGCGAAGCTCACGCCGTCGACGAAGCCGAAGGAGGCGGGCAGGAGGCGCTCGGCCCAGGCGCGCAGCGCGCCCGTCGTGCCGAGCGCCGCGCGGACCTCGCGGGACAGCGGGTCGCCCGGGATGCCCAGCAGGCCGCCGGGCGGGGAGACGAGCGCGCCGGCGTCGGAGACCACGCGGGAGCCGAGCCCTGCGCGGGGGCTCACGACGCGCTCGCCGAGGCCGAGGCCGAGGTCGCTGAGCAGTGCGTCGACCGCGCCGGAGCCGGTGCCGTAGGCCTCGGCGCCGGCGTTCACGACGACTCCGCCCAGGTCGACGCCGCGCACGGCACCGCCCACGTCCTCACGGCGCTCGACGAGGGTGACGCGGGCCCCGCCGCGCGCATGCCGGCGCGCGGCCAGGAGCCCGGCGATACCTCCGCCGAGGACGAGGACACGGGTGCTCACAGCGCGTCGGCCTCCCGAGTGCTCAGGGTGCTCGGGGCCTGGCCCGTCGAGGACGGTTCGCAGGCTGCCGAGGACTGCTCGTGGAGGTAGGCGACGAGGTCGGTGAGGACCCCGGGATCGGTGTCGGGCGGGACGCCGTGGCCGAGGTTCACCACGTGACCGGGCGCGGAGGCGCCGCGGGCGAGGACCGCATCGGCCTCTGCATAGCGGGCGTCGGCCCCGGTGAACAGCACGGCGGGGTCGATGTTCCCCTGCACGGGCACGTCGCCACCGAGGAGGTCGATGGCCTGGTCGAGGGCGATGCGGTGGTCGACGCCCATCGTGGTCGCGCCGGCCGCGTGCATCTCGCGCAGCAGGTGGCTCGCGCCCACGCCGAAGTGGATCCGCGGCACGTCGAGGTCGGCGACGGCGTCGAGCACGGCCGCCGAGTGCCGCTGGACGTGGAACAGGTAGGTCTCGGCCGAGAGCGCGCCCACCCAGGAGTCGAACAGCTGCACGGCCTGGGCGCCCGCGGTGACCTGGGCGCGCAGGAAGCGGCCCGAGAGCTCCGCGACCCAGGCCGCGAGGCGGTCCCAGGCGGCGGGGTCCTCGCGCATGAGGGCGCGGGTGCGCAGGTGGTCGCGGCTCGGTCCGCCCTCGACCATGTAGGAGGCGACGGTGAAGGGGGCGCCGCAGAAGCCGATGAGCGGGGTCGCGCCGAGCTCGGCCGTCACCAGGCGCACGGCCTCGCGGATCGGCTCGAGCGAGTCCTCGAGGGAGTCGTCGATCGGGGGCAGGGCGTCGATGTCGGCGACCGTGCGGATCGGGTGGTCGAAGACGGGGCCGCGGCCGGGGACGATCTCGACGGCGAGGCCGGCGATCTTCGCGGGCACGACGATGTCGGAGAAGAAGATGCCCGCGTCCACACGATGGCGGCGCACGGGCTGCAGGGTGATCTCGGCGGCGAGCTCGGGCATGAGGCAGGCCTCGAGCATGCCGGTGCCCTCGCGGGCCTCGCGGTACTCCGGGAGCGAGCGGCCGGCCTGGCGCATGAACCACACGGATGCGGGCGCCGCGGGGTCGACGGCTTCTCCACGCAGCCGACGCACCAGGGTCGGGGTGTCCTGCGCGGTGGCCTGCGGGGCCTGCGCAGTGCCCGGACGGGCGGCGGGGGCGGGGCTCATCTGATCTGACATCCTGTCGTGAAAAGTGGCTCTGACGTGCACGATCGCCGTGCTCTGCCATTGTGCCCCCAGCCCGTGGGCGGTCCGCGGGAGGAAGGTCCCGGGGTGGTCAACACCTCACCGGCCCGGCGGCGGCCCGGGCCTACCATGGAGTGATGCTCGCCGCCGTCCGTGCCACTCATGAGCACCTCGATCTCGGGGTGCTGGACGTGCTCACCCGCGATGCGGCCGACCTCCCCGAGGTCATCGAGAACCTCAATGCCGACGGGGGCCCGCTCGACGGCTGGGTCGTCATGTCCACGTGCAACCGCCTCGAGGTCTACCTCGACACCCAGCGCTTCCACGACGGGCTCGAGCTCGTCGTCGAGGCCGTGAGCGAGACCAGCGGCCTGGACGCCGAACTGGTCTCCGTGTGCTTCGAGACCGCGATGGGCGCGCCCGTCGCCGAGCACCTCTACGAGGTCACCGCGGGGCTGCGCTCCGTCGTCCTCGGCGAGGCGGAGATCGCCGGCCAGGTGCGCGCGGCCTTCGACGCCGCCCGCGGCGCCGGCCACACCACCGCGCAGCTCAACGACCTCTTCCAGATCGGCTTCCGCTTCGCCAAGCGGGTCGCCTCCCGCACCCCGGTGGGTGCGGCCGGCCGCTCGGGCGTCGCGATCGCGCTCGACCACGCCGTCGGCCTCATCGGGCCGTTGCAGGACAAGGACGTGCTGGTCATCGGCACCGGCGCCTATGCGCGCCTGGGCGTCGCCGACCTCACCCGCCGCGGCGCGGGCCGAGTGCGCGTGCACTCCGGCTCCGGGCGCGCCCTCGGGTTCGCCGAGCGCCACGGCATCGAGGCCATCCGCGCCGACCAGCTCGGGACCGCGATCCGCGAGGCGGACCTCGTGCTCGCCTGCTCCGGCCGCGGCACGAGCCTGTTCCCCGACCACTTCCGGGACGTCGGCCCCACGCTCATCCTCGATCTCGCCCTGCACTCCGACCTGCACCCCCTGGTGCGCCACCTGAACGACGTGCAGGTGCTCGACCTCTCCGACCTCACCATCGAGATCGACGAGGAGGCCGCCCCCGTGCTCGAGGCGGCCCGCCAGATCATCGCCGACGGCGTCGCCCAGTTCACCGCCCGCCAGGAGTACCGCCGCGTCGACCCGGCGATGGCCGCGCTGCGCCGCTCGCTGGGCGAGGCGACCGACTCCGAGGTCGCGCGGCTGCGCCGCGGCGGCAAGGGCGAGGAGGCCGACGACGTCGAGCGGTCGATCCGCCGCATCCTCGCCAAGGTCATGCACTCGCCCACGGCCCGCGCCCGCGAGCTCGCCGAGCAGGGCGACGCGGACAAGTTCGTGCAGGCCTTCCACACCATCTTCGGCGTCGACCTCGGGGAGGCCGACGCCCCCGCCGAGGGCGACCACCTCGCGAGCCCCTGGGTGCGGCTGGACCGCACCGTTCCGCCCGAGGCCGTGCGCGAGGGCGCCCTGCTGACGGGGGAGACGCCCGGTGCGCCGGCCGACGCCGCGTCGGCCGGTTCCGCGTCAACGGGTCACGCATCGACGGCCGCCGCGTCGGGGGCCGACGGGACGGCAGCAGGAGAGGGGGCCGCTCCTGCCGCGCCGACCGCCGACACCATGAAGGCGCTCGCGAGACTCGCGCGCATGGGCGTGCAGGAGAACGTGCGCCAGAATCCCTCGGCCTGCCCCCTCACGCCCGCCCAGCAGCAGGCGTTCCTCGAGCAGGTCGGCCACGGCCGGTCCTGACCCGTCGCATCCCCTGAACCGGAGGACCCGATGACCACGCCGAGTCCCACCACGGCCGAGCTCTACCCGCGCCTCGCGGCCATGCTCACCGGCCCCGACGCCCCGAACGCCTTCGACGACGCCGTCATCGACGTGCGCGCCGCCCTCGCGATCGCCTGCGCCCGCGAGGGCCGCGCCGAGGACGCCGCCCTGCAGGTCGAGGAGCTCGTGAAGGACTGCCGCCGCGAGCTCACCGAGGACGATCCGCGCACCGCCCGCGCCGAGGAGGCGAAGGCGGAGGTGTGGCGCCTCATCGAGAGCGTCGGCGAGAAGGGCTGAGGCCGGGGACGGTGGGGGCCGCGGAGGAGTCGGAGATGCTCGGGACACCGCGCCTGCTGCTTCGGCCCGTCCGCCCTGAGGACGCCCGCGTGCACCGCACGCTCTGGACCGAGCGGGATGCGCGGGTGCCCGCGCATCGCAGGATCGACGCCCAGGGGCGCCCGACGCTCGCCGAGATCACCGCGGACCTCTCGCGCTCGGCGAACGCCGTGCTGGGAGCAGGTGGCTCACCGACGCACGAGGCGCTGGGGCTGCTCACGGTGGAGAGGCGCCGCGAGGGCGACGCCATCGGGTACTGCGGCCTCATCGAGGAGGACGACGCCGAGGGACCGCAGATCGCTTACGAGCTCCTTCGCTCGACCCAGGGCAATGGATACGCGACCGAGGCGGCAGGGGAGGTCGTCCGCTGGGCGCGGCGCGCAGGCCATGATCGCCTGCGCGCGACGGTATGGGACTGGAACGTCTCCTCGCTGCGCGTGCTGGCGAAGCTCGGATTCGAGGACACGGGCACCGTCACCGCACGTTCCCCTCACGGCCTCACTCTCCTGCTGGCGATGCGACTCTGAACCCGCTCGCGTCGTCCGCGATGAGCTGGAGCACCTCGCGGGTGGTCTCCGCCTGCACGGTGGGCCGCCAGTCCCGTCCCTGCTCATCCCACGACCTGCCGTGGCGCACCCAGCCGGTCGAGAACCCCGCGGCGCGGCCGCCGGCGATGTCGGCCTCGGGATGATCGCCGACCATCCACACCGCTCCGGGCTCCGCAGCCGACCCGAGACGCTCGAGCGCCGCCTCGAAGATGGCGGCCGTCGGCTTCTTGACCCCGACCGATTCGGAGATCACGACGTGGTCGACGAGGTTGCCGATCCCCGTGAGGTCGAGCTTGCGGGACTGCTGCTCGGTGCGTCCGTTGGTGACCACCACGGTCGGGATGCCGGCCCCGCGCAGGCGCTGTAGCTGCGAGACCACTCCGGGGTAGGGCTCGATGTAGGGGAGCTGGCCGCGCATCAGCTGCACCACGAGCTCCTCCGGGTCGGTGCTCAGGCTCAGCCTCTCGCGCAGTCCGTCGGCGAGCACGCGGCGGGGAGCGTAGCCGTGGGCATCGGCGGTGAGCAGCCAGTCCAGATCCTCGCGCTCCCCGCCCAGCTCCTCGACGAAGCCCTCCGCCCAGCGCGCGAAGCCGCCGTCGCGGTCGATGAGCGTGTTGTCGAGGTCGATCAGCAGCTGCATCCGTCGAGAGTACCGAGCACCCCCGGACACTTCGCGTAGAAGGAGGTCGGGTGACCCTCATATATGCACGTGACCCGACCTCCTGCTACGCGAAGTGCACGCCCTCGCCGGAGACCGCGCTCCGGGTGCCCTGTGATCGCCGTGCCCCGTGCTGTCGGGATCGCCCCGTAGAGTCGTGCCGAGCATGCGCCACCAGTGCGGATGCCACCAGCGCGGGCGGCGGGAAGCCGTCGGGGAGAGAGGACGTCGGATGGAGCCCGAGCACCGCGGGATGAGCGCCCTGGATCTCACGCATCGCGTGGCCGTGATGGCCGTCGTGAACCGGACCCCGGACTCCTTCTACGACAAGGGCCGCACCTTCGTCCTCGACCAGGCGGTCGCCAGCGCCGTGCGCGCCGTCGAGCGCGGCGCCGACTGGGTCGACATCGGCGGGGTGCCCTTCGGGCGCGGCCCCGCGGTCTCCGTCGAGGAGGAGATCGAGCGCGTGGTCCCGGTGATCGAGCGGCTCACCGCCGCCCATCCTCGGGTGATCGTCTCGGTCGACACGAACCGCGCCGCCGTCGCCCGAGCGGCCCTCGCGGCGGGCGCCGCGGTCATCAACGACACCAGCGGCCTGACCGACCCGGAGATGGCGCGCGTCGTCGCCGAGGGCGGCGCGCACGTGATCCTCTGCCACAGCGCCGGCAGGCCCCGCGAGGAGAAGCCCGCCGCGCACTACGAGGACGTGGTCGACGAGGTCCGCCACGCGCTGCTGGACCAGGTCGCGCGCGCCGAGGCGGCAGGGGTCCCTCGCGACCGGATCATCGTCGACCCCGGGCACGACCTCGACAAGAACACGCTCCACTCCCTGGAGATCACGCGCCGGCTCGAGGAGCTCACGCAGATCGGGCTGCCCCTGCTGGTCGCGGTCTCCAACAAGGACTTCATCGGCGAGTCGATCGACCGGCCGCAGGGGGAGCGCCTCGCGGGCTCGCTCGCCGCGATGACGGTGTGCATCCTCAAGGGCGCGCGGATCGTGCGCATGCACGACGTCCCCGAGACGGTGGACGCCGTGCGCATGACCGAGGCGATCCTGGGCCTGCGCGAGCCCGTGCGCCTCGAGCACAACATGCACCCGACCCACAACGTCTGAGCCGGCAGGCGCCGCGGGGGCTGCGGAAGATTCCACGAGCAGGGGCGGAGCCGCACCGCGCGGCCCCGTCGGACCGCCGTCTTCACCGCCCCGCCGTCACCGGCGCCCCGCCGGGTCACTCGATCTTCGTCAGAGCCCTGCCCTTGTGCATTGCGACGTGATCGGTCTTGTCGCTGCGGATCTCGTACTGGGGATCCTCGGGGCTGCAGTGCCGCGTGCGTCCCTTGAACTCGACGTCCTCCTCGTGGACGTCGGTGATCACGCCGGAGACCATGCCGGCCTCCGAGTTCCACTGCACGTGGTCGCCCTTCGCGAACTGCGTCATCGTGCGCCTCCCATCGGCCGGGGGACTCGACGGGGGTCCGACCCGAGTCCGACCCGGGTCCGATCGTCGGCCCCGATGCTCGTCCCCTCGGCGGATCCATCGTGCCACGCGGCGCCTGTACTCTCGGCGGCATGACGCTCGCGGGCCTGCTGACCTTCTTCGGCCTCGCCGTCGTCACCATGGACGTGCTGGGCGGCGTCATCGCCGCCACCTTCCTCGCGCGCGGGATGCGCCCGCTCCACCTGCTGTACTTCCTGGGCGGATACGCGGTCGCAGTGCTCGCGGTGACCCTCGTGCTGAAGCCGATCCTCGCCTTCGTCGGCCACTGGCTCGCGCCGGTCCTCGACTCCGGCACGCGGGTCTCGGTCATCCAGCTGGTCGTCGGGTGCGCGCTGCTCGGCTTCGCCGCCTACCAGTGCCGCAGCGCCCTGCGCCCGCGCCCGCCGAAGGACCACCACACGATCGACCAGGTGGGCTCGCTCGCCGTCGGCGGCCTGCTGCTCTCGCTGACCACGTTCGCCGACCCGACCTTCACGATCGCGGTGGGCCTGGCGATGCAGACCCACAGCCTGCTCGAGGAGATCGTGCTGCTGATCGCCTGGAACCTGATATACCAGCTGCCGCTGGTCACCGTCACCGTGCTCTCCCAGTTCGGCCTGCACACCCGGGTGCTGCGCGCCCTCGAGAACTTCTTCGGCCCGCGCCGACGGATCCTGCTGCTGATCTTCTCGGGGCTGCTGACCCTGGGCGGCCTCGTGGTCATCGTCGACGGGATCGTGGCGCTGACCAGCACGCATCACTCCTGGCTGCAGTCGCTCCTCCTGCTGCGCTCGGAGCATGCGGGCTGATCAGCCCCGGTTCCTGGATCAGTCGCCCAGGATCTCCCCGTTCTCGTCGAGGCGGACCTCGCGGCCCTGGCGCGCCGAGGCGTAGCAGGCGTCGACGATGCGGGCGCGGCTGAGGCCCACGCCGCCGTCGTGCTGCGACCAGGACGCCTCGTCGCGCACATGCTCGAGGAAGCGCTCGACCACGGCGCCGTGCCCGCGGCCCTCGGGCGCGGTGATCGGGGTGTCGATCGCGTCCTCGCCGTCGCCGGTGAAGAGCGTGAGCTCGCCCGAGGGCGCGTAGCCCTCGACCTTCAGGTCGGCGCCGCCGTCGGTGCCGTAGAGGGTGATGCCGAACTCGTCGGGAGTGGCGCGGTGGGTCGCCCAGCTGGTCTCGAGCATGATCGAGCCGCCGCCCTCGAGACGCAGCAGCGCGCTCGCGAGGTCCTCGACCTCGTAGGCGGAGTCGGCGCCGGACTTCGCCCCGCCGACGGCGCCGCCCAGGCCCCGCGGGCCCAGCTCGGCGTGGGTGACGGCGGAGACGGCGGTGACGCGCGGCTCGCCCATGATGTGCAGGGTCCAGTCGAGCACGTGCACGCCGAGGTCCACGAGAGGGCCGCCGCCGGACATCTCCGCGTTCGTGAACCAGCTGCCCAGCGCGGGGATCCCGGCGCGGCGCAGCCACATGGCGCGCGCGTGGTACGGACGGCCGACGGTGCCGTCCTCGACGGCCGCCGCGATCGCCTCGATGTCCCCGCGTCGACGGTGGTTGAAGACGACTTCGAGCACCCGGCCGGCCTCTCGGGCGGCGTCGACCATGGCCTGGCCCTCCTCGCCGGTCCGGGCGATGGGCTTCTCGCTGAGCACGTGGGCGCCCGCGCGCAGCGCACCGATCGCGATCGGCGCGTGCAGGAAGGTGGGGACGGCGACGCTGACCACGTCGAGATCGCCGCGGGCGACCATCGACTCCCAGTCGCGGTAGGTCGCCTCGATCCCGTAGCGCTCGGAGAGCTCGGCGCGGACGTCGTCCTCCATACCTGCGATCGCGACCAGCTCGACGCCGGGCGCGGCGTCGTAGGCGGCCATGTGCTGCTGGCCGGCCCAGCCGATGCCGACGACGCCGGCGCGGATCGGGGTGTTCTGAGAGGTCATGGGGGGAGGCCCTTCCGTCGGCGCTGACAGGCGACCCGGAATCCTCGCTCCGGCGGCGGGACGCCCCGGTGCGAGGAGTTGATTTCGGGTCTATAGATAAGTGCGGTGACGACCTTATCACCGCGTCAGCGCTCTCATCGTGGCGAGCTGCGCAGCTCCTCGAGCGCCCGCTGGTACTGGCCGGGGGTGCGGCCCACCAGCGGGCTCGCAGCCCGTCAGCCCCGCAGGAACTCCTCGCACGCCCGCGAGAGGTGCAGCGGATCGGCGACGGCGCACATCTCGCGGGCCGAGTGCATCGAGAGCAGGGTGATGCCCACGTCGATCGTGGTCATGCCCAGTCGGGTCGCGGTGATCGGGCCGATGGTGGATCCGCAGGGCATCGCGTTGTTCGAGACGAACGCCTGCAGGGGCACGCCCGCGCGCTCGCAGGCCTCGGTGAGCGCCGCGGTGCCCACGGCGTCGGTCGCATAGCGCTGGTTGGCGTTGATCTTGAGGATCGGCCCGGCGCCCAGGCGCGGACGGTTCACGGGGTCGTGGCGCTCGGGGTAGTTCGGGTGGGCGGCGTGGCCGGCGTCGGCCGAGAGCACCATCGAGCCCGCGAGCGCCCGGCGCCGCGAGGCCTCGTCCCCGTCGAGCGCCGCGTGCACGCGCACCAGCACGTCCTCGAGGAACGGCCCGGCGGCGCCCGAGCGGGACGCCGAGCCCACCTCCTCGTGGTCGTTGGCGACCATGAGGGCGATCGGGCGCTCGCCCTCGGCCGCCCCTGCGCCCGCTCCCGCGCCGGAGCCCGCTCCCGCGTCGGCGTCGGTCCCCGCGCCGCCCGCGAGCCGCACGAGCGCCTCGACCTCGGCGTGCACGGAGGAGAGGTTGTCCAGGCGGCCCGAGGCCAGGAACTCCTCGTGGGCGCCGAAGAAGCCGGGCGCCTGCGCGTCGGCGGTGACCACGTCGGTCCCCAGGATCTCCGCGCGCTGCACGCCCGCGCGCTCGGCGAGCAGGCCCAGCACGTCGACCTCGCCCAGGCCCAGGATCGGCTGCATGTGCTTCTGCGGGTTCAGCGTGAGGCCGTCGGCGTTCACCCCGCGGTCCAGGTGCACGGCGAGCTGCGGGACCCGCAGCAGCGGACCGGTCGCGACCAGCACCTCGCGGCCGCCGCGCAGCACCAGCCGCCCGGCCAGGCGCAGCTCGCGATCCAGCCAGGAGTTCAGCAGCGCCCCGCCGTAGACCTCGACGCCCACCTGCGCGATCGTCTCCGCGGCGAGCTGCGGGTCGGGCTTCACCTTGAGCGCGGGGGAGTCGGTGTGCGAGCCGACGATCCGGAAGGCAGTCTCTTCTGACGCCTCCGCGGGCGCGGACCAGGCGATGAGCGAGCCGTCGCGCAGCACGTAGCGGTCCCCGCGCACCGCGTCCCCGTCCCACTGCTCCGTCTCGTCCAGCGCCGTGAATCCCGCGGCCTCGAGGCGCCGGGCCGCTTCGCGCACGGCGTGGAAGCTGGAGGGGGAGGCGGTGACGAAGGAGCCCAGGTCGGTCGCGAAATCGCGGGCCTCGTCGGTGGGGTGGACGGCGGATTCGGCAGGTGCGGAGGTCATGGCCTCATCGTTCCACAGCGGCAGAGGGCGCGACGGCGGCTTCGGCCCGTCCATTCTCTCCTGCCCGTCCCGACTCGTCTCGTCGGCCCGGTCCCGTCTCGTCGGCCCGGATCAGCCGGCGTCGGACGGCTCGGTCTGCGGGGCCTCCGCGTCGGGGTCCTTCATCGCGAGCGTCGCGTCGATCTGCTTCTCGAACCAGTCGTCCATGGTGCGGGAGAAGGCGTCGGTCAGGTGGTAGCTGTCGCGGTAGACGAACACGTTACCGATGATCGGCGAGCAGCGGCCCTTCGGGCACAGCACGTCGGTCGCGGGGTCGGCGATGCGGATCGGCGCGTACGGATCGTCGCTCGCCCGATGGGCCGACGGGTTCTCGGCATCCATCCGGTTCCTCATGTCGTCGCCGCACTCGGCGTCGGCCTGCGCCGCGTCGCCGCCCTCTCGCAGCACGTCGAAGGCACAGTCGAAGCGGTTGCCGGACTCTTCCTTCTTGGGCCAGCGCGGGTTGTCGCGCAGCAGGAGCACGGGGATGCCCCGCTCGGTGGTCAGCGGGAGCGCGCTGTCGAGGTTCTTGCGGTCGGCCTCGGAGTCCGATCCGCCGTCGAAGGAGGTGCGGGTGCCCATCGTGATCAGCACGTCCGGGTCGACGCCGTCGATGAGGGTCTCCCAGGAGGTGTTGACGTCCTTGCACTGGTTGGTGGCCGGGTCGGTGGTGAAGGTGCAGCCGCTGTGGCCGATGTAGTAGACCGCCCAGTTCCTCTCCTTCGCGATCTGCAGGATCGCGCCCGTGTACTGGCCGGCGTGGGAGTCGCCTGCGAGCGCGACAGTGAGGTCGGGGTCGCCGTCGGGCGCGGGGGTATATCGGCAGGTGACGGTGCCCGGGAGGTCCAGCTTCTTCTGGCAGTCCTCGGCGTAGGTGTGCTCGGAGGGCTCGGTGACGACGTCGGGCGAGGGGATGGTGGTGCCGAACCCGTCGGTCATGGGGTCCACGGTCCACTGCGCGCCCGGGTTCGGGACGGTGGGCGCGGCCGGGCCCCCGTCGCTCGCGCCGTCATCGTCCTGCGAGCCCTGGGCGACGGTGAGCGATCGCTCGCCGACGGCGGGGAAGACGGCCTGGGAGCCGACGAGCACCACGACGAGGCTCACCGCGACCGCCGCGAGGGCCCTGCGCGGCCGCGCATCGAGCCAGGCCGAACGGCGGATGGGGGTGTCGACGAGACGCGTGAGCAGCCACGCGATCAGCAGGGACACGGCGAGCACCCCGGCGCCGTCGAGCGCCCCGGCGCGCTCCTGCCCGGTGAGGGCGAGCCAGCCGATGAGCAGCGGCCAATGCGCGAGGTAGAGGGCGTAGGCGATCGACCCGAGGAAGGCGACCGGGCGCAGCGAGAGGAACGCGTCGGCGCCCCAGGCACGGCCCGAGCGTCCGGCGAGGATCACCAGGCCCGCCGCGGCGAGAGGCCAGATCGCGATCCAGCCGGGGAACATGCCCTGCACGTCCAGCAGCGCCCCGCACGAGAGCAGCGCCGCGAGACCGACCCAGCCGATCACCGCGCGCGCCGCGGCGAAGCGCGGTGGGGCAGCGTTCGAGGTCGTCGCGCCCGTCGCCCGGTCGATCCGCGGCAGCATCAGCCCCAGCAGAGAGCCCAGCGCGAACTCCCACAGCCTGGCCGCGGTGTCGAAGTAGGCGAAGGTCTGGTTCGACGCCGTGGAGACGATCGACCACACCAGTGAGATCACGATGACCAGCGAGAACATGCCTGCCATCAGCCAGCGCGGGTGGGCGCGCAGCGCGGGCAGGCGGCGGATCAGCACGGCGCCGAGCGCGAACAGCAGCGGCCAGAGGAGGAAGATCTGCCCCTGGATCGACATCGACCAGAAGTGCTGCAGCGGGGAGGCGGCCGCGGCGTCGTGCGCGTAGTAGTCGACGCTGTCCGCCGCGAGCACGTAGTTCTGCACGTACAGGGCGCTCGCCCACGCCTGACGCTGCACGGTCGCCCAGATCGTCGGCGGCAGCACCGTGAACGCGAGGACCAGCGACCCCAGGATCGTCACGACCGCGGGCGGCAGCAGGCGCTTGAACGTCTTCAGCCAGTAGCGGGGCACCGCGAGCGGACGGCCCGACTCGAGGCGCCGCGCGAACGATCCCGTGAGCAGGAAGGCCGAGATGAACAGGAAGACGTCGACGCCGCCGGAGACCCGCCCGAACCAGATGTGGTAGACCGCGACCAGCAGGATCGCGATCGCGCGCAGCCCGTGGATCTCGACCCGGAACGGGACCGAGAGGCCCGGCTCCGAGGGGCGTGGCGACGGAGCAGCAGGCGCTTCGGTCGACGGGGCGGCCGGAGCCTCGGTCGGCAGAGAGGCCGGAGCCTCGGTCGACGGGGCGGTTGGCGTCTCGGTCGGCAGTGCGGCGGGGGCGGGTGCATCGGCCGACGGGTCGGTGGGAGCGGGCTCGACGGGCCGAGGCGCCGGTGACTCCGGGGGAGCTGCGGGCGCGGCGGGTGCTGTGCGTTCCGCGGGCGCCGCAGGTGCCGGGTGCGTGCGTCCGCGGGTGGCGCGGTCGAGATCGGCGTGGGAGGGGAGCGGTCGCGCGTCGGGCGCGGTCGGCTCGGCGCGGGGCACCGTGGTCCACGCATCGTGGACGTCGTCGTCGGCGGGCTCGGCTGGCTCAGCGGGGCGCGGATCCGCGCGCGGGATCTCGGCGGTGTCGTCCGCCGCTGGCGCTGCATCCTCGGCGGTCGCCCGAGCCTCAATCCCGACGTGCTCGGTCCCGATGTGCCCGGCCCCGTCGTCCCCGGTCGCTTCGTCCCTGGTCCTGTCGTCCCCGTCGTCCGCGGTCCCCTCGAACTCGACGGGATACCCGAGATCGGTCGAAGCATCGCCGGGCTCGAGCCAGGCGTCCAGGGATTCGGGATGGACGTGCGCATAGGCGGCGCGAGCGGGGGTGCGCTCGGCGGGCCCCTCCTCGGACGCGGCGGCGGGCGTCTTGGCGTCCGACGAGGCGGGAGCATCGGGCGGCGGCTCCTCGAGACGTCGGGCGCGGCGGCCGTGGCGGCGAGCGGGCGGGGGAGTGGCCGCGCTCTGCGCGGCGGCGGTGCTCGGGTCCGGCGACGCGTCCCGCTCGGCCGGGTCGGGGAGTCGCCCGTCGGCCCGTGGGGTCTCCGAGGCGGCCGGCGGCGTCTCGTCACGAGGGGTGCCGCGGCGACGGCCGTGGGCGCGCGGCGCCGACCGCGCGTCGTCGTCCGACATCCGTCCCCCTTCGTCAGCTCGTCAGCGCACCCGTCCGTCGCCGCATGCATGCGGAGGCGAGCGCACAGATCCTATCGTCAGCGCGCACGGCGCCCCGGGGCGAGCACCGCCTCGCACGCCCGGGGCGGCTGCGCGGTCCGTCGGCCGCCGATCCGGGTCTCAGCCGTCGCCGGTGAGCTCCATCCGCCCGTCGGACCCGCGGCACGGGCGCAGCTCCCACAGCGCAGCCTTCCCCACCCGGTGCAGCTCGATCGCGCTGCCGTTGCGCGCGGCGTCCTCGGGACCGCGGTTCGGGCTGCGCTTGCGCCAGAGCGCACCCTCCGTGGAGGTGAAGACGTAGCGGGCGTCCTGCCGCGCGGCGGCGTCGCACACCGCGGGGTCGCTGTCGATCCTGCCGAGTCCCCGCAGCAGCAGGCGGTCGTCCTCGCTCAGGGCCGAGGCGGGCGTCGGGGCGAGGACGCGGCGGTCCTCGAGCGCCCACAGCAGCGAGCCGCCGTCCCAGGGATCCGCGATGATCGTCGCGTGCGGCGGCACCAGGGCATCGGCCTGCGCGAACACGGCGAGCTCGTCGGCGGAGACGACCTGCGGGATCTTCCAGTAGCGGGCCATCAGGGCGTCCTCGTGCTGCGACGCGGAGGAGAGGACGGCGGGGACGAGGAGGCCCAGGACGCAGACCGCGACCATGACGGCCGACGCGGGGGACCCGGCGGTGGGCGCACGATGCCCGGGGCGACCGGTCCGCGCCGACGCTCGGGCGAGCACGACGCCCGCCGCGCGGGCGAGCACGTCGATCGCGACGGCCAGCACAGGGATGCCGAGCACCGGGATCAGGGCCGCCGGCCGATAGCTGTCGATGTACCAGGGACCGGTGAGCAGGTAGCGGATGTCGCGGTCGCCGAAGGCCGCCGCCGCCACGAACAGGAAGGTGGTCGCCAGCAGCGGCGGCAGCATCCAGCGCGAGCGGGAGAGCACGAGCACCACGAGCATCGCGAGGCCCATGAGCAGGGCCGGCAGCACCCCGGGCGGCACGTGCGCGCCGGACATCCCCAGCCCCGCCCGGAGCGCCTCCTCGATGTGCATGTGCGCAGGCCAGGCCGACGCCCGGCGCGAGGGGCGCAGCTGCGTCCAGGCGAACGGGATGAGGGCGATGAGCACGAGCGAGGCGCCGCAGGCGAACAGGGGGAAGCGCCGGCGGAGGTCGCGCCCGTCGACCCGCCTCCGACCGCGCACCCACGCGATGATCCCGCCGACCGTCGCCCACAGCGCCATCGGCGCGACCAGCACCAGCGAGGCGTGCAGGCCCTGCGGGTGCGCCCAGAGCACGGCGCACGCCGCCACCGGGGCCGCGATCACCAGCTGCAGCGGGCGCAGGTGCTCGCGGGTGCGCGGGGCGAGGCCGAGCGCCTGCGCCGCCACCAGCACCACCGTCGGGAGCATCGCGGTGGACAGGAAGTTCGGCAGCAGCAGGCCCCAGGTCATGAGCGCGAGCGGGAACGCGAAGGACGCGCCCGTGAGCGCGCCCGCCGCGCACAGGCCGGCCGGGCCCACGCGCGTGCACCCGGCGACCAGGGCCACGATCCCGATCGGCCACACCACGGCCCCGACCAGCAGCATCAGCGCGTTCGAGGCGAGCGGGAGGGACTGGCCGGAGGTCATCACCACGAGGCTCGCCAGCTGGTGCCAGCCCGCCGGGTAGAAGCCGCTGCGCCCCTCGGGGAGGTTGAGCGTCGAGACCACCGCGGCGGAGGCGTCGTGGGCGTCGAGGATCGCGCGCACACCGCCCAGATGGAAGATGTTGTCGTAGGTCTGGCTGATCGCGTCGATGCCGCCCATGCCGTGCAGCGCCCGCACCGCGATCACGGCGCCGCCGATCAGCAGCCCGAGCAGCCCGGCGAGAGTCCGGGCGCGCGGCGAGCCGTCCGTCGGGGCCGGCGGGGTGGAAGGGGCCGACGGGCCGTCCCCGTCATCTGCGCCACGCGAGGACACTCCTCGGGACGTCGTCCGCCCCGCTCGCGCAGGGATCCTGCGCGTCGCGAGGACGAGCGCACCGGCGATCAGGCCCACGACCACGGGCGTCACGAGGGACCACGCCCAGCCCAGCGCATGGGAGCCCTCGGCCGAGACGGCGACGACCACGAGCGAGGCCGGGGCGAGCAGGGCGGCGCCGGTGAGCGGACGCGGCCGGAGGGCGACCACGAGCGGCAGCCCCGGGACCACGAGCACCCCGAGCGCAGCGGCGAACGCGGCGATCACGGCCAGCGACATGCGGACTCCTCGACACGGTCCGATGGGGAGGGGCGGCGCGGGCCGCTCGGGCGAGCTCACCATGCCACACGCGCGCGCCCCGGATCGCCCCGGTCCGGGGCCGCGTCCGTCCCGCCCGCTCGTCGTCCCTCTCGATAGCATCCGGACAGGGGCATCAGGGCGCGCCCCCGCGCCCCACCCGCGTCGACACCCTCAGGAGCGTGCACCCATGCGCGGCATCATCCTCGCCGGAGGCACCGGATCGCGTCTGCATCCGCTGACCCTGGGCGTCTCCAAGCAGCTGCTGCCGGTGTACGACAAGCCGATGATCCACTACCCGCTGAGCACCCTGATGCTCGCCGGAATCCGCGACATCCTCATCATCACCACGCCCCACGACCAGGAGTCCTTCCGGACGCTGCTGGGCGACGGCTCGCGCTTCGGGATCCGCCTCGAGTACGCCGTGCAGCCCGCGCCCGACGGCCTCGCGCAGGCGCTCGTCATCGGCGAGGATTTCCTGGACGGTGGCCCCGCCGCACTGGTCCTGGGCGACAACCTCTTCTTCGGCCAGGGCATGGGCACGCAGCTGCGCCGCTTCGCCGACGTCGACGGCGCCGCGGTCTTCGGGTACTGGGTGAAGGACCCGCGCGCCTACGGCGTGGTCGAGGTCGGGGCCGACGGGCGCGCCCTCTCCCTCGAGGAGAAGCCGGTCCGTCCCCGCTCGAACCTCGCGATCCCCGGCCTGTACTTCTACGACGCCACCGCCTCGGAGCGTGCGAAGGCGCTGCGCCCGTCGGCCCGCGGCGAGCTCGAGATCACCGACCTGAACCGCTCGTACCTCGAGGACGGCGCGCTGCGCGTCGAGGTCCTCACCCGCGGCACCGCCTGGCTGGACACCGGCACCTTCGACGACCTCGCGGCCGCCGGCGAGTTCATCCGCACCGTCCAGAAGCGCCAGGGCCTGTTCATCGGTGCCCCCGAGGAGGTCGCCTGGCGCATGGGGTTCCTGTCCGACGACGAGCTGCGCGAGCGCGCCGAGCCCCTCGTGAAATCCGGCTACGGCGCCCACCTGCTCGACATCCTCGAGCGGGAGACCGCCCCCGCGTCCCCCGGAGGAGACCGCTGATGCCCCGCCACCTCCTCGTCACCGGCGGCGCCGGGTTCATCGGCTCGAACTTCGTGCACCACGTCATCGAGCGCACGGAGGACACCGTCACCGTGCTCGACAAGCTCACCTACGCGGGCAGCGCCGCCTCGCTCGCGGGCCTGCCCGAGGACAGGATGAGCCTGGTCCGCGGCGACATCGCCGACGCGGACGTGGTCGATGAGCTCGTCGGCTCCCTCACCGGCGAGGACGACGCGATCGTGCACTTCGCCGCCGAGTCCCACAACGACAACTCCCTGTCCGACCCCGCTCCCTTCGTCCGCACCAACCTCGTGGGCACCTTCACGCTGCTCGAGGCCGCCCGCCGCCACGGCGCCCGCCTCCACCACGTCTCGACCGACGAGGTCTACGGCGACCTCGCGCTCGAGGACCCGGCGCGCTTCACCGAGGCCACCGCCTACAACCCCTCGAGCCCGTACTCCTCGACGAAGGCCGGCAGCGACCTGCTGGTGCGCGCGTGGGTGCGGTCCTTCGGCGTGCGGGCGACGATCTCGAACTGCTCGAACAACTTCGGACCCCACCAGCACGTCGAGAAGTTCATCCCGCGCCAGATCACGAACCTCCTCGACGGCATCCGCCCGCGGCTGTACGGGGCGGGCGCGAACGTGCGCGACTGGATCCACGTCGAGGACCACTCCTCGGCCGTGCTGAGGATCCTGGAGGCGGGCCGCATCGGCGAGACGTACCTGATCGGGGCCGACGGGGAAGCCTCCAACCGGGAGGTCGTGGAGCAGATCCTGCATCTCATGGGCCGTGCACCGGACGACTACGACCTCGTCGCCGACCGGCCCGGGCACGACCTGCGCTACGCGATCGACGCGACGAAGCTGCGCGAGGAGCTGGGCTGGGAGCCGGTCTTCGCGGACTTCGCGAGCGGCCTCGCGCAGACCATCGACTGGTACCGGAACAACGAGGACTGGTGGCGCGGCCAGAAGGCCGCGACCGAGGCGAAGTACGCGGAGGCGGGACAGTGACGGGCACGGGCGAGCTCATCGTCTCCACCACGCCGATCCCGGGGCTGCTCGTGCTCGACCTGCCGCTGCCGGGCGATGCGCGCGGCTGGTTCAAGGAGAACTGGCAGCGCGAGAAGATGCTCGCCGCGGGCCTTCCGGACTTCGGCCCCGTGCAGAACAACATCTCCTTCAACCAGGAGGTCGGCGTCACCCGCGGCATCCACGCCGAGCCCTGGGACAAGTACGTCTCGGTGGCCACGGGCCGGGTGTTCGGAGCGTGGGTGGATCTGCGCGAGGGACCGACGTTCGGGACCGCCTACTGGCACGAGATCACCCCGGGCGTCGCGATCTTCGTGCCCCGCGGAGTCGGCAATGCCTTCCAGACGCTCGAGGCCCCCGCCGCCTACACCTACCTGGTCAACGACCACTGGTCGCAGGCCGCGCAGACCCAGTACACCTTCCTGCACCTGGCCGACGAGACCGCCGCGATCCCCTGGCCGATCCCCCTCGAGAAGGCCGTCCTCTCGGACAAGGACCGCTCCCATCCCCGCCTCGCGGACGTGGTCCCGGTGCCGCCCCGCCGCACCCTGGTCGTGGGCGCGAGCGGCCAGCTGGGCCGCGCCCTCGCCGCGCACTGGCAGGGCCGGGCCGACGTTGACCTGGTGGGCCGCGACCGCCTGGACATCGCCGACCCCGCCTCCGTCGGCGCCTTCGACCTCTCGCCCCACGGGGTCATCGTCAACGCCGCCGCGCACACCGCCGTCGACGCCGCCGAGACCCCCGAGGGCCGTCGGGAGGCGTGGGCGACGAACGTCGACGGCGTCGCGCGGCTCGTCGAGGCGGCACGACGGCACCGGGCGACGCTCGTGCACGTCTCAAGCGACTACGTGTTCGACGGCGCCGCGGAGGTCCACGACGAGGCGGAGCCGCTGAGCCCCCTGGGCGTCTACGGGCAGACGAAGGCCGCGGCCGACCGCCTCGTCCAGACCCTGCCCGAGCACTTCGTGCTGCGCACCAGCTGGGTCGTGGGGGAGGGGCGGAACTTCGTGCGCACCATGGCGGACCTCGCCGCGCGCGGCATCGACCCCGCGGTGGTCGACGACCAGGTGGGCCGGCTGACCTTCGCGAGCGAGCTCGCCCGCGCGATCGACCATCTGCTGACCATGCGTCCCGTGCCCGGGGTGTACGACGCGACGTGCGCGGGGGAGCCGTCCAGTTGGGCGGACATCGCCCGGCGCGTCTTCGCCCTCACCGGGCACGACCCCGCGCGCGTCCGCGGCGTCCCCACGGCGGAGTACTACGCCGCCCAGGGCCGCGCCGAGGGCGACGGCACGATCGCGCCCCGCCCTCGCAGCTCTGTGCTCTCCCTCGCCAGGATCGAGGCCACGGGCTTCACCCCGGCCGACCAGGACGCAGCCCTCGAGGAGTACCTGCGGGGCTGACCACAGCGCTGCGTGGGACACTGAGTGGGTGCCCAGCCCCATGACCTCCCCGTCGTCCGATCCCGCGCAGCAGGCTCCGTCGGCCCCGCACCCGGCCCCGGGCCCGCAGCCGGCCCCGCGCGCGGCGTCGGCCGCCCCGTCGGACCTCGCCCCGGACCGCAGCGGCTTCGCGATCACCGCGCGCCACGGCGAGAAGGCCCGCGCCGGCGTGATCCGCACCCCGCACGGGGACATCGCGACCCCGGCGTTCGTGCCCGTGGGCACCAAGGCGACCGTGAAGGCCGTGCTGCCGCAGGCCGTCGCCGACCTCGGCGCGCAGGCGGTGCTCGCCAACGCCTACCACCTCTACCTCCAGCCCGGCCACGACCTGGTCGACGAGGCCGGCGGCCTGGGCGCCTTCATGAACTGGCCCGGCCCCACGTATACCGACTCGGGCGGCTTCCAGGTGATGAGCCTGGGCGCGGGCTTCAAGAAGGTCCTCTCCAGCGAGTTCTCCGGCGGGGAGAAGGCCCGCACCGCGAGCGGCGAGGACGACGCCGTCGCCGAGGGCAAGGAGCGCCTCGCGCACGTCGACGACGACGGCGTCACCTTCCGCTCCTTCATCAACGGCGACGTCCACCGCTTCACGCCCGAGATCTCCATGCAGATCCAGCACGGGCTCGGCGCCGACATCATGTTCGCCTTCGACGAGCTCACCACGCTCATGAACTCCCGCCCCTACCAGGAGCAGGCGCTCGAGCGGACGCGGCTGTGGGCGATCCGCTGCCTCGCCGAGCACCGCCGTCTGACGATCGAGCGGGACACCAAGCCCTACCAGCAGCTGTGGGGCGTCATCCAGGGCGCCCAGTACGAGGACCTGCGCCGGAAGGCCTCCCGCGACCTCGGTGCGATGGAGGTCGACGACCAGGTCTTCGACGGCTTCGGCATCGGCGGCGCGCTCGAGAAGGAGAACCTCGGGACGATCGTCGGCTGGGTGACCGACGAGCTGCCCGAGGACCGCCCGCGGCACCTGCTGGGCATCAGCGAGGTCGACGACCTGTTCATTGCCGTGGCCGCCGGCGCCGACACCTTCGACTGCGTCTCGCCCTCCCGGGTCGCCCGCAACAGCGCCGTCTACACGCGCACGGGCCGGGTGAACCTCACCGGTTCGCGGTACAGGCGCCAGTTCGCGCCGATCGACGAGACCTGCGACTGCTTCACGTGCACGCACTACACCGCCGCGTACATCCACCACCTGTTCCGCGCCAAGGAGATCCTCTCGGCGACGCTCTGCACGATCCACAACGAGCGGTTCGTGGTGCGCCTGGTCGACGAGATCCGGGCGTCGATCGCGAGCGGCGACTTCGACGCCCTGCGCGAGGAGCGCACGGGCGCGTACTACGGCGAGGCGCGGTGAGCGGTCTCGCGGAGGCCGGCTGCTAACGGAGGGTGCGACGCGCGTCGAGCGCCGAGGTCAGGACTTCTTCGCGGCGCGGAGCACGACGATCCCGCCGACGATCACGAACGCGCCCTCGATGACGTGGCGGATCACCTCGACGATCACCATCACCACGAGCAATCCCCGCGCGGCGTCGAAGCTCCCGTCGTGGAGAGCGGACTGCAGCGCGGCCTGCGCGATCGCCGTGATGATCAGTCGCGTGACGACGCCGCAGACGAGCGGAGCGAGGATCAGTCCTCCGCCGATCCGCACCCGCTGCGGGCCGACCACCAGGAAGTAGATGGCGGCTGCGAGCAGGGCGATGCCCACGATCACGTTGAGGATCACGAGCAGCACGCCGCCCACGGCGAAGCCGGTGACTCCCGCCTCGGAGCCCTGATAGCCCGCCGAGTACCCACCGACGGTGGTCACGATGATGGCGATCGAACGGATCAGCAGGAACAGCGCGCCGAGGGTGATGACGATGATCGCGAAGGTGCGCGTCAGCCGGCTGCGATCCGGCGTACCCGCCGGTGCGTACACGGGCATCGAGGCATTCCCCGGAGCGTACGGGCCGCCCGGCGCCGCCGACTGAGGAGCGGCGTACGGCGAGGGCTGCTGGGGCGGGGCGCCGAACGGCTGCGGCGCGGGGGAGGGCTGTGACTGCGCAGGCTGCCCCCACGGGGAGGGCTGCTCGGACCCGCTCGGTCGGCGTGCTTCCGGCTGACCCGTGTTCGGCTCGTCCGTGCCCGGTCGGGGAGCGTTCGATGATGCGGCGCTCTGCTGCGGCCAGCCGGGCTGCGGGTCGCTCTGCTGCGCCCAGCCGGGCTGCGGTTCGCTCTGCTGCGGCGAATCCGGCTGTGCCGTGCTCTGCTCCGAGGTGCTGCGGTACGGGTCGTACGGCTGGGCGGGCTGCGGGCCGCCTACGGGTTCGCCGTATCCCTGCTGCCCGTCGGGAGCCTGCCCGTACCCCGGCCGGCCCTCCTGCGGATCCGGCTGCTCGTAGCCCTGCGACATGTGCTGTTCTCCCTGCTCTGGTCGGCCCTCGTGTGGTTCCAGCCTATCGGGCAGGTCACGTCGTCCCGGCCCCGACCGACCCGCGCGGGCACGTCGATCGCGCCGCGCACACACCGTCCCTGCGATCACCACGCCGGGCCGGGGCTCCGCCGGGTGCGAGCAGCACGCGTAGCAGGAGGTCGGGTCACCGCATATATGACACGTGACCCGACCTCCTGCTACGCGAAGTGCACGGGGGCGCCGGACAGTCTGACCGCGGGGCGGTCAGCGCGCGGCGAGCTCGAACCGGAAGCTCACGGGGGCGGCGCCCAGCACGTACTGCGGTAGCGGCTCGGGGCCGCAGGCCGCGGATCCCACGCCGTGCAGCGCCGCGGACAGCGTCACCCAGGTGAGGCCGTCCGACTCGAGGGCGCCGTCGTGGGCCTTCGCGTCGAGCTCGGCCGTCGACCACGGGCGCACCGCGAGCCCCAGGCCCTCGGGGGCGACCACGTCCACCTCGTGCCCGTCGCCCCGCACCGCCGCTCGCACCACGCCCGCGCGGTTGCCGTTCTCCTGCGGCATCACGTAGCGGGTCTGGAGGTCGTCGACGGAGGAGCGGTAGGTCGCGAAGGTCGTGCCGCCGCCGGTGTCGGGGTAGGACTCGTGCGGCCCGTAGCCCGTGTACTGCACGTCGTCGAGGCCGCCGGGCACCGCGAACGTCCAGCCCACCCGGGGCAGCGGCAGGTCCTCGGGCCAGTGCGCCGAGGGTGCCACGTCCACCTGCACCCCGACGCGCTCGCCGTCGCTGGACCAGCGCTCGGTGACGTCGGCGCCGAGGCTCGATCCGTCCAGACCCAGGCGCTTGCGCAGCACGAGCACGTCGCCCTCGACGTCGGCCGAGACCAGTCGCAGGCGGGCCACGTCCAGACCGATCCGCTTCCACCGCGTCTCGAGCGCCACGGACGTGAAGGCGCGCTCGTTGTCCACGGGAGCGCGGTACAGGTCGACGCCCGCGTGCGGCACGTCGACCGACCCCACCTTCACCAGACGACCCAGGTCGTCGAGCACCGCCGGGCCCACGCGCCAGCTGTCGCGGCCCACGGCCGCATCCGGGGGAATCGGTGCGACGAGCTCGCCCAGGCCCTCCTGCTGCGCGGCGAGAGCGGCACGATCCACGCGGTCGGCGGCGATCACGAGGTGGCCCGCCGGGACAGGTCCCTCCTCCTCGCGGGTCAGCAGGCGCACGGTCACTGCGGGCCCGTCGCCGGCGGGCAGCGGCACATCGGCCGACGCCCCCGGCGCGAGGTCCGGCAGCGCGAGCTCCTGCCAGCTCTCCTGCGCATCGAGCGAGACCTCCGCGCGCAGATGCTCGAGGGTGCGGAACGCATAGCGGTTCGTCACCCGCGCGAGGGAGGCGCCGGATCCGTCGCCCGTCGGCCCCTCGAGGATCTCGAGCCCGACGGGCGAGAAGTGGTGCTTGGCGTCGAGGAGCGCGGGGGAGGGGGTGCGGTCGGGCAGCACGAGGCCGTCGGCCACGAAGTTCCCGTCGTGCAGGCGCTCGCCGAAGTCGCCGCCGTACCCGTCGATCGCGCGGCCGTCGGCATCGGTCGTGGCCAGGGCGTGGTCGATCCACTCCCAGATGAAGCCGCCCTGGATCGCGGGGTACTCGTGGACCAGGTCGAAGTACTCCTTCAGGGAGCCTGCGCCGTTGCCCATGGCGTGCGCGAACTCGATCCACAGGAACGGCTTGGTGAGCGCCGGGACGTCGTCGAAGGCATCGTCGGCCGCGTCCACGCCCAGGTGGCGCAGCATGCCGACCAGCTGCGTCCTGTTCTCCGCATCCAGCGCGCGCTCGCCGATCTGGCGGGACTGCTCGTGGCTGGGGTACATGAGTGAGAAGAAGTCCGCGTCCAGCGCGCGGTAGTCCTGCTCGTAGATGACCGGGCGGGTGGGGTCCACCTCGCGGACGCGCTGGATCATCGCGGTGGTGTTCTGCCCGGTCGACGCCTCGTTCCCGATCGACCAGATGACGATCGACGGGTGGTTGAGGTCGCGGCGCACGAAGCGGTCGGTGCGCTCGAGCAGGGCGTCGGTGAACTGCGGGTCGTCGGCCGGGCGCTTCGCGGCGCCCGTGGAGTCCTCGCCGGTGGTGTCGGCGTGGAAGCCGTGCGCCTCGAAGTCGCACTCGTCGACCACGTACAGCCCGACCTCGTCGCACACCTCGAGGAACCGCTGGTGGGGCGGGTAGTGGGAGGTGCGCACGGCGTTGATGTTGTGCTGCTTCATGAGCGCGGCATCGAGATCCTGGTTGCCCGGATGCTGCGTGCGGCCGACGAGCCGGTCGACCTCGTGCCGGTTCACGCCGCGGATCTCGACGCGCTCGCCGTTGATGCGGAAGATCTCGCCGTCGATCTCCACGCGCCGGAAGCCCACGCGCAGGGAGACGGTCTCCGCCAAGCTGCCGCTGGATGCGCCCGCGGCGGTCACCGTCGCGTCGTAGAGGGCCGGCACCTCGGCGCTCCAGGGGTCGACGGGGCCGACGTCGATGCTCGTGCCGTCCGCCGGGGCGTCGATGCCGAGGGCGGGGATGCGCACCACCGCACCTTCGAGCGGCGCGCCGTCGATCCCGGTCGCGCGGGCGCCCAGCGTGCCGCGGCCGGTCTGCGGGTCGAAGTCGACGCGGGTGACCAGGTCGTGGATGCCACCGACGGGCCGCAGCAGCAGGTCCACGCTGCGGAAGATCCCGGAGGCCCACCACATGTCCTGGTCCTCGAGGTACGTGTTCACGCTCCACTGGACCACGCGCGCCTCGAGCAGGTGGGCGGCGCCCCCGCGCAGCAGGTCGGTGACGTCGAACTCCTGGGTGAGGCGCGAGCCGGAGGTCACGCCCACCTCGGTGCCGTCGATCCACACCTTCGCCGCCGAGTCCACGCCCTGGAAGCGCAGGATCGCGCGGGCGCCCTCGGCGAGCTGCTGCTCCCAGTCGGCCGGCACCGCGAGCTCGCGCGAATAATGGGCCGTGGGGTTCTCGTCGGGCACATGCGGGACGTCGACCGGAATCGGGTAGACGACATTCGTGTACTGCGGGGCGCCATGGCCCTGCAGCTGCCACAGGCCCGGCACCTCGATCGTCGTCGGGTCACCGAGGTCCGAGCCGTCGGCCCGGGAGCCGAAGCGCACGTCCCACGTGCCGTCGAGGCTGATCTCCGGGGCGTCGGAGTGCAGGTGCGCCCGACCGCGCAGGCGACCGCTGCCGGCGGGCAGGGCCTCCCACCAGCGGTCGGTCGGGGCGGTCACGGGAGCAGCGGTGGTCATCGTGAGGATTCCTCCAGGTCAGATGGGGTTTTCGCGTCGGACCGGGCGCTGACGGCCGACGGTGGCGCTGGGTCCAGCCTACAGATTCGTGAGCGTTCACGTGAGGCATGATCGAGGAGCGCGCAGGGACCCCGCGAACGCGGCGGAGAGGTCTGCGAAGCAGCGGGAACGGTCATGCGCCGCCCGCCCAGCAGGACACGCCGCGGCGCCGACCCGCGCGGACGGGCACGAAAGGGCCGATATGGACGCCATCGACGATGAAGATCTGCGCGCTCGCGTCGACGATATGCCCGGGCCGCTCCTGGTCGACTGGGACTATGTGCTGATCCTGGAGTGGTGGGACGGCGTGGCATATCTCGATGGTCCTGCGCCCGAGCAGCTGATCCCGGCTCCGCTCCGGGACGCCCTGAGGGCGTGGTCCGAGGCGATGGGCGCCGCGTACGCCGATGAGACGGGCGCGCATGACCCCGATCCGGAGGAAACCGACGCTCTGGACGCCGAGTACGACCGCCTCGTCGCGCGACTGCGCGCCACGGGGCTCGCGGTGGACCAGGGGAAGAAGTGGTGGCGCGCGCGCTGACATCGGCGCCACTGCACCCCGAACCCGCCACGGCGCGTGAGTGGTACGAAGTCGTTGCCATGAGCGCCCATGGCAACGACTTCGTACCACTCACGGCCGCGCGCCGCGCGGGCCCCGCGCCCGGTCCGCCCCGCCTCCACCAGCGCCGCGAGAGGTGAGAAGTCGTCGTGAAGTGGCGGTTTTGACAGCAACTTCTCACTTCTCGGTGGCGCGGGGCGTCGAGGGCGCCGGGCGCCGTCGGCCAGCGCCGTCGCGCCTCCCGCCCGTTCCGCCCCCGCCACGCCTCGCCCCGCCACGCCCCGCATCGTTCCGTCCGCCCCGCCCCGCCTCGCTCCGCTCGTCCCCAGTAGACTCGTCGGCCGTGACCACGTCCGAGCCCCAGCCGCAGCACCCGGAGCCCGCGTCGACCCGCGACGACGTCCCGGGCACCTTCGCCGAGGACGCTCCGGCGACCGCCTCGTCCCCGGCGTCCGCCTCGCTCCTCGGGTCCGCGAGCGACCGTCCGCAGACGGTCTCCGCGCGCAAGGACGCCTACGAGCAGCTGCGACGCCTCTCGACATGGCGTCTGCTGAGCGCAACCAAGGCGCCGGCGGTGCTCGCGATCCTGCAGACGGTGTTCCCCGGCGGCAGCCGTCGCCTGGGGCGCAGCGATCTCGTGGCGCGCGTCGAGACGCACCTCGATCTGCTGCACGAGGACGGCCAGGGCCGCACCGCCCCGGAGTACGTGGACTCGTGGGTGCGCGAGGGCTACCTGACCCGGCGCGACGACCCGCAGCACCTGGAGACGATGTTCGAGCCGTCCCCGGCGACGATCGACGCGGTCCAGTTCATCGCCTCCCTCGAGGAGCATCGGCCCACGACCACCGAGTCGCGCCTGCAGCTGGTGCTCCAGCAGTTCGATCGCCTCGCGCAGGAGACGGAGACCGACCGCGACGTGCGGCTCGCGGACCTCCAGCGCCGTCGCGCCGCCATCGAGCAGGAGATCCGCGATCTCGCCGAGGGCGAGCTGCTGCTGCCCAACGTCGACACCTCCGCCGATCGCCTGCGGGACATCCTGCAGATCGCCTCCGAGCTCTCGGGCGACTTCCTGCAGTACCGCGAGGACCTGCGCGCCGTCGACCTCCACCTGCGCGAGCAGATCCTCTCCCCGGAGGCCTCGCGCGGCGAGATCCTCGAGCAGCTGCTCGCGGGCGACGACCTGTTGGGCCAGTCCCAGGTGGGCCGCACCTTCACCGCCTTCTTCCGGATGCTCAACGACCCGGCCCAGACCCGTCGAGCGCAGGACGTGGTTGACCGTCTGCTCGAGCGCGACTTCACCCAGCACCTCACGCGCGACGACCGCGAGAAGCTCGCGAACGTGTTCAGCGACCTCTACGAGCCCGCGCAGGAGGTGCTCGACGTCAAGACCGAGCTGTACCGCTCGCTCGCGCGGTTCGTGCGCTCCCAGGACTTCCGCCAGCACCGCGTGCTGCTGGACCTGCTGCAGGAGGCGCAGGGTCTCGCGCTCGCGCAGAAGGACGAGGTCTCCACCCGCTTCCCGTTCTCGCTGGACCTGCGGGTCGCGCGGGTGCGGATGTCCTCGGTCTCCCAGCACCGTCTGAAGGATCCGACCGACCCGGGATCGCCCGTCGAGGCGGAGGTGCACGACGCGACCACGCTCAGCGTCGAGGTGCTCCAGGATCTGGTGCGCACCAACGACATCGACACCGTCGGCCTCACCGGCTCCGTGAACCGGGTGCGTTCGCTCGCCGGGCAGGCCTCGATCGGCGATGTGCTGCGTGAGGAGCCCGCCCGCCAGGGGCTGGCCTCCGTGATCGGCCTGATGTTCCTGGCCACCCAGTTCGCCCAGGAGCGCGAGGGGTCGACGGAGGTCGTGGGCTGGCGCGAGCTGGACGGCAACGACTACGCGGCCAAGGTGCCCGCCTACTACTTCCTGGACGACGTGCCGGTGGAGTGACGCCGGAGTCCGCCGGCTGCCGGGCCGACGACGGGATCAGCTCCCGAACGGCACGGGATGCCCCGGGATCTCGCGCAGGTGGGCTCCCCGCTCCCGGGTGAGTCGTCCGGGAGGCAGGGCGGTGGCGAGGATCTGCTGCTCGTTCGCGATGCCCGAATCCGCCAGGGCGCGAGCGATGACGCCGACGACCGCCGTCGGCCGCCGGGTCGCGCTCAGTATCTCGATGGTGCCGCCCAGGTCCTTGGTCATCTGGTTCTCGGTGAGGGCATCTCCCTCCAGGTCGCCGGTGCGCCGGGCGAAGAAGGAGATCCCGGAGCGCGAACCCGGGTTGATCTGCCCCACCGTGAGCGCCCATGGGGTCGAGGACTGGTGCAGGTAGACGGCGAGATTGCTCCACGATCGCAGCGTGCCCAGGTCGATGTCGGAGAGCATCACCACGGTGCGCGAGAAGAACGGGAGGAAGGGGCCGATGACGATCGCGCGGTCGGTCACCGAGAACGCGAAGGAGCGCAGCACGAGCGCGATGGGCAGGACGGCGAGCAGGAGCAGCAGCACGAAGGAGATCGCCGCAGCAGCCCTGTCGCCGGTGAGGAGGACGAAGCCCGAGATGACGATCACCAGCGCGAGGGGCAGCAGCTTCAGGTACCAGGGCCAGTGCATCCGGAACGTGGCGCGTGTGCGGCCCAGGACCTGTGCGCGGCTCATGCGCGAGCCTCCCGGGCCGCCGTCAGCATGGCCGCGACCAGCTCCCGGGCGGAGTCCGAGGAGGCTTCCGCGAACTCGAGCACGGGATCTTCGTCGGAGGCTGCGGTCGCCGGATCCTGATCGGAGCGGGACACGAGCAGGCGATCCGAGGTCGCGTAGTACGTGACCTGCTCCGCGTCTCCGCCCCGCGTCACCAGGGAGGCGACAATCAGGGCACGGGTGTCCGCGATGCGCGCGGAGAGGCTCTCGTCCTCGTCCACGTCCGACGAGCGCAGGGAGACCACGGGACCGTCGTCCGCAGCGACCTCGTCCTGATCGATGACGGCCATCGCGTGGTCGACGGCGACGGCGACGGGCAATGCGGAGAAGTGGTGATAGCCGTCCGGCGTGATCTCCTCCTCGAGGATCGTCCCGTTGTCCTCGCCCTCGAAGGCGTACTGGACCACGGTCATGATCTGCTCGCTCACCATGCGCTGATAGGTGATGAGGGCGACGAACCCTCGGCGCAGTGTCAGGATCCCCTGCACGGGGTCCACTGCGTACAGCCTTCGGGGGTCGTCACCCAGCTCCTCGAGGTCATCGGCGAGCAGCTCGGCAGGGATGACGAGCCGCCGCGCGATGAGACCGCGCAGGGCGACCGAGGCGGCGGCGCGCGGAGACACGGCCGCCTCATTGTCGACGATCCACGGCAAGGGCACGACCTGAGGGGTGTCCAGGCCGTCGAGCGCGGTCAGCTCCTCGTCCGTGAAGACCCCGAGCGCCGCCGGGCCATCCTGCGCCGAGTCGAGCACCAGGCTCGCGCACAGCTCATGGCGCTCCTCGCGGGTGAGGTCGCGGGTGAGCGTCGAGTCGCCGAGGGGCGTCTCCGTCATGGGGTCTCCTCATCGTCTGCGGATGGTCGCAGCGGTCGGTGCGGATGCGGCACGGGCTCCGATGGTCAGCCGAAGAGGGACTTGATGCCGTGGCCGACGGCGCCGAGTCCCTCGCCGACCTTGCTCACCGTACCGTCGACCACGTTCTTCACCGCGGGGACGTTCTCATACAGCGTGCGTCCGATGTCCATGCCGGCGGAGACGACGCCCAGCCCGACGCCCACTCCGGCGACGATCGGCGCGGCCGGGCCGAACAGGGGAGCCGCGAGCACGAGGCCTCCGCTCGCCACGGAGAGGGATCCCGAGACCTTGTCGTAGGTGTCTCCCGTCGCGATCTGGTGCACCCCGAGTCCGATGTCGAGACCGGGAAGGAATTTGCCGAGGCTCTTCGAACCGACCTTCACCCACGGCTTGGTGGCATCGGTGATCTCGTCGAGATGGGAGAGTGCCTTGCCCGCCCATTCCTTGCCCGGGATGTTGACGCCCAGGTACTTGCTGAGCTTCTGCGGGATGAAGTCTCCGAGCTTCTCCCAGCCCTTGCCGTTGAGGACCTCGTCCCATTCCTTGGCGATGGCCTTGTACTCGCTCCACACGATATGGGGGAACCGCTTGCGCAGGGCGAGCAGGTCCTTCAGCGTCCTCAGCCCGGCCTTCCCGTCCCTGAAGTGCTCGAGCATCTTGGGGATGCTCGTCGCGATCTTCTGGACGTTGCGGATCGTGCGGGTGATCTGGGCAGGCCAGTGCAGGAGGTCGTTGAGCTTCTGCCAGAAGCCCCGCGGGTCGGAGGCCTCGTCCTGTTCCGCCGCCTGCCTCACGAGATCATTCGCCCGGCGCAGAAGATCGTCCTGCGCCCTCTGCATGGCGGGCACGACTTCGCTGAGTGCCCTCCCGCGGAATTCTTCGGCGTCCTCCCCGTGCCAGTCGGCGGCGGCCACGGCACGGGTGATCTGGCTCTGCTGCTCCTGGAGCCGGAGCATGCCTTGGCGCATGCGGGTGCCGAGATCACGCAGCTGGTCGGTGTCGGCGCCGATGAATGTCATCGCGGTCCCCTTATCATGTGCTTCTCCCTGCCGTCGAGCTGGGATGGTCGGCCCTGAGAGCTGCCATGACCGTAGTGGAGGACAGCAGGCATCTCCATGGGGAGAAGTCCCCATGGGGTGTTCCCTCGGCGGGCCGCAGCCCCGTCCGTCACTCGATCCCGAGCAGCTTCCCGCTCTTGGAGACCTCGGGATCGGTGCACGAGGCGAGATCGAAGCAGCAGGGGCGGCGCTTGCCGTTGCGCATCTTGTCGAGGGAGACCTCGACGCGGCGCGCGCGGGTGTCGGGGTTCTTCGTGGCACCGACCCAGCGCACCCACTCCCACCGGGCCATGGGCGTGATGTCCTCCCAGACCCCGCCGGCGTCGTCGGCGCCCGCGAGCGCCTCGCCGAGGTCCTCGGGGATCGCGGGCTCGGGCCAGGCGGCCGACGGGGTCAGCGCGAAGGAAACCTCCTCGCCGTCGCCGCGGCCCAGCACCTCGAGCATCTCCTCGTCGAGACTGATCCAGTGCCCCTTGGCGCCGTCGGGCTCGACGACGAGGTCGAAGGGATGACCGTCCAGCACCGCGGTCACCGCGTTCTGTCCGCGAGTGCGCAGCCGGGCGCTCGCCGCGGCGGGCAGAGGCAGGATGAGGCGCTCACCGATGGTGCGGATGCGTCCGGTGCCCTCGATCGGCTCCGCTGTCCCGTCGGCGTTCCCGGCCATGTCCCGCTCCGTCCTGCTCCTCGTCTCCGCCGACCCGTCGGGGACGACGGGGTCGAGGCTGTCGGGGTCAGAGTACGGCCTCTCCCTGCCGCGTCCGTGCCCCTTCTGCGTCGGCTTCTGCGTCGGCGCCCTCCCCGTCGGTGGCATCATGGCTCCCCGGCTCCGCCCGCGCGACGAAGCTGTGCAGCGACGGCGCTGTCGACCGAACAGTCGCCATCGAAAGGCTTCCCATGTCGGAGAGACCCTCCGCCCCCTCGTCGACCACCGGTTCGTCCGCCGCCGGGACGTCCGCCCCGCCCGGCGCCGACGAGAACACGCGCTCCCTGCAGTCCACGCTCAAGCCCTCCTGGGTGTTCGCGATCGCGCTCGGCTCGGCCGTGGGCTGGGGCGCGTTCATGCTGCCGGTGGACTGGCTGCAGGACGGCGGCACCGCCGGCGCGCTCCTGGGCTTCACGATCGGTGCCGTGCTGATCGGCATCATCGGCATCAGCTACGGGATGATCATCCGCGTGCTGCCCGTGACCGGCGGCGAGCTCGCCTTCGTGCTGCAGGAGTTCGGGCGGCGCCATGCGTTCGTGGTGGGCTGGTTCCTCGCGCTCGCCTATTCGTGCATCGTCGCCCTGAACGCGACGGCCGTCGCCCTGGTGTTCCGCATGCTGCTGCCCTCGCTCATGGAGCAGGTGCACCTGTACACGGTCGCGGGCTGGGACATCTACCTGCCCGAGGTGATCATCGCGGCCCTCGCGATCGTCGCCACGGGCTTCATGAACGCGATGGGCACTGCCCTGTCCGGACGCTTCCAGTTCATCGCCTGCGTGGTGCTGATCATCGCGGTGGTCGCGATCCTGCTGGGCGCGCTGCTGCACGGCATGCAGCACGGCTTCGCGTTCTACCCGGCGTTCCCGGAGGGCTCCTCGCCGCTGCCGGCGATCGCCGTGATGGTCGCCTTCGCGCCGTGGGCGTTCGTGGGCTTCGACAACGTGCCGCAGGCGGCCGGGGAGTTCGACTTCTCGCCCCGCAAGGCGCTGTTCCTCATCCTCGCCGCGATCGGCACGGCGGGGCTCGTCTACCTCGCGATGATCTTCTCGAGCTCCGTCGCCCTGGGCCCGAACGGCGACACCCACCCCGACGCCGCCTGGCCCACGGCCGAGGTCATCGCCGGGATCATGGGCCCGCTCGGCAAGGGCCTGATGGTGATCGCCGTGCTGATGGGGGTGGCGACAGGTCTGAACGGCTTCACCGTCTCCTCCTCGCGCGTGCTGATGGCGATGGGCAGGGCGAAGATGCTGCCGGCGTTCTTCGGACGCGTCGAGAGCCGGCACCGCACGCCCGTGGTTGCGATCGTGTTCACGAGCGCCCTGTGCCTGCTGGCGCCGTTCTTCGGACGCTCCGCGCTCCAATGGATCGTGGACATGACCTCGGTGGGCGTGACCATCGCCTACGGGTACACGTGCCTGGCCGCGTTCAAGCTCGCCCACCCCGCGCGGACGGGGGAGCACGACGCCTTCGGCCGCGCTCGCCCCGTCTACCGCGCGATCGCCCTGCTGGGCGCGCTGCTGTCGCTGGGCTTCCTCCTGCTGCTGTTCGTCCCGGGATCCCCGGGGCGCCTGGGCACCGCGCCGCTCGTCGCGCTCGCCGTGTGGGTGGTGCTCGGCGGGGTCTTCCTCGCCGTGCGTCACCGTCGGCTCATGGCCGCCCCGGAAGCGGAGCTCGAGGAGGTCGTCCTCCACCCCGAGCCGTGAGAGCCCGGCCGGGCGGAGCGGGCCGTAACGGTCCCCCGGCCGGCGCTCACGCCGAGTGGACGACCTCGCCGTCCTTGATGGTGGTGAGCACCTCGATGTCCCGCAGGTCCTGCGGGTCGGTCGCGAGAGGGTCGGCCGAGAGGATCACGAGGTCGGCCCGCATCCCCTCGCTGAGCTGCCCCTTCGTCTCCTCCTCGCCGTACTGGTAGGCGGCGTCAGTCGTGACCGCGCGCAGCGCCTCCCAGGTCGAGATGCGCTCCTCGGGGCCGACGGGCGTTCCCTCCCGGCTGATCCGGTTCACGGCCGCCCAGATGCTCAGCAGCATGTCCGGGGGCGTGACGGGGGAGTCCTGGTGCAGGGTGACGCGCACTCCGCGGTCCAGCGCCGAGCGCGCCGGGGAGACGCGGCGGCCGCGGCGGGGGCCGAAGTTGCGCAGATGGGCGTCGCCCCAAAAGAAGGTGTGCACGCTGAAGATCGAGGCGATCATGCCGAGCCGCGCCATGGTCTCCAGCTGGTCGTCGCGCACGGTCTGGGCGTGGATCATCACCGGACGCTCGGCCAGCAGCGCCGGGTTCTCGGCGCCCACCTGCGTCACCGTGTCGGTCCACTGCTGCGCGGCGGCGTCGCCGTTGCAGTGGGCGATGAGCTGGACGCCGTCGGCCGCGAGCTCGCGGGTCCAGGCGAGCACCTGCTCGTCCGAGTGGGCGGGGTAGGCGCAGCCGGGGTGCTCGTCGCCCGGGATCGGCTCGTAGGGCTCGCTCATCCAGGCCGAGCGGGCCTGCGGGGAGCCGTCGAGGATCAGCTTGTACCCGCCCAGGCGCAGACGACCCGCGTAGTCGCCGGTGAACTCGGCGAACTGCTCGCGCGCCGGGGCTCCCCAGGCGGCGACCGGGTAGACCACGAGATCCAGCGGCAGCTCGCCCGCGCGTGCCGCCTCGGCCAGGTCCGTCACGGCGTCGGGGGAGGCGGCGCCCTCTCGGCGAACTGCTCGCGCGCCGGGGCTCCCCAGGCGGCGACCGGGTAGACCACGAGATCCAGCGGCAGCTCGCCCGCGCGTGCCGCCTCGGCCAGGTCCGTCACGGCGTCGGGGGAGGCGGCGCCCTCCTGGGCGGTCGTGATGCCGTGGCGCAGGTAGTCGTCCGCGGCCAGGCGCAGGGCGGCCGACGCGTCGCCGCCGCCGAGGATGCTGCTCGCGCCGCCCTCCGGGTCGAGCGCGGCGAACAGGGCGCCGAGCGCCGCGTGCTCCTCGGCGAAGCCGTCGGGGGAGCCGTCGTCGCGGCGGCCGAAGCGCCCGCCCTCGGGGTCGGGGGTCTCGGCGGTGATCCCGGCGGCCTCGACCAGGACGGAGTTCGCCGCGCCCACGTGCATGCTGCGATGCATGGCGAGGACGGGGATCTCGGTCGAGACCCGGTCGAGGTCGTCGCGGGTGGGATGGCGCCCCTCGGCCAGCTGCGTGGGGTCGTACTTGGCGCCGATCAGCGGTGAGTCGTCACCCGCATCGCGTGCGGCGAGGCGCTCGCGGAAGGCCGCGACCACCTCGTCGATGCTGCGGGCGCCCTCCAGGTCCACGAGGGCGGCGAGTCGGCCGTGGGCCAGCAGATGGCCGTGGGAGTCGATGAAGGACGGCATCAGGGTGCGGCCCGTGAGGTCCACCTCGTCCACCCTGTCTGCCCCGGCGGACGCGTCGGCGCGCTCGCGGAGGTCGGCGAGGGTGCCGACGCCGGTGATCAGGCCGTCCTCGATGAGCACGGCCTCGGGGGCGTCGTCGCGGTCGACCATGGTGAGGATGCGGCCGGAATGGTAGAGCGTCTGCACGCTGCGGCTCCTTCGATGCGGGGGTGGGGCGTCGGCGCGCCGCGCGCGTCGGCCGAGCCACCGTATCCCCGAGCGCTGCGCGTTCCCGCCTACGCCTCGGCCCCGGCCCCGGCCGTGGCCTCGGCCCGCGCGTCCGTGCGATACCGGGCCACGTACTCCGCGAAGTCCCAGCCCTCGCGGGTCGCCGTCCCGTCGAGGAAGTCGAGAGCCGCCTGCCTGCCGGTGCGGTAGAGCTTCTCGCGGTCCTCGTCCGAGAGATCGAACTGGGTGGGCTTCACGAAGCTCGTGTCGATGAAGATCGTGCGGGCCTGCACGTGTGCGTCGTCGATGTGCATGCGGTCGCGCGCGCCGATGAGGGTGTCCAGCAGCGCAAGCGCATAGGACAGCGCGCCGCGGATGCGGTTCACGGGCGCCGGGTCGGCCGGCGGACGGGCCGAGAGCTTGATGCCGAACGTGGGCCAGCGCGGGAGCGCGCCGTCGGCCCGATCGAAGACGCCGACGGGGAAGTTCGAGAGCATCCCGCCGTCCACGAGGAACGCATGCCGACCCTGCGAGGTCGTCCATCGCACGGGCCGGAAGAAGAAGGGCATCGCGGTCGAGGCGCGCACGGCCTCGGCGACGGGGAGGTCGGCGGCGGTCATGCCGTACTTGCCGGCGTCCCGGGGGAGCAGCCGCAGTCGCCCGGCGGTGACGTCGGAGGCGGTGACGACCAGGCGGGACGCGGCAGCGTCGTCGGAGGGCCCTGCGTCCCCGTCGGACGGGCCCGGCGTCTCGCCCTCGGGATCCTGATAGGGGAGGTCGGCGAAGGTGAACGGGCGGGAGGAATCGGCGGAGGGCGCGTGCTCTTCCAGCTGCTCCGCGAGCCAGGCGCCGACGTATCTTCCGCGGTGCACTCCCTTGCGCAGGAGGATCGCGACGGCCTTGCCCATCAGCGGACGGGTCCACCAGGGGCCGTCGCAGAACTTCTCGTAGTCGATGTCGCGCAGGATGCCCACCAGGTCGGAGGCGGGGACGTCGGCCGCGACCAGCGCCCCGGCGATCGCTCCCGCGGAGGAGCCGGCGACCCGACCGAAGCGGAAGCCGCGCTCCTCGAGCACCTCGAGGGCACCCGCGAGAGCGATGCCCTTCACACCGCCGCCCTCGAGGACGAGATCGGCGCGGGACGCCTCGGTTCCGTGTCCCTGACCGGCGTCCTGTTCCGTCGCCCCCATCAGCGGCTGGGCGCGGCGGGGCCTGCGGGCGACCTCGACGTGCCGGGGGAGCCGTCGTCGCCGTCGGCCTGGTCGCCCGCGCCGGCGCTCCCGTCCCCGTCGGCTCCGTCGAGCTTGTCGGGCCCGTCGGCCCCACCGACCCTGTCGGGCCCGTCGGCTCCGCGGTCGCCCGCTCCGTCGTCCCCGTCATCGTCGTCGCCGGGGACGTCCGGGGTGCCGAGCATCGCGGGCACGTCGTCGACGGGGGTCCCCGGCGTCCAGCGGCGCGCGGCGACGATCATCGAGTTGACCGTCGCGATGAAGGGCACGGCGAAGAACGCCCCGGCCACGCCGGCGATCGCCGTGCCGGTGACGACGCCGAGCACGACGCCCAGCGGGTGCACCTTCACGGCGGTGCCTGTGAGCATGGGGTGCAGGACATGGGACTCGATCTGCTGCACGCCCACCACGATCGCGAGCATGATCAGCGCGTGCACCCAGCCGTTGAACACGAGGGCGAGGCCCACGGCGACCGCTCCGCCCACGATCGCGCCGACCACCGGCACGAAGGCCCCGAAGAAGACGACCACGGCGATCGGGATCGCGAGCGGGACGCCCAGGATCGCGGCGCCGATGCCGATGAACAGGGCGTCGGTCGCGGCGACGACCAGCTGGATGCGGATGAAGCTGGTCAGGGTGTGCCAGCCGGCGGCGCCCGCCGCGAGGATCCGCGGCTGCGCCGCGCGCGGGAACAGCCGCGAGGTCCAGATCCACATGTGCTTGCCGTCGATCAGGGCGAACAGGGTCACGAAGATGACGATGAACAGGCCCTCGAGCACGTGGGCGACGCTCGAGCCGGCCTCGGCGGCACCCGCGCCGATCTCCGAGGCGTGCTTCTGCAGCCACTCGGTGGCCTTGGTGACGTAGCCGTCGACGTCGGACTCGGTGATCCCGAAGGGATGGGTCGCCAGCAGCGACTCGGCCTGGTCCAGGGCGTCGATGGCCTGCTTCTGGATCGACGGCAGCTGACTGCGGATCTGGCTGGTCACCAGCACCACGAGCCCCACGATCACGGCGAACATCACCACCCATGCGGTGATGATCGCGACCCACTTGGGCCAGTGGTGGCGCTGCAGGAATGCGGAAACCGGCACCAGGAGCGCCGAGAGAAGCAGTCCCACCATGAAGGGGATCACGATCTCGGAGAGCCACACCGCCGCGAGTGCGACCGCGACGACGCCCAGCCCGATGATCAGCACGCGCCAGGTGTAGCCCGCGCCGATCTTCAGCCCCTCGGGGATCGGGTCGGGGCGCTGCGGCGACGAGGAGGTCCGCGTCGGGGCGCCCGTGGATGCGGTGTCCGGTTCTGTCATGGGTACGGCATATCCCGCCTGCACCCCGGATTCACGTCACCGGCGCGTTCTGTGGTCGGGGTCACGCGGCACCGGTGTTCGGTGATGCGCCGCCGCGTCGGGTACCTTCGCCGGGAGGGCGCCCCGGGTCGGGAGCCGCGAGAGCACTGACGGAGGAGGGGCGATGCGCCTGCGCAGCCGAGTCCTCCTGCTCGTCCTCGCGCTCGTGCTGGCCGCGGCGGGGGCCGTGCTGCTGATCAACGGTCTGCGCGACCGCGACCCCGAGGCGACGCCGACGCCCAGCGCGCCCGTCTCCCTCTCCGCCGACGACGCCCGCGGCATCCCCGATGCCGAGGCCGACGAGCCGGTCGACGGGGCGGGCGAGGACCACGGGGACATGGTGCGCACCGAGCCCGTCGACGCAATCTGGTTCGACGTGCTCGCGGGCACCCGCACGAAGGGTCTGCCCGAGAACCGCGTGGTCATCCCCTCGCTGTACGTCGACGCGCAGGTGACGGACGAGGGCGTGAGCGACGGGGCGATGAGCCTGCCCGATGACCTCAGGGAGGTGGGGCGGCTCGAATCCACCTCTGCGCTGGACGCCCGGAAGGGCAGCACGCTGCTGGCGGGGCACGTCACCAAGGGCGGCCAGAACGGGGCGCTGTTCCTGCTGGGCACGGTGCACGGCGGCGCGCGGATCATCACCACGGACGCCGATGGCACGGCGACCGTGGGGACCGTGACCTCGGTGGAGTCGGTGCACAAGAAGTCGCTGCCCTCGAGCATCTTCGAGACCACGGGATCGCGGCGTCTGTCCGTGCTCACCTGCGGCGGGCCGATCCTGCGCACCGCCGACGGCCGCTGGACCCATCAGGACAACATCGTGGTGAGGGCGGTGCCCGTGGAGCCGGGGGAGTGAAGATCGGAGCGGGCTGAACGCAGCTCCTCGGATGCACCCATCACATAAATCAATACTGATGTAAGTAATATCGATGTTGACGTGACTAATGTCGGTGTCGTAGAACTGTGCCCAGGACGAAGCAGTCACCGAGCACAGGAGCACCCATGACCCGCTATGGCGTCGACCTCATCACCTTCTACGACCCGACGTTCTGGGGCGTCGAGACGTTCGAGGACGTGATGGAGATCCGTCGGCGAGACCCCAAGCGGATCTGGGAGAGCATCTTCGAGGGGCTCTCGGCCGCGGGCATCGAGCTGATGGAGACCACCTTCGGCCCCACGCACCGCGAGAGCGCGCTGGAGGCCTTCGGCAGCGCGGAGAAGCTGCGCGAGGCGGCCGAGGCGCACGGCCTCGGATTCACCAGCGTCTTCCACCTCGGCCTGGACTGGGTCGGGGGAGGCCGCAGCGTCGAGCAGATCGTCGAGGACGCCGTGGTCGATGCGCGCTTCGCCCGGGAGGCGGGCGCCGACACCCTCGTTGTCGGCCCTCCGATGCGCAGAAGCTGGGACGATCCGGCTCGTCGCTTCGTGGATCTCGACTTCGTCCGGGACTTCGCCGACGTCGCGCACCGCGTGGGCGCGGCGACGCTCGAGCTGGGCGTGCGCACCGCGATCCACACCGAGGCGCATTCCGTGTTCAGCACCCCGCGCGACGTGGACGCGATCCTGGGCGCCCTCGACCCGTACTACGTGTTCTTCTGCCCGGACACCGCGCACCTCACGCTCGCCGGGGGCGACCCCGTGCAGGTCGTCGGGCGCCATGCCGAGCGCGTCGCCCTTGCGCACTGGAAGGACGCGACCGGGCCGATGACGCCGTACCTCCCCATCGACGGCGACGTCCACCTCGCCCACCGCGAGTACATGACCCCGCTCGGCACCGGCGTCGTGGACTGGGAGGGCTTCGCTGACGTCTACGCGAAGTCCTTGTCGCCCGAGGTCCGCCTGCTCGAGCTCGACGCCGTGCCGGACCCCGTGACGGCCATGATCCAGGGCCGCGAGTTCATCGACGCCCGCGTCCCGGGCACCGTCGCCGCCTGACCCCGAGCATCCCGGCCGCATCGCGCGGCAACCTCCGGGGGGAGACCCCGCCCCTGCACCTCGAAGGAGAGGTCGTGCACACGATGGAACCCACCGGATCGCTCTCGGCGGGGGCGCCGCCCGTCATCGGCGCTCCCGCCCCGCTCGCGCCCGTGCGGCGCAGCTACATGCTCGCCCTGGGACTCGCCCAGTTCGGCATCACCCTGGCCATCTTCTCGCCGGCCGTGGTGAGCATGCAGGTCAAGGCCCAGGCGCTCTCCCCGGAGAACCCGGCGGCGATCATCGGCGCCGTGATGCCGCTGGGCGCGATCGGCGCCCTGCTCGCGAATCCGCTCGCGGGCGCCCTCTCGGACCGGACCCGGACCCGCTGGGGGAGGCGCAGGCCGTGGCTGCTCGCCGGGGCCATCGGCCTGACGCTCTCGCTGGTGTGGGTCGCCCTCGCGCCCGGCCTCGGTCAGCTGATGATCGCGTGGCTGCTCGCCCAGATCACGGCCAACGCGACCGTGGCGCCGCTGATCGCGAGCTTCGCCGACAACGTCCCGCATCTGCAGCGCGGCCGGGGCTCCAGCGTGATCGCGCTCGCCCAGAACCTCTCCGTGCTCGCGGGCACCTATCTGGCCACCTACTTCGTGGGCAACCTGCCCGTGCTGTTCGTGGTGCCCGGGTTCCTCGCGATCGCGCTGGTGATCGTCTACGCGCTCGTCGCGCGCGATGAGCTCCCCGCGGAGCGGGCGCCGCGCATGTCGGTCGGCAGGTTCCTCGGCACGTTCTGGACCAACCCGCTGCGCCATCCCGACTTCGGCCTCGCCTGGTGGTCGCGTCTGCTGATCACGCTCGCGATGTTCATGTTCACCACCTACCGCCTGCTGTACATGCAGGACCGGATGGACCTGGGCCTCGCCGAGGCCACCGCGACCGTCGCCTTCGGCGTGCTGCTGTACACGATCGCGCTGCTCGCCGCCGCGGCGGTCTCCGGCTGGCTCTCGGACCGGCTGCGGCGACGCAAGATCTTCGTGGCGGGCTCGACGCTGCTGTTCGGCATCGGCACCCTGGTCCTCGCCCACGCGGGGACCATCGAGCAGTTCTACGTCGCGGAGCTGATCATGGGGCTCGCCTACGGCGTGTACTCGGCCGTCGACACCGCGCTGGTGGTCGACGTGCTCCCGGATCCCGAGCGGGCCGGCAAGGACCTGGGGGTCGTGAACATCGCGAACATGATCCCCCAGTCCCTCGCCCCTGCCCTCGGGCTCTGGCTCCTGCAGGCGGGGAGTCCTGGAGCGCAGAACTACACGCTCATGCTGTGGGTCGCGGCGATCGTCGCGGTGATCGGCGCGCTCGTGGTGCTGCCCATCCGTCGGGTGCGCTGAGGACTCTGCGCTCACGTCGCGAACCGTTCGAGTTCCGTCGAGATTGTCAGAAGTGAGCGCTGACGGATACCGTCCACGGATGCCCACCAGCAGCCTGCGCCCCGAGCATCGGGCCGTCCTCCGCGAACTGTTCTCCGCCCCGGTGCGATCGAAGGCGGAGCTCGCCGCGGCCACGGGCTGGGCCCGCAACACCATCGCCCAGCGCCTCGACGAGCTCGTCGAGGCCGGATGGGTCCAGGAGGAGCCCGCGGAGCGGGGCGGGCTGGGGAGGCCCAGTGCCCGCTTCTCGCTCCGCGTCGACCAGCGCCTGGTCCATGTCGCCCACTTCGGGCGCGATCAGCTCGACGCGTCCCTGGTGACCCTCCACGGGGACGTGATCGCGTCCCGCCGGGTGCCTGTCGACCTCTCGCAGGGCCCGGAGGCGGCCGCGCGCACGGCCGCCGAGACCCTCGCGGACCTGCGCACGATCGTCTCGGCGGCGGCGGAGGACATCGCGCTGTGCGTGATCGGCGTGGCGAGCCCGGTGGACCAGCGCCGACGGGCGATCAACCCCGTCTCCGAGCCGGGCTGGTTCGCCCTGGACATCGTGGACACCTTCGGGGACGCGCTCGGACTGCCCGTCCTCGCGGAGAACGACGCGAACCTGATGGCGATGGGCACGGCTGCCCGCGGCGGTCACGACGACCCCGGCGAGGCGGTGATCTTCGTGAAGATCGCCCAGGGGATCGGGGCGGGCACGGTGATCGACGGCCGACTGCGCCGTGGGATGCGCGGCCTCGCCGGGGAGCTCGGCCACGTGCCCGCGCCGCGCGCAGCGGGCATCCCGTGCACGTGCGGGAACGAGGGCTGCCTGGCGACGATCGCCTCCCTCGGACCGATCGTCGAGGGGCTGCGCGACGCCGGGGTGGAGATCCCCGAGCACGAGCGCTTCTGGGAGCTCGCCGCCGCGGCGGATCCCGCCGTGGTGAGCGCGATCCGCCAGGCGGGCAGGGACATCGGCCAGGCTCTCGTGGGCGTCGCCACGGCGATCGCGCCCGAGAGGATCGTGCTCGGCGGGCGTCTCGCCACGGTCGGTCAGCATCTGACGGCGGGGGTGCGCGAGGCGCTGTTCGCGCGTGTGCTCCCCGACATGACCGTCGGGCTCAGCGTGAACTCGTGCCCCGATCACGATCTGGCGGCGGCGAGGGGAGCAGCGATGCTGGCACAGGACTGGGTGCTGGCCGACGAGTGATCGGGCCGCGGGGCGCGCTCAGCGCCCGGACGCGTCCTCCGGCGGGCTGACGGGCGAGGCGGCGGCGCGCTCGCGCTCGCGGCGACTCTCCTCCTCGTCGCGACGGCGGAAGCGCCGTCCGATGACGACGCCGACCACGACGAGAAGGATCAGCACGAGCGCGGAGATCCCGTAGAAGGCGAGGAGGGGCTCGAGCGGCATCATTCCCACGAGTCTAATCCTCGACCCCGAGGACGGACGACAGAGGGCGGACGACGGGGGTGGAGGACGGGGGCGGACGACAGAGGGCGGGGACGGCCTCGGATGAGACCGTCCCCGCCCTCCGTCATGCGGAGCTGGGGTCACAGACCCCGCTCGGTGTCCTCGATCCCGTCGTCGAGGTCGCCCTCGCGCGGACGACGCGCGCGGCGCACATGGCTCTCGGAGACGCTGAACGGATCCGAGTCGTCGACGGGGCTCGACGCGCCCTGCTCGGGGTCGCCCTCGGAGCGCGGCGTGCGCCCGTCGTGCACGCTCCCGGTCCCGGTCCCGGTGCCGCGCAGGTCCTCCTCCCGGGCCGCCGTGTAGGGCTCCGCTGTGGAGGGGCCTGCTGTGGAGGGCTCCGCGTTCGGCTGGTCCGCGCGCGGGCTCTCCACAGGGGTCGCGGCGCCGCGGGGATCCTCGTACGCGTCACCTGACCGGGGCGTGGTGTCCCCGCCCGACCGGGCCGCGTCGTCACCCGCGGTGGGCGCAGCGGTCCTCTGCTCGGTGCCCGGACCGCTCGCGGTCGCCCTGGCATCGATCTCCTCGTCGCTCAGGACGTGGCCGTCGGCATCTCCGGGCTGTCGGCCGGCGTCCCCGGGCTGTTGGCCGGCGTCGCGGGAAGCGTCAGCGGTCGGGACGGAAGCACCGCCCTGCGCGGGCTGCGCACGATGTGCTGCCCCGTCGTCGGCGGTGAGGGCATCCTCGCGCGCCGAGCCCGTGGCCTCCGGTCGAGCATCGCGATGGCGGCCGTCGGTCTGCTCAGCGGGGCGCGGTGCGCGCTGATCCTGCGCGGCCTGCGGGTCATGGGCGTTCGCACCGGCGGCGACGCCGGCTCCCGCTGCCGCTCCCGCACCATCGGCCGCTGCGGCATGGCCGCCCTCGGCGGGTGCGCGATGGGCGCCGCGCGCGTCGTCCTCGTGGCGGCCCTGCGCCGGGCGCCCTTCCGCGGGCTCTGCAGTCCGCGGAGCATCATCGGGAACGCGTTGATCGCGAGGAGCCGCGCCCGGCTGCGCCGGTTCTGCCGGCTCCGCCGCGTGTGCTCCGGGCTGAGCCGCGTGCGCTCCGGGCTGAGGCGCGTTCGGGTCACGGGTGGTCGACTGCGTCGCGGTCTCGCCACGGGGAGCGGTCTGCTCCGCGCTCTCCACGCGCGCGTCCGGACGTGTCGTGTGCTCGTCACGGGAGTCGACCGAGTTCATGTCCGGGTTCGCGCCCGCCTCACGGGGAGCACCCGCCTCATGGGGAGCACCCGCCTCATGGGGAGCCGGCTCGGCCGTGCGGGCGTCGCGGGGACGCTCCTCGGCACGCTCCTGCAGGGCCGCATCGTGCCGCGGCGCGGGGCCGTCGGTCCTGGGAGCCTGCTCCGTGCGGTCCGTGCGGTCCGTGCGGTCCGTGCGGTCCGTGCGGTCCGTGCGGTCCGTGCGGTCCGTGGGCTCCTCGTGCGAGGCGGCGGCCCCGGCGCCTGCTGCACCGGCCCCGGCCACGCCGGCACCCGCTGCGCCGGCGGCGACGCCGGCGCCGTGCGAGGGGGCCTCGCGGTCGTCGACCTGCGGCTGGACGTCGTCGACGTCCTGAGCCCCCGTCTCGTCGAGGGGTGCGTCGGCCTCCCTGTGAGCACCCGACGTCTTGGTGTCGACGTCGGGGTCGAGCTCATCGGCCTGGCGGAGCCGGCCGTCCACGTCGGCGCGGGCCCTGTCGGCATCCTGCCGCTGCTCCTGCGCGGTCTGGTCGCGGCGCTCGGCCTCGACCTTGGCCTTGTCGGCCTCGAGCTCCGTCTCGCGCGCCTTGATCTCGCGCTCCTTGACCGCGACCTGGTCCTTCTGCGCCTGCGATCGGAGCTCGGCGGCGCGCTGGCGGTCGATCTCCTCCTGGCGGGCGCGCCGACGCCGGGAGCTGACGACCCCCACGATGATCAGGATGGCGAGGACCACGATGACGAGGATGATGACCGGGATGACCCAGCCGGGCAGGTTACCCATGTGCTTCTTCTCCTTCGGTCGGACCCGTTCTTCCGGGCCGCGGAGCGTTCGCGGCAGTCACTGCCGCGCTGTGCATTCCACCAGATATATGTGGTGGGCGCCACATCCTCTGCCGAACCGAGCCGCGGGTCCGGGAGCCCCGAGACAAAGAAGGACCCCTCGAGCCCGCCGAAGCTGGCGGTTTCGAGGGGTCCTCCTCTCGGTGCTGCCCGGGAGGCTCCGTCCTGCGGACGGGCGCGAGCCCGGGCGGCGAAGGTGTCACTGACGCACGACGATGTTCTCCGAGTCGATGAAGCGGCCGACCGGCGAGGCGAAGGTCTCGATGACCCGCGCGACGTGCTCCGGCTGCATGATGGTCGACGGATCCTCTTCCGGCGCCAGGGTGCGGCGCAGGGCGGTCGCGGTGCGGCCGGGGGAGAGGCAGACCACGCGGGTGCCGTAGATCGCGAGCTCCTCGCGCATCACCTGGCTCATGTTGATCACGGCCGCCTTGGAGGCCGAGTACGTGAGCCAGCCCGAGCGCCCGTTGATGCCGGCGGTCGAGGCGATGTTGACGATCAGCTTGAACACGTTGCCGTGGTTCAGCAGCCACTTGACGATGAGGAACGGCGCATAGACGTTCACGCTCATCGTCTTCTCGAAGTCCTCGATCTCCGCCTGCTGCAGCGGGACCGGGTTCGTGTAGCCCGCGTTGTTGACGAGGATGTCGATGTTGCCGACCTCGCCGTGCACGGACTCGAGGGCCTCGTGCAGCGAATCGCGGTCGCCCACGTCGACGTAGCGGGTGATGATCTTGCGGCCGACGGGGCTCGAGGAGCGCAGCTCCTCGACGGCGGCGTCGAAGTCATCGGACTTGCGGGCGAACATCACCACGGTGGTGATGTCCTCGCTGTTGTGCAGGAAGCGGCGGGTGGTCTCGAGACCGATCCCGCGCGAAGCACCGGTGACGAGAGCAGTCTTAGTCATCGTCTTCCTCCTCCGGGCGCAGGAGGAAGCCCGCCATGCGCAGATCAGTGGGCGTGGTGACCTTGAAGTTCACGTCCGAGCCGTCGATGAAGTGGACGGGGTGCCCGGTGACCGCGACGAGGGTCGCATCCTCCGTGTAGACCTTGTGGTCCTGCTCGGCCTTGGCGTGGGCGTCCTGCAGGTCGGCCTTGGAGAACTTCTGCGGCAGCTGCACGTTGCGCAGCTGGTCGCGCTCCAGCGAGCCCGTGACCTCGTGGGTCTCGGGGTCCACCGGCGCCACGGTGAAGGAGATCGGGGTCATCAGCGAGACATTGCTGTGCTCGGAGGCGATGAGGTCCTCGAAGTTCTTCTTCGTCACCAGCGGGCGCGCGGCCTCGTGGATGATCACGTCGTCGTTGGTGCAGTGGGGGAGCATGGCGGCGACGGACGAGTGCCGCGAGTCGCCGGCCTCGACGAGCGTGACCGGGGTGGAGATCGCGTAGTCCCGGAGGACCTCCTCGACCTCTTCCTTCCACTCCGGCGGGTAGTTCAGGACGATCTGGTCGATCTTCTCGACCCTGTTCGCCATGACCAGCGCGTAGACCAGGATCGGGATGCCACGGAGTTTCAGCAGCTGCTTCGGCTGGTTGGCGCCGATGCGAGCCCCGATCCCTCCGTTCAGCAGGATCAGTGAGTACATGGATGGGTTCCTTCGTGCAGTCGGTGTCGCGCTCCGCTCCGCTGCGGGGTTGCCGCTCCGGCGTGGTCACGCGACCGCTACGTCGGTCAGCCGGGAGTTCACCTCCCGGACAGGTGCTCGTAACCTTACAAGACTCGACCCGTGATGCCTGCCAACCCACGCGTGACGCGTGCACGTGCCCTCGTTGCGGGTGGGCCACGGCTGCAGTGTGTGACGTGGTGCACCTCCCGAAGGGGTGCGTAAGGCTTTGAAGAGGCGCCGACGCACGATATTTGGATCGCCAATTTCCGAAGAACAGCAAAATGCCCGGTTTGTGGCGATACCGATTCCCGTGTGACCAGGATCGATGGGCGATCGTTACCCGCGTAACAGAGCTCGCGGCATCCGCGATGCGACTATTCCTCCATGAAGCCTGGGCGTTCGCCTGCTTCCACCTGAACATCGCCGGTCGAGGAGAACGAGCCCACGTGGGAAGACTGCGCCGCATGAACGTGGGCAAGAGGCTCACCAACTGGAACTTCTGGTCGCTGCTGGTCAATGCGCTGTGCTTCGCAGCAGTCCTCGTGTCCGTCCTGTTCCCGGGTTCCTGGCTCGTGGCCCTGGCGCTCGTTGCTCCGCTGCTCGTCGTGGTGATCCGTCAGCGGCAGGTGATCTTCCGTCGACGGCTCCGCGAGCACGGGGTCGGAGGCGCGGGGCGCTACGTGATCGGCCGGTACATTCTGCTCGCCGGCTCCCTGACCCAGTCCGTGCTGAGCGCGGCCCACTCTCCGCTCTGGGTGATCGCCACGTTCCTCGCGGTGGTCGCCCTCGAAGGGGAGCGTCTGGTCCGCACCCGCTATCTGCGACTGCGGCGCACGGCGGTGAACCTTCCGGGGGCCGTGGCCGAAGACGATCGCTATCCGTACTGGCTGGTGTACCCGCTGAACCTCGTGTCGATCGCTCCGATCGTGTGCAGCGCGATCCTGCCGGGATGGGCCGTGGTCGTCGCCCTCGTGCTCGCGGCGGGGTCGCTGGGGGTCGTGCTCGGCGCTCTTGCCGACCTGGTCCGACGTAACCGTGCCGGTGCCTACCTGGAGGCGAAGCTGCACAAGGTGCTGCAGCGCCGCAAGCCCGTCTTCTACGTGTACTAGCACGAGAAGGTCGGATCGGCTTTCCAGGTGACGATGTGGCTGCCCTACCTGGACCGGATCGGGGTCCCGTACGCGATCGTGGTGAGGGCGCCGGGGAATCTCTAAGAGCTCGCGCGGCTCACGGACAGGCCCGTGATCCTCCGCCGGACGATCGATGACCTCGACGACCTCATCGTCCCGTCCGTGCGCGGTGTCTTCTACGTCAACAACTCCATCCGCAACAATCACATGGTCCGGTACAGCGACCTCACGCACATTCAGCTGCTGCACGGCGAGTCGGACAAGGCCGCGAGCGTGAACCCCGTGATGCGCATGTACGACAGGAATTTCGTCGCCGGCCAGGCGGCGATCGACCGCTTCGCCGACCGCGGCATCGACATGCCCCGCGAGATGTTCCGCATCGTGGGCCGTCCTCAGGTCGAGGGAGTGGAACAGGCGCGTGCCCCGATCGGGGAGATCGAGCAGAAGACCGTGCTCTACGCCCCCACATGGCACGGGCTGCAGAAGGAGACGGACTATTCCTCCCTGGCCCTCGGTGCACGGATCGTCGAAGGTCTGCTCGAGGCGGGGTGCACCGTGATCTTCCGGCCGCACCCCTACAGCTACCGCTCCCGGCACTTCGCGGCGATGTGCGAGGAGATCCAGGGTCTGCTCGAGCGCGATGCCGAGCGCAGCGGCCGTGCGCATGTGCACGGGCCGCGGGCGGAGCAGCAGTGGAGCATCACCGACTGCTTCAACGCAGCCGACGCGATGGTCGCCGATGTCTCGAGCGTGGTCGGGGACTTCCTGTACTCCGGGAAGCCGATGGCCATGGTGTCGATGCACGATGACGAGAAAAACTTCGAGCGGCACTTCCCCATGGCGCGTGCGGCATATTGTGTGGACGGACGTGATCCGCACGTTACTTCGCTTCCGAACGTCCTGCGAGAACTGCTGCATGTGGACTCTCGGGCGCGGGCCCGGGAGGTGCTGTCCCGGTACTACTTGGGGGGATTCTCCAGTGGTTCGTACGCCGATGGGTTCGTGAGGGCGTGCCTTTCAGAGCTGAATCGAGTACTCCCGTGAGGGGGCCGGTGAAATCCGTCGCGTGAAATGTGTGCTCCAGCGGAGAGGCGGCGCGAATCCGACGCCCGTCACTTCGGTCGAGTTCGGATTCCGGGCGGAGAGGTGTGTCGTGTGCGGCGCATTAACGGCGGGCAAACCTGTGGTAAACTGGTGCCAAGTTTCTCGACCATTCCCGAGATGGGTCGACCCGAGATGATCGGGTACAGTCTCCCTTGGGTGGGTGTGACAGGGTGGTCGCCATCGAACGGAATGGAGTCTCCGTGGGGGATCTGGTTGGACGTGAAGTCTTTATTGTGCTCTATGCCCTCGGGTCGGGAGGGCGCACCGTCGCCATCGGTGATCAGTGTCGAATGTTCGAGCAGCTGGGGCTCTATCCCTCGATAGTCACCTTCAATTTCGACAGAAACTTCAAGGTAAATTCCGATAAGGCGCTCGAGTCATCGGGCTTCCCGCGGGGAACTTCCGTCTTCAATCTCTACGAGGCTGCGGTCGAGCGATTTACTGAAGACTACTCCCGATCGTGGTCGGATGACGAGGATCTCGATTCCGAGGGCCTCTCCGTTGCGGTTCATGCGGCAGGGGACCAGGAGCACTTCACGTATCTCGATAAGCGTGGACGCTGTGTAAAAATTCGGCAAGTGCGTGACGAGGTGCCGGTCAGGACTACATTCTTCTGCGACGGGCTTCCGTCTGTCGCGCGAGAATATGATGGACGAGGATTCTGCAGTCGGGAACTCACTCTGGTGGGGCTTGAATCGACGACTGCGGAAGAGCGCTATTTCACGCCGGACGGTCACTGCTATGCGACGCGGAGACTTGACCCGGAGTCCGGAAAGCAGCGAGGAGTCTTCTGGATGGACAGAGGTTCTGGGACGACTCTGCGATTCGCGCACAACACTCCGTGGCATGGAGCGTGGTTGCAGGAGCTTCTTGATTCGAGAACCGGACGGGCGGGCAGGCCCTTCGCTATCGGCGAGTCCGCCAGCGGGGTGCTGAAGGTGCTGGATCTCGCACCCGAGACCGCGACCCGCCTCTACATGTTCCACGAGAATCACCTGTCGGCGCCATACACCCTCGGAGCGAAGGTCCGCGCAGACTATGGTGCCGCCCCGCGTCGTCTCGCAGAGATGCCACTGCTCGTGGTCCCCACGAACGCACAAGCAGACGACATCAAGCGCCAGTTCGGCAAGGAGATCCGCGTCAAGGGCATCCCGAACGTCGTCGTCGACAAGAGAAGCCGGGAGAGCATCGACAAGGTCCCCGGGCGGATCGGCTACTTCGGGCGCTTGGCGGCCAGCAAGAAGATCGACGAACTTCTCAGAATCTTCAAAGAAGTGCAGCGGCAGTTTCCAGGCGCTCGACTCGATGTGTTCGGTGACGGACCTGAGAGGCGCTCGCTGGAGTCTCTGAGCACCGAGCTCGCCCTGGAAGGCCTCGTCACCTTCCATGGGAAGACCTCGCAGGTCGGCGATGAGATGGCGAAATGCGTCGCGACCGTGTCGGCTTCCGCGACGGAGTCCTTCGGTCTGTCAGTGGCCGAGTCGCTTGCCGCAGGGACACCCGTGGTCTCCTACGCGGTCAACTACGGACCCCGAGACATCCTCTCGAACGGTGTCAGCGGATTCCTGATCGAACCGGGGGATGCCGACGCCTTCGTCGCCGCGGTCGTTCGCCTCCTCTCCGATCCGGACCTCGCTCGACGGATGGGCGAGGAGGGGGCGAAGAAGATGAGGTCCGGTTTCTCGTTCGAATCGACTCTTGAGGCGTGGCGAGCAGCTTTCACCGCCGCAGACGAGTTCGGGAAGGACGGCCTCACCTAGGTCGGGTGTATGCGTGGTGGTCGCCGAGGCGCGGCGTTTTCGTCACATGGATGCCTCGCACTGATCGCCGATTGCGCGAAGGACGCAAAAGCCCGGAAGACCGATCGCACTGGCAGAGACAGCACACAGGGACGACAGTCGTAGACCCGCGCCGGGGGGGCCGTCGAGCGGGCGAAGAGGGGTTATCGCTGGCATGAAAACCGTCAATCGGAAGTCGATCTCGAAGGTCGTCCAGTTCTGGCCGACCTTCGTGAAAGCTCTGATCCTGATCGCGGTGATCTTCGCGGTCATCTATCCGCACTCGGCAGCGGTCGCGCTCATACCGCTCGTCCCGTTGATCATCATCGTGCATCGCCAGCGGAAGGTGCTTTTGCGGCGCCCTCGGGGCGTCGGTGGCATCACGCGATACGGGCTGGCTCGATACATGCTCATCGGCACCGCAGCCGTCCACCTCTTCGTGGCGGAGACCTGGACCTGGGCATGGGTGATCGTCCTGATCATCGCCGCGGCACTCGTCGAAGCGGAGAAGCGCATCCGCTCCCTGAACGGCGTCGCCGTTCCCTACGCGCAGAGCCTGCCCGGCGTGGAGGCGCGGAATGCCGCGTCCTTCCCCTACGGCATCCTGTTCCCGCTGGACGTGCTTCTCGTCGCAGCCGTCGCGATCGCACCCCTGCTGCCCTCCTGGGCCGCATACGTCCTGCTCGCGTACTCCCTGGTGCCGATCGGCGTCGCCCTGGCGAGCCTCGTGGACATCACGCGGCGCGTGACCGCTCGACGGGAGTTCCGGCGGGACATGGGGACGATCCTCGAGGACATGGCGCCCGTGTTCTACCTGTACTGGCATGCGCAGGCCGGGTCGGTCTTCCAGGTGACCATGTGGCTGCCCTACCTCGAACGGCTAGGGGTGCCCTATGCCGTCGTGGTGCGGACGGTGGGCAACTTCCGAGAGGTCGCGCGCGCCACGGACGCTCCGGTCGTGCTGTGCAGGACGATGGCCGACCTCGAACCCCTGATGGTGCCGAGCGTCCGCGGCGTGTTCTACGTGAACAACGCGATGCGCAACAACCACATGGTCAGGTACTCCCACCTGACCCACGTCCAGCTTCTCCACGGGGAATCGGACAAGGCCGCGAGCTACAACCCGGTCACCCGGATGTTCGACTACGACTTCGTCGCGGGACAGGCGGCCATCGACCGGTTCGCTGCGCACAACATTCCGATGCGCGAGGACATATTCCGGATCGTCGGTCGCCCCCAGGTCGAGGACGTGGCCCCCGCACGCGGTCCCATCGGTGCCTTGTCGGCGCCGACGGTGCTGTACGCGCCCACGTGGCTCGGATTCCACCTGGACACGCAGTACACCTCGTTGGCCGTCGGGCACCAGATCGTCGCCGGGCTGCTCGAGCGCGGATGCACCGTGGTGTTCCGGCCCCATCCCTACAGCTATCGCTCCGGGTCGCTGCGTCGCGCGTGCCGGAGGATCAAGGCCATGCTCGCGGCGGACGCGGAGCAGGCCGGGCGACAGCACCTGTTCGGCTTCGCGGCGGAGAAGGAGATGAGCGTCTTCGACTGCTTCAATGCCTCGGACGCCATGGTCTCGGACGTCTCGAGCGTCGTGGGCGACTACCTCCATTCGGGCAAGCCCTTCGCGATGGTCGCCGTGCACAGTTCCGCGGAGGCCTTCGTGCACGAGTTCCCGACCTCCCGTGCCGCCTACATCCTCGAGGCGGCACGGGCCCAGGTGGATCATGTCGGCGACGAACCAGCGGAGGCAGTAGGAGCCGACGAGAGCGCAGCCCCAGCATCCGACGCCGACACCGCTCCGCCGGCGCAGTCGGCCGATCCGTCGACGATCCAGGGAGATCCCCGCCCGCGGGGCGCGATGGTCGTGCCCAGGCTCGACGCAGTCCTCACCGAGCTCCTCGAGACCGATCCCAAGCGCCGTGAACGGCTCCAGCTCGCGGACTACTACCTGGGGGACATTCCCCGTGACGGCTACTCCGAGCGCTTCCTCGACGTGGCACGGGAGGTCCTGCATCTGGGCGAGAGCCCGAGCGCCCTGGAGGCCGTGGACACCGAGGTAGAGGGCGCGGACGTCGACGAGGAGCCCGCCGACGCCCTCGAGGACGCCGAGGTCATGGCGGAGGAGTGAGCCGCCGACCGGCGTGGTGACGCAGTTCTCCGGGATCGTGGGGCGCGCGCGACCGGAACACGCAGGCTCTCGGACTATCGTCCTCATGTCGGGTGCTCGGGGGAGCACTCGTCGGGGATCAGAGGGGGTCACCAATGGGAGAGACGGTCGTCTCCGTCATCATGGCGGTCTACAACGCCGGGGAGTACCTGGCGCAGGCCCTGGACTCGACGCAGAGGCAGGGCCTGGCAGGAGACCAGATCGAGGTCATCGCCGTCGACGACGGTTCGACCGACGGATCCGGCGAGCTCCTGGACGGCTACGCCGCCCGCTTCCCGTCCATCCGCGTCCTGCACCAGGCCAACTCGGGCGGGCCCGGGGCACCCCGCAACGCCGGTCTCGACGTTGCCCGCGGCCGCTACGTGTTCTTCATGGACGCCGATGACGAGCTCACCGACGGCGCACTGCGCGACATGACCGCCGTCGCGGACCGCGAGGGGTCCGATGTCGTCCTCGGTCAGGTGCGGGGCATCGACGGACGCTCGGCGCGCGGCGCGACGTTCCCGAGCACCCGTCTGCACGTGGACCTCCTCGAGGACAACGTGTTCAGGACGCTCGGTCCCTGGAAGCTCTTCCGGCGCGAGCTGATCGAACAGCACGCGATGCGCTTCCGCACCGACGTCAAGGTCGCCGAGGATCAGCTGCTGGTCGCCCGGGCCTACCTCACGGCGTCCACCATCAGCATCCTCGCCGACCGCGACTACTATCTGCTGCGCCAGCGTGCCGACGGAGGCAACGTCACCCGCACCGTCAGGGGCCCGGCCGAGCTCGTGGACGCCTTCACCCATCTCACCGAGGTCGTCCTCGAGGAGACGGAGCCCGGCCGACTGCGGGACGCCGTCATGTGGCGCGCCGTGACCTGGTCGCTGGGCAAGCCGCTCGATGCCCGCTTCCTCAAGGGAACCGAGGCGGACCAGCGCTACGTCGTCGAGCGCATCCAGCAGGTCCTCGGACCGGTGTGGTCCCCCGCTCTCGCCGTCCACCAGAAGGACATCCTGCGCACCAAGACGGAGATCGCCCTCTCCGGCGACGTGGACACGCTCCGGCGGTTCATCGCGTGGGAGATCGCGGCGACCCGTTCCTCCCGACTGCTCCGCCTCGACAGCGAGGGCGTCTCGCTCGACCTTCCCGCGGACCTCGCAGCGCACATCGACACCCAGCGCCTGCACGCCCCCGCACCGAAGGGCCGCGCCGAGCTGCGCGAGTGGTCCGTCCAGGGCGACACCGTCCACGTGCAGATGGACGTGCTCGTGGGCGACTCCTCCACGCCCGCCCCGGAAGTGGTCCTCTCCGCGCGATGCCGCGAGTCGGGGGAGCGCCTCGAATACCCGGTGGACCGGAGTCGAGCCATCACCTCCCCGGAGGGCGCAGGGTCTCGCATCGAGGTAGCCCTGCCCACGCACGACCTCGCCGTCGGCGTCTGGGATCTCTGGATCATCCAGCGGGCGGGGGACGAGGACATCGCCACGCGCCTGGGCGGACGCCGTCAGGAAGGAGTGCCCACCTCCACAGCCGAGCTCGTGGACCCCGAGGGAACCCCGCACGGAGTCGTCTACTTCACCAAGAAGGCCAAGAATCTCTCGTTGGACATCGGGTTCCGTCTCCATCCGTCGGCCGGCCCCCTGGGCACCGTGGTCGCGCTGCTGTCCGATCAGGGGGAGGAGTCGGCGATCGCCGTGGTCACGCTGCACCGGCCCGTGCCCGCCCGCGGGGAGATCCGGGACGCCCAGGGGCGCCGCCTGCGCGAGCTCGAGGCCCGGCAGTCCAGTGCGAGCGTGCTGAGCCTCTGGCTTCCGCTCACCCTCGTCGCGGCCGGCGAGACGCTGCACCTGGCGCTGACCAACGACGCCGGGACCGGCGCCGTGGAACTCGCGAGCGACCTGGACACCCGCGCCCTCCAGGGCAGGACGCTGCGGGGAGCGGTCGGCACGGGGTCCGGTGCCGAGGAGCCGCAGGATGCCGTTGCGGGTCGATCGGAGGTGCTCCGAGGAACGTTGCCAGGAGGGTCGAATGCGCAGGAGGCGCCCGGTGCACGCGGCACCGGGCGCCTCCGCAGGGCCCTGCAACGAGCACGGCAGGGGCCGGCGGACCGCTGACACGCGGCGGACTGCCCCCGCCTGGCGTCAGTCCTCGTCCTCGTCGGCGCTGTCTGCGCCGTAGCCGTCCTCGGTGGAGCGCTCGTCGCCGACCTCGCCCTCGTCGGCCGCTCCGCGGCTCGACAGACGGGCCTCCTGCGAGCCCTCGTCGGCATCGCCGGTCGCCGCCTGCAGGGCGAGCACCGGCTTGCGATCGTGCAGCACGACGTTGCGCGCGGCGCCCACGAAGGCTTCGGCGTAGTTCTCGGCCGGGAACGGGCCCAGGTAGTCCACGCGGGTCTGCTTGCGGGCCTCGGCCTTGGGGTCGGTGACCAGCAGCTGGTCGAGCATCTCGTCGAGGTTCGAGAGGTCCTTCGGGATCACGTAGGCCGAGCGTGCGAGCGGGAACATCCGCTCGAACTCCGCGACCGTGTACGACATCGTCACCAGGCCGTAGGGCTTGCCCGAGTACAGGAAGTCCGGGACCACGGAGGAGACATCCGAGATCATCGCATCGGCGGCGTTGAAGCAGCCGAAGGCGTCCAGGTGCTTCTCCGCGGCGCGACCCCACAGGTGCTCGCGGCCGCTGGCCTCGCGGTCCTCGCGCAGCAGACGCTTGATCTCGCTGATGTTCCGGGAGGCCTCGGGATTGCGATAGCTGAAGGGATGGGGACGGAACACGACCGTGATCCCGCGCTCCAGCAGGTTGCGGATGATCTGGGGGCCGACGGGCAGCGAGCCGTAGTTCGTGTCCGCGTAGTGGCCCTCCCACGTCGGCGCGTACAGCACCGTGCGCACCGGCATGTTCTCCGGGCCCTGCTGCTCGACGGTCTCCACCTGCGGGCGGCCGACGATCGTGAACTTCTCCTGCGGGATCTCCACGCCGTTGTTCGCGTAGCGATCGATCGCGGCCTGGCCCGCCACGAAGATCTTGTCGTACAGCGCAGTGACCGGGTTGAAGCTCGAGGCCTTGTCGCTGTCGCCGTGCAGCAGCTGCACGTGGGTGATCTGCGGGTAGCGCACCAGATGCACGTTCGGCGCCGAGTTGTTGACGTAGAAGGCGGTGGTGATAGACGGCGTGATCACATCGTCCAGCTGCCAGATGTTCGTGCGCACCACCACGGGCGCGTCCGTCAGGCGCCGGATCTCGCGGAAGGCGGATGTCTTGCGCAGCACCACGATGAAGGGCTCGCCGATCCGCTCGAGGTATTCGATCCACATGCCCACCTGGTAGGCGGAACCGGCAGGCACGCCGTAGTAGAGCACGAACTTCGGGGCGTAGGCCTCGACGGCGGCGTAGAGGTTGTTGTCGGCGTTGACGGAATCCCGCACGCGCCGGAAGGAGTCAAGGGCGTGGTAGCCGGCCACGGCGAGTGCGATCAGCGGCAGGGGCAGCAGGGCGCCGGCGGGCACGCGCACGAGCAGCAGCAGCGAGGCGAGCGCGGTGAGCGAGAGATCGACGACCAGGACGACGTTGACCGGGAATGCGGCACCGCGGTGGTCGGGGATTCCGGGCAGGTTGGCGACGCGCAGCTTGCGACCGGGCGCCACGCGGGTCACCACGGGCTCGGAGAGCGGCACCAGGGCGAGCAGGACGGCGGTGATCCAGCCGACGGGGCCCGTCGTGCCCTGCGCCCAGCAGATGCCGAGCGGCAGCAGTCCCAGCAGCAGTCGGATGCCGTGCTCGCCGCTCAGGGCCGTGCGACCCACGTGCTTGCGCAGTCGCCTGTATCCGCGGCGGATGAGGATGAAGAACGGGTAGATCGCTGGGATCGCCGCGATGGCCGGGTGGACACCGATGGCGAGCAGCACGAGGGGCGCGATCGCGAAGATCGTCTGGGTGAGGCGGCGGCGCAGGCCCGCCATCCGCTGCCATGGCATCACCATCTTGTGGGCGACGGCGGAGGGGTTGCTCGCCTCGGTCTGCGGGGCCTGATCGGTCTGGGCCATCGGTGTCGAAATCCTTCGGTCGTGCGGTGCAGCGCGCGCTGCTAACCCTGCTCGTCGTACTGCTTGAGGACGTCCTTGATCGGGCCGTCGGCCCGCAGAGCGCCTTCTCGAAGATAGAGGCCCCTGGTGCAGAACCTCTTCAGGTCGCTGTTGGAGTGTGAGACCAGGAACATCGTGCGGCCCTCGGCGAGCATCGAGTCGATCCGGTCGTAGCACTTCTTCTTGAAGACCTTGTCGCCCACTGCGAGGACTTCGTCCACGAGCAGGATGGGCTCCTCGAGCTGAGAGATCACGCTGAATGCGAGACGCACCTTCATGCCCGAGGAGTAGTGGCGGAACGGCGTGTCCATGAAGTCCTTCATCTCCGCGAAGTCGACGATCTCGTCGTACTTCTCGTCGATGAGCTCCTTGGGCATGCCGTGCAGGCCCGCCGCGAGATACACGTTCTCCTTGCCGGTGAGATCCGGCGAGAAGCCGCCGGTGATCTCGATGAGCGGCGCGACGCCCTGGCGCACGGCCACCTCGCCCTCGTCGGGAAGGAGCACGCCGGCGACCAGCTTGAGCAGAGTCGACTTGCCCTGGCCGTTGCGTCCGATGACGCCCACTGCGTCGCCCTTGGCGATGTCGAAGGTGACGTTGCGCAGCGGCCAGAACGCATCGCGGCTGGGGCCGGTGTCGCGGCGGAACAGCAGGTCGCGCAGGCCGATGTCCTTGCGGGTGCGCGAGAACTCGACGCCCACGTCACGCAGGGAGATCACGGGCGCCTGTGCGCTGTCGGCGGCGGCCGGACCCGCGCCTGAGGGCTCTTCCGGTCGGCCCGCGGTCGTCGCGACTGCGGATGTCTGCTCGGACGGGGAGGTCATCGCCGACGGGGCTTTCTCCGTCGCGGGCTTCCTCTCGGAGGGCTTCGTCTCGACGGGCTTCGTCTCTTCGGTGGGCGTCGCTGCGGCCCTCGCCTCCGTATTCGGCGAGTCCGCGGAGTCCGCCGAGGCATCGGGGGAGGAGCCCGAACCGAGGGCGCCGGGGGAGGTGTCCGGGGCCTCGTCGGGCGGGATCGGCTGTGCCGCCGCCACGCCGGATGTCGCGACCTGATCGCTCGCAGCGCCTGCGGCACTGCCACGACCGGTGCGGGATGCGGACACGGTGCTCGACGAGGCCGGGGCGGGGCCGCGTCGTACGTGGCGAGGAGCGGTCGCGAGCCGACGGGGCTCCTCGCTGCGCTGTGTGCGGGCCATCAGATCTCCTTCAGGACCGTGGATTCGAGGCGCTTGAAGACGAACCAGCCGAGGAACAGCACGAGCACCGACACGATGGTCGCGCTCAGGATCACGTGCCCTGCGGCCGGCTGGTCGAAGAAGCCGGAGCGGAAGCACTCGAGGATGCCGGTCACGGGGTTCAGCCCGTACAGCACCTTCACGAACTCGGGCACTTTCAGGGAGGCGACGTCGTGGTACCCGTAGATCACGGGTGAGGCGTAGAACATCACGCGGGTGATGAGCCGGATGATGGGCTTCAGGTCGCGCACGAGCACCATGATCGGCGAGAGCAGGAAGCCCAGGCCCACCAGGAGGACCAGCTCAAGCACGAGACCCAGCGGGATGTACAGCAGCTGCCAGTTGTACTGCGGGTGGTAGAAGATGAGGAACAGCAGGAAGACGGGCACGGAGAAGAGGAACTCGCACCCCTTCGCTCCTACCGACCGCAGCACCCAGATCTGGCGCGGCAGCGCTGTCGAGGCCAGCAGGCGTCTCTGCGAGACCAGTGCATCCGCCCCCTGCGTGAGCCCGTTGGTGAACCAGAACCAGGGCAGCAGGCCGGCCAGCAGGAAGATGATGTACGGGTCGTTGCCCACACTGCGGTGGAAGATCACCGTGAAGACGAACCAGTAGATCGAGCTCATCATGAGCGGCTCGAGGACGGTCCACACCCAGCCCAGCATCGAGCCGGCGTAACGCAGCTTCAGGTCACGGCGGATGAGCACCCAGAGGGTCTTGCGGGTGTCGACGAGCTCCCGGATGATGCCGAGGCTGCTGCGCTTGGAGCCCGCCCCGTTGCGGATCGCGACGGTCACGGGCGGCTCCCCTCGGGACACTGCCGGGCGGGGCTCGCGGTGCTGGGTTCCACGGTCGGTGTCTTCCTCTCGTCCTGCTCGGTCGACTGCCGCATCTCATCGCGGAGCGCGACCGGATCCGTGCAGGCGACCCGGCGGCGTCGTGACGACGACCCCGGGCTCACGTCGCCGCGATCGTACTCGGTGAGGAGTGGAGAGCGCGGTGTCGGCCGACACGGAGTGATCCTCTCCATGTTGCGCGTTCGACGGGCCAGTTCATCGTATCCCCAGGTCGCCAGCACGAACGTGGTCAGAGCGAGCCTCCGGGCGCCGCCTGCCCCTCGTGGCCGGAGGCGGGATCGCCGGCCCCGTCCGACTGCCCTTCCTCCTGGATCGACGCCCACAGCTGATCGCGCAGCACGGTGAGGTCGGTGCAGGCGTCGAGGAAGCGCTGCAGTGAAGCCCCCGGGGTCGTGTCCCCCAGGTAGTACTCGGTGAGCTCATGGCGCTGCTCGCGCTGCGGGTCCTCGGTGATCTGCTCGAGGGCGAGCTCGCCGGCGCGCGGAGACCGCTCCGCGGTGAGCCGCGGGGTGGTCTGCAGCAGGCGCGTGGCGGCCTCGCGGGGGCCGCCCTCGGCGCGGTCGGGCTCGGTGACGATGAGCGGCTTGCCGGTGGCCAGCCAGTCCGTCGCGACGGCGGAGACGTCGCAGATCATGAGGTCGGCGCGGGCGAAGTCCTGCTGGATGCTGTGGCGCTCGGCGACCTCCTGCCCGCGCTCGGCGAGCAGTTCGCGCAGCTGGGCGTCGGCCTCCCCGAAGGCGGGCACGCGCACCCCGGTCAGCGGGTGCGGCCGGTAGATGACGTGCAGACCGGCGGCGACCAGCGAGCGCACGATCATTTCCGACTGCGTGAGCAGTGAGGAGTAGGCGACGCTCGCCTGCCCGCCCTCCCACGTCGGCGCGTAGAGGACCGTGCGGGGCGCGCCCTCGGAGCGCGCCGGAGTGCTCGCGCGGTCCGTGTCCAGGCTGGGTCGGCCGACGGGGATGCAGCGGGTGCGCGCGTCGAACAGCGTCGAGTAGCGCTCGAGGCGGTCGATCGCCGCCTGCCCGGCCACGAAGGAGAAGTCGTAGGCCTTGATCTGGTTGGAGACGGAGACGCCCTTGTCGGAGTCGCCGTGCAGCAGAGAGACGTGCAGCGCCGAACGGCTGCGCAGCGGCGCCGTGTTCAGCGGGTTGTAGTTCACGTAGAGGATGAGCTTGATGTCGCTGCGCAGGATCAGCGCGTCCAGCGTCGCGTCGCGGGCGACGGTGATCACCGTCATCTCCACCTTCTCGCGCAGCGCCGCGGCGACCCGCGAGTCCATGCACACGATGGTCACGCCCCGCTGGCGGTGCAGCTCGCGCAGCGGCCCGAACCAGTCGTCGAGCTGGTAGAGGCTCTCCAGGGTATCGGGGAAGTAGAGGATGACGTCGCCCTCGAGGACGGTCTCGCCCAGGCGGTCGTCATCGCCCAGGCCGTCGGGCACGCCGCCGGGCAGCAGGCGGAAGCGGCGCAGGAGCTTGCCGCCGGTGCTGCGCAGCCGGCGCTTGAGGGAGTTGCCGCGTGCGGCCATTAGCGGCCTCCTTCCTGGCTCGCGTCAGCGCTGTCGTCCCTGCGCTCCTCGGTGCTCGTGCTCCCCGCCTGCTCGGCCCGTTCAGCGTGATCCAGGATCTCCCGCCAGGTGCCCGCCGTGGTCCAGCGCGGCAGGGCGCGCGCATACCGGCGGCGCAGCGAGCCCCAGCGGAGGGCCAGGCGCACGTGCGTGCGCAGCACCCGCATGAGCAGGGACCGATCATCGTGCCCGTCGATCGCGAAGGAGTCGATCCTCTCGCCCTGCGCGGAGGTGATGATCACGGCGTCGGCCCCGAGCACGGTGCGCCAGGACACCGTGCTCGCGGGGATCTCCAGCACGCTGCGCGGAGCGCGGGCGGGGGAGAGCACGCGCGCGAGCGCCCGCAGCGCCCCCGCGGGCAGGGAGAACGGGGAGGTGCGCGTGGGCTCGAGTCCCTCGGTGCGGGAGCGCTGGCGCACGCGCCAGGCGTCGACCACCGCCTGGCCGTCGGCCCGCGCGCTGCGCAGGTCCGTGCCCAGCCATGCATCGGGGCCCGCGAGCGCGGCCCGCGCCCCCTCGTCCCACAGGCGCGCCGTGAGGTGGAGGCCGGAGAGCACGTGCTTGAGCTGATGGGCGAGCGAATCGGCGAGCACTCCGCGGCCCGCGCGATGCGCGGCGGCGGTCGCCAGGCGGTTGCGGTGCAGGATCCGAGCGCTCCAGCTCATCTGCGTGCGGTACGCGTCCCAGGAGGGGTGGGTGACGGAGGCGCCCGGCAGCACCATCGTCGAATAGCCGTGCGCGCTCGCGCGCAGCCCGTACTCGGCGTCGTCCCACTTCAGGAAGAAGGGGGCGGGGAGCCCCAGCGTCCCGACGGCGCCGGGCGGGAGCAGTGTTCCCCACCAGCCGGAGTAGTCCGCGGCGGTGCGCGGCAGCAGGGCGTCCCAGTCGGCGGGCGTGGTGCCGGCGAGGTCGAGCGGTCCGTGCATGCCGTCGGCCGAGCGCCAGAAGAAGGTCGATCGCTCCACATGCTCGGCCTCGTTGAGCAGGGTGGGGGCGTCGACGGGGGAGCCTGCGTCCAGCAGCCCTGTGCCCAGGATCGTCGGCGCCTCGGCGAGGGCCTGGAAGGTGAGCAGGCGGCGCAGGGACTCCTCGGAGATCAGGGCGTCGTCGTCCGAGAGGAACACGGCCTGGGCGGGGTCCTCGAGGGAGGCGAGCATGCCGCGCGCGTACCCGCCGGAGCCGCCGAGGTTCGGCTGCTCGAGGAGTTCGATGCGCGCGGGGGAGTCGGGGAGCTCGGCCGACGCCCTCTCCTGCGCCTCGAGGAGCCGGGTGAAGGGGGCGTGGTCCGCGAGGGTGCCGCCCTGATCGATGACGAGCACGCGGGCGACGAAGGGCATGGCGGCGAAGGCGCGGGCCTGCGCGGTCGCGTCGTCCTCGCGGCGGAACGTGGGGACGACGGCGCTCACGCGCGGCAGCTCGACCTGCTCGTCGACCCACCAGCGCACGCCGGTGCCGGTCGCGCCGGACCCGGTTCCGCCGGACCCAGCGGTCGCCCCCTCGACCCACAGCCAGGCGGGGGTGGAGGGATCGGCGAGATCCACGGTGCGGCCTTCGGCGGCGATCTCGCCCAGGTCGATCACGGAGCCCCCCTCGGCCCCGAGGAGATGGGGGCGACGGGCGGAGGGGTGCGCAGCGACGGGGATGTCGGCCGTACCCGCCTTGTCAGCTCCGGCCGTCCTGTCGACCCCGTCCGTCCTGTCGCTGCCGTCGGACCCGGGCGCCTCGATCGCGACGTGCACCGGGCGCGCCCCGACGGCATGGCGCCACGCCCACACGGCGAAGGCCTGATCCCACAGGGGCGCGGCCGCGCTCGAGGTGCGCTGGAGCGTCGTCCCGACGTGCACGGGGCCTCCTCGGAACGCGCGGTCATGAACGGGTGATGGACGGCAGGCCGCGGTGAGCTCGATCCCTGGGCTCGGAACACGGGTCTGCACGGAAAGGGGTCGGGCTCTCGCCGGGCCGTTCCTGAGGTTACAACAGGGCGAACGGCCGACGAACGAGGCGTGACCGATGTCGGGTCGTGCGGGCCGGTCCTCACTCCTCGGGCAGGTCCGCCCAGGCTCGTCGGGCATCCGCCACGAGCTGCTCGTGGTCGGCCCGGTACCGCGCGATCCGGCAGCCGCGGCCGTTGGGCTTGAGCGCGATGCCCTCCTCGTCCCACGCGTCGCGGGCGCGCGCGAGGAGCGGAGCGGGCAGGTCCCCGTCGGCCGATGTCACGCGCCACCAGGTCACCCCGGAGCCCCACTGGCTCATGATCCGACCCACCAGGCGCGGCCCCACCCCGCACACATCGCCCACCTGGCCGTAGCTCGCGACGCGGCCGGGCGGGATGGCCTCGACGGTGCGCAGCACCCGCTCCACGGTGAGATCGTCCATGACGGCCAGTCTCGCAGGTACCCTCGATGATCGTGGCTCCCATGACATCCCCCGCCTCGCCCGCCGCGGCCCCGTCGAACCCCTCGGGCTCGGCCCCGTCCCCGGACGACCCGGACGCGCCCACCACCTCCGGACTGGGCGCGCTCGTCGACGAGTCCCGCCGCGTCCTCGTGGCCCTCCTGCAGGGACCCTTCGTCGACGGCCGGCGCGAACCCCAGCGCTACGGCCAGCTGCTGCGCGACCGCGCCGCCATCGAGGCCCGGCTCGCCGACATGTTCCTCGAGCTGGTCCTGGACGACGACGCCCAGGTCGCCTTCGTGCGCCAGAGCGAGTCCGACCCCGATGCCCCCAAGCTGCTGCGCCGCCTCTCCGGCCTGAACCGCCTAGACTCGGTGCTGCTGCTGGTGCTGCGCCAGATGCTGCTCACCCAGTCCTCGCGCGGACAGCGCGCGGTGGTCTCCGAGGCGGAGATCCAGCAGGCGCTCGCCGCCTACCGCCGCTCCACCTCGACCGACGAGGCCGGCTTCGCCAAGGAGGTGCGCGCCTCCATCACCAAGATCCAGCGTGCGGGCCTGCTCGAGGAGCAGGGCGATTCCTTCGAGGTCTCCCCGGTGCTGCGCCTGATGATCGGCCCCGATACCGCGCGCGAGTTCATCGCGCTCTACCGCGAGGCAGGAGCCGGCGGCCTCGCCGACCCCGAGGACGCCGACGCTGACGATGCTGACGCCGAGGACCTCGACGCAGAGGATGCCGACGCCGAGGACGCCGACGCAGAGGGTGTCGACGCTGATGGCGGGGCCACCACGGACGCGGAGGACGAGACCGTGGACAGCCTGATCGACCCCGTGGACGGGGACGAGGAGCGCTGAGCACCGAGGGATGAGGGCCGACGCCGCGGGAACCTGACCTCGGGGAGCCGATCCAGGGGAACCGACCCCGGAGCGTCGGACCCCGGACGCTGAGCACACGTCCGTGCATCCCGGACGGCGGCGCAGGGGTCGATGAGGTCGCCGACGCCGGGTTCCGGCATATGCCGCACACCCTCTGCTACGGTGACTTGGATCACCGTGTTCACCTCCCGTTCACCTGTGCTCGGGCCATTCCCTGACCTTCCCCACCCGCGGTCGCGCTGCTGAGGGCGACCGCCCGCCCACCGCCTCGAAGACGAGGAGAGGAGGGGTCGCATGACCACGACGTCGACCGACGCATCCACCGTCTCGGACGCATCCGAGATCCCGCGCCGCAAGCCCTCACGACGGGGCCAGTACAGCTCCTGGCTCTACCTGGTGCCGGCGCTCGCCGTGTTCGCGGTCTTCATGTTCTTCCCGCTCGCACGCTCGTTCGTGCTGTCCTTCCAGGGCAACGACATCCTGGGCCGTCCCGCGGGCTTCGTCGGCGCCGAGCACTACCTCAAGCTGCTGCAGGACTCCGAGTTCCATGCGGTCCTGCTGCGCACGATCGCCTTCGTGGTGCTCACCGTGGTCCCGGTGATCGCGATCTCGCTGATGCTCTCGCTGCTACTGCACCAGAGGATCCGCGGCATCCGCTTCTTCCGCACCGCGTTCGCCTCGCCGTTCGCGTTCTCCGTGGCGACCGCCTCGGTGATCTTCGCGGTCATGTTCAACCAGGCCACAGGCGTGCTGAACGGCATCCTGGGGACGTTCGGCATCGGCCGCGTCGGCTGGATCACCGACCCCCACATCGCGCTGATCTCGATCGCGCTGACCACCGTGTGGATGCAGATGGGCTACAACCTGCTGGTGCTCTCGGCGGGCCTGGGGTCCGTGCCCGACGACATCATCGAGGCGGCCCGTCTGGACGGTGCGGGCGGCCTGCGCCTGCAGCGCTCGATCATCATCCCGCTGCTCACCCCGCAGATCTTCTTCCTGCTCGTCACCGGCACCATCAACTCCCTGCAGAGCTTCGGCCAGATCCACATCCTCACCCGCGGTGGGCCGCAGGGGTCGACCACCACCCTCGTCTACTCGATCTACGAGCAGGCCTTCGCCTACGGCAACTCGAACTTCGGATACGCCTCCGCCCAGGCGATCGTGCTGCTGATCGTCGTCGTCGTGATCACCGCCCTGCAGTTCGGGCTCGTCGAGAGGAAGGTGTTCTACCAGTGAACGAGCACTCCTCGACCGCGCCGTCGTCCGCGGCCCGCCCGGCGCCGACCACGCCGTCGGGCCTCGCGAGGCCGTCGGACCCTGCGCGGCCGTCGGGCCCTGCGCGCCGTCGACGACCTTCCGGAGGCATCGCCTCGAAGGTCGGCACCTATGTCGTGCTGCTGATCTTCCTGGTGCTCATCGGGTTCCCCGTGTACTTCGGCTTCGCCGGCTCGCTCATGGGCCCGGGCGACATCAACGCCTACCCGGCCGCCCTGTGGCCCAGGAGCGGTGCGGTGCTGCGGAACTTCGCGGGCGCCCTCGACGCGATCCCGCTGCTGCGGCAGTGGGGGAACTCCGTGGCGATGGCGGGCATCATCACCGCCGGCCAGATGATCACGAGCGTGCTGGCGAGCTTCGCGCTGGTGTTCCTGCCGATGCGCTGGCGCACCTTCTGGTTCTTCCTGCTGCTCAGCACGATGATGGTCCCGGTCGAGGCGATCATCATCCCCAACTACCTCTTCATCTCCGACGCGGGCCTCATCAACACCCTTCCCGCGCTGACGCTCCCGTTCCTCGCGCACGGCTTCGGGATCTTCCTGCTGCGCCAGGCGTTCATGTCGTTCCCGGCGGAGCTGTTCGACGCCGCCCGCATCGACGGCTGCTCGAACCCGCGCTTCCTGCTGCGGATCCTCATCCCGCTGTCGCGGCCCACGCTGATGGCGCTCGGATTCTGGTCCTTCCTCATGGCCTGGAACATGTACTTCTGGCCCCTGCTGGTCACGCAGACCCCGCAGATGCAGACCATCCAGATCGGCATCACCCAGCTCAAGTCGGCCGACAACTTCAACGCCGGCCTCGTGCTCGCCGGCACCGTGCTCGCGGTGGTCCCGACCCTGCTGCTGCTCATCTTCGGGCAGCGGTTCATCGTCCGCGGCCTCACCGGCGGAGCGATCAAATGAGCGGCGCGGACGCGTCGGCGCCTGCGCACGTACCCGCTGCGGCACTCGACCCCTGAGCATCCCGCACCCCCACAGAACCGATCCCGCACCTCACGGAAACGAAAGGCGGCCCGACGATGATCCGACGGCGCACAGTCATGGCTTCGATGGCGGGGATGGCGGCGACGGCACCGCTGGTCGCCGGCTGCTCGGGAGGCGGAGGAGGCTCCGAGGCGAAGGCCCCGGACTCCGGCGCTCTCGACAAGGCCGACGGCGAGACCACCGTCGCCTTCTGGCACTCGATGGACGGCACCAACGGCGACACCCTCGAGAAGCTCGTCAAGGCGTTCAACGAGAAGAACTCCGGCAAGATCACGATCAAGCCCGTCTACCAGGGCGAGTACGACGACGGCATCACCAAGTACAAGGCCGCCGTGCAATCGGGCAGCACACCCGCGCTCGTGCAGATATACGACCTGGGCCTGCAGTTCATGATCGACTCCGGGACCGTGGTGCCCATGCAGTCGTTCATCGACCGCGACTCCTACGACGTCTCCGACATCCAGCCCAACATCGCCGGGTACTACACGGTCGCCGACAAGCTCTGGTCGATGCCGTTCAACACCTCGATGCCCGTCCTGTACTACAACAAGAAGCTCTTCGAGAAGGCCGGACTCGACCCCGACAAGGCACCCGAGACCCTCGACGAGGTCGCCGAGGCCGCCAAGGCCCTGTCGAACAAGAACGACGGCCCGGCGGAGTTCGGCTTCAACGGCGCGATCTACGGCTGGTTCGTCGAGCAGATCATCGCCACCGCCGGAGAGCTCTACTGCACGCCCGACAACGGCCGCGGCAAGGAGCGCGCGAGCGCCTTCGCCTTCGACAACGACGCCGCCGTCGAGTTCCTGACCTGGTGGAAGAAGCTCGTCGACGACGGCATCGCCGGCAACACGGGGCGTGCCCCGGCCGATGCGCAGGACGCCTTCAAGTCCGGAACGATCGGCATCACCCTCGAATCCACCGGCGCGCTGGGCGGCATGAAGGAAGCGGCCGACGAGCAGGACTTCGAGCTGGGCGTCGGCTTCTACCCGCGCATCGAGAAGAACGAGTACGGGCCGGTCATCGGCGGCGCCTCGCTCTACGTGGTGGGGGAGAAGCACTCCGACGCGGAGAAGGAGGCCGCCTGGAAGTTCGTGCAGTTCTGCAACGAGCCCGCGAACCAGGCCACCTGGCACACGGGCACCGGCTACTTCCCCGTCTCGAAGAAGGCGCTCGACGAGCCCGAGGACACGAAGTGGCGCAAGGACTTCCCGCAGTTCGACGTCGCCATCCAGCAGCTCGACGAGACCGAGCTCAGCACCCCCACCCAGGGCGGCACCGCGGGCATCATGCCCCAGGCCCGCAAGGCCGTCGAGGAGGCCTGGGAGGGCATCCTCCAGGGCGACGACCCGAAGGAAGGGCTGACCAAGGCCGTCAAGGGCCTGCAGTCCGCCCTCGACCAGTACAACGACTCGGCAGGCTGACCGACTCAGCAGGCTGACCGACCCGCCAGGGCGACCGCCCCGCCCTGAACCCCAGCGCACCTCCCCCCCCCCCCCGCCGGCACCTTCGCCCGCGAGAGGTGAGTTGTTGTCGTCAAAAGGCGCTTTTGACGACAACAACTCACCTCTCACCGGGCGATGACGACGACAACTCACCTTTCGCCGGCGTGGGACTCACCTTTCGCCGACGCGCGCCGGTGCCGACGCACGTGCGACGACCGGGCGCTGCGAAGACCGCCCAGGTGGGCGAGATCCGTCCTGTGAACTGGGCATTGTGGATGATTCCCGACCTCCGGGTGCGAGTCGGGGACGCTGGTGCCCATGTCGAAGCCGCGTGCGCCGCTGCCTGCGCATCTGCCGCCGGTGTTCACCGCACGGGAGGCGAGGGCCGCCGGGGTCGGCGTCGCCCGTCTGCGCTGCCCGGACATCCGAAGCCTTGCGCGCGGGCTCTACGCGAGGGCGGGGACCGGGGCGAGCGCCGCGCAGATCGTGCGCGCCCTGTGCTTCGACGACCCGTCGGCCTTCGCCTGCGGACCGACCGCCGCGGAGCTGCTCGAGATGCCGATCCCGCGCGGCCTCACGGCCGTGCGCAGCCGGACCGTCCACGTGGGCAGCACCCTCAAGCACGAGGACTCGGCCCTGATCCGGTGGCACATGAGCTCGGACGCCGAGGCGAAGGACGCGATCCTCGTGGGAGGGGTCCGGGCCACGACGAGGATCAGCACGTGGTGCGATCTCGCCTCGCTGTTGAAGTCCGGCGATCTCGTGTCGATCGCCGATCACCTCGTGCGTCGGCCCCGGCCCCGTCTCGAGGGACGCACCGAGCCCTACGCGTCCCTCGATGATCTCGCCGCAGCGCTCGAGGGACGCCGAGGACGACGGGGCGTGCGCGCGCTGCGCGACGCGCTCGTCCGGGCCCGCGTGGGCAGCGACTCCCCGGCGGAGACGAGGCTCCGTCTTGCCCTCGAGGACGCGGGCCTGCCCGAGCCCCGGCTCAACGCGCGCACGTACGACGGGGGAGTGGACCTCGGTGAGCCGGATCTGTCCTGGCCGCGCTACCGGGTGTGCCTCGAGCACGAAGGGCCGCGCCACCTCACGCGTGCTCAGCAGGAGCGGGACATCGAGCGCACGGAGCGCCGCGTGAGCGCAGGCTGGATCGAAGTGCGCACCGTCGCGTCGGATCTGCACGACGGGTGCTCGCGCGCGGTGGTCAGGGTGGACGACGCACTGCGTCGCCATGGGCGGACGCGCTGACACGGCCACCCGCCGTCGCGCTCGTCGCCCGCCGTCGCGTTCGTCGCCCGCCGTCGACGGCCGAACGTCTCGCGACCCGCCGTCGCCCTGCCCTCCGCGCTTCGCGACACCCGCACCCCGACCCCGCCCGTCCCGGTACCCTTCTGGGGTGGAATCCGACGCAACGACCCTCGACCTGCCCGGCCTCGCCGAGGACACCGGCGACCGCGCCGACGCCGCGCAGACGGACCCCGAGCACCCGCATCCCGGGCAGTGGCGCCTCGTGCACGTGCAGGTCTCGAACTGGGGGACCTTCCACGGCACCCATGACCTGGAGATCTCTCCGCGCGGCTACTTCTTGACCGGCGGTCCCGGCACCGGCAAGTCCACGCTGCTGGACGCGATCAGCGCCCTGCTCACCCCGCCGCGCACCCTGCACTTCAACGCCGCCGCGTCCGACGCGGGCCCGGCGCGCTCGAAGTACCGCCGCACCGTCGCCAGCTACGTGCGCGGCGCCTGGGCGATGCACTACGACGCCGCCACCGGCGAGTTCAACCAGGAGGTGCTGCGCGAGAAGACCACCCTCACGGTGCTCTCGCTGCGCTTCTCCGACGGGCAGGGCGGCGTCGTGCAGCTGTCCCGCCTGCTGCTCCTGCAGGCCGGGCACACCTCGGACTCCGACGTGAAGAGCCTGTACGTCATCTCCCGGAAGGCGCTGGACGCGACCGACCTGCGCCAGTTCGTCTCCAGCCAGATCGAGGGCCGCGCCCTGGAGGCGGCCCATCCCGGCACCGAGACCTTCCGGCAGTTCCGCGAGTACCGGGCGAAGTTCTGCCAGCTGCTGGGCATCCCCGACGAGAAGGCCCTGGGCCTCCTCCACAAGATCCAGAGCGCGAAGGAGCTGGGCGACGTCAACGCCCTGCTGCGCGACTACATGCTCGACGAGCCCCGCACCTTCGAGCTCGCGGACCAGGCGCTCACGAACTTCCACAACCTCTCCGAGGTCTACGACGCCCTGGTCACCGCCCGTGAGCAGCGCGATCTGCTGCGCGGCCTGCGCGACGCGCACACCTCGTGGAAGGAGATGCGGGAGCGCGGCGGGGAGCTCGTGGACCGCCGCAGCGACATCGACGTCTACGCCGCGCAGCACCTGGTGCGGCTCCTGCAGGACGAGCAGGAGCGCCTGCAGCTCGAGCGCGACCGCGTCGGCGCCCAGCAGCGCCGCCTCACCCAGGACCTCGCCGATTCCCGCGCCGACCTCGCGCAGCTCAAGGAGCAGCGCCGTCGCGCCGGCGGCGGCGAGATCGACGACTGGAAGCAGCAGATCGCGGGCCTCGACGTGGAGCGCGAGCGCCGCAAGGAGCGCGCCGCCGAGTTCGCCGCGCAGCTCGCGACTGTCGAGCTGCGCACCCCTGTCAGCGAGGACCTGTTCCTGGCGACCCAGCGCGAGGTCGCCGATCTCCGTCGGACCCTCGAGACCGAGGAGAAGAACGCCGACGAGAACCGCTGGCAATCCGAGGCGAAGGTCCGCGAGTTGCAGCAGGAACTCCAGCAGACCGTCGCCGAGCTGAACTCGCTGACCTCCCGTGCGTCGAACCTGCACTCCGAGGACGTCGCCGTGCGCGACATGATCGCCCGCGAGGTCGGCGTCGCCCCCACCGATCTGCCCTTCGCGGCCGAGCTCCTCCAGGTCAAGGACGGCGAGCAGGAGTGGACCGCCGCCGCCGAGCAGGCGCTGCGCGGTCTCGCCCGCTCGATCCTCGTGCCCGAGCGCGTCTACCGCGAGGTCGCGGGCGTCATCGACCGCACGCGCCTGCGCCGCCGCATCTCCTACAACCGCGTGAACACGGACCTCACCCGGCCCTCGCGGCGCATCGACCCGACCACGCTCGCGGCGAAGCTCGACGTCAAGGACGGCGAGTTCCACACCTGGCTCTCCGGGGAGATCGCCGCCCGCATGGACTACGTGTGCGCGGAGGACCTCGAGGAGTTCACGCGGCTGAACCGCGCCGTGCTGCGCTCGGGCCAGATCAAGCACTCCGCGTCCCGGCACGAGAAGAACACCGACCGCGCGATCAACGACCGCTCCCAGTGGGTGCTGGGCTTCGACAACCGCGGCAAGCGCGCGGTCTTCGAGGACGAGCGCACCCGCGCCGAGCAGGCCCTGTTCGAGGCCCAGGCCCGACGCAAGGACGTCGAGGCGGAGGCCGAGCGTCGCCGCGAGCGACTGTTCGCGCTGCAGGCGCTCGCCACCGTCGAATGGGACGACATCGACGCCGCGTCCGTCGCCCGCCGCATCGCGAACCTGCGGGACATGGTCCGCGCCGCCGAGTCCGGCTCCGAGGCCCTCGCGGACCTCGCCCGCCAGATCGACGACGTCGAGCAGTCCATCACCGACGCCGACGAGGAGCTGCTGGACGTCGCCCGCGGCGCCGGCAAGCTCGGCGAGCAGGCCGAGCGCGCCGCCGAGCGCCTCACGAAGGCGAAGGAGCGCCTGAGCGAGCGGAGCCTGACCCCCGAGGTCGAGGAGGAGCTCTCCGAGCGCTTCCACGCGATCGCGCCCACGATCGTGCTCTCGACGATCGACCAGGTCACCAAGGACGCCTCGGCGACGCTGGACGCCGAGCTCGTGGACCTCACCAAGCGCACCTCCCGCGCCGAGGAGGACATGCGCACCGCGATGCGCGAGTTCTCCCGACGCTGGCCCGCCGAGGCCGGCGACACCGATGTCTCCCTGGATGCGGCCGGCGACCATCTCGCGATCCTGCAGCGCATCGAGGAGGAGAAGCTCCCCGAGGTCGAGGACCGCTTCTTCGAGTTCTTCACCGGCAACACCCTGGGCGACGTCCAGGCCCTCGCCACCGCGATCGCCCGCGAGCCCGCCGAGATCAAGAAGCGCCTCCAGCGCATCAACGCCCTGCTCTCCCAGGTGGAGTTCCACTCCGGGCGCTACCTGCAGCTGTCCATGCGGCCCGTGCACCTCGCGGCCCTCGACGAGTTCAAGAAGGCCCTCGAGGACGCCGTCGCCGGCACCATCGAGAACGACATCACCCGCGACCGCGACCGGGCCGAGGAGCGCTTCGTCTCCCTGCGCCACCTCATGGAGCTGATCTCCAACGCCCGCACCAAGGACGACCAGGTCTCCCGGGCGATCCTGGACGTGCGCCGCCACGTGCACTTCCACGCCGAGGAGGTCGACGCCGAGGGGAAGGTCGTGCACGCGCACGAGTCCGGCGGCCCGCTCTCGGGCGGCCAGAACGAGCGTCTGACGACGTTCTGCCTCGCGGCCGCGCTGCGCTACCAACTGGCCGGCACCGGGATCGACGTCCCGCGCTACGCGCCGATCATCATCGACGAGGCCTTCTCGAAGGGCGCCGGCAAGTTCATCACGGCCGCCATGGAGTCCTTCCGCCACTTCGGCTTCCAGGTCATCCTCGCGAACCCCGGCAAGAACCCCCAGGCCCTCGCCCCGTTCATCGGCGGCGTGGGCGTGGTCGCGATCCGCGAGGACCGCTACTCCCAGGTCAGTCCGATCGAGTTCGTCCCCGTCGACTGAGCCCGGAGGCGCGGCCGGCGCGCCAGGCCGGTCCTGGCGCATGGCCCGTCTGCACGGACACACGCCCGGCCGGCCGCCACGTCGCGCACGGCCCGAAGAGGCATCGGACGGGACTGTCGATGGGGACTTCTCCCCATCGTGATCGGGAGCGTCGCGCCGATACGGTGGTCCGAGCCGCAGGGCACCAGGGCATCACGACACCAGAGCATCAGGCCAGGACGCAGCGTGGAGGTGAGCCGATGACGGGCGGGCCCCTCACCACCGAGCACGTCCCGAGCGGCCCTGCCGAGGCCCGCAGTCGGGTGCACGAGATCCTCAGCGTCGTGGTCGACGCCCTACGCACGCATGCCGCACCCCACGCCGGCGCACCGGCCCTCGAGCTCATCGAGCACAAGCCCCGTCGCGACCGGGCCTCCGGCACCCGTTACCTGGGCGTGCGCACCATCCAGCACGTGAGCGCCCTCATCGGCTCGACCGCGGCGCCGCCCGCCTCGCCCAGCCCCGCATCGCTGCTCCGGGTCGCCGACCGCGCGCTGCGCGGCGTCGGCCTCGCCATGAGCGAGGACGGCGAGGTCAGCGGCGTGCGCACCCGCGTGTGGGAGGGACCGGAGGGGGACCGTGCGGAGGTCGTCGTCGGCGCGCGCCTGCTCCTGCGCGTGATCAGCGCGCCCTTCCTGCCCGGTGTCGAGCAGGGTGACGTGTCGACCACGCCGTCGGCCGTGCGGCGCGTGCTGCGCCCTGCCCCGAGTCCGCATGCCGTGCCCGCCGCCCTGCCGATGCCTGCCGTCGCGCCCGCCGGGATGACGATCAGCGCGCCCACGCCCGAGTCCTCGGTGCTCACCGAGAACTGAGGCGGGCCAGCGCGCCCAGGGGGATCGGCAGCCAACCCGGACGGTTCCGCGCCTCGTAGAGCACCTCGTAGACGGCCTTGTCGGCCTCGAAGGCGCGCAGCAGCGCGAGGAACGACGCGTCCTCGTGCGCGATCCCCATGGCGTCGAGGTAGCCGTCGAGGAAGGCGCGCGAGGACTCCGCGACCCAAGCCGACGCGTCCACACCGTGCTCGTGCAGCACGGCGCCGCCCGCGTAGTCGAGGCTGCGCAGCATGCCCGCCACGTCGCGCACCGGACAGTCCGGGAGCGTGCGCTCTGCGAGCGGGCGCAGCGGCTCGCCCTCGAAGTCCAGCAGCACCCAGCCTCGGGAGGGATCGGCGAGCACCTGGCCCAGGTGCAGGTCGCCGTGGATGCGCTGGAGGGGCGGCCACGAGGCGTCGGCCACGGCGTCGATGAGCCCTCGCAGCGCGGTGCGATGGGGGAGGACCTCCGGGACCTGGGAGGCGACCTCGTCGAGCCGGGCGCGCATCTGGTCGAGCACGCGCGCGCGGTCCGCAGGGGCCGCCGGTGCGCTCGGCAGCTCGGACGCGAGCAGGCGATGCACCTCGGCGACCGCGCCGCCGAGATCACGGGCGCCCGCACGGAAGTCGACGCCGCCCGAGGCCTGCTGCAGCGCCACCCGCCAGGCGTCCTCGACGTCGGGGAGGAAGCCCTGCGCGAGCAGCGCGTCAGCGCTCTCTCCGGCGCTCGCCTCAGCGCTCTCTTCACCCCCGACCCGCACCCGCACGGATCCGATCATCGGGGCGATCCGCGTGCAGCCGGCGCGGTCGAGAGCGCCCTGCAGGACCACGTCGGGGTTCTCGCCCGCGGCGAGCACGCGGAAGAGCTTGAGGATGACGGGGTCGGCGTCCTCCAGCGTGAAGATCATCGAGGAGTTCGACTGCTCGCCGCTGAGCAGGCGCGTCGCGACGACGCGGGCACCGGTGCGCCCGGGGACCGGTGCGGGGTCCAGCGAGAGGTCGGGGCCGACGAGCGGGCGATCAGCGGTGAGCACGTCCATCAGGGCGCGCCGTCCCACGTCGGTGCGGCACGCGTCCTCGATCCGCAGCGTCCCGTGTGCGGAGTCGAGTGAGGCGATCACCGCTCGCGGATCGTCAGTGGGCGTCCCCTCGGTCGCGGCCCCCTGGCGGATGACGACAGGCACCTGGTAATCGGTGGGAAGGTCGTCGCCGCCGGTGTCGGTCCGGACGATGAGGTCCAGGACGCTCACGCCATCGTCCGTCGCGGCGAGCGCGACGGATCCACGCAGTGCGAGGCGGGGGACACCAGCGTCCTTCGCCATGTACCAGCGCTGCTCGAGCATCCACGCGGCGACGAGGGGGAGCATCCCTGCCCGGATCGCGTTGTCGGCGGCGGGCGCCGGGAGCGGCTGATGCCCGGGGACCCGCGGAGATCGTCTGCTCATGGGGACACACTACGCAGGGCGGTTCGAGCAGGGATCGGCTCTGCTGGGAGCCGGACTCGCCCGCCGCCGCGGCATCACCCGCGTCGAGGACGCGTCCCGGTGGCGCGGAGGCAGCCTGGGGCCTGGCATGAGCACCGTTGAGGCGCGAACATGACGATCAGTCGAGAAGGGGCTTGAGCTTCTTCCACAGGGGAGGGGCCATCTCTGCACTGAATCGCGCGGTCAGATGGTGCCCGTCCCGATAGACCAGGGTGTCTCCGATGATCGGCGGGCAGTCGCGGCGGTTGCAGAGATAGTCCGTCAGGTTCAAGTAGTCCGCGCCGGTCTTCGACGTCGCGTCCTCTTCGGCCTGCACCAGGTCGGGTTCGAGCGCTTCGTCCACGCTGGCTGCGCACTCGCTCGTGTCCTGGAGATGGGCCGAGAGGCATATCGACGGCGTCTCGTCCCGATGGGGGACATCCGCCATCACCGCGACGCGCGGGCCGTCGATGTCCTCGATGGTCGATTCGAGACCTGATCTCCAGGTCGAGGCGAAGTCCGCGTCGTCGGCGACCAGCTCCTCGTGTGCACCTGGGTAATTCGCGAGCAGCACCAGGTCTGGATTCTCGGCGTTGATCCGCTTTATCACCCCTTGTCGCCATTGGGCGCACTCGGTGTACGGGACGCCGTCGTTCTCCTCGTCGATATGGGCCGAGTAGCACGAGCTCTTGGTGTTGACGTCCAGGCGGATGCGGCCCTCTCGTGCGAGCTTCGCCAGAGCGGGATACCAGCTGGCGGCATGGGAGTCGCCGAACAGGAAGACCACGGGGGCGGCGTCGTTGTCGCCGATCTGGCATCCGCTCGAGTCCGTGCTGGACTGCGAACGGTGACAGCCGTTCGCATAGATCTCCGGATTGTCCGACGCCGCGTCCTCGAGGGTGGGCGTGAGGTTCGCCGGGACGTAAGAGGTCCCCTCGGGCATCTCGGTGAGCGGGGCGTCCTGGGCCGTGCGCTGCGTGGCCGTGGACTCCGAGGAGGACGCGACGAAGGCGCCGCCCGCGGTCGCGACAAGGGCGATCGAGCAGGCGACCGCCGCGACCCCGGTCCACATCTGGGACCGTCGCCTCAGAAACTTCCAGCGGATGACCGGTCGTTCCACGAAGCGGAAAAGCAGCCACGCCAAGGGGACCGATAGGGCGCCCAGAAGGAGACGCACCACCAGCGGCAGGACGTCGTCCTCGCCGACGTGCGCCTGCGGAATGACCTGGAGCGGCCAGTGCACGAGGTAGAGCGAATAGGAGATCGCGCCGATCCACTGGAGCGGACGGAGACTGAGGATTCGGTTCGTGTTCGTTCGGGCCGGTGCTGCCCCGCCGATGAGCAGGAGGGACGTGGCAAGAACCGGCGGCGCGGCGGCGAGGCCTGGGAACGGCGTGCCCTCCGTGTACAGCAGCGAGACAGTGAGGATCAGGGCCAGGCCGATCCACGAGAGGATCCCCGTGATCGGGGAGCGCAGCCAGTGGGCGCGGGTGCGCACCAAGAATGCGACGAGTCCGCCCGCACCGAGCTCCCATGCTCGTGTGGGCAGCGAGAAGAACGCCCAGGGCTGGGACAGTGGCATCATCACGCAGCTGAAGACGAACGAGCCGATCGTCAGAACCGTGACCAGGATCAGGAGCTTCCGTTCGCTGCGGCGGAGAAGCCAGAAACCGACTCCCAGGATGGCGGGCCAGAACAGGTAGAACTGCTCCTCGACGCCCAGGGACCAGTAGTGCTGGAAGACCGAGGGGGAGGACTCCGCCAGGTAGTTGGTGCCCTGCACGGCGAACAGGAGATTCGGCACGTAGGCGGCCGCCGCGATGGCGCCTTTCGTGACCTCTTGCATCTGCAGGGGAGGAAGCCAGATCCAGGAGGCGATGACGGTCAGCGCGCCGACCAGCAGCGAAGCCGGGAGGATCCGTCGGGCGCGTTTCGCATAGAAGCTGCCGAACGAAATGCGGCCCTGCGCGGCAAGGGTCTCGAGCAGGTGCGTAGTGATCAGGAAGCCCGAGATCACGAAGAAGATGTCGACGCCGACGAATCCACCCGACAGCACGTGCACGCCCGAGTGGTACAGGACCACGAGCAGGACGGCGATGGCGCGCAACCCCTGGATGTCCGGCCGGAAGCCTGAGGCTTTTCCTGACGTGGCCACGGCGGGTGTACGGGCGGTGGCGGTCACGGAACACCTCGGCAGTGGAGGACAAGGGTGCGGGGAGTCTATCCCCGGCCCCGGGGCGGGCTCCGGCAGGCCTGTCCCTTCGGTGAGTCACGGGGGCAACGGGCAGAGCATGCTCGCCGCCGGGAGCAGCACGTGGGAGTGTGCCGCGACGTCGTCGGTCAGGGGCCGTGATGCTCTTGGCCATCCGCGCTTTCCGGGGCGCAAGCTCTCCCTCGTCCGCCCCGACTCGCATGCGTCGCTCACCCGGGTCCGCGCATCCTCGGCTGATACCGTGACCGGGTGCCAGGCAGGGATGCGAACACTCCGCTCGCGCGCGCGACACCCGCGCCTGCGCTCCGGGTGCGTGCCCGCACGGCGCCCGGGCGCTCCCTCCTCGTCCTCATGCTGACGCTCGCCCTCGGCGTGCTGACCTCGCTCACCGCCCCCGCGGCGCTCGCGCTCGGCGAGAAGGGCCCCTTCGACCTGCCGCTCTCGCGCGACACCATCACCATCGCGCCGGGCGTCGTCAACCGCATCCCCCTGACCAGTCTCCTCGACGACGACGCCGAGTCGGAGCTGAACCTGGAGACGGTGCGGCTCGCCGTCCCGTCGGACGCCTCGGACGCGCAGCTGTCCGCGATGACCCTCGCCTCCGACGGCACCTCGCTCGCGGTCGAGGGGGAGGGGACCTGGACGATCCAGGGCGAGGAGCTCGTCTTCACGCCGGCGTCCGAGTCCGAGAGCGATCCGGCTCCGATCGCGATCACCATCGAGGCGACCAACGGGATCCGCTCCCTGCCCTCCGACCTCCCCGTCGACCCGAGCCCCGTCGCCGACGCGGACATCGCCGCGCCCGCCGGCGGCGAGATCCGCGTGTCCCTCAAGGGTGATCTGCGCCCGTCGGGCACCGAGCGCGTGCGCCTGCTGCTGGACACGATGCCCGCCGGTAGCACGCTCTCGGGCGACGGCCGCCGCCTGATCGCCGTCGGCGAGGGCGAATGGCAGGTCTCCGAGGACGGCACCGAGCTCACGTTCACGCCGTCCTCGAGCCACCTGGGCCGTTCGCCCGAGCCCATGCGCTATGTCGCCGAATCGGCCGACGGCACCGTGCTGACCACGGGGATCGTCAGCCTCACCACGCCCGTGCTGCCCGACCTCGTGCGCGCCGCGCCCTTCGGCGATCCGATCGAGTTCGACGTGGCCGACGGCCAGGAGGACGTGAAGACCTCGACGCTGCGCCTGGTCCCGCTCACCCGCGCCGACGCCGGCTCGACGGGCGCGAGCGACGGCGGCTCGGATGGCAGCGGATCAGCCGCTGCCGGGGACGGGACCGACGGTGACTCCACCGCCGGGGCCGACGGGGACTCCACGTCGGGGGCCGACGGGAGCCCGACGACCGACGACCCGGCCGACGACGGCGTGGAGGTCAACAGCAAGGGCACGCGCGCCGTCGTGGCCGGTCAGGGCACCTGGACGCTGGACCGCACGACGCAGACGGTCCGCTTCGCCCCCGCGGACGACTCGGTGAAGGCGGCCGACCCGATCGGGCTGACCGGTGAGGACTCCGAGGGCAACACCGCGGGCGTCGCGACCTTCGCCCCCGGCTACCCGGCGATGCTCGACCAGACGCAGGTGGGCACGGCCGGCTCCTCCATCACCTTCGCGCCCATGGACGACGCCCGCTTCGTGCGCGCCGACTCCCTCCGCTTCGCGCACGACGACCTGCTCAGCGGGGCGAAGGTGTCCTCCAACGGCCGCGAGCTCACGATCCCCGGGCAGGGCAGCTGGAAGATCGATCTCGACGCCCGCGCGGTCACCTTCGATCCGGCCGACGGCGCCGAGAACGGTCTGCGCAGCACGGTGCAGCTCGTCGGCAGCGGCTCGTACGCCGACTCCACGAGCTCGAGCGCGACGCTCACGGCGCTGGTCACCGACAGCGGGGCGGTGCTGCGCGACGACGAGCTGCGCACGGCGCCCGGGAAGTCCGTGCAGGTGGACCTGCTCGCGAACGACACCGCCGGCGCCCCCTCCGACCCGCTGTCCCCGGCCACCGTGCGGATCAGCTCCCTGGAGGCCTCCAACCTCGACGACCTCGAGCGCTACTCCGGCACGCATCTGGTGGTCCCCGGCGAGGGGGAGTACCAGGTGGGCAGCGACGGCGTGCTGCGGTTCACGCCCGCCCGCGGCTTCCGCGGACGCACCACGTCGATCAGCTACACGGTGCAGGACGCAGAGGGCGTCCAGTACCGCGCGAACGTCTCCGTGCAGGTGGACCCGCAGCTCGGCAGCGCCTCGGACCCGCGCGGCGACTCGAGCGCCGGGATCAACACGATGCTCTCGGGCCTCATGCCCAGCGCGACCTCGACCTCGGCTGTGTTCCTCACGATCGTCGTCCTCATGGGCTTCGCCGGCGTGATCTCGCTGTTCATCGGGGCCCGCATGGAGTCCGACCGCCGCACCTGGAAGGACTGAGCCGGCTGCTTGCCGGACCCGGTCAGCCGTCCGCCGTCTCGGCCCGTTCTGCCCGCTCGGCCGGTCAGCCCTTCGTGTCCTGCGTCGAGGAGTCCTGGGAGTCCTCGGCCCCGGAGCATCCCGCGGGCATCTTCACGGCCTTCTTCAGGGTCTTGGCGGCGACGTCCTCGTCGACCACGTCCTTGAAGCCGTCGCCCACGAGGACGTCGACGGTGGTGTCCTCACGGTCGTCGAGCTTCAGGGCGGGCTTGGAGAACTCCGCGGCCACGGCGGAGGCCTGGAGGTATCCCGCGGGCCCGTAGACGATCGTCACGGAGCCCGAGGCGGCCTTCGTGTTGCCGGCCTTCCCCGTGGAAAACCCGCGATCGGCGAGGGTCTCGCTGACCGATGCCGCGAGCCCGCTCCGGGAGGTCCCGTTCAGCACGCTCACCTCGACCTTCTTCGGCTTCGCGGGCTTCGCACCGGGGTCCGGGCAGTGCACGCCGTCCTTCCCCGTGGCCACGTCGGCCCCGGCGTCGGAGGGACCTGCGGCCACCACGTCGTCGTCGGCGGTGAGCTGGGTGAAGGCGAAGGTGAGCGCGCAGATCATGCCGATCATCGCGAGCGAGAAGACCACCAGCTGGGTGATCCGGACGCGGCGCTGACGGCGCCGGCGCTGGTCGCGCCGACGCACGTCGTCGTTCGAGCGACCGTAGGGGTGCGCGTCGCGGTGCGAGGAGCTCATGGCCGTGCCATCCGCTCTCGGTCAGTCCAGAGGACGGTAGGAGACGCCGAGCGCGTCGAGACGGGGGAGATGGCCTCGCAGCCGCTCCACGAACTCGCCGTAGGACTGCTCGGGCGAGCCCCAGGCGCGCTCGGCCAGCGCGCACACGCGCGGGAAGGCCATGTAGCCCAGGTGCTCGGGGGTGGCGATGTACTCGGTCCACAGCTGGCCCTGGATGCCCTGGACGAGCGCGGCCTTCTCGTCGTCGAGCTTCTTGGGCAGCAGGCGGTCTGTGTACACGTCCTTGAGGGTGATGTCCCCGCCGATCGCGAGCGGCTCCTTCTTCAGGGGCCCCTGGGCGTAGTCGAAGTAGAGATCCTTCGAGGTGGAGACGACGGTGCGGAAGCCGCGCTCGAGCGACTCCTCGAGCCCGTCCTCCGTGCGCCAGTTCATGACCACCACGTCGTCGGGCACGTGCGACTCGAGGACCTCGTCCCAGGCGACCACGGTCTTGCCCTTCTCGGCGAGCACCTGGGTGGCGAAGTCCGTGAAGCGCCCCTGGATCTCGGAGACGCGGGTGAGGCCCCACTCGTTCATGCGCGTGCGGGCATCGGCCGACTGCTCCCACTCGACGCGCGGGCACTCGTCGCCGCCGATGTGGAAGAAGGGCGCGGGGAAGATGTCGGCGACCTGCGTGAGCACGTCGCGCACGAAGTCGAAGACCTCGTCGGAGACGCCGAGCACGTGGTCGGAGATCCCCCAGACCTCGCGCACCTGCACGGGACTGGCGGGGAAGTTGCCGAGCTCGGGATAGGCCGCGATCGCCGCCTGCATGTGGCCGGGCAGGTCGATCTCCGGCACGATCATCACGCCGCGGTTCTGCGCGTAGCCCACGAGCTCGCGCAGCTCGTCCTGCGTGTAGAACCCCTCGACGGGGGTGTCGTCGAAGGTCCAGGAGTCGGGGTCGCCGCTCATGTGGCCCTCGAGGGAGCGCGGACGCTTCGAGCCGACCTCCGTGAGCCGCGGGTAGCCCTTGATCTCCACGCGCCAGCCCTGGTCGTCCGTCAGGTGCAGGTGCAGCACGTTCAGGCGGTGCAGCGCCATCGCGTCGATGAACAGGTGCAGGGTGTCGATGTCGAAGAAGTGGCGAGAGACGTCCAGGTGCAGACCGCGCCATGCGTACTTCGGGCTGTCGCTGATCGTCACGCAGGGGATCGAGGTCTCGCCGGTGAGCACGATCTGGTTGAAGGTGTTGCGGCCGTCGGCGAGGGCGGCCTCGCTGCCGGCGGTGAGGTTCGCGCCCGACGACGTGATCGACAGCGTGTACTCCGCGCGCGGGAGATCCTCCGAGATGCCGACCGACAGGCCGGCCCAGGGGTCGGTCGTCTCCCATGTCCCCGAGGACCAGATGACGGAGCGGGGGAGCGGGACCAAGCTGATCGGGTCGGACATGCGAGGGATCCTCCTTGACCGGGATGTGGTGCAGGTCAAGTCTGTCACAGACTCCGCCGCCCACCGGACGTGACGGGCCGCCGACCATCGGACGTGTCGGGCCGACGACCACCGGACGTGTCGGGCCGACGACCACCGGAGGTGACGGGCCGACGCGACCGGTCGTGCTGGGCCGACGCGCCCGGACGTGCCGGGGTGCCGGCGGGCGGCGGGGCGGCGGTTCCGAGGGTCCGACGGGCGGCGCACCGCCCCGGACCGTACCGCCCCGCCCCGGGCGCAGAGAAGCCCGGTCGGTTCCCCGACCGGGCTCCTCACACGCCGTCCTGCTCCTTCCCGTTGGTGCGCTCAGCACCGAGCAGGCATGACGTGGTCCGGGTGGCCTGCGCTGATCAGCGGTAGGTCACGAAGACGTGCGGATCGCTCCAGATGGTGCGCTCCACGACCTTCTGCTGCGAGCCCGAGGCATCGATGATCTGGTTGTTGCCCACATAGATGCCGATGTGCCCGTAGTCGTTGCCGGTGAAGGCCACCAGGTCGCCGGGCTTCGCCTGCGACTGGGGGATGATCCGGCCTCCGAACGTCTGCTGCTTCGCCGTGCGGGGCACGGTGATGCCGTTCGCGTTGTAGGCGTACTTCACCAGGCCCGAGCAGTCGAACCCGGTGGAGGGGCTCGAGCCGCCCCACGTGTACTTGGTGCCCTTCACGCTGCGGGCTTTGGCGATGATGCTCTGCCCGTTGAAGGAACCGCTCGAGGAGCCGCCGGACCCGCCGATGGACGCGCTGCTCGAGGACAGCTTCGACCAGGTGGTGGGTCCGACCACGCCGTCGGCGGAGATGCCGGCCGCGCGCTGGAAGGCCTTCACGGAGCTCAGGGTCCTCGACCCGAAGACACCGTCGACCGAGATGCCCGCACCGTGCTGGTTCAGCTGCTTCTGCAGGGTGCTGACCGCCGAGCCGCGAGAGCCGCTGCGCAGCTTCGGGTGGCTCGACGAGGAGGATCCCGTGGACGCGGACGACCCGAGGGCGTTCCAGGTCTTGGGGCCGACGACCCCGTCGACGCCGATGCCGGCGCTGCGCTGGAACGACTTCACGGCGCTCAGGGTCTTCGATCCGAAGACGCCGTCGACCGCGATGCCCGAACCGTGCGAGCGGAGGCTGCGCTGCAGCTCCGACACGGCCGATCCGCGTGCGCCGTAGCGCAGCTTCACGTTCGAGTAGGCGGCGGGTGCCAGGGACTTCGCGGCCGTCGCGGCAGCCGCGCCCGCAAGGGGCGAGGTCGGGGCGGTGGTGGCCGGGTGAGTGGGGGCGGGGGTGGTTGCTGCATCGGCGGAACCCATGGCCTGCATGGAGGCCGTGGCCGTCACGGCACCGACGACGGCGAGACCGCCGACGGTGCGACCGACGGGAGCCGTGAGGCCCCGGTAGTCGATCACGGCAGGGCCCGCGGCGCGATGCGTGCGCGGGGCGCTGGAGCGGAACATCGGATGAGGTCGCTTTCTCTGTCGCCGCACAGCCACCGATCGCGTTCCGCCCACGGGAAGCGACACCCGAGAGGCGACACCCGAGGGGTTCGCTGCGCCCGCCACCCAGGGAAGTGAGGAAGTGATCGAGAACGGTGGCGGGAGCGACTTCTCGAACGGTGCCTGGGGAGAGGCACCGTGGTCACTGTATGGGCACACCCAGGCCCTTCACGCAGGGCCTTTGCGACTGCTATCAAGGGCCTTTGCCAAGATTTTAACTAAATCGACGATTTTCGCCGTGTCGCACCGTCGATGTCCGAATTCGATATGTTAATCACGCCGTTGTGATTCAGGGGTGTTCGACGGGGTGCGAGTGGGTCTTTTCGGGATGCGGGAGGGTGCGAGAGGGCCTTTTCTCGGAGTGCGGGAGGGTGCGAGAGGGCCTCGAAGAGTGCGCGAGGGCCTTTAGGAGTGCGGGGGGTGGCAGGGCTGGTGTCGGCGACCGGCGTATAGCGGACATCTCTGCCATATATGGCAGAGATGTCCGCTATACGCCGATGCGTGACATGCCCCGTCGCCCGGCCGGCGCCGCCCGGGAGTGCCCGAGGGGTGCTGACGCCTCGAAGGCTGTCGGTGCTGCCGGTGCTGCCGGTGCTGCCGGTGATGCCGAAACCGCCGTCGATGTGTTCGTCGCCGCCGACGCGTCTGTCGCCGGGTGCCCCGGACATGACGAAGGGCTCCGGACCTGACGAAGGACCCCGAACATGACGAAGGCCCCGGACATGACGAAGGGCCCCGCCGCAGCGGGGCCCTTCATCATCTGGTCGGGGTGACAGGATTTGAACCTGCGACCTCCTCGTCCCGAACGAGGCGCGCTACCAAGCTGCGCCACACCCCGAGGTCGTGTTCGGCGAGCAGACGCGAGCGCCGCTCTCCGACGAGCAACGATACCAAGCCGCCCGCGGTGGTCGCGACCTCTCAGCGCCGCTGAGGGCGCAACGTGAGCAAGGTCGCCTCCGGCGGATTGGCGAAGCGGAAGTTCGAGTAGGGATTCGCGCCGAGCCCCCCGCTCACGTTGAGCGGCACGCCGCGCCAGGTGGAGAGGCCCCGGGCCTGTGCACGGGGCAGGTCGCAGTTCGTGACCAGGGCGCCGACGCCGGGCATGCGCAGCTGTCCGCCATGGGTGTGGCCGGCGAAGATCAGCTGCGCCCCGTCGTCCACGAAGGCATCGAGGACGCGCTGGTACGGCGCGTGGGCGACGCCGATCCGCAGGTGCGGGACATCGGCGGCGAGGGCCTCGTCGGCCTCGGTGGAGGTCGCGGCGGCCTCTGCGGCAGGCGTCCGTCCGGTCCCGTCGGCCCCCGCTTCCCCCGTCGCGCCCCGCGCCGCGTCCCGCGCAGCATCTGGCGCGGGGAACTCATCGCGCTCGAGGTGCGGATCGTCCACGCCCACGAGGTCCACCTGCAGCCCCGTGAGGCGGAGGCTCGCGCGGGTGTTGGTGAGGTCCTTCCAGCCGTGCGAGGTGAGCACGCGGCGCAGCGAGCCGAGGGGCAGGTCGGGCTCGTGGTGGCGCTTCGTGAACCCCTCGGGCCGGGGATCGCGCAGGAAGTAGCGCAGCGGGTTCTTGCGGTGCGGAGCGAACATGTCGTTCGACCCCATCGCGAACGCGCCCGGACGGTGCAGCAGGGGCTCGATCGCGTCGGCCAGCACGGGGATGGAGGCCGCGGAGGCGATGTTGTCGCCGGTGTCGATCACCAGGTGCGGCTTGAGCGTCTCCAGATGGCGCAGGAAGGCGATCTTGCGGTCCTGGTCGGGCATCAGGTGGGCGTCGCTGACGTGCAGGATGCGCACCGGGCGCGTGCCGGGCGGCAGGATCCGCAGCTCGTGCTCGCGCACGGTGAAGCGGTGGATCTCGACGTACCGGGACCAGACGTGGGCCGCTGCGGCGGCGACCGCGCCTGCCCCGGCGAGGGCCAGCGCGGCGCGCCGGGCGCCCGCGCCGCAGGATCGGGTGCGGGTCATGCTCGCTCGCCCGCTCAGTTGCCGGTGTCCTGGTCGCCGGAGTTTTGATCTCCGCCGTCTCCGCCCGTGTCCCCGCCGTCGCCGCCTGCGGCTCCGCCGGTGTCGTTGGTGCCGCCGGCCGCGCCGCCCGTGTCGACGGTGCCCCCGCTGCCGTTGCCCGGGTCGGTGTCCTTCGGGGCGCCGGCGGGCTGCTTCGGGAACTTCTCGTCCGGCAGGCCCTTGTGGGCCTTGATCATGAACTCCTGCCAGGTGGGCAGGGAGACCGTGTTGCCCCAGACCTTGCCCCGCTCGAGGTACTCGCCGTCCACGGAGAACCCGCCGGGGCGGACGTTGCGCGTGGGGTTGCCGAACCACACGGCGGTCGACATCTGGCGGGTGAAGCCCACGTACCAGGTGTGGAACTGGGAGCCGGAGGTGCCGGTCTTGCCGCCGGCGTCATGGCCCGGGATGACCTTGCCCTTGCCCGTCGCCCGCGGGTCCTTGAGGTCCTGCTCGAGGGTCCAGGCGACCTGGTCGGCGGTCTTCTTGTCGATCTTCTGCTCGCACTGACCGGCGCCGACGTCCTTCATCTTCTTGCCGTCGCGGTCGATGACCTCGGAGATGCCGGTGGGCTTGCAGTAGGTGCCCTCGGCGGCGAAGGTCGCGTAGGCCGCGGCCTGGTCGAGCGCTGAGATGCGCAGCTCGCCCAGGACCACCACGGAGGGCGCGAGCTCGGTGCCGTACATGTCCTCGATCGACATGTCCCAGGTGGACTTGTCGAAGGGGTTGTAGGTCGCGGGGATCGCGCCCAGCGACCTGGCCTGCTCGGCGATGTCGCACAGGTCGAGCTGGCGGGCCATGTTCGCGTACGCCGTGTTCACGGAGAACTTGGTCGCGTTCAGCACCGTCTCCTGGGCCGACAGCGGCACGGAGACCGCGTTGTCCGGGTTGTAGCCCTGGGTCTCGTACCAGCGCCCGCGATCCAGGCACTGCGCGGGGAAGGTCTTCAAGGTCTGGCGGGCCGTGCCGACCTTGTCGTAGATCGACTTGCCGTGCTCGAGCCAGTCGGTGAGCACGTAGGGCTTGAAGGTCGAGCCGACGGGGAAGCCGCTCGAGCCGCCGAGCGCCTGCGGGACGTTGTAGTTCAGCGAGGTCTCGCCCGCGCTGGCGTCCGCGTGGGGATCGAAGGTGCGGTTCTCGGCCATCACGAGGACCTTGCCCGTGCCGGGCTCGACGGTCACGATCGAGTGGCCGAATCCGCTGTCGGAGTCCTGGGGGACCTTGCGGTCCACGATCTCCTGCGCGTCCTTCTGGAGGTCGGGGTCCAGGGTCGTCTTGATGGTGAGGCCGCCGCCGTACAGGAGCTTCTGGCGCTCCTCGTAGGTGTCCGCGAAGGTCGGATCGTTCAGCAGGGACCGGGTCACGTAGTCGCAGAAGAAGCCGTTGGTGCCGGCGTCGCCGCAGCCCGCCTTCACGTTCTTGACCTTCAGCATGTCGTCGATCGACTGCTTGGAGTACTTGTCGTACTCCTTCTGGGTGATGTGGTCGTAGCGGAGCATCGCCGAGAGCACCTCGTTGCGCCGCTTCTTCGCGGCCTCCGGGTTCGCGACGGGGTCGTTGCCGTTGGGCGAGTTCGTGATGCCCGCGAGCAGCGCCGCCTCACCGGGGTTCAGGTCCTTGGCGTCCTTCGAGAAGTAGTGCTGGGCGCCGGTCTGCACCCCGTACTGCGAGGGCCCGAACTGGGCGACGTTGAGATAGGCGTTGAGGACCTCGTCCTTGCTCCAGCGCTTCTCCAGGGAGATCGCGAGCTTCGCCTCGCGCAGCTTGCGGCCGTAGCTCTGCTCGGTCGCCTCCGCCTGCGCCTCCTTGTCGTTGCGCTGCTCGGCGTCCATGAGCAGCGCGTTCTTCACGTACTGCTGGGTGAGGGTCGAACCGCCCTGGGTGGCGCCGGAGGCGGCGTTGTTCGCGAGCGCGCGGACCGTGCCCGTGAAGTCCATGCCGCCGTGCTCGTAGAAGCGGTGGTCCTCGATGTCGACGACGGCGTGCTGGACGTTCGGCGAGATCTCGTCGAGCGGGACCATGATGCGGTTCTGGCTGTAGAACGTCGCGAGCAGCGACCCGTCGGACGCCTCGATCCGGCTGGCCTCGTTCAGCGGCTGGGTCTCCAGCTCCGCCGGGAGGGAGTCGAACAGGTCCACGCCGTCCTTCGCGACGGCCGAGCTCATCGACACCGCGGGCAGGAAGAAGGCGGCCAGCAGCACGCCGGCGATGCCCGCGACGGCGAGCATCCCCAGCAGCAGCATCAGCGCGCGCAGCGCGGCTCCGGGCACGGTGGCGGGGCCCGTCGGCGACGCGGAGGTCGCCTCGGAGCTGAGGTTCCCGAGCGGAGCGGAGTCACGGTCAGCCATGGGAACACAGTACGGCCCCCGGCGCGCGCGGACCACGAGGCGCGGCCGTGCCGGCGCATATCACCCGGCGCTCACGGACGCATGGATCCCGCCCCGGCCCCGGATGTGCATCGGGCGGGGGATCGGGACGCCGGCGACGGGGTCCGTGGGCGGTGCTCGCGCCCCTGGTCGCGGCCGGATGGCTCCGGTCGTCCCGGCACGGCGCGTGCGAAGTCCCGTCGCCGATACCGGATCGGCGGCGGGAGTCGGCCGGAGGCGGGATTGGCGCCCCTGAGCCGATCTCGATACTCTGACGCACCAGAACGGATCGACGAGGATTCGAGAGGGGACATTCGTGACGATCAGCAGGATCCGCGGCACGGATGATCGCAGCTGGGCCGCCCGGGGGGCGTGCACACAGCTGGATCCGGACGGCTTCTTCGTGCAGGGGGCCGACCAGCAGAAGATCAAGATCGCGTGCCAGGGGTGCCCGGTGCGCATGGAATGCCTGGCCGACGCGCTCGACAACAGGATCGAGTTCGGCGTCTGGGGCGGCATGACCGAGCGCGAGCGGCGCCGACTGCTGCGCCAGCATCCCGACGTCGAGGACTGGTACGACGTGCTGGGCCGCACCGCACGCCGTGCGGCCGGCGGGTGAATCGATCTCGTCGCCGAGGCGCCGCGCCTCGCCGACGCGTCGCCTGCCGTGCGCCATGATCGCCTGCCGTGCGCCATGACCGTCACAGCGCCGCCCGAGGCGTCCGCGCGCCCGCCCAAGGCGCGAGTACGGGCCGGTAGGCTCGGGGCATGACCTCCGTGACGCGCTTCGAGTACATCACCGTGCCCCTGCTGATCCACGCGACCAAGCAGATCCTGGACAACTACGGCTCCGACGGCTGGGAGCTCGTGCAGGTGGTCCCCGGCCCGAACCCCGAGTCGCTCGTCGCCTACATGAAGCGCCCCCTCGCGGACGCCTGATGGAGGACGACGTCCCCGCGGGCGCCCAGGACGATTTCCAGAGGGACCCCGACGCTCCGCCCGTCGCGCTCGAGCTCATCCGCGCGGACAACCCGGGGCCGATGACGCTGCAGGGCACCAACACCTACGTGCTGCGCGACGGCGAGGAGTCCTGGGTCGTGGATCCGGGTCCGCTGGACGCCCAGCACCTGGCCGCGATCATCCGCGCCTGCGGCTCGCGCCCCGTGGGCGTGCTCGTGACCCATCGCCACGCCGACCACACCGACGGCGCCGGCACCCTGCGACGTCAGCTGCAGAACCGCACGGGCTGCGAGGTCGCGCTGTGGGCGGCCGACACCCGTGCCGTCGCCGGATCGCGCAAGCCCCCGGCCTCCCTGATCAGCGAGGCCGGCGTCGTCGGCCATGTCATCCACCTGCCCGGGCACACCGCCGACTCCCTCGGCCTGCTGGTCGACGGCGGACGCATGCTCACCGGCGACACCCTGCTGGGCGACGGCTCCTCGACCGTGATCAGCCCGCCCGACGGCAGCCTCACCGAGCACATGCAGTCCCTCGCGATCCTGCGCGCCCTGGCGATCGACGGGCGCATCTCCTCGCTGCATCCCGGGCACGGCTCGCCCGCGACCGATCCTCTCGAGGCGATCGACGCGATCGAGGCGATGATCTCCCACCGCGAGGAGCGCATCGCCCAGGTGAAGGAGGCCCGCGCCGCGGGTGCCCTGAGCATGGACCGGCTTCTGCGCGCGGTCTACGGAGAGGGCCTCGACCCGGCCCTGCGCGGCGCCGCCGAGGACTCGCTGCGCGCGATCCTCGACCACATCGCCCGGACGCGCTGAGCTCGGGCGGCGGCCGGTCGCTCCATGAGAAGCCCCGGCAGCTCCACGAGAAGCGGGGCGTGACGATGACCGGAGTCATCGTCACGCCCCGCTTCTCGTGCGCCGACGGCCCCCGCGGTGCGGGCGCCGGCCGGTCAGCGCGGGATCAGCGTGCGCGGCGGCGCAGGCGCTCCACGTCGATCAGCAGCACGGCGCGGGCCTCGAGGCGGATCCAGCCGCGCGAGGCGAAGTCGGCGAGGGCCTTGTTGACAGTCTCGCGGGAGGCGCCGACGAGCTGGGCGAGCTCCTCCTGGGTGAGGCCGTGGGAGACCATGACGCCGTCGTCCGTCTGGCGGCCGAAGCGCTGGGCGAGGTCCAGCAGGTTCTTGGCGACGCGGCCGGGGACGTCCGCGAAGACGAGGTCGGCGAGCGACTCGTTGGTCTTGCGCAGACGACGGGCGAGCGAGGCCAGCAGGTGGCGTGCCACCTCGGGGCGCTGCGAGAGCACGCGGTACAGGTCCTGCTGGGTGAGGGAGTACAGCGTGGACTCGGCGACGGCCGTGGCGGTCGCGTTGCGGGGAGCGGGATCGAACAGCGAGAGCTCGCCCAGGGTCTCGCCCGGGCCGAGCACCGCGAGGAGGTTCTCGCGGCCGTCGCCCGAGGCGTGGCCGACCTTGACCTTGCCCGCGCCGATGATGAACAGGCGGTCGCCCTGGTCGCCCTCGCGGAAGATCACCGCGCCGCGGTGGTAGTCCTCCTGCGACATCGAGGCCAGCACGGCCTGCTTGCCGTCGTCGTCGAGCGCCGCGAAGAGCGGGGATGAACGTACGATGTTCTCGTCCACGGAACCTCCTGATCTAGGTGATCCCGTCGGGTCCGGGACCGTCGTCATGGGAACCATTGTGACCGATGTGGCGCGGATATGCGTGCTTGCTCACCTGATCCGTGCGTCGCACGGCGCATCCGGCCCGCCCCGCGGAGGCCGCCGGGGTGCCGGGAGCAGGGGCCGCGGAGGGTCCACGAAGGAGCAGCGAGTGTCGGGAGTCTCATCGGCCGACGGACCGGCCGACGTCCGCGAGGTCGTCTCCCGGCTGCGCGCGGAGCACCCCCGGGCGCGCACCGAGCTGGACTTCCGCGACGCCTTCGAGCTGCTCGTCGCCACGGTGCTCAGCGCCCAGACCACCGACGCCCGCGTGAACTCCGTGACCCCGGAGCTGTTCGGGCGCTGGCCGGGACCGGAGGGGCTCGCAGGGGCCGACCCCGCCGAGGTCGAGAAGGTGCTGAAGCCCCTGGGCATGGGGCCGACGCGCGCCGCACGCGTGATCGCCCTGGCACGCGCGCTCCTCGCGGACCACGGGGGCGAGGTGCCCGACGACCAGGACGCCCTCGAGGCGCTGCCGGGGGTCGGCCGGAAGACCGCGTTCGTGGTGCGCGGCGTGCACTTCGGCCGCTCTCTGCTCGCCGTCGACACCCACGTGGCCCGGGTGGCCGGTCGCCTGGGCTGGACCCGCTCACGGCAGGCCCGCACGGTCGAGCACGACGTCGTCGCCCTCGTGCAGAGCGCCGACGCAGCTGCGGAGGAGCGCGATGCAGAGGAGGGCGACGCGGCGGCGGAGACGTCCGATCCCACCACCGATCTCACGGCGCTGTCCCTGCGGCTGATCCTGCACGGCCGGCGCGTGTGCATCGCGCGGTCGCCGCACTGCGCGGAGTGCGCGCTCGCCGACCTCTGCCCGCGGATCGGCGTGGCCGCATGAGCCGCCCCGACGGCGCGCGGGGGACGGGTGCGGGAGCAGACGCTCCGGACCGGCCCGAGCTGCCGGGCTTCCTGCACCCGCTCGCCGAGCGCGCTCGCGCGGGCGACCACACGCTCGCCCTGCCCCGCAGTCCTGGTCCTGCGCGCGATATCACCCGGCGCAGCGCTGTCCTGCTGCTGGTCAGCGGTGCATCGCTCGAGGAGGCGGAGCTCGTCGTCGAGGAGCGCGGACACCGCATGCGCTCCCAGCCCGGCCAGTTCGCCCTGCCCGGCGGCGGCGTCGAGCCGGAGGACGCCGACGTCCGCGCGACCGCCCTCCGCGAGGCCCGCGAGGAGATCGGCCTGGACGCCGAGCAGGTGCACGTGCTCGGGGAGTTCGCGCCCATCCGCATGCCCTGGCGCGGCCAGGTCGTCCACCCCGTCGCCGCCTGGGCGCCCCGCCGTCCGGATCTCGCCGTCGGCGACCCCGTGGAGGTGGAGCGCGTGGTCCGCCTCCCGCTCGTCGGCCCAGACTCCCTGACCGACCCGTCCTGCCGCTTCATGGGCAGCTTCGACGGCCGCGCCGTCGGCCCCGTGTTCTCCCTGAGCCAGGACCGCTTCGTCTGGGGATTCACGGCGATGCTCGTCGAGGGCGCGCTCGAGATCATGGGCCTGGCCCCGGACGACGCCGCCCGCGAGGCGCGCGCCGCCGCCGGCCGCGCCGCGGACGCGTCGGATGAACGGAGCGCCGTGCCCGCCGCACCGCCCCGCATCGAGATCCCGCCCGAGCGCCGCCGCGAGGGTCCGCGCGCCTGACGGGCGCGTCGCCGCCGTTGCGGTCTCGCCGGCTCCTATGCGGTGTCTGCCGCCCCGGATGCGGCGCCCGTCGCCCCCGATGCGGCGCCCCTCACCGCGGCGGGGAATACCCGCGCGTCCGCGCCCGCGCGGGCGTTAGACTGGAGCGCCGCGTCTGCGCCCGCAGATACCGCCCCGGGCAGTGCCCGCCGGGGCCGCCCGCGAGGGCCCGACGCGGCGATCACCATCACCCAGACGACTCCGTGAAGGACAGGGATCCGCGTGCCTCGTGGCAAGGTGAAGTTCTACGACGCCGAGAAGGGCTTCGGCTTCGTGCGGGACGACGAGTCCGGCGAGAGCGTGTACGTGCACGCCTCCACCCTCCCCGAGGGCGCCGAGACCCTGCGCCCGGGCACCAAGGTCGAGTTCGACATCGCCGACGGCCGCCGCGGTCCGCAGGTGCTGTCGCTGCGCCTTCTGGAGGCCGCACCCTCGGTGACCCGTGCCCGTCGGCCCAAGCCCGACGACATGGCCGGGATGGTCGAGGACCTGATCCGTCTGCTGGACGATGCCGGGAACGGCCTGCGCAAGGGGCGCTACCCCGACGCGGGCCACTCCCACAAGATCGCGACCGTGCTGCGAGCCGTCGCCGACAACTTCGAGGCCTGAGGACACCCACCGCATGCCGATGACTGCTGAGACCGACACCCCCGAGACCAGCGAGAGCGCCGCTCCCGCCACCGCCCCGGCCGCCGCCGCCAAGCGTCGGCCCCGCGCGCGCACCGCGCGCCCGAAGCTCGACGCCGTGAGCGCCGCCGCGGTCGACCTCGCGCGCGAGGCGCTGATCGAGGTCACCGAGCCCGACCAGGTCGGCGAGCACCTGCGCGTCGAGGCGAGCGGGGAACGACTGGTCACGCACGTGTTCGCGTGCGCGATGCCCGGCTACAGCGGCTGGGTGTGGAACGTCGTCCTCGCCCGCGCTCCCCGCGCGAAGCAGGCCACCGTGTGCGAGACCGTGCTGCTTCCCGGCGACAGCGCGCTGCTCGCCCCCGACTGGGAGCCCTGGGCGGAGCGCCTGAAGCCCTCCGACGTCGGCGCCGACGACCTGCTGCCCTACCAGGAGGCCGACGAGCGCCTCGAGCAGGGCTACGAGCAGACCGACGACGCCGACGCCGACCGCGTCGCACAGTGGGAGCTCGGGCTCGGACGCCCGCGCGTGCTCTCGCCCGTCGGGCGCGAGGAGGCCGCCGACCGCTGGTTCGCCGGCGACTTCGGCCCGCGTCCCGTCTCGGCCCGCAAGCGTCGGGGCACCGTGACCGCGACCTGCTCCTCGTGCGGGTTCCTCACGCTCATGGCCGGTTCGCTGCGCACCGAGTTCGGCGTGTGCACCAACGAGTGGTCCGTCGCCGACGGCCACGTGGTGCACCTCGACTACGGCTGCGGCTCGCACTCGGAGACCGGCAAGGAGGAGTCCCACCAGGACTCCGACCCCGAGGAGGGTGTCGTCGTCGACGAGTACCGGGTCGACGTCGACCGAAGCACGAGCAGCGACGAGGATGCCGCGGTGGTCGAGGAAGCGACGGAGACCGAAGGCGCTGCCGAGACTGAGGGCGCTGCCGAGGCCACGGACTCTGCTGCGACCGCGGAGCCCGGCGAGGCCGAGGCCGCAGGAGACGCAGCCGACGCACCTGACGCCGTCTCGGAGGAGACCACGGAGGACTCGCCGAGCGCCGCTCTCTGAGCGCTTTCTGCCTCTGACCAGAGCGGGGGCTCAGCCGACGCGGAGGCTCAGCCGGCGCGGACGGCGATCCGGGCGAGCAGCGCCTCGGTCGCGAGCAGCGGCGGGACGTTGCCGGCGATCCTCGTGCGCGCCTGCTGCACGGCGTCGAGCAGAGCGAGGGTGACCTGCGGATCCCCGCCCTCGGCGGCGTGCACGATGTCCTCGCGCACGCCCGGGTTCACGAGTTCCGCGCCCGTGCCCAGCTGCAGCACGAGCACATCGCGCAGCACCGAATGGGCGTCCAGCAGGTAACGGTCCAGGACGTCCCGCACCAGGCGCGTGCGCCGGCGCTTCGCATCGTCCTCGAGCTGGCGCATCTGCGAGCGCAGCGACGGGGGGACCTTGCCGTCCTCGATGCCCGCCGAGCGCAGGAAGCGCTCCTTCTCCTTCGCGGCGACGTCGTCCGCCGTCGCGGCGGCCTCGGCGTTCGCGCGCTCCATGAGCGTGCCGGCCGCGAGCACTGCCTGGCCGCTGCTGCGCAGACCCAGGAGGGTGCGGGCCGATTCCTCGCGCGCCTCGAGCGCGCCGGGCTGCGTCGCGTACCGCAGGGCGAGTCCGATGTGGCCTTGCGCGGCGAGGGCCGCGCGTTCGGCGAGGTCCGGGTCGGCGCCGTCGCGGCGGACCAGCAGCTCGGCGACGTCGGACGCTCGCGGGATCGCGAGGGTGACCACGCGGCAGCGGGAGCGGATCGTGGGCGCGAGGTCCTCGGCCGACGGCGCGCACAGCATCCACACCGTGTGCGGGGGCGGCTCCTCGATCGACTTCAGCAGCACGTTGAAGGTGCCCGCGCTCATGCGGTCGGCGTCCTCGATGATGATGACCCGGTGCGCGCCGGTCGCCGGTGAGCGCTGCGCGGTGAGCACCAGGGAGCGGACCTCCTCCTTGGAGATCGAGAGCTTGTCGGTCGCCACCGCGGTGACGTCCGGGTGGGTGCCCGCGAGGACCGTCCGGCAGGCGTGGCAGTGCCCGCAGCCCTCACCGGTCTCGCACTGCAGGGTCGCGGCGAAGGCTCGGGCCGCCGTCGACCGGCCCGAGCCGGGCGGGCCCGTGATCAGCCAGGCCTGTGCGAGGGAGCCCTCGGGGGAGGCGGCGCGGCGGAATTGCGCGACCGCGGCCTCCTGGCCCACGACGTCTGCCCACACGCCTGCCGGCCCGGCACCCGTCGGACCCGCTCCCGTCGGACCCGTTCCGGTCGGACCGGCGCTCGTCGGCGTGCTCATCGGTCGTCGGCCCCGGGGTGCGAGGTGTCGACCTCGAAGGTCGGGTCGAGCGTCGCGAGGTCGTCGGCGATCGCCGCGAGGACCTCCTCGTGCACCTCCTGGGGGCTGCGGGAGGCGTCCACGACCACGAAGCGGTCCGGGTCGGCCTCGGCGAGCTCGAGGAACTCGGCGCGCACGGCGTCGTGGAAGGCGCGGCCCTCGCGCTCGAGCCGGTCCAGCGAATGGGCCTCGCGGCGCTCCGAGAGGGCGTCGGGGTGCAGGTCCAGCAGGATCGTGCGATGGGGGAGCAGGCCGTCGGTCGCCCACAGGCTGAGGGCGGCGATCTGCTCCTGGGAGAGCGAGCGGCCCACACCCTGGTAGGCGATCGAGGAGTCCAGGTAGCGGTCGGCGAGCACGAGGCCGCCGCGGGCCAGGTGCGGGCGCACCACCGTCTCGATGTGGTGGGCCCGGTCCGCCGCGTACAGCAGGGCCTCGGCACGGGCGCTCACGTCGCCGCCGTGCAGCACGAGCTCGCGAATGCTCTTCCCGAGCTCGGTGCCTCCGGGCTCGCGCGTGGTGAGCACGAGGTCCTCGGCCACCTCGCGGCGATGCACGAGGTGATCGAGGAGCATCCCGATCTGGGTTGTCTTGCCCGCGGCCTCCCCGCCCTCGAACGAGATGAACAGCCCCCGGCGCGGGGGATGGGGCGCGGGGACGCGCAGCGTGCGCATGCCGATCGACGATCCTGTCATCAGCGGGCGGTCTCCTCTGGTCGGGCATCGGGGGTGGTGCGCGGTGCGGCGACCTGCGCACGCGCGGCATCGAGCGCCTCCATCACGGCGATGGTGTCGTGCCAGGTCATGAGCGGCGATTCGAGGTCTCCGGCGGTGATCCGGCGCGCCGCCTCCGCGGCCTCGTAGGCGAGTCCGTCGTCGGGGCCGACGGGGCCGTCGTGGGTCGAGGTCGGGTCGGGGACGGATGCGGTGCTGCCGTCGTGCATCTCGACGCGGACCTCGCCGGGGGCGAAGAACATGCCCTCGAGCACGAGGCGCCCCTCGGTGCCGAGGATCTCGGCGTCGTTCCCCGCGCGCGCCGCGAGGGTGGTCACGAGCGAGGCCCGGGCCCGCGGGTGCGCGGTCGAGGACGCGAGCACGTGCACGGTCTCGTCGACCCCCGCGGGGGTGAGCGTGCCGGAGGCGGTCAGCTCCGTGAGGTCCCCGAGCACCATCTGCGCGAAGCTCAGGGGGTAGACGCCCAGGTCCAGCAGGGCGCCGCCGCCCAGCTGCGGGGCGTGGAGCCGGTGACCCGGGTCGAAGGGGAAGTGCTGGCCGTGGGTCGCGCGCAGCGAGACGATCTCGCCCAGCAGGCCCGATGCGAGCACGCTGCGCACCACGTCGAAGCGCGGCAGGAAGCGCGACCACAGCGCCTCCATGAGGAACAGCCCGCGCTCGCGGGCGAGGCCCACCAGGTCGCCGGCCTCGTCGGCCGTCATCGTGAAGGCCTTCTCGAGCAGCACCGGGTACCCGGCCTCGAGCACGGTGCGCGCCATCTGGTGGTGCGCGGAGTGCGGGGAGGCGATGTAGACCGCGTCGAAGCCGCCGGCGGCGAGCATCCGCGGCAGGGAGTCGAAGGCGGCGTCCAGACCGTGCGTGCGGGCGAAGGCCTCGGCGCGCTCGGCGGAGCGCGAGGCCACGGCCACGGCGCGCGAGGCAGTGGCCCGGCCCAGGGTCTCGGTGAACTGGGTCGCGATGTGCCCCGGGGAGACCACGGCCCAGCGCAGCGGCGGGGCCTCGCGCGGGTCCGCGACCGTGGACGCGGGCAGCTCCAGCGGGGGTCGGGACGTCATGCCTTCAATCTATCGGTCCGCCCCGACACCCGGGGCTCGTGTGGACGGGGCCGCGTCCCGTCGGCCGAACCCACGAGCCCGCAGGTCACGGATCGGTGAAGAAAGTGCCCGAAATGTCGACTGAGAGCTACGCCACAGGTGAGCCCGGGTTACTCTCGGCCCAGGCGACGGAGCCTCCGCGGGTCCTTCGCACCACACGTCGGCGGCGACCGCCGTCAGCGCATCGTCCACCGCATGCACGCGGCACGGAACACGGCATGAAGGAGCCCCAGATGAGCAGCAGCAATCACGGTCTCGGTCGGCGCTCGGTCCTCGCGGCCGGCGGACTCGGCGCCTCCGCGCTCGGTCTCGCCGCGTGCGGCGGCTCGGACGACTCGTCCTCGGGCGGCTCCGGCGGCGGCGCGAGCGCGGACTTCGACGAGCGCGGGCCGATCACGTTCGCGACCGGCAAGGACACCACCGGCGTCCTCAAGGACTTCCTGGACCGCTGGAACAAGGACCACTCCGACGAGAAGGTCACCCTCGTCGAGCTCCCCGAGAGCGCCGACGACCAGCGCAGCCAGTTCATCAACAACGCCCAGGCGAAGTCCGACGCATACACCGTGCTGGGCCTCGACGTCGTGTGGACCGCGGAGTTCGCGGCCAACCAGTGGGTCGTCGAGCTGCCCAAGGACAAGCTCCCGATCGACGACATGATCCCCGCGACCGTCGAGACCGCGACCTACTTCGACAAGCTCTACGCGATGCCCTACGCGACCAACGGCCAGCTGCTGTTCTCCCGCAAGGACCTGCTGAAGGACGCCGGGTACGACGAGCCGCCGGCCACCTACGACGAGATGTACGAGATCATCGAGAAGGTCACGGCCGACGACAGCGGCATCAACGGCTTCGGCGGCCAGTTCGCCAAGTACGAGGGCCTGACCTGCCAGCTCACCGGGGTCGTGAAGTCCGCCGGAGGGGAGCTGTTCGACAAGGACGGCAAGCCTCAGGCCGACAGCGACACCGCGAAGCTCGGCCTGCAGACCCTCCGCGACGGCTTCGACAACAAGTACATCCCCAAGGAGGCGCTGACCTACAAGGAGGAGGAGTCCCGCCAGGCCTTCCAGGACGGCAAGCTCGTGTTCCTGCAGAACTGGCCGTACGTGTACGACAAGTTCCAGGCCGACGACGGCTCCTCGAAGGTCAAGGACAAGGTCTCCGTCTCCCTGGTGCCCGCGGTCAAGGGCGAGGGCACGTCGACCGTCGGCGGCCTGAACTACGCGATCAGCGCGTTCGCGAAGAACATGGGCACGGCCTTGGACTTCATCGCGTTCATGGGCGCCGCGGAGCAGCAGAAGGCCTGGTTCCTGCAGACGGGCAATCCGACCGCCGCGACCGCCGTCTACGAGGACGAGGACCTCAAGGAGAAGTACCCGTTCCTCGACACCCTCAAGGACTCGATCGACAAGGGCGCCGTGCGTCCCCAGGTCGTGAAGTACGGCGACGTCACGCAGGCCATCCAGGAGGCCGCCTACGGCTGCCTCTCCGGTGACACCGAGACCGACGCCGCGCTGAGCGATCTGCAGAAGCAGCTCACCGACCTCACCGAGAAGTGAGCCATGGCAGACCCGCATTCCCGCCGTGTCACCGGCGGGCAGGGCCGCATGGCCTATCTCCTGCTGCTGCCGACGCTCGTGCTGCTGGCCCTCGTGGTCGGCTTCCCGCTCGTGCTCTCGGCCTGGCAGTCGCTGACCCAGTCCGGCGGTGACATCGACCCCGAGACCGGGATCATCAAGCAGGGCGACACGTTCGTCGGCCTCGACAACTACGCGGAGGCGTTCACCGGCTCGGGCGCCGGCGCCGGATTCTGGAACGCCTTCTGGAACACGACGCTGTTCACCGTGGTGGGCGTCAGCATCGAAACCGTGCTGGGCGTGTCCATGGCCCTGATCATGGCGCGCGCGATGCGCTCGACCGGCATCGTGCGCGCCTCGATCCTGGTGCCCTGGGCGATCCCCACCGTGGTCTCCGCCCTCATGTGGCAGCTGATCTTCGACGCCAACGGCATCTTCAACCGGGTGATCCACTACCAGGTGCTGTGGACGACCGAGGGCTGGCAGGCCAAGGCCGCCGTGCTCATCGCGGACATCTGGAAGACCGCCCCGTACATCGGGCTGCTGACCCTCGCGGGTCTGCAGACGATCGACGACCAGGTCTACGAGGCCGCGAAGATGGACGGCGCCAACCGCTGGGACACCTTCTGGCGGATCACGCTGCCGCTCGTGCGCCCCGTGCTCGTGGTCGCGGTGCTCTTCCGCCTCCTGGACGCGATGCGCATGTTCGACCTGCCCTACGTCCTGCTGGGCCGGCTCGAATCCGGGCAGACCCTCTCGATGCTCGCCTCCGACGCCGCGGGCAAGACGAACTACGGCCTCGCCTCGGCGTACTCGATGATCCTGTTCGCCTACATCTGCCTGGTGGCGTTCGTGTTCATCCGAGTGCTCGGGGCCGACGTCATCGGCGAGCAGAACAAGCCCGCGCGGCGCACGGCCCGCAGACTCCGCACCACGGCAGAGGGGAGCATGGCATGACCAGCGCATCCGGCAGCGCACCCGGCGGCGGCACGCAGATCCGCTCGCGCACCGGCGAGGTGCTCTCGCCCAAGAAGATCAAGGGCGGGCGCGCCGGGTCGATCGTCATCGCGATCGGCATGGCGCTCATCCTCGTCTACTGCCTGCTGCCCTTCTACTGGATGGCCGTCTCCTCCCTCCGCCTGCCCAGCGAGGGCCGCTCCACGGAGCTGATCCCGAACCCGATCAGCTTCGAGAACTACGTGGCGGTGTTCGACCCGGACAACCACTTCGCCCGGGCGCTGGCCAACTCCCTCGTGGTCGCGGGCGGCACGACGGTGCTGGTGCTCCTGCTGGGCACCTTCGGCGCCTACGCCCTCGCGCGGCTGGACTTCGCCGGGAAGGTGCTCGTCATGTTCATGATCGTCGCCACCTCGATGTTCCCGGTGATCACCCTCGTGGTCCCCCTGCTGAAGCTGTTCAGCGGCGGATTCGAGTGGTGGCCGTTCAACTGGATCAACAGCTACCAGGCGATGATCCTGCCCACCATGTCGTTCGCGCTGCCGCTGGCCGTGTGGAACCTCAACGCGTTCTTCCGGCAGCTGCCGGTCGAGCTCGAGCAGGCGGCGATGGTGGACGGCACCACCCGCTTCGGCGCGTTCTGGCGGATCATCCTGCCGCTCGCCGCGCCGGGCGTGTTCACCACCGCGATCATCACCTTCATCGCGGCATGGAACGAGTTCCTCATCGCGCTGACGATGGTGAACCAGCCCGCGATGCAGACCGCGAACGTCGCGATCTCCAAGTTCACCGGCTCCTCGCAGTTCGACACCCCGTACGGCACGAAGATGGCCGCCGGCGTGATCGTCACGGTGCCGCTGATCATCCTGGTGCTGGTCTTCCAGCGCCGCATCATCGGCGGCCTCGCGGCGGGGTCCGTGAAATAGCGCCGACGTCGAGGCGCGGGGGGCGGACGAACGGGTCCGCCCCCGGCGACGTTGACGGGGGCGGACGATCACGGGGCGGGCGGCCGGATGCTGCTCGGGCCCGGCGTCACCATGACGCCGTCACTCTAGGCCTTTCCGGTGATCCGGGACACAACCGGAACGCGTGATTCGTCGCTTTGTTGCGAGGTCGTGACCTGGCGGCGCGGGAGTCAGCTCTTCGTGGTGCTCGAGCTGCCGGACTTCGGCGCGGCCTTCTTCGTCGTGCTCTTGGCCGTGCTCTTCGACGCGCTCTTGGTCGTGGTCTTGCGGGTGGTGCTGCGACCGCCCTTCTTGGCCGGCCCCTTCGCGCGCTTCTCGGCGAGGCGCTCGACGGCGACCTCGTGGGTGAGGGCGTCCAGGGAGTCGTCGCGGCGCAGGGTCACGTTCGTCGTCCCGTCGGTGATGTAGGCGCCGAAGCGGCCGTCCTTCACCACGATCGGCTTCTCGCTCGTCGGATCCGTGCCCAGTTCCTTGAGCGGCGGCTTCGCGGCCGCGCGGCCGCGCTGCTTGGGCTGGGAGTAGATCTTCTTCGCCTCGTCCAGGGTGATCGAGAAGATCTGCTCCTCGGTCTCCAGCGAGCGCGAGTCCGTGCCCTTCTTGAGGTACGGGCCGTAGCGGCCGTTCTGCGCGGTGATATCGGTGCCGTCCTCGTCGGCCCCCACCACGCGCGGCAGCGAGAGCAGCTTGAGGGCGTCGTCGAGGTCGACGGTGGCCAGGTCCATGGACTTCAGCAGCGACGCGGTGCGGGGCTTGGGGCGCTTGGACTTGGGGGTCTTGTCGTCCGGGTCCTCCGGCAGCACCTCGGTGACGTAGGGGCCGTAGCGGCCGTCCTTGACGATCACGTCATGGCCGGTCTCCGGGTCCTCGCCCAGCACGCGGCCGTCGTCCTTCTGGCGCTCGAGCAGCTCGCGGGCCTTCTCGACGGTCAGCTCGTCGGGCGCGAGATCGTCGGGCAGGCTCGCGCGCTGCGGCGGGGCCGGCTCGGCGTCGGGAGCCGCGGGCGCGGCGTCCGGGTCGACGGGCGCGGGGCGCTCCACGTAGGCGCCGTAGCGGCCCACGCGCAGCGTGATGTCCTCGCCGATCGGGATCGAGTTGATCTCGCGGGGGTCGATGTCGCCCTGGTGCTCGACCATGGGCTGCAGTCCGATGGGGCCGTCGGTCCCGTCGGCCCGATAGAAGTCGTCGAGGTACTCGCTGCGGCCCAGCTCGCCGCGGGCCATCTTGTCGAGCTGCTCCTCCATCTGGGCGGTGAAGTCGTAGTCGATGAACGGCCCGAAGTGCTCCTCGAGCAGCTTGACCACGGCGAACGCCGTCCAGCTGGGCACGAGCGCCGAGCCGCGGCGCAGCACGTAGCCGCGGTCCTGGATCGTGGTCACGGTCGAGGCGTAGGTCGAGGGGCGGCCGATGCCGCGCTCCTCGAGCGCCCGCACCAGCGAGGCCTCCGTGAAGCGCGGGGGAGGGGTGGTGGTGTGGCCGTCGGGCACGAGCGCCTCGACGTCCAGCATGTCTCCCTCGTCCATCTGCGGCAGGCGCTTGTCGTTCTCGTCCTGCTCGCCGTAGCGCGAGGCGTCGCGGCCCTCCTCGTAGGCGGCCATGAAACCGCGGAAGGTGATGACAGTGCCCGAGGCGCGGAAGGTGGCGGCGCGGCCGGCCTTCTCGACGGCCAGCTCGACGGAGCTCGTGGTGCCCTTGGCGTCGGCCATCTGGGAGGCGACCGTGCGCTTCCAGATCAGCTCGTAGAGACGGAAGTCGTCGCCCGAGAGCTGGCCGGCGACCTGCGCGGGCGTGCGGAAGCGGTCCCCGGCGGGGCGGATCGCCTCGTGCGCCTCCTGCGCGTTCTGGGACTTGTTCTGGTAGTGGCGCGGCTTCTCGGGCACGTACTGCGAGCCGTAGAGCTCGGCGGCCTGGGCGCGCGAGGCGCTGATCGCCTCGCCCGACAGCGCCACGGAGTCCGTACGCATGTAGGTGATGTACCCGTTCTCGTACAGCCCCTGCGCGACGCGCATGGTCTGACGGGCGCCCAGGCGCAGCTTGCGCGAGGCCTCCTGCTGGAGGGAGGAGGTGGTGAACGGGGCGGCGGGCCGACGGGTGTAGGGCTTGGACTCCAGGCTCGCGACCCGTGCCTGCGCGCCCTCGAGCGCGGAGACCAGCGCGGTCGCCGACTCCTCGGTGAGCACCGTCGCAGCGGACGCCTTCTGCTTCAGGGTGCCGTCGTCGGCGAAGTCGGAGCCGGTCGCGACGCGCGAGCCGTCGACGCTCGCGATGCGGGCCGAGAAGGCCGCGTCCGAGCCGGCGAAGGTGCCGGTCACGTCCCAGTAGTCGGAGGGCACGAAGGCCATGCGCTCGCGCTCGCGCTCCACGACCAGGCGGGTCGCCACGGACTGCACGCGGCCCGCGGAGAGCGAGGGGCGGATCTTGCGCCACAGCACCGGGGAGAGCTCGAAGCCCACGAGCCGGTCGAGGATGCGGCGGGTCTCCTGCGCATCGACCAGGTGGTCGTCGATCTCGCGGGTGTTCGTCAGCGCCGCCTGGATCGCGTCGCGCGTGATCTCGTGGAAGACCATGCGGTGCACCGGCAGGGACTTCTTGGGCTTGAGGGTCTCCAGCAGGTGCCAGGCGATCGCCTCCCCCTCGCGGTCCTCATCGGTGGCGAGGTAGAGGGTGTCGGCGTCCTTGAGCTTCTTCTTGAGGTCCGCGACCGTCTTCTTCTTGTCGGCGCTGACCACGTAGTAGGGGTCGAAGCCGTTCTCGACGTCGACGCCGAACTTGCCGTAGGGCCCCTTCTTCATGTCCGCCGGCAGATCGCGGGGGACCGGGATGTCACGGATGTGGCCGACGGACGCCTCGACGACGTAGTCGTCCCCGAGGTACCGGGCGATCGTCCTCGCCTTGGCAGGGGACTCCACGATCACGAGATGGCGCGAGCCGGTCACTTGTACCGTCCTTCCGGGGGTTCTGGCGGCGCCGGAGCGGGTCCGGGAAGCCGTTGCGCGGGTGCCTGGGTGGCTCCGGCGTGCTCACCGTACACGCTCCGGCCACGTGGTCACCGGGACAGGGGTCCCGCGGGACGTGCGAGGTCCGGCACGCGCAGTCCCAGCGCGGCGGCGGTGAGGACGGCGACGCATCCCGGGATCACGAGCACCGTGGCCAGGTAGGCGCGGGCCTGGTGGGAGGCGTCGTCGAGGTCGATGGGGGTGGGGACCGTGGCGAGCACCACCATGCCCGCGGCCACAGCGATCGCGCCGAGCACCGCGAGCAGCGGTCCCGCCCCGCGCCCGGCACGGGCGTCGCGCGGATGCGCGAGCCCCTCGGGGCCGCGCGGGGTGCGGGCGAGGGCGAGCGCCGCGTCGACCGCGAGCAGCAGGAACGCCCACGCTCCCGTGACCAGCAGGGCGCCGAGCACGTCGCTGGGCCGGTGCCAGCCGCCCGCGATCGTGCCCACCCCGGCGGCGGCGACCCATGCCGTCCCCAGGATCGCGACCAGGCCGCGGATCCGCGCGGGGCAGACGAGGATCAGGGAGAGGGCCACGGAGATCGCGAGCGCCGTGTGGCCGGAGGGGAAGGAGTTCGGGGTGACGTCGATGTCCTGCGCGAGCGCGGTGCGGTCCACGACGAAGGACTTCACGATCTGCACCGAGAGGTTGGCGCCGGCCACGATCACGAGGATCTGCAGCAGCAGGGACGGCCGCCGCCGCACGAGCGCGAACACTGCGGCCAGGGCGAGCAGGATCAGCACCACCGGGACCGTCACCGTGTTCAGTGCGGGGAAGATGACCTGCGTGATCGGGCCGTGGTCGTTCTGCGCCGCCGAGAGGATCAGCTGGTCGAGCCGCTGCCCGCGCGCCGTGCCGACGGCGCCCTTCGCGAGCAGGACCGTGAGCGCCGTGCAGACCGCGGCGCCCAGCAGACCCACGAGCAGCCGGGGGACGAGGCCGCTGCGGCGATGGGGGCCGACGGGGACCGCGGCCGGGGCGGTCGGGTCGAGTGCGTCGACGTCCTCGGGGTGACGTGGCCCGTCGGGCCCCGGGAGGTCGTCGGCCCGATGGAACTCGTCGGCCCGACGGAACTCGTCGGGACCCGGGAAATCGTCGGGCGCACGGACCTCATCGGGCTCGTCGGGCTCGACGGGCGTGCTCTGCCCGTACCCGGACCCCGGGCGACGGGAGCCGTGCGGATCGTCCCCGGGCCGCATGGCCTCGTGCCGCCTGTCCTCGCGCCGCGCGTTCACAGCGTCACCATCGAGGTGCGGATCATCTCGCGCAGCTGCGGGAGCACGCGCTCGCGGGCGGCGGCCTCGTCCTCGTCGGTCAGGGCGCAGACCGCGCCCAGGACCTGGCCGAGCGTCAGCGTCCCGTCGAGCGCGCCGACGACGGCGGCGAGCACCTGGTCCTCCCGGATGGTGCGGGCGAAGCCTCCGCCCTGCACGAGCTCGATGAGCATGGGGTCGAACTCGCCGGGGGTGAGGTGGCGGCGCTCGACCACGTCCGCCGCGCGCACCGGACGGGAGGCGAGCAGGGCCTCGTCGTCGAGCCGGGCCAGGGCGTCGAGGGCCGTCAGGCCCGCCCCGATGTGCTCGGACAGGGTGCCGCTCCCGGTTCCGGTGACCTCCTCGAGGAGCACCTGGGCGCCGTCGGGGCGCGGCGTCCCGGGGCGGTGCAGCAACAGGTAGCCGAAGCCGATGCCGGTGGTGCCGCGGGCCTCGAAGTCCTCGAGCCAGGCCTCCTGCATGCTCCGCCACGCGGCGTCCCGCACGGTGATCCCGCCGTCGCGCGCCCAGGTCTCCGCGTACTGGGCGGCGTCCTCGCTCTCGCGCTGGATCACCCAGGCGTCGATCCCGTCGGCCAGGACCGGCTCGAGCCATGCCCGCGGATGCACGTCCCATGCGGTGTCCGCGCTGATCTCCCAGTTCGAGAGCATGAGGGCGCTCCCGCCGGGGGAGAGGTGAGGGGGCAGGTCGGCGAGGAGCTCGGCGGTGAGCACATCGCCCGTGCGGCCGCCGTCGCGGTAGGTCCACTGCGCGACCCCGCCGCTGCGGGGCGTGATGACGAAGGGCGGGTTGCTCACCACCAGGTCGAACTGCTCGCCGGCCACGGGCTCGAGCAGCGATCCCTCCCGCAGCTCGAGCTCGATGCCGTTGAGCGCCGCGTTGAAGGCGGCGAAGGCGAGCGCGCGGGGAGAGAGGTCGGTGGCCACGACGTGGTCGGCGTGCCGGGAGGCGTGCAGCGCCTGGATGCCGCCGCCGCAGCCCAGGTCCAGCACCCGCCCCACGTGCCCGCGCGGCGTGATCCGGGCGAGGGTCAGCGAGGCGCCGCCCACGCCGAGCACGTGGTCCGAGGAGAGCGGTGCACCGGTCGCAATCTCGGAGAGGTCCGAGGCGATCCACCACTGGATCTCGCCGAGGTCGTCGCTCGCGGCGTAGGGGGAGAGGTCGACGGCGGCGCGCACGCGCGCTGCGCGAGAGCCGCCGTCGCGGGTGCCGTCGGGGGCGCCGTCGGGGGCGCCGGAGACGTCGCCCTCCGCGACCGCCTCCGCGTCGATCTCCTCGACGAGGCCCAGCGCGAGCGCGCCCTGAAGGCCCAGGGTGGGAAGGGCGCGCTCGACGAGATCCCGGCGGAGCGCGCCGCCGAGGGTGAACAGCCACAGCAGCACCGCCGTGGGCCTCTCGTCCTGAGCCAGGATCCGGCGCGCGGGGATCGGGTTCTCGCGGCCCAGGGCGTCGTGCGCGAGCGGACCCAGCAGGTCGCGGCAGGCCTGCGTCGTGAAAGGTGCCGCCGCGAGGTCGCTGCGCAGCGCATCGAGCAGGGCGGACTCCACGCGCGGGGGCGCCGGCGCGCGCTCGGCGGACGCGGGGGCGCGCGTGGCGGGGGCGTTGTCGGCGGGCATGGCTACGATTGTGCCCCAGGTGCCCGGACGTGATCCGGACATGCGCTGGACGGGCGGTCCCAGAACCGCTCCCGGCCCCGAACCGGGCCGCGGTCAGGAAGGGGAGCGGGTGCGACGAGGGCGGGCCGACGAGCTGCTGCGGGACCTCAGCGCACCTCTGCAGCGCCGCACCTGCCTCACCCATGTCGAGCATGTGCCCGCGCGCCCCGGGCGCACCGGCGAGTTCCCCGAGTGGACGGATCCTCGCCTGCGCGAGCACCTCGCCGACCGCGGCATCACCGCCCCCTGGACCCACCAGGAGCAGGCAGCGCGCCTCGCCCACGACGGGCGGCACGTCGTCCTGTCCACCGCCACCGCCTCCGGCAAGTCCCTGGCGTATCTGCTTCCCTCGCTGAGCGCGATCGGTGCCCGCGAGCTCGACCGCTCCGCGCCGCGCGCGACAGCCCTGTACCTCGCGCCGACGAAGGCCCTGGCCGCGGACCAGCTCACCAACATCACGGCCCTCGCCGACGGCGCCGAGCTGCGCCACGCCCGCGTGGCCGTCTACGACGGGGACACCCCCACCGAGCAGCGCCGCTGGATCCGTCGTCACGGCACCTTCGTGCTCACCAACCCCGACATGCTGCATTTCGGGATCCTCCCCGGCCACGAGCAGTGGGCGAGCTTCCTGCGGGCCCTGAAGTACGTGATCGTCGACGAGTGCCACAGCTACCGCGGCGTCTTCGGCAGCCACGTCGCGATGGTCCTGCGGCGCCTGCGCCGCGTCGCGGCCGCCTATCGCAGCGACCCCACGTTCATCCTGGCCTCGGCCACCACCGCGAACCCCGAGCTCTCGGCCTCGCGCCTGATCGGCCAGGACGTCGAGGCCGTCACGGAGGACGGCTCGCCCCGCGGCGGCGTCACCTTCGGACTGTGGGAGCCCGGCACCAGGTCGGTCGTCGACGGCCGTCGCCCCGCGGAGCCGAGCGGGAACGGCGCCCCCGGGGGCGCCGTCGGCACGGCCTCCGTCGGGCATCGCGCCGCGCGCGCCGACCATCCCGCCGACCCCTCCGAACCCGCCGAGCGCAGCGAGGAGCCGCTGCGCCGCTCGGCGACGAGCGAGGCCGGCGCGCTGCTCGCTGACCTCGTGCGCCGCGACGTGCAGACCCTCGTGTTTGCCCGCTCCCGGCGCGGCGCGGAGCTCGTCTCGACCGGCGCGCAGCGCCTCCTCGGGCAGGAGGCGGAGCAGTCCATGGACGGCGAGCTCGCGCGCCGGGCGGGGAGGATCGCCGCCTATCGCGGCGGCTACCTCGCGGAGGAGCGGAGGGCGCTGGAGGACGCCCTGCGCTCGGGAGAGCTGCGGGCCCTGGCCTCCACCAACGCCCTCGAGCTGGGCATCGACATCTCCGGCCTCGACGCCGTGCTGATCGCCGGGTGGCCGGGCACCCGCGCCTCGCTGTGGCAGCAGGCCGGGCGCGCCGGGCGCAGCCAGGAGGGCGATGCGCTCGCCCTGTTCGTCGCCCGCGAGGACCCGCTGGACACCTATGTCGTGCACCATCCGGACTCCGTGTTCGGCATGGAGGTCGAGGCGGCCGTGTTCGACCCCCAGAACCCGTACGTGATGACGCCCCATCTGTGCGCCGCGGCCGCGGAGCTGCCCCTGCGCGAGGGCGAGGAGGAGATCTTCGGGCCCGCGGCGCGGGAGCTGCTGGACACCCTCGCCGCCCGCGGAGTGCTGCGACGCCGTCCGACGGGCTGGTACTGGACGATGACGGAGAGCGCCCACGACCTCACCGACCTGCGCGGGAGCGGCGGTGAGCCGGTGCGGATCGTCGAGGCGTCCAGCGGCGCCCTGCTGGGCACCGTCGACGCCGGCAGCGCCCACACCCAGGTCCACGACGGCGCGGTCTACATGCACCAGGGCAGGAACTTCGTCGTCGACCACCTGGACGTCGAGCGGGCGGTCGCCCTCGTGCACCGCGAGGATCCGCTCCACTCCACGCATCCGCAGTCGACCTCCACGATCCGCATCCGCTCCACCGACCGCGAGGAGGAGTGGGGGCGGGGCGTGCGGCTGTGCTTCGGCACGGTCGACGTCACCGACCAGGTCACCGGGTACCAGGTGCGGGACGTCTACACCCAGGCGGTCCTCGGCCAGCATCCGCTGGACCTGCCGCCTCGCACCCTCACCACGCGCGCGGTCTGGTTCGTGCTGCCCCAGGAGACCACCGAGGCCGACGGCATCGTCGACGAGCTGCTCCCCGGAGCCCTGCACGCCGCCGAGCACGCCGCGATCTCGATGCTGCCCCTGCTGGCCACCTGCGACCGCTGGGACATCGGCGGGGTCTCGACGGCCCGTCACGAGGACACCGGGCAGCCGACGATCTTCGTGTACGACGGCGCGCCCGGCGGCGCCGGGTTCGCCGAGCGCGGCGCCGAGGACGCGGCCGCCTGGGTGCGGGCGACGGAGGACATGGTGCGCGAATGCGCATGCGAGGCGGGCTGCCCGGCGTGCGTGGTCTCCCCGAAGTGTGGCAACGGCAACGAGCCGCTGTCCAAGGCGGGGGCGCTCGCCGTCCTCGAGCTGCTCGACGGCGCGGGACCGGCGCGGGCCCACGAGCGCTGATCCGGGAGCACCCCGGCGGGCGTGCTGACCTCGACGATCACGTCCTGACCGGCGACGGTGCACGAGAGCAGGCTCGCGCCGTTGCGGACGGCCGCCTCGGAGGCGATGGCGCACGGCGCGCTGGTGCCGACGGCGAGCGCATCGGCGCCCGCGAGCGCGGCGAGGTCCGCGGCGGTGTCCGCGGCCGCGAGCGCGAGCAGTCCCTGCCCGATGACGACGACCGCGCCCAGCACCGCCGTCATCGCCCCGATGTAGGCGAGCACGCTCGCGGGCGCCGAGCCCTCCTCCCTCGCGTGCTCCCGCGCGTCCTCCCGTGCCTCCGCCCGCGTGCGTGGCGGCGTCATGGCGCGCCCCCTCCCTGCCCGTCGCCCACCAGATGGGGTTCCCGGCGCGCCTGGGCCGAGCCGCTGAGGTCCCAGCTCGCGCCGGAGAGCAGGCCGCTGCGGGCACCCACCGAGCGCGTCACCGTCACCTGCACCCACGCACCGTCGGATCCGATGCTCACCTGCGCGCCGTCGCCCGCGATCCGCTGAGCGCTCTGTACGGCCTCTCCCTCGCTCTGTCCGCGTGCGAGCTCGCGGGCCGCACCGCGGGCCGCGGACTCGAGCTGCACCTGCGCGCCGATCCCGACGCCGGCCACGAGGATCACGAGCACCATCAGCACGACGACGGGCAGCACGATCGCTGTCTCCGCCGTCACCGAGCCGGTGCCGCCGCGCAGTGCACGGCGCAGGGGCCGCGGGCGGCAGGTGCCCGGCCGCGGGCGACGGGCGCCCCGGCCGGCCCGGGAAGGGGCCTGCCGGGATGCCTCGTCGGCCTGCGCGCACTGCGCGGGCGGGGCGGGGGAGCGGGCGGTCACTGCCCCAGCGAGAGCGCCGAGGTGATGATGTTCATCAGCAGCTCCCGCACCTCGCCGGACTTCAGCAGCAGCACCAGCACGGCCGCGAAGCCGCAGGCCGCGAGCACCGTGATGGCGTATTCCGCGGTCGACGCGCCCGCGTCGTCCCGCAGGGCCGCTCCCAGGCGGTGCCGGGTGGGACCGAACACGCCGGTGCCGCCGCGCGGAGCATGCGAGCGCGCGGGCGGGCCCGACGCGGCCCGGGTGGTCGTCGGCCCCACGGGAGTGGGACGGGTGGAGGCCGAGCGCCTGCGAGGCGGGACGGGCTGGGTGAGGACGAGTGCGGACATGGGGATCTCCTTCGGATGGACCCGCGGGTGCGGGTGATGACGCACCGCCGATCGGCGGCGCGGACCGGGCGCGAGCCCGGGGGTCATGGGAGAGGCGGGCCGGAGGACCCGCGGCGTTCACGCGACGGGGAGCCAGGTCTCCACGCCCAGGGATCCGCTCAGCAGCGAGGCGACGGTCGGGATGATGCCGAGCAGCACGAAAGCGGGGAGCAGGGTGGTGCCGGTGGGCAGGACCAGGCGCACGGCCAGGCGCGCGGCCGCCGCTTCGGCATCCCGTGCGCGGTCGCGACGGGCGTCCCGCGCGGCGCCGTGGAGGACCCGCGTGAGGTCCGCGCCGGAGCGCTCGGCCAGCAGTGCGGATTCCCCGAGCACGGTGAGCTCTGGAGGCAGGTGCTGCGCGGCGAGCACGGAGGGCACGCCTGCCGCGAGGGACTGCGCGAAGCGGTCCAGGTCCGCGGCGGCGGTCTGCGAGGTCGGATCCTCGGCGAGGGCCCGCGCCACCACGGATGCGGCACCGGCCAGCGGCAGCCCGGAGGTCATCGCTCCGGCGATGAGATCCAGCAGCACGGAGGGGTCCACGCCGCTGTGCGCGTGGCCTTCGGCGGTCCGCAGGAGAGAGCGCATCCACCACCAGCCCGCGAGGGTCAGGGCGCAGCCGCAGATCAGCAGCAGACGACCGGAGGCGGTGCCGAACAGGATCCGCAGGGGATCGGCGCCCAGGAGCGCGCCCAGGGTGATCCCGGCGAGGGGCAGTCCCAGTAGGATGCGGCCGGTCGCCCGCGGGCCCGCGAAGGCGCTGCGGCGTGCGGCCGCGGCGTCGTGCAGTCCGCGCAGCGCGCCCGCGAGCCCTTCGAGAAGGGAGGACATGGGGGCGCCGCTGTGCTCGCAGACCTCGAGCGCGGTGCCGAGCGCCCGGATCTCCGCGGAGCGGGAGAGACGTCCCTGGGCGGCGCGGCGAGGATCGGCGCCTGCGCTCACGCGGGCGGCCAGCTGGGAGAGCTCGCCGGGCGGCAGCGAGTCGGCGACGATCCTCCATGCGCCGCGCACGGGCGACCCGCTGCCGAGCACCACGGCGAGGCGCTCGACCATGCGGGCCACGTCCAGCGTGCTCGCGTGCTGCGGACGGCGGGGGAGGTGCAGGGCGCGCCGATCGGTCGCGGCGACGGCCGGCCCCCTGCTCCAGACCACGAGGAGGACGAGAGGGGCGGCGAGCAGCAGGGGGAGGATGCTCATCGGTCCGCCTCCTGCCGCCCCGCCCCGCCGGGGGAGAGGGCGCTGTGGCGGCCCCTGGCGCGGTCCGCACCCGTGGGTCCCGCGGCCGGGGACGCAGACAGGCCGAGGCGGCGGGTGAGACGGTCCCATCCGGGACCGGTTACGGCCACGTCCTCGCGAAGGTCCAGGGCGGGCACCGCGCGCAGCGCCCCGTCCGGTCCGCGTTCGAGCACCGCGAGCTCGACGATCCGGCGTCTGCCGTGAGGACGGCCGAGGTGCACGACCACTTCGAGGGCGCTCGCGGCCTGCGCGGCGAGCGCCTGCCGGTCCAGTCCTCCCAGAGCGCCGAGCGCCTCGAGCCGGGCGGGGACGTCCAGGGCGGTGTTGGCATGCAGGGTCCCGCAGCCGCCCTCGTGTCCCGTGTTCAGCGCCTGGAGGAGTTCACGCACCTCGGCGCCGCGGCATTCGCCCAGCACCACGCGGTCCGGGCGCATGCGCAGGCTCTGGCGGACCAGGTCGGTCAGGTCCACCGCGCCGGTGCCCTCGCTGTTGGCGTGCCGGGACTGGAGGTGCACCGCATGGGGGTGGTCGATGCGCAGCTCCTGCGCGTCCTCGATGACGACGATGCGCTCGCTCTCGGGGACGAGGGCGAGCAGCGCCCCGAGCAGGGTCGTCTTGCCCGTCCCGGTGCCGCCCGTGACGACGAACGCCGCGCGGGCGGCGACGAGCGCGCGCATCACCTCGGGAAGCGGGTCCGGCAGAGCACCCGCCGCCTCGAGATCCGCGAGGGTCATCGTGCGCTCGGAGGGCAGGCGCAGGGAGATCAGGGCGCCGGTGGGCGAGAGCGGCGAGAGCACGCCGTGGAAGCGGATGCCGCCGGGCAGGCGGGCGTCCGCGCAGGGCACGGCGTCGTCGAGGCGCCTGCCGCCCAGCGTCGCCAGGCGCACGGCGAGCGAGCGCGCCTGCTCGGGGCTGACGTGCACGGGACTGCGGTGCAGCCCCTCGGCGCCGTCCACCCACACGCTGCCGTCGCCGTTGACGAGCACGTCGGTGACGCCGGGACCCACGAGGTCCTGCAGCGGTCCGAGTCCGGAGACGTGGTCGCGCACGCGGCTCGTGATCTCGAGCATCGCGGCGGCGCCGAGCACACGGCCCTCCCGGCGCAGCGCCCGGGAGACCCGGGGCACGTCGACGGGGCCCGGCTCCGCCGCGAGATCCTCGCGCACCCGGTCGATCACCGCGTCGAGGGCTCCCTCCGGGGCGCCGACGGCGCTCATCGCGCGTCCTCCCAGCTCGACGCGAGGCGACGGGCGAGCCCGTCCGCCCCGCCGCGGCGCACGTCCAGCAGCGGCACGGTCGCGCGCGAGGAGTCCGCGAAGCGACCCGCGACGCCCAGGTGCAGCACCTCCCGGACATCCGCGGGGGACACCGGTCCGCGACCGCGGAGCACGACCTCGGCGCCCCCAGGGGGCAGGTGCCAGGAGGCGAGGCGCCGGGCGGCGGCGCGCAGCGCATGATCGGTCGCCGGCAGCACCACGTACAGGCGGTCCAGGTGCGCGATCGCCGGGCCCACCAGGTCCGGGGCGAGGTCGACCACGACCCGCGCCGTGAGGGAGTCGAGCGCGGCGAGCACATGGTCCAGCTGCATGCCGCTGGGCGCGGGATCCTCCCGAGCCACCAGCAGTCGCACGTCGTCCACCTCCGGGAGCCCCGCGACCAGCGCCTCGCCGTCGGCCGCATCGATCCCGGAGAGGTCCTCCCAGCAGGCCCCGCGCAGATCCGGGGCCTCGACGAGGGCGTCGAGGCCCCCGCCCAGGGGGTCGGCGTCGATCAGCACGCTCGAGCGGCCGGCCCGGGCGGCCGCTCCCGCGAGCCGTGCGGCGAGGCTCGAGGCGCCGGCCCCGCCGCAGCCGCCCACCACCCCGATGATGCGGGCGCTCTGGCGCGGACGCAGCGCGTCCCCCAGCAGCGAGAGCAGGCGCGTCGAGTCCTCCGGGAGGCGCAGCACGGCCGCCGCCTCGAGCTCGAGCGCGCGCCGCCACACGGGTTCGGAGACCGGACGATCGGTGACCACGAGCAGGCGGGACCGGCCGGTGCGCGGGGGAGCGGCGAGCAGCGCGGCGGGAGTGCACAGGTGCAGCGCCTCGCGTGCGTCGGCCCCTCTCCCGGTTCCGGCGCGTCCGGCAGGCCCGGAACTCCCCGGTGCGGCGGGCTCCCGGGCGTCGCGCAGCACGGCGCCGGCCGCACCGGCGTGGTCCGCGACCAGCGCCCGCAGGCTCCCCGCGGCGTCCTCCTCCACGGCGACGTCGTGCCAGAGGACGACGGCCGACGCGCCGCCCACGGCTCCGGATCCCGGTCCCCGCCCTCGCTGATCAGCGGCGTGCTCCCGCGGTCCCGCGGCGCTCGGCGGGGAGGAGGCGGCCGGGAACCGGGAGGGTGTGCGGAGTGCGGGACGGTCCAGGAGGCTGGTCATGCCCCCAGCGTCGGCGCGAGCGGGCTCCCCGTCAGCCCCGAACCCCGGATGGGGGATAAACGGGCATTGTGGAGGACCCGCGGAGCGGGCTCAGAGCTCCAGGTCCAGCACCACGGGCGCGTGGTCGGAGGCGCCCTTGCCCTTGCGCTCCTCGCGGTCGATGAACGAGGCGCGGTATGCCGACTGCACGGCGGGGGAGCCGAGTGCGAAGTCGATGCGCATGCCCTCCTTCTTCGGGAAGCGCAGCTGTTGGTAGTCCCAGTACGTGTACACGCCGGGGCCCGGGTGATCGGGGCGCACCAGGTCCGCGAAGCCCTCGTCGACCACGGCCCGGAACGCCGAGCGCTCGGGCTCGGTGACGTGCGTCCTGCCCTCGAAGAACTCCATCGACCAGACGTCGTCGTCCTCGGGGGCGACGTTGAAGTCACCGGTCAGGAGCACGCGGGCGTCGGCGTCGGCGGCGAGCTCGCGGGCACCCTCGGCGCGCAGCGCCTCGAGCCAGCGCAGCTTGTAGCCGTAGTGCGGGTGGTCGATCTCGCGTCCGTTGGGCACGTACAGCGACCACAGGCGCAGACCGTCCGATCCGCCCTCGGCGCCCCCGACGACGGCGCCGAGCGCGCGCGCCTCGACCACGCCGTCCTCGTGCTCCGGCCAGGTGGGAACGGCCGGCAGCTCGGTGCGCACGTCGCTCAGGCCGACGCGCGAGGCGATCGCGACGCCGTTCCACTGGTTCAGCCCGTGCGCGGCGACCTCGTAGCCGGCGGCCTCAAGACCGCTGAGGTCCAGCTGCTGGGGCTTCGCCTTGATCTCCTGCAGGGCGATCACGTCGATCTCCTGGCGCTCGAGCAGGGCGAGCAGCCGATCCATCCGGGCGCGCAGGGAGTTGATGTTCCAGGTGGCGATCCGCATGGGACGAGTCTATGCGGGCGGGCCGACGCGCCCGGTCCCCCTCCCGCCCCATCCGTCTGCACGAGGGGCACGCGAGGATGCACAGTAGGGACATGGACACCGCGATCGAGACGAGCCTGGAATCGATGGGGGACTGGCAGGAGGACCTCTACGAGGACGTCCACCGCCACCCCGAGCTGAGCATGCAGGAGGAGCGGACGGCCGGGCGGATCGAGCGCGAGCTCGCTCAGCTGGGGCTGGAGACCCGCAGGTTCGGCGGCACGGGCGTGGTCGCCGTGATCGAGAACGGGAAGGGGCCGACGGTCCTCGCCCGCGCCGACATCGACGCCCTGCCCGTCACCGAGGACCGGATCGTCGACTACCGCTCCGAGACCGACGGGGTCATGCACGCCTGCGGCCACGACTTCCATCTCTCCGCACTGCTGGGCGCGGTGCGCGCCCTGGTCGAGAACCGCGAGGGCTGGAGCGGCACCTATGTCGCCGTCTTCCAGCCCGGCGAGGAGGAGGCCGACGGCGCCCTCTCGATGCTGCGCGACGGCCTCGCCGAGGCAGTGCCCCGTCCCGACGTGGCGCTCGGCCAGCACGTCATGCCGGGGATCGCCGGCCAGGTCGCGATCACCGACGGGCCCGTCCTCTCCCAGGGCGACTCCGTGCACATCACCCTGCACGGCCGCGGGGCCCACGGCTCCATGCCGCATCTCGCCGTCGACCCCGTGGTGCTCGCCTCGAGCATCGTGCTGCGCCTGCAGCAGATCGTCTCCCGTGAGATCCCGCCGGGCTCCTTCTCCGTGGTGACCGTCGGTGCGCTGAACGCCGGGACCAAGTCCAACGTCATCCCCGCGACCGCCGAGCTGCGCCTGAACCTTCGCCACTACGACACGGACGTGCGCGACCAGGTGATCGCCGCCCTCGAGCGCATCGTGCGCGCCGAGTGCGAGGCCTCCGGCTGCCCGCAGGAGCCCGAGTTCGAGTACTACGACCAGTACCCGCTGACCAGCAACGATCCGGAGCAGGAGCAGCTCGTGCGGGCCGCCTTCGAGGAGGCCTTCGACGACGGGCAGGTGATCACGATGGCCCCGGCGACCGCGAGCGAGGACTTCTCGCACCTTCCCGACGCCTTCGGCGCGCCGTACGTGTACTGGACCGTCGGCGGCACCGATCCCGACCTCTATCGCCGCGCGCAGGCCGCCGGCACGATCGCGAGCGACGTCCCCGCGAACCACCAGAGCGCGTTCGTGCCGGAGCTGCGCCCGACGCTCGCGGTGATGACGCGCGCGCAGGTCGTCGCCGCCCTCGCGTACCTGGACGGCGCCGCCTCGGACCACCCGGATTCCGGCACCCCGGAGGAGTCGGCCTCCGACACCTCGGACGGCGCCGCCGCCGCGCCCCCGCGCGACTAGCATCAGGACATGGCACGCGCACTGGTCACCGGCTCGACCGCCGGACTGGGCCTCGAGTTCGCCTGGCAGCTCGCCGGGACGGGGCATGACCTGCTGCTCGTCGCCCGCGACGAGGGTCGCCTGCGGGCGGTCGCCGAGCAGATCCGCCACGTGCACAAGGTCGAGGTGGACGTGCTCGCGGCAGACCTCTCCGTGCGCCGCGAGCTGGATCGCGTGGCCACCGCCGTCACCGATCCCGTCGCCCCGGTCTCGCTGCTCGTGAACAACGCGGGATACGGGCTGCGCGGGCGCTTCCTCGAGGTCGGCGTCGAGGAGCACGAGAAGCAGATGGACACGCTGATCCGGGCCGTCCTGGTCCTCTCCCATGCGGCCGCGCGGGTGATGGTCCAGCGCCGCTGCGGCGCCATCATCAATGTCAGCTCCCTGGCCGGCTACACCGCGGCCGGTCCCTATGCGGCATCCAAGAGCTGGGTCACCGTGTTCACCGAGTCCCTGGCGACCGAGCTCGAGGGCACGGGCGTCACGGCGACCGCGCTGCTTCCCGGCTTCGTCGCCACCGAGTTCCACGAGCGCGCCTCGATCAACGTCGAGGGGCTGCCCCGCGTGACCTGGCTGAAGGCCCCGTTCGTGGTGGAGCAGGCCCTGCGCGACGCCGCCAAGGGACAGGTCCTCTCGATCCCCTCGGTGAAGTACCGGGCCGCGGGAGAGGTCTCCCGCCTCGCGCCCCGCCGCCTCGTGCGGATGCTCGCCTCCCCCCGGTGGGAGGCCGCGGCCGGCCGACGGGCCCTCGGCCGCGCACGCCGGCGCGCGTCCCGGCGCCGGCTGAAGGCCCCGTGGCAGCGCGAGGACGGCTGAGCGCACGACGCGGAGGGATGCGCGCTGCGTCTACCCTGGTGCCATGCCCGATATCTCGACCGCCGACGCGCGCGCCCGCCTGCTCCAGCTCATCGACGACCTCGCCGTGGTGCGCGGGAAGGTGACGCTCTCCTCCGGAGCCGAGGCCGACTACTACATCGACCTGCGCCGCATCACCCTGCACCACGAGGCCGCCCCGCTCGTCGGCCGCGTCATGCTCGACCTGCTCGCCTCCGACGGGCTGCTCCACGGGGCCGACGCCGCGAGCGCCGTGGGCGGCCTGACGCTCGGCGCGGATCCGGTCGCGACCTCGATCCTCCACACCGCCGCGCACGACGGGGCCGCCGCGGGCGCCCATCCCTGGTCGAACTTCGCGGCCGAGGAGGGTGTCTCCGCCCTGCCCTCGCCGCGCCTGGACGCGTTCGTCGTGCGCAAGGCGAACAAGGCCCACGGCCTGCAGCGCCGCATCGAGGGCCCCGACATCGCGGGCCGCGACGTCATCGCCGTCGAGGACACCTCGACCACCGGGGGCAGCGTGCTCACCGCGTGCGAGGCGATCGAGGAGGCCGGCGCGCGGATCCGGGCCGTCGCGGTGATCATGGACCGCGGCACCGGTGCCCGCGAGAAGATCGAGGCGGTCGGCTACCGCTACCTCTCCGCGTTCTCGGTCGACGAGCTCAGCATCTGAGGGGACCGGCCCCTCACAGGTCCGAGGTCGAGAAGGTGTCGCAGGACTCCGGATCGCCGGACTCGTAGCCGGTGGTGAACCACTTCTGGCGCTGCGCGGAGGAGCCGTGCGTCCAGGTCTCGGGGTTCACGTCCCCGCCCGAGACCTCGCCTTGGATGTGGTCGTCGCCCACGGCGCTCGCCGCCGAGAGCGCGTCGGAGATGTCCTCGTCGGTGAGCGGCTCGAGGAACGCCTGGCCCTCCTGGTCCTTCGAGGACGAGGCATGGTCCGCCCACACGCCCGCGTAGCAGTCGGCCTGCAGCTCGAGGCGCACGCCGTCGCTCGTCGGGCCCTTCTGCGAGTGGTCGATGCGGTCCATCGTGCCCTGCAGGTTCTGGATGTGGTGGCCATACTCGTGGGCGACCACGTACTCCTTCGCGAAGGCGCCGGCGGATGCCCCGTAGGTCGAGCTGAGCTCGTCGTAGAAGCTCGTGTCGATGTAGATGGTGCTGTCGGCGGGGCAGTAGAAGGGGCCGACGTCCCGTGAGGCGGCGCCGCAGCCCGTGTTCGTCTGCCCGGAGAAGAGCTTCCCGCGCGGCTCGCTGAAGGTGATGCCCGTCTGCGGGGCGAGGTCCCGCCAGGTGGCGTCGGCCGATTCGATGGTGGCCTGGACGAGGCAGACGTCCGAGGCGTTCGCGTCGGCTCCCGTCGTGCACCCGGTGTCCCCGCCCGTGCCCTGGTCCTGGGACTGCGAGCTGCCCGAGTCCGATCCCTGCAGCAGGTCCAGCGGATTCCCGCCCATGATCGCGTAGATCACCACGATCACCAGGAGCAGGCAGCCGCCGCCCCCGCCGCCGATGGCGATGCCGCGGCCGCGACCGCCGCCACCGCTGCGGGAGACGTTGTCCGAGCGGATGTCGGCGTTCGGGTTGAAGGTCATGGGGCACACAGTAGAAGGTCAGGCGCATGCCAGGAAGCTGATCGGCGCGACCACTACGATGGACCTGCCCGTCCACGAGCGAGAGGCCCCCATGACCTGCGCGCCCGCATCCGTCCCGCGAGCCGGGGCGTCCCGATGAACGTCGTCGACTGGGCCGTGGACACGATGGACGCCCTGGGCGGCCTCGGCGTCGCCCTGCTCATCTTCCTCGAGAACGTGTTCCCGCCGATCCCCTCCGAGGTGATCCTGCCGCTCGCGGGGGTGGCCGCCGCGAAGGAGGGGCACTCCTTCCTCGAGATGCTGCTGTGCTCGCTGGTGGGATCGGTCGCCGGGGCGTGGGTCCTGTACGGACTGGGCCGGGCGCTCGGTCCCGCGCGGCTGCGCTCCCTGTTCCTGCGGCTGCCGCTGCTGCACGTCGAGGACTTCGACCGGACGGTCGAGTGGATGCGCCGGCACGGCACCAAGGGCGTGTTCTTCGGCCGCATGGTCCCCGGGATCCGGTCGCTCGTGTCCATCCCCGCGGGCCTGTTCGCGATGCCGTTCTGGCGCTTCACGCTGCTCACCCTCGCGGGCAGCGCGATCTGGAACGCCCTGTTCATCACGCTGGGGTTCACGCTCGGCGCGAACTGGCACGTCATCGAGCCGTTCACCGAGGTCATCTCGAACATCGTGTACGTGGTGATCGCGCTGCTCCTCGTGATCTGGGTGGTGCGGCTCGTGCGACGCGAGCGGCGCCGCCGTGCCCAGGGCCTGCCCGACCCGGACCTCAGGGTCCGCGCGCAGGAGCGCGGCGAGGGCGGGATGGACCGGGACGACAGGACGTCGAGTCATGACTGAGCCCGTCGGCCCCGAGCGGGAGGTCGGCGTCGGCCCGCATCCCGAGCCGTGGCCCGAGGATCCCCGGCTGGACCCCGAGCTGCTCGCCGGCGGGGACCGCCGCAACGTCGTGGACCGCTACCGCTACTGGCGGCGCGAGGCGATCATCGCCGACCTCGACGCCCATCGCACCGGGCTGCACGTCGCGATCGAGAACCTCGAGCACGACGCGAACATCGGCTCGATCGTGCGCACCGCGAACGCCTTCGCGGTGGGCGCCTTCCACATCGTCGGGCGCCGCCGGTGGAACCGTCGCGGCGCCATGGTCACCGATCGCTACCAGCACGAGATCCACCATCCCGACGCCGCGGACCTCGCCGCCTGGGCGCACGAGCGGGGCAGGCCGCTGATCGCGATCGACATCATCCCCGGCGCCAGGCCGCTCGAGCGGGCCCGGCTGCCCGAGCGCGCTGTCCTCGTCTTCGGACAGGAGGGCCCCGGGATCAGTCCGGAGCTGCTCGCGGTCTGCGACGAGGTCCTCGAGATCACGCAGCTGGGCTCGACCCGCTCGCTCAACGTCGCGGCTGCGGCCGCGATCGCCATGCACACCTGGATGCGCCAGCATGCGCTCCGCGGGGAGGGCGTAGCGGGCACGGACGCGGGGTGATCGCGCGCCGGAGCTCCCGGGCGGGGCTCCGCGCCGGCGGCGTCCGCGGACCCGTGTCCACGGGCGCGGACCGGAGGTTCCGTTCAGACGCCGGCGTGAGAGAATCAACAGCACTGCGCGCCGTCGCGGCGCGCGTTCCGATGCCGTTACTCGCACTCGCGTGAGGAGCACACATGCCCATCGCATCCCCTGACAAGTACGCCGAGATGATCGACCGCGCCAAGAAGGGCGCGTTCGCCTACCCCGCGGTGAACGTCTCGAGCTCGCAGACGGCCATCGCGGCGCTGCAGGGCTTCACCGAGGCGAACACCGACGGCATCATCCAGGTGTCCTTCGGCGGTGCGGAGTACCTGTCCGGCTCGACGGTCAAGGACCGGGTGGCCGGTTCGATCGCTCTGGCGCAGTTCGTCCACGCCGTCGCGGACAACTACCCGATCAACGTCGCGCTCCACACCGACCACTGCGCCAAGGAGGTCCTGCCCACCTGGGTCGAGCCCCTCATCGAGTGGGACCTCGAGAACCGCGTGAAGAAGGGCCTCGACCCGCTGTTCCAGTCGCACATGTGGGACGGCTCCGCGGTCCCGGTCGACGAGAACCTCGAGATCGCCGAGCGTCTGCTCGCCAAGACCGCCGAGTCCAAGAAGATCCTCGAGATCGAGGTCGGAGTGGTCGGCGGCGAGGAGGACGGCGTCCAGGCGGACGTCTCCAACGACAAGCTCTTCTCCACCCCGGAGGACGGCCTGAAGACCGCCAAGAAGCTGGGCCTGGGCGAGAACGGCCGCTACCTCACCGCTCTCACCTTTGGCAACGTGCACGGCGTCTACAAGCCGGGCAACGTCAAGCTGCGCCCCTCCGTCCTCAAGGACATCCAGGACGCGGTGGGCAAGGAGTACGGCCAGGACAAGCCGTTCGACCTGGTGATGCACGGCGGCTCCGGCTCCACGCTCGAGGAGATCCAGGAGGCGGTGGACAACGGCGTCATCAAGATGAACATCGACACCGACACCCAGTACGCCTTCACGCGCCCGGCCGCCGGCCACATGTTCGACAACTACGAGGGCGTCCTCAAGGTCGACGGCGAGGTCGGCAACAAGAAGGCCTACGACCCCCGCGCCTGGGGCAAGAAGGCCGAGGCCGGCATGGCCGCCCGCATCGTCGAGGCTTCGCAGAACCTGCGCAGCGCGGGCACGCACGAGGCCTGATCCGACCGGTCCGGCCGGTCCGGCCGACGGGCCGGGCCTCACCCCGGAACGGGGCATCCACCGTCGCGGTGGGTGCCCCGTTCCGCGTCCGCGGACCGGTGGTCGGCGCGGGGGCGAGGCCGGTGCGGGGGTCGAGGTCCGGCCCGGTGAGGTCCGGTCGGTTCGAGGCCCGTCAGGTCCGGGGGATGGGGTCAGTACCGGTTGTTGCGCGAGCGCTCCATGACGGAGCGCAGGGCCGGCAGGACGTCGGCCAGGAAGACGCCGGAGATCACGATGCCGATCACCATCAGCAGCATCGAGGATCCCCCGCGGCCCACCGGATAGGGCAGCGCGAGGAAGCCGAGCAGCAGGGCGAGACCCGTGAGCAGACCCCAGAACAGCTTCGTGCGCTTGCCCGCCGCGGTGTACGCGTCGGGGCGGAAGCGCATAGCGTTGACCAGCGCCCAGATCTCGATGGCGAAGAGCACCACCGCGATCACGGCGAAGATCCAGTACTGGGCGACTGCGAGCCAGAGCATGCGGCCAGGATAACGGCACAGCTCGGGCGCGGGATGGGAGGCGCCCCGGGGCCAAGAGGCCGGCGCGCCGGGAGACCGGTGCGCCGAGCGGCTGGCGTGCCGAGCGGCTATCCCCGTCGGCGATCGGGGTCGGAGCGGTCGGTGATCAGCAGCTCGAGCGCCTCGGTGGTGGCGGGCGGTTCGACGGCCGACATCTCGCGGGTGAGCGGACGCGGCCCGATGGTGTCGCCGTCGGCCGCGATGAGCAGGCTCGGCAGGAAGCGCTGCGCGTCCTTGTGGTCCAGCCCGGTCGCCTCGAGCAGGTCGATCGCGAGCGAGCGCAGCTGGATGACGAGGGCGACGCCCTCGAAGTGGTCGACCCGGCCCAGGCGCGTGCCGTCGTCGCTGCGCAGCATCGTCTCGGGCGTGAGGTAGGAGCAGAAGATGCGCAGCGCCCGGCGCGCCTCGGTGAAGTCGCCGTCGGAGTCGACGGCCTCGCGCAGGGCGACGGCGGCGTCATGGGCGGCGAGCAGGGCGTCGGCCAGACGCGCATGGGAGCTGCGGCCCTTGACCGACTCGAGGAAGGCGACCTCGTGCCGGGCGATGACGCGCACGTTGCGCACGGCGCGATCGGAGCCGATGAGCAGATGCTGCAGACGCCCGACGTCGCCCGCCCGCCGCAGGTGGGTGGGGGAGAAGGTGGCGATCTCCTCGGCCGCGTTGTTCGCGATGCGCCACTCGTCCACGAGCTCCTGGGAGGTGGTGCGGATCTGCGAGAGCGCGGCGCTCGCGACCTTCACGTCCCCCGTGCGGGCTGCGAGCGACATCTGCGTGAGCGCGTCCTCGAGCGCCCGGTACAGCGAGTGCGCGGCCGACCGCTGCCCTCGACGGGGATCGCCCGAGGTCAGCAGGTGGACGAGGATGCCCACGACCACGCCCGTGAGCGCGTCGAGGATGCGGCCGCCCGGGCTCATCGACGGGGTGAGCGGCATGACCGTGACCAGCAGCGACTGGATCGACATTTGCATCGTGAAGACGATCCCGGAGTCGATGAGCCGTGCCAGCAGGCCGGCCGTCACCACGACGACCGCGATCTGCCACGTGCCCGAGCCGATCGTCGCGCGGGCGAGCTCGCCCAGCAGCACGCCGCACATCACGCCCGTGGACATCTCCAGCACCTTGCGGACCTTCTTCTCCGTGCTGGAGACGCCGATGATCACGAAGGCGGCGATGGCCGCGAAGAAGGGGAACTGGTGGCCCCACACGAAGTGCGCGAACAGGTAGGCGACCGCGGTCGCGGTGCCCGCGCGGGCGATGCTGCCCAGGCCCTTGCGGTCGCGCTCGACGCCCTCGCCGATGCGGCTGGAGATCGCCGCGCGCACGCGGTCGCCGAGCGGCGGCATCGGGGTGCCGATGTCCGTGGTGGTGGTCGTCGGCTCGGTCCTGCTCATGCGACCACCGGATCCGTCAGCCGCATCTCGAGAAGCTCCCTGAGGTCGAAGGTCTCGCCGTCGCGCCCGCCGCGGCCCACGACGAGGGGTGCGTCGACGGGCTCGATCTCCGCCCCGCGCAGTCGTGTGAGCAGGCCGCCGTCGGCCCGCAGGATGTAATAGCGCGCCTCGGTGTCGATGCCGATCGTCCGGTCCTGCTTGAGGTACCAGCCGTGCAGCGGGGTGCGGATCGTCCCGGAGCCCTTGTAGGGGAGGGCGCGCAGCGGGCGCGGGGCGATGCCCGCGCTCTCGAAGCGCTCGATGTACTCGCGCAGGATCGCGGTGGCCTTCTCGTGCTCGGTCCGACGTGCGTGCTCGAGTGCCTGCTCCTGCGCGGCGAGCACGGCGGCGCGCTGCTGCGACCAGGAGGGCGGATCGCCCCGACGGTCCTCCGGCACCTTGCCTCGCGGCATCTCGCCCTGCGGCGCCTCGCCGTGCGGCATCTCGTGCCGCTCACCCTGCGCGCTCATGCCCATGGCCCCATTGTGTCAGGCCCCGCGGCGCACGGCGCGCGGTCCGGGCAGGGGCCGCAGCACCCAGGAACTGCGTGGGCCGGGGTTTGCGTGGCCCGGTGGTGTCGCGGAAGGGCAAATACGGGACATCTCTGCCATATATGGCAGAGATGTCCTGCATACGCCGTTCCATGACACGAAGCCGTCTCCGGAGGTGGGGGGATCGGGACCACCACCCGGATCTCAGTCTCGGCCGCTCCACGACTCGCCGGACGCCGGCGGCAGGGTACCGGCGTGCGGGCGACGGCGGCCGGGTGACGGCGTGCGGGCAACGCCGGGCCGTCGGCGCCTCAGAGTCGCGCTGTGCGGGGCCTCTCGCCGTGCTCGCGGGTGATCACGATGGGTTCCTGCGTCGCATCGAGCCAGGTGATCTCGACGTCCTCGGCCGATGGCCCCATTCCGTCAGCCCCGTCAGCCCCGTCAGCCCCCTCGCCGTCTTCCCACGGGCCCGCGCTGATCCGGGACCCGATGACGAGGGGCGCATCGAGCGGGGCGGCGCGCTTGAGGACGGCCAGGGCGATCGGGCCGAGGTCCGTGTGGGTGGCCGTGGAGGTCACGGTGCCCACGAGCTTGCCCTCGCTCCCACCCAGGCGCACGGGGTCGCCGTGCCGGGGCATGACGTTCTGCGAGCCGTCGACCAGCAGCATCGTGAGTCGGCGCGGGGGCTGACCCAGGTTCAGCACCTTGGCGACGGTCTCCTGACCGCGGTAGCAGCCCTTGGCCGTGTGGACGGCGGTGCGCAGCAGGTCGAGCTCGTGCGGGATGCTGCGCTCGTCGACCTCGGTGGCCTGGCGCGCGCGGTGGGAGGCGATGCGCAGGGCCTCGGCCGCCTCGCTGCCGGCGAGGTGCTCGACGCGCCAGGGGAGCGCTGCGAGGGCGTCCGCGTCAAAGGCGGTGAGCACCCAGTCGGTGCCGTCCTCGGGATCGGGCCCGTAGGCGACGTGGCCGGGGGCGACGGCGGGGTGCGGGTCGGTCCACACGAAGGCGGGCTCGGGAAGGTCGAGGCCCGTCGGCCCGAGCGCCGCGGCGCCGAGGATGTTCCCGGCGGGCGCGAGGCCGCCCAGCAGGCGCAGATCGTCGCGGTCCGTGATCTCGACGCGCGCGGCGAAGCGCATCATCTCGAGGTAGCGGCGCAGGCCCGCCCGGGAGCCAGGATCGGTGACCAGCAGGATCGTCTCCTCGCCGGTGACAGCGGCGGAGGCCAGGTGCTCGACCCGGCCCTGCGGGCTCAGCACCGCGAGGGAGCGCGAGGCGCCCACGGGGGCATCGGTGAGGACCTGCGAGGTGACCGTGGTGAGCCAGCTGCGGGCGTCGGCCCCGCGGAGCTCGAGGATCTCGTGGCCGCCGAGGTCGACGACGGCGCGGCGCGAGAGGAGGCGGCGCTGCTCCCGCAGCGGGGCTCCGTAGTGGGCGGGCATGCCGCGGTCGGGGCCGTCCTCGGCGAGCACGGCGCCGGATCCCGTCAGCAGGGGCGGGTGGATCGGCTGCGGCGGGGGAGCGGGCTGCTCGGTCATGTCGGTCACGTCAGCCACGGTCGAGCTCGACCGAGAGGTAGGGGGAGAGCTCGTTCGGCGCGGCGGGATCGGTCGCGCGCTCCCACAGCCACATGAGACGGCCGCCGACGAGCCCGAACATGCGGGTCGCGGCGATCGAGCCGTCGGCGGCACGGGCCGTGGGGGAGGTGCGCAGGCCCAGCTGGATGCGCGGTCCGCGCACCTCGCCGACCCAGGTCTCCTCGCCGTCCTCCCGGGAGATCACGAGCTCGACGCCGTACGAGACGACGCCGGCGGGATCGCCGGGCTTGGCGGCGCGGGCGGCCTCGAGGTCCTGGCCGGGCAGAGGATCTCCAACGCGCCAGAAGCCCTTCTCCCGCACCAGCAGGCTGCGCTCGCCCGTGCCGGCATCCTGCTCCGGGACCTTCTCGGGGTCGACGAACGCGCTCGTGGGCGGCAGCGGGGCAGGGGCGTCGACCAGGTCGGTCGACATCACCCAGACCAGGGTGCCGTCCTCGTTCGCGGAGGTCACGAGCTTCTGCTCGATGCGGCGGCCGATCAGCTCGCCGTCCTCGTCGGGGAGCTGGGCGGCGCCGTCGCCGTTCCAGGAGCCGACGAGCCAGGCCAGCGGGAAGAGGCTCTCAGGAAGCGATGGATCCAGGACGATCGGCATCGGATCAGCGGCCGAACAGGCGGGTGACCACGAGGACGGCGAATCCGGCGGTGCCGAGCCCGACGACGCCGACGAGAGCGGTGAACACGAGGGACAGAACAGACATGCTCACACTGTACCGGCCACGGCGCCTCGAGCGGGCCGACGGGACGGCCGTGCAACGGACAGGATCACGCGCACCGGAGCCCGGCGCGAACCGGCGCGAATGAGCACCGGCGCGGGGAGCCGCGACTCCGCGGGGCCCCTCAGCCCAGAAGGCGCTGGGTGAGCAGCGCCACGACGCCGATCGTGGCGACGGGCCCGGCGGCGACGGCGAGGGAGGGCAGGGGCTCGCGTGCGGCGAGCACCGAGCCCAGCAGCAGGTGCACGCCGCTCGCGCCCACCGCGAGCACCGCGCCCACGAGCAGCGCGATCGGCCAGGCGATCGCGGACATCTCGTGCATCATCAGTGCGGTGGTGCCCGCACCCAGCACGATCGCGAGGATCAGCCGGGGCGTGCGCGGCAGGCCGATGGCCGTGATCAGCAGCGTCACGGCGAGGCCGGCCCCGGAGGCGGCGAGCAGCCCCACCTCGGCGGGGGTCGCGGCGTCGGCCTGGGCGACCACCCAGGTCGCGGAGATCCCGGTGAGCATCACACCGCCCACGGTGCCGGTGAGCGAGGCGGAGAGCTCCTCGCGGCTGTGGCGGAGCATCTGGTGGACGAAGGCGCCGAAGATGCCGAGCGCGCAGGCGACCACGACGCTCCACAGCGGTTCCCCGGTCTCGGCGGTGCGCACGCTGAGCAGTGCGGCGAGCATGCCCGTGGCCACGATCACGATGCGCGAGCCGAGCGCGCTGGGCAGCTCGAGAAGGTCCGGCCAGCCGATGCCCACGAGCAGGGCGAGCACGCACAGAAGTGCCGCCATCAGCGGGACCGAGGCGCCGCCGGTGAGCGTCACCAGGCTCAGCAGGACCGCCAGGACGGCTCCCAGAGGGGCCCGTTCCGATGCGGTCATCCGCCCACCTCGCACTCGTCTCGCTGTCGTCGTCCGCGTTCGTCCTGCCCTGGTCCGGACCCGTGGTCCGGGGCCAGCTCGTCGCCGGTCGTCCGCGGGTCCGCGCGCCCTTCGGGACTCCCGGTGCGGTGCCGGTTCCCGCGCCGAGGGCGGGCGTCCCGGGACCGCTCAGGGGAACGCTACAGTGGCAGTCTACGAGCCGCCGACGGCGGAGCCCTGCCACGGACCATAAGGACACCCACCGCATGATCGTCACGGACGAGCTGCGCCCTGCGCAGCGCCCGGCGGTCGACCTCCTCCTCGAGCGGACCCGCGCCCACGACGGCGTCGCCGCGCTGGACGAGGCCGCGCTGTTCGCCCTGCACGCCGAGCGTGCCGACGGGACGCTGCACCTGCTGCTCGCCGACCCCTCGGCGGATTCACCGGGCTCATCGGACTCGCCGGACCCGTCGGCCCCGCCGCGCGCCCTCGCCTACGCCTCCGTGCTGCCCGACGGCACCGCGCAGGGCGCCGTGGACCCCGAGGTCCGCCGCCGCGGCCTGGGATCGCAGCTGCTGGACGCGGTCCTCGAGCGTCGCCCCGACGCCGGGATCTGGGCCCATGGAGCGCTCGACGCCTCCCTCGCCTTCCTGCGCGAGCGCGGTCTCGAGCCCGTGCGCGAGCTGCTCACGATGCGCCGCGTGCTCGGACAGGGTGCCGACAGCGACGCCGGGATCCCGGCGCGCGAGCCCCGCGATCCCGCGATCGCGCTGGGTGCCTTCGATCCGGCGCGCGACGCCGACGCCTGGGTGCGCGTGAACGCGCGCGCCTTCGCCGACCATCCCGAGCAGGGCCGCCTGACCCGCGCGGACCTCGACGAGCGCATGGCCCAGCCCTGGTTCCGGGCCGAGGACCTCCACGTGGCCCGTCGCGACGACGAGCTGCTGGGCTTCGTCTGGGTCAAGCGCGAGGAGGCCGAGGACCCCGAGGGCGCGCCCGACGCGGAGATCTACGCCGTGGGCACCGACCCCGACGCGGCAGGCCAGGGCGTCGCCGGAGCCCTGCTCAGTCGCGCCCTGCGCGCTCTCGCCGCGGACGGCGTCGGCGCAGCGACGCTCTACGTCGAAGGGGACAACACCCCGGCGCTCGGCCTCTACGAGCACCTGGGCTTCGACGTCTCCGGCCGCGATCTCCAGTTCCGCCGGGGCGGCGGGGCTGCCTCGTCGGACGCGACGGGCTCGTCGGACGCGTCGGACGCATGAGCACGATGGCAGTCCCCGGCGCCCAGCCCGCCGTGCTCGCGGCGGGCGCGCTGATCTGGCGCGAGAAGCACGGCACGGTGCAGGTGCTGCTCGTGCACCGCCCCCGCTACGACGACTGGTCGATCCCGAAGGGGAAGCTCGAGGCCAGGGAGACGTTCCCCGCCGCGGCCGTCCGCGAGGTGGGGGAGGAGACCGGGTACCGGGTGCGGCTGCACCGTCCGCTGCCCGCCTCCGTCTACCTGCTGCCCGACGGCCGCTCGAAGATCGTCCAGTACTGGACCGCGGCCGTGCGCTCGCGCATCGGGCCCGGCCCGAAGAATCCCAAGGAGATCGACGAGACCCGCTGGGTGCAGATCTCCGAGGCCGAGCAGCTGCTCACCCGGCAGACCGACCGCGTGACCCTCACCGCGCTCTCCGAGCAGCTCGCCGAGGACACCGCGCTCACGCGGCCGATCATCATCCAGCGCCACGCGGCGGCGGTCTCCCGCGCGAAGTGGCGCGACGGCGAGAAGAGCCGTCCCCTGAACTCGAAGGGGAAGAAGCAGGCCAAGGCCCTGCCGCCGATGATCGACGCCTTCGCGCCGGACTCCGTGGTCTCCAGCCCCTGGAAGCGCTGCCGGGCGACGGTCCAGCCGTACGCGCGGCTCTCCGGCCTGGACATCTCCACCAAGGAATCCCTCACCGAGGCCGGGCACGCCTCCGAGCCCTCGCGCACCGCTGCGGTCGTCGAGCGCGTGCTGCGCGAGGCGCGGCCCACGATCCTGTGCACCCACCGGCCCGTGCTCCCCACCGTCATCGACACCGTCCGCGAGTTCGCGAGCCGCGAGGCCGCCCTCGAGCTCCCGCGCTCGGACCCGTACCTCTCCGCCGGCGAGGCGCTCATCGTGCACGCGGTGCCCGGCGGGCGGATCGTCGCCGTCGAGCGACACCAGCCGCGCATCGAGTGACCGGGCGGCCGGGTCCGTCCGGACGGCATGCTCCGCCGACGGGCCGACGGGCCGACGGGCCGACGGGCCGACGGGCCGACGGGCCGACGGGCGATGGGCCGACGTGGCCGCGGACCAGCGGGCGGAAGGCGCCGCCCGGCAGAATGAAGCATGTGGGGCGGTGGGCCCCGACAAGACCTTGCAGGAGGACACGATCCGATGAGTGACAGCAGCGGCTACGGCGGCTTCAGCGCCCCCGGCCCCCAGGACCCGCAGGGCTCCGCGCCGTCGCCCTACGGCGCGGGTGATTCCAGCGGCGCCGGCGATTCCTTCGGTCCGTGCGATCCGTACGGCTCGAGCGCCCCCTCCGGTTCGGGCTCTCCCTATGGACCGGATTCCTCCTATGGATCAGGTTCCGCCTACGGATCCGGTTCCGCCTACGGATCCGGTTCCTCCTACGGATCGGGCGATCCGTACGGCTCGAGCACCGGGTACGGATCCAGCGATCCGTACGGCTCGACGGAGCCCTACGGCTCGAACGGCGGAAACGGTCCGACGGATCCCTATGCCCCGGCCTCCGGGTCGTCGGCCCCCTCGGGAGGGCCCTTCGGGTCGCCGGACCAGGCGCCCCGGCCCGACGGGACGCCGAGCCACCAGCCCTCGTACCAGCCGTCCTACCAGCCCGCCTCCCAGCCGTCGTACCAGGCCTCGACGGCGTACCCCGGAGGGATGTACGGCGCCGGGTACGCGCCACGGCCGACCTCGGGGATGGCGATCGCCGGCTTCGTCCTGGGCCTCGTGGGGCTCGTGCTGGCCTGCGGCATCCTCTCGCCGCTCGGAGTCATCGTCTCCGTGATCGGCATCCAGGCCACGGGGGAGAACAGCACCCACGGCGGGCGCGGATTCGCGATCGCCGGTCTGATCATCTCGATCATCGGCACCCTGCTCCTGCTCCTCGTCGTGGGCGGGTTCGTGCTCGGCTCCCTGACGGAGTCCACGTCCGGGACCTACTGACCCGATCCGGGGCCTCCCGAGAGGCCTTCGCGGCCGGGGCTGTGACCGGACCGTGACCTCGATGTGATGCACCTGTATCTACAGGATGACCTGCGGTTTCGGTGCTCTCCGGGGGTCGCGCTCCTCCCGTTCATCTGACGTTCACACGGCGGCGGGCGAGCGGACACCTCGGCTCCCTAGCGTCGCGCATGTCGCCCCCGCCGGGTATCCCGCCCGGTCGCTCTTGAGGCGCGCTCCTCGTACTCGTGGGCCCTGCCCCGGAAGGAATCGCAGTGATCGTTCGCAAGACCACGCTCGCCCCTCTCGCCGCGCTCGGACTCACCGCCGCACTCGCCCTGTCCGCCTGTGGCGGCTCCGACGGCGGCACCGCCACGTCTGACGGGGGCGGCGCGGCCGCAGCCGGCAACGTCTCCGGCAAGCTCGCCGGCGCCGGCGCCTCCTCGGCCGAGTCGGCCGAGAGCGCCTGGACCCAGAGCTTCCAGGCCGTGAACCCCGACGCCCAGGTGACCTACGACTCCGTCGGCTCCGGAGCGGGCCGCGAGCAGTTCCTGAACTCGGGCGTCCAGTTCGCCGGCACGGACGCGGCCCTCACGAAGGACGAGATCAAGCAGTCGGCCGACGCCTGCCAGGGCGGCAAGGCCTTCGACGTGCCGATCTACATCTCCCCGATCGCCGTCGTCTTCAACCTCAAGGGCGTCGACGACCTGCAGCTCTCCCCGGAGACCATCGCCGGGATCTTCGCCGGCGACATCACCACCTGGGACGACGCGGCGATCAAGAAGGACAACCCGGACGCCGACCTGCCGTCGACCAAGATCACCCCGGTGCACCGCTCGGACTCCTCCGGCACCACCGAGAACTTCACGCAGTACCTCGAGAAGACCGCCCCCAAGGCGTGGAAGCACGGCGAGGTCGAGGACTGGCCCGTCAAGGGCGGCCAGTCCGGTGACGGCACCTCCGGTCTGATCTCCGTGGTCGAGGGCGGCGACGGCACCATCGGCTACGCCGACGCCTCGAAGGCCGGCAACCTGGGCATCGCCAAGATCAAGGTGGGCGACGAGTACGTCGAGTACTCGCCCGAGGCAGCCGCCAAGGCCGTCGAGGACTCCCCGCGCGAGAAGGACCGCGAGGACGGCGACATCGTCGTCCAGCTGGATCGCACCCTGGACGATCCCTCGACCTACCCGCTGGTCCTCGTGTCCTACATGGCCCTCTGCGACACCTACAAGGACCAGGAGACCGCGGACCTCGTGAAGTCCTACGCTTCCTACGTGGTCTCCTCGGAGGGCCAGAAGGCCTCGGGCGAGGTCGCCGGCAACGCGCCGCTGTCCGACACGCTCTCCAAGGACGCCACCGCCTCGATCGAGAAGATCAAGGCCAAGGGCTGAGTCCCGACCGATCGATGAGCGCACGGCCGACGGGCGCTCGGGTGCGCCGCACGGGGAACGACTCCCGCGTGCGGCGCACCCGGCCGTCGGCCCTCTCACCGGCCCGCCCACAGGAAGGCGCCACATGAGCACCCCCGCCGCCGCAGACCCCGCGTCCACGGCACCGGAGCAGGACCCCGCGCAGAGCCCCGAGCCCGGCGGATCCAAGGCCGTGGCCGGCCGCCGCTCCAAGCGGCGACCCGGCGACATGATCTTCACCGGGCTGAGCGTCGGCTCCGGACTGCTCATCTTCGTCACCCTCGCGCTGGTCGCGATCTTCCTGACCGTCCGCTCGATCCCCGCGATCCGCGACAGCAAGGAGCTGGGCGGCGGGCCCGACGCCATCTCGCTCTGGTCCTTCGCCGCGCCGCTCGTGTTCGGCACGGTCTTCGCCGCGCTGCTCGCGCTCATCATGGCCGTGCCCGTCTCGATCGGGATCGCGCTGTTCATCTCCCACTTCGCGCCGCGGCGACTGGCCACCCCGCTCGGCTTCATGATCGATCTGCTGGCGGCCGTGCCCTCGGTCGTCTTCGGCCTCTGGGGCGGCGTGTGGCTGGTGCCGAAGATGCAGCCGCTCTACGAGCTGCTCAACAAGTACCTGGGATGGTTCCCGCTGTTCGGCGGCGACCCCTCCACGCCGATGCGCAACCTCGCGACCGCCTCGATCGTGCTCGCGGTGATGATCCTGCCGATCATCACCGCGGTTTCGCGCGAGGTCTTCCTGCAGACCCCGCGGCTGCAGGAGGAGGCGGCCCTCGCGCTCGGCGCGACCCGCTGGGAGATGATCCGCGCCGTCGTGCTGCCCTTCGGCCGCTCGGGCGTCGTCTCCGCCTCGATGCTCGGCCTCGGACGCGCGCTCGGAGAGACCATGGCCGTGCTCATGGTGCTCTCCCCGGGGGCCACGTTCTCCCTGCACATCCTCGAGGTCGGCAAGCACAACACGATCGCCGCGAACATCGCCTCCCAGAGCGCCGAGGCCACGCCCGACGTCATGGCCCGGCTGATCTTCACCGGCCTGGTCCTGTTCATCATCACCTTCGTCATCAACGCCCTCGCCCGTGCGATCGTCTCGCGCTCGGCGAAGGCGTGAGGGGCCAGGAGGGAACACCATGAGCGCCACCCCTGCACGCACCGCCTCCTCCGGGCTGGTCACCGGCTCCGGAGCATCCGAGCGCCGCCTGCCCTGGTACCACCTGCTGCTCACCGCGGCGATCGCGATCGCACTCGCCGCGATCGTGCTGGTCCTGTTCGACAGCTTCTCGATCGGCGGGCTCGTGGTGCTCGGCTACGTCCTGCACCTGGTCATCGGCTACGGCTACTCGCGGATCCGCGAGGGCCGCCGCTGGGCGAACGACCGCTTCGCGACCCTGCTGGTCTTCGGCGCCTTCGCCGTCGCCATGATCCCGCTGATCTCCCTGCTGTGGGAGGTCCTGCACCGCGGCCTCGGCAAGCTCATCAGCCCGTACCCCGGGTACTTCTGGACCGCCGACATGGCGGGCGTCGTCGGCGGCATGGTGTCCGGCGGCATCGCCCACGCAATCGTCGGCACCCTGCTGATCACCCTCGGCGCGAGCATCATCTCGGTCCCGATCGGCCTGCTCACCGCGATCTTCCTCGTCGAGTACGCCCGCTACGGCGCGCTCCGCGCGCTGGGGCGCGGCATCACCTTCCTGGTCGACGTGATGACGGGCATCCCCTCGATCGTCGCGGGCCTGTTCGGCCTGGCCCTGTTCATCACCATCACGAACGATCCCGGCATCCGCATCGGCCTCATGGGCTCGGTCGCGCTCAGCGTGCTCATGATCCCGACGGTGGTGCGCTCGAGCGAGGAGATGCTGCGGCTGGTGCCCCTCGAGCTGCGCGAGGCCGCCTACGGGCTGGGCGTCCCCAAGTGGCTCACGATCGTGAAGGTCGTGCTGCGCACCTCGATCGCGGGCCTCACCACGGGCGTCACCCTCGCGATCGCCCGCGTCATCGGCGAGACCGCGCCCCTGCTGCTGACCGTCGGCGCCCTGCCGATGATGAACGGCAACCTGTTCAGCGGGCGCATGCAGACCCTGCCGACCTTCATCAACAGCCAGTACCGTTCGGGCAACGCCGTGTGCAACTCGGACGCCATCACCAACCCGATCACGCACATGCAGTACGCATGCTCGACGACGATCAACTACGACCGTGCGTGGGCCGCAGCCCTCACGCTCATCCTCATGGTGATGATCCTGAACATCGTCGCCCGCCTCGTCAGCCGCCTCTTCGCCCCCAAGCTCGGCCGCTGAGCCGGCGGCGCGGCCCCGCACCGAAAGGACACCCCATGGCCCAGGCCATCAACGTGGAGGACCTCAACATCTACTACGGCGACTTCCTCGCCGTGGAGGACGTGACCGTCACTCTCCAGCCCCGCTCGGTCACGGCCCTCATCGGCCCGTCGGGCTGCGGGAAGTCGACGTTCCTGCGCACCCTGAACCGGATGCACGAGGTCATCCCCGGCGCCTACGCGAAGGGCAGCGTCGAGATCGAGGGCTCGGACATCTACGGCCCGGGCGTCGATCCCGTGAACGTGCGCCGTCGCGTGGGCATGGTCTTCCAGAAGCCCAACCCGTTCCCCACGATGTCCATCAAGGACAACGTGCTGGCCGGGGTCAAGCTCAACAACAAGCGCATCTCCCGCTCCGCGTCCGAGGAGCTCGTGGAGACCTCGCTGAAGGGCGCGAACCTCTGGGAGGAGGTCAAGGACCGCCTCGACAAGCCCGGCCTGGGTCTCTCCGGCGGCCAGCAGCAGCGCCTGTGCATCGCCCGCGCGATCGCCGTGAAGCCCGAGGTGATCCTCATGGACGAGCCCTGCTCGGCGCTCGACCCGATCTCCACGCTCGCGATCGAGGACCTCATCCACGAGATGAAGCAGGACTTCACGATCGTCATCGTCACGCACAACATGCAGCAGGCCTCGCGCGTCTCCGACCGCACGGGCTTCTTCAACATCGCGGGGACCGGCAAGCCCGGGCACCTCATCGAGATCGACGAGACCGAGAAGATGTTCACCAACCCCTCGAACTCGCAGACGGAGGACTACATCTCCGGTCGCTTCGGCTGAGCCTCCGTCTCAGACCACGGTCCGACGTCGGCCCCGGGAATCCGTTCCCGGGGCCGATGCGCGTCCGGGGGCGCGCGGCGGAGGGTGGAGCCATGACCTCGACACCTCTGCCCTCACAGCCCGTACCCCAGTCCTCGCCCCAGCCCGCCGTCCCGGGCCCGTCCGGTCCCGCCCCGGTGCTCCAGGCCCGTGCCCTGCGCCACTCCTACGGGGAGAAGGCCGGCGCGACCCTCGCGCTGGACGGCGTGGACCTCGACATCCGCGCCGCCGAGTCGGTCGCGGTGATGGGCCCCTCCGGCTGCGGGAAGACGACGCTCCTGCACGTGCTCGCCGGCATCCTGCCGCCCACCTCCGGGAGCGTCGTCCACGCGGGCGCCTCGCTGGACTCCCTCTCCGACGCCGCGCGCACGCGGCTGCGCCGCACGAGCTTCGGCTTCGTCTTCCAGGACGGCCAGCTCCTTCCCGAGCTGACCGCCCTGGAGAACGTGGTGCTCCCGCGCATGCTCGGCGGCGCCTCCCGTCGCTCCGCGAGCGCCGAGGCGTCGGCCTGGCTCGACCGTCTGGGCCTCGCGGGCATGCACGAGCGCCGACCCGGCCAGCTCTCGGGCGGCCAGGCCCAGCGCGTCGCGATCGCCCGCGCGCTCGCCGGCCGGCCCTCGGTGGTCTTCGCCGACGAGCCCACCGGCGCGCTCGACCAGACCACAGGCCACAGCGTCCTCCAGGTGCTCGCCGAGGCCTGCCAAGACGCGGGCGCGGCCCTCGTCATGGTCACCCATGACCCGTCGGTCGCCGCGACCTGCGAGCGGACGATCGCCATGCGCGACGGCCGCATCGCCCAGCAGTTCCACCGCGGGGGAGGCGCGCGATGAGCCTCCTCAGCACCGCTCCTCTGGTCCTCCGGCGCCGCGGCGGGATCGCCACGGCTCTGCCGATCATCGGCTTCGCGGCCTCCACCGGCATCCTCGCGACCGTCCTCGGCGGTCTCGGCGCCTTCGCCTCCCGCTCCGCCGCCGCGCCCGTTGGCGACGGCCGGCCCCCGGTCGAGGCCTCCGACCTGTCCTTCCTCGTGTCCTGCGCGATCGTCGCGACCGTGCTGCTCGTGCCCAGCGCCATGAGTCTGGGCAGCGCAGCCGCGAAGCTCAGCCTGTCCCGCCGCGAGCGCGACCTCGCCGCGGTGCGCCTGGTGGGCGGCACCACCGCCCAGGTCGGCGCGCTCGCCGTGGCCGACGTCCTCGCCCAGGCGCTCATCGGCTCGCTGGTCGGGCTGCTCGCGCACCTCGCCGTCACCCCGGCGCTCACGGCGCTGGACTTCGGGATGGCACCCTTCACCGTCGGCGAGCTGCTGATGCCGCTCTGGGCCTATGCGGTGCTGGTGATCGCGGCGACGCTGCTCGCGGGGGTCTCCGCCGGGATCGGGCTCGCGGGCGTCGCGATCTCACCTCTCGGGGTCGCCCGGGACTCGCGGATCGTGCGCATGTCCGTGGTGCGGCTGATCGTCTGGGCGGCGCTGATCGTGCTGTTCATCGCCGCGTTCCAGATCCTGCCCCAGATCATGGGAGGGATCCCGAACGGGATCGGCGTGCTGATCGCCGTGCTCGCGATCCTCATGGGGCTCGTGATCGGCAGCGTGAACATCGTCGGGCCGTTCGTGGTCTGGGTGGTCGCACGGATCATCGCCGCCGTCGCCCCTGGGCCCGCACTGCTGGTGGGAGCCCGCCGACTCGCGGCCGACCCCCGCGCCGGATGGCGCGCCGTCTCCGGCATCACCTTCGGCCTCGTCATCGCCGGGTTCCTGACGCTGACCAGCATGTTCGAGGATATGGACTCGACCTCGTCCGAGGTGAGCGTGAGCACCGCCCTGCACACCGGCGGACTGCTCACCCTGGGCATCGCCGCCGTGCTGGCCGCCGTCTCGACCGGGGTCACGCAGACCGCCCGCGTGCTCGACCAGGCGCGCGTCTACCGCTCGCAGCATGTCGCGGGAGCGACGGTCAGCGCCCTCCAGCGCGCCCGCATCGCCGAGATCGCGATCCCGCTCGCACTCGCCGCGATCGTGGCGGGCCTGAGCGCCGCGGGCCTCCTCGCCCCCGTGATGAGCGGCGGCTTCGCCCTGGGCGCGGTCGTGCAGTACATCGCCTCGGCGATCGGCGCGCTCGGCCTGGTCGCCCTCAGCGTCGCCGTGAGCGCGCCGCTCGTGGGACGGGTCGCGCGGTCCGAGGCGTGAGCGGGACGGGTCGGACCGGTCCGACGCGTGAGCGGCACGGATCGGCCGGGTCGACTCGCGGGCAGCACGCGCCGCCCGTCGGCTCGTAGGCTGGGGGCCATGGACATCGAATCCGTGGCCCCCACCGAGATCCCCGAGGGTGCGCACCTCATCGACGTGCGCGAGCACGACGAATGGACCGCCGGCCACGCCCCGCGCGCGCAGCACGTGCCGGCGAGCTCCTTCATGGAGCACCTGGGCGAGTTGCCCGAGGACGACGACCCGCTCTTCATCGTGTGCCGCTCCGGCGGGCGCAGCTTCCAGGTCACCCAGTGGCTGAACCAGAACGGCTTCGAGGCGATCAACGTCGCCGGGGGCATGGACATCTGGTTCGAGTCCTCGCTGCCGATGGTCAGCGAGACCGACGCCGAGCCCTACGTGCTCTGAGGCGCGGCCGATCCCGACCCGCCGCTCGCGCTCGTGCTGCGGCATCCCCCCCCGCGAGAGGTGAGTTGATGTCGTCATTCGTGCGTTTCGGGGACCACAACTCACTTCTCGGTGAGGTGCCGCCGAGCGCGTCACCGTCTCCGGGGCAGGCCAGCCGCGCCCCGTCTCCGGGGCAGGCCAGCCGCGCCCCGTCTCCGGGGCAGGCCAGCCCCGCCCAGCCCCACTCAGCCCAGCAGCGCGCGCAGGTGGTCGTTGAGGAAGAGGCCGTGCGGGTCGAGCTCCGCGCGCACCTCGTCGAAGACGCCCAGCTGCGGGTAGAGCTCCTCCGCCCGGGCGCGGTCGAGCAGGTGCAGCTTGCCCCAGTGGGGGCGCGCGCCGAGCTCCTCGCCGATCGCGTCGGCCGCGGTGAGCAGCGGCCAGTAGTCCGAGCTGGTCTTCGCGGTCAGCGCGATCGCCACCCGCGGCCCGCCCTGCGCGATCGAGAGGGGAGTGTCGTCCCCGGCGACCCAGCGCAGCTCGAGGGGGTACTGGTGCTCCGGGAAGTCCTCCACGTTCAGCGAGGTCAGACGTGAGAACGCCTCGTCGGCCCGATCCGCGGGGAACGCGAGCTCCATCTCGTGGAACGGCTTCGTGGAGCGGCCCGTGAACACCTGGTAGGCGGGTGCGGCGTCCTCCTCGCCCTCCTGGGCGACGTCGAGGCGCCGCACGAGAGCCTTCCCCGCGGCGCTCGCGCCCTCCTCGACGTCCAGCTGCAGCAGCGCGGGCGAGGCATCGGCGGGGAACCAGTGGACCTGCACGTGGCGGGCGCTCTCCCCGAGCGCGGCCAGATCCGCCGACGAGGGGGCGAGGTCCACGAGCTCGCGGCGATCTCGCAGGTGGAAGGCAGGGACCGTCTGCAGCTCGACCTCGAGGATCACGCCGAGCGCGCCCAGGGACACGCGGGCCGCGCGCAGGCGATCCACGTCGTCCTCGCCGATCTCCACGATCTCGCCGCGCCCGTCGACGAGTCGCAGGCCCGTGATCGCCTCGCTCATGATCTGCGAGTCCGTGCCGGAGCCGTGGGTGCCGGTGGCCAGCGCGCCCGCGATCGACTGGGCGTCGTGGTCGCCCTGCACGGGCAGCGAGAGGCCCTGCGCCCACAGCTCCTCGAACAGCTGGGACAGGGGAGTGCCCGCATGCGCGCGCACGCGCCCGCTCCCGGCGTCAACGCCGGTCAGGCCGCTCATCGCGCCGAGCTTCACGAGCACGCCGCCGGTGGGGATCAACGGGGAGAACGAGTGCCCGGCGCCCATCGTGCGCACGGGCAGGCGGCGTCCGATCGCCCAGCGCACGGCCTCGACGACCTCGGCCTCGGTCTCCGGTTGGACCACGGCCTGCGGGGTGAAGCGGTGGTTGCCGCCCCAGTTGTTGGAGCGCTGCTCGATCGTGGCGTGCGGAGGCAGGGAGAAGACCATGCGCCCAGGCTATCGGCAGGAGGTGGCGAAGGGCATGGGGCTGGGGGCGTTCCGGCCCGAGCCCGCGTCCACGCCCTACAGACCCAGCACGCCCTTCAGCAGCGCGTACCCCACGAACGCCACCACATCGAGCAGTGTGTGGGCGACGACCAGAGGGCCCACGCGGCGGGTGCGTCGGAAGTACTCGGTGAAGACCAGGCCCATCGCGAGGTTCGCGATGCCGGGGCCGATGCCCTGGTAGAGGTGGTAGCTGCCGCGCAGCACCGCCGTGATCACGAGGATCCCCGCCGTGCCCACGCCCAGGCGCTCGAGCCTCTGCACGAGGTACCCGGAGACGATCACCTCTTCGAGCACGGCGTTCTTCGCGGCCTGCAGGATCAGCACGGGGACCGTCCACCAGTGCGTGTCCAGCGCTGCGGGGATCACCTCGAGGGTCGCGCCGATCGCCCGGCCCGCGTAGTAGACGGCGAGCCCCGGGATGCCGATGCAGGCCGCGATCACGAGGCCGCGCACGCTGTCGCCGAGCGGCCTCGCGGGTGCGAGGCCGAGGCCCGCGAGGGCGGCTCGCAGACTGCCCGCGCTCACGCTGAGCAGCAGAATCACCAGTGCCACGGGTGCGAGGGTGAAGGTGATCCCGAGCAGTTGCTGCAGCAGGTCGAACCAGGGATTCGTGTCCTGCGAGCTGTTCAGCGTCGCCTGCTGGCCGCTCAGCGGCCCCGCGGCGAGCGACCGCGCGAGGGAGACGACCGAGTACACCCCCGAGCGCCCCAGGGACAGCGCCAGCACGATCACGATCTCGGCCACCAGGAACGCCGACGGCGGGTCGACGTCCCGGCGGCTTATCGGTGCCGCGCCGCTCCGGCGCGTCCGCGGGTCAGGGCTGATCTCGTCCACGGACACATGGTGCCACCGAGGGGTGCACTGGCCCCGGGACGCCGCCGACGCCGACACCGACGCCCGTGCCGATGCCGACGCTGCGGGAATGCCGAGCCGCCCGGACCCGTTGCTCCCTGTCGTGAGCGAGAACGTGCAGCGACCCGACCGACCCGACCATGAGAACCCCTGGGCGATGCAGCTCGTGGTGCACCGCGTGAAGGCGGACCCCGCGCACCACGAGGACGTCGTGGAGGCCGCGGCTCAGGCCGTCGTGCAGCTCCTGGACGACGAGCGCTCCCGCACGGGCGAGTGGGCCGAGCAGGTCGAGCACTGGCGCGCGGGCTGGATCCGCAAGGTCGTGCGACGGGCCGACGGCGCCCGCTGGGACGCGGTGCAGTCCCTGCCCGGCGTCACCGTCGCCCACGGCACCGCGCAGGTGCGCGCCTTCGTCCCGGGGCCGCTGCAGCCGCTGCCCAAGGATCTCGCGAAGCTGCAGGTGGGCGGCACCGAGTTCCCCCGGGGCGGCCGCGAGGATGCCCCCGCCGCTCCCGCCGCTCCCGCCGCTCCCACGACCCCCGCAGCACCCGCGGCCTTCGTCGAGGTCGAGATCACCCCGCTCGAGGAGATCTCCACCGGCAAGACGGCCGCGCAGGCGGGCCATGCCGCGCAGCTCCTGTACGAGCAGATGGGGGAGGGGGAGCGCGCGACCTGGCGCGCCGACGGCTTCCGCGTCCGGCTGCTCCCGTCCGACGAGGCCGCCTGGGAGGAGCCGGGTGATGCGGTCCGCGTGATCGACGCGGGGCTCACCGAGGTCGACGGGCCGACGGAGACCGCCCGGGCGCACCGTCACCGCGCCCTGGGAGAATGACCGCATGAGCATCTCCGAGACCTGTCCCGCATCCGCTCGTCGGCCCGCCGTCCTCATCACCGGCGCCTCCCGCGGCATCGGCCGCGCCGTCGCCGACGAGCTCGCCGGTGACCACCGGCTGATCCTCGGCGGCCGCGACGCCGCGGCGCTCGCCGAGCTCGCAGCGTCCTATCCCGAAGCCGAGCCCTTCGCTGTGGACGTCACCGACTACGCGGCCGTGGGCGGAGCGGTCGCGGCGCTCGACCTGCCGGACGGTCTCGCCGGCGTCGTGCACAGCGCCGGCGTGCTGGTGGGAGGCACCACCGAGGAGATGGCGGTCTCCGAGTGGAACCGCTCGATGGAGGTCAACGTGACCGCTGTCGTCGAGCTCACGCGACTGCTGCTGCCCGCGCTGCGGAAGGCGCGCGGCACCGTCGTCGCCCTGAACTCCGGCAGCGGCTTCAACTCCATCGGCGGACGCGGCGCCTACTGCGCCTCGAAGTTCGCCCTGCGGGCCTTCACCGACGCCCTGCGCCTCGAGGAGCGCAAGCACGGGGTGCGGGTCAGCTCCGTGCATGCGGGCCGCGTCGACACCGACATGCAGCACGAGCTGCGGGGCTTGGAGGACGGCCCCTACGAGATCGAGAAGTACCTCGAGCCGACGTCGGTCGCCTCCGCGGTCGCCCTCGCGATCCGCGCGACCGACGAGGCGAGCATGGACGTCATCTCCGTGCGCCCGCGGATGGGGTGAGGCCGCGCCCGGGCCCCTCCCCCGGTCGCCCTCACGGCTGCGGTGTGAACCCCTCCTCGAGCAGTGTCGCGCGCCCGCACTCGAGGCGCGCGACGGGCACGCGGAACGGGGAGCACGAGACGTAGTCCAGGCCCAGCGAGTGGAAGAAGTGGATGGAGGCGGGGTCCCCGCCGTGCTCCCCGCACACGCCGAGGGTGAGGTCCGGATTGGTGGCCCGTCCGCGCTCGGCGGCGATCCGCAGCAGCTCGCCCACCCCGTACTGGTCGAGGGACTCGAAGGGGCTGTCGGAGAGGATGCCGCGCTCCTTGTAGGTGAAGAAGAACCCGGCCTCGACGTCGTCGCGGGAGAAGCCCCAGGTGGTCTGCGTGAGGTCGTTCGTGCCGAAGCTGAAGAACTCGGCGGCCTCGGCGATCTCCCCGGCGCGCAGGGCGGCGCGCGGCAGCTCGATCATGGTGCCGATGCGGGTGGTGAGCTCCGCGCCGTCCCCGGCCCCGGCCCCGGCCGTGACCTCCTCGGTGACGTCGTCGATCTCGTGGCGGATCGCCCGCAGCTCGCGCACGGACCCGACCAGCGGGATCATGATCTCGACGTGCGGGTCCCCGCCGTCGGCCCTGACCTCGAGCTCGGCCTCGAGGATCGCGCGCACCTGCATGCCGAACAGCCCGGGGATCGTCAGGCCCAGTCGCACGCCGCGCAGCCCCAGCATCGGGTTCTGCTCGTGCAGCCTCTCCACGGCGGCGAGGACCTTGCGCTCGTGCGGCTCGATCCGCCGCCCGGCTTCCTCGGCGCGGGCGATGCGCACCGAGAGGTCGGTGAGGTCCGGCAGGAACTCGTGCAGCGGCGGGTCCAGCAGACGGATCGTCACCGGCAGGTCGCCCATCGCCCGCAGCAGGCCCGCGAAGTCCTCCCGCTGGGCGGGCAGCAGCTCGGCGAGGGCCTCCTCGCGCTCGGCGGGGTCGCCCGCCAGGATCAGCTTCTCGACCTGCGCGCGGCGCTCGCCGAGGAACATGTGCTCGGTCCGCGCGAGGCCGATGCCCTGCGCACCCATCTGCCGGGCCCGCTGGGCGTCGGCCGCGGTGTCCGCGTTCGCGCGCACCTGCATGCGCCGCACCTCGTCGGCCACGCCCATGAGCCGGTCGACGGAGCGGACCAGGGCCGACGCACCGGGATCGTCGGGGGCCAGATCCCCCTCGAGGTACTGGGCGACCTCGCTGGGCTCGACGGGGATGCGCCCGGCGAAGACCTCGCCGGTCGCCCCGTCGATCGAGAGCACGTCCCCCTCCCGGGCGACGACCTCCCCGTTCATGCGGATCTCCCGCGCCTTCGGGTCGACGTCGAGGGACTCGGCCCCGCACACGCAGGTCTTCCCGAGCCCGCGGGCGACCACGGCCGCGTGGGAGGTCTTGCCGCCGCGGGAGGTCAGCACGCCCTCGGCGGCGAGCATGCCGCCGAGGTCGTCGGGATTGGTCTCGCGCCGCACCAGCAGGCACTCGTGCCCCTCCTGGGCGCGGGCGATCACGGTCTCCGAGTCGAAGACGACCTCGCCGACGGCGGCGCCGGGGGAGGCGCCCATCCCGCGGGCGAGCACCTCGCGCTCGCCGCTCGCGAACCTCGGGAACATGAGCCGGGTGAGCTGCGCGCCGCTCACGCGGGTGAGGGCCTCGCGCTCGTCGATCGCGCCCTCGTCCACGAGGGTCGTGGCGATGAGGAAGGCCGCGGCGGCGGTGCGCTTGCCCACGCGGGTCTGCAGCATCCACAGCTTCCCCGACTCGATCGTGAACTCGATGTCGCACAGGTCCCGGTAGTGCTCCTCGAGCACGTCCATGGTGCGCAGCAGCTCCTGATACGCATCGGGCAGCACCTCGCCGAGCTCCTCGAGGGACCGGGTGTTGCGGATGCCCGCGACGACGTCCTCGCCCTGCGCGCCCACCAGGAAGTCGCCGTAGATGCCGTGCTCGCCGGTCGAGGGGTCGCGGGTGAAGGCGACGCCGGTCGCGGAGCGGTCGTCGAGGTTCCCGAAAACCATCGCGACCACGTTCACGGCGGTGCCCAGCTCGTGGTCGATGTGCTCGGCGTTGCGGTAGATGACGGCGCGCGGGGCGTTCCACGACTCGAAGACCGCGCTGATCGAGCCGCGCAGCTGCTCCCGCGGGTCCTGCGTGAAGGGGCTCCCGGTCTCGCGCTCGATGATCTGCTGGTACCGGCCGACGATCTCCTCCAGGGCGCCTGCGTCCAGTCCCGCGTCGTCGGCGGCTCCGCGCTCCTCGCGGACCGCCTCGAGCGCCTCCTCGAACATGCTCGCCTCGATGCCGAGCACGGTCGCCCCGTACATCTGCAGCAGACGCCGGTAGGAGTCCTGGGCGAAGCGCTCGGAGCCCGACTGCGCGGCGAGCCCCTGCACGGTCTCGTCGTTCAGGCCCACGTTCAGCACCGTCTCCATCATCCCGGGCATGGAGATCGCGGCGCCCGAGCGCACGGAGACCAGCAGCGGGGCCTCGCGATCGCCGAAGCGTCGGCCGATCTGCTGCTCGACGTCCTCGAGCGCGGCGGTCACCTGATCGGCGAGCTCGGGCGGGTTCTGGCCGTGATGCATGACGTACCGACAGGCGTCGGTCGTGATCGTGAAGCCGGGCGGGACGGGCAGGCCCAGCCGGGTCATCTCGGCGAGGTTCGCTCCCTTGCCGCCCAGCAGATCCTTCTGGTCCTTGGAGCCCTCGCGGAACGGGTGGACGAACGTGCTCATCCCCATCACCTCTCGACCTCTCCCCGCGGCGGGGAGCGAGGCGACGGCCCGGGACGGCCGGACCGTCCGGTGCGTCCTTGCACCTGTGTTCACTGTAGATTCACCAGCGGTTCAGGGGAAGAGGCGGGGCCGACCTCCCGTTGCTACTCTCGCGCAGTGATGACCACTTCGCCCCCGCCGCAGCAGCTCGACATCGCGGCCATCGTCCCCTGCTACAACGAGGAGGCGACCGTCGCGAAGGTCGTGTCGGACCTGCGCGGGACGTTCGACGGCATCACGGTGTACGTCTACGACAACAACTCGAAGGACGCGACCCGGGAGCGGGCTCGTGAGGCCGGGGCGATCGTGCGCTCCGAGACCCTCCAGGGCAAGGGCAACGTGGTGCGCCGCGCCTTCGCCGACGTCGACGCGGACGTGTACCTGCTCATCGACGGCGACGACACCTACGACGTCGCCTCCGCGCCCGCCATGGTCGAGGCGCTTCTCGAGGGCCCCTACGACCACGTGCTGGGCTGCCGCGTCGACGACCCGGACAACTCGGCGTACCGCAAGGGCCACGCCTGGGGGAACCGCTTCTTCAACAGCGTGGTCTCGAGGCTCTTCGGCGAGCCCGTCACCGACATGCTCTCCGGGTTCCGCGTCTTCTCCCGACGCTTCGTGAAGTCCTTCCCCGCGCTCTCGCAGCGCTTCGAGATCGAGACGGAGCTGACGGTCCACTCGCTGGCCACGCGCGTGCCCCAGATCGAGAAGCCGGTCGGCTTCGGCGAGCGGCCCGACGGCAGCGAGTCCAAGCTCAGCACCTTCTCCGACGGCCGACGCATCATCCTCACGATCGCCAAGCTCTTCGCCTTCGAGAAGCCGTTCGTGTTCTGGGGAGCCGCGAGCATCGTCGCCTTCGTGGCAGGCCTGATCAGCGGCATCCCCGTCATCTCGGAGTACGCGCGCACGGGCCTCGTGGAGCGCTTCCCGACCGCGTTCCTCGCCGCGATCTTCATGGTGATCGCCTGCCTGATGGTGACCGCCGGCGTGATCCTCACCGGCACCACGAGGAACCGGCACGAGGCAGCGCGGCTCGCCTACCTGGGACTCGCCCCGGTGACCACTCCGGGGCTCGCGCCGCGGCGCGAGGTGTCGCCGGAGGAGCTGCGCGCGCCGCAGAACCAGCGCGCGCCCGAGCCGATCGTGCCCGAGAGCGCGCCGGTGGTGTGAGGTGAGGCCGACCGCCTTCAGCGTCCTGAGGGGCAGGGCCTCGGTGGCCGCTGAGCGCGCGACGTCCCTGCGCGCCCTCGTCGCGCGCTTCCTGGTCTCCGGCGGCGCCATGGCGCTGCTGGACCTGTGCCTGTACTCGGGCGGAACGCTGCTGATGCACTGGCCGCCGATCGCCGCGCACGTCGTGTCCACGCTGATCACCATCTGCGTGAGCTTCGCGGTGAACCGCGCCTTCGTCTTCCGGGCGCACGGCACCGGCGTCCGGGCGTTCGTGCCGTTCCTGGCCGTCACCCTGGTGACCGCGCTCGTGATCCAGACGCTGATCATCACCGGGGTGGTGCACGCCTGCGGCGCGCTCTTCCCGCGGGCCCCCGAGGGCGTCGTGGCGATCGCCGCGAAGATCATCGCCGTCGGCGTCGCCGCGGTGTGCAACTTCGTCTGCTACCGCGTGATCTTCTCCCGCGGCGGGAGCGCCCGGGCCTGACGGCGGGTCGTGCTCGGGCCTGACCTCGAGTGTGATGGGATGCCCCGGTGGCACTCGAGGTCCTGCGCGGCGGCGCACGCAAAGCGGTGTTCGCGCTCGCGCCCGCTCTCCTCCTCGCTCTGGCCGACGTCCTCGCCGTCCCCGCAGCCCAGATGCCGTGGAGCGGCGGGAGGATCGTGCGGCACCTCGTGGTCGCGGGGGTGATCGCCGCGGGGATGTGGATCCTGCTCAGCGCCGTGGACGCGCGCACCGCGAGGGATCCGCGCGGGGCGGGCGGCCCCGCCTCGTGGCGGTCGTGCCTGGGCATGGCGGGGATCAGCGCGGTGCTCTGGCTGCTCATGTGGGCGGCGGTGGGTCCGCTGGACGCGATGAACGACACCTATTGGAGCATCCGCAACCCTCTCGGCGTCGCGCCGCAGCAGCCGCTCGTCTACTCGATGGTCATCAGCGGCGTCGTGCACGGTCTGCGACTGGTCACCGGCAGCATGCTCCCGGGGATCATCGCCCTGGTGCTGCTCCAGGTGATCCTGTACGGCCTCGGCCTGTCCTGGACGCTGCGCGTGCTCTCGAGGATGGGGGTCCCGCGTGCGGTGCTCCTCGCCCTCGCGGTGGTGCTCGGACTCCTGCCGATCACGGCGAACTTCACGTTCGCCCTGGTCAAGGATGCCGCGTTCACGGGCTTCACGCTGCTGCTGGTGCCCGTGCTGCTGAGCATCCAGCAGACGGACGGGCGGTGCCTCCGCCGTCGGGGCTTCGTGTGCGTGATGGTGCTGTCGATGCTCGGCTTCGCCCTGACCCGGAACAACGCGCTCGTGATCCTCGCGGTGATCGGTGTGCTCCTCGTCGTGCTGGCGCGGAGGGCACGGCGCGCGGCGTTCCTGTGGGTCGCGGGCATCGTGGTGGTCGCGCTGCTCCCGCAGCAGATCCTGACCCTCGCCGCGGGCCCGCAGAAGAGCGTCGAGAGCCTGGGCGTGCCCCTGCAGATGGTGGGCAGCACCCTCGTCCACGAGCCGCAGTGCATCGCGCCCGAGGACGCCCGCACCCTGGATCGGATCATGCCGCTGCAGAAGTGGCGCGGCGTGTTCCGCCCGCAGAGCGTGGACCCCGTGAAGTACGACCCCGTGTTCTCCGAGGACGCCCTCCAGGGCTCCGGGGGCGATTTCCTGTCGGTCGTCGCCCGCACGCTGGTCCGCTGCCCGGGGCCGATGCTCGCGGGATACCGCGATCAGACCTCGCAGCTGTGGCGATGGGACGCCGTCGGAGTCGGTGCCACCTCGCAGTCGTTCTTCCTCGAGCCGATCTCGAACGCGCCCGGGGACCGCGACGAGATCCTGGCGGATCTCGCGAGCCATGGCGTCGTGAAGCGGCCCCTGCTGGGGGAGGCCGTCGGGACGCGGATGGAGTCCGTGTACCGCGCTGGTCTGGATCTCACTCCGGGAGCAGGGACCTGGGTGTGGGCGCTCGCGCTGGTCGTGGCGGCCGCCTGGTACGGACGACGAGGGGAGGTCCTCGTCGTCGCCTTCCCGGCCCTGCTGCTGTGGGCGACGCTGATGGCGGCCGCGCCCATCGCCCAGCCGTTCCGCTACGTGGCGTACCTGCCGTGGATCCTGGCGATCGCGGCGGTCGCCCTGATCTGGGGGCGGGGGAGGGCGGTCAGTCGTCCAGATGCCCCACGAGCCGCGGCGCGCGGCCGACGTACGTCGCCGGGGTGAGGGCGAGCAGACGATCCCGTTCGGCGTCGGGCAGGCCCAGATCACTGATGAAGGCCCGCATGTCCTCGCCGGTCACCCGGTGGCCGCGGGTGAGCTCCTTGAGCCGCTCGTAGGGGTTGTCCAGGCCCTCGTGGCCCTGGACGCCCAGGGTGCGCATGACGGACTGGACGGCCTCGCCGAGCACCTCCCAGTTGCCCTCGAGGTCGGCGGCCATCGCCTCGGCGTCCACGTCCAGGCCCGCGAGGCCCTTGGAGATGTTCTGGATCGCCAGCAGCGAGTGGCCGATCGCGGGGGCCACGTTGCGCTGCGTCGTGGAGTCGGTGAGGTCCCGCTGCATGCGCGAGGTGACGAGGGTCTGGCTGAGCACGTCGAGCAGCGCGCCGGAGATCTCGAGGTTCGCCTCGGCGTTCTCGAAGCGGATCGGGTTCACCTTGTGCGGCATCGTCGAGGAGCCCGTGCCGCCCTGCGCGGACAGGCGCTGACGGAAGTAGCCCAGCGAGATGTAGGTCCACACGTCGGTCGCGACGTTGTGGAGGATGCGGCCCGCGCGGGCCATGTCCGCGTACAGCTCGGCCTGCCAGTCGTGGGACTCGATCTGGGTGGTCAGCGGGTTCCAGGTGAGGTCGAGGTGCTCGACGAAGCTGCGGGAGATCTGCTCCCAGTCGGTGTCCGGCACGGAGATCGTGTGCGCCGCGTACGTGCCGGTGGCGCCGTTGATCTTCCCGAGGGTCTGGTTGGCGGGGATCCGCCGCGCCTGCCGCTGCAGGCGGTGCGCGAACACGGCGAGCTCCTTGCCCAGCGTGGTGGGCGTCGCCGGCTGGCCGTGGGTGCGCGAGAGCATCGGGACGTCGGCCGTCTCGCGGGCGAGCTCGGCGATCTGGGCGACCACGCCCTCGAAGGCGGGCAGCCACACCTCGTGGACGGCGCCCTTGATCATGAGCGCGTAGGCGAGGTTGTTGACGTCCTCGCTCGTGCAGTAGATGTGCACGATCTCGGCGAGCGGCTCGAGGGAGGTGCCCTGCAGGCGGCGCTTGATGTAGTACTCGACGGCCTTGACGTCGTGCACGGTCTCGCGCTCGATCTCCTTGTGCTCGGCGATGCCCTCGGCGCCGAAGTCCTCGGGGATCGCGCGCAGCAGCGCGCGCTCGTCCTCGGTGAGGGTGCGCAGGCCCGGGATCGCCTCGTTGTCCAGGAGGTGGATGACCCACTCCGTCTCCACGATCAGCCGGGAACGGTTCAGGGCGGCCTCGGAGAGGTGGTCGACCAGCGGCGCGACCTGGTCGCGGTAGCGGCCGTCCAGCGGCGTGAGGGCGATCGGGGGCGTCAGGTCGGCGAAGCTCTGCGGCATGGGGCCATTGTTCCAGAGCGGCGCGCGAGCACGCACCGCCGGCCGGATGGCGAGGCGGGCGGCGGGCTGAGGGGCTGATGGGCCGACGCGCGGGATATCCCCCTGGTCGCTCACGGGCGGCTCTGGGAGACTTCCCCCATGTTCAGGTTCATCGGGCACCTCATCATCGTGGGCGTCGCACTCTGGCTCACCTCCCTCCTGCTGCCGGGCATGCACCTGGGGGAGGGCGACGGCACGATCCTCGGCCAGGTCCTCACCGTCGCCGGCATCGCACTGATCTTCGCGATCGTCGACGCGATAGTGAAGCCGATCCTCTCGTTCTTCGCCCTGCCGCTGACCTGCCTCACGCTGGGCTTGTTCATGCTGGTCATCAACGCCCTCATGCTGCTTCTCACGGCGTGGGTCGCGGGTCTGTTCGGCCTGCCGCTGGAGTTCGACAGCTTCTGGTGGGCCCTGCTCGCCGGAGTGATCGTGGGCATCCTCTCCTCGATCTTCGAGGCGATCCTCGGCGTGGACGGCGACCGCGACCGCGAGCGCGCCTGAGGTCGAGCCGGTTCGGGCGACGCACCGGCGCGGGCGACGAGCCGCTGCGGGCGACGATCTGGGCGAGTTTCCGGACCTTTCACCGTGGCGGATTCAAGGGGTCATCGCAACAGGTACTCCTGGATCATCTCGTATGGCGTGGCGAAGGCCAACCGTTTGCGGGGGCGTCGGTTCAGGAGGTCGGCGATGTAGTCCAGATCTTCTTGACTGTGGATCGAGAGATCGGTGCCCTTGGGGAAGTACTGGCGGAGAAGCCCGTTGGTGTTCTCGTTCGTCGCGCGCTGCCACGGTGAGTGAGGGTCTGCGAAATACACGTCGATGCCCGTCATATTCGTGACTTGACGATGCTGGTGCATCTCCTTGCCTTGGTCCCACGTCAATGTTGCTCTCAGCGTGTCCGGGAGAGCGGCGAGTTTTTCGATCAATCCATCGCGGGTCGCTTCGACTCGTGACTTGGTGGGGTCCAGATGCACCAGGATCACGTAGTTCGAACGTCTCTCGACCACGGTCCCGATCGCCGAGGCCCCGTTCTTGCCCACGATCAGATCGCCTTCCCAATGCCCGGGAACACTGCGGTCCAGCGCCTCGGCCGGCCGCTCCCAGATCGAGACCATGTCCTTGATCCGCCCCCGGCGCCTCTGCGCGCTGCGGCGGGGATGTCTGACTGTGCGTCCGGTGCGGGTCAGCGCCTTCAGCTCGCGCTTGAGACCACCTCTGGCCTGCAGGTAGATGGTCCGGTAGACCGTCTCGTGGCTCACGTGGAACCTCGGGTCGTCGGGATGCTCACGGCGCAAGCGTCCCACGACCTGCTCGGGCGAGTGGCCCTCGTCGAGGCCGTGTTGGACCGCAGCGTGGAGGACCGGGTCGGAAGGGATCTTCAGTTCCTTCGCACGGCGGCGCTTCTCAAAGGCGTCACGTCGAGCGCGTGAGGGTGCGTACTCGCCCCGAGTTCCTTTTGCCGAGCCCCGCCGCACTTCACGCGAAATCGTGGACGGGGCCCGGTCCAGGACCTTCGCGATATATCGGATCGAGCGTCCCTCGATGAGGAGTTCCTTGATCCTGAACCGCTCTCCATCGGTGATATAGCGATCAGGATCCTTCCACCGAGCCGGAGCAATACCGGCCGTGGCCCGGACATACAGAGCCAACGTGGCATGGCTCGTATCGATCTCGTCGGCGATATCCCGCAGTGCTAGCCCCATAGAACGAGCATGCCAGAACCGCTCGATCTTCCAACGAGGCCCCATCTCGAACCCAGGCCTCCCACGACCAACCACAACACCCTCCTCACGTCGAGTGTTGCGACCACCCCTAGAACCCGCGCGTGATGAAAGGTCCGGAAACCCGCCCAGACTGCTGGGTGCGGGTCTCGCGCGGGTCTCGCGCGCGCCGGTGGTCCGGCGCGCACAGCCCCCGTCGGCCTAGCCTGGGGGCATGCCCGAGACTCCCGCCGAGAACATCCGCCTGCGCGCCGCCCTCGATGCGCTGCCCGCCTACGTGCCCGGGAAGCCCGCGGCCGACGACGGCGTGCGCCGCTTCAAGGTGTCCTCGAACGAGTCGCCGTTCGAGCCGCTGCCGCAGGTGACCGAGGCCGTCAACCGGGCCACCCTGCACGCCAACCTCTACCCGGACATGGGGGCCCTCGACCTTCGCGGGGCGATCGCCGCCCACCACAGCACGCCGCGCTCCGCCGTCGGCCCGGAGAACATCGCCCTGTCCACCGGGTCCGTCGCCGTCTCCGGAGATCTGGTGCGAGCGCTCGTGGATCCGGGCGACGAGGTCGTCTTCGCCTGGCGGTCGTTCGAGGCGTACCCGATCCTGGTGCGCAGCCACGGCGGCGTCGACATCCAGGTCCCGCTCACCCCCGCCTTCGAGCACGACCTGCCGGCGATGGCGGAGGCGATCACCGAGCGCACCCGCCTGGTCATCCTGTGCACCCCGAACAACCCCACCGGGCCCGCGCTGACCACCGCGCAGATCCAGGACTTCCTCGCGCGCGTGCCCGATCACGTGGTCGTGGCCCTCGACGAGGCATACCGGGAGTTCGTCGACCCCGTGCGCCTCGCCGACACCGCCCGCCTCTTCGCGGAGCACGGCAACGTGGTGCTGCTGCGCACCTTCTCCAAGATGCAGGGAATCGCCGGGCTGCGCGTGGGGTACGCGGTCGCGCACCCGCGCCTGGCCGCGGCGCTCGGCCAGGTCACGGTGCCTTTCGGTGCGAGCTCGATCGCGCAGGCCGCGGCTCTGGCGACCTTCGATCCCGACGCCGCGGCCGAGCTCGAGCACCGTGCCGCCTGGATCCGCGAGCAGCGCGGACGCCTCGAACAGGTCCTCGCCGCCCAGGGCTGGGAGCTGCCCGCCTCGCAGGGCAACTTCGTGTACTTCCCGCTCGGGGAGCGCAGCGCCGAGTTCGCCGCCTTCGCCGACGCCCGCGGCCTCGTGGTCCGCGCCTACGGGACCGACGGCGTGCGCGTCACCGTGGGGGAGCGCGAGGCGAACGATCTGCTCCTCGCGATCGCCCAGGAGTGGCGCGAGGCGCAGGAGGGCTGACCGCGCTCCATCGTCCGCGATCGGCGCTCAGCGAGGACGGGGTGCGGGCCGCGACCCGTGCGCGTCCTCTTCGATCGCGCTGATCAGGCGGCTCGTCTCGGCAGGATCCAGCCCGGCGGCCGGATGCGGGCCGCCCGCGAGCCAGCGCTCGCGCAGGCCCTCGGGGTCCGCACCTCGCGATCGCTCCAGTCCGGGCCCGGCGGCGAGCACCAGGTTGCCCTCGTCGAGCGAGCGCACCAGGTGCTCGTCGGCCAGGGTCCATGCGCCCGCGAGGCCGGCGGCCTCGGTCGCGGCGTCGAGCGCCCGGGCCTGCGCCGCGAAGAAGCGCAGGCCCGCGTCGTCGCCCACGTTCACGGCCATCACCCCGCGCTCGGACAGGTGCCCGAGGACGTCGGCGAAGAATCCCTCGCGGGTGAGGTGCGCGGGCGTGCTCTGACCGCTGAACACGTCGACGACGATCACGTCGAACCGGCCTCTGCCGCCCGACCGGGCCGATCCGTCGGCCCCCATGTCCGCGAGCTCCTGGGCCGCATCGCCGATCCGCACCTCGAGGTCCGTGCCGCGCGGCAGGGGCAGCGCGGAGGTCACGAGGCCCGGAAGCTCCCGCTCGATCTCGACCACTGTCTGCGGGGAGCCGGGGCGCGTGGCCTGCACGTACCGGGCCAGGGTGAGTGCGCCCGCGCCCAGGTGCAGCACGTGCATCGGCGCCCCGGGCTCCGCGGCGGTGTCGACGACGTGGGCGATGCGCCGCAGGTACTCGTGGCGGATCACGGTCGGGTCCTCGAGGTCCACGTGCGACTGCTCGATGCCTCCGACGTCGAGCGCGAAGCCGTGCTCGCTGTAGACGTCGGGCCGGATCCGGGCGAGGAGGTCAGAGTGCGCCAGGCGCGCGCTCCTGGCGGCTGGTCGCGGCGCGCGGTGGGTCACGCTTTCAGCCTAGACTCAGGGGACGAGTGCCGCGGATCACGAACGCGGCGGAGGGGAAGACCATGACCGGACCGATGCCCGAGGGCCCGCAGAACGGCCAGCCGCACCAGGACGGACCGGGGGAGGCATCGCCCTGGCGGCAGCAGTACCCCGATCCCGCGCAGGATCAGGGGAGCGCGCAGAGCCAGGACTTCCCGCAGAGCCAGGACTTCTCCCAGAGCCAGGACTTCGCCCAGAGCCAGGGCGGCTCGCCGCAGTCCTCCGCCTCGTGGCCGTCGAGCCCCGGAGGTCCGACGGGCCCCGGAGGACCAGGGCAGCCCGGCGGGCCGGGAGGATTCGGCGGATCGGGCGGTCCCGGGGGCGCAGGAGGCTCCGGCGACCCGAACCAGCCGCGCCGGAAGAGCCGTACGGGACTGATCATCGGGCTGGTCATCGCCGCCGTCGCCTTCCTGCTCGTGATTGTGCTCGTGGTGGTGATCGCGGTCGTCATCGGCCTGGGCAAGCGCGACGATGCGGGAGGCGGCGGGGGAGCCGCGAAGACCGCATCCCCCGAGGAGCAGGTGAGCGCGCTCGGGAAGGAGTACATGGACTCCCTGGTCGACGGGGATCCCAAGCCCGCGCTCGAGGTCATCCAGGCCCAGGACCACTCGAACCAGGAGACCCTCGAGGAGGACGCCTACGCGAAGGCGCTCAAGGAGGCCCCGGTCGCCGACGTGACCATCGGCGAGCCCCAGATGTCGTCGCTCTCGGGGAAGGTGACGGTCGACTACACGGTGGGCGGCAAGCCCGCGAGCGGCGAGATCTCGATGCAGGACTACGACGACGACGGCACCTACGAGGTCGTCACCGGTCTCGAGTCGTACATGGACGTGCCCGAGGGCTTCTCAGGCCTGAGCCTCACGGTCAACGACGCCGAGGTGAAGCCCGGCACGGAGTACTCGGCGCTGCCGGGCTCCTACACCGTGGGCATGGACGAGAAGCTGTTCGGCCTCGACGGGGAGGCGACCCTCGTCTACGGACTGGGCGACGACTACCCGGACTGGCCCAAGGCGAAGCTCACGGACGACGGCCAGAAGGCCTTCCGCGAGGCCGTGAAGAAGTCGGTCGACAAGTGCGTGGAGCAGAACACGCTCAAGGCCGGCTGCGGCCTCCAGAAGATCCAGGGCACCTCCTCCGACGGCTGGAAGGCCAAGGACAAGACGGTCAAGCGCTCGCTTCCGGGGTCCACCAAGCGCAAGCTCGACAAGCTCACGGCCGAGCCCGGGTACGACGAGGTCACCTACGTGACCGCGAAGGACTCCATCGGCGGCGTGGACACCACGATGGAGTGCAGCAAGGGCAGCCAGAAGGGCACCTGCGACCTGCTCTACGGCGGCAGCCTGGGCAGGCCCTCCGTCGACCTCGCCGATGACAAGCGCCCGGTGACCTGGGACTGATCGCACGCCGGTGCGCCGCGATCCGCAGGACGGCCGGCGGCGCGGCGCGCGGGCGACCCGCTCACGGCGATTCCGTTGGAACTTACGGCTCCGTAGGTTAACCTCGTCCCCGTGAGCGTCTTCCGCACGACAATTCCCGAGCACGCCGACGACGAGCCCCTGATCCAGCTCGTCGCGCCGGACGGCACCCGCACACCTCACGAGGAGCTCGACGCCGCCGTCGCCCACCTCACGGGCGAGGACCTGCGCCGCTACTACCGCGACATGGTGATGATCCGCGCCGCGGACCTCGAGGCCACCTCCCTGCAGCGCCAGGGGCAGCTGGGCCTGTGGGCGAGCGCCCTGGGGCAGGAGGGTGCCCAGATCGGCGCCGGCCATGCGGCCCGCACCCAGGACTACCTGGTGCCCACGTACCGCGAGCACGGCATCGCCTGGGCGCGCGGCATCGAGCCCTGGCGCCTGCTGGACGTGTGGCGCGGTATCGCCCACGGCAGCTACGACCCCTACGAGCTGCGCACCCACCCCTACATGCTCGTGCTCGGAGCCCAGGTCCCGCAGGCCGTCGGCTACGCGATGGGCCTGCAGCGCGACGGCCTCGTGGGCACCGGCGACCTCGAGTCCGACACCGCGGTGCTCACCCTGTTCGGCGACGGCAGCTCCTCGGAGGGCGAGGTCAGCGAGGGCTTCACCTTCGCCGCCTCCTTCCAGGCGCCGACGGTCTTCTTCACGCAGAACAACCAGTGGGCGATCTCCGTGCCCACCACCGTGCAGTCCCGGGTGCCGCTCGCCCAGCGCTCGCGCGGCTGGGGGATCCCCAGCGTCCGCATCGACGGCAACGACGTGCTCGCCGTCTACGGCGCCGTGCGCCTCGCACTCGACGCCGCCCGCGAGGGCGAGGGGCCGAGCTACATCGAGGCCGTGACCTACCGGATGGCCGCGCACACCACGAGCGACGACCCCACGCGCTACCGCGCCCGCGCCGAGGAGGAGGAGTGGGCGGCCAAGGACCCCATCGACCGCCTGCGCCGCTACCTCGAGACCCAGGACGAGATCGACGAGGAGTTCGTCGGCCGCTGCGAGGGGGAGGGCCACGACCTGGCGATGGCCCTGCACCACGAGATCCACGCGATGGCCGATCCCGACCCGATCGAGATCTTCAGCCACGTCTACGCCGATCCGCACCCGCTGGTCGAGGCCGAGCGCGCGGAGTTCGAGCGCTACCGCTCCCAGTTCGAGGACGCCGGCGACCAGGCCGATGCGGGGTCCGCCGCTGAGTCCGCCGCTGCTGATTCCGCCGCCGAGGAGGGCCGTCGATGAGCACCGTGAAGCTTCCGATCGCGAAGGCGATCACCGCGGGCCTGCGCGACGCCATGCGGGCCGACGAGAAGGTCATGCTGATGGGCGAGGACATCGGGCTGCTCGGCGGCGTCTTCCGCGTCACCGACGGTCTGCACGCCGAGTTCGGCGGCGACCGCGTCGTGGACACCCCGCTGGGCGAAGCGGGGATCGTGGGCACCGGCATCGGCCTGTGCTACCGCGGCTACCGGCCCGTCGCCGAGATCCAGTTCGACGGCTTCGTCTTCCCCGCCTTCAACCAGATCACCACGCAGCTCGCGAAGATGCACTACCGCACCCGCGGGCAGGTGCGGGTGCCGATGGTCATCCGCATCCCCTACGGCGGCGGCATCGGCGCGGTCGAGCACCACTCGGAGAGCCCCGAGGCGCTGTTCGCCCACACCGCGGGCCTGCGCATCGTCACCCCGTCGAACGCGCAGGACGCGTACTGGATGACCCGCGAGGCCATCGAGTCCGACGACCCGGTGATCGTCTTCGAGCCCAAGAAGCAGTACTGGATCAAGGGCGACGTCGACACGGACGTGCGCCCCGCGACCGGCATGCACAGCGCGCAGATCGTGCGTCCCGGGTCCGACGCGACGCTGCTGGCCTGGGGACCGTCCGTCTCCGTGGCCCGCGAGGCCGCCGAGGCCGCGACCGAGGACGGTCTGGACCTCGAGGTGATCGACGCCCGCTCGATCTCGCCCTTCGACGTCCCCACGGTCGTCGAGTCGGTGAAGCGCACCGGCCGCCTGGTGATCGTCCACGAGGCCCCCGTCTTCGGCGCCATCGGCGGCGAGGTCGCCGCCCGCGTCTCCGAGCAGTGCTTCTTCCACCTCGAGGCGCCCGTGCTGCGCGTGGGCGGCTACCACACGCCCTATCCGCCGGCGCGGATGGAGGAGGCGTACCTGCCCGACCTCGACCGCGTGCTCGACGCCGTCGACCGATCGCTCGCATACTGACGGCGCCCCACGGCGTCCGCCTCCCTGCGATGTTCCCTTCGCCCACTGACCAGCGCCCCGACAGCGGCGAGAACGGAAGGACCCGACGATGAGCACCCTCGTCATGATCACCCTCACCGACCCCGGCGAAGGACTCACCGAGGCCGAGATCCTCGACATCAAGGTGGGCGTGGGCGACACCGTCGCCATCAACGATCCCGTCATCGAGGTCGAGACCGCGAAGTCCGCCGTCGAGCTGCCCAGCCACATCGCCGGCCGCGTCACCCGGGTGCTCGTCGCCGTGGGCGACGAGGTGCAGGTGGGCGCCCCGCTCATCGAGGTCGACACCGATGCCGACGGCGCGAGCCCCGCGCCCGCGCCCGCCGACGCCGCCCCGGAGCCCGACCCGTCGGCCGAGGAGCTCGCCGCCCAGGCGCAGGAGGCGACCGGCGAGACCGCCGCGCCCGTCGACGCCGCCCCGTCCGCCGCATCCACCGCCCCCGCCGAATCCGCCGCCCCGGCGGCCGAGGATGAGCAGCCCAAGAACCTCGTGGGCTACGGCGCGCGCCCCAGCAGCGCCCGCCGTCGGCGCCGCGCCGCCGCGCAGGAGGGCGAGGACCAGCAGGTCCCGATCGACCGCATCCTCGCCAAGCCGCCCGTGCGCAAGCTCGCCCGCGATCTCGGGATCGCGCTCGCCGACGTCTTCGCGACGGGCCCCGGCGGGACCGTCACCCGCGAGGACGTGCTCGCCGCGCAGCAGCGAGCGATCGGCGACGAGATGCCCGGTGACGGCGACTACTTCCCCGACGAGTCCCCGCAGGCGCCCGCCTCCCTGCACGGCACCATGAAGTCGGCGACCAGCCAGTCCATGAACCAGCAGTCGTTCTCCGGTGTGACCAGCGACGACCGGACCACGCGGGTGCCGATCCGCTCGGTGCGCAAGCGCACCGCCGAGGCGATGGTCTCGAGCGCCTTCACCGCCCCGCACGTGACGGTGTTCAACGAGGTCGACATGACCGCCACCATGGACCTGGTGCGCTCGCTGCGCGCCTCCCGCGAATGGGCCGACGTCAAGATCTCCCCGCTCGCGATCGTCGCGAAGGCACTGCTCGTCGCGATCCGCAGGAATCCCGAGGTCAACGCCTCCTGGGACGAGAGCGCGCAGGAGATCGTCTACAAGCACTTCGTGAACCTGGGCATCGCCGCGGCCACCCCGCGCGGCCTCATCGTGCCCAACATCAAGGACGCCCACCTGCTCACCCTCAAGGAGCTCGCCGAGGGCATCAACGACCTCGCCAAGACCGCGCGCTCGGGCTCCACACCGCTGTCGGCGACGCGCAACGGCACCATCACGGTGACGAACTTCGGCGTCTTCGGCATCGACTCGGGCACCCCGATCCTGAACCCGGGCGAGTCCGTGATCCTGGGCATGGGCGCGGTCAAGCAGAAGCCCTGGGCGGTCGACGGGAAGATCGAGATCCGCGAGGTCACCCAGCTCGCCCTGAGCTTCGACCACCGCCTCATCGACGGCGCGCTCGGCTCGGAGCTGCTGCGCGACATCTCCGCCGTGCTCGAGCAGCCCCAGCTGGGCCTCGTGTGGGGCTGAGCCCCCGCGCCCGCGCCGCCGTGGTCACCGTCCACGGCGCGCGCAGGTCCGGCCGCCTCCTCCTCGGTACCCTGGTGCGGTGACCACGCCTCCCGCACCGCGCCGCCGCGACGATCCGCGCATGCGCACCGTCGAGATGGAGGCCGTCAGCGTCACCGCCGAGGAGGAGGACGCCGAGACCCTCACCTCGGGCCCCGGCCTTCCTCCGCTGTCCTGGCAGCGCACGATGCTGCTCGTGGCCTGCGGCGGCGTCGCGGGGGGAGTGCTGCGCGAACTCCTCACACTGCTCATGCCCACGATCCAGACGCCCACCCTCATCGAGGTGCCGCGCTCGACGCTGCTGGTGAACGTGCTGGGGTGCGTGGGCCTCGGCATCCTCACGGGCCTGCTCGAGCGCCAGCCCGATGCGCCGCGCTGGATGCGCCCGCTGTTGGGCATCGGCTTCCTCGAGGGCTTCACCATCTACTCCGGAGTGGTGCTCGAGGGCTCGGCGATGATCGGCGCGGACTTCCCGGCGCTCGCGTTCGTGTACGGGGCGATCACCCTGTTCGGCGCGATCTGCGGGGTGCTGCTCGGGCTGGGCCTCGCGGGCCTGCTGCACCGCCGTGGGATCCGGCTCGGCACGCACCCCTTCGCCGGGGGCCGCGCCCCACGACGCGATCTCCCCGCCCGTTCCCGCCGCTTCTCCCGTGTGCGCGCCGGTACCGCCTCCGGCGCCGCCTCGGGAATGAGAGCAGGAGCCGACGCCGACCCCGAGGGCGCTGATCCCGAGGCAGGCGGCGCCGAGGCCCTGACGCCCGAGCCCGACGCGTCGGACGCCCCGGCTCCCGTGCCCTCCCTCGACGCCCCGGGCGACGCCGAGGTGCACACGACGCTCTCCTCCGCGACGCCCGCGGCCCCTAGCCCGCGGCCGTCCTCGCCGTCGCCCCATCCCGATGCCCCAGCGCCGGAGCGCCCCTCGATCCGCCGCCCGATGGAACGCCCGAGCGAGGGGGAGGGACGATGACGATCCTGCTGGGCATCCTCTCCGTGCTCGTCGTCGGCGCCGGATGCGGCATCGGCGCGGCCGCGCGCTGGGCCGTGCGCGAGAGCTTCTCGCGCGCCCTCGATCGGCGCGAGAGCCCCTCGATCCTGCTCGAGGTCGTGCCGTGGCCGACGATGATCGCGAACGTCGTCGCGTGCTTCCTGCTGGGCATCGTCGTCACCCGGATCGGCGCGGAGCCGACGGGCGCCGTGCGCTACCTGTTCCTGCTGCTCGGAGCGGGCGTGTGCGGCGGACTCTCGACCCTCGCGGGCGCCGCCCTCGACGCCGTCCAGCTCGCCCGGCGCGGCACCCCGGTGATCTCCGTCGGCTACCTGCTGGTGACCGCGGCGCTCGGGATGGCCGCGCTCTGGCTCGGCGTGCTCGTCACCCAGGGCATGGGCTCGGCGGGCGCGTGAGCACCGTCCCTGTGCTCGCCGTTCTTCTCGGCGTGATCGAGGACCTCGCCGCGGCCGGCGCGCTCGGCGCCTCCCTGCTCGCCGGTCTGCTGCTGGTCGCGCCCGCGGACCGCGCCCGCGCGATGACCCCGCTCGCGGTGCTCGGCGGCGTCTGGACCCTCACCCAGCTGCTGGTCCTCGCGCCCGCCCCGCGCCTGCTGCCCGCTCTCGTCGCCGCCCTCGCCGCGCTCATGACGCTGCTCGCAGTGGGCCTCGGCACCGGCGCCCGTGCCCAGACCGTCGGCCGGCTCACGGGAGTGCTCGCAGTCCTGGGGATCTCGATCCGGGTGCTCGGCGATCAGGGCTTCCTGCTCCCTCAGGCGGGGCAGGCCGTGCCGGTGCTCGTGCACGTGCTCGCGATGTCCGTGTGGGCGGGCGGGCTCGGCGCGATCCTGCTGCTGCGCGCCCGCGGCCCGCTCACGGACCCGTCCGCCGTCATCGTCCGCTTCTCGCACCTGGCGCTGCTCGCGTGGTGCGTGCTCGCCCTCAGCGGACTGTGGGCGCTGCTGACCCGCCTCGGCTCGCCGCTGGATCTCGTGACCACGGCGTTCGGCCTCGTGGGGCTCGCGAAGATCATGCTGCTGCTCGTGCTCGGCGTCCTCGGCGCGCTGCAGCGGAGGCGTCTCGCCGTGCAGAGGAGGGCCGACGGGCCGGGGCGTCCGTTCGTCCGCCTCGCCGGCATCGAGCTGGTGCTGATGGCGGCGGCCGTGGTCCTCGGCGCCCTGCTCGTGCTCCTGCCGGCCCCCGGTCTCCTCAGCGGCGCGGCGGCGACGGGCCCGGCGGCGGACCTCACCGGCCACGCCCTGCCGCCCGCCCCGAGCCCGGTCTCGTTGCTGACGTCCTGGCGGCCCGACGCCCTGGTGATCGCCCTCGCCCTCACCCTCGTGTGGGCGCTGCGCTTCCCGCGCACGGGGCCCCGGGCAGCCCCGCGCGCGCCCTCGGCCGAGCTGCGCGTCGTCGTCGGCGCCGTGCTCCTCGTGCTCGTCGTCTGCGGGCCGCTCGGCGTCTACGGCCCGGTGCTGAGCTCGGCGCACCTGCTGCAGCAGGGCCTCCTGCTCGTGCTCGTCGGTCCCCTCCTCGCGAGCGCCGTCCCCACCCCCGGGGGTCTCTCCCGTCTGCTGCACCGCGACCCCTGGACCGCCCCGCTGCTCGCGCTCGGGCCGACGGGCCTGCTCGCCCTCGTGCACGCCACGCCGTGGCTGCTGGGGCCCGCGCTCGCGACGATCCCCGGGCACGAGCTGCTGCTCCTGGCCCCGGTGGTCCTGGGCGCGCTCACCTGGTGGACCGTGGAGCCGGGTGCGGACGCCCGGCGGGACGGGGACAGCGGCGCCGATCCCACGCTTCCCGCGGGGCCGAGCGCGCGCCTCCGCGTCTGGCGCACCGTGCTGGCCGCCCTGCCCGTCGCGGGGCTCGCGGCGAGCGGCCTGGCCCTCGCTCTGGGCAGCACGCTCCTGGCCTCCGACCGCTTCGGCGCGACGGGGCGCACCTGGCGGGCCGACGCCCTCGCGGACCAGCAGACGGGCGGCTGGATCCTCGTCGGCCTCGCCGTGCTCGCAGGGATCGCGCTCGCGGACCGGGCCATCGCATCGCGGACGATGCGCCGCGACGCGCACGCTCACGGGTGACCTGGACGCCTCAGCATCCGGCCGATCAGCCCGTCGCCCGCGCACCGGGCCGTCCGATGGGCCCGACCGGCCGATCAGTCGAAGAGCTCGCGCACCGACCGCAGGCGGGCGAGCAGCAGCTCGCGATCCACGAAGGGGACGAGAGCGCGGTCGCCGTCGGCCGCACCGGAACCCGATGCACTCCGGGCCGACGCCCCCGACCCGCGGCGGTCCTCCCGGCGCGGCGGCAGCAGCGCCCCGAGGCGACCGCGCAGACCGGACTCGGCGGGCAGCGGCACCTGGGAGTCAGCGCCCTCGCGCAGGCGCCGGAACTGCGCGGCCTGGGGAGTGCCCTCGCGCTCGGCGTGCAGGGCGTAGGCGGCGACGTCGGCCTGCTCGACGAGCAGCGGCAGCACGCCGCCGTTCACCCGCTGCTGGCCCAGCAGCACGAGGTCGGAGCGACCGCGCGGGAAGGCGCCGAGGAACAGGTCGAGCGCACCGCTCGCGGTGCGGGGCACCACGTCGTCGGGGAGGTAGTCGGCGCCCTGCTCGTAGCCCGTCGCGAAGACGATGACATCGGGCGCGAAGTCCGCGTGGGCGCGGCCGTGGCCGGTGAAGGACACCGTGCCGTCCTCGCCGATCGCCTCGACGTCGCCGGTGGGCGTCACGCGGCCGTCGCGGATGCGCGGGGCGATCTCGTCGGAGACGATCACGGCGTCCTCGAGCAGGGGGGCGGCGGGCCCGGGCAGGCCCAGCGACTCCGGGTCGCCGACGGCGCGGCGCACGACCTGCTCGGCGATCTTCTCGTTCAGCCCGCCCAGCACGGAGGGCTCGTGCGAGGCGGCGACGTCGCCCGGCTTCCCGCCGATCGTGCGCGGGACGATCCAGTGGCCGGTGCGCACCGACCAGCGCACCTCGAGCGCCCGGCGGGCGGCGTCCACGGCGATGTCGGCCGCGGACTGGCCGGAGCCGACCACGAGCACGCGCCGGCCCTCGAGGCCGTCGCTGCTCTCCCACTGCGAGGAGTGCAGGGTGCGGATGCCCCCGGGCACGTCGCCGGCCCATTCCGGCAGGTGCGGGCGGGAGGAGACGCCATGGGCGGCGACGATCGCGCGGTAGACCGTGACGCGGCCGTCGGAGAACTCGACCTGCCACACGCCCTCCTCGAAGGGCTTCGCGGTGCGCACCACGAGGCGCGGCAGGAAGTGGTCGGTGAGGTCGTAGCGCGCGGCGTAGGCGCGCAGGTACTTCGACATCTGCGCGGGGCGCAGGAAGGTCGGGAAGGAGACCGGCTGGATCATGTCCTCGTACTGCGTGAACTGCGTCGAGGAGATCATCTCCATCGCCGGCCAGACGGGGGAGTCCTCGCGCGAGGTGCTCCAGATGCCGCCGACGTCCTTGCCCGCGTCCACCAGGTCGAAGGGCACGCGGAGCGCCTTCAGCGAGGCCGCCGCGGCGAGGCCCGCGGGACCTGCGCCGACGACCAGGACCTTCTCGCGACTGGGGACGTCGACGTCGGCGTCCTCGGCGGAGGTCTGCTGCGTGGCGGAGGCGTGGGACATCGCGGAGGGCCTTCCGATCGGGGCTTGCGGAACGTGGCCCCCGGCGCGCGGGTCCCGTCGGACGCGAGGGTCCGGGCGGGGCGCCGACGCCGTGGGGCGCGGCCATCCTATCCGCGACCCCGGCCGCGGGGTCCCAGCGCGTGGCGATCGTCCTGCAGTGATCACGCCGCAGTGATCACCCCGCAGCGAACACGCCGCAGCGATCACCTCGCAGTGATCACAGGACCGTGATCACGACGGAGATCCCGAGCGCGACGACCACGGAGGTCATCACGTGACCGAGGAGCGCCTGCAGCCGCACCAGGCGACGTGCCCCGCTCGTGAGCGGCACGTTCTCGTTCGCCGAGCCCGAGACCTGCACGATCATGGACACGTAGAGGTACTCGTCGAAGCCGCGCCGCGGTGCGCGCAGCTCGAAGGCGTCGCCGTGGCCGTCCGCCGCGGCGTACTCGACGGCGAGGGTGACGGCCGTGGAGTACCAGGTGCACAGGATCGCGGCGATCGTCGTCACCAGGAGCACCACGCGGTAGGGGCCGGGCTCGCTGAGCAGGAGCAGCAGGATCGCGAGCACCGCGAGCAGCACGAGACCCAGGGCCTCGGAGCTCACCGATCCGCGCCCCGCGACCCACCGTAGCCAGGGGGAGGTGCGCCGCGCCCGCGCCAGGCGCGCCGCGATCACGACGTCCCGCCGAGGGAGGCGGTGGAAGGTCCAGTGCGTGAGCAGCGCGAAGCTCGCGGCGTACACGGTGATCGCGATGACGGCGAAGGCGCCCGGCAGGGAGATCGCCGCGCGCTCCCGCTCGCTCGGGAACAGCGAGCTCAGCGCGAAGGTGGCGGCGAGGGACAGGACGACGGTGACGTTGAGGGCGATCGTGTTGCGACGGCTCTCCGAGCGCAGACGGAGCGCGAGGTCCGCCTCCCGCTCGACCCGCCGGGCGCGGCGCTCCCGCGCGCGGCCCAGGCGCTCGCGGCGGCGGCGCGCCGAGGCCGCCGTGGCCCCCCGCGCGCGTGCGCGAGCCTCTGCACGGGGGTCGGCGGGTGCACGGGGGTCATCGGGCGCCGAATCCTCCGCGGGCGCGCTCATCGGATCGGGCCGTCGGCGCCGTCGGGCCCGCCCGCCGCCTCGCGCGCCAGGCGGAGCGCCCCGGCGAGACCGTCCTGGACCGGGGCCACGGTGCGCCCTGCCGCCTCGAGCCAGGTCACGAGGTCGTCGTGGATGGGCCCGGGGGTCGTGAGCACGCCGCCGGCGAGCACCACGGGCAGCGCCGCCTCGGGGTCCAGACGCTGCACGGTGCGGGAGAAGTGCCGGCCCGCGCCGTCGAGGATCCCGCGGGCGACCTCGTCGAACTGGTCCTCGCACAGGGAGCCGGGCAGCGGCGCGAAGCGGCCCAGCTCGGCGGGGGAGAGCGGGTCGATCGCGGCGACCAGGTCCTGGCGCGGATCGCCCGTGGGGGAGCGCGGCACGAGCCCGTCGCGCAGATCGAGCTCGAGCACGTCGCCCAGGGACTCGGTGAGGCGGGTGCGCGGCCCGCGGCCGTCGATGTCGGCGGCGACGGCCTGCAGCACGGCGCGCCCCAGCCAGACCGCGGAGCCCACGTCCCCGAGCAGCCATCCCATCCCGTCGCAGCGCTCCGCGGGACGGCGGTCCTCGAAGCGCACGCACACGGAGCCGGTGCCGGCGAGCAGCAGCAGGCCGTCCTCGCCCACGTCCGCGCTGAGGAAGGCGGTGAGGTGGTCGTCGGTCGCTGTGAGGCGGTCCGGCTCGATGCCGAGCGGTGCGAGCGCCTCGGCCACCGCGGCGGTGATCTCCCGTCGGCGGGCCGCGCCGTTGCCCGCGAGTCCGAGCACCGCCGCGCCCACGCGCTCCCGCGCGGCCGCGGGGCCGTCGATCCCGGCCGCCTCGAGGGCCCGACGGGCCGGCTTGGCGAGCGCCGCGAGCGCCCCGGGGCCGCTCGAGCGCAGGTTCGCGCCGGGCCCCGTGACGGGCTCGGCCATGAGCGGCGGAACGTCCGGATCGACCGGCGCGACGAGGAATCTGCTGCGGGTGCCGCCGACGTCCGCCACCAGCACGACGGGCGACGTCACAGCTCGGTCACGGTCCTGGGGAGCCTGCACGGGACCTCCTTCATCGTGGTAACTTCAGCATAGAAGATCGGCGAGGGAAGTTTTCTTGACGTTCGGCTCCGGGAGCGATCCCGGAGGGTGTCATCACCGGGTCCCCGGATCCTCGATGACGCTGCTTCTCGACGCGGTTCCCGCATCGCTCGACGACGAGACGATATCCACAGTGCCGCCCGGCACGTGCCGACCCGACAGCTGTGAGGAGTTCCGATGATCTCACGACGAGGTGTTCTCTCCGCCGGGGCCGCCGGCTCCGCCGCACTGGGCCTTGCCGCCTGCTCGGGCGGCTCGGGCGGCAGCGACCCGACCGACACCGAGGCCAACGCCGACAAGACCATCACCCTGTGGATCATGCAGGGCACCAACGCGAAGACCGACGAGTACGTCGACGCGATCACCAAGGCGTTCAAGGACAAGACCGGCGCGACCCTCAAGGTCGAGGTGCAGCCCTGGGACGGTGCGCACGACAAGTTCGTGACCGCCATGAGCGGCGGCACCGGCCCGGACGTCGCCGAGGTCGGCACCACCTGGGTCCCCGAGTTCGCCGACGCGGGCGGCCTCGACCCCCTCACCAAGGACGTCGACGAGGCGGGCATCGGGGACGGTCTCGTCCAGGGCCTCGTGGACGCCGGCACCCTGGACGACGAGCTCTACGGCATGCCCTGGTACGCGGGCGTCCGCTCGATCCTCGCCGACAGGAAGATCCTCGAGGACGCGGGCGTGACCGAGCAGCCCGGCAGCTGGGACGACCTGCTCAGCATGATCGAGACGCTCAAGGAGAAGAACCCCGACATCATCCCGTTCCCCGTCGCGGGCGGCTCGATCTTCGCCGGCATGCCCTTCGTGTGGGGCGCGGGCGGCGACATCGCCAGCGAGTCCGGCGGTACGTGGAAGGCCACGATCAACTCGACCGAATCGGTCGAGGGCATCACCTGGTACACGGATCTCGCGCTCAAGCACGACGCGTCGACCGCGGCCGCCTCGAGCTGGCTCGAGACGGACTCCCTGGCCGCCTTCCAGCAGGGCAAGGTCGCCATGTTCATCACCGGCTCGTGGGTGCCCGCGACGATCAAGGCCGACGACGAGGATCTCTTCAAGCGCCTCGTCGCCTTCACGATCCCCGCGAAGGACAAGGCCGTCGCGCCCTCCTTCCTGGGCGGCTCGCTCCTGTGCCGCTTCACCGAGACCGAGGAGCCCGAGCTCGCCTTCGAGCTCATCAAGCTCATGTCCACCGGTGAGTTCGCGACCCAGTGGGCCAAGGACACCAACTACTTCCCGGGCGAGCAGAAGGCCCTGGACCAGGTCGTGGCCGACGGCGACGACCTCACCAAGGTCTTCGCCCAGCAGATGACCGAGGGCGGCACCACCGTCCCCGTCACCCCGGCCTGGGGGCAGATCGAGGGCAAGAAGACCCTGTCGACCCTGTTCAGCGACGTCCTCGGCGGCACGAAGCCGCAGCAGGCCGCCGACGCCGCCGCCACCGAGATGGACAAGATCTTCGGCGGATGAGCGCGGCCACCTCCACTCCGAAGAACGCCGCGAACGCCACCGGGACCCTCGAGCGCCGACGGGTCCCGGTGCGCCGCCGCCTGCAGCGCGGCTCCGCGCCCTGGCTCCTGCTCGCCCCGGGACTGGTGACCCTCGCGGTCCTGCTGCTGTGGCCGCTGGTGCGCGTGCTGAACCTGTCCATCCAGGACTACCGGCTGCGCAACCTCATCCGCGGCGACTCGAACTACACGGGCCTGACGAACTACCGGGAGATCCTCTCCGATCCGTTCCTGTGGGGCACGGTGCTGCCCAACACGGTGGGCTTCGCGATCGTGTGCGTGGTGCTCACGATGGTCGTCGGGATCGTGGTCGCCCTGTTCCTGAACAGTCTGGGCACCTGGTGGCGCAGCATCTGCACCACCGCGATCATGGTCGCGTGGGCGGTGCCCGCGATCACCGGCACGTACGTGTTCGTGTGGCTCTTCGATCCCCTGAACGGCCTGGTCGCGAGCACCCTGGACCAGCTGGGGATCATGGAGGCCGGCTCCTGGAACTGGTTCGCCAACCGCTGGGCGTTCTACGCGATCGCGACCGCGAACGTCGTCTACCACGGCTTCCCGTTCATCGCGGTCACGGTGCTCGCGGGTCTCGGCACCGTCCCCAAGGAGCTCTACGAGGCCGCGGCGCTCGACGGCGCGGGCCCCCTCTCCCGCTTCCGCAGCGTGACCATCCCGGGCATCCGCCCGATCCTCGCGGTCTGCATCATCCTGTCGACCATCTGGGACTTCAAGGTCTTCACGCAGATCTACCTGATGCCCGGCGGCAACGGCACCAACCGCGACGTGATGAACCTGGGCGTGTGGTCGTACTCGGAGTCCTTCGCCCAGGGCCTCTACGGACGCGGATCGGCGATCGCCGTGCTGCTGACGCTCCTGCTGCTGGTGATCTCCGTGATCTACATGCGCTCGCTCATGAAGGAGGACGAGCTGTGAGCACCGCCCCCGCCGACCGCACCGCCCCCGCGGGCCCCGTCGGCCCCGCGCCCACCGCCGCCGAGCGCACCGCCCAGCGCGCGGCGATCCGTCGCCGCAGTCCGCGGCGCATCTCGGCCGCCGTCGGCAAGGCCGTCGGCGTCGTGCTGGTGCTCGTGTTCTCGCTGTTCCCCTTCTACTGGATGCTCTCCACGGCCGTGGACCCGAATCCGCTGGGGCGCGGCGCGAGCTGGCTGCCCACCGGGTTCACGCTCAAGAACTTCCGGTTCGTGCTCGTGGACGCCGGGTTCCTCGACTACGTGAAGAACTCGGCCATCGTCGCCCTGGGCACCGTGCTGATCTCCGGCGCGATCGCGCTGCTGGCCGCCGTGGCGGTGGCCCGCTTCCGCTTCCGCCTGCGCACCCAGGTGCTGATCCTCGTGCTGCTCGTGCAGATGGTGCCGCTCGAGGCGCTCGTGATCCCCCTGTTCCTGCAGGCGCGCAACCTGCACCTGCTGAACTCGATGCTGGGCCTGATCATCGTCTACCTGGCGTTCTCGCTGCCCTTCGCGATCTGGAACCTGCGGGGCTTCGTGGCCGCGGTCCCGAAGGAGCTCGAGGAGGCCGCCTACGTGGACGGCGCGAACTGGCTGCGGATGTTCCGCTCGATCCTGTTCCCGCTGGTCGCCCCTGGTCTGGTCGCGACCAGCGTGTTCAGCTTCATCACCGCCTGGAACGAGTTCATCTTCGCGCTGACCTTCATGCAGGACAGCTCGAAGTACACCGTGGGCGTGGGGCTGCGCAGCTTCTTCACGCAGAACACGGCGAACTGGGGGGCCGTGATGGCCGCCTCGACGATCATCGCGCTGCCCGTGGTGATCTTCTTCGTCCTGGTCCAGCGGAACCTCGCGAGCGGCCTCACCCAGGGGGCGGTGAAGGGATGAGCGGGGTGCGCGGCTGGGACCGCGACGTCCTCACCCTGCTCATGGCCCCGCTCGAGGGCACGACGCTCCCGGACTGGGCGGGCGAGGCGCTCGACGCGGGCCTCGGCTCGATCATCCTGTTCGGATACAACACGCCGGATCCGGAGACGGCCGCCGCCCTCGCCGCCTCGATCCACGAGCGCTGCGACGAGGTGCTCGTCGCGATCGACGAGGAGGGCGGGGACGTCTCCCGCCTCCAGGCGGCGACCGGGTCATCCCTGCCCAGCGCCTGGGCCTTCGGGCAGATCGACGAGGTCGCGCTCACGGCCCGCGCGGGCGAGGCCCTCGGCGAGCTTCTCGCCGCGTGCGACATGGACCTCGTGCTCTCCCCGGTGCTCGACGTCTCGACCGACCCGGCGAACCCCGTGATCGGCACCCGCTCGTACGGCGACGACCCCGATCGCGTCTCCCGCCACGGCCGGGCCATGGCCAGCGGCCTGCGCAGCGCCGGACTGGGTGTGACCGGCAAGCACTTCCCGGGGCACGGCGCCACGTCCGTCGACTCCCACACCGCCCTGCCCCGCATCGACCTCGACGCGCGGGACATGCGCCGCGAGCACCTCGCCCCCTTCCAGATCGCACCGTGGCTCGACGCGGTGATGACCGCGCACATCCTCGTGCCCTCCCTCGGCGAGGGGCCCGCCTCGCTCTCGCGCTGGTCGACGACCCTGCTCGACGAGGTCTCCGGGAACGGCTTCCACGGGCTCGTCGTCACCGACGCCCTGGACATGGCCGCCGTCGCCGCCGATCCCGGCTTCGGCGAGGCCGCCGTGCGCGCGCTCGAGGCGGGCGCGCATCTGCTGTGCCTGGGCACCTCGCTGCGCCGCGACGCCGCGCAGATGGTCCGCGAGGCGCACGACGCGATCCTCGCCGCGTTCGACGCGGGGCGCCTGGACCGCGAGGAGATCGGCCGACGTGCCGCGCAGACGCGCGCCGCCATCCGCTCCCTGCGGATTCGCCGCGGCGTCGAGCCGAGGCGGAGCATCCCCGATGCCCTGCGCGAGCTCGAGGAGATCGGGGCCGACGCCGCGCGCCGCGCGGTCACCGCCCGCCACGCCGCCCTCGGCGGGGGACCGGTGGTGGTCGCGGACGCCCGCGTCCGCGCCGACCACGCCTCCGGCTCCCGCAGCCCGCACCTGGTCGGCGCCTTCCGGGAGCGCGGGATCGACGTCACCGAGGCCCAGTACCCCGGCGATCTCTCCGGCGCCGCCGAGGTCCTCGTGGTCACCCGGCTCCCGCGCTCCGACGCCGCCGAGGCCGAGCGCGTCGCCGAGGCGCTGCGCGTGCGGCCCGACGCGATCCTCGTCCACACCGGCGTCCCCGACGCCGCCCTCGATCACCGGGAGAGCGTGAGCACCCTGGGCAGCTCGCTGACGATGATGCGCGCGGCCGTCGACCTGCTGCTGCGCGCCGGGCGGGAGCCGCGATGAGCGAGCCCGTGACGATGCGCGGGCCCGGCACGCTGAGCGGACCCGTCACGATGCGCGTCCTCGGCATGATGTCCGGCACCTCGGCCGACGCCGTCGACACCGCCCTCGTCGACCTCGCGCGCGACCCCTCGGACCCCGACGTGCTCACGGCTCGCCTGCTCGACGTCGACGAGCACCCCTGGCCCGGCCCGCTGCGCGAGGCGATCCTGGACGTGCTCCCGCCCGTGAGCAGCGACGTCGCCACCTGGGACATGCTGCACGCGCAGATCGGCGCCCACCTCGGCGAGGTCGCCGCGCGGGTGCTCGAGCGCGCCGTCGGCGAAGGCGGCACGGGCGGCACGGGCGCCGCGGGCGGCACGACCGGCGCAGGCGGCGCCGACCTCGTCGTCTCCCATGGCCAGACCCTCCACCACTGGGCCGCTCCGGACGGCCGCGTGCTGGGCACCCTGCAGATCGGGGACGCGGCGCGGATCGCGGAGGCGACGCACGCGAGCGTCCTGCACGACCTGCGCAGCGCGGACGTCGCCCGCGGGGGACAGGGCGCCCCCTTCGCGCCGGTCATCGACGTGATGCTCCTGGGGGAGGACGGGGGAGCCGTGCTCAACCTCGGCGGGATCGCGAACGTGACGCTCGTCGAGGCCGCCGGATCCGCGGATTCCGCTGCTCCCGCCCCGGCCGACTCCGCCCCAGCCGGCTCCGCCGCTCCCGATGGCGCGTCCGGCGCCGCGTCGCCGACGGTCCGCGCCGGCGACGTCGGCCCTGCCAACGCCCTCCTCGACTCCGCCGTGCGCCGGGCCACGGCCGGGCGCATGCACTGCGACGAGGACGGCCGCCTCGCCGCCTCCGGCACGGTCGACCAGCGCGCTCTCGACGAGCTGCTCGCCGATCCCTTCTTCGCGCTCCCGCTGCCGCGCTCGACGGGCCGCGAGCACTTCGACGCCGAGTACGTCGAGCGCATGAGCCCCCGCGCCGCGCGGCTCGACCTGCCGGACCTGCTGGCGACGCTCACCGAGCTCACCGCCCGCACCGTGGCCGACCTCGTGCGCGAGTCCGGCGCGCCCGTCGTGCACGGCTCCGGCGGCGGCATGCGCAACCCCGTGCTGCGCGCGCGCCTGGCGGCCCTGCTCGACCCGGTGCCGCTGCGCTCGAGCGAGGACCTCGGCGTTCCCTCGGACGCCAAGGAGGCCCTGCTCATGGCCGTGATCGGCTGGCTCTCGGTGCACGGCATCCCTGCCCTGCCCGTCGGCCCCGACGGAGGGCCCGTCACCGGCGCCCGCAGCGCCGCCGTGCTGGGCTCCCTCACCCCGCCGGTGCCCGTCACCGGCCTCGATCCGTGCTGCGCCGCCCCGCGCGGCACGTCCGACCCGTCCGACGCCCCCGCCGCGCGCCGACCCCCACGGCGCCTGCGGCTGCTCGGACCCGACCACCGCACACCGGGAGGTGCCCGTTGACCGAGCAGACCGAGCCCGACACCCCCACCGAGCTCGACGCCCCCACCGCGCCGGCCGCCCACGCAGACCCGGCCGTCCGCAGGGAGCCCGCCGAGCGCTGGCAGGACCTCATCGCGCTCGCCTCGCCCACGGAGGAGCGCAACCCGCGCACGCACGAGCTCGACACCTTGGACGCCCCAGACCTCGTCGACACGATCCTCGCGGAGGACACCCTCGTGGCCGGTGCCGTGCAGGCGGTCTCCGCGCCCATCGCCCGCCTCGTCGACCTGTGCGTCGAGGCCATCGCGGGCGGCAGCACCGTGCACTACGTGGGTGCGGGCACCTCCGGGCGCCTGGGCGTGCTCGACGCCGTCGAGCTCCTCCCCACCTACAGCGCGACCGAGCAGATGGTCACCGCGCACCTCGCGGGCGGCATCGCCGCGATGACCCGCGCCGTGGAGGGCGCGGAGGACGACGCCGACGCGGGCGCCGACCTGGTCGCCGAGCAGTGCGGCGAGGGGGACGTGGTGATCGGCCTGGCCGCGAGCGGACGCACGCCGTTCGTGCGCGGGTCCCTCGCCGCGGCCCGTGAGAGGGGCCTGTCCACAGGGCTGATCGCGGCCAATCCGCAGGCGCCCCTCGCGCGCCTCGCGGACGTCGCGGTGCTCGTGGACGTCGGCCCCGAGGCCGTCACCGGCTCGACCCGCATGAAGGCCGCGACCGCCCAGAAGCTCGTGCTCAACGCCCTGTCGACCGCGACCATGGTGCGGCTCGGCACCACCTTCCAGAACCTCATGATCGATGTGCGGCCGACGAACGAGAAGCTCGTCGCGCGCACCGTGCGGATGCTCGTGCAGGCCACGGGCGAGTCGCCCGAGCACGCCGCCGAGGTGCTGGAGGAAGCGGGCGGACGCGTGCGCGTCGCCCTGGTGGCGCTCCTCGCGCACGCGGATGTCACGGATGCGGAGGTCGCCGCAGTACGCTTCGGGAAGGACCCCGGGCGACGGGGCGACCCGGCGGGCATCCGCAGCGCGGTCGCGAGCCTCACGACGAAGGAGTCACCATGAGCACGCAGCAGGACATGCCGTCCACGGACCGGCGATGAGCACCCCGCCGCTCCTGCTGAGGCTGCGCAGCCTGCGCGGCGACCTCAAGCCTGCTCTCGCCCGCATCGCCGACCTCATCCTCTCCGACCCGGCGGGCGTCGCCTCGATGACCATCGGCGACCTCGCCCGGGAGGCCGACTGCTCGGAGGCGAGCGTCGTGCGGTTCGCCCGCCAGCTCGGCTTCCGCGGCTATCGTGACCTGCGCTTCCGCCTCCACGAGGAGGCAGTCGCCGCAGCCACCGCCGGGGAGGACCACAGCAGCGACGGCGACATCGATCCCTCGGACGACATCGCGACGATGACCGGGAAGATCGCCGCGGCGGACTCCCGTGCGGTGCACGACACCGTGCGCGGGCTCGACCTCGAGGCGCTCACCCGGGTGGCCGACGCCGTCGCCCCCGCCCGCCGCATCGTCCTGTTCGGCGTCGGCGCCTCGGGGCTCGCGGCCACGGACGAGCAGCAGAAGCTCGCCCGGCTCGGCCTGCCCGCCGTCGTGCACACCGAGGCCCACAACGGGCTGCCCGCCGTCGCCCTGCTCGACTCGGACGACGTGCTCATCGCCTTCTCCCACTCGGGCCGCACCGCAGAGCTGCTCGACGCGACGCGCATCGCCCACGAGGCGGGCGTCCGGGTCGTCGCCGTCACCGGCGCCGCGGGCTCCCCGCTCGCCAAGGCAGCCGACGACGTCCTGCTCACCGCCGCCGTCGAGTCGGAGCTGCGCTCGGGGGCGACCGCCTCGAGGATCGCCCAGCTCACCGTCGTGGACTGCATCTTCGTGGCCGTCGCGACCCGCGTGCCGGATCTGGGCCGCGAGGCCCTGCGCCGCACCCGCGCCGCCGTCGACGACCGCCGCGTGCACTGAGCTGAGCACGGCGGGGCGGCCGGCGTCCGCGCTGCCGCCGGCACCCGCTGATGAGGTGGCCGGCACCCGCTGATGAGGTGGCCGACGTCGTCGAACGGTCGTGAGCGGACGCCTCTGCCATATATGGCAGAGATGTCCCATATACGCCGGTCGGCGACATGACCGCGAGCCGCAGCCTCCCCCCCCCCTCAGAGCCCGAGGCTGCGCTGGACCTCCCGCAGGGCATCGGCCGAGGCGAGCAGCCGTGCGCGCTCGTCCTCGTCCATCGGCACCTCGAGCGTCCGCTCGACACCGGCGCGGCCGACGATCGAGGGCACGCTCATCGCGACGCCCGAGATCCCCTGGTAGCCGGTGAGCGGGCTCGAGACCGGCAGCACCGCGCGCTCGTCGCGCAGCACGGCCTCGACGATGCGGGCGGCGGCGACGCCGATCGCGAGGTTCGTCGCCCCCTTGCCCTGGATGACCTCGTAGGCGGCGCCCGCGACCTCGTGGCCGAGGCGGTCGAGCTCCTCGCGGGAGAGGGCGGGGGAGTCCGCCGCGCCCGCCGCGCCCGCTGCTTCCGCCGCGCCCGCTGCGTCCGCCGCGCCCGCCCCGTCGGTCCAGTCCTGCAGCGGCACCTGGCCGATGTGCGCCGAGGACCACAGGGGGAACTCGCTGTCGCCGTGCTCGCCGATGATCGTGGCGTGGATGCTGCGCGGGGCGATGCCCAGCCGTTCCGCGAGCCGCCATCGCAGACGCGAGGTGTCCAGGACGGTTCCCGAGGCGAAGACGCGTCCGCGGGGGAGGGCCGCGAGTGCGTCGGCCGCGACGGTCAGCACGTCGCAGGGATTCGTCACCAGGATGAACACGGCATCAGGGGCCTGCGCGAGCAGCTGCGGCATGAGGCTCTCGAGGATCTTCACGTTGGTGCCGGCGAGGTCCAGACGGGTCTGCCCCGGAGCCTGCGCGGCGCCCGCCGTGATGACGACGACGTCGGCCCCGGCGACGCACGCGACGTCGTCGCCGCCCGTGATCTCCGCGCCGCCCGCGAGAGGGGAGCCGTGCGCGAGGTCGAGCACCTCGGCGCGCACCTTCTCGGCGCGGATGTCGTACAGCGCGATGCTGCGGGCGCTGCCGCGCAGCATCGCGGCGTAGGCGACCGACGAGCCCACGGCTCCGGCGCCGACGACGGCGAGGCGCCCGCCGGTGGGCGGCGCGGCGGTGCTCACGCGGTCGGGAGCGGACGACGGACGGGGGTGCGGGGCGTGCGATGCGCTCATGGCTCCATCCTCACGCTCGCCGACCCGGCCCACCAGGGTCGGAGGTCCCGATCCGGCGAGCCGGTCCGCCGGCTGCTCGGCCGCGCAGCCGACTGCCGTCCGACAGCCGACAGCCGACAGCCGACAGCCGACAGCCGACTGCCGTCCGACAGCCGCCCGTCGCCCGCCGCCCTCACAGCCCGACCATGCGCATCCCGTTCTCGTCGTAGCGGTCGCCGGCGACGCCCACCTGGGCGGCCAGGGCGTCGAGCGTGGCGACGTCGTCGGCCGAGAGACGCACCTGCGTCGAGCCCGCGTTCTCGACGAGACGCTCGCGACGGCGGGTGCCCGGGATCGGGACAATCGACGGGGACTGCGCCAGCAGCCAGGCCAGCGCGATCTGCGCGGGGGAGGCCTCGCGCTCCTCCGCGAGCGCGCCCACCGCATCGAGGAGCGCCTGGTTGCGGCGCAGGTTCTCGGCCTCGAAGCGCGGGACGCGGGCGCGGATCTCGCCGTTGCCGAAGTCCTGGTCCGGGGTGACGGTGCCGGTGAAGAAGCCCTTGCCGAGCGGGCTGAACGGCACGAAGCCGATGCCGAGCTCGTGGCAGGCCGGCAGCACCTCCGGCTCGGGATCGCGGGTCCACAGCGAGTACTCGCTCTGCACGGCGGTCACGGGCTGGACCGCATGGGCGCGGCGGATCGTCTCCGCGCCGGCCTCGGAGAGCCCGAAGTGGGCGACCTTCCCCTCGGCGATCAGCTCGCCGACGGTCCCCGCGACCTCCTCGATCGGGACGTCGGGGTCGACGCGGTGCTGGTAGAACAGGTCGATCTGCTCGATGCCGAGCCGCTCCAGGGACTCCTCGGCGACCTTCCGGATCTGCTGCGGGCGCGAATCGGTGCCCTGCATCGTCCCGTCGACGATGTTCCAGCCGAACTTGGTGGCGACCACGACCTGGTCGCGGATCGGGGCGATGGCCTCGCCCACCAGGCGCTCGTTGTCGTAGGGCCCGTAGACCTCGGCGGTGTCGATGAAGGTGACACCGTGCTCGACGGCGAACCGCAGCACCCCGATCATGTCCTCACGGCTGCCGGGGTTGGGGCCGTAGGACTGCGACATCCCCATCGCGCCCAGTCCGATCGCGGAGACCTCGAGTCCCTGTCCCAGTGTCCTCGTGTGCATCTGATCCTCCTCGTGCTGGTGGCCGGCGCCCGGGCGGCTGCCGCGGACGGTCGTGGGAATCATGCTCCGCCCGGGTGCTCGGCGGTGACAGTCCCTGGCAGTACCCCCGCTCCGCGAACCCTTCGTGTCCCGGACGCGGCACCGACGATGACCTGCACGAACCATGCCCCACAGGGTCCGCGCCGGGTGCGCGCCGGGGCGTCGACGGCGCGGTGTCGGCCCGTCGCCGGCCGAAAATCCCTGTCGGCACGGCCCCGGCACGGGCTAGCGTGAGGACCATGAGCATCTGATCGGCATCCCCGTCCGCGTCCCGACGACACCCCGGAGCCGATCCATGACCTCATCCACCCCGCGCACCGCCGCACCCTCGAGCAGCACCCCCGGTGCGGAGCCCTCGAGCGCATCGGCCTCCAGCGCCGCCTCCGGCCCCGTCTCCCGCGCCGAGTCCGGGCTCCATCTGCGGGCCGACGGGATCTCCCACCGCTTCGGCGCCCGCCGCGTGCTCACCGACGTGTCCCTCACCGTCCCGGCCGGCACGCCCACGGGACTGCTCGGGGAGAACGGCTCGGGCAAGTCGACGCTGCTGCGGATCCTCGCGGGGGTCGAGGAGCCCGAGTCCGGCGAGGTGCAGGCGCCCGGCCCCGTCGGCCTCCTGCGTCAGGAGCTCCCGCACGACCCCGCGACGACCACGCTGGCCCAGGTCGTCGAGGAGGCGCTCATCCATGCGCGTCGGCTCGAGGAGTCCCTCACGGAGGCGGGGGCGGAGCTCGCGGTCGACGACTCGCCGCGCGCCGCCGCCCGCTACGACGCGCTGCTGGCCCGCGCGACCCTGGCCGACGTCTGGAACGCCGAGACCCGTGCCGCCGAGGTCCTCTCCGGCCTGGGGCTGGCCGACGTCCCGTCGAACCGTCTGCTCGCGGAGATCTCCGGCGGGCAGCGCGGACGTCTTGCCCTCGCGCACCTGCTGATCACCCGGCCGACGACCCTGCTGCTCGACGAGCCGACCAACCATCTCGACGACGCGGGCGCGCGCTTCCTCGCGGGTCTGCTCGCCGAGCACCCCGGTCCCGTGCTGGTGGCGAGCCACGACCGCGCCTTCCTCGACGAGGCCACGCATGCCCAGCTCGACCTCGACCCGTCGCCCACGCCGCTGGGGGAGGAGGTCGGCGGCCTCACGGCGTACACCGGCACCTTCACCGACTACCTGCATGCGCGGCTGGACGCGCGCGAGCGCTGGGAGAGGCGGTTCCGCGACGAGCAGGAGGAGCTGGACCGCCTGCGGGAGAGCGTGAAGGCCGGCCACAGCGTGGGCCACGAGGGCCGCGCACCGCGCACCGAGGCGAAGGCGGCCAAGAAGTTCTACGCGGACCGCCACGCGAGCGTCGTCTCCCGGCGCGTGCGCGACGCCGAGCGACGCCTCGCCGAGCTCGAGGAGTCCCAGATCCGCAAGCCCCCGGCCGAGCTCCACTTCACCGGCATGCCCCGCGGCGACAGGCGCCGCAGCGCCGGGGAGGTCCTCGTCTCCGTCGCGGACGCGGGCCTCGCCCGCCGGCTCGCGCCGACGTCCCTGAGCGTCTCGGCGGGGGAGAAGCTGCTGATCACCGGGCCCAACGGCTCGGGGAAGTCGACGCTGCTGTCCCTGCTCGCAGGGCTGCTCGATCCCGATCGGGGAACGGTCTCGGTGACGCGAGATCGCGCGCTGCTCGCCCAGGACGAGGAGATCGACGAGCGCTCGAGCGTGCGGCGGATGCTCGGAGGGACCCCGGAGGACGAGGGCGTGCCGGACCTCATGGGCCTCGTGCATCCGCGCGACCTGGACCGTCCGCTCGGCGAGCTCTCCCGCGGCCAGCAGCGCCGGGCGGCGCTCGCCGCGCTGCTCACCTCCCCGCCGTCGCTGCTCCTGCTGGACGAGCCCACCAACCATCTGAGCCTCGACCTCGCCACCCGGCTCGAGCGCGCGATCGGGCAGTGGGAGGGGACCGTGATCATCGCGTCCCACGACCGCTGGCTCCGCCGGCGGTGGACGGGCCGGGTGCTCGAGCTCGACGGGCCGGGAGTCACCCCTCGATCCCGAACCTGACCACGTCCATCGGGGCATGGTCGGCCATCCCTCTGCGTCACACCCGTTCACGTTCGCGCGCGATCCTTGCGCTGGCGCGCGGTGCTCGCCGACGGTGTCCCCATGCCCGACAACGACACCGCCCCCGCCCCGCACTTCGAGACCCTCGCGATCCACGCCGGCCAGACGCCGGACTCCGACACCGGCGCCCGCGCGCTGCCGATCTACCAGACCACGAGCTTCGTGTTCCCGAGCGCGCAGGCGGCCGCCGACCGCTTCGGCCTGGCCGAGCTCGGCCCCATCTACACCCGCCTGACGAACCCCACCCAGGAGGCGGTCGAGAACCGCATCGCCGCGCTCGAAGGCGGCGTCGCCGGACTCCTCGTCGCCTCCGGCCAGAGCGCGATCACGCTGTCGATCCTCAACGTGGCGCAGGCGGGGGACAGCATCGTCGCCTCCCCGAGCCTCTACGGCGGCGCCTACTCGCTGCTCAAGCACACCCTGAGCAAGCTCGGCATCGAGACGGTCTTCGTCGAGGACCCCGACGACCTCGACTCCTGGCGCGCCGCGGTCCGCCCGAACACCAAGGCCTTCTTCGCCGAGTCCATCCCGAACCCCCGCCAGGACATCCTGGACATCGAGAACGTCTCCGCGATCGCGCACGAGGCCGGCGTCCCCCTGATCGTCGACAACACGATCGCGACCCCCTACCTGCTGCGCCCGCTCGCGCACGGGGCCGACGTGGTCGTGCACTCCGCGACCAAGTTCCTGGGCGGCCACGGCACCGCGATCGCCGGCGTGATCGTGGACGGCGGCAGCTTCGACTTCTCGGCCGATCCCGAGAGGTTCCCCCTGTTCAACGAGCCCGACCCGGCCTACCACGGCCTCGTGTACAGCTCGATCGCGCCCGACCTGCCTCCGTACGCCATCCGTGCGCGCGTGGCGCTGCTGCGCGATCTCGGACCGGCGGTCTCGCCGCACAGCGCCTTCCTCATCGCGCAGGGCGTCGAGACCCTGCCCCTGCGCATCGAGCGGCACGTCGAGAACGCCCAGAAGGTCGCGGACAACCTCACCACCAGGCCCGGGGTCTCCTCGGTCGCCTACGCGGGCCTTCCCGACTCGCCGTACCACGAGCGCGCGCAGAAGTACCTCCCGAAGGGCGCGGGCTCGGTGCTGGGCTTCGTGCTCGAGGGCGGGCGCGAGGCGGGCGTGGCCTTCGTCGACGCCCTCGAGCTGCACTCGCACGTGGCGAACATCGGCGACGTGCGCAGTCTCGTCATCCACCCTGCCTCGACCACGCACTCGCAGCTCACGGAGGAGGAACAGCGCGCCGCGGGCGTCGAGCCCGGCTTCGTGCGGCTCTCGGTGGGCCTCGAGCACATCGACGACATCCTCGCCGACCTCGACAAGGGCTTCGCGGCGGTCGCCGGGCTCTGAGGCGCGGACGGGCTCGGGCAGGCCGGGTCGGGTGGGCTGGATCAGGCGGGCCGGTTCGGGCTGGGCTCCGTCCGGCCCGCCCCGCCCGCTGCTGACGGCCAGGTGAACGGAGTCCGGAACATCGCGTGAACATCCGGCTCCCGCCCTGGTCACGACCTGCTCGCACGCCTCGCGGTCGCCGGGTTCACATCGTCCGCGCGGTCGGGGACGTGAGAGCCTTGACGGGTGAGTTCCACTCCCTCCGCTCCTGACCCCGGCCCGCTGGCGACCTGGCCGCCGCGGTGGATCCCGCGCGCCGTCGTCTTCGACTGCGACGGGCTCCTCGTGGACACCGAGTCCGAGTGGCTCGCGACGCAGGCCCGCTACCTCGCGGGCCACGGGGCGACGATCGACGAGGAGACGCGCAGGTCGCTCACCGGGCGCAGCGTCGAGACCGTGGTGCGCAGGCTCTCCGCCGAGACCGGCCAGGACCCCTATGCCGCGGCCGACGAGCTCATGGCCCTGCACAAGGAGGCCCTCACGGATGCCGTGGGGATCCTGCCCGGCGCCGTCGAGACCGTGCGCGCGGTCGCCGCCCGCGTCCCGGTCGCGATCGCCTCGAACTCCCCGCGCGATCTCCTGGACGACGCCCTCGAGGGCCTCGGCATCGGGGACGTCGTCCTCACCTCCGTGAGCGTCGACGACGTCGCCGAGGGCAAGCCCGCCCCCGACATCTACGTCGAGGCCGCACGGCGGCTGGGCGCCGACGTCGCCGACACCCTCGCCTTCGAGGACTCCGAGACCGGTGCGACGGCCGCCCGCGCGGCCGGTCTGCCCCTCATCGCCGTCCCCTCGATCCCCGGGCAGCGGCCCGTCGCCGACCGCACCCTGGCGAGCCTCGAGGACACCGACCTGCACGCCTGGATCCGCACCTGGGAGAGAGCCCGATGAACACCCCCGCCCCGACGCCCGGTCCCGCCCCCGCGCCCGCAGCGCCGTCCTCCGGTGCGCCGTCGCCCGCGTCGCCGGTCCCTGACGCGGGCGCCGCCGGCACGTCCGGCGACCGCTTCCGTGAGGCGTTCGGCGACTGGACGCCGCGCGCCGTCGTCTTCGACTGCGACGGGATGCTCCTGGACACGGAGACCGCGTGGAGCCACCGCACGCAGCCCGCGATCCTCGCCCGCTACGGCGTGGACCCGGCTGCCGCCGAGGGCGCCCTGCCGCTCGGGCTCACCGTCGAGGACGCCTCCCGGGTGATCGCCGACCTCGCGGACGCCCCCTACGAGGAGGTCCTCCACGCGACCCGCGAGCGCTTCCGCAGCGACGTCGCGGGCGACCTCGACGTCCTCCCGGGCGTGCACGAGGTCCTCGCCGCGACGAGCTCGCGGGTCCCGATCGCCTGCGCCTCGAACTCCTGGCACGAGATGCTCGAGGACAAGCTGGGCCGCGCCGGTCTGCGCGACTACTTCCGGGTGCTCGAGTCGGCCGACACCGTGGAGCGCGGCAAGCCGTTCCCGGACATGTACGAGGCGGGCGCGCGCGCCCTCGGCGCCCAGCCCGCCCAGGCCCTCGCCTTCGAGGACTCCCACACGGGAGCGCAGGCCGCGCGCTCGGCGGGGCTGCGCCTGATCACGATCCCGCAGGACGGCGAGGCCCCGTCCGCCGACCTCTCCCTGCGCACCCTCGCCGACCCCGGCCTGCTGAGCTGGATCGAGAGCTGGTGAGCCGGCCTGTCGGCGCCCTCGGCCCGTCGGCCCGACGGCCCCGTCGACCCCGTCGACCCCGTCGTCACACTCCGACGTACGCCCAGGTCGGCGCGCTCGGGGTGTGACCGACCCGTCGGCATGGCGGGCTTGACTGGCACGCGCGCCGCGGCTCGGTGTTGACTTGACCCCATGACTTCATCAGGCGAAGCGACCGACGGACCTGCCAGCAGCGACGGATCTGCCCCCGCTGCGCCCGCGGGCGGCCCCTCGTCCGGCCCCGCCGACGGCGCGGCACGCGACGTCCGCGTGCACGGGAGCGCCCTGCGCGGCCGCGGCTGGCTGAACACCGGCGGCGTCGAGCTGGACCTCGAGGACCTGCGCGGCAAGGTCGTCGTCCTGGACTTCTGGGCCTTCTGCTGCGTGAACTGCCTGCACGTCCTCGACGAGCTGCGTCCGATCGAGGAGAAGTGGGCCGACGAGCTCGTCGTCGTCGGCGTGCACTCCCCGAAGTTCGAGTTCGAGAAGGACGCCGACGCCCTCGCCGCGAACATCGAGCGCTACGAGATCACCCACCCGGTGCTCGACGATCCCGAGCTCAGCACCTGGAGCGAGTACGGGGCGCGCGCCTGGCCCACCCTCATCGTGCTGGACACCCACGGCCGCATCGCCGCGAACCTCTCGGGCGAGGGCCATGCGGACACCATCGACGCGCTCGCCGCGCAGCTCGTCGCCGAGGGGGAGGCCGACGGCTCCCTGCGCCGCGGCCCCGCGCCGACGGTGATCGCCGACCGCGTGCCCCAGACCCTGCGCTACCCCTCGAAGGTCGCGACCCTCGACGACGGCCGGCTCATCGTCTCCGACGCCGGCCAGCACCGCCTCGTGGTCTTCGAGCCCGACGGCTCGACGGTCTCCGAGATCATCGGGGAGGGCCGACGGGGCCGTGCCGACGGCGACGCGCCCGACGTCCTGTTCGCCGAGCCCAACGGCGTGCTCGTCCTCCCGCCGGAGGTCGCCGACGAGGCCGGCTACGAGGTCCTGGTCGCCGACAGCGCCAACCATCTCCTGCGCTCCGTGGAGCTCGGTCGCAGCCGCCTGCTGCGCTCGCGGACCACGAGCATCGTGGGCACCGTCGCGGGCGACGGCGCGCAGTGGATGCAGGGCCAGCCCCTGCCCACGGGCGAGGGCGATCCGCTCGACTTCGCGCTGTCGACGCCGTGGGACCTCACCTGGTCCCACGCCCTGGATCGCGCCGTGATCACGATGGCCGGCATCCACCAGATCTGGACGTTCGACCCGCGCACCGGCTCGCTCGCCGTGCTCGCGGGCACCACCCAGGAGGGCCTCGTCGACGGCGCCCTCGTCTCCTCCTGGTGGGCGCAGCCCTCCGGGATCGACGAGATGGACGACGGCACCCTCGCGATCGCCGACTCCGAGTCCTCCGCGATCCGCCTGCTGGACCCGCAGACCCTCACCGTGCGCACCGTCGTGGGCAAGGGCCTGTTCGACTTCGGGCACGTCGACGGCTCCGCCGACCACGCCCGCCTGCAGCATCCGCTGGGCGTGACCTCGCTGCCCGACGGCCGCCTCGCCGTCTGCGACACCTATAACGGCGCCATCCGCCTCATCGACCTCACGGGCGACGACGGCAAGGGCACCGTGGTGACCGTCGCGACCGATCTCGCCGAGCCCTCGGGCGCGGTGATCGGCGCGCCTATCGACGGCATCGGCCAGCTCATCGTCGTCGAGTCCGGCGCCCACCGCCTCACCTGGGTGCCCGTGGCCCGCGCCGCCGAGCGCGTGCTCGACGAGGGCGCGCAGCGCACCTCCCGCCCGGTCACCGAGGTGGGCCCCGGCTCCCTCACGGTGCGCGTGCTGTTCACCCCGCCGCCCGGGCACAAGCTCGACGACTCGCTGGGCCCCTCGACCCAGGTGTCGATCTCGACGACGCCCACCTCGATGCTCACCTCCGGATCGGGCACCTCGACCGCTCTCGAGCGCACGGTGGTGCTGGACCCGGCGTACTCGGACGGCGTGCTGCACGTGAACGCGCGCGCCGCCTCGTGCGACGCGGATCCCTCGGTCGAGTTCCCGGCCTGCCACATGCACCAGCAGGACTGGGGCGTCCCGATCCGCGTCGTCGACGGCGCCCCGGACGTCCTGGACCTCTCGCTGCTGGGCTGATGGACTGACCCGGTCCGGCCCAGCCCCTCCCCAGCCTCCCCAGGCACGATCCGTCAGGAACGATCCGACGGGCCCGTCCTCTCGGCCCGTCCCACCAGGCAGGAGACCCCGTGGAGTTCATCACCGACTTCGCTCTCGGAGAGGACAACGCCGTCCTGCTCCTGGTGCTCGGCGTGCTCGCCGTCGCCGCGATCGTGCTCGGCGCGATCATCCCCCCGCGCCTCGCCCATCACGGCGCGGCCGTGGCCCGGCGCCGCGCGGAGTCCCGCGCGAGCCGGAAGGGGGCGGCCCGCGCGTCCGCCGCTGGGAGCGACGCAGGAGCCACCGTGAGCTCCGCTGGGGACACCCAGAGCGCCGAGGACCTCGAGGCGCGCGAGGCGGAGGAGGGCATCGCCCCGGCCGACGAGGACGACCCCGACCTCCTCACCGAGGAGGACTCGGACACCGGCGACCCCGCGGTCGACCGCGACCTGGGCCGCCGACTGGGCTCGCTCGTCACCACGGCGACAGTCGTCGCCGGCTGGGTGGGCGTGCCCGCGGGTCTCCTCCTGCTGCTCGTCCCCGGCTCGACCGACGTGCGCATCCTGCGCATCGGCTTCTTCCTCATCGGCCTGATGGCCGGAGCGCTCGCCGCCTGGCGGGGGAGCGGGATGATGATGAGCGCCTTCGGGATCGCCCCGAGCGACCGCCCGCGCGCGATCTCCCGCTTCGGCGGCCTGTTCGTCGCGACGGCCCTGGGCATCGGCGCACTGCCCGTCGCGCTGTCCGTGTACTTCATGCGCGAGGACGCCGCCTCGCCGATCATCGCCTACGCCGCGGGCGCCGCCGTCTACGCGCTCGCCCTGCACGCGATCGCCTCCCTCGCCCATGGCACGGGGCATGCCGCGACCATGCTCGTCGGCTCCGACGAGAACGAGATCCACGCCGAGGACGACACCAACCCCGGCGGCCCCCACCTGCGACTCGCGCAGCTGCTGCGCCGCGGCCCCGCCCGCGCGGCCACCCTGGTCGCGCTCACGGCGGCCCTCGCGGCGGCGGGCATCCGCGTCTCCGTGCCCGTCTTCGCGACGCACGGCCTGGGCATCACGATCCTCGCCCTCACGGTGGCCGTCGCGGTCGCCCTCGTCGTCGCCCTGTTCCCGCACACCGGCCGCGAGGGCCGCGAGCGCACGGCCCTGCGCGCCGGGCAGCTCGTGCCGGCCCTGCTGGGCGTCGGCGGGATGATCGCGGGCGTCGCGCTGTGGCTGCCCTCGAGCTACCAGAACCTGCGCTTCACCACCGTGGGCATGGGCAGCTTCACCGACAAGGCGCTCACGGGCTCCGACTCGCCGGTTCCCCGCAGCGACCTGCAGAGCCAGATCACCTCGGCGATCTCCGACATGTCGCAGTGGATCACCGCGACCGACGAGTCGCACTACGCGAACACCTTCCTGGACACCCTCACCCTCTACGGCACGCACCCCAATGCGCTCGCCGCACTGGGCCTCGCCCTCGGCGCCGTGATCACGCTGCTCGCCCAGCTGCTCGCCGCGCGCGTGCTCGACCCGCACCAGGCCGCCTCGCTGCGCGCCGCCCGCAGCAGCCGCACCGGCGGCGCCCTCGGCGCGATGACGGTGCTGGGCACCGCGGCCCTCGCGGCCGCCGGCGTCCTCGGGCTCGGCGCGCTCGTGCTGGCGGTGCTCGTGGTGCTCGCCGAGGGCGTCCCGGCCCTCGCCCTCTCGCTCGTGGCCTTCGCGGGCCTCGGCGGCCTCGTGGTGATCGCCGCGAGCGCCGCCCTGCACACCTCGGGCGCCTTCGCGGACCGTCCCGGCACGGCCGAGCCGTGGCGCGATGCGAGCCGCACCGGCGGCGCGGAGACCGCCGTCGGCGTCCAGCTGGTCGCGGCCCTCGCCGCCCTGCCCTTCCTCGCCACGATCGTCACCGCGGTCGCCGGCGCCTCGCGCGCGAAGAGCGTCTGGGAGGACCGCGCCCTGCACGCGATGACGCCCGACTCGGTCGCGGTGCTCGGCGGGATCGCCCTGGGCGTGGTGACGATCGCCCTGATCGCCTCCTCGCTGCTGCACGGCCTGCGCCGCCTGGGCGTCGCCGCCGTCGTCGAGACCCGCGCCGCGATCCTCGACGGCCGCGACACCATGGACTTCGACGACCTCCCGCTCACCTCGCGCCGCGCCGCCCTCGCGCCGGTCGCGATCGCCGCGCTGATGCCGGTGGTCGCGGGCTTCGGCCTGGGACCGTCGGCCCTCCCGGCCTTCGTCGGGACCCTGGTGCTCGCGGCCCTCGCGACGGCCGTCGCCTCGACGCTCGCCGCGGGCCTCGGCACCTCCTCGGTGCGCGTCATCGAGAGCGGCCGCTACGGCGGCCCGGGCTCGTGGGGCCATTCTGGCGCGCTCGGCACCACGGTGCTGATGGGCGGGCTGCGGAACGCCCTGGGCACCTTCATCTCGATGGGCGCGCTCGTCGGCTCCCTGATCGGCGTGCTCTCGGTGGCCTCGATGATCAACGCGATGATCGACGGCACCAACGAGTTCCTGCGCTGGGGCGTGGCGCTCGTGGCGCTGCTCGCGCTCGGCGCCTGCTGGCTCTACGAGATCACCGCCCCGCAGACGGACCTCGAGGACGACTTCGGGGAGAGCTCCAAGCCTCTCTTCGCCCGCGCCGAGGACGACGGGGAGGACACCGCGGACTCGACGAACCCCCTGCTCATGGACTGGGCGGATGACGACGAGGAGGACGGGACCGATGCGTCCGACGGCGTCGGCGCTTCCACCGGCTCCGCGCGAGCGGGCGCGGCGGCGGCCTCGGGCTCGTCCCATCGGAAGAAGAAGGGACGCGGCGCGAAGAAGAAGCGCTGAGCGCGGTGCCCTGACCGGGGTGCCCTGACCGCGGTGCCCTGACCCGAGCCCGACCCAGGCGCTCGGGCCGCGCGCTCTCAGACGCTCGCGCCGAGCGCCCTCTGGATGAAGCGCACGAGCGCGGTCTCGTCGGTCCCCGGGGGCAGGGTGCGGCCGATGAGCATCGCGTTGATGATGCGCAGGCTCGCGTCCACGTCCAGGTCGGCGCTGAAATCGCCGGAGGCGACGCCGTCGTCCAGGATCGAGTGGAGGACCTTCTCGATGAGCACGACGTGCTCGCGCATCTTCCGGGCGATGTCCGGGTCGAGGTTCACGCGCCCGCGCGTGCTCGAGAGGTGGAAGGACGTGCTCAGGCCCAGTTGGGTGCGCACGTAGAGCTCGATCGCCTCGACGGGCGTGGAGGCGCCCTCGATGCCCTCGCGCAGCTGGTCGAGGTAGTCGCTGGTCTCGTGCATCGTGTACTCGACCAGGAGCGTGTCCTTGTCGGGGAAGTGGTTGTACATCGCGGTGCGGCCCACACCGGCGACGGTGGCGATGCGGGAGAACGTGATGTCCTCGAAGGGCTCGGTCTCCATGAGCTCGCCGAGCGCGGAGAAGATCTTCTCGCGCGTCCGCTCGCGATGCTCCTCCAGGGAGCCTCCGATGATCTTGGGCATGGACATATTCTTGCACCGTGTCAGCTCGATCCCGGGCCCATCGGCGGGTGAGTGCACGGTGAGCCGCCCGTGAGCTCGCGGGGAGGGTCCGGGGAGAGTTCGGTGCGCGGCCGGGGAGGAGCCCTGAGCGGCGGCCGTCGGGCCTCGCATCGACCGGCCATCGCGCGCTCCGCGCCGCTAGAATCGACGCGTGATCGACGTGGACATCGCCCGACGACTGCGGGACCTCGGCCTCCCCTGGGAGCCCGCCGAGGGGGACCGCTTCACCATCGACGTGCCCGACCTGCGGGAGCAGACCTTCATGCTGTCCTCGATGGTCGTCGAGCCCGCTCGCGGCCGACGCGGCGAGCCCCTCTTCACCTTCAACGGCACCACCGAGTGGGCCCTGGACTCCATCGAGGAGGACGAGGCGGTCTGGATCCCGCGCGAGGATCAGCTGCGCGAGGCCCTCGGCGAGCACTTCGCGCAGCTGCGCTGCGAGCGCTCCGCCTCCGGACACCTGGTGCACGTGGTGACGCTGTCCGGGCCCGAGGAATCGCGCGAGATCCGCGCCAGGAAGGTCGAGGATGCCTACGCGGGCGCCCTGCTCGTCCAGCTCGAGGAGCGCGCGCACGGCATGTCCTGACAAAAGATTCCTTCTGGGGTAGTGTCGTTCCGTCTCGAAGGACGACGACGCTGTCGGAAGGACAAAACATGTCGGGTCATGGATCCCGGAGGGACCTCACCTCGGGCACGCTCCCCGGTCGCATGCGGACGATCGCGACCATCGCGACGTTCGGCGGACTGCTCTTCGGCTACGACACCGGCGTCATCAACGGCGCCCTGCCGTCGATCCGCAGCGACCTGCAGCTGACCAGTCTCACCGAGGGGCTCGTGGCCTCGATCCTGCCCTTCGGCGCGGCCTGGGGAGCGGTGTTCGGCGGACGGATCGCGGACCGCTTCGGCAGGCGCCCCTCGATCGTCGGCCTCGCGGTGGTCTTCGCGCTCGCGACCATCGGCTGCTCCCTCGCGCCGAGCGCGGCCGTCCTCGCGCTCTTCCGCTTCGTCCTCGGCCTCGCGGTCGGCGGCGCGTCGGCGATCGTCCCCGTCTTCCTGGCGGAGATGGCGCCGACCCATCTGCGGGGGCGCGTGGTCGCGCAGAACGAGTTCATGATCGTCACCGGGCAGGCTCTCGCGTTCATGATGAACGCCCTGCTGGCGACGCTCATGCCGGAGACCGGTCACGTCTGGCGCTACATGCTGTCGCTCGCGACGCTCCCGGCGATCGCGCTGTGGATCGGCATGCACGCGGTCCCCGAGTCGCCCCGGTGGCTCGCGCGCGCGGGACTCTACGACCGCGTCCAGGAGGTGCTGCGGGACATCCGCGGCGACGCCTACAGCTCCGACGAGCTGAACGAGGTGCGCGAGCTCGCCCGGGAGGACTACCAGGCCGCATCGGGGACGCTGCGCGACATCCTCGTCAGCCCCTGGATGCGCAGGATCCTGGGCATCGGCCTCGGGATGGCGGTGATCAACCAGATCTCGGGCATCAACGCGATCCAGTACTACGGGGTCAGCGTCCTCGAGAGCGCCGGCTTCGGCGGCAATGGCGCCTTCTACGCGAACATCATCCCCGGTCTTGTGGGCGTCGGCGCGGTGGGACTGGCGATGGTGCTGCTGCGCACCGCGCGCCGCAAGCGGATGCTCCTGACCGGGCTCGGCGGCACGATCTGCTCCCTCACGTGCTTCGCCCTGGCCTTCCAGCTGATTCCCGAGGGCAGCCCTGCGCGCCCCTTCGCGATCCTCGCCTGCATCGTGGTCTTCGTGGGCTTCATGCAGTGCTGCATCGGCACGGTCACCTGGCTCTACCTCTCGGAGATCTTCCCGCTGCGCGTGCGCGGCGCCGGGATGGGCCTGTGCACGTGGGTGCTGTGGATGTTCACGTTCCTGGTGGGCCTCACCTTCCCGGTGCTCGCCGAGGCGATCGGCGCCGGTGCCACGGTGCTCATCTTCGTCGCCCTGCAGGTGGTCGCGTTCATCTGGGTGTGGCGGGTGGCTCCGGAGACCAAGGACCGCACGCTCGAGGACATCGAGCAGGACTTCCGGCGCAGGTACGAGGACCGGCGCGAGTCCGCGACGGCGTCTTGACGCGCGGCCGCGCGCTCGCCGGTGCGGTGCCCGTGCTGCGGCGGGTGCCGCGGGTGCTGCGGCCGGAGCGGCTGACGGCTGCCACGACGAAGGCCCCGGTGATCACTCACCGGGGCCTTCTCATCACATGGAGCGGGTGACGGGAATCGAACCCGCGCTGTCAGCTTGGGAAGCTGAAGTTCTACCATTGAACTACACCCGCGCATCCTCCTCGACCTGCGGGAACGTGCCCGTCGGTGAGTCGAACGGGGTCCAGCATAGCGTGCGATCCGCGCCGGTGCGAAACCGTCCGCGGACGCTGCCGTGCACGTCACGCTCTCCCGATAGGGTTGCCCCGTGCTGCTCAGCGACAACGACATCCGCGACCAGATCGACAGCGGTCGGGTGCGACTGGACCCGTTCGACGCCTCGATGGTCCAGCCCGCGTCCGTGGACGTGCGCATCGACCGCTTCTTCCGGCTCTTCGACAACCACAAGTACCCGATGATCGACCCGGCGGTCGAGCAGCCGGCGCTCACCCGCGAGGTCGCCGTCGATCCCGAGGAGCCCTACGTGCTGCACCCGGGGGAGTTCGTGCTCGCCTCGACGTACGAGCAGGTCACGCTCCCGGACGACATCGCCGCGCGTCTCGAGGGCAAGAGCTCCCTGGGGCGCCTGGGGCTGCTCACCCATTCGACCGCGGGCTTCATCGACCCGGGCTTCACCGGCCACATCACCCTGGAGCTGTCGAACATGGCGACGCTGCCGGTGGCGCTGTGGCCGGGCATGAAGATCGGGCAGCTGTGCTTCTTCCGGCTCTCGTCGGCCTCGCAGAACCCCTACGGCAGCGAGGGCAACCTCAACCGCTACAGCGGGCAGCGCGGCCCCACCGCCTCCCGCTCGCACATGAACTTCCACCGCACGCTGATCCCGGTCGACCCGGAGAATCCGGTCGGCCCGGAGAATCCGGTGAGCACGGTGGGGCCCGACGATGGCGAGTGAGCCCGGCGCGGGCGCGGCAGGCACCCGCGCGATGACCTCGCACCGGCTCCAGCTGCCCCACGGCACGCCCGCCGAGGCCGTCCTGACGATGATCCGCAACGTCGTGCCTGATGCCCGGCTCGAGGACGGGGGCATCGACATCGGCGGCGGCGCGGTCCTCGTCGAGGATGCGCGACGCCCGAGCCGCTGGACGCTGCGCACCCCGCGCGTGCGCGACAGCGAGCCCGCCGAGGACCTTCCCGACTCCCACGGCTACGGCCACGCCTTCGCGGACGGCATGCCCTTCGGCGACGAGCGCGAGGCCCTCGATCTCGCCTGGTCGCTCGCGCGCCGGCTCGACGGCGCCGTGGTCACCGATGCGCACGCACGGCTCGAGCCGCATCCCTGTCATGTGCGGGACCTCTTCGTGACCAGCCCGAACGCACTGCTCGCGCAGGATCTTCTCGCGCTCGTGCAGTCGGTGGAGCCGGGCGCGGAGCTCGTCACCGCTCCGCCCGAGGCCGACACCACCGGGTACATGCTGCGCATCCCGATCGGCGACGCGGACGATGCGTCCGGGATCGCCACGGCGGGCGCCGGCGCGGTGCTCCTCGCCCCGTCGGCCGACGATCCGCAGGACGAGATCCTGCTGCGCGTGGGTCCGACCTCCCGGCCGACGGCGCTCGAGGCGCTGCCCTGGCTCGAGGGCGCGGTCGACTACGAGATCGTGCACGAGATGCTCGACGAGCTCGATGCCGAGATCGACGTGCCCGACGACGCGACGGCCGCCCGCTGGACCGAGGTCTATCGCAGGATCGGCCTGCTCGCGGGCCTGATCGTGGAGACCGTCGGCGGGTACATCGTGGACCTCGAGGGCTTCCTCGTCGATCCGGCTGACCTGGTCTGATCCGAGGGTGCCGGGCGGCGCGCGTCGGGTGCCGGGCGGCGGGTGCCGCGCGTGCCTGGTGTCGCCCGCTCCCCGGCAAGTGATGCAGCTCACATTGGCGGGAGTCCACAGCGACCCTTCGTTTGTCGGTCCCCCCGAGGAGCATGGGTGCCATGGACGACGAAGACCTCGGCGCGCACGGCGCGACCGCACCTGGGACGGACGGCATCGCCGCCCGCCCAGCCGCGGTGCCCGCGCGGCCGGGAGCGTCGGATACGTCGTCTCCGATCAGTCTTTCGGCCGACGGGGCAGTGCTGCTCCGTTCCGCGTCGGACGGCAGCACGGACGACGCACGCACCATCGACGCACGCGCGATCGACGCGGGCAGGATCGACGCAGGCACCATCGACCTGCGCGAGACGACCGGGGCGATCGCCGACGCGGCGCTCATCGGCCCGGCGGCCCTCGAGGCAGCCGATCTCTCGCGCGTGCTCGTGGGCATCGACGAGATGCGCTCGGCCCTCGCCGCGCTCGAGATGCGCACCATGTCAGAGCTCGACGATGCGATCCGCGCGCAGGACGTGCGCGCGGGCCTGCCCGTGAGGGACCAGGGCCGGCGCACCACCGGCGAGATCCAGATGGCCTCGCGCATCTCACCGGCCACGGCCTCGAGGAGACTGCGAGCCGGGCAGCGGATGACCCGCGAGATGCCCCGCATGTTCGAGGCCCTCGCGCGCGGAACGATGCAGGCCGACGCCGGATACGCCGTCGGCCGCTCCGTCGGGCCCGTCGAGCCCGAGCTGCGCGGCCACGTCGACGACGTCCTCGCCGAGCACCTGCCCGATCTCGACGGCTCGACTCCCGCGCGCTGGTCGCAGGAGGTCGGTGCGCTCGCCCAGAAGCTTGACCCGCGCGGCGGACCGGAGCGCCACAGGCGTGCCGCGACGCAGCGCGGCGTCACCGTCACCCCCGGTGCACACGGCATGGGCACCGTCGCCGCGGTGCTCCCCGGCCCCGACTGCGCCGCGATCCGCCGCAAGCTCGCCCTCGCCGCCGAATCCCTGCAGGTCCAGGGTGACGAGCGCACGCACGGCCAGCTCATGGCCGATCTCTTCGCCGACACCCTGCTGGGCCGCGACGAGACGATGGACCCGGTGCACTTCGCGATCAACGTGGTGATCTCCGAGCGCTCACTGTTCACGCCCACACACGGGGAGCCCGCCGTCGTCGAGGGGTACGGCCTGGTCGAGGCCACGCAGGTGCGCGACCACGTGCTCGACCAGCGCTTCCCGGAACGGCGCACCGCCTCCGGCCGGCCCCTCGCCGGCTCGGTCCATGAACAGGGAGCCGCCTCGGGGCCCGAGCATGTGCACGGAGCCGTCGCAGCAGACGGAACCACGGGCCTCGGTGCTGGTCACGACCGGCAGCACCCGTCGGCGCCCCTGCGCCGTCAGTCCCTCGACATCATCGACATCATGCGCCGGGACCGAGGCGCGCCACCGCTCCTCACCGGCGAGAGCGCCGCGAGCGGCGCCCCACCGCACCCGGCGCCGGCGGCGTCCCAGAACCCACCCCCGCCTGCAGAGGTCCGGAACCCGCCCTCGCGCGAGCAGATCGAGCACGACCTCGCGCGCGCGGAGCAGCAGATGGGCGATTCCCTGCGCCGCGTCTTCACGCACCCGACCACGGGCGAGCTGATCGCGATGGACTCCCGCTCGCGCGCTTTCCCGGAGGGCCTCAAGCTGTATATGCGCCTGCGGGACGTCAGCTGCGTGGGCCCGTACTGCGGTGCGCCGATCCGCCACGCCGACCACATCCGGCCGTTCGCCGAGGGCGGGCCGACGAGCGCCACGAACGGCCAGGGCCTGTGCGCGCACTGCAACCTCACGAAGGAGGCGCTCGGTCGCGTCGAGCACGTGCCGTCGGCCGACGGCAGCCACCGCGTGGCCTGGACCAGCCGCCTCGGCGCCACGGCGACCGTCACCCCGCCGTCGCTCACCGGCCTGCCCCTCGACGCCGCGAAGATCCCCGGCACGACGAGGACCGGAGCCGACGGGGGAGCGGTCGGCGCCGATGTCCCGGCCGCCGGCCCCGACGCACATGCCCCCGTCCGCAGCCGCCGCCATCTGCGGATGCTCGTCGAGGGGGAGGACCTGCCCGCGCGTGACCCCTACGCGGCCCTCTCCGCGGAGAACGAGGACCGGATGACGGCCGCCGCCCTCGCGAGCTTCGGACCCGACGACGAGGACTTCGAGGAGCGCGGAGCCCAGGGACGACGCCTCGTCGACGAGGTCGAGATCCTCGAGGAGCTCGACCGGCTCGACGCGCTCGGCCGGCCCGACGAGGACCTCGGCGCCCTCAGGGACTCCGCATGACGCCGCACTCGACCCCGACCCTGAACATGCACCAGTCGGCGCGGGCGGGCGCGATCACGCGCCCCAGGTGGTCCCCTCGACCTGCGGCACGTCGACCCAGCCGCGCGAGGACGCCGAGCGCACGATCGCCTCGGTGACCTCCGCCGCGGAGAGACCGTCGGCCGTGTTCGGAGCGGCGCCCGAGCGGGCGCCGTCGTCGACTCCGCCGATTCCGCCGACCACATCCGTCAGGAACTGCGCGCACTCGATCGCCTTGAGGTCGTCGAAGCTCATCGGGATGCCGGGACCCGGCTGGAAGCGTCCGTAGTCGCCGTGTCCCGCGCCCGCGAGGACCGTCGTGTACCCGTGCTCGAGGCCGCCGTCGCCGATCATCACCTCGAACTCGTTCATGCGGGTGAAGGACCAGCGCGCCGACCCCTCGGTCCCGTACACCTCGAGGGCGTAGTCGCTGCGATGCCCGCGCGCCACGCGCGAGGACTCGAGGGTCGCCCGGGTGCCGTCCGCGAGGGTCGCGAGAGCCGCCACCCAGTCCTCGTTGCCGACCGCGCCGCGCTCGGTCCCGACCTCGACGGCGCCGTGCCCCACACCGGCCGACGTCGGGATCGGACGCTCGCGCAGGAACACGTCGGTCGCGGCGCTCAGCTCGGCGATGCCCTGGCCGGTCACGTACTGGACGAGGTCCGCGCCATGGCTCAGCAGATCGCCGATCACTCCCGCGCCCGCCCGGGAGCGGTCGTAGCGCCAGGTCAGCGGTCCGTCGGGCGAGGAGGCGTAGTCGGCGTAGAGCCAGCAGCGCACATTCGTGATCCGCCCCAGCCTCCCGGCGGCGACCAGGGCGCGCAGGTGCTCGACGGCCGGAGCATGCCGGTAGTTGAAGCCGACCGCGGTCGCGACGCCCGCCGCGCGGGCCGCCTCGTGGATCTCGCGGCTCTGCGCCGCATCCACGCCCATCGGCTTCTCGATCCAGAACGGCCTGCCGGCACGGGCCGCCGCGAGCGCCACGTCCCGGTGCAGGAAGTTCGGCGTCGCGATCGACACCACGTCGACCTCCGGATCCGCGAGCATCTCGGCGACGTCGTCCACCGCGCGCTCGAAGCCGAACTGTGCGCGCGCCGCGCGCTGGTTGTCGGGCAGCGGGTCCGCCGCGCATACCAGGCGCGGGGCGAGGCCCAGCTCCGGATAGCGCGCGGCCAGGCCCCGGTACGAGCTCGCGTGCAGTCGGCCCATCCAGCCCAGGCCCACGACGCCCACCCCGAGGGGACGCGGGCTGTTCTCCGCGTTCGTCGTTCCCACCGCCATCACTCCCCTCCGAGCTCGGTGAGGATCCGCTCGCGCATGCGGCGGTTGATCGCGTCGGCGTCCTCCTCCCAGCCGAACACGCACACGGACACCGATCCGTCGTAGTCGCGCTCGCGCAGGGCGGAGAAGGCGTCGTCCCAGTCGATCTCGCCGTTGCCGATCTCGTTGTGCTGGTGCACGCGGGCGTCGACCCCGGGCGGGTTCACGATGTAGCGGTTGCCCACGTTCGCCGTGTGGTCGAAGACGTCGGCGACGTGCAGGTGGCGCAGGCGATCGCCCGCGTAGTCGAGCATGTCGCGCACGCTCGCGCCCGGCGCGCCCGGTGCTCCGCCGCCCAGGTGGAAGGCGTGCGGGAAGCAGAACTCGTAGTTGAACCAGTCCCGGTCCACGCCGCGCACGATCTGCACCGCGCGCTCGTTCGTCTCGGCGAAGTCGTACGGGTGCGCCTCGACCGTGCACTCGATGCCGTAGCGCTCGAAGTCGGGGATCAGCTCCTCGACGGAGCGGTAGAACTGCGACTCGCTGCGCCGCGGCTGGTTCGGATCCCCGGAGAGCTCGGTGGCGATCATCGGCACCTCGAGGGCGTCGGCGATCTCCAGCAGCCGCCGCCAGTTGCGCACCTGCGCCTGACGCTCCTGCTCATCGGGGTTCGACCAGTTGAAGACGGGGTTGAACGTCCAGATGCGCACCCCCGTGTCCTTCATCGCCTGTGCGATCTCGGCGATCTGGTGGCGGTCCACCTTCGGGTAGTGGTGCCACTCGTGGAAGTCGGCGCGCGGGGACAGCTCGATGTACCGGAAGCCGAGCTCGGCCGCCTTGTGCACCTCCTGCGCGACGGACATCTGCGGGTGGTACATGCTCGGATCCAGCAGGACCTTCACCATGGGGCGTCTCCCTCGTCTCAGGCGTGCTTCAGGCCCAGGCCGCACTCGGCCAGGAACTCGCGGGTCTTCACGGCATTGGGCAGGGGCAGCGACGGATCGCAGGGGTAGAGGTCCTGCTCGCAGATCACGTAGAGGTCCCTGTCGAGCGTCGCGAGCTTCGCCACCAGGTCCTTCATGTCGGGCAGCCCGGCCGGCGGACGCACCGAGGCGCCCTTCGCCACGGCCTGCCCGAAGGGCCAGTCCTTCTCGTGCGCCTCGCGGGTGATGTCGGCGTCGAAGGCCTTGATGTGGACGTAGCCAATCCGGTCGGGGTACTCGTCGATCATCGAGATCGGGTCGCCGCCGCCGTAGACGACGTGCCCGGTGTCCAGGCAGAACGAGACCAGCTCCGGGTCCGTCGCCTCGAAGACGCGCGCGATCTCCTCGGGCGTCTCGATGTGGCTGTCGCCGTGAGGGTGCAGCACCATCGTCAGCCCGTAGTCCTCCTTGAGGATGCGGCCCAGCTCGTTGGCATGGGTGACGTAGAGCTTCCAGGCCTCGCCCGTCAGCTGTCGGTCGTCCGTGAACTCCCAGGTCTTGTCGTCGCGGTACAGCGGGGGCAGGTGCACCATGTACTCCGCGCCGACGGCCGCGTGGGTCTCGGCGATCGCCCGGAAGGTGCGCTCCGTCTCCGGCCAGGCATCCTCCTTGTGCAGGATGCCCCAGCCGGTGCCCGCGACCACGCGGAAGCCGTGCTCGTCCATGACGTGCTTCAGGTCGGCGGCGTCCTGGGGGAAGTACCCCCAGGGGCCCGTCTCCATGACGGAGAAGCCGGCTTCGGCCATCTCCGCGAGCGCCGTGCGCCAGGGGATCTGCTTCTCGTCCTGGGGGAACCACACGCCCCACTGGTCGGGGCACACGCCGATCGTGAGGCGGTCGAACGGCGCCTCGGGGTTGCGCGAGAGGTCGGCGGTCGCCGGAGTGGGCGCGGGGGAGTGCGCAGAGGTCACGGGGTCATCTCCTTCGATGGGGGCGGCTGGAGCCGAGATCAGTCGTGCGTCGGGAAGCTCATGGACGCCTCGACGTGCTCGTCCTGGCGAGGCCAGCGCGAGGTGACCGCCTTCTGTTTCGTGTAGAACTCGAGGCCCTCGGGTCCGTGCGCGTGGTGCTCGCCGAACAGCGAGTCCTTCCAGCCGCCGAAGGAGTAGTAGCCCACGGGGGTCGGGATCGGCACGTTGATGCCGACCATGCCCACCTGGACCTCCTCCTGGTAGCGGCGCGCGTAGTGGCCGGAGCCGGTGAAGATCGCGGTGCCGTTGCCGAAGCGCGAGGAGTTCACGAGCTCGATGGCCTCGTCGAAGTTGTGGACGTGCATGACCACGAGCAGCGGCCCGAAGACCTCCTCGGTGTACGTGGGGTGGTCGGCGGGGAGGTCGGTGACGACCGTCGGCCCCACGAAGTTGCCGTTCTCGAAGCCCTCGACGACCAGGCCGCGACCGTCGACGACGATCCGTCCGCCTGCCTGCTCGGCCTCGTCGGCCATGCGGATGACCCGCTCGCGGGCGTCCTTCGTGATCACCGGCGGCATGTCGGTCGCCGGGTCGGAGCCGGGGCCGACGGTGAGCTTCGCGGCCTCGGCGGCGATCGCCTCGAGGAAGGGCTCGTGGGCGTCGCCGACGGTCACGGCGACCGGGACGGCCATGCAGCGCTCGCCCGCGGAGCCGAAGGCGCCCGAGGCGACCTGCCCGGCGGCGAACTCGACGTTCGCGTCCGGCATCACCACGGCGTGGTTGTTCGCGCCGCCGAGCGCCTGCACCCGCTTGCCCGCGGCCGACGCGGTGGCGTGCACGTGCTTCGCGATCGGGGTGGAGCCGACGAAGGACACCGCGGCGATCTGCTCGTGCGTGCACAGCGCGTCGACCGTGTCCTTGCCGCCGTGGACGACCTGGAAGACGCCGTCGGGCAGCCCGGCCTCCTGGTAGAGGCGCGCCACGATGTTCGAGGCGGAGGGGTCGCGCTCCGACGGCTTGAGGATGAAGGCGTTGCCGGTCGCGATCGCGATCGGGTGCATCCAGAAGGGCACCATCGCCGGGAAGTTGAAGGGGGTGATGCCGGCGACCACGCCGAGCGGCTGGCGGAAGGTGAACCCGTCCACGCCGGTCGAGACGTTCTCGGAGAAACCGCCCTTGAGGTCCTGGGTGATCGAGGTGGCGAACTCGAGGGTCTCCTGGCCGCGGGCGATCTCGCCGCGGGCGTCGGCGACGGTCTTGCCGTGCTCGCGGGAGATGACCTCCGCGATCTCGTCCGTCGCGTCGATCAGCAGCTGGCGCATCCGGTACATGATCTGGGTGCGCTTGGCGAGCGAGACCTTCGCCCACTCGCGCTGGGCGGCGACGGCGACCTGCACGGCCTGGTCGACGGTCCCCGCATCGCCCAGGTGCAGGGTCGCGATCTCCTCGTTCGTCGCCGGGTTCAGGATGGGCTGGGTGGAGCCGGTGCCCTCGGCCTCGCGGCCGTCGATCCAGTGCTTGACGTCGGTCATGGTTCCTCCGTGGTGGTCTCGGGTGGTGCGGTCTCGGATGGAGCGGTGATGAAGGGGGTGCTGTCGGCGGCGTGCGGGCGCGGACCGCCGGTCACAGGTAGTGGCGCTGCGGCGCCTTCTCCGCCTCGTAGCGCGCGGAGGCCTCCTGCGTGGAGCCCAGGCGGGAGACCTGGGAGACGGGCACGTCCCACCAGCCGATGCCGGGCGGGTTCGGCCCGTACAGGTCGGTGTTCACGACGATCGCGGTGGCGTGCTCGGAGTCCTCGGCCCGGCGGTAGGCGGCGCGGAAGTCGTCCGTCGAGGAGACCTCGCTGACCTCGATGCCGTACGAGCGGATGTTCGCGGCGATGTCCATCGGCAGCTTCGCGCCGTCGAGCAGGCCGGTCTTCTCGTTGCGCATGCGGTACTTGGTGCCGAAGCGCTGCGAGCCGTGGGACTCGGACAGGGAGCCGATCGAGGACCAGCCGTGGTTCTGCAGGATCACGAGGATGACCTTCACGTCCTCGGCGACGATCGTCGCGATCTCCTGCGGCGCCATCTGGAAGGTGCCGTCGCCGATGATCGCGACGACCTCGCTGTCCGGGGCCGCCATCTTCGCGCCCAGGGACGCGGGCAGCTCGTAGCCCATGCACGAGTAGCCGTACTCGAGGTGGTACTGCAGGGGAGTGCGGGCTCGCCACAGGGTCTGCAGGTCGCCGGGCATCGAGCCCGCGGCGTTGATGACGATGTCCTCGTCGCCCATGAGCTCGTTGAGGGCGCCGAAGATCTCGGTCTGCGCGGGCAGCTCCTGGTCGTGCGGGGCGAAGCAGGGCGCGCTGCGCTCCTCCCAGGCGGCGACGAGCTCGCGGGCCCGGTCCTGGTGTTCCTGCGGGGCGCGGTAGGCGGCGGTGTCCGCCGCGAGCCCCGCGGTGAGCGCCTCGAGGCCGGCGCGGGCGTCGGCCACGAGCATCTCCGCCGAGTGCTTGGCGGCGTCGAAGGCCTTGACGTTGAGGTTCACGAAGCGCACGTCGGGGTCGCGGAAGGCGGTGTGCGAGGCGGTCGTGAAGTCCGTGTACCGGGTGCCGACGCCGATCACGACGTCCGCCTCCGCGGCGAGCGTGTTCGCCGCGTCGTTGCCGGTCGCTCCCACGCCGCCGACGCTCGAGGGATGGTCGGCGCTGATCGCGCCCTTGCCCGCCTGGGTGTCGGCCACGGGGATGCCGGTGGCGTCGGCGAAGGCGGCCAGGGCCGCGCTCGCCTCGGAGTAGACGGCGCCGCCTCCGGCGACGACGAGCGGCCGACGGGCCGAGCGGATCACCGCGAGGGCGCGCTCGAGCGCGGCGGGCTCGGGGACGGGCCGGCCGACGTGCCAGGTGCGCTCGCGGAAGAACTCGAGCGGCCAGTCGTGGGCCTCGGCCTGGACGTCCTGGGGGAGGGCGAGGGTGACCGCGCCGGTCTCGGCCGGGTCGGTGAGCACGCGCATCGCCGCCAGCGCGCTCGGGATGAGCTGCTCGGGGCGCCAGATGCGGTCGAAGAAGCGGGAGACGGGGCGGAAGGCGTCGTTGACGGTGACGTCCATGGCGCGCTCGTCCTCGAGCTGCTGGAGCACGGGGTCCACGGCGCGGCTCGCGAAGACGTCGCTGGGCAGGATCAGCACGGGGATCCGGTCGATCGTCGCGAGCGCCGCGCCGGTGACCATGTTCGTCGATCCGGGGCCGATGGAGGCCGTGCAGGCGAGGGTCTGCAGACGGTTCTTCGTGCGCGCGTAGGCGACGGCGGCGTGCACCATGTTCTGCTCGTTGCGCGCCTGGTAGTAGGGCATCTCGGCCTCGCCGTCGGCGGGGTCGATCGCGTTCTGCAGGAGGGCCTGGCCCACGCCGGCCACGTTGCCATGGCCGAAGATCCCGAAGGTGCCCGCGATCAGCCGCTGCCGTTCGCCGTCGCGCTCCGTGTACTGGGCGGAGAGGAAGCGGACGAGGGCCTGGCCGACGGTGAGGCGGATGGTCGCGCCCGTCGGGGCTCCGCTGACGCTGTCGCTGTGCTCACTCATGCTGCCTCCGTGGACGGGACGGCCGGCCGCCCTGGGCGGTCCGGGATTCGTGCGACCGCCGGGACCGGACGACTCGGCGGTGGGTCGTGGGAACAGCATGCCGACAACCGGATGCGCATGTCAATCTTTTGTATTGACAAGCGAGATGCTGTGGCGAGTTCGAGGCGCGCAGCGACATCCGCGCCGATGAGGTGCGGAGCCCTGCTGATCGCTCGCGAACAGGCCTTCCCTGGTCGGCGGTGGCGTGCTACGGTCCTCGGCTATCGGATGCGACGAGCACTTTGACCGGACAAGGAACGTCAGGCACGGTGGATCCGCGCACCGTGGCACCACGATTCCGCACCGGCCCGCCGCTCGGTTCTCCTGCGCCCCGTCGGCCGGCCGTCGACGCTGAACCCTCCGCAACCACCGGAAGGACCACCCATGACCACTGCACCCCTCTCCGTCGCCGTCATCGGAGCCGGCATGGCCGGCCGCACGCACGCCAACGCCTGGCGCCAGGCCGGCACCGTCTTCGACCTGGGCCTGCCGCCCGTGCGCCTGGCGACGATCGCCGACGCCCACCTGCCCTTCGCCGAGGACGCCGCCGCCCACTACAGGTACGAGAAGGCCGTGGGCGACTGGCGCGAGGTCGCCGACGACCCCTCGATCGACGTCGTCTCGATCGTGGTCGGCAACGCCCTGCACCGCGAGATCGCCGAGGCGATGGTCGCCGCGGGCAAGCACGTGCTGTGCGAGAAGCCGCTCGCGGGCACCCTCGAGGACGCCGAGGCCATGGCCGCGCTCGAGGCCGCCCACCCCGACCTCGTCCTGGGCACCGGCTTCACCTTCCGCCGCAACCCCGCGGTCGCCCAGCTCGCCCGGCTCGTCGCCGACGGCGGACTCGGCACGGTCAACCACCTCGACGCCCGCTACTGGTGCGACTACGGCGCGGACCCGCTGGTGCCGATCGCCTGGCGGTACAAGGGGCCGATGGGGACCGGCGCCCTCGGCGACATCGGCAGCCACCTCGTGGACACCGCCGAGCTCATCGGAGGCCCCATCGCCTCGGTCTCCGGCGCCGTGCTCACCACCTCGATCACCGAGCGCCCCGTCGCGAGCGGCGCGGTCGCGGGCGGCCGCGGCGTCACCGCGAGCGCCGACGATCCGACCGAGCCCGTCGAGAACGACGACGTCGCGACGTTCACCGCCCACTTCGCGAGCGGCGCCGCCGGCACCTTCTCCTGCTCCCGCGTGGCCTTCGGCCGGCCCAACCAGATGATGATCGACGTCTCCGGCAGCCACGGCTCGGCGAGCTGGGACCTCGCCCGCACCGGCGAGATCCGCGTGGCCGACGGCTCGAGCCCCGCGGGCCTCGGCGGCTTCCGCCAGGTGCTGGCGAACCCCGTCTTCCCGTACTTCGGCAACGGCTCGTCGATGGCCTTCGCGGGCGTCGGCCTGAACCAGATCGAGCAGTTCACCTACCAGGCCCACGCCTTCCTGCAGCAGGTCGCCGGGGTCGACGAGGGCGCCCTGCCGCCCTGCGCGAGCTTCGCCGACGGCTACCGCGAGATGCGCATCCTCGACGCCGTCGCCCGCTCCGCAGGGGCCGGGGGCGCGAGCGTCGAGATCGCCTGACCCCGCCCGGGACACACTCTTCCCACGACCGAGAGGAACCCTCCACCATGGCATTCACCTACGGCGCCTACACCGCCTGCCTCCAGGACCGCACCCTCGAGGAGGCCCTCGACGTGCTCGCGGGGCTCGGCCTCACCGGCGCGGAGGTCAACACCGGAGGCTTCATCCCCTCCCCGCACGCCCCCGTCGACCTGCTGCTCGCGAGCGAGCGGGCCCGCCCCGACTACCGTGCGCTCTTCGCCGACAAGGGCATGGCCCTCACCGGGCTCACGGTCTCCGGCAACCCGCTCTCGCCGCTGCCCAGCGAGGGCATCGGCCACGCCGAGGACCTGCGCCGCACCATCGAGCTCGCGGGTGCCCTCGAGGTCCCCGAGGTCGTGGCCATGTCCGGCACGCCCGGCACCGATCCCGGCGCCCGCTATGCGGCGTGGATCGTGAACCCCTGGAACGGCATCGATCTCGAGATCCTCGAGTACCAGTGGTCGGTCGCCGTGCCCTTCTGGAAGCAGATCGACGCCCTGGCCCGCGAGCGCGACGTGAAGGTCGCCCTCGAGCTGCACCCGCGCAACATCGCCTTCAGCCCGCCCAGCTTCGAGGAGTTCGTCGAGCGCGTCGAGCCCACCCACATCGGCGTGAACCTCGATCCCTCGCACCTGTTCTGGCAGCAGATGGAGCCGATCGACTGCATCGAGCGCCTCGGCTCGCACATCCTCCACGTCCACGCGAAGGACACGGCGGTTCTGTCCGGGGCGGCGACCCGCGGCGTGCTCGACACCGACTTCGGCCCGGTGCCCGAGGACCCGGCCCAGCGCACGCCGACCGGCATCGGCCACTGGTGCTCGACCTGGCCGGAGGATCCCGCCTGGCGGTTCGTGGCGCTCGGGGAGGGGCACGACGTCGGCTACTGGACCCGCTTCCTGCGGGCCCTCGCGGCCGTCGACCCGGACCTCAGCATCAACATCGAGCACGAGGACGCCGCCTTCGGCCGCATCGAGGGCATCGAGCGCGGGGCCCGCACCCTGCTCGCCGCCGCCGAGGCCTCGGGCGCCTGAGGCGCCCGCCCCCGACGGGTCGCGACGACCCCGTCGACACACCGAGAACGAGGAGGACTCCCATGCCGCTGGTGCGGATGACCATGCAGGAGGGGCGCACGCCCCAGCAGAAGAGGCGTCTGGCCGACGTCGTCCAGGACGTGATGCTCGAGCACTTCTCGGCCCCGCCCGGGGACCGCTACCAGATCCTCGAGGAGCTGCCCGTGGGCAGCATCATCGCCGAGGACACGGGCCTGGGCATCGAGCGCAGCGACGGCGTGGTGATCATCCAGATCCTCCAACAGGGGCGCTCGCAGGAGCAGAAGCAGACGATCTTCGCCGAGCTCGCCCGGCGGCTGGGGGAGGAGGGCCTCGTGCGGCCCGAGGACCTCATCGTCTCCGTCGCGGAGAACGGCCGGGAGGACTGGTCCTTCGGCCACGGCCGCGCGCAGTTCCTCACCGGGGAGCTCTGAGCTCCGGCCCAGCCCCGCCGCCGGTTCGTTTGTATGGACATAGATCGAGAATCGTGGGAACATGTTGGCACGCGCAGTGTCGCACGACCGCAGAGAGGCATCAGTTCCATGGCAGCAGCAGATCTCGACATCATCACCTTCGGCCGCAGCGGGGTGGACCTGTACCCCCTCGCGGTGGGCACCGGGCTCGAGGACGTCTTCAGCTTCGGCAAGTTCCTGGGCGGCAGCCCCGCGAACGTCGCCGTCGCGGCGGCCCGTCTGGGCCACCGCCCCGCGGTGATCACCGGGGTGGGGGACGACCCCTTCGGCGGCTACGTGAAGCAGGAGCTCGTGCGCCTCGGCGTGGACGACGGCTTCGTGATCACGGCCGACGACCTCAACACCCCCATCACGTTCTGCGAGATCTACCCGCCCGACGACTTCCCGCTGTACTTCTACCGCAAGCCCAGCGCGCCTGACCTGCAGGTCCGCCCCGAGGACCTCGATCTCGCGGCGATCCGCGAGGTCCCGCTGTTCTGGTTCTCCGGCACCGGGCTCTCCGAGGAGCCCAGCCGCTCCGCGCACCACGCGGCGCTCGAGGCCCGCGGCCGCACCCGCCACACGGTCTTCGACCTCGACTACCGGCCGATGTTCTGGTCCTCCGTCGAGGAGGCGCGCGAGGAGTACCGCCGCGCCCTCCAGCACGCGACGGTCGCCGTGGGCAACCGCGAGGAGTGCGAGGTCGCCGTCGGCGAGACCGAGCCCGAGCGCGCCGCCGACGCCCTCTTGGAGGCGGGCGTCGAGATCGCGATCGTCAAGCAGGGCCCGAAGGGCGTGCTCGGCAAGACCCGCGACGAGCGCGTCGAGGTCGCCCCGAACCTCATCCAGGTGATCAACGGGCTCGGGGCCGGCGACAGCTTCGGCGGATCCCTGTGCCACGGCCTGCTCAGCGGCCAGTCGCTCACCGAGACCCTCACCCGCTGCAACGCGGCCGGCGCGATCGTCACCAGCCGTCTGGAGTGCTCGACGGCCATGCCGACCACCGAGGAGATCGACCTGCTGCTGGACGGCGGGGACCCCAACCACGGCCAGACCATCGACCAGATGCTCGCGGGGATCCGCTCCCGCGGCCTCGGGGAGGACGCGCAGCGATGACAGCACACTCGACCAGCGGGGCCCCGTCGACCGGGACCACGGCGTCGACCGGGACCACGGCGTCGACCGGGGCCACGGAGTCGACGGGGACCAGGGACGACGCCTTCGTCGACTCCTACGAGGACGTCACCCGGGTGCGCATCGAGGATCCGGGCCGGATCGGCCGGCTGCTCGCGCGCCGCGCACGGCGCACCGTCGCCGACACCGACGGCTCGATGCTCATCGTCGCCGCCGACCACCCCGCCCGCGGGGCCCTCGGCGTGGGCGCGCGCACCGAGGCGATGGCCAGCCGCACCGACATGCTCGACCGCATGCGCACGGCGCTCGCCGTGCCCGGCGTCGACGGCGTGCTCGGGACGGCCGACGTGCTCGAGGACCTCCTGCTGATGGGCGCCCTCGAGGACAAGGTCGTGTTCGCCTCCATGAACCGCGGCGGACTGCAGGGCGGCTCCTGGGAGATCGAGGACCGCTTCACCTCCTACGACGCCGAGTCCATCGCGCGGGCGGGCTTCGCGGGCGGCAAGATGCTCACCCGCATCGACCTCGACGACGACCGCACCTCGAAGACGCTGAAGTGGAGCGCCGAGGCGATCGATGAGCTCGCCGCGCGCGAGCTCATCGCCATGATCGAGCCCTTCTGGTCCTCGCGGCAGGGCGGGAGGGTCGTCAACGACCTCAGCCCCGAGGCCGTCATCCGCTCCATCCATGTCGCCCAGGGCCTCGGGACGACCAGCGCGTACACGTGGCTGAAACTGCCCGCGGTGGCGGACATGGCCCGCGTCATGGACGCGACCACGCTGCCCACCCTGATCCTCGGCGGCGACCCCGGCGCGACCGACCCGGAGGCGGTGTACGCGACCTGGCGCGAGGCGCTCGCCCGGCCCAACGTGCGCGGCCTCGTCGTCGGCCGCAGCCTGCTCTACCCGGCCGACGACGACGTGCGCGGGGCCGTGAGCACCGCCGCGAGCATGATCCGCTGATGCCCGGCCTTCCGCGGCGCCGGACGCACGGCGTCGAGCCGGGCCCACGGCATCGACGAGCATCGACACGAGAACACACACCCCGACGAAAGGGCGAGAGCATGAGCAAGCTGCACATCCCCGCGGGGACCTCGGCGCAGGCCCCCTACGACACCGTCATCGATCCCGGGGAGCGCGAGGACTGGGTCCACACCGGACTGCGCGTCCTCGCGCTCGAGCCGGGAGGCTTCGCGCGCCTGGGCATCGGCCGCACCGAGATCATGGTCGTGCCGCTCAGCGGCTCCTGCAGCGTGCAGGTCTCCGACCGCGACGGCGACCACGAGTTCGAGCTCGCCGGGCGCAGCGACGTCTTCGCCTCGGCGACCGACGTGGCCTACGCGGGCATCGAGTCCACCCTCACCGTGCGCAGCGAGCAGGGCGGCCGCTTCGCCCTCGCGATCGCGGTCGCGACCTCCTTCCACCCCGCGGCCCGAGTGGCCGCCGAGGACGTCCCCGTGGAGATCCGCGGCGGCGGGAACATGACCCGTCAGGTGCGCAACTTCGGCACCGTCGGCTCCTTCGACGACTGCGACGCGATCATCGCCTGCGAGGTCATCACGCCCGGCGGCAACTGGTCGAGCTACCCCGCCCACAAGCACGACGAGACGGTCGAGGACCCGGACCGCCCCGAGTCCGAGCTCGAGGAGATCTACTACTACGAGATCCAGGACGCGCCCGACGGCGGCCCGGGCTTCGGCTACCACCAGACCACCTCGAGCGACCCCGAGCGCCCGATCGACGTGCTCGTCGAGGTCCGCAGCGGCGACGTCGTGCTCGTGCCCCACGGCTGGCACGGCCCGTGCGCCGCGGCGCCCGGCCACACCATGTACTACCTCAACGTGATGGCCGGTCCCGGCGCCGAGCGGGCCTGGAACATCACCGACCGCCCCGACCAGACCTGGGTGCGCGGCACCTGGGAGGAGCTCGGGCCCGACCCGCGCCTCGTCGACGGGGCCTGACGGCCCGTCCCGCGCCTCCCGTCGGCCCCTCCCGCGCCGCCCGCATCCGTCCCGTTTCGAAGGAGAGACCCCATGAGCACCACCCCCAGCACCTCCGCATCCCTCCCGGCCGACGTCCGCGCCGGCGTCATCGGCGTCGGCCAGATGGGCGCCGACCACGTCACCCGCATCCGCGACCGCATCAAGGGCGCGCGCGTGAGCGTCGTGACCGACTACTTCACGGACAAGGCCCAGGAGATCGCCGACACCGTCCCCGGCGCGCGCGTCGTGGACACACCCGAGGAGCTCATCGCCGCCGACGACGTCGACGCCGTGCTCATCGCGAGCCCCGGGAAGTTCCACCGCGACCAGGCGATCGCCTGCATCGACGCCGGCAAGCCCGTGCTCTGCGAGAAGCCGCTCGCGATGAACCCCGAGGACGCCTACCAGGTGGTCGCGGCCGAGCAGGCCTCGGGCGGCCAGTACCTCTCGCTCGGCTTCATGCGCCGCTTCGACCGCGGGTACGCCGAGCTGCACGACGCGATCTCCTCGGGCGAGCTCGGCGAGATCAGCATCGTGAACTGCAAGCACCGCAACGCGACCACCCTGCCCGGCTTCGTCGACTCGATGATGGTCTACGACTCCGCCGTCCACGAGGTCGACGCGATCCACTACTTCCTCGACGAGCCGATCACCGCGGTGCAGGCGATCCTGCCCGTCCCCGGCCCGCGGGCAGACGAGGGCCAGCACGACCCGATGCTGCTGCTGTTCCGCACGGCGTCCGGCCGCATCGTCACCGACGAGCTCTACGTCAACACCGCCTCGGGCTACGAGGTGCGCACCGAGGTGCTGGGTTCGAAGGGCATCGCCACCATCGGCCAGGAGTCCGGCCGCGTCACCACCCACCTCGAGGGCTCGCGGTGGGGAGGGGAGATCCCCGGGGACTTCCGCCCCCGCTTCATCGACGCCTACGACGCCGAGGTCCAGGCCTGGGTCGCGGCCGTCGCCGCCGGCACGAACGTCGCCGATCGCTCGGCCCGCGCCTGGGACGGCTACCTCGCCGCCGCCGCGTGCGAGGCCGCCGAGAAGGCGCTGGCCGCGGACGGGTTCGTCCCCGTCGACACGCGCGAGCGCCCCTGAGCCCGACGGGGCGCGCCCCGCCGGGCGCTCCCCGTCGGGCCCGACCGATCCGATCTGTCCCCAGGAGGACGACGATGTCTTCACCCCGCTCCGAGCTGCCCGACGGGCATGTCCCGTCCACCGGCGAGATCCCGACCCTGGTCTCGCGGATCTTCGCCTCCGGACGTCGCCGCGGACCGCTGCTGATCGCGGCCATCGCGACCATGGGCTCCCTGCTGTTCGGCTACGACACCGGCGTCATCGCGGGCGCCCTGCCGTACATGCACCTGCCCACCGCCGCCGGCGGCCTGGGACTGAGCGCCGCGGAGGAGGGCCTGGTCACCTCGCTGCTCGCCTTCGGCGCGGCCGCGGGCGCGCTGCTGGGCGGGCAGCTCAACGACCGCATCGGCCGTCGCCGGGCGATCATGCTGCTGGCGATCCTGTTCGTCGTCGGCACGCTGGGCTGCACGCTCGCCCCGAGCGTCGCGGTGATCGCGCCCTTCCGCTTCGTCCTCGGCATGGCCGTCGGCGGCGCCTCCTCGACCGTCCCGCTGTACCTCGCCGAGGCCGCGCCCAAGCGGATCCGCGGGCCGCTCGTGGCGGTCGACCAGTTCATGATCGTCTTCGGCCAGTTCGTCGCCTACTCGCTGAACGCCGTCATCGCCCACATGCACTCGGCCCCGCAGGCCGTCGTCGAGAACGACCCCTCCGGCACCTACCGGTCGGGGCAGACCGTGTCCTGGGACGTGCTCCAGCACATCGAGGGCGTGGTGGTCTCGAGCGGCAACGGGGAGGCCTGGCGGTGGATGCTCGTGCTCGCCACGATCCCCGCGATCGTGCTCTGGGTGGGCATGCGCGTGATGCCGGAGTCGCCCCGCTGGTTCGCCGCGAACAAGCGCTACTACGAGGTCATCGAGACCCTCAAGACCCTGCGCGACCCCGCCAAGGACGACGTCGCCGACGAGGTCGTCGAGATGGTCGAGCTCGAGGAGAAGCAGGCGCAGCAGGTCGAGTGGACGCTGCGGCAGGGCTTCCGGCGCCGCTGGGCCCGGCGCCTCATCCTCATCGGCATCATGCTGGGGATCTTCGACCAGCTCACGGGCATCAACACGGCCATGTGGTACATGCCCACGATCCTCGGCGCGGCCGGCTTCTCCACGGCCGACGCGATCACCCTGAACGTCGTCACGGGCGCCGTCTCCGCCGTCGGCTCGGCGGTCGGGCTGTACGTCGTCTACCGCTTCGCCCGCCGGCACGTGGGCATGGCACAGGAGCTCGGCGTCGCGATCGCCCTGTTCGCGCTCGCCGCGCTCTTCCACTTCGGGGTCGAGCCCCACATGAGCGCCGACGGGTCGATCGCGGACACCATCCCCACGCTCGTGCCGTGGCTGATCCTCGTGGTGGTCTCCCTGTTCGTCTTCGCCAAGCAGGCCGGCACCGTCACCTGGGTGCTGCTCGCGGAGATCTTCCCCGCGAAGATCCGTGGCGGCGCGCAGGGCATCTCCGTGGGCATGCTGTGGCTGTTCAACGGCATCGTCGCGGCGGTGTTCCCCTCGATGATGGCCGGGCTCGGCGGCGCGAAGACGTACCTGCTCTTCGCGATCATCAACGTCATCGCCTTCCTGTTCTACTGGCGCGTCGTCCCCGAGACCCGCGGGGTCTCGCTCGAGGAGTTCGAGGAGCGCTACCAGGCCGCCCACGGGGAATGACTCGCGGGCACGCGGAGGCCGCGGCGGGGACCGGGACCCGGACGACCCCGACCCCGCCGCGGCGCCGCACCCCTGTGTACATTTGTCCGGACACGCGGCGTCGCAGCCGCGCCCGAGGAGGAGACGTCCATGACCGCGGATCCCGCCCGCCCCACCGAGCTCAGCATCCCCATCGAGCGCGGCTCCTCCACACCGCTGTACCTCCAGCTCTCGGCGGCGATCGAGGGCGCGATCCGCGAGGGCACGCTGGTGCCGGGCTCGCGCATCGAGAACGAGCTGCAGCTCGCCGGCCGCCTCGGCCTCTCGCGCCCCACGGTCCGCCAGGGCATCCAGGAGCTCGTGGACAAGGGGCTGCTCGTGCGCAAGCGCGGGGTGGGCACCCAGGTCGTCGAGTCCCAGGTGAACCGTCCGGTGGCGCTGACGTCCCTGTACGACGACCTCGCGCGCGAGGGCAAGCATCCGCGCACCGAGGTCCTCGAGTACCGGATCGGACGGCCGACGGCCGAGGCGGCGGGGCGTCTGCTGCTGGACACCGGGGAGCTCGTCCTGGACCTCATGCGCGTGCGCTATGCGGACGACGAGCCGCTGGCCGTCATGCGCAACACCCTGCCCGAGCGCATCGCCCCCAGCCGCGAGGACCTGCTCGAGAAGGGCCTGTACGCGGCGCTGCGGGAGCGAGGGATCGCCACGGCCGTCGGCCATCAGAGGATCGGCGCGATCACGGCCGACGAGGAGAACGCGGCCCTGCTGGGGGAGACCGTCGGGGCGGCGCTGCTGACCATGGACCGCAAGTCCTTCGCGAACGACGGCGCCGTCATCGAGTACGGCCACCACGTCTACCGCGCCTCGCGCTACTCCTTCGAGGTCACGCTCGTCGACGGCTGAGCGGCCGGCGCGAGGTTGCCCGCCCGCCCCGCCGCGCCGAGCCGGATCGGCACGAAGGCGATCAGACCGAGCGCGATCACGACGATGATCCCGAGGATGCCCATGCGGGTGTCTTGGAACAGCCACACGGTGAGCGAGAACGCCGCGGTGCCGAGGAAGCCGAGCGCACGTCCTGTGGTCGCGTAGAGGCCGAAGTTCTCCGTCTCGTGGCCGGGCGCCGAGAGCCGCGTGAGCAGGTTCCGCGAGGAGGACTGCACGGGGCCGACGAAGAGGCAGATCGCGAGCCCCGCGACCCAGAACACGATCGGCGCGTCGATCGCGAGGACCACCAGGCCCAGCACCACGATCGCCGCGCAGCCCGCGATGATCACGGCCCGCGAGCCCGCGCGGTCGTCGATCCGGCCGCCCACGAAGACGCCGATCCCGGCGACGAGGTTCGCGGCGATCCCGAACACGATCACCTGCACGGTCGAGAAGCCGTAGGCGTTGGCCGCGAGGACACCGGCCACGGAGAACACCGCGCCGAGGCCGTCACGGTAGATCGCGGAGGCGACGAGGTAGGCGAGGGTCACGGGCTCCTCGTGGAAGGCCCGGACCACGCGGCGCACGATGGTCGCGTAGCCCTGCCACGGGGTCCAGCGGGCGGCGGCCGGGATCCGACCCTCGAGCTCGGCCCTCCCCTGGTGCCGCGGCGCCCACAGCATGAGCGGGAGGGTGCCCAGCAGGATCCAGACGGCGACGAACACCGGGATCGCCCGCAGGTTCCAGCCCTCGTCCCCGGTGATCCCGAGGATCCCCGTCCCCGGCATCACGAACAGCACGAGGACCAGGCCCAGGCAGACGATCGATCCCCAGTAGCCGACCGCCCATGCGGTGCCCGAGACGCGGCCGCGGTCCGCGGGCGTCGAGATCTCCGGCAGCACGGAGTTCACGAACACCCCGGCGAGCTCGGAGAACACCACCCCCAGCGCGATCAGCGCCGCGCCCAGGGTGAGGAAGGCCGGGTCCCGGGCGATCAGCGGCATCAGCGCCACGGTCACCACGGTCGCGAGGGTCGTCACGCGCAGCAGGGTGTTGCGGGCTCCGCCGGAGTCGGCGAGGTTCCCCAGCAGCGGCGCGAGCAGGGCGATCGCGACGGCGCCCACCGCCTGCCACGAGGTGAGGACCTGGGAGCCGTGGTCCTGGGCGGCCTTGAGGGCGTCCGCGCCCACGGCACCCTCGGTCGCGACCGCGTTCGTCACGTAGGTCGCGAACACGAAGGTGAGGATCACGGAGCTGAAGGCGGACATGCCCCCGTCCCAGAGGGCGAAGGAGACCTTCGCCCGGCGTCCCCCGCGCGCGGGGGACGAGTGTGCGGGGGAGTGCGCTGAGGAGGCGGGCCCGGACGGCCCGGGGGAGTCGGACCCGGCGGTAGGGGAGGCCATGGGAGCACTCTAGGGCGCGCGCCGCGCCGTATTCCCGATCCGTGGGCGGATCGGTGCAAGATGCCCGACATCCGAAGGCCCAGCGCCGCCCCAGGGCGAGCAGATAAAATGTTCATGATCCCCCGCCCCCACCACGGACGGAGAGCGTGTGCTCCTTGTGCTCATCGCCCACCTCGCAGCCGCCCTCCTGGGCCCGGTTGCGGTGCGCGCGATCGGGCGCAACGCGTTCTACCCGCTGGCCGTGGTCCCGGCGCTCAGCGCCGTCTGGCTCGCGAGCATGTCCCCGGCGCACCTCGCCGAGGAGCCCCGCGTCGAGTCCGTGCCCTGGATCCCGCAGCTCGGGATCTCCCTGACGTTCCGGCTCGACACGCTCAGCTGGGTGATGGCGCTGCTGGCCACGGGGGTCGGCACCCTCGTGCTGCTGTACTGCGCGCGCTACTTCAAGGACACGGAGCCGGGGCTGGGACGCTTCGCGGGCGTGCTCACCGCCTTCGCCGGGGCGATGGTGGGACTGGTCCTGGCCGACGACGTCATGGTGATGTTCGTCTTCTGGGAGCTCACCACGATCTTCTCGTACCTGCTGATCGGCCACTACGCCGAGAAGCAGGCCTCGCGCCGCGCCGCGATCAACGCGCTGATCTCGACGACCGCCGGCGGGCTCGCGATGTTCGTCGGCCTGCTCATGCTCGGCGAGCGCGCGGGCACCCTGAGCCTCGCCGGGATCGTCGATGACCCCATGTGGCGTGCTCCCGATGCGTTCCTCGTGACCGCCCTGCTGCTGATCACCGCCGGGGCCGCGAGCAAGTCGGCGCTGATCCCCACGCACTTCTGGCTGCCCGGGGCGATGGCCGCGCCCACGCCCGTCTCCGCCTACCTGCATGCGGCGGCGATGGTGAAGGCGGGCGTCTACATGGTGCTGCGGCTCGACCCGGCGATCGCGCACGTCCCCTCCGTGGGGACGGTGATCGCGGTGCTCGGTGCGGCGACGATGCTGCTGGGCGGGTGGCGCGCCCTGCGCCAGACCGACATCAAGCTGCTGCTCGCCTACGGGACGGTCTCCCAGCTCGGCTTCCTGATGGCCGTCGCGGGGCTGGCCACACCCGATGCGGCCCTCGCCGCGACGGCGATGCTCATCGCCCACGCCGCCTTCAAGGCGCCGCTGTTCATGGTCGTCGGCATCATCGACAAGAAGTTCGGCACCCGTGACCTGCGCATGCTCTCGGGGGTGTGGCGGGTCGCGCCCGTGGTCGCCGCGATCGGCGTGCTCTCCGCGGCCTCCATGGCGGCGGTCCCGCCGCTGCTGGGCTTCGTCGCCAAGGAGGCCATCTTCACGGCGCTCTGGGAGGGCGGGACCGGCCAGCGGGCGCTGCTGATCGCCCTGGTCGCGGGCTCGATCCTCACCGTCGCCTACTCCTGGCGCTTCGTCGTCGGCGCCTTCGGCCGGGCCGGCGGCGCGCCGCCCGTGCGGGCCGTGCGGATCCCCTGGGGCTTCTGGGCGCCGCCCGCGGTGATCGTCGTCGCGAGCCTGGCCCTGCCCTTCGCGAGCCATCCGTTCGAGCAGGTGCTGCGCGGCTTCTCCGAGACGGTCCCCGCGCTGGGGGAGCACGCGGAGCACGGGGCAGTGCACCTCACGATGCTCCCGCACGTGGGCGTCCCGCTCGCGCTCAGCGCTCTCGCCCTCGGACTCGGCGCCGTCCTCGTCGTCCTCGCGCGCCCGCTCGAGCGCCTCCAGCGCGCCGTCTCCCCGCAGCGCTGGAGCGAGCACCGGATCGGGGTGCTGCTCGACGCCGAGCGCGGCTTCCGCGCGATCATGCGCGCGGTCGACGGCCTCGCCATCCTCGTCACCCCGCTCTACCAGAGGGGCTCGCTCCCCTTCACCCTGGGCACGATGCTCGTGGTGACGATCGCGCTCGCCGCCCCCATCCTGATCTGGCAGAACCCGGTGCCGGACAACCTCGTGCCCTTCGTGACCCCCGTCGAGATCCTGCTGCTCGTGGTCGCGGCCGTCGCCGCGATCGGCGCGGCCCGGGCCCGTCGGCGCCTGCGCGCGGTCTTCCTCATCACCGTCACCGGGTACGTCGTGGCCGTGTACTTCCTGCTCGCCGGTGCGCCGGACGTCGCCATGACGCAGGTGCTCGTGGAGACGATGATGACGGTCGTGCTGGTGCTCGCCCTGCGCCGCCTGCCCGTGTACTTCTCGCGCCGGCCGCTGGACCTGGACCGCTGGGTGCGCTGGGCGATCGCGATCGGCACCGCCGCCGCCATGTGCGGCGTCGCCGTCTACGCCGCGGCCGCGCGCACCCAGTCGCCGCTGGGCAAGGACCTCATCGAGGCCGCGTACACGATCGGCGGCGGCCACAACGTCGTCAACGTGACCCTCGTGGACGCCCGCGTGTGGGACACCTTCGGCGAGATCTCCGTGCTGCTCGTGGTCGCCACGGGCGTCGCCTCCCTGATCTTCGTGACCCGCCGCGAGCAGGCGATCTCGCGCGTGAGCAGCCTGGGGTCCGGCCGGACCATCTGGAACCGGCGGGTCGACGAGGAGCTCCCGCGCAACCTCCTGGAGTTCGACACCCGGCCCGAGGACGTGGCCGGCAACCGCTGGCGCACGTGGCTCTCGGCCGGGCGCACCCTGGCCCCGCAGCGGCGCATGGTGGTCCTCGAGGTCGTCACCCGGCTGTCGTTCCCGCTGATGATGATGTTCTCGGTGTACCTGCTGATGGCCGGGCACAACCATCCCGGCGGCGGCTTCGCGGGCGGGCTGGTCGCGGGCATCGCGCTGACCCTGCGCTACATCGCGGGCGGCCGCTACGAGCTCTCCGAGGCCGCTCCCGTCCAGGCGGGCCTCGTGCTGGGCGTCGGCATGGCCACGGCCGTGCTCGCTGGCGTGGTGCCCGTCGCCTTCGGCGGCAGCGTGTTCTCGACCGCGACGCCCGTGATCCATATGCCCGTGCTCGGCGAGGTGCACCTGCCCACGGCGCTGCTGTTCGACATCGGGGTGTACCTCGTGGTGATCGGGGTGGTCCTCGACATCCTGCGCAGCCTGGGCTCCCAGATCGATCTGCACCAGGAGGCGGAGGACGGATGACCGTGAGCCTCGCCCTCGTCCTCACCGCCGGCGTCCTCATCGCCTGCGGCGTCTACCTCGTGCTCGAGCGCACGCTGACCCGCATCATCCTGGGCTTCGTGCTGCTCGGCAACGGGGTGAACCTCCTGTTCATCCTCGCCGCGGGCCCGTGGGGCTCGCCGCCCTTCGAGGGGACCGACGACCCGGAGCGGATGACCGACCCGCTGCCCTTCGCGATGGTGCTCACGGCGATCGTCATCACCCTGGGGGTGACCGCGTTCGTGATGGCGCTGGCCTACCGGGCCTGGCAGCTGTTCGGCCATGACGAGGTGCCCGACGACGTCGAGGACCGCCGCGTGCTGCGCCGCTCCCGCGCCCGCACCGGGCAGGGCATCGAGGTGGGCTGGGCCGACGCCCTCGACGAGGACGCCCGGCGCGGCGCCATCAAGGCGTCGCAGGGGCTGCGCGCCCCCGAGGAGGAGGAGAACCCGCTGGGAGAGGACCTCACGGGCGACCAGGACGTGCCCCAGGACTACACGGAGGCCGACGAGGCCGAGGACCAGCCCGAGGACGGGCCCGAGGACCAGCCCGCAGAGCAGTCCGGAGAGCATTCCGGAGAACCGGCCGAGGACCAGGAGGACCGCGCATGAGCGTCGCCCTGCTCCTCGCCCTGCCCGTGGTGCTGCCGCTCGGCGGCGCCGCGTTCACGCTGATCCTGCGCCACCACGCGGCGCTGCAGCGCGCGGTCTCCACGACGACCCTGGTCGCGATCCTCGCGGTCGCCCTCGCCATCGGCTACCGGGTCACGGTCGACGGCACGCTCGTGCTGCAGATCGCGAGCTGGACCCCGCGGCTCGGGATCGTGCTGGTGGCCGACAGGCTGACGGCCCTCATGCTCGTCGTCTCGAGCGTCGTGACCCTCGCCGTTCTCGTGTACTCGAGCGCGCAGTCCGTCAGCGAGAACACCGAGCGCACGCCCGTCGCGATCTACCATCCGACGTACCTGGTGCTGGTCGCGGGCGTCTCCAACGCGTTCCTCGCGGGGGACCTGTTCAACCTCTACGTGAGCTTCGAGATCCTGCTGGCCGCGAGCTACGTGCTGCTCACCCTGGGCGGGTCCGCGAGCCGCATCCGCGCCGCGACCACCTACGTGATCGTCTCGCTGCTGAGCTCGGTGATCTTCCTGGCGGGCATCGCCGCGGTGTACGCGGCCGTGGGCACGGTGAACCTGGCCGAGCTCGCCGTGCGCCTGGACCAGCTGCCGGACTCCACGCGCATGGGGCTCGAGCTGATGCTGCTGGTCGCGTTCGCGATCAAGGCCGCGATCTTCCCGCTGAGCGCGTGGCTGCCCGACTCGTACCCGACCGCGCCCGCACCGGTCACGGCCGTGTTCGCGGGACTGCTCACGAAGGTGGGCATCTACGCGATCATCCGGCTCGAGACCCTGCTGTTCCCGGCCTCGCAGCTGGAGACCCTGCTGCTCGCGGCCGCCGGGGCGAGCCTCGTGATCGGGATCCTGGGCGCGGTCGCGCAGACCGACCTCAAGCGCGTCCTGTCCTTCACCCTGGTCTCGCACATGGGCTTCATGCTGTTCGGCATCGGCGTCACCACCCGCCTCGCGATCGCCTCGACCATCTACTACGTCGCCCATCACATCACCGTGCAGTCGACGCTGTTCCTGGCCGCCGGGCTCATCGAGCACCGCGCCGGCACCACGAACCTGGGGCGCCTGGGAGGGCTCGCGAAGGCCGCCCCGCTGCTCGCAGTCATCTTCTTCGTGCCCGCGATGAACCTCTCGGGCATCCCGCCCTTCTCCGGGTTCCTGGGCAAGGTGGGCCTCGTGGAGGCCGGCATCGGGCGCGGCAACACGGCCTCGTGGATCCTCGTCGTGATCAGCGTGCTGACGAGCCTGCTCACGCTGTACGCGATCGCGAAGATCTGGAACCGCGCGTTCTGGCAGAAGGCGCCGCAGGGCGCGGACATCGAGAAGGACGGCGAGAGGGTGCCGGCCCTCATGTACGGCGCGACCGGGGCGCTCGTCGTGGTCTCGCTGCTGCTGACCGTGCTCGCGGGACCGCTCATGCATTTCACCGACGAGGCGGCCCGCTCGGTGCTGGACCGCAGCCCCTACGTGAGCGCGGTGCTCGGCGACGACGCGGCCGACCAGCTCGCCTGGCGCATCGGCGACGACGGCACGCGGGTGGAGGAGCGATGAGGGGGATGCTGCGCGAACTGCCGAGCCGCTGGCTGGGCCTGCTGGTCGCGACCGTGTTCTGGTGCCTGCTGTGGGGCGGCTTCTCCGCGTCCGACGTGCTGGGCGGCCTGGTCGTGGCCGTGCTCGTCTACGTGCTCTTCCCGCTGCCGTCGATGGCGCGCGAGGTGACGCTGCGGCCGCTCGCCTTCGTGTGGCTGGTGGCGCGGTTCCTGTGGGACATGACCGTCTCGGCGGTGCAGATCGCCTGGTGGGCGGTGCGGCCCGGGCCGGAGCCGCCCACGGCCGTGATCGCCGTCGAGCTCGTCTCGCGCTCCGACCTGTTCCTCACCTTCACCGCCGCGCTGTCCACGCTGATCCCCGGGTCCGTGGTCGTCGAGGCGCAGCGCGCCACGGGGACCCTGTTCCTGCACGTCATCGGCGTGGGCGACGAGGAGGGCGCCGAGCAGGCGCGCGAGCGGGCCCGGCGCCAGGAGCTGCGCCTGCTGCGGGCGCTCGCCCGGAACGAGGTGCTCGAGGGGGCGGGGCTGCGATGATCGCCGGGAACGCGGACGCGCTCGACGTGGTGCTGATGGTGATCGCGGGGATCCTCGCGCTCGCCGCGCTGCCGGCCGTGCACCGGATGATCGTCGGCCCGACGATCCTGGACCGCGCCGTCGCCTCGGACATGCTCATCGTCCTGGTGGTCGCGGGGATGGCCCTGTACACGGCGGCGACGGGGACGAGCTACGGGGTGGCGCCGATGCTCGGGCTGACCGCGCTCGCCTTCGTCGGCACGCTCGCCGTCGCCCGCTTCGTCTCCCGCGACCGGGTCAGGTCCGGCGTGGCCCGCCCGCCGGAGGACCCCGACGCGCTGCAATCGGACACGCTCTCCTCGGACCCGCCCAGCGCGGAGGCCGCCGACGCGGAGGGAACGGACGCCCAGGGCGCCGTCGAGGAGGCGGTCGACGCCGCCGGTGACGGCGCGGAGCTCGACGGCCCGCAGCAGGGCGGCACGGAACAGGACGACGCAGAGTCCGACGGGGCCCCGGCGGTCCGCGCCCCGTTCACGGACGACGGCCCGGGTCCGCGCTCTCCAGCGCATCCCGTCGGGCCCCACGACGTCGCGGGAGGAGCGGCACCGCGCCTGCCGGGCCCGGCCGCCGGGTCCCACGCCTCGGGCCTCGACGTGCACGAGGCCGACGACCACGCCGAGGAGTCCGGGCCGAGTGCTCGGGCAACCGACGGCCGCGCGTCCGACGGCCGCGCAACTGACGGCCGCGCATCCGGCGGCAGCGGCGACGAGTCCGGGGGTGAGGGCCGATGAGCGCGATGGACGTGATCGGACTGGTGCTCATCGCGCTCGGCGCGCTGTTCGCCCTGGTCGCCTCGATCGGCCTCGAGCGCTTCAGCGACGTGCTGCGGCGCATGCACGCCGTCTCCAAACCCCAGACCGTCGGCCTGCTGCTCGTCCTCGCCGGGACGGCGCTGATCGCCGGGAGCTGGACCATCGCCGGGTCGATGCTGCTGGTGATGCTCGCGCAGATGGCCACCGTGACGGTCTCGAGCACGATGGTGGGGCGGGCCGCGTTCCGCCGCGGCTTCGTCTCCGGCAGCGCCTACACGATCGACGAGCTCACCCCGCGCCTCGCGTCGACCTTCGACGAGGACGACGACGAGGACGGCTTCGTCGACGAGTCCCAGGGCCCGCACCTGGGGGAGGAGGAGTCCCCCGAGCGCTTCCCCGAGAACGTGGTGGGCGGCGCCCACGAGCACGCGGACCTCTCGAACCTCTCGAACTGGGACGAGCCCGAGGACGAGAGCGGACCCACGTCGCTGGACCTCGACATCGACCTCGAGGACGAGACCGAGAAGGAGCTCGAGGACGTCGTCGAGCGGCGCGGCCGCGACGAAGACGGCATCTGAGGGCAGGAGCCGTCCGGGTGCCCGCTCAGTCCGGGCGGCGCATGTCGAAGCGCAGCTCCCGATCGATGCCGAAGTACGCGGTGGGTCCGCCGCCGCGGAGCACTGGATCGGCCGCGACCGTGTCGAAGACGCCGTCCACCAGGACGGATTCGTCCAGGTGCACGCCCACGACCTCGCCGACGGTGAACCACGAGCCCGAGGAGCCGCCGGCCGAGGTCCGCAGGTCGATGATCTGCGTGACCCTGCACTCGAAGCTCACCGGCGAGGCGGCCACCCGTGGGGGCCCGACCTCGATCGAGGGTGCGGCGGCGATGCCCGCGGCGTCGAACTCGTCGACCTCGGCGGTGGTCGAGGAGGAGTTCATCTGCTCGGCCTGCGCGCGCGAGACCAGGTTCCAGGTGAACTCCCCGGTCGCCTCGCAGTTGGCCACGGTGTCCTTCCAGCCGTTGCTGGAGAAGCCGATCAGCGGGGGCCGGTAGTTCAGGGCGTTGAAGAACGAGTACGGCGCGAGGTTCCTCGCGCCGTGCGCGTCGGCGGTGGCGATCCACCCGATGGGCCGCGGTGCCACGATGGCGTTGAACGGATCGTGGGGGAGCCGGTGTCCCTCGGACGGGCGGTAGAAGTACGTCACCCGGCCATTCCAGCACGCGCGGGAGGCGTCGAGCTGCGGTGGCGGGAGCGCATGAGAAGAGGCCCTCACGCGTGTGCATGAGGGCCTCTGGCGGTGGCTCCGACCGGCGTCGATCCGGTGACCTTTCGATTTTCAGTCGAACGCTCTACCAACTGAGCTACAGAGCCGTGATCGCCGAGGGCGACCGACGACAAGGCTAGCAGTCGGCGTGCGGTGCTCCCAACCGGACGGCGCGGGTGAGAGGCATGCCACGGGGCGGCGCGTCAGGAGATCTGCACGATCGTCTTCCCGAGGTTCGCGCCGCGCAGCATCCCCAGGAAGGCGTCGGGGGCGCTGTCCAGTCCCTCGTGGATGTCCTCGAGGTAGCGGACCTGCCCGCTCGAGACCCAGCCGGTCATGTCCCGCAGGAAGTCCTCGAACATCGTGGGCGCGAACTCGCGCTGGATGAAGCCTCGCAGCGTGAGGCTCTTGCGCAGCACCGCCCCCATCAGCTCGCCGCTGCGGTCCGGCCCCTCGGGGAGGGCTGTCGCGTTGTAGCTCGCGGCGAGGCCGCACACGGGCACGCGCGCGAACTCGTTGAGGTGGGGGAGCACGGTGTCCCAGACGGCGCCGCCGACGTTCTCGAAGTACACGTCGATGCCGTCGGGCGCGGCGTCGGCGAGGCGGTCGCCGAGGTCGGATGCCCGGTGGTCCAGAGCGGCGTCGAATCCGAGCTCGCGCATGCGCTCGACCTTGCGCTCGCCGCCGGCGATGCCCACCGCGCGCGCTCCGAGGATCCGCGCGATCTGGCCCACGGCGGAGCCCACCGGGCCCGTGGCGGCGGCCACGGCCACGGTCTCCCCGTGCTGCGGCCTGCCGATCGCGAGCAGCCCGGCGTAGGCGGTGAAGCCGGGCATCCCCAGCACGCCGAGTGCTGTGGTGACGGGCGCGCTCGCGGGGTCGAGGCGGCGCAGGCCCTCCGCCGCCTCCACGCTGTACTCCTGCCAGCCGCCGTAGGAGAGCACCGTGTCGCCGGCGCTGAAGCCGTCGGCGGCGGACTCGACGACCTCCGACACGGTCGCGCCCACGATCACGTCCCCGATCTCCATGGGCGCGGCGTAGGACTCGGCGTCGCTCATCCGCCCGCGCACGTACGGGTCGAGGGAGAGGAATCGCGTGCGCAGGAGGACCTGCCCGTCGACGGGGGACGGGACGTCCACCACGTCGTGCTGGTAGTCCTCGCCGGTGGGCTCCCCGTGCGGGCGCGCTGCGAGGCGGATGCGGTGGTTCCGGAGGTGCGTGCTCATCCTTCGACCCTAGGACGCGCGCGCCGCCGGTGGGTATGCAGAGGACGGCGGGCGACAGCCTCATACGACGAGAGGCCCCGGAGCATCTGCTCCGGGGCCTCTCGTGCGGGGCGACCCTGACCGGGCTTGAACCGGCGACCTCCGCCGTGACAGGGCGGCACTCTAACCAACTGAGCTACAGGGCCATTCTCGTCATCCGCGCTCTCGCGTTTCCGACCTGTACAACTCTACCGGACCTTTTCAGGGCCCTCGACCACTCGGCCTGTGAAACACCTCGCAGTGCCCGTTCCCGGTGTTCGCGGCGGTGGTCCCGACCCCGGATCCGGAGTCGTCCAGTCGTACCCCCAACGGGATTCGAACCCGTTTCAATTCTCACGTAAGATATACACTCTACCTGCGATGATGGGCGATTCTGCTGCCGATAGACCTCCCAGGATCACCACGCTGTGACCAGGGCGTCCTACTGCGGCAGGTGCACCGGGACACAGTGGGGCACCGCGCCCCACACCCTTCCCGCGCTGTCCCCGCCGATACAGCCCATCCGTCCCACCCAGGGCGCACACTGACCTCATGGACCCACTGCGCGCCCGCTTCCCCCGCTACTTCGCCTACGAGGACCTGCTGTCCGCCGCGGAGCGCGTCGTCTCCGGCTACCGGCGGACCGTGGACGGCGGGACGCCCGTGGAGTTCACGCACAGCCACCGGGACGCCTCGCTTCCCGAGGAGACCGTGCGCGTGAGCGTGGACGGGGAGCACCTGGACCTCACCGTGGAGGCGTGGATTGGGCATCTCGACGCCGCGGAGCCGTACGTGCTCGCGTGGGTGAGCGCGCGGGTGCACCTGGCGGGCGCTCGGCTTATGACGAGCAGAGGGCGGCCGGACCCCTACTGGAAGGACGCGCTGCAGGAGGCGAACCCGGGGCGGGGGTGACGACGCGAGGGTCACGTAGCACACTGCTCAGACAAGCGGGACAGTTTGTGTGGCACACTTTCCGGACGAGGGTTCCGTCGCACCTACGGAGCGGCTTCGGTCGTAGATAACTCGAACGGTGCGAGGCATAGAGGAGACACAATGACAGGGCGACGCAGGCTCTTCACGAAGGCTGTCCGCAAGGGCCGCGGGGAGCTCACCGAGTACGAGATGGTCGTGAGGATCGCTCGCAGCGAGATGTCGCGGCCCGGCTCTAGCGAGTCCGTCCGCGGTTCCTCGCCGAAGGTTCGGGTCCCAGCGTCCGCTGGACAGTACCGCCGCCGCGAAGCGTGATCTCGTGGCGTCGCGCCACTCACCGCGACAGGCGTGAACTTCAGAGGTACGTCTGTGCGGATCCCGAGGGTGAGTACTTCGACAGCTTGCTCCGAAAGAAGGGGCACACCGAACCTTGGGCGGCTGAGGTACAGAAGGGCTTGCGGCGGTGGAAACATCGTGCCGAAGGCGCTGAGATGTGGCTCGGGTACGAGAGCGAAGAGCTTGTCTCGGTGGGCGCGTACACGCAGATCTTCGAGGAGCGGGTCCCCGTGGATCGATTCCTCATCGAGTACGTCTCGTGCGCCTTCGAGGCTCGAGGCTCGAGGCTCGGTGATCAGTGCCTTGGGCAACTTCTTGCAGACATCAGCGAGACCACCGACGGGCGCGATGGCGTCGAGCTCACAGCCTTCATCCACGACAAGAACGCCGCTTCCAGGCGACTGTTCCAGCGCTTCGCGTTCGCGATGGAGAGCACTTTCCAGGACATCATTCGGGAAGGCTCTGGCAAGAAACGTACCGGCGCAGACTACGGGGTTTGGCGCGCTGAGCTGTAGACGCAGAAGAACGCCCCCACCCCGACTGTGAGGTCAGGATGGGGGCGTTCTCATGCGCGCTCGCGTCGCCGGATGTTCAGCAGGGCGGCGCGGTCGGCGTCGCAGTCAGTGAGGGCGCAGCGGTCGGCCGCGAGGGCGGTGCCGTAGCGGGCTCCGCACTCCTCGCACTCGTGGTCAGCCATCGGCCCGGTGGGTCTGCTCGTGGGAGGTCTCGGCCTCGGGGTCGGTGTAGTCGTCGTAGAGGTCGCCGGCCTCTCGGACCGGGGTGCCGGTGGCGAGCTCGGATGCTTCTCCGGCGATGACGGTGGTGCCCTTGACGGACTCGACGACGTTGGCGGAGGGGACGACCTTGCCGCGGGAGAGGATCACGGCGAGCGGGGCGAGTGCGGCGACGACGCCGAGGATCGCGACCTGCAGCTCGTCGGAGATCGGGAGGCCGAGGGCGACGAGGAGGGCGATCAGCGCGGTGACGATCGCGGTCGCGGTGGCGGTGGTGATGACAGGCTCGGACTTCATGGCTGGTCCTTCTTCGTGGTGATGATGATGTGCGGGGCGAGTGCATCGGGGACTGCGGGCGGGTCCGCGCCGGGCATGTGCTGGGTGATCCAGGCGTAGAGAGCGCGGATGTGCTGCACGGCGACCCATCGGAGATCCCTCTCCCGGTCGATCTCTTTCTCGATGCGGTCCATGCGTTCCTGGTCCTCGGCGCGGCCGGCCTTGAGGCGCTCGATCTCGGCACGGAGGGACTCGGCGAGGGCCTGGAAGCCCGCGAGGGCGTTCTGCTCTTTGTTGACGTCGACCTCGCGGACGCCTTTGCGCCATGAGGTGATCGCCGTGATGATCGCCGCGACCCCGCCGCCGCTGAAGAGGGCCACGATCAGGGTGGCGGCGTCGACGTTCATGCCTGGATCTCCTCCTGCATCTCGACGATGCGCCGCCCCCTCCGGTCGATGTAGAGGAGCACTCGGAGCCTGGCGATGATGAGAGCGGCGAGGAGGATCATCAGGCAGGCGCGTGGCCCGGATCCGGGCGAGTCGGTGAGCGTCGCCTCCCACGACAGGTAGCCGTAAAGCACGACGCCACCGAGCGAGAAGGCGAGCCCTGGCAGCTCGATCTGGTAGGTCCGCAGGACGTGCCCGAGGGTGACGAGCAGTGACCCGGCGGCGAGCATGATGCCCCAGGCGATCGTGAGCGCGAGGCCGATGCCGTCATACGACTTTGGTGGAGAGACGAGCACCCAGACGCCGGCGGCCACACCTGCCGCCCATCCGATCAGCATCGCCGCTTTCCAGATCCGCAGGGACGGGATGGGGTAGGGGCTGCTCAGCATCGGATCACTTCCCCACGAGCCAGGCGGCGTAGAACGTCGTGGGGCCGATCTTGCCGTCGACCGTCAGGCCCGCCGCCTTCTGGAGCTTCCGCGCGGCAGCCTCGGTCTTGGCACCGAAGCGCCCGTCGGTGGTGAGCCCCATCTTCTTCTGCCAGGCCTTGAGACCGCGCGCGCCGGAGGACTTGCCGGTCCCGAGGATCTCGCCCGGGTTCAGACTGTTCGGCGACTTGCCTGACACGGACTCGATCTTCGACTCGTCGCCGTAGTAGCACTTGTGCTCCGCCGTGCGCAGGAGCGGGAAGTCGGGGAGATCCTTGAGCTTCATCAGCAGGGCCTTTCCGTCGGGCAGCGTCACCGTGCCGCCGGTACTGGGAGTGGACGGTTTGCCGGTGGCGGGGGCCGCGCCGCCGGCGAGCTCGAGCAGTCGGGCCACGGGGAACGCCCCGGGATCCCAGTGGCTGTTGTGGGGCACGTGCGTGTGCCCGCAGACGCCGGCGTAGGTGAGCCAATCGCTGTCGCTCATGCGCTGCGGGGCACTCGTGTAGGCAGCGTTCGTGGTCGGCCAGGTGAGACCGTCGGCGGTGAGCGGGATGCCGTGCGCGGCAGAGACCCAGGCGAGCACGGACGCGAGACCGGCGAGGTCGACGTCCTGCGCGTCCTCGGTGAAGAACAGGCCGTTCTTCGCGGCGTAGACGCGGTCGCAGGAGCCGATGAACTCGATCTGGATGACGCCGCCGTTGTTCGTCTCGACCGTCCCGGCGGGATGCTCGAGGGCCTTCGCCGACTGCGTGGTGGGGAAGTGCTGCCGGATCCGGCCGTCACGGTGGACGGTGAAGTGCGGGGCGACCTTCCCGCCCTGGTAGTCAACGAACCCGGAGCCCTCCGTGGTGTGCAGGACGATCTTCGTGACGGGGGCCTTATGGCTGTTGCCCGTCCACGTCTGCGACGTGTCGACACCGGGCATCCATCCGGGCGTGGCCTGGACGGTCGGCGTCACCGTCGCGGCGGGCTTGACCGCCGCCTGGGCGGCCTCACCTTTTCCCGCGAGGATCGCCTTCTGCGTCTTCGGCCCGGCGATCCCGTCGACCGTGAGCCCGTTCGCCTTCTGGAACTTCTTGACGGCGGCGACGAAGCCGGTCCCGGGCTTCCCGTCCGCCGTGATGCCGAGCTTCTTCTGCATGCCGACGATGTCGGGCAGTCCCTCGGCCCGGTACTGGTCCGTGGAGCCCCGGTAGCCGACATGCCACGGCTCGACTCCGTAGCCGACGGTGTGGTTGAAGCCGAAGCGTGTCGCGTTCGTCTTCATCCATGCCTGGATTGCGGACGGGTGCACATCGAATCCGATTCCGGAGCGGTGGTCGGCACCCTGCCCGGTCGGGGGGATGTCGGGCGATGCGACGCGCACGCCGCCGCTCTTCATTGCCCAGATCGACCCGTTGTACGCGCGATCCGTGCTGTACTTCCGGCCGCGCGAGACCCGCGTGTAGTTCTGCAGGAACAGGCCGATCTGGTCCTGCTTCGACCGGTAGGCCGACCACACAGAGAAGTTCGTGTTCGTCTCGGCGACAGCCCGCAGCATCATGCGGGTGAAGGCTGCGGCCGCGTCAGCGCGCGCCTGCTCGACCTTCCCCTTGTTGCTGTAGGCCTTGGGCAGATTGACCATCGTGGCCATGGGGTGCCTCCTGGGCATGAGAAAAGCCCCGCCGGGCGGGCGAGGCTGGGCTAGGTTGCGGCCATGACTTGTGAGGCATGGACAGCGATCGGCGCATTCTTCGTTGCGCTGGGAACGATCGGCATGGGGGTTGCGGCGACCAAGCCGGCAGCCTCCAAGGCCAAGAAGCGAACTTCATCTGCGGAAGACGATCATCAGGAGATCGATGCCGGAGCTGAGGTAACGACCATCTCCCCGGAGGTCACTCCTGAGCCGCGTCCCGAATCTCAGGGAGGGAGGGGATGGAGGGACTGGGTGAACCTGGCAGGAACGGGCTTGAGCATTCTCGGTGCCGTGATCCTTGCCCTTGCGGCGCTCTGCGTTCTGACACGCCAGTAGTGCGCCCAGGGGTCAGCCGATCTTCTTCCAGGCGTCCGGGTAGTCCGTCGGCGACCAGGTGTTGGGCCCGTCGAACACGGACTCCCACACGGCCCCCTGGAACGTCACCCGGTCGCCCTTCTGGTAGGCGTCGATCGTGGAGGACGGGCGCACCCACTCCGCGGGCGTTCCGTCGGCCGAGTCCTGCGCGCGCCACCCGGCGACACCGGGCTCCCACGTGTTCGGCGTGATCGTCGACGCCCACGTCTTCCCGTCGTGCGTCACGGTGTCGCCGAGCGCGTACGCGTCGACCACGGACAGGGGCCGCCGCCACTCCGCGCCCTGCTCCGGGGTTGAGGCGACCCCGGACTCGCGCGCGCCGACGAGAACGGCGTTCAGCTCCCGTTCGAGCGCTTCCGCGGACTGCCGGCGCGCGAGCTCGTCGCTCACGGCGCGCTGCGCCTCAGCGAGCTCCTCGTCGGTCATGCTTGCCACGTCCATTCCTGCCTCCTGGCTGCTGGTGTTCCCGGTCACGGCACTTCCCATTCGATGCCGTCGAGGCTGATCCACGCTGTGTTCTTCGACGGCCAGGCGATGACGTCCCCGTCCGGGCGGACCTCGATGCGCGCGAACCCGATGCCACCGGAGACGCCGCCGACCGTCGTCGTGAACGCCTGCACCCGCTCCGGAGTGTCGCCCGAGCCGACGCCCGTGCTGAAGACGCGGTATTCGCCGTCCTTGACGAAATCGTTCCCGCTGATGAGCCCGACGCGCCCGCGGAGCTTCCGCCGCTTCTGCCGCCGCCCGATCGCGCGCTTGAACCCGTCGGCGACCGGCGAGTTGTAGGTCTCCGTGTTGTTCTTGAGGTCCCACGTGAACGTCTCGTCGTCGACCTCACCGCGGTCGCTCAGCGTCTTCCACTTCCAGCCCGTCGTCTCCGAGCTGTCCGTGATCGCCATGACGATCTTCGCGCGGTCCGAGTCGCGGCCGTTGTGGATCACGCCCACCGTGCCCCAGAGCACCGAGTTCGCTGGCGGCAGGTTCGCCTCAGAGGCGACGACGACGGTCCCGGCGACACGCTGCCGGCCCATCGTTACTGCCGCGTCGGTGAGCAGCTGGTTCGCCTGCCGGACGATGGTCCACAGGACCAGGTAGTCCTTGCCCTGTGTCCGGTCGAGGGACGTGAACACGCCCAGCTGCACCGGGAGCTTCCCCTCGGTCGCGCGGGTGGGCACGAACTGTAGGGCGACGTAGTACGTCGTCGCCTTCGTGACAGCCGGCAGATCGATCACGACGTTCGCATCGATCCGGTGGTAGAAGCCATCGAGGATCGCGTGCGAGCGCAGAACCCCGTCACCGAGATTCGCCGCCGTCACGGTCGCCTTGTTCGTGGCGTTGTTGAGGTTGATCAGGTTGTACGGGAACCCACCTTCGTCGAGGATGCCATTGCCGATGCCCTTGGTCACCGAAGACCAGTTGGAGCCGGGCATGGGCTCGTTCTCGATGGGGTAGCTGTACTCCGTCATTTGATCGCCCCTTCTCTGCGCGCGAGCGCCTCGAGCTTCTTGATCCGCGCGACCAACTTCTGGTCCGGGCTGTCTGTCGTGTCCTGGTCGCCGAGGGAGAGCTTCACGGTGCGGCCGTGGCCGTCCCAGGTGATCTCCGCCTGCCGGATGGGCTCGGTGATGGTGGCGGCACCGATCTCGACAGCGACCGTGTCGCCCAGGAAGTAGTCGACGCCGAAACGCAGATCCGGTGTCTCCTGGGCGGTGAACGTCGCTGACGCCGCTTCCTGCCCCTGGTCGAGGACCTCGTCGGCTGCCTGCTTGATCTCAGCGTCGTCGTCCGTGGAGGACTGGTCGAGAAATTGCTCAATCCGCTCGACCCATCCGGTGCGGTTGTACTCGCGGATGTTGCGGTAGGTGCCCAGTCCCTGCCCGCCGGCGATGACCGTCGTGACGGTGGGGGCGTCGAGAGAGAATGCGTTGCCGTCGTCCTGGCCTCCGTTGCGTTCGGTGAACCGAACCTTGCGGGATCGGTCCTCTGGCACTCGGAAGCGCAGGATGATGCGGTTGTCGTTCTCCTGAACCGCGTCGAACGTGACGCCACCGGAGCGGGCGAGCTTTCGGGCCTGCTCGAGCATGAGCTCGAACCGAGTCGCTACCTTCACCGTCGATCCCCGGCCTTGTGACGTGGTGACGGTGAATCCGGGCTCCTGCCGGGTCGTGATCGCTCCGGTGCCGACGTTCGCGTGGATCATGTCCCGGATGACCGTCTCGGCGGGCCCGCTGCGCGAGTACTTCGCCTCTGCGGTCTGTGCGGCCGCCGCCTGGGTGGGCGTCGGGTAGGTGATGCGGATGTTCAGCTTCCGCAGGTCCGACTCACCCGTGAACGTCAGCTCGGTCCCGCCGGCCGACAGTTCGGAGTGGAGGATCGTCCCCGACAAGACCGTGGCCCCGTCCTGGATGATGGCCCTCCACCCCCTGACGACCCGCTGTGCGAGGTCGTTGTGCGCAGGGGTGACGATCTGGAACGTGCCGACATCGGCGTCCTTGAGGACAGCGGTCGTTGCCAGCGAGACGAGATGCCCGCGTCGCACCCGCTGAGGGTCGACGGCCCACACGGTCAGCATCAGATCGCCCCCCTGTAGCGTTCGCGCCAAACGAGACGAACGAGAGTGTCGGCTGTCGCGCCGACCATCGAAACCTTGACCCGGTTCGAGCCGGCCCTCAGCGGGAACAGGCGTGAATCGAGCGAGAGGTCCGCCCACCGGTCGGGCGTGATCCGTGCGGGCTCCGTCTGGATGCGTGTCATGGATCCTGACGCGAACTGGCCCTGGATGAAGATGCGCTCGCTGTCTCTCTGGATCAGCAGATCGCTGCCCGGTCCGGTGATCTCCCACGTGGGCCAGACGTCGCCGGCCCCTGCGATATCGATGTCCCACTCGCCGACCACGTTGGACGGCGCGAGGACGATCGGAAAGAACGGCACTCCACTGCCGGGGACGACGATCCCCGACTCCGATGCGCCCGGGCTCCCGAGCCAGCGAGCGCCCGTCGTGTCACCATCGAAATAGGAGCCGTCCGTGGCTCCCGACTCGACGGTCACATTCGAGACGTAGACCGGGCCGGACGTAGAGCCATTACGGACACACAGGGTTACGTCCTTCGCATCCGCAGGGATCGTCACGGTGTGCACGATCCGGTGGACACCAGGCGTGTTCGGCGCGGACGCCGACCAGTGGGCCGACGGAATGCCCGGGGCTCCCGTCGAGTCGAAGAACCCGATCCCGATCGACCTCGCAAGAGAGTTGATACTCCCCGTCTGCGTGGCCGGGAGATACATGTCCACGCCGACCGTTACCTTCTTCCCAACGAGCTCCGGGAAGTTCAGGTGTGCCGGGTCGAATGTGGAGCGGTACGGAGTGAGCCACGCGCCCCCCGCATTCGAATCTCCGGGAGCGATCTTGATAGACGTGTGGCCACCGCCAGGCCAGTCCGCGCTCAAGGACACGACGGCACCACCGGAATTGCTAACGGTGCCGTCGTGTCCTTGAGCGCGGAGGTCAACGGTCTGCGGGTTCAGCGCGAAGTTCCGCCGCGAGTACTCGTAGTCCGAAAGGAACGGCTTCGACCCCGGGTTGATCTGCAGCGTCCGGGTCCGCTCCGGTCCAAGCCACCACGGGTCGGGGCACGTGAACGTCAGGCCGAGCTTCTGCCGCGATCCGTAGTAGTCCTCGCCGAACTTCCCGTCGAGTCCCTCCGTCAGGTACCCGAAGATGGACCTGTGGTTCGGCTCCTGGCCCTCACCCGTCGGGATCTCGAGCTGCACCTCGACTGGCCCGAGATCGGGAGCGAGCAGGTCGTACAGGTGCTGCCGGATCTCGTTGAGCTCGAGCATCGAGTCGGCCTCGAGCAGGGCCGGCAGGTACACCTCACGGTCCGTGTAACGAACCCCGCGGACGATCGAGCCGTCCGAGGTGATCCGGTCGCTCTTGGCGATGTCCACCGGGGCGAGCCCGAGCCCCTCCGACCCCCACAGGTGGAGGGCCGGAGAGGCCTCGGGGTCACGTCCCAGCTCGAACCAGTCACCGTTTCGGCCGATCCGCACGAGCGGTGAGTCAGACCACTTCATGAGGCCCCCTCTCAGAACCCAGCGAGCGCCAGCTGACGCCGCCGCTTCTTCTCGACCTCGGAGGCGATCTCCGACGGGTCATGCCCGTAGGAGTCGCCGAACTGGTAGACCACCGACGGCTCGCTGCCGCCCGCGACCGGTGTGTACGCGCGGATCTGCGCCGCGGGGCGCATCTCCGCCCGGCCCACGTCCCGCAGGCCCGACATGTCAGGAGTCGCGACCATCTCGGCCAGCGCCTTCTGGGCATACGGGATCTGCTTGTAGACGCCGTTGCCGTAGCCGATGGCGCTGTTCTGGCCGTCGCTGTCCAGCTCGCGGCTGGGCGAGTGGATGCCGAGCTTCTTGCGGACCGTCGCGAGGACGGTGTTCGCCAGCGTCTCGGACGCCTTCTCGACGTTCGCGAGCTGCGACTCGAGGCCCTTGACGAGGCCCTTCGCGGAGTTCACGCCGTTGCGGTACATCTGGTCCGCCAGGCTCGTGCCCGACGTCGTCGACGCACTGTTGAGCGCGTTGTACTGCTTCGTGATCTCCTTGATCTGCGAGCTGCTCCCCGTGAGGAGGTTCTTCGCGACCTTCGACCCCGACTCCGCGCCCATCTGGGCGATCTGGTCGACCAGCCCACCCGAGAGACCCTTCGACCGCAGCTGCTGCAGCTGGCTCGAGAACGTCGTGACCGTGGCCGCGCCGTTCTTGAACCCGCGGATGATCGTCTCGATCCCCGTGGTCGCCGACTCCTCCGATAGTGCGTAGGTGCCCTGGAACTTCTCGACCATCGACGAGCGGTAGTCGGTCCACAGCTTCTGCGCGTCGGAGAGCTTGGTGTTGGCGGTCTTCAGCTTCGCGGTGAGCGTGTCCGTCCGTGCCGCGTACGACTCGAGCTTCGACACCGCGCCGGCGGCGTACTTGTTGTACGCCTTCGTGCCCTTGAGCAGAGCAGCGTTCTGGTAGTCGCCGCGACGGGCCGCCTTGAGGGCCTTGTCCGTCTTGTCGATCTCCGCCTGCACCGACTTCAGCCGCTTCGTCGCCGCCGCAGCCGCACCCGAGTAATCACCCCGGCGCGCCCGCGTCAGCGCCGACTGCGTCGAGTCGATCTGCTTCTGGACACCCTTGAGGTCCTTTGCAGCCTTCTTCGCCGCAGCCGTCGACGACGTCACCGTCTTCGTGATCAGCTTCCCGGTTTTGGTCTTCCCGGTCACCTTGGTGACCTTCGAGACCTCCCGGGCCGTCGCCTTCAGAGTCGACTGCTGCTTCCTCAGCGCCGCCAGGTCATCGACCAGGCGGTTGACGGTGTTCTTCTTCGACTTCGACGTGGTCGCCGAGATCGACTTCTTGAGCGCCGACGCCTCCTTCTTCAGGGAGGACAGCGAGTCCGACAGCTTGTTGACCGTGGTGGTCTTCGCCGCCTTCATCCGGTCGTTGAAGACCTTCACGATCCCGTCCGCGAGCTTCCCCGCGGCCGACGTCACCTGCTTCTCGGTGCCACTGAGACCCTCGAGCAGAACGGTCACCTTCGACGAGCCGATCTTCGCCGTCGGCGAGACCTTCCCGCCCGAGGCGTACCCGACGAGGCCGCCCTTGGCATACCCGATCGCACCCGCGCCCATCCGGTTCAGCCGATCCAGGAACCCCGGAGCGACCTTGCTGATGGAGCGCTGCGCCTCCGAGCGGAGCACGAACTCGTCCGCGTGGACGATGCCCGCCGCTGCGAGTCTCGGCCCGGGACCGGTGTAGCCACCGGCCGCGTAACCGCCCTTGCGATCCCATCCACGAGTCAGGGAGCCGTAGCGCGACTTCGTGTAGTTGATCGAAGCGACGATGTTCGCCAGCGGGTCGAAGATGTCGTTCGGCAGGGACTTGTCCCTATACGCGGCGAACGTCGACGGGATGACCTGCATCAGGCCACGCGACGCCTGGCCCTTCGCGGCGTTGCTGTCCCAGTTGTTCTGAGCTCCGACCTGGAACCCGGACTCCTGATTCATGCGCCGCAGGAGCGACGACAGGTTCGTGCCGTTGAAGTCGCCGGTGTGGACCAGCGCCTTCGTCGCCCACCAGGACGCCTTGGCCTTCGACAGGACACCCTTCGCCCCGGCCTTCGCCGAGTCCCACGTGTCGCCGACGAAGTCGAACGCCTCGGAGATCTTCTTCCCGACGAAGTCCTTCGCCGAGCCGACAACCTTCTTTGTGACCCCGGTCAGGAGACCACCCAGCGCACCCTCGCCGGCAGTCGAGGAGACCTTGCTCGAGATTTTCTTCCACAGGCCCGTGAACGGGTTGTCGAACAGGCCGCCACCGGCACCGCTGGTGCCCGCGCCCTGCTTCTCCCCGGGCTCGTAGCCGCCGACGTGCACGTGGTTGTAGTGCATCTGCGCGGTCTTCGCCGGGAAGTGGGCCTTCGGGATACCGCCACGGGACAGCTGCTTCCCACCCATGGGGGTGTGGATCAGCTCCGACACCTTGTAGTTCGAGCGGACGTAGTTGAAGAACTCCTTCATCGCCTGCGCGGTGCCGGCGAAGTCGACCGCGTACCCCTTTGCGTGCTTCGACACGGAGCCGGTTCCAGCGGTGCGGGCACCCTTGCGGACCGTCGACGTGACCGAGACGCCCGTGTGGGGGATCGACTCGATGTCCTTGTACCCGTGCAGCACACGGCCACCGGACGCGTACCCCATGCCCATGCGGGTCAGAGCTCGCGCGCCGTGCGTGTTCAGCTGGTCCAGGAAGCCCGGAGCCTGCTTCTCAATGCCGCGGCGCGAGGACTTCTTGACCACGAACTCGTCGGCGTGCACGACGCCTGCGGGCTGCAGACGTGAGCCGGGGCCGGTCCAGCCGCCCGTGGCGAACGGTTGCATGTCCGGCAGGTTCCACTTCTTGCCCGCCTTGCCCCCGAGAATCTTGTTGATCACCGAGTTGAACGGGGTCTTGATGTGCTCCCGGTAGATGTTGATGATGCCGTTGATCGGCTTCTTCATCCCGGACTTGATGCCGTCCCAGGCATTCAGGATCGACTTCTTCAGGCCCTTGAAGCCGGTCTTCAGGTTATCGACGAAGGTGTCGATCTTCGGCTTCACCGTGGAGGAGAACCAGTCCACGACTGGCTTCACAGCCTTGTTCTTGATCGCATCCCAGATCTTGAGCAGATTGTTGCGGAAGATCAGGAATCGGCCGTAGATGTAACCAACGACCTTCTTGAAGATCGGGGCGACCGTGTCTCGGAACCATCCAACGACGGGCGCGATAATCCGGTTCTTGATCGCAGACCAAATGATCTTGAGTCCGCGCACAAAATTGTCGAACGTCCACTTGATCGCTCCAACGACCTTCTTGAAGATCGGGGCGACCGTGTCTCGGAACCATCCAACGACCACGCCGATTGCGGTCTTGATCGCAGACCACACTGGCTTGATGACGTTTCCGTACAGCCACTTGAACACCGAACCGATGACCGAGACGATCTTCTTCATGATCGGCCACGCCGTGTCCCGGAACCAGGCGACGACCGCGCCGATCGCGGTCTTGATGGCCGACCACACCGGCTTGATGATCGAGCGGTACAGCCACAGGAACACGGGCGCGACGACGGCCTTGAAGATCGCGACCCACGCCTTCACGTACACCGTCACGGCAGCGACGACGATCGCGATCGCGACCTTGATGCCCTGCCAGACCGGGAGGATCACGTTCCGGTAGAGCCACTGCGCGGCGCTGGCGATGGCCTGCCAGGCGGCGGCAAGCGCGGGGACGACCGTACCGGTGACCCAGCCCGCCACAGCGCCGATCGCGACCTTGATGCCGTTCCAGGCACCAACGAAGACGGTGGTCAGGAAGGGGACCATGCCCTGCAGGACGCCGTTCAGCCAGGACAGAGCTGTCCCCAGCACAGTGCCGATGACGTTTGCGACGGCCCCGAGCACGCCCGCCAGGAACCCGATCACGGGGACGAGCGCCTGGACGACCCAGAGGATCGCGTTCAGGATCGGGGTCAGGACCGCGAGCGCCGCCGAGATCAGCGTCGACAGAACCGCGAGGAGCGGCTTTAGGACGGCCGACACCATGCCGATCAGGGCGGTCACCAGCGGCGACAGGGCCGCGACGAGCGCGCCAACGATCTCGCCGACCTTCACGAGGATCGGGGCGAGTGCGCCGGCCAGCATGGCCACCAGCGGCCCGACGGTCCCGACGATCGTCGAGATCACGGGGATCAGGGCACCGATCACCGAGGACAGGAGCGGACCGACCGCGGCGACGATCGGCTGCACGGCCGACGCGATCGCGTTCGCGATGCTCAGGATCGCGGGGACGACCGTCGCCATCAGGTTCGCCCAGATCGGGCCGAGCGCCCCCATCAGCTGAGTGATGGCAGGCAAGACTGCCGCGAGCGCACTCTGCAGCACGCCCGCGAGAGTCCCCGCCAGCTGGCCGAGAGCTTGCCCGATCTGCGGCAGGGTCGGCGCGATGATCTTGAAGATGTTCCCCAGCGGGGAGAGGTTCTGGAACGCCTGCAGCGCCACGGGGGCGAGCTGCTTGAAGCCGTCCACGATGGGGGAGAGAGCACCCCAGACGGGGCCGAGGTCGATCGACCCGAAGGCGTCCTTGAGGACCGGGCCGACCTGCTTCGCGGCGTCCCGGATGGTGAACAGGACGTCGACGAACTTCGAGTCCTCCTGGAGCCCGAACATGTTCTTCGCGCCCGTGAAGTCACCCTTCGCGAGAACGTCGTAGATGCCCTTCACGCCGTTGGTGAAGTTCTCGACCATGGGGCCGATGGCGTCGTTCGCCGTGTCGATCCAGCCGGTCAGGCCCTTGAACGCGGGGCCGATGAGCGGGAAGACGCCCTTGAGGAGGCTCGCGCCGAAGCGACCGAGGGCCGCGTTCATGTTCTTGAACGCGCCGACCGTGGTGTCGCCAGCCTTGAGTGCCGCCCCGCCGACACCCTTCTCCATGGCCTTCTGGAAGATCTCGAACGAGACCTGCCCCTTGGATCCGAGCGCCTGGGCTTCGCCGGCGGTCTTCCCCATGACGTCGCCGACCATCTGCCAGATCGGCACGCCGGACGCGAGGAGCTGCATCGCGTCGTCGCCCTGGAGCTTGCCCTTCGCGGCGACCGAGCCCCAGATGAGGCCCATGTCGTCCAGGGACTTCCCGGCGATGGTCGCGGAGTCGGCCGTGAGCTTGAGGGTCTTCTCGAGCTCCTTGCCGGGCTTGATGCCGGAGGCGACGAGAGTGCCGGACAGGGTCGCGGCCTCGTCCAGGCCGAAGGCGGTCCCCTTCACGCTCGCGAGAGCGTTGTCCATGATGGACGAGACTTCCTTGCCGGAGTGGCCGAGGCCCTTGAGCTTCGCCTCGGCCTGCTCGATAGCGGAGAGGCGCTGGAAGCCCTTGGTGACGGAAGCGCCGAGGATGCCCCCGACAGCCACGCCCGCTCCGAGCGCGCCGGCCTTGAGCCCGCCGAAGAGCTTGCCGCTCATGCCCTTCGAGGCGCGCTCACCGGACTTCGCGAGGGGCTGTTCGATTCCCTTGGTGAGGCCCCTGACCGAGGGGACGACCTGGATGGTCGCGCTTCCGAGGTTGTATCCGGCCACGAGCGCCCCCTATGCAGTTGTCAGATGTGCACCCATGACTCGCCACGGGCAATTCGGCCGACAGTGGAGACGGACACTTCGAATCGGTCAGCGATGTCCGCGCGACGGTCGCCAGCCGCGATCGCCTGCTTGATTGCTCGCGCGCGTTCCTGGTCGGTGGATTCCGGTGTTGCAGGTGGCTGCGCTGCCGGGAGCGGCTCGGGCGTCGCGGGCATCTCGACGGCCATTCGGTTGACCAGGTCGAGGGGTACGTCGAGGCGTTCAGCGATCTGCCTGCTGGACTCGCCAGCAGCCAGGGCGGCGGTGATCTTCGCGTCGTTGGTCGCCTCGAAGATCGGGGCGGTCTCGCCGTTCCAGCCGAGCCAGGCGTCGGCCTCGGCCTGCGACATGGCATCGCCGCGAGTGCGGACGATGTCCCCCGGGCGGGGGATCGGTTTGGGCTTCTGCCCCTTGCCTCCACCGGCCTGGTAGAGGCGGAAGTTCAGTGCGTCGACGGCGGCCGCGAGCAGGTACTCGCTCACTCCCCACGCGGGGTCGGCCCTGTCGTCGTCAGCGTTGATCGCGGCGTAGACCGCGGAGTCTCGCCCAAGGTTCCGGACGACGACCCATAGGTCCCGCCAGTTGAATCCGGATGAGCCCACGTCGCGCAGACGCAGGCCCATCCGAATGAGGTCGAATTCGATCGCCTCCGAGTGGTCTGCGATGAGACTCAGGAGGCCGAGGATTCCCCCAGCTCAGTGGCGGACTCGCCCTCCCAGCGCTTGATCATCTCGGCGATCTCGCGCTGCAGAAGGGGATCGACCGTGTCCTCGAAGTCGTCCTCGAGAAGCTCCTCGAGGATCGCGAAGTAGAACGCCATCTCGTTGTCGCCCGCGTTCTTCTGCGCGCGACGGATCGCACCGGAGGGCAGGTTCTCCGTGTAGGGAAGCGTGACCGTGACACCCGAGTGCGGGGCGTCGTAGACGAACATCTCGCTCGGGTCATGCGGAGCGATCTTCTTGTTCTTCTTCGCGGGGGACTTGTGGTCCTGAGGGGCCTTCGTGGGCATGGGGTGTCCTTTCGTTGGGAGGGAGTCCTGGGGTGAGAGGCCTGGCGCGCCGGAGGACTCCCCATGAATTGCCGGCGCGCCAGGGGTTTAGGTGGGGGAGGAGCGGCCGCCCAGCGAGCCCTGTGCGGGCCTCAGCTGGGCGGCCGACGGTCACTCCCCGCTGCCGCCGCTGCCGGCGGTCTGCTGCGCGATGTACTCGTAGGCGCAGTTGCCGTCGTCGTCGGCGTAGCAGGTGACGGTCACGCCGTAGCGGACGACGTCGGAGTGGGAGTAGGTGATGTCCTCGGTCTCGGTGATCTGACCGTTGGGCACCACGAGGCGGCGGCGCTTGTCGCCGTCCTTCATGTCGAACACGAAGGCGCGGTTGGAGAGCGTCTGCTCGTTGTGCTTGATCGAGATCCCGGTCTCGGCGGTGCCGGTGACGTTGTCGGCCCCGAAGACCTCCTTGAGCACCTCGACCTTGTCGCCCTCGAGGAAGGTGAACGACAGAGTCTCCGAGAACTCGGTCTGCACGGTGCGGAAGATCTGGCCGCCCCAGCGCCGAATGTCGTCGGTGGACCTGTCGCGGGTGAGGGAGTAGCCCTCATCGGAGAGGTAGCCGAGCTTGTCGAGGTCGGCGTCGCTGATCGCGGCGATCGCGTCGGCGGGCAGGGTGGCGGTCGTCTCGCCGGAGTAGATGCCCCCCGAGACGGGAGCGCCGACGAATCCATTGGGAAGTGCGATGACTATTCCTTTCGTCCCATCCAAAGGTTATGATGGGCCATGTGAGCGAGCCCGGGCCTACCGGGATCGAGAGGAAGGGGAGTCCTGTTTTGACAGCACAGATCTGCGCTATCGACGGATGCTCAAGGCCGCACGAGGCTCGCGGGTGGTGCTCGATGCACTACCGGCGGTGGAAGAAGCGCGGCGACCCTCTTGCGAGGGGGAACAACCGAGGCGACCCGGCTGGGTCTCTGGCTTCACACTCGGAACGCCAGGGGGAGTGCCTTGTCTGGACCGGCGGAATGTCTCCCGACGGGTACGGCATCGTGACTACCGGAGGTAAGTCCATCGGTGCCCATCGGTTGGCGTACCTCCTTCACCATGGAGAGCTGCCTCCCGGAATGCAGGTGGATCACACCTGCTACAACCGGGCATGCATCGAACCCGCACATCTCCGGTTGGCGACACGAAGTGAGAACCAGTGGAACCAGAGCGGAAATAGCTCATCCACGGGATACCGCAACGTGTACCGCGCAAGGGGTGGCGGGTATTACGTCCAGATTCGCCACGAGGGACGAAAGGTCAGCTTTGGCTCGTACTCGAACCTTGCCGAAGCCGCCGAAGCCGCGCAGCGCGGCCGCGAGGAACTCTTCGGTGGATTCGCTGGCAGAGGCTGACCTGTCTGGCTGTCCCGGTCAGCGCCGCCGGGACTTCCGAGGCTTCGCAGGCTCGGCGGCCTCCGCATGCTCCGGAGTGGGGTCCGGTGCCGGGTCGGGCTCCGGGTGCTTGTTGTCGACCACGGTCCATCCGGCGTCGCGCCAGGAGGCGTACGCCGTCACGTCCTTCGTGATCTCGGGGAAGGCAGGGTGCTGGATCTTCATGCGACCTCCATCGGCTCCATGCGCACGTAGGCGTCGATCTCGAACTGGTGTCGGTCGAGCTCGGGGGCGTCGTCGTCCTGGAACTGGGACGGCATCGTGGCCGGCTCGATGTGGTGGGTGACGAGCCCGGGCAGCGCTTCCTGGTCCTCGATCGCACCGACAAGCCCCCAGAGGTGGCGGGCCGCGTTGAACGAGTCCTCCTGGTCCCCCTCCCACACCTCGACGAGAAGCCGAGCGTGGTCCTGCTGCGGGTTCTCGGGGAACCCGCCGATGCGGGAGACACGGACCATGCCGGGGGTGCGCTCGAGGGGAACGCGGGACCTGGCGTCGACGCCGTGGAGTACGTAGAACGCGATGAGCCCGGCGACGACGTTCGGGGGACCGTAGATCTGAGGCATCAGACTCGGCCCGCCTGGATCGCCTGCTGCAGGCGCTCAGCGGAGCGACTGCCGCGCGGGAACGCCCCGTGCTTCATGGTGACGCCGGAGATGGCACGCGGAGGCGTGGAGTTGCCCTTCGCGCTCGTGCCCTGCGTCGGGCTGATCCAGGTGTCGGCCTCGAACTTCGGCCCCGCTCGGCGTGCGATGGCGTCGCCGGAGCGGCGGACCATCTTCTGCACCTCCCGGCCGGCGAGAAACTCGCCGATGCCCTTGGTGTCGGCCCGGAACTTCATCTGTGCCATCACCCCTCCGTTCGATCGAGGTTGACGACGATCCCGTGCTGCCGTGTGGAGACGACGTGCGGGTTCTCGTCCCAGGTGCCGACTTTGCCTGTCACTTGCCAGGTGTCGTCGCCGTAGTCGACGAGGTCGTGAGGACCCGGCGTTGGACCGCCCACGGGGGCGAACACCGTGATGCCGGTGATCACGAGATCCCTGTTCGGCTCCTGCGGCTCGGTCGATGAGCGAGGCGATACCGCGTAGACGGGCCACGCCTCGGGTTCACCGTGTGCCTTCTTCGGGTTGTTGTAGATGTCCTTCGCGCCCTCGAGGCGTCGCCGGATCGCGAGCGCCGTAGTAATGCGCCTCATCGGATGCCGCCGGGCATCACGGAGTAGGCGCGTCGCCCGGTCGGCCCCTTGCCGAGGAGGTCTCGGCGGTCCTCGTCGGTGAAGACGATCTCGCCGAGCACATCGCCCGCATAGGTGGTGGAACCAGAGAACTGACCGGTGGTCTCCTGCAGTGTTCGGATCCCCTCGGGGTTCCTCAGCACCCGGATCACCATCCGGGAGATCACTCGAGACACTCGAGCCAGCGGGATCTTGGTGTCGACCATCTGGTCGATGTCAGGCACCGACGCGCGGATCGCGTCCTCGGCGTCACCGATCAGGGTCGCGATGGTCTGGTCGGTGAAGTCCAGGTCACCCCCGACCCACCGATCTCGAACGTCGTCAGGGGTGACCCACATCAGCCCTCCCGGCGAGGACGGCCCCGCTTCGGGGGCGCTGACTGCGGTTCGGGAGCCGTGAGCGACGCGGCGACCACGGCACCGCGGGGCACCTCGTCTCCGGCCTTGTAGGCGGCACCATCGATGTAGACGACCCCGTCGAGGTCGTCGCGCAGCTTGGTCATGTGAACCTCCTAGGGGAGGTGCGGGGCGAGCAGATGGCCCGCCCCGCACGGCCGATCAGACGCCCAGCACCTTCGCGGCGAAGGTGAGATCCGGGTTCCCGAGGATCGGCAGCGCGCGAGCGTTGCCGTGGATCCACTTGGTCGCCGGGTCATCGGTCGCGTACGCCCCGACGACGAGACCGGGAAGGGCCGCATCGGAGAGGCTGTAACGGGGATCCGTCGACTCGATGGTCTGGCCCCAGACGGTCGCGCCCGCGCCCGCCGAAGCGAACACGATGACGTTCTCGTCGAGGACGGCCTGACCGAGCACGCGGGCCGTGTGGACCGTGATCGCGGGCAGGCCGTAGCCGGCGAGGATGTTGTTGATCGTCGCGCGGTCCAGCAGGGCCGGAGCGTTCGAGCCGAGGTAGGCGCGCACCTTGTCGTTGCGCGACAGGGCGGCGACGACCTTCGGGGACGCGTACAGCGACGTCGGCTCCTGGCCGGTGTGGTCCACGTACGCCTGACGCCACTGCTCGAGATCCACGATCGGATCCGCAGCACCGTCCCATGCCGCAGCGGCGGTCACGGTGTGGTCGGGGCGGCGACCGAAGTCCACGTTCTGCGTGAACTTGTACTCGCCGTAGCCGTCGTTGATCGCCAGCTTGCCGGTCACCAGGGCCTCGGCGCGCACCTGCACGATGCGGCGCATGATCCCCTGGGCCACCTCGGTGGCGAGACGGTCGGCAGCGGCCTGCACGGACTCCGGGGAGTTCTGCGAGGAACGCACGAGCTGGTCGTACTCGCCGAAGCGCTTCTTGAGGGAGATGGCAGCGAGGGACGCGACCTTCTCCTCGAGGCCCGACGCGCCACCGATCTTCGACTCGGCGTCGTACGCGCGGAACGCAGCGACGTCCTGAGCCTTCTCATTCACGAACCACTTGAAGTTCGTGTCCGAGGTGGAGATCGACGGGAACACCTCGGAGAGGGTGGAGCCGTCGGCGTCGAACTGGTCGGCGACGGTGCGGGAGAACCCGGTGAGGTCGCCGGGGTTGATGAGGTCAGTCCACAGAGCCATGGGTCAGGCCTCCTCTCCGGCAGCGGTGCCGCCGACGTAGGTGAACGCGCCCTTGTCGGCGGGCACGGTGAAGCCCTCGACGGGCAGATTCTCGACGACGATCAGACCGTGCCAGACGATCGCGGCGGTGTCGTCGCCGTCCTTCACGGAGTGGTCGCCGAGGACGAAGCCGGTCGGGGCGTCCGCGCCGGCGGGGACGAACTTGCCGCCCTGCGCCTTGACGGGGGTCCCGGACTTCACGAGCCCGTCGGCGGCCGATGCGAACGCCGCGGCGTCGAGGGTGCCGGTCTGGGCGTTGTCGACGGCGTGGCGGGAGCCGAGCCACGAATCGTCGCCGCCCCCGTACTTCTTGGTGGTGATGCTGAGGCTCATGGCCCCTCCTTACTTGGTCTTGTCGGACTGGGCGCGGGCGCGCTCAGCACCGGATGCAAACGACGACGTGCGGGGAGCGGAATCTCCCGTGCCCTGCGTGGGGACGACGCCGACCTTCGCGGCCGCGCGGGCGTCCTCGAGCCAGGCGTCGGCGGTAGCCTCGAGTTCCTCGCGGGTCTCCCCGGAGAGGTATCGGAGCTTGACGCCCTTCGCGGAGGCGATCTCGGCGGCGATCTCGGCCCGTTCCGCGCGCTTCTCAGCGGCGGAAACGCTGGCCTCGAGCTCGCTCACGCGCCCTGCGGCGCTGTTCGCGGTCTCGAGCTGCTTGGTGAGATCTTCGACCTGGGTCGCGAGGGCCTTGGAGCGGTCCTCGTGCTTCCGAGACATCGCCTTCCAGTCGATGTCGGGCTTCGAGTCCTCGGCCGGCTTCTCGTCGGCCTGGGTCTCGGTCGTGGGCTGCTCGTCCTGCTCGGTGCCCTGCGGCTCCTGCTCGGCGGCATCCTTGACGTCGTCGGTCATGCTCGTTCCCCCTGCGGGTGTAGTGGAGTGCCCCGTGCGGGGCGGAGTGGCCCACCGTCCGGTGGGTGGTCTGTCAGGCCGCGGCGGCTCGGATGCGGCGCATCTCGCGAGCCACTTCCCCGGCTTGGACGCCCGTGCCGCCAGCGGCCTCCCAGGCGGGCTTGTACTCGGCGTACAGCGCCTCTGCGTCGTACGGGAGCTCGTCGCCATCACGAATCGCCGTCGCGAGGCACGCGCAGTCGTCGTGGTACTTGTTGTTCTCGCCGCCGGCGGACTCCCGGGACAGGTAGACCGCACCGCGGCTCGACATGATCCGGCACCAGTCGCACGCGCCGGCCTCGGGCACCCTGGCGAATCGGAGGCCCGGCGTTGACCGTGTCGACCGGTAAATCGACGACCGGCCCGCCTGCAGCATGTGCCGGGTCGCAGAGCCGATGACGAGTGAGATCGCCTCGGCCTCCTGACCGGTCCACAGTCCGCCGATGAGCGCCCGGATCGAACCCTGGACGGCCTCGGGTGTCGACCCGTCGTGAATCGTGCCGCGAGCACCCGTGGTCGTCTCGAAGTACTCCATCGCGACCGCGGCGGCTGCGTCTCCGTAGGTGGAGACGAGACCCGGGACAATGTCGAGGAGAGCGTCGCGCTTCCCCTCGGGCGAGTAGGCCCCGAGCGCACCCCACGCCTTGCGGATGTCCCGCTGGATCGCATGGGTAAGTTGGTCGTTCGCCCGCTTGAACTTCCCGGCCTCAGCTCTGCTGACCACTGTCGGCCTCGCGGATCGTCACCGGCTGGCCGGGCCAGAAGGCCAGGTTGTGGAGCCCGCTCGCCTGGGCGGCGGAGTCGGGCTTCACGCCGGCACGGATCAGAGTGCCGAGCGCGGTGACGCGCTTCGTGAGCTCGTCCACCTCACTCGACTCTGGGGCGTCCGTCGTGGTGTCGTCAGACTGGCCAGCGAGGATCTTGTCGAGCGCCCCCGAGCCAGCGGCCCGGAGGTTGTCCTGCCGAATCTCGTGCGCGTCGGCAGGAGAGAGGGGCAGCTGACGAAGGGTCGCGTCGGTCCCGGGCTGCATGTTGCCGGTCTGCACCTGCAGAGCGACGAACTGCGACTGCTCCGACATCGACCTGTAGCGTGGATCCTCCCAGCGCGGGGTGAGCCCGCGCAGGTCAGCCATCGCCGCCGCATCAAGGTCGCCGTACAGGGCCGTCAGGATGTTCAGCGCGAGCATCCGCCGGCCAATGTTGAAGCTCGGCTCCTGCCCGCGGACCGTGCGCACCAGATCGTTCTCGATGGTCTGCAGCGCCTCAGCGGACGTCGGATTCGAGTCCTGCGTGACCCCGAGGTAGTGCACCGGGATCGACGACGCGCCCGCCATGTTCGATGCGAGAAGTCGGAACTCGTCCGAGAACGGCTGCATCGACATCTGCGGAATCTGCTGCAGGGACGCCCTGCGCAGCGTGTCCGGCATGTCCTGGTCGTCGTCGATCGTGACGTCCGGCAGGCCCCACACGGAGCCCGTGATCGCCGACCACGCGCCGGGCTCATCGAACACCGACGAGTCCGCACCGAGGAGCACCGAACGGGGAGCCTGGTAGAACTCCGCCGCGACTTCCTGCCGCAGCAGGGTGCGCGTCGCCCCGTAGGTCAGCTCCATGATCGTCGGCGTCACCCTCGACTGACCGAGAGGCCGCTCGAGCGTCGCACCGTGGACGTAGGGGGCGCACAGCACCCGCTGGGTGCCCGTGGACCACTCGTCCTCGACCATCCAGTCCGTAGAGCGTCGGATACACGTCAGCACCCGGCCCGGCAGGTACAGATTCACCCGCGGCCCACCGATGAGCTCGAGAGCGGCCCGCACCCGGCCCGTACGCGGGTCGAGATCCGCCGTGGCCGCCAGCGCCGAGCGTGCCGTCACCAGCACCTCGGAGTCGCCAGCATCGGCATCCCCGCGCGACGTGAAGATGAACGAGCACCCAAACGCGTCGGCCGACTGGATCGCCTGCCGCTCGATGAAGTCGAGGTTCGACTCCTCAGCCACGACCGCGATGTCGTCCAGCAAGGTCGTGTCCGTCCGCGTCGAGTAGCCGAGCGGCACCTGACGGGAGGCGAACACCTCCACCGCCTTCCGCGGCCAATCCAGCGGTACCTGGAAGCCCATCATCGACGACGGGATCGTGAACCCCGTCGACCGAAGCCGCTCCTTCGCCCGCACGAACCGATCTCGCAGGAGATTCCCGCGCGACCGATCCACGATCGTCAGATGAAGGTTCCCGAGGATCTTCGCCTCGTCATCCGTCGCTCGACGCACCAGCGATCACCCCCGTCCGACAGGCGACCTGCCCACGACTCTGCGGCCCGCGGTGCGGCCCGTCCGTTGCGTATCCGGGGATCGGCGCGACCGCGCCGTCAACCCATGCCATGCGTGCGTCACCGCGATCAGCGGTGAGATGTCAGCGACCTGCGTCTTGCGGTCCCACTTCCACAGTGACTCGCCCATCGGCTTCATCTGCGCGGCCTCGACCGCTCGGTCCAGGTCCTCGTAGCCGACGTGCGCGAGCTTGCCCTGCTGCACGGCGTCATAGACCGCCGCGCACGCCTGCCCGTACTGCCGCATGTTCAGCGCCTGCGTCCGCACCCGGGCGCGCTTCACGTCCGGCAGGAGAGCACCGGCCGCTGAGCCCTCGTCGAGGATCACCGCTACCGGCGACCACTTCTCCTTGAGCTCACGGAGCCGCTCAGCGACCCACGCCGTGCCCTCCTCGCGGGCCACGATCGACACATGCCGCACGCCGTCAGGCCGCTCCGAGACCGCCGCGATCGTCGCCATGTCCCGCGACGGCGGAACATCGACAGCGAACGCCAGACGATCACCAGGCTGCGATCCCGGGTCGAGACAGCGACGCCAGGCCGACGGCGAGATCGCGGAGTCGCCGCCGACCTGCGCCCAGATCCCCAGGCGCTCGCGACGGAACTGCTCGTCGCCCATGTCGGACTCGAGCTCGGTCTCGCGGATCCACTCCTCGGAGATGCGCACCCCGAGCCCGGGGTTCGCCGCGTACCAGGCATCGACGTCCGCCGACTCGGCGTCGTCGGGCGCGGACCACTCGTAGTAGGCCAGGCGGGGCGACGCGCCGCCCGTGCCGCGCTCCCGCAGGTTCGCCAGCGCCTCCGACTTCGGCAAGCCCGCCGAGGACGTGTACCAGATCTGCGGATTGCCATCCATCGACCGGGCCGCCATCGTCGGCAGCATCGCGGCAATCTCATCGACCGAGAGGTCGTAGGCCTCATCGAGGACGATCAGGTCGCCGGTGAAGCCGCGCCCGCCGCCCCCAGAACGGGCCTGGTACTCGAGCTTGCATCCGTTCTGCAGCTCGATCGACAGCTCGGTGCCGTTCTGGCGGATCCCGCGGATGTCCTCCCACGGACCCTGCCCCCTGTAGCCGAGCACCTGCGAGTGCAGCGACGGGGTGTTCCGCACCAGACGCTCCATGTCCCGAAACGACTTGCGGGCCGTCTTGAACTGGTGCGCCGAGTGGATGATGACGCGGTCCCCGAGGATGAACAGCCCCGCGAGCTCGCGAGCCTCGATGATGACGTTCTTGCCGTTCTGGCGGGGCACCACGAGGCCGACCTCGAAGGCCGTCCAGCGACCATCGGGGCGCTCACCCATCGCGCCCTCGAGCACGTGAGCCTGCCACTCATCGAGCGGCTTCCCCGCGAGGTCCATGAGGTCGATCGCGTCCTCCGCCGCCGACCACTCGTGAGTCGGGACCGACTCAACCCTCGGTCGCTGCGCGCCTACGCGCCTCGCGCTCGGCGCGTCGAGCAGCGATGTCATCGACACCACCACCCATCGACTGCTGAGCCATCGGCGTGGACGATCCCGTCAACTGAGCGATCTCGGAAGCCGTGTCCCGGATCTGCTTCGCGATGCCGGCGACCGACTGCGGCGGTGCCGCGGCGAGCTGCCCTCGAAGGTTCGAGAGCACTTCCTCGAGGACCGACAGCTGGTCGAAGTCCTTCGGCACGGGCCGGGCGTCCTGGGCTGCCTGCGCGGCGGCCTCACGCTTCCCGGCGGTGCGCTCGTTCTTCTCCTCGCGCACGGCATTCGCGCACTCGTCGCAGAGGGGCTCGTTATGCCGGCGGTGACGTCGAGCGGCGGCAGGAGTGCCGCAGGGGGCGAGATCTCGAGCCATCGCGCACCCCCTAGATTCGGTCCCCCGTCACGGCGATGTAGCGGTCACGGGAGTACGTCTCGATGTTTCGGCCGTCGCGGACCCTGCGGCCTGGGGCCTCCTCCATCGGGAGGAAGATGTGGACGCCCTCGCCGGAGCGGGAACGTTCGATCAGGATTGCGTCGGCGCGATGGTCGTCGACGATGTCCCGTGCCCAGGGTGTGAGGCGGCCGCGAACGATGGAGTGGTCAAGGTCGATGCAGCCGAGGCCTTCGCCGAGGACGATCCCCAGGCCGACACCGACCGACGAACGTGACGCCTTCGCGTACGTCGTCCACGTCAGCGGATCCGTCACCGAAGCCGGACGCCCCAGAACCGTCAGAGGACGCTTCGAATCGTCGTGGCGCACCCAACGAGGGCGCGAGGTCAGCTCGGCAGGCAACGGGTGGGCACGGCGGCGATACGCCTTCTGCCGGCAGGCAGACGTGCAGAACCAGGCGTCCGCGCGATGAGGCGCGGGGATCGGCGATCCGCACTGCGTGCACGACTTGAGCATGGAGCCAGTCTACGCGGAGCGCGTTACAGCTACAAGGCTGTGAACAGGACGAACAGGATATGACACTTCAAGGCCTAGCTGTCCGACCTGGTCAGAGGGCCGTGAGTGAGAGCCGCACTATGCAGCGGGAGGGCGCAACAACCGGGAGGGGAGGGGCACCACCACCCGGTCTCTCGACGCGACAGATGGCCGCCCGTGTGTCACTTTCGGCCACCTTTGGTGACGTCCGGGGCATCCGAGTCACCATTCCCGCGTGTCCCGGGGCGGCGTGATCGCGTGTCGCGGTGCCCCGCGCCGACTGTTGCACGACCTGTGCGCCGGCCTGCCGATGCCGCGCATCTTGCCTCCGTTGGCGACGGCGTCTTCGTGGTCGTACGTGTAGCTGAGCGGATGCCGCCAGTCGACGTCCCAGAGGATCGGTTTGCCGCAGATCCAGCATGGCGTGTCAGCTCGTCGGGCCTTGCGGCGTAGCGCGAGCGAGAGGTCGCGGTATTCGCGGTTGTCGCGCCTCTTGACGGGCATCTCCGCCCCCGTTCCACCCTCGTTCGTCCGGGTTCGTGGCTACGATGCGCTCATGGATCCCATCATGGAACTGACCTCACACATCGCTGGTCGCAACGCGAAGGTGCGTCTCTACTCGGATCGGGTCGAGTGGACTCGTGAGGGCCGCATGAGCGGTGGCGCGAAGGCGGCGCTCGGTGTCGCGACTGCTGGCCTTTCGCTGGCCGCGACTGGCGTGACGAGGAAGCGTGAGAGCGAGATGATTCCGCTGCGCTCGGTCGCCCATGTCGGCACCAAGAAGGATGGACTGAGGAACACCATGGTCGTGCTGACCACGGCTGGTGGTGACGTCGAGTTGCGGTGCGCGCATGCGGAAGCGAAGCGGTTCGCTGAGGCTGTGCAGCGCGCGATGCTGGGCTGACTGTCGGCCTGTTGTGCTGGTGCTGTGCGCCGTGCGTGACGTCGCCCTTGCGATGCGTTACGGCCGGGCCTGGCGGCGGGTGCGGGTTGTGGGGTGGATGCCCTAGGGGTCCGCACCCCGGGGCATGAGCCCCCAGGGAGGCCGTGGGGCCTACACCTGGGGGCCGGCACCCCTGGGCCTGCCCTAGGCCGGGGTACGCCCGGGGAGCGGCATCGGGGGGATGGGGTGCTCTACCCGGGGCATGAAGAAAGCCCCGGCCTCGTCGGCTCAGGGCTTCGCGTGGAATACGTCCACATCAGCAAACATACCGGTTCCAGAGTCGGTCGCGCAACACCTCCTCGATCTCCTGAGTGTTGACGAGTGGCCGGTCTTCGGTGCCGTGGTTGGTGACCTGTCCGGTGCGAACGGCGTCGGAGATGTCGGTGCGTCGGATGCCGAGCACCTTCTGCGCCCCACGGATGCTGACGAGGGTGGGGCTGCCGCCTGCCTGGGCGAGGGTGACTGCGTGCCCTTGGGCGCATTCGACGATCATCCCGCCTTGTCCTTCGACGGGGAATCCCCAGCGTTGGGCACCGCATTCGCAGGGGGTGGGCAGTGGGATCCGGCGTGGCAGGGTGCCGAGCATGCCCTCGGCCGTGTGGGCGTGGTCTCGCAGCTCACTGACCATGTCCTCGGCCCAGTCCTGTTCGCTGATCCATCCGGTGTGGTGGAGCAGGTAGGTGGCGAGCGCTGCCGTGTCGTCGGCGGGGAGCGGGTCGCCTTGGTCTTCTTCGACGATCCGGGCCCAGCCTTGAACGCAGTAGTGGATCATCTCGGCCTGGTCGAACATGTCGAGGTTGAGCGGTGCTGGCGCGTCTGGGGCGGATCCGGTGACGGGTTCGCTGTGCCCCCGCCGGCGGGTGCGCGCGGCCTCACGGAGGGCGAGAGCAGCGTCTCGTGCGCCGTTGACGGCACGGATGATGATGTTGGGGTCGGTCATTCGCAGTCCTTCGTCGTGGTGTTGCTAGGTGGGCACTGGCCGGGCGAGTACTGCTGGGGGACGGGACCACCGAGCTGGTAGTCGGTGCCGCGGTGGTATCCGCCGCCGAGACGGCGGTACGCATCCATCCAGTAGCGCGCGGGACTCAGCACCCGCTCCCGGTTCCTGGGGTCGAGCGCCACCATCGCGGCCCGCCCGTCGGGGTATCGGCAGCGGATCTCCCCGCCGGACGGGTCGGGCTGGATGGACCACCATGAGCCGTCCTCGCGGTAGATGCGGGCGGTCATGCGTCCTCCTCGGTCGCCCGGGCATACAGGTCGGCGGTCTGGTACTTGATGAAGCCCTCGCGGTCTTTCCAGTCGCGACGGTTGGCCACGCGAACTTCGAGGTAGGGGTTGCAGGAGAGCAGGTCCGCGAGCGGGTCAAGATCCGTCTCCGTCTCGCGCACGAGCGCCCACTTCCCGGGATGCGCGGCGAGCTCCTGGGTAATGTCGTATGCCTCGTCCCGGTAGTCGCGCGGCGGGTTCTGCCAGGCGATGATGCGGCTCATCGCGTCACCGCCCAGGACGTGAGGGTGATGTGGTCCGCCATCACTGCGGCCCACCAGTTGGTCTGCTCGGACAGCATGTCCACACTTGCCCGCAGGGACTGCACGTCCCGCTCGAGACGCTTGACCGACCGTGCGGTCTCAATGCCTGTGGTGACGTGCCAGAGCGCGAGGACGGCAATCATGCGATCACCTCGCACGGCGTCGTGGGGTCGATGAGGTCGACGTGGTGCCCGCCGATGACCAGGTCGACGCTCGTCTTCGCGGGGCCACCTCGGAAGTCCATGCCCTGCTCGCGGTTGCGGGCGATGATCCTGTCGTAGTGACCGTGGACCGAATCGAGCCGTGCACGCATGTAGGTCCCCTTCCACTCGAAGGCGACCGTTCGGCCGATGTCCCAGCTGCTGAGTGCTCCGATGGTCAGGTGGGCGTCCCTGGTGATGCCGGCCTTGAGGCCGGCGACCATGCCCTCCTGTACCTCGAGTGCGTCCTTGAGGTCAGCGAGGGTGATGGCGAGGCGCTTCGCACGCTGATCGCCGTGCGCGTAGGCGTCCCGGATCTTCTCGGCGGCCGAAGCTTTGAGCTGCTCAGTGCTCATCGGGTGGTCTCCTTGTCTGCGGTGATGGCGTCGGCCCATGCGTCGATGCCTGCGGCTGTGCGGGTGATGCCGTCGATCTGACCCCACTGGTACGAGTCGGCGACGGGGTCGCCGGTGGTGTTGGGGTCGGGGATGTTGTCGCGGATGGTGTCGGCGAAGGTGTGGAGCGCTTCGGCCATGAGGTCGCGGTAGAGGTCGCGCATCCGCGCGGAGAGCCGGTGGATCATCAGTCCTCCTCGTCGGCGGGGATGAGTCGTGTGCGGGTCTCGAGGCCGTTGGCTCGTTCGACGAACCAGGCTTCGCCGTTGTCGTCGAGCTCGAGCCATTGGGCGCGGGGCTTCGGGTGGGGCTTCGGGGTCTTGCGGTGGAGGGAGATCATTGGTCCTCCTTGGTGGCGCGGATGGCTGCGGCGACGTCCCGGACCCCGTCGGAGAGGTCGAGGAGGGCGTAGGCGACGGTGGTGACCGATGCCGCCGTGGCGATCTCTCGTGTCGCGCTGTCATTGCTCACCTCGAGGTCCTTGCGGATCGAGTTGACGACGTCGATCACGGCTGCCGCGAAGGGGCGACTCTTCTTGAGCCAGGTGGGTGCAGTCATTGGTCGGCCTTCTTCCCATAGTCGTTCTTCCCACGTGGGAGATTCGCTTCTCCCGGCTTGGGGTCGTCCCGACCGGTTTCCCTCCGCCCGTGGGGCCGTTCGGCGTGCAGTGCCGCACGACGCTTCTGCTCGCGCACGATCTGCTCGGCGAGCTCGTCGGCGCTGACGTCCCCCGCGCTATGGACGTGGACCGGGGGACTGTCGTGCTTAGCGATCTCCTCGGCGACTTCCTCGGGGGAGTAGCCGTGAAAGTCGTGGAGGTGCACTTCGATGTCGTCGGGCTTGCGCTGTCCCGCGAGGCCCGCGCCGATGAGCACGAGCAGCACGGCGGTGGCAGCGGACTGCCAGTGCCAGGGCGACCAGATCGCGGCGAGGGCGCAGACGGTGGCGGTGGCGAGGCAGAGGGTGGATGCGAGTTTCATCGGGTGACCTCCTTCTCGAGGTCGGTGACGGCACGCGCGGCGACGGTGAGGATCCTGGCCGCGGTGTCGAGGTGGTGGGCGAGGTCGGTGAGGGTCACTTCGTCGCCTGCCGATCTCTTTCGGCGGCGATGACGGCTGCGAGCGCGAACCCGGCCATGCGACTGGGCTCGGTTCCGCGCATTGCTTCGAGATCGACCGCGGCGCTCCACACGTCGGTGGCTCGCTTGATGTCGCGGAGCGTCACGTCGTCGGCGTGCTGACTGATGGCGACGATCTCTTCGTCGCTGAGTGCCTGGCGCTCCCATTTCGCGGCGATGTCGCGCCAGATGGCAGTTTCACGATTGGCGAAGATGACGCCCAGCCAGGCGATGGCGGTGACGCCCCACGCTGCGGCAGCGAGCATGTTGCCGTTCGCGGCGGCGAACAGCCCCGCGACGACAGCGAGGCCGCACGTGGCGATGGTGGCGATCTGCCGGAACTTCATGACTTCTCCTCGGATGCAGAGAAGCCCCCGCCCGGATGGGCGGAGGCTTCGTATTCGGTGAGCTGGCGCTGCTTCTCGAGCTTCTCCCGGGCTCGGGCGGCGGATTCGTCGGCCTTGCGTTGGAGTTCGGCGACGCGTTCGGCGTCGCGCATCTTGCCCTCGGCGTCGAGCTGCCGGGCGAGCATCTTGACCTTGGCGACGACGTCGGGGTTGGGGGCCTCGATCTGCTTGCGGCACTGGGGGCACTGGGCGGCGCGGTACTGCGGGTTCGGGTGGTCGGGGCAGCGGAGGTGGAACGGGACGATCTCGATCTTCGCGAGCACGCGCTTGCGGATGTCGGATGCCCGGAGGAACAGGCGGCCTTCGGGGACGCCTTCGCGGTTGAAGTGCCGGACGGCTTCCCAGACGCCCGCGGCGGGGAGTCCTTCGAGTGCGTCGTTCCATGCGACGGCTTGCCCGGTCTTCGCGTCGACGAGGCCGGCGCGGTTGAGGGACATGAGCACCTGTTCGGTGATGTCGATGTTCACTGGCTGATCTGCCACTGGGTGTCTCCTTCCCGGGCGAGGCGTTGCTCTCGGTCGGCGAGGAGGATCTGGGCCTGCCGGTCGATCGGTGGCTGCTGGGTGCGGTCGCGCTGCTTGAGCATGCGGCCCTTCACGGCGTCGAACTTCGCCCGGAAGGTCTTCGCGGAGCGGACGTTGTCGCACCAGAAGTCGTCGCGGGGGAGGTAGTCGATGACGGACCGGGTCTGCTCGACGGTGTACCCATCGATGTCGAGGATCCGGCGCATCTCCTCGCGGGCGGTCTTGTTGCGCGCGGGCTTCTTGTGTCCGACGGACTGGATGGCGTCGTCGAGAGCGTCGAGAAGTTCGTCCACCTCGGGGCGAACCTGCTCCGGCTCTGCCGGGGCAGCGGGGGAGCCGGAGGCGACGCTGTTCCCCTGTTCCCCTGTTCCCCTGTTCCCCTGTTCCAGGCGCGAGGGTGCGTCGAGGGCTCGCGGCACACTCGCGACACTCTCGCGAATCTCGGAGGACTTGTAGTCCATAGTGCCGTCTGGCCTGGGATAACGCCCCTTGCCGGGTCGATCGATGCGTTGATTCGAGTCCCACCAGGACAGGTAGAGCAACTTCGTGCCGTCGGCGTCGTAGCGGTGCACGAAACCGTGCTCGGAGAGCTCGGAAACGGATGCAGACACCCTCGCGAGGGTGTCGCGAGGGTTCGCGAGCATGTCGCGAGAGAACACGTCGCCGAGGATGAGCGCGATGTCGTCTTTGCCGACGCCGTTGTCGTCGACGTAGGACTCGAGGCCCTTGAGGACGAGTCGGGCGTCCCAGGACAGCTGGGCGACTCGCTCGGAGCGCCAGAACTCTGGCTTGGTGCTGCGGATGCGCATGGTGCCTCCTCTCAGAAGTCGATTTGCTGGTCGGTGAACACGAGCCGCACCCGGTGGAGGCCTTTGACGCCGGTGTTGGGGTCGCGGCGGTAGTCGGGGCCGATGAGGTGCTTGTGGTCGTCGTCGGGGAGCCGGTGGGCGTCCACGACGCCGTCGATGAGGGCCTTCACGGTGGGTGCCGCGTTGGCGGGGTCTGCGCGGCCGGCGCGCGAGTACGCGATGAACGCGGTGCAGTGGGCGACCTGGAAGGTGCGGAGGGTGCGTGCGCGGAGTCGGGCGAGCTGCCGGAGCGCGGCGGTCTTGCGGGCTTTCTCCGCCCAGTGGGGGCGCATGTTCGAGGACAGCCAGAGCGCCTCGGGGATGTCGATGGTGATGTGGTCTTGAGCCACGTAGTGCTCCTCGGGCATAGAGAAGGCCCCCGTCGCGTGGTGCGACGAGGGCCTTCGGGGGTTGGGGTGGTCAGTCGCCCTTGACGTTGACGATCTGGTGGAGGGTGTGGCGGATGTCGACGAGGTCGGCGGCGTCTGCCATGACCTGGTCGATGTCCTTGTACGCGGCGGGGATCTCGTCGATGAACGCGTCGGAGTCGCGGTACTCGATGCCGGCCATGGCGGTGCGCAGGTCGTCCGCGGTGAACTTCTTGCGTGCCGCGGTGCGGCTGTACTCGCGGCCGGCCCCGTGAGGTGCCGAGCAGAACGATGCGGTGTTGCCCTTGCCCTCGACGACGTAGGACGCGGTCCCCATGGATCCGGGGATGAGCCCGGCGTCGCCCACGCGGGCGCGGATGGCTCCCTTGCGGGAGATCCAGAGGTCTCGACCCATGTGGTGCTCGAGGTCCGTCCAGTTGTGGTGGCACTGGATGGTCTCGATCCGCTCGACGGCCTGGCCCATGTGCTCGGCGAGGGCGGCGAGGGTGCGGTCCATCATCTCGGCGCGGTTGGCGAGGGCGAAGTCCTGCGCCCACCGGAGCTCGGCGATGTACTGGTCGAACTCCATGGTGCCCTCGACGAGGTAGGCGAGGTCGGGGTCGGGCAGGTCGATCCAGTACCGCTTGGCGACGGCCTGCGCGGTCTTGATGTGGTGCTGGGCGATCTTGTTTCCGACGCCGCGTGATCCTGAGTGGAGGAACGCCCACACGGTGCCGGTCTCGTCTGCGGTGATCTCGATGAAGTGGTTGCCGCCGCCGAGGGTGCCGAGCTGCTGCCGCCAGTTCTTGGCGTACTGGTCGGGTGTCCCGTCGGTGGGCCACTGCTCCTCGAGGTCGCTGACGCGGGCGCGTGCGGTGTCGGTGAGGGTCTTGTTGTAGACGCCGGCGGATACGGGAACGCGCTGCTCAATGCCCTCTCGGAGGGTGGCGAGGGGGCCGGTGGCGCGCACATCATCGGCCGTCCACTGGGTGCGGACAGCGATCATGCCGCAGCCGATGTCGACACCGACGGCGGCGGGGATGATGGCGCGCTCGGTGGGGATGACGGATCCGACGGTCGCGCCCTTGCCGAGGTGGGCGTCGGGCATGAGGGCGAGGTGCGGGTTGACGAAGGGCATCGAGCCGGTGGTCGCGGCCTGCTCGCTGGTCTTCTCGTCGATGATGGATGCCCAGGACAGCACGTCGCTGGTGATCTTGGTGGGCATTGGGGTGTCCTTTCGTGGTGGTGCCCGGCCGCGGTCGCGACTGGGCAAACGTAGTGGTCGGCTCGGCTGTGGTCGACCGGATTTTGCGGAGGACATGAAGAAGCCCGCCCCCATGTCGGGGACGGGCTTGGTGGGTCAGATTGGTGTCAGATGATGCGGAGCAGTCGGAGCAGGCACTCCATGCGGTCGTGGCACCACTCCCAGGCGCAGCGGATGGCCTTGGTGCCAGCGTTCCCGACTGCCCGGTACCAGTGCGCGGGCGTGCCCAGGATCGCCAGGACGCACACGACGATCAGCATGGCCGCGAACATCGTGTCGCTCACTTCTCCTCGTCGTACTCTGCCGGGTCCACGGTCGTGTACTCCCACTCGCCGTCCGCAGTTGCCTGGGCGTGGATGATGTCGCCGTGCCCGTCGGGTACGACGTACTCGGCGGGGTGGACGACCCCGGCGCGCTCGTACCGCGGACTGTCGGGCGCGGATGGTGGGATCGTGCCGCCGCGGTCGTCGGTGAGCCGTTCGAGGAGCCGGCGGATCCGGTCGTTCATGGGTGCATCCTCTCCTACTCGTCCCCGCCTCGGTCACGGATCTTCGCCACGGCCTGCTGGGTCAGCCCCGTTCGCTTTGCGATCGCGTACATGGTGACGCCGTGGGTGATGGCGGCACGGATCTGCTCGTCTCGGTCCTGGCGGGCCGCGTCCAGATCCTTCTGCGCCTCCTCGACTTCGGCGGCGCATGCCTCGAGCTGGTTTAGGAAGTCCTCGGTGGTGGAGGTCGACACGTCGGCTCCTGTTCAGATGGTCTTGTAGGCGTCGCTGAGGCTCTCGAGGATCCAGTCGCGCTCCTGAGCGCTGACCGGCCCGTCGAGCGCGCTCTCGATGTCGGCGGCGAGATCTCGTGCAGCGCGGTGAGCCTCGTCGGCCTCGTCGGTGGCGAGGTGTCGAAGGATCGCGGGGGCGTACTTCTCGGAGAGGGCGCGACCGGTGGGGAGGATGTCGATCGCGACGGCGAGGTGCTGGTAGGCGGCGAGGATGGCTGTGGTGGTCATCGTGTGCTCCTTGGGGGTGCGGCTGATGGAGACCACGATACACACCTTAGGTTGGGTACGCAACCCAGTTGGGCAATCATCTTTGCCGCCTACTCGCCCCCGTCGAGCACTCGCACGGTCTGGCATGGCCAGTCGGCCCCGCAGTGCTCGCAGTACTCGACGAACGGGGGTTCGGGGGCTCGGTGCTCGTGGAGATCTCGTACCCGCTGGATGGTGGCCCGTTCCTTCCGGAGCTGCGCGACGAGGGACCGGTTGATCATGGCGAGGTCTTCGGCGTTGCCGTAGGGGGTGGGCTTCGCGAGGCTCATGCTTCCTCCCACGGGGTGACGTAGCGGCGGTGATGGGTGATCCGCTCGGAGCCGGGGACGCCGATCTCGCACTCGGCGATGGCCTGGCGCTCCTCCTCGGCTTCGATGGGCACGAGAGCTGTCCAGCCGACGACTTCCCATGCGTGCGCGATGGGGAGGTCGTGAGGGTCGGCGCTCACGAATCGGCCCGCGTACTTCTGGAATGCGAAGTGGCCCTCACGGGTGACAACGGTCCCGTCGGGCAGTGCTGCGGCCTGCTCGGCGGTCTCGATCAGCACTTCGCGGTAGAGCGTGGTCATCGCGGCTTCCTCCCGTTGTGGAGCACCTGCCGTGGGTGCGTGTAGTGATCCGCGAACATCCACCACGGCTGACGCGCTCGCGGTCCCTTGAGTCGCGCGGTAAACGTCGCCGTGGTCGGCTCCGGCATCACGTGCGCCTCGGGATCCTCGACCGGCTCCGTGAGACTGTCGATCCATCCGAGGGGCTGGAAGTCGGCCGGGTCGCCGCCGGCGGGGCCGAACATGACGGTCATCGCTGGGCCTCCTGTGCAGCCGCCAGGGCGGCACGCATGGCGTCCACGGTGGACCCACTCCACGCGGCAAGAGATGTCTCCGGCGGCGCGGCCGGGTACATGGTGGCGTCTCGGGCATTGAGCGCGGCCAGCACCTCCTCGTCGGTCGGCGGGAGGTACGCGGCCCACTGCGCGCCCAGCTCGAAAGCGGTGCGGTGCAGTACGCCCCATCCGCGCTCGTCGGTCAGGAGTCGCTCGGCTTCGGCTCGGGCGCGGTCGGTGATGCTCATCGGGCCACGTCCTCGACGTACTCCCACGACGTCTCGTCGTCCGAGACGTGCAGGGACACGGGGCCGGAGCGGAGCGGCTGCTCGATGCCCTCGTACATCTCCGGGATCAGGGAGCTGTCGTCGAACCACGGGGCGATCCCGCACGTGCCCTGGTCCTTCATGACGTGTCCCTCGTGTCCGGGATCGGAGGGGTGCTCGCATCCCTCGTCGCACCAGACACGGCACCATGCGCCCTCGGGGGCGGTGCAGGTGATGGACCAGTGCACGTCGCCCAGCGGGGCGATCGTGACGGTCAGGTGGTGGTAGTTGGGCTTGGTGCTCATCGTTCGTTCTCCTTCTCGGTGTTCGGGGTCGGGCCGGGGTCGGCTGTGCAGATCGCGCCGTGCGCGACATGCCCGCGGTTGAGCGTCCACATCTGGGCGCGGCCTCCGCTCCACGCCTTCGCGTTGCGTTCGGCCTTGCGTGCCAGCCGGTCGCAGCTCTCGCAGTGCTCGTGCAGGGTCTGGGCCCTAGCGGCGCTCATGACTCCTCCTCGGGTGCGAGTCCCACAGCGGCCAGGGCGTGCGCCAGGGCAGCGGCGTGGGTGGGTCGGTGGCGGGAGTCGATGAGGTAGCCGTGGGTGCCGTAGTAGTCGATCCACCAGTGGTGGGTGAACACCTCGGAGCGCCAGACGCGGACGCGGGCGGGCCTCACGGGGTGCCGTCCTCGGGTGCGCGGACGCCGCGGCCTGCGTACTCACCGAAAGCCTCGGCGCGTGCCTTGCTCACTACGCGCGCCGCCTCTTCGATCGTTGCGAACAGCCCGAGGTAGCGCTTCTCCCCGTTGACTGCGATCTGCGCGCGGTACTTCCCATCCTTCGGGGACACGCCACGGACGCCCGTCTTCGACCACGGGCGTGCACCGTTGAGGTACTGCGCGTTCTCGGTCCGGGTGGCCTCGCGGAGGTGGTCAGGATTGACGCACAACCGGTTCCAGCAGGTGTGGTCGATGACCATCCCGTCTCCGACAGGTCGGCCGTTGGCCTGCTCCCAGGCGTACCGGTGGGCGCTCACGCGCCTGCCGTTCACGCTGATGCGTCCATAGCCGTCTGGGCGCGCATCGCCAGTCCAGACCAGGCAGTCGCCCCGCCGCTCGGTGAAGCGGTCGAATCGCTCAACGGCCGACAGCGCTACCCATCCCCGTTCCGGGGTCTCAACGGCGCTCATCGCTTGGCGTCCATCAGCGCGATCGCGGCATCCAGATGCTCGCGGGCGGTCAGGGGCCGGTTCTCGATCAGGTCCTTCTCCCATTCCGCGAGCGGGACCTGGGAGCGCCAGGAGTCCCGCTCCTGCTCGGCCCTCTTTGCGCGGGCCTCCAGCTCTTTGATCCGGACCTGGAGCTTGTCGATGGTCCGGCCATAACGCTCGGCGGTCGCCTCGGCCTGCTGGGCGCGAGTGATCGCCTCCTCCCAGTCGGCCATTCGAACAAGGGGCTTGCGCTTGTCGGTCGTCGGGGTGTGAAGCTCCCGATACGCGGCGCGAGTCTCCGGGCCGATCCCCGCGTCCTCGTCGGTCGTCGGGGCGGCAGACAGGGCGGCGTTCACAGCGACCCGGACCAGGTTGTCGAGGCCCTGAGAGGACAGACGAGAGAGCGACTCGGGGAACATCGTGCGGAGTGCCCGCACCCCACGCGCCGCACCCTCGTCGGTCGCGACGCGCGGGGTGCGGGTCTCGTCCAGCGGGGACCAGCCGTCACGGGCCATCGCGGCGTTGCCGCGCCATTCGAAATCAGAGGAAACCTCTCGTCGTGAACAGACCCAGGAGAGCGCATCTGCGGGGTTCACGCGTGCGGCGATCCTCCCGTCCGGGTGCGTCGCAAAACGGGCCTTGGCGAACTCGTCGGCAGTGTGCTGGGTCATTTCTTCCTCCTGGTGATGATGTGATCAGCGGCCACGAGACCGAAGACGATGAGCAGGCCCCACACGGGGGCGGTGAGGGCGAGGAGGGTCACCACGGGTGCTCCTCGTTCCAGCGGGTCGGGGTGTAGCGGTAGGACGGCTCACCCTCCGGGGCCTCGCTACAGCCCGGCTCGTGCGAGGGCTTCGGGGTCGAGCAGACCGGGCATGGGGTGCCCGCCGGGCCGTCGTAGTAGGCGCGGGTGATGTCGAAGTCCGGCGGCTCCGGGGCGAGCGCCCCGATGTCGGCGTAGGTGCGGGTCTCAGGCAGCGGCATCGGGGGTCTCCATCCGGTCCGCCCACGTGTAGGCGCGGTGTTCCGTCAGCGAGACCGCGTGGATGCACTTCGCGTGCTTCCCGTCGTGCCCTGCAGGCAGGGAGCACGAGCACGAGTCGGTCAACTTCGACGGGCACCGTTGATCAGGTGCAGGGCGGCAGGGGCATGAGGTCATGAGGTCTCCTCGAGGTGGGTGAGCAGGTCGAGCTGCTCGGGTTCGATGGGGGCGCATGCGGCGGCGTCCCGCAGGACAGCGATGGCCTGCTCCCAGGCGTGGAGGCGGGCGTTCCAGCCGGGCCGGTCGACGTCGCCCTCGTGGTAGTGCGGGTGCCACTCATCCGCGCCAGGGGTGAGCCGGAACGGGCGCATCCGGTCCCGCCACGAGTCGACAGCGGTCAGCGACTCGGACCAGGCGCGGATCTCGGGGAGGCGCGGGTCGTCGGTGGTGATGCCGTCGAGCTCGTCCCACGTGATGTGGTGGCGGGGTTTCGCGTACCAGCCGCCCCACGTGGCCCGGTCCTCGTACAGGAAGGCATCGCGGACAGTTCGGTACGCCCAGTCGCCGGAGGCGCGGACCTTGATCTCGCCGGTGTCGACGGGGCGGACGCCGATGAGGATCTGCAGGGAGTCGAAGGGGGCTTCGGCGAGGCAGATGAGGCCGTCGCGGATCCTGGTCGCGGTCATGCTGCCTCCCTGAGTTCGGCGGCCTGCAACGTGCTCGCGAGCTCGGAGCGCTGGTACCGCTCGGCGGCCTTCTGGGCGGTGTCGAGGCTGGACCAGCCCAGGCGGCGGACGGCCTCAGCCGGGTCGACGCGCTGCCGGATGAGGTGCTCGACCTCGTCGAGGCGGTGCGGCACCGAGCCCTTCGGCCACACCTGGGTCGCGGTCTGGCGGGCCTGCTGGATGCGGGCGATCTGCCCGCGCAGACGCTGCACCTCGTCGAGGCGAGCATCCTGGCCGGTGGCCTGCAGGTGCAGGGCGCGACCCTGTAGGGACTGCTCGAGGGCTTCGAGGTCGTCGGTGCGCGCGAGGTTTCGCTGCAGCTGGGCGTGGCCCTGGTAGCGGGCTCGCCCGTAGGCGGCGTTCGCGGCCCGGCAGTCCTCGCATCGGCACTTCTGCCGGACGTACATCGCGCGGGTGCCATGGACGCTCATGCCGCCGACTCCCACGGCGCACGCACTGCGAGCACGTCCTCGGCGAGGTCCGCGGAGCACTTCTCCTGCCGGCCGTCGGCGATCGCCCACAGGGACTGCTTCGACCAGCCCGACAGCTCAGCGACGCGCGTCAGGCGGACGCCGTTCTCGCGGAGGAAGACGAGGCGCTCGCGGACGGGGGTCGCGTCGACCAGTCCTCGGCTGTTGCGGTACGCGCGTTGGGTGGTGTTCTGCGCTTGCCTGCACAGGTCGCACCGGCAGGCGTAATGCCGGTAGCGGTTCGTGGTGCCGTGGGGTGCCATGGCGGTGTCCTTTCGGTGGGTGGGGTGAGTGCCCAGCCGACGTCTCGAACGTCGCGTTGCCAGCGCCGGGCGGCCATGAAGAAAGCCCTCGCCGCGATCGGCGAGGGCTTGGTGATGCGGGGGAGAGGTCAGGCGGCGAACGGGGGACCGTCGTCGCCGCCGTAGGTGCCGCCGCCAGCAGGCGCGGTCTGCCCGGCCCACGGGTCGGCCTGGTCGGCCGGATGGGGCGGGCGGTCGCCACCCTTGGTGGTCTTGGTGATCTGCGCGGTCGCGTACCGGAGCGACGGCCCGATCTCGTCGACGACCAGATCCCACGAGGTGCGCGGGTTGCCGTCCTTGTCCGTGTAGGAATTGTCGCGGAACACGCCCTGCGCGACGACGCGCGACCCCTTCTCGAGAGACTGGGCGACGTTCTCCGCCGACTCCCGCCAGATCGAGCAGCGGATGAAGATCGCCTCCCGGTCCTTCCAGTCGTTCGACTGCTTGTCGAAGTAGCGGGGCGTGTGGGCGATGGTGAACGACGCGACGGCGACCCCGGCCTGGGTGAAGCGCAGCTCAGGGTCGGCGGTCAGGTTGCCGATCGCGGTGAAGGTGAGGTCGTTGGGCATCAGGACTCCCTCCGATAGAACGCGTCGTCGAACGCAGAGACCGCGCGGCGGAGAGCCGCCTCCATCTCCGGAGTGTCCAGTGCGAGACGCACCCCGCCGGCGAGCTCCCCCTTCGTGGTGAGCGGGATGTCGACCTCGACGTTCGCGACGTCGAACTGGCCGCCGTTGAAGGTGATCGACATCGTGAGGGGCAGAGGCAGGTGAGCGATTGCGTTCGTCATCAGTCGTCCTCCCCGTTCAGGAAGCGTGCGGCGGCGATGAGGTCGTAGCCGTCATAGTTGGAGTTGGTGCCGTCGAGAATCTCGGCAGCTCGGCGGAGGAGGCCAGCTCGCCGGTCGATCTCGCGGTTCGGGGTCTCGCGGGGAGGTGCATCAGCGAGGGCGCGCCGCTTCTCGAAGTTCTTGACGATCTCGTCCGCGATCTCGTCCGGACTCTCTGCCTTCACCTGGCCGACCGTGATCCCTTTCGGCTTGCGGTCCTCCATCAGCTTCCTGAGCTCCTCAAGCTTCTGGTTGGAGGTCTCGAGAAGATCGCTCAGCGTCGGCTTCTCGTCAGTACTGATGTCGCCCACGTGGGCGTGATTCATGTGCATGGTCAGTTCTCCTTGCGCACGAGGATCTCGAACCCCGTGCCGTAGTAGCCGTTGCCGTCGGATCCGTTGAACTGCATCAGGTTGATCTGCTGGTTGTCGGCGTAGACGAACACGCGGTAGTAGCCGTCGTACTCGTCCTCGGGGTCATCGGGGTGGCCCGACCTTGCGGGGTAGTCCCAGTCGCCGGCGGGTCGGTAGTCGTACTCGACGTTCGTGATGACGTTGTCCACGCCGTTCAGCACGGCGAGGTCGTAGCATCCCGCCGAGCAAGCGCATCCGCCGTCGTGGCCGATGGCCTTGATGACCGTTCCGTCATCGAGCTGGATGTGCTCGTCATCCACCTTCTCGACCTTGCGGCCGATCAGCAGCTCAGAGATCTCCTTCTGATCGCCTTCATCGAGGACGAGCACGTCGTCATCGCGGTCGTGGTGCCAGCCCTGGGCGTTCCCGTCGATCGGGCGGAAGTCGTCACTGAGCATTTCAGTTCTCCTCGGGTGCGGGGGTGAAGGAGTCCAGCACCTTGCTGACCTCCTGGCGGGTGAGCTCGTTCCGGGACTCGATGGGGCGGCCGATCGTCTCGGCGACGTAGCCGAGTGCCTCGTCGCGTCCCTCGAGGCCGTTCTCCTTGAGGACCGCGAACATCTTCCGGAGCTGCGCGTCCGACGGGGCCTCGCCCGTGTCGCCCTGGATCGCAGCACGCAGCTCGTCCTGCCCCTTCGTCTCGGCGGTCGGGGCAGGGTCCGGCTTCACGAACTGGTCCGCCGTGACTCGCTGGGTGCTCACCGTCCCCTCGCCCTCTCCGAGCTGCAGCTCCTCGGCCGAGTAGGCGAGACCCAGAAGGGCGTCGGGGGCGATGCGGCGGGCCACGTCACCGGAGGCGCGGGCGTAGAGCATCGCGTGCGGGTCACGCTGGTAGTTCTTGTTGCTGGTGTACCCGGCGGTCTTGGCGCGCTCGATCGTCCACGTGATCTGCTCGACGTTGTCCGAGCCCTTGCGCTGGCCGGCGACCGTCACGGAGTCGGGGGAGTCCTCGACGGTCCAGATGCGGTGCCCCTTCGATAGGACGACCGCGACCATCGCTCGGGAGTACAGGGCGGGCTTCCCACCGATCGAGTAGAGCTGCTGCAGGGACGTCAGCGGGTCGAAGCCGAGCGTCGCGCCGTACAGGATCGCGGCCGCGGCCTCCTCCGGCTTCCCGCGGAAGTGCTGCGGGACGAAGCTCGTGCCGACGATGCCGTTCGCGACGGTCATCGCCCCGTTCATGTCCTTCGCCGCCGTCTGGATGATCGACGGGAGCGCGACCTCGTTCGGTTGCTGGTACTGGGTCAGTTCGGTCATGGTTCCTTCCTTCATCGTGCCCACCTCGGAAGGCCCGTCAGGTGGATCTGGTCTGCGTCGGCAAGGCCGGGCCACTTGCCCGTGAGGAGCGCGTCCCCGTACTGGCAGAGCACGTCCTCGGCGTCTTCGCGCCCCTTGTCGAGCATCTCGGCGGACGCCTGGTGGACGTACACCTCGTACGGCGCGGAGGTGGAGATCGCGACCCACAGGAATGGCCGCTCGGGCTCCCCGTTCAGCTCGAGGAGCCGGGAGTACCAGTAGGCCTGCAGGCCGTACCGGAAGTTCCAGGCGGTGCGCTCCCACTCCATCGGGTCGACGGGCTTCGCGGAGGTCTTGACGTCCACGATCGCGTTGTCGCGCAGCCAGTCGATGCGGCCTCGCATGAGGATGCCCGTCTCGGGATCCTCGGCCCAGGCCGACACCTCAGGCCGACCTTCCGAGAAGATGCCCTCGGCGAGCTTGTTGCTCAGAACGGCGTCGCGCATGTCGACGGCGGTCGCGTGGTCCTTCGTGAGGATCGGCGTCCTACCGGCGTCGTACGCGGCCTGCTGCGCCGCCTTGGCATCCTTGGTTCGCCACGAGTCAGCGTCGATGACCTCGAAATCGCCGACGCCCAGCATGAGCGCGTGGACCACCGACCCGAGGTCGAACGCCGCCTTATGCTCAGGGTGCTCGCGCTTCCACTGGAACGCGCGGAGGCCCTGCGTGAGGATCGTCTTCGCGCCGGTCGAAGACAGCGACCTCGGGTCCGCGTGGTACGCCTGCTCGTCGATGCTGTCGTGGAGTCCTTCGCTGGGGAGGTCACCCATGGGCCACCACCCCCAGCATTTGTCCGAGCTCGTCGGCGTCGCGGGGGCACATGCGCTTGAGCACCGCCCACGCCTTGTCCGCGACCTCGTCAGGGATGGACACGTCCCGCAGCAGCTCCCGCGAGTTCATGCCATCGGTGCTGTAGTCGGCGATGTGCTCCTTCTCGGTGAGGGCGCTCATGCGGGGATCACCTCCGGGATGCCGTCAGCGTCGAGGCGGACCATGGTGAGGCGGCGGATGTAGTACGCGGCCGGGTAGTGCACGTCCTCAGCCCCCTCCCACAGCCGCCGAGCGGTGCAGTGGTCGGCGTCAGACGCGTAGCGGACCTGTGTCCTGAGTTCCTTGCTCACGCGGCCGCCTCCTCGTCCTGCACGTACGCGGTGACGTGGATCTGCACGTCTTCGCGGATGATGGATGCGGCGTAGAAGTAGCCGTCGGCGACGCGGGTCTCCCGGTAGGCGAGCCCTGTCGGTTCGTCGATCCGGACGGTGACCTCGTCGTCCTCGAACCGCACAGAGTGCACGGCGGGCTGTCCGAGCTCGTCGAGGAGCCGGTCGATAACGGCCCCGTGGTGCTGGTAGGTGGTCATCGCTTCTTCCGTTCTCGGTCGACGTTCCCGACGGCCTGGTTGCCGACGGGGTCACGGTGGGCGTTCGCTCGCGGGGCCCGGCGGTGTTCCGGGATCCACGGGTTGTTCTGGCGGCGCGGCAGCTCCGGCTCGGTCTGCCGTCGCTCGAGGGCGTCCCAGATCTGGCGGATCTCATCTGCCACGGAGCACCCCCAGCCGGTAGAGGCCAGCGGTGATCGCGAGGGGGACGGCGATGAACGCGGCCGCATAGGCGAAGAGGAGGCCGGCGGCCAGAAGGAAGTCGGTCATGCCGTCCTCCTCTGCTGGGCCAGCGAGCGCCGCGAGGGCGGGGCGATCAGCGGGGTCACGTCGGATGGTTCGAGGTCGGAGCGGTGCACGCGCCACGAGATGCCGAACTTGCGGGCATGCGGGAACTCCCCAGTCACGCAGTAGCGACGGATGGTCTCGGGGTTGAGCTGCAGTTCGTCCGCGACCTCGTGGAGGGTGAGCCAGTCGCGTTGGGAGGTCATTCGTCCTCCTCGTCGGACCCATTGAGGATGTAGTCGGCGAGGTCGATGACGCCGTCGGGGTCGCGCTGGTAGGGGAGGATCGCGAGGACGACTCGGCGGCGCGCTTCGGCGTCGTGGTCGTTGAGTCCCCAAGCGCGCGGCGGTGCCGCCTCCTTCGGTGTGGGCAGGGGGATGGTGGTCACTTCTCATCCCTCCAGACGTCCCAGCGGGTCGCACGCCGGCCGGTGGGGGATTGACCGTCGCGGTCGACGGCGCGGACCCGGTAGTCGCGCTCGAGCTCGCTGGTTCGGGAGCGGATGTTCTGCGCGGACGTGAGGCCGTGCTGCGCGATGTAGTGCCGACGAATGCCGTCGTGGGTGAGGGGGCCGTGGTCGGTGAGAATCTCGAGGATCCGGCCCTTCACAACGAGGCAGTGATCCGCGGTCGGTGCGGACTCGTGCGAGGTGATCGGGTCGGTCAGCCGGGCGGGGAACGTGGTGCTCATCGGTCAGTCCTTCCTGTGGGTGGGGCGGCGGCGGAGGCCGGTGCGCATGTACTCGCGGATGAGTTCCTGGTAGCGGGGGATCGGTGTGCCTCGATGCACGGGGTCTCCTTGGGTACGAAGAAGCCCCACGCCGGATGGCGAGGGGCTGATGGGGTGGGCGGTCAGGCGGCAGCAGGTTCGGGGCTATGCGGCCTCCGTCCGCTCGAGTGCTGCTCGAACTCGTGCCGGGAGCTTCCCGGTTCGCGAGAGTTCGAGCAACGGATCTCGTCCGAACTTCGAGAGGTAGGTCCGGCGGAGGGTGGTGATCGCGCTGTTCGCATCACCCTTGAAGGGGAGTCGCGGGTGTGTCGTGAGCTCGTCCTGGAGGCGGCGGAGGATCTTCTCCTGCCCCCAGTCCTCGAGCCCCATCACGTACAGCTGGCGATTCAGGCGTGGCTCGTGAGCGGCGATCTCTGCGCGCTCGACTTCGAGTGCAGTGGCCTGGTCGGGGTGCACCGTGACCTTGAGGCGTGCGGTCGTTCCGGCGACCCCCGTCTTCTTGTGCTGCTTCCAGCGCTTCGTGACGTCATGGGTGCATCCGACGTAGACGACCCGGCCTTCGGCGTCGACGCATCGGTAGACGAAGTGCCTCACGGATCGGAGTGCTTCGCGGCTCATGCGGCACCAGCCATCACGTTGCGGCAGGCGCGGTCTCCGGTGGGGTCCGGGTAGATGAGGAGCGAGGCGAGCAGTGGGTCGTACTTGCCGCGCTTGAAGGCGTCGGCGAGCTTGTCGGCCTTCGCCTTCGAGAGCGGAACGCCGGCCGTCTCGGCCATGTCGAGCAGTGAGCACTTGATGACGGCCTTGTCTGCCGTCCGGTCGCAGTCGTGCAGGAACACGTGCGTCTCCTTCGGTGGAGAGCCTCGAGCCGCGAACGGCAGGAGGGGATGGGTGGGGCTGGGGTCAGGCGGCGCGCTTGGTTCCAGGGCGCTCGCGGCTGACGGTGCTGAGCTCGATCTCGAAGAGCGATCCGGGGGGAGCGTTGAGGATCGTCTCGATCGTCCGTGCCCACTCGGCGCGGATGTACTTCTGCTTGCCGGTGCGGAGGTGACCGATGGTCCCGTGCGACGCCCCGACCTTTGAGGCGAGCGACCGGATCGTCTCGCCGCGGAACTCCATGTACGTGCGGAGCGCTTCCTTGCTGATGAGTCGGACATCCGCGCGGGTCTCTGTGGTGACCATCGGTGCCTCCTTCCTGAGCTGTAGTGTCTTGCGCTGGTAGGACAATCATGCATGCGACTTGACGCCAGTGTCAAGCGCCGAACAGAAAAAAGTTGACCCGACATGCGTTCTTGCTGGTTACACCGATGTAATCCCTAGACAGCCCGTCTAGACTCGCGCTTGTCTTGCGCTAGCCACTGAACGGACGATCACTCCATGAGCAAGCAGCCGACCACCTGGGACGAGGCGCTGACCGCAGCCAACCTCGTGGACCCCCGTAACGGGCGTCCGAGCTTCAACCAGCTCGCCAAGCGCGCGGGCATGCCGCAGTCGACGATCTCTGCCATCGTGCAGGGGACGTCGAACCCGAAGCCGACGACGATCTCGAAGATCGCGAAGGCGCTCGGGGTGGACGTTCTCCTGGTGTCGTCATGGGTGGGGGAGCCGCGCACGGAGCGTGCCCCCTACACCCCGCCGGCCGAGGCTGACTTGCTCAACGATCGGCAGCGACGTGCTGTCGACGAGATCATCCGCGCGATCGTCGCGGAGAGAGCGAGTGAGCGCGATGAGCGGAACCGGATGGCGCATGGCGCAATATCGGATCGAGCTGTCGAGGATGGCCCAACAACCTCTCGTCTGTCGGTAGTGCCCGGCAAGCTTCCCTCGTCCGAGAGGGAGGAGCTGTACCGCCGTGCAGAGCAGGTCGATCTGGATGCCGAGCCGCACGCGGCTGCAGGCCCCGAGGACACGTCCGACGACGACGAGTCTGTGTGAGTTCGCGGAGTCGGAGGGCATCGCGGTCGTCTGGACTGTAGGCCTGCCGGATGAGGCGCGTTGGTTCGAGGGGCCTCGGATCATCGCGGTGAGGTACGGCATGACGGAGCGGCGCACCGTCTCGGTGATCGCCCACGAACTCGGCCACTGGTGGGCCGGCGACTGGTGCTCCACGCCCGCGGCTGAGCGTGGGGCGTGGCGCTTCGCGGGCGAGCTGCTTGTTGACCCGGTCGCGTACGCCACGGCCGAGGTTGAGCACTGTTCCGCTGGTGCGATCGCCCAGGCGCTCGGTGTGCTCACCGACGTGATCCACGGATACCGACGCGCGCTCGGCGTATAGCCAGCCCCACCATCACGATCCCATCACGACGCGCCCTGTACGTCCGGCGTGCCGCTTACTCTCGCCTCATCCCCACCCACTCCCCAGGAGCCCACCATGACTCGCACCATCCGCGCCCTCGCCGTCCCCGTCCTCGCTGCCCTCCTCCTCGCCGGATGCGGCAGCACCGAAGACCAGGCCGCCCCGACGGCCACGCAGGCCCAGCAGAGCGATGGCGGGGGAGCGCCGACAAGCGACGGTGGAGACACAGCCTCGAGCGGCGACGAGGCCGTCTCAGCAAGCGACGACGGGGGTAAGGTCGAGGCGGCCCCTGTTGAGGAGACCGTGACAGACGACTTCGGTGAGACCTGCGCCCCGGAGGACCTGGACGAGATCGAGGGGATGTGCGTGAGCGACGAGGACGTGTCTGCCGCGACGGCCGATCTCGGCGGCCCCCTCGACGGACACAAGATCTCTGGATCGTCCGGTGAGGTCTACACGCTCGGAGCACCCGAAGCGGTGCCGGACCGGTACGCGACCGCCATGCACGAGCTCGGCTACGTCGACAAGGCGATCGACGGCTACAAGGCGATCCCGGTCCAGATCGACAACAGCGAGGGCAGCTCCGACGTCGACGTGTTCACGCTGACGCTCGTGGATGCCGACGGCCAGCAGCTCGAGTTCCCGATCGCCGCCGACTTCCTGTATGACGCCTACACCGCGCCGGATAACGACGGCACGATCAACGACCAGGACGTCGTCACGGAGATCGAGCACGGCAACACCTACGTCGTGCCCACGGCGAAGAAGACGCAGTACTTCATCGCGAGCGCCGACCTCCTCTCGGACGACGAGTACAGCTACATCGCAATCGACGGGCAGGACAGCGGCACGACCGCCGACTGACCCCGCGACGAAGATGCCCCCGGCTCCCAGTGGAGCCGGGGGCACCTTGTTGTCACTTGCGGATCTGCTTCTTCTGATCGGCGAGGAGCGTGTCGAGATGCGCAGCGTGGGTCTGGGTGGGCCGGGTGCGGGAGACGACGAGGTGCCCGTAGATCCGCGTGGTCGTGGTGATTGAGGAGTGCCCGAGGGCGCGGCTCACTTCGTAGATGTCGGCACCCTGGCCGAGCATGTACGACGCCGCCCAGTGCCGGAGCGAGTGGATCGTGGGTCGCGGGTCGAGTCCCGCCTTCTTGCACGCGAGGTTCCAGTGGTCGCGGTAGAAGGTGTTGTGTCGGATGGGGCCGCCGTCGGCGTTGGTGAACACGTAGTCGTGGGGCTTCATACGGACGCCGAGGGAGGTGATCACGGAGGCGGTTGTCTCGATGCGCCGGCGGGAGGTGGCGGTCTTGGGTTCCCCGAGTACGCGACCGCCCTCGCCGTCGTGTTTCCATGCCTGCCGGACGGTGATCGTGGATTCGCCGATGTCGCGCCACTGCAGGGCGGTCGCTTCACCCCAGCGCATGCCGGTCGCACCTAGCAGCCAGATGAGCCCCCGGTAGCGGGGTGTCATGGCGGCGTGGAGCGCGAGGAACTCCTCGTCGGAGATGATCTCGAGCTCGGGGCGGTGGTTCTTGGGGAGGCGCACCCCCTTGGCGACGTTCGAGCTCACCCATCCGCGCTCGTGCGCGTGGGCGAGGATCGTCGAGAGCAGCCCGTGTTCGTTGCGGATGGTCTTGGGGGAGACGGCCTCGGAGCGCCTGCGCACCCATGCCTCGACGTCCGACTTCTCGAGGATGTCGATGGGGATCCGCCCGAGTGTGTCTGTGAGACCGGATCGGGCGAGGATCCGCTTGTATTCGCCACGAGATCCGGGAGAGATGTCGGGAGCGGATTCGAGGTAGGCGATGAGTGCGTCGTCGATCGTGAGGCTGCTCGCAGTCACGGACGCGTGGCGCTTGGCGCGGGCCGCTTCGCCTCCGATGCGATCAACAAGGGCGGCGAAATCTGCGGCTTGACCTGGGCTATCGAAGGTGTCGACGGTGGGATTCGCGCCAGGCTTGACCCTGTAGCGGACGCGCCATGCGGTGGTGCCGTTCGCGCGTTCGCGCTTCTCGATGGTGGCCACGCTGACCCCCTCCTGTGTCCCGGACTGTGTACCTAAGACTACAGGAGGAGCATCACCGCAGGTCAGATCAGTACCCCCAACGGGATTCGAACCCGTGTCGCCGGCGTGAAAGGCCAGTGTCCTGGGCCGCTAGACGATGGGGGCCCGGGGGAAGCATACCGATCGCTCCGCGGCGGTCGCGACCGCCTTCCGGGTCGATGCGGCGTACGCGACATCGAGGGTGCTGCGGGAAGAAGAGACCCCGCGAAATAGTTGACGTGTCAACGAACCGGCATCAGGCTGGGATCCCGCGGCACGAGGAGGAGAGCACATGGACCGGATCACGCTCGGCGTCGACACGTTCGGGGACGTCATGGTCGACGAGAAGGGACGGCCCCTCGGAGAGGCAGCGTCGCTCCGGCACGTCCTCGAGGAGGGGATCATCGCGGACCAGACGGGGCTCGACGTCTTCGCCGTCGGCGAGCACCACCGCGACGACTACGCGATCTCCGCCCCGGAGACCCTGCTCGCCGGCCTCGCCACGCGCACCCAGGACATCCACCTCTCGAGCGCCGTCACGGTCCTCAGCTCCGACGATCCCGTGCGCGTCTACCAGCGCTTCGCCACCGTCGACGCCCTCTCCGAAGGTCGCGCCGAGGTCATCCTGGGCCGCGGGTCCTTCACGGAGTCCTTCCCGCTGTTCGGGTACTCCCTGGAGGACTACGAGGTGCTCTTCGAGGAGAAGCTCGGCATGTGGATCGAGCTCATGAAGGAGCAGCCCGTCACCTGGTCCGGGAGCACGCGTCCCGGACTGCAGGATGCGCAGGTCTATCCGCGCACCGACCACGAGGGCGGCATCCCCACCTGGATCGGCGTGGGCGGCTCCCCGCAGTCCGTCGTGCGCGCCGCCGCCCACGGCCTGCCGCTCATGCTCGCGATCATCGGCGGCGAGCCCCAGCGCTTCGCCCCGTACGTGGACCTCTTCCACCGCGCGGCCGACCAGCTCGGTGTGGCGCGCCAGCAGGTCGGCATGCACTCCCACGGGCACATCGCTGCCACGGACGAGCAGGCCCTCGAGGAGTACTGGCCGGCGTACCGGGCGCACAACGCCCGCCTCGGCGCGGAGCGCGGCTGGCCCGCCATGACCAAGGAGCACTTCCTCCAGGAGGTCGAGCACGGCGCGCTGTACGTGGGGTCTCCCCGCACGGTCGCCGAGAAGATGGTGCGCAACATCCGCGCCCTGGACGTCCAGCGCTTCGACTTCATCTACACCGCGGGGCAGAACCTGCCCTCGCTGCGCCGCCAGTCCGTCGAGCTCTACGGCTCGCAGGTCGTGCCGATGGTCCGCGAGATGCTCGCCGACTCCGAGCGCTCCGGCGAGGACGCGGCGTCATGAGCGGGGATAGCGCAGGCTCCTCCGCGCCGATCCGCACCCTCGGGATCCTCGGCGCGGGGAAGGTGGGCACGGTCCTCGCCCGCCGCGCGCTCGAGGCGGGGTACGAGGTGTTGATCTCCGGATCCGGGGACCCGGCGGCGATCGCCCTGATCACCTCGGTGCTCGCCCCCGGTGCGCGTGCGGTGCGCGCCGAGGAGGCCGCTCGCGAGGCGGACGCCGTGATCCTCGCCCTGCCGCTGGGCAGGTTCCGCGAACTGCCGGTGGACGCGCTGCGCGGCACGCTCGTGATCGACGCGATGAACCACTGGTGGGAGACCGACGGCGCGAGCGAGGAGCTCGGCGGACCGGCGGCGTCCACGAGCGAGCTCGTGCAGGAGCATCTGGCGGGGGCCCGCGTGGTGAAGGCGCTGAACCACATGGGCTACCACGACCTCGACGAGAGGGCTCTCCCCGCCGGGGACCCCGATCGCCTCGCGATCGCGATCGCGGGCGCCCCGGCCGACGCCGACAGGGCGGCCCGTCTGATCGACGCCCTCGGCTTCGATCCGCTCGTGATCGGAGACCTGCGCAGCGGCGTGCGGCTGCAGCCCTTCGCGGGCGCCTTCGGCGCGGCCACCGACCGGGAGGACCTCGCGCGCATCATCGAGGAGTTCCCCCGCACCGAGCGCGGTCGCGAGGTCCTCGCCGCGCTCGAGCCCGCCGCCCTCGAGCCCGCCGCGGGCGGCAATGGTTCGATGGACGCATGATCGCCATCAGCCGCGAGGACTTCGAGGAGGCCGTCGACGACGCCCTCGACTCGCTCCCGGACGAGACCGCGCGCCTGATCGCCGAGTCGAATGTCGTCATCCTCATCGAGGAGGAGCCCGATCCGGCACGAGACGGGCACCAGGCCACCGAGCTGCTGGGCATCTACCACGGCATCCCGCTGGACCAGCGCAGCGTCTTCGACAGCTACATCGAGCCCGATCGGATCCTCATCTTCCGCGGACCCCTGCAGCGCGTGAGCGCGAGCCGCGAGGCGCTCGTCGCCGAGATCCGGGTGACCGTGCTCCATGAGCTCGGCCATCTGTTCGGGCTCTCCGAGTCGCGTCTGCACGAGCTCGGCTGGGGCTGAGCCCGTCGGCCCTCGCGGTCGACGCTCTCCGTCGACGCTCTCAGTCGGGGGCGTCGAGACCGTCGCTGAGCCCAGCCTCGTGGGCGATGATCGCGATCTGGACGCGGTTCGAGCAGTCGAGCTTCGCGAAGATCTTCGACACGTGCGCCTTCACGGTGGCCTCGCTCATGAACAGCCGCTCGCCGATCTGCGCGTTCGACAGTCCGGCGCCGACGGCCCCCAGCACCTCGGTCTCGCGCTCGGTGAGCTGATCCAGGCCATCGTGCTCGGCGCTGCGCGTCCCGGGATTGGACTGCGAGAAGTGCGAGAGCATGCGCCGGGTGACGGTGGGAGCGAGCATCGCGTCCCCCTGGGCGACCACGTGCACGGCGCGGATCAGGTCCTGCGGGGGAGTGTCCTTGAGCAGGAAGCCGCTGGCCCCGGCCTCGAGGGCCTCGAAGACGTACTCGTCCATGTCGAAGGTCGTGAGCATGATGATCTTCGGCGGCTCCGACTGGGCGCACACCGCGCGGGTCGCGGCGATGCCGTCCATGCCCGGCATGCGCACGTCCATCAGCAGCACGTCGGGCCGGTGCTTCTGCACGAGCGTGACCGCCTGGTTGCCGTCGGACCCCTCGCCGACGACCTCGATGCCCGGATCCGCGCCCAGGATCATCGCGAGCCCCGCCCTCACCAGGGAGTCGTCGTCGACCAGGGCGATCCTCTTCACCCCGGTGCCCGCCGGGCTCTCGTTCATCCCTGCGGATTCGGCCACGGGATCACCGCCTTCACCTCGAAACGTCCGTCGTCCGTGGGGCCCGACGTGATCGTGCCGCCGGCATGCGTCACCCGCGTCTCGATGCCGGAGAGACCCATCCGCGCCCCGGGCAGATCCGTCGTGAACCCCTTCGGGAGCACATTACTGATCTCGATGAGCAGGTCGTCGCCCGGCTCGCCGATCAGCGCGATCCGCGCCCGCGTGTGCCGCGCGTGCTTGTGGATGTTCGTCAGCCCCTCCTGCACCACCCGGTAGGCGGTGCGGGCGAGGGCGTCGGGGACCGGGTCGTCGATGAAGTCGAACAGCTCGACCTGCACCCCGGCCTCCTTCGTCGACTCCACGAGGCGGCGCACGTCCTCCCAGGTGGGCTGCGGGTTCAGCGGGGCGACCTCCTCCTCGCCGCGCAGCACGCCCAGCACCTCGCGCAGCTCGGAGAGGGCGTCGGCCGCGGTCTGGCGGATCAGCCCGGCCGAGCGCGAGACCTCCTCGCGCTCGAGGTTCTGGTTCACCTCGAGCGCACCGGCCTGCAGTGCGACCAGCGAGATCTTGTGGGCGACGATGTCGTGCATCTCCCGGGCGATGCGCGTGCGCTCGGCCCGTCGGGCGTCCTGCTCGGCCGTCGACCGGCGGTGCTCGGCCTCCTCCGCACGCGCCGTGAGCTCCGCGAGCAGGTCGGCGCGGGCGCGCAGGTACATCCCGGCCACCGCCGCGATCGCCGCGACCAGACCGCTCACCAGCGCGCCCGCGACCGCGGGACGCAGCGGGTTCGCGAGGTGGGGGAGCACGCCCGTGAGCACCGCGAGGGCCATCGCCCCGAGGGGCTGCCAGCGTCCGCGCAGGCGGCCTGCGAGCGCGAAGGAGGCGATCGCGAGCACCACCTGGGAGGCGCCCAGCACGTTGACCACGAGCACGAGCGGCAGCAGCCAGCGCCAGGTGCGGCGCCGCGCGAGGAGCGCGAGGCCGGCCAGCACTCCGATGCCGATCGCGACCGGGTCGTCGCCGTGGCTGAAGGGCACGTGCCAGACGGCGCGAGCGACCGCCTCGGCGAGCACGGCGACGACGAGCACGACATCCACCCAGGCGCGCTCGACCCACCCGGCGCCGTCGTGGTCGCGGCCCCCGGTCCTGGCCCCGCGCGCGGCGCGCTCCTCCGATGCCGCCCGCCGCTTCATCCGCACTCCTCCATCGGGCAACTGTAACCAGGGGCGGGACCGGGGCAGGCACCGTGAGGCCGTACCTTCGGCCGACCCCGCACGGGGGTGCGAGGAGACCAAAGTCGGTCGCCGTCGGACCCGCGGGAGGATCCGGGCCCGGGTCCTGGGCCGACAGGGTGGAGCCATGACCACCACCAGCACCCCCACCGCGGCCCGCGCCACCGGGCCCGCAGGGACCCGTCGGACCGACGCGAGCGTCGACCTGCGCATCGAGTCCCTGCGCAAGACCTACGGAGAGCAGAAGGCCGTCGACGGCCTCGACCTGCTGTGCGAGCCCGGCACGGTGACCGGCTTCCTCGGCCCGAACGGCGCCGGGAAGTCCACGACCCTGCGGATCCTCACCGGCCTCGCCGAGGCCGACGCGGGCTCGGCGCTCGTGGGCGGCATGCCCTTCCGCACGATCCCGCAGCCCGGGCGCGTCATCGGCGTCATGCTCGACGCCCGCACCCTGCACCCCGGCCGCACCGGCCTGGAGACCCTGCGCCTGGCCGCCCGCACCTGCGGCATGCCGGCGTCCCGTGCCGACGAGGTGCTGGAGCTGGTGGGCCTCTCCGGAGCCGGCCGCAAGCGCGTGCGCGGCTATTCCTACGGCATGCGTCAGCGGCTCGGCATCGGCGTCGCCCTCATCGGCGACCCCGCCGCTCTCATCCTCGACGAGCCCGCGAACGGCCTGGACCCCGAGGGCATCCGCTGGATGCGCCGGCTCCTGCGCTCCTTCGCCGACGCCGGCGGCACCGTGCTGCTCTCGAGCCACCAGCTCGCCGAGGTGCAGGCCACGGTGGACCGCGTCGCCATGATCGCCCACGGACGGCTCGTCGCCGAGGGCAGCCTCGAGGACGTCACCGCCCAGGGCGGCACCCGCGTCGCGGCCCTCGACCCCGAGGCCCTGGCCCGCGCGGTCGAGGCCAGCGGCGTCGGCGCCACCCGCGGCAGCGACGGCTCCTTCACCCTCGCCCTCGAGCCGGCCGACGTGGGCCGGCTGGCCCTCGAGCACCGCCTCGTCCTCACCGATCTGCAGCGCCTGAGCGATGGCTCCCTCGAGGACGTCTTCTTCTCCCTCACCGAGGACGGCCAGGCGCCGCGCCCCGCACCGGAGCCGGCCGCAGCCGCCGCACCGACCACCTCCCAGGAGGCCTGATCATGACCACCGCATCCCCTGCGCTCGCGACCGCGGGCACCTCCGCCGGCTCTTCCGGCCCCGGCACCTTCCGACCGCTGCTGGACCTGCGCCAGGTGCTCGACACCCTGGCCATGCGCATCCTGCTCATCGTCAGCGCCGTGGCAGTGCTCGGCATGGCCCTGCTCTCGACCGCCCTGCAGCCGCTGCTCCTCGAGGACTCGCCGGTGATCGCCTACGGGTCGATCGTCGCCGTCGGCCTCGTCCTCGGCATCGTCCTGCCCGTGCTCACGGTCCTCACGGTCGTGGGGGAGTGGCCGGGCGCGATCCAGCAGACCTTCCTGCTGCGCCCGCGCCGCACCGGCGTGCTGCTGTCCAAGATCGTCGCCGCGCTGCTCATCGCTCTCGTCGTCACCGCCGTCGGCCTCGGCGCCGCCCTGGGCCTCAGCTCCCTCGTGGGCGCCATCTCGGGCGACGGGTCCACGTTCGAGAACGTCGGCAGCATGCTGCGCAGCACCGGCCTCGAGCTGCTGCTGGGCACCCTGTTCGCCGCCGGATGCGCGGCCCTGCTGCAGGGCACCGCGCTCGCGATGGTGATCTCGGTGGTGCTGCCCTTCGTGGTCACCGTCGCGACCTCCATGGTGGCCGTCCTCGGCTCGGAGACCGTCGCGGACGTCATGCGCTTCGTCGACCTCACGAACTCGGCGGACACTCTCGCCCGCGGCGACGTGACCGTCTCCGCGATCGGCGCGATCGTGCTGCTGATCCTCATCCCGCTCGTCGCCGGCGGCGTGCGCTGGGCCCGCCGGGAGATCGGCTGACCCGGCGGCCGACGGGCCCGTCTGAACGGGCTTCCGCGGGTGCCCGCCCCTAGGATGGGCGGGCACCCCGCACCCCCCCCCACCCCAGGAGCTTCCCCATGCAGCGCACCCGATCGCGCCGAGGCGCCCTGCGCGTCCTCGCCGGCGCCGCCGCGACGGCCCTCCTGGTCTCCGGATGCAGCCTGCTGGACGGGGGAGCGGACGGGGCCGACGGGCGCTCGGGTGCCTCGGACGCGGGCTCATCGAGCGACGGCGGCTCGGGGAGCGGCGGGTCGGGCGATGCTAGCCCTGCGCTCGCCGAGCTCGGCACGTCCCACGCGCAGGACCTGCCGTCGGACCCCGCGGAGGACTCCGCCTACGCCGACTTCTACGACCAGGACGCCGTCTGGGAGGGCTGCGGGCAGGACGTGCTCGACGAGGCCGCCGTGCAGGGCCTGCAGTGCTCGACCGTGAAGGTCCCCAAGGCCTGGGACGACCCGAGCGCGGGCGATGTCGAGATCTCGCTCGTGCGCCTGCCGGCGACCGGCGAGGCGAAGGGGTCGCTGCTGACGAACCCGGGCGGCCCCGGCGGCTCGGGCGTCGACTTCCTCGCCCAGAGCGCGGACTACCTGTTCAGCCAGAAGGTCCGCGAGAACTACGACCTCATCAGCTTCGACCCCCGGGGCGTGTCCCGCTCCGAGGGCATCGAATGCCTCGACGACTCCCAGACCGACGAGTACCGGGCGGACACCTACGACGGCGGCACGCCCGAGGGGCTGCAGAAGTCCCTGGACTGGATGCAGAAGATCTCCGACGCCTGCGAGAAGGACTCCGGCGACCTGCTGCCCTACCTCGATACCTACTCTGCCGCGCGGGACATGGACGTGCTGCGATCGGCGGTCGGCGACGACTCCCTGAACTACCTGGGCTTCTCCTACGGCACCTACCTCGGGGCGACCTACGCCGACCTCTACCCGGACCGCGTGGGCCGCTTCGTGCTCGACGGCGTCATGGATCCGAGCCTCACCGGCGACCAGGTCGTCGAGGGCCAGGCGAAGGGCTTCCAGCAGGCCACCGAGCAGTTCGCGAAGTTCTGCATCGCGCGCGACGACTGCCCGCTCACGGGCTCCACGCCCGAGGAGGCCACGAAGGAGCTCACCGCCCTCCTCGACTCGATCTCCGACGACCCGATCAGCACCAAGGACCCCGACCGCCCGCTCACCGGTGCGCTCGCGACCGCCGGCGTGCAGATGATGATGTACAGCGACGAGTACTGGAGCCTGGGCGTGCAGGCGCTCAGCGACGCCTCCGACGGCGACGGCTCGACCCTGCTCGCGCTCGCCGACCTCTCCGCCGGCCGCCAGGACGACGGCAGCTACAAGGGCAACGACCTGTACGCGATCAACGCCGTGAACTGCCTGGACCACCCCGGGGTGGCCTCCCTGGACTGGCAGAAGCAGGAGAGCGCCCGGCTGCTGAAGGAGTACCCGGCCGCGGGGATGACCGACTACTCCCAGGCCATGTGCGACAGCTGGCCCGTCAAGCCGTTGCGCGAGCCCGCGGAGGTGCACGCGAAGGGGAGCGACCAGATCGTCGTGATCGGCACGACCCGCGACCCGGCGACCCCGTACGCGTGGGCGAAGAGCCTCGACTCCCAGCTCGACAACTCGACGCTCATCACCTTCGACGGCGACGGCCACACCGCCTACGGCCGCAGCGGCGGCTGCGTCGAGGACGCGGTGGACGCCTACCTCGTGGACGGCACCTCGCCGGAGAAGGGGCTGACCTGCTGACGGACGGCGGACGATGCGCCGACAGTGTGGCGCGTCGCTCACGGCTCCGCTTTGCGCCGGTGTGCGCCGGTCTCGTAGAGTAGCCGGGTCCGCCGCGTGCGGCGGACAGGCCGCCATAGCTCAGTCGGCAGAGCGATTCACTCGTAATGAATAGGTCAGGAGTTCGATTCTCCTTGGCGGCTCCGCACGGAGCATGACGAACGGCCCCACCCGGATCTGGTGGGGCCGTTCTCTGCATCCGAGGCCTGATGTGGCGGGCCGTTCCCGGCGAGGCGGGGGAGTCAGCCCCGCCGATGCGGCGCCGAGACCAGCCCGAGCTCGAAGGCACGCACGGCGACCTGCAGGCGCGAGGAGCAGTCGAGCTTCGTCATCAGGGAGCCGACGTGCGACTTCACCGTGGACTCCGAGAGGCTCAGGCGCTCGGCGATGCGGGCGTTGGACTCCGCCTCGCAGACGAGCTCGAGCACGTCCCGCTCGCGGTCGGTGAGGGCGAAGCGAGCCGCGGCGGCGTCGGCCTCCTGGACCCCGTCGGCGTCGGCCGACGTCGGCGACGCCACGGGGAGCGGCATCGAGCCGCCGGCGGCGTCCGGAGAGGTGCCCCCGTCCGAGTGCGTCGTGGGGGAGGGGGAGCGCTCCGCGCTGGCCTGCGGAGCGATGGAGCCCTCGCCGCTCTCTTTCGACGCGGTCTGGGCGAGGTGCGCGGCGAGCTCCGGGGTGATCACGGTGCCCGCGCGCACCGCCGCTGCGCGCACGGCCGCGGCGAGGGCCGCAGCGGTGGTCGACTTCAGCAGGAAGCCTACGGCGCCCGCACTGATCGCCGCCGCGACCTGCTCCTCGGTGCCGAAGGTCGTGAGCACCATGACGGCGGGCGCTCCGGGACGGGCGCTGATCCGCCGCGTCGCGGCGATGCCGTCCATGCCGGGCAGCACCAGATCCATGAGGACCACGTCGGGCGCCGCCAAGTCCAGGACCTCGAGGGCCGCCTCCGCGCTGTCGACCGACCGCTCCACGTGCACGTCGTCCTCCCGGGCGAGGTAGCCCTCGAGAGCGGTGCGGACGATGGGGTCGTCGTCGCAGATCAGCACGGTGATCATAGGGGCGTCGTCCTCTCGGGGCGATGTGGCGCGAAGGCCGGTCGGGCCGTCATCGGCCGGTGTCGGTGGGGAGCTGGATGCGAGTGAGGAAGGTGTCCCCGTCGCGCTGGGTCTCGAGGGATCCGCCGACGGCCTCGAGCTGCTCTCCGAGGCCCCGAAGACCGTCGCCGCCGTCCACACGGACGACGGGGTCGTGGTCGATCGTATTGCGGACCAGCAGTTCCACACCATCCGACATGGCCGCGGACATGATCGCGACGGGGTACTCGTCGTCGGCGTGGCGGATCACGTTGGCCACGACCTCCCACAGGCAGCGCGAGAGCACAGGGGTGGCCGAGGGCGGCACCGGCGCGTCGGACTCCGAGCTGAGATTCACGGTGAAGTCAGCGGCCTGCAGGCGGTCGCGCGCGGCCTGGAGCGCATCGTCCCAGCTCGCCGCGTGGACCGTGACGCCGTAGGCGGTCGGATTAGTGGAACCGTCGACCGGAACGTCCGTGCGCAGGGCGTCCATGAGGCTGCGCAGCTCATCGGTCGAGAGGCGAGCGGTGCGCGAGATCCTCGCGAAGGCTTCCGCATCGGCGGCGGAGATGCCGTCGGCGTGCTGGGCCGTCTCCGCGAGCAGGATGACCTCGGTGATCGCCCGGACGCCGGTGTCGTGCAGGTCGCGGGCGATGGCGCGTCGCTGCTCGGCGAGGTCGAAGGCATGGCGAGCGCGCTCGGTGGCGAGTCGCAGGATCATCGAGCGCCACAGGGCGCCCAGAAGGTACGCGACCGTGAGCATGAAGATCCAGACGAGGGCGTTCGTGACCAGGTCGGCGGTCGTGTTCATGGTGCGCTCGGCAGCCACGGTGATCACCGTGGTGTGCCAGAGTCCGATGACGATGCCCGGGAGCAGCCGTCCCTCGCCCGCGCAGGCGGCGAGTGCTATCGGCGGCACCAGGACACCGAGCCCGGGTGAGGACAGCGGATCCAGGATGGCAACGGTCAGGACGAGCCCGATGAGGACCCCACCGGCGACGGGCCGTGTGATGGACAGGCCGCCCCCGATGCTCAGCCCGATTCCCATGAGAACGGAGGCGGCGCCCGAGGGGAAAGTGGTGGGGATGATGATCACGGCGAGGAAGAACGCGAGAGCGATCGCAGCGCTGAGGGTGAGCCGAGGGGAGCCGAGGAGGCTTCCTGATGAAGACATGGGACCTGCGTGGGCGCGACGAGCCGCGTCGTCGCGCCGGCCGCGGGGGCTCGCCGTGACGACATCGTCGGTCGCGTCGTGCGCGTGGGAAGCCATCGTGCCCAGCGTAGTGTGCGAGCACGACCGCGGCCCTTCCTGACTCCAGATCCGACTGCGGTGTGTGGAGCGCGGGTCCGCACCTGGTCGTCGGGCCATTCACTGCCCGTTCACCTGGAGATACACCCGAGGAGTCCTGTCATGTCTCGTTCGCTTCGTTCGTACACCCGTCCCGCGACCACCCTTCTCGCTGCAGCTGCTCTCTGCGCCGGCACCCTCGCCCTGCCCAGCGCCGCGCTCGCCGCCGAGAGCCCTGCCGTCATCAATGCCGGTGCCGAGAGCACGACTGCCAGTCCCCAGGAGCGCGCCGTCGAAGGGGGAGTCTCCGCCAACTCGCCGCTGGTCCAGCCAGCCTTCCTCTGCTGGGTGGCGCCGACGTTCCCGTGGCTCTGCAAGCAGCCGCGGTGATCGTGCCGGTGTCTGATTGACACGAGGGAATCACCTGCCGCGACCCGACCGCAGATGGCGGTGGGGTCGCGGTGTGTCAGAAAACAATCGACGGTCGTGCGTGACACAGGTTTGACGCAGTCATCTTCTGGATCTTGTCCAGAAAACGTAGTATCCTGTATCCATGACGACCGATATGGCTGACGACCTGCGTTCCGCGGGTCTGCGCGTCACCGCACCGCGGCTGGCGACGCTCGCGGTCGTCGCCGAGTGTCAGCATGCTGAGGCGGATGACATCGCCGCCGCAGTGCGCGAACGGCTCGGCACGGTGTCGCGTCAGGCCGTCTACGACGTGCTGCACGCGCTCACCGATGCGGGCCTGCTGCGCCGGGTCGCCACCGGCTCCCGCAGCGCCGCCCGCTACGAGATCCACCGGCACGACAACCACCACCACATGGTGTGCCGGGTGTGCGGTCGCCTCGAGGACGTGCCCTGCACGATCGGCGAGGCGCCGTGCCTGACGCCCTCCCACGACCACGGCTTCGAGATCGAGGTCGCGGAGGTGCTGTTCCGCGGCGTGTGCTCCGCATGCCGCACGGCGTCGGCGTCTCCCGGGACCACGGTCCCGAGCGGTGCCGGGGCCGGCTGAGATCTGCTGATCAGCGTTCCATCGATCCCGGCGACATCCGTCGAACACTGCGAAGAACTGCGAATCCCCGCACCGCTCTCGCCCGAGCGGTGCGGGACCCCACCGTCCCGGCCACTGCAGCCGGGGCTCGCCCCGAGAAGGAGAGATCGTGACCACGTTCGACCCCACCGGCGACACCACGCCGACCATTCCCTCCACCACCGAGAACGGCGCCCCGCGCGAGAGCGACGCCAACTCGCTGTCCGTCGGCCCCGACGGTCCTCTGATGCTCCACGACGTCGCCCTCGTCGAGAAGCTCGCCCGCTTCGACCGCGAGCGCATCCCGGAGCGCAGCCCGCACGCCAAGGGCTCCGGCGCCTTCGGCGAGCTCGAGATCACCGAGGACGTCTCGCAGTACACGAAGGCTGGCCTCTTCCAGAAGGGCGCCAAGACCCCGATGCTCGCGCGGTTCTCCACCGTGGCCGGCGAGCTGGGCTCGCCCGACACCTGGCGTGACGTGCGCGGCTTCGCGCTGAAGTTCTACACGCAGGAGGGCAACTTCGACATCGTCGGGAACAACACCCCGGTGTTCTTCGTCCGCGATCCCATGAAGTTCCCCGACTTCATCCACTCCCAGAAGCGCACCCCGGACTCCGGCCTGCGCGACAACACCATGCAGTGGGACTTCTGGACCCTCTCCCCGGAGAGCGCCCACCAGGTCTCCTACCTCATGGGCGACCGCGGCCTGCCCAAGACCTGGCGCCACATGAACGGCTACTCCTCGCACACCTACATGTGGGTCAACGAGGCCGGCGAGAAGTTCTGGGTCAAGTACCACTTCCTCACCGAGCAGGGCCTGGAGTACCTCACCAACGACGAGGCCGACGAGCTCGCCGGCCTGGACGGCGACTACCACCGCCGCGACCTCTTCGAGTCGATCGACAGCGGCGACTTCCCGTCCTGGAAGCTCGAGGTGCAGATCATGCCCTACGAGGATGCGAAGACCTACCGCTTCAACCCCTTCGACCTCACGAAGACCTGGTCGAAGAAGGACTACCCGCGCATCCCCGTCGGCCGCTTCACGCTGAACCAGAACCCGGTCAACCACTTCGCGCAGGTCGAGCAGGCCGCCTTCAGCCCCTCGAACCTCGTGCCCGGCACCGGCGTCTCGCCCGACAAGATGCTGCTGGGCCGCGTGTTCTCCTACCCGGACGCGCAGCGCAACCGCCTGGGCACCAACTTCAACCAGCTGCCCGTGAACCGTCCTGTCGTGGAGACCAACTCCTACGACAAGGAGGGCTCGATGGAGTTCTTCCACAGCGGCAACGCCCCGGTGTACTCCCCGAACTCGTTCGGGCGCTCGTACCAGGACGCCCAGGGCCCGGTCGACAACGGCTGGGAGTCCGACGGCACCCTGGTGCGCCAGGCCTACACCCTGCGCTCCGATGACGACGACTTCGGCCAGGCCCACACGCTGGTCCGCGAGGTCATGGACGAGGGCGAGCGCGAGCGTCTCATCGAGACGGTCTCCGGCGCTCTCGCCACCGTGATCGAGCCGGTCCTCTCGAACGCCTTCCAGTACTGGAAGAACATCGACCAGGAGGTCGGCGAGCGGATCGAGAAGGCCGTGCGAGAGAACGGCGGCGACCAGGTCCCCGGCGCGGATCCGCGCTCCGAGTGATCCCCTCGGCGGCGTGAGCGCACGCCGCCGCACGGGCGAGGCCCGGACCCGAGCGATCGGGTCCGGGCCTCGCTGTGTCCGGTGCCGGGCCCGGGGTGGGACGCGTCCGGGGAGAGGTGAGCGCCCTCAGACGACGAGCACGTCGCAGGGGGCGGAGAGCAGCAGCTTCTGCGGGGTCACGCCCAGGAGATGCCGGGCGACGTCGCGCTCGCGACGCAGACCGATCACCAGCAGCTCGGCCTTCTCTCGCTCGACGGTGTCCAGCAGGACGTCGGCGATGTCGTCCTCGCTGCTCTCCTGACGGATGTCGACCCGCACGGCCGAGCCGCGCAGGCGGTCTGCCGCCGCGTCGAGGTCACCCTCGCTGGCGTGGCGGGGATCCTGCTCGTCGCCCTGCCTGACCACGTTGAGCACGATCAGCGGGCCGCCGCGCTCCTCGGCCGCGGTGCGCGCCGTGTCCAGCGCGTCGAATCCCACCGGGGTGGGGATGAAGCCGACCACCACTGCCACGTTGACCTCCTGTGTCGGGCGGGGAGAACGATCCTATGCGCTCGCGCCGGTCCCCGCGCCGCGGGGCTGCGCGCCCGGGGCCCACTCCTGGCCGGAGAGCCGCTGGATCTCGGTCATGATCCGATCGGTGGCCAGGCGCCGGCGGGCGCCCGCGCTCAGGTCCGTCGGCAGGTCCGAGAGATCGATCGGCGCCCCGAAGCGCATGTCGGGACGGTACCGGGTGGGCATCTTCCGTCCCTTCAGGAACAGGTTCTGCGTGCCTGCCAGGCCCAGCGGGATGACGGGGGCGCCGGACTCGAGGGCGAGCCAGGCCGCGCCCGGCTGGCCCTTGTGCAGCAGCCCGTCGCGACTGCGGGAGCCCTCGGGGTAGATGCCGAAGCCCTCGCCGGCCTTCAGCACGTCCAGGGCGGCGTCGAGCGCGCCCCGGCCGGAGCTCAGGGCCTCGCGGTCCAGCGGCACGGTGCCCACGGAGTTCATGAACCACTTCTGGATGCGGCCCTTGAGGCCGCCGTTCTTCCAGAACACGTCCTTGGAGACGAATCGGACCATGCGCGGGGACACCACGGGGATGATGAAACTGTCCACGTTGGCCAGATGGTTGGAGGCCAGCAGGAACGCGCCGGTGCGCGGGATGTTCTCGAGCCCGGTGATGCGGGGGCGCCAGTAGGCGGTGAACATGGGCCCCAGGACCGGACGGGTGAGCGTGTAGAGGAACGGCACGGGCACCACGATAGCGGCGCGCGGTCGTGCCTCCCACACCCTGTGTCCGCGCCCTCGCCGTGCGAGACGCGCGAGGGTCCGGATCAGCGCGCTGTGGTAGAACAGCGGCACGTGCCGACGGCCGTGGACGCGGAGCCAGAGCACCTCGCGCATGCCCGCGCGCGCCCGCGCACGCTCCGGTTCCCGGCCGGCCCGCTCCACCCCTGACCTGCCCGTCCCGCTCATCCCGCGAGGAGAACCGCCCGCATGCCGAGGATCCTGAACATCGCCGTCATCGGTGCCGGAACGATGGCGCAGGCCGTGCATCTGCCCGTGCTGCGCCGCCGCTGGGACCGCTTCGCGGTGACCGCTCTCGTGGACCACTCGCCGCGGCGCCGGCGCGAATCGGCCGACGTCTGGGGCGTCGAGGAGGAGCATCGCTTCGAGACCGTCGCCGATCTCGTCGCCGCCGTGCGCGCGAAGGACGTCGCCCTCGATGCGGCGGTCCTCGCGACCGACGGCCTGCACGTCGAGGATCTCCTCCTGCTGCTGCGCCGCGGGATCCCCGTGCTCGTCGAGCCCCCGCTGGGGTACTCGGCGCAGGAGGTCGCCAGGATCAGCGACTTCGAGCGGCTCGTGGGCCGGCGCCTGGTGATGATGGCCTACCCGCAGCAGTACGACGAGGTGCTCGACGAGGTCGTCGACAACATCCGCGCGCGCGACGTGCGCATGATCGACCACGAGGTGCTGATGCCCGCCTCCGGTCCTCTGTTCGGTCGCGCGCACGTGACCGCGTCCGCCTACGACCTGCCGTCGGAGAAGCGCCAGGAGCGTCGCAAGACCCTGCAGGAGGCGGTCGTCGCCGGCGCGGGGGAGGGCGCGACCCAGCGTGATCGCGACCTCTACGTGAAGGGGCTGCTCACGGGCATCGCCCACCAGCTCGCCATCACCGAGCGCATCTACGGTCCGCTCACCGAGCTCACCGCCGTGCGCCACTGGCCCAAGGGCGTCATCCCCGGCTCGCTCGAGCTGCTGGGGGAGCTCGAGGACGGCGCTCCCGTGCGCCTGGTCTGGCACTACCTCCCCTTCGCCCCCGAGTACTCGGAGACCTACGAGGTGCTCTCGGCGCGCAAGCGGATCGACCTCGCGCTCGAGCCGCCGTCGTTCGTGGACTCCCGCTCCCGCAGCTCCCTGCGCGAGAAAGAGCACGGCCGTGTGGTCGTCACCTCCCGCTCCTCCGACCTCGGCGCGGCCGAGTCCATGTGGGAGGCCTTCCACGAGTTCGTCGACAAGGGCAAGGAGCCCCATGCCGGCGCCGCCGAGGCTCTCGCCCAGGTCGAGATCCTGCGCGAGGTCCTGAAGACCCTCGTCGAGGCCGACGGCCGGTCCCTCGAGGCGGATCCCGAGGAGGAGGTCCCGGACCAGGAGGAGGCCTCGGACCAGGCGGAGGTCTCGGAGCAGGCGGAGGACGCCGGCGCGACCGAGGACGCCGGCGCGACCGAGGACACCAGTGCGGCGGAGGACGCCGACGACGCCGATGCCGATGCTGGTGCCGACGACATCGCCGACTCCGAGGCGGAGTCGGACGGATCGGAGGCCGCGGCCGGGTCGACCGCATCGGACGAGGACTCCGCCGCGCCGTCGGCCGAGGGCACCTCCGTGCGGATCGGTCCGCTGACCCCGGTGCCCGGCACCGGCGAGATCCCGCCCGCGGCGCCGACCGAGGACCTCTCCTCGGCCGCCGACCAGCTCGAGGCGGCGCGGTCCGCGCGGCCGCAGGCGACGACTGCCGGGGCCGCAGTGTCCCGGGACGACGACCCGCACCAGTCCGCCGTCGACACCGATCGCGCCGAGCCGGCGGACGGCGATGCCTGGGCGGCCGCGGCCGATGATGCCGCGAAGGACGGAGCGCCGGAGGGCGAGGAGCCCCCGCGCTCCTGAACGGAGCTCCGCGCATCTGAACGAAGTGCGCGTGTTCCGGGGTCGCGTCGCGCCCTCACGTCCAGCCGCGCGCCCGTGCGCCGCGCCTCCCAGAGCCGTGCGCGCGCACCCAACCGGGCGGCTCGTCGTCCGGCACCGCTCGCTGTCGGTCCGGACACTGCCCGGACCATGCCCCGGAGTGCTCATCGACCCTCGGCGGGACCGGGCCTCGATCCGTCCCGTGAGCGCTCGGTCGCGCGGGGCCGGAGTGCTCCGCCGGCGACGTTCTGACGACACGCCGAGCGGGCGTCCGACTGTGGACGACGAGCTCTCGTGGGGACCTCTTATCCCTGCGCTGCACGACACGCCGACGACACGCCGATCCGACACGGATTTTCGGGGCGCGCACCACTGTCCGCCGGGTCCCCGGGGGAGTCGTCATCCACCGTCCGGCGGGGCGTATCGGGGCGTTCCACAGCGCTGTCCACAGCATCCGCGCAGACGATGCGCGTTCGTCCCCAGCTGACCCACGTCCGTCCACAGTCCGTCACCATCGGATTGTGGATAACAGTCTTGTAGTTCAGTACATCTTGTGGTGCAGACGTCGGGGCACCACTAGGTGTAGTGTTGGAGAGGTCGGCGCGGATCCCGCAGGGCACCGCTCGGCAGGCCGCTCGAATCCCTCGACGACCTCGTCGAACACCCTTCGATCCCCGCCCCACACACTCCTTCACGCACCGGATCCCGCAGCGCGGGCGCCGGCGACACGATCCCCACCGAGAAAGGCATCGCCCGATGGCCATCACCGTGTACTCGAAGCCCATGTGCGTCCAGTGCGACGCGACCAAGCGCGCCCTCACCAAGTCGGGCGTCGCCTACGACGTTGTCGACATCACCGAGGACGCCGAGGCGCTCGCCCACGTGAAGTCGATGGGCTACGTGCAGGCGCCCGTCGTGGTCGCCGGTGAGGACCACTGGTCGGGCTTCCGTCCCGACAAGATCAAGGCCGTGGCGGCCGCCGGCGCCGAGGGCGCCCGCGCCGCAGCCATCTGAGCGCTCCCGATCATGCGGAGGTGAGGAGGATGGGAACCCTCGTCTACTTCTCCTCCGTGTCCGGCAACACCCATCGCTTCGTGCAGAAGCTGGACATGCCGGCCAGCAGGATCCCCCTCCATCGCACGGAGGATCCCCTCGTCATGGACGAGGAGTACGTGCTGATGGTGCCGACCTATGGCGGCGGCAACGGACGCGGAGCAGTCCCGAAGCAGGTCATCAAGTTCCTCAACGACGAACGCAACCGGAACCTCATCCGGGGCGTCATCACCGCGGGGAACACGAATTTCGGCGAGGCCTACGGGCTGGCCGGCGAGATCATCTCGGCGAAGTGCCGGGTCCCGCACATGTACAGGTTCGAGCTGCTGGGCACGCCGCGAGACGTGCAGCAGGTCCACGACGGATTGGAAGAGTTTTGGCGACACTGACCGAGATGCCTTCGGTGGAGCATCACAAGTCCCTCGACTATCACGCGCTGAACGCGATGCTGAACCTCTACGGGGCCGACGGGAAGATCCAGTTCGACAAGGATCGTCTCGCCGCCCGTGAGTACTTCCTGCAGCACGTGAACCCCAACACGGTGTTCTTCCACTCCCTGCGGGAGAAGATCGACTACCTCGTCGAGAACGAGTACTACGAGTCCGAGGTGCTGGACCAGTACTCCTTCGACTTCGTCGAGGAGCTGTCGGAGCAGGCCTTCGCGAAGAAGTTCCGCTTCCCGACGTTCCTGGGCGCCTTCAAGTACTACACCTCGTACACGCTGAAGACCTTCGACGGCAAGCGGTACCTCGAGCGCTTCGAGGACCGGGTGGTCATGGTGGCACTGACCCTCGCCCGCGGTGACGAGGAGCTGGCCCGGCGGATCGTCGACGAGGTGCTCGACGGCCGTTTCCAGCCCGCGACCCCCACGTTCCTCAACGCCGGCAAGGCCCAGCGCGGCGAGCTCGTCTCGTGCTTCCTGCTGCGCATCGAGGACAACATGGAGTCCATCGGCCGCGGCATCAACTCCGCGCTGCAGCTGTCCAAGCGCGGCGGCGGCGTCGCCCTGCTGCTCTCGAACCTGCGCGAGTACGGTGCGCCGATCAAGCACATCGAGAACCAGTCCAGCGGCGTCATCCCCGTGATGAAGCTGCTCGAGGACTCCTTCTCCTACGCGAACCAGCTCGGTGCGCGTCAGGGCGCGGGCGCGGTGTACCTCCACGCGCACCACCCGGACATCATGCGGTTCCTGGACACCAAGCGCGAGAACGCGGACGAGAAGATCCGCATCAAGACCCTCTCGCTGGGCGTCGTGATCCCCGACATCACCTTCGAGCTCGCGAAGAACAACGAGCCGATGTACCTGTTCTCCCCGTACGACGTGGAGCGCGAGTACGGCAAGCCGTACGCGGACGTGTCGATCTCCGAGAACTACCGCGACATGGTCGACAACCCGCGGATCGCGAAGAAGAAGATCAAGGCCCGCGACTTCTTCCAGACCCTCGCGGAGATCCAGTTCGAGTCCGGCTACCCGTACATCATGTTCGAGGACACGGTGAACAGGGCGAACCCGATCGCCGGCAAGGTCACCCACTCGAACCTGTGCTCCGAGATCCTCCAGGTCGCGACCCCGTCGCACATGAACAACGACCTCACCTACGACGAGATGGGTCGCGACATCTCCTGCAACCTGGGGTCGCTGAACATCGCCAAGGCGATGGACTCCCCGGACTTCGAGCGCACGATCAGCACCGCGATCCGCGCGCTGACGGCGGTCTCGGACACCTCTGACATCGAGTCCGTGCCCACGATCGCCGAGGGCAACCGCAAGTCCCACGCGATCGGCCTGGGGCAGATGAACCTCCACGGCTACCTGGCGCGCGAGGGCATCTACTACGGGTCCGACGAGGGCCTGGACTTCACGAACATGTACTTCTACGCGGTCACCTACCAGGCCATCAAGGCCTCCATGGGGCTCGCCAAGGAGCTCGGCGAGACGTTCTACGACTTCGAGAACTCGAAGTACGGGACCGGCGAGTACTTCGACAAGTACACCGATGAGGTGTGGGAGCCGCGCACCGCGAAGGTCCGCGAGCTGTTCGCGAACTCGAACGTGCACCTGCCCAGCCAGGACGACTGGAAGCAGCTGCGCGAGGACGTGAAGGCCCACGGCATGTACAACGCGTACCTGCAGGCGGTCCCGCCGACCGGGTCGATCTCCTACATCAACCACTCGACCTCGTCGATCCACCCGATCGTCTCCAAGATCGAGATCCGCAAGGAGGGGAAGATCGGCCGCGTCTACTACCCGGCGCCGTTCATGACGAACGACAACCTGGAGTACTACCAGGACGCGTACGAGATCGGCTACGAGAAGATCGTGGACACCTACGCCGAGGCCACCAAGCACGTGGACCAGGGCCTGAGCCTCACGCTCTTCTTCCCCGACACCGCCACCACGCGCGACGTCAACAAGGCGCAGATCTACGCATGGCGCAAGGGCATCAAGACCCTCTACTACATCCGCCTGCGGCAGATGGCGATCGAGGGCACCGAGGTCGAGGGCTGCGTCAGCTGCATGCTGTGACGCTCCGCGAGCTCTGATCGGAGCCCCAGGCGCCGTCTCCGGACGGCCGACGGGCCAGGACGGGCGGGTCTCCTGCGGGAGGCCCGCCCGTCCGTACGTGCGGGGTCTGGCAGTGGGCTCCGGCGCAGTCAGCCCCGCTGCTCGGTGAAGCGCCGCGTGGTCGCGAGGTCGCGGTCGCCCAGGTCCGCTTCGACGAGCTCGTCGAACGCCGCGCGCAGGGCGGGAAGGAGGGCGCCGTGGGTGCCCGTCGCCTCGGCGATCTCGCCGGCGAAGCGCAGATCCTTGACCATGTACTTCGCGACGCCGGAGGGGGAGTCGTCCCCGGTCACGAACTTCTCGCGGCGCGAGGCCATGAGGTTCGAGCCCGCGTAGCCGCCCTGCAGCAGCTCGAAGAGGGTGCCCAGGTCGAGGCCGCTGCGCTCGGCGAGCACGGTCACCTCGCCGAGGGCGAGTGCGGTGGCGCTGACGATCATCTGGTTGCAGGACTTCGCGACCTCGCCCGCCCCGAGCGGTCCCAGGCGCACCGGGTTCCCGCAGGGCGCGAGCAGGCGGGCGGCCTCGGCGGCGTCGTCCTCGGCGCCGCCCAGCATGATGGCGAGCGTGCCCGCCTCCGCGCCGTCCTCGCCCCCGGAGACCGGGCAGTCGACCACGCGCACGCGGCCGTCGCTCTCCGCGGCCAGGCGCTCGCCGAGCTCTCGCACCTGCACGGAGGAGGAGGTCGATCCGATCATCAGCAGCAGCTCGCCGGCGGAGGCGAGCAGGCCGTCCTCTCCGCCCAGCAGGGGCTCGAGATCCGGCAGATCGGGGAGCATCACGAGGATCGCGTCGACCGCCTCGGCGAGCTCGCGCGGGGTCTGGGCCCACCGTGCTCCCTGCGCGGTGAGCTGCGGCTTCGGCGTGCGGGAGTGGACGGTGAGGGAGCCGTGGGCGCACAGCAGGTGCTCGGCCATCGGCAGTCCCATGGATCCCAGTCCGAGCACGCCCACGCGCGGGGAGCCGGGTCCGCGAGCCGTCGAGGGCTCGGCGGGCGAGTCCTCCGCGTTCTTCGAGTGTTTCGCGTCCTCCGCGCCGTGAGCGGGCGCGACGGGGCGAGCGGGATCGGGGCGGACGTCGTCGTCAGTGCTCATGGCCCGACTCTAACCCGTCGCGCAACACTGGGAACGGTGTCCAACATATTGAACACGCGTTAGTGTGGTCCTGCCTCCCACCCGAGCGAAGGAGCTCCCATGAGCCAGACCCCTCCCGCCGACCCCGAGACGCCCGAAGGGCGCACGCGCGTCGTGGTCGCCGTCGACCTCCCCGAGGATCTCTGCGCGCTCATCGAGCGCAGCGAGCCGCGCGCCGAGGTGATCCGCGACCACGCGCTCTACCGCCCGCGTCGCGGTCCCGCCGACTGGTCGGGCGACCCGGAGCATGTGCGCACGCCCGCGCAGCAGGCCGCCTTCGAGCAGATGGTCGACTCCGCCGACGTGCTCTTCTCGCTGCCCGACGTGGACCCCGCGGCCCTCGCCCGCACCGTCCGCGCGAACCCGCGTCTGCGCTGGGTGCAGACGATGGCCGCCGGCGGCGGCTCCCAGGTGCGCGCCGCAGGACTCGCCTCGGAGGGCCTCGAGCGCATCGCCTTCACGACCACCGCCGGCGTCCACGGCGCGCCGCTCGCCGAGTTCGCCGTGCTCGGCGTGCTCGCCGGCGCGAAGTCCCTCCCGCGGCTGCTCGACCAGCAGCGCGAGCACGAGTGGAGCGAGCGCTGGGAGATGCGGCACCTCGACGAGATGACCGTGCTCGTCGTCGGTCTCGGCGGCATCGGGAAGGCCTGCGCGGCGCGCTTCAGCGCGCTCGGCGCCCACGTGCTCGGCACGACTCGCAGCGGCGAGGCGGCCGAGGGCGTCGACGAGCTCGTGCCGATCGATGACCTCGCCGCCGCCGTCGCCCGCGCCGACGCCGTCGTGCTCACCCTCCCCGGCACCGACGCGACCGAGGGCCTCGTGGGCGAGGACGTGCTCGCGAGGGCCCGCCCGGGGACGATCCTCGTGAACGTCGGACGCGGCACCGTCGTCGACGAGCCCGCCCTGCTGCGCGCGCTCGAGGACGGCCGCATCGGCTTCGCCGCGCTCGACGTCTTCGCGACCGAGCCGCTGCCCGCGGCGAGCCCTCTGTGGGATCATCCCCATGTCCTGGTCAGCCCGCACACCGCCGCCCTCGACACCCGCGAGGAGGAGAGGATCGTGCGGCTGTTCGTGGACAACCTCGCCCGCCACCTCGACGGACGGCCGCTGCGCAACACTGTGGACACCGTCGAGTTCTACTGAGTGCGGCGGCGCGACGGGCCGACGGGGGCGAGCGCCCCGCGCGGCGCCCGCCGCGCCGACCGCGCAGGGAAGGGGAGCGCCGTGGCGCCCCAGAGCACGAAGACCACCCGTCCTGCGAGCCCGTCGGCCGAGCCCGAGCGCGCGTCGGCCGAGCCCGCGCCCGAGCGCGCATCGGCCGAGCCCCGCGACCCTTCGCCCGCCGTCACCCGATCCCTGCGGATCCTCGGGGCGCTGGAGCGGGCGCGCGGGCCGCTCACCCTCTCCGAGCTCGCGCGCGGGGTCGGCATGGCGAAGTCCTCGGCGTCTAACATCTGCCAGGCGCTCGAGAACGAGGGCATGATCGACCGGGTCGAGAGCGGGTACCGGCTCGGCATCCGCACCGCCGAGCTGGGCGGCGCCTTCGCCTCCCAGTTCAACCAGGTCCGCGAGTTCTTCGCCGCCGTGGAGGGCGATCCGGTGCTGCGCGGGCACGTCGTCCAGATCGCGATGCTGGACGCGCCCGACGCCCTCTACCTCGCCCGGCACGAGGGGCGTCGCCAGCGCCTGGGCACGCCGCTCGGCTCTCGCCTGCCGCTCATCCACTGCGCGGTCGGCAACGCCATGCTGCTCGCCATGGACGACGCCGAGGTGGACGCGGTGCTCGGTGTCGCGGACTTCGCGCCCACCACCGAGGAGTCGGTGACGAGCCCCGAGGCCGTGCGCGAGAAGATCGGCGCGGGCCGGGAGCGCGGATTCGCGATCGACCGCGGCGAGTCCTTCCCCGGCATCCACGGCGTCGCTGTCCCGCTCGAGCCCTGGCAGCCCGGGGACCCGCGCATGGCCGTGGGCGTCGCGCTCGCCGCCTCCGAGGCCGGCGACGCCGTGGTCGACGAGCTGGGCGCCGCGCTGCTGACGCTGGCCGACGCGCTCACCAACCCCCTCTCGCGCCGGCCCTGAGATCCGCGCGTTCAACGGGTTGCACTGCGTTCGCGAATGAGTACAGTAGGGCCATCGGCCGGCCCCGTCGGCCGCGCCCGGTCCGGCCCGCTCGGGCCGCCTCGCCCGCATCGAAGGAGATGCCATGAGCTTGACGCCACGCTCCGCCCGCCCCGAGGGCGCCCAGGACATGCCCGAGGCCGAGTACGCCGCGAACCTGCGCCGTGCCACGCTCTCCTCGTCCATCGGCAGCGCGATGGAGTACTTCGACTTCGCGATGTACGGACTGATGACGGCCCTCGTGTTCAACACTCTGTTCTTCCCCGAGGGCAACGCTGCGATGAACACCGTCGCCGCCTTCGGGATCTACGGGGTCGGCTTCGTGGCCCGCCCCTTCGGCGGCCTCTTCTTCGGCGCGCTCGGCGACAAGGTGGGCCGCAAGACCATCCTCGTGATCACGGTGCTGCTGATGGGCGGCGCCTCGACCCTGATCGGCGTGCTCCCCACCTTCCACTCCGCGGGCTACGTCGCCCCGATCCTGCTGGTGATCCTGCGCCTGCTGCAGGGCTTCGGCGCCGGCGCCGAGCAGGCCGGCGCGACCGTGCTCATGGCCGAGTACGCCCCCGTGCGTCGGCGCGGCTTCTTCTCCGCCCTCCCGTTCATCGGCATTCAGGCGGGCACGCTGCTCGCCGGACTCGTCTTCTCCCTGCTCACCCTGCTGATGCCCGAGGACGCCTTCCTGTCCTACGGCTGGCGGCTGCCGTTCCTCGCCTCCTTCGTGCTGATCCTCATCGCCCTGTTCATCCGGGCGCGGCTGCGCGAGACCCCCACCTTCGTCCAGCTCGAGGAGCACGAGCAGATCGCCGACCACCCGATCCGCGAGATCTTCACGACCGGGCGGCCGGGCGTCGTCGTGGGCATCGGCCTGCGCATGGCCGAGAACGGCGGCAGCTACATGTTCCAGTCGCTCGCCCTGGCCTTCGTGACCTCCGCGGCGATCGGACTGGACAAGGGCACCGTCGCCTGGGGCGTGACACTCGGCAGCCTCATCGGGATCTTCTCGGTGCCCTTCACCGGCCACCTCTCCGATCGCTTCGGGCGCGTGCCCGTCTACCGCTTCGGCGCCGTGTTCATGCTCCTGTACACGTTCCCCGCCTGGTACCTGCTGTCCGTGGGGACCGAGGCCGTGGCGATCGCCGTGATCGCGATCGGCATCGGCGTCGCCGTGAACTCGATGCTCGGCCCGCAGTGCTCCCTGCTCCCCGAGATGTTCGGGGCCCGGCACCGCTACCTGGGCGTGGCGATGGCCCGCGAGATCTCCGCCGTCCTCGCGGGAGGGCTGGCCGGCGTCCTCGGCGCGGCGCTGCTCGCCTGGACCGACAGCAACTGGATCGTGCTCGCCGTCTACATGGCGACCCTCGCCGCCATCACCACCGGCGCGACCTTCCTCGTGCCCGAGACGCGCGGCCGGGACCTGCTGAAGGAGACCGACGCCCTGCGCCTCTCCGGCGAGGAGCACGACCACCGGATGACCGCCGCGGCGAGCTGACCGCCGCGGCGGGCGACACCTGCGGCCCCTCCGACATCGGACGTGTGATGCACGATACATTGGGTGCATCGCGGTCTCCTCCCGCGATCCCCCTGTGCACGTCCGAGCAAAGGAGCCCGGCATGTCAGAGTCCGCATCCCTGCCCGATCCCAGATCCTCGGGCCGCGCCCCGCTCGGGGATTCCTCCTCCGTCGGCGCCCGCAGCCTCGCCGTCCAGCAGTCCGAGGACTTCCAGCAGCTGCGCCGCTCGTTCCTCACCTTCATCGTGCCCATCACGGTGCTGTTCCTGGTCTGGTACCTGCTGTACGTGATCCTCGCGGGCTGGACCCACGAGTTCTTCGCGATCACGGTCTTCGGGAACATCACCGTGGGCCTGCTGTTCGGCTTCGGCCAGGTGATCACCACCTTCGTGATCACCATGCTCTACCGCTGGTGGGCCGACCGTCGCTACGACCCCCACGCCGAGGCGATCCGCGCCGAGATGGAGAGCGGGGAGATCCTCGAGGACTCCGCTCGCTCCGCCGACGGGGAGGAGGGCGAGCTGCGATGAGCCACGAGATCAACCCCGTCATCAACATGATCGTGTTCGCGCTGTTCGTCGCATTCACGCTGTTCATCGTCTTCCGCGTCTCCCGCCAGAAGGCGAGCGCCGCCGAGTTCTACGCCGGCAACCGCTCGTTCTCCGGGCCGCAGAACGGCATCGCGATCTCCGGCGACTACCTCAGCGCCGCGAGCTTCCTGGGCATCTGCGGCGCGATCGCCATGGCCGGCTACGACGGCTTCCTCTACTCGATCGGCTTCCTCGTCGCCTGGCTGGTCGCGCTCCTGCTGGTCGCCGAGCTGCTGCGCAACACCGGCAAGTTCACGATGGCCGACGTCCTCTCCTTCCGCCTGAACCAGCGCCCCGTGCGCCTGGCGGCCTCGCTCACCACCCTCGCCGTCTGCTTCTTCTACCTCATCGCCCAGATGGCCGGCGCGGGAGGTCTCGTCGCCCTGCTCCTCGGCCTCGAGGGCAAGCTGCCCACGGCCCTGACCGTGGTGGTCGTCGGCGTGCTGATGATCGTCTACGTGATCGTCGGCGGCATGAAGGGCACCACCTGGGTGCAGATCATCAAGGCGGTGCTGCTCGTGGTCGGCGTCGCGATCCTCGCGATCATGGTCATGGGCCGCTACGGCTTCAACTTCTCCGCCGTGCTCGATCAGGCGATCGCCATGTCCCCCGACGGGGACGCGATCCTCACGCCCGGCCTGAAGTACCCCAACCCCGTGGACTTCCTGTCGCTCGGGCTCGCGCTGGTCCTGGGCACCGCGGGCCTCCCGCACGTGCTCATGCGCTTCTACACCGTGCCCAGCGGCAAGGAGGCGCGGCGCTCGGTGGTCTGGGCGATCTGGATCATCGGCATCTTCTACGTGCTCACCCTGATCCTCGGCTACGGCGCCGCGGCCCTCGTCGGCCCCGAGGTCCTCGGGGATCCCGCGACGCCCGGCGGGGAGAACGCGGCGGCCCCGCTGCTCGCCCTCGCACTCGGCGGGCCGGTGCTGATGGCCGTGGTCTCCGCGATCGCCTTCGCGACGATCCTCGCGGTGGTCGCGGGCCTCGCGATCACGGCGGCCACGAGCTTCGCGCACGACATCTACGCCTCCGTGATCCGCGGCGGCGAGGTCCCCGCGGACCACGAGGTGAAGATCGCCCGCTGGACGGTCGTCGCGATCGGGATCCTCGCGATCGTGGGCGGCGTGGTGGCCCTCGGGCAGAACGTCGCCTTCCTGGTGGCGCTCGCCTTCGCGGTCGCCGCGAGCGCCAACCTGCCCACCATCCTCTTCTCCCTGTTCTGGCGACGGTTCAACACCGGCGGCGCGCTGTTCTCGATGATCGGCGGGCTTGCGGCCTGCCTCATCCTGATCGTGCTCTCCCCGGCCGTCTCCGGCAACGAGAAGGCGATGTTCCCCGGCGCCGACTTCGACCTGTTCCCGCTCTCCAACCCCGGCATCGTCTCGATCCCGCTGGGCTTCCTGCTCGGGATCGTCGGCACCCTCGTCACCAAGCCCGCGCCCGACCACGACGTGAAGGCCGCCGAGATGGAGGTCCGCGCGTTCACCGGCGCCGGGGCGGAGGGGGCCTCCGAGCACTGACGGGAGCCGGGCCCTGGGGCGGGACATGCGCGCTCAGCTCCGAGCACGTCCCCGTTCCTGGCCGCGGCCAGCCCCCGGCTCCTGGCCCCGCCGGGCCCCAAACCCGGCTCCGCCCCGCAGCGGCCCGTCTCGCCTCGACGGTTGAGTGCTGCGTAACCGTCGTTATGAGCGCTCATAACGACGGTTACGCAGCACTCAACGCCGAGTCCGCCGAGTCCGCCGAGTCCGCTGGTTCCGCCGGCGTCGCGTGGCCGCTGGTGCTGCTGCCGTCGCCGGTGCCGCCACGCGGGCCGACGTCGGACCGGGCAGGCCGACCTCCGGCCGGAGGCGGCGGGCACCTCACCCACGGACGCGTCCTCACCCACGGACGTGCCCGCGCGGGATCACCCGCCCAGCAGGGTGAGCACGGCCATCACCCGTCGGTGGACGCTCGCGTCGGGGCTCAGCCCGAGCTTCGCGAACAGGCGCTGGGTGTGCTTCTCCACGGCGCCCTCCGTGACCACCAGGCGCTCCGCGATCCCGGCGTTGGTGAGGCCCTCGCCCATGAGCTCGAGGACCTCGCGCTCGCGCGGGGTGAGCTCGTCGAGAGGGGAGCGGCGCTGGGACGCGAGGACCTGCGCGATGACGTCGGGGTCCATGACCACGCCGCCGCCCGCCACCCGCTCGACGGACTCGAGGAAGCGGCCGATGTCGCTCACCCGGTCCTTGAGCAGGTAGCCGGTCGCCGGGGCGCCGGCGCCGATCAGCTCGGCAGCGTAGGCCACGACGACGTACTGGCTGAGCAGCATGATCGGCGCCTCGGGCCAGGTGCGGCGGATCTCGTGGGCGGCGCGCAGACCCTCGTCGCTGTGGCTCGGGGGCATGCGGATGTCCGCGATCACGAGGTCGGGCCGGTGTTCGAGGGCGCGGGCCACGAGCTCCGTGCCGTCGGCCGCGGAGTCCACGACGTCGTGCCCGGCGTCCTCGAGCAGCAGGCGCAGTCCTTCGCGCAGCAGCGCGGAGTCGTCGGCGATCACGAGGCGCACGGGATCACCGCCTCGATCCGGGTGCCCTGTCCGGCGGGGGAGTCGACCTGCAGCGTCCCCTCGAGCGAGGCGACGCGGCCCGCGAGACCGGCGAGGCCGTGGCCGGCGGAGATGCTCGCGCCTCCGCGGCCGTCGTCGACGATCACGGTCCGCGCGCTGCCCGCCTCGCGGCTCACGCGCACCTGCACGGCGCTCGCCCCGGAGTGCTTGGCGGCGTTCGCGAGGGCCTCGGAGACCACGTAGTAGATGCCGATCTCCACGTGCTCGGGGAGGTCGATCTCCGGGCAGTCGACCGTGGCGGGCACGGGGCACAGGGCGGCGCGCTCGGCGAGGGCCGCCGCGAGGCCCCTGTCCACGAGGATCGGCGGGGCGATCCCGCGGGAGAGCCGACGCAGGTCCTCGAGGGTCGTCCCCAGCATCTCGCGGGTCTCCGCGAGGATCCTCCGGGATCGCTCGGGGTCCGACGGGGCGAGGCGCTCGGCGCGGGCCAGGTCCATCGTCGCCCGCACGATCCCCTGCTGAGGCCCGTCGTGCAGATCCCGCTCGAGCCGGCGCAGGGATTCGGACTCCGCGGCGCGTCCGGCGTCGCGCGACTCCTCGGTGCGGGCCAGGCGCTGCTGCTCCTCGAAGCGGGAGCTCAGCAGGCCGTAGCCCACGGCGTGGTGCACCGCCGTCACGCCCCGGGCGACGGGGTAGGCGGTGAGCAGGAAGAACAGGCCGCCCGCGAACTGCAGGCCGAGGTCGATGCCCGTGGCCAGGGCGCCGTGGAAGCCGATCAGCTCGCCGAGGCCGTTCATCTCGTCCGCGGGCAGGACCAGGCGCAGGATGATCGAGGCGAGCGGCCCCAGCACCGTGCCCAGGGCTCCTGCGAACCACGCGACCATGACGGGGAACGTGACGGCGCTCAGCAGCAGGTGCACGAGGGTCCACAGGCAGTCCAGCCACGACTGAGGATCCGCGAGCGGGGTGAGCATGCGGCGCACCCAGCCGGCGTCCGGCGCTACGCGCCGGCGCATGGGCCGCGGCAGAGGACGCTGCAGCAGGACCCGCTGCATGCCCCGCTCGGCGCCCGCGAAGCCCCGGGCGACCATCAGGGCGGCGATGAGGATCGGCAGGCCCACCCAGACCACGACCGTGCCCACGCCCACCGCGAGCAGGGTGATGGTCAGGACGAATCCGACGATGCCCAGCACGAAGGCGGGGACCGCGTAGAGGAAGGCGCGCACGATCGTCCCCGCCCAGCGGGCGAGGAAGCTGCGGTGCTCGGCGGCCTCGGGCGCGCCGTCGACGGGCATCGTCGATCCGGAGGTCGGGGAGGGAGCATGCGTCGAGGAGGAGGTCATGGCTCGAGTCTTGTCGTCGGGAGGCCGGAGCCCCATCCTGTCACCCGGCCGATGCGCTGTCGGGCTGGCCCGACGAGTCCCCGATGGGGGCCGATGCGACCGCGTCGGAGCCCCGACGGTCGACTCCGCCACAGACGCGCTGGGCGGCCTGGAGGTCCGCCCGGGAGGCCGCTCACGGCACCTAGACTGGGGAGCGACGACCCCAAGCATCCCCAGAGCGAACGTGAGGCAGCGGTGAACTCCGATCACCTGAAGACGTCGGTCCAGGCCATCAACTGGAACCGCATCCCCGACCCCAAGGACCTCGAGGTCTGGGACCGTCTGACCGGGAACTTCTGGCTCCCCGAGAAGGTTCCGATCAGCAACGACATCCAGTCCTGGGGGCGCCTCAGCGAGGGCGAGCAGACCCTCACGATGCGCGTCTTCACCGGCCTGACGCTGCTGGACACGGTGCAGGGCACCGTCGGCGCGGTCTCGCTCATCCCCGACGCGGTGACCCCGCACGAGGAGGCGGTGTACACGAACATCGCGTTCATGGAGTCCGTGCACGCGAAGTCGTACTCGCAGATCTTCTCGACGCTCTCGCACACCAAGCAGATCGACGAGGCCTTCCGCTGGAGCGAGCACAACGAGGCGCTGCAGAAGAAGGCCCGGATCGTCATGGGCTACTACCAGGGCGACGACGCGGAGAAGCGCAAGGTCGCCTCGACGCTGCTCGAGTCCTTCCTCTTCTACTCCGGCTTCTACCTGCCCATGTACTGGTCCAGCCACGGCGAGCTGACCAACACGGCCGACGTGATCCGTCTGATCATCCGAGACGAGGCCGTGCACGGCTACTACATCGGCTACAAGTTCCAGAAGGCGATGGAGAAGGCCTCGTCCCAGCGCCAGGAGGAGCTCAAGGACTACACGTTCTCCCTCCTCATGGACCTCTACGACAACGAGGAGGAGTACACCGAGGATCTGTACGACCCGGTCGGCTGGACCGAGGACGTCAAGATGTTCCTGCGCTACAACGCGAACAAGGCGCTCATGAACCTCGGCTACGACCCGCTCTTCCCGCAGGACCAGACCGAGGTCAACCCGGCGATCCTCGCCTCCCTCTCGCCGAACGCCGACGAGAACCACGACTTCTTCTCCGGCTCCGGCTCGAGCTACGTCATGGGCAAGGCCGTCGATACCGAGGACGACGACTGGGACTTCTGATCCGCTGACCGCGCACGTCGCCGGGGATCCCCGCCGACGGAGCACATGCGAGGCCCGGACCTGCAGACTTCTGCGGGTCCGGGCCTCGCGTGTGCTCCCGTCAGAGCCCGCCCCAGCGGCTCGGCGCCGGACGCGACAGCTCTCCTCAGCTGCCGGTCTCGTCCGAGGAGCCATCCTCCTGCGAGAGGCGGAACGCCTGTCCGAGGACTTCGATCTGCGCAGGATTGTAGAGGTCGGGCAGCGACTGGTAGAGGGCGTGCAGCGCCTCGCGTTCGCGCACATTCGTCGGCCGAGGCGGAGTGCGAGTGCCCGGGTAGTCCTCGTGGATCCCGCGCAGCACCATCGCCAGCCGAATGGCGACGGCACGGATGGCTTCGGCGTCGGCATCGGCCGGAAGCTCGTTGAACCCGATGTCGGCGTCCTGGTGGTCTTCGGCGATCTCGCGCAGGTCCCGCATGCCCTGTTCGTCGTAGAGCAGTGCGCTGATGGCGATCACCGCCCGATCTGGCTCGGTGAGACTGTCCGCGATGGATTCGAACCCTACGGGGACGTCCGGTCCGGTGCGGTGAGCGAGCAGCTCGGCGAGGTCGGCCCGGATCTTCTGCTGACGTTCGATGGAGGCGGAGAGCCGTGCGTCGAGCGAGCGCACTGTGTCGAAGAACAGGTCGTCCGAATCGATCGTCGACCGGATCTCCGCCGTCGACATCCCCAGGTCCCGGAGCTGTCTGATCTGCAGCAGGCGCACCAGGTGGGCCGTGCGGTATTGCTTGTAGCCGTTGGCCGCCCGTGCGGGCTCTTCGAGCACACCGGTCGCGTGGTAGTGCCGAATGGCCTTCACGGTCGTGTCCGCGAGGTCCGCGAGTCGGCGCGTGCTCCACGCCATCAGCGGTCACCAGGGGGAGCAGACATGTCTCCATCCTCGTGGATGAGCGAGGGAATCGGAAGCGCTTCCTTGACCGTGCCCCCAGGGCACGGTTTCCGATGGTGGTGCACATACCCGCCTTCGCGTAGGAGCCCCCACATGACCGGCACTGGACGGAACCCCGATCGGCTCGAGGTCCAGGAGGTCTCGCGCGATCCCGCCTTCGCAAGCCCGGACCGGACACGGAGCCACGATGGATGACTCGCTCATCTACGAGGGCGCGATGCAGGTCGTCCCCCTCCTGCTCATCGCGCTGTTTCTCGACAACCGCGCGAACACCCCCGAACTGCGCAGCCGACTCGGAAGGGCTCTGACGCGGTTCCAAGACCGAGCCATCGCCGTGCTGTGCCTCATCGCGTTCTTCATCTCGATGTTCGTTCTCGTCGGCGCGGTCCCCGTCACCGCCCTCACCAACGCGATCGTCGTCGCGGCGCTGAGCGGCTCGATCGGGCTGTTGTTCGGCACCATCTGGCGACGCTTCGCCACCACCACGGATGACGGCTCCGCTCCGTCCAGCTCACTCTCCCCGAAGGACCATCATGACCACGACTCCTGACCCGTCCCTCACCAACACCTCGAGCGCGCCCTCTTCCGTCGATGGGAATCGTCCATTCGGCGCGCACCTGTCGATGCGGTGGTGGGTCCCGCTGGTGCTGACGATCGTCGTCGTCGCGGCGGTCTACGGCCTCCAACTGCTGCTGGGCGGTGCCGCCGCCATCGTCGAGGTCGCCCTGCTGGGCGAGGATCCCGATGGCGCCTCGCTGACCCCCTTGTCCTTCCTCGCGACGAATCTCGCGATCATCCTGATCGCCCCGCTCGCGCTCCTCCTGCTCGCCAAGGTCGGGCGGGTGCCCTGGCGATCCGCACTGAGCGCCGGGCGGGCTTTCCGGTGGCGTCGGCTGGTGATGTACGTCGGCCTCTTCGCGGTGCTGATGGTCCTCGCCAACATCGCGGTCCAGCTGATCAACCCCTCGCCGCTGTCCTTCTTCGCCGTCTCCGGCACGACCATCGCGCTGCTGGTGGTGCTGGTGCTGACCACGCCGTTGCAGGCCGCGGCGGAGGAAGTCGCTTTCCGCGGAGTCCTCACCGCTTCCTACGCGTCGTGGATCCGCGCTTCCCGCCCCGCGCTGATCGTGGGCATCACCGGTTCGAGCGTCCTCTTCGCCATCGTCCACACCAGCCTGGATCCGTGGATGATCCTGAATTACCTGGGCCTCGGGGCGAGCACCGCGGTCATGGCTCTGCTGAGCCGGGGTCTCGAAGCCTCGATCGCCTTCCACGTCATGAACAATGTCTTCGCCTACGGCATCGGCGCCCTGTTCGCCGACGGCGGCGGCATCGCTCAGGACCGCAGCGGTGGCGCCGGCGGACCGTACATGCTGGTGTTCCTCCTCGCGGAAGCCATCGCCATCGTCACTGTCTGGCAGCTCGAGAAGCACCGCACCCGACATCAGCGCTGAAGGCCCTGCACGCGGGAGAGCCCTGACGGCGCATCGAGGTTCAGTGCAGGAACAGGGCTGTGACGGCCTCGACCAGCGCATTGACCAGAAGCACGATGATGATCATCGGATAGAGGCGCAGGTTGTCCTTGACGCCGGCAAGGTACCCCTCCCAGGCCGATGAGAGATTGCGTCGGCGGTAGCCGAAGGTCGATCGCCAGAGGATGATCGATCCCAGCATCGCCAGGACATAGGCCTGGAACTCGATCAGCAGCACGGGCGAGACGGTGATCACCGTGATCAGCTCCTCGAGTGATGTCGGCGCGTACGGCATGCCGATGAAGATCGCCCGTGCGATCGTCGCGACCACACCGAAGAAGGGAACGATCAGCGAGGGCAGCGTCGTGGTTCCCAGTACTGCGAACAGGAGGTTGGCGAGGAGAGTCAGCAGTGCGGGCTCGACGATGCTGCCGCTGCCGTACGCCTCGACGACCAAGGACGACCCGGGCGAGCTGAGGAAGGCCTCGGTGTTCCGGTGGCCGATCTCATGCAGACCAGGGATGTAGACGGACGCGATCATCGCCATCAGCAACGTGCCGTAGACGACGAGATTGGACACCAGGTACGGGTACCAGTTGGCGCGCAGGACTGTTCGGAAGCTGTCGAAGATTCGCATGGTCAGGATTCCTCTCCGGGGTGGGACTGCGGCCCCGACTCGATGCGCATGAAGTCCTTCTGCCGGTCGTTCAGCTCGCGTTCTGCCAGGTCGAGGAGCACCTGCACCTGCTCTTCCGTCAGCGAGGGCAGTCCACCGGCGACCTCGTCGACCAGCGACTGCGCCTGCTCCATGAGCTCCTCGAGCTCGCCGTCACCGGTGTTCTCATCGATGGCGTCGAAACGCTCCTGCAAGCGCACCAGGGCCGACCGCATCTGCGGGTCATCGAGTGCATCGGCGAAAGCGTCGATCTGCGGATGGTCCCGGTAGAGGTGGGCGAGGGCGATGGCGACCGGGACATCGGCCGGTGTCAGGCTCAGCGCAGCTGCTGCCCTGGAGAGTCCGACGTGGCGCCCGGCGCGCGCCCGGGCCAGCCGTTCGCGTTGTGCGGTCAGATCCGTGATCTTCGCTTCCAGGGCCCGGTCCACCTCATCCAGCGCCTCTTCGGTGGAGGGAGAGTCGGAGTCTGCGGCCACGGCTCCTGCCTGCGCCAGCGACAGACCGGAGTCGGTCAGCTGACTGATCCTCAGCACGGACACCAGATGATCCGCGGTGTAGTCCCGGTACCCGTTGGGTCGACGCGGCGGCTCGGGCAGCGCGCCTGCCTGGTGGTAGTAGCGGACGGTCCGGACCGTCACCCCGGCGAGTTCTGCCAGTTCTGAGATGCGCATCAGGCGGACACCTGTCCTGATCGGCGGATGCTGGGACTGAGCAGGGCCAGGGCGGCCGCGCCGATCCACAGAAGGGCGAGAGCTGTGGTGGCCAGGTGCAGGGTGCCGATCTCGATGAGCAGAGCGGCCACGCCGATGCCGACTGCCGGGACAACAGTCATGATGGCGTTCTGGGCGCCCAGCACCTTCCCGCGTTCGGCATCTGCGACGTTCTCGACGAAAGTCAGTCCGACGACGGCGTTCATGCAGCCACCGCCCAGTCCGACGATCGCCGCTCCGGTGAAGATCGACCACACAGGTCCGAGTATGCCGATGACGACGAATCCCACGGCGACGACGATGACCCCGGTGGTGAACCACCCCCGGCGCGGGATCCTGGTTCCGAATACGGCGAAGAGGCCACCGCCGATGAGGAGGCCTGCGGCCAGTGCGCTGAGGACGAACCCGACGAGACCGGCCTCGTTCTGGAATGCGAAGTGCACCGGGATCACCATGCCCTGCGTGGCGGCGAGCACGACTGCCAGCGCGAGACCCAACAGGACGACGACGCGCAGGAGCGGTGTGCGGAAGATGACCGCCAGGCCGTGGAAGACGGAGCCGGGCGTCTCGCGCCGAGGATCTCCCTGCCGCTCACGGGGCAGTCCCGAGGCGCGGGAGGGGATGACGAGGGTCAACAGGGCCGCCAGTGCGGCGATGCCGGAGGTCGCCCACATGACCGTCACGGGCTCCAGGGAGGCGACGAGGATGCCGGCGATGGCGGGTCCGATCAGGAACGAGACTCCTGCGAGGGATTCCCGCAGGCCGATCAGCCGCGAAGGATCCATCCCGCCGGCATGAGCGATGGCGGGGAGCATCGCCTCTCGCGCGGTGATGCCGGGAACGTCGCCGAAGGAATTCAGGATTGCCACGGCGATGAACCATCCCAGGTTCAGCCCGACGGTGAGGTCGATGACGGGCAGGATGATCAGGGCCAGGGCCGAGATCACATCGGAGAGGATCGCTGCGGTGCGGCGGTTGATCCGGTCGATGAGCGAGCCCACCAACAGTCCGGCGACGGCGGCGGGCAACGCTGCCGCGATGGCAACGGCCCCAGCCCCCAGCGGACTGCCCGTGGTGAACAGGACCAGCAGCGGGAGCGCTATCGCAGTGATCGAGTTGCCCAGCAGCGATGTGCCGAACGAGGCCAGGTAGAAGAAGACGATCCGTGTCATGGGACAAGCCCAAACGATGACGTCGCGTCAGGGTCAAGCCCGTGCGGAGGAGATCGTGGACGGCGCCGAGTCCTCGCAGGCCATGGCCTCGCGGGCGTCACCTCGGCGAGACTCGCCGTGGCGATGAGCCGAAGCCGGACTCATCATTCCCCGTCCGAGCTGATCTCCGTGAGGGCGTGGAAGCGGAGCGCGCGGTTCCGGCGCGTGGGCGATCAGCTCTGGATCCGTCCCCGAGCTGCACCGGACGGACTCGATCCCGAGGCGGCCCTCTGCTTCTCTCTCGTCGGAGCCAGGCCGCCCACCCTCGAAGCGATCAGTGCGCGATGAGGACATGCGGGTCGAGATCCACCGTGTCCATGCGGCGAATCTCGGAGACTGCGGGTCCGGCGGAGCAGTATCGAGGTGTCGGGGCATCGGGGCACTGGTGCTTTGCGCGCGGGAGGTCCACAGTGGAGCCATGAACACGCAAGAGGCCCTGATCACTGCGGATCTGGCCCGTGCGGCTCGGGCTCTCGCCCAGGTCTCGCTCGCCGATCTCGCCGAGCACACCGACATCGACCTCGAGAGGCTGCGCGCCATCGAGCAGGGGCGGATCCTCGCCACGGCGGAGGAGAGCGGCCTGCTGCACCGCGCCTTCGCGGAGTTCGGCGTCGAGCTGCTGCCCGTGGACGAGCATGCCGGCGTGGGCTACGGCGTGCGCCAGAAGTTCAACCCGCGCACCGTCACCCGCCTGGAGAACTGGGAGAACGAGGGCGGCCCCGCGGGCGAGGACGACATCTGAGCGGCCCGTATCCTGGGGCGGCCATGACCGCTCCCGCCGCCCACCAGCACCGTCACGGGTCCCCGCTCGTCACCCTGCATCGCGCCGAGGACGACGCCGATGCGATCCTGCGCGCGCGCATCGCCGAGACCTGCGGCGTGGAGGAGGCGGCGGTGCGCACCGGTCGGCACTGCCCGCGATGCGGCTCCTCGGCGCACGGCCGGCCCTGGGCCCGCATCGACGCCGCGTCCGACATCCCCGTGAGCATCTCCCGCTCCGGCGCGCACCTGGTGACGGCCGTGCGACGTGAGGGCCCCGTGGGAGTGGACATCGAGTCGATCGCCGCCGTCGACCGGCTGTGGTCGCCCGACCTCGTGCTGCACCCGAGCGAGCGCGGGCTCGATCGGACGCCGGAGGATCGGGCGCGCCTGTGGGCGGGTAAGGAGGCGGTCCTCAAGGCGCTCGGCGTCGGGCTCGCCCGCGCGATGTCCACGATCGCGCTCGCCGACTTCGCCGTCGAGGACCTGCCGGCTCCGCCGGGGCACGTGATCGCCTGCGCGCGGCTGTGATGCCGCGGTGCGGCCGTGACGGTGATGCCGGCAGCGCCGGCCGCGGTCCCGACCGTCGGCCCCGAGCACTCCGCGCCGGATCAGGCCGGTCGCGGGCACTCCGGCAGCGGCAGCAACTCGAGCCATGCCTCGGCGAGGTCCCCGAGCTCCTGCCCGCTCTCGCGCTCCGCGTGCTCGAGCAGCATCGCGGTGGTGACGTTCCCACCGGCATGCTCGGCGAGGAAGGAGCGCAGGAGCGCGAAGAACGCGCCGTCGCCCACGCGCATCCGCAGGGCGTGCACGGTGAGGGCGCCGCGCTTGTAGACCCGGTCGTCGAACATGAGCTCGGGCCCGGGATCGGCGAGCAGCAGGTCCTGGGGGAGCTCGGCGAGCAGGGCGTGGTGCTTCTCGACCTCGGCCTGCACGCTGGAGACGCCGGAGCGCTCGGCCCACAGCCACTCGCAGTAGCAGGCGAAGCCCTCGTGCAGCCAGATGTCCTTCCACGCGGAGAGGGTGACGGCGTTGCCGAACCACTGGTGGGAGAGCTCGTGGGCGATCAGGCGCACCGACTCCCAGTCGGTGTCCACGAGGTTCGCGCCGAAGGTCGACAGGCCCTGCGACTCGAGCGGGATCTCGAGGTCGTCCTCGGTGATCACCGCCGTGTACGAGGCGAACGGGTAGGGCCCGAAGAGCTCGGCGAAGAAGGTGAGCATCTCGCCCTGGCGGGCGAAGGAGCCGAGGAGGTCGTCCGGGGTCGTGCCCAGCGGGACGAGGGTGCGCACGGGGACGTCGGCGCGGGCGATGTCGACGGGGGAGTAGCGGCCGATCTGCACCGTGGCCAGGTACGTGGACATCGGCACGCGCTGCTGGTAGGTCCACGTGGTCACTGCGCTGCGGCGGCGCGTGCCCTCGAGCTCGCCCGCGGCGGCGACCCAGTAGTCCGGTGGGGCGCCGAGGTGCAGCGAGTACGTCGCCTTGTCGTCGGGCCGGTCGTTGCAGGGGAACCACGAGGGCGCCCCGTGGGGCTGCGCGGAGACGATGACGCCGTCGGTCAGCTCCTCCCAGCCCGTCGCCCCGAGCACCCGCGAGGGCACCGGTCGCGGCTTGCCGGAGTACTTCACGCGCAGCACGAACTCCTGGCCGGCGACGATCGGCGTGCGCACGGTGAGCGTGCCGGAGCGGTGGCTGGTCTTCACGGCGCGGCCGTCGACCTGCACCTTCTGGGCGCTGAGACCGTACAGGTCCACACGGATCGAGTCCGCCTCCGCGAGGGCGCGGCAGTGCAGCGTCGCCTCGCCCTCGAGCCGGTTGGTGTCGACCTTGTAGACGAGGTCGAGGTCGTAGTGCTCGACGCCGTAGGAGCGGTCGCCGTGCCCCGGGACGTAGGGGTCTGCGCCGTCGCCGCCGTGCGCGTGCGCGCCGTGCTCCCTCATGCGCCGAATCCCTTCACGCTGCGTCCCCTCATGCGTCGTCCTCCCACGGTCCGATCGGATTGCCCTGCCAGCGCGTCCCCGCGGGCACGCTCTCGCCGCGCATCACCAGGGACACCGGGCCCACGGTCGCATGCCGGTCGATCCGCGCCGCAGGGAGGATCACGCTGCCGGGGCCGAGGGTCGCGCCCTCGGCCAGCACGACCGTGTCCATGCTGAGCACGCGGTCGTGGAACAGGTGGGTCTGCACCACGCAGCCGCGGTTCACGGTCGCGCCGTCGCCGAGCTCGATGAGATCGGTCTCGGGCAGCCAGTACGACTCGCACCAGACGCCGCGGCCGATGCGGGCGCCGAGCGAGCGCAGCCACCAGTTCAGGGCGAGCGTACCGGTCGTGGCGCGCGCGAACCACGGCGCGGCCAGCACCTCGGTGAAGGTGTCGGCAAGCTCATTGCGCCACACGAACGACGTCCACAGCCCGTGCTCGCCCTCCCGGTGCCGGCCGACGATCAGCCACTTCGCGAGGACCGACACCACCGCGGCGGTGATCGACCCCGCGAGCAGCACCGGCCCGCCCAGCAGCACGGCGGCGCCGAGCCCGTACCTGGCCTCGAGGGTCAGCAGGGTCGCGCCGACCGCGGCCCACAGCACCACGGCCAGCAGCATCGGGAGGATCCGGCAGGTCTCGACGATCCCGCGGAAGATCCGCAGCCGACGGGACGGCGCGTACGTGCGGGACTCGTCGGCCTCGCTCCCGGCGCGGCGCAGTCGCCGCGGCGGGCTGCCCATCCAGGAGCCGCCGGCCTTCGCCGAGGTCCGACGGGGCGCGGCCGACAGCACGGCGACCAGGGACTTCTTGGGAACCTTGCGGCCCGGGGCGAGCATGCCGGAGTTGCCCACGAAGGCGCGCTTGCCGACCTTCACCCGCTCCACGCGGATCCACCCGCCGCCGAGCTCGTAGGGGCCCACCATGGTGTCGTCGGCCAGGAAGGCGTGGTCGCTGACCTGCACGAGGCTGGGGATCAGCAGCACGGTCGAGGCCTCGACCCCCTTGCCCACGCGCGCGCCGAGGGCGCGCAGCCAGAGCGGGGTGAGCGCACCCGAGTAGAGGGGGAACAGCCAGCTGCGGGCCTCGTCCAGGAGGCGCAGCGTGCCCCAGATCTGCACGCCCGGCAGGGAGCGCACGGGGTGGTGGCCGGGGCGGATGCCGAGCGCGAAGAGCCGGGTGAGGGCCAGCACCAGCAGGATCAGCAGGAGGTATCCGACGAGAGCGGACACCGGCAGCCACGGGAGCGCCGCGAGGACCGCCCCGCCGAGGCTCGGCGCAGAAGAGACCGCAGGCAGTGCCACAGCCCCGCCCGCGGCGATGGCCACGGCGGGAAGGGCCGCGATGACCAGGGCGACGAGCGCGTAGACGCCCTGCCAGAGCGGTCCGCGGTGCGGGTGCTCGCTGGACCAGGGCCCGCGGGCGCGGGCCTTCCGGCGGGCGGGGGAGCCGGACCAGAACTCGCCCGCGGGGACGTCGCCGAGCACGGCCGATCCCGGGGCGATCTCCGCGTCCCTGCCCACGTGCGCGCCGGGTCCCAGCGTGCTGCGGGCGCCGATGCGGGCGCGCTTGCCGATGCGCACCGCGCCGATGTGCAGGGTGTCGCCGTCGATCCAGGTGCCCGCGAGGTCGACCTCCGGCTCGACGGAGGCGCCGGCGCCGATGTGCAGCAGGCCGGTGACCGGCGGCAGCGCGTGCAGATCCGCGTCGCGCCCGATCCGCGCCCCGAGCAGGCGCGCGTAGTACGGGACCCAGGGGGCGCCCGCGAGGCCGAGTGCCCCGAGCTCCTCCTGGAGGCGCTCGGCGCACCACAGGCGCAGGTGCGCGAGGCCTCCGCGCCGGTGGGTGCCGGGCCGCCGGATCCCGGCGAGCAGCAGCCGCGCGAGCAGGGCGGCGAGGGTCATCCGCACGGGAGGCACGAGGAGCACGATCGCCGCAGGGAGGAGCACGGCGAGGGGAAGGGTCGGCGCCCAGGCGACGCCGAGCGGTCCGGAGGCGAGGGTCGAGGCGATCATCAGCCAGGTGAGCCAGCGCAGTGCCGCGATCGCCCGCAGCGGCAGCAGCAGGACCAGCTGGGCGGCCTGGAAGCCGCGGCGCAGAGGAGGCGCCTCGTCCTCGTTGCGTGCACTCGAGGTGCCCATCGCGTCCAGCGCGGCCGCGAGGGAGTCGATCGTGGAGTGCGCGTAGACGTCGGCGACGGCGACCTCCGGGTGCATCTCCCGCAGCCTGCCGACGACCTGCGCGGCCGTGAGCGAGCCCCCGCCGAGGTCGAAGAAGTCGTCGCGCACCGAGGTGGCGCGGGCGCCCAGCACGTCGGACCAGATCTCGGCGATCCAGGCGGCGGTGCCCTCGAGGTCGCGGGCGGACCCCGGGGCTGACGGCAGGGGCCAGGGCAGGGCGTCGCGGTCGACCTTCCCGGAGGTGCGCGTGGGCATGTCCTCGACCACGGCCAGGCGCGGCACGAGCGCGGCGGGCATGCGCTCGCGCAGCAGGGCGCGGGCGGTGTCGGCGTCGAAGGAGTCGTCGGCCGTCAGGTACCCGACGAGCAGGGTGTTGCCGGACTTCGTGGAGCGCACGGCCGCGGCAGCGGAGACCACGCCCGGCAGCCGCAGCAGCTGGTCGTCGATCTCGCCGAGCTCGATGCGCCGCCCGCCCAGCTTGATCTGGTCGTCGGCCCTGCCGGCGAACACCAGGCCGACCGGGTCGTTGACCACGCGGTCCCCGGAGCGGTAGGCGCGCTCCCAGCCGAGCGCGGGCATGGGCGCGTACTTCTCGGCATCCTTCGCGGGGTCGAGGTAGCGGGCCAGGCCCACGCCGCCGATGATGAGCTCGCCGGTCGCCCCTTCGGCGACCGGCTCGCCGTTCTCGTCGACGACGGCGAGGTCCCAGCCGTCCAGGGGCAGGCCGATGCGCACCGGGGGAGTGCCGTCGAGCTGCGCGGCGCAGGCGACGACCGTCGCCTCCGTCGGCCCGTAGGTGTTCCAGACCTCCCGGCCGGGGGCCTGGAGGCGCGCTGCGAGCTCGGGCGGGCAGGCCTCGCCGCCCATGATGAGCAGGCGCACGGCCTCGAGCGAGGAGTCCGGCCACAGCGAGACCAGGGTGGGGACGGTCGAGACGATGGTGACGGAGTTCGCGAGCAGCCAGGGGCCGACGTCAACCCCCGAGCGGACCAGGGAGCGCGGTGCCGGGACGAGGCAGGCCCCGTGGCCCCAGGCCAGCCACATCTCCTCACAGCTCGCGTCGAAGGCGACGGACAGTCCCGCCATCACGCGGTCGCCCGGGCCCAGCGGCGCGTCCTGCAGGAACAGTCGCGACTCGGCGTCGACGAAGGCGGCGGCGCTGCGGTGGGAGACGGCCACGCCCTTGGGCTTGCCGGTCGATCCCGAGGTGAAGATGATCCAGGCGTCGTCCGCGGGGGAGGGGTCGACGGGGTCCGCGGAGGTCTCGGCGGGGCCGTCGATCCCGGTCGCGTGGGACCCGGACTCGTCGGACCTCGTGCCCGTCTGCGTGAGCGCGAGGTCGTCGCCGAGCACCGCGGCCACGGCGGACTCCTCGAAGACCACGCGGGCGCGCTCGTCGGGGTCCTCGGCGTCCACGGGGACGTAGGCGGCACCGGAGAGCAGCGTGCCGATGATCGCGATGTACAGGTCAGGCGTGCCGGAGGTGATGCGCACGCCCACCCGGGAGCCCGGGCCCACGCCGATCGCGGCGAGCCGGCCGGCGACCTCGGTCGCGGCGGCGTCCAGCTGGGAGTAGGTGAGGGGCTCGAGCCCCGTGTCGATCGCGAGCGCGTCGCCGTGGGCGGCGACGGTCTCGCGGAAGACGTCGACGAGGGTGCGGGGCGCGGGGGCGCGGTCTCCCGCCTGCAGCGAGGGCACAGGGGCTGTCACAGCACGATTGTCGGCCATCGACGCGCCGAACGCGGCATCGACGTGAGGCATCGGGAACCCGTGTGACCAGCAGGTGAAATCCTGTTCACCGTCGCGCTGACGGGACATGGCGCAGGTGATCGCGCGGCAGGTGTGGGACCATGGGGACTCACGGGTCCGCATCCGCGGGCCGAGAGGAAGGAGCTTCCCCATGAGCCTCATCGGACTCATCATCTCCTGGATCATCATCGGTGCCATCATCGGCCTCATCGCACGGGCCGTCCTGCCCGGCAAGCAGGCGATGGGCATCGGGATGACGATCATCCTCGGTGTCATCGGCGCCGTGGTCGGCGGATTCATCGGCGGCCTCTTCGGCGGCAACGGCATCAGCGGGATCATGAACAACCCCTGGAGCATCGGCACGATCCTGCTCTCCGTGGTGGGAGCGATCATCGTCATGGTGGTCTACGGGCTGGTCACCAAGAACCGCGCCTGACACCGCAGGGTCCCGACGGCCGGGACCTGCGGAGCATCCCGACCCCCACGCCGGAACCACGAGCGCCCGATGCCGGAAGGCATCGGGCGCTCGTGCGCGTGCGGGGAGGAGTCGGGGAGGGCGTCAGCGCCTCTCGCCCAGCGGCCAGCCCTGCTCCGCGAGGTGCTCGGCGACGCGCCGCATCTCCTGCTCGGTGGGCAGGTCGTTGGTGTAGTGAGTGATCGCGACGCCCGCGTCGGTCGGGTCGACGATGCGGTGGCCCGCCTCGTCCACGAGGTGCGAGGCGATCTCCTTGGCCTCGTCGTCCGTGAGCTGGCGGCGCAGCAGCGCGAGCAGCGGCAGGCGGTCCGTCGCCGGGATCCCCGCCGGGTACCCGGCGGAGAGCCAGTCGATGATCCGCTGCACGGAGTTCGAGGAGGCCGCGGCGTGCGTCCGCCCGGGCCCCGCGGAGGGCTGCGGCTGCGCCGGGGCCGCGGAGGACTGCGCCGGCGAGGGCGCGGAGGACTGCACCTGCGCATCGCTCGCGCTCTGCTCGGCAGCACCCTCGATGCGACCGTCGTCCGCGCCGTCGACGCCGCCGTCGGCCGCGAGGGCGCGGGCGACCTCGGCGGACTCCTCGTCCACGGGCCAGCCGGCGTCGGCGAGGCGCTCGGCGACCTCGCGCTCATGGTCCTCGGTGACGGGAGCGGAGGTCACGCGGCCGATCGCTCCGCGCACGTCCTCCTGGCTGACCTCGCCCTCGGGGTTCTCGCGCTTGAGCTCGCCGACGATCTTCTCGAGCTCCTCCTCGCTCAGATTGTGCGTGAGCAGGGCGAGCAGTGGATAGAAGTCCTTGGGCGGCACGCCGTCGGGATAGCCCACGCGCAGCCAGTCCAGGATCATGCTCAACGGGTTGTTCATGGTGTCCTCTGCCCCTCGATCTCGGACGCCCCTCAGAGGGGCAGCTGGATGCCCAGGTAGTGGTCGATGCTGCCCTTGGTGATGAACAGCAGACCGTAGAGGATGACCAGCGCGACGACCGCGAAGATGATCCACGCGCCCACGCGCGCCGCGGGGTTGGCGGCGATCACGGTGCCGTCGCGCTCCTCGCCGCCCTCGCCGTGGTCCTGCAGCTTGATGCCCAGGGAGAACAGCAGCGGGAGGCCCGCGCCGAGCAGCAGTCCGACGCCGAGGACCTTGAGGGTGCCGGTGACGATCTCGATGAACTCTGCGGACATGTCAGGAGTCCTTCCTGGTCGACGTGGGCACGGGAGTCTTCTGCCGCTGCTCCCGCTGGTCCGCGGGGTGCGGGGCGGAGACGGCGGCCGACGGGACCGGGACATCCGCGTCGGAGGAGGAGCCCGCGACGGGCGCCTCGACCGCGGCACCGTCCTCGACGGTGAGCGTGGAGGGGGCCTCGGCCCCGTCCTGCCAGTCGTCGTTGACGTTGCCCGCGTCGACCTTCTGCAGCTGCGAGCGGTAGTAGATGTATCCGCCGACGGCCAGCAGGATCGCGAAGACCAGGAAGGCTCCGCCGACGCCGCCCACGAGGTGTCCGATGAAGTAGGTGATGGCGCCGACCACGGCCGCGGCCGGGAGCGTCAGCAGCCAGCCCACGGCCATGCGTCCGGCCACGCCCCAGCGGACCTGCGCGCCGGGACGGCCGACGCCGGAACCGACGATCGAGCCGGTGGCCACGTGCGTGGTCGACAGGGCCATGCCCAGGTGACTCGAGGTGAGGATGATGGCGGCGGAGGAGGCCTCCGCGGCCATGCCCTGCGGGGAGTCGAGCTCGACGAGGCCCTTGCCGAGGGTGCGGATGACGCGCCAGCCGCCCATGTAGGTGCCGAGCGCGATCGCGCCGGCGCAGACGATGATGATCCACGGCGGCAGACCGTTGTCGATGATCTCCTGGTCGGAGAGGGTGCCGTGGGCGATGAGGCCCAGGGCGATGACGCCCATGGTCTTCTGCGCGTCGCCCGTGCCGTGGGCGAGGGAGACCAGCGAGGCCGTGGCGATCTGGCCGTAGCGGAAGCCCTTCTCGCGGCGCTCCTCGCTCACGTTCGCGGTGACGCGGAAGACGAGCCAGGCGGCCGTCGCGGCGATCGCGCCGGCGATGAAGGGGGAGAGGAGGGCCGGGATGATGACCTTGATCATCAGTCCCTCCCAATTGATGCCCACGGTGCCCAGGGCCGCGAGGCCGGCGCCGATGAGGCCGCCGAACAGGGCGTGGGAGGAGCTGGAGGGGATCCCGAACAGCCAGGTCGCGAGGTTCCAGAGGATGCCGCCGACGAGTCCGGCGAAGATGATGAACATCGCCGTCTCCGCGTCCAGGCCCGTGATCAGCGCTCCGGTGTCGGAGTCCTGGATCTTCAGCACCGAGGTGGTCACGGTGACCGCGACCTCGACGGACAGGAACCCGCCGATCACGTTGAGGATCGCGGAGAGCGTGACGGCGGTCTTGGGCTTGAGGGCCCCCGTGGCGATGGACGTGGCCATCGCGTTGCCGGTGTCGTGGAAGCCGTTCGTGAAGTCGAAGGCCACTGCCGTGATGATGAGCAGGGCGAGGATGACGATGTCACCTGTCATGCGGCCAGTGTGCTCCCGGGGTCGAGAGGGGTGCCAGTTCTCCCCGGGGCCGTTCACCTTCCGTTCACCCGGTTCCTGGGCGTTCGTGCCTGCCTGTACGCGAAGTCACAGGAGGTGGGGGTGACCTGGCATTCCAGGGGGCGTGGAATGTCCGGTTCGCCGTCGCCTCCTGTTCACCGCGTTCACCGCGAGGTCGACTCGGTGCGGGCAGACTCGACGGGGCGACTCAGCAGGAGGTCGACTCGGCGCGGGGCCGACTCAGCGCGGAGTCGACGGCGGGACGGGGACGTCGGCGCTGCGCCGGCCGATCTCGCGCGGGACGAAGCGGCCCTGGGACCAGGCCGCTACGTCCTGATCGAGATCCTCCGCGAGCGCGGGGTCGATGAGCAGGCGCAGCCGCGCCCCGGCCTCGGCGTACTCGGTCGCGTGCACCTCGGCGGCGGCGCCGTGGACGTCGGCCCAGTGGCGCACCGCGTTCTCCGCGAGGCCGACGTCCGTGAACGGCACCTCGAGCGCGATCTCGCTGCGCTGGACGCGTTCGAGGAGCGGGGCGCCGTCGAGGGCCTGCTCGACGGCCGCGGTGTAGGCGCGCACCAGACCGCCCGCCCCGAGCTTCACGCCGCCGAACCAGCGCACCACGATCGCCAGGGTGTCGGTGAGGTCCGCGTGCAGGAGCGCCTGCAGGATCGGCATCCCGGCGGTGCCCGACGGCTCTCCGTCGTCGTTCGAACGCTGCACGGGGCCGGAGCCCGTGGCCTGCTCGGACAGCACGAGGGCGGAGCAGTGGTGGCGGGCGCCGGGGTGCGCGGCGCGGGCGGCGCGCAGCAGGGCGTCGGCTTCCTCTGTCGAGGAGACCGGGTGCAGCTGGGCGAGAAAGCGGGACTTCTTCTCGATCAGCTCGTCCTCGACCGGCCGGGCGAGGGTGCGGACCGGGGCCGGCCCGGACGGCGGGGGAGAGGTCTCCGTCGGCGTCTCCTCGGATTCCATCCCGGCAGTCTACGGATCCGGTCCGACCGTCGGCGGGTCCCGCAGATCCACCCCGAGCGCGTCTCCGACCCCGAATGCGTCCTCCGTGCAGGTCGGGACCTTCGACCTCCCCCATCCGGGCCCGTCGAGGGGCACAATGGGGTCACCGGCGAGGAAGCCGGTGTCGACCGTCAGATCCTGCGGCATCGGCCGCAGGCGCCGGAAGGAAGTGGTCCGTCGTGAACGCAGCCCCCGAGCAGTCCGGAGACGCGCCCCGCAGCGGCGAACCCCGACAGATCGTGGTCGGGGTGGTCGACGAGAGATCACGGACGGTGATCTCGACGGCGGCGCAGTACGCGAAGGCCTTCCATGCGACCCTCACCTGCGTGTACGTCGAATCGACGATGCTCGCCCTGGGTGAGACCCCGCAGGGGTCCCTGTACGCGGCGGGCCTCGCCGCGGAAATCGAGGAGCCCTTCTTCCCCGAGGACCTCATGAAGGTCATCGAGGAGGGCGTGGGCGCGACCGACGTGAGCTGGAGGGCCGTACCGCGGCGCGGCACCCCGACCGTCGAGCTGCACGAGGTCGCCGAGGACGTCGACGCGCTGATGTTCGTGCTGGGCACCCGCAAGCCCGGACTGCGGGACTCCATGCGCGAGTTCATCAACGGCTCCGTCGCCACCCAGCTCTCCCACAAGCAGGTACGGCCCATCGTGGTGGTCCCGCTGTGCGTGGTCGGCCATGACGACGACCTGCCGTGGATGGGTGAGGCGCAGTCCTGAAGGGCCCTACACCGGCCCCCGTCCTCAGCGCCTGGCCAGAACCTGATCGAGTTCTGGGCATGAGCTGGGCGCGTCCGATACCGTGTGAGCTGCACCATTTCGACGAAGGAGATCCCCGTGAGCATGCCCGCCCAGCCCCAGTACCCCGGTAGCCCACAGGGCGGCCCCGGGTCTCCGAGCGGGTTCCCCGGCCTTCAGACCCCCGGCGTCGACGGCAAGGTGCCCGGCAAGGGCATGAAGAAGGCCGGGTTGATCATGCTGATCGTCGGGCTCGTCCTGTGCCTCATCGGCATCGTCGTCTTCGTGGTCGCGATCGTGAAGGTCGTCGGCGTCGCGAGCGACGTCTCGGACAACAGCACCGTCTTCAACGGGTCCGCCACGATCGAGCTCGAGGCCGGCAAGGACATGCAGGCCTACGTGCACGAGGGCGAGACGGGTCCGAGCTGCACCATCGTTGGCGCGGACGGCACCAATCCCGATACCGGCACCGTGAACCAGAAGAGCACCGTGACCACGGAGGGGACCGATTGGGAGTCCTTCGGCTCCTTCACCGCGAAGTCCACGCAGGAGTACACCATCACCTGCGATTCCCCGAACGAGGTCATGGTCGCGCCCCCTGTGTCGGTGGGCGGGATCGTCGGCAGCGTCGGCGGCATCATCGGAGGTCTCCTCGTCGGCGGGTTCGGCTTCCTGCTCCTCGTGGTCGGCGTGATCCTGTTCTTCGTCGGCCGCAGCAAGGCCAAGAAGGCGCAGAACCCGGCGTTCTGAGTCGTCTGCACAGCCCATCCGTCGGCCCTTCGCTCCGCCCGTTCGACCAGCTGATCAGTCCGCTGTTCGACCAGGTGGGACGGAGGGCCGACGTGCGTGCTGCGGGCGCGCGCGGATAGGATGGACGGGCCCGTCGGTCGGGCACGGGCCTGTAGCTCAGTTGGCAGAGCATCGGACTTTTAATCCGCGGGTCGAGGGTTCGATCCCCTCCGGGCCCACCCTGGTCAGGACTATGTTCGTGGTTGCGGGCCTCGCCCCAAAATGGGCAATGACAGCAACGCTGACAGCAACGCGGCTGTGTGTGCTGTGCGGGACGAGGGGTGACAGCAACCGATCCTTCGCCACTCCGCGAGCGCCGTCGGGACAGATTCAGAATGCCTCGGCCACAGTGCTCCACGTCCTGGTGGAGGGCGGGCGAGCATTCCGAACATCAGCTCCTCAGTCACGGAGGTATGTGCATGAGTGCCGCCGAACGGCCCAGAGTTGTCTGCCTCTGCGGTTCGCTGCGCTTCCAGAGCCTGTTCGAGTCGGAGCGGCGTCGTCTTACTGCGCTCGGGATGATCGTGCTCGCCCCCGAGGCGATCGATGAAGACCTGACACCAGCCCGACGTGAGGCTCTGGGGGAGCTGCATCTACGCCGTATCGACGTGTCGGACGAGGTGCGAGTGGTGAGCGAAAGCGGATACCTCGGATCGGCAACGCGGCGTGAAATTGCGTACGCGAGAAAGAGGTGCAAGAGCATCAGCTCAATGGATCCGATCCTCGACCTCTAAAGCCATCGGGGCATCCCCCTTTCGTCATCGCGCGAGTTGCGGGATTAATGGCCGGTTCCGATTCTCGGTGTCGTCTCGACGCTCATGGTGGGCCTTGATCGTGGAGTACTGCGTTGACGACGATCATGAGAGGTTCCGTTCTGTGAGCGGGATCAGCGTCGGTCGCGCAGGGCCGCGACAGTTGCTTCCGGGTGCAGGTCGAGGCGTCGCAGGAGCTGGGCGTTCATCGCGACGACGACGGTGGACAGGGACATGAGGATCGCGCCGACGGACATGGGCAGCACGAATCCGATAGGGGCGAGGATTCCGGCGGCGAGCGGCACGGAGATAAGGTTGTAGCCGGCTGCCCACCAGAGGTTCTGCTTCATCTTCCGGTAGGCGGCGCGGGAGAGCTCGATCACTGAGAGCACCGAGCGAGGATCGGAGCTGGCAAGCACCACACCGGCCGAGGCGATCGCGACGTCGGTGCCGGCCCCGATGGCGATGCCGACATCGGCCTGGGCGAGGGCGGGGGCGTCGTTGACGCCGTCGCCGATCATCGCGACCTTCTTGCCCTCCTTCTGGAGCTGGGCGACCTTCGAGGACTTGTCCTCGGGACGTACCCCGGCGAAGATACGGTCGATGCCGAGCTCACGGCCGACGCTGTTCGCGACCGCCTCGGCGTCGCCGGTGATCATGACGACCTCGACCCCCAGGCTGTGCAGGGCATCGATGGCTTCGCGAGATTCGGGGCGCACTTCGTCGTGGAGCTTGAGACCGCCGATCACCTCGCCGTCCCGGAGGACGTGGAGGATGATCGCGCCCTCCTGGCGCCAGGCCTCAGCGTCTTCGATCTCGCGTGCTCCGGTTTCCTCGAGCAGGCGGGGGCCGCCTACGCGGATCTCGTCTCCATCTACTTGGGCGCTCACTCCCAAGGCAGGGGTAGAGCTGATGTCGGAGCCCGTCGGGATCCGGACTCCCTCGGCCTGCGCCTTGGCGATGATGGCGCGGGCGAGCGGATGCTCGCTCTCGGCTTCGGCGGCAGCTGCCAGGGCCAGCACGTCGGTCTCCTCCGCGCCGCGGGTGATGATCTCAGCGAGGACGGGCTCGCCCTTGGTGAGAGTGCCGGTCTTGTCGAACAGGACGGCGTCGACGGTGCGCATCGCCTCCAGCGCCAGGCGGTCCTTCACCAGGACGCCGCCGCGGGCAGCCCGCTCTGTCGCGATCGAGACCACCAGCGGGATCGCGAGCCCCAGGGCGTGGGGGCAGGCGATGACCAGGACGGTCACCGTGCGGACCACTGCCTCATCGGGCATTCCGAGCAGTGACCAGGCGATTGCCGTGATCACGGCAGCGCCGAGAGCGAACCAGAACAGCCAGGCCGATGCCTTGTCTGCGATGCGCTGTGCCCGGGAGGTGGAGTTCTGCGCCTCGGTCACCAGGCGCTGGATGCCGGCGAGGGCGGTGTCGTCACCGGTGGCGGTGACCTCAATGCGCAGGCTGGAATCCGTGGCGACGGTCCCCGCCACGACGGAGTCTCCGGTGGAGCGCGTCACGGGACGGGACTCGCCGGTGACCATGGACTCGTCCACGTCGGCGCGGCCTTCGCGGATCGTGCCGTCGGCCGGGACGCTCGCCCCCGGGCGCACCAGGACCAGATCCCCGTGTTGCAGCTCAGTCGGTGAGACATTCACGATCTCGTCACCGTCGATGCGTTCTGCCATGTCGGGAAGCAGTGCGGCCAGGGAGTCGAGCGCGGAGGTCGTCTGGGCGAGGGATCGCATCTCGACCCAGTGCCCCAGCAGCATGATGACGATCAGCAGGGCGAGCTCCCACCAGAATTCCAGCTGGTGGTCGAGGAGGCCAAGGGTGGCTCCCCAGGAGGCGATGAACGCAACCGTGATCGCGAGCCCGATCAGGAGCATCATTCCGGGTTGACGGGAGCGGATCTCGGAGACTGCGCCGGTGAGGAACGGGCGGCCGCCCCAGATGTACATGACGGTGCCGAGGAGCGGGGCGATCCACATCGCGCCGGGAAGATCGGGAACGCTGTAGCCGAGCAGCATCGCGAACATCGGCGAGAATGCGACAACTGGGACCGCGATGATCAGGTTGATCCAGAACAACCGCCGGAACTGCCCGACGTGGTCTCCATGACCGGAATGGCCACCATGTCCTGAGTGACCCTCGTGGCCTGAGTGGTCCTCATGGTCGCCGTGAGATCCATCGTCGCTATTCGCGTCGGATGCGTCGCGCTCAGCAATGCCGGTGCCGGGAGATGTGTGGGAGGGATGAGGGTGCTGCATGTCGGGTTCTCCGTGGGCGTGACGGTGTGTGGGGTTGCCAGCGTTCATACGCCTGACCATATACCCCTGGGGGGTATGTGTCGAGGGGTTGGAGTCCGCTGTGAGCATCGGCGTGATCCAGGTGCGGAGGTGTGGCACTCGAGATATCACGTCGGCGCCAGAGTCCAAGCCGCTGACTCCGACCTGCTGGCCCGCTCACCCTTGAGCGAGGCCCAGGAGAGCGACACCAATGTCAGCCTTCTTCGGCGCCGGGGGCCGGAACGCACGGCGTCAGGATGCGTAATCGATCCCTGTCATCATGCCGGCTTCCTGGTGGTAAGCGTTGTGGCAGTGTGCCGCCCATCGACCCGGATTGTCCGCATCGAAGTCGAGGGCGGGGCCTGACCCTTGTTCGTGGACACGCTGATTCCAGCATTTGCTGGGGAAGCGAGATCATGAACTATGGCTAGGAAGCACTACTCCGAGGAGTTCCGCCAGCAGGCGGTTGACCTGTATGAGTCGACCCCGGGAGCGACGGTCCGCGGTATCGCGGAGGATCTCGGGATCGTCCGGGGCACGCTGCGGCAGTGGCTGGAGACCCACGGGTCCGGGAAGAAGACCGCGGCTGACGGCACGCTGACCGACAGTCCGTTGCGATCCGCGCCGATCGCTGCAACGCCGGATCCCGATGAGCCGCTCGAGCAGCGCGTGGCCCGGTTGGAAGCGGAGAACGCCCAGCTCAGAGCGGAGACGACAAAGCTCACCACGGAGCGGGAGATCCTCCAGAAGGCGGCTAAGTATTTCGCCGGGGAGACGCGCTGGTGAGTCGCTTCCAGTTCGTCGCCGAGAACTCCACCACCTACCCGGTGAAGCGACTGTGCGAGCTCGTCGAGATCGAGCGCTCCTCCTACTACGCCTGGCAGACAGGTGCCGCGGGAAGAGCCGCGAGAGCGGAGTCCGATGCTGGTCTGCTGGAGCGGATCCGCGTCATCCACGCCAAGGACGATGCTCAAGGCGTCCCGCGGATCACGGTCGAGCTCAACGACGCGGTCTCGCCCGAGGACCGGGTCAACCACAAGCGAGTCGCCCGCGTGATGCGCGAGGCCGGACTCAGTGGCTTCGTCAAGAAGCGCAAGCACCGCACGACGGTGCCGGAGCCAGCCGACCAGGTCGTCCCCGACCTGCTGGGTCGGGACTTCACCGCCGAGGCGCCGAACCAGCGCTACGTCGGAGACATCACCTACCTGCCGCTGTCCGAGGCTGGCGGGGGCGGGAACCTCTATCTCGCCACCGTGATCGACTGCTACAGCCGCCGCCTGGTGGGCTGGGCTCTGGCCGATCACATGCGCACCGACCTTGTCGCCGACGCGCTCAAGGCCGCCGCCGCGACCCGCGGATCATTGGCCGGGGCGATCTTCCACAGCGACCACGGGTCGGTCTATACCTCCAAGGCATACGCCGAGCTCTGCCAGCGGCTCGGCGTGGTCCAGTCGATGGGGGCTGTCGGCTCCAGCGCCGACAACGCGATGGCCGAATCGTTCAACGCGACCGCGAAGCGCGAGGTCCTCCGCGACGCCGCGTGCTTCACCGACGAGCTCACCGCCCACCGCAAGATGTTCCGGTGGCTGACCCGCTACAACACCAAGCGCCGCCATTCCTGGTGCCGCTACCTGTCCCCCAACGCCTACGAGAGCGCCTACACCGCTAAGCTAGCGCTCGCAGCGTAAACGACCCCCGCGTCCACGAACCGGGGGTAGGCCCCGGCGACCGATTCCATGGGTGCCAGCAGCACGGTGTCCTTGCGGAGACCGGAGGGCAGGGCGAAGGTGTGGCCGTGGATGTGCAGGGGATGGGTCATCATCGTCTGGTTGGACGCGATGATCCGCACCCGCTGTCCTTCGCGGATGCCGAGCGGAGTGTTCTGCCCGTAGGGTCTTCCGTTGATTGCCCAGCGGTAGGGCTGCATCGAGCCTTGGAACGCAAGCTCCAGTTCGGTGTCGACGGCGCGGTCCTCGAGCCGCGCGGTCTCGGCCGGTTCCAGGGTGGACCCGATGAGAACCTCCCCGTCGAGCTCTCTGACCTGGACGTTCGGAGCGGGAACGGAACCGGAGCCGGTCCTCAGCACCGCGAGCCCCTGGCCGCCGCTGGTCTTCCCGACAGGACGGGCCACCAGAGGGAACATGCCGTCCTTCACGGTGACCACCACGTCGTACCGTTCACCCATGCCGAGATAGAGCGCCTTGGCGGTGACGGGTTCGACGGCGAATCCGTCCGAGTGGGTGACGGAGAGGTCGTGGTCGCCGAGCGCGAGGGCGAAGATGGTGTCGGCGGAGGCGTTGATCAGGCGGACGCGCAGGCGCTGGCCAGGCTTCGCCTCGAAGATCTCCGGCGCTTCGGGAACCTGGCCGTTGACGAGGAAGTGGGGGTAGGCCACGTCACCCGCGTCGCCCCAGGGCTCGCCCCCCATCGGCATGCCGCCGTGGTCCATGCTGCCGGGTCCGTCGTCGCCCATGGGCATGTCGCCGTGGTCCATGCCGCCGGCATCTGAGGGCCCGGCGCCGGTGAGCGCGGCCAGGACCTCGTCTGGGGTCTGCCCGGTGCCATCGATCCAGTCATCGAGGGTCACGATCCATTCCGCGTCGTAGTCACCGGGTTCGTCGGGATCATCGATGATCAGTGGTGCGTAGAGCCCGCGGTCGAGCTGCAAGCCGACATGGGAGTGGAGGAAGTAGGTGCCGGGGTCGGGGGCGACGAACTCGTAGGTGAAAGAGGCTTCCGGCTCGACGGCGTCCTGCGTCATCCCCGGCACCCCGTCGGCTGCGTTGTGCAGTCGGATGCCGTGCCAGTGGATCGTGGAGGTCTCGGGAAGGCGGTTCTCGAGCGTGATGTGCAGCAGGTCGCCGGCCGTGGCGCGGATCAGCGGCCCGGGGAGGCTCTCGCCGTATGCCCAGGTCGAGACCGTTTTCCCTCCGAGGTCCACCGTCGTCGGTGCCGCGGTGAGGGTCTGGGTGACGACGTTCTGACCGGCTTTCGGCGTAAGGGCAGGAGGCGGTGCGAAGGTCCCCGCCTCAGTCGGGGTGGTGCGGTTACCGCATGCCGCGAGTGTCAGCGCTGCCGCGCCGAGGCCTCCGGTGAACACGGTGCGGCGGGAAAAGGTCTTCACAGGTGTAGTCCTTCTGGAGTGAGGGGGTGGTGTCATGGCCGAAATGCGTTCAAGACCAGTCGTTGCCGTTGCTCGAACTCGTCGGCCGTGATCTCTCCTCGAGCCAGGCGCAGGGAGAGTTCCCCGATCGCCTCGTTCTCGTCCCGAGCGCGTCGGGGGCGCCCGGGCAGCACGGTGCGTGCCAGCAGCAGTGCCGAGGCCCAGAGGAGAACGAGGAGACCGGCGACCATCGCCCACATCAGCCACGACATCGCATCGGTCGGCATCATCGAGGGTCTCCCTTGGTCGAGTACGTACGCGGCACGGTCCACATCAGATTCCCCCGGGGCGGGCGAAGTTCTCGTCGAGAGTTCCTCAAGATCTGGTCCATATAGTCCGTCTGCGCCTCCGTAGACGCTCGGTGTCCAGGAACGGAGACCAGACTGGAGCCATGAGGAGCGAAGCGGATCGAGCAGCGGCGATGGTTCTCGTCGTCGAGGACGAGGTCGCGCTGTCGGACGTGGTCCAGGCGTATCTCGCGAAGGCCGGCTACGCGACTGCGAGCGCGCGGAGCGGTCCGGAGGCGGTGGAGGCAGCCCGCACTCTGTCACCGGACGTGATCGTCCTCGATCTCGGCCTGCCCGGGCTCGACGGTCTGGAGGTGATGCGCAGGATCCGCGCCTTCTCCGACTGCTACGTGCTGATCACGACGGCACGGTCAGAGGAGGTGGACCGCCTGGTGGGGCTGTCGGTGGGGGCGGATGACTACCTCACCAAGCCGTTCAGCGTGCGTGAGCTCGTCGCTCGGGTCCAGGCCGTATTGCGCAGGCCCCGCGCCGATTCCGGGACGGCGTCTTCGGACACAGTGCGCACTTTTGGAGAGCTCGAGATCGACACAGCTGCCCAGGAGGTGCGGCTCGCCAGCCGGCCACTTCCGCTGACCCCCACCGAGAGGGGACTCTTGATGACCCTGGCGCTCAGTCCTGGCCAGGCCTTCAGTCGCAGACAGCTGATGGAGGCCGTCTGGGGCGACAGCTGGATCGGAGACGACCATCTCGTCGATGTGCACATCGCCAACCTCCGACGAAAACTCGACGAGACGGCTGAATCTGCACGGTTCGTCACCACGGTGCGCGGTATCGGATACCGGATGGGGAAGGGATGAGCTCGTGACCGCACCGAATACATCTGTGCGAACGGTTCGCCCTAGCACCAGCTTGGCCTCGCGCCTGATGATCGGCCAGCTCATCGTGCTGCTCGCCGGCGCGCTCACCATCACGGTGCTGACGGTGATCATCGGGCCCGCCGTCTTCCACTACCACCTGCTCCAGACCGATCTCCCGGTGGGCAGCGACGAGCTCGTCCACATCGAACGCGCCTACCGTGACGCGCTCGCACTTGCCCTCGGGGTCGGACTGGTGGTCTCCCTCCTGGCCGCCGGCCTGGTCACCTGGAACCTGGCACGACGACTCCGCCAGACGCTTCACGGCCTCACCTCGGCTGTCGATGAACTGTCCCGCGGCCACTACTCCACGCGCGTGCCCTCCGTCGGAGCCGGGACCGAACTCGACTCCCTGGCCGCCACGCTCAACGACATGGCAGCGCGCCTGGACGCCGTCGAGGAGACCCGACGCCAACTGCTCTCCGACCTCGCCCATGAGCTGCGCACCCCCATCGCCACCCTCTCGGCACATCACGAGGCCATGGCCGATGGCGTCATCGAGCCGGAGGCAGCCATGCCCATCCTCGCCAGCCAGACCATGCGACTTTCGCGGCTGGCTGACGACATCAGTGAAGTGTCCCGGGCCGAGGAGGGCCAGCTCCCGGTACAGCTGCACCCCCTCACCGTCGACGACCTGCTGGAGTCGATACTCCCGGCATGGGATGAACGGTTCGAGACAGCGGGCGTGGCACTACGACGAGAAACGGCCCTGCCCCACTCCGTGACGATCCACGCGGACCCGGACCGCCTCGCCCAAGTCCTCGGAAACCTGCTGAGCAACGCTCTACGGCACACTTCCCCCGGAGGCACCGTCACGGTCTCGGCAGCCACCCACGGCAGCACGGTGGAGATCACGGTAGCGGACGACGGCGAAGGCTTCACCAATGAGGACCGGTCACGCCTGTTCGAACGGTTCTTCCGCGCCGACAGCTCACGCACCCGTGACAACTCCGGCTCAGGCATCGGCCTGACGATCAGTCGAGCCCTGGTCGATGCGCACGGCGGGACCGTGGCCGCGGCCAGTGAGGGCCCAGGACGGGGCGCCACCTTCACCATACGGTTGCCGCGAGCGATCACTGATCGCTGAGCCGGCCGCGTACGGCGGGCTCAGCTCTCAGACGATCGTGGTGAAGGTGCCGATCCGCACCTGCAGCAATGCCATCCACTGCTCCCACACGCCGGTGACCAGCAGGAGTCCGATGGCGATGAGCACGGAGCCACCGACGATCTGGAGCGTCCGGCGATGCCGGGACAACGCTCGGGAGATGCCCAGGGCACGCCGAAACACGAGAGCGAAGAGGATGAACGGGATCCCGAGCCCGATCGCATAGCCGAAAGCCAGGAGAGCGCCGCGACTGGCGGAGGCCTCCCCGAGGCTGAGCGCCGCGACTGCGGCGAACGTCGGCCCGATGCACGGGGTCCACGAGAAGCCGAACGTGATCCCGAGCAACGGGGCACCGGCGAGTCCGGCATCGGGGCGCTTCCGGATCCGTTTCTCACCGGAGAGGCGGGGGAAGATTCCCACAAACACCAGGCCCATGAGGATCACCAGCACCCCGGAGATCCGATTGATCGCTGTTGTGTACTGAATCATCAATGACCCGAGTGCACCGACGAAGCCGCCGATGACCAGGAACACCGTAGTGAAGCCCGCGACGAACAGCACCGCTCCGGTGACCAGGCGCCATGGCCGTTCCCCAGGATCGCCGGTACGGCACGGCCCGGCGTTCTGTCCTGTGAGCCCGGTGATGTATCCGAGGTAGCCGGGGACCACAGGAAGCACGCACGGAGACAGAAACGCGACCAGACCAGCCACGATCGACAGCAGCAGGGCTGCGGCCAGGGGTCCGCTCAGCACGGTGGTGGCGAACAGTTCACCCATCAGGCGGCCTCCGCCAGCACGGTATCCAGGAGGCTCTCGAGGGTGCTCTGGTTGGCCGCGCCCGTGATCCGGGCGGCTACTCGTCCTTCAGCATCCAGGATCAAAGTCGTGGGGACGGCGTTGGGCGAGACGCTGCCGTCCATGGAAGAGATGACGACTCCGTCGGGATCGGGGATCGAGGGGTAGGTGATGCCGAAGGTCGTTTCGAACGCGGCGGCCGGCCCCGCTTGGTCGCGGGTGTTCACGCCCATGAATGCCACTCCCGGGCGTTGTATTCGCTATGCACGGCCTTCAGCGCGGGGGCTTCGAGCCGGCATGGTGGACACGAGGCGTACCAGATGTTGAGCACCAAGGGTGCGCCGCGCAGCGCCGTGGAGTCGAAGTCGTCGCCGTCGTAGGTGGTTCCCTGGAACGCCAGAGGATCGGCGCGTCCCTCTGGGGGGATCTCGACGACGACGCCATCGCCGGAGACGTACCCGGCGTTCGCCTCACTCGCCACATCTGAGGAATTGCTGCACGCCGCAAGGACGGGGGCGAGGACGAGCAGGCTCCCGCCCAGTCGGAGCGTGGTCCGACGACTCAGGCCTGGTGTGACGCTCCGCCCAGCTGGGCCGACCACCGAGTGCCAGAAGGCGGACCGGGTGTTTCGCCTGCTCACGTCAGTTGGAGACTGGTCAGACAGGTCAGATCATCCTCCGCCTGGGTCGAGATGGACGCGGTCCCTGTGTAGTCCTCGAGGGTGCACGTGAGCTCCGCGGTGATCCCGCGCGGCAGCCAAAGACCGAGGAACCCGTTGTCATGCGTGGTGCGAGGGCCCTCCGCAAGGACGTCGCCCGAGCCGCTGTCGACCACGCTCACAGTGAGCTCGCGGCTGCGCAGTTCCCCGCGGCAGGTGGTCAGGCTGTGGAAGGCGCACTCGTGGGTGGTCTCCACGAACGGGGCCACCGACAAGTAGAACTGGTCCTCGGGAAGGGGCAGCTCGGCCTCTCGCCCTGCATCGTCTTGGAGCTGAAGAGACGTCGCGGTGACGCTGGCGATCAGGTCCTGCGGTCGTTCAGCCACCGGGAGCGCTTCGAGCCTGTCGATGATCTCGTGCGCGTCCGCGTCGGCGAAGCCATGTTCCTGGAGCAACTCCTGATCACTCGTGACGGATGCGGGCTCGGACCCGCCGGTCCCGCAACCGGCGACCACGAGCGGGAACAAGCCAGCACCGATCAAGACCGATCGCCGGGGCAGCCGCACAGTGCGACGACGCGGCCCATCCCCGGAGGAGGCGAATGCACTTCGAGGGCTCGACGGGGTGGTCATCACGCAGGCTCGATCTCGCTCTCGACGACCCACTTGTGGTTCGTCATCATCATCCCGTCGGCCTCGTAGTCGACCATGTACACAGTCTCCTCGGTGGCACTGTCGATGGTGGCTTCAGCACCCTCCATACCCGCCATGTGATCAGCGGTGATGACCACCTCGGTGCCCTCTGCCAGCGGTGCCTTGCCCGGGTTCTCGAGCTCCTCGTGGACGACCCACTTGTGGTCAGTGACCGGCTCGCCGCCGTCGGTCGGGGTGAAGCTGACCGAGTAGGTCGTGGTGTCGAAGGCACCGGAGATCGTCGCTGTCGCTCCCTCCATGTCCTCCATGTGGTCCGCCGTGAGCGTCACCTCTGTGCCGACTGGGAACTCGGGATCCTCCGCAGGCACCATCCCCTCAGGCGCAGGGCCGCCATCCATCGGGTGCTCCATGCCCCCGTGGCCACCACCATCGGACGCCTCCGATGCTTCGGACCCACCGGACGTCTGACCGTCGTCAGACCCGTTGTCGGTGCATCCGGCAAACACAATCGCACCGGTGAAGACGACGGCCGCGAGACGGCCGAAAGAGCGACGAGAACGCATTATTACTCCTAGTCAGAGGACATTTTGCGCCAGCCTACGACCCTCAGATCAAGGTCTCTTCAAGGTCAGGTTTGGACTTCTTGAGCACAGCGCTGACCAGTCGGCCCGCACTGCCTGCGAACGAACGGTCTGCTCGCTTCCGTCATTGGTGACGCCCCGGCTACCGTCGTCAGAGCGGGCCGGTATCCGCGGTCTGTTCGGAACGAGAAGGAGCACGACCATGAACGGGGCTGCCGCACGATCAGGTGACAGTTGGGGTGTCAGGCCGCGAGGCTCACGGCCGGGTTCATGATGGTCTCGTATTCGATGGGGGTCAATCGGTCCAGGCGGGCCTGTCGGCGTCGTCGGTGGTAAGTCCTCTCGATCCAGGTGATGATTGCGATGCGGAGCTCTTCTCGGGTCCGCCAGCGCTTGCGGTCCAGGACGTTCTTCTGAAGTAGCGAGAAGAACGATTCCATCGCGGCGTTGTCGCCAGCAGCACCGACCTGGCCCACCGATCCGATGAGGTGATGACGGTGCAGGGCGTGCACGAACTTCCGGGACCTGAACTGGGATCCTCGGTCCGAATGCACGATGCAGCCGGCGGCGTTGCGACGCCTGGATATCGCGTTGTCCAGGGCAGTCACCGCCAGTCGGGCCTTCATCCGGTCACTGATTGAGTAGCCCACGATCCGACCGGAGAACACGTCCTTGATCGCGCAGAGGGGGCCTGACCCTTGTTCGTGGACACGCTGATTCCAGCATTTGCTGGGGAAGCGAGATCATGAACTATGGCTAGGAAGCACTACTCCGAGGAGTTCCGCCAGCAGGCGGTTGACCTGTATGAGTCGACCCCGGGAGCGACGGTCCGCGGTATCGCGGAGGATCTCGGGATCGTCCGGGGCACGCTGCGGCAGTGGCTGGAGACCCACGGGTCCGGGAAGAAGACCGCGGCTGACGGCACGCTGACCGACAGTCCGTTGCGATCCGCGCCGATCGCTGCAACGCCGGATCCCGATGAGCCGCTCGAGCAGCGCGTGGCCCGGTTGGAAGCGGAGAACGCCCAGCTCAGAGCGGAGACGACAAAGCTCACCACGGAGCGGGAGATCCTCCAGAAGGCGGCTAAGTATTTCGCCGGGGAGACGCGCTGGTGAGTCGCTTCCAGTTCGTCGCCGAGAACTCCACCACCTACCCGGTGAAGCGACTGTGCGAGCTCGTCGAGATCGAGCGCTCCTCCTACTACGCCTGGCAGACAGGTGCCGCGGGAAGAGCCGCGAGAGCGGAGTCCGATGCTGGTCTGCTGGAGCGGATCCGCGTCATCCACGCCAAGGACGATGCTCAAGGCGTCCCGCGGATCACGGTCGAGCTCAACGACGCGGTCTCGCCCGAGGACCGGGTCAACCACAAGCGAGTCGCCCGCGTGATGCGCGAGGCCGGACTCAGTGGCTTCGTCAAGAAGCGCAAGCACCGCACGACGGTGCCGGAGCCAGCCGACCAGGTCGTCCCCGACCTGCTGGGTCGGGACTTCACCGCCGAGGCGCCGAACCAGCGCTACGTCGGAGACATCACCTACCTGCCGCTGTCCGAGGCTGGCGGGGGCGGGAACCTCTATCTCGCCACCGTGATCGACTGCTACAGCCGCCGCCTGGTGGGCTGGGCTCTGGCCGATCACATGCGCACCGACCTTGTCGCCGACGCGCTCAAGGCCGCCGCCGCGACCCGCGGATCATTGGCCGGGGCGATCTTCCACAGCGACCACGGGTCGGTCTATACCTCCAAGGCATACGCCGAGCTCTGCCAGCGGCTCGGCGTGGTCCAGTCGATGGGGGCTGTCGGCTCCAGCGCCGACAACGCGATGGCCGAATCGTTCAACGCGACCGCGAAGCGCGAGGTCCTCCGCGACGCCGCGTGCTTCACCGACGAGCTCACCGCCCACCGCAAGATGTTCCGGTGGCTGACCCGCTACAACACCAAGCGCCGCCATTCCTGGTGCCGCTACCTGTCCCCCAACGCCTACGAGAGCGCCTACACCGCTAAGCTAGCGCTCGCAGCGTAAACGACCCCCGCGTCCACGAACCGGGGGTAGGCCCCGAGGTAGAGCTTGCCCTCATCGGTCCAGTGCTCGGTGATGTCGGTCAGCCAGAGTTCGTTGACGTCATCGGCGGTGAAGTCTCGCTTGACGAGGTCGTCATGGACCGGCGGGCCGGGCCGCTTCCCGTTCTTGCCGCGCTTCTTCCCGAACACGGACCACCAGCGGTTGTCCCGGCAGATCCTCCACGCCGTCCGTTCACACATCTCCTCACCCGACTCGGCGGCTTCGCCGACCAGGAACCGATAGCCGAACTCGGGGTCATCGAGATGGGCGTCCAACAGGGCGTTGGCTCGGTAGGCCTCGACCATCTCGGCGTTGGTGACCTGCTGCTTCCGCCAGCGGTAGTAGGGCTGGCGGGAGAGCTTCAAGACCCGCAGGGACACCGCGACGGGGATGCCGTCAGCGGCGAGCTCGCTCACGAGCGGGTAGAACCTTTTCCCGGCAAGTTCGCCTGGGACAGGTAGGCGGCGGCACGGCGCAGGACCTCGTTCTCCTGCTCGAGCAACCGGATCTTCTTGCGGGCATCGCGCAGCTCTGTAGATTCCTCCCGACTCTTTCCGGGGTGGTTGCCGTCGTCGATGTCGGCTTGGCGGATCCATTTGTGGAGCGTCATCTCGTGGACGCCGAAGTCCTTCGCGATCTGCGCGATGGTGACGCCGTCCTCACGGGACCGGGCCACTCGCACGACATCGTCGCGGAACTCCTGCGGGTAGGGAGCGGGCATGGTGCACATCCTTCCAGGCCGCCCAGTGGGCAAGCCAGATCAGATGTCACCTATCCGTGCGGCAGCCCCACCAGGGAGGCGAGTTCGATGCGGTGGCGAGGTCGGGCCGTGTCGCTGCGGACGTGGTCAGTTCGCGGTAGGGGTGAGGTCGTTCAGGAGTGCACGGACGCGGGCGTCGATGTCGTCCCGCACCAGGCGCATGCGCTCCATCCCTTCGATGCCCCTCAGGGATGGCTCATCGGTGTGCCAGGTGGTGACCGGCGCGGTCATTCCCTCGACGGGTTCGATGACGGCTTCGCCGCCGATGACGATCACGTGATCGACGCTGCGCAGCAGCTCGGGGGTCACCGGCTGCGGGACGGCAGAGGACATGTCCGCGCCGACCTCGGCGATCGCCTCCGCGGACTGGGCATTGATGGCGGTGCCGGGGCGGGTTCCGGCGGAGCGCACCTCGACGGCATCTCCGGCGTGATGGCGCATGAGGGCGGCCGCCATCTGTGACTTGCCGCCGTTCTTCACGCACACGAACAGGACTGCGGGGCGTTTCGCGGTCATGGTGACTCGAACTCTCTGCTGGTTCATCGGGTGGGGACGGTGGGGTCGCCGCGGAAGAGCCGGCGGCCCATCGCGAGAGCGACGTAGACGAGGGCGACGAGGACCGGGACCTCGATCAGGGGGCCGACGACACCGGCGAGGGCCTGGCCGGAGGTGACGCCGAAGGTGCCGATGGCGACGGCGATTCCGAGCTCGAAGTTGTTGCCCGAGGCGGTGAACGCGACGGTCGTGGACTTCGCGTAGTTCAGGCCGATCGCCCGTCCGAGCAGGAAGGACCCCAGGAACATGACCACGAAGTAGACCAGCAGCGGCAGGGCGATGCGGGCCACGTCGCCCGGGGCGGAGAGGATCGCGTCGCCCTGGAGGGCGAACAGCAGCACGATGGTGAACAGCAGCCCGTACAGCGCCCACGGGCCGATCTTCGGGAGGAACCGCTCCTCGTACCAGGTCCGGCCCTTCGCTCGCTCCCCGAGGATGCGGGTCAGGAACCCGGCGACCAGGGGGATCCCGAGGAAGATCAGCACGCTGAGGACGATCGCGCCGATCGAGAATTCGGCCGACGTGGTCGGCAGCCCTAGCCACGACGGCAGCGCCTGGAGGTAGAACCAGCCCAGGGCACCGAAGGCGATCACCTGGAACACGGAGTTGATCGCGACCAGCACGGCAGCAGCTTCGCGGTCACCGCAGGCGAGGTCGTTCCAGATGAGGACCATCGCGATGCAGCGCGCGAGACCCACGATGACCAGGCCGGTCCGGTACTCCGGCAGGTCGGCCAGGAAGATCCACGCGAGGCCGAACATGAGTGCCGGTCCGACGATCCAGTTCAGCACTAACGAAGTCACCAACAGGCGTCGGTCCGCGCCGATGCGCCGGGTCTCGTCGTAGCGGACCTTCGCCAGGACCGGGTACATCATCACCAGCAGCCCGATCGCGATGGGGAGGGACACGGACCCGATCTTCACCGCCGCCAGTGCGGTGTTCAGGCCGGGGACGAACCGCCCCAACAGGAGCCCCACGGCCATGGCGGCCAGGATCCATACCGGGAGCCAGCGATCGAGGAAGGACATCTCCTTCATCACGCGCGGCTGCTCCACGTCCTTGGTGGTCGTACTCATCAGTCCTCGGCACCTTCCATCGACGGTTATCGATGAGTACGCTATGTTCCACATCGATAACTGTCAATGTAAGGTGAGGGTATGACCACGACGACCGACGCCATAGCCACCGGACTCGCGTCTAGGACCGACTCTGACGAGTGCTGCTCGCTGTCCGCAGGCCCGGTCGACGCTGTCGACGCCGAGCGGATCGCCTCTCTCCTGAAGGCGCTGTCCGACCCCACGCGCCTCCGGCTCCTGTCCCACGTCGCCGCCCAGGGCTGCGAGTCGGTCTGCGCATGCGATCTCACCGAGCCGCTCGGCATCAGTCAGCCCACCGTGAGCCACCACATGAAGAAGCTCGTCGACGCCGGCCTGCTCACGCGCGAGCAGAAGGGCCGCTGGGCCCACTACTCCGTCGTCCCGTCAGCCTTCGCCGAGCTCCGCGCGTTCCTCGACATCGCCTGAACCCCTCCCTCTCACCCCTGTCTAGAGACTCCCCTGACCGTTCGCCCCAGCGTCTTGTTCGTCTGTGTCCGCAACGCCGGTCGATCCCAGATGGCAGCCGGGTGGCTGCGGGAGCTCGCCGGGGACCGCATCGAGGTCCACTCCGCCGGGTCAGCGCCCGCCGACTCGATCAACCCCGCAGCGGTAGAGGCCAGGGCGGAGGTCGGCATCGACATCTCCCACCAGAACACGAAGATCCTCACTCCCGAATCCGTCCAGGCCTCCGACGTGGTCATCACCATGGGATGCGGCGACGCCTGCCCTTACTTCCCCGGCAAGCGGTACGAGGACTGGAAGCTCGAGGACCCAGCCGGCAAGGGCGTCGCGGAAGTCCGCCCGGTGCGCGATGAGATCCGCACCCGCCTCGAGGAGCTCATCGGCAGCTTGCTGTCCCGCGAGCCACTCGACATTCCAGGCCAAGGTTGAGGAAAGCCGAGAGCACGTGTGACGACGGCTTCTGGAGACACCATCCCCAAGGAACAGATGCCGACTCGTCTCGAACACCTCTTGACAGCAACGCTGCCAGCGACGCGATGGTGTCCGTCGCGCTTCGGGTAGCAGTACGAGCCCTCTGACCTGCTTGTACACGCTCTGCGGCCGATGCTCTGGCGGGCTTTTCATCCGCGGGTCGAGGGTTCGATCCCCTCCGGGCCCACCAGTTCAGCCCCGGTATGTAGTGCTACACATGTGGCGATGGTGTAGACGATGGTGTAGCCAGAACACCCGAGCGCGGTCCAGTCCTAGCTCAGGTGTAGCCCAGGGGTCACACATCGGCATTCTGCTGTTTCGCGCAGAACAGACTCCGCGTGTCCCACCCCGGGGCCAGACTTTACCCATGGCGAGCATGCGTGAGCGGGACGCGGAGTGGGCGCACGAGGTGCGGGTCAGGATCGAGCAGCGGGTGCACCCGTTCTTCGAGCCGCCCGTCCCGACGGCCGACGACGAGTGGGCGCAGCGTGGCGAGGAGTCGCAGATCTGGGCGGCTGGGGGCGACGTAGTAGCTGAGAGACTGGGGGCGACCGTTTGAGGGAGTTGGAGGTACACGATGACAGACGGCTTGACCCGTGGTGTGCGAGTGCTTTTGGTGTCGGATCCGGGGCTTCCGACTCGGCGCGCACGGTCCATCGAGGATGAGCTTCAGGAGCATTTGAATGAGGTGTTCAGTCCGCCGGTGGAGTTGCATACGCGCACGTCGATGCTTCGCCTACGGCCGGATAACTCTCTCGACCTCAGCGATGCAGTGCAGCTTGCGGAGGAGTACGAGCGCCCGGACGTGGTGCTGCTGTTGACGGAGATTCCTCGCCTCACTGACGGGAGGCCCCTGATCGCGGAGATCTTCCCCGACGAGCAGGTGGCGGTGATCTCGTGCCCGACCCTCGGAGCGTTCGCCAGCCGGCAGCGCATTCTGGACACCCTCATGGACTGCATTCTGAAGATGAAGCCCGTGAACGAGGGGAGCGGAACGTCGCAGTTCGGCCGATCCTGGCTTCACTGGAGTGACGCTGGAGAAGCGGGGGCCCACTCGACTCTCTATGCCAGCCCGGCGGTCGGTGGGGTGCGGACCGTTCTGGGGATGGTCGCCGGCAATGAGCCACGGAAGACCGCTCCACGGCTCTCGAGTGCGCTGGCAGCGGCCTCAGCGACCGGGGCGTTCGGGATCTTCTACAGCTCGATCTGGGCCATGTCTACGTATCTCTCGATGCCGCGCCTGGTCGGCATCGGAGCCTTGGCAATAGGTGCGATGGTGCTGTGGTTGATCGTCAGCAATGGCTTGTGGGATTCGCCGAGACGAAGCGGTTTGGCTCGGGTTGTCCTGCTGTACAACCTCTCCACGGTCGGGACGCTGCTGCTCTGCGTGGTAGCGCTCTACCTGGCTCTCGTCCTCCTGATCCTGGCTGGCGGGCTGATCGCCATCTCGCCGGATTACATGGCCACGATCATCCGGGAGTCACCTACGTTCGGGAACTATCTGGACATCGCGTGGCTCAGTGCGGCAATAGGGGTCGTCGCTGGTGCACTCGGCTCGAGCTTCGACCATGAGACCAACCTCCGCACCCTCACGCACGGGCAGCGCGAGCGCCAGCGCCGATATACCGAGGAGAAAGAGCGCGACTCGCGTTCTGTCGAGAGCTCGGGCAGCCACGATCGCCCGTCCACCTGAGCGGCCTCGCCCGCCGGTGCGGTATAGCTCCACCAGCGACCACCGGATTGGTTCGGTTGCATGCTTTCCCGATGCCCGTGTTTCGCTCTACCCTCGTCATCCGGCCGCAGTTGGATGTAGGGAAGGAGGGAGCGATATGAACGGCGAACCGCGTGAAACCCGCCTCGATGTGCCTCTCGAGGATGCGCAGGAACAGGCGGTGTTTGCGCTGGACGAGGACCAAACTTTGCAGGGGCCGGTCGGTTCCCACGACGCCGACCCGGTCGACGTCCTCGAGCAACGCGAAGAGGTTCCGATCGATGAGGAAGAGGTCTAGCACTCTCGGGAGGAGAGTGCTAATCTGGCCGCACTTGAGCGGGGGACGCTCAAGACGCGCAGGCCGCTATGGGAGCGGCCTCCGACAGGAAGGAGACTGACATGGCCACCTATGATCCGCTCCGAGACCTGGAGCGCTTTGCCTCCACCGTCCTCGAGTCCGGCCGCCGCGGCCCGCGGCAGATGCCGATGGATCTGTACCGCAAGGGTGATCACTACATCCTCTCGGCAGATCTGCCTGGCATCGATCCCGGATCCGTCGACGTCGACATCGACGGGCAGCTGCTGACGATCCGCGCCGAGCGCACCCTCACCACGGACGAGGATGCGCAGTGGATCACCAGAGAGCGCACCAGCGGGAGCTTCTTGCGTCAGCTCAGCCTGGGACAGGGACTGGATAAGGAGAAGATCTCTGCGACCTACAACAACGGCGTTCTCAGCGTGATGATCCCGATCAGCGAGAAGGCCAAGCCTCGCAAGATCGAGATCTCGACCGAGAACACACCTCAGCAGATCGAATCCACCACCACCTGACCGGTCTCACTCATGGGCGGGCCCTTTCGCTTCGGCGACAGGGCCCGCCCTCGTTTCCGGCTTGCTCGCGCGGAGCGGGCGGTTGCCTCCGATTCAAAGGGGCCTTCTATGTGTGCTTTCGATCACTCGGGGTGTGACGGAAGTGCGCGCTGGTGCGTCCCCGTAGGGGTCGCATTGTCGGCCCGTCCCTGTCCCTAGTGCATTGGAGTGTGCATCATGGGCTTCATCGGAGCTCTCATCTGGTGGCTGGTCATCGGCGCGATCATCGGTCTGATCGCCCGCGCGGTCATGCCCGGCAAGCAGGCCATGGGCATTGGCACGACCATCGTTCTCGGTGTCGTGGGCGCGCTCGTCGGCGGCTTCATCGGCGGGCTTTTCGGATCCAAGGGCGTCAGCGGTGTCTTCGCGGATCCGTGGAGCGTGTGGACGATCGTGCTCTCCGTCATCGGCGCATTGATCGTCATGGTCGTCTACGGTCTGGCCGCAGGTCGGCGCCGCTGAGCTACTCAGGAGACGACGGAGCGCCCCCACCCCGATCGTGAGGTCAGGATGGGGGCGCTTCGAATGGCGGGAGTGGCTGCTCCCGCGACGTGGAGGCCTCCCCGACGGTCCATAGAAGAAGCCACTTTCCCCGAAGGCTACCCCCAGGCACGAAGAACGCCCCCGCCTCCCAGCTACCGAGAACGGGGGACGTTTTCGAAGTGCGCCACTCCAGAGGCGGGTCTCCCGGGCTTCAATCAAGAGAGCCACCGAAGGTCACTCCACGGCGCGCGGGACATTCGTGGGGGCAAGTCCGACACTTCACAGGAAGCGCCCGCGCCCCGTGGAAGGGGGTGGGGGCACCCGGGCGGGGGCGACGCCCCCGCTCTGGGCGGCCAGCGCCTGCCCGGGTACTAGCCGCCTGCGGTCAGGCTATGTCTGTGGCTGCGCTGGCGGGCGCGTTCGTCCTCGCCACGCTCGACATCCTCATCGTGAACACCGCCTTCAGCTCGACCGGACGGGAGCTGGGCGGCGGGATCTCCGCGCTGCTGTGGATGGTCGACGGGTACGCGCTGGTGTTCGCGTCACTGCTGTTGTGCGCCGGGAACCTCTCGGACTGCGTCGGGGCTCGGCGCGCGGTGGGGGCAGGGATCGTCCTGCCGTCGTCCTGGCAGCCGTGCTGTCGGCGCTCCGGATCGGCGCGACCGAGCGCCCCGTGGCCGCCTGAGGTCGCGTAGGGCGGGGGATCCTCCGCTCCCGTGCCCCCTGACATGATCGCGCTCACGTCCTAGAGTCGAGGGCATGACCGCCCCCGGGAACACCGCCGATTCCGACCCCACCGTCGCCGATCCCACTGGCGCCGATCCCGTTGCCACCGGCACCGGCGCCTCGCGACTGAAGCCCCGCAGTCACCAGGTCACCGACGGGCCCGACGCGATCGTCTCGCGCGGGATGCTCCGCGCCGTGGGCATGGGGGACGAGGACTGGGACAAGCCGCAGATCGGCGTCGCCAGCTCCTGGAACGAGATCACCCCGTGCAATCTCTCCCTGGACCGGCTGGCGGGCGCCGCGAAGGACGGCGTGCACGCCGCGGGCGGCTACCCCCTGCAGTTCGGCACCATCTCCGTATCCGACGGCATCTCGATGGGCCACGAGGGCATGCACTTCTCCCTGGTCTCGCGCGACCTGATCGCCGACTCCGTCGAGACCGTGATGAGCGCCGAGAGGCTCGACGGTTCCGTCCTGCTCGCCGGCTGCGACAAGTCCCTGCCGGGCATGCTCATGGCCGCCGCACGGTTGGACCTGGCCAGCGTGTTCGTCTACGCCGGGAGCATCATGCCCGGCCACGTGGACCTGTCCGACGGCACCTCGAAGGACGTCACCATCATCGACGGCTTCGAGGCCGCCGGGGCACTGGCCCGCGGCCGCATGAGCCAGGCCGACGCCGACCAGATCGAGCGCCGCATCTGCCCCGGCGAGGGCGCCTGCGGCGGCTTCTACACCGCCAACACGATGGCCACCGTCGCCGAGGCGATCGGGATGTCGATCCCGGGGTCGGCGACCCCGCCGTCGGCCGATCGGCGGCGTGACGCAGACGCGAGACGAGCCGGCGAGGCCGTCGTGGAGATGCTGCGCCAGGGCATCACCGCCCGCGACATCATGACCAAGCCGGCCTTCGAGAACGCCATCGCCGTCGTCCAGGCCTTCGGCGGCTCCACCAACGCCGTGCTGCACCTGATGGCGATCGCCCACGAGGTCGATGTCGACCTGACGCTCGAGGACTTCGCCCGCATCGGCGCGAAGGTCCCGCACCTGGCGAACCTCAAGCCCTACGGCCAGTACGTCATGAACGACGTGGACCGCGTCGGCGGCATCCAGGTCGTCATGCGCTCCCTGCTCGAGGCGGGGCTGCTCGACGGCGACTGCCTCACGATCACCGGCCGCACCGTCGCCGAGAACCTCGAGGCCCTCGATCCGCCGAAGCCCGACGGGGAGATCCTGCGGCCGGTGGCCGACCCGATCGCGCCCACCGGCGGCATCACGATCCTCCACGGCTCGCTCGCCCCCGAGGGCGCGGTCGTGAAGTCCGCCGGCTTCGAGGGCGACGTGTTCGAGGGGACCGCGCGCGTCTTCGAGCGCGAGAAGCCCGCGCTGCAGGCCCTGCGCGACGGCACCATCACCCACGGCGACGTGGTCGTCATTCGCTACGAGGGCCCCAAGGGCGGACCCGGGATGCGCGAGATGCTCGCGATCACCGCGGCGATCAAGGGCGCCGGGCTGGGGAAGGACGTGCTTCTCATGACCGACGGACGCTTCTCCGGCGGCACCACCGGCCTGTGCGTCGGGCACATCGCCCCGGAGGCCGTGGACGGCGGGCCGATCGCCTTCGTGCGCGACGGCGACCGGATCCGTCTCGAGGTCGCGACGGGGAAGCTGGACGTGCTGGTGGACCCCGAGGAGCTCGAGTCGCGCAAGGAGGGATGGGCGCCGCTGCCTCCGAAGTTCACCAAGGGCGTCCTGGCCAAGTACGTCAAGCTCGTGAAGTCCGCCTCGCGCGGTGCGATCCTGGGTGACTGACGGCGCCGGCCCGGGCCTCGACGACCCCGCCCGCGCCGCCTTCCCCGTCCGAGAACCGGAGGACCCCTGCCATGCGTGAAGTCGCCGACGGAGTCTTCTTCTCCTCCGGATGCGGATCCAACTGGATCCTGCTGCGCGAGGACGACGAGCTCACCCTCGTGGACGCCGGCTACCCCGGGGATGCTCCGCAGGTCGCTGACGACGTGCGCCGACTCGTCGGCAGCCCCTGGAAGGTCCGCGCCGTGCTGGTCACCCACGCGCATGTCGACCACATCGGCGCCCTGCCCGGTCTGCTGCGCCACTGGGACGTGCCGGTCCTCGCTCACGCCGACGAGATCCCGGCCCTGCACGGCGAGGTCCACGACCAGGCGGGCGCGCGCGACGTGCTCGCGAACCTCTCCGCCCCGCACATGGCGCGGTGGATCCTCACGGTGCTGCGTGCGGGAGGGATGTCCCACGTGGCCGTGCCGTCGGCCTCGCCGCTGCCGCTGGGCGGCCCCCTCGACCTCCCCGGGCGCCCCGAGCCCGTGCCCGCGCCCGGCCACAGCCTCGGTCACGCGGCGTTCCTGCTGCGGGACGCGGGGATCCTCCTGACCGGCGACGCGCTGATCACGGGGCATCGGCTGTCCGTCGTCGACGGGCCCCAGATGCTCCCCGAGTTCTTCGCGCGCGATCCGCAGGCGGCGCTCGACGGGCTCGATGCCCTCGTCGACCTGCCGGCCGGTCTCATCCTTCCCGGGCATGGGGACCCGTGGCAGGGGAGCGTGCGCGAGGCCGTGGAGCGCGCCAGGGCCCGCAGCGCGGCTCAGTCGTCCCTCTGAACAGGCTCGCCTCGCGCTTCGCGCGCTCGCACGGGTCGGTAGGGTGCGCGCATGGACGCCCCGGACCCCGCCGCAGGACTGCGCATCCACCCCTGCGGTGAGGATGATGCGCGCGCACTCACCGCCCGCGAACCGGCGGGCAAGGACTATGCGTCCTCCGTCTTCGCCGCCCAGCAGCAGGGGCTGTGCCTCTTCCTCGTCGCGTGGATCGATGATGTCCCCGTCGGGTCGGGGGAGCTGGTGTGGAAGCAGGTGCCGGAGCTGCGGAACCTGCACGTCGAAGCAGGGTTCCGCAGCAGAGGAGTCGGCTCCGGGCTGGTCGCGGCGGCGGAGGATGCCGCACGGCCGCAGGGCAGGATCGGTCTCGCGGTCGGTGTCGACAATCCGGATGCGCGCCGCCTGTACGAGCGACTCGGGTTCGCGGCGACGGGTGCATCGGAGACCTGCACCTACGAGTACGTCGACGACGGCGGTGTGCGCCGACGCGCCACGGAGACCTCGCAGAGACTCGAGAAGGCGCTCCCTCGAGCCCTCTGACGGGTCAGTGCGCCGGCGTCGTGCCCCGGAAGGGCAGCAGGTCCGCTGTCACCTCCGGGGCACGACGTCCTGCAGAGCCTCGAGCACCACGTCGCGATCCACGCGCGTGCCGAACACGCGCACGTCCGCGTGCACCACGCCGCGATCTGCGGCGACGACGTCGCGCACGTGCCGCTCCACCGCGGCGAGGGAGGGGCCGTGCACCGCGGTCGCCGGTTCGAGGACCACGCCCACGGTCGCCGGGCCCTCCTCGTAGTACAGGAACATCGCGCGCTGGGTGGGCTCCCCGAAGAGGCGGTGCTGCACGTCCTCCGGGAGGGCGCCGAGCGCGTCGAACAGCAGCGCCTGCGCCTCCGCCCGCGAGTTCGGGCCGCTGCGCGGGCTGCCGGGCACGATGGCCAGCTCGCCGCGCGCGACCCGCAGCGCGATCTCGGCCAGGTGGGGCTCCGTCTGCGCCATCGTGGTCGCCTCCTCCGTCGCGACGTGTGATGGCTGCCACCCTACGTGCGCTCGCATGCCTCGGGAAGGTCGGGGCGCGGGCCGAGTGAACCGACGACGCGCCGGCGGGCCCCGATCCCCGGATGTATCGAGACGGACCCCGCGCAGGTGGGAGCGCGGAACGGACCGGCCCGCCGGCACCGGGGGACAGACCCTGCTTGACGGGGGCGGCATCGGGGGTTGAGGGTGCGTCATAAGGCGGTTCTCGATTCGGGGCCGCCTTCGTCGATCCCGGACACAGTGGTCCGGATCGCCGTCCTCTCGCACGTCGCCGAAAGCGAGGCATATGCCATGGACACTGCAGTCTTCGAGCAGCACGAATCCGAGATCCGCGGCTACTGCCGCAACTACCCGACCGTCTTCGCCTCCGCGTCCAACGCACGCCAGGTCGACGAGGACGGCACCAGCTTCATCGACTTCTTCGCCGGCGCCGGCGTCCTGAACTTCGGCCACAACAACCCGAGGATGAAGGAGGCGCTGATCGAGTTCATCAGCAACGACGGCGTCGCCCACAGCCTCGACACGTACACCACCACCAAGCGGGACTTCGTGCAGAAGTTCCAGGACGTCATCCTGGCCCCGCGCGGCATGGACCATCGCATGCAGTTCATGGGCCCCACCGGCTCCAACGCCGTCGAGGCCGCCATGAAGCTCGCCCGCCGCGCCACCGGCCGCCGGGAGATCGTCGCGTTCAGCCACGGCTTCCACGGCATGACCCTCGGCTCCCTCGCCGCGACCGCCAACCACGCCTTCCGGCAGTGGGCGGGCGTGCCGCTGGACAACATCGTGCGCCTGCCGTTCGAGACCGCGCCGGGCGGGGACACCGCGATCGCCGAGTACCGGGAGGCACTGCTGGACACCTCGAGCGGGCTCACCGCTCCCGCCGCGTTCCTCCTCGAGCCGATCCAGGCCGAGGGCGGCGTCAACGTGGCCAGCGCCGCCTGGCTGCGCTCCGTCCAGGACCTCGCCCGCGAGGTCGGGGCGCTCGTGATCTTCGACGACATCCAGGCGGGCATCGGTCGCACCGGCAGCTTCTTCTCCTTCGACGGGATGGGCCTGGACCCCGACATCATCACGCTCGCCAAGGGGCTGGGCGGGTTCGGCACCCCGATCGCCATGAACCTCAACAAGCCCGAGGTCGACCGGCACTGGTCGCCCGGCGCGCACACCGGCACCTTCCGCGGCCAGGGCATGTCCTTCGTCGCGGGCACCGTGGCCCTGGACTACTTCACGGACGACGCCTTCGGGAAGGACGTGACCGCCAAGGGGCAGGTGATGCGCGACCGGCTCGAGCAGATCGCCGCGGCCCACCCCGAGCGGGGCTGGGAGGTGCGCGGCAAGGGCATGATGCAGGCCCTGGACACCCTCGACGGCGCCTTCGCCAAGAAGGTCCAGGACGAGTGCTTCGCACGCGGCCTGCTCATCGGCCCCTGCGGCCAGGACGGCCGGGTCGTGAAGCTCATCCCGCCGCTGACGATCCCCGAGGACGACCTCGCGGCGGGCCTCGACATCCTCGCCGAGGCGATCGACGCCGCCGCGGCGGCGATCCCCGCCGCGAAGGACGCCGACCTGGAAGGCGCCCGCTGATGCGCCGGCGCGAGGATATGACCTTCGCGCCCGAGGAGTACGAGCGCCGCCTCGACGGACTGCGCAGCCGCATGGCCGAGCGCGGACTGGACGCGGTCGTGATCTCGGACCCCGAGAACCTCATGTACCTCACGGACTACCAGACCACCGGCTACTCCTTCTTCCAGGCGCTCGTGGTGCCGCTGACGGACGACTCCGTGTTCGTCACCCGCGGCATGGAGGAGTCCAACGTCATCCACCGCACCTGGGTGGACCGCACCCGGCCCTTCCCCGACGACGGCGACGCCATCGTCACCCTCGTGGGCCTGCTGAAGGATCTGGGGCTCGGCGACGCCACGGTCGGCTTCGAGCGCAACAGCTACTACTTCCCGGCCTACCAGCAGGACCGCATGCACGAGGCCTTCGGGCACGGGCTCGTGGACTGCTTCGGGATCGTCGAGGAGGGGCGCCTGCGCAAGTCGCCGGCGGAGATCGAGGTGATGGGCCGCGCGGCGCGGGCCGCCGAGGCCGGCTGGGCGGCGGGTGTCGAGGTCGCCGTCCCCGGGAACTCGGAGAACGACGTCGCCGCGGCGATCGCCTCCGCGATGTTCCGCGCGGGCGGCGAGTTCCCGGCGGTCATGCCCTACGTGACCTCCGGGCCGCGCTCGATGATCGGGCACGCCACCTGGGAGGGCCGCATCATCCAGCCCGGCGAGCACGTGTTCCTCGAGATCGGCGGCTGCTACCGCCGCTACCACGCGGCGATCATGCGCACCGTGGTCAACGGCGGCCTCACCGACTCCATGCACGAGGCTCAGGAGACGATGAAGCGGGCGCTGGCGGAGCTGCGCGGACTCATGAAGCCCGGCGTCACCGTCTCCGAGGTCGACGAGCTCACCCGCGCCGTCATCGAGGACAACTCCGTGGGTGCGCACCTGATCACCCGCGCCGGCTACTCGATCGGCATCGCCTTCCCGCCCAGCTGGGACGAGGGCTACATCCTCTCCCTCATGAGCGGGGACCGGCGCGAGCTCGAGGAGGGCATGACCTTCCACCTCATCCCCTGGATGTGGGGCGTGGACGGCGACAAGACCTGCGGGATCTCCGACACGGTCCGCATCACGGCCGACGGCTGCGAATCCCTCTTCCATGTCCCCGAGGACTTCACCGTCCACTCCGCCTGAGAGGAGCACACCATGAGCGAACAGACCGCCAGCGTGCTGACAGCCATCGATCCCACCACCGGCGACGTCGTGCGCGAGGTGCCGGCCGCGACGCCCTCGCAGATCAGCGGGATCGTCGGCCGCGCCCACGACGCCTTCACGACCTGGAAGGAGACCACCTTCGCCGAGCGCGCCGGCGTGCTCCGCGCCGTCGCCGCGCACATGCGCGAGCACGTCGAGGAGCTCGCACCGCTGATGACCCAGGAGATGGGCAAGCCCATCGGCGAGGCCAGGGGAGAGGTGAACAAGGCCGCCTGGGCCGCCGAGCACTACGCCGACCACGCCGAGGAGTACCTGGCCGACGAGCACATCGCCTCCGACGCCACCTCGTCCTACATCCAGCATCTGCCGCTCGGGCCGGTGCTGGGCGTGCTGCCCTGGAACGCGCCCTTCTGGATCGCGTTCCGCTTCGCCGCTCCCGCGCTGATGGCAGGCAACACGTGCGTGATGAAGCACGACCCGCACGTGCCCGGCTGCGCGGCGGCGATCGGGGAGGTCTTCCGGGCCGTCGGCGCTCCCGAGGGGATCTTCCAGGTCCTCCAGGCCCGCACCGAGGACGTCGAGCAGGCGATCCGCGACCCGCGCATCGCCGCCGTCTCCTTCACCGGATCCGACCGGGCCGGCGCGAAGGTCGCGGCGATCGCCGCGAGCGAGATCAAGCCGGCCGTGCTCGAGCTCGGCGGTTCGGACCCGTGCATCGTGCTGGCCGACGCGGACCTCGAGGAGGCCGCGAAGGTCTCCGCGCTCTCGCGCATCATCAACGCCGGCCAGTCCTGCATCGCCGCCAAGCGCGTCATCGTCGAGCGCTCGGTGCACGACGAGTTCGTCGAGCTGCTGCGCGCGCAGCTCGAGGCGCTCACCGTGGGCGACCCCCGCGAGGACGCCAGCCAGGTGGGGCCCATCGCCCGGGAGGAGCTGCGCGAGAACCTGCACCGGCAGGTCGCCTCGTCCGTCGAGGCCGGGGCGCAGCTCGTGCTGGGTGGCGAGATGCCCGACGGGCCCGGGTTCTTCTATCCGGTCACCCTGCTCACCGGCGTGCAGCAGGGCATGACGGCGTGCACAGAGGAGACCTTCGGGCCGGTCGCCGTGGTCGTCGCGGCCGACGACGCGGACGATGCCATCGCGATCGCGAACGACACCCCGTACGGGCTCGGATCCTCGATCTGGACCGAGACCGCACGCGGGGAGGCCCTCGCCCGGCGCATCGAGGCAGGGCAGGTCAGCGTCAACGGGATCGTGAAGACAGATCCGCGTCTGCCCTCGGGCGGCATCAAGCGCTCCGGCTACGGCCGCGAGCTGGGGCCGCACGGCATCCGCGAGTTCGTCAACGCCCAGCAGGTCTGGGTGGGTCCCGCCGTCGGCTGATCGGCGCGGCCCGCGCTTGACCGTGAACCCATGAGGCGGGCGGACTCGGTACGCGATGCCGAGTCCGCCCGCCTCATCCCTTCGGGGCGCGGCGCTCGTCGGGCATACTCGCCCCATGGGCCAGCCCGAACAGCCGCGCTCCGGCGCCGCACCGTCCCCCTCCGCCTCTGATCCCGCGTCGTACGCCGCGCCGAACCCGCTGGGCGTCGTCTCGTTGATCGCGGCGATCGTGCTTGTGGTGCTCTCCACCATCCGCGGCGGACTGAATGTGCTGGTGCCGCTGCTGATGGCGAAGTACAACACGGGCTACGCGCTCTGGGGCTGGGGATCGACGATCCTGCTCGCGCTCGTGGCGCTGGTCGCCATCGTCATCGGAGTCGTCGCCCTGCTGCAGCGCTTGCGACGCAGGACGGCGGCGATCGTCGGCGTGACCGTGGGCGTCTCCTGGCTGGTGATGATGGTGGGCGGCCAGCTGCTGAGCGTCGTCGTCGCCGCGCTCGCCCGGGCGATGTGGTGACGGCAGCCGCCGCCGGCGGGGCCTGATCACGCGCCCGTCGAGTGCTCCGCCCGACACTCCCGCATGATGCACGCGGCAAACCCCTCGTGCGATCCGGATCCATCGGGTACGCTCGAATCAAGTGCGCCGATCGAGCGCACGGCCGACCGTCAGGACATCTTCACCCGCAGCACCCACACCCCCTGCAATCGACCGTGGCGTCGCAGGTCCATGAAGGATCTCCGCAGCGCACTCGGCAGCCCACCGGATGAGGCCCCGCGCCCATCCCCACGAACTCCCCACTTCGGACTCCTTCCCACCGGGAAGGTTCCGCCGTGGGGGCGCACGGCGGAGATCTCGTCGTGACCGCACAGAGGGCATCTGCTCTCTGCACACCGAAGGAAAGACTGCATGACTACAGGCACCGTGAAGTGGTTCAACTCCGAGAAGGGGTACGGCTTCATCGCCCCCGACGACGGCTCGGCCGACGTCTTCGCCCACTTCAGCAACATCGCCGGCTCCGGCTACCGCAACCTCGAGGAGGACCAGAAGGTCTCCTTCGACACCGAGCGCACGGATCGCGGCCTGACCGCGACCAACATCCAGCCGGCCTGAACCTCCTCCTGAGCTGAGGGGCGGGTCCGCCCGCCGCCTCGTTCCGGGAGTCGCACGCATCGCGTGCACCGCGCCCCGTCCTCCGCCCTCACCGGCGGAGGGCGGGGCGCGACCGCGTTCAGCTCGCGGCCAGGTGGAACTCGCCCGCCGTCCGGTCTTCGTCCCTATACTCGCAAGGGTACGAGCAGGACATCCGACAGCGAGGGAGGCACTGATGAGTGCGGATGAGAAGTTCGAGAACACGGCGGATCAGCTGGGCGGCAAGGCCAAGGAGGGCCTCGGCAAGCTGACCGGTGACAAGGAGGCCGAGTCGGAGGGCAAGGTGCAGCAGGCGCGCGCCGGCCTCGAGGACAAGGTCCAGGACGTCAAGGACTCCGTGAAGGGGGCCCTGAACGGCCTCACCGGGAAGAAGGACGGCGAGTAAGACCCGCCGCCCGGAGTCCCAGCACTCCGAGAGGAGCCCCCGTCCGGCGCACGCCGGGCGGGGGCTCTTTCGCGTCGCGGGCTGCGGAGTCCGGCCGGCTCAGCTCGCGGACGCGGACGGCGGCCCGCTGTGCTCGCGCCGGGCCTCGCGGTCGAAGACGCCCAGGATCTCGCAGGGCCTGCTCCCTTCGGCGCCGATCGCATGCGGGAGCATCGTCGGGAACTCGGCCGCCTGGTTCTTCTCGACCCGCAGCCGCCGATCGCCCAGCAGGAGGGTCGCCGTCCCCGAGAGCACCACGAACCATTCGCGGCCCGTGTGCGCCCGCATGGCCGAGGGCGCCGAGGGCGGCTCCGTGAGGCGCTGACGGATCACCGAGAGATCCGGCTGGCCCCGGATCGTCCAGCGCATCGCGCCCCGCGGCCCGTCGAGCGTGGGACTCGAGACCACATCCTCCGCGCCGGAGTCCACGAGCTCGTCCAGGGTCGTGTCCAGGGCTCGGGCCAGCGTGATCAGCTGATCCAGGGCCAGGCGCCGGGTCCCTCCCTCGATCCGGCTCAGGGACGACGGGCTCATCCGGGCGCGCTCCGCCAGATCGCCGAGCGACCACCCGCGCGAGACGCGCAGCGCCCGGATCCGTTTGCGCACGAGGGTCTCGATCGCAGCATCTTCTTGCGTCATAGGCAAGAGTGTATGCCGTATAGGCAAACCATGCCTAGTGTCGACGTCGTACACGACGATCGGCCCGCCCCGCGGGCAGGAGGAGGCATCCATGGATCCCCGAGACATCACCGCTGCATCCGCAGGCACCAGCGCCCGCGACGGCTCCCCGGCACGCGGCGCGGCGGATCCCCTTTCGGACGTCGTCGTCATCGGCGGCGGCGCCGCAGGACTGAACGGCGCACTCATGCTCGCCCGTTCCCGCCGCCGCGTGATCGTGGTGGACGCGGGGAACCCGCGCAACGCCCCGGCGGAGGGCGTCCACGGGCTGCTGGGCCGCGAGGGCACGCCGCCCGCCGAGCTCCTGGCACGCGGGCGCGACGAGGTCGAGAGCTACGGCGGGACCATCGTGCAGGGCCGCGTCGCCTCGGTGCGGCCGGACTGGAGTGTCGACGGCGTCGAGGGCGGCTTCGACCTCACCCTCGAGGACGGTCGCGCACTGCGCGCCCGGCGACTCCTCGTCGCGACCGGCGTGCGCGACGAGCTGCCCGCGATCCCGGGGCTCGCCCGGCACTGGGGCAGCGGCGTCGTCCACTGCCCCTACTGCCACGGCTGGGAGGTGCGCGACGAGCCGATCGGCATCCTCGCCTCGGGCCCGATGTCGGCGCACCAGGCGTGGCTGTTCCGCCAGCTCAGCGACGACATCGCCTTCTTCGCCCGCGGCACCGCGCTCGACGCCCGGACCCGCGCGAGGATGTCCGCCCGCGGGATCCGCGTGATCGACGAGGAGGTGGCCGAGGTGATCGCCGACGACGGAACGGACCCCGACGCCTCCGCCGTCGAGGGGGAGCGCGCGCCCCGCATCGCGGGCGTGCGCCTGGCGAGCGGGGAGGTGATCGCGCGCCGCGTGCTGGCCGTCGCGACCACGATGACCCCTCGCCTCGACGGGCTCGAGGGCCTGGGCCTGCGCGTGGAGGAGGTCCCGGGGATGGGAGCGAAGGTGCCGTCGGCGATGGCCGGGGTGAGCGAGGTCCCCGGCGTCTGGGTCGCGGGGAACGTCACCGACCCGACCGCGCAGGTGGGTGCCGCGGCGGCCGCGGGTGCGCTCGCCGGAGCGCACATCAATGCCGACCTCGCCACTGCCGACACCGACGCCGCGCTGCGCTCGCGCACGGTGGGCGAGGCCGCCGACGGGAGCCTCTCCCTGCTAGCGTGAGCGGCACCGAGGGGAGTCCCGGCAAGGGGCTGAGAGTCCACTGGTCACGCGATGCGCAGGAGCGCGAGGCGGCGACGGCGTGGAGACCCTGAGCACCTGATCCGGATCATGCCGGCGCAGGGACGGAACCGCTGAGCGCCCTCCCCGCCGGCCTCGTGGAAGAGGCATCGTGAGCACCAGCGCCCCCAGCCCCAGCGCCCGCAGCGCGAGCGCCCGCAGCGCCAGCGCGCCGTCCCCCGGCGAACCCGCCACCGGTCGCGTCCCCAACGTCCTCTCGATCGCGGGGACCGACCCGACGGGTGGCGCGGGCATCCACGCGGACCTCAAAGCCTTCGCCGCCCAGCGCGCCTTCGGGATGGCCGTGGTGACCGCCGTCGTCGCCCAGAACACGCAGGGGGTGCGCGGGGTCGTCGCGCTCGATCCGGAGTTCGTCGGCGAGCAGATCGATGCGGTCCTCGAGGACGTGCAGGTGGACGCCGTGAAGATCGGCATGGTCGCGAACGCCGCGATCACGGAGGTCATCGCCGAGCGCCTGCGCCGCCACGGCGCGCGCAGGATCGTCCTGGACCCCGTGATGGTCGCCAAGAGCGGCGACCGCCTCCTGGACGAGGACGCGGTCGACGCCGTGCGCGAGCAGCTCGTGCCCCTCGCCGACGTTCTCACCCCGAACCTGCCCGAGGCCGCGGTGCTGCTGGGGGAGGAGCCGGACTGGAGCGCGGCGGAGATGCGTCGGCGCGCCCACGACCTGCTGGCCCTCGGACCGCGCAGCGTGCTCCTCAAGGGCGGTCACCTCGAGGGGTCGCCCACCAGCACCGACCTGCTGTGCGGGAGCGAGGGCATCCTCGAGCTGCCCGCCCCGCGCATCGAGACCACCAACGACCACGGCACCGGCTGCACGCTCTCCGCGGCGATCGCCGCCCGGCTGCCGCGCATGCCCGTCGAGGACGCCGTGCGGGGCGCCAAGGAGTACCTCCACGGCGCGCTCGCCGCGAGCGACCGCCTCGACGTGGGCCACGGCCACGGACCCCTGCACCACTTCTTCGAGCTGTGGGACGGCGAGGGGACACCGGGGCGCTGACCCCTTCCCACGGGCGCGGGTCCCGCTCACTGATCCGATGCGGCTCCGCTCCAGGCCGCGCTGAGCACCCGTGCCGCGCGCAGGGGATCGTCGGCCGCGCAGACCGCCGAGACCACCGCGCAGCCCGAGGCGCCCGCGCGCCGCAGGGCCGGGACGTCGGCCGCAGTGATCCCGCCGATCGCGACGCTCGGCACCGGGGAGGCGGCCGCGAGCAGCGCGAACCCTTCCACACCGAGGGCCGGCGGATGATCCGCCTTGGTGGCGGTCGCGCGGATCGCGCCGATGCCCACGTGGTCGACGGTGCCCTCGGGCAGTGCGGCCACGGCGTCCAGATGCGCCGACGTGTTCGCGCTGAGCCCTATGGCGGCGTCGGGCCCGAGAAGTTCGCGGGCACGGCGCACGTCCTCGTCGCCCTGCCCCAGATGCACGCCGTCCACGCGGATCCCGCGCTCGCGCGCCGCCACGGCGGCGTCCACACGGTCGTTCACCAGCAGCAGCGCACGGGCATCGATCACCCGCGCGAGGCGCTCCAGGAGGCGCACGTGCTCGGCGAGGTCCGCGTGCTTCTCCCGCAGCTGCACCACGCGCGCGCCGCCCTCGACGGCGAGCTCGACCGTGCGCACGATGCCCCGCGCACCGCAGAGCGCGGCGTCGGTGACGAGGTACAGGCCGAGCTCCTCGCTCGAGGGCCTCACGCCGCCTCGCCCCCGTCGCCCTGATCCGCGGTGCCGCCGTGATCCCCGGTGCCGCCCGGAGTCACGGCGCCGACGTGCAGGCGGCTGGGCGCACGGAGCTCGTCCGGGCCGATCGCGGCGAGGGCGTCGAGCAGCCGGGGCGCGAAGGTGCCCGGCCCGTCGGCCCCGGAAGCAGCGCGCTCGGCCGCCGCGGAGTAGGCGGCGTGCGCGGCGACGACGGCCTCCAGCGCAGGTGCTCCCTCGCCGCGCACGCCCAGGAAGGCCGCGATCACGGCGCCCAGGGCGCAGCCCCCGCCGGTCATGCGGGTCAGCAGCGCACTGCCGCCGCCCACCTCCACGAGCGTGCTCCCGTCGGTGATGAGGTCGCGCTCACCCGAGACCGCGACCACGGCGCCGTGCGTGCGCGCGAGGCGGGTCGCCGCCGCGACGGCCGCGTCGATCGGGTCGGAGGAGTCGACGCCCCGGCCGCCGGTTCCCTCGCCGGCGAGGGCGAGGATCTCCGAGGCGTTGCCGCGCACGGCGGTCGGCCCCTGCGCCACGAGCTCGGCAGCCAGCGGCGTGCGCACCCGCAGCGATCCGATCGCGACCGGGTCCAGGACCCACGGCGTCCCGGCGCGACGCGCTCCCGCGACCGCCTCGTGCATGGCCTCGCGCTGCTCGGGCGCGGGAGTGCCCAGGTTGATGAGGAGGCCGTCGGCCACCGCGGCGAAGTCGCCGGCCTCGCCGACGATATCGACCATCGCCGGGGCTGCACCGATCGCGAGCACCACGTTCGCCGTCACGTTCGTGACCACGGAGTTCGTGATCGCGTGGACCAGCGGACCGCGCTCGCGCACCGCGCCCAGCAGCTCGCCGCAGCGGGCGGCGAGTCCTGCGGGATCGACGGGACCGACGGCTGTCGCGGGGCGCGCGGAGAGATCAGTGGCGACCTCGGGGACGCCGCCTGCGGGGGTTGCGGGGGCCATCGGGCTCCTCTCGTCGGGGCGAGGGGCCGGAGCGGCCGCGGCGGGTGGTCGTCGACGACCCTCGAGGATCGTCGGCACCCGGCCGCGGCTTCGGACATTCCCTACGCCAGCGCTGACTGGATCAGGTTCGACGGGTCTGCTCTCAGCCGCCATCGGCGGCACCCCGTGTCACGTGCCGACGAGCCTAGCGCGCGCGAAGGGAGGTCGGGGAACGCCGCCCGGCCCTCGTCGGCACGACGCACCGCACGTACGTGGTGCCGCGGATTCCCTGCGGTCAGCCTCTGTGATGTGCGGCACGGTGCGGCATCGGGCGTCCAGCTCAGGGTGCCGACCGGGCGTCCCGGACGTCCGTGCGGCAGGATGCGGCTCGACAAAATAGTTCAGACCAACTAATACTTTCGGGGCGGTCGCACGGACCGCACGCACACCGTCGCGAGCGTCGCCCGACGGTCATGACGAAGGAGTCTCCCGTGTCAACTGCCGCACCCGACCTCGAGGTCGACCCGACCGTCGACCCGACGGGCAGCCCCAATATCCTCGGCCCGCGACTGCGCGTGCCCGCCATGGGCATCAAGCCAGACCGGAAGAAGCCGATCTGGTATGTCATCGGCATCTTCCTGGGGCAGTTCGGCCTGTTCGTCGCCCTGATGGGGCCCGCGACGGTGTCGGTCCAGATGAAGGCCCGCACGCTCTCGGACATCCCGGCGGAGCAGGCCTCGATCGCGGCCGCCGCCCTCGCCCCGGGCGCGATCGCAGCGCTCATCTTCAACGCCCTCGGCGGACGCCTCTCCGATCGCACGCGATCGGGGCTGGGGCGGCGCCGACCATGGATCATCGGCGGGGCCTTCGCGATGTGCGCGGCGATCCTCATCATGGCGATCGCGCCGAACGTCGTGGTGCTGGCCACTGGCTGGTTCATCGCCCAGGCCTGCGCGAACATGGCGTACGCGGCATACACGGCCTCGCTCGCCGATCAGCTGCCGGACGAGCAGTACGGCAAGGTCTCCGGCATCGTGGGCATCGCCCAGAACTCCGCCATCATGGCCGCGACCTGGCTGGCCTCGTTCTTCGGCGGGACCATGGTGGGCCTGTTCATGATCCCCGCCGTGCTCGGCTTCCTGCTGGTGACCGTCTACGCGCTGATGATCCCGGATCCGGTGCTCAAGCAGAACCGCTACCCGTTCAACGTGCGCGAGCTGGTCACCTCGTTCTGGACCAACCCCCTGAAGTTCCCGGATTTCGGACTGGCCTGGTGGGGGCGCTTCATGATCATCCTGGCCTCCTACCTGTTCATCAGCTTCCGCGTGCTGTTCATGACCAACCACCTGGGGCTCGAGGACGCGGCGGCCGCCACCGCGGTCGCCACCGGCGTCACGATCTACACGGTGCTCTCCATGGTCGCCGGGCTGGCCGCCGGGTGGATCTCCGACCGGATCGGACGTCGCAAGGTGCTCGTGGCGGGGTCGATCCTCGTCTTCGGACTGGGCACCTACATGCTCGCCCACGTCGACTCGGTCGGCGGGTTCTTCCTGTGCGAGGCGATCATGGGCCTCGCCTACGGCACCTATCTCGCCGTCGACCTCGCGCTCGTCTTCGAGGTGCTGCCGGACCGCAAGACCTCCGGCAAGGACCTGGGCGTCTTCAACATGGCCAACGCCCTCCCGCAGTCGATCGCCCCGGCCCTGGGCGGGATGCTCCTCGCCCGCATCGGCGGGGGCACCGACTTCACGGTGCTCTTCGTGGCCGCCGCGATCTCGGGCGTCATCGGCGCTGTGCTCACGATGTTCATCCGCGGCGTGAAATAGTAGGGGCGACACATTGATGACGGGCCGGTGCGGCACGATCGCACCGGCCCGCTCTCGTCCCAGGTCGACGGAGACCTGTGCCGAAGGGGAGCCCATGAACACCGACCAGACCACGCGCGCCGCCGCGACCGCGAGCGCCGCCGAGGGGACCGTCGCCGCGCGCGAGCCGCGCGAGCACAGCACCGCCGAGGGGGCCGCCGCCGAGAAGCGTCCGGTCCGTCGGCGCCCGGGGCGGCCCCGCGGGCAGGACTCCGCGGTCGTCCGCGAACAGGCGCTGCGGACCGCCGTCGACCTCATCGCCCGTCAGGGCTTCGGCGCGACCTCCATGGCGCAGGTCGCCGAGGGCGCCGGGATCTCCCCGTCCGGCCTCGCCCATCACTTCCCCTCGAAGAAGGCGCTGCTGGGGGCCGTGCTCGCCCATCGCGACGCCGTGGACAGCGACCCCATGCCGCCCGAGGGATCCACGCCCTGGTCCGCCTTCGACCATCTCGTGCACGTGGCCGGGCTGAACATGCAGCGACGCCAGATCGTGCTCCTCTACGCGACGGTCACGGGCGAGGCCACCACCCCCGACCACCCCGCGCACGAGTGGATGCTCGATCACTTCGAGGCCGTCATGGAGTCGCTGACCCGCTGCCTGCGCCTGGACCAGGAGAAGGGGGACGTGCGCGAGGACGCCCCCGTCGAGCGCATCGCCCGGGAGACGGTCGCCCTCATGGACGGGCTGCAGCTGCAATGGCTCATCGACCCCTCGGTGGACATGGCGGAGATCCTCGGCGACCACGTCGCCCGGCTCAAGGAGGCCTGGGGGACGGGCCAGGACTGACGGCGCACCGGCCCGGTGAGCCGACGCTGTCGGCGGCGACTTGCCCCGTTCGGCCCGCGCGGCGTTCAATGGTGCGCGTCGGCCGCCCTCGGGCCCGCCGGCACGGCGGTGGGGCCCGCCGTACCCAACCTCGATGATCGACAACGGTCCCTGTTCGCTCCCGGAGCGCGCCCCTCGCGCGCCGGGATCCGGCGGTAGCGCGCGCCCGCCCGACTCTGAACAGGAGTGATCCGTGCCCCGACCCGAGGACCCGCATCCCGAGATCCCGCTCGACCCCGACGTTGAGAGTCCTGATCCGCAGGGCGGCACGACAGCGCCGAGCGACACCACTGCTCAGGGAAACACCACTGCACCCGACGTCCTCCTCCCAGCACGCGTCCGACCCCTGCACCTGCGACCGAGCTCGATCGCCCTGGTGCTGATCGGCGGGACGCTCGGCACGGCCGCCCGCGAGGCCCTGACACTCGCCGTCCCGGAGCTCGGCGGAGTGCCGATCGCCCTGTTCGCGATCAACCTCGCGGGCGCCTTCCTGCTCGGCATCCTCCTGGAGGCCCTCGCCCGCAGCGGGCCAGACCAGGGCGTGCGCCGCGCGCTGCGGCTGTGCGTCGGCACGGGAGTGATGGGCGGCTTCACCTCGTACAGCTCGCTCGCCCTCGCCGTCGATCAGCTCATGGCCGACGGGCGGGCCCTCGTCGGCGTGGCCTTCGGCCTGGTCAGCGTGGTCCTCGGCGTGCTCTTCGCCGCCGCCGGCATCCTGGCCGCCTCCCGGCGCACGTCGCGTCGGCCCCATGAGGAGGCCGCCCGATGAGCGCCGCGATCTTCGTCCTGCTCAGCCTCGCCGGCGGCGTCGGTGCGGTCGCCCGCTTCGTGGTCGACGGGATCGTGCGCTCCCGCGTCTCCGGCGCCATGCCCTGGGGGACCGTGCTCATCAACATCAGCGGGTCGCTGCTGCTGGGCCTGGTCACAGGGATGCTCGGCGCCCAGCTGCTGAGTCCCGAGCTGCAGGTGGTCCTGGGGGCGGGCTTCCTCGGCGGGTACACCACCTTCTCTACAGCGAGCGTCGAGACCGCGCGCCTGCTCCAGGAGCGCCGGGTGCTCTACGCCCTGGGGAACCTGCTGGGCTCGCTCGTCGTCGGCTCGGCCGCCGCTGCGCTGGGGCTCGTGGTCGGCGCGGCGCTCTGAGGTGCGCCCGCCCTCTCAGCAGTCGGAGACCAGGCGCAGCAGCACGCGGGCGCCGAAGCGGATCGCGTCCACCGGGACGCGCTCGTCGATGCCGTGGAACAGGGGAGCGAAGTCGAGGTCGGCGGGCAGCTGCAGGGGCGCGAAGCCGTAGCCGGTGATGCCGAGCCCGGCGAGCTGCTTGTTGTCGGTGCCGCCGCTCAGGCAGTAGGGGAGCAGCTCGGCGCCGGGGTCCTCGGCGAGGATCGCGCGGTGCATCGCGGCGACGAACGGGGTGTCGTCGGGCGCATCGAGCGAGATGCCCAGGGTGTCCACGATCATCTCGACGTCAGGCCCCGAGAGCTCGTCGATGAGGGCGAGCAGCTCGTCCTGATGGCCGGGGAGGAAGCGGCAGTCGAGCTCCGCCTCGGCGGTCTGCGGGATCACGTTGCCCTTGTAGCCGGCGCGCAGCGTGGTCGCGTTCGCGGTGTCCGAGAGGGTGCCCGAGACGAACTGGCGCGCGCCGCCGAGCAGCGGCAGGAACGCCGCGGGGTCCTCCTCGTCCCAGTCGCGCCCGCTGATCTCGCCCACGCGGTCGAAGAGGGTGCGCACGCTCGCGATGTACTCGAAGGGGAACTCGTGCGCGTCGATCGCGGCGATCGCCCGCGAGAGCCGCACGATCGCGTTCTCGTCGTTGGGGACCGAGCCGTGCCCGGCGCGGCCGTGCGCCCGCAGACGCATCCAGGCGTAGCCCTTCTCGGCGGTCTGCAGCAGGTAGGCGCGCACGTCGCGCCCCGTGTCCTTCTCGGGGACGGTGATCGAGTACCCGCCCACCTCGCTGATCGCCTCGGTGCAGCCCTCGAAGATCTCGGGGCGGTGCGCGACCATCCAGCGGGAGCCGAGCACGCCGCCGGCCTCCTCGTCGGCGAACATGACGATGACCAGGTCCCGCGGCGGCTTCTGCCCGGTGCGGGCCAGGTGCCGCACGAGCGCGAGGATCATGCCGTCCATGTCCTTCATGTCCACGGCGCCGCGGCCGTAGAGGACGCCGTCGCGCACCTCGGCGGCGAAGGGGTCGACGCTCCAGTCCTCGGCGTTCGCGGGCACGACGTCGAGATGGCCGTGGATCACCAGGCCGCCGCGCTCGCGGTCCTCGCCGGGGATGCGCAGCACCACGCTCGCGCGCCCGGGCTCGGACTCCATGATCTCCGGCTCGTACCCGACCTCGCGCAGCCGGCCGGCCACGTAGTCGGCGGCCTCGCGCTCACCCGGCCCCTTGTTGCCGCCGAAGTTGCTGGTGTCGATGCGGATGAGGTCGCGCGTGATCTGCACGGCCTCGTCCTGCAGCAGCTCCAGTTCGTCCTGAGTCGGTGCGGAGAGCGGCACGCGGTGGTCCTTCCTGAGCGGGGCTGGACGGGTCTGTCCGAACCGAGCCGCGGGGCTCCGGCACGCGCGGGCGCGCAGCATCGGGTCGTCCCGGCCAGCGTACGCGCGCACAGGGGTCCGACGGAGCGCGCTCCACGCGCTGCCCGGTCAGTCGTGAGGGCGATAGGAGTCCTGCGCCGGATCATGGATCGCGACGGCCAGGCGCGTGTCCGCCTGGCCGTAGTAGGCGAGCCAGCGTCCGTGGAAGTGGACCAGCCCCTCGACGAACGTGACGCTCGGGACCAGCCCTTCCGTCTCGGCGCGGGTGGTGGGCAGGAGCCAGGGGACATCGGTGTGCGCGAGCACCCGCGTGGGATCCGACTGGGCGACGGCGAGCTGCCCGCAGCGGTAGTCGACCTCGTGCGGCGACTGGGCGACCGCGCCGTTGATGAGCAGCACCAGCAGTCCCTCCGCGGTCACCACCGGAGGGGCTCCGATCTCCACCAGCGTCGCGTCGAACCGCGAGGGGTCCGCGGAGGGCCGATGGATGGGGCGGTCCTGGGCGCACGGTGTCCAGTGCAGGAGATCCGTGCTGGTCGCGACGTAGATCGCACCTTCGCCGAAGTACATGACATAGACCCCGTCGATCGGCTCGGGCCAGATCACGCCGGCCTTCGACCAGGGCCCGTCGGGGCCGTAGGGGAGGGTTCCCCACGTGTTGAACTGCGGGAACAGCGGTCCGTGCTTCTCCCAGGTGCGGAGGTCGCTCGAGGTCGCGAGGCAGAGCTGCGCGCGATGGCCGTCATAGCCGGTGTAGGTGAGGTAGAAGGTCCCGTCGATGCGGGTGATCCGCGGGTCCTCGCAGCCGGCGGACTCGTAGTCGTGCTCGGGGACGAGCACGGGCTCCTCCTCGCGGGTGAAGGCCAGACCGTCGCGACTGCGGGCGAGGCCGATCCGGGAGACCAGGTCCTCGCCGTGCGCCCGGTACAGAAGGACCACCTCGTCCTCGACGACGATCGCCGCCGGGTTGTAGAGGTTCGCGGACTCCCAGCCGTCCCCGCGGGGCTCGAGGATCGGATTGTGCGCGCTGGGGGTGAACGGACCGAGCGGGAAGACCGCCGCCGGGGCGGAGGGGGAGGTGTGCGACATCAGCGGACCCTTCTGACGGGAATGATGCAGGCAGCCGCGACCACGCAGGTCACGGCCACTGCGATGAACGATGCCTCGTACCCGACGGCCGAGGAGAGGGAACCGGCGACGATCGGGGCGAAGACGGCGGGGAGCGTGTTGGAGGCGTTGAGGACGGAGAGGTCCTTGGCGACGTGGTCCTGGTCGGGCAGCACGTCGAGCATCAGCGCGGCGTCGACCGAGAGGTAGGCCCCGTAGGCGATGCCGCCCAGTGCGAAGAACGCCAGGAACGCCCATGGGGTGCGGAACGCCATCAGCGGCACCACGGCCACCGCCGTGAGCAGAGGGGCCGCGATCACGAACGGACGGCGCCCGAGCCGGTCCGAGAGCGGACCCGCGATCACCGTGGCCGCTCCGGCGCAGACCGCGAGCACCGCGGAGGCCGTGGCGATCAGGTTCCCTGCGGCCTGCCGCCCCAGCCCGATGTAGTCGCTCGCGATGAAGACCTGGTAGAGGACGACCATGTAGAGCGCGAGCACGAACAGGAAGCGGCCGGCGAACACCAGCCAGTACTGCAGATCGGCGGGAGGGACGAGGGCCCGCAGGAAGCCCCGCGCTCCGCCCGCGGGCCGCGGCTCGTCGATGCTCGAGCGCCGGGGCAGGGCGACGGCGACCCCCACGCAGACCACGAGCATGATCCAGGGCACGGCGAGCAGACCCTGCTGCGGGCGGGTGATGAACACCGCGGTCAGCACGCCGCCGGCTACCGTGCCCAGCAGCACGCCCAGACCGGCCAGCCCCGACATGCGCCCGAAGATCCTGGGGACGAGGTGATCAGGGCCGACGGCGAGCACGGCGGCGATCATCGCGTTGATCGACATCTGGAACAGGGCCCAGCCGATCACGACGAGGACCCGTGAGCTGCTCGCTCCGGTGAGCATGAGGGACAGGGAGCCGATGATCGCGCCCCCGGCGATCCACGGAGCCCGCTTCCCGAAGCGGCTGCGCGTGCGATCCGAGAGGGTGCCCGTGATGACGATGGTGATCGCCGCGAGCACGGCGCCCGCCGTGGAGGCCGTCGTGTAGAAGCCGATCGGATCGCCGGGCGCGATCGCGTCCGAGGCGGCCTGCAGGTATGCGCCGCCGGCGTTGTTGGTCGCGGACCATCCGAGGTTGAACACCAGCACGAGCGGGCCGATGATGCCCAGCGTCTCCCGCAGTGCGGTGCGCGGACCGGCCACGGTGGACGTGGACGTGGACGTGGACGTGGGCGTGGATGTGGACGGCGGCGGCGCGTCCGACGGCGGACGGGGTGGAGTGGGCATGGCGGGCTCCTCATCAAGCCTCGTGGGATGAGCGGTGGATCGGGACGTCTCAGGTCTCCGGCGTCCAGAGCGCGGCGGCGGATCCCGGCGGGGTGTACGCGCTGACGAGCAGCTCGTCGAGCCGCGAGTGCAGTCGAGGCGCCCGGATCTCGAGATCGCGGACGCGTCCCGCCCCGAGATCGATGGCGTTGTCCTCGGCCTGGACGTCGTCCGCGCCCAGGGTCACGGTGAGCCCGAGGGCAAGGGTGCGGGCCTCCAGACGCAGACGCGCACGATCGCCGGCGGACTCGAGCACTCGTGGACGCACGTCGGGGAAGGGGAGGGGCAGGTCCTTCAGGGCGCCCCCGAGCAGTCGGTTGGCCGAGACCCGCGTGGAGCCCCCGGCGTCCTCGACCCAGGCGATCGTCCCGGGGTCGAGCACGTGCGGTCCCTCGGCGAAGAACGCCGTGGAGGATGCGGGAAGCGTCCACAGCACGGCGGCGCCGTGGGCCGGGGCCGAGCCCGCTGCCTCGTCCTCGAGCAGCACGGTCCCGTCGGCCCGCTCGAGGCGCACGCGCAGGCGCACGTCCGCGGGCTCGGGCGTCGAGTTGACGACCCACAGCCGCAGCACGCCCTCCGAGTCCTCGAAGGAGGCGATCACGGGGGCGAAGGCCCTGCGCACCGCGTGGAACGCCTGCTTCCGGCGCAGGGCATGGTCGACGAGCGCCCACGTGATCCCCGGCCAGGGCTCGTTCAGCTGCCAGACCAGGGTGCCGCTGGTCCACGGCTCCTGCCGCCGATAGTGCTCGATGCCGTACTTCAAGCCCTCGGCCTGCAGGGCCTGGGTGGTGCGGACGTACTCCGCGAACGTGCGCGGGACGCCGGTCTCGACGTCGAGGATCGCGAGCGCCTTGTCCTTCGGCTCGTCCCGGATCCGTGAGCGCAGGACGGGGGAGTCCAGCCGTCGGTGCTCGCGGGGGATGACCTGCTCGAGAGTGGGAGCGCAGGCGGCGGAGAGGATGCCGAACTCGCTGATGAACCGACCGGTGTCGTGGCGGTAGCGGCGGAAGTGGGCCGCTTCCCCGAAGCTCGCGTGCTGATCGGGATCCGGGGCCCCCAGCGGGAGCCCGTGCCAGACCTCCCAGGCGTGGCGATCGCCGTCGGCGACGCCGTTGACACCGGCGGGATCGTCCTCCCCGTAGGGCGAGTTCGGCCAGTACGGCACCTCCGGCGCGATCTCGGCGAGCACACGGGGGATCAGCTCGCGGACGATGTGCCACCCCCACGGGCCGTGCTCGAGGGAGCCGTGCGCGAGCTCATGGAGCGCGAGCACCTCGTTGCCCCCGGTCAGCAGCGCGAGGGACGGGTGGTCGGCGAGACGGGCGGCCTGGACGCGGATCTCGGCCTCCACCTCCGCGAGGAAGTCGGCGGACTCCACCTGGTCGCTGCAGGCGAACGGCGCGTCCTGCCAGATCAGCAGGCCGAGCTCGTCCGCGGCATCGAGGAGCGCGTCGCCCGCGTACCCGCCTCCGCCCCAGACGCGCAGCATCGTCATGCCCGCCTCCCGGGCGAGCGCCGCCAGGCGGCGCTCACGGGCCGGATCGGGGCGCAGCATGTCGTCGGGGACGATGCTCGCCCCGCGCGCGAACACGCGCGTGCCGTTGACCGCGAGGTGGAAGGCCCGGTGGCCGTCGCCCTCGTCCTCCCGCACCAGCTCGATCGTGCGGATGCCGACGCGCCGCGTCAGGCCCGTGACGTCGGCCGGACCCGCGCCGTCGGCCCGCCCTGTGGCGTCGGCTCGCCCCGCGGCGTCGGACAGCGCGGCGGTGAGGGTGTGCAGATGGGGTTCACCCAGGTCATGGGGCCACCAGAGGTCGGCGGTGGGGATGCGGAGGCGTGTGCGCGCCTCGCCGTCCTCGCCGGAGATCGCGTGCGCGGACAGGACTGCGGTGGAACAGGCGGAGCCGGAGGGCCGCGCGAGCTCGAAGTCGACCCGTGCTCCCGGGGCCGTGGTCCGGGCGATCAGGTCGGCCTCGGCCGTGCCGTCCTCGTCCAGGCCCAGCGTGCGCAGCCGCACGCCGAGGACCCGACGCTCGGGCCGCTCCACGACCTCGATGGCCCGCACGCCGATCGAGGGGAGTCGCGGCGCGAAGTCCCAGCCGAAGTGCACCACGGGCTTGCGTCGCAGCACGGTGCGGGGATCGCCGAACAGACCCTGGACGTCGCCGTCGTCGCTGTCGCCGCCGTCATCGGGGACATCGCGGCCCATCGCCCGGGCGAGCCGCCGGGCCGTGTCGAGCGGACCCTGCGGGGCCTCCAGCCCCCACAGCGGGGGATCGATCCGGATCAGCAGCTCGTGGGGTCCGTCCGGGCCCGCGGGCAGGGGGATCTCGAGATCGCGGTAGAGCGATGCATGGGTCGCCGCGCGCTCTCCGTCGAGCCAGAGCGTCGCCGCGAGGTCCAGGCCGCGCATCCGCAGGAGGCGCTCGGCGCCCGGTCCCGTCTCCCGGTCGGTCGCGGGGATCGTGGTGCGCAGCCACCACGCGCGCTGCTGGATCCAGCCGAGCTGCTCGGAGTTCTCCGCGACGTACGGGTGGTCGATGCGCTGCGCGCGGTGCAGGGCGTCGTGCACCTCGAAGGGGAAGCCGGCATCGAGCCAGTCCTCTCCGCCGAGGTCGGGGTCGAGGTCGAGGGCGCTCGGCGGCACGGCGGGGTCCGATCCCGTGAACCGTGCGCCTTCGATCGGAGTGATCGTCTCGGTGGTCTGCACAGCTCCGCGCATCGTCGTTCGCTCCTCCGTCAGAAAAAATGCGAGTGACTCGCAAAAGCGAGAGTATTGCACGATCTCGGGCGGGGCAAGGCCGGACGTCCTCCCATCCGCGCTCCGTGCTCGCGGCCCTCCCGCTCGCGGTTCGTAGACTGCGGCCGTGGGACTTCGAGAGCGCAAGGCGCAGCAGACGCGGGAGCGGATCGTGGAGGTCGCCCTCGCGCGGTTCGCGTCCCAGGGCTACGACCGGACCACCATGGAGGGCATCGCCGCCGAGGCGGAGGTGCACCCCGCCACGCTCTACCGCTACTTCCCGAGCAAGGACCAGATCGTCCTCGCGGAGTTCGCGACCTCGATCGAGAAGCTCGCGGAGACCTTCGAGGGCTGTTCGCCGACGCTCCCGCCGGAGACTGCGCTCATGCAGGCGATCGATGCCGTGCTGGAGCCGGAGGACCGGGAGCACAGGGAGCAGCGCCGCCAGCTGCGCGCGATCATCGACCAGTCGCCGCCCGCCCGAGCCAGGGTGTGGGACCTCCTGGCGGAGCAGCGACGCAGGCTCGCGGACGAGATCGGCCGGCGCACGGGCACCGAGCCGACGACGCCACGGATCGTGCTCACCGCGCGCCTCGCGGTGCTCGTCGCGGAGACGGCGGCCGACCTCTGGCGCGACGGCGACGGCGCGACCCCGGGGCGCGAGATCGCGCGCGACCTCGCGCGGCTGCTCGCGGACGGCAGCGTCCTCCTCCCCGACGCCGACGCCGGCACCGACGCCGATGCCGACGTGGGCTAACCCGCTCGCAGCTCCCGGCGAGCCGCGGCCTCGACGTGCTCTCCCAGATCCCGCAGCAGGGCGGGAGGCGTGCGCCAGGCCTGCCAGTACAGCGGCGTCGTCACCTCGGGACCGCCCAAGGGGATCAGACGGCCCTCCTCGCGCAGGGGGACCGACTGCTGCAGCGGCATCATCGCCCAGCCGAGCCCCTCCACGACCGCGCTCGCGAGGTCATGCGTCGAGGGCACGAAGTGTCGCGGGGCGTCCGCAGGGTCGACGTCGTGCGCCCGCAGCCACTGCGCCTGCAGCTGGTCGGTGCGATCGAAGTCGATGCGCGGGGCGCGGGAGAGGACGTCGGCCGACGGGGGCCGGGACTCCCGCAGGGTCGCGGATTCCGCTGACCACTGCTCGCACCACCGCTCGCACCACTGCGGCGCGGCGACCGCCTCGTACACCAGGCTTCCCAGGGGCGTCACCGAGCACCCGGGGGAGGCGAGCGAGGACGAGGTCACGGCGGCCATCGCGGCGCCGCTCTCGAGGAGGCGCGCGGTCGCGTCCTGGTCCTCGCGCAGCACCTCGACCTGGACGTCGTGCGCGGCGACGAACGCAGCCAGAGGCTCGATGAACCAGGTCGCCGACGAATCGGAGTTCACGGCGACCGAGATCCGGGGAGCCTGCGCCTCGCCGTCGAGCCCGAGGGCCTCGTGGGCCTCGTGCTCGATGAGCGCGTGGCGGCGTGCGAAGCGGATCACCGCCTGCCCGGCGCCCGTGGCGCTCACCGGACGGGATCGCACCAGCATGCGCCGTCCCAACTGCTGCTCGAGCTGACGCACGCGCTGGCTGACCGCCGAGGGTGTGAGGTGCAGGCGCCGCGAGGCCGCCTCGAGCGAGCCCTCGTCCACGACGGCGGCGAGCGTCTGCGCGAGGACGGGATCGATGCGCACGGGTGCTGCGCGCAGAGGATCGGTGCTCATGAAGCAACGCTACATCTGCATCAGGAATCCTTGCTGGTGCTTCAGGTGCGGGGCTCGTAGCGTCGAGGGATGCCTGCTTCCCTCCACGGCCTGCTCACGGGCCTCGCACTGATCGTCGCCATCGGCTCGCAGAACGTGTTCGTCCTGCGCCAGGGCCTGCGCCGCGAGCACGTGCTCGCCGTGGTCGTGGTCTGCACGCTCTCGGACGTCGTTCTGATCAGCGCCGGTGCCGGCGGGCTCGGCCTGCTGGTCGCCGGCGCGCCGCAGCTCGTGCAGGTCGCGCGCTGGGCGGGGGCGGCGTTCCTCGTCGGCTACGCGCTCCTCGCCGCGCGTCGGGCCCTGCGGCCGACGGGCGAGGCGCTCGAGGCGGAGGGCCCGGCGGGCCGACGCGGCGGGACGACCGCGGTCGCGGTCACCGCGCTGGCGCTCACCTGGCTGAACCCGCACGTGTACCTCGACACCGTGCTCCTGCTGGGGTCGGTGGCGGCGACGCACGGGAGCGACCGCTGGCAGTTCGCCCTCGGGGCGATCATCGGCAGCGCCCTGTGGTTCTCGGCGCTCGGCTTCGGCGCCCGGGCGCTCAGCGGCGCGCTCGCGAGCCCGCGCGCCTGGCGCGTGCTGGACGCCCTGGTCGCGGTGACGATGGTCGTCGTCGCGGTGATGCTTGTGACGGGCGGCTGACGCCCGGGCGGCAGCGGGTTCAGTCGACGGGTGCGCCGCGCATCTCCACCGAGATCTGCTCGGCGTCGATCGTCGCGAGCACGTGCTCGACCATCTCCGCATCGAACAGCCCGTCGTCGCGCGCATCCAGCAGGGCCTTGCGCTGCGCCCGGAGGATCCGCAGCATCTCCGCCTTGTCGGGACCCTGACCGGGCCGCCCGGAGTGACCGGCCGCAGGGGAAGACGCACCGGAGTCGGGTCCCGCGTCGTCGGCGGACGGTTCGTCCTCCGGGGCCTCGCCCGGGTCGGCAGCGCGCGCGCCGGCAGCGCGCTCGCCCTCCGATTCCTCGCCGTCCGCGTCCTCCACGGTCTCCGCGCCGATCGTGCTGGTTCCTCCGGCGGCGGCCGCGGCGCCGGCGAGCAGGTCGAAGATCGCCTCGCGCTGGCGGCGATCGAACTCCTCGGCCTCGGCGTCGGCCTCTCCGGCTGGGAAGAGGCGGCCGGCGACCTTGCCGACGGTGCCGCCCTGGATCAGCAGGGAGAGCGTCGCGACCGCGAAGGCGATGAACACCAACAGCGGACGGTGCGGGACCGAGGCGGGCAGGGTCTGTGCGGCCGCAACGGTGACGGCGCCGCGCATCCCTCCCCAGATCAGCATGATGCCCTCGCTGCGCCCCAGATCCTGGCGGGAGTAGTAGCCGAAGTCCGCGCGGGCGCGCCGCAGCCGCGTGGCGAACAGCTCCGTGTTCTTCACGGTCACCGCCTCGCCCCGGCGGGGCCCGCCGCGCCGCGGCATGCGGATGTCCTCGCCGGCCTCGATCATCTTCTGCATCGAGGCGATGCGCTCGGTCATCGCCTCGCCGCGCACGCGGGAGCGGCGCAGCCGTTTGAGCAGGGTGCGCACCAGCAGTGACCGCACGGCGAGGGTGACCACGAGCGCGAGGGCTGTGAGGCCGAGGCCCGCGAGGATCCCCAGGCTGTCCTCGTGCAGCGCCTCGAGCACGGTGGTGATCTGCAGGCCCATGGTGAGGAACACGAAGCCTTCGAGCAGCAGCTGGATGCTCGCCCAGTTCTCCGCGCTGGACATGCGGTGGCGCGGCGGCAGCACCCGCGGATCGAGAGTGCCCGTGATGAGGCCCGCGACGACCGCAGCGACCAGGCCCGAGCTGCCCAGCATCTCCGTGGGGACGGAGGCGATGAACGGCAGGGTGAAGGTGAGCGCGGTGTTCACGGTCGAGCTCTCGATGTGCTTGCGCACCACGAAGCTCACGGCCGCGACGAGAGCGCCGATGATGATCGCGACCACGAGCGACCAGGCGAAGGACCCCAGCGCCCCCGCGAGGGAGAAGCCCGAGGCCGTCGCGACGATCGCCGTGCGCAGGATGACCAGGGCCGTCGCATCGTTGAGCAGGCTCTCGCCCTCGAGGATCGTCACCACGCGGCCGGGCACGCGCCCGCCGCGGATGATCGAGGTCGCGACGGCGTCCGTGGGGCTCAGCACGGCGCCCAGGGCCACGCCCCACACGTAGGAGACGCCCGGCACCAGCCAAGCGAAGAGGCCCCCGAGGGCCAGCGACGAGGTGATCACGAGGATGATCGACAGGGCGCTGATCGGGTAGATGTCGCGGGGGAAGCTGATCGCGGGCATCCGCACCGCGGAGGCGTACAGCAGGGGCGGCAGGATCACCTCGAGGATCAGCTCGGGCTCGATCTCGACGGCGGGCACCCCGGGCACGATCGAGACGAGGATCCCGATGCCCACGAGGATCAACGGCGCCGCGGTCCGCACGCGCGGCGCGATCACGTCGGTCGCGCAGATCACGATGATCGCGGCGACCGCGAGGGCGATGGGGAGGGTCACGGCGGGCTCCGTCCGGACGGGCGTGCAGGTCATCTCGCAGCGGGCGGGCGCGTCCATGAGCGCTGGAGAGCACCCGGGCTGCATGCGCTGCACGTGCGGGCACGAGCGTAGCGTGAGCGCATCGAGCCGCCTCGCGCTCCCACACCACTCTTCTCGGAGATGAGCCGTCATGAGTCCTGCAGAGTCCGCCCCCGCCGCCGCACCCTCTCTCATCCCGCTCGGCGCGAAGCAGCCGCTCGTCGTCGATGTCTGGACCGACGTCGTCTGCCCCTGGTGCTACGTGGGCGAGGGCCGCCTCGAGCAGGCCATCCAGGAGGCCGGACTCACCGGGAAGGTGCAGGTGCGCACGCACTCCTTCGAGCTGGACCCGTCGGCCCCCACGCGCGCCGAGGAGCGCGCGGCAGGCCAGTCGCCCACGAACGTCGACCACCTGATGCAGAAGACCGGCCGCGGCGCCGAGGAGGTGCGCGGCATGGAGGAGCAGATCGCGCAGCTCGCCCGGGAGCTCGGTCGCGACTACGCGCTCGAGCGGCCGGTCGCGAGCACCCGCCCCGCGCACCGTCTGCTGCAGGCGGTGCGAGCCGCGGCGGGGGAGGAGGCCGCGAAGGACTTCTTCCTCTCCCTGCAGCGCGGCTACTTCCGCGGCGAGCTCGACCCCTTCGAGGACGAGGTGCTCGTGGAGCACGCCGTCGCGGCGGGACTCGATGCGCAGGCGGCGCGCGAGGTCCTCGCCTCGGACGCGCACGACGCGGAGGTCGACGACGAGGTGCGCGCCGCGGTCGAGATGGGGGCGCGCGGAGTCCCGTTCATGGTCCTCGGCGACGCCTACGCCGCTCCGGGCGCGCTTCCGGTCGAGGCGCTGCGCGGCGCCCTCGAGGAGCTCGGCCGCGCCCGCGGGCTGCTGGGCGAGGACGGCGCGGCCCACGGGTCGACGGGCGTCGTCGGCGGCGAGGCCTGCGGCATCGACGGGAACTGCTGAGATCGACAGGAACTGCTGAGGCCCACGGGGCCCGCTGACGCCGAGTCCTCGAAATGACGATGGGCCCGATCCGCTGCATGCGGATCGGGCCCATCGGGGTTCAGGAGCTGCTGGTCACCGTTCCACGGGACCGCCGCCCTCTGCGTCCGCGCCGGCGGCGTCCACCGCGGGAGCCGGGGAGACCTCGTCGGACTGCTTGATGAGCGACATCTCGAACTCGAGGCTGATGCGGTCGGAGATCAGCAGGCCGCCCGAGTCCAGCGGGGTGTTCCAGGTGACGCCCCAGTCGCGGCGGTCGATGCGGCGCGTGCCCTCGAAGCCCGCGCGCAGGTTCCCAAAGGGATCGGTGTCCACGCCCACGAAGTGCAGCGGGATGCTCATCGGTCGGGTGATCCCGTGGATCGTGAGGTCGCCGCTGACGATGAAGCCGCCCTCGTCGACCTCCTCGACGCGGCTCGAGCGGAACACCATCTCCGGATGCGTCTCGACGTCGAAGAAGTCGGCGCTTCGCAGGTGCTCGTCGCGCGCCGAGCTGCGGGTGTCGATGCTGGCCATCTGCACGGTCACCTCGACGTGGGAGCGGTTGTGGTCCTCCTCGTCGAAGACGATCGTGCCGGCGACGTCGTTGAACGCGCCGCGCACCTTCGTGACCATCGCGTGGCGGGAGGAGAAGCCGATCCTCGAGTGGTCCGGGTCGACGGTCCAGGTGCCTGTGAGCTGGGAGGACATCAGCGGACCACCGTCCTCTCGGGTGCCATCGGGATCGGGCGCGACGACTCCGTCGCGTGCGCCGAGGAGGTGGTGTTCGGGTGGGGCATGGGGTGCTCCTTGGAATGGGTGCCGGTCCCGGGCGCCGGGATGCGGATGCTCGGGCGGTGGGGCGTCACGTCCCCGGGTGGGACAAAACGGACGTCCGGATTCGGACCAGGATAGACGGGAGGGGTGGATCGCGTCGATGCGGCATACCGGACGGGTGCGGCGCATCCGTGCGGAGATCAGTCCCGGGCAAGGCCGTTGATCCTCCCTCCCCGAGCGATCGAGCGCGGGGGCAGGGCCGCGTCGGGGAGTGATGCGGCATGCGGGACGGAGGCCGCGGAGAGACGCTCGGTCAGCAGGTGGACGAGCTGCTCCGGAGGCATCCGATGGGCGAACGCCCACAGCTTTCCCCCGCGCACCGTGTCGGGCGCCGTGTCGAAGGCGCCGATGGATCCGTCTCCGCGCAGGCGCGCACGCGGCGCGAGCGGGCCGTCGAGGAGGATTCCTGCCCGGGACTGCGGAAGCAGGAAAAGAGTGGATCCCTGGGACCGCCCGGTGACCGAGGCGAGGCGGCCGATGTCGGATACAGAGGTCACCCCGCGCGGCTCGATCTCCTGCCAGCGGATCGCGAACGGCAGTCGGAACGGGAAGAAGCCGCCGATCAGCAGGCCTCCTTCGCACACGACGAGCCGCTTGTCGCTCAGCAGCCACCCGGCGACGAGCGTCGCGAGCACGGGGGCCGACGCTCCGGCGACCTTGGTCCCCGCTCCCAGGTTGGGGTTCACGGACACGGCGCCCAGGATGACGACGAGGATCCCGATCCACAGCAGCCACCACCACAGGGGCCATGCCTGGTGGACCGTGCGCAGCGGACGCCCGAGCCCCGCGCGGTGGGAGACCCGGGTTGCCTTGGGGCTCACTCCTCGCCCCCGATGAACCATGCGGCGAGAGCCGACAGCTGCGCCGCATCGACGGCCCGCACCATCACCTCGGGGTCCTCCGACTCGGGATCCCCGGTCTCCATGAGCAGGACCGCATCGGGCGTCGCGTACAGGGTCAGCTGCTTGACGGCATCCGTCGTCGTGTCCAGCGACGTCAGCAGGCTGATCGCCCGGGCGTCGGCGAGCTGCTGGCTGAGCTGCCCGGCGTCGTCGAGCTCCGACAGCGGCAGCACCTCGGGCTCCGAGGCGGTCCGGGCGGCATGGTCGGGGTCCGCCAGGTGCACGATCCGAGCCGGCACGTCGGCGACGGAGAGTGAGCGGAACACATGCATGCCCGAGGCCGTGACCTCCTCCTCGAGGACACCCTCCGTGTGGACGTAGTGGTACAGACGGTGCGTCTGCAGCCCGTCGTCGCCCCGCACCTGGCGCTCCACGCCGCAGAGCACGTCGGCGGTGCGACGCAGCACGAGGCAGCCGTCGATCGCAGGGTCGACGACCCAGCGCAGTGCCGCGGGCTCCGCGTCGCCCTGCTGCGCGTCATCGGTGCCCCCTGCGCCGTCCGCGCCCTCCGCGCCGTGGACGGGGGAGAGGGACACGGCGCCGGTCGCGAGCAGCGAACGCAGGCCGGCGGCGGCCAGCAGCTCCCTGTCCGACGCATGGTCCTGCACCCAGGGCAGCTCCGTGAGCTGGCTGCGCCCCGCGCCGTCGAGGCCGATGATCTGCTCATCGCTCAGGGTGAGGATCTCGACGGGACCATCGCTCTGCCCTCGCCGGCGGAGCACCGCCAGGGCGCTGGCGACGTCGAACTCGGTGAAGTCGATCGGTCCGTCCGGCGTGCGGGCTGTGCCGACGCCGAACGGCACGTCGGCCGACGGGTCGGCGGGAGCGGATGTGCTCGAGGTCATGGTGCGATCCTAAGTGCGGGTCGTCGGGCTTCGGGTGTTCGGGGCACGGTGCGTGCGCTCGGCGCCGGATCAGAAGATCGAGCCGATCGCGTCCCCGACGCCGCCCAGGGCATCGCCGACCGCATCGGTCGTGGAATCCCAGGCATCGCCGACCGCGTCCGTCGTCGAGTTCCAGACATCGCTCGCGGTGCCGCTGATGGAATCCCAGTTCTCCACGATGGCCTTGCCCGCGTCGATCGCAATCGACGCGCCGCTGGCCACCAGGCCGACCCCGGCGACGATCGGAGCCGCGGGGCCGGTGAACGGGGCGACGACCATGAGCGTCCCGCCCAGCGTGCTCAGACCGCCGGAGGCGACGTCCCAGCCGTCGTCCGCGGTCACCATCTGATGGATGCCGGTGGCGATGTCGATGCCCGGCAGGAGCTTCGCGCCCGTCTTGCCCAGGAGCTTGGTCGCCGGTGAGTCCATGACCCCCCGGGTGATGTCGGCCAGCCGCTGCATGCCCTTGCCCTCGAGGAACTCGGTCGCGACGCGGCCGGGCTTGGCGAGCATGTTGCCGAGCTCGTCCACGTACTGGCTGTGGATCATGTCCCTGAGTGCCGTGAAGCCCGCCTTGCCCAGCTTCTGCAGATCGTTGAACAGTCGGAAGGCCTTGATGCCCTTGCTGATCTTCGACAGCGCCTTGCCGATCCCCTTGGCGCCCTCCCAGAGATCCTTGAGACCGCCGAAGAGCCCGCCGCCGTCGTCGCCGGATCCGTCGCCGCCTGCGTCCGAGGCGGCGTCCTGCTCGTCCGCCTGGCGCTCGAGGTCACCGCGACGCGTGCCGATGTCCGCCGCCGCCTGATCGATGCGACGGGACACATCCGCCCAGCGGTCGCGGAACGCGTCGCCGTCGGGGCCCACCCAGATGGCGGGGTCCGACGCGAGCGGTGCCAAGTCGTCGCGGATCTCCGTCAGGCGCCGACTGCGCTCCTGGAACGTTCTCGCGAGATCTCGCAGCTGGTCGGTGTCTGCACCCAAGAAGCTCGTCACGGATCATCCTCCGGTGTGGGGCGGGATGCGCGTTGTCGTGGAGCCCGCGCTCCGGCGAACCTACGTGGCTTCTGGCACGCACGCGATGGGGAGAAGTCCCCATCGGGCGACGGAGGAGGAGCGGGGCGCCCGATGGGACGTGGCGAGAGAGGGGCGGAGCTGGAGAGAGGCGGGCGACGATATCTCTTGACGTCAAGATAATTCCGTGGTGTCATGGTGAGCAGAAGGAAGGCAAGGCATGCCTTACCTCCTGATCGCTCATGACCGGCAGCGCTTCCGGTGCGCCGGCCCGTCCACCCCGGAAGGGAGACGCCATCCATGACCACAGACGCCGGACCCACCCGCGTCCAGCAGCTCTCCGCGTTCGTCGATCGCGCCCGCTACGAGGACCTCAGCGAGGCCGCCGCCGAGCAGCTGCGCATCCGCGTCCTGGACACCCTCGGCGTCGCGATCGGCGCCCTCGACGCGGAGCCGATGATCGCGATCCGCGAGCTCGTCGATGACCTCGGCGGCGCCCCGCGCTCGGGCCTCATCGGCGGCGGGCGCACCGCGCCCGACCGCGCCGCCTTCGTCACCAGCGGCCTCTCGCGGTACCTCGACTTCATGGACTCCTACCTCGCACCGGGGGAGACCTGCCATCCCAGCGACAACCTCGGCGCCGTGCTGGCCTGCGCCGACTCCGTCGGCGCGAGCGGGAAGGAGCTGCTCACCGCGCTCGCCGTCGCCTACCAGGTCCACACCCGGCTCTCTGACGAGGCGCCCGTGCGCGCCAAGGGCTTCGACCACACCGTCCAGGGCGCCTATGCGGCGGCCGCCGGCGCCGCGAAGGCCCTGCGCCTGCCCGCCGCGCAGATCGCCCACGCGATCGCGATCTCCGGCACCGCGAACAACGCCCTGCGCGTCACCCGCACCGGGAACCTCAGCCACTGGAAGGGCCTCGCCTACCCGCAGGTCGCCAAGGAGGGGACCTTCGCCGCGCTGCTCGCCGCGCGCGGGATCACCGGCCCGGAGGAGGTCTTCGAGGGCAACAAGGGCTTCGAGGACTCCATCGCCGGTCCCTTCTCGATCGACTGGGAGGCCGAGGACCTCGAGTCCGTGCTGCGCACGATCATCAAGAAGCACAACGCGGAGATCCACTCGCAGTCCGCGCTCGACGCCGCCCAGGACGTGCGCGCCCAGGACGGCTTCTCCGCCTCCGCGATCACGGGCGTGCGCCTGCGCACCTTCGACGTCGCCCACTCGATCATCGGCGGCGGCGAGGAGGGCGACAAGCGCACCGTGCGCACCAAGGAGGAGGCGGACCACTCCCTGCCGTGGATGCTCGCCGCGGTGCTCCTGGACGGGGAGCTCACGCCCGCGCAGTACCACCACGAGCGGATCCTCGCCGACGACGTGCAGGACCTCATGCGGCTCGTCGAGATCGTCCCGGACGACGAGCTCTCGGCGCGCTTCCCGCAGGCCATGCCCGCCGACCTCGAGGTGACGCTGGCGGACGGCACCGTCTTCCGCTCCGCAGCGGACTCCTACGAGGGCTTCCACAGCGACCCCCTGAGCTGGGGCGGAGCGCGCGAGAAGTTCGACGCGCTCGCCGCCCCCTTCGCCTCGGCCGAACTGCGCGATCGCATCGCCGGGATCGTCGAGGACCTCGAGCACCACGAGGTCGCCGACCTCATGGACGCGCTCGCCCAGGTGCGCGGCACGCGCGCCTGACCCCGTCGGCCGCGCCCGGGACCGACCCGTCGGGCCCGCGTCCCGACCGCACCACGAACACACCCGCCGCACCCGCTCCCACCCCAGGAGGAATCATGAGCAACCAGATCCCCTTCGACGTCTCGTTCAACGTCGTGCCCCGCGCGAAGCGCCCCCAGAAGCCGCGCACCGTGGGCCTCACGGAGATCCGCGCCCCCTACTACTCGACCTTCGGCACCCGCCACCTGAGCGACGTCTTCGACGTGGCGGGCCAGTGGGTCGACGGCATCAAGTGGGCCGGCGGATCCTTCGCCCTGGTCCCGCCGGAGCAGGTGCGCGCCTTCTCCGACATCGCCCACGAGAACGACTCCTACGTCTCCTCGGGCGGCTGGCTCGAGACCGTGCTGCGCTACGGCGACGACGCGGTCGACCACTACCTCAAGGAGGCGAAGGAGGTCGGCTTCGACGTCATCGAGATCTCGACGGGCTTCATCATGCTGCCCACGTCAGGGCTCGAGCGCCTGGTCGAGAAGGTCGTGAAGGCCGGGCTCAAGGCCAAGCCCGAGCTCGGCATCCAGATCGGCTCCGGCGGCGACTCCGGCGAGGCCGAGCTGGCCGCCGAGGGCGCCAAGGACATCGGCGACCTCGTGGACCGCGGCAAGCGGGCCCTCGACGCCGGTGCGGAGATCATCATGATCGAGTCCGAGGGCATCACCGAGAACGTCCGCGAGTGGAACACCGGCGCCGCCGCGTCGATCATGAACGGGCTGGGCATGGAGAACGTCATGTTCGAGGCGGCCGACGGGCCCGTCTTCGAGTGGTACGTCAAGAACTACGGCAACGAGGTCAACCTCTTCGTCGACCACTCCCAGATCCTGCAGCTCGAGGGGCTGCGCCAGAACATCTGGGGCAACAAGTCCACGTGGGGCCGGGTCATCAACCCCGCCTGAGACGGAGAAGGCGTCCACGACGGGCGCGACGCCCAGGACACGGGGGCGGGAGCGGGCGCCATGCCAGGGGCTCCCGCCCCCGTCCGCATGCGCGGACCTCACTCCCAGCAGATGCAGAACGGATGCCCCGCAGGGTCGGCCAGGACGTGGAAGCCTCCCGCCTGCTGCGGCGTCGCGGCCGGCTGGAGCATCCGAGCGCCGAGGTCCAGCACCTCCTGCAGCGCGGCCGGGGCGTCCGCGTGGTCGACGTAGAGGTCGGGATGGATCTGGATCCGCTGGCGCTCGGGACCCTGCCCCGGCCACTCGGGCGCCACGTGGTCCGGGGCGTGCTGCACGCCCAGCGCGATGCGGCCGTCGACGACGACGTCCCGCCAGTGCGCGAACGGACCCTCGTCGGGCCCGGCCTCGACCTCGCCGCCCAGGACCGCGGCCCAGAAGGCGGCCTCGGTCCCGGTGTCCGCGGCGTCCAGGACCATGAAGCTCTTCGTGATGCGCATGCTGCGATGCCTCCCGATGCGAGGGGGTCCGACGGGCCCGGACCCCGGACTCCAGCGTCCGGGACCCTCGTGCGGGGCGCAAGCGCGGAGGCGGGATCGAGATCGTGACACAAATGTGATGAGTGCGCCCGGAGAGCGCCCTCCGAGAGTGCGCGAAAAGGCCGCGCCGGTGCTGGTCAGAGCGCGTTCCGGGAGGGGGTCGGATTCACGGTCCGAAATCTGCGGACACAGCACCCGGATCCGCCGGAAATCGGACGCGACGTGCGTTCCTGGGTGTTGCGAGGTTGAGAACCGCAGGTCAGACGACCAGTATGGGACGTCGGGTCAGGGTCGGACGCAGCATCGAAGAATCGTCATTCGCGCGCTCGAGAAGGCGGAGGAATCGCTCCGAGCGCTCGCAGAACCGCGGTTCCGGAGCGATCTGCCTGTCCCTGGCCGTTCGCCGGACGTCTACACGAGGGAGTCGATAGTGCCCGTCATCTCAGCCGACGGTCTCTTCAAAGTGTTCGGGCGCCGCCCGCAGCGGGGCGTCGATGCGCTGCGCCGCGGGAGCACCCGCGACCAGCTGCGCGAGGACGGCCTCACGGCCGCCGTCATCGACGCCTCCTTCGAGGTCGAGCCCGGTGAGATCTTCGTGGTCATGGGCCTGTCCGGCTCGGGCAAGTCCACGCTCATCCGCATGGTCAACGGGCTCCTGCCCGCGACCGCCGGAAGCCTCGAGATCGGCGGCGAGAACCTGTTCACGATGTCCGCGAAGCAGGAGCGCGAGGTGCGGCGCCGGCGGATCTCCATGGTCTTCCAGCACTTCGCCCTGCTGCCGCACCGGACCGTCGGCGAGAACGCCGCCTATGGGCTCGAGGTCAGCGGCGTGAACCGCGCCGAGCGGGAGAAGAAGGCGGAGCAGGCTCTGCAGATGGTGGGCCTCGAGGGCTGGGGCGGCTACAGCCCCTCGGCGCTCTCCGGCGGCATGCAGCAGCGCGTGGGCCTCGCCCGCGCCCTCGCCGCCGGCACCGACATCCTGCTGATGGACGAGGCCTTCAGCGCTCTGGACCCGCTGATCCGCCGCGACATGCAGGACCAGCTCGTGGACCTGCAGCAGCGCCTCGAGAAGACCATCCTGTTCATCACCCACGACCTCAACGAGGCCATGCGCATCGGCGACCGCATCGCGATGATGCGCGACGGCCGCATCGTCCAGGTGGGCACGAGCGAGGAGATCCTCAACGAGCCCGCGAACGACTACGTCGCGAAGTTCATCCAGGACGTCGACCGCAGCCGCGTGCTGACCGCCGGCGCGATCCTCGAGAAGCCCGCCGAGGTGCTCGGCACCGCCCAGGGCCCGCGCACCGCCCACAAGCTCATGCGCGAGACCCAGAACCCGTGGCTCGTGGTGCTGAACCGCGACCACACGCCGGCCGGAGTCCTCTGGGAGGACGACGTCGCCGACGCCGTGAGCGCCGGGCGCGAGGACCTGCCCTGGTCGAGCGTCCACGAGATGCCCGTGGTCCGGGAGGACACCCCGATCGCCGAGCTCTTCGCGCCGTCGGCCCAGCACCTCAGCCCCCTCGTGGTGGTCGACGGCGCCGGGAAGTTCACGGGCGTCGTCCCCCGCGTCACCCTGCTGACCGCCGCGGGCGTCGCGAACGACGAGCACCGCGGGTCGCCCTCGGAGCCTCCATCACCGCCGGATGAGGAACTGACGACCGCCGCGCGCTCCGAGCACCAGGGAGGGGAGGCCCGATGAACCCCGACGAGAGCATCATCCCCGCCATCCCGATCGGCAACTGGGTCGAGTCGGCCATCGACTGGCTCACGGACAACGTCGGCTGGCTGTTCGACGCCATCAAGCTGATCTTCACGTTCCTGGTCGAGAACCTCACCCTCGCCCTCACCGGGATCGCACCGATCGCGCTGATCATCATCTGCGCCCTGCTCGCATGGGCCGTGCGCTCCTGGAAGTTCGCGATCGGCACCGTCATCATGTTCGCGCTCGTGCTGTCCATGGGGCAGTGGGTGCACATGATGGAGACCACCGCGCTGGTGCTGGTGGCGACCGTGATCGCCGTGGTGATCGCGATCCCGGTGGGCGTGCTCGCCGCGCGCAACCGCGTGGTCAGCGCGATCGTCCGGCCGATCCTGGACTTCATGCAGACGATGCCCGCCTTCGTCTACCTGATCCCCGCGGTCACCATGTTCTCCATCGGCGTGGTGCCCGGCATGGTCGCGACGATCATCTTCGCGCTGCCGCCCGGGGTGCGCATGACGGAGCTGGGCATCCGTCAGGTCGACGGCGAGACCGTCGAGGCCGGCGAGGCCTTCGGCGCCACACCCTGGCAGATCCTGCGCGGCATCCAGCTGCCGCTCGCCGTGCCCACGATCATGGCCGGCGTCAACCAGGTCATCATGCTCGCCCTCTCGATGGGCGTCATCGCCGGCATGATCGGCGCTCCCGGGCTCGGCAAGCAGGTCGTCCAGGCGATCTCGAGCCTCGACCTGCCGCTCGGCGTCGAGGCCGGACTGTCCGTCGTCTTCCTCGCCGTGTTCCTCGATCGCCTCACCGCCGCCCTGGGCACGCCGAACCAGTACGGCAGCTCCCTGATCGCGCTCGCGCGGAAGGCGCGCGGCAACCGGGCGAAGAAGTCCGCGTCGGCCGCCGCGGCGTCGTCCTCCGCGAACGCCGCGAGCGCCTCGAGCGGATCGGCGGTCGCGTCCGCATCGGCCGACTCGAACGCCTGATCCCCGTCGCATTCCACATCCCGACCGAAGGAGAGAAGCAGAGATGAACGAACGACACGTCCTCAGCACCCGCCCCCTCGCCCGCCGCAGCGCCCTCGTCGGCGGCGCGGGCCTCGTGGGACTCGGCCTCGCGGCCTGCTCCGGGAACGCCACCACTGGCGGCGACTCGGGCGACTCCGGCGACAGCGGCGGCAAGGAGATCGTCATGGGCTACGTCCCCTCGTGGACGGACGGCCTGAGCACCGCCTACCTGCTGGACAACCGGCTCACCGAGATGGGCTACTCCGTCAAGCACCAGGAGATCGAGGAGCCCGCGGCGCTGTACGCGGGGCTCGCCAAGGGCGACATCGACATCTACCCGTCGGCCTGGCCCGAGGTCACCCACAAGAAGTACATGGACAAGTACGGCGACGACATCGACGACCTCGACACGTACTACGGCAACGCGGTGCTCACCATCGCCGTCCCGAAGTACACGAAGATCGAGTCGATCGCCGACCTCAAGGGCAACGCCGACATGTTCGACGGGAAGATCATCGGCATCGAGCCCGGCGCCGGCCTCACCGGCGTGGTCAAGGACGACGCGATGCCCGCGTACGGCCTGGACAAGGAGTACGAGCTCGTCACCTCCTCGACGACCGCCATGCTCAGCGAGCTGAAGAAGGCGACCGACGCGGAGAAGGACATCGTCGTCACCCTGTGGCGTCCCTTCTGGGCCAACACGGCCTTCCCCGTGAAGGATCTCAAGGACCCCGAGGGCGCCATGGGCAAGAAGGAGGGTCTGCACTTCCTGGGGAAGAAGGACTTCGCCGACGATTTCGCGGACGCCGCGGAGTTCATCGGCGGCATCAAGCTCGACGACAAGCAGTACAACAGCCTCGAGGACCTCGTGGTCAACGAGTACGGCAAGGGCAAGGAGGCGGAGGCCGTCAAGAAGTGGCTCGAGGACAACCCCGACGTCCTGCCCGAGGTCAAGAAGAGCTGACCGAGGGGAACGCCCCGGAGGGCCCGCCGCCTCATGCGTGAGGCGGCGGGCCCTGCGCCGTCCGAACTGCCCCGCCCCGCCCCGCTACGCCCGCCCCGCCCACGAGCACGAGGTGCCTCCATGTCCGACGCCCCTGATCCCTCCTTCCCCGCCCTGCACCGCGTGCACCCGAGAGGCTGGATCAACGACCCCAACGGGATCGTGCGCACGGACGGCCGTTGGCACGTGCACTTCCAGCACAATCCGGCCGCGCCGCGGCACGGGGACATCCGCTGGGGCCACATGTCGTCCCCCGATCTGGTGAGCTGGCGCGCCGAGCCCGACAGCCTGGTCCCGCGCCCGGGCGAGGCTGACGCGGGCGGCTGCTGGAGCGGGGTCGCCCTCCTCGATCCCGCCCGTGACCACGCGCCCGCCCTCGTCTACTCGGGCGTCGACGGCGTCGGCGACGAGCACGCGCGGGTGATGCTCGCGCGCACCAGCGCGGACATGACCGAGATCCTCGAGCCCGGACACGTGGTCGCGGACGTCCCCGAGGGCCTGCGCCTGTTGGGCGTGCGCGACCCCTTCGTGTTCGGGGCCTTCGGACATCGCTATGCGGTCCAAGGTGCCGGGATCCTCGATGCCGACGGGGCGGACGGCGACGATGCCGCCCCCGCGACGCCCGCGCTGCTGCTGTACGGCTGCGACGACCTGGAGAGCTGGGAGCCGCTGGGCGCCCTGCTGACCGGGGAGGACCCGATCGCCGGGGAGATCGCGCCCGCGGAGATCTGGGAGTGCCCGCAGCTGGTGCAGGTGGACGGCGACTGGGTGCTGCTGCTCTCCCTGTGGGATCGCCGGGGCCCTGCGGAGGGGCGGACCTCCCGCACGGTGCACCTCGTCGGCGCCCTCGAGCAGGACGAGCGCGGGCTCCCGCGGTTCGTCGCCCGCGCCGGCGGGCCGATCGACTCCGGTCCCGATCTCTACGCGCCGCAGGCGGTGCAGGACCGCGAGGACGATCGCGTGCTGATGTGGGGCTGGTCCTGGGAGGGGGAGGAGCGCACCCAGGAGCAGTCCGACGCCCAGGGCTGGGCCGGGTGCCTCACCTTCCCCCGTGAGCTCGCGCTCGAGAACGACCGTCTGCTCGCGCGGGTGCCGCGGGAGATCGACGCGCTGCGCGCACGCGAGGAGCTCGTGATCGGCAACGCCGTCCAGGTCGGGGCGCCGCCGCGCCTCGAGGTGCGCGCACCCCACGGGGCGCGCGTGGAGGTGCTCGCTGCGGACGGCGCGTCTGACGAGGTCGTCGCCCTTGACGGCGCCCTGCGGATCTTCGTCGACGGCAGCCTCCTCGAGGCGATCGGGGAGCGCACCCTGCCGCACACGCGCCGCGTGCACCTCGCCGACGGCGAGCAGCTGCGGATCAGCGGCCAGGAGCTGCAGGCCTGGAGCCTGCGCATCCCCGAGTCGGAGCGCACGGCGTAGGCGGCGAAGCGCCGCGGCTCAGTCCGTGACGGAGCGCCGGGCGGCGCGGGAGACCTGGAGGGCGCCCAGCAGGCCGAGCACGAGGAACACCCCCGCGCCGATCATCGCGCTGCGCGAGCCGTCGGTGAAGAGGTCCTCCATCGAGGCGATGAGGTCGCCGGGGGCGCCCTGCGCCCGCAGGCCCTGCAGCGATCCGCCGGCGGAGTCCGCGAGGGCCTGCGCAGCCCGGGCCGTCGGCCCGCTCATGGCTTCGGAGGATCGGGCCAGGCCCGAGGCGAGCAGGGCACCGGCGACCGAGGACCCGAGCGCGGTGCCCAGCTGCCGGACGGTGGACTGGGTGGCGGATCCCTGGCCGGATTCGTCGACGGGGACATCGGACAGCACGGTGCTGGTGAGCTGCGCGGAGGCGAGCCCGAGGCCGACCCCGTAGACGACGAGGATCGCCGTCATCGCTGCGAGGGGCAGCTGCGGGGTGAGCAGGAGGACCAGGGCGAGGACACCGGCCACCTCGAGCGTCAGTCCGATGGTCACCGTGCGGGGCGCCCCGAACCGCGCCGCGACGTGCCGGGCCATGGCCCCCGAGAGGAAGGCGCCGACGGCGAGCGCCGCCATCACCAGACCGGCACCCATCGTGTCGAGTCCCCGCACGTCCACGAGGTACAGCGGCAGCGTGAACAGCAGCGCGAACTCGCCCACGGCGACGGCGGCGGCCGTGAGCGACCCCCAGGCGAAGGTGGGGAGCCGGAACAGGTCGAGATCCAGCAGCACGTCGCGTCCCCGGCGCAGCAGGCGGCGCTCCCGCAGCAGGAAGACCCCGAGCAGCACGACGCCGACCAGCAGCACGGGCGCCACCACCGAGGTCTCCGCGGGTCCGCTGATGCTCGCGCCGAACACCATGAGCGGTTTCTCCTCGGTCAGCCAGCCGAGGTCCGGCCCTTCGATGATGCCGAAGACGAGGAGACCGAGGGCCAGACCGCTCAGCAGCGCCCCGAACAGATCGGGCACGCCCGCGCGGCGCGGAGCGGCGTCGGCCGCGGGCGCGGATGCGGGGGACGAGACCGCGGGGGAGGAGGCGCGCGTGTTCGCGACCCACAGGCCGGCGCCGATCAGCACGAGGGCGCCCAGCGGGAGGTTCACGAAGAACACCCAGCGCCAGCTCGCCGACGAGGACAGCCATCCGCCCAGCAGCGGGCCGAGCGCCGCCGCGCCTGACATGACCGCGCCCCACACGCCGAACGCCGCCGCGCGCTCCCTGCCGCGGAACGTCGCGTTCACGGTCGAGAGGGTCGAGGGCATGATCATCGCGCCGCCGATGCCCTGGACGAAGCGGGCGGCGATGAGGGCGCCGCCGTTGCCGGCCAGCCCGGCGACGGCCGAGGCGAGCGCGAACACGACCACGCCCACCACCAGCATCGTGCGCCGACCGAGGCGATCCCCGAGCCGTCCCGAGGGGAGCAGGAGCGCGGCGAACACCACGGAGTACAGCGAGTTCACCCACTGCGCATCGCTGATGTCCAGTCCCAGGTCGCCGATGATCGCGGGCAGGGCGATCGTGACGATCGAGCCGTCCAGCACGATCAGCGCGAGCGCGAGGGCCAGCACGCCCAGGGCCCTCCAGCGGCGCGGATCGGGAGAGGGGGCCGGGGTGGAAGGTGCATCGGACGGACTGAACTGACGCTGTGTCATAACAATGATGGTAGTCGCGCCGTGGATGTGGTTCAAGAGCGATGTGACGTGTTGTCAGAAAGGTCCATCGAAAGGTGGAGCGCCGTGCTCTCCGTGGCGCTGCCGGTAGCCTCGCGAGCATGAGGATCGAACTCGTGCTCGGGGCCGGATCCGCCTACGGGCTCGCGCATCTGGGCGTGCTGCGGGCGCTGCGCGAACGCGGTCACGAGATCGTGCGCCTGCACGGCTGCTCGATGGGGGCGCTCGTCGCCGGCGCGGTCGCGGCCGGGAGCGTGCGCACGCTCGAGGGACTCGCAGATCGGGCCGGTCCGCTGGACGCCCTGCGGTTGGTCGACCCGCCGGCGCGCGGCGCAGGGGTCGTGGGCGGTCGACGGATCGAGCGGCTGCTCGACGAGCTCTACGGCGACCGCCGCATCGAGGACCTGGACCTGCCGCTGCGCGTGGTCGCGACCGACGTGACCACCTGGCTGCCGGTCGCCTTCGAGAGCGGGGAGCTGCGCGCGGCGGTGCGCGCCTCGATCGGCGTGCCCGCCCTGCTGCCGCCCATCGAGATCGACGGTCGTGTGCTCGCCGACGGCACCCTCGTCCAGCCGCTGCCGATCCCCGACCGGCCCGACCCCGAGGCGCAGACGCTGCTCGCCGTGAGCGTGCTGGGCCCGCCGCCCACGCACCCGTGGGAGGCCGGCGTGCCGCGGCGGCGCACGGCCCGGTACGTCATGGACTCCCTGAGCATCGCCCAGCACGGCATCGAGCTCGCGGTGCTCGCCGCCCATCCCGAGGCGACGCTGCTGCAGCTGCCCGCGGGGGACGGCGCCTCGGCGCTCTCGTTCCATCGGGCGGGACGCATCGCCGCGCGCGGCCACCTGATCGCCCGGGAGCAGCTGCCTGCCCTCGGGCTCTGAGGGACCGCGGCCCTCGGCGGCCTCGAGGGCAGGTCGTCCTCAGGAGCGGCGACCGGTGTCCGGTGCCGCCACCACGGTCGGCCGATGCAGGTGGAGGCGGGGCACCGTCCGGCACAGGCGCTCGCACACGGCGTCGACGGCGGGGACGCCGACCATCCCCACCCAGAGGGCGCGATCGCCCACGGCGGGGTCCTCGGGCACGAGCCACTCGTCGGCGAAGGCGCTGAGTGCCGCGGCGGCGCGCTCGCCGCGCGGCAGGGCCGGGCCGGGTCGGGGCTGGGAGGCCTCGGGGAGGCCCAGGGAACGGGCGGCCGAGGGATGCGCGCCGCGCGCTCCCCACAGCGACTCGGCCGAGAAGGGCACGAGACGCGGCAGCACCGTGAGCATCATGCGGCCGGGGAGATCGAGCGGAGGGCGCCGGGCACGCGAGAGCTCGAGGACCACCGCGCCGCCCACATCCTCGTGCAGATGCTGGCACATCGTGAAGATGAGCCCCAGATCATGCTCGTCGCCGAGGATCAGGCAGCGGTCCGGCAGGTGCTCCACGTCAGTCCTTGCACTCGTGCTCCCCGGCGCCGATGACGGCCCGCCGGGCTGGTGGGCAGGGCGTGCGCCCTGCGGTGACGTCACCGTAGCCAGGTCTCCAGCAATTTCGCAAAGCCGAGCTTGCGGAAATGGACACGCGTCCGTGATGACGGGACGTCGGTCCCGGTCACGCATGGGCCCCGCGCGGTAGCGTCGAGGCGTGAACGCCTCCGATCCCGCCACCGATCCCGCCTCCGGCTCCTCTCCCGTCACTTCCCTCGAACTCCTCGCGGACGAGCTGCTCGACGCCGCGGCCTCGGCGCACAGCGGCCGCGCCGGCCGCCCCTTCCACGGCATCGATGCGCATGCCGATGGCGGGGCAGCGCACGGAGCCGGACGCCCGGGCGTGCTCACGCAGATCGTCCTCGCCCTCACCGAGGGGTCGCGGCTCTCGGATCATGAGAACCCCGGGGAGGCGACCCTGCAGACCCTCCGGGGACGGGTGCGGGTGCGGGCAGGGGAGCGCACGTTCGAGCTCTCGGCCGGGGAGTTGCTGGTGATCCCGCAGGAGCGCCACGATCTCGTGGCCCTCGAGGACGCCGTGGTGATCCTGACGATCGCCCGTCACGCCGTGGCCGGGCAGGAGAAGCGGGCATGAGCGCGCTCGCCGTGGTCCTCGCCCTGACCTTCGTGTGGATCGGGCTGATCGTCGGACTCTCCTTCATCGAGGCGCCCGTGAAGTTCCAGGCGCCGGGGGTCACACTCGCCGTGGGCCTCGGGATCGGCCGGCTCGTCTTCCGGGTGCTGCACGCCGTGCAGATCGCGATCGTCGTGGTGGTGGTGGTCTGCCTGGTGGTCGGGGCCGGCGCGGGCATCCCTGCGCCCGCCGTGGCGGGACTCGTGCTCGCGATCCTCACGCTCATCGGCCAGCTTGCCGTGGTCCAGCCTCGCCTGACCCGCCGCTCGAACGCCGTGCTCGCGGGCGAGGACGCTCCGCGATCACGCGCCCACCATGCCTACGTCGCCCTCGAGCTGCTGAAGCTCGTGGGCCTCCTGGTCGGCGGCATCGCCCTGCTCGCGCACCTGGTCGCGCTGTCCGGCTGAACCGAGCGACCGGCCTCCGCCCGGACGGTGTCGCGCCGGAAAAGCGCTCGCGCCCTTCGAGGTGCTGCCCGCAGACTGGTGGCGAGCATCGGGCACGGAGCGGCATCGAGGTCTTCCGCAGATGTCCCGCGTCTTGACCGGTCCGCGCTGCTCGGGCATCAGCCCTTCGGGGCTCGGGGTTCGACTCCCCAGACACAAGGTCGTCGCCGGCTGCGGGTTCGCCGCGGAGCGGACCAGCGGCCCGGGGCCGATCCTGTGCACGCCGGTGCGCCGGCCTCGGCGGGGGACGCCCCGGGGCCCCGTCCCTCCGCGTCCGCGCCCGGCGACGACCGCACACACTCAGCCTCAGCATGGACTCCAGGAGGGACGCGACATGATCCTCAGCCGACGCCGCAGCGCCTCGGCGGCCTTCGCCTTCGCGGACGAGGGCTCCGCCACGTGGGAGCGGGCTGCGCTGCTCTCGCCCGTCGCCGTGCCCGGCAGCGCTGTGGTGCGCGCCCGCGGGGAGCGGCTCGAGAAGATCTCGCGCCGCGAGGTCGCCCGCCCTGCGGACCGGTTCCGCCAGGTCGACCTGCGCCGGCGCCAGCTCGTGCTGAGCCCGCAGTCGATCCCCGCCGCCGAGGGCATCGACGTGCACGTCACGGCCGTCGTCACCGTGCGGGTGGGCGATCCTGTCGCCTTCGCCGCGGCCGCCGAGGATCCCGACGCCGAGGTCTACCTCGCGGTGCAGATCGCGCTGCGCGACGCCGTCGCCGCGGTCCCCCTGGACGACGTCCTGCAGCGCCGCGTGGACCTCGACGGCGTGCGCCGCGCCGCGAGCGCGGCCGCCGCTGGGGTGGGGCTCGAGCTGGTCGCGGTGGTCCTCAAGGACGCCTCGGCCCCGCGCCAGGTCGCTCTCGCGCGCGAGGAGGAGCAGGTCGTCCAGATCACCTCCCGCACCGCGATGGAGCGTGCCCGTGCCGAGGTCAAGGCCACCCGCGCCCGCCTCGCCGCCGCGCAGATGCTCGAACGGAGCCCGATCCTGGCCGGCGTGCGACTGCTCGAGGCACTTCCTGCCGGCGCGACTCTCACGGTCGACGCCGGGACGCTGCCGGGCCTGAGAGGCACGGTGAGCGGGACAGGCACGGGCGACGACGCCTGAGGCGACAGCAGGCGCTGGACATGACGACGGCCCGGACACCAGGGTGTCCGGGCCGTCGGATGTCGGCCGTCCCGCTCGCGGTCGTTCAGGCCGCGAGGGGATCAGGCGTCGATCGCGGAGCGATCACTCCTCGTCGGAGACCGCCGGGGTGCGCGCGCCGAGCTCGGCGTCCAGGCGCAGGATGCCCGAGCCGTCGTCGCCCACGCGCTTCACGCGGCCGATGATCTCGGAGACGGTCGACTCCTCCTCGATCTGCTCGTCGATGAACCACTGAAGCAGCGGCACCGAGTCGAGGTCGCCCTCCTTGTCGGCCGAGCGGTAGAGCTCGCGGATCGACTCGGAGACCTTCTCCTCGTGGGCGAGGGCCGCCTCGAAGATCGCCAGCACCGAGAGGCCGGGAGCGACCTCGGGGGCGGCGATGGTGCCGATCTGGGCGTGGTTGCCGCGGTCGGAGACGTGGGCGATGAACTTGTTGGCGTGGACCAGCTCCTCCTCGGCCTGGGCCTGGAGCCAGGCGGCGATGCCGGGGAGGTCCTGCTCGTCCGCCTCGACGGCGAGCTGACGGTAGGTGGCGAATGCGGCGAGCTCCAGGGTGATCTGGGCCTGGAACTTCTTCTCGAGATCAGTGCTCATCTTCATGGAGCTGACACTAGCCGCCCGATCCGTCGTTGTCAGCCATGGAAAGGGTCTACTACCGGGGCGTTCAGCCTCCCTTCCTCGAGGCGTCGTCGGACCTCACTGAGGAATCCCTGGCCTCATCCGGCACCGCCGACGGGAGGGCCGGAGTCGTCAGCTGCCGGCGGACGCTCAGCCGCCGTCGGAGGCTGAGCCACCGTCGGACGACGCAGACGAGGACTTCTCGCCGAACAGGGCCTGGCCGAACATCGTCTCGCCCTCGGCCACGCCGGGCAGGATCGCGAACAGGCCGCTCGCGACGTGCTGGAGGTACTCGGAGAGGGCGTCCTGCTTGGTCATCCGATCGAGGATCGGGTAGAAGCCCGTGCGCGGATCGCGCACGAACGCCTCGAAGAACAGACCCGCATCGAGCCGGCCCAGCGAGTCGCTGCCGTCGGTGTAGTTGTAGCCGCGGCGCAGCATGCGCGCGCCGTCGTTCTGGTCGGGGGAGACCATGCGGATGTGGGCGTCGACCGGGATCAGCGGCGAGGCGGATCCGCCGGCCGCGAGATCCGGGTCGGTGAACTCCTGCGATGACGACGTCGGGTCGGCGACCGACAGCGGCGCGCCGTAGCGCTTGTCGCGGCCGATGATGTCCTCCTGCTCGAGCAGGCGCAGGCGGTCCCACACCTCGAGCTCCATGCGGATCTTGCGGATCATCAGGTAGGTGCCGCCGCGCAGCCAGTCCGCGCCGTCGTCGTCCGATCCGACCCACAGATGCTCGGCCAGCTCCTGCGCGCCGTCCTCGGCCTTCATGTTCGAGGTGCCGTCCTTGAAGCCGAAGAGGTTCCGGGGCGTCTCCTGCTGGGTCGAGGTCGAGGAGGTGCGGCCGTAGCCGATCTGCGTCCAGCGCAGCGCGGCCGTGCCGAAGGCCAGACGCGTGAGGTTGCGGATCGCGTGCATCGCGACCTGTGCGTCGTCGGCGCAGGCCTGCACCACGAGGTCCCCGTCGGACTGGGCCTCGCGCAGCGCGTCTCCCGTGAACCGCGGCACGCCCTGCGTGAGCACCTCGGTCGCGCGCGAGGCGAGGCCGAAGCGGTCCCTGCCGTCCTCGTCGCGGAAGAGCGAGGGGCCGACGCCCACCGTGAACGTCAGCGAGCTGGGCGGGTACCCCCAGGCCTCGCCCGTGTCGCGCGGGGCGGCCTGACGGTTGGCGAGCGGCTGCCCGCCCACGAGCTCGCCCGCGCACATCTGCTCGCTCGCCACCTGCCAGGTGCTCATGAGCTCGCGCAGGTCCGCGAGGCTCGTCGCGGAGACGTCGTAGGCGGCGGTGAACATGTAGTCCTGCGCGGGCGTGACGATGCCCTGCTGATGCTCCCCGCGGAAGGGGTAGGAGGTCTGCAGGGGATCGGGCGCCGCCTCGGGAGCGGGCGCGGCGGCCCGTCCGCCCGAGTAGCCCAGCAGCCCGCCCGCGACCAGCCCCGCCCCGGCCGCGCCGAACAGCCCCCGTCGGCCGAGGCCCCCGCGCCGGGTCCCGCCGGCCGACGCGGCGGACCCGCCGGCACTCCCGGACTCGGGTGACGCAGCATCTGGCGCCGCGGCGTCGGTCGACGGGGTGTCGGCCGACGCGGGGTCGGTGCTGCCAGGAGCGTCGGGCGCGGGGCTGTCGTCGCGGGTCATGGGCCTCTTCGAAAGGGAGCGGGGCGGGGCGGACCGGAGCGGATCAGTGCAGGATCGTACCGGCGACCTTCGAGAGCACCTCGGCGAGGCCGTTGATGACGTCCGAGATCGCGCGCTGGGCCTTCGTGTACTCGTTGTCGCCCGGGGCCTCGCCCGCATCCTCCTGGACGGCGGCGATCGTCGAGTAGTCCACGAACTTCGGCGAGCCATCGGGGGTCTTCCCGTCGACGTACTTGTCGAGCTCCTTCTGGACGGCGTCGAACTTCTCGCCGATCGAGGTGTCCAGGTCCGCGTCCTTGGACTTCACGAGCTCCTGGACGTTGCCGTAGGCGACCTTGGCGCCGTCGAGATTCGCCTGGAAGTCGTCGAGATCGGTGTGGGAGAAGGTGTCCTCCTCGCCGACGATCTTGCTGGTCGCGACCTCCTCCATGAGGCCCTGCGCACCCTGGACGACGTCCTCGAGGGTGACGGAGAAGGTCAGCCCCCCGTGCCGGTCCCCAGCGAAGAGCTTGTCAAGGCGCTCGTGCTGGCGGTCGGTGAGCAGGTCAGCCCCGGTGTGCAGGGTCCGCCGCGCGGTGTAGAGCGGGCCGCCCTTGCGTCCGCGGTGTCCGTGCAGTTCCTGCTGGACTCGGCGGCGGCACTCATCGAGAGCGTCCCCGGCCAACCGGATGACGTGGAAGGGATCCATAACCGTGACGGCGTCCGGCAGCTCCTCGGTGGTGGCGGTCTTGAAGCCCGCGAACCCATCCATGGCCACGACCTCGATCCCATCGCGCCAAGCCTGGTCCCGCTCGGCCAGCCAGTCCTTGAACGCCTTCTTCGACCGACCTTCGACCACGTCCAGCAGGCGTGAGGGCCCGGTGCCGTCCCGGACCGGGGTGAGGTCGATGATCACGGTGACGTACTTGTCACCGCGCCGGGTGTGCCGCCACACGTGCTCATCGACCCCGACGACCTTGACACCGTCCAAGCGGGTCGGGTCCTCGATGAGCAGACGCCGGCCCTCAGCCAGGACCGCGTCGTTGGCGGTGTTCCACGCCACGCCCAGTCCTTCGGCAACTCGGGCCATCGACAGGTGGCCGACGACGATCCCGACCAGACCCCACCGCAGGCCGGCGCGGGAGATCTTGGCCCGCGGCGGCGCCGCAGCGGTGGTGTCCTGACGCCACACGTGCGAGCACTCCTTGCAGCGGTAGCGGCGCACGGTGAGCACCAGCGTGGTAGGGCGCCACCCGAACGGCTCGTGCGCCAACTCCCTGCTCACCGTGTCACGGGGCACGCCCTGGCAGCCGCACCGCCTGCACCAGTCGTCCGGCTCCACGACCCGGCACGCCAGCACGGACCGGTCAGGCTCGAGCAGCTGGCCGGTGACCTCCAGACCGAGGCCGTCGAGGCGGGTGAAGGTAGTCAGGTCAGGGCGCGTGAAGGTAGCGTCAGGCACGTCGAGGTCTTCCGGACGGGTTGTGTGAGAACTCCCATCATCGGAAGACCTCGACCCTCACCCCGACACCGACGCGCCGCCCCAGGTCGCACCACAGCTACACCCTCATCTGTGAAGAGCCGGTGAAGAGCTTCGCGTTGCTCACGAGCGCGCCCACCTGGTCCTTGATGTAGGCCGTGTAGTCGTTGACGGCCTTCTCCTCGAGCTTCTTGGTGTCCTCGTCGACCTCCACCTCCTCGCCCTTGGTGACGGTGAACTCGGCCGTGCCCACGAGGTCGCCCACCATGTTCGGCTTGCTCGCCGTGAAGTACGTGCCCTCCTTGAGGGCCGTCATCAGCTCGACGCTCGTGCCCGGGCCGATGTTCTCCTTCTCCGAGACGATGCGCAGCTTGTCCTGGGCGAGGATCTCGAACTCGTTGGGGACGCTGCCGGTGTTCTGCACCGTGAAGGTCACCTGGCCGGAGGGGATCGTGGCGGCCGACAGCGTGCAGGCGTCGTCCGTGATCGTCACCGTGATGGTGCGCGAGGAGCCGCCGTCGCTCGCGCTGCTCGAGCTCGCGGGATTGTCGGTGCACGCGGCGAGCCCGACGCCCAGCGTCGCGAGCGGCGCGAGGCCCAGCAGGGTGCGGCGCGGCAGCGGACGATGGTCGGTGCGGCGCGTGGTGGCGGTCGTGGTCATGGGAGCTCCTGGTCGAGGGATGCGATCGGGATGGGATTGGGATGCGGTCGGGATGGACCGCGGGGCGAACGTCGGGGTGCCGGGCCTGTGCGGAGGCCGCGGCCGCAGTGGGGCGCGGGAGGGTCGGGTCTCAGGCGTGGGCGTCGTTGAGCTCGGCGGCGGCGCGGGCGCGGCGCGGCGAGGCGGTGCGTACGATGAACAGCGCCGCGACCGGTACGAAGTACACGAGCCAGGCGATGACCTGCAGGATCGTCGGGTTCAGGTCCACCTGGAATATCGCGTTGAGCACGACGTACAGCCAGTACAGCGGCGAGGCCGGGTCGGGCAGCAGCGACGAGAGGTTCCAGGCGCGCGCTGTGATGCCCGGCAGCACTCCTGCCTCCTGCAGATCGCCGATGCCGTAGGCGGTGATGCCCGCGGCGACGAGGATGAGGAAGCCGCCGGTCCAGGTGAAGAACTTCCCGAGATCCAGCTGCACGGCGCCGCGGTAGATGAGCACGCCCAAGGCGATCGCGATCGCGAAGCCGAGCACGATGCCGATCGTCGTCGAGTACACCGAGCTCTCGAGCGAGGACTTCACCGTCGCCCACAGGATCAGCGCGGTCTCCACGCCCTCGCGGCCCACGGCCAGGGCCGCGATCACGACCACGCCCCAGCCTCCGCCGCGGCGCAGCGCGCGCTCCATCTCGCTCTCGAGATTGCGCTTGAGCGAGCGCGCATTCTTGGACATCCAGAAGATCATTCCGGTGGTCAGCGCGACTGCGACCAGGCTCAGGGACCCGCCCAGGATCTCCTGCGCCCGGAAGGTGAGGGTCTTGGGGCCCCAGGTGAGCACGGCACCGACGGCCAGCGGCACGAGGGCCGCCACGACCACTCCGGCCCAGAGCTTCGGGAGCACATCGCGGCGCTCCGACTTCACGAGGTAGGCGACGAGGATGCCGACGACCAGCGAGGCCTCGAGGCCCTCGCGCAGCGAGATCAGCAGGTTCGGCAGGAGCATGTGGCCTCCGGGCCCGTCGGCCGCGTGCTTCCGCCGGGCGGCCGAGGACGCGGAGACGGGCGGGGCGCGGGAGAGGACCACTGGGATAGAGCGAACATCTGTTCCCTCAAGGTAAGCCTTGCCTTCCTGTTCGTCCACCGGGGCGGATAGGGCATGGATCACGCTCTCGGGTTTCTTAGAGACGTCTTGGAGGAAGCCGCCCACGGTGGGTCCTGTGAACGATCCATCCGCCTTCTCCGCAGGCCCGTCGGCCGCCCCGTCGGCCGTTCCGTCGGCACCGCCGGCGACGCCCTCCTCGACGCCCTCCGCTGTGCGTCGGCGCGCTCTCGCCGTCGCCGGGCTCGGCGCCGTGCTCGTCGTCCTCGCGATGGCCGTGATCGGGCGTCTGATCAACGCCTCGCCCGCCGTCGAGGCTCTGGACCTCTCGGGCGTCCGGTCCGCCAACAGCGCGCTCACGCCCTTCACGTCGGCGCTCGCCGTCGGCATCGACTTGGCGTGCGGCCCCGCCGGTGCGGCTCCGATCGCCGCGCTCGTGGTGGTCGGCGCCTGGATCCTCACCCGGCGCCTGCGCAGCGGATTCGGCGCGGGCGTGCTGATCGCCGTTCCCTGGGCTTCGGCCGAGCTCGTCAAGATCATGGTGCGCAGGCAGCGCCCGGATCCCCACGTGCTCGTGCGTGCTCTGGTGCCGGATCCGCCGTCGTTCAGCTTCCCGAGCGGGCATACGGCGTTCGCCGCCGCGATCTGCTGCGCGATCATCCTGCTGCTGCGCGGCCGCACGGCGCGCACCGCCGGCGTGCTGCTCGGCGCGAGCGCGGTGCTGGTGACGGCCTGGTCGCGGGTCGCGCTCGGCGTGCACCACCCGACCGATGTGGTCGCCTCGATCGTGATGGCGCCGATCCTCTCGCTGCTCACCGCGCGGGCACTCAGCGTGCTCGGCGTGATGGACGTGCTGGGAGCCCGCGGGCGGTCCGACGCGCGCGGAGAGGATGATGGCGGTGCGCCGTCGGCCGAGGCATCGATCGACCAGCCGACCGCACAGATGTCCGGGCAGTCGAGAGGAGCACGCCATGCATGAGGCCGAAGGACTCCCGCGCCTGCTGCTCGTCGAGGACGACACCGAGCTCGGGCCGCTCGTGGCCGCGATGCTCGCCGCCGACTACGACGTCGATCTCGTCGCCGACGGGGCCGAGGGCCTCGATGCGGCGCTGACCGGCGTGCACGCGGCGATCGTGCTCGATCGCCGACTGCCCACCCGTGACGGGATCGCCGTGCTGCGTGCCCTGCGCGCCGCCGGTCTGCGCACCCCGGTCGTGCTGCTGACGGCGCTCGGATCCGTGCGCGACCGGGTCGAGGGGCTCGATGCCGGGGCCGACGACTACCTGCCCAAGCCCTTCGACGCCGAGGAGCTCCTGGCCCGGCTGCGGGCCGCACGGCGCAGCGTAGCGATGCTGGCCGACGAGGGCCACCGGCTGCCCGTGGGCACCTGGGACCTGTATCCCGAGTCGCGCGCCCTGTACTCGCCCTACGGCGGGCGCACGATCCTCACCGAGCGCGAATGCGACCTGCTGGCACTGCTCGCCTCCCATCCGCGGCGCACCTTCACGCGCGCCGAGATCCTCCAGGAGGTGTTCGCCGCGAGCGACACCGCAGGCACGGTCGACACCTACGTGCACTACGTGCGACGCAAGACCGAGCCAGCGCTCATCCAGACCGTGCGCAGCCGCGGCTACCGCCTGGGGCAGCCGTGAACGGCCCCCGTCGTGCCCTGGACCGGGTGCGGAGCCTCGCCGCAGGGCCGGCCGACCCGGACCAGCGCCTGGTCCGCACACAGGCGCTGCGCGTGGGACTGCGGATCGCCCTGGCCTGCGCGATCGCCGTGGTCGTGCTCGTCGCGATCACGGTCGGCTTCATCATCCGCCGCGTCGGCCCCTCCGAGCTGTTCGCCGACGACCACGAGGCGCACATCGCCCTGGGCGCGAGCGACCTCATCGAGGCGGGCATCCTGCTCGGCGTCGTCGCGATCCTCGCCTCCGGCATCATCGGCCTCGTGGCCGCGCGCCGCGCGATCTCCCCGCTGGCCGACGCGCTCTCGCGGCAGCGCCGCTTCGTCGCCGATGCCTCCCACGAGCTGCGCACCCCGGTGGCCGTGCTCGACATGCGCATCCAGGTCCTCGCGCGCTCCCTCGACGACGACGACCCGCACCGGGAGACGGTCCGGGACCTGCAGCGCGACGCCCGCCGACTGGGCGCGATCATCACCGACATGCTCGACGCGGTCGAGGAGGACCTGCGGCCCGACGACGCGGAGAGCAGCGACGTGCGCGCCGTCGCCCGCGCCGTCTGCCGGGATCTTGCCCCCGTCGCGGAAGCCCGTGATGTGCGCCTGACCTGCACGGGCGCTGCTGAGCCTGCGACGGGCGACGCTGAGCGTGAGGTGGAAGGCGCCGAGCCCGGGACCGACCCGTCGCTGCTCCCGGTGCCCATGAGCGCGACCCGGCTGGCGAGGATCCTCACCGCCGTGGTCGACAACGCCCTCAAGCATTCGCCGCCGGCCTCGCGCGTCGAGGTCGAGGTCGCGGGCCGCCCCGGCTGGGCGGTCCTCACCGTCCGCGACCAGGGCCCCGGCATCCGCGGTATCGAGGCGGACCGCGTCTTCGACCGCTTCGCCCGCTCCTCCGCCGCGGTCGACGGCGGCGGCAGTGCCCGCACGGGCTTCGGCATCGGGCTCGCCCTGGTGCGCGAGGCCGTCGTGCGCGCGGGCGGGAGCATCGACGTGCTCTCCTCGGGCGGCCGGGGCACGGTCTTCGAGATCCGACTGCCGCTCACCGCGAGCGGCCCCGACGACGGAGAGCGACGATGACCCTCCTGCACCAGCTCATGGACCCCGCCCAGCTGCTCGCCCAGCTCGGCCCCGCCTTCTGGTGGATCGCGCACCTCATCGTGCTCATCGAGTGCGGGCTGTTCTTCCCCATCCTGCCCGGCGACTCGCTGCTGTTCGCCGTCGGCATGTTCACCCACGAGGGCGCGATCCGCATCCCGCTCGCGCTGTCCCTGCTCACCCTCACCCTCGCGGCCTTCGCGGGCAACGTGATGGGCTACGAGATCGGCCGCGCCGTCGGCGCGCGGCTGTACGAGCGCGACGGCCGGCTGCTGAAGCGCCGCCACTTCGAGCGCACGATCGAGTTCTTCGACCGCTACGGCAGGCGCGCCCTGGTCATCGGCCGCTTCGTGCCGATCGTGCGCACCTTCGTCACCGTCGTGGCGGGCGTCGGGCGGATGCCGCGCCGCACCTTCCTCACCTGGTCGGCCGTGGGGGCGGTGCTCTGGGTCGCCGCCGTCACCAGCCTCGGCTACGCGCTCGGCGGGGTCGCGCTCATCCGCGACCACCTCGAGGCCGCGGTGCTGCTGCTCGTGGTCATCTCGGTCGCGCCGATGGCGATCGGAGCGCTGCGTCGCCGCGGCAGAGGCGCGGGGCGAGACCGAGGGACACCACAGCGCTCGTGAGCGCTGCGGTGGCCATGATCCCGGCGAGCACGACGATCTGGAACCGGCCCGCCTCGAGCGGGGAGATCCCGCCGAAGATCGCGCCGACGAACGCCCCGGGCAGAGTCACCAGGCCCGTCGTGCGGGTCTGATCGGTCGCGGGGACGAGCGCCTCATGGAGGGCGTGCCGCGAGATCGGCAGGGTCGCCTGGCGCGGCGTCGCCCCCAGGGCGAGCCAGCCCTCGATCTCGTCCCAGCGGTCGTCGGCCGCCTGCAGCAGGCGCCTGCCGGCGAGCGTCGAGGTGGACATCGCGTTGCCGATGATGATGCCGCCGACGGCGAGCGCGTAGCGCGCGGACAGCTCGATCGCGCCGGTCGCGAACACGACCACCAGGGTCACGACGATGCCGGTGCCCATCCCCGCGACGACGAGGGGCAGGTGCGCGCGGACGGTGCCGAGCCGGCGCGCGCTGGTGAGCGCCGCGGCGGCGAACATGACCACGAGGGCGAGCGCGACCAGCCGTGCATCGGTGATGACTCCGGTGAGGATGATGCTGAGCACCGCGAGCTGGAGCATGCCGCGCAGCACCGCGAGCGCCGGAGCCCAGCGCTGGGGGACGCCGGTCGCGCGCAGCACCAGGGTGGTGGGGATAATGAGCACGAGCACCGCGAGCACGGTCCTCGCGATCTCCTCGGCGGTCACCGACTGCACAGCGCGCCCTCCTGTCGACGGGTCTTCGCACGGGCTCGGGCCGCGCCGCGGACCCGGTCAGCGTAGCCGCACGGGCGTTCCCGGACGGCGCGGAAGGCGCCGGGCTCCGTGCCGGACGGCGCGCAGCGGCCTAGCCGACGGGCGCGGCGGCGAGGTCGTACACCGTTTCTCCGCCGACGCTGCGCCCCGGGTAGTGCTGTGCGACCCAGGAGCCGATCTCGCCGTCGTCCCCGACGAACCAGCGCACGCGGCCCTCGCGCACGAGCTCCTGGAAGCGGCCGAGCCCGGGAGCGGGATCCGTACCGTTGAAGCCGCCGATGGGCATGACGGATCGGCCGCTCGCGAGCTGCAGGCGCGCCGCGGGCACCGAGCCCTGGGTCGCGGCCGCCCACTCGGTGCTGGTGCCGGCGAGCAGGTCCGCGAGGTCCGGCGCGACGGGATCGGGGGCCTGCGAGGCGTAGCCGGCGATCGGCCCCGAGCCGTGGTGGTCCTTCGCGGCGGTGAGGATCGAGACGCCGGCGGGCGCGAGCAGCGCCGCGATGATCCCCAGGGCCGCCGCGGCGCTCGCGAGCCGCGGGCGCTCACCGGCCAGGAGCAGCAGCGCGATCGCGGCGAGGGCCGTGCACGCCACGAGGGGGAGCAGCGGGAGCAGCTGATGCGGTCCCTGCGAGAGCAGGACGCACGACCACACCGCGGTGAGCGCGAACGTCAGCCCGAGCAGCGCCCGCACGCGGGGCGCCCCGCGCTCTGCACTGTGCGCTTCCCACAGGGTGTGCGCGCCGAGGTCCACGGAGATCGCGAGGAAGGGGACCATCGCCGCACAGTAGTAGGAGTGGTAGATGCCGTCCATGAGGCTGAACGCGAGGTCGGACACCACCAGTCCCGTGAGCGCGGCCACCAGCAGACCTCGTCGGACCCGGGCCCGCGGGTCCCGTCGGCACACCACGAGCGCCCCGGCCCCGAGCACCAGCGCCGCGGGCAGCAGCCAGGAGATGCCGAGCGCGGAGGCGTCGGTGAAGGTCCGCACGATGCTGCCGGTCTTCTCGGGCGAGTTGCCCTGACCGCCGAGGATCCGCCCCAGGCCGTTGTATCCGAGCGTGAGCTCGAGGAACGAGTTCGTCTGCGAGCCGCCGACGAAGGGCCGCGCTGCGGGCGGCGTGAGCTCGACGAGGGCGACCCACCACAGCGAGGACGCCGCGAGCGAGACCCCCGCGACCAGCAGCAGCCCGATCCTCCGGAGCCAGGAGGTCGGCGCGGTGAGCAGCAGTGCGAGGGCGAGGCCGGGCAGCGGGACGAAGGCCTGCATCTGTTTGGTGAGGAAGGCCAGACCGAAGGCGACGCCCACGAGGACCGCCCAGCGTGCGCGGCCGCGCTCGAGGCACCGTACGGCGCCGTAGAGGGCGGTCGCGAGCAGCGTAGTGAGCAGCGCGTCGGGGTTGTCGTAGCGGAAGACCAGGGCGCAGATCGGGGTCGTGGCGACCACGGCGCCCGCGAGCAGGGCCGCCCCGGGCGGGGCGACGCGGCGCACGGTCGCGTGGACGATCCCCACGGTCGCGACCCCCAGCAGCGCCTGCGGCAGCAGCACAGCGAGCGGGCTGAAGCCGAGCAGGCGGGCGGACAGCGCCATCAGCCAGATCGCGGCGGGCGGCTTGTCGACGGTGATCGACGCGGTCGCGTCCGAGGCGCCGAACAGCAGCGCGTGCCAGCTCTGGGTGCCCGCCTGCACGGCGGCCGCGTAGTAGACGTTGCCCCACCCGCTGATCGTGATGCCCGTGATGTACAGCAGCGCGCTCCCCGCGAGGAGGGCGAGCAGGCCCCACGGCACGGCGAGCGGGCGGTTCTCGAGCCGCGCGTGGCGGGGTCCCGGGCGCTCGTCCTCGTCGTGCCGGTGGCGTCCGGGACCCGAGGGAGAGGCGGGCGGGGCGGCCGGGTCGTGGATCAGCGTCATGAGCCCGTCAGCTCCCGGCGCGTGTGCGACACGTCCTCGCCCAGGACCTTCGGCGCATCATCCGTGGGTCTCGCGAAGAGGCGGCGCAGCACGAGGAAGCGCAGGACCGTGGCCAGGGCATTCGCGGCGGTGAGCACGAGGACGTCCTCGGCGGCGCTCGGATGCCCGCCCAGGTGTGCGAGGGCGAGCGCGCCGGCCGTGATCGCCCAGGTGACCAGGAACATCGCGGTGCCCTGGATCAGATGGACCCCGGCGCCCGCGCGCTCGAGCACGCCGAAGGTCAGGCGCCGGTTCACCGCGGTGTTGAGCACGGTGGCCGTGGCCAGGGCCAGCAGGTTCGCCGCCTGGTGGGGCAGGGCGAGCTGCAGCAGCAGGTAGAGGCCGGTGAAGGCGAGGGTCGAGAGGGCTCCGACGCCGCCGAAGCTCACGAGCTGCGAGGCCAGGGACCGTGAGCGGTGCAGGGGCCGACGGCCGAGCTCGGCGGCCACCGGGCCCAGCGGGATGCGCCCGAGGGTGAGGTCCCGCGCCATCCGCGCGATGCCCCGCAGGTCCTCGCGGACGGTCCCGGCGACGTCGACGCTCGACTCGGGGTCGTCGTACCAGTCGACGGGGACCTCGGCGATCCGCAGCCCGCTGCGCTGGGCGAGCACGAGCAGCTCGGTGTCGAAGAACCAGGCGGGGTCCTCGACGAGGGGCAGCAGGTGATGGGCGGCGCGCGAGGTGATGGCCTTGAAGCCGCACTGGGCGTCGGAGAACCCGGCGCCGAGCGTGCCGTGGAGAAGCAGGTTGTAGCCGCGCGAGAGGGTCTCGCGTCGGGCGCCCCGGATCACGCGCGCGGCGGGCAGCAGGCGCGAGCCGACCGCGAGATCGGAGTGCCCGCTCAGCAGCGGTGCGACCAGCGGCGCGAGCGCGCGCAGGTCGGTGGAGAGGTCGATGTCCATGTAGGCGAGCACCTCGCACGGGGAGGACAGCCAGGCCGTGCGCAGCGCGAGCCCGCGACCCTTCCGCGGCAGGTGGACGTTGCGGACCGACGGCAGACGGGCGGCCAGGAGGTCGGCGATCGCGCCGGTGCCGTCCGTGCTCGCGCTGTCGGCGATCGTGATCTGCCAGCTCGGCAGCTCGGTGCTTGCCGTGAGGAAGGCGTGGACCGTCTCGACGGAGGCCTGCAGGGTCGCGGCCTCGTCGAGGACGGGCAAGACGATGTCCAGCCGCGGAGCGTCGGCCCTCATGACGTACTGACCTGCATGTTCGATGTCATGCCGTCAGTGTGGGGAGGCGTCTCCAAGAAACTTCGAAGGGACCGCGCCGACGGCGGAGCGCGGGCGGGCATGATGGGGAGCGCGCGGGTCCGGGGTCCGTGCCATCCCCGGGGCCGACGGTGCGGGGACGAGCGGACGACGGGGGAATCAGCATGGTGCAGGAGCTCAGCGGGCAGACCCCCGAGCGGGTCACGGCCTCCCAGGTGCGCCTGCGCCCGCTGCGCATGGAGGACGCGGAGGAGCTCGCCCACCTCGAGACCCGCAACCGCGACCATCTCCTGCGCGGCGCACCCGCGCGCGGCGAGGCCTGGGCGACGCCCGCCGGGCAGCGCGCGGCGATCGCCCAGCTGCTCGCGCAGAAGGATGTCGGCGCCTGTCTGCCGATGGTGATCCTGTTGGACGACGATCCGGACGCGCCCGGCCGGCTCGTCGGCCGCATCACCCTGCAGCAGATCGTGCGCGGGCCGGCGCAGTGGGCGAGCGTCGGCTACTGGATCGACGAGGCCGAGTCCGGCAGGGGAGCGACCACCTACGCCCTGCGCAAGATCATCGACGTCGCCTTCGAGGGGCTGAGCCTGCACCGGCTCGAGGCGAGCACGGCGGTGGGCAACGACGCCTCGGCCGCCGTGCTGCGCGCGTGCGGATTCGAGGAGATCGGCCTCGCCCCGCGCATGCTGCGCCTGGGAATCGCGGGCGGGGGATGGGCGGACTGCCGCCTGTTCCAGCTCATCGACCCGCGGGCCGATGACGGGCGCGCCGACGACGGGCGGGACAGTGATGTCGGCACCGCGTCGGCTCCCGACCCCGCGCCGGACCGCGCCGCCGAAGCCTCTCGCGAGCTGCGCATCCGCGACGAGGTGCCCGCGCTCGCCGAGGCGCTCGCGCTGTACGGAGCCGTCGGCTGGAGCGCGTACACCCGGGACCCGCAGACGCTGGAGCGCGCGCTCGCCGGCAGCACGCGCGTGGTCTGCGCGCGCGAGGACGGGCGCCTGGTGGGGCTCGCCCGCGTGATCAGCGACGGGGCGAGCATCGCCTACCTGCAGGACGTCCTCGTGGACCCGGGACGGCGACGCGCGGGCATCGGCAGAGCCCTGGTGCTCGAGGCCTTCGCGCCCTTCTCCGCGGTGCGCCAGCACGTGCTGCTCACCGATGCCGAGCCCGGCCAGCGCGCCTTCTACGAGTCGCTGGGCCTGTCCGAGGCGCACGACGTCCGTCCGCCGCTGCGCGCCTTCGTGCGCCTGCAGCCCTGAGCGGCCGGTCGGACGAGGCCGGCACGGGCCGTCGGCCGACGGAGGCTAGGATCCCCGTGTGAGTCCGGCCGCACCAGATCCCGAGGATGCCGGCGCACCGCACCCCGGATCGGCCGCCGACGCCACGGGGAGGAGCGCTGGGGAGGAGCTGCGCCTGGACGGCGACGAGGCGATGATGTTCGACCTCGCCGACGCGATCGTTGGGCTCGCCCGACTGATCCAGGTCGCCGACGTGCAGACCGCGGGCGTCGTCGCACTGACGGGCACCGAGACCGCGGTGCTCCGCTGGGTGCACCGCCACCCCGGCACGACCTCCGGCGAGACCGCCCGCGCCACCGGTCTGCACCGCAGCAATATGAGCGCAGCTCTGCGCGGCTTGGTCAGCAAGGGACTCGTGCTGCGCGAGGGCGATCCGGAGGACTCGCGACTCGTGCACCTGCGTCTCACCGAGCACGCCCAGGAGAGCAGTCGCCGCATCCGCCTGCACTGGGCCGAGGCGCTGCGCGATCGGCTGCCGGCGCTCGCCGACGAGGACCGGGCGGCGCTCGAGCGCACCGTCGACCTGCTCACCTCCTGGGAGGGCGCGGGGCCCCGCTGAGCGGAGGGCCCGCCGGTCCCCGGCTTCCCCGATGACGCTCCTCGTCCTCCTCCTCGTCCTCGACGGCACGCGTGCGGTCGACGCCGCTCGTCCCCGTCGTGCTCAGCGCTCGCCGAGGGGCAGGGTGCGCGCGAGCTCCCGCAGCCACGGAACGAGGTCCCACCCCTGGGCCGCGACCCAGTCGTCGTCGAAGTAGGTGCGCGTGTAGCGCTCGCCGCTGTCGCACAGCAGCGTCACCACGCTCCCGCTCTCGCCGCGCTCGCGCATACCGGCGATGATCCGGGCGGCGGCCACGAGGTTGGTGCCGGTCGAGGCACCGATGCGCCGGCCCAGCCGCTCGGAGGCGAAGCGGGTCGCCGCGACCGAGGCGGCGTCGGGCACGCGGATCATGCGGTCGACCACCCCGGGCACGAAGCTCGGCTCCATCCGCGGGCGGCCGATGCCCTCGATGCGCGAGCCGCGGCCCTGCGCGTCCTCCGGATCGCCGCTCTCCCATCCCGTGAAGAACGCCGAGCCCTCCACGTCGGCGACGGCGAGGGAGGTGGGCAGGCGGTGGTAGCGCACGTACCGGCCGAGCGTCGCGCTCGTCCCGCCGGTGCCGGCGCCCACCACGAGCCAGCGCGGCACCGGGTGCGGCTCCTCGGCGAGCTGCTCGAAGATCGAGCGGGCGATCGAGTTGTGCCCGCGCCAGTCCGTCGCGCGCTCGGCGAAGGTGAACTGGTCCATGAACAGCCCTCCGCACGCGGCGGCGAGGGCGCGGGCGGCGCCGTCCATCTCGCCCGGCCGATCGACCATGTGGCAGCTCCCGCCCTCCGCCTCGATGAGGGCGATCTTGCGGGCGCTCGTCGCCCGGGGGATCACCGCGACGAAGGGCACGCCGAGCATCCGCGCCACGTGCGCCTCGCTCACGGCGGTCGACCCGGAGGAGGCCTCGATGACTGTCATCCCCGGGCGCAGCCACCCGTTGACCAGGGCGTACATGAACAGGGACCGGGCCAGGCGGTGCTTGAGACTGCCCGTGGGATGGGTGCTCTCGTCCTTGAGATAGAGGTCGATGCCCCAGTCGGCCGGGAGGTCGGGCTTGAGCAGGTGGGTGTCGGCGCTGCGGCGGTCGTCGGCCTCCAGGCGCCGCACCCGCTCGGCGACCCAGTCGCGCAGGGCGGGGTCGGAGCGGTCGACGTCCTCGAGCGCGCCCAGCAGATCGTCCATGGTCACATCGTCCCCTTCGCCGTCGCGTCCTCGCCGGGCGCATCTGGGCCGGCCGCGTCTGGGCCGGCCGCGTCTGCGCCCGCCGCATCTGCCCCGGACACGTACGCCGCGAGGGCCTCGCCGGTGAGCGTCGAGGCGTCGGCGACCAGTTGGGCGGGCGTGCCCTCGAAGACGATGCGTCCGCCGTCCTGGCCGGCGCCGGGGCCCAGATCGATGATCCAGTCGGCGCGGGCCATCACCGCCTGATGGTGCTCGATGACGATCACCGACTTCCCGGAGTCCACGAGGCGGTCGAGCAGCTCGAGCATCTGGGCGACGTCCGCCATGTGCAGGCCCGTCGTCGGCTCGTCGAGGATCAGGATCCCGCCCTTCTCGCCCATGCGGGTGGCGAGCTTGAGGCGCTGGCGCTCGCCGCCGGAGAGGGTGGTGAGGTTCTGCCCGATCGTGAGATACCCGAGCCCCACCTCCTGCAGGTGGCGCAGGATCTTCGCGGCCGCGGGCACCTTCGCCTCCGCGCCCGTGAACAGCTCGAGAGCCTCGTCGACGCTCATCTCGAGGACGTCGGCGATGGACGTCCCGCCCAGGCGGTACTCGAGCACGGAGGCCTGGAAGCGCCGGCCCTCGCACTCCTCGCACACCGACTCGACGGTCTCGAAGAAGCCGAGCTCGGTGAAGACCACGCCGGCGCCCGAGCACACCGGGCAGGCGCCCTCGGAGTTCGCGGAGAACAGGGCGGGCTTCACGCCGTTCTGCTTCGCGAAGGCCTTGCGGATCGGCTCGAGCAGGCCGGTGTAGGTCGCGGGGTTCGAGCGCCGTGAGCCGCGGATCGCCTGCTGGTCCACGACGATCGCCTCGGTGCCGCGGGGGAGGGAGTCGTGGATGAGGGAGCTCTTGCCCGAGCCCGCGACGCCCGTGACCACGGTGAGCACCCCGAGCGGGATGTCGACGTCCACGTCGCGCAGGTTGTGGGTGCTCGCCCCGCGGATCTCGAGCGCGCCCGAGGCCTCCCGCACGTGCTCCTTCAGCGGCGTGCGGGCGGACAGGTGCCTGCCGGTGAGGGTGTCGGAGGCGCGCAGCCCCTCGACGTCGCCCTCATAGGTGATGGTGCCGCCGTCACGGCCCGCGCCCGGACCCAGGTCGACCACGTGGTCGGCGATCGCGATGGTCTCGGGCTTGTGCTCGACGACCAGCACGGTGTTGCCCTTGTCCCGCAGGGTGCGCAGCAGGTCGTTCATGCGGGAGATGTCGTGGGGGTGCAGCCCGATCGTGGGCTCGTCGAAGACGTAGGTGATGTCGGTGAGGGAGGATCCGATGTGCTGGACGAGCTTGGTGCGCTGCGCCTCGCCGCCGGAGAGGGTGCCGGAGGGCCGGTCGAGGGAGAGGTACCCCAGGCCGATGCCGACGAAGGCGTCCAGCAGCGCCTGGAGCGACTCCAGCAGCGGTTCGATGCCCCGGGGGTCCAGGCCGGCGACCCAGTCGCGCAGATCGGTGACGGGCAGGGCGCTCACTTCGCCGATCGAGCGGCCGTCGATGAGGGAGGTGCGGGCGTGCTCGGCGAGCCGGGTGCCGTGGCAGTCGGGACAGGTGATGAAGGTGACCGCGCGATCCACGAAGGCGCGGATGTGCGGCTGCATCTGCTCGCGGTCCTTGGACAGCATGGACTTGCGGATCTTCGGGATCAGGCCCTCGTAGGTGAGGTTGACGCCCTCGATCTTCACCTTCACGGGGTCCTTGAAGAGGAAGTCCTCGCGCTGGCGCTTCGTGAAGTCCTGGATGGGGACGTCGTCGGGGAAGAACCCGGAGCCGCGGATCACGCGCACCGTCCAGCCGTCGCCCGTGTAGCCGGGGATCGTGAAGGGGTCCTCCGACAGCGACTTCGAGGCGTCGTACAGCTCGGTGAGGTCGAGGTCGCTCACCGCGCCCATCCCTTCGCAGCGCGGGCACATGCCGCCCACGCGCGAGAACGTGGTCTTCTCCGCGAGGGTCCTCCCGCCCTTCTGCACCGTCATCGCGCCGGCCGCGCTCACGCTCGGCACGTTGAAGGAGTAGGCGCCGGGGCCGCCCGCATGCGGCTGGGCGCGCTTGGAGAAGAGCGTGCGCAGGTGCGCCGCGGCGTCGGTGATGGTGCCGACTGTCGACCGGGGCCCGCCGCCGAGCCGCTCCTGGCCCACGGTGATCGCCGAGGTCAGCCCGTCGAGCACGTCGACGTCGGGCCGGGAGGTCTGGGGCATGAAGCCCTGCACGAAAGCGCTGTAGGTCTCGTCGATCATGCGCCGGGACTCGGCGGCGAGGGTGCCGAAGACGAGCGAGCTCTTGCCCGATCCGGAGACGCCTGTGAACACCGTGAGGCGGCGCTTGGGGAGGGTCACCTCGACGTCGCGCAGGTTGTTCTCCCGGGCGCCGACGATGCGGATCCGGTCGTGGGTGTCGGCGGGGTGCGGGGATGCGCTCATCAGGTCTCCTTCTGCGGGACGCGGCGGGGTCGAGTATGCCGTGCCGCAGGCGCTCCCGCGTAGTCTGCTTCGGTGACCCATTACGACATCGCACTCATCGGCTCAGGCTCCGGAAACTCCTTCCCGGGCCCCGAGTTCGCCGGACGCTCCATCGCCTACATCGACAAGGGCGTCGGCCCCGACCAGGTCTTCGGCGGGACCTGCCTCAACGTCGGCTGCATCCCCACCAAGATGTTCGTGCACACCGCCGACCTCGCCGCGACCCCTGCCGACGCCGACCGCTTCGGCGTCTCCGAGACCCTGGACGGCGTGGACTGGCCCGCGATCCGCGACCGCATCTTCGGCCGCATCGACCCCATCGTCGAGGGCGGCGAGGCCTACCGCCGCGACCACGAGGACAACGCGAACCTCACCCTGCTGCGCGGCACCGCGCACTTCACCGGACCCAAGGCCCTGCACGTGGACCTGCGCGACGGCGGCAGCGAGGAGGTCACCGCGGACACGATCGTGCTGGGCGCCGGCTCGCGCCCCACGATCCCCCCGATCGAGGGGCTGGCGGACGCGCGCCCGCAGACCTCCGACACCATCATGCGGATCGACGCGCTGCCCGCGTCGCTCGTGATCCTCGGCTCGGGCGTGATCGCTCTCGAGATGGCGCACATCTTCTCAGGGCTCGGCGTGCGCGTCAGCCTCGTCGCGCGCTCGGGCCGCGTGCTGCGCGCGGCCGACGACGACGTCTCCACCCGCATCACCGAGCTCGCCCGCGAGCAGTGGGACGTGCACACGGACGTCACCACCACCGCGGTCCGCCGCGAGGACGATGGCGGCGTCGTCCTGCAGGGGACGGCGACGGGGGACGGCGGCGAGGAGGACGTCGAGATCCGGGCCGACGAGATCCTCGTGGCCGTCGGGCGCCGACCGAACTCCGATCTGCTCGACGTCGCCGCGGGCGGCATCGCCACGGCCGACGACGGCTGCGTGCGCGTGGACCCCTTCCAGCGCGCCCTCGGCGAGGACGGGCAGGTGCTCGAGGGCGTCTGGGCCTTCGGTGATCTCTCCGATCCCGTGCAGCTCAAGCACGTGGCGAACCACCAGCTGCGCGTGGTGCGCCACAACGTCCTGCATCCGGAGAACCCCGAGCGCTCGGACACGATGCCCGTCCCGGCAGGGGTGTTCACGAACCCGCAGATCGCGATGGTGGGCCTCACCGAGCGCGAGGCCCGCGCGCAGGGGCTCGACGTGCGCATCGCCGTGCAGGACTACTCGTCGATCGCCTACGGCTGGGCGCTCGAGGACACGACCGGGTTCGCGAAGATCCTCGCCGAGGGCGGCACCGGCAGGATCCTCGGCGCGCACATCATCGGCCCCGAGTCGACGATCCTCATCCAGCTGATCATCCAGGCGATGAGCACCGGGCAGACGGTCTCCGAGCTCGCCCGCACGCAGTACTGGATCCACCCCGCGATGCCCGAGCTCATCGAGAACGCGCTGCTGCAGCTGACCGACTGAGGGAGGGCCCTCACCGCTCGACCCGCTCGACGCAGCGCATGACGACGGCGCCGCCCCCGGAAGGGGACGGCGCCGTCGTCATGCGATGGACTCTCCGAGAGCCCGTCAGTCGCCGGCCTGGGCGTCCGGATCCTGGGTGCCGGGCATGCAGGCCGCCAGCGGATCGGCGTCGGCCTGCTTCTCGGCCTCCTTCGAGGCGTCGTCCGAGGACGCCTTCGAGGACTCGGCCTCGGTGGTCGTCGACTCCGTCGTCTTCTCGGGCGCCGTGGACTTCTTCGAGTCCTTGTCCTTCGAGGAGTCCTTGTCGCCGGAGACCGACGTCGTCTCCGATGCCATCGAGTCCTCGATCGACTCCTTCACCCACTTGTGCAGGTAGTCCCAGTCGGGATGCCCGCCCTCGAAGTAGCCGTCGTGGCGCCGGTCCGGCAGATCCACTCCGGGCACGATCGGGTACGAGGAGAACCCGGAGTCCTTGACCCGCCAGCCGAGGTCCACGAAGGCATCGAGGTCGTCGCTGGGGACGTCGGTCTCGATGTTCGAGCCGGCCACGCCCACGAGCTTCGTGAAGTTCAGGGCGAGCTTGGTGGGGTTCGCCTGCTCGGACACGGCGCGGACCATGCGCTGCTGGCGGCAGACGCGGTTGAAGTCCGTCGAACCCTCGCGGGACCTCGCGTACCACAGCGCCTTGTTGCCGTCGAGCTTCTGCTGGCCCGGATCGATGTACCCGGTGATCGGGTACTTCCCGCCGGTGGCCTGGTTGGTGCCGCCGCCGATCGGGATCTTCCGCTCGACGTTCAGATCCACGCCGCCGATGGCGTCGACGAGGTCGGAGAAGCCCTGGAGGTTGACCATCGCGTAGTAGTCGATGTCCAGGCCCAGCGTCTCCTGGACGGCCCACTCGGTCGCGGTGAGGCCCGGGTCGTCGTCGTTCGGGAACAGGTCCTTGTTGTCGTTGGCCCAGGTCCAGACCGCGTTGATGAGGTTCTGGCCCTTGCCGAAGGCGTCGAAGCCCTCGGGGAACTTCTTCTGCGCCACGGTGCCCTCGGGGAAGCGCACGTACTGCAGGTTGCGGGGGATGGAGAAGAGGGCCGTGCGGCCGGTCTTGGTGTCGATCGAGGCGACCATGATCGTGTCCGGGCGGGTGCCGGTGCGATCGGCCCCGGCGTCCTGGCCGAGCAGCATGATGTTCACGCGCTCGGTGTCCTTCCAGGGGTCGCTCGAGCTGAGCTTGCCCGAGCCCCCTCCCGAGCGGAACACGCTCTGGTTGCCCAGCAGGCCCTGCGCGGCGTACACGTACTGCTCGGCGCGGGCGAAGGGGACCGCGACGCCGATGACCATGACGAGGGCGACGATCAGGGAGACCGCGCGACGGCGGCCGTGAAGGCGCTCACGGGTGTTGTGCGCGAGATTCGAGAGGACCACCTGGAGGATCCACACCAGGGCCACGACGCCGATCGCGACCATCAGTCCGATCAGCACCTTGCGGCTGCTCAGCAGCTTGAGCAGCGTGAGCAGGGGATCACCGGTCGCGTACCAGACGCCCGCGACGACCGCCGCGAGCACGACGATCCCCAGCAGCACCCAGCCCAGCTTGCGCAGCGGGGTCGCGAGCAGGCCGGTGCCGGGGATGAACGAGGTCAGCACGGTCCAGCCTGCCGCGCGGGGGAGCGAGCCGGTGCGGCGATCCCGAGCGCGCGGGCCCTGCCCGTCGCCCGAGCCGCTCTCGCGGCCGTCGTCGGGCAGATCGGAGCCGTCCGACGGCGGATTGCCCGAGCCGGAGCCTCCGCCGGATCCGGCACCGGCGCCGGCGCTGCCGCGCGCGGAGTCGCTCGAGGGCACGCGGGGCCCGGCGTCGCCGCGCGTGCGCGCCGCGGCGACGCCCGTCGTGGCGGCGGCAGCGCCGACGGCGGCACCGGAGGCTGCGCGGGAACCGTCGCGAGCGTCCTCGGGACCGCCCTGGCCGGCGGCGCTCGGGGACCCCGCGGAGGAGGCGCTGACCGGGCTCTGTCGAGCAGCAGGGCTCGCGGCGGAGGCGACGGGGCTCGGTGCGGAGCCGGCTTCGTCCGCCTGCTCGTCGCGGTCCGCGGGGACCGGCGCGGCCGACTCCTCCTCGGCATCACGCGGTCCGAGTGCGGTCACCGACGAGCTCGCGCCCAGTCGCACCGAGGTGCGCGGCGTCTCCATGGGCTCGAGGACGGTGGTCGGAGGCTCCTCGGAGCCTCCGCGCGAACGATCCCGGGACTGCGACGACCCCGCGGACCCCGCGGAGTCGGCGGGCTGCTCTCGCCGTGAGGGGTCGCGGGAGACCACGTGGCTGTCCGCCGCCGACCATGCATCCATGTCGTCGTCGGACTCGCGGCGGGCGCGGCGCGCGCGAGGACGGGTGGAGGCATCGGCGGTCCCGGAGGAGGCGGCCGCCATCTCGGTGCGCTCGTCCCGCGGGGGGCCCGCGCGGCGACCGCGGGGGCGCGGCGCGGACTCATCCGGAGAGGCGGCGCTCAGCGGGGTGGGCGCGGCGCCGGGCGACGGGGCAGGGGCCGACGGAGAGGGCGCGCGCGACGGGGACGGAGCGGGGGCGGGGGAGGTGTTCGCCGAGGCCGCGGACGCAGCAGATCCCGCGGATCCCGCAGAGGCGGCAGTGTCCGCGGATCCCGCGGAGGCGGCGGATCCGGCCGAGGTGGGGCCGATCCAGCGGCGTGCTGTGCTCGCGTCGAAGCCGCCGGAGCGCTCACGATCCTGGCCCGCGCCCGGGTTCCGGGCGGGGCCGCTGTCGGTCTGCTCGTCAGCGCGCCGACCCACATGAGGGCGACGCGAACGGCGACCAGGTGTCTGGTCCGTCATGGCGCACATCCTACGGATGTCCCCTCCGGGCTTGTTCCTCCGGCCGTGCCGGGCGTGTGAAGAAAGGGCGCAGGTGCTGCGTCGGGGTCCCGAGACCCCCGAGGGTGCTCCCAGAACCGGGAGGAATCGGATCATATCCCCCTCGCGCAGGTGCCCGAGTCGCGCGGAGGAGGGGCCTTCTGCGCCCCCGTCGGAAGGGCTCGTGGGCGCGCGCGTCGGCGTGGCGGGTCTCACCTCGCAGGCCGTCCCGCCGTGCCCACGGTCCGTATCCTGGCCCCATGCGCCTCATCCACACCCCGCAGACCGATCTCACCTACGACGACTGCTTCTTCCTGCCCTCCCTCTCGTCGATCGGGTCGAGGTTCGAGGTGGACCTCGGCTCGGACGACGGCACGGGCACGACCATCCCCCTGGTCGCCGCGAACATGACCGCCGTCTCGGGGCGCCGCATGGCCGAGACGATGGCCCGCCGCGGTGGGCTCGCCGTGCTCCCGCAGGATCTGCCCGCCGAGCGCGTGGAGGACATCGTGCGCAGCGTGAAGCGCCGCGATCCCCTCGTCGACCACGCGCTGACTCTCGAGGCGCACGGGACCATCGGCCAGGCCCGCGCCCTCATGCCCAAGCGCGCCCACGGCATCGTCGTGGTCGTGGGCGCCGACGGGCTCCCGCTCGGCGCGGTCTCGGCCGAGGAGCTCGCGGGCCGCGACGCCTTCACCGCCGTGGGCGACGTGGTCAGCACCGACGTGCTGCGTCTGAGCGCGCAGGAGGCCGCCGGCGAGCCCGCGCCGCTGCATGCGCGCATCGCCGCGACCCACCACGAGGCCGCCCTCGTGCTCGAGGAGGACGGCTCCCTGCGGGGCGTGCTCACCGCGCGCGGCGTGCTGCGCTCGACCATCTACGCGCCCGCCCTCGATGCGGAGGGCCGCCTGCGGATCGCCGTCGCGATCGGCATCAACGCCGACGTCGCCGCGCGCGCCCGCGCCCTCGTCGACGCCGGGGCCGACGTGCTCGTCCTGGACACGGCGCACGGTCATCAGGACCGCATGCTCGAGGCGCTGCACGCCGCCCGCGAGGCCGTCGGCCCGCAGGAGTCCACGAGCGTGCGCATCGTCGCCGGCAACGTCGTCACCGCCGAGGCCACGCGGGACCTGATCGAGGCCGGCGCCGACATCGTCAAGGTGGGCGTGGGCCCGGGCGCCATGTGCACGACCCGGATGATGACGGGCGTGGGGCGACCCCAGTTCTCCGCCGTCCTCGAGTGCGCGCGCGCCGCCCGCGAGCTCGGCGCGCGGATCTGGGCCGACGGCGGGGTGCGCCACCCGCGCGACGTCGCCCTCGCGCTCGCCGCGGGCGCGTCCAACGTGATGATCGGCTCGTGGTTCGCGGGCACCTTCGAGTCGCCCGGCGATCTCCACGTCGACGAGCGCGGCCGCGCGTACAAGGAGAGCTTCGGCATGGCCTCCAAGCGCGCCGTCAGCTCGCGCACCGCCGCCGAGGACGCCTTCGCGCGCGCCCGGAAGTCCCTGTTCGAGGAGGGCATCTCCTCGTCCCGCATGTACCTCGCCGACGGGGCGGGCAGCGTCGAGGACCTGCTCGACGAGATCACCGCGGGCGTGCGCTCCTCGTGCACCTATGCGGGCGCGGGCGACCTCGAGGCGTTCCGCGAGCGGGCCGTCGTCGGGCTGCAGAGCGCGAGCGGCTACGCCGAGGGCAAGCCGCTCTCCCAGTCCTGGAGCTGAGCGCGGCGCGCGCCGCCGTCGTCCGTGCGCAGGACCACCGGTTACGCTCGGGGCATGACGACTCTCGTGATCGGTGGTGCCGGGTACATCGGGTCGCACGTGGTGCGACTCCTGTTGGAGAAGGGCGAGCAGGTGGTCGTGGTCGACGACCTCTCCACGGGCTTCCGCTCGCGCACGGAGGGCGCTGACCTCGTCGAGCTCGACGTGACGAGCAAGGATGCCGTGGACCGCCTCGCCTTCCACCTCACCAGCTCCGGCGCGGACTCGGTGATCCACTTCGCCGCCCACAAGCAGGTCGGCGAGTCCGTCGCGAACCCGGAGATGTACTGGCACGACAACGTGGGCGGTCTCGCCAACGTGCTCGCCGCCTGCGCGAAGGCCAAGGTGCGCGACGTCGTGTTCTCCTCCTCCGCGGCCGTCTACGGCATGCCCGACGTCTACTCCGTGACCGAGGACCTCGATCCTCGGCCCATCAACCCCTACGGCGCCACGAAGTACGTGGGGGAGTGGATGCTCGCCGACGCCGAGCGCGCCCACGACATGCGCACCGTCGCGCTGCGCTACTTCAACGTCGCGGGCGCCGGCTGGCCCGAGCTCGCCGACACCCTGGTGATGAACCTGGTGCCGATCATCCTGGATGCGCTGGACCGCGGCGACGTGCCGACGGTGTTCGGCGACGACTACGACACCCCCGACGGCACCTGCATCCGCGACTACGTGCACGTCCTGGACCTCGCCGAGGCGCATGTCGCGGCGCTCGACTACCTGCGCGGCGACGACCGTCCGCACCACGTGTTCAACGTCGGCACCGGCACGGGCTCGAGCGTCCTCGAGGTGATCGACGCGATCGCGAAGGTCAAGGGCATCGAGATCGAGCCGCGCGTCGGCGAGCGCCGCCCCGGCGATCCGGCGCGCCTCATCTGCTCGACCGATCGCATCCGCGAGACGCTCAGCTGGAAGAGCGAGAAGTCGCTCGAGGACATCGTGCGCTCGGCCGTCGAGGCCCGCGACGCCGCGAACGGCCCGGACGCCGCCGGCTCCTCCTCCGAGGGCTGAGTTCGGGCGGGCCGAGCCGGGCAGGACCGGGCCCGGCGCCCACGCAGACGCACGAGGCCGCATCCCCGCTCCGGGGATGCGGCCTCCGTCGTGCGCGGCCGGTCGCGCCTCAGGTGAGGTAGCGGTAGATCGGGTCGTCGGGGTCGATGCGCTCGATCTGCATGTTCGAGGCGGCCATCCGCGAGAGCAGGGGCTCGAAGTTCTCCTTCGCACCGAGCTCGATGCCGACGAGCGCGGGCCCCTCCTCCCGGTTGTTGCGCTTGATGTAGTCGAACAGGACGATGTCGTCGTCCTGCCCGAGCACCTGGTCCAGGAAGCGCCGCAGCGCCCCCGGCTCCTGCGCGAAGGTGACCAGGAAGTAGTGCTTGAGGCCCTCGTGGACGAGGGAGCGCTCGACGACCTCGTTGTAGCGCGAGACGTCGTTGTTCCCTCCCGAGACGACGACCAGGATGCCGTCGCCCGAGTCCCCCTGCGAGTCCGCGGCATCGTGCGCCGCGGCGGCGGTCCGGTGCGCCTCGGACCTCTGCGCCTCGGACCCCTGCGTCCCGGTGCCGATCGCCTCGGCCTCGTCGGCGCCGTCGGCCCGCACGAGCCCGGTCGCCACGGCCGCCGCGGCCAGTGCGCCCGCGGGCTCGGCGATGATGCCGTCGGTCTGGTAGAGCGCGAGCATCTCGGTGCACACGGCCCCCTCGTCGACCGCGACGAGGTCCGGCCCGATGGCCTGGGCCGCGCGCAGGGTCTCCGCGCCCACGCGGCGCACGGCGGCACCGTCGACGAAGCGGTCCAGGTCGTGCAGGGTCACGGGGCTGCCGTGGCGCATGGCGGCCGCCATCGAGACCGCGCCCGCGGGCTCGACCGCGACCACGCGCACCGAGGGCTCGCGCTCGCGCAGCCAGGTGCCGCATCCGCCCAGCAGTCCGCCGCCTCCCACGGGCAGCACCACGGTGGAGATGTCCTGGCCGTGGTTCTCGCGGATATCGGTGAGCGCCTCGAGGGCGACGGTGCCCTGGCCCGCCATGATCTGCGGGTGGTCGAAGGGCGGGACCATGGTGGCGCCCGTGCGTCGGGCGTCGTCGGCCGCGGCCTCTGCGGCGTCGTCGAAGGTGTCGCCGATGAGGATCAGCTCGACCCGGTCGCCGCCGAGCGTCGTGATGCGGTCGCGCTTCTGGCGGGGCGTGGTGCCGGGGACGTAGATGCGGCCGTCGATGCCGAGCGCCTGGCACGCGTAGGCCACGCCCTGGGCGTGGTTGCCGGCGCTCGCGGCGACCACGCCGGCGGTGCGGGACGCCGCGTCCAGGGAGTCCATGAACAGGAAGGCGCCGCGCAGCTTGTAGGAGCGCACCACCTGCAGGTCCTCCCGCTTGAGCCAGACCGGCACCCCCGCGATCGCGCTCAGCCGCTCGCTCAGGTGCACGGGAGTGCGGCGCACGATGCCGTCCAGGCGCGCGGCGGCGGACTCGACGTCCTCGGCGGCGAGGACGGGCTGGGGCGTGTCAGTGGCGGACATGGAGTCTCCGGAAGGGGTCGACGACGGACGGGCGGTCGGAGCGGGATCGTCGTGCCGCCGACCGCACGGGGTGCGCACGCACGGGTGCGGCGCGCCGGCGGAGCGGACTCGGGACGACGTGGATCCTGCCCCTGCACGGACAGTACGCAGATCTGCGCGAGGGTGCACCCGCGGTCGTCAGGCGGTCACGAGGTGCGGCGCTGGGGAGCTCCGGGACGGCCGGGAGCGGGGCGTCCCGGCGGCCGATGGCGGGCCGGGCGCACGGGGGAGGGGCGCGCGAGCAGGCGCTCGACGTCGTCGAAGACCACCTGGGGATCGGTCTCCAGCAGCAGCGGCATCCCGGAGACCACGGGGATGCGCAGACTCTGCGGGATCTCGACGGTCGCGATGATGAGGTCGGCGTGGAAGTCCTGGGAGAGCATGTCCATCACCGTGGTGGGCAGGACATGCGCCTGGATGCCCCGGTGCGCGAGGTGCTCGCGGACCTGGCGGGCCAGATGCGCGGAGGCGGTGACGCCGGAGCCGCTGACGACTGCGATGGTGCGCACGGACGCTCCCTTCCTTCGAATCCGGGCCGCGGTCCGGGCGACGCCGGACCCCGCGCCATGTGGCGCAGGTCACCATCTTGGCACGCGCGGGGCCGGACGACCAGGGGGTCCGAGGGACGGACCCGCCCGTCACCCCGGGCGCTCGTCCCGCACAGGGCTCGGTCCGGCGCCATGATCCGGCCGCAAGGACCTGGGACGCGCCGCGACCCCGGACGGGATCCGTCCGGGGTCGCGGTGGTGATCCCTCGTCCCGCGGGGCGGGACCAAGGTTTGATCAACGGTCGATCAGGAGGCGAGGACCTCGTCGAGGATCGACTCGGCCTTGGTCTCATCGGTCTTCTCCGCGAGCGCGAGCTCGGAGACCAGGATCTGCCGCGCCTTGGCGAGCATCCGCTTCTCCCCGGCCGAGAGGCCGCGGTCCTGATCGCGACGCCAGAGGTCGCGCACGACCTCGGCGACCTTCTTGACATCCCCCGAGGCGAGTTTCTCGACGTTCGCCTTGTAGCGGCGGGACCAGTTGGTGGGCTCCTCCGTGTACGGCTGGCGCAGCACGTCGAAGACCTCCTCGAGTCCCTCCTTGTCCACCACGTCGCGGACGCCGACCAGGTCGACGTTGTCGGCCGGCACCTCGATGGTGAGATCCCCCTGGGCCACCTTCAGCTTGAGATAGGTGCGCTCCTCGCCCTTGATGGTGCGGCTCTTGACCTCCTCGATCAGCGCTGCTCCGTGGTGCGGGTAGACGACGGTCTCGCCGACGGCAAAGTTCATGTGTATGGCCCCTTTCCTGCCTATGAGTCTATCACGGGCGCGTCTGATACAATTCGCCGCCGCTCGGCAGAACCGCAGGTAGGAGCGGGTGCGAGGGGCAGGGGTGTGCGTCGGTCCGGCCGACGTGCCGGGGGCCGTCGCGCATGCCCGGGATCACGCGCCCGCGGGGCTCGTCGTGCCCGGTGACAGGGCCGAGGTGCGCTACCCTGGACCGGTACGGCGTCGCCCTCCGGCGCGGCGTCCCCGATCCCTTTTCCCGTCCGGTCGCCCCTCCGGACGGACATGAACAGGAGTCCCCGTGAAGTCCCTGCGTCGCACCCGCCTCGCCCTCACCGTCGCCGCCGTGGCGCTGTCCGTCGGCGCGACCGGCTGCAGTTACATGAACCCGGTGCAGACGCACGACTTCTACCAGGCGGCAGACGGCACGAACGTCAGCCTCCAGGACTCCTCGAAGAACTTCACCTTCGGCGTGCGCAACGCGGTCGTCGTCGTGAACGACGACAAGCGCGGCGAGCTCCTCGCCTCGGTCGTGAACTACACCGACGAGGACGCGACCGTGACGCTCGAGGGGACGAACGACGGCGACGTCATCTTCTCCCAGCGCGTGAAGGTTCCCGCGAACACCACGATCCAGGTCGAGCCGAAGGACCTCCGCAAGGACCAGGACCCCGAGGAGTCCACGCCGCTCGAGATCGGGGTCGACGATTTCCCCGTCGCCGCGGGCGCGACCATGGAGCTGACGATGACGGTCGACGGCCAGAAGCGCACCGAGACGATGCCCGTCACCGACACGAGCCTCTCGTACTACAAGGGCTCGGGCGGCTCCGCGTCCGACGGCGCGGCCTCTGACGGCGGCGCGTCCGACGGCGGTTCGGGCTCCGGCGAGGGCTGATCGGGCCTTCCCGCCGCGCCACCCGTGCATCGCCGCTGGCGCATCTGCCTTCGCATACGGATCGGGGCGCCCACCTTCTGGTGGGCGCCCCGATCCGTATGCGGGGGAGACGGGCTGAGCCTCTCGGAGCCGAGCGCTCCGGGGCTCGACCCTCCGGCGCTCAGCGCTCGAGGGCCTCGAACTTGTAGCCGAGGCCGCGCACCGTCACCAGGTGGACGGGGTTCTTCGGGTCGGGCTCGATCTTCGCGCGCAGGCGCTTCACGTGGACGTCGAGGGTCTTCGTGTCGCCCACGTAGTTCGCGCCCCACACCCGGTCGATGAGCTGACCGCGGGTGAGCACGCGGTCCACGTTGCGCAGCAGCAGCTCGAGCAGCTCGAACTCCTTGAGAGGCAGCGAGACGTCCTCGCCGCGCACCGTCACCACGTGGCGCTCGACATCCATCTCGATGCCGCCCGCGCGCAGGGTCACGTCCTCCTCGTCCTCGCCGGTGTCCTGGCCGCGGCGCAGCACCGCCTTGATGCGGGCCAGCAGCTCGCGCGAGGAGTAGGGCTTGGTGACGTAGTCGTCGGCCCCGAGCTCCAGCCCGAGGACCTTGTCGAACTCGTCGTCCTTGGCCGTGAGCATGATGACCGGGACGCTCGAGGTGCGGCGGATCTCGCGGCACACCTCGGTGCCGCCGATGCCGGGGAGCATGAGGTCGAGCAGGACGAGGTCCGCGCCGTGGGTCGAGAAGATCCGCAGCGCCTCGTTGCCGGTGCCGGCGACGGCGACCTCGTACCCCTCCTTGCGCAGGGAGTAGGCGAGGGGGTCGGAGAACGACTCCTCGTCCTCGACGATCAGGATCCGCGTCATCGGCGTCCTCTCTCTCGTGCGGCGGCGCCGCGCTGGATGGATGATACAGAGGCTGACGCGCCGGCGGGGCCGACGACGTCCGGAGCGGCGTGGAAGATCAGGACTCCTCCGCCGCAGGTCTGCCGCCCTGGCCCACCGTCACCGCGTCGGTGCGTCCCATCTCGGGGATGCGCAGCACGAAGGTGGATCCCTGGCCCTCCATCGACCAGGCGGTGACCTCGCCTCCGTGGTCGGTGGCGATGTGCTTGACGATCGCGAGGCCCAGACCCGTGCCGCCCGTGGAGCGGGAGCGGGCGCGGTCCACGCGGAAGAAGCGCTCGAAGACCCTCTCGAGGTCCTCCTTGGAGATGCCGATGCCCTGGTCCTTCACGGCGATCTCGACCATGCCGCTGTCGCGGCGCACCGAGACGCCCACGCGGGTGCCCTCGGGCGAGTAGGCGATCGCGTTGGAGATCAGGTTCGACAGCGCCGTGGTGAGCATCGTCGTGGAGCCGTAGACCTGCAGGCCGGAGGACGCGCCGCCGCTGAGCTCGATGTCCGAGCCGAGAGCGAGGTTGCGGTTGGCGCTGAGCGCCTCCTCGACCACGTCGTCCACGTCCACCGCGCTCGCGTCGGGCAGCGCCGAGGCGCCCTGGACGCGAGAGAGCTCGATGATCTCCTGCACGAGGTGGGAGAGGCGCTGGGACTCGGTCTGCATGCGCTGGGCGAAGCGGCGCACGGCCTCGGGGTCGTCGGCCGCGTCCTCCATCGTCTCGGCCAGCAGGGTGATCGCACCGACGGGCGTCTTCAGCTCGTGGGAGACGTTGGCGACGAAGTCGCGGCGGGTCTCCTCGACGCGCACCGCGCGGGTGCGGTCCTCGGCGAGCAGCAGCACGCCGTGGGAGCCGAGGGTCCCGAGCCGCACGTCGATCACGGACTCGGAGTCCTCCGGGCCCTGCCGGCGGATCGTCAGGCGCTCGTCGCGATAGCCGCCGTTGCGGGCCACGTCGGCCGCGAGCTCGACCAGCTCCTGGTTCGCCAGGCGCGGGTAGTCGCCGCTGCTCGCGCGCACGATCCCGTAGGAGTACGCCAGCGGCGAGACGCGCAGCACGTCGCCGCCCGCATCGAGCACCACGTAGGCCGTGGAGAGGATCGCGAGGACCTCGGAGGCGGACTGGGGGACGACGGCCGTCCCCGCGGGCGAGGGGGTCTGCGCGGGCCGGTCCTGGCGCACGAGCGACAGCGTCGCCGCACAGCCGATCACGAGGCCGATGGCCCCGGCGAGGACGAGGAGGACGGACGCAGGCACGCCCCCATCGTAGAGGCAGGTGAACGGCGCTGAATCACCGTCGGCGGAGTCGGGGCGGGCGGGTCGGCAGGAGTTCACGAAGCCGTGCCCTCGCGTTCACATAGGGTTGCGACCATCGGACGTCAGCACGCACGCGTCCCGTCGGCACGATCGCCGGGACGGCCGCGACGGCCGGACGGCCACGACGGGGATGACGGCCACCACGGCCATGAGGAGAAGAGGGGCACATGCGCGAGGCCTACAGGAGCGACCTGCGACACCTGGTCGAGGATCTGGTCGAGATGCTCGACCTGGTCCGGTCGGGGCTCGCGGACGCCTCGACGGCGCTGCTCGAGGGGGATCTCGCCCTGGCGGAGCGGGTGATCGCCGCCGATTCGCACATCGACGACGATCAGATGCAGATCGACGAGAAGATGATCGAGCTGCTCGCGCGGCAGGGGCCGGTCGCGAGCGACCTGCGCCTGCTGGTCGCGGGGCTCCGGATGAGCTCGACCATCGAGCGCATGGGCGATCTCGCCGCGCACATCGCGATCGTCGCGCGCCGCAGCCACCCGCAGCTGGGGGTGCCCGAGCGCCATCGCGAGGAGTTCCAGCGCCTGGGCGAGCTCGCCCTCGGCGCGGTCACCTCGAGCGCGAAGGTCATCAGCGACAACGATCTGGCCCTGGCCGCGCAGGTCGAGAAGGACGACGACGAGCTCGACTCCCTGCAGTCCGAGATCTACCGCTCGATCGCCCGCAACGACGACTACTCGAGCGCCGAGGTCATGAACCTGACCCTGCTCGCCCGCTACTACGAGCGCATCGGGGACCACGCCGTCTCGCTCGTGCGTCGCGTGGGCTTCCTGGTCACCGGCGACACCCTCGACTCGCGCGGCGCCCTGGGGGATCCTGACGAGGAGTGAGAGCGCGCCGACGCGGCGCAGGCATGCAGAACGGGGCCCCGACCGGATCGGTCGGGGCCCCGTTCTGCATGTCGCAGCGGCTCGGGCCGCGGCTGCTCGGGCCGCGGCTGCTCGGGCCGCTGCGGCAGGTGCCGCGGAGGAGATCAGCCGCGATTCGCGCGCGGGCGGCGCTCGGTGATCTTGCGCGCCCCCACCTCGGTGCCGTTGCGGGCGGCCTGACGGATCGCCTGCAGGACCACTCCCGTGAGCAGGGTCCACACGATGATCTGCCAGGCGGGACGCTCGTTCTCAGGGTCCGTGATGGCCTTGACCTCCTGCTTGGAGGCACCGGACTTCTTGGCCTCCTTGCGGGCGGCCTTCGTCTCCTTGGCGGAGCGCTTGATGTTCTTGTTCGTGGGGGCGTCGTCGTCGACGACGGCGTTCCACACCGCGGTGATCACCTTCTGGCCGACGATGCCAGCGGCGATCGAGGCACCGGTCATCGCGATCTTCACCAATGGGTTGGGCACGTGAGCCTCCTGCTCGGTGTGGGGTCGGTGTCGGGGACGGTCCGATGGTACCTGCGCGACCTCGGTGCTCGGCCCGCTCTTAGTACTCGCCCTCGTGCGCGGCGAAGTACTCGTCCATGGTGTCGTCCTTCAGGGCGGTGCGCAGGGCCTTGGTGTCCTCGTCCTCGGTGGCCACGACGCTCGCGCCGCCCGAGGTGGTGTACGGATCGCCGTGGGGGACGCCCAGGTAGTGGATGTCGTCGCCGCGGATGCCGCGCATGGAGAGCCCCAGGCTCACCAGGGCGCTGCCGGTGAGGTCGTCGTCCGTGGTGAGGTACGGGGAGATCACCTTCACGGTCTCGGAGATCCTCGAGGGGCTCGACAGCGTGTCCCGGCTCAGCAGCTCGGAGACGATCCCCTGCAGCAGCGCCTGCTGGTTGCGGTTGCGCTGGAAGTCGCCGTCGGCGAACGCCTTGCGCTGGCGCACGAAGGTCAGGGCGGTCGCGCCGTCCATGTGCATCGAGCCCTTGGTGAAGGTGGTGCCGTCGGCTGTGAAGTCCTGGCTGACCTGCACGTCGACCCCGCCGAGTGCGTCGACGAGACCCTGGATGCCCTCGAAGTCGATGAGGGCGGCATGGTCGATGCGGGTGCCCGTGAAGTCCTCGACGGTGCTCACCGCGAGCGGCACCCCGCCGAAGGCGAGCGCCGCGTTGATGCGGTCCTTGCCGTGTCCGGGGATGTCCACGTACAGGTCGCGCGGGAACGACATGACGTAGGCGCCGCTGTGGTCCTCGGGGATGTGCACGAGCATCATCACGTCCGAGCGCTGCCCCGAGACGTGCTCGGCGGCGGCGTCCTCCGCATTGCGCTTGTCCGAGCCCAGCAGCAGGATGTTCTCCCCGCCGGCGTCCTCCGGCCGGTCGCCGTCGGACGCCCCGCGGTCGATGCTCACCGTGGTGCGCTTCTCGTAGGAGCCGTTGAGCGAGGCGAGGTAGCGGCCCGCGATGATGCCGACCGCGGCGATCAGCACCACCAGGATCAGCAGGATGATCAGCAGCGCGCGTCGCCTGCGGCGTCGGGGCGGGCGCGTGTCGCCGTCCTGCTCCCAGTCGCCGGGCAGGTCGATATCGGGCTCGCTCATGGGGAGGTCCTCCGGGGTCGGGCCGACGGGCGGCGGGGGAGCGGGATCGGGCCCGCGCTGCGCGCGCGGGGCGAAGGATGCGGGGAGGGCCGACGGGGTCGGTCCTGCGTCCGCGGTGCGGACTCAGGCGCCCGACGCGGGCGCTTCCGGGTCAGAGTAGCCCGGCTCAGGGCGCGATCCGCGGACCCCGTAGGCGAGATCCCAGACCAGGCGGCCCGCGTCGAGCGCCTTGCGCTCGAAGCTCGTGCGCACGCGGCCCTCGAACCGCGGTGCCCAGCCGCGGTCCGGAGTCTCCTCGGGCACGGGGTCGCTGGGTTCGCCGGCGGGCCGCGGACCGCCCGGGTGCAGGGACTCCAGGCGCGGGTCCGCGTCCAGGACCGTCCGCATGTGCGCGGCGTACTCGGCCCAGTCCGTGGCCAGGCGCAGCACGCCGCCCTCGGCCATCAGAGGCAGCACGGCGTCCAGCAGGGGAGGGTTCACCAGGCGCCGCTTGTGGTGACGGGACTTGTGCCAGGGATCGGGGAAGAAGATCCAGAGCTCCCGGATCGACCCGGCGGGCAGCAGCGTGGGCAGGGAGTGCAGCGCGTCGAGCGCGACGAGGCGCACGTTGCTCGGCGAGCCCGCGCGCTCGATGCGGTCCAGGGACTGCGCGATACCGGGCAGGTAGACCTCGAACGCCAGGTGGTCGCGCTCGGGGTGCGAGGCGGCCGCCGCGGCGATGTTCTCGCCCTGGCCGCTGCCGATCTCGACGACGAGCGGGGCGGCCCCGGCGGGCTCGCGGCCGAAGACCTCGCGGGGATCGAGGCGCGCACCGGGGTCGGGGACCGTGTCGCGCTCGCCGCGGGGCACGTCCAGCACGAAGTCGCCGGCGAGCCGGTCCCAGGCCTCCTGCCGGCTGCGGGAGAGCCGCGTCCCGCGGCGCACGAAGGAGACGACGTCGCGGCGCGGACGCTCGGACGGCGGGTTCTCGGGCACCATCGCGCTCAGCGGACGCGCTTGAGGGAGTCGCCGTCGACCTCGACGGTGACCTCCGGCAGCGGATCGGCGGCGGGCCCGCGCAGCACGTCGCCGGAGGACGCGTCGAAGCGCGACCCGTGGCAGGGGCAATCGAGCTCGGCGCCGTCGTGGCCGACGGCCAGTGCGCAGCCCTGGTGGGTGCAGTAGCCGGACAGAGCCGTGACGTCGCCGCCCGAGCCGCGCACGATCGCGACGTAGGGCTCCTGGCCCCCGAAGTTCACGAGCGTCGTCGCGTTCTCGGGGATCTCGGAGAGCGCGACCGCATCGTCGGAGGCCTGCACGGGGTCCGCGTTGCCGAAGCCCTCATCGTCCGGCCCGCACGCGGCGAGACCGGCCGTGGCGGAGGTGCCGAGGGCGAGCGCGCCCAGGGCGCGGCGGCGGGAGAGGCAGGGGCGGCGATCCATGCCCGCCAGGATACTCAGCGGACCGGTGCCCGGCGGGGATCAGACCTCGTCGGCCGCGAGCTGTCGCGGATCCCACGTCAGCAGGCCGCGGGCGCGCCAGCCGCGCGCCGTGACGGCGTCGAGCGCCTCCCGGCGAGCGGCGGGGGAGAGCCGGTCGAGGTAGAGCGTGCCGTCGAGGTGATCGGTCTCGTGCTGGAGGCAGCGGGCGAGGACGCCGCCCTCGTCGCTCACCTCCACGGGCTCGCCCTCGAGGTCGATGCCGGTGACGCGGGCGCCCGTGAAGCGGGTCGTCGGCCAGCCCAGTCCGGGGACGGACAGGCAGCCCTCGATGGACTCCTCGTCCAGCACCAGCTTCCCGAAGCGCTCGAGGCGCGGGTTGATGACCACGCCGCGGCGCTCGACGCCCGCGCCGTCCTCGCACGAGTAGACGAAGATCCGCCACCGCGCCCCGACCTGGGTCGCGGCGAGTCCCGCGCCGTCGGCCGCGTCGTTGGTCTCGAACATGTCGGCGACCAGGGTGCGGATGTCCTCGGTGACCTCGCGGACCCGACGGGTGGGTCGCTCGAGGGCGCGATGGCCGAGGATCGTGATGGGGCGGACGGTCACGGACGGTCTCCTGGGGGATCGGCGGGGGAAGCGGGCTCGGATGCGGGTGCGGGTGCGGTCGTGGATGCGCCGTCGGATGCGGACGGTGCGCTCGGGCGCGTCGGCGTGTGCTCGGCGGGCGTCGGCGCGAGTGCCGCCGGGCGCGCGATCACGGGCACGGGCTGCTCGGGCCCCGTGTGCACGGCGCTGCGGCGGGGAGGGTTGATCGCGAAGGGGCTGCGGGCGTCCACGATCGCGATGCTGCGGGGCGCGTGCAGCGGCTCCCCGCTGTTCGCGGACTCGCTGACCTGCCGTCCCACCTCCTCGTTGCGGTCCGCGACCCCGGCGAGGAACTCGAGGGAGTGGGAGGCGTGGGTCTCCAGCGCCAGATGGTGCCAGGCCGGCAGCCCGGAGGCGATCTGGCGGGCGCGCAGCAGCTCGGCGTCCAGGGCGGCGCCGGCGACGATCACGATGTTCGCCAGCCACAGCAGCAGCAGGATCCCGATCGCGCCGTTCAGCGCGGGCAGCAGGTCGGAGATCCGGGTGAGCTCCCCGGTGAGCCGTCCCAGCAGCTGGGCGGCGCCGAACAGGAGCAGCACCGCGAGGGTTGAGCCGACCGTCATCACCCGGTACCGCGGGAGCTTCACGTTGGGGAACAGGTAGTAGGCCAGCGAGATCGCGACGATGAGGATCGCCAGCAGGATCGGCCACTTCACGACGTTCCAGACGTCGAAGGCGATGCGCGGGATGCCCACGAACTCGCCGACGCGCTGGGTGGCCTCGCCGCCCACGGTGACCACGCCCGCGATCATCAGCACCATCACCACGGCCAGGACGGTCTCGCCGAACACGATCGTGCGGAACCACAGGAACGGCCGGCCCTCGCGGGTGTCGTAGACGTGGTGGAGGGCGCGATGGAAGGCGGCCATCCCGTTGGAGGCCGAGAGCAGCGCGCCCAGCGTGCCCAGGATCAGTCCCAGCACGCCGCCGCGCGTCGTGGACAGCGCCAGCAGGGCGCGCTCGTAGGGGTTCGGATCGACGCTCGGGAACACCTCGGTGACCAGGTCGCCGAGGGTGTCGACCGTGCGCTCCTGGATGCCCAGCATGGAGACCATGGAGATCATCGCGATCGCCGCCGGCAGCACCGAGAGCAGCATGTAGAAGGTCATGGTCCCGGCGACGTCCCAGACCTGGATGTCGATCAGGCGGATGCGCACGCGGTCCAGCACGTGCCAGATGCTCAGCCGCGGCCGGTCGATCGTGACCTCCCGGCGCGCCCCGCGCCTCACCGCCGCGGGCCGACGGGGCGCGCGCCCCGGGCCCGCGCGGGAGAGCTCATGCCCGCGCCCCCTGCTCCTCGTGGCGGCCGTCCGGATCCTCGGTGACCACGGGGAACTCCCACGGGGAGTCCGGGTCCGCGGGGACCGAGGAGGTGAGGATCGAGCCGTCGGCCCGCCGGTCCCCGAGTCCCACGGGCTCGCTCAGATCGGTGTCGTCCAGCCGCGGGCCCTGGTCCGCGAGGTCGACGCCCGCGCCCTCGGCCGTGATCCGCACGCTCTGCCCGCGCACGGAGACCTCGAGCTCGGGGCCGTCCTCGAGGGTGAACTCGATGCGCTCCTGGGTCACGCGGGTGCTGATGCGCGACCCGCGCACGGTGAGCGGGAAGACGAGCTCGGGCCAGGAGACGGGCAGGCGCGGGTCGAAGCTGATGGCGCCGTCGTCCTGGCGCATGCCGCCGAAGCCGTGCACGAGCGCGTTCCAGACGCCGCCCGCGGAGGCGATGTGGACGCCGTCGGCCGTGTTGCCGTGCAGGTTCGCGAGATCCGCGAACAGTCCCGCGTGGAAGTAGTCGAGGGCCGCGCGGTGGTGGCCCACCTCCGAGGCGACGATCGACTGCACGACCGAGGACAGGCTCGAGTCGCCCGTGGTGATCGGGTCGTAGTACTCGAAGTCCGCGCGCTTCTCCTCGAGGGTGAACTCGCTGCCGCGCAGGAACAGTGCGAGCACCACATCGGCCTGCTTGAGCACCTGGAAGCGGTAGATCACCAGCGGGTGGAAGTGCAGCAGCAGCGGCAGCGCCTCCGGCGGTGTGGCCGGGAGGTCCCAGACCTCCTTGTCGAGGAAGGAGTCGTCCTGCGGGTGGATGCCGAAGGCCTCGTCGCGGCCGACGTGCATGCCCTCGGCGCACGCCTCCCACTGGGCGGGCTCGGCCTCGTCGAGGTCGATCTTCGCGGCCAGGTGCTCGTACTCGACGGGGTTGCGCTCGCGCAGCGAACGCACGGCCTCGGCCGCGCGGCGCAGGTTGAAGCGCGCCATCACGTTGGTGAACATGTTGTTGTTCACCACGGTCGTGTACTCGTCCGGGCCGGTCACCCCGTGGATGTGGAACTCGTGGCGGTCGTCGCCGTGGCTGCGCCAGAAGCCCAGATCCGCCCACATGCGAGCGGTCTCCGCGAGCACCTCGATGCCCTCGCGGTCGTAGAACTCGAGGTCGCCGGTGACGTCCGCGTACTGGGCGAGGGAATGGGCCACGTCCGCGTCGATGTGGTACTGCGCGGTGCCCGCCGCGTAGTACGCGGAGGCCTCGTCGCCGTTGATCGTGCGCCAGGGGAACAGGGCGCCGCGCTGGTTGAGCTCGCGCGCCCGCTCGCGGGCCTTGTCCAGCAGGTCCACGCGGAAGCGCAGCGCGTTGCGCGCCCAGCGCGGCGAGGTGAAGGTCAGGAACGGCACGACGTACACGTCGGTGTCCCAGAAGTAGTGGCCCTCGTAGCCGGAGCCGGTCACGCCCTTCGCGCCCACGCCCAGCCCGTCGGCCCGGGCCGTGGCCTGGGCGAGCTGGAACAGGCACCAGCGCACGGCCTGCTGCTCGACGGGATGGCCGGGGATGCGCACGTCGGTGCGGCCCCAGAAGTCCTCGAGGAACGAGCGCTGCTCGGCCTCGAAGTGCGCGAGGCCGTCCTGCCGCACCCTGTCCAGGGTGCGCCGGCAGCGGTCGAACAGCTCGCGCACCGGCAGGAACGCCGAGGAGTGGTAGGAGACGGCCTTGGTGATGCGCAGGGTGGAGCCCGGGACCATCTGCGTGCGGAAGACGTGCTTGCCCTGGTCCGGCTCGGTGGAGACCAGCTGCTCGACCTCGAGGTCCGAGTGCACGCTGTGGTCCGCGCCGATCGCGAGCGACATGTCGGAGTCCGCGGTGCGGTAGCCCAGCAGCATCCGGCGCTCGCTGTGCCAGTCCTGGTGGGGGATCAGCACGCGGTGGTCGAAGCTCGTGGTCCGGCGCGGGTCGTCCTTCTGCGCGGTGCGGCCGTGGACCCCGAAGTCGTCGCTGCCGTCCTGGCGGTTGATGATCTGCGAGGAGACGGCGACCGGCGCGCTGCCGTCGAGCATCTCCAGCTCCATCGTCATCTGCGCGAGATGGCGATGGGTGAACGAGATCATGCGGCTCGTGCGCACGCGGATGCGCTTGCCCGCGGGCGTGCGCCAGATCAGGTCGCGGCGCAGGACGCCCTCGCGGAAGTCGATCGTCCGCTCGTAGGTCTCGAGCTCCGCGGTGTCCACGAGCAGCGGCTCGTCGTCCACGTAGAGCTTCATGACGGTCGAGTCCGGCACGTTGACGATGGTCTGGCCGGTGCGGGCGAAGCCGAAGGCGGACTCGGCGTGGTTGATCTGCCAGGTCTCGTGGAAGCCGTTGATGAAGGTGCCGTGGGCGTGGACCGGCCGCCCCTCCTCGGGGGTGCCGCGCATGCCCAGGTAGCCGTTGGCGACCGTGAAGAGCGTCTCGAGCTGGCCGAGGTCCCCTCCGGGTCGCGACTCCACGAGCCGCCACTCGTCCACGGGCAGGTGCTGGCGGTCCACGGGGTCGCCGGTGACCACGTCGCGGGGGTTCATGCGCGCTCCTCGCTGGGGATGAGTCGGTCCAGGTCCTCGACCACGAGGTCGGCCCCGGCGGAGGCGAGGGCCTCTCGGCCCGCGCCGCGGTCCACGCCGACGACAGCTCCGAAGCCGCCCGCGGAGCCCGCGCGCACGCCGGAGACGGCGTCCTCGTAGACGACGGCGCTCTGCGGCTCGGCCCCCAGCAGGCGCGCGGCGTGGACGAAGGTGTCCGGAGCGGGCTTGCCCGGCAGGTCCTCCTGCTCGGCGACGTTCCCGTCGACCACGATCTCGAAGCGCTCGCGCAGGCCGGCGCCGCGGAGCACCTCCTCGGCGTTGCGCGAGCTGGAGACCACCGCGAGGCGCGCGGCGGCGGGCAGCGCGTCGAGATAGGCGACGGAGCCGGGGTAGGGGGCGACGCCGTCGCGGCGGATCAGCTCCAGCACGCGGGCGTTCTTGTGGTTGCCCAGGCCCCGGACGGTCTCCTCGCCCTCGGCCTGGTCGGACGGGTCGTCGGACTCGCCCTCGGGCAGGGTGATCCCCCGCGAGGCGAGCATCTCGCGCACCCCGTCGTAGCGCGGGCGGCCGTCGACGTGCGCGAAGTAGTCCGCGTCGGTGTACGGGGCGGCGACGCCGCGCGAGGCGAGGAACTCGGAGAACATCTCGGCCCACGCGGCCATGTGGATCTCGGCCGTGGGCGTGATGACGCCGTCCAGATCGAAGAGATGGACGGGGAGGCTCTGCGGGGAGCGGCCATGCGAGGAGGCGGGCGGCGGGCTCTGGGGCGTAGGGCTCGGATGCACGCGCTCCATGCTAGGTCCACGCGCGCCGCCGACCGTGGACGGGCGCCGCATGTCGAGGATGTGACCTGCGCGCGGCGCCCCGTGCACATCGTGCGTCGGGCCCTGGCGGGTCGCCGTGCGTCCGACGTACGATCTGGGCGCCTGCGTCACGGCAGCGCCCCACCTCTCGAGCCTCTCCCTTGCAAGGAGCCCGGATGACCGCTTCTGCGGCAGCCCCTCTCGTCGACGCGGTCCGAAGGACCCTCGACATCGTCCCCGGCGAGGACGCGATCGGCGTCACCTCCACCCTCTCGACGAATCTCGCACCGGCGCCCGTGCGGCTCTGGCCCCTGCTCACCGATCCCGCGCAGCTCGTGCAGTGGTACGGCCCCGTCACCGGGGACCTCCGCGAGGGCGGCAGCTTCCGCGCGCCCGCCGCGGGCGGCCGCGTGCTCGAGGTCGAGGCGCCCCATGCCCTCCATCTCACCTGGGAGTACGAGGGCCGCCAGGACGACCTGCTGCTGCGGCTGGACCCCGTGGACGACGGCTCGACCGCCCTCGAGCTCGTGCACACCACCGCCATGGATCCCGGCGTCTTCGCGCAGTTCGGGCCCGGGGCGCTCGCCGTCGGCTGGGACCTCGCCCTGCTCGGCCTCGCGGCCTTCAGCCGCGGCTGGGAGGACATGTGCGGCCGCGCCGTGCCGCTTCCCACCCCGCAGTGGCTCGCGGGCGACGAGGGCCGCGGGTTCGTGCGCGCCTGGTCGATCCGCTGGGCCGCCGCCTCGGCCGCGGCGGGCACCGATCCCGACCAGGCCCGCCAGGGAGAGATCGCGACCACCGCCGCCTACGGCGGGGCGAGCCCCGCCGCCGTCTGAGCCGCCCCGGTCACAGCCGGAGCCGCCTGGCCCGGGGCGTCCTGCTCAGGAGTCGACCGCGACCGCCCGCACCCGGGCGCGCGGATCGCCCGCGACGAGCGCCTGGTCCACGAGCGCCCGTGCGAGGTCCTCGCGCGGGATCGCGCGGGTGCGCGGATCCTGAGGATCGGCCGCCGCGCCGTCGGCCCGCACCAGGCGGGGCGAGCGCGTGCCCAGCAGGTCGGTGAGCCGTCCCGCGCGCAGCAGCGTCCAGTCCAGCCCGCTGCCCGCCACGAGCATCTCGCAGCGGCGCAGATCGCGGGCGCGCGCCGCCGGGTCCGCGGCTCCGCGCAGCTCGCGACCGATCTCCCCGAGCACACGGCGCAGCGAGCGGTCCACCCGCGGGGCCGCAGGGTCACCGTGCAGGGCGAGCGAGGACGAGGCGACGAGCCGGGGGACGCGGCGTCGGCGCATCCCGCGGATCACGCTCATCACCAGGTCGACGTCGTCCGCGCCGGGGCCCGCGGCCCCGGAGTCGCCCGCCGCGGCGGCGTCGGGGTCGAGGGCGAGGACGACGGCGTCGGCGCCCTCGAGCGCGTCGAGCAGGCCGACGGGATCGCCCGGGTCGATGCGCACGAGCATCTGGGCGGGGGAGATGCGCGCGAGACGGGTGGGGTCCTCGGCGGCGCTGACCACCTCGAGCGAGCGCAGCAGCGCATCGCGGGCGACGGCCTCGCCGAGCAGCCCGTCGGCCCCGAACACCGCGATCCGAGGGTGGGCAGATGTCGGGTCGGGGCGCGCGCTGCTCATGGGGCCACGGTATCCCGGAGGCTGCACCCGGGCACCCACGGCCGCTCCCTCCCGGCTCCGTCGGCCCTGGTCCGTCCCGCGCGGCTGGACGGTCTTTGCCCTGGCGAACGATCCGATGGGAGAGTAGGGGCGTGACATCGCGCCCCTCCTCCGCCCCCGAGAGGCTCGGAGGAGCAGACGCCCGCAGCGTGATCCGCTCCCTCGTCGGCCCGGTGTACGCACCCACACTCATCGAGGCCTCCGGCAGCAACGCGCTGCTCCCCGTGATCCCGCTGCTCGCGCTCGCGCTCGGCTTCTCCGTGCCGATGACGGCCGCGATCACCCTCGTCTTCGGGATCGCCGCGGTCCTCGGCCCCATCCCCGCTGGTCGCCTCATGGACCGGGTGGGCGCGCAGCGGGCGCTCGTGGGCACCGGCGTGGTGCTCGTGATCACCAACCTCGTGGCGCTCGTGGTCATCGGCCGCGGACTCGCCGAGGGGCCGACCCTCGTCCATCGCGTCATGCTCGTCGTGCTGCTCGTGGTGATGGCCACGAGCTCCCAGGTGTGGGCGCTGGGGCGCCAGTCCTACCTCGGCGGGGCGCTGCCCGCGGCGGTCCGCGCACGGGGGATGACCCTGTTCGGCGGCATGATGCGCATCGGCCAGGTCGTCGGACCGCTGCTCGGCGCGGGCGTGACGGCGCTGGGCCACGAGAGCTGGGTCTTCGCCCTGTTCGCCGTGCTCAGCGGGGCGGCGACGATCATGGTCGCGGTGTTCATGGTGCCGGGGGAGGGCCGACGGGCGCCGCGGGCGCGCGCGGAAACGGCCGACGGGCGCTCCCGCGGTGCTCCTTCCCGACCGGATGCGCCCCGGCGCAGCGCCGCCCGCTCGCGCCTTACCCGCGGGGTGCTCGCCCGCATGCTCGTCGTCGGCCTGGGCATCACCCCGCTGATGATGGCGCGCGTGAACCGGCCGACGATCGTCCCGCTGCTCGGCGCCGTCCTCGGGGTCGACGCCACCACGATCTCGATCATCTTCGGCGTCTCCGCCGTCCTCGACATCGCGCTCGTGGTGCCGGCCGGCGTGCTCATGGACCGCTTCGGCCGCGCCGCCGTGGCCGTGCCGTGCTCCCTCATCATGGGCGTCGGCTTCGTGCTCATGGGGGTGCTCGCCCTGCGCGCGGGCACGACCGGCGGCACGGTCGCCGTGCTCGCCCTGCTGATCCCGAGCCTGCTCATCTCGCTGGGCAACGGCCTGGGCTCGGGCATCGTGATGACGCTCGGCATCGACGTCTCCCCGGTGCACGGACGCACCACGTACCTGGCCTGGTGGAACACGATGATCGGGGTGGGCCGGCTGACCGCCCCGCTGCTGGTCACCGTGATCACCCTGGTGGCGCCGGTGGCCGCCGCGGCGATCGCGAGCGGCGTCCTCTGCCTCGGCGGCGGGGCCTGGCTCGCCCGCGTGCTGCCGCGGCACACGCCCGCCCCCGAGCCGCGACGAGGGTGAGCGCGGACGACGATCGTCGGATGCGCGGGGCGGCCCCCATGGGGTTCCATCGGAGCATGCCGCGCACCCCGAGCACCTCTCCGTCCCCGCTCGTGCTCTTCGCGGACGTGGCCGTTCTCCAGGACGACGTGCTCATGCTCGACGATGCCACCGGGTCCGTCGACGCCGGCGGCGTGCTCGCCCTGCGCGGCGCCAACGGCGCGGGCAAGACCACGCTGCTGCGCGTGCTCGCCGGGCTGCTCGCGCCGACCACGGGGAGGGTGCGCATCGCGGGCAGGGCTCCCGACGACCGCGACCGCGAGTTCCGCCGCGCCCTCGCCGCCCTCATCGGCCCTCCCATGACCGCGCGCGACCTCACCATCGACGAGCACCTGCGCTTCGTCGCCGCCACCTGGGGCAGCGGACCCCGCGCCGCCGCCGAGGCCTCCGACGCCCTGCTCGAGGAGCTCGGCATCTCCGCGCTCGCCCGTCGGTACCCGCACGAGCTCTCGAGCGGCCAGTCCCAGCTCGTCGCGATCGCCCTCACCCTCGCCCGACCCTCCCGGGTGCTCGCCCTCGACGAGCCCGAGCAGCGCCTGGACCCCGACCGCCTGGAACGCGTCATCGACGCGCTCGCACGGCGCGCCGAGGACGGTGCCGCGATCGTCGTCGCGACCCACAGCCCCCGCCTCGCGGAGGCCCTCGCCACGAAGACCGTGGAGCTCACGGGGGACCCGGGGGACCCGGGGGCCACAGGGGACGCGGAGGGCGACGGCACCGGCCTCGGCGACGACGCGGACGGGGCCCGCTGATGGCCGACCCGGCCGCGCAGGATCCGGCCGCGCAGGACCTCGCCGTCCAGGACCGCGCCGCGAAGGACGCCGTCGCACGGGTCTGGGCCGCCCGCGCGAACGCCCGCGGCGCCCTCGATCTCGCCTATCTCCTGTACCTGGTCGTCATCACGATCCTCGTGATCGCCGTGCCGCTGCTGCGCGAGCTCGGCCTGCTGCTCGCCCGGCCCGACGTCCTCCCGGTGATCTCCGCCCCCGCGGCGGGAGGTCTCGTGACCGCCGGGCTCCTCCTCGCGGCGGGACTGCTCGTCCTGCTCGGGGCGAGCCGCGGACCGGCGGTGCTGCCGCCCTTCTTCGTGGTCACCCTCGCCTCCTCGCACCGCCCGCGGCGCACCGCCCTGGTGCGGCCCTTCGCACGTACGGGCGCCGCGCTCGCGGCAGGACTGCTCGCGCTCGCCGGCGTGATCGGCTGGGTGCTCGTGCTCGGAGGGACGACGAGCCCCGCCGGGGCCGTCGCCCTGGGGATCGCGGGCCTCGGCGCGGCGGCGCTCCTCGAGGGCGCATGGCTCGCGGGCCAGGTCCTGCCCGGGGTCGGGCGGCGCATCCTCGCGCTCGTGCTCGCCCTCGGGGCCGCCGGCGCGGTGCTCGGGACGGTGCGCGGAGGCGCCGCGGGCCGGCGCCTGCTCGCCCTCGCGTATCCCGTCGGGGGAGCGGACGCGGGCGTCCCGTGGACCGCGGCGCTGGCGGTCCTCGTCCTCGGGGTCCTCGTCGGGATCCTGTGCGTTCCCGCGCTCGACCGCGTGCGCGGCACGGTGCTGCTCGAGCAGGCCGCGCGCTGGGAGTCGGCGCTCACGAGCGCGCGCAGCGGCGACCTCTCCGCCGCCGCCGGCACCTACCGGGTGAGGCCCTCTGTGGGCCGACGCCTGCCGGCCGTGCGAAGGGGTGCGCGGAGCGCGGGACTCGTCGGCCTCTACCTGCGGCGCGATCTGGTGGCGCTCGCGCGCACCCCGGAGCGGCTCGTCCTCGGCGTGCTCGGCGTCCTCGCCGCGAGCGTCCTCCTGGTGGCCGCCCGGCTGCTGATGGGACCGCTCGGGTTCGCGGCGCTCGTGCTCGGGGCGCTCCTGCTGTGGAGCGCGAGCGGCGTGTTCGTGGACGGTCTGCGCCACGGCGTCGAGTCGCTCGGCGCGCCGCGCCTGCTCGCGCAGGGCGTGGGCGTCCAGGTCCTCCTGCACTCCCTCGCGCCCCTGCTCGTGATGGGTCTGCTCAGCGTGCTCGGCTCCGGCCTCGGGGTGCTCGTGCTTCCGGGTGCAGGCCCGGGCCTCGGCCCGGACCCGGGCGCCGTCGGCGCGCTCGCCGTCGTGCTCGCCCCGGCGCTCGTGCCGCTGATGATCATCGGACGGGCGCGCGATGCCGCCAAGGGGCCGATGCCCCTCGCGCTCGCCACGCCCATCCCGACCCCGCAGGGCGACGCCTCGATCCTGCCGCTCGTCGCCTGGCAGGCCGACGCGATCCTGTTCGCGCTGCTCGCCGCGGGTCTGCTGTTCCTCGCCCTCGGGGCATCGTGGACGTGGGGGATCGGGCTCTGGGCGGTCGCCGGAGTGCTGCTGGCGAGCGATGCGCGCCGACGTGTCCAGGAGCTCAGCCGCGGCGGGCGATGACCTCTCCCAGGCGGCCCACGCCGTCCGCGATCACCTCGGGGGAGTGGGTGACGAAGCTCAGGCGCATCGTCGAGCGGTCCGCGTCCTCCGCGAAGAACGACCAGCCGGGCAGGTACGCGACGCCCGCGGAGACCGCGTCGGCCAGCAGGTCCTGCGCGTCCCAGCCCTCGCCGAGCGCGGCCCACAGGAACATGCCGCCCTGGGGGCGCGTGACGTGCGCGCCCTCGGGGAGCCTGCCCGTGAGGGCCTGCGCCATCGCGTCCCGTCGCTCGCGGTAGACCTCGATGACCGTCGCGACGTGCGCGTCGAGGTCCTTGGTCTCGAGGTAGCGGGCGACAGTGAGCTGGTCGACCACGGAGGACTGCATGGAGATCGCGGCCTTCGCGACGGCCAGGGTGTCCAGGATCGGGCCCTCCGCGCGGATCCAGCCGATGCGCACCCCCGGGCTCATGAGCTTGGACATCGACTTCATGAGCAGGGTGCGCGAGGACATGCCGGGCTCGGAGGCGATCGGCGCGAAGCGCTCGCCGTCGAAGGACAGCTCGCCGTAGGGGTCGTCCTCGATGAGCGGGACGTCGTGGCGACGCAGCACGTCCGCGACCTGTGCGCGGCGCTCGGCGGACATCGAGCGCCCGGTGGGGTTCTGGAAGGTGGGGATCAGGTAGACCAGGCGCGGGTGGTGCGCGCGGATCGCGGCGTCCAGCGCGTCGGGCAGCACGCCGCCGTCATCCGTCTCCACCCCCACCATGCGCGCCCCGTGCACCGCGAAGGCCTGCACCGCGGCGAGGTAGGTGGGGGACTCGACGAGCACCACGTCGCCCGGCTCGATGAGCGCCTCCGCGGCGACGAACAGCCCTTCCTGCGAGCCCGAGGTGACGCGGATCTGCGAGGCGTCGGTGGGCAGCTCCCGCGAGAGCCGGCGCGCGGCCTGCTCGCGCAGCTCCGCCTCGCCCTCACTCACCCCGTACTGCAGGGCGCGCGTGCCCTGCTCGCGCAGCACCCAGTCGTAGCACTCGGCGATGTCCGCGAGGGCGAACAGGGAGGGGTCGGGGATGCCGCCGGCGAAGGAGACGACGTCCGGCCGGGCGGCGAGGGAGAAGATGTCCTTGAGCGGCGAGCTGGCCATGCCGGCGTAGCGGGCGGCGACGGGGAAGGCGAAATCAGGGGTGCTGGCCGAGCTCATCTGCGTGGACATGGGGACATGCTCGCACGCGGGCGGCGAGGGGCCGCGCAGGGCGCGATGTGAGGCTCTCAGGCGCCGAGGACGCCCTCGATGCGCAGCAGCGACTCCTTCGTGCCGATGCCGCCCGCGTAGCCGGTGAGGGAGCCGTCGGCCGCGAGCACCCGGTGGCAGGGCACGAGGATCGAGATCGGGTTCGCGCCGACGGCCGCGCCGACCGCCTGCGCCGCGCGCGGCGAGCCGATCTGCCGGGCGAGCGCCCCGTACGTGGTGGTGTCGCCGAAGGGGATCCGTCGCAGCTCCTCCCACACGCTGCGCTGGAAGGCCGTGCCCTCGAGGCGCAGCGGCACGTCGAACACGGTGCGGGTGCCCGCGAGGAAGTCGAGCAGCTGCTGCGAGGCCTCCTCGAGCAGCGGGTCCTTCCCGGTCACGTGCGCGCCGAGGCGCTCGGTGCGCGGGAAGTGCGACTGGGCCTCGCGCCAGACGCCGGTGACGGCGTCGCCGTCGGCCGTGCGGCGGGCCGCGATCAGATAGCGGCCGACGGGGGTCTCGACCGCGAGATGGCGTGCGGGATGGGAGGCGGAGGCTCCGGCGGAACGATCGGGTGTGGAGTTCATGAGCTGCGTGTCCTTCGGGTGCGGCGGGCGGGTGGCAGGGAGGCGGCGTGATGCCACAGATGCAGGCTCGCGTACGAGCGCCAGGGAGCGGCGGGCGCGAGGGACTCCGGGAGGTCGTCGAGGTCCTCGGCGAGGCCCAGGTCGCGGGCGGCGGCGAGCAGGGCGACGTCGCGCGGGGGAGCCAGGTCGCTGCCGCGGGTGCCGCGAAGCAGCGCGTAGCCGGCGGTCCACGGGCCGACGCCCGGCAGTGCGAGCACGGCCTCGTGGAGCTGCGCGGGATCCAGCGCGTCCGCGTCGGGCGTCTCGGTGAGCGCGGTGACCAGGGCGCGGCGGCGGGCGCCGGGCCCGCGGTACCAGTCCGCGGCACGCGCGGCGGCCTCCGCCGGCGTCGGGCCCAGACGGTGCACGCCGCCCACGTGCAGCGAGGGCGGCAGCGCCTCGCCGGCGAGGTCCGTGGCGCGCGCGATCTGGTCCCGGGCCTGCGCGGCGGTGATCTGCTGCCCGACGATCGCCCACATCAACGCCTCGGCGAGAGACGGCAGCCCGGGCAGCCGTACCCCCGGCCGCGCCGCGACGAGCGGGGCGAGGGCGGGCAGGGAGCGCGGGAGCGCCTCGTCGATGCCGAGCGGATCCGCGTCCAGGTCCAGCAGGCGCCGCGCGAGACCTACCGCCGCGCCGTAGTCGCGCACGTCGACCAGGTGCATGGTGGCGGGCAGGCGCGCGGTGCCCGTGCCCGCGAGGGAGGGCAGGGCGACCTCGAGCACGGCGGGACCGTGGGGGAGGCGCACGGCGGTTCGCCGGACGGGAGCCGCGCCGGCCCCGTCCCCGTCGGCGACGACTTCGTCGACGCCGGGCACGGCGCGCGCGGAGAACCAGCGGGCGAGGCCGTCCCCGTCGAAGGGGAGGCGCACCGCGAGGCGCGCCCGCAGGTGGGCGGCGCCCTCGGCCGCGGGGTCCGCCGGCCCGTCGGACCGCGTCGCGTCCCGCCCCCTGCGCTCCCGGACGGTCGAGGGCGCATGGCCGAACACGGTCGTGAACGTGTCGTGGAGCTGGCGCTCGCTGCCGAACCCGGCGGCGAACGCGACCCGCGAGAGCGGGAGATCCGTCTCCAGGACCAGGTCGTGGGCCCGCCGGGCGCGACGCATGCGCGCATGGGCGAGGGCGCCCGCCCCGGTGCGGGCGCTCAGCGCCCGGTGCAGCGTGCGCTCGGAGACCGCGAGGCGCGCGGCGAGCTGCGGCACCGAGCCGTCGTCGAGCGCGCCGCCGTCGATGAGGCGCAGCGCGCGACGCGCGAGATCGCCGGAGGGGTCCTCGTCCGGCGATCCGGGCGGGGCCGAGGGCCCGCAGCGCTTGCAGGCGCGGAAGCCCGCTTCGACCGCCGCCGCGGCCGACGGGGCGAAGTCGACGTTCGCGCGCGCCGGGGTGCGGGCCGGGCACGAGGGGCGGCAGAAGATCCCCGTGGAGCGGACGCACGTGAAGAACGCGCCGTCGAAGCGGGCGTCCCGCGCCCGGATCGCGGCGAAGCGCTCGTCGTCCGTCATCTCGTCCATGCCCCCAGTGAACCCCCTGCGCACCAGCGGCGCCAGCGGGAATCGGACACGGCGGCGGGGATCATCGAACACCTCGGGCCGACCCTGCGTGGCGTCACCGGGTGAGGGTCTAGCCTGGGTCGCGGACGGGGCGCGCATGCTCCGCGGTCGACGAGCGGGAGGACGCAGCACGTGGACGAACAGAGCGCACCGATCCCGCAGAGGATCCTGAGGCCGCTCACCGAGTCGGCGATCTTCCTCGTCCTCACGGTCGACGAGGGCGGCGAGGACGGCGTGCGCGAGGTCCTCGACGGCTTCACCGGCACCCTTCGCACCGTGCGCTCGCGGATCGTCGCGGCGGACCTCGGGTGTGTGGTCGGCATCGGCGCCCGCGCCTGGTCCCGCCTGTTCTCCGGCCCCGCGCCGAAGGGGCTGCGCACCTTCCCCGCCCTGTCCGGGACGGTGCACGACGCCCCGTCGACCCCCGGCGACCTCCTCTTCCACATCCGCGCCCACCGCATGGACGTGTGCTTCGAGCTCGCCGGCCAGCTCATGCGGCAGCTGCGGCCGTTCACCACAGTGCAGGACGAGGTCCACGGGTTCCGCTACTTCGACTCCCGCGACGTCATCGGCTTCGTCGACGGCACCGAGAACCCCGAGGGTCTCGAGGCGCAGCGGTTCGTGGTCCTCGACGAGGACACGGACCCGGACTTCGTGGGCGGCAGCTTTGTGACCGTCCAGAAGTACGTGCACGACATGGAGGGATGGGAGCGGCTCACCGTCGAGCACCAGGCCGACACCATCGGCCGCCACAAGTGGGACAACGTCGAGATGGACGACGAGACGAAGCCCGCCGACTCCCACACCGCGCTCACCGTCATCGAGGACGCCGATGGCACGCAGCTGAAGATCGTGCGCGACAACATGCCCTTCGGCAGCGCCGCGGCCGACGAGTTCGGCACCTACTTCATCGGCTACTCGCGCGACCTCGACGTCACCGAGCAGATGCTGCGCAACATGTTCCTGGGGGACCCCGAGGGCACGAACCACGACCGGCTCCTGGACTTCTCGACCGCGCTCACGGGCACCCACTTCTTCGTCCCCACCGTCGACTTCCTCGACGACATCCCGCCCGCGCCGGGCGACGCGGGCGACGGTGCCGAGGGGGCCGATGGGGACGACGGGGCCGATGTGGCCGACGGTGCCGAGGTGCCCTCGTCGGCCACCCCCGCCCCGCCGGATCCTGCGGAGGGATCGCTGGGCATCGGGGCCCTCGAACCGACCGCTCCGCACACCGCCGCCTCTCACGGTCCAGCCCCTCTCGCTCCCGCCGCGCACGACCCCGCCCCGCACGACCCCGGCACCGCCGGGACGAAGGAGACGCCATGAACAACCTGCATCGCGAACTCGCGCCCATCTCCACAGCGGCGTGGGAGGACATCGAGGACGAGGCGAAGCGCTCGTTCCGCCGCAACATCGCCGGGCGCCGCCTGGTCGACGTCAGCGGGCCCCACGGCCTCGACCTGGCCTCGGTCACCACCGGTCACCGCCACCGCGTGGACCTGGGCCTCGAGGGCGTGCGCGCGAGCCTGCGCGAGTCCCAGCCGATCACCGAGCTCACCGTCCCCTTCACCATCAGCCGCGAGGCGATCGACGACGTCGACCGCGGCGCGCAGGACCCCGACTGGGACCCCGTCGTCGACGCCGCCCGCACCATCGCGCTCGCCGAGGACCACGCGATCTTCAACGGCCTCGACGCCGCGCACATCACCGGCATCACCCCCGGGGCCACCTCGCTCGCGCACCACCTGCCGCAGGACGTGCGCGACTACCCCGACGCGGTGTCCCGGGCGATGACGGCCCTGCGACTGGAGTCGATCGACGGCCCCTACGCGCTCGCCCTCAGCGCCGACGCGTACCGCGAGGTCAACGAGACCACCAACCACGGCTACCCGATCATCGAGCACCTGAAGCGCGTGCTCGACGGGCCGATCGTGTGGGCTCCCGCGATCGAGGGCGGCGTGCTGCTCTCGCGCCGCGGCGGCGACTTCGAGCTGACCATCGGCCAGGACGTGTCGATCGGCTACTCCGCCCACGACGCGGACACCGTGACGCTCTACTTCCAGGAGTCGATCACGTTCCTCTCCTTTACGCCGGAGGCCGCGGTCCCGCTGCTCGCGGAGAGCTGAGGTCCCCGGGAGGTCCGAGCACGGCCGGAGCGGGAGTCGTGCGTCCGGCAGCAGGCGCGCCGGACGCACGGATGCCTGCGCCTCCTACCCTGGAGGCATGACCCAGCCTCCTCCCAGCCACGATCCCCGCTTCCCCCCGACGCAGCCCGCCCCGCCGAGTGGAGCGCTCGCCTGGGGCCTCGGTCTGCTCGTGTTCCTTCTCGTGCCCTTCTTCTCGACGGTCATCGCCGGCGTGACGATGCTCGCCGTCGGCGCCCATTCGCGGACCAAGGGCGGCCTCGCCCACGTCAACGCGCGAAACGCGGCGAACTGGGGCGGCACCTACCTCGTGCTCACGCTGATCCTCGTGCCGCTGCACTTCGTGCTGCTCCTCACCCTCGCGGACGGGCCGTACGGGCACGACTTCTTCCCGCTCGGGACGGCCATCTCCCTCTGGGGACTCGTCACCCTGTTCCACATCGTCGTGTCGATCCTCGGCCTGATCTTCTCGCTCACCGGCAAGGTCTTCTGGATCCCGGCGATCCCGTTCCTGCGGGCCGGGAGGCCCTGAGCACTACCCGCGCCGGGCACCGGATGCCGGGGCCCGCGGCTCGGGCGTCGGGGTCCCGAGGGCGTTCCGGCGGCACACATGGAAGAACCGGCCGGTCGAGCAGGAGAGCTGCTCGACCGGCCGGTCCGTGGAGAGCGGGCGACGGGAATCGAACCCGCGTCATCAGTTTGGAAGACTGAGGCTTTACCATTAAGCTACGCCCGCGTGACCAGCGCAGATGCTGTTCCTCGGCGCCCCGTCCAGGGGGCTTTCGGATACCGGACCACCGGGAGCCGAGCGGATCGTCGGAGGTGCGCTGCATCGTGTGCGGCCGCTCCTATTAGACCAGAGGTGCGGGCCGCGGCGCACCACGCGTCGGCCCGCGGAGGCATGTCTCCCATCACAGGTGCCGGACGCGGCCGGGGGCGTGCAGGAGCGACCAGGTAGGATCTGGTGGGTTGCCCTCCGGGGTGTAGCTCAGCTTGGTAGAGCACCCGCTTTGGGGGCGGGATGCCGCAGGTTCAAATCCTGTCACCCCGACCCGCGGCTGGGTCGCCACCGTGCCGAGTCACCGGGCGGCGCCACCGGACAAGTCCAGAACACCGATAGACCTCAGGGAGACCTGCACGTGAAGACCGAAGTCGAGAAGCTCAGCCCGACCCGGGTGAAGCTCACCGTCGCTGTGCCGTTCGACGAGCTGAAGCCGGCCGTCGAGGCGGCAACGAAGAAGATCGCCGAGCAGGTGCAGATCCCGGGCTTCCGCAAGGGCAAGGTCCCCACGCGCCTGGTCGAGCAGCGCTTCGGTCGCCCGGCGATCATGCAGGAGGCCGTGAACGACGCCCTGCCGGACTTCTACCAGAAGGCCGCGACCGAGGCGGAGATCCGCCCGCTGGGCCGTCCGGAGGTCGAGGTCACCGAGATCCCTGGCCTCGACGGTACCGACGCCGGTGACCTCAACTTCACCGTCCAGCAGGACGTGCGCCCCGACTTCACCCTCCCCGAGCTCTCCGACGTGGTCGTCGAGATCGAGGAGCCCACGGTCGACGACGACGCCGTGCAGGTGCGCCTCGACGCGCTGCGCGAGCGCTTCGGCACCCTCGTGGGCGTCGACCGTCCCGCGCAGGACGGCGACTTCGTCTCCCTCGACATGACCGCGAAGGTCGGTGACGAGGAGGTCGAGTCCGTCGAGGGCGTCTCATACCACATCGGCGAGGGCAACATGCTCGAGGGCCTGGACGAGGCACTCATCGGCCTGTCCGGCGGCGAGACCACGACCTTCACCTCGAAGCTCGCCGGCGGCGAACGCGCCGGCGAGGACGCCGACATCACCGTCACCGCCCAGAGCGTGAAGGTGCGCGAGCTGCCCGAGGCCGACGACGAGTTCGCCGAGATGGCCTCCGAGTTCGACACCATCGACGAGCTCAAGGCCGACCTCAAGGAGCAGGCCGCGAAGGACGCCGAGGGCAACCGCGTGGCCCTGGCCCGCAACGCCTTCCTCGACAAGCTCGTCGCGGACCTGGACCTGCCGGTCCCGGATCAGCTCGTCGAGGACGAGATCGCCCAGCACCTCGAGAACGAGGGCAAGGAGCCCGGCGACCCGCACGCCGAGGAGATCCGCGAGGACACGATCTCCGGCATCCGCGCGCAGTTCGTGCTCGACGCTCTCAACGAGACCCGCGAGGTCCAGGTTGAGCAGGAGGACCTCATGTCCTACCTGAGCCAGCTCGGTGCCCAGTACGGCATCGACCCCAACCAGCTCATCTCCATGCTGGCCCAGTCCGGTCAGCTCGAGCAGGTCTTCGCCGAGGCCCAGCGCTCCAAGGCCCTCGACGTGGCCCTCGCCGACATCACGGTGAAGAACACCGCTGGCGACGTGCTCGACCTGGGGCTGACCAAGGCCGACGCCGCCGAGGCGGATGCCGACGCCGAGGGCGAGGAGGCCGAGAAGGCTCCGGCCAAGAAGGCCCCCGCGAAGAAGGCCCCCGCCAAGAAGGCTCCGGCCACCAAGGCGACCGCCTCGAAGTCGACCGCCTCGAAGTCGACCGCCTCGAAGTCCACCGCCGCGGCGGAGGACGCCGAGGGCGAGGAGAAGGCGCCGGCGAAGAAGGCCCCGGCCAAGAAGAGCACCGCCGCGAAGTCGACCACTTCGACCGCCGCCAAGAAGACGACTGCCGCGAAGTCCACGACCTCGAAGACGGCCGCCTCCAAGACGACCGCGTCGAAGTCCGCCTCGACCAAGACCACCGCGTCGAAGTCGACGGCCGCCAAGAAGCCCGCCGCCTCCAAGGCGACGTCGGCCAAGTCCGCGGCGGCCAAGAAGACTGAGGAGTCCGCCGAGGACAAGTGATCCTCGCAGGACACCGCCCGGGCCGCGTCTTCTGAGACGCGCCGGGGCACAGGGAACGGGCCGCCCGCCGGAGAGATCCGGCGGGCGGCCCGTTCCCGTGTGCCGTGGACTGTGCCCGGGTGTGCCCGGCCCGGGTGCGCCGGGGTCGGTGCGTCGGTGCTCCGGAGGGGGAGAGTGGCCGGAGCGGTCAGGAGAACGGCAGCGCGCACGGTCGCATCCCCGGGGGGGGCTCCCCGTCCCGCATCGGTCCGGCTCCAGTCCCTGAATCCCGCCGTGCGAGCTCGCGCTGTGGGGCGGCGTGCGACGGGTCGTGCTGACGGTCGTGCTGACGGGTCGTGCCCGGCGCTGATGCCTGCTCCGTGAGTGCGGGACGATGTGCTCCAGCGGCGTATACCGGACGTCTCTGCAAGATATGGCAGAGACGTCCGATATACGCCGCTCCGTGACATCCGCGCCCTGCATCTGCCGCATCCGCGCCCTGCATCTGCCGCATCCGGATCTCTGCATCTGCCGCACGCCACCCGTGCGCCGGACCGCACGCGGGCCCCGTGCGCCGGACCGTACGCCCGCTCCGGCCTCACGCCCACGCGTCCGCCCCATTCCTGCCCCACACCCGCGCGTCCCTCCACCACGAGCGCGCACATGCAGAACGGGGCGGCACCTGTGCGGTGCCGCCCCGTTCCGTGCTGCCGTGGTGATCGTCGGGCCGCGGAGGGCCCGCTCGATCAGCGGTAGGAGATGAAGGTCGGGCTGCCCCAGATGGTGCGCTCGATGACCTGCTGGCGGGAGCCGGAGGCGTCGATGACCTTGTTGTTGCCGGCGTAGATGCCGACGTGACCGGGCCAGTGGACGATGTCGCCGGGCTGGGCCTGCGACTGGGAGATGCGGGTGCCGCCGGCCGCCTGGCCGCTCGAGGTGCGCGGCAGGGACTTGCCGGCCTGCGAGTAGGCGTAGGTGGTCAGGCCCGAGCAGTCGAGGCCGTTGGACGGGTTCGAGGAGCCCCAGCTGTAGTGGACGCCGATCTGCGAGCGCGCGGCCGCGACGATCGAGGAGCCGGAGGTGCTCGAGGAGGAGCTGGAGACGCTCGAGGAGGAGCCGCCGTTCAGGGCGCCGCGGGTCTCGGGGCCGACGCGGCCGTCGACGCGCAGGCCGTTGGTCGACTGGAAATCGCGCACGGCGGCGTTGGTCTTGGTGCCGAACACGCCGTCCACGGCGAGGTGGGCGCCGTGATCGTTGAGAGAGGCCTGGAGGGCGGAGACCCGCTCGCCGCGGACGCCCGAGAACAGGGTCGCGCCGGCGCTGAGCGAGGTGCTCTTGGCGGAGGCCGCGGTGGTCACGGTCGCCTTGGCGGTGCTCGCGCTCGCGGTGTTCTGCGCCGGGGCGGCGGGGGCGGTCTGCGCGGTCGCGCCCTGCATGGTGAAGGCCGAGCCGACGAGGACCGTGCCGAGGACGGCGGCGCCGCTCGCGGTGCGGACCGCGGCCGAGGAGGCGCTGATCGGGGTGACGGCGCGGCCGGCGGCGCGGTGCGTGTTCTTCTGGGCCATGTGAGGCGGGGTCCTTCCGGGTCTCATCCAGGGGGTCGGATGGCGGCGTGCAGGGTCCTCATCCGGTACTGGATGAACGGTGCGGGGTGCTCGGCGCTGCGGGCGGGGAAGGCCTCTGCTTCGTCCGGCACTTTGAGACTAGGCGCGCGGAATAGTCGGGGCCAGCGGTTTGGTGCACCCCGACCGGCTCCTTTGCCAGTCCTTGGGAAAGCGCGGACCCTTCATGGCCAGGCAGGGAGGCTCCTTTACCGCCGGGCGGCGGAGGGCGTGACCCGCTCCGCGGGCGGCCCCTCGTCGGCCGACGCGTCAGCACCTTCGTGGGAGGGGCGGCCGGGTCCTCGTCGGCCGGCCGATCGTGCCCCGCGCCGGCGAGCCCGCGGGGCCGTCCCGGTCCGCCGACCGGCCCCCATGGGTCGGGGCCCGGGTGTGCGCCTGCGGCGAACAGCATGCCGGGGGAGCGGGCGCTCGACATAGAGTCGACCCCATCGAGAAGTCGGCCCCTCTAAGGAGTAATCCATGACCTCGCAGCCCCGCAACGCCTCGGGCGACACCCCCATGGGACTGGACGACAACGTCTATCAGCGCCTGCTGCGCGAGCGCATCGTCTGGCTCGGGGAGGACGTGCGCGATGACAACTCCAACGCCATCTGCGCCAAGCTCCTGCTGCTCGCGGCGGAGGATCCCGAGAAGGACATCTACCTCTACATCAACAGCCCCGGCGGCTCCATCACCGCCGGCATGGCCATCTACGACACCATGCAGTACATCCAGCCCGACGTCGTCACCATCGCCATGGGCATGGCGGCCTCGATGGGCCAGTTCCTGCTGTCCTCCGGCACGCCCGGCAAGCGCTACGCGACCCCGAACACCCGCGTGCTGATGCACCAGCCGCTGGGCGGCCTCGGCGGAACCGCGAGCGAGATCAAGATCCAGGCGGATCTGATCCTGTCCATGAAGAAGCAGATGGCGGAGCTGACCGCCGAGCAGACCGGCAAGAGTGTCGAGCAGATCATCGCCGACGGCGACCGCGACCACTGGTTCACCGCTCCCGAGGCCCTCGAGTACGGCTTCATCGACGGGATCGTCACCCGTGCGGACGACGTCAGCGGCGGGGGCGGGACCGACGACTGAGCCGCCCGTCGGCCCGCATCCGTCGCACCCGAACCGTCTTCACGAACCACCCAAGGAGCACCACGTGACCTTCGATCCCCGCTTCGCCCCCCAGGCAGGCGCCGGCATGCCCATCGCGCAGGCCGGGCCGATGCCGTCCTCCCGCTACGTCCTGCCCCAGTACGAGGAGCGCACGGCGTACGGCTTCAAGCGCCAGGACCCCTACACCAAGCTGTTCGAGGACCGCATCATCTTCCTGGGCGTCCAGGTCGACGACGCCTCGGCCGACGACGTCATGGCGCAGCTGCTCGTGCTCGAGTCCCAGGACCCCGACCGCGACATCACGCTGTACATCAACAGCCCCGGCGGCTCGTTCACCGCGCTCACCGCGATCTACGACACCATGCAGTACATCAAGCCCGACATCACCACGGTGTGCCTCGGGCAGGCGGCCTCCGCGGCGGCCGTGCTGCTGGCGGCGGGCGCGCCCGGCAAGCGCCTCGCGCTGCCCAACGCTCGCATCCTCATCCACCAGCCCGCGATGGGCGGACAGGGCGGCGGCCAGGCCTCGGACATCGAGATCCAGGCCAACGAGATCCTGCGCATGCGCGAGTGGCTCGAGACCACGCTCGCCCACCACACGGGCCGCGCGGCCGAGGACGTCAACCGCGACATCGAGCGCGACAAGATCCTCACCGCCCAGGGCGCCCTCGAGTACGGCCTGGTCGACCAGGTCCTGGCCTCGCGGAAGGACGCACCCGGCCAGCTCTCCCGCTGAGCCGGCGCGACCGAGAAGCACCCCAGCAGCACCAGCCCCACTTGGTGCATAACGCACGGCGCGCGGCCCCGGAGTTCGTGACCCCGGGGCCGCGCGTCTCCCACGACGCGGGAGCGCGCTGGGCTACCGTTGATGCACGCGGACGCCGTCCGCGTGCGGCAGCGGCCGCGGCGGCACGAGCCGCACACGGCCCGACCGGAAAGGGAAGAGGACGGACATGGCGCGCATGAGCGACGGAGCCGACGTGTTCAAGTGCTCCTTCTGCGGCAAGTCGCAGAAGCAGGTGGAGCGCCTGATCTCGGGCCCGCAGGTGTACATCTGCGAGGAGTGCATCGAGCTGTGCAACGAGATCATCGCCGAGGAGGTCCAGGCCGCCAAGCCCGCCGCCGAGGAGCCCGCACCCCTGCCCAGCCCGCGGGAGATCTTCGACTTCCTGCAGCAGTACGTCGTCGGCCAGGACCCCGCCAAGAAGGCCCTCTCGGTCGCCGTCTACAACCACTACAAGCGCGTGCGCGCCCAGGAGGCCGCCGCGGAGGCGACCCAGGGGCCGGCCGTCGCCGGCACGTCGAAGGACGCGACCCCGGCCAAGGGATCGAAGGGTCCGGCTCGCGCGGGCGCCTCCGGTGCGGCCCCCGCCGCCGAGGACGATGCGGAGAGCAGCGAGGAGGAGGTCGAGGTCGCCAAGTCCAACGTGCTGATCGTCGGCCCCACCGGATGCGGCAAGACCTACCTCGCCCAGACCCTCGCGCGCCTGCTCGACGTGCCCTTCGCGATGGCCGACGCCACGGCGCTCACCGAGGCCGGCTACGTGGGCGAGGACGTCGAGAACATCCTGCTCAAGCTGCTCCAGGCCGCCGACTACGACGTCGCCAAGGCTGAGCGAGGCATCATCTACATCGACGAGGTCGACAAGATCGGCCGCAAGGCCGAGAACCCGTCGATCACCCGGGACGTCTCCGGCGAGGGCGTGCAGCAGGCGCTGCTGAAGATCCTCGAGGGGACGGTCGCCGCGGTGCCGCCGCAGGGCGGGCGCAAGCACCCCCACCAGGAGTTCATCCAGATCGACACGACGAACGTGTTGTTCATCGTGGCCGGTGCCTTCGCCGGGATGGAGGACATCATCGGCTCGCGCATCGGCAAGCGCGGCATCGGCTTCGGCGCGGAGCTGCACGCGCCCATGGAGCAGTCGGAGATCTACTCCAAGCTGCTGCCCGAGGACCTGCTGAAGTTCGGGCTGATCCCCGAGTTCATCGGTCGCCTGCCCGTGCTCACGAGCGTGGCGAACCTGGATCGCGAGGCCCTCATCCAGATCCTCACCGAGCCCAAGAACGCCCTGGTCAAGCAGTACCAGAAGATGTTCGAGCTCGACGGCGTCGAGCTCGACTTCGAGCGCAGCGCCCTCGAGGCCATCGCCGAGCGCGCGATCGACCGCGGCACCGGTGCGCGCGGGCTGCGCGCGATCCTCGAGGAGACCCTGCAGGCGGTCATGTTCGAGGTGCCCTCGCGGCGCGACATCGCCCGCGTGGTCATCACCGAGGGCGTGGTGACGGACGGCCGCGCCCCGCTCATGGTCACCACCGCCGAGGTCGAGCGCGAGTCCGAGGACCGCCACGAGCAGAGCGCCTGAGCGGCGCACGAGGGAGACGCGACCATGACGCGCCACGAGGACACCACCCCGCCCGACGTGCGTGCGAGCGAGATCCGGGCCGAGGCCACCGGTGCCGCCGACGCAGGGGCAGCGGCCGACGCGGCGGGCTCGCCCGAGGCCGTCGAGCGCGCCCGGGCCCTGCTCGCCGAGGAGCGCTCGAGCATCGACAACATCGATGCGGCGCTCGTGAACCTGCTCGCCGAGCGCTTCCGCCACACCCAGCGCGTGGGCCGGCTGAAGGCCGAGCACGGCCTGCCGCCCGCCGATCCCCGTCGCGAGGAGCAGCAGGTCGCCCGCCTGCGCGCGCTCGCCCAGGAATCCGGTCTGGACCCCGTGTTCGCCGAGTCCTTCCTGAAGTTCATCGTCACCGAGGTGATCCGCCACCACGAGCAGATCCGGGGCGAGGACGCCTCCTGATCCATCGACCGGTCCTCCCGTGACCCCGCCGTCGGCCACGGGTCCCGGCCGCCCGGCCTGACACGTCGTCAGAATCGCGGCCATTGCGGCCGCGAAGAGGCGTTTCGCCGGAGTAGCATCGGGGCATGCCCCGCTTCAGCTTCCTCGAGTGGCCGGTCGTGCGCCAGCTGCGAGACGGCGACGTGCTCGGCCGCGGAACCTCCGTGACCTCGAAGCGCACCCGCAGCATCACGCCCCGCACGGCCGAGGCCGACCACGTCGCGCACAGCGTGTGCCCGTACTGCGCCGTCGGCTGCGGTCAGCTCGTCTACTCGAAGGACGGGAAGGTCACGCAGATCGAGGGCGACCCTGCCTCGCCGATCTCGCGCGGTCGCCTGTGCCCGAAGGGGTCGGCGAGCGAGCAGCTCGTGAACTCCCCGCGCCGCATCACGAAGGTGCGCTACCGCCGGCCCTACGGGACCGAGTGGGAGGACCTCGACCTCGACACCGCGATCGACATGATCGCCGACCGCTTCCTCGAGGCGCGCCGCAACCACTGGGAGGACGTCGACGACAAGGGCCACGCCCTGCGGCGCACGATGGGCATCGCGAGCCTCGGCGGCGCGACCATCGACAACGAGGAGAACTACCTCGCCAAGAAGCTGTTCACGGCCGCGGGCGCGATCCAGATGGAGAACCAGGCGCGCATATGACACTCCGCCACGGTTCCCAGTCTGGGAGCCTCGTTCGGACGCGGAGGCGCCACCCAGTCCCTCCAGGACATGGCCAACGCGGATTGCATCATCATCCAGGGCTCGAACATGGCCGAGGCACATCCCGTGGGCTTCCAGTGGGTGATGGAGGCGAAGTCCCGCGGAGCCACGATCATCCACGTGGATCCGCGCTTCACGCGCACCTCGGCCAATGCGCACAAGCACATCCCCACGCGCGCCGGCAGTGACGTCGTGCTGCTGGGAGCGCTCATCAACCATGTGCTGAGCAACGACCTGTACTTCAAGGACTACGTGCTGGCGTACACCAACGCCTCCACGATCATCTCCGAGGAGTTCCTGGACACCGAGGACCTCGAGGGCCTGTTCTCCGGCTACGACCCGGAGACCGGGACCTACGACCCCGCGTCCTGGGCGTACTCCGCCCCGGGGGAGGACGGGAAGGTCGCCGACGCGAGCGCCTTCGAGGGCCGGGAGGGCTCCCACTGGACCGCCGGCCGCGCCGGCGCCGGCGAGGCGTTCGGATCGGGCGGTCCGCCGCTCGAGCACGGCATCCCCGCGCGCGACGAGACCCTGCAGGATCCGCGCACGGTCCTCCAGATCCTCAAGCGCCACTACTCCCGGTACACCCCGGAGATGGTGACCGAGGCCTGCGGCATCTCCCGCGCGGATTTCGATTACCTCGCCCGCGCGCTCGTGGAGAACTCCGGTCGCGAGCGCACCACGTGCTTCGCCTACGCGGTGGGCTGGACCCAGCACGTGGGCGGCGCCCAGTTCATCCGCACCGCGGCGATGCTGCAGCTGCTGATGGGGAACGTGGGCCGACCGGGCAGCGGCATCATGGCGCTGCGCGGCCACGCCACCATCCAGGGGTCGACGGACATCCCGACGCTGTTCAACCTGCTGCCGGGCTACCTGCCCATGCCCAAGGCGGGGGCGCACGACGATTTCCAGACCTACGCGGACTCCATCGGCCGCAAGGAGCAGAAGGGCTTCTGGGCCGAGTCGCGCACCTACGCCGTGAACCTGCTCAAGGCCTGGTGGGGCGAGCACGCCACCGCGGAGAACGACTTCGCCTTCGACTACCTGCCGCGGCTCGACGGTCCGGCCGGCACCTACCAGACGCTGATGCGGATGCTCGACGACGGCGTGGACGGGTACTTCCTGCTGGGCCAGAACCCGGCGGTGGGATCGGCGAACGGCCGCATGCAGCGCCTGGGCATGTCCCACCTGAAGTGGATGGTGGTGCGCGACTTCTCCATGATCGAGTCCGCCACCTGGTGGAAGGAGGGGCCGGAGATCGACTCGGGCGAGCTGCGCACGGAGGACATCGGCACCGAGATGTTCTTCCTGCCGGCGGCGAACCACACCGAGAAGGCCGGCTCCTTCACCCAGACCCAGCGTCTCGTACAGTGGCGCGAGAAGGCCGTGGATCCGCCGGGCGACGCGCAGAGCGAGCTCGACTTCCTCTACGAGCTCGGCCGGCGCATCCGCGAGAAGCTCCGGGGGTCGACCGATCCCCGTGACCGGCCGCTTCTCGACCTCACGTGGGACTACCCCGTGGACAAGGAGGGCGAGGTCGATTCGGAGTCCGTGATCGCCGAGATCAACGGCCGCCACGAGACCGGCCCGAAGGCAGGGCAGCCGCTGAGCGGCTACACGGAGATGGCCGACGACGGCTCGACCTCCGGCGGCTGCTGGATCTACACCGGTGTGTACGCCGACGGCATCAACCAGGCCGCCCGCAAGAAGCCCGGCTACGAGCAGGACGAGTTCGCCCACGAGTGGGGATGGGCCTGGCCGATGAACCGGCGCATCCTCTACAACCGCGCCTCGGCCGACGCCGACGGCAAGCCCTGGAGCGAGCGCAAGAAGCTGCTGTGGTGGGACGAGACGGCGGAGACGTGGGCCGGCCCCGACGTCCCGGACTTCCCCGCCGACAAGGCCCCGCACGATCCTGGCGACGTCGAGGCGGGCGGGGCGAAGGGCCTGGCCGGCAACGATGCGTTCGTCATGCAGTCCGACGGGCGCGGCTGGCTGTTCGCGCCGACCGGGCTCGTCGACGGGCCGCTCCCGACCCACTACGAGCCCGTGGACTCCTCGATCCCGAACCCGCTGTACCCGCAGCAGGCGAACCCGACGCGCGAGTTCATCCAGGACCGCGACAACCTCAACGCGCCGGGGATGACGGGGGACGCCCGCGAGGAGGTGTACCCGTACTACTTCTCGACCTACCGCGTCACCGAGCACCACACGGCGGGCGGCATGAGCCGCTGGCTGCCCTATCTCGCCGAGCTCCAGCCGCAGCTGTTCTGCGAGATCTCCCCGGAGCTCGCCGCGGAGGTGGGCATCGAGCCCTACGGCTGGGCCACGATCATCTCGCCGCGCGCCGCGATCGAGGCGATCGCCCTGGTCACCGAGAGGATGACGCCGCTGACGATCTCCGGTCGCACGGTGCACCAGATCGGACTGCCCTACCACTGGGCGCAGGGGACGCACGCGGTCGTCGAGGGCGACAGCGTCAACGACCTCATCGCGATGAACCTGGACGCGAACACGCAAATCCAGAACTCCAAGGTCACGGCCTGCGCGATCCGGCCCGGCCGTCGGCCCCGAGGAGCCGCGCGCCAGGAGCTGGTCGAGGAGCTCCAGCGCCGCGCCGGTCTCCAGCTCGACACCGGGGACCAGCTGCTCACGGCGCCCGACTTCCCCGAGGGCACCGAGAGGCAGGACATCGACCTGCAGAGCGGGGAGTCGATCGAGGAGACGTTCGACCTGCCGCGCCACGAGAGCGGCGGCGAGGACCAGCGCACCACCGGAACGGAGGAGGACTGATGGGACTGCTGTCCGGACCCGAGGAGAACCCCGCCGCCGACTCCGGATGGGGACACGACCACGCGCGCAAGGGGTTCTTCACCGACACCTCGATCTGCATCGGCTGCAAGGCCTGCGAGGTCGCGTGCAAGGAGTGGAACCGCAACCCGCAGGACGGCGACCTGAAGATCCTGGGCTCCTCCTACGACAACACGGGCTCGCTGGGGGCGAACACCTGGCGCCACGTGGCCTTCGTCGAGCAGAAGAAGGACCGCATCGAGGAGGCCCGCGAGTCGGGGCGCAAGCTCGTCTCCCTGGGGATGCCCACGATCGGTCCCCGCGGCGGCACCGCCGCGCCCGGCGGGCGCGCGGGGGAGGACCTCACCGGGGTGGACACCACGCCCCCGGACACCCCGGAGTTCCGGTGGCTGATGTCCTCGGACGTGTGCAAGCACTGCACGCACGCCGGCTGCCTGGACGTGTGCCCCACCGGGGCCCTGTTCCGCACCGAGTTCGGCACCGTGGTGGTGCAGTCCGACATCTGCAACGGCTGCGGCACCTGCGTCGGCAGCTGCCCCTTCGGGGTCATCGAGCGCCGCGACGACGGCACGGTCTCCCCGAAGGAGGATCGCGGCCGCGTGCAGCAGGAGGTGCCGAACAAGGGCACCGCGAACAAGTGCACCCTGTGCTACGACCGGCTGGTCGAGGGCGAGGAGCCCGCGTGCGCGAAGACCTGCCCCACCACGTCCATCAAGTTCGGGGACCGCTCCGACATGGTCGAGCAGGCGCATGAGCGCGTCGCCCAGCTGCACGCGCAGGGCATGACCGAGGCGCGCCTGTACGGCGCGAACCCGGAGGACGGCGTGGGCGGCACCGGATCGGTGTTCCTGCTGCTGGACGAGCCCGAGGTCTACGGCCTGCCGCCGGACCCGCAGGTGCCCACGGCCGACCTGCCGCACATGTACCGCACCGCGGCCGTCGCCATGGGCGGCATGCTGGTCGCGACCGCTCTCGCGTTCCTGGGAGGACGTCGGTGACCCATTCCGAGTACGACGAGTACCGCCCGCCCGAGCCCCCGCGTCGTCGGCGCGGCGGCCGGGGCGCCGGCCCCGGCGGCAGGGGGAAGCGCCGTCGAGACCTGACCGAGAGCGGCGGCGGCGACGGCTCGCGCGAGATGGCGATGGTCGAGGACGTCGAGTTCGAGTCCTACTACGGCCGTCCCGTCGTGAAGGCTCCGCCGTGGGAGACCCCCATCGGGATCTACCTGTTCGTGGGCGGTCTCGCCGGCGCCTCCGGGCTGCTCCAGGCCGGGGCCGCGCTCACCGGGAACGCCGAGCTGCGCCGCAGCGCCCGCCTGGTCGCGATCGCCGCCGTGGGCGTCGGCACGCCCGCGCTCGTCATCGACCTGGGCCGGCCCGAGCGCTTCCTGCACATGATGCGCGTGTTCAAGGTCAGCTCCCCGATGAGCCTGGGCACCTGGATCCTCAGCTCGTACGCGAGCGGTGCCGCGATGACCGCGGCCAACGAGGTGGACCGCCTGACGGGCGAGCGACTGCCCTTCGGGCCGCTGCGTCCGCTGCTGCGCCTGGCGGAGGGGCCGTCGGCCGTCCTCCAGGGCGTCATGGGAGCGCCGCTCGCCGCGTACACCGCCGTGCTGCTGGGCGACACCGCCGTGCCGACCTGGAACGCGGCACGCCACGGCCTGCCCTTCGTGTTCGTCTCCTCGGCGAGCCTCGCCGCAGGCGGCATGGCGATGGCGCTCACCTCGCGGAAGAACGCGGGTCCGGCGCGCCTGCTCGCCGCGGCGGGCGTCGTCGGCGACATCGTCGGCATGCACTTCACGAAGTCGAGGATGCACCCGTTGGAGTCCGAGCCCCTCGAGGAGGGCACTCCCGGCAAGCTCCTCACCTGGGCCGAGCGCCTCGCGGTCGCCGGCGGCATCGGCACGTTGCTGGCGCGCCGCAGCCGGACCGTGGCCGTCGCCAGCGGCCTGGCCCTCGCGGGAGCCTCCGCCCTCACCCGCTTCGGCGTCCTGCACGCCGGCCACGAGTCGGTGAAGGACCCGCGGCGCGTGATGATCCCGCAGAAGGACCGCCTCGAGAAGCGCCGCGCCGCCGGCATCACGGACGACTCGATCACCACCGGGTGGTGACCGGATCGGCGCCGCGCACCGCGCGTCTCACCTCACGGTGATGGAAGGAGCGTCGGCCGCGGCGGGCACGGTCCGTCCGATGATCGGGTAGCCGGGCACCTCGCCGACCACGAGCAGGCCGCCGGAGGTCTGCGCGTCGGCGAGCAGCAGCAGATCGTCCTCGGTGATGCCGGGGCCGGCCTGCAGGCGGTCGCGCACCCAGTCCAGGTTCCTGCGGGTGCCGCCGGAGACGAAGCCGTCGCGCAGCGCCTCCGCCGCGCCGTCGACGAGCGGCACGGCGCCGCGGTCGATCTCCGCAGCGACGCCCGAGGCGCGCATCATCTTGAACAGGTGCCCGAGCAGGCCGAACCCGGTGACGTCGGTCGCCGCGCGCACGCCCGCCGCGAGCGCAGCCTGCGAGGCGTCGCGGTTCAGCGTCGTCATCGTCTCGATCGCCGCGGGGAACACCTCGGCCGTGGCCTTGTGGCGGTTGTTCAGCAGGCCCACGCCGAGCGGCTTGGTGAGGGTGAGCGGAAGACCGGCCCGGGCCGCGTCGTTGCGCAGCAGCCGATCCGGATGCGCGGTGCCGGTGACGGCCATCCCGTACTTGGGCTCCGGATCGTCCACGCTGTGCCCGCCGATCACCGGGACACCGGCAGACGCCGCGACCTCGAGGCCGCCCCGCAGCACCTCGCGCAGGAGCTCGTAGGGGAGCGTCTCGCGCGGCCACCCCACGAGGTTGATCGCGACCACGGGGTCGCCGCCCATCGCGTAGATGTCAGAGAGCGCGTTCGCGGCGGCGATGCGGCCCCAGTCGAAGGCGTCGTCGACCACGGGGGTGAAGAAGTCCGCGGTCGAGAGGACGGCGAGGTCCTCGCGCACCCGCACGGCGGCGGCGTCGTCGCCGTCGTCGAGCCCCACGATCACGTCGCCCGCGCTCTGGCCGGCCAGCGCCGAGACCGCCTCCTCGAGCTCGCCCGGCGGGATCTTGCTCGCGCAGCCGCCGCCGTGGGCCATGGTCGTCAGCCGCACCGAGATCGAGGGGAGGGCGGAGGGGATGGATTCGGAAGGTGCCTGGGCGTCGTCGGAGCTCATGGGAGCGAGTCTAGGCAGTGCGGGCGCGGCGTGGCCGGGCCGGGGCCGACGGATCCGGGCCGCGGGCGCCCAGGTCGGCGATAGGATCGCCCGTGGAGGCGTACGTGTCCTGGTGGGCGCCCCAGTCTTCAAAACTGGTGAGACCGAGCATCTCGGTCTGGCGGGTTCGATTCCCGTCCGCCTCCGCCACATCCCACCCAGGAGGAGCTGCGCGCGTGACCGAGTCCGATCCCCGCCGCCGCATCCCGCGCACCGACCGCCTGATGGCGCTGCCGGAGGTCGAGCGGGCGAGCGCGCAGATGGGGGAGCGCGTGGTGCGCGAGCTGATCCGCGCCGTCCAGGACCGCGCCCGCAGCGGGCAGATCGCCCCCGAGCAGGTGGAGCCCGAGCTGCTCGCCGGGCTCGGCACCGCCGGCGCCCACTCCCTGCGCCCGGTGCTCAACGCGACCGGCGTCATCGTCCACACGAACCTCGGCCGCGCACCGCTCTCCGATGCCGCGAGGGCCGCCCTGCAGGATGCCGCAGGGTACACGGACGTCGAGTTCGACCTCGCGTCCGGCCACCGCTCGCGCCGCGGGGCCGCCGCCCGGGCCGCCCTCCTCGCCGCGTGTCCCGCGGCCGAGGACGCGCTGGTCGTCAACAACGGCGCCGCCGCGCTCCTGCTCGCGACCACGGCGCTCGCGGGGAGCGGCGAGGTGGTCCTCTCGCGCGGGGAGATGATCGAGATCGGCGCCGGCTTCCGCCTGCCCGAGCTCATCGCCTCGACCGGCAGCCGCATCCGCGAGGTCGGCACCACCAACCGCACCCACGCCGAGGACTACGCCGACGCGCTCGGCCCCGCGACGGGCTGCGTGCTGCGCATCCACGCGAGCAACTACCGCATCAGCGGCTTCACCTCCGCCGTCCCCGTCGCCGAGCTCGCCGGGCTCTGCCATGACGCCCGGCTGCCGCTCGTCGTCGACCTCGGCAGCGGACTCCTCGCACCGGACTCCGCCCTGCCCGAGGAGCCCGCGCTCTCCACGGCGCTGCGCGACGGGGCCGACGTCGTCATCGCCTCGGGCGACAAACTGCTCGGCGGGCCCCAGGCAGGGATCCTGCTGGGACGGGCCGACGTCATCGCCCGCCTCGCCCGCCATCCCATGGCCCGCGCGATGCGCGCCGACAAGCTCGCCCTCGCCGCGCTCGAGGCCACGCTGCGGGGCCCCGAGCCACCCGTCCCGTCGGCCCTCCACATCGATCCCGAGCAGCTGCGCGCCCGCACCGAGGCCGTGTCCGCGCAGGTCGGCGGCCGCGTCGTCGACCACGACGGCCGCGTGGGCGGCGGAGGCGGCGCCGAGGTGCCGCTGCCCGGCGTCGCGATCGCCCTCCCCGAGGACCTCGCCGAGCCCTTGCGCCGCGGCGATCCGGCCGTCGTCGCGACCCTTCGCGACGGCGCCTGCCTGCTGGACCTGCGCTGCGTCCCCGCGGACCGAGACGAGGAGCTGACCCGCGCGGTGCAGGCCGTGCAGGCCGCGCGGGTCGCGAACGTCGCCTCGGAGCACCCATGATCGAGCGCGTCGTCGCGACCGCCGGGCACGTCGACCACGGCAAGTCCACCCTGGTGCGGGCGCTGACCGGCATCGAGACCGACCGCTGGGAGGAGGAGAGACGCCGGGGCCTGACCATCGACCTCGGCTTCGCCTGGACCCGCCTGCCCAGCGGCCGCGAGGTCTCCTTCGTCGACGTGCCCGGCCACGAGCGGTTCCTGGGCAACATGCTCGCCGGGCTCGGCCCCGCCCCGGTCGTCTGCTTCGTCGTCGCGGCCGACGAGGGCTGGCAGGCGCAGTCCGACGACCACCGCGACGCGCTCGCTGCCCTCGGCATCGCGACCGGCGTCCTCGTCATCACCCGCGCGGATCTCGCCGAGGACGGCGGCCGCGCCGCCCTCGCCCGGGCCCGCACGGAGCTCGCCGGCACCGGACTCGCGGGCGCCCCCGCGGTCACCGTCTCCGCGCGCACCGGCCAGGGCATCGACGAGCTGCGGAGCGTGCTCGACGACGTCCTCGAGCACGCCCCCGCACCGAGCGCGGCCGCCCCCGTGCGGCTGTGGATCGACCGGGCCTTCAGCATCTCGGGCGCCGGCACCGTGGTCACCGGCACCCTCGCGACCGGGACGCTGCACCAGGGCGACCGCCTCACTCTGCTCGGCGCCCAGGGGGACGCGGCCCGTGACGGCGGCGCTCAGGTCCTCGTCCGCGGCCTGCAGAGCCGCGAGGAATCGGCGCGCGAGCTCGGATCCGTCTGCCGGGCCGCCGTGAACCTGCGAGGCGCGGACCTCGAGGGGATCGGCCGCGGCGACGCGCTCGTCACCCTTGGCGCTTTCGAGGCCGTGGACCTCGTGGACGTGCGCCGGACGACCGGCGAGGCGCTCGACGAGGTCCCCCGCGAGGTCATGGTCCACGCCGGCACCGCCGCCGTCCCCGCGCGCGTGCGGGATCTCGGTGCGCAGCACGCCCGCCTCGCCCTCGAGCGGCCGCTGCCGCTGCGCGTGGGCGACCGGATGCTGCTGCGCGGCAGCGGCGAGCACGCCGTGCTCGGCGGCGTGCAGATCCTCGATGTCGACCCGTCTGCGCTCACCCGGCGAGGCGCCGGGAAGCGCCGCAGCACCGAGCTCGGGACCATGGACCCGCACGGGGACGCCGCCGACGAGACCGCCCGCCGCGGCGCGATCCGCGCGGACCTCCTCGCGCGCCGGGGGATCGCGGTGCCCGATCCGCTGCCGGGCGGCATCCTCCGCGCAGGGGAGTGGCTCGTGGCCGAGCAGGCGATCACCGCCTGGGCCGGCGCGCTGCGCGAGGCCGTCCGCGCCGAGCACGAGCGCGACGCGCTCTCCGCCGGGATCACGCGCGGTGCGGCGCTTGACCTGCTGGCACGGGACGGGACGGTCCCGGAGAGGTCCGCCCCGCCGATGCCCGACGCCTCACTGCTCTCCCTGGTGCTCCCGGCCGCCGGGCTCGCCGCGCAGGGCGGCCGCATCATCGACCCCGCGCACGCTGTCGGTCTCGGCGCGGCGGAAACGCAGGTCGCGGCGCTCGAGGAGCGCCTGCGCGCGCATCCGTTCCTGGCTCCGGAGGCCGACGACCTCGCCGCCCTGCACCTCGGCGTCCGCGAGCTCGCCGCGGCCGAGAAGCAGGGACGCCTGCTGCGCCTGCCTGACGGCGTGGTGCTGCTGCCATCGGCCCCGGCCCTGGCGATGCGCGAGCTCGCCCGGCTCGAGCAGCCCTTCACCGCGAGCGCGGCCCGTCGGGCGCTCGGCACCACGCGCCGCGTCGCGATCCCGCTGCTCGAGCACCTGGACGCACGCGGCTGGACCCGCCGTGTCGACGGATCCAGCCGTGAGGTGGTGCGCTGAGCGCGGGAGCGCTCCGCGTCAGCCCTGGTTCCGGGGCTTCTTGACCGGCGGCTCGCCGAGCTCGACGTCGCTCGTGGCGATGCCCTCGACCTCCCCGCCTGTGATCGTCAGCGCCTCGATCCGGCCCAGGGCCGTGAGGTCCCCGCGCGCCGCCTCGAGGTGCGCGATCGCGGACTCGGGGGCGGTGACGGTGACCTGCAGGATCGGGGTCTTCTGCGAAACCTTCGCATCGGACTTGATGCGCCGCAGCACGATCGCGGCCTGCTCGACGGTGCCCAGCAGCGCGGCGTCCTGGCCGGCCGCGGCCTCGCGCAGCGCGTCGGACGTCGGCCAGGGCTGCGTGTGCACGCTGCCCTCGCGCCACCACGACCAGACCTCCTCGGTCGCGAACACGATCACCGGGGCGAACAGGCGCAGCAGCACCTCGAGGGCGATCGCGAGCGCGGCGCGCGCCGAGGCCGCGCCCTCCTCGCCGGTCGCCGACGCGCCATGGGCCCGATCCTTGATGAGCTCGATGAAGTCGTCGCAGAACGTCCAGAAGAAGGGCTCGACGACCTCGAGTGCCCGCGCGTAGTCCATCTCCTCGAAGGCGGCGGTCGCGGCGTCCACGACCTCGGCGAGGGTCGCCAGCATCGCCCGGTCCAGCGGGTGCGTCACGGCCGACGGGTCCGCGGCCAGGCGGCCCGACGGGTCGGCCGGGGCGGTCCCGAAGCCGAGCGCGAACTTCGAGGCGTTGAGGATCTTGATCGCCAGGCGTCGGCCGATCTTCATCTGGCCCTCGTCGAACGCGGTGTCCACGCCCTGACGGGCGCGGCCCGCCCAGTAGCGCACGCCGTCCGAGCCGTGGTCGTGCAGCAGGCCGATCGGGGTGACGACGTTCCCCTTGGACTTGCTCATCTTCTTGCGGTCCGGATCCAGGATCCAGCCGTTGATCGACGTGTTGTACCAGGGCAGGGAGTCCTGCTGCAGGTGCGAGCGCACGATCGTGGAGAACAGCCAGGTGCGGATGATGTCGTGGCCTTGGGGGCGCAGGTCCATCGGGTAGACCTTCGCGAACAGCTCCGGATCGGCGTCCCAGCCGCCCGCGAGCTGCGGGGTCAGGGAGCTCGTCGCCCAGGTGTCGAGGATGTCCGGATCGGCGGTGAAACCGCCTGGCTGGTCGCGCCGGGACTCCTCGTAGCCGGCGGGCGCGTCGGTTGTGGGATCGATCGGCAGGCGCTCGAGCTCGGGGGTGAGCACGGTGTCGTAGTCGACCTCCCCGGCGGCGTCCAGCGCGTACCAGACGGGGATCGGGACGCCGTAGAAGCGCTGGCGGGAGACGAGCCAGTCGCCCGCGAGGCCCTCGACCCAGTTGCGGTAGCGCGACTCCATGTAGGCGGGGTGCCAGGTGATCTCGGCGCCGCGGGCGATCAGCGCGTCGCGCAGCCCGTCCTCGCTGGTGTCGCGGCCGCCGTTGGTGAGGTACCACTGGCGGCTGGTGACGTACTCGAGGGCCTTGTCGCCGTTCTCGTAGAACTTCACCGGATGCGTGATCCTCTTCGGCTCGCCCACCAGGTCGCCGGTCTCGATGACCATCTCGACGAGGCGCTTCTGCGCGCTGAACACGGTGAGCCCGGCGAGCTCGGCGTAGCGCTCGCGGCCCTCGGCGGAGGTGATCCACGGGGCCTCGGGCAGGAAGCGGCCGTCGCGGCCGATGACGCTGCGGGTGGGCAGCTCGAGCTCGCGCCACCAGGTGACGTCGTTCGCGTCGCCGAAGGTGCAGATCATGGCGATGCCCGCGCCCTTGTCGGCCTGGGCGAGGGGGTGGGCCAGCACCGGCACCTCGACGCCGAACAGGGGGGAGGTCACCGTGGCGCCGAACAGCTCCTGGTAGCGCTCGTCGTCCGGGTGGGCGACGAGGGCCACGCACGCGGGCAGCAGCTCGGGGCGCGTGGTCTCGATGAAGACCTTCTCGCCGCTCCCATCGGTCTTCGTGAAGCCGATGCGGTGGTAGGCACCGTCGCGCTCGCGGTCCTCCTGTTCGGCCTGGGCGACCGCGGTGCGGTAGGTGACGTCCCACATCGTGGGGGCCTCGGACTGGTAGGCCTGGCCCTTGGCCAGGTTCTCGAGGAAGGCGCGCTGGCTGGTCGCGCGGGAGCGCGCGTCGATCGTCTGGTAGCTGTGGTTCCAGTCGACGGAGAGGCCGAGCGTGCGGAAGACCTCCTCGAAGGAGGCCTCGTCGATCTTCGTGAGCCGCTCGCAGAGCTCGATGAAGTTCCGTCGCGAGATCGGCTTCTGGTTCGCGGCTTTCGCGGACTTGTTGTCCCCGCCCTCCTGCGGCGGGGTGAAGTCCTCCTCGTAGGGCAGCGAGGGGTCGCAGCGCACGCCGAAGTAGTTCTGCACGCGGCGCTCGGTGGGCAGGCCGTTGTCGTCCCAGCCCAGCGGGTAGAACACGTTCTTGCCGCGCATGCGCTGGTAGCGCACGATCATGTCGGCCTGGGAGTAGCCGAACACGTGGCCGATGTGCAGGGAGCCCGAGGCCGTGGGCGGCGGGGTGTCGACGCTGAACACCTGGTCACGGGTGGTGTCGGCGTCGAAGGCATAGACCTGCGCGGCGTCCCATACGCGGTCCCACTTGTCCTCGAGGCCCTCGAGGCTGGGCTTGTCGGGGAGAGCGGACGCGGCGTTCGGGCGCGGGGCGGTGTCGGTCATGGCGCCCATTGTTCCAGGCATCGTGCCTGAGAGCGCAATCCTGCGACGTGATCAGGGGCGCACGCAGCGTGCCGGGCTCCGGGCGGCCGTTCGCGCGATGGACACCGCGATGTCGGTCCGGTCTCCGCGGAGGTTCACGCGGCGCCTGTTGCATCGATCGGGTGTGCGCGGACGGCGCGCGTCCGGGCCCGAGCCCGTGGGCGTCGTCCCTCCCGACCCATCCGTCCGATCCCCAGGAGATCCCACCCATGTCGCAGGCCCCGCAGACCCACCCCGCGCAGACGACGCTGACGACGCCGAAGAAGACCTCCCGCCGAGCCGTCATCGCGGGTCTCGGCGCGTTCGCCGCGCTCCCTCTCGTGCAGGTCGAGGCCGCGAGCGCGGACGAGGCGTCGCGCGGCTCCTCGATCGAGGACCTGGTGCTCCTGGTCGGGTCCGACGAGACGCAGCGCAACCTCGCCTGGTTCAGCACCGACGGCGGCCGACAGGAGGTGCAGTTGGTGCGTCGGAGCGAGTACTCGCGAGGACACGGATTCCCGCGTGCGCGTGCCCGGCGCGTGCGGAGCACGAGCGGCGAGGCCCTCACCGACGGCTACCACTTCCATCACGCGACGCTCGAGGACCTCCGGGCCGACACTCGCTACCTCTACCGCGTCGGGTCCGCGCGCGCCGGCTGGTCGGACGTGTTCGAGTTCCGCACGATCGCCCGCAGCGGCTCCTTCGAGTTCCTGGTGGTCGCGGACCCGCAGATCGGAGCGAGCGGCGACAACGCCGCCGACGGCGAGGGCTGGGCCACCACGCTGCGCTACGCCGAGAAGAAGTACCCGCGCGCCGCCTTCATCCTCTCCGCGGGCGACCAGATCAACACCACCGGGGACCTCTCCGCGATGGCGGAGGAGTACACCGAGCTCCTGGCCCCGCGACAGCTCGCCTCCCTGCCCGTGGCCCCGGTCATCGGCAATCACGACGAGGGGTCGGACCTGTACAAGCAGCACTTCCACGTCGCGAACCAGTCGACGAGCGTGGGCGTGGTCGCCTCCTCGGGCAATGCGGGCGGCAACAGCTGGTTCCGCTTCCAGGACGTGCTCGTGGTGGCGCTGAACTCGAACAGCACCGACAACGCGGCCCATCTGGACTACGTCGCGCAGATCATGCGTGAGCACGACGATGCGCGCTGGGTGCTCGTCACCTTCCACCACTCGGTGTTCAGCACCGCCGACCACGCGATGGACAGCGACATCATCGAGCGCCGTCGGGTGCTTCCTCCCGGGTTCTCCGAGCTCGGGGTGGACCTCGTGCTGATGGGGCACGACCACCACTTCACCCGCTCGTACCTCATGAACGTCACCGACGACGAGGACGGGGACGGCGTCCCTGACAACGCGCTCAGCTCCTTCGAGACGGCCGGGACCGTGCGGGGGCGCGTGGTCGCCGAGGACGGCGACGTCCTCTACCTGACCTGCAACTCGTGCAGCGGCAGCAAGTACTACGAGACCGACGAGGAGAACCTCGACTCGTTCTACTGGATCGCCGAGGACGAGCAGCGGCACCACCCCAACGTGACGCGGGTGCGCGTCGAGCGCGACGCCCTGACGCTGGTGACCCACGACGTCACCGACGGCCGCGTCGTCGACGAGGTCGAGCTGGTGCGGGGGTCGCGCGGCCACGGACGCGGCCATCACGGCCGGGGGAAGGGCCGCGGCTGAGGACGACGCTCCGGCGACCGTCGTGAGCGGCGGGTGCGGCAGCAGCCGTCCCGCCGCTCACGGCACGCGCTGGGTCCACTCCTCGGTGCCGAACTTAATGTCCACGAGGTCCCGCGCCGCGGCTAGCTCGGCCTCGGTGTACGCCGACTCGTGCGTCGTGTACTTCCCGCGGAAGTGGTCCAGGAAGCTGTCGATGATGGCCTCGCGGGTCATGCCGGTCTGCGAGCGCATCGGGTCCACGCGCTTGTTCGCGCTGCGGGTGCCCTTGTCGGAGAGCTTCTCGCGGCCCACGCGCAGCACCTCGCCCATCTTGTCGGCGTCGATGTCGTAGCTCATGGTGACGTGGTGGAGCACCACGCCGTCGGCGAAGCGGCGCTGGGCGGCGCCGCCGATCTTGCCCTTGTCCGAGGCGATGTCGTTCAGCGGCACGTACCGCGCGCGCACGCCGATCTCCGCGAGCGCGCCCATCACCCAATCGTCGAGGTAGGCGTAGGACTGCTCGAAGCTGAGGCCCTCCACCAGGGAGGACGGCACCACGAGGGAGTAGGTGAGGCAGTTGCCCGCCTCCATGAACATGGCGCCGCCGCCGGTGATGCGGCGCACCACGCCGATGCCGTGCTTGGCGGCGCCCGCGGGGTCGATCTCGTTCTTCACGCTCTGGTAGGAGCCGATCACCACGAGCGGGGAGTCCCAGTCCCAGATCCGCAGCAGCGGCCTGCGCCGACCGGCGGCGACCTCGTGGGGGATGACCTCGTCGAGCGCCACGTGCATGATCGGCGCCATGGTGACCGGGCCGATGACGTCGAACTCGTGGTCGTCCCAGCTGGTCGCGTTGCCGAGGGCCCGGCGCACGGCGATCGCGACGGCGTCCGCGTCGAAGCCGATCATCTGGACGTCGCCGTGCCGGGCGGCGAGGCGTGCGGAGATCGCCTCGGTGATCGTCGCGGCGCTCGCCTTCACGGGCAGGCCGACGATCGCGGCGTCGATGTCCTCGAGGGCCTCGTCGGGCTCGAGGAAGAAGTCGCCGAACACGTGGGCGGAGGTGATCACCCCGTCCGAGGCCTCGACCTCGACCGAGACGAGCTTGCCCCCGCGGACCTTGAACGAGCCGTTCACCCTCGCTGCCTCCTGCGACCTGGTTGCGGCGCCCCGGTGAGGGCGCCCTCAGCCGCCATTGTCCCAGCCGCCGCGCGCCCGCGGGATGTGAGCCGCGCGTCGTTCCCGTGGAGGCCCGCTCGCCGCGCGCCCGGAGTCGCGCTCAGGGCTTGGTCGCGAGCGAGTGCAGCGCCTCGTGGACGCTGGTGACGAGGTCCTGCACGGAGTCGGACTTCTTGGCCTGGACCACGTAGGTGCGGTGGTCGTACTCGCGGGTGACGCGCGGCAGCAGCGTGCGCCAGGTGCTCGAGCCGCCGATCGAGACGAGGAAGGTGCCCGAGCGCGGGATCGACGGGGCGTGCACGCGCACCGAGAGGCGGTCGGCGGTCATGTCGGGCTGCTGTCGGGGGACGAGCGGGAAGCCGCTCGCCTCGAGACGGCCCGGGTCGAGGACCTCCCAGAGCAGGGCGCGGGCGTCCTCGAGCTTCCGGGAGGCCGGGGTGCCGATGAAGGAGTCGGGCTCGAAGGTGAGGTCCGCGTCGTAGCGCCAGTCGGCGTGGGAGGCGATCGCGCGCAGACGGGCGATGGCGGCCTCGCGCTCCTCGTCGGAGCCGAGCGCCCCGATGCCCAGCGGGAAGGACCGCTGCGGGCGGGAGCCCACGAGCCAGATCGCCGAGCCGTCCTCGACGGCGTCGAACTCGACGCCGAGATCGTTGCCGCTCGCGCCCGCGTGCAGCCACGCCCGCGGGTGGCTGCGCGAGGAGGAGAAGCGCGGCGCGCGATGGATGAGCTCGTCGCTGACGAGCAGCATCGAGCGCAGGTGATCGCGCAGCTCGGTGGTGACCTCCTCGTCGAGCAGGACCTTCGGGGCGACGGGCTGCTGGGCGTCCTCGACGGCCTGGTTCTCGCCGAACTCGGCGAGAGCCGTCCACAGCTCGGCGCTCTCGGGGTCGTGCGGCACGAGCCGCTTGGCGACCTGCGCCCAGGTCACCATGCGGATGCGGCCGGTGGGGTCGTCGACCTCGCGCACGGCGGAGCGGCGCGAGCGCGGCACGATGAGCAGCAGGCGGCTGCCCGGGGTCCTCTCGAGGGAGCCGAGCAGGGAGCGCAGGCGCTCCTCGGAGAGGTCCCCGTCGATCACGAGCTTGACCGCGAGGATCTCGGAGGAGCCGGTCGAGGGGGACTGGCCGACCAGGTCGAAGGCGTCGGCCGCACTGCGGGTGGTGGTGCGGAAGGCGGGGACGGAGCCGGACACGTCGGCGATGCGGCGGGCGAACTGCCGGCGGGCGCGGCGGTCGCGCAGCACGTGGTCGAGCATGCCTCGGGCCATCGCCTCGTGGCGGGTGCGCGGGGAGTCATGGCGGAGCATCTTCGGCACGGCGTCCAGGCCGCTCGAGATCATCCGGCCGACGGACGGGGCGGCGGGGCTCATGTGCTCTCCTCGTTCGCTGCGGGTGGGTGCGCGCCGGGGCGCTGCGGGGTGCGACGGGGCCGAAGGACGGGCCCGCAGCGAGGATACGTGGCATCGTCGGCCCGTCGCCCTCGGCTCTCACCGGCCCCGGGCGTAGATCTCCCGCACGAGGTCCTCGATCGCGGGCTCGGCGAGGGAGAGATCGGCGATCTCGACCTGCGCGCCGATCGCGGAGAGCAGGGCGGGCACCGTCATCTCGCTGCCGCGGAAGGCGATGCGGTGGCGGATCCCGTCGGCCTCGACGGCGAGCACGTCGGCCTCGGGAGGGAGGGCGAGCGCCTCACGCGGCGCGGCGAGGTCGACGATGAGCTCGCGGGGCGCGCCGAGGGACTCGCGGAAGCCGGCGAGGGGGCCGTCGAAGGCGACCGTGCCGGAGTTGACCACGACGATCCGCTCGCACAGGCGCTCCACGTCGCCCATGTCGTGCGTGGTGAGGAACAGCGTGGTGCCTCGCTCCTCGCGGTCCTCGCGCAGGAAGCGGCGCAGCCCCTCCTTCGAGATCATGTCGAGGCCGATCGTCGGCTCGTCGAGGATGATCAGGCGCGGGGAGTGCAGCAGCGAGGCCGCGACCTCGCCGCGCATCCGCTGGCCGAGCGAGAGCTGGCGCACCGGTCGGTCGAGGAACTCCTCGAGGTCGAGCCCCTCGACGAGTCGCCCCAGGCGCCGCACGCGCTCGGCCTCGCTCAGGCGGTGCATCGCGCCGAGGATCCGGAAGGAGTCGCGCAGGGGGAGGTCCCACCAGAGCTGCGAGCGCTGGCCGAAGACCACGCCGATCTTCCGGGCGAGGCGTCGGCGCTCGGCGACGGGACGCCGGCCCAGCACCCGCACGTCGCCCGAGGTGGGCTGGAGGATGCCGGTCATCATCTTGATGGTGGTGGACTTCCCGGCGCCGTTCGCGCCCACGAAGCCGACCGCCTCCCCGGGGTGCACCTGCAGGGTCACGTCGTCGACGGCGCGCACGACCCTGCGGGTGCGTCGGCCCAGCGGGCCCGAGCGCACCACGTAGTCCCGGCGCAGGGAGCGCAGGTCGATCGCGGGCTGGGGCGTCTCGTAGTTCGTCATCCGCCGGCTCCTGTGTAGCGACGGACCCCCGCGCGCCAGAGCAGCGCGGCGAGGATCCAGGTGAGGACCGCGACCGGCAGGCCCAGCCAGCCCGTCCACTGCGGCAGCAGCGGCGGGCCGGGCAGGTCCAGCAGGGCCAGGGTCGGGGTGTAGGCGACGAGCGTCGTCGGGATCACGAAGGTGAAGAACGCCCGCAGGGGCAGCGGGAACACCGCGCCGGGGTTCGTGGCCACGTAGTTGCCGCCGTAGGTGAACGCGTTCGCGAACTCGCGACCGTCCACGAGCCAGAACTGCATGGCCCCGGCCATCGTGAACAGGGCGCCCATGATCGCGGCGCCCGCGAGCGGCGCGATCACCAGCAGCGCGAGCGTCTGCGGGGTGGGGGAGAAGCCGGCGATCGCGAGCGCGGTCGCGGTCATCGCGATGCCGACGGCGATCCGGCCCAGACGGCGCAGGGAGAGGTCCAGGCTCGAGATCTGCAGCAGCATCGGCACGGGGCGGATCATGAGGGTCTCGAGCGTCCCGGAGCGGATCGCCGTGGAGAGCCCGTCGATCTCCCCGAACAGCATGTCGGCGATCCCGAAGGCGAGAGCTCCGAGCCCGTAGACCACGGCGACCTGCGGCAGCGTCATCCCGCCCAGCACGTCGACCTGGGAGAGGATCACCCACAGCTCGAGGAACTCGGTGCCCACGATGAGGACCTGGCCCAGCAGGTCCATGAGGAAGCTCGTGCGGAACGAGGCCTGGGAGCGGATCCGCGAGCCGTAGAGCGTCGCGACCATCCGCAGGGTCGAGCCCGGGCGGGCCGACGGTGTCCTCTCAGCCACCCTGCACCTCCAGCGAACGGATCCCGCGCTGCAGCACCGCCCAGGCGGCGAGGGCGAGGATGCCCGCCCACAGCGCCTGCACGCCGATCTCGGGGAGGGCCTCGGCCGTGGTCACGCGCGCGGAGAGCACGTCGATCGGGGTCTGCACCATGGCGGGGAACGGGGTCGCGCGGGTGAGGGCGATCAGCCGGTCGGGGAACCAGGCGATGGGGATGAGGAATCCGGAGAGCAGGTTCATCACGGCCGTGTAGACGACGGTGAGCCCGCGGGTCTGCACGATCCAGAACGCCGCGAGGTTCACCAGCATGTCCGCGAGGAAGGCGACGGTGACCGCGAGCAGGATCGCGAGCAGGCCCAGCAGCCAGGCCACGGGGTCCGTCGGCAGGGAGATGCCGGTGAGCGCCGCTCCGACGAGCATCGGCGGGATCCCGCGGGCGAGCAGCAGGAAGGCGGAGCGGCCCAGCTTCTGCGCGTACTGGAGCCGGAGGAACCCCAGGGGCCGCAGCAGGTCGATGGCCACGTCGCCCTGGTGGACGCGCTCGGCGACCTCCCGGGTGCCGAAGGCCTCGACGGGGGCGAGCAGCGCCTGGCCCAGCCACACGTAGGTCGCGGCCTGCAGGGCGTCGTAGCCGCGCAGCTCGCCCCCGGCGGTGGAGACCGCGGCCAGCAGGATCGAGGCGCGGATCAGGCCGAACACGGAGTTCGTGAACACGCCGGCGACGGTGGCGACGCGATAGGTGGAGTACTGCCGGAAGGAGGCGGCGATGATCCTCCAGAAGGCGAGCACTCGCGCGAGTCTAGGGCGCGGCCGACGCGCGCGCGAGGGTTTCGGCGGAAACGGCCCGGATCGGTAGCCTGTGCCGATCCCCGTTCCCCGACGAATCGAACGATCGATGACTCCTCCTGCCGAGACCCCGCCCGCCGCTCCCGCGTCCGTCGACGACGCGCCTGCCGCTCCCTCCCGCCGTCGCCCCCGCTTCGGCCTGCTGCCGCGGATCGTGGTCGCGATCGTGCTGGGAATTCTCCTGGGCCTGGTGATGCCCGAGGCGCTCGCGCGCGTGTTCACCACCTTCAACGGACTGTTCTCCGCGTTCCTGGAGTTCCTCATCCCGCTGATCATCGTGGGGCTCGTGACCCCGGCGATCGGCGAGCTGGGCCGCGGGGCGGGGAAGATGCTCGCCCTCACCGCGGGCATCGCCTACGTCTCGACGATCCTGTGCGGGCTGCTCGCGCTCGCCGTCTCCGCCCTGCTGCTCCCGCGCATGCTCGCGGGCGCGAGCGTGGGGACGCTGGACAACCCCGAGGACTCGGCGATCGCCCCGTACTTCACGATCGAGATGCCGCCCGTCTTCGAGGTGATGACCGCGCTCATCCTCGCCTTCTGCCTCGGCATCGGGCTGACGCTGGTGCGCCGCGGGGCGCTGCAGGAGTCCTTCGAGCAGGTGCGCACGATCGTGGTGCGCACGATCGAGGCGATCATCATCCCGCTGCTGCCGATCTACATCTTCGGGATGTTCCTGGGCCTGACGATGAACGGGCAGATCTGGACCGTCATCGGCACGTTCCTCGCGGTCGTGCTCATGGTCTTCGTCCTCACGGTGGTCGTGCTGCTCGCCCAGTACTGCGTGGCCGGCTGGGCGATGCGCCGCAATCCCCTGAGGATGCTGTGGACGATGCTCCCCGCCTACGCGACGGCGCTCGGCACCAGCTCGTCGGCCGCGACGATCCCCGTGACCCTCCAGTGCACCAAGCGCAACGGGGTGGCGGCTCCGATCGCCGACTTCGTGGTCCCGCTGTGCGCGACGATCCACCTCGCCGGCTCGACGCTCAAGATCACCTCCTTCGCCGTCGCGATCATGGTGGTCACCGGGATGCCGCTGGACCCCGCGAAGCTCGTGGGCTTCGTGCTCATGCTCGGGATCGTCATGATCGCCGCGCCGGGCGTGCCCGGGGGAGCGATCATGGCCGCCGCCGGGATCCTCTCCTCGATGCTCGGCTTCGGCGAGGCGGCCGTCGGCCTCATGATCGCCTCCTACATCGCGATCGACTCCTTCGGCACCGCCACGAACGTCACCGGCGACGGCGCGATCGCCGCGCTCGTCTCCCGCATCGCCCGCGGGCGCGTCTCCGGGGATCTGGAGGCCGACGACGGGGTCGAGCTCGCGGGGGTCTGACCGGGGCCGACGGCGGTCGTCGGCCCTTGACCTCGCTCCCTCCGCACCCCTAGCCTGAACGTATGAACACATCGTCATATGTGCAGGCGGCGGAGCCCGCGGAGGGCTGCGCGAGCGACGTCGGGGACGCCGGGCGCGTCGCGCTCGCCGCCGAGCACCTGCCGCGCCCCCGCGACGTGGCAGAGACCGCGGACGTGTTCTCCCTGCTCGGGGACCCCAACCGGCTCACCCTTCTGCTCGCCCTGCTCGAGGGAGAGCTGTGCGTGCACGACCTCGCCGCGCTCACCGGGCAGTCGGACTCCTCGACCTCCCACGCCCTCAAGCTGCTGCGCGCCCACCGCGTCGTCGCGACCCGCCGCGACGGGCGGCGCATGTTCTACCGGCTGGACGATCCGCACGTGCGGATGCTCCTGGACCTCGCGCTCGCCCACACCGCGCACACGGGAGGCGGTGCCTGATGGACGCCCACTCCCATTCCCACGCCTCGGCCGCGCAGGCGTTGAGCGCGGGCGGGAGGCATCGGCGCCGCCTGGCGTGGGCGCTCGTGCTGATCGGCGGCTTCTTCGTCGTCGAACTGGTCACCGCGCTGCTCACGGGATCCCTCGCGCTGCTCTCGGACGCGGGGCACATGGCGGCCGACGTCCTCACCCTCGCCGCCGCCCTCGGCGCGACGGTGCTCGCCGCCCGGCCCGACCGCACGGGCAGACGCAGCTTCGGCAGCTACCGCCTCGAGGTATTCGCCTCCCTGCTCGCGGTGCTCGTGATGCTGGGCGTCTCGGTCTTCGTGGTCCTCGAGGCGATCGGCCGGATCGGCGCGGGCGCCGAGGGTGCGCACGTCGACTCGGTGCCCATGCTCGTGGTGGGCGCGCTCGGGCTGGTCGTGAACCTCGCGGTGATGCGGCTGCTGCAGGCGGGCGCGCAGGAGAGCCTCAACGTCAAGGGCGCCTATCTCGAGGTCCTCGCCGACACCATCGGTTCGGTCGGCGTGGTCGCGGCCGCGATCCTCGTGGGCGCGACCGGGAGCACGCTCTGGGACACCGCCATCGCCCTCGCGATCGGCGTGTTCGTCGCGCTGCGCGCGCTGATCCTGGGGCGCGAGGTCCTCTCGGTGCTGGGCCAGGAGACGCCGCGGCACCTGGATCCCGGGTCCGTGGGGGAGGACCTGCGCGCCGTCCCGGGCGTCACCGACGTGCACGACCTGCACCTGTGGACGGTCACCTCGGGGATGGACGTCCTCACCGTGCACCTGCGGGTGCGCGAGGGGGCCGACGGCCACGCGGTCCTCGACGCGGCCGAGTCGATGCTCCGCGAGCGCCACGGCCTGGACCACTGCACGCTGCAGATCGAGCCCGAGGACCATCGCACCGACCAGGAGACCACCTGGTGATCTCGGAGGTCCTCGACCTCAGCGCTCGGGAGCGAGCAGCCCGGTGAGCTCCGCGAAGGAGTCGACGACGGCGAGCGGGTCCTGCGCCTCGAGGGCGGGCCGCGTGCCCGCGCCCCAGGTGACGCCCACGGCCGCCATGCCCGCGGCGTGCGCGGCCTGCAGATCGGTCGCCGCGTCGCCCACGTAGACGGCGTCCTCGGCGCGCGCGCCGAGCACCTCGAGCGCGTGCCGCAGCGGGGCGGGGTCGGGCTTGTGGGCGAGCGTGTGCTCCTTGCCGATCACCACGTCGAGCGCGGGCATCGAGGTCGCCGTGAGTCCGCGCCGGGCGAGCTCGGAGCCCTTCGAGGTCACCACGCCCACGTCGGCCCCGGCGTCGAGCAGCGTGCCCACATGGGCGTCGGCCCCGGGGTACGGGGCGATCCGCTCGTCGTGATGGCCCACGTTGAACGCGCGGTAGGCCTCGGCCATCGCCGGCGCGCGCACGGGATCGAGCGCCTCGAAGGTCTCCTCGAGGGCGAGGCCGATCCAGCTGCGCACCTCCGCCTCCTCGATGCCCGTGATCCCGAAGCGCTCGAAGACGTGCGCGTAGGAGTCGACGATGAGGCCCACGGTGTCCACGAGCGTCCCGTCCAGGTCGAAGAGGACGACGGGGCGCAGCAGCGCGGGCGAGTCGGTGCGGACGGGCGAGGTCATGGCCCCATCCTCTCGCGGAACGCTGCCCTGCGCGGATCCGTCCGGCCCGTATCCTCGGGGCCATGACCTCCACCGCTTCCTCCACCGCTTCCTCCGCTGCTCACTCCGCCCCGCTCACCGCCGTGGTCACCGGCGCCTCCTCGGGCATCGGCCGCGCGACCGCAGTGCGCCTGGCCGCCGACGGCTGGCGCGTGCTCGCCGTCGCCCGCCGCGAGGACCGGCTGGCGTCCCTCGCCGAGGAGTCCGGCTGCGAGACCCTCGCCGTCGACGTCACGGACGACGACTCGGTGGCCGCGCTCGTGGCCCGCGTGGACGACGCGTTCGGCGGGAGCCTGAACGCGGTCGTGAACGTCGCGGGCGGCGCCTTCGGTCAGGAGCCCGTCGCCGAGGCCGACCTCGACGCCTGGCAGCGGATGTACGAGGTCAACGTGCTCGGCGCCGCCCGGGTCACGCGCGAGCTGCTCCCCGCCCTGAATGCGAGCGGCCGCGGCGACATCCTCGTGCTCTCCTCGACGGCGGCCCAGGGCGCCTACGAGGGAGGAGCCGGCTACAACGCCGCCAAGGCGGGGGAGCACATGCTCGCCTCCGCCCTGCGCCTCGAGCTCAACGGCGCACCGATCCGCGTCATCGAGATCGCTCCCGGCATGGTCCGCACCGAGGAGTTCTCCCTGGTGCGCCTGGGCGACGCCTCGCGGGCCGAGAAGGTCTACGACGGCGTCGAGGAGCCGCTCACCGCCGAGGACTGCGCCGACGTCATCTCCTACGCCCTGAACGCCCCGCACCACGTGAACCTCGATCTCGTCACCATCCGCCCGCTCGCCCAGGCGGCGCAGCACAAGGTGGCGCGCCATGCGGGTCTCTGAGGGCGTGGGCGCCCGATGAGCATGGCGGGCGGACCTGGCGGTCCCGGCGGCGGGGGTCGCGGGATGGCCTCGATGCCGGGGGCCGACGAGCGGCGCCTCGCGCCGGGGCAGCGCGCCGACGTCGGCCGGATCCTGCGCCTGTTCACCCCGTACCGCGGCACCCTGCTGGTCGTCCTCGTGCTCATCGCGCTCGCCGCCGCGACGGGCGTGGTCTCCCCGTTCCTGGTGCGCGAGGTCGTGGACGTCGCCCTGCCGGACCAGCGGCTCGACCTGCTCGCCTGGTGCGTGGCCGGGATGATCGCGGTCACCGCGATCTCCTCGGTGCTGGGCGTGCTGCAGTCGCTGCTGTCCACGCGCGTGGGCCAGGCGATCATGCACGACCTGCGCGTCGCCGTCTTCTCGCACCTGCAGCGGATGGGGCTGGGCTTCTTCACCCGCACGCGCACCGGCGAGGTGCAGTCGCGCATCTTCAACGACATCGGCTCGATGCAGGCCGTGGTCACGAGCGTGGTCACCCAGATCGTCTCCGCGAGCGCCGGGATCGTGATGGCCGTGGTCGCGATGCTCGCGATGGACTGGCGCCTCACCCTGTTCTCCGTGATCACCGTCCCGCTCGCCGTGTGGATGAACCGGCGGGTGGGGCTGCGGCGCCGCGCGATCACCCGCATCCAGCAGGAGACCGCCGCCGACCTCTCCGCGTCGATCCAGGAGTCCCTCTCGGTCTCGGGGATCCTGCTGGGCACCACGATGGGGCGCACCGATGCCCTCACCGCCCATTTCACGGGCCTCTCGGGGCGCCTCGCCGAGCTGGGACTCTCCTCGACGACGGCCGGTCGCTGGCAGATGGCCCTCTACTCGACGCTCATGTCGGTGATCCCCTCGCTCACCTACCTGCTGGGCGGCTACCTGCTGTTCGGGCACGTCCCCGGCGTCACCATCGGCACCCTGGTCGCCTTCATCGCTCTGCAGTCCGGGCTGTTCCCGCAGATCAACTCGCTGCTGCGCGTGGCGACCCAGGTGAACTCCTCCTTCGCGCTGTTCACCCGCGTCTTCGAGTACCTCGATGCTCCCGTGACCATCACCCAGCGCGAGGACGCGACCGCGCTGGAGCCCTCCGCGGTGCGCGGCGAGGTCCGCCTCGAGCGCGTGGCCTTCCGCTACCCGGGCGAGGACGCGGACGGGGCACCCGACACCGCGGCGGCCGACGGGGCCGACGACCCGAGCCGCACCGACCTCGACCCCGAGGATCCCTCGTTCACCCTCCACGGCATCGACCTCACGGTCCCCGCCGGCACGCACACGGCGCTCGTCGGCGCGACCGGCTCGGGCAAGACCACCACCGGCTACCTCATGGCGCGCCTGTACGACCCGACGCTGGGGGCGGTCGCCCTGGACGGCCACGACCTGCGCGACCTCACCCTGCGCTCGATCTCGGACTGCATCGGCGTGGTCACCCAGGAGACCTACCTGCTGCACGCGAGCATCGCCGACAACCTGCGCTTCGCCGCGCCCGACGCGAGCGACGAGGACCTCGAGCGGGCATGCCGGATCGCTCAGATCCACGACCACATCGCGAGCCTCCCGGAGGGCTACGGCACCACGGTGGGGGAGCGCGGCTACCGGTTCTCCGGTGGGGAGAAGCAGCGGCTCGCGCTCGCCCGCACGATCCTGCGCGACCCGCCCGTGCTCCTCCTCGACGAGGCCACGAGCGCCCTGGACGTGCGCACCGAGCAGGCGATGAGCGGCGCGCTCGCCGCGCTCAGCCGCGGCCGCACCACGATCTCGATCGCGCACCGCCTCTCCACGATCCGCGACGCCGACCAGATCGTGGTCCTCGAGAAGGGGCGGATCGCCGAGCGTGGCACCTTCGAGGAGCTGCTCGCGCAGGGAGGTGCCTTCGCCGAGCTCGCGCGCCGCGACGCGAGCCTGCCGTTCTGATCCCGGTCCTGGCGTCCCGGGGCCGCCCCGTCGGCGTCTCGGGGGCATCCCGGATACGACCCGGGTATGTCCCGGATTCATCCGTCCGAAGGATGCGCGGGCGGCGGACGACGGGGGAGAGTGGGGATGTTCGCGCAGCACCGGCGCGATCCCCGCACGGCAGCACAGCACTCGTCAGGAGACGGTCATGGACCAGGGCAGGATGCGCACGATCCCCTCGCACGCGCTGTCCTCGAGCGATGCGCCGGCCTCGCGCGGAGCCGGCCGACCGGCGGTGTTCACGGCGATCGTGATGATCGCGCTCGCGGTGCTGATGACGGTGCTGCTCGGCGGCCCGACGATGCCGCTCGCGACCTCGATCGCGATGGCGTCGGTGTCCGTGCTGCTCGTCGCGATCGGCTGGGTGGTGGCGGGCCCGCGTCGGCCCTGACCCGGCAACGGTCAGACGTCGAGCTCGATCTCGCCGACCCCGCGGGAGACGCACACGGTCATCCGCTCCTCGCGCTCGTCGTCCATCAGGAACTCGTCCTCGTGGATGACGTCCCCGGCCAGCAGCGGCAGCACGCAGGTGCCGCACACGCCGCCCTCGCACGAGTAGTCGACGTCGATGCCGGCGTCCAGGAGCGCCTGCAGCAGCGTGTGCTCGCCGTCGACCTCCACGGTCGTGCCGGACTTCCGGCACTTCGCGGTGAACGGTTCGCCCAGCGTGCCCATGGGTGCTCCTCCAAGGATCGAGTGGGGTGGATCGGGTGGTCGGTGCGCGCGGCCGGCGCCTGCGCGCGGCCCGCCCTCCAGCATCCCACGCCCGCGCGCACGGGGCGTGGTGAGTGTGCTCTCACCGGGCGCGTCCGGACGTGGGCAGTGCTGCGCCCGGGGCTGTGCGCGGGCTGTGCGGGACGGATCGGTGTGCTGTGGCGGGGGCGCGGAGCCTGTGCGGACGGATCGTCGGCGACTAATCTCGGTGTCACCACCTCGAACGGGAGCTGAACATGTCCAACACCCCCGCCGCGCTGTCCGCGCTGCCGCCGCTGGCGCATCCGGACGGGTCCCCGATCCGCGCGCTCGTCGTCGAGGACGAGCCGACCATCGCCGACCTCCTGCGCTTCCCGCTGCAGATGATCGGCTGGGAGGCGACGGTCGTGGGCGACGGCCTCGAGGCCGTGCGGGTGGCCCGCGAGATCCGGCCCGACGTGCTCGTGCTGGACCGCATGCTCCCCGGCATCGAGGGCCTCGAGGTGCTGCGCCGCATCCGTGCCCTGCAGCCCGACGTCCCCTCGCTCATGCTCACCGCGATGGACGCCCCGGCCGATCGCGTCCAGGGCCTCGCCTCCGGTGCCGACGACTACGTGACCAAGCCCTTCACGATGGAGGAGGTGCTGCTGCGGCTGCACCGCCTGGTCCAGCGCGCGGGGGCGACGTCCCCGCAGAGCAGCGAGCTCGTCGTCGGCGATCTGGTGATGAACCTGGACACCCACGAGGTCACGCGCGGCGGTGAGGAGATCGCGCTGACCGCGACCCAGTACCAGCTGCTGCAGTACCTGATGGAGAACCCGCAGCGCGTGCTGTCCAAGGCGCAGATCCTCGATGCGGTCTGGAACTACGACTTCGGCGGGCAGGCGAACATCGTCGAGCTCTACGTCTCCTACCTGCGCAAGAAGATCGACGTGGGCCGCGAGCCGATGATCCGCACGGTCCGCGGCGCCGGCTACATGCTCAAGCCCGCGTGACCCGCGACTCCCGCGACTCCCGCCCCTCGCGCCCCCACCTGCCGGCGCGCACGGCCCTGTCGTCCGGAGCCTCGGCTCCCGCGGCGACGCCGCGACGGCATCGTCTGTCGCTGCGCGCGACCCTCGTGATCCTGCTGGTGAGCACCGTGGCGGTGCTGTGCCTGCTGGTCGGGGCGGTCACGCACGTGTCGGTGCGCGGGCAGCTCGAGGGCCAGCTGGACGCGCAGCTCACCCGTGCCGCCCACCGTGCCGGCGGCACGGGCGGTCCGGGCGCTCCCGACGGGCCGACGAACGGCGAGGACGGGTCCAGCGGCACGGGGAGCACGAGCGGCACGACCGGTACGAGCGGCACCGGGGCCGATGAGGCCGACGGCGGGGACGACAGCGGGGACGACGGGGCCACGGGCCCGGGCGGCGGCGAGTTCGAGCTCGCCGCGATCCTCGTGGACGGCCGCGTCGTGAGCGCCGCGTGGCGCGACACCGACGGTCAGGTCGAGCAGCTCGGCGCCTCGGACAGCACCGAGGTCGCCGACGTCGCGAAGGGGCTGGACAGCGACGAGCACGCGGACGTGAAGCTCTCCATCGGCCAGTACCGGGTGATGACCGCGACCGACGCCTCGGGCGCCGTGATCGTCACCGGCCTCCCGCTCACCCAGGTCCACAGCACGCTGACGCGCATGGACATCACGCTGGTGACGGCGGGACTGCTCGCAACCGCGCTCTGCGGGGTGGCGGGATCGCTGATCGTGCGGCGCACCCTGCGTCCGCTCGAGGAGGTCTCCGCCGTCGCCGGACGGGTGGCCGACATGCCCCTGTCCCACGGCGACGTGGCCCTGGGGGACCGGGTCGACGAGCGGATCTCCCATTCGGGGACCGAGGCCGGCGAGGTGGGGAGGGCCCTCAACCTGCTGCTGGACAACGTGGAGGGGGCGCTCGAGACGCGCCAGCACAGCGAGGAGTCGATGCGCCGCTTCATCGCCGACGCGTCCCACGAGCTGCGCACACCGCTCACGGCGATCCGCGGCTACAGCGAGATGCTGCGGATGACGGAGGACCTCAGCGATCGCGGCGAGCAGTCGGTGGATCGCATGGACGCGCAGTCCCGGCGCATGACGTCGCTCGTGGAGGACCTGCTGCTGCTGGCCCGTCTCGACGAGGGCGCACGGGACGAGCGCACCGAGACCGATCTGGGGGAGCTCGTGCTGGATGCGGCGATGGACGCGCGGGTCACGGCGTCGGAGCACCGCTGGGTGCTCGAGGTCCCGGAGGAGCCGGTGACGGTGCTCGGCAATCCGCGTCAGCTGTCGCAGGTGATCGTGAACCTGCTGTCGAACGCCCGCAAGCACACTCCCGCGGACACGACCGTGACCGTGCGGCTGCGGTCGGGGTCGGGGTCGGGGTCGGGGTCGGAGCCGGGGTCAGGGTCGGGCGGCTCCGATTCGGCGGCCCCCTCGGGCTCGGTGGGACGAGTCGGCATCCTCGAGGTGATCGACGACGGTCCCGGCATCGAGCCGGAGATCGCGGGCCGGGTCTTCGAGCGCTTCACCCGCGCGGATGCCGCCCGCTCGGGCGGCGACGGGACGACGGGGCTGGGGCTGCCGATCGTCAAGGCGATCGCCGAGGCGCACGGCGGTTCGATCACTCTGGAATCGGAGCCGGGGCGGACCGCCTTCATCCTGCGGCTGCCTCTCGTCGCCCGCTGAGCGGAGTGCTCGTCGGGTGTCGCGGACCGGCGACGAGCGGACCCGATCCCGGAGGCGCTGAAGGATTTCGGGCGTGCTTGTAGAGGGGCACTGTGGTGTGCCCCTCTACGGGTGGGGGTGGTGCTGCTGCTGGGGTTCTGGCCCCCATGCCCTGCCGGGGCCGACCGGGCCGGGCTCTCGGGTCAGAAGGGTGGTGGTCCGGGGTCGAACTTCGGAGGGGGATCCTGCTGCTTGCGTGGTCGGCGGGTGGTGGCACTGATGGGGATGTCGCCGTCGTAGTGGAACGTCGGGAGCGGTTGGTACCGGCGCCGGACGGGTTTCTCGACGGGGACTTCTTCCAGGTCAGGCGCTCCGGCTTGGTCCATGTCCACGCGGGGCCACGGGTCAGGTGGCCCGGGCCGGATCGGCCAGGGCGAGTCCAGCCGGAAGGGATCGGGAGTCGGTGCCTCTGCGCTGGTCCCGTCCGCTGCCTCGCGTTGCTGCTCGTAGTCGTCCTGCCTGCGCTGCATCGAGTCCCAGACGGCGTCGAGCTGTGCGACGGCTTGTGGGGTGAGGAGGTCGGTGTCGTCCTCGCGGAACACGCGGAAGCGTTCTTGCATCTCCCACACGGTGCCCGCGGTCCCTGCCGGTGACTCGTCCGCCTCCACGCGGATGGGGTCGAGTCGCCCGGCGGTTTTCATCGCGTGGTGGAACCAGCACAGGAAGTGCAGGTTCTCCACCGCCGTCCGACCACCACAGACGGGATCGGCATGGTTGTACTCCACGATGTGATCGGCCTCGGAGGCCACCGAGGCGGTGCGTTCGCAGCCGGGGACGCCGCAGGATTGGCCGCGCAGTCTCAGGTGTTCGAGCATCGCCCCGGTGGGCCGGTACTTGTCCGCCGGACGCGGCAAGAACTCACCCGAGGACGGGTCGGTGAGGACTCGGAACCATTCCTCGCTCTTCCCGGCGATCTCGCGGGCCATCTGCGCCGGGATCGGCGTCCCATCTTCCAGGACGCCCGGGGCGTCGTCGCCGCCGACGAGGGTCAGGAACGGGACGAGGACGTTCAACCGGAACCTGGCCTCGGGCACGGTGATGCCGCCGGTGTCGAGCTGGGCGGCATGGGCGAGGTGGTAGCGGATCAGGTTCAGTGACAGGGGCATGCCCTCGTTCTCGACCTGCCGGTCCGGATCCAGGGGAATCTCGGTGCCCTCCATGAGGGCGTGGCGCTGGGCGTTCTGGATCGCCCGAGCGGCCTGATCGAACTTCCCGGCGAGGGCTTTGATCTCGGGGGCGGGTCCGATGATCCGCAGGGATGCGACTCCGTCGAGGGTTCCGGGGTCCAGGACCATGCGGCGGCGGGTGGAGGAGATTTCTTCGGGTTCTTTGGGATGGCGCTGCTGAATCTTCGTCACCAGGAGTTCGAGGCATTTCGTGAATACTCTCGGCATGATCGCCAGACACCACGACGCGACCGTGACATCCACCAGGACCATTTCCGCGGGCGTGAAATCCGCGGTGCGTCGCAGCAGGGTGCGGAACCATTCTGCAGGGAATTCTCCTGCTTCCAGGGCTTGGGTGCAGCGTGGGAGGAGGTCCACGGCCCGGTGGGCGTCGGTGATGGCTTTGGAGGCCTGCCCGCGGGTGCAGCGCATCGCGACCGCGACCATCAGGTCCCGCCGTTCGACCTCAAAGGGGTCGGCGTCCATGTCCTCGCGCCCTGCCCAGAACGGTGCGAGGGCGACGAAGCGGCGGGAGAGTTCGTAGGACTCGTCGACGCCCTCGTCCCAGAGGGCGCGGACCTGCGCGGTGAGCTCCGCATCCGGGCGGGACTTGACCCTGCGCGCGACGACCTCCCGGCAGACCGCCTTCTTGGGTTCCTTCACGATGAACAGCGGCTTCACGCCCTCCGGGGGCGCGGCCACGAACCGGGGCGTGTGGGCGTGCATGTCCTCGCGCTGACGCTCGGTCATCTTCTCCACGTCGTCCAGGATCGTGAACGTCGACTCGATCGCCGGCTCCCCGGGAAGGTCCAGACGCCCCTGCGACTCCGGCTGCTCGACTGCACTCATGTCACCCACCCCCTTCCCTGGCATTCCACGACTCCGCGCGATAGTGCGCGACGTAACGACTCTGAATAGATAGACGACAACAATGAATCCGGCGACTTCACCTATGAACCCGCCGCCATTCGCGCTCGATCGATATGTCCGATTCTATCGCGTCTCGCCACCGAAAACCAGACCCCCATCGAGAATGTGGATAAGCCGGAGAAGAACTTCCCCTCCTCCGTGCCCATTGGTCCCCAGTGGATAACCCCGTGGAAAACACCCCCGTGCGGAGGAACCACGGATACCGAGTCGACGCGCACGCGACACCAGAACCTGACGCACGTCGAGAGCGACACGAGTCGACCCCTCACGCCGATGCATCGCGCCGCACCGGCACGCCCACCCGTCGGCCCCATACCTCCCACCACCCACCCCACGACGAGACCGATTCCACCGCGAACCCCGGTGACCCGTCCGTCGGCCCCGACGTAGACTGACGCCCATCGGCATCGACCCGGCCATCACCGGTGAGCCGCGGGAAGAACGGTCAGGGGCCCGAGCGCGCAGCGCGAGTGGGCCGTCGGCCCAGTAGAACCCGCCGGGACCAGCCCGTCACAGCTGAGGAACGAGGGGATGCCTTCCGGGGCGTCAACCGAGGTGGTACCGCGCACGCGCACCGCCCCGCCGCAGGTCGGCAGGGGAGGGGGCGGCGTCCTCGGACAGCACAGTCGCCGTCCGCCTACGCCCCGCTCGGAGGTCCCCATGGTCTATCCGGTCTCCGGAGACCCGCTCGTCCCCTCGCCGAACCTTCCCGATCTCGAGAGCCGCATCCTGCGGTTCTGGGACAGGGACGACACCTTCCGCGCCTCGATCGCGCAGCGCGAGGGCGCCCCCGAGTACGTGTTCTACGACGGCCCGCCCTTCGCCAACGGGCTCCCGCACTACGGGCACCTGCTCACGGGCTTCGTCAAGGACGTGGTCCCGCGCTTCCGCACAATGGACGGGTACAAGGTGGACCGCCGTTTCGGCTGGGACACCCACGGCCTGCCCGCCGAGCTCGAGGCCATGCGCGAGCTGGGCATGACGGAGAAGTCTGAGATCGAGGAGATGGGCGTCCAGGCGTTCAACTCCGCCGCGCGCTCCTCGGTGCTGAAGTACACCAAGGAGTGGGAGGAGTACGTGACCCGGCAGGCGCGCTGGGTCGACTTCGAGAACGGCTACAAGACCCTCGACGTCTCCTTCATGGAGTCCGTGCTGTGGGCCTTCAAGACCCTATGGGACAAGGGTCGCGCCTACGAGGGCTACTACGTGCTGCCCTACTGCTGGAACGATCAGACGCCGCTGAGCTCCCACGAGCTGCGCATGGACGACGACGTCTACCAGGACCGCCAGGACCCGACCGTCACCGTCACCTTCCCCTTCGAGGGGGAGAGGGCCGACGAGCTCGGCCTCGCGGGCGTCAAGGCTCTCGCCTGGACGACGACCCCGTGGACGCTGCCCACGAACTTCTCGCTGGCCGTGGGCCCGGAGGTCGAGTACGCGGTGGCGCCCGCCGGGCCCGAGGGTGCGGCCGACGGCGGAGCCTCCGGCGCCGACCGGTACCTGCTGGCCGCGGCCCTGGTCGGCGAGTACGCGAAGGAGCTCGGGTACGCGAGCGCCGAGGACGCCGTCGCCGCGGTCGAGGCGCGCACCTACCGCGGCGCCGAGCTCGAGCACATGGCCTACGAGCCGCTGTGGACCGTCTACTCGGAGGACCGCGAGCGCTGGGGCACGCAGAACGCGTGGATCGTGACGGTCGCCGACTACGTCTCGACCGACGACGGCACCGGCGTGGTCCACCAGGCCACCGCCTACGGCGAGATCGACCAGCAGGTCAACGCCGAGTACGGGATCCCCGTGATCGTCTCCGTCGACGACGGCGCGCAGTTCCTCGACTACTTCCGCGGCACCGCGCTCGACGAGATCGCCGGGCTGCAGGTCTTCGACGCGAACCGGCCGATCATCCGCAACCTGCAGCGCGAGCACCGGCTGATGCGGGAGAAGAGCCACGTGCACTCCTACCCGCACTGCTGGCGCTGCCGGAAGCCGCTCATCTACAAGGCCGTGAGCTCCTGGTACGTGAAGGTCGCCGATCAGCGCGAGCGGATGCTCGAGCTCAACGAGCAGATCGACTGGGTGCCCGGCAACGTCAAGCACGGCCAGTTCGGCAAGTGGCTCGAGGGTGCTCGCGACTGGGCGATCTCCCGCAACCGCTACTTCGGCTCGCCGATCCCTGTGTGGAAGAGCGACGACCCGAACCACCCGCGCATCGAGGTGTACGGCTCGCTCGCGGAGCTCGAGGAGGCCTTCGGGACGCTCCCGCGCGACGAGTTCGGCGAGGTCAACCTGCACCGGCCGTACATCGACGAGCTCACCCGGCCGAACCCCGACGATCCGAGCGGGAAGTCGACGATGCGCCGCATCACCGACGTCTTCGACGTCTGGTTCGACTCCGGCTCGATGCCGTTCGCACAGGTGCACTACCCCTTCGAGAACGCCGAGTGGTTCGAGAGCCACAACCCCGCGGACTTCATCGTCGAGTACATCGGCCAGACCCGCGGCTGGTTCTACATGATGCACGTGCTGGCCACGGCGCTCTTCGACCGTCCCGCGTTCACCTCCGTCATCTGCCACGGCATCGTGCTGGGCGAGGACGGGCAGAAGATGAGCAAGTCCCTGCGCAATTACCCCGACGTGCGCGACATGTACGCGACCTACGGCGCGGACGCGATGCGCTGGTTCCTCATGAGCTCGCCGATCCTGCGCGGGGGCAACCTCATCGTCGACGAGGCGAAGATCCGCGACGCCACCCGCCACGTGGTGCTGCCGCTGTGGAACGTCTGGTACTTCCTGGGGCTGTACGCCAACGCCGCCGGCCCGAAGGACGCGGACGGCCGGCCCCAGGGGTACCGGGGGAAGACGCGATACGAGTCCGACGACGTCATGGACCGCTACCTGCTGGCCCGCACGGGCGTGCTCGCACGGGGCGTGCGGGAGTCCTTCGAGGCCCTCGCGATCGCCGACGCCGCCGAGCAGATCCAGGACTACCTGGACATGCTCACCAACTGGTACGTGCGCCGCTCCCGCGACCGCTTCTGGGAGGGCGACGAGCAGGCGATCGACGTGCTCTCCACGTGCCTGGAGACGCTGTGCCGCGTGGCAGCGCCGCTGCTGCCGATGGTCTCCGAGGAGATCTGGAAGCAGCTCACCGGCGGTCGCTCGGTGCACCTCACCGACTGGCCGGACGCGGAGCTGTTCCCGGCCGATCAGGGTCTGGTGGCGCAGATGGACGACGTGCGGCACGTGGCGAGCGTCGGCAACTCGCTGCGCAAGAAGGAGGGGCTGCGGGCGCGTCTGCCGCTCGCGCAGCTCACCGTGGTCCACCACGACCCGGCCTCGCTCGCGCCCTTCGCGGAGATCATCGCCGACGAGCTCAACGTCAAGGACGTGCGGCTCGTGGACGTGGCGAGCGAGGAGTCGCGCTCGATGGGCGTCGAGCAGCGTCTCAGCGTGAACGCGCGCGCCGCCGGGCCGCGCCTGGGCAAGCAGGTGCAGGCCGTCATCAAGGGATCGAAGACGGGCGACTGGTCCGTGGCCGAGGACGGCACGGTCACCTCCGGCGGGATCGCACTGGCCGAGGGCGAGTACTCGCTGGATCTCGTCGCCGGCTCCGACTCGGCGGCCGAGGGCCGGGCGATCGGCGTGCTGCGCGGCGGCGACTTCCTGGTGCTCGACACCCGGGTGACGCCCGAGCTGGAGGCCGAGGGCACCGCCCGCGACGTGGTGCGCGCGATCCAGTCGGCCCGGCGCGACGCGGGGCTCGACGTCTCGGACCGGATCACCCTCACGGTCTCGGGCGACCAGGCCGTCGTCGACGCCGTCGCCGCCCACCGGGACCTGGTGGCGGGCGAGGTCCTCGCGACCGCTCTCGAGGTGCCGGCCGAGCCCGCTCCCGGGGCGCACGAGGCGAGCGAGAAGGTCTCCGGCGGCACGGTGAAGGTGTCGGTCGCGAAGGCGTGAGGCGGCGGGGACCCGGCGCGTCGGCTCGATACGGGCGGCGCCGGGTCCCAGACTGTCGGGGCGGTCCGCGCGCTGGGCGCCGCCGTGGAAGGAGCCCCGGATGACCACCATCGCGCACAGCGGAGTCCCCGCCGGCGCGCCGCTCGACGCCCTGGCCGGGGTGGCCCTGGAGAACCTCTCGCGGCAGTTCCCGTACGCCGCCCACCACGTGCAGGACTCCACCGAGGACCTACATCAGCCCGCCCGGATGCACCCGGCCTTCGCCACCTCTTTCGACTGGCACTCGAGCGTGCACATGCACTGGCTGCTGGCATCGCTCGTCGAGGCCACGGCCGACGCCCCCTGGCGGGAGCAGGCCCTCGTGCTGCTCGCCGATCACCTCGCCCCGCAGGAGCTCGCGGTCGAAGCGGCTTATCTGCGCGAGCACCCCACCTGGGAGAGGCCCTACGGATGGGCGTGGGCGGCGCAGCTCGCCGTGGCGCTCGCAGAGGCCCGCACACCGGAGCTGCGCCGGCTCGCCGGCGCCGCGGCCCCGCTGCTCGACGAGGTGCTCGCCCTGACGCGCAGCTGGCTCCCGCGCACCCCGCTGCCGGTGCGGCACGGGCTGCACACCAACACCGCGTTCGGCCTGCGCCGCCTGCTGCTCGCGGCCCGCGCGACCCGTGCGGCCTCGGCCGACGAGGCGAGCGGTGAGATCGAGCAGGCCGCCCGGCGGTTCTTCCTCGACGACGCGGACTGGGCCTTCGACCAGGAGCGCAGCGGGCAGGACTTCCTCTCCGCCGGGCTCAGCGAGGCGGACCTCATGATCGAGGTGCTCGACGAGGACGAGCTCGCCGACTGGCTGCCGCGCTTCCTCTCCCGCCTCCGTCCCGGCTCCGAGGTGCTCCGCCCCGTCCCCGTGATCGATCCGAGCGACGGGTACCAGTCCCATCTCGACGGGCTCGGCCTCACCGCCGCGGCGAGCGGCCTGCGGATCGCCTCCGCGCTCGAGCGGATCGGATCCGAGGACGGCCGGGAGCTCGCCGCAGCCCTGCGGGATGCGGTCCCGCGCCTGATGGAGCCCGGTCTGCGCTCCGCCGTCTCCGAGGAGTACATGGCCTCCCACTGGCTGGCCACGTTCGCCTGGGAGGCGCACCTCGCCCTCGCATCCCGCACCGACTGAAGGAAGCGCCCATGTTCGTCCTCATCGGGGTCGCGCTGGTGATCATCGGCTTCGCCCTGCGCATCAACCCCCTCCTGGTGGTGACCGTCTCCGGCATCGTCACCGCCCTGATCGGCGGCCTCACGCCGGTCGAGATCCTGAACACCTTCGGGACCGGGTTCGCCGGGTCCCGCTCCATCACCACCTTCGTGCTCGTGCTCCCGGTGATCGGCCTGATCGAGCGGTACGGGCTGCAGGCCGCGGCCGGCAACCTGATCCGAAGGCTGAGCGGCCTCACCGCCGGGCGGCTGCTCGCCCTCTACATGCTGATCCGCCAGGCGACGGCCGCGATCGGCCTCCAGTCCGTCGCGGGCCCCGCCCAGACGGTGCGGCCGCTGGTCTACCCGATGGCGGAGGCCGCCGAGGAGCGGCGCCGAGGAGCCGCTCCGAATGAGAAGGCCACCGAGACCATCAAGGGGTACTCGGCCTCGGCCGACACCGTGGGCGTCTTCTTCGGGGAGGACGCCTTCGTGGCGATCGGCTCGATCCTCCTCATCACCTCCTTCGTGGACACCACCTACGGGCTCACCCTCGAGCCCATCCAGCTGGCGCTCTGGGCCGTGCCCGTGGCCGTGATGGCCTACCTGGTGCACGGCACGCGGCTGCTGCGGCTCGACCGCAGGCTCGACCGGCTCGCCGGCGCCGTCCCCGTCCCGCAGGGAGGCGCGAAGTGATCTCCAACGAATGGCTCTACTGGCTGATCGGCGCCTTCTTCCTCACCGTCGCCGTGCTCGTCGCCACGCACGAGGACCACTCGCGCAGGCTCGGCTCCGCGGCGTTCTGGGGGCTGCTGGGCCTCTCGTTCTTCTACTCCACGTTCGTGACCGCCGGCTCCGCGCCCGCCTGGGTGCTGGGCCTCGCGGTGCTCGCGATGGTGGCGATCGCCGGATTCGGCGGACTCGGCAAGGGCACCGAGCACACCACCTCCGAGGAGGAGAGGGAGGGCTTCGCAGCGCGGCTGCGCGGGCGGCTGTTCATCCCCGCGCTGCTCGTGCCGATCGTCACCGTGATCGTGGCGCTGCTCGGCCCGCGGCTCAGCGTGGGCGGCGAGCCGCTGCTCGCGGAGGGCTCGGCCACGCTCACGGGGCTCGGCGTGGGCGCGCTGGTCGCCCTCGTCGTCGCCTGCATCATCCTGCGGCCGCCGCGCCTGTCGGTCCCGTTCACCGAGAGCACGAGACTGCTCGAGGCCATCGGCTGGGCGGCGCTGCTCCCGCAGATGCTCTCGACCCTGGGGACCCTGTTCACGGAGGCCGGCGTCGGCACGGCCGTCGGCGACATCTTCGGGTTCATCGTCCCCGAGGACGTCCTGGTCTGGGGCGTGATCGCGTACTGCGTCGGCATGGCGGTGTTCACCGTGATCATGGGCAACGCCTTCGCGGCCTTCCCGATCATGACCGCCGCCGTGGGCTGGCCCATCCTCGTGGAGAACTTCCACGGCAACGCCCCCGCGGTGTTCGCCCTCGGGATGCTCGCCGGGTTCTGCGGGACCCTGTGCACGCCGATGGCCGCGAACTTCAACATCGTGCCGGCCGCGCTGCTGGAGATGAGGAACAAGTACGGCGCGATCGCCGTGCAGATCCCGACGGCGCTGATCATGCTCGTGCTCATCACCGTGTTCATGTGGGGCTTCGCCTTCTCGCACTGAACATCGGCCTGCGGAGTCTGCGGGCCCGCGGGGAGGGCGGCGGCGCCGCGACGGTCGGCCCTGGTCCGGGACGACCCGACCGGACGCCGTCACGGCTCGCCGCGCCCGACGTCGACCACGGTCGAACGGGAGACGTACGTGCCCTCGCCGATGTACCGGCCGTCGAGATCGCCCTGGAGCGCGGACAGGACGGGGTCGGAGGCGGTGTGCTCCTGGATCGATCCGTAGTAGTAGGCGTCCGGGGAACCGCTCTCGAAGGACTCATGGTTCGCCTCGATCCCGCGGACCCCGTCGCTCGCATGCTGCGTGCTCCCGGGCAGAATCACCTCGTGCACGTTCGGCGCGCTCAGGGTGCCGCCTCCCATCTGGGCGCCCTGCAGGTCCAGCTCCGCGATCGGATCGCCGGTGTACTCGAGGTCCGGTCGGTGGGAGGTGCCGAGGGAGAGGTGGGGAGCCAGGCCGACGGGGCCGTGCGCCACATTGACGACCTGGGTCGAGTCCTGGGAAGGGATCACCGTCTGCACCGGGGAGCCCGCCGAGAAGCTGTGGGTCACGTTGAAGGTTCCCTCCGCGCCGCAGGTGCTGTTGAAGCTCGGGTCCGCCGCGAGGTGCGAGGTGATGATCCCGCCCTGCGAGTGCCCCACGAGCATGACGTCGGCCCCGGCGGGGACGTCGGCGGCCGTCATCGCCGCGCGCACGTCGTCCATCGCGGCAGGGTCCTGGCCCGCGACGAGCCGCAGGTTCGAGCCCCAGTCCCGGGAGTTGCCCGTCTGGCCGTAGGCGCCGGAGAGGTCCTGGACGTCGGGGCCCTCGGTGGGCGGCACCTGCACGATGTACACGGGATCGCCGCCGGACGTGCTGCGCACCTCCTGCACGCCGATCTGCCCGGTCGCGAGCGCGCCCGCGGAGTCGGCGCCGCGGCCCTTCATCCGCAGGGAGTCGTTGCCGATGAGGAGGTCGCCCAGGTCCCGCGGGCTCGTCGACGGCGCGTCGTCGACCCGCACATCGGAGACGATGCCGCCGGGACGGTCGTCCAGGAAGGCGGTGTCCTGGTCGTCGTCGCTGACCGCCTCGGAGGTCACGGCACCGGCGGAGCCGAGCGTCACGACCCCGGAGGCCCCGAGTTCCGCGTACGTGGGCGCTCGCTCGCCCGCGGCCCAGTCCTCGAGGATCCCCCCGAACCGGTCGCCGTCCCGGCGCAGCTGGCCGATGGCGTCGCTGCGCCGACCGGAGCGATCCAGCCCCAGCTCGAGGACGTCGAAGCCCGAGTCCCAGCTCCGGCCGACCGCATCGGAGACCGAGTGGGCGGTGCCGGAGAGGAGCTGCTCCCCGGGGTGCTCGAGCCAGTCGGGGATCACGGGGTTGTCGTCCCGCAGGTACCCCTGGTGCATGTCCGACGACGGCGCATCCGGGATCCCCGAGACGGGGTCCGATGCGTCGGGCGCGCAGACGCCCAGCGCTCCCGGTTCCGAGCCACCCGTCCCGCCCGCCCCGCCCCCGCTGCCCTGGGCGCTCGAGGCCGCGTCCTGGTCGTCGGCCTGCGCGGCGGCCTGCTCGCCTCGCGAGGCGAGTGCCGCGGTGGCGGACCGGAAGGCGTCCAGGGAGAGCAGCGCCCACAGGGAGCGGAAGGCCTCCGCGTCCGGTCCGCTCCACGCGGCGCCCGCGACGGCGGCGTCCAGATGCGACTGCCATGCCTCGAGCCGGTCGGCGGCGCCGCGGAGCTGCTCGGCATGATCGCGCACCTGTGCGGTGTCCATGCCGCAGAAGCCGCTCATCGTCCGACCCCTGCCGCCACCGGTCCCACCGTCTCCCGCCGGACCTCCCGGAGTCCCGTCAGTCCCTCGGCCATGTGCCCCTCCTCGCCCGCCGCTCGCGCCGCGGGACGGCCCCCGCGGTGCATGCCGGTCAGGCTAGGAAGACGGTGCCCGCGCGACCACGGCCCGGCGCCCGTTGTGGATGGGCGCACGATGGGGAGGACCCGTGAGGGCGTTCCCCGGCGCGCGCTCGTAGACTGGAGGACGGCCGCCGGCCGTCGGCCGCCGCACTCCACCCCGCCCCACCCCGTCCCGAGGAGCCGCAGTGCCACGTCCGTCCCGTCCGGAGCTCGGCCCCCAGCTGCGCGAGGTCTACGCGGCGCTGCTCGAGCGGGCGCCCGAGAACCGCATCGAGCCCGACCTGAGCCGCATCCGCCGGGTCATGGAGCTGATGGGGGACCCCCAGAACTCCTACCGCTCCATCCGCATCGCCGGCACCAACGGCAAGACCACGACCGCCCGCATCGCCGAGGCGATCCTGCGCGCCGCCGGCCTGCGCACCGGCCGCACCACGAGCCCCCACCTGCACTCCCCGGCCGAGCGGATCGCGATCGACGGCGAGAGCGTCGACGAGGAGACCTTCGTCCAGGCCTACCGGGACGTCGAGCCCTTCGCGCTGATGGTCGACGAGGAGTCCCGTGCGGCCGGCGGCCCGCCCCTGACCTACTTCGAGTACCTCACCGCGATGGCCTACCAGGCCTTCGCCTCCGCCCCCGTCGACGTCGCCGTCGTCGAGACCGGCATGGGCGGCACCTGGGATGCGACCGGCGTCGTCGATCCCGACGTCACCGTCATCGCGCCCATCGGCTTCGACCACCAGGAGTACCTGGGCGAGACCATCGAGGAGATCGCGGGGGAGAAGGCCGGGATCCTCACCTCCCGCGCGCTCGCCGTGATCGCCGAGCAGAGCGAGCCCGGAGCGTTCGACGTGATCCGCGAGCGCCTGCTCGAGCTGGGCACCGAGGCCGCGATCGAGGGCGACCAGATCGGCGTGCTCTCGCGCACCCCCGGCGTCGGCGGGCAGCTCGTGACCTTCCAGGGCATCGCCGGTCGCTACGAGGACGTGTTCCTGCCGCTGCTCGGCGAGCACCAGGCCCACAACGCCCTGCTCGCGATCGCCGCCTGCGAGGCGCTGCTGGGAGGCGGCGAGCAGGTGCTCGGCGCGGACCTGCTCACCGAGGGCCTGGCGACCGTCACCTCCCCGGGCCGCGCCGAGGTGGTGCGCCAGGCGCCGACGATCCTCGTGGACGCCGCCCACAACCCCGCGGGCGCCGAGGCGCTGGTCGCGACCGTGCGCGAGAACTTCCGCTTCACCCGCACCATCGGCCTGGTGGGGATCCTGCAGGAGAAGGACGCCGAGCAGCTGCTCGCGACCCTCGAGCCGCTGCTGGACACCGTGGTCGTCACCCAGTCCTCCTCGCCGCGCGCGATCCCCGCCGACCGTCTCGCCGACGTCGCCCGCGACGTCTTCGAGGACGAGGACCGCGTCATCGAGTCCGCCTCCCTGCCCGATGCGATCCAGCGGGCCGTGGACCTCGCGGAGGCCTCGGGCGACCAGTTCGGCGGGGTCGTCGCCGCGGGCTCCGTGACCCTCGCCGCCGAGGTCCGTGACCTCCTCGGCGTGGCCGAGGAGGTCTGAGCATGGCCCTGCACCTCACCCCGTCCCAGCGCCCGCACGGGGCGCAGCGCATGTTCAGCTCCACCACGCTCACCGTCGAGGCGCTCATCGTCTTCTTCGCGGCGCTCGTCTCCCACCAGCTGAACCCCGAGGACCGTGTCCCCGTGTGGACGATCTCCCTGATCAGCGCCGTGCTCCTGCTCGCCTGCGCGGGCATGCTGAAGAAGCGCGCCTGGCCGTACGTGCTCGGCGCCCTGCTGCAGATCCCGATCCTGCTGCTGGGGCTGTGGGTGAGCGCCATGTGGATCGTGGGCGCCCTGTTCGCCGTGCTCTTCGTGTACGGCGTCCTCAAGGGGCACGCGCTGGACCGGGAGAAGGACGCAGTCGACGCCCGCTACTGGGCCGCCCATCCCGAGCAGGCGGACACCCCGGGAACCTGATCCCTCGGTCGAGGGCTGGTCGAGGGCTGGTCGAGGGCTGGCGGACGGCGGTGAGGCGCCGTGCGGGCACGACCGATACAGTGCCCTCCATGACCGAACGCACTCTGATCCTGCTCAAGCCCGACGCCGTCGAGCGCGGCCTGCGCGGCGAGATCCTCCGCCGCCTCGAGGCCAAGGGGTACGGCATCGTCGCCCTCGACCAGCGCGTGGCCGACGCCGACACCCTCGCCGCCCACTACGCCGAGCACGAGGGCAAGCCCTTCTACGGCCCGCTCGTCCAGTACATGGGCTCCGGCCCGCTCGTCGCCGTCGTCGCCGAGGGCGAGGGCGTCATCGCCGGCTTCCGCTCGCTCGCCGGCGCCACCAACCCGACCGAGGCTGCGCCCGGCTCGATCCGCGGCGACCTCGCCCGCGAGTGGGACGCCCCGGTGATCCAGAACCTCGTGCACGGCTCCGACTCCGTCGAGTCCGCGACCCGCGAGATCGGGATCTGGTTCCCCGCGCTCGGCTGAGCCCGCTCCGCGCAGCACCGCGGCCGACGGCCCCGCTCCCGCGCCCTCATGGCCCGGGGGAGCGGGGCCGTCGCCTTTAGTCTGTGAGCAAGGCGACACGCGGTCGTCCTCTCGGATGATGGAAGCGGAGGCCCCTCCCGCTGAGAATGAACCCATGGGCATCGTCATGATCGTCTTCCTCCTCTTCGCCGTCCTCGTGGGGGCGCTCGTCCTCGTGCTGACCGCGCTGAGCTCGCGCGCCGTCGAGCGCGCCGAGGACGGCACCGTGCTGCGCGGCTCCTCGCGCACCCGCCGCGACGCCTGAACGCGCGGTCCGCACCTCCCTCCGTCCCGCCTACACTGGGCGAGGCCTGCGCCGCCCGGCGCCGTTCGACCCGGAGGTGACCTGTGGACCCCAATGACATCCTCGCCGCCCTCGCCGGCACCGGCGGCGGCATCGTCGTCATCGGCGCCGGAGCCTGGGCATGGGTGCGCAGCCGGCGTCGCCGCGGCCAGGGCGGGGATCAGGACGCCGAGGGCCGCCAGGACTCCCAGGGCGCCGGTCGCGCCGATCGCACCGGCGGCTCCACCGCCACCGCGCAGAAGCCCCGCACCGACCGGCCCGCGGCCCCGACCTGGGGCGACACGCTCTCCGAGCCCGCCTCGCCGTCCGCTCCCGCGACGCCCACGGCCGGCAGCGCCTCCGCGCGCGCCGCCCACCCCTCGAACCCCGTCATCCCCGGCACGGAGCCGGGACGCACCGCGACGCCCGACTCCGCCTCGACCAGCGCCTCGCCGTCGGCCCCGGCCGATGGCCCCGAGGCCGCGGAGACCACGGAGTCCACGGAGGCCACGGAGTCCGCTCAGGCCTCCGGGACCACCGAGGCGCCCGCCGAGCTGCCGGAGACCGACGCCCAGGCGCCCGCGGACGCCCAGAGCGCAGAGACCGCGCCGCCGCTCGAGACCCCCGAGCCCGCCGGCAGCCGTATGGAGCGCCTGCGCGACCGGCTCTCGCGCTCCGGCTCGCTCGGCCGCGGCCTGCTGGGCCTGCTCACGAGCGGCACGATCGACGAGAGCACCTGGGACGAGATCGAGGAGACGCTGCTGCTGGCCGATCTCGGCCCCGACGCGACCGACGAGCTCATGGAGAACCTGCGCCGCCGGATCCAGGTCATCAGCACCGACGACCCCGCGCAGATCCGCGAGGCCCTGCGCGCCGAGCTGCTCGCCCTCGTCGACCCGAGCCTGGACCGCCGTCTCGCCGCGACCCGCCGCGAGGCGCCCGACGGCACCGAGGTGCCCTCCGTCGCCCTCATGGTCGGCGTCAACGGCACCGGCAAGACCACGACCGTCGGCAAGCTCGCCCGCGTGCTCGTCGCCGAGGACCGCAGCGTCGTCCTCGGTGCGGCCGACACCTTCCGCGCCGCGGCCGCCGACCAGCTCGCCACCTGGGGATCCCGCGTGGGGGTGGACACCGTGCGTTCGGACCGCGACGGGGCCGACCCCGCCTCGGTCGCCTTCGACGCCGTCGCCCAGGGCATCGCGCAGCAGGCCGACGTCGTCATCATCGACACCGCCGGCCGCCTGCAGAACAAGAAGGGCCTCATGGACGAGCTCGGCAAGGTGCGCCGGGTCGCCGAGAAGGCCCTGCACGGCGACGGCGTCGCCGAGGTGCTGCTCGTGCTGGACGCGACCACCGGGCAGAACGGCATGCAGCAGGCGAAGGTCTTCTCCGAGGTCGTCGACGTGACCGGCATCGTGCTCACCAAGCTCGACGGCACCGCGAAGGGCGGCATCGTCGTCAACGTGCAGCGCGCGCTCGGCGTCCCGGTGAAGATGGTCGGGCTCGGGGAGGGCATGGACGACCTCGCCCCCTTCGACCCGCACGGCTTCGTCGACGCGCTCCTGGAGGCGTGAACCGGCCGGGATCGGCGCGATCCGTGGGCGTCCACGCCCCGGACCCGAGATCACAAAAGGATCACGGCAGGGCCTGGAGGAGCGGACGACCAACTCTGCGCCGCACGATGTGGGGACGATCCACCCGGGTCGCGCCGGGCCCTCGGCCCGGGCCCTCCGAGCCAGGACACCGACATGGCCTTCACCCTCGATACGGGAGCCACCGCGTGGCTCCTGGTCAGCGCGTCCCTCGTGCTGCTCATGACGCCCGCCCTCGCCTTCTTCTACGGCGGCATGGTGCGCGCCCGCACCGTGCTCAACATGATGCTGATGTCCTTCGCGGCCCTCGGGGTCGGCGCGATCGTGTGGACCCTCGTCGGATACTCGATCGCTTTCGGCGACGACACCGCGGGTCTGTTCGGCAACCCCTTCCAGTTCTTCGGCCTGCACGGCGAGGACGGTCAGTCCCTCCTGGCCGAATCGGGCGTCCCCTTCCTCGTCGCCGCAGGGTTCCAGATGACCTTCGCGATCATCACGGTGGCACTGATCTCCGGTGCGATCGCGGACCGCGTGCGCTTCGGAACCTGGATCGCGTTCAGCGCGATCTGGATCATCGTCTGCTACGCACCCATGGCGCACATGGTGTGGGGCGGCGGACTGCTCTCGGCCGACGGACCCTTCGCAGCGATCGCCGAGCCGATCGACTTCGCAGGCGGCACTGTCGTGCACATCAACGCGGGCACGGCCGGCCTTGTGCTCGCCCTCATCGTCGGCAAGCGGCTGGGGTGGCGCAAGGACCCGATGAAGCCCCATAGCCTGCCGCTGGTCATGCTGGGTGCCGCCCTGCTCTGGTTCGGCTGGTTCGGCTTCAATGCGGGCTCGGCCGGCACGGCCGATGCCACGGCCGGACTCGCCTGGGTGAACACGACGGTCGCGACCGCTGCGGCGATGCTCGGCTGGATGATCACCGAGAAGATCCGGGACAAGAACGTCACCAGCCTGGGAGCCGCCTCGGGCGTGGTCGCGGGTCTGGTGGCGATCACGCCGGCCGCCGGCTCGGTGAGCCCGATCGGCTCGATCGTGCTCGGCGCGATCGCCGGCATCGTCTGCGCGCTGGCGGTCGGGCTCAAGTACCGTCTCGGCTTCGACGACTCGCTCGACGTCGTCGGCGTGCACCTCGTCGGCGGTCTCGTGGGCACCGTGCTCATCGGGTTCCTCGCCACCGACAGCGGCCTCCTCTACGGAGGCGGGGTGCGCCAGCTGCTGGTCCAGATCGTGATCGCCGTTGCGGCCGTGATCTTCTCCGCCGTGGTGACGACGATCATCGCGCTGGTGCTCAAGGCCCTGATGGGCTGGAGGGTCAGCGAGGAGGACGAACTCACCGGGATCGATGTCACCCACCATGCCGAGACGGGATGGGACCTCATGGGGGGCTTCGGCTCCCGTCGGGCCGCGGGTTCCCCGCAGAGCACGGGTGCCTCCACCGGTTCAGCGGGCTCCGCCCCGTACGGTGAGACCATGTCCGCGCATGCCGCTGCGCAGGATCCGCCCACCGACAGCTCGTCCCCGGAGGACGACCGCGAGTCCCGCCCCGCCCAGACCGCCACCACAGGAGAGCCCCGATGAAGCTCGTCACCGCCATCGTCCAGCCGCACGCGCTCAACGACGTCGCCGACGCCCTGCGCGAGTACGGGATCGCCGGGATGACCGTCACCCAGGTCGCGGGCTACGGCCGCCAGGGCGGCCACACCGAGGTCTACCGCGGCGCCGAGTACCGCATCGACCAGATCCCGAAGTCCCGCATCGAGATCGTCCTGCCCGACGAGAGCGTCGCCGAGGCGGTGGACCTCATCGTGCGCAGCGCGCGCAGCGGTCGCATCGGCGACGGCAAGGTCTGGGTGACCGACGTCGTCGACGTGGTGCGCGTGCGCACGGGGGAGCGGGGCGCGGATGCCATCTGAGCCGCTGCCCGGCAGGCGACTCACCCACGTCCTGCACGCGGGCTTCGCGGACCCGCAGGCCGGCCCCTCCCGGCGCCGCGAGCACGCCGTCCTGGTGGACGAGTGGCTCGGCGAGCTCTGGGAGGCGGCCGGCCCGCCGACGTCCGGAGCCGCCCTCGCCGCGATCGGCTCCCTGGGCCGTCTCGACCTGGGGCCGATGAGCGACCTGGACCTGATCCTGCTCGTGGACCGCGAGCAGGTCGACGAGGAGGAGGCCTCCCGTCTGGCCGCGGGCCTGTGGTACCCGATCTGGGACTCGGGGACGTCCCTCGACCATGCCGTGCGCAGCCCCGCCGAGTGCGCCGAGGTGGCCCGCGAGGACCTGCGGGCGGCGATCTCCCTGCTCGACCTGCGCCCCGTGGTCGGCGACGCCGCGCTCGTCGACGAGTCCGCGGCGCGGGTGAGGGCGCAGTGGCGCCGCGACGCCCGGCGCTTCACCGAGGACATGATCCGCATCGCCGAGGACCGGGAGGGCCGCTACGGCCAGCTCGCCCACTCCACCGAGCCCAACCTCAAGTCCGATCGCGGCGGCCTGCGCGACGCCGTCGTGATCCGCGCCTTCGCCGAGTCCTGGCTCGCCGACCACGACCACCGTGTGCTCGAGGAGGCATCCGACGTGCTGCTGGACGCCCGCGACGCCCTGCAGACCGTCACCGGGCGCAGCACCACGCGGCTCGCCCGCGCGGAGCAGGACGCCGTCGCCGCACTCACCGGCCACGACACCGCCGACGACCATCTCGCCGCCCTCGCCGACGCCTCCCGCGCGGTCGCCTGGCAGCTGCACCGCACCGTGCGCGCGGCACGCGCCGCCGCGGCCCCGGGCGGGCGCGGCACCCGCGGACTGGGCGCCGACCGTCGCCCGGCCCTCACCCGCCACCCGCACGGCGTCATCGTCCAGGCCGACGAGATCTCGATCGACCCGCGCGTCACCGACCCCCTGCGCGACCTGGCCGCGGTGCGGCTCGCCGCGACCACCGGCATGCCGCTCTCCGATGCGACCCTCACCCGTCTCGCCGCCGGGTCCGCTCGCGCCTCCCTGAGCTCCGTGCAGCGCGACGTGCTCGTGGACGCGCTCGCCGGGGAGCATATCGGCGCCGCCTACGAGGCCCTCGACGTCCACGGGGCCTTCGGCCGCTGGGTCGCCGGTTGGGACGGGGTGCGCAACCGCCCCCAGCGCTCGCCGGTGCACCGCTTCACCGTGGACCGTCACCAGATCGAGACCGTCCGCGAGTCCCAGGCGATGCTGGGCACCGTCGACCGGCCGGACATCCTGCTGGTCGCCGCCCTCCTGCACGACCTCGGCAAGCGCGCCGGCAGCCGCGACCACGCCGCCGAGGGGGCGCCGCTCGCCCGCGCCGCCGCCCTGCGCCTCGGCTTCGACGCGAGGGACGCCGACCTCGTCGAGCTGCTCGTGCGCGAGCACCTCACCCTGGTCGAGCTCGCGACCGGGCGCGACCTCTCGGACGCGAGCACGCTCGAGGCCCTGCTCCAGGCCGTCGGCCGCGACCTGACGACCCTCGAGCTGCTGCGCGCCCTCACCGAGGCCGACGCCCGCGCGGCCGGCCCCGCCGCCTGGTCCTCGTGGCGCTCCCAGCTCGTCGACCACCTCACCGCGCAGGCCCGCGACGCCCTCACCGGCACGCCCCGCGCCCCGCGCGACCTGCTCGCGCCGCAGCGCGCCGTCCAGGAGGCCGTGCGCGAGGCCGTCGTGCGCACGGGCTCCGCCCAGGTCCTCTATCCCGCCCCGACCGACGAGGAGCCCATCACCCAGGTGTGCCTGGGCGCGTCCGACGGGCCCGGGGTCTTCGCCGCCCAGGCGCGCGTCCTCGCCCGCCACCGGATGGACGTGCGCAGCGCCGTCGTGCTCACCCTCGACGGCGTCGCCGTGAACACCTGGTGGGTGACGGGCAGGCCGTCGGACCAGCCGCACCCGACCGCGCTGCGCTCGGCCCTCGAGAGGGAGCTGCGCCGCCGGGAGGATCCCGCGGCGCGCGTCCTGGACGTCGACCCCGGCGCCCCGCCGCGCACCGCCGAGGACGCCCCCGTGGTGACCCTGCTGCCCGGGGCCTCGAGCGAGGCGACCGTGGTGCAGGTCAACGCCCGCAACCGCCCGAGCCTGCTCGCGGACGTCGCCGAGATGATCACTCTCCTCCGCCTCCACGTGCGCAGCGCCCACGTGATGACCCTCGGCCAGCGCGCCGTCGACGTCCTCTACCTCACCGATGCGCGCGGGCGTCCGCTCGAGGCGCCGATGGTGGGCCGGGTCATCGCCGCGCTCATGGATGCCGCCGCGACCTGAGCGGCGCGAGTGTGCTCCGCGTGCGAGGGGTCCGAGGGCGACCCGAGGGTGAGGTGGGCCGCGCCGGGGCCTTGCGGCCAGGATCCGCCCCGCGCGGCTGACTACACTGGGGCGGTCCGTCCGAGCAAGGGGAAGCCGCTTTCGTGTTCAACAACCTCTCCGACCGCATCACCGCGTCCCTCAAGGGGCTGCGAGGCCATGGCCGTCTGAGCGAGGCGGACGTCGACAAGACGATCCGCGAGATCCGCCGCGCCCTGCTCGACGCCGACGTCGCCGTCCCCGTCGTCCGGGACTTCACCGGGCGCGTGCGCGAGCGCGCCCTCGGCGAGGAGGTCTCGAAGGCCCTCAACCCCGCCCAGCAGGTCGTGAAGATCGTCAACGACGAGCTGGTGGACGTCCTCGGCGGCGCCACCGGCGAGCTCACCTGGGCGAAGAACCCGCCCACGGTCATCATGCTCGCGGGCCTCCAGGGCGCCGGCAAGACCACCCTCGCGGGCAAGCTCGCGAAGTGGATGAAGGACCAGGGGCACACGCCGATGCTGGTCGCGGCCGACCTCCAGCGGCCCAACGCCGTCAACCAGCTGCAGATCGTCGGCGAGCGCGCGGGCGTGCCGGTCTTCGCCCCCGAGCCGGGCAACGGCGTGGGCGACCCGGTGCAGGTCGCCCTCAACGGCGTCTCCACCGCGCAGTTCCAGCAGCACGACGTCGTCATCGTCGACACCGCCGGCCGGCTGGGCGTCGACGAGGAGATGATGCAGCAGGCGCGCGACATCCGCGACGCCGTGCACCCCGACGACACCCTCTTCGTGGTCGACGCGATGATCGGCCAGGACGCCGCGCGCGTCGCGGAGGCCTTCCGCGATGGCGTCGGCTTCACCGGCGTCGTCCTGTCCAAGCTCGACGGCGACGCCCGCGGCGGCGCTGCCCTCTCGATCACGGGCGTCACCCAGCGCCCCATCCTCTTCGCCTCCACCGGCGAGCAGCTGGGCGACTTCGAGCGCTTCCACCCCGACCGCATGGCCGGGCGGATCCTCGACATGGGCGACGTGCTCACCCTCATCGAGCAGGCCGAGCGCACCTTCGACCAGGCCGAGGCCGAGAAGACCGCGAAGAAGCTCCAGAGCGGCCAGGACCTCACCCTCGACGACTTCCTGGGCCTCATGCAGCAGGTCAAGAAGATGGGCAGCCTCAAGAAGATGCTCGGCATGATGCCGAACATGGGGCAGTTCCGCGACCAGCTCGACAGCTTCGACGACAGCCAGCTGGGCCGCATCGAGGCGATCATCCACTCGATGACCCCTTCCGAGCGCGCCGACCCCAAGCTCATCAACGGCTCGCGCCGCTCCCGCATCGCCAAGGGCTCCGGCTCGACCGTGCAGCAGGTCAACCAGCTGCTCGAGAACTTCAAGAACGCCCAGCAGGCCATGCGCTCGATGGGCCGCGGCGGCGGCGGAGGCATGCCGGGCATGCCCGGGATGCCCGGCATGGGCGGCGGCAAGAAGTCCCGTGGCCGCATGCAGGCCCCGGCGAAGAAGGGCAAGAAGTCGAAGTCGAAGAACCCGGCGAAGGCGGCCCGCGAGGAGGCCGAGGCCGCGCGCCGCGCCGCCGAGGAGCCCGCGGACTCCGGCTCGGCCTTCGGCCCCGGCGCGGGCGGCGGGTCCTCGGACCTCTCGGACATCGATCCCTCGCAGCTGCCCGCGGAGATGCAGAAGCTCTTCGGCCGCGGCCGCTGAGCCGCCGCGCGATCCTCGCGGGTCCTCAGCCGCCGAGCACCTCGGCGAGCTGGCCCAGGGTGGACTCCCAGCCCTGCCGGTAGTTCTCCGGCAGGGAGTCCTCGGCCCAGGGGCCCGTGTGGCGCACGCGCAGACGGGTGTTCCCCGGGGACGTCCCCTCCTCCAGGCGCAGGTCGATCGCCTCGTCGGCCGCGGTGCCGCTCGCCTCGGACCACACCCAGGTCGCCGCGAGGCGGGCGGGGCGCTCGACCACGAGGCGTTCGAGGTCGAGGGTCGTGGCGATCCTCGGGGCGGTGATCCGGGCCGCGCCGCGCTCGCGGTCGAGCTCGACCTCGACGTCGTCCCAGTGGCGCCACCACCAGGACGCGAGCCCCTCGCGCGTGGTCAGCGCCTCCCAGACCCGCTCGGGGGAGGCCGGCAGCACGCGCTCGATCTCGACGGGGCGCTGCGTCATCAGGTGCCAGCGCTCGGCGGCGGCGGTCTCGATCGCCGCATCGTCCTCCGCGTCGGCCGCCTCGCAGCCGAGCTCCCGGGCGAGGGCCTGGAGCACCTGCTCCCAGCCGCCGCCGTAGCCCTCGACGTGATCGGGCTCGGCGAGGGAGTGGCGCACCCCGATCTCGCTGCCCGCACCGTCCGGCCCGGGGCGCACGCGCGCGTGCAGGACGCTCTCGCGCTCGCCCTGCCAGGACCACGTGGTCGCCAGGTGCTCAGGGTCCAGCAGCAGGAGCCGGCCGACGGCTGCGTCCGAGGCCTCGTCGCCCAGTCTCAGCTCGAAGGCGTCCCCGGCCGCGGCCGGATCCCCGTCGAGGGCGCCCAGCCAGCGTCCGCGCCGCTCGGGGTCGGCGAGGGCCTCGCGCACAGCCTCGGGCGCGGCGGAGACGCGGCGGAGCAGCACCAGCTCGGGGGACTCCGCCGTCCCCAGCAGGAAGCGGGAGGTCGGGTGCGTGCTCATGGGTGCTCCTTCGACGGTGGTGAGTGACGCACGGCACATCCAGTGAAGCACTCCGGGGTCTCGAACGACAGCCCTCGCCCTCGCGGCGGCCCGCTGCTCGATAGCCTCGGGGCATGCGCACCGATGCCCCCTCCGTCCGCGCCGCCCGCGAGTCCTTCGCCGAGGGCCGACGCCCCGCCGCCGACGGCCCCGCCTACGACCGCGCCGAGGCGACGGCCTCGCCCGTCCTGCACCTGACCGGGCCGATCCTGCTCGGGCCCGAGGAGGAGCTCGCCGAGGCCTGGGTGGCGGGCGGGCGCATCCACCACGAGAAGCCGGACCTCCCCGCCGGGACCGGGATCGAGCGGATCGACGGCTTCGTGCTGCCCGGCCTCGCGGACCTCCACTGCCACGTGGGCATCAGCGACGAGGGCACCGCGACGGGACTCGAGGGCGCCCGCGCCCAGGCGCGCATCGACCGCGACACCGGCGTGCTCCTCATCCGCGACGCCGGCTCCATCACCGACACCGCGCCCCTGCAGCGCGAGGCCGATCTGCCCCGCATCGTCCGCGCGGGACGGCACGTCGCCCGCACCCGTCGCTACCTCATCGGCTACGCCCACGAGGTCGACCCGGAGGACCTGCCCGCCACCGTCGCCGCCGAGGCCGAGCGCGGCGACGGCTGGGTGAAGCTCGTCGGCGACTGGATCGACCGGCAGGTCGGGGACCTCACCCCGACCTGGTCGGCCGACGACTTCCGCGCCGCGGCCGAGGCCGCGCACGCCCACGGCGCCCGCATCACGACGCACACCTTCGACGAGGAGACCCTGCCGCTGGTCCTCGACGCGGGCTTCGACTGCCTCGAGCACGCGACCGGTCTCACGGGCGACACCATCGCCCGCGCCGCCGAGGCGGGCGTGCCCGTGGTGACCACGCTCGTGAACGTCGACGAGTTCGAGACGTACGCGAGCCAGGGGGAGCGGAAGTTCCCCGACTACGCGGCGCACATGCGGCGCCTGCGCGCACGGCGGTTCGAGCGCACGCGCGACGCCCACGACGCCGGCGTCCAGCTGCTCACCGGCACGGACGCCGGGGGAGTGCTGGGCCACGGCATCATCCACGACGAGCTCGACGAGCTCGCCGCCTGCGGGCTCGATCCGCTCGCGATCCTCCAGGCGGCCTCCTGGGGGCCTCGCGCGTTCCTCGGCGCCCCCGGCCTCGAGGACGGCGCCCCCGCCGATCTCCTCGTCGCGTGCGAGGATCCCCGCCGCGACCATCGCGCGCTGCGGGATCCCGCGCACATCGTGCTCGGCGGCGCGGTCATCCGCTGACGGCGGCATCCGCTCACGGCGGCGGTCGTTCCCTCCATCCCCTTCATCCCATCCCACTCCGCTCCGGGAGAACCACCATGACCGTCGACCCCTTCGGCTCCGCCTCCGACCCCACCGCTCCCGACCCCGCCGCCCCCTCCGACGCCGACGTCGTCGCGCTGCTCACCGGCGCACGGTTCGTGACGGTCAAGGGCTTCGGATCCGGCTACGACTGCGAGGAGGTCGACCAGTACCTCGACCGCCTCGCCCGGGAGGTCGGGACCTCCGGGCGCCGGCGCGACCTCGAGCTGCTCGGCGGGATCTCCGACGTGCGCTTCACCCCGCGCATGTCCGGCGTCCGCTACGCGATGGACTCGGTCGACGACTTCCTGGACTCCCGGGCGGCTCCCGCCGTCGCCGCCGTGCTGGGGCGGGCGCAGGGGGCGAGCCGCATCGCCGAGGGCACCGCGACGGGTGCGATCGCGGCCGAGCTGCAGGAATCGCGCTTCGCCCCGGCGCGCCGCGGGGACCGCTACGACATGGACGGCATCGACCAGCTCCTGGACCAGGCCTTCGCGGCGCTCACGGCCGAGGGCGACGAGCACTCCCGCGCGGCCGCCGCCCTGCAGCTGCTCCTCGGCGGACGGCCCACCGCCGTCCGCCGCCTGCGCGAGGGGTACCGCAGCGCCGACGTCGACGACTTCCTGCGCGGCATCGTCGAGCGGCTGCGCGGGATCTGAGCGCCGCGCCGCCGTCCGACGGGCGGCGGCCGCCGTGATGCCCATCGCCCTCTCGGCCCAGGGGTGGCCGAAAGGCGCTCCGCGTCGCACAATGGATTTGTGCACCAAACATTGGTGCGCAAGGCACCGACGTCGACGGAGGGCACATGGACAGGCCACGCGGCACCGACTCCTTCTCCTGGCTGTATCGCACCGGGTTCCGGACGAGCTATATCCTGCTGCACATCATGGGGCCGGCCACGCTCGACTCGGCCATCGACCCCCGCGCCCGGCGCAAGCGCGAGTACCTGCGCCGACGCGACCTGCATCGGCAGTGGCGCGAGAGCAGGCGGACGGACAGCGAGAGCAGGCAGACGGACCAGCGGGAGGAATCCTCGACGTGAGCGGGACTCGAGCAGACGCGGGCGCGACGAGCGATGCCGCGCGGCAGGAGGTCGACCCCCTCGCGCTCGAGAACCAGGTGTGCTTCGCCATCACGCGCGCGTCCCGCGGGATCGTCGCGGCCTACCGGCCCGTGCTCGAACCCCTGCATCTGACGCATCCGCAGTACCTGGTCATGCTCGCCCTGTGGCAGGAGTCCCCGCTCTCCCTGAAGGAGCTCAGCTCCCGGCTGGCTCTGGACCCCGGGACCCTGTCGCCCCTGGTGAAGAGGCTCGAGTCCACCGGCTATCTCGAGCGGACCCGGGCCTCGGAGGACGAGCGCTCGCTCGCGATCGTGCTCACCGACACCGGCCGGGCCCTGCGCGAGCGCGCGCAGGCCGTCCCCGGCATCATGCGCGAGCGCCTGGGGATGGACGAGGACGAGGTGCAGGCGCTGCACGCCGGGATGATGAAGGTCGTCGAGCTCGCGGCGCGCTCCGAGCGGGGCGGGCCCGCGGAGATCTGACGGGCGTCGGGCGGACGGCGCGCCGCGGTGCGCGGACGGCGGCCTCGGCCCTGTAGCGTCGGCGCATGCACTCCGAGGACGCAGCGCACCCCTCCCCGCACCCCAGAGATCGCACCGACGCCCCCTCGACGTCGGAGGCGCCCACCGCCGTCGACGCGGTCGAGGAGGCCTCCGGCCCCGCCCGCTGGCGGATCATCGGACCCGGCCTCGTCGTGGCCGCGACCGGCATCGGCGCGGGCGACCTCGTGGCGACCCTCGTCGCCGGGTCCCGCTACGGCTACGCCCTGCTGTGGGCCGCGGTCGCCGGCGTCGTCATCAAGATCTTCCTCGTCGAAGGCGCGGGCCGCTGGACGCTCGCCACCGGGCACTCGATCTTCGAGGGCTGGCGGCGCGTGGGCCGCTGGACCTCCTGGTACTTCGGGCCCTACATCATGGTCTGGGGCTTCGTGTACGGTGCGACCGCCATGAGCGCCTCCGCGCTGCCGATCGCCGCGCTCGTCCCGCAGCTGCCCGTGATCGGCGACATCGGTCTGTTCGCCCACATGCCTCTGGCCGTCTACGCGGTCTTCTCGGGTCTGGTCGGCGCGGGGCTCGTGTGGTTCGGCCGCTACCACGCCCTCGAGAAGGTCGTCGCGGTGCTGGTCGGCATCATGTTCGTGACCGTCGTCGGCGCGGCCGTCATCACCCTGCCGAACATCCCGGACATCCTAGGAGGGCTGATCCCGCGGATCCCCGAGGGCGGACTCTGGTACACCCTGAGCATCGCGGGCGGCGTGGGCGGCACCATCACGCTCGCCGCCTACGGCTACTGGCTCACCGAGAAGGGCTGGTCCACGTCGCGCTGGATGCGCGTGATGCGGATCGACAACGCGATGGCCTACGTCATCTCCGGCATCTTCGTGGTCGCGATGCTCATCGTCGGCGCCGAGCTGCTGTACTCCAGCGGCATCGCGATCGGCGAGGAGGACCGCGGTCTGCTGGATCTCGCGGACGTCCTCGCCTCCCGCTACGGCACCGCCATGAGCTGGGTCTTCCTCATCGGCTTCTGGGCATCGTCGTTCTCCTCTGTGCTGGGCGTGTGGAACGGCGTCTCCATCATGTTCGCCGACTTCTGGGGCAGCGCCCGCAAGCTCCCCGAGGACCACCCGAAGCGGCGCATCGGCGGCACCTACTACCGCTTCTTCATCCTCTGGCTGACGTTCCCGCCGATGCTCCTGCTGCTGCTCGGCAAGCCCGTGCAGGTGATCGTCGCCTACGGCGTGCTGGGGTCGCTGTTCATGCCCTTCCTCGCGATCACGCTGCTGGTGCTCATGAACTCCCGGCACATGCCCGAGCGCTGGCGCAACGGCTGGGTGCTCAACGCGATCCTCGGGATCGTCGCGGTCGTGTTCATCGCGCTCGGCGGCAATCAGCTCGTGGGCGCGATCGCCGGCGCCTGAGGCGGGGGAGGGGCCGTGTGCCTCGGGGCACACGCCCTCGCCTGGCGACCGCCCGTCGGGCCTGGCATAATCGACCCCTGTATGCGCGCCGACCGGCCCTCTACCCGTCTTCGCGCGTCACCCCGAGACGCGTCAGCGCCCGCATGACCCCACAGGCTGCGGCGCGGCTCACCCGAACATCGCCGAAGGAGAGTCCACACTCGTGGCCGTCAAGATCCGTCTCAAGCGCATGGGCAAGATCCGTGCACCGTTCTACCGCATCGTCGTGGCCGACTCGCGCAAGAAGCGCGACGGCGCCGTGATCGAGGAGATCGGCAAGTACCACCCCACCGAGCAGCCCTCGTTCATCGAGGTCCAGTCCGAGCGCGCGCAGTACTGGCTCGGCGTGGGTGCGCAGCCCACCGAGCAGGTCGCCGCGATCCTCAAGGTCACCGGCGACTGGCAGAAGTTCACCGGTGAGGGCGACGCCGCCGGCTCCCTCAAGGGCGCCGAGTCCAAGCAGTCCGCCGAGGACCTCATCGCCGAGGCCGACAAGGCCGCCGCCGCGTCCCGCGAGGACGCGAAGAAGGCCAAGGACGCGGACGCGGCCGAGCAGCCCGAGGGCCAGGACGTCGAGCCCGGCTCCGAGGAGGCCCCCGCCGAGGGCGAGACCACCGCCGAGGCCGACGCCGCCGCCGACGACGCGAAGTCCGACGAGGCCTGAGATGAGCGCACGCGCTGAGGCTCTCGACCACCTGGTCCGCGGCATCGTCGACAACCCCGACGACGTCCGCGTCACCGAGAAGGACACCCGGCGCGGCCCGCTCCTCGAGGTGCGCGTCAGCCCCGAGGACCTGGGGCGCGTGATCGGCCGCTCGGGCCGCACCGCCCGCGCCCTGCGCACCGTCACCGGAGCGATCTCCGAGGACGACGTGCGGGTGGACATCGTCGATGTCGACCGGCGCTGAGCAGAGCGCATCTCGCACCGCACACGGAGGCGGCACCGGTCACCGGTGCCGCCTCCGTCGCGTCAGGGCCCGTCGGCCCCATCCCCTCCGGCAGAAAGCGATCCCATGAACGCACTGGACGTCACCGTCGCGACCATCGGCAAGGCCCACGGGCTCAAGGGCGAGGTCGCGCTGATCCTGCGCACCGACCAGCCCGAGGAGCGCCTCGCCGCCGGCACCGTCTTCACCGCCGCGACGGAGACCGGCGAGCGGGACCTCACGGTCGCCGCGACCCGCATCCAGCAGGGACGCTGGTACGCGCGCTTCTCCGAGGTCTCGAGCCGCACCGACGCCGAGTCCCTGCGAGGGGTCGAGCTGACCCTCGCCGTGGACACCGAGGTCGAGGCCGAGGAGGACCCGGAGGCCTGGTACCCCTCCGAGCTCAAGGGCCTCGCCGTGCGCCACGTCGACGGACGCGAGCTGGGCACCGTCATCGATCTCGAGCACTACCCGGCCCAGGACCTGCTCATCGTGCGCGCCGCCGACGGCCGCCGCGTCATGCTGCCCTTCGTCGAGGAGCTCGTGCCCGAGGTCGACATCGAGGCCGGCACGGTGCTCGCCGACCCGCCCGGAGGTCTCTTCGAGGCGACGGACGAGGACGCCCCGGGAACCGGGGCCTGAGCCGTGCGCATCGACGCGATCACCATCTTCCCCGAGTACCTCCAGGCCCTCGACCTCTCCCTCATCGGGAAGGCGGCGCGCGACGGCCTGATCTCCGTGCACCGTCACGACCTGCGGACCTGGACCCACGACCGCCATCGCACCGTCGACGACTCGCCGCTCGGCGGGGGCGCCGGCATGGTCATGAAGCCCGAGCCCTGGGCCGAGGCCTTCGCCGCCGTGCTCGCCGCGGGCCGCGCCGAGCTCGGGGCCGACGCCCGTCCGCTCATCGTCTTCCCGAATCCCGCGGGGCGGGTGTTCCGGCAGGACCTCGCCCAGGAGTGGTCCGCGCGCGAGTGGATCGTCTTCGCGTGCGGGCGCTACGAGGGCATCGACGAGCGGGTCTACGAGCACCTGGCCGACGAAGGCCACGAGGTCGCCCTGGTCTCCCTCGGCGACTACGTGCTGAACGGGGGAGAGGTCGCCGTGCTCGCCCTCACCGAGGCGATCGTGCGCCTGGTCCCCGGTGTCGTCGGGAACGCGGCGTCGCTGGTCGAGGAGTCCCATTCCGACGGGATGCTCGAATACCCCCTGTACACGCGGCCGGCGCGCTGGACGGACCCGTCCGGCGCCGTGCGCGAGGCCCCCGAGATCCTGCTCTCCGGGGATCACGGGCGGATCGCGGCCTGGCGCGCCGAGCGCTCCGCCGAGCGCACGCGGGAGCGCCGCCCCGACCTCTGGGACGCCCGCGGCTGACCGCGTCGCGCCGTCCGGGCGTGATCTGCGCCGGACCGGATTGCCGGGGTGCTCGCGCTGCTGGCAGAATGACCCGCTGTGTGCATGCCGCGCACCGCTCTGCCCCAGGGGAGCGATGCAGGCAGCGGCCGGGCAGGTCCGTCGCGTCGGAAACGCGGCCAGAGGCCCAGCACCACGGAGCGGCGCGACTCCTCGCGAGCGGCGCCGCACCGGAACCCACGGTTCACCATGCAGGGGCTCAGCCCCTTCGAGAACCCCGTCCGACCTGGGGCGAACGGCAGGAGAGAACGATGCAGAAGCTCGATGCGATCGATCAGGCGCAGCTGCGGGACGACGTCCCCGATTTCCGCGCCGGCGACAACATCAAGGTCCACGTGAAGGTCGTCGAGGGCAACCGCTCCCGCGTGCAGGTCTTCCAGGGATACGTCATCGCCCGTCAGGGCGACGGCATCCGCGAGACCTTCCGCGTGCGCAAGGTGTCCTTCGGCGTCGGCGTGGAGCGCGTGTTCCCCGTCCACGCCCCCACGATCGACAAGATCGAGGTCGTCACCCGCGGTGACGTCCGCCGCGCGAAGCTGTACTACCTGCGCAACCTCACGGGCAAGAAGGCCCGCATCAAGGAGAAGCGCGAGCACTCCTGAGCGTGCCCAGCACCTCGTCCACGCGGCGGCGGCCACTCCTGGTGGCCACCGCCGCGTGCGTCGTCCTGCTGCTGGTCGTCGCGTTCGGGGTGCGCCAGTTCGTCGCCGCGCCGTTCCGGGTGCCCAGCGAATCGATGGAGCCGACGCTGCGCTCGGGCGACGTGATCCTCGCCGACCGCACCGGCGGCACGGCGGTGCATCGCGGCGAGCTGGTCGTCTTCGACGGCTCGGGCTACTTCCCGAAGGACGGCGCGATCTCGCGCTACTGGGTCAAGCGCGTGGTGGCCGTGGGCGGCGACAGCATCCGCTGCTGCGACGACGGCGGGCACCTCGTGCTGAACGGCGAGAGGCTCGAGGAGCCCTACCTCGCGCCCGGCACCGACACCACCACGGTCCGCTTCGACCTCGAGGTCCCCGAGGGGCGCATGTTCGTCCTCGGCGACAACCGCGCGGACTCCACGGATTCCCGCTTCCTGCTCGGATCGCCCGGCGGGGGCATGATCCCGACCGATCGCGTGATCGGTGAGGCCAGTCGCATTGTCTGGCCCCTGGGAAGAGCGGGCCGACTCGACCGATAGGATCAGCGCGATGAACGAGAAGGCGCCGACCCCCGGGGACCACGATCCCGAGGACGCGACCGTCCGCGACCAGTCGTCGGAGGGCGTGAGCGCCGACGGCCCGGGGCAGCGGCCCCAGCCCGGCCGGAGCGGCGGCGCACGCGCCGCACGGCGCCGCGGATACCGCGGGAGCTGGCTCGACTACGCGGTGACCATGCTGGTCGCGCTGATCATCGCCGTGCTCGTCAAGACCTTCCTCATCCAGCCGTTCTTCATCCCCTCGGACTCGATGAACCCGACGCTGGTCCAGAACGACAAGATCCTGGTCTCGAAGCTGAGCCCCGGGGTCTTCGACCTCCATCGCGGCGACGTCGTCGTCTTCGAGGACACGCAGAACTGGATGCAGAGCGAGACGGGGACGGACCAGTCCTCCCGCTACCGCCTGCTCACGGTGCTCAGCTGGGTGGGACTGGCCCCCGATCCCTCGCAGAACCACCTGGTCAAGCGCCTGATCGGCCTTCCGGGTGATCACGTGAAGTGCGTCGAGGGCGGAGATCTCTCTGTGAACGGCAAGACCCTCGACGAGCCGTACATCAACCCCGAGACCCCCGCCTGTCAGACCTCCTTCGACGTCACGGTCCCGGCGGACAAGCTCTGGGTCATGGGCGACAACCGCTTCGACTCCGCGGACTCCTCGTACCACTACTCGCAGGGCGAGGAGCCCTACGTCGACGAGGACGACGTCACCGGCCGCGCGGTCGCGATCTTCTGGCCCGTGAGCCGCTGGACCGGACTGGGCGACGGGCGCGACGCCTTCGCCTCGGTCCCCGACCCCTCCTGAGGGCGCCCGTGACCGCGCCCGCGTCCTCGACTGCTGGTCGGCGCCGCGCGTCGGCCCCGACCTGGGACACCGAGATCGCCCTCGCGCTCGCGCACGCCGATGCCGCGCACCCCGCGCCGCACGGCGACGCAGCCGCCGACCCCGCGCGCCCCGTCGTCATCGCGGGGGTGGACGAGGTGGGTCGCGGCGCGCTCGCGGGCCCGGTGGTCGTCGGGGCCTTCGCGGTGCTCATCGGAGCCGACGGTCCGGAGCGCGCCCTGCCCGAGGGCGTCCGCGACTCCAAGGCCCTCACCGCCCGCCGCCGCGAAGCCCTCGTCGGCCCCCTCCGGGAGGTCGCCCACGCCCACGCCCTGGGGTGGGCGAGCCCCGAGGAGATCGACGCCCGCGGCATCCTCGCCGCGCTGAGCCTCGCCGCGGGCCGCGCGATCGCCGGGCTCGGCGTCGCCGCGGACATCGTGCTCATGGACGGCGACGCCGACGTCATCACCCCGGCCCTCGCCGCACAGGGACCCGGAGCGGCCGACGGGCGGGAGGCCGGGCGCCCCCTGCCCTCCGTGCACCTGCGCGTGAAGGCCGACCGCGACTGCATGAGCGTCGCCGCGGCGAGCGTGCTCGCGAAGGTCGCTCGCGACGCGCACATGGTCGAGCTCGACGCCCTCGCGCCCCACTACGGCTGGGCGGGCAACAAGGGGTACGGATCGGCGGCGCACCGCGAGGCGCTGCGGACCCGCGGAGCCCACGCCCAGCACCGCAGGTCCTGGAACCTGGGACTCCCCGTGAGCGGGGCCGCGAACGTCCAGGAGACGCCGGGCGTCCCTGGCGTACTGTGGTCGGACGCGGGCGAGCAGCCCCGTCCCCGGATCCCGAAGGAGGCGCAGCCGTGAGCACGCAGGACCTCGAGAGCTACGAGTCCGACATGGAGCTGCAGCTCATCCGGGAGTACCGCGACGTGGTGGGGCTGTTCACCTACGTCGTCGAGACCGAGCGCCGCTTCTACCTGTGCAACCAGGTCGACATGCAGGTCCGCACCGCCGGTGGCGAGGTCTTCTACGAGCTCACCCTGGCCGACGTCTGGGTCTGGGACATCTACCGCTCGAGCCGCTTCGTCCGCTCCGTGCGCGTGGTGACCTTCAAGGACGTCAACATCGAGGAGCTCGCGAAGCCGGACATCGCGCTTCCCTGATCCCTGAGCCCTGATCCCCTGGGGCGACGGACGGGCCGATCCCGTCGGCCGGCCGCGGGTCGCCCTCCGTTCCTCCCCAGTGCCCCGTCATCCACAACGGCGACCCCGGCCGCGCGCGAGGCGTGCGCGAGCGCCAGGGTGAGGGCATGACACGTCGACCCGCACCCATCCCGTTCCCCGCCGCCGTCCCGCTGGCCAGGCTCAGCGCCCTCGAGCTCGGGAGGATCGGCGAGCAGGTCGTCGCCGACCATCTCGCCGGGGCCGGCTGGCAGATCGTGGAGCGCAATGCCCGCTTCCGCGCCGGCGAGATCGACATCGTCGCCCTCGAGGGCACCACCCTCGTGTTCGTCGAGGTCAAGACGCGCCGCACCCTGGTGACGGGTGTCCCGCAGGCGGCCGTCACCCCGTTGAAGATGCGACGCCTGCGCGCACTCGCCGGCGCGTACCTCATGGAGCACGCCCCGCGGCACCACGAGGTGCGGATCGACGTGGTCGCCGTGCACGTGCTGGGCGCGGGCGGCTGCGAGATCGAGCACCTGCGGTCCGTGTCATGAGCGCCGTGACCACGCGCCGGGGCGCGAGGACGGGCGCCGTCGGGCTGCGCGGCGTCACCGGGACCCTCGTCGAGGTCGAGGCCGACGTCGCCACAGGGCTGCCCGCGTTCTCCCTGGTCGGCCTTCCGGACTCGACAACCCTCCAGGCGCGCGAGCGGGTGCGCGCGGCTGCGGGGGCCATCGGCACCCCGCTCGCCCAGCGCAGGATCACCGTGAATCTGAGTCCCGCGTTCATCCACAAGGTGGGCTCGGGGTTCGACCTCGGGATCGCCGTCGCGATCCTCGCCGCCCAGGGCACGCTGGACCCGGAGGCGGTGGCGGACGTCGTCCACCTCGGCGAGCTCGGTCTGGACGCGACGCTGCGCCCGATCCCGGGAGTGCTGCCCGCGCTGATCGCCGCGCGCGCGGCGGGCGTGCGCCGCGCCGTCGTCCCCGAGCAGAACGCGCGCGAGGCACGCCTCGTGGAGGGCATCGAGGTGTTCTCCGCGGTGGACCTGGGCCAGGTCATGCGCCACCACGGATGCCGGGCGCCGCTGAACCCTCCCGCCCAGAAGACCCTCGCACCGCGCAGACCTCCCGCGACCCGAGCGGAGGCCGGTGCGCGCCGCCCAGGCCTCGACTTCGCCGACGTCATCGGTCAGGCCCAGGCGCGCCGTGCCGCCGAGGTCGCCGCCGCCGGCGGGCACCACCTGATGCTGCAGGGGCCTCCGGGCACGGGGAAGACGATGATCGCCTCGAGGATCTCCGGGATCCTGCCCGCCCTCGAGGACGAGGACGCGATCGCCGTCAGCGCGATCCGCTCCCTGGACCGGAGCTTCGACGCCGGAGGCGGCCTGATCCGCACCGCCCCCTTCGAGAGCCCGCACCACACCGCGAGCGCGCCGAGCGTGATCGGCGGCGGCAGCGGCATCGCCCGCCCCGGCGCGGTCTCCCGCGCCCATGCCGGGGTGCTGTTCCTCGACGAGGCCCCCGAGTTCAACTCCCGCGTGCTCGAGGCGCTGCGCGAGCCCCTCGAAACGGGCGACATCACCCTGCACCGCGCGCTGAGCGTCACCCGCTATCCCGCGCGCTTCCAGCTCGTGCTCGCCGCCAACCCGTGCCCCTGCGGGCTGTCGTGGGGGAAGGGCACCCGCTGCACGTGCACCCCCATGCAGCGCCGCAGCTATCTCCGGAAGATCTCCGGCCCGGTGCTGGACCGGATCGACATGCGCGTGGACGTGGGGCCGGTCGACCCGATGCGACGGGACGCCGGCGCCTCCGAGCCCAGCGCGGAGATCGCCCGGCGCGTCGCCCGCGCCCGTCAGAGCCAGGCGGCGCGCTTCGCCGACGAGCCCTGGCACCTGAACTCCCAGATCCCCGGCCCCGAGCTGCGGCGCACGTACAGCGCCGACGAGCGCGCCGCGGCCATGCTCCAGCGCGCCCTGTCCCACGGCCGCCTGACCCTGCGCGGCCACGACCGCGTGCTGCGCGTCGCCTGGACCCTCGCCGACCTCGACGGCAGCGCGCGCCCCGACACCGACCACGTGGGCCTCGCGCTCACCCTGCGCGGGAAGGACCTGTGATGACCGCGGCGAGCTCCCGGGACCGCGCGTGCGAGGAGAGTGCGCAGGCGCACGAACGACTCGCGTCGGACGCGCGAGGCACGTCCGACGCGGCGTCGTCGGCGGATCGCATGGCCCGCATCACCTGGTCGCTGCTCGCGGAGCCCTCCGACGATGTCGCGCACTCCACCTGCACGGTCCACGGCGTGCGCGAGGGGCTCGAGATCCTCGCCCGAGGAGATCTCGACGCGGTCGAGCACGCCCTGCGCATCCTGCCGGTCCACGACCCCACCGCGCCGCGTGCGCAGCGCATGGATCGTCGCGCCGCCGCCGCGGCCGGGCTCTCGCGCTGGAAGGAGCGCGAGGGGAGGATCGATGCGCGGTCCGTCCTGGATCGGGCCGCCGGCCAGGGAATGCGCGTGATCGTGCCCGGGGACGCGCAATGGCCCGCGGGTCTCGACGACCTCGGCCCCGCCGCCCCGTTCTGCCTGTGGGCCCACGGCCCCGGGGATCCGGCACGGCTCGCCGACGAGCGGGCGATCGCGATGGTCGGCTCCCGCGCCTCCACCCCGTACGGCGAGGACTGCGCCTCATCGATGGCCGCGCAGCTCGCCGCGGAGGGGTCGACGGTGCTCTCGGGCGGGGCCTACGGCATCGACGCCGCCGCGCACCGCGGGGCGCTCGCCGCCGGAGGACCCACGATCGCCGTCCTCGCCGGAGGTCTCGACCGGCTGTACCCGCGGGGGAACGACCAGCTGCTGCGCGCCATCCGCGAGCGCCACGTGCTGCTGAGCGAGGCACCGCCGGGGACGGCGCCCACGCGATGGAGGTTCCTCGCCCGCAACCGGCTGATCGCGGCGCTCGCGCGCATCGTGGTGGTCGTCGAGGCGGCCTGGCGCTCCGGCGCGCTGTCCACCGCGCGGCACGCCGGGGCGATCGAGCCGCCGCGCACCGTCGCTGCGCTGCCCGGGCCGGTCACCTCGGCCGCCTCCGCGGGTTGCCATCGGCTGGTGCGCGACGGGCAGGCCGTCCTGGTCACCGAGGCGCAGGAGATCCGCGAACTGCTGCCGCACTCGGCACCGGCCGGCGACTCCTCCTTCGCCCAGCAGGACGAGCTGGACCTCCTCGACCCCGCCGACCGGCACGTGCTGGACGCCGTCCCGCCGCGCTCGCGCATCACGATCGACCGCCTCGCGAGCGAGGTCGGCCGCCGCGAGAGCGAGGTGATGGCGGCCCTGGGGAGGCTCGACGCCCTCGGGCACGTACGCATCACCGGGGAAAACGTGGGCCGGCGCTGAGCGAGCGAACGGCCCGGCGACGCGCCCTCGCCGACTGCGCGCCGCCCGGCCCCGTCGCCGGCGCGGTGCGACACTGGGCCCATGGCCACCGGGAGCACTGCACGCGACGGGGGAGCGGTGCGTGCCCCGGAGGACGATCAGGTGCTCGACGCCTTCGCCGAGCACCTGCGCTTCGAGCGAGGACGCTCCGAGCACACGGTCGCCGCCTACTCCCGAGAGGCGCGCAGCCTGCTCGTGCATCTGCACGAGGTCGAGCGCATCGAGCTCGCCGATCTCGACGTGACGGCCCTGCGCTCCTGGCTCGGCGCCCGTGCCGAGGCCGGCCTCGCCTCCTCGTCCCTCGCCCGGGCGGCCGCTGCCGCGCGCACCTTCACCACCTGGCTCGCGCGCACCGGACGGATCCCTCAGGACATCGGCGGCCGGCTCAAGGCTCCCAAGCGGGGTCGCCATCTGCCCGCCGTGCTCAGCCAGGGCCAGACGGAGGAACTGCTCGAAGCGGCCGAGCACGGGACCACCCCGCCTCGCCCCGCGGGCGGCGCGCACGGCACGGGGCGCGGGGAGCGGTCGGGACGGAGCGCAGACGACCGGAGCATCGACGGCCAGCTCGCAGACGACTCCCGCCGCGAGATCGACGAAGCGCTGCGCCGGCGCGATGCGGCGGTGCTCGAGCTGCTCTACTCCTCGGGCCTGCGCGTCTCCGAGCTCGTCGCCCTCGACCTGCGCTCGATCGACCACGCGGAGCGCACCGTGCGCGTCCTCGGCAAGGGGTCCAAGGAGCGCATCGTGCCCGTCGGCCTCCCCGCGATCCGCGCGATCGAGGAGTGGACCGGCACGGGCCGCCCGGTGCTCGCGTCCGGGGGCTCGGGCGAGGCGCTGTTCCTGGGGTCCCGCGGGGGTCGCCTCGGCGACCGCGCGGTGCGCACCCTCGTGGACCGCCACGCCCAGGAGGCGGGGATCCGCCGCCACATCAGCCCGCATACGCTCCGCCACACCGCCGCCACGCACCTCGTGGAGGGCGGCGCGGACCTGCGCAGCGTCCAGGACTTCCTGGGCCACTCCTCGCTGGGCACCACGCAGATCTACACCCACGTCAGCGCCGAGCGCCTGCGCAGCACCCTGGACCAGGCGCACCCGCGCGCCTGACCGCCGGCCCTCAACCCGCGCGCCGAGCGAGCAGGGCGAGCGCCGTCCCTGCCGCCTCCAGGGGCAGCAGCACGCTCGGCTCGGCCCCGCGCAGCAGCGGCTCGGGATCCACGTAGTCGGCGCCTCCGCGTCGAGCCCCGAGATGCAGGCACGCCTGCGCGCAGTGGCTCGCCCCCTCGCCGTCGCCCGGCCCGCCGTCCCCGCCCTCCTGGAGCTCGCCGATCACCTGGCCGGCGCGCACCCGATCACCCGCCGCCACCTCCGCCGTCACCGGTTCGTAGGTCGAGAGCAGCCCGTCGGCGTGCAGGATCGAGACCACGCCCCGACCGGCCACGGAGCCGGCGAACCGGACCGTCCCGTCCTCGACGGCCCGCACCTCGGTGCCGCTGGCGAGGATGTCCACGCCCCGGTGGCCCGGCCCGTAGCGGTGCTCGGGCGCGACGAACGGAGCGATGATCCGAAGCGGGGGAGCCATCGGCCACTCCCAGCGGGCCCGCGCAGCTGAGGTCGCACCGGCCCCGTCGCCGCCCGCGGTGTCCCCGGGAGACCCGGGATCCCCGTGCGCGGGGACCGTCATCTGCACCGCGGCGACCAGCACCAGGCCCATCAGCGCGACCAGGAGGCGCACAGCGCCGCAGGGGACGTGGGCGTCCCGAGGGGCGCCCGGACGGTGCGCGGTCCGCGCGGCGTGCGCGCCTTGGGCAGAGCGAGTGGGGTGCGCACCATGAGCACGGCGGGTCGGGTGAGGAGCCATGCCCGGATCCTCGCTCCGCACGCGCCGTCCCGTCGGCCCCGGGGCCCGACGGTGGACAACCGGGGCATGGGGAGGATCGGCGGGATGAACGCACGTGCGCGCGTGATGCACGGCGCTCCCCGGAGGGTGCCTGCGGGCACCGCGGTCGGCTAGACTGACGACAGCGTCCGGCATGTCCGGGCGACTTCGCGTGCCCGCATGGTCCATCCGGTCGTCGGTCCTCGCGATCCGCGTCCCCGCCTCCCGGCGGGGAGGGATCCGGGGAGGTCGGAGGACCGGGCACCAGGCCCTGCGCCGTCCGGCGGCAGGGGAGAACCGAGAATGCAGGTCCTGCGCGAGGACCGCGGACGCCGCCACGGTGCGCCGCGCGAGCCCAGGGCCGGGAAAGAGACAGACCATGGCAGTCGTCACCATGCGCCAGCTCCTCGAGAGCGGCGTCCACTTCGGACACCAGACCCGTCGCTGGAACCCGAAGGTGAAGCGCTTCGTGTTCGCCGAGCGCAACGGCATCTACATCGTCGACCTGATGCAGACGCTGACCTACATCGACAAGGCGTACGAGTTCGTCCGCGCGACCGTCGCCCACGGCGGCACCATCCTGTTCGTCGGCACGAAGAAGCAGGCGCAGGAGTCCATCCGCGAGCAGGCCACCCGCGTGGGCATGCCCTACGTGAACCAGCGCTGGCTCGGCGGCATGCTCACCAACCTGCAGACGGTCTCGCAGCGCGTGAACCGCCTCAAGGAGCTCGAGCAGATCGACTTCGACGATGTGGCCTCCTCCGGCCGCACCAAGAAGGAGCTGCTGATGATGCGCCGCGAGAAGGACAAGCTCGAGAAGACCCTGGGCGGCATCCGCGACATGGGCCGCACCCCGAGCGCCGTCTGGATCGTGGACACCAACAAGGAGCACCTCGCCGTCGACGAGGCCCAGAAGCTCAACATCCCGGTCGTCGCGATCCTCGACACCAACTGCGACCCCGACGAGATCACCTACCCGATCCCGGGCAACGACGACGCGATCCGCTCCGTCGCCCTGCTGACCCGCGTCGTGGCCGACGCCGTCGCCGCGGGCCTCCAGGACCGCCACGCGAAGTCGGAGAAGGGCGAGAAGAACGTCTCGGCGGTCGACGCCGAGCCGCTCGCCGAGTGGGAGCAGGAGCTGCTCAAGCAGTCCGAGGTCCAGCAGGACGGCGCCCCCGCCGAGGAGTCCGTCACCGCCGAGGCCGAGGGCGTCGCCGGTGCCGAGAAGAAGCTCGAGGAGCAGAAGGCCGCCGCGGCCGAGGAGAAGGCCGTCGAGGAGACCCCCGAGGTCCCCACCGCCGACGCCTCCGACGTCGAGGCCTCCGAGGTCCTCGGTGCCGAGGAGGACGCCAAGGCGTCCACCGGCGAGACCGAGGTCCAGACCGAGCCCTCCGAGTGAGCGCGCTCCCCGGGCGGGGTGCGTCCTTCGCGGCGCGCCCCGCTCGGGGGCTCCTCCCCACCTCCCCGCACGACCTCTCCCACCAGGAAGAAGGAACACATGGCGAACTACACGGCTGCTGACATCAAGGAGATCCGGGAGTCCACCGGCGCCGGGATGCTCGACGTCAAGAAGGCACTCGACGAGGCCGAGGGCGACAAGGCCAAGGCCGTCGAGCTGATCCGCGTCAAGGGTCTCAAGGGCATCGCCAAGCGCGAGGGCCGCAGCGCCTCCGAGGGCCTCATCGCCGCGGACATCCGCGACGCCGAGGGCGGTCAGGAGGGCACCCTCGTGGAGCTCAACTCCGAGACCGACTTCGTCGCCAAGAACGACAAGTTCGTCGCCCTGGGCGACGAGGCCGTGGCCGCGGCCGTCGAGTCCGGCGCGACCGACCCCGAGCAGCTCGCCGAGACCTCCTTCGGCGAGGCCCTCACCAGCGCCGCCGCGACCATGGGCGAGAAGATCGTCGTGCGCCGCATCGGCCGCGTGAAGGGCGAGGTCGTCACCTCGTACATGCACCGCACCAACAAGGACCTGCCCCCGCAGGTCGGCGTGCTCGTCGCCACCGACGAGGCCGGCGCCGAGGTCGCGCGCGACGTGGCGATGCACATCGCCGCCTACTCGCCCGCGTACCTCACGCGCGACGAGGTGCCCGCGGAGATCGTCGCCGACGAGCGCCGCATCGCCGAGGAGACCGCGAAGAACGAGAACAAGCCCGAGAAGGCCATCCCGAAGATCATCGAGGGGCGACTCAACGGCTACTTCAAGGAGAACGTCCTGCTCGACCAGGCGTTCGCCAAGGATCCCAAGCAGACCGTGGGCAAGGTCCTCGAGGGCGCCGGCGGCACCCTGACGGGCTTCGTCCGCTTCCGCGTCGGCAACTGATCCCGCGCATCTGACGAGCGCCCGGGCCCCGCGCCCGCGCCGCGCCCGCCAACGGCAGGGCCCCGCATCCGCCACGGATGCGGGGCCCTGCGTCGTCACGCGTGCGGACGTGATCACGTCCGCGCCGATCCATGGGGTCCGTCGCCCCGTGCGCCGGTATCATCGCCCGAGACCTCGACCGGAAGGACCTTCCATGACCCAGGCGTCCGTCACCTCCCAGATCCCGGTTCTCCCGAAGAAGGAGGGCGGTCGCCGCGTCCTCCTCAAGCTCTCGGGCGAAGCCTTCGGCGGCGGCACCGTGGGCGTGGACCCCGATGTCGTCTCCCGCATCGCCGGCGAGATCGCCGAGGGCGTCGCGCAGGGCGTCGAATGCGCCGTCGTCGTGGGCGGGGGCAACTTCTTCCGCGGCGCCGAGCTCTCGCAGCGCGGCATGGACCGCCGCCGCGCCGACTACATGGGCATGCTCGGCACGGTCATGAACAGCCTCGCGCTCCAGGACTTCCTCGAGCAGAAGGGCGTCTCCACGCGCGTGCAGACCGCCATCGCGATGGGCCAGGTCGCCGAGCCCTACCTGCCGCTGCGCGCCGTGCGCCACCTCGAGAAGGGCCGCGTGGTCATCTTCGGCGCGGGCGCGGGCATGCCGTACTTCTCGACCGACACGGTCGCCGTGCAGCGCGCCCTGGAGATCGGATGCCAGGAGGTGCTGATGGCCAAGAACGGCGTGGACGGCGTCTACACCGCCGACCCGCACAAGGACCCGACGGCCGAGAAGATCGAGCAGATCACGTACGGCGACGCCCTGCAGCGCGGCCTCAAGGTCGTGGACGCCACGGCCTTCAGCCTCTGCATGGACAACGCCCAGCAGATGATGGTGTTCGGCCTGGACACCCCCGGCAGCATCACCCGTGCCATGGTGGGCGACCGCATCGGCACCCTCGTCACCGGCGACTGAGCCCGCGAGGCGGGGCGGACGCCGTCCGGCCCGGCCCCGTCGGCCCCGTCCCGCGCCGCCCGACCGCCGCCGGTCGCGCACGACGGGGAGCGATGGGGGAGAATGGACCGCGGTGCCGGCGCACGGAGCCGGTGCCACCACGACCTGAGCCACGAGAAGAGCAGCGAGGAGCGCGACGTGAGCGATGACATCCCCGGTGTCCTGAAGGACGCCGAGACCAAGATGACCAAGACGATCGAGGTCACCAAGGAGGACTTCTCCACGATCCGCACCGGTCGTGCGAACGCTGCCATGTTCCAGGGCATCACCGTGGAGTACTACGGCGCCCCGACCCCGCTGAACCAGCTGGCCTCCCTGCAGTTCCCCGAGGCCCGCACGGTCATCGTCACCCCCTACGACAAGTCCTCCACGGGGGCCGTCGAGAGCGCTCTGCGCGACTCCGACCTGGGCGTGAACCCCACGAACAACGGCGACAACCTGCGCATCGTCCTGCCGGCCCTCACCGAGGAGCGCCGCAAGGACTACATCAAGCAGGCCAAGTCCAAGGCGGAGGACGGCCGCGTGGCCGTGCGAGCCAGCCGCGGCACCGCCAAGAAGGCCATCGAGAAGCTGGTCAAGGACAAGGAGGTCGGCGAGGACGAGGGCTCGCGCGCCGAGAAGGACCTCGAGGCGCTCACCAAGAAGTACATCGAGCAGGTCGACGAGGCCCTCGCGGCCAAGGAGACCGAGCTGGCCACGGTCTGAGCGCTCGCGCTCCCTCCGCCCGCTCGTCCGCGCCGTGGTCCCCGCAGCACCCGATCGCACCGCCCCGTCCCTCCCGGACGGGGCGGTGCCGGGTGCGCCCGAGGACGGGACCCGGCCCGAGGGCGAGGCCCCGGCGGCCAAGCGGCGCGGGCCGGGCCGCGACCTGCGCGCGGCGATCCCCGTCGGCATCGGCCTCGTGGCCGTGCTGCTGGTGTGCCTGTTCGTCGTCCCCGTCGTCTTCCCCGCCTTCATCGCGCTCGCGCTCGTCCTCGCCGTCCTCGAGCTGACCCGCGCGCTCGCCGCCGGGGGCATGCGGGTGCCCGTGATGCCCGTGCTCGTGGGCGTGGTCGGCATGGTCGTCACCACCGAGGTCTTCCGCCTGGACGGCCTGGTGATCGCGACGGCGCTGGCCGTGTGCGTGCTGATCCTCTGGCGCGTCACCGAGTCGATGGGCACCGTCGCCCTGCGCGACGTCGCCGCGGGCGTGTTCACGATCGCCTGGGTGCCCTTCCTGGGCTGCTTCGCGCTCCTGCTCTTCGATCGGCCCGACGGCGCCCTGCTCGTGCTGCTCGCGTTCCTCGTGCCCGTCGCCAACGACACCGGCGGCTTCATCGCCGGGGTGCTGCTGGGGAGGCATCCGATGGCCCCGTCGATCAGCCCCAAGAAGAGCTGGGAGGGATTCTTCGGCTCGCTGGTGCTGGGCACCGCCGCGGCCGTCGTCTTCCTGGTGTTCGCGGACACCGCGCCCTGGTGGACGGGCCTGGTCATCGGCCCGGTGCTGGTGATCATCTCGACCTGCGGCGATCTCGCCGAGTCCCTGCTCAAGAGGGACCTCGGCATCAAGGACATGGGGCACCTGCTGCCCGGCCACGGGGGCGTCCTGGATCGCATCGACTCGATCCTGCTGGCGGCCCCCGCCACGTTCATCCTCCTGGAGGTGCTGGTATGACGCACGACCTTCCCGATCCCGCCGTGCCCGCCCCCGGCGCCCGCGACGCGGGCCCGTCGGCCGACGGGGCGAGCCTGCCCGACCTCTCCCGCGAGGCGGTCCCGGGCGAGAAGATCGCCCTCGCCCCCGGTCAGCTGCAGCTGCGCCCCACCCGGCGCGGCAAGCCGCCGGCCCACCTCGCGGACCTGACCATGGACGAGCGCATCGCGGCCGTCGAGGAGATGGGCCTGCCGGGGTTCCGCGCCAAGCAGCTGTCCGTGCACTACTTCGAGCACGCGACCGTCGACCCCGAGGCGATGACGGACCTGCCCAAGGACCGCCGCGAGGAGCTCGTCGCCCGCTTCTTCCCGCAGCTGCTCACGCTCGTCTCGATGCAGAGCGCCGACAACGGCGCCACCCAGAAGATGCTCTGGCGGCTGTTCGACGGCTCCCTCGTGGAGTCCGTGCTCATGCGCTACACGGGCCGCACCACCCTGTGCATCTCCTCGGAGGCCGGCTGCGGCATGAACTGCCCGTTCTGCGCGACCGGGCAGATGGGGCTGAGCCGCAACCTCTCGACCGCCGAGATCCTCGAGCAGGTGCGCATCGCCAACGGGAAGCTCGCCGCGGGCGACGTCCCCGGCGGCACCGGCCGCGTCAGCAACATCGTGTTCATGGGCATGGGCGAGCCGCTCGCGAACTACCGGCCGGTCGCGACCGTCTGCAAGCGCCTGAACGCCCCGGCCCCCGAGGGCTTCGGGATGAGCGCCCGCAACATCACCGTCTCGACCGTGGGCCTCGCCCCGGCGGTGCGCAAGCTCGTCAAGGAGGAGATCCCGGTGACCCTCGCGGTCTCCCTGCACGCTCCGGACGACGCCCTGCGCGACGAGCTCGTCCCGATCAACACCCGCTTCGACGTCGACGAGATCCTCAGCGCCGCCCACGAGTACTTCGAGGCCACCGGCCGTCGTGTGAGCATCGAGTACGCGCTGATCCGCGACATCAACGACCAGGAGCACCGCGCCCAGCTGCTCGCCGACCGCCTGATCGACAAGGGCGGGCGGCACTGGGTGCACGTGAACCCGATCCCCCTGAACCCCGTCAAGGGCTCGAAGTGGACCGCCTCGGACCCGATGGTGGAGAAGCGCTTCGTGGAGACCCTGCGGGACAACGGCATCCGCACCACGATCCGCGACACCCGCGGCTCCGACATCGACGGCGCCTGCGGCCAGCTCGCGGCGACCGTCATCGAGTCCGACACGCACCGCGCCGACCGCGAGGCGCGCGTCGCCCGCGTCGAGGCCATCGCCTCCCGTCCCGAGGACGACGAGGGCACCGTGCTCGAGGACGCTCCCGAGACCGTGGGCTGAGGGTCGCGCCCCACCCGGCGCGTCCGTCCCGCCCGGCGCGTCCCGCCCGGCGCGGCATCAGCTCCCCGCCCCGCCCGCTCGGTACAGTGGGGGAGCGGCATCGACCCCTGGAAGGAACTGCCCCGTGAGCACATCGTTCGAGCGCGTCTCCCGCTTCAGCGTCGGCTACGACCCGCATGAGGTGGACGACTTCCTCGCGCGCGCCCGCACCGCCTACGAGCACGGCGGCTCCGGCTTCGACAGCGCCGACGTCACGTCCGCGAGCTTCGGCACCCTCCGGGGCGGCTACGACATGCGCACCGTCGACGAGGCCCTGGACCGGCTCTCGGACGCCTTCGCCCTCCAGCAGCGCGACGACGCCATCGCCCGCCAGGGCGAGGAGCAGTGGATCTCGCGCCTCACCGAGCGCGCCGAGACCCTCAAGGACCGCCTCGAGCGCCCCGCCGGGGAGCGGTTCGCCCCCGGCGCCCACGGTGAGCGCTCCTACGACCGCACCGACGTCGACGCCCTGTGCGACCAGCTCATCGCCTACTTCACCGAGGGCCTGCCGATGAGCGTGGACGACGTGCGCCGCGCGGCCTTCCGCCGCCGCAAGGGCGAGGACGGCTACCAGGAGGCCGTGGTGGACGTGTACCTCGACCACGTCGCCGACCTCATGGCCTCCGTGCCGTGATCCTGCCTGTCCGGACCCCGTCGGCCGCATCCGGGGACCCCCGGAACGCACCCGCCGCGAGCGGGCGCCCCCGCCCATGACCGTCCTCCTGTACGCGCTCGGGGTGCTGGCCGTGGCCCTGGGCATCGCGGTCTCGATCGCCCTGCACGAGCTGGGGCACCTGATCCCCGCCAAGGCGTTCGGGGTGCGCGTCACCCAGTACATGATCGGTTTCGGGCCGACGATCCTCTCCCGTCGCCGCGGCGAGACCGAGTACGGCGTCAAGGCGATCCCGCTGGGCGGGTACATCTGCATGATCGGCATGTATCCGCCGCGCCGCGACGACGCCCCGGGGACGATCCGCGAGGACTCCACGGGCCTGTTCCAGCAGATGGCGCAGGACGCCCGCGAGTGGGAGGCCGAGCAGTACGACCCGGCCGAGTCCCATCGCACGTTCTCCGCGCTGACCGTGCCGCGCAAGCTCGTCGTCATGCTCGGCGGGCCGACGATGAACCTCCTGATCAGCGCGGTGCTGCTCGGTGTGCTCGTGTGCGGTATCGGCCTGCCGGCGTCCTCGACGACCGTCGAGACCGTCTCCCGCTGCGTGCTCCCGGCCGACGCCCCCGAGGGCACCTCCTGCACGGGTCATCCCGAGGCCCCCGCCCTCGCCGCGGGGATCGAGCCCGGCGACCGGCTGCTCGAGATCGACGGGCACGCGATCGATCAGTGGGCCGACGTCACGAGCGCCGTGCGCGGCGCCGGCGACCGCGAGATCGACGTGGTCGTCGAGCGCGACGGGGAGCGGCTCGCCCTGCACGCGACACCGATCCTCGACGAGCGCCCCGTGATCGCGGAGGACGGCAGCGCGAAGACCGACGCGCACGGCGACGTGGTCACCGAGGAGGTCGGCTTCCTGGGCGTCGGCCCCGGTCAGGAGCTGCAGCGGCAGTCCCCGCTCGACGTGCCGGGCACGGTCTGGCAGACCTTCGAGGGGACCGCCCGCATCGTCGTCACGCTGCCCATGCGGCTCATCGACGTCGCGAAGGCCGCCTTCGGCGACGGCGAGCGGGACCCCGACGGGCCGATCGGCGTGGTCGGCGTGAGCCGGCTCGCGGGGGAGGTCGCGAGCGCCGACCAGCCCCGCTTCGACCTCACGGCGAAGGTCTCCACGCTGATCTCGATGCTCGCCTCGCTGAACATGGCACTGTTCGTGTTCAACCTGATCCCGCTCATGCCGCTGGACGGCGGGCACGTCGCGGGCGCCCTCGTCGAAGGGGTCCGACGGCGCATCGCCCGCTGGCGCGGGAGGCCCGACCCGGGCCCGGTCGACATGTCGCGGCTGCTGCCCCTGACGAACGTGGTCGCGCTGCTCTTCCTCGCGATGACCGTCATGCTGCTGTATGCGGACATCGTGGACCCCATCACCCTGTTCCCGTGAGAGGCTCGGATCCATGTTCTCCCGCGGTCCTCGGCTGCGAGCCCTGAGACCCACCGGCGTGCAGGGCGCGATCGACCACGTCCTCACGGACCCCCTGGTCAACGCCCTGCCGGGCGCGCGGCTCGTCGACATCCGCCACAGCCTGAGCGTCGGCCAGGAGTTCAGCGTCGCGGGGGAGGAGCGGCGCACCGACGGGCTCCTCTGGCACGGCGTGAACGTGTCCCCGGTGAGCGCGAGCCCCCGCGCGATCGGCCTGTTCGCCGAGCACCTCGCCGCCCGGCCCCGCCGCTGCAGCTCGATCGTCGGGGAGCGCTCGGCGGTCACGTCGCTGTGGGCGCAGCTGGCCCCCGTCTGGGGCCGGCAGATCCGCGAGCAGCGCTGGTCCCAGCCCCTGCTCGAGGCGACCGCAGAGCCGTCGCGACCCCTGCCGCCCTCGGGCCTGCGCCGGGCGGTGCGCGGGGAGGAGGAGATCGTCTTCCCCGCCGCGGTCTCCATGTTCCGCGAGGAGGTCGGCACCGACCCCCTCGCGCATGACGGAGGGCGCGGCTATCGCTCGCGCGTGCGCGACCTCATCACGCTGGGCCGCACCTACGTGGTCGTGCGCGACGGGCGGGTGCTGTTCAAGGCCGACGTGGGCGCTGTGCTGGGCCCCGTCGCCCAGATCCATGGCGTCTGGGTGGACCCCGAGCGCCGCGGGGAGGGGATCGGCCGCGCGGCCATGCACGACCTCGTCGGCCTGGTGGCCCGGGACCACGCCCCGCGGGTCTCCCTCTACGTCAACGACTTCAACGAGCCCGCGCGCCGCGCGTACGCGGCCGCCGGCTTCACCCAGCGCGGCGAGCTCACCACGATCCTCTTCTGAACGCGCTCAGGGCCGCGCGATGATCAGCCGCAGGGAGCCGTCGAACGCCTCCGCCTCGCGCAGATGCCCGTGCCGCGCATCCCAAGCCCCGGACTCGAGGTCCGTGCCCAGTTCGCGCACGAAGCGCTCGGAGACCTCCGGGCCCACGAAGCTCCACGCCGAGTTCGCCGTGCGGGCGCCCGGATCCAGCAGGGCCTCGGGCCTGCCGAAGTAGGCCTCGCCGAAGCCGTCGGTGCAGCCGCGCGGGATCGGCAGCTCCCGCACCTCGACGTCGCCGCCCAGGATCTCGGCGATCCGCGCGGGAGCCGGGTAGCGGGAGGCCTCGGTCGCGATCACCTCGGGCGCGTACTCGGCCAGCCAGAACCGGTCGAGCGCCGCCGGATCGCAGCTCAGCACGACGACGGGCCCCGCGGTCACCCGCCGCACCTCGCGCAGCCCCTTCTCGAGGTCGCCCCACTGGTGGACGGTGAAGGAGGCGAGCGCCGCGTCGAAGGCGCCGTCGGCGAACGGGAGGTCCTCGGCGCTCGCCTCGATCGCGGGGGCGAGGTCCGACGGCCGCTGCGCGCGCATGGTGGCGCTCGGCTCGACGGGCGTGACCTCGCGGTCCGTCGGCTCGTAGGAACCGGCGCCCGCGCCCACGTTCACCAGCGTGCGCGCGGTGCCCAGCGCGTCCTCGATCGCCTCCGCGATCCGCGGGTCAGGCCGGCGGTAGGTGCGGTAGCCCGCGCCGATCGCCGAGTAGTCGGCGTCCCCGGCGGAGCCGTCGCCGCCGGGCGCCGCGGTGCCGGCGGGGGCGGAGGGATCGGGGGACGTCGAGGAGGCGGGGGCGGGGGCGGATGCGGGATCCCAGGAGTGCGTCATGCGCTCATCCTTCACCATCGGTCCCGTCGGACTCACCGGCCCCGCCCGCCGGCCGGTGGGCGGTCGCGACGAACTGCAGGGCGATCCGGTCGGGGTCCTCCCGGAGACGCCAGCGATCTCCCTCGCGCACCATGAGATCGGGCCACGGGCACCAGGCCGAGTACGGCGTCTCCTCGAGCGAGTCGAGCACCAGGCCGGCCTCCAGCAGGGCGTTCACGATCTGCGCGAGGGAGTGGTTCCACTGGTGGCTGCGGCTGTGCGCGATCGCGGGGGCATCGGGCGGAGCCTCCACGTAGCTGAACTCCTCGTCCCAGGTCATGGGCTGCTCGCGCTCGAAATAGGGCTGTTCGATGCGCAGCCCGTCGCTCACGTCCTCGCCGATGGCCATGAACATCGGATGGTCGTCGCGGACGAGGAATCTGCCGCCGGGGCGCAGCAGGGAGGCGATCACGCGCGCCCAGGTGCGCACGTCGGGCAGCCAGCACAGCACCCCGATCGACGTGTACACGAGGTCGAAGTCCCCGCTCACCGCCTCGCGCGCGTCGTACACGTTGGCCTCGACCAGCTCGAGATCGGCGCGGCAGCGCTCGGCGATCCGTGCGGCCCGGGCGAGGGAGGCGGGGGAGAGATCCAGGCCCACGACCCGGCGGGCGCCGAGGCGTGCGAGCCCGACCGTGTCGGTGCCCAGGTGGCACTGCAGGTGGATGACGTCGAGCCCCGTGAGGTCCCCGAGGCGCTCGCGGTCCTGGGCCAGCGCGGGACTGATCGCCGACGGGTCGGCGACGAGCTCCTCGATGCCGTAGCCCGAGGTCTCGTGGAGCGCCGAGCGGTCGTCCCAGTTGGCGCGGTTGTCGGCGAAGTGCTGTGCACGGGGGTCCATGCTCCGACGGTAGCGGGCGGGGGCCGCAGGAGCCGAGGGGTTTTCGCCCGGCACGCTCAGAGGTACACCGCCCGCTGCACGTCGTCGCTGTCGATGTTGTCCCCGTCGTACCAGAGGAAGCCGGTGTCGATCATCCTCTCGACCTTCTTCCCCGCGAGGGCCTGCAACGCCGTGCCCACGGTGAGGCGTCCCATCTGCATCGGGTCCTGGGTGACGGCGCCCGCCATCTCGCCGGCGCGGATCGCCTCGACCTGCGCGCGCCCGGAGTCGAAGCCGATCACGGCCAGGTCGGTGCGCCCGGACTCCTCGACGCCCTTGAGGACGCCGATCGCCGATCCCTCGTTGGTGCCGAACAGCCCCTTCAGGTCGGGATGCGCGGTGATCATGGAGCGCGCGATGTCGGCGGACTTCGCCTGGTCGCCCTCCCCGTACTGCACCTCGAGGGCCTCCACCCCGGGCCCGTACTCCTTCAGCCCGGCCAGGAAGCCGTCGCGGCGGTCGGTGCCGGAGAGGGACACCTGGTCGTGGGCGACGATCCCCACCTGGCCCTTCCCCTCGATCAGCTCGCACATGTGCTTGGCGGCCTCCTTCGCGGCCGCGGCATTGTCGGTGGCGACCGTCGCGAGCGGGATGTCGGAGTCCACGCCCGAGTCGAAGGCGATCACCGGGATCCCCTTGGAGTCCGCCTCCTCGAGGGCCAGCGCCGCCGCGCGGGAGTCCAGGGCCGCGAGGCCCAGCGCGTCGGGGTTCCGCGTCACGGCGTTCTGCAGCATCGTGATCTGGGCCTCGACGTCGGTCTCCGCGGGCGGGCCCTCGAAGGTGAGGACCACGCCTTTCTCCTCGGCCTCCGCGCGGGCGCCGCGTCGCACGGCCTGCCAGAACTGGTGCTGGAAGCCCTTCGAGACCAGGGCGATGTGCGTGACGTCCTCACGCGAGCGTCCGCAGCCCGCCGCCGGCAGCAGCAGGACCGCACCGCCGAGGGCGAGCACCGTCCGACGGCTCGGCGCGCGCCGACCGGGACGCGGCCCGCCGACCGCCCCGGCCCCGCCCCCGTTCATGCCGTGCGCTCCGCGCGACGACGCAGGCGGTCGATGAACACGGCCACCAGGATCACCGCTCCGAGCAGGACGTCCTGCCATTCCTGGGGGATGGAGAGGATCTGCAGACCGTTGGTGAGCACGGAGATGATGAGCGCGCCGATCACCGTGCCGACGATCGTCCCGCGCCCGCCGGACAGCGAGGTCCCGCCGATGACGACGGCGGCGATCGCGTCGAGCTCGTAGCCCATGCCGGTCGCGGGCTGCGCGGAGCCGAGCCGGGCCGAGATCATGACGCCCGCGAGCCCGGTGAACAGACCGCCCACGATGTAGACGATCATCAGCCACTTCCTCACGGCCACGCCCGCGAGCTCCGCGGCCTCCTGGTGGGAGCCGATCGCCGTCGCGTAGCGCCCCAGCAGGGTGCGGGACATGAGCACGGCCGCGATCACGGCGGCGAGGGCCAGCACGAGCACGGCATTGGGGATCGAGGGGATGATCGTCCCGGTCGAGAAGCCCATGTAGGAGGGGTCCTCGAAGTAGATCGGTGCGGCGCCGGAGATCACCAGCGCGAGCCCGGAGGCGACCATCATCATCGCCAGGGTCGCGATGAACGGCGGCAGGTCGAGGATCGCGACGCTCACCCCGTTGATCAGGCCGATGAGGCCGCCGAAGAGGATCGCGAGCACGATGCCGAGCGGGACAGGGATCCCCCAGTTCACGATGAACATGCCGCTCATCACCGCGCACAGCGCCATTCCCGTGCCCACCGACAGGTCGATGCCCGCAGTGGTGATCACGAAGGTCGCGCCGAGGGCGAGCAGGCCGATCACCACGGTCGAGTACAGGATCGTGACGATGTTCCCCCAGGTGGGGAAGATCGAAGGACTCGCGATGGAGAACGCGAGGAAGATCAGGACGAGAGTCCCGGCGGCCAGCAGCTGCTGGAGGCGGACGCGGCGCGGTCCGCGCGGGCGGCCGGTGCCGGACTCCTCGCGGGTCGGGGAGGCGGCGAGCGTGCTCATCGGTGTCCTTCCGTGGTGGCGGTCGCGTCGGTGCGTCCGCGCTCGGGGGCGGGGTCGGGATCTGCGGCGCGTGGGTGGCCGGGGGCCTCCTCGACGGCGGCGAGGCGCATGACGGACTCGGGGTCGGCGTCGGCCGCGTCGAGCACCCCCGCGACGCGGCCCTCGGCCATGACGACGACGCGGTGGGCCAGGCGCAGCACCTCGGGCAGCTCGGAGGAGATGACGATCAGGGAGCGGCCCTGCGCGGCGAGGTCCTCGAGGAGCGAGTGGATCTCCTCCTTCGCGCCGACGTCGATGCCGCGGGTGGGCTCGTCGAAGATCAGCACGTCGCTCTCCCGCATCAGCCAGCGTCCGATGACGGCCTTCTGCTGATTGCCGCCCGAGAGGTTCTTGATCGGCTGCTCGAGGTGCGGGGTGCGGATGCGCAGCGCGCTCGCCTGCTCCTCGGCCGCCCGGCGCGCGTCGGCGCGGCGCACGAGGCCCGCGCGCTGGAAGCGGGAGCCGAGCGAGGAGAGCTCCATGTTCGCCAGCACGGAGCTCTCGAGCATGAGGCCCAGGCGCTTGCGGTCCTCGGGCAGGTAGCCGATGCCCGCGCGGGCCGCCTGGGCGGGGGAGCGGAAGGCGACGGGTCGTCCGCGCAGGCGGACCTCTCCGCCCTGGCGGGGGAGGGAGCCGATGAGCGCTTGGGCCGTCTCGGTGCGCCCGGCGCCCATCAGGCCCGCGAAGCCCAGGATCTCGCCCTCGCGCAGCTCGAAGGAGACGTCGCGGACGAGCGGCTCGCTGCGCAGGTGCTCGACGGAGAGGAGGACCTGACGGTCCTCGCGACCGGGCTGCGCGTCCCGGGGAGCGCGCGCACGCCCGGTGGTCACGGGGCGCCCGACCATCTTCGTGACGACCTCGTCGAGGGTCGCGCCGGCCATCGGGAAGTCGTCCACGTACTCGCCGTCGCGGATGACCTGCACGCGGTCGGCGAGACCCCGCAGCTCCTCCATGCGGTGCGAGATGAAGACGACGCCTGTGCGCGGGGTGACGAAGTCGCGGATGAGGGTGTGGAGCGCGGCGGCCTCGGTCTCGTTGAGCGCGGCCGTGGGCTCGTCCATGACCAGCACGCGGGCGTCGAAGCTGAGCGCCTTCGCGATCTCGACCATCTGCTGCTGGGCGACGGTGAGGTCCTCTGCGCGGGCCGACGGGTCGAGGTCCATGCCGAGCCGGTCCAGCAGGTCCCGGGTGCGCGACTCCAGGTCCCGGGGACGGGTGAACAGGCCTGCTGCAGGGTTCTCACGGCGCAGGAAGACGTTCTGCGCCACGGTGAGCGCGGGGATCAGGTTCAGCTCCTGGTGGATGATCGCGAGCCCCTGACGGGCCGCGTCCAGGGGGCCGCTCACCCGCAGGGGCCGCCCCAGGTAGCGGAACTCGCCCGCGTCCGGGCGGTGCACGCCGGTGAGCACCTTCATGAGCGTGGACTTCCCGGCGCCGTTCTCGCCGACCAGGGCGAGCACCTCTCCCGCGTGCAGGTCGAGACGCATGTCGGAGAGCGCGCGCACTCCGGGGAACGTCTTCACGGCGCCCCGCACCTCGAGCAGCAGCTCGCCCTCGGGATCGGGAGCCCTCTGCGGATCCGTCATCGCACACGCACCGTCCGGACATCGTTGTCGGAAATCGATTACTCGATGGTACGGGGGAGACGGTGCGCCGTGTCAACCCGGTGCGCGACGATGTCCTCCCCTGCGCCCCTCCGCAGGTCGCGCCGCTCGTCGCCCCGTTTCCACCCCAGGTCGTAGGAGGGGCCCCGAGGACCACCCCGGGGGCCGATGCGGTGATGTCGGCGCCGCGCGAGGATGGGGGCATCCCGGTCGGAGCGGCGAGCGCACGAGCGCGAGCAGCCACCGCCGTCCGGCACGCAGAAACCCACGAAGGAGAGCACGTTGACACACACGTCCATGAGCGTCCGCACCGGTGACGAGACCGGACGGGGCACGGCGAGCCTCGTCATCGGCATCTGCTCGCTGATGGCCGGCTGGATCTTCATCGGCCCGATCATCGGCCTGTGGCTGGGCGTCTCCTCGCGCGGCCGCGAGCCGCTGGCTCGCGGGCGCGCGGGCTGGGGGATCGCGCTGAACCTGATCGCGCTGCTCGGCTGGATCGTGCTCGTGGGCATCGTGCTCGTCTCCAGCGTCGGCATGGCGCTGCTCCAGCAGAACTGAGCGGGGCCCCGGGCGGCGGACCTGCACGAGGCACGGGCGCGTCTCCTCTACGATGGTGGGGGCTCCTCCCGCCGTCGTGGGGCGCCCACCACTCCGTTCGAAAGGCCCTCCATGATCCGCATGTCCTCCTCGTTCGTCCGCACCCTGCGCGAGGACCCGTCGGACGCCGAGGTCGCGAGCCACAAGCTGCTGGTGCGCGCCGGGTACATCCGCCGCAGCGCGCCGGGCGTGTACACCTGGCTGCCCCTGGGCCTGCGGGTGATGCGGAAGGTCGAGCAGATCGTGCGCGAGGAGCAGGACGCGATCGGTGGCAACGAGCTGCTGTTCTCCGCGCTGCAGCCCCGCGAGCCCTACGAGGCGACCGGCCGCTGGGAGGAGTACGGCCCCACCCTGTTCCGCCTGAAGGACCGCAAGCAGGCCGACTACCTGCTCGCACCCACCCACGAGGAGATGTTCACCCTCGCGGTGAAGGATCTGTTCAACTCGTACAAGGACCTCCCGGTCATGCTGTACCAGATCCAGACCAAGTACCGCGACGAGGCGCGTCCGCGCGCCGGACTGCTGCGCGTGCGCGAGTTCATCATGAAGGACGCCTACTCCTTCGACATCGACGACGCGGGCCTGGACGCCTCCTACTTCAAGCAGCGCGGCGCCTACCAGCGCACCTTCGAGCGCCTGGGCCTGCCCACCGTCATCTGCCAGGCCGACGCCGGCGCCATGGGCGGCTCCCGCTCCGAGGAGTTCCTGCACCCCACGCCGATCGGCGAGGACACCTTCGTGGTCTCCGACGGCGGCTACGCCGCGAACGTCGAGGCCGTCACGACCGTCGCCCCCGAGGCGCTCGCCGAGGACCGCATCGCGCAGCTGCCCGCCGCGCACGTCGAGGACACCCCGGGCGCCTCGACGATCGCGAAGCTCACCGACTTCTCCAACGAGGCCTTCCCCGGCCAGGGGTACGTCGCGGAATCGGGGGAGTGGACCCGTTACGAGATGCTCAAGCACCTCGTCTACCTGCTCACCCACCCCGACGGCACCACGGAGCCGCTCGTGATCGCCCTGCCCGGTGACCGCGAGGTCGACGACAAGCGCCTCGAGGTGGCCGTGGCCCCCGCGATCGCGACGGCCTTCACCGAGGAGGACTTCGCGAAGCACCCCGTGCTGAAGAAGGGGTACATCGGCCCCGAGGGGCTGGGCCTCGAGGCGCCGTCCAAGATCCGCTACGTCGTCGACCCGCGGGTCGTCCCGGGCACCCGCTGGGTCGCCGGGGCCGGCGCGAAGGACAAGCACGTCTACGACCTCGTGTTCGGCCGCGACTTCACCGCCGACGGCACGATCGAGGCCGCGGAGGTCCGCGACGGCGACCCCGCGCCCGACGGCTCGGGCCCGATGCGCCTGACCCGCGGCATGGAGATGGGGCACATCTTCCAGCTGGGACGGAAGTACGCCGAGGCGCTCGACCTGCGCGTGCTCGACGAGAACGGCAAGTCCGCCGTGGTGACCATGGGGTCCTACGGCATCGGCGTCACGCGCGCGGTCGCCGCGATCGCCGAGCTCCACCACGACGAGAAGGGCCTGACCTGGCCGCGCGCCGTCGCCCCGGCGGACGTCCACGTGCTCGCGACGGGCAAGGACCAGAGCGTCTTCGACGAGGCCGACCGCGTCGCGCGGGAGCTCGAGGCCCAGGGCCTCGAGGTGCTCTACGACGACCGCCCGAAGGTCTCCCCGGGGGTGAAGTTCAAGGACTCCGAGCTGCTGGGCCTGCCCACCACGGTCGTCGTCGGTCGCGGGCTCGCCGAGGGCAAGGTCGAGATCCGCGATCGTGCGAGCGGCGAGGTCGCCGAGGTCTCCCCGCAGGAGGTCGTGGACCTCGTGGTCCGCGCCGTCCGCGCCTGAACCGCGCGCGATCCCTCGATCCGACGCTCCGTCCCTCACCGCGAGGGACGGGGCGTCCGCTCGTCGAGGAGTCGGACGCCGCGGGCGCCGAACGCCGCGGAACGCGGACGCCCGTGCTCAGCCCTCCGGATCGAGGGTCGGCAGCGCCGACAGGGAGGAGCGCAGGGACGCCAGCAGCACCGCCTGGTCCAGGGCGGCCGCGATCGACAGCGACCGGCGCTCGAAGGGCGCGGCGCCGGTGAGGATCACGTGGTCCTCGACGAGGGTGAGGGCGAGCGCCTCGGGCTCGTCCTTCCGCAGCTCCTGCGTGACGCCGCCGCCCGGCAGCGGGTACACGGCCGCGCGCAGCACCTCCTTCGCACCGTCCTCGCGGGCGAAGGCGCCGAGCTGCTCGGCGCGCTCGCGGTCGGCATCGCTCTGGGCGATGAGGGCCGAGCGCTGCGTCCCGCTCGCGGAGGCCGCGAGCACCTCGCGCACGTAGCCCGCGTACCACTCGTCCTCCTGCGCCCGCTCGAGCGAGGAGTGGTAGTCGACCTCCGCACCGATCGACGGCGGGTCGGACTCCGGCACGTCGCGCGTGGGCACGATCTTCTCGGCCGACGGGGGACGGGTGGGTGCCTTGGTGCCGCCGATCCGGGCGAGCCTCTGCGCCGCCCAGGCCGAGAAGACGCCGGTGGCGAGCATGGGGCGCGCGAGGGAGCCGGAGACCTGCCGGGCCGCGTCGGTGGTGAGGTCGCGGATCGCCACGAGCAGGTCCGAGAGCCCCTGCAGGTCGGTCGGCGCGGCATCGCCGCCACCGCCGTTCCCCGTGCCGCCGCCATCGCTGCTGCCGGTGCCGCCGCTGCCGCCCGAGTCGCCGCTGCCGCCGCCGTCGCTCGACGCGGAGCTCTCGTCCTCCGCCTCGGCTCCGGTGAGCATGGCCTCGCGCTGTCGGCCGAGCGCCTCCTGCACCCCGGTGACCAGGCCGCGCGAGCGCTCGTCGGCCTCGATCTGCGCGCCGAGGCCCGTCTCGAGCAGGGCCAGCAGGTCGCGGCGGTAGAGGTCGTCGATGCCCTCCGGCGGCGGGGTGTACACGGCGGGCTGGCCGATCCTCACGCCGTCGCAGCCGGACAGGGCGAGCGCGCCGAGCGAGAGCCCGCCCAGCAGGACCGCACGACGGCGGGGCCCGGGGTGGGGGAGCTCGGCACGCATGAGCCCGATTCTGCCATCACCGCGCGGCTCCACCGCCATCGTGCGACGCCGCCGCGATCGTGCGGCGCCGTCATGGCCGCCCGACCTCCCCGTGAGCGCCCTGCCTCTCGGGCGTGCGCCTCGCCACGTGCGCGCGGTCCGGGGCCTCGCACGCGGGCGAGACCCGCGTGCGCGGACTAGAGTGGTGTCCCCGCAGGACGCACAGCAGAACACAGGAGAAGAGGTGGGAGCCATGACCTCCGAGCAGACCGTCGGACGCGTCGAGGACGCCGCATCGCAGATCCTCTCCCGCCACGACCTCGTGCTCGAGGACGCCGCCGTCCACGAGCGCCAGGGCACCACCGAGGTCACGCTCGTCGTCGACCTCCCCGAGGACCGCACGGGGAGCGCGGACCTCGACGCGGTCGCGGAGGCGTCCCGCGAGATCTCCGAGCTGCTGGACGAGGACGAGTCGATCCTCGGCCCCGGTCCGAGCCTGCTCGAGGTCACCACCCCCGGTGCCGAGCGCACGCTCACGCAGCCCCGTCACTTCCGCCGCTCCCGCGGCCGCCTGCTCACGACCACGCTGGCGGGCGCCGCCGGTGCGGGCGAGACGAGCCTGCGCGCCCGGCTGCTCGCCGTGGCCGAGGACGGGACGCTCACGCTGCATCCCGAGCCCGGCGTCGACGACCGCGGACGCCCCCGCAAGCTCCCGGCGGGAACTCCCGAGTTCCTCGCCGTGCCCCTCTCGGACGTCGTCTCGGCACGCGTCGAGGTCGAGTTCACCCCGCCGCCGGACCAGGCGCAGCTGGACGAGCTCGCCGCCCGCGCCGCCGCGGCCGTGCCCGCCGGGCAGACAGACCCCGCCGCCCCCGAGGACGGCACCACCCGCCCCTCATCCGCCGCTGACGATTCGGAGCGCTGACATGGACATCGACATGGGAGCCCTGCGGGCCCTGGAGCGCGAGCGGGAGATCCCCGTGGACGTGCTCCTGGACGCGATCCGCCAGGCGCTGTACGCCGCCTACCTGCACACCGACCACCCGGTGAAGGACTCCGAGGTCACGATCGACGAGCGCACCGGCGCCGTCGCCGTGCTCGCCCGCGAGCGCGATGCCGACGGCGAGCTCGTCGAGGAGTGGGACGACACCCCGGAGAACTTCGGCCGGGTCGCCGCCTCGACCGCGCGCCAGGTGATCTTCCAGCGCATCCGCCAGCTCGAGGACGACGCGGTGCTGGGCGAGTACGCCGACCGCACCGAGGACATCGTCTCGGGGATCATCCAGCAGGGCCGCGACCCGCGCATGGTGATGGTCGACCTCGGCACCGTCGAGGCCGTGCTGCCCCCGCACGAGCGCGTGCCCGGCGAGGACTACTCGCACGGACGCCGCATCCGCTCCTACGTCGTGGAGACCCGCCGCGGTCCCAAGGGGCCGCAGATCACGCTCTCGCGCTCGCACCCGAACTTCGTGCGCCGCCTGTTCGCGCTCGAGGTCCCGGAGGTCGCCGACGGCACCGTCGAGATCGTGGGGCTCGCCCGCGAGGCGGGCCACCGCACCAAGATGGCTGTGCGCGCGACTGTGCCCGGGGTGAACCCCAAGGGTGCGTGCATCGGCCCGATGGGCGCGCGCGTCCGCTCGGTGATGAACGAGCTGAACGGCGAGAAGATCGACATCGTCGACTTCGACGAGGACCCCACCGTCTTCGTCGCCCATGCGCTCTCGCCGGCGCGCGTCACCTCGGTCGCCGTGACCGACGAGGTGGGCCGCGCCGTCCGCGCGATCGTGCCCGACGGCCAGTTCTCCCTGGCCATCGGCAAGGAGGGGCAGAACGCCCGTCTCGCCGCGAAGCTCACGGGCTGGAAGATCGACATCCGCTCGGACGCCGCCCCGGAGCAGCCCGTTGTCGCGCAGGCCGCCCCGTCGGACGAGGCCCCGTCGGAGCAGGCGCCGTCGACCACGGCCCCGTCGGGCGAGGCGCGGTCGGCCCCCGTCGCGTCGGACGCCCCCGCTGCCGCCGAGGAGTCCACCGCCGAGCCCGCGCCGGGCGAGGAATCCTCGCAGCTGTAACGCACGCCTCGCGGATGCCGGGCTCCACGAGCAGGTCGGCTACACTGGTCAGGCTGTGTGCGCGCGAACTGGAGGCCCTGTGGAGAACCGTTCCACGAGCCATCGGCCCGAGCGCACGTGCGTGGGCTGCCGCAGGGTGGCCCCTCGCGACCAGCTGGTGCGCCTCGTCATGGAGCAGACCCCCGAGGGGGTCGCGCCCCGCGTGCGTGCGGATCCCTCCGGATCCGCGCCGGGTCGGGGAGCGTGGCTCCACGCCGACGCATCATGCCTCGACCTCGCCCTGAAGCGGGGCGGCTTCGCCCGGTCCTTCCGCGGCGCGGTCGACACCGGGCTCCTCGCCCGGGATCTCGAGGCCTCTTACCCACTCGCCTTCCAGGGGAACAGGTAGAAGAACCAATGGACATCCGATGAGTACTCGGTCATGAGCACCCACAGGAACTAATGGTCCGCGCCCTTCTGTCGGCCGGACCGAGACAGGAGAATTGTGGCTAAGGTCCGCGTCCACGAGCTCGCCAAGGAGCTCGGACAGCCGAGCAAGGTCGTTCTGCAGAAGCTGCAGGACATGGGCGAATTCGTCCGTTCCGCCTCCTCGACCATCGAAGCACCCGTCGCGCGCAGGCTGCGCGAGGCGTTCCCGGCCTCCGAGGCCGGCAGCGAGAAGAAGAAGCCCGCTGCGAAGCCCGGAGCCGCCAAGCCGGCTCCCGCCAAGCCCGGCACCTCCCCGAAGGCGCCCGCCAAGGACGATGCCGCCGCGCCCGCCCCCTCGGCCCCCGCCGAGAAGCCCGCGCCGGCGCCCGAGCCCTCGCAGGAGAAGCCGGAGAGCGCCGAGGCGCCCGCGGCGAAGCCCTCGAGCACTCCCTCCAAGCCCTCCGCGCCCACGCCCCGCACCGCCGCGGCGAAGCAGGAGGACGCCGCCGAGAGCGCCGCGCAGAGCGAGCAGTCCCATGCGGACGACACGGACGGCAAGGAGTCGTCCGGCTCGGCCGCCCCGCGCCCCGGCGCGGCTCCCAAGCCCGGCGGCGCCCGCCCCGGCAACAACCCGTTCGCGACCTCCCAGGGGATGCCGCGTCCCGGCCGTCCGCGCCCGCAGCGCGACGGCGGCGGCAACCGCCCCGGCGGCCCGCGCCCCGGCAACAACCCCTTCGCGACCGCGCAGGGCATGCCCCGTCCCGGTGGGCCGCGCCCGCAGGGTCGTGGCGGCGCCGGCTCCGGCTCCGGCGGAGACCAGGGCTCGCGTCCGCCCCGTGAGGGCGGCGCACGCTCGGGCGCTCCCCGTCCCGGCATGCCCACCCCGGGCATCATGCGCCAGCACTCCCACGGCGGCCTCGCCGACGCCCAGAAGCCGGGCGGCGGCGGTCGCGGCGGCCGTGGCGGCGGTCCCCGCAGCGGCGGCGGTCCCGGTGGTGGCGGCGGTCCCCGCAGCGGCTTCGGCGGTCCCCGCGGCCGCGGCGGACGCGGCGCCACCCAGGGCGCCTTCGGCCGCGGCGGCAAGCCCGCGCGCTCGCGCAAGTCGAAGCGCGCGAAGCGCCAGGAGTTCGAGCAGATGCAGGCGCCCGCACCGGGCGGCGTGTCGATCCCTCGCGGGAACGGCACGACCATCCGGCTGCGCCGCGGCGCGTCGCTCAGCGACTTCGCCGACCGCATCGAGGTGAACCCCGCGTCGCTGATCACCGTGCTCTTCGCGATGGGCGAGATGGCCACGGCCACCCAGTCCCTCGACGAGGACACCTTCCACCTGCTGGGGGAGGAGCTCGGCTACAAGATCGAGATCGTCTCCCCGGAGGACGAGGAGCGCGAGCTGCTCGAGCAGTTCGACATCGATCTCGATGCCGAGCTCGCCGAGGAGGACGACGAGGATCGTCTGCCCCGCTCGCCCGTTGTCACCGTCATGGGTCACGTCGACCACGGCAAGACCCGCCTGCTGGACTCGATCCGCAACGCGAAGGTCCAGGCCGGCGAGGCCGGCGGGATCACCCAGCACATCGGCGCCTACCAGGTCGAGGTGGAGCACGAGAGCGAGGACGGTCCCGAGGACCGCGCGATCACCTTCATCGACACCCCGGGTCACGAGGCCTTCACGGCCATGCGTGCCCGCGGCGCCGACGTCACCGACATCGCGATCCTCGTGGTCGCGGCCGATGACGGCGTGATGCCGCAGACGATCGAGGCGCTCAACCACGCCCAGGCGGCCGACGTGCCGATCGTGGTCGCGGTGAACAAGATCGACAAGCCGGACGCGAATCCGGACAAGGTCCGTCAGCAGCTGACCGAGTACAACCTGATCGCCGAGGAGTACGGCGGCGACACCATGTTCGTCGACGTCTCCGCCCGCGAGGGGCAGAACATCGACAAGCTCCTGGACGCCGTCCTGCTCACCGCGGACGCCGCCCTGGATCTGCGCGCCAACCCGGACAAGCAGGCCCGCGGCATCGCGATCGAGGCCAACCTGGACCGCGGTCGCGGCCCGGTGGCCACGGTCCTCGTGCAGCAGGGCACGCTCCACGTGGGCGACGCGATCGTCTGCGGGACCGGCCACGGCCGCGTGCGAGCGATGCTCGACGAGCACGGCCAGAACGTCGAGGAGGCGGGCCCGTCCCGCCCGGTGCAGGTGCTCGGTCTGACCTCCGTGCCCGGCGCCGGCGACTCCTTCCTGGTCGCGGCCGACGAGCGCACCGCCCGTCAGATCGCCGAGAAGCGCGAGGCCGCCAAGCGTGCCGCCGCGCTGTCGAAGGCCCGCAAGCGGATCAGCCTCGAGGACATCACCAAGTCGATGGCCGAGGGCAAGGTCGAGACCCTCAACCTCATCCTCAAGGGCGATGCGGCGGGCTCCGTCGAGGCGCTCGAGGAGGCCCTGCTGGGCATCGAGATCGACGACCAGGTGCAGCTGCGGATCATCGACCGCGGCGTCGGCGCGATCACGATGAACAACATCAACCTCGCCGTCGCCTCCGACGCCGTGATCATCGGCTTCAACGTGCGCGCCGAGGGCCAGAACGCCGAGTACGCGGACCGCGAGGGCGTGGAGATCAAGTACTACTCCGTGATCTACCGCGCCATCGAGGAGATCGAGCAGGCCCTGCAGGGCATGCTCAAGCCCGAGTACGAGGAGGTCGACACGGGGTCGGCGGAGATCCGCGAGATCTTCCGCTCCTCGAAGTTCGGCAACATCGCCGGTTCGATCGTGCGCAGCGGCGAGATCCGCCGCGGCGCGAAGGCACGCATCACCCGCGGTGGCGTGGTCATCACCGAAGGACTCGAGATCGCCGGTCTGCGTCGCTTCAAGGACGACGTGACCGAGGTCCGCGAGGGCTTCGAGTGCGGCATCAACCTGGGGCGCTTCAACGACCTCCAGACCGATGACCTGATCACCACCTACGAGATGCGCGAGAAGCCTCGCGAGAACACCTCGAAGTGACAGCGCGCGTCGGGCGCCCCGGTCGAACCGGGGCGCCCGACGCGTCCCTGCATCCCGGCGACGCAGGGCCCGCTCCGGCGATGCGAGCTCGGCCGGGGCCTCACAGGCCGACAGGGAGGGAGCCGAGACCATGACCGAGAGCCTGCTCGTGCTGCGCGCCCCCTCGGCGAACCGCGTGTTCACCGCGTCGGCCGGTCCTCTCGCCGTCCGCGAGGCCCGCTGGGTGCTCGGCGCCCATCTCGGTGCGCCGGTGGACGTGCGCGAGCGCGAGATCGCGGGCGTCGACTACCTCGAGATCCGGACGGACCCCCAGGACACGACGCCGGGATCCTCCGGGGACTCCCTGCGACCGCTCGTCGCGCAGCTCTCCTCGACCTTCGCGGTCTTCGAGGCGTCGGATTCGGGTGCTGGGACCGCCCCGGCAGGCGCTGATCCGGCAGGTGCGGCTCCGGCGGGCGCGGATACGACCGGCCCGGAACCGACCGGCCCGGAACCGAACGGCTCCGCCCTCCCGCTGCTGCGTCCGACGCCCCTGCCGGAGGTCATGCGCCACGGCAGCGAGCTCGAGACCACCCTGCGGTACCCGGGGAAGACGAACGAGCAGTTCACCGCACTGCTGCTGAACCTCGCCGCCGCCCTGTCGAGCCGGCGCGGGGGAGTGCTGCGCGGCGATCTCGCACTGCTCGACCCCACGTGCGGACGAGGCACGACGCTCAGCCGCGCCCTGCGCCTCGGCCTCAGCCCCACCGGCGCCGACATCGACGCCAAGGACATCGACGCCTACCGCACCTTCCTCACCACGTGGGCCAAGCAGCATCACCTCCCGCACACCCAGAGCTCGGGCCGTCTGGGACTCCGCTCCCCGGCCGGCGGCCGCGGCGCAGGATCGCGCTGGGACCTCGAGCTCGCCGCCGACCGCCGGGCGCAGCGCGCGGGCGAGGTCCAGAAGCTCCACCTGCTGACCTGCGACACGACCCGGCTGGCCGAGGTGCTCCCGGACCGCTCGGTCGACGCGCTCGTGGCGGACCTGCCCTACGGCGTCCAGCACGGCGCACGGACCGAGGGCTGGCAGCGCTCCCCGCTGGACCTGCTCGAGCAGGCGATGCCCGCATGGCGCGCGCTGCTGCGCACGGGCGGCGGCATGGCGCTCGCCCTGAACCGCCGCACCGCGCCCTACGAGCGAGTGCGTGAGATCCTCGGATCCCACGGACTCACCGTGCTCAGCAGCGACGGGGCGTTCCGCCATCGCGTCGACCAGGCCATCGACCGGGACGTGGTCCTCGCCGTCCCCGACGACCATCCCCAGCTGGACCTGCTGCGCGCCCTCGCCGCCTCCGCCGACGAGCCCACCACCCCGCAGCTCACCACCCCGCAGCTCACCACCCCGCAGGCCGCCGCCCCGCGGGCCACTCCTGCGACGGCCCCGTCGTCCACGACGGGGGACGGGACATCGGCCGCGGCCGCCACAGACTCCGAAGCCACCACGACAGACCCGCCCGCCCGTGCCGAGGCGCACGAGCCCCGCGAAAGGACCCGCCATGAGTGAGAACAGCCCCCGCGCCCGGCGCCTCGCCGACCGCATCCAGCAGATCGTCGCGACCATGCTCGACACCCGCGTGAAGGATCCCCGCCTGGGCTTCATCACGATCACCGAGGTGCGCGTGACCGGCGACCTCCAGCACGCCACGATCTTCTACACCGTCTTCGGGGACGACGAGGAGCGCGCGGGCACCGCCGCCGCCCTCCAGAGCGCCACCGGGATGCTGCGCCGTGAGGTGGGCCGCCAGACCGGCGTGCGCCTCACCCCGACCCTCGAGTTCGTCGAGGACGCTCTCCCCGAGAACGCCCGCACGATTGAGGACCTGCTGGTCCAGGCCAGGTCCCGCGACGCCGATCTCGCCCGCCAGCAGGAGGGCGCGTCCTTCGCGGGTGAGGAGGACCCCTACCGCAAGCCCCGCGACGAGGACGACGTCGAGGAGGACCTCGAGGACGGCTCAGCGGACGATCCCGCGGACGAGGACCCCGCGGGCGACGCGCGCGCGTGATGGCGCGCGGTCCGCAGGACCTCGCGGCCCTGCCCCACGGCGTGCTGCTCGTGGACAAGGCGCCCGAGCGCACCAGCCATGACGTGGTCGCCCGCGTGCGCTGGCTGCTGGGCACGAAGAAGGTCGGCCACGCCGGCACCCTCGACCCGATGGCCACGGGGCTGCTGATCCTGGGCGTCGGGCAAGGCACGCGCCTGCTCACCCACCTCGTGGGGCTCGACAAGACCTACACGGCGACGATCCGCCTGGGTCTCGCCACCACCACCGACGACCGCGAGGGCGAGGAGATCGGGGAGGTCGTCCCCGCCGTGGGCCTCACGCCGCAACGGATCGAGGAGAGCCTGGACGCCCTGCGAGGGGAGATCCAGCAGGTGCCCTCGACCGTCAGCGCCATCAAGGTCGACGGCAAGCGCGCCTATGCCCGCGCCCGTGCGGGCGAGGACGTGGTGCTCTCCGCGCGTCCCGTGACGATCAGCGACTTCACGGTGCTCGCCCGGCGCGACGCGGACCCCTTCCTCGATCTCGACGTAACCGTGACCTGCAGCTCGGGCACCTACGTGCGGGCGCTCGCCCGGGACCTCGGCGCTGCGCTGGGCGTGGGCGGGCACCTCACCGCTCTGCGGCGCACGCGCGTGGGCCCCTTCGACGTCCAGGACGCGGTGCACGTGCCCGCCCGCGGCGAGGGCGACGACGTGGAGCTTCCGCTGCGGGGCCTCGGCGAGACCGCCGCGCACGTGATGCCCACCGTCGCACTGGACGAGGAGAGGGCGATCGCCCTCGGGCAGGGCAAGCGCGTGCACGCGACGCCGTCCCCGGGCGGGGCCGACGGGGGAGTGCGAGCTGCGCTCGACCCGGAGGGTCGCCTGGTCGCCGTCGTCGAGACCGAGGCCGACGCCGAGGGCGAGCGTCTGCGGCCCGTCCTCGTCGTCCCCCCGGAGGTGCGCAGCTGACGGGAGGCCGGCGCCGGGTCGTCCGATCCGGGCTCGACACCGCGCTCGGTCTCCGCTCCGCATCCGCCGCACGTCCACCGGCGCAGCAGAAGGGCCCCGCCTCTCGGCGGGGCCCTTCTGTCGTTCGGGCGGCCATCGGCTCGGCGCGCCGCCGGTGCCTCGATGAGGGGACCGGATCAGGGTCTCCTGATCAGCGGTGCACCTCGACTCGGGTGCCGATCGATGCCCAGTTGTACAGCCACTTGGCGTCCGAGACGCGCATGTTGATGCAGCCGTGCGAGCCGGAGTACCCGAAGGACGAGCGCCACGGCGCGCCGTGGAACGCGTATCCGCGGTACCAGTACTGCACCCAGGGGACGTCCTTGGTGTTGTAGTACTCGGGATCCTGCTGATCCTTGTAGGCGCCGTTGGTCATGTCCTGCTTGTCGTAGCGCAGGTAGATCTTGTACGAGCCGGTCACCGTGCCGTGCCCGTTGGCCCCGTCGCCGTCGACGATGGAGCGCGGGCCCCACACGGGGGTGTCGCCCTGGTAGGCGGTCACCGTCTTGTTCGAGAGGTTGACGTCGATCCACTTCTCACCGGTCGGCTTGTCGGAGGAGGCGTCGTCGTCCTTGGACTTGTCGTCGTCCTTCGACTTCTCGTCGTCCTTGGACGTGTCGTCGTCCTTCGAGTCCGAGTCCTCGTCGTCCTTCGACTCGGGGGCCTTGGCCTTGGTCATCTCGGCCTCGACCTTCTTGGTCTCGAAGGACGCCTCGAGCGGACTCGTCCCGGTCATCGCCGCGACGAGCTTCTCGGTGACGGCATCGGTGTTGGTGATCTCCACGCCGTCGGTCTTCTCGGCGATGGTCTTGACGACCTTGCCGTCGGTGTCGACCTGCTCGATGCCGTCCTTCTTCTCGACGCTGTCCTCGTCGGCGCGTGCCGAGACCCACTCGCGCACGGCGTCCTCGTCGACCCCGATCTTCAGGTCCTTGCCCTTGTCATCGGTCGTGACGGAGAGCCAGCCGGAGCGGCGATCCTTGGAGACCGAGTGGGTCGCCCCGTCGGGCCCCGTGATCGACATCGGCTGGTCCAGCATCTTCGTGATCTGGTCCTTGACCTTCTGAGCAGTGTCCGTCGAGATCTTCGGGGCGGTCTCGGTGACCTTCTGCGTGAGGGTGAAGCTCTCGAGCTTCGAGGCGTCCTTCGTGAGGGCGGAGACGAACGCGTCGGTCTCCACGCCCTGGCCGTTCTTCGCCTTGGCGACGTTCCAGGTCCCGGCGTCCTCGTCGTAGGACACCTTCGCGTCCACGGGAGCGGTGCGATCCTCGGGGATCTGCTTCGTGGCGAAGTCGGCGGCAGCCTTCTCGTCGACGGACACCACCGGGTCCACGCCGCGCGAACCGGAGATCGTGGAGGAGACGACCTCGCCGATCGAGCCGTCGTGGGCGACGGCCTGCTCTCCGGTCTTCTTCGCGTCGACGTCGACGCCGAGGTCGGCCAGGGAAGCGGTCGTGGTCTCGCCGTCGGTGTCGACGGTGACCTCCGTGCTCTCGGCCTTCTTCTGGACGAGCGCGGAGATCTCCTCGGCGCTCTTGCCGGAGACGTCCTGCCCCAGGACCGTCGTGCCCGGGAGGGCCTTGCCCTCGAAGTTCTTGGCGTACGCGAAGGCGCCGCCCGTGAGGACGACGGCCAGCACGGCCAGGATCGCGATCACGATCAGCAGGACACGTCGGCGTCCGCCGCCGGACCGGCCCACATCGGTGGTGTCGGTGAGGTGCGACATATGGTCTCGCTCATCTCTTCGCTGCGGTTCCGGTTCCCCCTCGTCACGGGACCGCCCGCAGAAGGTCCACGGGTCCGCATTCGTACCCTTCACCATACGTCAGACTCCCCGGTCGAGCCGAGGGGACGGGAGTCACAGACGCGTCACAGTCGGGGCGGGACGCGCGGAGGTCCTCCGGCTGCTGTCCGCTCCCGCCCGCCCCGGCAGCCGCGGGTCCGTGACGACCGCCCGGGCTGTCGCGCCGGGACGCCCGTGCGGCGATACAGTGTTCCCCGTCCTCCCGCCCGCGCCCCCGGATCCCGGCTCCGGCGCGGGACCGGGCCCCGTCGGAAGGATCCTCACCGTGACCCGTGCGCAGATCTGGCACTCCCTCGAGGAAGTGCCCGCCGACCTCGGCGCGAGCGCGGTGACCATCGGGAACTTCGACGGCGTGCACCTGGGCCACCGCTACGTGCTCGACGCGCTGCGGGAGAACGCCGCGGCCCGCTCGCTGGAGCCGGTCGCCCTGACCTTCTGGCCGCATCCGCGCCACGTCATGCACACCCCGGGCGATCCCGCCCTCGTCACCGCGCACGAGGACCGCGACCGCCTGCTGCTCCTGGCCGGCATGAGCGGCGTGCTCGACCTCGAGTTCACCTGGGACTTCGCCCAGTACAGCGCAGAGGACTTCGTGCGCGTCTTCCTCGTCGAGGGCCTGGGCATGCGCTGCATCGTCACGGGTGCGGACACCCGCTTCGGCCGCGGGAACACCGGCGACGTCGAGACCCTGCGCGCGCTCGGGGAGAAGTACGGCTTCGAGGTCGTCGTGCTGCCCGATCTGCCGTTCGACGGGGAGCGGATCTCCTCCTCGGCGATCCGCGCGGCGCTGCTCGGCGGGGACATGCCCGAGGCGACCGCCATGCTGGGCCGTTTCCACACGGTGTCCGACACCGTCCACCACGGCTTCAAGCGCGGACGCGAGCTGGGGTTCCCCACCGCGAACCTCGGCCCGCGCCCTCATGGGCTGGTGCCGCAGGACGGCGTCTACGCGGGCTTCCTCACCGTCGTCGAGCAGGCGAGCGAGCACCGGGGGATCGAGCCCCTCGTCGGCGCGGTCACGACGATCTCCATCGGCACCAATCCCACCTTCCACGAGGGCAGCGACGACTCCCCGCGGATGGTCGAGGCCTACGTGCACGGCGACGACACCCTCGACCTGTACGGGGACACCGTGCGCCTCGAGTTCGTAGAGCGCCAGCGGCCCACGCTGCGCTTCTCCTCGGTCGACGCGCTCGTGGCCCAGATGGAGATCGACAAGGACGTGACTCGCCGCACTCTGGACGGAGTGCAGCCCGATGTCCTCCATCGCCGCTGATAAACTCTCAGCGCCGTCATATCGGCCGCGGAGGATTCCGCGCGCCCGCACGGCGCGCCCAGGCTCGTGAAGCCCGGGACGTGCCCGGAGCGCAGCAGGATCCGACACACAGAGCCCGGGAGAACAGGCCCCGGTGCGCCGCGCAACGACCGAGGGAGAAGCCGACATGGCCTTCGACTCCGCCACCAAGCAGGAGATCATCAAGGAATACGCGACCGCTGAGGGCGACACCGGTTCGCCCGAGGTCCAGATCGCGCTCCTGACCCACCGCATCACCTACCTGACCGAGCACCTCAAGGAGCACAAGCACGACCACCACACCCGTCGTGGTCTGATGCTCCTGGTCGGTCAGCGCCGCCGTCTGCTCAAGTACCTGCAGAACGTCGACATCGAGCGTTACCGTGCGCTGATCCAGCGCCTCGGCATCCGCCGGTGACACCCGCCGCCGCTCGTCCCCACGGGGCGGGCGGCGGTTCGCATCCGGCCCCGTGCCACGCGCGGGGCACGACCCGCGAGGCCGCGCCCAGAGCGCCGGCCCGCACGACCCACCAGCCCCTCGACCGTGGGCACGGTCCTCGGCAGAGACCTTCGGGAACCCCGATCCGCCCGGATCAGGAGGCTCCCCGCGGGCCCCTGACGATGGCCGCGTCCGGCGAGGGGCACCGATCCCATCGAAGGAGATCCCCATGGCCATGGAAGGCCCCGACATCACGGCGACCACCGCCGTCATCGACAACGGCAGCTACGGCACCCGCGAGGTGCGCTTCGAGACCGGCCGCCTCGCCCAGCAGGCCGCAGGCGCGGTCTCCGTGTACCTCGACGACGACACGATGGTGCTCTCGGCGACCGCCGTCTCCAACAAGCCGAAGGACAACTTCGACTTCTTCCCGCTCACGGTCGACGTCGAGGAGCGGATGTACGCCGCGGGCCGCATCCCCGGCTCGTTCTTCCGCCGCGAGGGGCGCCCGGGCACCGACGCGATCCTCGCCTGCCGCCTCACCGACCGCCCGCTGCGCCCGGCCTTCGTCAAGGGCCTGCGCAACGAGGTCCAGGTCGTCCTCACCGTCATGGCCGTCAACCCCGACGACGCCTACGACGTGGTCGGCATCAACGGCGCCTCCGCCTCCACCCAGATCTCGGGCCTGCCCTTCAACGGCCCGATCGGCGGCGTGCGCGTGGCCCTCATGCCGAGCGCCGAGGGCGGCCAGTGGGTCGCGTTCCCGACCTTCAGCCAGCTCGACGAGGCCGTGTTCTCCATGGTCGTCGCCGGTCGCATCGTCGGTGACGACGTCGCGATCATGATGGTCGAGGCCGAGGCCACCGACAACGCCTGGTCCATGATCAAGGACCAGGGCGCGATCGCCCCCACCGAGGAGGTCGTGGCCGAGGGCCTCGAGGCGTCCAAGGTCTTCATCCGCACGCTGTGCGAGGCGCAGCAGGAGCTGGCCGACGCCGCCGCCAAGCCGGTGCGCGAGTTCCCGCTCTTCCTGGACTACCAGGACGACGCCTACGAGCTGGTCGAGAAGACCGCCGCCGACCGCCTCCGCGAGGTCATGAGCATCGCCGGCAAGCAGGAGCGCGAGGAGTCCACCGACGCGCTCGCCGCCGAGGTCGTCTCCGAGCTCGGTGCCGAGGGCGCAGCCCTCGAGGGCCGCGACAAGGAGATCTCCGGCGCCTTCCGCGCGCTGACCAAGAAGGTCGTCCGCCAGAAGATCCTCACCGAGGGCGTGCGCATCGACGGTCGCGGCCTGCGCGACATCCGCCAGCTCTCGGCCGAGGTCGAGGTGCTCCCGCGCGTGCACGGCTCCGCCCTGTTCCAGCGCGGCGAGACCCAGATCCTGGGTGTGACCACGCTGAACATGCTCAAGATGGAGCAGCAGATCGACTCGCTCTCGCCGGTCCATCACAAGCGCTACATCCACCACTACAACTTCCCGCCCTTCTCGACCGGCGAGACCGGCCGCGTGGGCTCCCCGAAGCGCCGCGAGATCGGCCACGGCATGCTCGCCGAGCGCGCCCTGGTCCCGGTCCTCCCGGGCCGCGAGGAGTTCCCCTACGCGATCCGCCAGGTCTCCGAGGCGCTGGGCTCCAACGGCTCGACCTCGATGGGCTCCGTCTGCGCCTCGACCCTGTCGATGCTCAACGCCGGCGTGCCGCTCAAGGCGCCCGTCGCGGGCATCGCCATGGGCCTCGTCTCCGACACCGTGGGCGGCGAGACCAAGTACGCGGCCCTCACCGACATCCTCGGTGCGGAGGACGCCTTCGGCGACATGGACTTCAAGGTCGCCGGCACCAACGAGTTCGTCACCGCGATCCAGCTGGACACCAAGCTCGACGGCATCCCGGCCTCCGTGCTGGCCGCCGCGCTGTCCCAGGCCCGCGAGGCCCGCCTGCACATCCTGGGCGTCCTCAACGAGGCCATCGACGTGCCGGACGAGATGAGCCCGAACGCCCCGCGCGTGCTCGCGGTGACCATCCCCGTCGACAAGATCGGTGCGGTCATCGGCCCCAAGGGCCAGATGATCAACCAGATCCAGGACGACACCGGCGCCGACATCACCATCGAGGACGACGGCACCGTCTACATCGGCGCGACCGACGGCCCGTCGGCCGAGGCCGCCCGCGCGACGATCAACGCGATCGCCAACCCGATGGTCCCCGAGGTCGGCGAGCGCTACCTCGGCACCGTGGTGCGCGTGGTCGACTTCGGCGCCTTCGTCTCGCTGACCCCCGGCAAGGACGGCCTCCTGCACGTCACCCAGCTGCGCAAGCTGAACGACGGCAAGCGCGTGGACAACGTCGAGGACGTCGCGAAGGTCGGCCAGAAGATCGAGGTCGAGATCCGCGAGATCGACGCGCGCGGCAAGATCAGCCTCGCGATCGCCGAGGACGACGCCGAGGAGACGGGGTCCGACGAGGGCTCCGAGAAGGCGTCCGACTCCGAGTGAGCCCGACCGACCGCGTGAACGCGTGACCGCCGCGGGCGGCACCCCTCGACGGGGTGCCGCCCGCGCTCGCTCTCCATCTCCCCGCACCCGACCCTGGGAGGACCCTCCGGTGCCGATCGACCTGACCACTGACGCCGCAGAGCGCGACCAGCTCCTCGAACCCGGGGGAGACGGGCCGCTCGTGCGACGCACGATCCTCCCCGGCGGCGTCCGCCTGCTCACGGAGACCGACCGCTCGGTGCGCAGCGCGACGCTCGGCCTCTGGCTGCCCGTGGGCTCGCGGGACGAGACCCCGGCGCACGCCGGCTCCACCCACGCCCTCGAGCACCTGCTGTTCAAGGGCACCGCCAGGCGCAGCGCCCTGGACATCGCGACGGCCTTCGACGAGGTCGGCGGCGAGTCCAACGCGGTCACCGCGAAGGAGCACACCGTGTACCACGGGCGGGTGCGCAGCGCCGACCTGCCGCTCGCCCTGGACGTGCTCACCGACATGGTCACGTCCTCGCAGCTCGCGCCCGAGGCCCTCGAGACCGAGCGCGAGGTGATCCTCGAGGAGCTTGCGATGGCGCGGGACGATCCCACCGACTCCGGGTACGAGGAGTTCCTCGCCCAGGTGCTCGGGCCGGACACCCCGATGGGACGGCCCGTCGGCGGGACCCTCGAGACCGTCAGCGCCCTCACCGACGCCGACGTGCGCGCGCACTTCGCCGCCCACTACAGGCCCCAGAACCTCGTGGTCACCGCCGTCGGCGACCTCGACCACGACGAGCTCGCCGGGCGCCTCGCCGACCGCCTGGCCGCGGGCGGCTGGGACCTCCCGGAGGGCGTCGCTCCGTCGGAGCGTCGGCCCGCCCTCGAGCGCTCGCTGCCCGCCGCCGGCGCGACGCCCGGACCGGCATCGGCCGTCGTCCCGCACCACATCGTGCGTCCCCTCGAGCAGACCCACATCTACCTGGGCGGGCCGTCGATCTGCGCGACCAGCGAGGACCGCCACACGATGAACGTGCTGATGGCGATCCTCGGCGGCGGCATGTCCTCGCGGCTGTTCCAGCACATCCGCGAGGAGCGCGGGCTGGTCTACACCGTCTACTCCTTCAGCGCCGCCTACCGCGACGCGGGCCTGTTCGGCATGTACGCCGCCTGCCGGCCCTCGCGCGCCGAGCAGGTCGTCGAGCTCATGGGGGCCGAGATCGAGCAGATGCGCGATCACGGCGTCACCGACGAGGAGATGCGCCGCGCGCTCGGGCAGATCACGGGCGCTCTTGCGCTCGGTCTCGAGGACACCGCGTCGCGGATGGGGCGCCTGGGCAGCCTCGAGCTCGTCCAGGGCCGCTACTCGACGGTCGACGAGGCACTCGAGAAGATGGCCGGCGTGACCGCCCAGGACGTGCGGGACCTCGCCGCGCGCCTCGCCGAGTCGTTCACCACCCGGGTCGACGTCGGCCCCGAGGCCGGCTGAGCCGCCGGCTCGGCCCCGCACACCGCATCCCACCGCCCTCCCGGAAGGAACCCACCATGTCGCAGAGCATCCGCGTCGCCGTCCTCGGCGCCCACGGTCGCATGGGCAGCGCCGCCTGCACCGCCGTCGAGGAGGCCGACGGCCTCGAGCTCGTCGCCCGCATCGGCAGCTCCGACCCGCTCGACGCCGCGGCCGACGCCGGCGCGCAGGTCGTCGTCGACCTCACCGTCCCCTCCGTCACCAAGCGCAACGTGCTCTGGGCGATCGAGCACGGGATCCACGCCGTGGTCGGGGCGACCGGCTGGGACGAGGAGTCCCTCGCCGAGGTCCGCGCCGCGCTCGGCGAGCACCCGAGCACCGGTGTGCTCATCGCCCCGAACTTCGCGATCGGCGCCGTCCTGGTGATGCGCTTTGCCGAGGCCGCGGCCCGCTACTACGAGAGCGCCGAGGTCATCGAGATGCACCACCCCGACAAGCTCGACGCGCCCTCGGGGACCGCCCGCCACACCGCCGCCGCGATCGCCCGCGGCCGCGAGGCCGGAGGACTGGGGGCCGTGCCCGACGCGACGCAGAAGGACGAGCTCGGTGCGCGGGGCGCGGTCGTCGACGGCATCCACGTGCACGCCGTCCGCCAGCGCGGCCTCGTCGCCCACGAGGTCGTCCAGTTCGGCGGCGTCGGCGAGCAGCTCGAGCTGCGCCACGACTCCTTCGATCGCGTGTCCTTCATGCCCGGCGTGCTGCTGGGCGTGCGCGAGGTCGGCTCACGCCCCGGGCTCACCGTGGGCCTCGACGGCTACATGGATCTCGGCTGAGCATGCGCGCGAAGATCGGTGTCGCCCTGCTGCTGCTGGTCACGGCGGCCTACTGCTGGGGCCTGCTCTGGATCGCGACCGGCTTCGCGCGCGCAGGCGGCGTGATCGGCTGGGGGCTGGCAGCGGGCCTCGTCGTGCTGCTCGTCCTCACCGTGTGGGTGACCTGGCGCGAGGTCCTGTTCGGGCTGCGCGCAGGACGGCTCGCCCGGCTCTACGGCGCGGCGCGCTTCGAGCCCCGGGCCGACGACGGGACCGAGGGCATGGCGGCCGACGGGACCGGAGCCCGTGCGGAGCAGGACCCCGTCGCCCAGCGCGATGCGCGCAGGGCGGCGGCCCGCGCGGAGTTCGAGGCGGCGCGCGACGCCGTCCAGGACGGGGGAGAGGACGACTGGCGGGCCTGGTACCGCCTGGGCCTGGCCTATTCCGCGAACCGGGACACCCGCGACGCCCGCGCCGCCGTGCGCCGGGCGATCGCCGTGGAGGCCGGCCGCGGGGTGTGATCAGCCCCAGCCGAGCGCCCGGCAGAGCGCCGCGACCACGGCGGCCGCGATCACGACCACCAGGAAGGGCGCGCGCAGGGCGAGCAGCAGCGCGGCGACCGCGAGCGCGGGCAGACGGGCGTCGGCCATCAGCTGCGGGCCGTCGGCAGCGGCCTGGGTGGCGACCAGCGCGCCCAGCAGCGCGACGGGCAGCAGGGACGTGACCCGCGCGATGCGCGGCTTCTCGAGGACTCCCGGCGGCACCTGGTAGCCGATCCACTTCTGCGCGAACGACAGCACCGCCGCCGCGATCACGCCCGCCCACAGCCAGCTCATGCCTGCTCACCGTCCTTTTCCGTCGCGTCGACCCGATTCCCGCCGGCCACCGGGCGACGCGGCAGCAGCCCGACGACCACGGCGACCAGCGCCGCAGCGAGCACCGGCAGGCCGGCCGGCAGGACGGGCGTCGCGATCAGCGCGATGAACGCCGCGGCGACGGCGACGGCCACCACGTCCTTCGAGACCAGGCGCGGCCACAGCAGCCCCAGGAACGCCGCGGCGGCCGCGGCATCCAGGCCCCATGCGCCAGGATCGCCGACGCTCTGGCCGATCAGCGCTCCCACCAGGGAGAACAGGTTCCAGAAGACGTAGACCGCGATGCCTGCCGCCCAGAAGCCGGCGCGCTTGGCGGCCGGGGGACCGGCGGTCGCGGCCACGGCTGCGGACTCGTCGATCGTGAGCAGGGAGCGCGCGGCCCCCTTCGCCCCGCCTCGGGGCAGGGTCGGCGCGAGCACGAGGCCGTAGAGGGTGTTGCGGATGCCCAGCAGCACGGCGGCCAGCGCCGCGCCCAGGGCGCTGCCGCCGCCTCCGATCACGCCCACGAAGGCGAACTGGCTGCCACCGGTGAACATGATCGCCGAGAGCACCATCGCCTGCCACACGTCGAGCCCCGAGGCGGTCGCGAGCGCCCCAAAGGAGATCCCGTACAGACCCGTCGCGACCCCCACGGACAGCCCCTTGCGGCGGGCGGCCGAGACGGCGAGGGACACCGATGCGGCGTCCGGCGACGGCGCCTCGTGGGCGCTCCGCGCGGCGGGGGAGTGGTCGCTCGGATCGTGCGTGTTCATGACCCGTCCACAGTAACCGGGGAGTTTCCCGCATGCGCAGGTCGCACGGGGTATGAGACCGTGGGAAGCATGAACGCAGCCGCCGCCGCGGGCGCCCCCGAGGGGGACGCTCAGGCCCCCCAGGACCCCTTCCCCCTCGACGTCGACGCCCTGCTGCTCGACATGGACGGGACCCTCGTCGATTCGGGCCCCTCGGTGGAGCGCGCCTGGACGAAGCTGTTCGAGGAGCACGGCTCGAACCGGACCTTCGACCACACCCTCCACGGCATGCCCGCCCGAGGGGTGCTCGCCGACGTCTTCCCCGACATGCCGGCCGACGAGATCGAGGCCGCCCACGCGCGTGTCGAGGACCTGGAGGTCGAGGACGCCAAGCGGATCTCGATCCTCCCGGGCACGGCCCGGCTGATCGGCGAGCTGCAGTCCGCCGCCGAGCAGCTCGGTCGGCCCACCTGGACGATCGTGACCTCCTGCACGCGGCGCCTGTTCGAGGCCCGCTGGGCGATCACCGACCTGCCCTACCCCGAGGAGACCCTCGTCACCGCCGACCAGGTGAGTCGCGGCAAGCCCGATCCGGAGCCGTACGTGCTCGGCGCCGAGCGCCTGGGCGCGGACCCCTCCCGTGCGCTCGTGATCGAGGACTCCTTGGGAGGGCTCGCGTCCGCCCGTGCCGCGGGATGCCCGGCGATCGCGGTGACCACGACCACCCTCGCGCACGAGCTCGCGCCCCACGCCGAGGCGCTCCTGACCTCGCTCGACGACGTCGCCGTGGAGGTCCACGAGGGACGCCTGCGCGTCGTCCGCCGCTGAGGGCGTCGCCCGGTCCCGGCTCCAGTACGATGCCGAGCATGCGTTCCGCTCTCACCGTGGCCGCCGGCCGTGCCGCGCGCCGCCTGGCCAGACTCCGCGGCGGGGGCCGCGGGGGCAGCGCCTTCCCCGGACTCGTGGTCGAGAGGATCGACCCCGGCTTCCTCGCGCGCACCCTCGAGGAGCTGCCGCTGGGCGTGGTCGTCGTCTCCGGCACCAACGGGAAGACCACCACTACGAAGATCCTGGTGGAGCTGCTGCGCTCCCAGGGTCTGCGGGTCTTCACCAACCCCACCGGCTCCAACTTCGTGCGCGGCGTCGCGGCGGCCCTGCTCACCGAGGTCGACGCCCGCGGCCGCCTCGCCGCCGACATCGCCGTGCTCGAGCTCGACGAGGCCCACGCCGTGCACTTCGTGCGCCAGGTGCGCCCGCGCGCGAGCCTGCTGCTGAACGTCATGCGCGACCAGCTCGACCGCTTCGGGGAGATCGACCACACCGCCGACCTCCTGCACACGGTCGCGAAGGCCAGCACCGAGCTCGTCGTCCTCAACGGCGACGACCCGCGCCTGTCCGCGCCGCGCTTCACCGACGACCTGGGCGCTCGCGTCGAGCGCTTCGGCATCGGGGAGGGGCTGCGCCGCGTCTTCCTCTCCGACGACGACCTGCGCCGCGAGGACGCCGGGGGCGCGATGCTCGAGGACGCGGGCCTCGGCGCCGGCCCCGCCGACGACGCGCAGACCCCCGCCACGCGGCTCGAGGCCATCGACGGGCGCCGCGCCCGCATCCTCGTCGACGGCGCGGAGCACGAGGTCGAGTTCGTGCTGCCCGGCGTGCACAACATGCTCAACGCCACTGGCGCCCTGGCGCTCGCCTCCTCCCTGCTCGGGGCCGACGCGGACCTCCCGGCCCTGCTGCGCGCCCTCGCGCACGTGCGCGCGGCCTTCGGCCGCGGCGAGATGCTCGAGGTCGACGGCGTCCCCCTCGAGCTGGCCCTCGTGAAGAATCCCGCCGGCTTCCGGATGAGCCTGCTGAGCGCGGGCACGGACCCGGCGGAGACGATGATCGCGATCAACGACGAGTACGCCGACGGCCGGGACATGTCATGGCTCTGGGACGTCGACTTCAGCGCCCTGCGCGCGAGCGGCGTGCACGTGGTCAGCGGCGTGCGCGCCTACGACATGGCCCTGCGCCTGCGCTACGACGAGGTGCTCGTGGACGGCGTCGAGACGGACCTCGGGCCTGCCGTGCGGTCGCTGATCGACGCCGCCCGCGCGAGCGGCCGGCCGATGCGCATCTTCTGCACCTACACCGCGATGCTCGCCGTGCGCGCGCAGCTCTCGCGGATCACCCACGTGGAGACGGTCCTGTGAGCACGAACGAGCACCCCGCCCCGTCGGCCCCGCGCAGCGCGGGGACCGGCCCGGACCTCACCCCCGTCCCGACGCCGCACCGGCAGCCCGCGCGCGAGGACGCCCCGGCGCTGCGGATCCTGCAGCTCTACCCCTCCGAGATGAACATCTACGGAGACTGGGGGAACACCCTCACGCTGATCCGGCGGGCACAGTGGAGCGGCTTCGAGGTCGAGCTGCTGGCCCACGAGGTCGGTGACCGGCTCCCCGCGGACGTGGACCTCGTGGTCGCGGGCGGCGGCCAGGACTCCGGCCAGGTGCGCATCGCCGCCGACCTCCTCTCCCACGGCCCCGCGATCCGCGAGTGGGCCGAGCAGGACGTCCCCATGCTCGCCGTGTGCGGCTCCTACCAGCTGTTCGGGCACGTGTTCGTGCCCGCGACCGGCGACACGGCCGACGAGCCGCTGACCGGCATCTCGCTGCTGGACGTCGAGACCCGCGGCAGCAGTACCCGCCTGATCGGCAACCTCACCGTCGAGACCGAGCGCTTCGGACCCGTGGTGGGCTACGAGAACCACTCCGGGCTGACCACCCTCGGGGCGGACTGCACGGCGCTCGGCTCCGTGCGCGCCTTCGGCCAGGAGAGCTCGCGCGCGGGCGGGAACAACGGGGCCGACGGCACCGAGGGCGCGGTGCACCGCGAGGTCATCGGCACCTACCTGCACGGCTCCGTGCTCCCCAAGAACCCGGCGCTCGCCGACCACCTGCTCGCCGCGGCCGTGCGCCACCGGGTGGGGGAGGACGCGTACACCGCGCCCGACCTGGAGGGGATCGTCACCCAGCGCGCCCGCGACATCGCCATGTCCCGGCCTCGCTGAGGCCTCCGCCTCGACTACCCTGGGGAACCATGAGCGACAGCGAGAGCGACATCGTCTTCCGGTCCGACATGACCGTCCAGCTGGTGCGGTCGGCGGCGCAGGACGGCGACGTCGTCTTCGCGGCCCGCGTCTCGACCCAGGGGGAGAAGACGCTGGCCACCGCGGGCGAGGACGCGAGCGAGCGCGACAAAGGCCTGATCCGGTTCCTCATGCGCGACCGCCACGGCAGCCCCTTCGAGCACAACAGCTTCACCTTCTACGTCGAGGCGCCGATCTTCGTGTTCCGCGAGTTCATGCGCCACCGCATGGCCTCCTACAACGAGGAGTCCGGCCGCTACCGGAAGATGCGGCCGGTGTTCTACGTGCCCGGCCCCGAGCGCAACCTCCAGCAGGTCGGCAAGCCCGGCGCCTACACCTTCGAGCCCGGCACCCCCGAGCAGCACGCGCTCGTCACCGAGACCGTGCGCGCGCAGTCGACCTCCGCCTACGAGGGCTACCGCCGGATGCTCGAGGCGGGCGTCGCCCGCGAGGTCGCCCGCACGGTGCTGCCGCTGAACCTGTACTCCTCGATGTACGTCACCGTGAACGCGCGCAGCATGATGAACTTCCTGAGCCTGCGCACCCAGCGCCCCGACTCTGCGTTCCCCTCCTTCCCGCAGCGCGAGATCGAGATGGTCGCCGAGCTCATGGAGCAGCACTTCGCCGAGAAGATGCCGCTCACCCACGCCGCCTTCGAGGCGGGCGGCCGCGTCGCACCCTGACGCGCCCGCTCGCCGCACCCGCACCCCCATCAGGCAGTCCCACCAGCCAGGCAGTCCCACCAGGAGGACAGATGACCGTCCAGCCCGCACCGGCAGCACGGCCCTTCGGCACCGTCGGCACCGCGATGGTCACCCCCTTCACCGAGGACGGTGAGAAGCTCGATCTGGATGCGGCGCAGGCCGTCGCCGCGCACCTCGTCGCGCACGGCAACGACTGCCTCGTGGTCAACGGGACGACGGGCGAATCGCCCACCACGAGCGACGCGGAGAAGATCGCCCTGGTCAGGGCCGTGCGCGAGGCCGTCGGCCCCGGGATCACGCTGCTCGCGGGCGTCGGCAGCAACGACACCCGCCACAGCATCGAACTCGCCCGCGCCCACGCGGACCTCGACCTGCAGGGCCTGCTCGTCGTCACGCCCTACTACTCGAAGCCCTCCCAGGACGGCATCATCGCGCACACCGAGCAGGTGGCCGACGCCACCGAGCTGCCGATCCTGCTCTACGACATCCCCGGCCGCAGCGGCGTCCCGCTCGCGCACGAGACGCTCCTGCGCCTCGCCCAGCACGAGCGGATCCTCGCGGTCAAGGACGCCAAGGGAGACCTCCAGCAGGCCGCCCTGGTCACCGCCCAGTCCGACCTCGTGTACTACTCGGGGGAGGACGCCCTGAACCTCGCCTGGCTCGCCGTCGGAGCGGCCGGCATCGTCTCGGTCGTCGGCCACGTCGCCGGTGAACTCGAGGCGCAGATGGTCGCCGCCGTCCAGGCCGGCGACCTCCCCGCTGCTCAGCAGCTCAACCGCCGCCTGGCCCCCGTGGTCGAGGCGGTCATGACCCGCATGCCCGGTGCGGTCGCCGCGAAGACGGCCCTGGTGCTCCAGGGCGTCCTCCCGCACGCGACCGTCCGCGGCCCCCTCGCCCCTGCGAGCGCACCCCAGATGGCCGAGCTCAGAGAATCGCTCGCCGCCGTCGAGGGGATCCCGCCGCTCGTCTGAACACCGGAAGGACCCATGACACTCACCACTCCCTTCAGCGAGCGGCTCCAGCAGCCCCGCAAGCCCGCCAAGGACACCCTGCGGATCATCCCGCTGGGCGGCCTCGGCGACGTGGGCCGCAACATGACCGTCTTCGACTACAACGGGCGCCTGCTCGTCGTCGACTGCGGCGTGCTGTTCCCCGAGGAGTCCCAGCCCGGCGTGGACCTGATCCTGCCGGACTTCCAGTACCTCGAGGACCGCCTCGACGACATCGCGGCGATCGTCCTCACCCACGGCCACGAGGACCACATCGGCGCCGTGCCCTACCTGCTGCGCCTCAAGCCCGACATCCCTGTCGTCGGCAGCCAGCTCACCCTCGCGTTCATCGAGGCCAAGCTGCGCGAGCACCGCATCAAGCCGTACACCCTCGCCGTCAAGGAGGGGGACAGCGAGAGCTTCGGCCCCTTCGACTGCGAGTTCGTCGCCGTCAACCACTCGATCCCCGACGCGCTCGCCGTGTACATCCAGACCCCCGCCGGGACCGTCCTGCACACCGGCGACTTCAAGATGGACCAGCTGCCGCTCGACGGCCGCATCACCGACCTGCGCGCCTTCGCGCGGCTGGGCGAGAAGGGCGTCGACCTGTTCATGGTCGACTCCACGAACGCCGAGGTCCCGGGCTTCACGACCGCCGAGCGGGAGATCGGCCCGGTCATCGACTCGATCTTCGCGCGCTCGCGCCAGAAGATCGTCGTGGCCTCGTTCTCGAGCCACGTCCACCGCGTCCAGCAGGTCCTCGACGCCGCCGCGAAGCACGGCCGCAAGGTCGCCTTCGTGGGCCGCTCGATGGTGCGCAACATGGGGATCGCCTCGGACATGGGCTACCTCGACGTGCCGCCGAACACCCTCGTGGACGTCAAGAAGATCGACTCCCTGCCCGACGAGAAGGTCGTGCTCATGTGCACGGGCAGCCAGGGCGAGCCGATGGCGGCGCTGGGCCGGATCGCGAATAGCGACCACCGCGTCTCGGTGGGCCCCGGGGACGTCGTGATCCTCGCGAGCTCCCTGATCCCCGGCAACGAGAACGCGGTCTTCCGGATCGTCAACGGCCTGATGGCCCTCGGCGCCGAGGTGGTCCACCAGGGCAGCGCCCGCGTGCACGTCTCCGGGCACGCGAGCTCGGGGGAGCTCCTGTACTGCTACAACATCGTGCGGCCGAAGAACGTCATGCCCGTGCACGGCGAGGTCCGCCACCTCATCGCCAACGGTCGCATCGCCGAGTCCTCGGGCGTGCCCTCCGACCACGTGGTCCTCGCGCACGACGGCTCCGTGGTCGACCTCAAGGACGGGAACGCGAAGGTCGTGGGCGAGATCCCCAACGGCTACGTGTACGTGGACGGATCCAGCATCGGCGAGATCTCCGAGGCCGACCTCAAGGATCGCCGCATCCTCGCCGATGAGGGCTTCATCTCCCTGTTCACCGTGGTCAGCTCCGAGACCGGCGAGATCCTCGCGGGCCCGGAGATCCACGCCCGCGGCGTCGCGGAGGACACGGCCGTCTTCGAGAAGATCCGCCCCGACATCGTCAAGGCCCTCGAGAAGGCCCTCGCCGAGCAGACCGGCAAGCGCGACACGCACCAGCTGCAGCAGGTCATGCGGCGGGTCGTGGGCCGCTACGTGGGCCAGCGCCTGCGCCGCCGCCCGATGATCATCCCGGTGGTCGTCGAGGCCTGATCGGGCCGGCGCACGCCGTGCCGGACGTCCCGGATCCCGCTCGCCCCGAGCGGGATCCGGGACGTCTCCGTGTCGCCGCACCCGGGTCCGACGGGCCCGAGAGGGTAGATTGGCCCCATGGCGACACGTACGTCTTCCCCCGCACGTGCGTCGAAGGGCTCGTCCCGGACCTCGTCCTCCCGCTCCTCGCAAGGAGCCGGCGCGGCCGCCCACGATCCGTCGACGCTCCCGCTCCCGGTGCGCGCAGTCCGCGCCGGGTACCTCGGCATCGCCCGCGCGATCGGCGGATTCATCCGCGCGATCGGCGTGGCCCGCTGGGAGGTCCCCTTCGACCAGCGCCGTGACGGCTACGCCCTGTTCCTGCTGCTGATCGCGGCCCTCGTGGCGACCCGCGAGTGGTTCCGCGCGCCCGGCGCGCTGTTCGACGGCGTGCACGCGGTGGTCGGCGGGACTTTCGGCATCGCCTCCGTCGCGGTGCCCCTGCTCGCGATCGGCTGGGCGCTGCGCATGTTCCGGCGCCCCGACTTCGTGCGCGCGAACACGCGCATCGCCCTGGGCGTCGCCCTGCTCATGGTCTCGTTCTCCGCGATCGCCTCGATCCACGCCCGCTTGCCCGCCCCGTCCGACGGGATCGACGCGCTCGCCTCCGGCGGCGGGGTCCTCGGCTACCTGGGCGCCGCGCCCCTCGAGGCGCTCGTGCCGGCCCCCGTGGTGATCGCCGTCTACGTCCTCGTGGCCCTGTTCGCGGTGCTCGTGCTCACCGCCACGCCCGTCGAGGCGCTGCCCTCACGGATCCGCGGGGTGTACGCGAGCCTCGTCGGCCACAGCGAGGAGGAGGACGCCGAGCGCGAGAGCTTCGGACTGCGCCCGCGCCGCTCCGCCGCCCCCGCCGCGACCGAGGAGCAGGCGGAGACCGCTCCCAAGCCCCGTCGCCGCCGCACCAAGAAGGAGATCGCCGAGGACGCCGCGCGCGACCACGACGAGTTCGGCTACGCGGGCGACGAGGCCTTCTCCGGCGCCGTGCAGGACGACGAGGACGCCGCCGGCGGCCGTCGCTCCCGCGGTGCCCGCACCCGCAAGGGCTCCCGCGCCGCGGACGGCGCCGAGGGCACCGACAGCACCGAGGTCTTCGACGTCGTCGCCGACGAGAACGCCCGCGCCAAGGGCTTCCCCGGGAAGACCGCCGCCCTCCCGGCCGGCGGCGCCGGGGCCGACGGGCGCACCGCGCCGATGCCGGCCTCCGGTGCGCGCGGACAGAAGGGCGCGCGCGGTCAGGGCGCCGCGGGCGCGCAGGACGGCCAGCAGACCCGCCAGGCCCCGTCGGCGGCCGCGGCCTCGAAGGCGGCGCAGGAGGAGCGCCCCGAGATCATCCTCCCGCCCAGCGGGGACCTGCCGCGCGCGGGGGAGCAGCTCGAGCTCGCGGGCGACGTCGTCTACACCCTCCCGGACTCGTCGTTCCTCCTCGAGGGCCCGCCCGCGAAGTCCCGCTCCGAGGCCAACGACCGCGTGGTCGAGGCCCTCGGCGAGGTCTTCGCCCAGTTCAACGTCAACGCGGAGGTCGTCGGCTTCTCGCGCGGCCCGACGGTCACCCGCTACGAGGTCGAGCTCGCACCCGGCACGAAGGTCGAGAAGGTCACAGCGCTCGACAAGAACATCTCGTACGCGGTCGCGAGCTCGGACGTGCGCATCCTCTCGCCGATCCCGGGCAAGAAGGCCATCGGCATCGAGATCCCGAACGCCGACCGCGAGACCGTCGCCCTGGGCGACGTGCTGCGCAGCCCCGTCGCGACCCGCAACGAGCACCCGATGGTGATGGGCGTGGGCAAGGACGTCGAGGGCGGCTACGTCGTCGCGAACCTCGCGAAGATGCCGCACCTGCTGGTCGCGGGTGCCACCGGCTCGGGCAAGTCGAGCCTCGTGAACGCGATGATCACCTCGATCCTCATGCGCGCCACCCCGGAGGAGGTGCGCATGGTGCTCGTGGACCCCAAGCGCGTGGAGCTCACGATCTACGAGGGCATCCCGCACCTCATCACGCCGATCATCACCAACCCGAAGAAGGCCGCCGAGGCCCTCGAGTGGGTCGTCAAGGAGATGGACGCCCGCTACGACGACCTCGCGACCTTCGGCTTCAAGCACATCGACGACTTCAACAAGGCCGTGCGCGCCGGGGAGGTCGAGGTGCCCGCGGGCAGCGAGCGGCGCCTCGCCCCGTACCCGTACCTGCTGGTCGTCGTCGACGAGCTCGCGGACCTGATGATGGTCGCCCCGCGCGACGTCGAGGCCTCGATCCAGCGCATCACGCAGCTGGCCCGCGCCGCCGGCATCCACCTCGTGCTCGCGACCCAGCGTCCGAGCGTCGACGTGGTCACCGGCATCATCAAGGCGAACGTGCCCAGCCGCCTGGCCTTCTCGACCTCCTCCCTCCAGGACTCCCGCGTGATCCTGGATTCCCCCGGGGCCGAGAAGCTCATCGGGCAGGGCGACGCCCTGTTCCACCCGATGGGCAAGGCCAAGCCGATGCGCGCCCAGGTCGCCTGGGTCAACGAGTCGGAGATCCACAAGGTCGTCGACCATGTCAAGAAGCAGATGAAGCCGCACTACCGCGAGGACGTCACCGTCGCCGCGGCCAAGAAGCAGATCGACGACGACATCGGCGACGATCTCGAGGTGCTGCTGCAGGCGGCCGAGCTCGTGGTGACCACGCAGTTCGGCTCGACCTCCATGCTGCAGCGCAAGCTCCGCGTCGGCTTCGCCAAGGCCGGCCGCCTGATGGACCTGCTCGAGTCCCGCGAGATCGTCGGCCCGTCGATCGGCTCGAAGTCCCGCGACGTCCTCGTCGGCCCCGACGACCTCGCCGGCGCCGTCGCCCGCATCAAGGGCGAGGACGACCCCGGGTCAGCGGGCCGCGCCCCCTCGGACTCCGACGCCCCCTTCGACTCCGGCACCGACGTGGGCGACGGGGCCGGGTACTCCGAGGACGCGTACGACGACGCCGGATACGGCGGGGCGGACGAGGGCGACGACGGCTCCGGGGACGCGCCCGCGGGGCCCGGCGGACCCGCCCCCTCCGCCTCGGCGCAGGGCGGCGCCCCCGACCGCTACGGCCAGGACCCGCTCGCCCACGACGCGGGCGACGTCGCGACCGACTACTACGACGACTACGACTCCGCGGAGGGAGAGAGCGAGGACGCCTGGCAGCTCACCGGCAGGTGAGCCGTCGGCGCCCGAGCGATCGACACCGCGAGTCCCGACCGGGCGTCATCGACGCCGACCGAGGAGCAGGCATGAACGCCCCGCAGACCCACCCGGACGCCCCGCCCGTCCCGCTGTGGAACATCGCGAACATCCTCACGATGATCCGCTGCGTGATGGTGCCGGTGTTCGTCGTCGTCGCCGCCTTCTACCCGGACGTCATCTCCGGGCGGCTCGTGATCACGGCGATCTTCGTGCTCGCGATGATCACGGACTTCCTCGACGGGCACCTCGCCCGCAGCCGGAACCTCATCACCGACTTCGGGAAGATCGTCGACCCGATCGCGGACAAGGCCATGACGGGCGCCGCCTTCGTCATGCTCTCGGTCTGGGAGTACATCCCCTGGTGGATGACGATCCTGATCCTGCTGCGCGAGTTCGGCATCACCATCATGCGCTTCACGATCCTCAAGTACGGCGCGCTGCCGGCGAACCTCGCGGGCAAGACCAAGACGATGATGCAGACGATCGCGATCACCTTCTGCCTGCTGCCCTTCGAGCTGTGGTGGGGCCCGGCGCGCTGGATCGGCCTCGCCCTCGTGGTGATCGCCCTGGTCCTCACCGTCTACTCGGGCCTGGTGAACCTCAAGGACGGCCTGCGGCTGCGTCGCGAGGCCCTCTCCTCGACCTCCCGCCGATGAGCGGGTCCCCGGACACCGCCCGGGCGGTGATCGCTCTCGCGACCGAGGCCGGGCTGCAGCTCGCGACCGCGGAGTCGCTCACTGCCGGAGCCGTCGTCGCGCGGCTCGTGGACGTTCCCGGCGCGAGCGCATGCGTCGCCGGGGGAGCGGCCTGCTACACCTACGGGGCCAAGCACCGCGTGCTCGGGGTCGACGCCTCCGAGCTCGAGCGCACCGGCGCCGTCACGGCGGAGGTCGCCCGGGCCATGGCCCGCGGCGCCCTCGCCCTCTACGACGCCGATCTCGCCGTGTCGACCACCGGGGTCGCCGGTCCGGGGGCCGACGATCGCGGCGTCCCCGAGGGGACCGTCCACCTCGCCGTCGCGGTGCGCGGGGGCGGGGAGCGGTCCGCGCCGGAGTCCCGGATCGCCCTCGAGCGTGAGCTGCATCTCGCCGGATCGCGCGCCGAGATCCGTGAGGAGAGCGTCGGCGTCGCGCTCGACCTGCTGCGCACCGAGCTCGAGCGGATGGCGCAGGCCCCCTTCTGACCTCGCGCGATGCGCCGAGGGGACCCTCGGCCGGGGTTCGACGGCCCGTCCGCACAGCGTCATGAGGGGCAATGCACTGGGTTCTCCGAGGGAGCCGACCGTAGGATCGGGAACACCCGGAGCGGTCGGGACGTTGCACTCACCGTGATGAGCACGATGAATCCCACCCGCGCACGGCGCCCCGGACACCCGGCGCCCGCCCGCGCGACCACCCGTCCCGGGACCCTGCGCGCGGGAGCGCAGCTCCCCGCCGGGGCGCTCCGCACCCCCCGCAGGGACACGCACGCACACGCGGATGCGGCCACGGCCGCCCCCGCGCACACGAAGGGAGTCCGACCCATGATCCTCTTCCGCCAGGAGCTCGGCGACGTCCTGCGCGAGACCCGGCGCTCCCAGGGTCGCACCCTCCGACAGGTCTCCTCGGACGCCCGCGTCTCGCTGGGCTACCTCAGTGAGATCGAGCGCGGCCAGAAGGAGGCCTCGAGCGAGCTGCTCTCCTCGGTCACCGAGGCGCTCGGCATGCCCCTGTCCTTCGTGCTGCGCGAGGTCTCCGACCGCATCGCCGTGGCCGAGGGCATGAGCATCCCCGACACCATCCCCGAGGGTCTGGCCGACGGCACCGAGAGCCTCGTCGGCGCCGCCTGACGTGCGCCGCAGCGAGTACACGCAGCTCGCGGACCACGTCTTCGGGCGCACCCTCGCGACGACGTACACGCAGGAGCTCGCCCTCGCGCGGCTCGGCCACCGCACCCCCGCCCAGGCGATCGCCCAGGGCGAGGACGTGCGGGCGGTCTGGACCGCTCTGTGCGACGAGATGGACGTCCCGGAGTCGCGGCGCTGGGAGATCCCTCCCGAGCTGCGGCATCGCTGAGGGGCCGCAGGGCGCCTCGCCAGCACGCGGGCCCTTCTTCCACGCGGCGCGCCGGACGACCGGCGCGCCGCGTGTCGCATACGTGCGTTCGAACATCTGTTCGGGTATCGTGGCGCCCGACGACCGGTTCCGCACAGGACCGATCCGCCCTCGCCCACGGGTCCTCCACAGGGGCCCTCCATCCACAGGCGGGGCGGGATCCTCCCGGATGTCCGACCGTCGACCTAGTGTGGCCGCACGGCACGCATCCGCCGGTCGCACCGGCTCCCCGGAAGGAACAGAACATGCCCGCAGCGAAGTCCAGCTCCGCACCCAAGGACCGCGCGTCCAAGGACCGAGCGTCCTCCCTCGACAACGCCCTCGCCCAGATCGACCGCCAGTTCGGCAAGGGCTCGATCATGCGCCTGGGCGATGACACCCGCCCTCCGGTCGAGGTCATCCCCACCGGCTCGGTCGCCCTCGACGCCGCCCTCGGCATCGGCGGCCTGCCCCGTGGCCGCATCGTGGAGATCTACGGCCCGGAGTCCTCGGGCAAGACCACGGTGGCCCTGCACGCGGTCGCCAACGCCCAGCGCAACGGCGGCATCGCCGCCTTCATCGACGCCGAGCACGCCCTGGATCCCGAGTACGCGAAGAAGCTCGGCGTGGACACCGACGCCCTGCTGGTCTCCCAGCCGGACACCGGTGAGCAGGCCCTCGAGATCGCCGACATGCTGATCCGCTCCGGCGCCCTGGACGTGGTGGTCGTCGACTCCGTCGCCGCGCTCGTGCCCAAGGCGGAGATCGAGGGCGAGATGGGCGACTCCCACGTCGGCCTGCAGGCGCGCCTCATGTCCCAGGCGCTGCGCAAGCTCACCGGTGCGCTGTCCTCCTCGGGCACCACCGCGATCTTCATCAACCAGCTGCGCGAGAAGATCGGTGTGTTCTTCGGCAGCCCGGAGACCACCACGGGCGGCAAGGCCCTGAAGTTCTACGCCTCCGTGCGCATGGACATCCGCCGCATCGAGACCCTCAAGACCGGTCAGGACTCCGTGGGCAACCGCACCCGCGTCAAGGTCGTGAAGAACAAGATGGCCCCGCCCTTCAAGCAGGCCGAGTTCGACATCCTCTACGGCGAGGGGATCTCCCGCGAGGGCGGTCTCATCGACATGGGCGTGGAGAACGGCATCGTGCGCAAGTCCGGTGCCTGGTTCACCTACGAGGGCGACCAGCTGGGCCAGGGCAAGGAGAACGCCCGCCAGTTCCTCAAGGACAACCCGGACCTCGCCGCCGAGATCGAGCAGAAGATCCTGCAGACCCTCGGTGTGGGCGAGTACGCCGTCAAGGAGGAGGCTCCGGCCGAGGCCGAGGGTGAGTCCTTCGACGCCGGCGAGTTCCTCGACGAGGACGTCCCGGCGACGATCTGATCCGGCCACCCGGATCGGTCAGCCATGACCGGGACGGAATCCGACCCAGCGCGCGGCGGCATGCATCCCATGCCGTCGCGCGCTCTCGTCCCCAGGACCCCTGAGCCATGACACCGACCCACCCCACGCCCGCGCACCGCGCCCCCGTGCAGCGCGACCTCGCCGCGCGCACCGACGAGATCCTCGCCCGCGCTCCCGCCGAGCCCACCGAAGCCGAGCGCGAGCGCGAGAAGCAGGTCGTCTCCCAGTGCCGGTATCTCATGCGCCTGCTCGCCACCAGGCGACGCAGCGCCGGGGAGATGTCCGCGCGCCTGCGCGAGCGCGAGGTCCCGGCCGATGTGGCCCACGAGGTCATGCAGCGGATCGCCCGCGCGGACCTCATCGACGACGCGGCCTTCGCCCGCGACTGGGTGATGCAGCGCCGGGAGCTCCGCGGTCTGGCGGACGAGGCGCTGCGGCGCGAGCTCGAGGCGAAAGGCGTCGCGGACGCCGACATCGACGCGGCGCTGGTGGCGCAGGCGGGCACGCCGCAGCACGCGGAGCTCGAGGAGGAGGAGCGCTGCCGCGAGCTCGTGCGCTGCCGCATCGCACCCGAGAGCCGCCGCACCGACATGGAGGATCGTTCAGAGCGCGCCCGCATGGCCCGCCGCCTCGAGGGGTACCTGCGCCGTCGCGGCTACGACGGCGCGCTCATCCGGCGCGTGGTCTCGAGCGAGCTCCTCGCCGCCACCGGGCGCTGACGACGCTGAGGGCGCTGCGGCGGGCGGGTCACTCCTCCACGAGAGTTGCGGTGCGCGCCACGCGGGCGCCCCGGCGCTGCAGACGCCCATGGCGCTGGACCCACACCGCCAGGCGCGAGAGCAACACGTTGAGGGTCACGAACACGGCGGCGCCCACGGCCAGCAGCGGGAGCAGGTAGTCGGCGTTGGTGAGCGCGTCGGCGACCCGGCTGATCTGGCGCAGCAGCTCCGCATAGCCCACGATGTACCCGAGCGAGGAGTCCTTGATGAGGACGACGCCCTGGGCGATGAGCGAGGGGAGCATCATGCGCACCGACTGCGGCAGCTGGATCGTGCGGTAGATCAGACCGCTGCGCATCCCCAGCGAGTACGCGGCCTCGGTCTGGCCTGCAGGCAGCGCGCTGATGCCCGCGCGCAGGATCTCCGCGAAGACCGCCGCGTTGTAGACGACGAGGCCGAAGACCACGGCGACCAGGGGCGAGGCGCCGGGGAGCACCAGGATCCCGAACAGCATGACGAGCACGACGGGCAGCGCACGGAAGATCTCGATCACCGCCGAGGCGAGCCACCGCAGACCGCGCCACGGCGCCGAGCGGAGCGAGACCAGGAGGATCGCCAGGATCATCGCGAGCGGAAGGGAGATCACCGCGGCCAGCAGCGTGTTGAGCAGTCCCCGGAAGACGGCCGACCAGATGTCCTGCACCTGGTAGCCGGCGAAGTTCGGGGGCGCCTCGACGAGGATCCGCCAGCGGTCGTCGAACACGCCGTTGGAGGCGAGACGCCACCCCAGCACCACCAGGACGATGACCAGGAAGGCGCCGACCACCCAGCTCACGCGGCGCTCGCGCCGCTTCTCGTCGGGCCCGGGGACGTCGTACAGGACAGGACCGCTGCTCATCGTGCGAACGCCGCCTTCCGTTCGAGGGCCGCCGCGAGACGCCCCAGCGGTATGCAGATGACCAGATAGCACAGCGCGATGCCCACGAGGATCGCGATGACGTCCGAGGAGTGCGCGTTCGTCAGCCGCTTCGAGAGCGCGAACAGCTCGAGCACGCTGAAGGCGCCGGCGACCGACGTGTTCTTCACAAGAGCGATGAGCACGCTGATCAGCGGAGGGATCGCCGTGCGGAAGGCCTGTGGGAGCACCACGATCGCGAGGTTCTGGCCGAACGACATGCCCAGCGAGCGCGCCGCCTCCGCCTGCCCCACCGCCACCGAGTTGATGCCCGAGCGCACCGCCTCCGCGACGAACGCCGAGGTGTAGCAGGTCAGCGCGATCACCGCCGCCACCTTGTAGGCGAAGGTGAACCCCATCGAGGGGGTCACGAACACGAAGAAGAAGAACACGATCGTGAGCGGGGTGTTGCGCAGGAACTCGGTGTACACGGTCGCCACGGTGCGCAGCGGCGCGTAGGGGGAGACCCGCATGGCGGCGAGCAGCGTCCCCACCAGCAGTGCGAGCACTCCGGCGGTGACGGCGAGGAAGAGGGTGGTGGTGAACGCGTCCCAGACGGCGGCGCGCGAGGCGAGGAGGCTTCCCATGGGCGGCGGCTCGGAGGCGGGCGCTCAGTAGCGGTCGATCTTCGGCGGATCCGGGGTGGGCAGGACCTGCCCGGCCGTCGACTTCCAGGCCTCCGCCCAGCTGCCGTCGTCGTAGGCCTTCTGGAGGGTGTCGTTGATGAACTCGCGGAAGTCGTCGTCGCCCTTCTTCAGACCGATCCCGTAGGGCTCCTTCGTGAAGGTCTTGCCGTCGTCGACCATCTGCAGCTTGTCCTTGTCGGCCGCGACGAAGCCGGCCAGGATCACGTTGTCGGTGGTGACGGTGTCGGCCTGACCGTTGTCCAGGGCGGTGACGCACTTGGAGTAGGTGTCGAAGGTGACGAGCTTCGCGTCGGGGTAGTTGTCCTCGATGTTCTGCGCAGGGGTCGAGCCCTCGACCGAGCAGACGTTCTTGTCCTTGAGATCGTCCGGTCCCGTGATCGCGTCGTCGCCCTTCTTCACCATGAGCGCCTGGCCGGCCGTGTAGTACGGGCCCGCGAAGTCGACGACCTTCTTGCGCTCGTCGTTGATCGTGTAGGTCGCGACCACGATGTCGACCTGCCCGTTCTGGATGAACGGCTCGCGGTTCGCCGAGACGGTCTCGGTCCACTCGATCTTGTCGGCCTTGATGCCGAGGGCCGCGGCGATCATCTTCGCGATCTCGACGTCGAAACCGGTGGGCTTGCCGTCGGGGCCCGCCTGGCCGAACAGCGGCTGGTCGAACTTGGTGCCGACGGTGATCTTCCCGGCGTCGGCGAGCTTCGCCATCGTCGAGCCCTCCTCGAAGCTCGAGGAGTCGACATCGGCGACGTCGTCGGAGGCGTCGTCGCCTCCGCCGCACGCGGCGAGGGTGAGCGCCGCGGCGGCGCCGACCGTCCCGGTGAGGAAGACGCGACGGCTGGGGGTGCCCGGGCGCAGGGAGAGGCCCGTGCGGACGGCGGGACCGGTGGGGGAGGGCTGGTGCTCGGTGGGGACGTGATCGGGACGCTGGCGTGACATGACGGGCTCCTTCGGTGCCTCGGGTGCCGAGCGGCTTCGCACGGCGGTCAGTGCGGTCAGTGGTGGAGGATCTTGGACAGGAAGTCCTTCGCGCGCTCGGACTCGGGCGCGGTGAAGAACCGGTCGGGCGGGGCGACCTCGAGGATCCGTCCCGCGTCCATGAACACGACCCTGTCGGCCGTGCGGCGGGCGAAGCCCATCTCGTGGGTGACAACGATCATCGTCATCCCCTCGCGGGCGAGGTCGGTCATCACCTCGATGACCTCGTTGATCATCTCGGGGTCGAGGGCCGACGTGGGCTCGTCGAACAGCATGAGCTTGGGCTGCATCGCCAGGGAGCGCGCGATCGCGACCCGCTGCTGCTGCCCGCCCGAGAGCTGCGCGGGCAGCTTCTGCGCCTGGTCGGCCACGCCCACCCTCTCGAGCAACCTCATGCCGAGCTCCTCGGCCTCCCGGCGCGGCATCCTCTTGACCTTGATGGGGGCGACGGTCACGTTGTCCAGCACGCTCTTGTGGGCGAAGAGGTTGAAGGACTGGAAGACCATGCCCACCTCCGCCCGCAGCCGCGCGAGCCCGGGGCCGGAGGAGGGCAGCGGACTGCCGTCGATCGTGATGTCGCCGGAGTCGATGGTCTCCAGGCGGTTGATCGTGCGGCACAGCGTCGACTTCCCGGAACCCGAGGGGCCCAGCACCACGACCACCTCGCCCGCATCGACCTCGAGATCGATGTCCCGGAGCACGTGGAGGTCCCCGAAATGCTTCTGCACCTCTCGCATCGTCACGAGAGGAGGGGCCGTCCCGGACTCACTCCGGGACGCAGATGTGGTCTGGGTCATGGCGCGACCGTACGCTCTCCCGGCCGCCCGCATCCCTGCTCCGCCCGGTCCGTTACCCCATGGTGACCTTCGCGGAGCCCCCGTGGACGGGTCGTACCCTGGTCGCATCATGACTTCCGTGCTCGCCCCGCAGAACGCCGACGCCGCCTCCGCCGCCCGCGGCACCTACCAGGTCCGCACCTTCGGCTGCCAGATGAACGTCCACGACTCCGAGCGCCTCACGGGCCTGCTCGAGGAGGCCGGCTACGTCGCCGCGCCCGCCGCAGCGGATCCCCGCCGCGGCGAGGTCGACGTGGTCGTCTTCAACACCTGCGCCGTGCGCGAGAACGCCGACAACCGCCTCTACGGCACCCTCGGCGCCCTGCGCCCCGGCAAGGACGCGAACCCCGGCATGCAGATCGCCGTGGGCGGTTGCCTCGCCCAGAAGGACCGCTCCGCGATCACCGAGCGCGCGCCCTGGGTCGACGTCGTCTTCGGCACCCACAACATCGGCTCCCTGCCCGTGCTGCTCGAGCGCTCCCGCCACAACGCCCGCGCCGAGGTCGAGATCCTGGAGTCCCTCGAGGTCTTCCCCTCGACGCTCCCCACGCGCCGCGAATCCGTCTACGCGGGCTGGGTGTCGATCAGCGTGGGCTGCAACAACACGTGCACCTTCTGCATCGTCCCCTCCCTCCGCGGCAAGGAGCGCGACCGCCGACCCGGAGACGTGCTGGCGGAGGTCCGCGACCTCGTCGCGAGCGGCGCGATCGAGGTGACCCTGCTGGGGCAGAACGTGAACTCCTACGGCGTGGAGTTCGGGGACCGGGGCGCCTTCGCGAAGCTGCTGCGCGCCTGCGGGGAGATCGACGGCCTCGAGCGCGTCCGCTTCACCTCCCCGCACCCGGCGATGTTCACGGACGACGTCATCGACGCGATGGCCGAGACCCCCGCGGTGATGCCCCAGCTGCACATGCCGCTGCAGTCCGGCTCCGACGACGTGCTGCGGCGCATGCGCAGGTCCTACCGGTCGAAGAAGTTCCTCGGCATCCTCGACCGCGTGCGCGAGAGGATCCCGCATGCGGCCATCACGACGGACATCATCGTCGGCTTCCCCGGCGAGACGGAGGACGACTTCGCGCGCACCCTCGAGGTCGTGGAGGCCTCCCGCTTCGCGAGCGCCTTCACCTTCCAGTACTCGGTGCGCCCGGGCACGCCCGCCGCGACCATGGAGGACCAGGTCCCGCCCGAGGTCGTCCGCGAGCGCTTCGAGCGGCTCACCGCGCTCCAGGAGCGCATCGGCCTCGAGGAGAACCGCGCCTTCGAGGGCCGCGAGGTCGAGGTGCTCATCGCCGAGGGCGAGGGCACGCGCGACGCGGACACCCACCGCATCTCGGGCCGCGCGGCGGACAACCGACTCGTGCACGTGGCCCTGCCCGAGGACACGGCGGACGGAGAGCGGCCGCGCCCCGGCGACCTCGTGACCACGACGGTCACCCGCGCGGCCGGGCACTACCTCATCGCCGACAGTCCGTTCGCCGTCCGCCGCACCCGCTCGGGCGACGCCTGGGAGGCACGCGAGAGCGGCCTCGACGACGGGGATGCGTGCGGGACCGGGGCACCGGCCCCGCAGGGGCCCGTCGGCCTCGGCATGCCGACCCTGCGCGCCCGCTGACGACGCCCGGTCCGCGGCCGTGCCGGTGATCCTCCGCCCGCGCTGACGCGGGTCAGTGCGCGCCGACGCCCCCGCGACCCGCGAGGACGCGGCGGGCCCACGCCGGGTCGTCGCTCGTGACCGTGTCGACGCCGAGGGCGACGGCGCGGTGCAGCGGCTCCTCGTCGTTGATGGTCCAGGCGTTCACGAGATGCCCGGCCTCGCGGGCGCGGGCGACGTCGGCGTCCGGCAGCTTCGACATCTGCAGGCTCACCGCCTCGGTCCGCAGCTCCTCGGCGAGCGCCCAGAAGTCCTCGTCGGCGACGTGCGTGATCGCCGAGAGCGGGATCTGCGGAGCCACCGCCCGGGCGGCGCGCAGCGCCTCGGGCTTGAAGGAGATGATCCAGGCGGGGGCCACCCCGTCCCTGCTCTGGTCGAGGTCCCGGTCGACGAGCAGCTGCGCCGTCTGCTCGGCGGCCGCGACCGCCTTGACCTCGACGAAGATCGGGACGCCCGCGCCCTGGGCGATGTCGAGGACCGCTTCGAGGGAGGGGACGCTCTCGCCGTCCGGCAGCAGCACGGTGTCGAGCTCGGCGCGGGTGAGCTCCGCGAGGGACCCGCTGCGCAGCGGGGAGTCCTCGGCGGCGGTGCGGTCGATCGTGGTGTCGTGCATGATCACGAGCTGCCCGTCGGCGCTCAGGTGCACGTCGCACTCGAGAAGGTCCGCGCCCGCGTCGACGCCCGCGCGGAAGGCGCGCAGCGTGTTCTCGGGAGCGAGCCTCGCGGCGCCGCGGTGTCCTACGATCTTCGGCTGCATCAGCCGATCACCTCCTGCAGGTCGTCATGGTTCTCGTCGAGGATCTTCTGGACGGCCTCGGCGATCGGCACGTACGCGGTGTTGCGGCACGGACGTCAGCGCGGTCGGGCCCCGGCTCCCGGGGGGGGGGGATCCCCCGAACGGGCGGGCTCAGTCGTCGAGCTCGTCGACCTCCGCGCCCAGACGCTCCTCGAGCTCGTGGAAGAACGCGATGACGGTGCGCAGCCCGCACTCGATCGCGCGGTCGATCTGCTGATCGGAGGCGCCCGAGCTGAAGTCGGAGGTGACCTCGCCGTACAGCCCCAGCAGGCCCTCGGACTCGCGTCGCACGTACACCTTGGGCCAGACACGGCTCATGTTCCACTCGTTGCAGAGCTTGAGCATCTCGGGCTTGTGGGCGCGCGAGACGGAGCGGTTCCAGCGGCCGCGGATCTGCAGCACGCTGCCGGCCTCGCCGGTGAGCATGAACTGGAAGCGGTAGTCGTCGAACCGCGCGCGCAGCACCTCGGGATGATCGGTGTCCTCCACGAAGGCGTAGCCGTGGCCGGACAGCGCCGCCTCGACGCGGTCGGTGCTGATCGGGTCCAGACCCTCCATCGACGCGGTGGCGGAGGAGGCCTGCTGCTGTGTCACCTGGAACCTCGTGGACGTAGGGGCGATCGGGACGGGCCCCACACTAGCCCCTTGCGCGCGCGAGGGCACCGCGGGGGTTGTCCACGGCACTCCGGGTACAGTGCGCAGCATGCCCGCGCCCGCCCCGCACCTGCCGATCCTCGCGATCGTCGGTGCGACCGCCACGGGCAAGTCCGACCTGGCCCTCGACCTCGCCGAGAGCCTGGACGGCGAGATCATCAACGCGGACGCCCTGCAGCTCTACCGCGGCATGGACATCGGCACGGCGAAGGTCGGCGCCGCCGAGCGCGAGCGCGTCCCCCACCATCTGCTGGACGTGCTCGAGGTGACGCAGGAGGCCAGCGTCTCCGCCTACCAGCGCGAGGCCCGTGCGGCGATCACGGAGATCCGCGCCCGCGGGCACGTGCCCGTCGTCGTCGGCGGATCCGGTCTGTACGTGCGCGCCCTCCTCGACGACATCCGCTTCCCGCCCACTGATCCCGAGGTCCGTGCGCGACTGGAGCGGCGCGCCGAGAGCGAGGGTGTCGCCTCCCTGCGGGCCGAGCTCGAGCGCACCGACCCCGAGGCCGCCGCGGCCATCGGAGCGCAGGACGCGCGACGCATCGTGCGCGCCCTCGAGGTCGGCGAGATCACCGGAGGATCCTTCCGCGCCTACCTCCCGCGGCGCGAGCACCTGGACCCCGCGACGCTGCAGATCGGACTGCATCGTGAACGCGAGGACCTGCGTGCACGGGTCGCGGTGCGCGTGGATCGGATGGTCGAGCAGGGACTGCTCGACGAGGTCCGCGCCCTGCGCGCGCAGGGGCTCGACGAGGGCGCGACCGCGCGCCGCGCGATCGGGTACGAGCAGGCGCTCGCCGTCCTCGACGACGCCATGACCTGCCGCGAGGCGATCGACGCGACCGTCGCCGGGACCCGGCGCTTGGTGCGCAAGCAGGACACCTGGTTCCGGCGCGACGAGCGCGTGGCCTGGTTGCCGGCGTCCTCCGACGATCTCCTCGCACGTGCGCTGGACCTCGTCGCCGCGCATCGCGCGGAGGTGCGCGCGTAGGCTTCCGGGCATGCCGACACACCGTGACGAGTCCTCCGCGGCCGCCGCCTCCGCGCCCCTCGCGCTGCGCTTCACCAAGGGGCACGGCACCCGCAACGACTTCGTGATCCTCGACGACCCGGAGGGCGCTCTCGCGCTCGACGCCTCCGTGGTCGCGGCGCTCGCGGACCGTCGCGGCGGCATCGGCGGCGACGGCGTGATCCGCGTGGTGCGCACCCGCGCCGCCGGCATCGACGCCCCCGACGACGCCCCCGAATGGTTCATGGACTACCGCAACGCCGACGGCTCGGTCGCGGAGATGTGCGGGAACGGCGTGCGCGTGTTCGCCGCCTTCCTCTCGCGCGCCGGGCGCCTGCCCGGAGGCGAGGCGCCCCTGGACATCTGGACCCGCTCCGGCGTGCGCCGCCTCGAGGTCCTGGCGGATCCGCCGAGCCCGGGCGACCCCTGGCAGGTGCGCGTGGGCATGGGCCCCGCCGGCGTGTCCGACGGGCCCGTCCGCACGGTGCGCATCGCCGGGCGCGAGCTGCCCGCGTGGGACGCGGACATGGGCAATCCCCATGCGGTCGTCGAGCTGCCCGAGGACCTGGTCCTCGAGGATCTCGACCTGGCCGTCCGCCCGGGCCTCGACCCCGAGCCCGAGCACGGGGCGAACATCGAGTTCGTCGTCCGCCGCGGTCCCGCGCACGTGGCGATGCGCGTCTTCGAGCGGGGCGTCGGCGAGACCCAGTCCTGCGGGACGGGCGCGGCGGCCGTCGGCGTGGTCTCCGCCCTCTGGGCCGGGGACGACGGCAGCGGACCCTGGCGGGTCGACGTGCCCGGCGGGACCCTCGAGGTCGCCCGCGCCGAGGACGGCCAGGTCACCCTCGCCGGCCCCGCGCAGCTCGTGGCCGACGGGGAGACCGCGCTCCCGCACGCCTGACCGGTCCCGAGGGGACGATCGGCCGCCGATCGTCCGGTCGGCAGCCGATCGCTCGATCGGAAGCCGCACGGCTCACGCTCTGCAGATCGGATCGCGTCGGATCGCGTCGGATCGCGCGCCGTGCTCGCATGCGCCCGGGAGGGGCGCGCTCAGGACCCCGCGAGCGGTCCTACCTCGAGGATCCGGAAGCCCTTCGCGCTCGCGACCTTCTGCACCGTGCGACCCGGCAGCTGCTCGTCCAGCCATGCGGCCAGGGGATCCGCGCCGAGGTTCCTGCCGACCACGAGGCCGGCGGTCCCCTGCGCGGAGAGGCGTCCGCACCAGCGCAGCAGGAGATCGTGCAGCTCCTGCTTGCCGATCCGGATGGGCGGGTTCGACCAGATGGTGTCGAACAGCAGGTCGGAGGGGACGTCGTCGGGTGCGGCGACGCGCACCCGCAGGCCCAGCCGCTCGGCGTTCTCCGCGGTGATCTCGCGGGCGCGCTCGGAGACGTCGACCGCCCAGACGTCTGCGTCCGGGTGGAGCAGCGCGGCGCTGAGCGCGATCGGCCCCCACCCGCAGCCCAGATCCAGCATCCGCGCCCCGGACGGCACCGGGGCGAGCGTGTCCAGACGGTCCAGGAGCACCGCGGTCGCCTTGTCCAGCCCGCGTGCGGAGAACACCGCGCGGGAGCTGACGAGGTCCCTCTCGGCGCCCGCGAGCCGCGCGGTCAGCGGCAGGCGGGAGGCGTCGGTCGCGCTGGTGGGGGAGAAGTAGTGCTCGGACACGGACACAGCGTACGCATCCGCCGCGCCGGGACCGCGTCGGCCGATGCGCCCTGGGCATAAATCTCTCGCCCCGCGCGCCGCGCCGTGGGATTCTTGATGCTCACGATCCGCCCCGGCGGATCCCCGCAGCACCCGCCCGACGCACCCCACAGGAAGAAGGCCGCCACCGTGCCGATCGCTTTTCACCCGGACTCCGAGAACGCCCCCGCGCAGGAGCACGGCGGCGAGGAGGTCGCCGGAGCGGACGAGCGCACGAGCAGCGACCCCCTGACCCGTCGGATCCTCGCGCGCGGCGACGCCTCCGTCTCCGCCGTCACCTACGCCTCGGACACCGACGGCGAGCAGCTCGACCTCGCCGACCGCCGCGCCCTGCGCCGCGTCGCGGGCATCCGCACGGACATCGAGGACGTCACCGAGGTCGAGTACCGCCAGCTGCGCCTCGAGCGCGTGGTCCTCGCCGGCATCTACACCTCCGGCAACTCCGATGACGCCGAGAACAGCCTGCGGGAGCTCGCCGCGCTCGCCGAGACCGCCGGCTCCGAGGTGCTCGACGGCGTCATGCAGCGCCGCCAGCACCCCGACCCCGCGACCTTCCTGGGCAAGGGCAAGGCCGCGGAGCTCGCCGAGATCGTCGCCGAGACCGGTGCGGACACCGTCGTGGCCGACGGCGAGCTCGCGCCCAGCCAGCGCCGCGCCCTCGAGGACATCGTCAAGGTCAAGGTCGTCGACCGCACCGCGCTGATCCTCGACATCTTCGCCCAGCACGCCAAGTCCCGCGAGGGCAAGGCGCAGGTCGAGCTCGCGCAGCTCGAGTACCTGCTGCCGCGCCTGCGCGGCTGGGGCGAGTCCATGTCCCGTCAGGCCGGCGGGCGCGTCGCCGCGGGCGGCGCCGGCATGGGCTCGCGCGGACCCGGCGAGACGAAGATCGAGCTCGACCGCCGTCGCATCCGCACGCGGATGTCCAAGCTGCGCCGCGAGATCAGGGACATGGCCCCGAGCCGCGAGGCCAAGCGCGCCGACCGCAACCGCCGCGAGGTGCCCGCCGTCGCGATCGCCGGCTACACCAACGCCGGGAAGTCCTCGCTGCTGAACCGGCTCACGAGCGCCGGCGTCCTCGTGGAGAACGCCCTGTTCGCGACCTTGGACCCGACGGTCCGACGGGCTCAGACGCCCGACGGCCGCGAGTTCACCTACGCCGACACCGTGGGCTTCGTGCGACACCTGCCCACGGAGCTCGTCGAGGCGTTCCGCTCCACCCTCGAGGAGGTCGGCGACGCCGACCTGCTGCTCCACGTGGTGGATGCCTCGCATCCTGATCCCGAGGGCCAGATCCGGGCGGTGCGCGGTGTGCTCGCCGACATCGACGGCTTCGACGTCCCCGAGATCATCGTGCTGAACAAGGCCGACATCGCGTCGCCCGAGACGATCGCGCGCCTGCGCAGCCTGGCAGGGGAGTCCGCCGTGGTCTCCGCGCGCACGGGCGAGGGGGTCGACGAACTGCGCGACCTCATCGCCGAGCGCCTCCCGCGGCCGGCCGTCGAGATCGACACGGTCGTGCCGTACACGCGCGGCGACCTCGTCTCGCGCGCCCACTCGACCGGCGAGATCCTCGGCGAGGAGCACCTGCCCGAGGGCACGCGCCTGCACGCCCGGGTCGACTCCGCGCTCGCCGCGGAGATCCGGTCGCTCGTCGACGCCTGAGGCGCTGTGCCTGAGGGGCCGCTCCCGAGCATCGGCCCCTCCCCGGCCGACGTGACGCGTCACCTCCGCGGGCCCCGACGCGCCTCGGCGATGCGCGCACGGCCCGCGGCTAGGGTGGGCCGGTGCCTGCCGCCCCTGAAGCCTCCGCGTCGCCGATCGCCGATCTCGACGTGCTCATGGACGCCGCCGTGGAGGGACTGGAGGGGACGCGCCGCGAGGGCCAGACCCGGATGGCGAACGCGGTCGACACGGCCCTCGAGGGACAGCGTCACCTGCTGGTCCAGGCCGGCACCGGCACGGGTAAATCCCTCGCGTACCTCGTGCCCGCACTGCGCCACGCGGTCGTGACGGGACGGCCGGTCGTGATCTCCACGGCGACCATCGCCCTGCAGTCGCAGATCGTGCGCAAGGACCTCCCGCGCATCGTCGAGGCGCTCGCCCCGCACCTCCCGCGCACCCCCACCTTCTCCCTGCTCAAGGGGCGCGGGAACTACCTGTGCCTGCACAAGATCGACGGCGGCTACCCGAGCGACATCGACCCCGGGGCGCTCTTCTCCCAGACCGCCGCCGATCCCGCGAGCGGCTCCTCCGAACGCCTCGGGGAGCAGGTGAAGCGGCTGCGCGAGTGGTCTGCGCTCACCGACACCGGCGACCGCGACGATCTGGACATGCCCGTCTCCGACCGCGCCTGGCACCAGGTCTCGGTGACCGGCTCGCAGTGCCTGGGAGGGCACTGCCCGCTCGTGGACCAGTGCTTCGCCGAGCGCAACCGCGCCGTCGCCCGCGAGGTCGACCTCGTGGTCACCAATCACGCGCTGCTCGCGATCGACTCCTTCGACAACCACGGCATCATCCCCGACCACGACGCCGTGGTCTTCGACGAGGCGCACGAGCTCACCGCTCGCGTGACGAGCGCCGTCACCGACCAGCTGACCGTGGGCATGGTGCGCGGAGCCGTGCGCGAGCTGCGCGGTCTCGGCGTCGCCGCGACCGCGCTCGACGACGCCGGCGAGGAGCTGAACACGGTCCTGCCCGAGCTGCCCGACGGACGCGTCATGGGCGCCCTGCCCGCAGCCGCCACCGACGCCCTCACGCACCTGCGCACGGAGGCGCGCGGCGCGCACGCCGACGCCAAGGACGCGGGCGGCGACGCACCGACCGCGGCCGGCGCCCGCAAGGCGGTGCGCGCGAACCTGCAGGAGATCGTCGATGTCTGCGAGCGTCTCACCGCGCCCGACGAGGACGATGTCGTCTCGGTCTCCCACTCCGAGCGCACCGGCCGCTCGAGCCTCCAGGTCGCCCCGCTCGACGTCGCGGGCGCCATGCGCGGACGCATCCTCGAGGACACCACCGCCGTGCTCACCTCCGCGACGCTCGCCCTCGGCGGACGCTTCGAGCCGTCCGCCCGCGCCATCGGACTGGGCTCGCGCCGACGCATGGACGCCGAGGACGTCCCCCCGCTCGAGGACCGCAGCGCGTGGGCGGGGATCGACGTGGGCAGCCCCTTCGACTATCGCCGCCAGGGGATCCTCTACGTCGCCTCCCACCTGCCCGCGCCCGGCCGTGAGGGCCCGTCGCTCGCGATGCTCGACCACCTCACCGAGCTCGTCGAGGCCTCGCACGGCGGGGCGCTCTGCCTGTTCTCCTCGCGGCGAGGAGCGGAGGCCGCCGCCGAGCACGTGCGCGCGCGACTCGACCTGCCGATCGGCCTGCAGGGGGAGGACTCCCTGCCCCGGCTCGTCGAGCAGTTCCGCGGCGACGACACCGCGAGCCTGTTCGGGACCATCGGCCTGTGGCAGGGCGTGGACGTGCAGGGACGCACCTGCCGCCTGGTGACCATCGACCGTCTGCCGTTCCCGCGCCCCGACGATCCGCTGACCTCCGCGCGCTCCGAGCGGGCGGACGCGGAGGGCGGCAGCGGCTTCATGCAGGTCTCGGTGCGCCACGCCTCGCTGCTGCTCGCGCAGGGGGCAGGGCGACTGATCCGCTCGCACGAGGACCGCGGCATGGTCGCGGTGCTCGACCCGCGTCTGCGCACCAAGCGCTACGGGGCCGTGCTGCGCGAGGCGATGCCGCCGCTGTGGCCCACGCAGGATCCCGAGGTCGCCCTCGCCGCCCTCGGACGACTGGCCCGCGCGGGGGAGTGAGCGCGGGGCGATGGGCGCGCGTCAGACGGCGCGCAGCACCGCCACGACCTTGCCGAGGATCTCGGCGTGGTCGCCCAGGATCGGGGCGAACGCGGGGTTGTGCGGCATCAGCCAGACGTGGCCGTCGCTCTGGGCGAAGGTCTTGACCGTCGCCTCCCCGTCGATCATCGCCGCCACGATCTCGCCCTTCTGCGCGACCGGCTGCGAGCGCACGACGACCCAGTCGCCGTCGCAGATCGCGGCGTCGACCATCGAGTCACCGACGACCTGCAGCAGGAACAGCTCCCCGTCGCCCACGAGCTGCTGGGGGAGGGTGAAGACGTCCTCCACCTGCTCCTCGGCGGTGATCGGGATGCCGGCGGCGATCCGGCCGACGAGCGGCACGCTCACCGATGCGGAGGCCGCGGCGGCGCCGATCGCCTCGACGGGCGCGAGGGTCGGCTCGCCGGCGTCATCGGGCAGCACCACCTCGAGCGCGCGCGGGCGCTTCGGATCGCGGCGAAGGAAGCCCTTGCGCTCGAGCGCCTGGAGCTGATGGGAGACGGAGGAGGGGGAGGTGAGGCCGACGGCATCGCCGATCTCGCGCATGGTCGGCGGGTAGCCGTGGCGCTCGATGGCGGCGGTGATCGTCTCGAGGATCCGTCGCTGGCGCGCGGTGAGGCCGTCGTCGGTCAGGTCGGGACCAGAGGTCGTCGGGGTCATCTGCGCGGCTCCTCGCTTCGTCTGTCCCACCCCTGCGATTCAGTGGGACTCGTCGCCCAGCCTAGGCGTCGGGCGGCTTGATTCCAAACATGTGTTCGAGGAAGGTCTTGCGTGTCGCGCACGACGGGCCTACAGTCGTACACGTATTCGATCGAACAGGAGTTCGGACAATGGCCACCATGCTTCCCCTCCCCACCTCTTCGGCCCACGCCGAGCAGGCCTCTGCTCGCAAGGGTGTTCGACTGCAGCTCACCCGTCGCGGCCGCATCCTGCTGGCCGCCATCGCGTTCCTCGCGGGGATCCTCGTCGCCCTGCTGGGCGTCCTCGTCCTCGGCGTCCCCTCCGCCTTCGCGGGCGATCCGCAGGAGCCGGTCACCGTGACCGTGCAGGCGGGGGACACCCTCAGCGACTACGCCGAGCAGTACGCGCCCGCCGGGGAGGACCCGCAGGACTTCGTGCGCGAGATGCGTTCGCTCAACGGCCTCTCGAGCCCCCGCATCACCGAGGGGCAGTCGCTCGAGCTCCCCGAGGGCAGCGTCGACGCCGCCTGAGTCGGCGCCCCCTGATCCGTCAGGGGCAGTGCGACGGGAGCCTCATGGCTCCGCTCTCCGCCCCGCGGTGCGCCCGGTAGGCTGGAGGACGTGCACTGCCCGTTCTGCCGCCACCCCGATTCGCGCGTCGTCGACTCGCGCACTGCCGACGACGGCGCCTCGATCCGGCGTCGCCGCCAGTGCCCGAACTGCTCGCGGCGCTTCTCCACGATCGAGACGGCATCCCTCTCGGTCGTCAAGCGCTCGGGAGTCAGCGAGGCGTTCAGTCGCTCCAAGGTGATCTCGGGAGTGCGCAAGGCCTGCCAGGGCCGTCCGGTCAGCGACGACCAGCTCGCTGTCCTCGCCCAGCGCGTCGAGGAGACCATCCGCCAGAGCGGCCAGGCCGAGGTCGACGCCCACGCCGTGGGCCTCGCGATCCTCCAGCCCCTGCGCGAGCTCGACGTCGTCGCGTACCTCCGGTTCGCGAGCGTCTACCAGGACTTCGACTCCCTCGACGACTTCGAGTCCGCGATCTCGGAGCTGCGTCAGGACGCGTCCGCCGGCAGCGGAGGCGCGGCGTCCTGAGTCGCGGAGCGGCCCGTCGGCCCTCGATACGAGGCCTGCGAGCCGCGGGAATCGTGGGGGATCCGTGTCGATCGGTGGAAAACGGTCCGAAGCACGGCCGTCATGCCCTTAAGATGTTCAGGGTGCGCCCAGCGGGCGCGCCGCCGACCGGCGGTCGTGGAGGGGAAGCCACGGCCGCCGGTCTTCTCATGTCCGGGGTGAGGAATCGACCGCGGGGCCGGTGAGACCCGCCGGGAGCTCCCGAGCGTGCACCACGTCCAGGCGCTGGGTCGCACGGGTCATCGCGACATAGAGGTCGCCGGCGCCGCCCTCGGAATCGGCGAGGATCTCCGCGGGCTCCACGAGGACCACCCCGTCGAACTCGAGGCCCTTGGCGTCCTGCGGGGTCATCACGGCGATCGGGTCGTCGATGCCGCGGCTCCCGGTGCCGATGCGGCCCAGTTCGTCCCGTGCCCGCAGCGCGCGCACGACATCCTCGAGCAGCCGTCCCGGAGTGAGGACGACGAGGCGCCCGATCGCCTGGGCCTGCTGCGCGGCGACGGCGTCGGCCACGGCGTCCGGCAGTCCCGCGCCGTCGGCCGAGTGCAGCAGTACCGGCCAGTCGCCCTCGCGCACCGAGGTGACCTCGGTGATCGGGAGATCGCGTGACTCGGCCACGGCCTGCGCCACGTCCATGATGCGACGCGGCGTGCGGTAGTTGACGCTCAGCGGCTCGACCTCGAGACGATCCTCGACGTACGGGGCGAGCGCGCGCTCCCACGAGGAGGTCCCCGCCGACGACGAGGTCTGCGCGACGTCGCCGACGATCGTGAACGACTTCGAGGGGCAGCGGCGCATGAGCGTGCGCCACATCATCGCCGAGAGCTCCTGCGCCTCGTCCACGACCACGTGCCCGTAGGTCCAGCTGCGGTCCTCCGCGGCCCGCTCTGCGAGCGTGCGGCCGTCGGAGGCGCGGTCCATGCGGTCCGCGAGGTCCTCGTCGCGCACGATCCCCGAGGTGTCGATGTTCTCGATGACCTCGCGCGCATAGCTGAGATCGGCCTCGCGGCGTCGGCGGGAGCGCTCGGCGTCCGCCTGCTGGGCCTGGTCGTCCTCGCCCAGCAGCTCCGCGACCTCGTCGAGCAGGGGCACGTCCTCGATCGTCCACGGCGCGTCCTTGGAGCGCACGAGAAGGTCGAGATCCGCTCCGGCGAGGGAGCGCGGGGCGGCCGCGCGCAGCCGCTCGGGATGCGCGAACAGGACCCTCAGGAACGACTCCGGGGTGTACGGCAGCCACGCCAGGTTCAGCGCGCGGCGCACCTCGGGGTCACGGCGAAGGTCGTCGAGGTATCCCGGTCTGTCCTCCGGGATCACCGTGGTCCCGCGGCGGGAGAGCTCCGCCTCGTACCGCTGGACCAGCCGGTCCAGGGCCGCGCGCACGAAGACGGCGCGCGCGGCGTTGTGCGGCTTGTGCGTCGAGCGGGCCTCGCGGCGGGCATCGGCCAGGATCTTCCGGGTGATCCTGAGGGGCGTGCCGTCGATCGACAGCTCGAGATCCCGCTCCGGCACCAGCTGACGCTGCTTCACCGCGCGCGAGAGCAGCTCGGCCATCGCGCCCGCGCCCTTGAGGCGCGCGACCTCGGGCGCTTCGTGCAGCGTCGTCTCTACACCGGGGAAGAGCCCGCCCGGGGTCGACATCACCACGCCGGACTCGCCGAGGCTCGGCAGCACGCGCTCGATGTAGCGCAGGAAGCCGCGCGTGGGAGCGACGATCAGCACGCCCGAGTGCTCGAGGCGGCGGCGATGGGTGTAGAGCAGGTAGGCGGCGCGGTGCAGGGCGACGGCGGTCTTGCCGGTTCCCGGGCCGCCCTGGACGACCATCACCCCGCGGTTCGCGGAGCGGATGATGCGGTCCTGCTCCGCCTGGATGGTGGCGACGATGTCGCCCATGCGCCCGGTGCGCTGCGAGGATACGGCGGCCAGGAGCGCGCCCTCGCCCTGCAGCACGACCTCCTCGCCTCCCGCGCCCTGCGCGAGCATGGACTGGTCGAGCACGTCGTCCTCGAGTCCGACGACGGCGCGCCCCTGGGAGATGAGGTGGCGGCGCAGACGCACGCCCAGCCGCTCGAGGCTGGTCGCCTGGTAGTAGGCGGCCGCGGCCGGGGCGCGCCAGTCCACGAGGAGCTGCTCGCGCTCGGGGGTGAACAGGCCGATGCGGCCGATGTAGTGGCGCTCGCCCTCGTCCGTGTCGAGCCGGCCGAACACGACGCTCGAGCTCACCGTGCGCAGCAGCGCGAGCCGGTCCTCGTACAGCGCCATGAACGCGTCCCGCTCGGAGCGGTTCTGATGCGTCGCCGCGTCCTGCGATCCCTGGACCTCGTCCAGGCTGGTCTGGATCTGCGCCATCAGCTCGTCCACGCGCGCGTACAGGCGGTCCGCGTAGTCCTGCTCGAGGGCGATCTCTCGGGCGACGTGCGCCTCCTCGCTCGCTGGCGCATCTGGCCGGGGTTCTGCTGGCTCCACGGGGCGTCCTTCCGGTGGCCGCGCGCACGAGGGGGTGCCGCCCTGATCCTGTGCGCGCGATGACATGGCGATCCATTATGGTGGAACGCGTCGAACGCGGGGAAAAGCCCTGCTCGACGGCGACTGCGAGGAGCGAGGTGCATCGATGCGTGACCCCCGTGACCTCTACGCCTACGAGTCCGCGGATGTGATCGCCGCGGTTCCCCGCGGCCGCCTGACGCTCGTGCACGCACTCCCGGGTCTCGTGGACGCCGGCAACTCGTGCCGGATCGCCTCGACCTACCTCAAGGACTCCCTGCGCCACGTGCGGATCGTGACCTTCGACGTCGACGAGCTCGTGGACTACCGCGGCTCCCGCCCGCAGGCGGTCTTCGACGGCGCGGTGTACACCGAGGTCACCGTCCCCGAGATGTCCCTGTACCTCATGTACGACGAGGGCGACCGGCCGTTCCTCTACCTCGACGGCCCCGAGCCGGACCTGCAGTGGCGCCGCCTCAGCCAGGCCGTGATCGACCTCATCGAGTTCTTCGACGTCGAGAAGGTCGTGGGCATGAGCGCGATCCCCATGGCCATGCCGCACACGCGGCCGATCGCCATGATCACCCACGCCAACGACCCCGACCTGATCCCTGCGCACGAGCCCGAGCAGGGAGGGGAGATCGTGGTCCCGGCATCGTTCGGCGCGCTCCTCGAGCACGAGCTCGGCAAGGCCGGGCACCCTGCGATCGGCTACGCCGCGCAGATCCCGCACTACCTCACGCGCACCGACTTCCCGGCGGGCGCGCTCGCGCTGCTGCGCCGTGTCAGCGAGGGCGCCGGCCTGGACATCCCGCTGGTGGACCTGGGAGATCTCACCGAGGCCGCGGGCGCGGCGCTCGAGAGCACCCTCACCGACAACGAGGAGGTCCTCAGCATGGTCGCGGCCCTCGAGGAGCAGTACGACGCGCAGTCCACCGAGAGCGACGGCGTCTTCAGCACCACGATGGACCTGCCCACGGGCGAGGAGCTCGCCGACCGCTTCGAGCGCTTCCTCGCCGGCGAGGAGGACGACGGGACCGGCGGCGGATCGGGGCGGGGGCCCGGTTCCGGCCCCGAGGTCCCCTGAGGACGGGCCCGTCGGCCGCATCGGCGAGCCGCCGGGCGCCGGTCATCGCGCGCCCTCGGGGCACGCAGCAGAGCACCATCGCAGGACACAGGAAGTGACGCTTTCCATGGCAGAGAGCACCGTGCAGGGCACCGTGAAGTGGTTCAACGGAGAGAGGGGCTACGGCTTCATCGAGGTCGACGGGCCCGGGGCCGACGTCTTCGTGCACCACAGCCGCATCGACATGGACGGCTACCGCACGCTCACGGAGGGCCAGAGGGTCGAGGTCGACGTGGTGCCGGGCGAGAAGGGGCCGCAGGCCGAGCAGGTCCGCCCGCTCTGAGGTCCGGCCCTCCTCCCGGGAGGCTGCGGCCGCCGCGCATCAGCCCTGCGCAGCGCCCTCGAGCACCGTTCCCGGGGCGGCGATCCGCGCCGCGTCCTCCCCGGCGGCCAGTCGCACCGCCACCGGATCCGAGCGCAGCGCCCGGTCGAGCGAGGCGGGCAGCGGGACGTCGGAGGCGAGCAGCACGCAGTTCCCGCGCCGCCTGCCCTTGAGATGCGCCGGCTCGGCGATCGCGCCGACATGCGCGAACACGCTCGAGAGCGTGGTCAGCTCGTCGGCGAGAAGCCGCGATCCGGGGCGGGAGGCGCAGTTGGCCAGGTAGAGGCCGTCTGCGGTGAGCACGCGGCGGGCGTGTCGGGCGGCCGCGACCGAGGTGAGCGAGGACGGGGTGCGATCTCCCGCGAAGACGTCGCGGGTGAGCACGTCGAAGCGGTCCTTGCGCCAGTCCGCGAGGGCATGTGCGGCGTCGTCGACGCGGATCCTCAGCTGCGGGGAGCGGGGGAGGGAGAACCAGGTCCTGACGTGCTCGGCGAGGAGTGCGTCGAGCTCCACGACGATCTGGCGGGCGCGCGGCCAGTCATGGGCGAGGGTGCGGGGCAGCGCGCATCCGGCGCCGCCCAGATGCGCGACGGCGAGCTCGAGCCCGCGCCGCGGCGAGCCGTCGCCGTCCTTCCCGTCCCCGGCGCGCCTCTCGGCGGCCCAGCAGCGCATCGCCGTGCGCATCCACCGCATGTACTCGAAGACGAGGTGCTCCGGATCGGGATCCAGGTGCGAGGAGGGCACGCCGTTGACCAGGAGCAGCACCGATCCGTCGGACTCGACGACGAGCTCGGCGCTGCCGGTCGTGATGGGGATGGCCTCGCCGACGGGCCCGAGATCGGGGAACGGCGCCTCCGAGGAGCTGCGGCGACGGCCGCGGGGTGGTGGGGTCACCCGGACACTCTAGGGCCGGGAGGCGCGCGCACTGGTCTCTGCACGCGGGGGCGGTGCGGGCGGACCGCGCGCGGGCCGTCGGTCCTCCCCAGGTGCCCTGCGTCCACAGCACCGACGCTCCCGCGTCGGATGTCGGTGCCTCCGCCTAGCGTTCCCACCATGACCACGCACACAGCGGAGCTCGTCCACCTGGATCAGGATCTCGCCGCCCTCGAGAGGGCCGAGGCGATGCTCGCACGCGCCCAGGAGCTCGCCGGGACCGACCCGCGCGCCTCCTACGAGCTCGTGCACCGTGCGGCGCTGCGCATCGCGGGCGTCCTCGTCACGCGGGCGAACCGGACCCGTCGGCGCAAGCTGCCGCTGAACGTGTGGACGGCGCTGGACCGCATGGGCGGGGATCGCCGGCGCTGGGCGGAGGACGCCTCGCGCTTCGTGGTCGAGCGCGACCGCCTGGACCGCGACCAGCGCGCGACCCCGGATCCCGTCCTGCTGGCACTGCACCGCGAGGGGACCCGCGCACGCATCGCCCAGGTCCGCGAGGAGCTGCTGGCCTCCCTCGCCCCCTCGGAGGCAGTCGCGCTCGCCGGGTGAGGCCCCCGGCACGAGGGCTCCTCCGGGACCTCCGGGGCCTGCCCCGCGCCGATTACCATGGTGCGCTCCGGCCCGCACGCGCGGGCGCGGGGGAGGAGCATCGGAGGGAGCACGGATGTCGGGCACGGAGGACTGCACGATCCTGCACCTGGACATGGACGCCTTCTTCGCCTCCATCGAGATCCGCGACGATCCCGCCCTGCAGGGTCTGCCGGTCGTCGTCGGGGGTGCGGGCTCGCGCGGCGTCGTCGCCGCGGCGAGCTATCCGGCGCGCGAGCGCGGCATCCGCTCCGCCATGCCGATGGTCACCGCCCGCCGCCTCGCGCGCGACCTGGTCATCGTCCCGCCGCGGATCGACCGCTACCGCGAGGTCTCCGCGCAGGTCATGGATCTGCTCCGGGAGGTGACGCCCGCGATCGAGCAGATCAGCGTCGACGAGGCCTTCCTCGACATCTCCGGTGCCCGCCGCCTGTTCGGATCGCCCGAGCAGATCGCCCACCGCCTGCGCACCCGCATCCGCGAGGAGCTGGACCTGCCCAGCAGCGTCGGAGGGTCCGTGTCCCGGGCGGTCGCGAAGATCGCGTCCGCCCGTGCCAAGCCCGACGGCATGCTGATCGTCCCGTCCGAGCAGACCGCCGCCTTCCTCGCGCCGCTGCCCGTGGGCGTCATCTCGGGCGTCGGCCCCAAGGCGCAGCAGGCGCTCGAACGGCTCGGGGTGCGCACCGTCGGTCAGCTGCGCGACATCCCCGCGGGGACCCTGCGTCGCGCCGTCGGCCCCCAGGCCCCCATGATCGCGCGGCTCGCGGCGGGGGAGGACCGCACCGGTTTGGGCACGCGGGTGCGCGATCGCAGCGTCGGCACCGAACGCACCTACGAGGAGGACCTCGTGGACCCCGCCGAGGTGCGTCGCCGCCTCACCCTCATGGCCGACGAGGTGTCCCGCAGCCTGCGCCGCAGTCACCTCGCCGCGCGCGCCGTCTCCGTCAAGCTCCGTTCGCCGGACGGCACCACCATCACCCGATCGGCCACCATGGATCAGCCGACGGCGAGCGGCGAGCGTCTTCGCGAGCACGTGGTCGCCCTCTGGGAGAGGGAGGTGCCGCGCATGCCGGCGGTGCGCCTGGCCGGGGTGCGGGCCGAGCGCCTGCAGGAGACCAGCGCGCAGCCCGCCGCGGCCGAGCTCTCCGGCCGCGGAACCGGCTGGCAGGGACTGGAGAGCGCGATGGACCGCGCGCGCGACCGCTTCGGCTCGGGAAGCCTCTCCCGCGGATCGACCCTCCGCGCGCCGGACGCAGCGGGAGAGGACGGAGCCCAGCAGGAAGGTGCCCGGGGAGACGCGTCCGGGACGTGAGAGGGAGAGTGTCATGCGGTGGGCCGACGAGTTCCCATTCCCCGGCGGGCGGCAGTATCCTTAGGGGATCGACGATGGGGCTCGAGCCGCCCACGTCGATCGCGTTCAGCCGCAGGGAACACGGCACGGGACAAGGAGCCGGAACGATGCCGCTTTCGGAGCACGAGCAGAAGATGCTCGATGAGATGGAGCGTCAGCTCTTCGCCGACGATCCCCGGCTCGCCCGCGCCTTCCGCTCCGGCGCCCAGGACCGGCGCGACCGCCGCCGCATCGTCCTCGGCCTCGCCGGAGTCGTCGTCGGGCTCGGCGTCCTCGTCCTCGGGGTCTCCCTGAACTACATCTGGCTGGGCGTGCTGGCATTCCTGCTGATGCTCGCCGGAGCGGTCTACGCCGTGACCTCGCCGCGCAGCCGCCCTGGCGGTCCGGCCGCCGATCAGGGCGATGGGGGCGAGCAGCCCCGGCAGCCCGAGAACGGCGGCAGCGATTTCATGCGCCGCATGGAGGAGCGCTGGGAGAAGCGCTCGGGGGATGATCCCCGGGGCTGAACGCCCGCCCTCTCCACCGCGCCCCACCACCGCGTCACCACCCGCGACCCCGAGCCCTCGGCCCGGGGTCGTCGTCTGTCCGGGCCCTGTGCGGAGCTCCCCTCGGCGCTCCCCTCGGCGCTCCACCGCGCCCCCGCGCTGCGTGTGACCGCGCCTCGTCGCCGCGCGCCTCCACTGCGCTCCCCGGGGTCTCCCCACTCCGCTCCCCGGGACCCCTCCACTCCGCTCCCCGGAGTCCCCCCACTTCGCCCCACCTTCCGTCCCGCGCATGCCCGGTTCCCCCGCCGAAGGCCTCCGAGGGGCAGTGACCTGCGCTCTTGCTGAACGCGTTCCCAGGGTTCGACGGCCCCGCCAGGCACGGACACGCCCTGGAACGGCTGTGCCGCAGGATTTCCCTCCACCCCGCTCCACACTCTTGACCTGCCCTGATGCCGCGAATCTGAGGTCGGTTCGACGAATGGGTAGCGGGAAGTGGTGAGTTGTGGGGTAAAGTGGGGCGTGCAGGAGGGAGATGGTGATCCCTCGTCGAGAAAGGGGGCGCGGATGTTCCTCGGAACCTTCACGCCCAAGCTCGACGACAAGGGCCGCCTGATCTTTCCCGCGAAGTTCCGGGACGAGCTCGCCTCGGGCCTGGTGATGACTCGGGGACAGGAGCACTGCATCGCGGTGTACCCCCTGGCCGAGTTCCGCCAGAAGCTCGAGGAGGCCAGGCGGGCTCCGACCACGGATCAGCGCACGCGCGACTACCTGCGTGTGCTGCTCTCGGGGGCGGAGGACGTCATCCCGGACAAGCAGGGCCGCATCACGATCCCCGGCCAGCTGCGCACCTACGCGGGCCTGGACCGGGAATGCGCCGTGATCGGCGCTCTGGACCGCCTCGAGGTCTGGTCGCTCCCCGCGTGGGAGACCTACCTCGAGCAGAAGGAGGAGGGCTTCGCCCAGACCGCCGAGTCGGTGGTCCCGGGCCTGTTCTGAGGGACTCCGTCCCGCGAGACCTCTCGTCGCTCCCGCCCCGACGCAACTTCCCCGGTGGCGGGTCGGGAGCGACGAGGAATCCCGCCGGACGGCACCACGAGCAGCACGCGATGCCGCACCACGACGATCGAGAAGCACGCATCACGCAGGAGAGGCGGTGGCATGGACGAGAACCAGCATCCGGTCCGAGCCCAGGACCGCCACGCTCCCGTCATGCTCCAGGCGTGCGTCGATCTCCTCTCTCCGGCTCTGGTCGAGCCGGGCTCCGTCTACGTGGACGCGACGCTCGGCATGGGCGGCCACGCCAGCGCCGTGCTCGCCGCCTGCCCGCACTCCCGCCTCATCGGCATCGACCGTGACACCGCAGCCCTCGAGCTCGCCCGCGAGCGCCTCGCGCAGGACGGCTTCGCCGACCGCATCGACCTCGTGCACGCCACCTACGACGCGATCCCCGAGGTCCTCGCCGAGCGCGGGCTGACCGCGTCGGCCGTGATGATGGACCTGGGGCTCTCCAGCTTCCAGATCGACACGTCCGAGCGCGGCTTCTCCTATGCGGCCGACGCACCCCTGGACATGCGCATGGATCCCGCTTCAGGAGGCCCCACCGCGGCCGACCTGCTGCGCGACCTCGACGAGAAGGAGCTCGCCCGCATCCTGCGGGAGTACGGCGACGAGCGCTTCGCCCCGCGCATCGCCCGCCGCATCGTCTCCGAGCGCGCCGAGCACCCCCTCGAGCGCAGCGGAGAGCTCGTCGACCTCCTGGACCGTGCGATCCCCGCGGCCTCCCGCGCGCACGGCGGACACCCCGCCAAGCGCTCCTTCCAGGCCCTGCGGATCGCCGTGAACGACGAGCTCGCGATCCTCGCCCGCGCGATCGACGGGGCCCTCGACTCCGTCGGCGTCGGCGGCCGCGTGGTCGTCGAGTCCTACCACTCGGGCGAGGACCGGCTCGTGAAGTCGGCCCTGGCCCGTCGCACCCGCTCCTCGGCGCCTCCGGACCTGCCCTTCGAGCTCGAGGAGCACAAGCCCACCTTCGCCGCTCTCACGCGCGGCGCGCTCCAGGCCGACGAGGCCGAGCGCGGGTCCAATGCCCGCTCCGCCTCGGTGCGCCTGCGCGCCGCCGAGCGCCTCCGACCCGCACACTGACGAACGACCGACGAATCGGAACGCATCATGGCCATCAGCACCGCACCCCGCGTCGCACCCCGCCGCGCCGCGCGACCCGTCGCCCGCACCTCCGCCAGGCCCCGCCTCGCGGTGGTCGCCGCGCCGTCGACGCGCCGCAGCCCGCTCCCGTTCGCGATCCTGTGCACCCTGATCGCCGTGGTCACCCTCGCCGCGGTGCTGTTCCTGAACATCCAGATGTCCGACACCAGCTACGAGATCACCCGCCTTCAGTCCACCTCGCAGAAGCTCACCGAGCAGTCCCAGGGGCTGCAGGAGCAGGAGGACGAACTGAGCACTCCCCAGGAGCTCGGCAAGCGCGCGAAGGATCTGGGCATGGTCCAGGCCGGGGACCCGGGCTACATCGATCTGGGAAATGGCAAGGTCGTCGGCGAGGCGCAGACGGTCCAGGGCGCCTCAGGGGCAGAATCGTCCTCGATCCCCGCGGCCTCGATCTACGAGGACGCGGAGACGTACCACGGAATGGGCAACGAGGGGGACTGATCGATGGCCTCGAACTCCCGTGACCGAGGACGTTCGGGCTCCTCGTCCTCGCGCGCGTCGTCCGGATCGGCGCGCGGCGCGTCGTCGTCCCGACGCCGTCAGACCCGACCCGCGCATCCGGTGATCCCGGCCCCGCGCGTGGGCGAGCCGCTGATGCGCCGCCGCCTCATGCTCACGCTCATGGGGGCCGGTGCCGTCACGCTCGGAGGCCGCCTGGTCTGGGTGCAGGGGCTGGACGCGAGCGCGCGCGCCGCCGAGGCGGTCGACCAGCGCACCACCGATCGCACCATCACCGCCCTGCGCGGAGAGATCGTCGATCGCAACGGCGCCGTGCTCGCACGCAGCGTCGAGCGCTACGACCTCTGGGTGAACCAGCTGCAGGTCGGCGACTTCAAGCCCAAGGACAAGGATCTGGGCACCGGCGTGAAGGCCGCCGCCAAGGTGCTCTCCCCGCTGCTGGACGAGGACGTCGACGATCTCGAGAAGACGCTCACGGGGAAGCGCGGCTTCCTCTACCTGCGCAAGAACGTCGAGCCCGACGTGCGCGAAGCCGTCATCTCGCAGGAGATCCCTGGGATCGGATCGGACCGCGTCTCCGAGCGCATCTATCCGGCCGGGGAGATCGGCGCCAACGTCATCGGCTTCATGGGCGGCGACGGTGCGGCGCTCGCCGGCGCCGAGTACAAGTACGACAAGAACCTGCGCGGCAAGAACGGCAAGGTCCGCTACGAGCGCGGCGCCGGCGGCCAGGTCATCCCCACCGGCAAGCAGACCACCGTGGAGGCCGTCGACGGCGACGACCTCGTGCTCACGATCGACGAGAACCTGCAGTGGAAGTCCCAGCAGGTCGTCGCCGAGACCGTGAAGAAGTTCGGTGCCGACGCCGGCAGCGCCGTCATCTACAACGTGCGCACCGGCGAGCTGCTCGCCCTCGCCGACTACCCGACGTTCGACCCGAACAAGCCCGGCAAGACCGACCCGGAGTACCTGGGCAACCAGTCGCTGTCCAACGTCTTCGAGCCGGGCTCCACGGGCAAGCTCCTCACCGTGGCGTGCGCTCTCGAGCACAAGAAGGTCACGCCGTCCTCCCACTACACCGTGCCCTACACGATGGACTTCGACGGCAACCGCATCAAGGACTCCCACCCGCACGAGACCCAGCACCTCACCCTCGCGGGCGTGCTGAAGAACAGCTCGAACGTGGGCACCGTGCAGATCTCCAAGACCGTCTCCGACAAGCAGCGCTATGCGACGCTCAAGGCCTTCGGGATCGGCGAGAAGACCGGCATCGGCCTGCCCGGGGAGTCCGAGGGCATCCTGCACCCCGTGGCGGACTGGGCGGGTCGCCTGCGCTTCACGATCGCCTTCGGCCAGGGGTACTCCGTGACCCCCATCCAGATGACCGCCGCGATCGGCGCCTTCGGGAACGACGGCGTGCGCATGCAGCCCACGATCGTGGCGGGCACCCGCGACGAGAAGGGCACGCTGACCGCGGCCACCACCGCCAAGGGCGTGCGCGCCTGCTCGAGCGAGACCGCGCGGACCATCCGCAACCTCATGGACAATGACATCGACGACGACGCCGCGTCCAACGCGGCCGTCCCGAACTACGCGGTCGGCGGCAAGACCGGCACGGCGGAGAGCGGGGCCGGCTACACCGCGTCCTTCATCGGGATGGCACCCATCGACGACCCGGAGATCGCCATCGGCGTGTTCGTGTACGGACTGAAGACCTTCATCTCGGGCAACACGGCGGCCGCCCCCGCGTTCTCCGAGCTCATGCAGTACACCCTCCAGACCCAGGGCATCGCGCCCACCGGCACGAAGGGCAAGACCCTGGAGGACGAGTGGTGAGCGGTCATCCCCGCGCGGTCCCGCCCCGTCCCCGGCGCGCCGAGGACGGAGAAGGCGTCTCCGCGGCCCCGCGGATCACGGCGGGGGAGCTCGCCCGTCTGCTCGGGGCGGAGGTGGTCGGTCCTGCGGACGACGCCATCGTGCTGACCGGCGCGACCCTGGACTCCCGCGCCGTCGAGCCCGGCGACCTCTACTGCGCCCTGCCCGGGGCCCGCACCCACGGCGCCCGCTTCGCCTCCCAGGCCGCGGCCTCGGGCGCGCTCGCGGCCCTCACCGATCCCGTCGGCGCCCAGGAGTGCGTGCGCGCGGGCCTGGTCGCCCTGGTCCTGGACGATCCCCGTGCGGCGACCGCGCGCGCCGCGGCCGCCGTCTACGGCGACCCCTCGCAGCGGCTCACGATGATCGGCGTCACCGGCACGAACGGCAAGACGTCCGTCGCCACGATGCTTCACCGCACCCTGCTCTCCCTGGGGGTGCCGGCCGGCGTCATCGGCACCAACGGCACCGAGTACTGCGACGGCGACGGGGAGGACGCCGTGGTCACCACCGTGCGCACCACCCCGGAGTCGCCTGACCTGCAGGGGATCCTCGCGCGCATGCTCCAGAGCGGCGTGCAGGTGTGCGTCATGGAGGTCTCGAGCCACGCGATGGTCCAGCACCGGGCCGACGAGATCGCCTTCGACGCCGTCGCCTTCACCAACCTCTCCCAGGACCACCTGGACTTCCATCCCACGATGGAGGACTACTTCCGCGCCAAGGCCTCCCTGTTCGCGCCCGCGCACGCGCGCGTTGGCGTGGTCTGCGTGGACGACGACTGGGGCACGCGGCTCGCCCGCGAGTCGTCCATCCCGGTCACGACGTTCACCACGGACCCGGCCCGCTCCGCGGACGTCGTGGTCGAGCAGGTCGAGCCGCATGCCTTCGGCAGCTCCCTGCGCGTGCGCGAGGCCGACGGCTCTACCCACGATCTGAACTCCCAGATCCCGGGCATGCCGTACGTCGCCAACACCGTCGCCGTCCTGCTCCTGCTCGAGGCCGTCGGCCGCGGCGGCCCCGAGGTGCGCGAGGCGATCTCGCGCTCCGGCCGCGTGCCCGGACGGATGGAGCTGGTCGCCGAGGAGCCCGTGCGCGGGGTCGTCGACTTCTCCCACACCGAGGACGCCCTCGCCAAGACCCTCGCCACCCTGCGCGCGGTGCCGGGCACCAGGCGGCTCCTCGCCGTGATCGGCGCGGGCGGCGACCGCGACGCCGGCAAGCGGCCGCACATGGGCGCCGTCGCCGCCGACCTCGCCGATGTCGTGATCATCACCGACGACAACCCGCGCAGCGAGGACCCCGCCTCGATCCGTGAGCAGGTGCGCGCCGGCATCCCCGCGGACACCTCCGCCGAGGTGCACGTCGTCGCCGGTCGCGAGCGCGCGATCGACCTCGCGTGCGAGCTGGCCGACGTGGGCGACACCATCCTCCTGGCCGGCAAGGGCGCGGAGACCGGCCAGACGATCGGCGATACAGTCCTTCCGTTCGATGATCGCGTGCAGCTGCGGCGACGACTCCCCGGGTCCGACGCCGCGCCCGTGGATCCGGACGACGCCCCGACCCGACCCCGAGAAGGACGCTGAATGCTCGCCATCACAGCCCAGGAGATCGCCGACCTCACCGGCGGTGAGCTGATCGGCGGCGCCACGGGCACCGAGCAGGTCACCGGCGAGGCGCGCATCGATTCCCGCGCCGTGCGCGAGGGCGACCTGTTCGCCGCCTTCCACGGCGAGAACGTCGACGGCCACCGCTTCGTCGACTCCGCCCGCGACGCCGGCGCGGCTCTCGCCCTGGTCACCGACGCGGTCGACGTCCCCGCCGTGCGCGTGGCCGACGTCGTGACAGCCCTGTCCGACCTGGCCCGCGTCCAGCTCGCGAGCGCCCGCGCGCGCCGCGAGGACCTGCGCGTCGTCGCCCTCACGGGCAGCGCCGGCAAGACCGGCACCAAGGACCTCCTGGGTGCGCTGCTGCGGGAGATCGGGCCGACGGTCGCGCCCTCCGGCAGCCCCAACAACGAGCTCGGCCTGCCGCTCACGGTGCTGTCCCTGACCGAGGACACCCGCTTCCTCGTGCTGGAGATGGGCGCCCGCGGCATCGGCCACATCGCCCATCTCACCGCGATCGCCCCGCCCGACGTCTCCCTCGTGCTGAACGTCGGCAGCGCGCACCTCGGCGAGTTCGGATCGGTCGAGGCGATCGCGCAGGCCAAGGGGGAGATCGTCGAGGCCCTCCAGCCCGCGGGCCGGGCGATCCTCAACGCCGACGACGCCCGCGTCGCGCGCATGGCCTCGCGCACCTCGGCGCCCGTCACCACGTGGGGCATGGCCTCCGGCGACGTGCGCGTCCAGGACCTCCGCCTCGACGAGCAGGCCCGCGCCCGCCTCACCCTCGCCGTCCCCGAGGGCCTCACCCGCCTGGACGGCAGCGCCATCCCCGCGGACACCCGCGAGATCACCCTCGACCTGCTCGGCGAGCACCAGGCGCTGAACGCCGTCGCCGCCGCGACCGCCGCCCTCGTGCTCGGCATGGACCTCGAGGACGTCGCGCGCCTGCTGCCGCGCCTGCACCTCAGCTCCGGGCAGAGGATGGAGGCCGTGCACGCCGCCGGGGACGTGCTCATCCTCAACGACGCCTACAACGCGAACCCCGACTCCATGCGCCAGGCCCTGAAGACCCTCGCGCATCTGGGCCGCACCCGGCGCACCATCGCCGTGCTGGGCGAGATGCTCGAGCTCGGCGAGGACTCCCTGCGCCTGCACGACGAGGTGGGCCGCCTCGCCGTGCGCCTCAACATCTCCCAGCTGATCGCCGTCGGCCCCGGGGCCCGGCTGATCCATCGGGGCGCCTGCCTCGAGGGCAGCTTCGGCGACGAGTCCGAGGAGGTCCCCGACCTCGACGCCGCCCTCGAGCGCCTCGTCGAGATCGTGGAGCCGGGCGACGTCATCCTGCTGAAGTCCTCGCGCGACGCCGGGCTGCGCACGCTCGCCGAACCGCTGCGCGATGCCCTCGACGCGCGCGAGCGCGGCGGGGGAGATCCGGCCGCCGCGCCGAGCGACGGATCCGCAGGTGCTCACGTCCCGGCGGCCCACGGCATGGCAGACTCGCAGGACACGGCGACGGACCCGGCGACGACCGGGCCGGCACCCACGACCGACGACCACGAGCCGGGAGACGCAGGAGGCGCACGCGCATGATCGCGATCATCATCGCCGGCGGCGCCGCGCTCGTCCTGGCGCTCATCGGCACCCCGCTGTACATCCGGGTGCTCGTCAAGCGCCATTACGGGCAGTTCATCCGCGACGACGGACCGACCTCGCACTCCACCAAGCGCGGCACCCCCACCATGGGCGGCGTCGCGATCATCCTCTCGGTGCTGATCGGGTACGCGGTCGCCCACCTCATCACCCAGCAGCCGCCGTCGGCCTCTGGCCTGCTCGTGCTGTTCCTGATGACGGGACTGGGCGTCGTCGGCTTCCTCGACGACTTCATCAAGATCACCCGCCAGCGCAGCCTGGGCCTCCGGGCCTACCAGAAGCTCATCGGCCAGTTCGCCATCGCGACGGCCTTCGCCGTCATGGCCCTGCTGTTCCGCAACGACTCGGGCCATGCGCCCGCGTCCACGCGCCTCTCCTTCGTGCGCGACCTGCCCTGGCTCGATCTCGCCTTCGCCGGCACCACGATCGGCTTCGTGCTCTTCGCGATCTGGGCGAACTTCCTGGTCGCCGCCTGGTCCAACGGCGTGAACCTCACCGACGGGCTCGACGGCCTCGCCACCGGCGCCACCATCATCTTCGCGGGCGTCTACCTCGTGATCTCCTTCTGGCAGTGGCGCCAGACCTGCACGAGCGGGCACCTCCTGCTCGACTCCGCCCACTGCTACAGCGCGCGCGACCCGCTGGACACGGCGATCATCGCGGCCGCGATCGGCGGCGCGTGCATCGGCTTCCTCTGGTACAACACCTCGCCCGCGAAGATCTTCATGGGCGACACCGGCTCCCTCGCCCTGGGCGGCGCTCTCGCAGGCCTCACGATCGTCTCGCGCACCGAGCTGCTCGGCGCGATCATCGGCGGCCTCTTCGTGATCATCTCGCTGTCGGTCATCATCCAGGTCACGAGCTTCAAGCTCACCCGCAAGCGCGTGTTCCGGATGGCGCCGCTCCAGCACCACTTCGAGCTCAAGGGCTGGAACGAGGTCACGATCGTGGTCCGCTTCTGGATCATCGCGGGCGTCCTCGGCGCGGCCGGGCTGGGCCTGTTCTACCTCGACGCGCTCCCGGGGATCGCCTCGTGAGCTCGGACGGCTCGCCGGTCGACGCGCGCCCCTGGCCGGGCCTGGACGTCGCCGGCCTCAGGATCCTCGTCGTCGGCTTCGGCGTCTCCGGGTACGCGGTCGCCGACCAGACCATGCAGCGCGGTGCGAGCGTGATCGTCGTCGACGCGGCGGACACCCCGCGCAACCGCGAGCGCGCCCGCATCCTCGAGGTCTTCGACGTCGAGGTGCGGCTGGGCGCCGAGCACACGCTCGCCCTGCCCGAGGACGCGGACGTCGACCTCGTGGTCACCTCCCCCGGATGGCGTCCCGACCAGCCCCTGCTCGCGCAGGCCGCCGCCGCGGGCATCCCGGTGTGGAGCGAGGTCGAGCTCGCGCGCCGCATGCAGGCGCCGGACGGCCCCGCCTGGCTGGGCGTCACCGGCACCAACGGCAAGACCACCGTCGTGACGATGCTCGAGACGATCCTGCGCGCCGAGGGGCTGCGCGCCGTCGCCTGCGGGAACGTCGGCCTGCCCGTGATCGAGGCGGCCCTCGACCCCGAGGGGTTCGACGTCCTGGCCGTCGAGCTCTCGAGCTTCCAGCTGCACTGGACCCAGCACGTGGACTGCGAGGCCGCGGCCGTCCTCAACATCACCGAGGACCACCTCGACTGGCACGGCGGCCTCGAGGCCTACGCCCGCGCCAAGGGAAAGATCTTCGAGGGCGTCCGCGTGGCCTGCGTCTTCAACACGGCCGACGACCTCACCCGGAGGCTCGTCGAGGACGCCGACGTCGTCGAGGGCGCCCGTGCCGTGGGCGTGACCCTGGGCGCCCCCGGCCCGTCCGAGCTGGGCGTCGTCGACGACCTGCTCGTGGACCGCGCCTTCGTCGAGGACCGCCGCCGTCAGGCCGCCGAGCTCGGCTCGCTGGCCGACCTGGCGCACCTGGGCCCCCACGGCGCCCCGCCCCACGTCGTCTTCAACGCGCTCGCCGCCGCGGCCCTCGCCCGCGCCCACGGCGTCTCCCAGGCGGCCGTGCGCGAGGGGCTGCGCGCCTTCCGCTCCGGCAGCCATCGCAGCGAGATCGTCGCGGTCGGCACCGGCATCGCCTTCGTCGACGACTCCAAGGCCACCAATCCCGACGCGGCCCGCGCCTCCCTGCTCGGCATGGAGCACGTGGTCTGGATCGCGGGCGGCGACACCAAGGGGGCCGACGTCGACACGCTGGTCGCCGAGGTGTCCGGACGCCTCCGCGGCGTCGTGCTCATCGGATCCGACGACACGCCCTTCCGCGAGGCGCTCGAGCGACACGCCCCCGCAATACCCCGCGTGCGCGTGCCCGCGGGTGACACTGAGGATCCCGAAGGACGTTCCCGACTGATGCGGGAGGCCGTCGACGCGGCGGCCGGACTGGCACGGGAGGGCGACGCGGTGCTCCTCGCACCCGCCGCGGCCTCGATCGACCAGTTCACGGACTATGCCGAGCGCGGCGACCTCTTCGCCGCCGCCGCCCGCGCGGCCACCGGGACGCAGGACGCCGAGGACACGCAGGAGCCGGACGGACCGGAAGGACGCGCATGAGCCCCCAGCAGACGCCCCGTCGGGCCCCTGCTGTGGTGCGCCCGGACGAGGACCGCCCCCTGGGCGACGTCGGCGGTCGCGTGCGCAACGGCCTCGGCGACTGGGGCCGCTCCCCGGTCCTGGACTTCTACGGCCTGATCTGCGTGGGCACCCTGCTCATCGGCACGGGCCTGGTGATGGTCCTCTCCAGCAGCTCCGTGGTGAGCATCGCCAAGGGCGACTCCCCGTTCGCGGGCCTTCTCGCACAGGGGAAGTTCGCACTGATCGGGCTCGTCGGCCTGCTCGTCGCCGCGTTCCTGCCCCCGCGCACCTACGAGAGGTTCGCCTGGGTGCTGCTCGGTCTCGGCATCGCCCTGCAGTGCCTCGTGCATGTGCCGGGCATCGGGGTCGCCGCCGGCGGCAACACGAACTGGATCCGCATCGCCGGCCAGACCCTGCAGCCTTCCGAGCTCCTCAAGCTCGCGCTCGCCGTCTGGCTCGGCGCGATCCTCACTCGCAAGCGCCCGCTGCTGCACCGCACGATGCATCTCGTGATCCCCGTGGTGCCGGTCATCGTGGTCGCCCTGGGCCTCGTGCTGCTGGGCCACGACCTGGGCACGATGATGATCATGGCGATGCTGGTCGCCGGCTCCCTCTGGATCGGCGGCGTGCCGCGGCGCTGGTTCGTGCTCGGCGGCGGCGTGGGCGTCGCCGCGATCCTCTTCTTCGCCCTGACCAACGCCAACCGCATGGCCCGCATCGGCAACTGGCTGCACGGCACCTGCGAGGGCGACTCCTGCCTGCAGTCCGACCAGGGCCTCATGGGCCTCGCCGAGGGCGGATGGTGGGGCGTCGGTCTGGGGCAGTCGCGCCAGAAGTGGGGGCGCCTGCCCGCCGCCCAGGACGACTACATCTTCGCGATCATCGGCGAGGAGCTCGGGCTGATCGGCACGCTCGGCGTGCTGCTGCTGTTCTCCGTGCTCGCGCTCATCCTCTTCCGGATGATCACCCGCGCCCGGGACCCGTTCATCCAGATCACCATCGGCGGCGTGGGCGCCTGGCTGCTCGGCCAGGCCTTCGTGAACATGATGGTCGTCACCGGCATGCTCCCCGTGCTCGGCGTGCCGCTGCCCTTCATCTCCTCCGGCGGCTCCGCCCTGGTCGCGTCCATGCTGGCCCTGGGCATGCTGCTGTCCTTCGCCCGCCACGAGCCCGGCGCCCAGGAGGCGCTCACCGCCCGCATGGGCACCGTGCGCAGCGCTCTCGCGGTGATCCCCGCGAGCCGCGGGGGAGAGGGGACGCGTCGTCGTCGCCGCGGTCGCCGCGGGGCGAAGTCGGCAGGCGGGGCGTCGTCGCGGAAGACGAAGGCGACGGCAGGAACCGCGAAGGCGACCACTACGCGCGCAGCCGCCTCCGGCGGGCGCGCCCGCACCGCGGCCCCGTCCTCCCGCTCCCGCGGTGCCGGGGCCCGCAGCTCCGGGACCCGCACCACAGGGTCCCGCGGCGCCGGATCCCGCAGCTCGGGCGCCCGGGGGACCGGAACCCGCTCCGGCGGCTCGCGCGCGACCGGCGGACGATCCGCTGGAGCCCGCTCGACCGGCACCGCGCGCCGCACCCCTGCTCGTCCGTCGGCCCGATCGGCCGAGCCCACTGCCCGCCCCGACACCGAGGGATACGCCCGCTGATGAACGCACCGACCGTCCTGCTGGCCGGAGGCGGCACCGCAGGCCACGTCTCGCCCCTGCTCGCCACCGCCGCGAAGATCCGCGAGCTGGACCCCGAGGCCGAGGTGCTCGCTCTCGGCACGGCGGACGGCCTGGAAGCCCACCTCGTCCCGGCCGCGGGCCTCGAGCTCGCCACCATCGAGAAGGTTCCCTTCCCTCGCCGTCCCAACGGCGCTGCGCTGCGCTTCCCGGCCCGCTTCGGCGGCAGCCTGCGCGAGGTGCGCGCACTCATGAAGGACCGAGGCGTCGGCGCTGTCTGCGGCTTCGGCGGCTACGTGTGCCCGCCCGCCTATCTCGCCTCCGCCTCCGCGCGCATCCCTCGCCTGATCCATGAGGCGAATCGCCGGCCCGGCCTCGCCAACCGTCTCGGTGCCCGCGGGGCCGCGGCCGTGCTCACGGCCTTCGAGCACACCCCGCTGCCCGGTGCCCGCCGCATCGGGATGCCCATGCGCGAGGGCATCGCGGCCCTCGACCGCGCCGCCCGCCGCACCGACGCCGTGCGCTCCTTCGGACTGGACCCGGAGCGCCCCGTGCTGCTGGTCACCGGAGGGTCCCTGGGTGCCCAGCACCTCAACGAGGTTGTCGTGCACAGCGCGGAGACGGTGCTCGCGCACGGCGGCCAGATCCTCCACGTCACCGGCCGAGGGAAGACCGAGGTCGGAGCCGCCCTCGCGGACCGCGACGGCTACCAGCTGGTCGAATACGTGAGCGCCATGGAGGACGCCTACGCCGCCGCCGACCTCGCCGTCACCCGCTCCGGGGCCGGCACCGTCAGCGAGCTCACGGCCGTCGGCCTGCCCGCGGTGTTCGTGCCCCTGCCGGTCGGCAACGGCGAGCAGGCGCTGAACGGCCAGGAGGTCGTGAGCGCCGGCGGCGCCCTCATGATCTCCGACGCCGACCTCGACGAGCAGGTCATGACCGGCACGATCCTGCCGCTGCTGAGCGACCCCGAGCGTCTGCGGGCGATGTCCGAGGCCTCCCGTGCCTTCGGCATCACCGACGCCGCCGAGCGCCTCGCCGGTCTCGTCCTCGCCGCCGCCCACCGCGGCTGATCCCAGCGCTGCTTACCCCACCGGGGCCGGCCCCGGCGCTGCTGGTCCCAGAGCAGTTCACCCCACTGTGGGTGGCCGCTCCGCGAGCCGGCCGCGGGGTTCCGTCGCGGGGTCCCGTCCGGCTCTCCCCGGGCACGTGACCGACGACGCGCGGAGAGCCTCCGGGAGGCTCCGAGGGGCGCCGGTTACCGTGGGCGCATGACCCCGCGCGCTGCCTCCGACGACCTTCCCGCCCTGCCCGACGGGGTGCGCACGATGCTCCGTCCCGGAGACGTGGTCACCGACTCCGCATGGCCCCAGGGCCCCGTGCGCTCGATCCACGTGGTGCGCATCGGCGGTGCGGGCATGTCCGCCGTCGCGAGGCTCGCCCTCGAAGCGGGGCTCGCCGTGAGCGGCTCGGACTCGCAGGACGGACAGTTCATCGGCCCGCTGCGCGCGGCGGGCGCCCGCATCGGGATCGGCTTCGACGCGGGCCTGCTGGCCGACGACGTCGATCTCGTCGTCGTCTCCACCGCCGTGCGCGCCGACAACGTCGAGGTGATCGCCGCCCGCGAGCGCGGCATCCCCGTCATTCATCGCGCCGCGGCCCTCGCCGGGCTGCTGCAGGATCGCCGACTGCTCGCGGTCGCGGGCACCCACGGCAAGACGTCGACGACCGCCATGGCCGTGCTCGCGCTGCGCGGCACGGACGCGGACCCGGCCTGGGCCCTCGGCGCCGCCGTCCCGGACCTGGGCCGCAATGCCGGGCTGCGCGAGGACGCGGACTCCGAGCGGCCGACCGATGAGGCCGGTCCGGACGCTGCGCTCGCGGTGATCGAGGCCGACGAGTCCGACGGCTCCTTCCTCGCCTTCGCCCCCTCCGCGCTCGTGGTCACCAACCTCGAGGCCGACCATCTGGACTTCCACGGCGACGAGGCGACCCTCGTGGCCGCCTTCGACGCCCTCGTCGACCGTGTCGTCCCGGGCGGCACGCTCGTGGTCTGCGCCGACGACGCGGGTGCCGCGGCGCTGGGGGAGCGGTCCGCCGGGCGCGGCGTCGACGTCCAGACCTACGGACGCGCCTCGGGCGCCGACTGGCGTCTGCTCGATGAGACGCCCGAGGCCACCGGCACCCACGCCCGGGTCGCAGGCCCTGTCGGCGAGATCGAGCTGGACCTGCACGTCACCGGGCACCACAACGTGCTGAACGCCATGGGCGCGCTGGCCGGGTCCCTCGCCCTGCTGGCCGCGGACGGACACGAGACCGCCGACGTCGCCGATCCCGCGGGCATCTCCGCCTCGACGCCGGACCCCGCGGCGATGGCGCGCGCCCTGGCGACGGGCGTCGGCCCGTTCGCCGGCGCCTCCCGCCGCTTCGACCTGCGCGGAGTGGTCCGGGGAGTGCCCGTGTTCGACGACTACGCCCACCACCCGCGCGAGGTCGAGGCGACGATCGCCGCCGCCCGGGGAATCGTCGGCTCCACCGGGCGCGTGCTCGTCGCCTTCCAGCCCCATCTCTACTCGCGCACCCGCGCGTTCGCGGAGGACTTCGCCCGCGCCCTCGGCCGGGCCGACGAGAGCTGGGTGATGCCCGTCTACGGCGCCCGGGAGGATCTCGACCCGGCCATCGACGCGCGCACCATCACCGATCGTGCCGAGCCGGGCGCCGTGCTGCACGCGCTCACCGATCGCGCCGAGGTCGCACCCTCCCTCGCGGCCGCCGCCGAGGACGGCGACATCGTCCTCATGCTCGGAGCGGGGGACATCGTCGAGGCGACCCCGGGGGTGCTCGCAGCGCTCGGCGGTGAGCTGTCCTGATGGCGCGCCGTCCCACCCCTCCGCGGCCTCGCCCCGGAGTCCCGGAGGCCCGCCCGTCGGCCGACGAGCGCCCGGCGGCCCCTCGCCGTCAGGCACCCGCGCAGCGCGAGACCCCTGCGCAGCGCCAGACCTCGGCGCAGCGCGCGGCGCCCGCGCAGCGGCAGGCGCCCGCGTCCCGGAAGAGCGCCGCGCAGCGCCAGGGGACCGCGGCGCAGAAGCGCCCTGCGCAGCGTCCGGGCTCGGCGGAGCAGAAGAGCTCCGCGCAGCGCACCGCGGCCTCCGGGTCCGCGTCGACCCCGGCTGCGCAGGGACGCACGGGCGCCGACGCGTCGCACGAGGAGACGACGGGCCGGGGTCGCGTCGTCCAGGCCGCCGACCGCTTCGGCGGGATGCTGCGGGCGCGCCCCTGGCGGCGCCGCCGCCGCGCGATCATCCTCGGCACCGCCGGCACGGTCCTCGCCCTGATCGTCCTGCTGGTCGTCGCGATCACGATCCCCCCGCTGCGCGTGCACGAGGTGACGGTGAGCGGCGCCGGCTACGTGGACGCATCCGCGGTCACCGACGCCGCGGCTCCGCAGGAGGACCACAGCATGCTGCTCGTGCGTTCGGGCGCCGTGGAGAAGGAGGTCGAGAAGGTGCCCGGGGTGAAGACGGCACAGGTCTCCAAGAAGTGGCCGAGCACGCTCAGCGTCGAGGTCACCGAGCGCACGCCGCTGGCGACCCTCAAGGACTCCGACGGCTCCACGCACATCCTCGATGCGGACGGCGTCGAGCTCCCCGAGGCCGCGGGCAAGGACAAGGAGCTCGTCCCGCTGACGATCGGCGGGAAGGGCGGCGACACCGACGCGATCTCCGGCTCCATGCTCTCCGTCCTCGCGGCCCTGCCGGACTCGATGCGCAGCACCGTCACCGGCATCACCGCGTCCTCCACGAACGACGTGACGCTCACGGTGAAGAGCGACTCCGGGACGAAGACCATCGTGTGGGGCAATGCGCAGGACAGCGAGCTGAAGGCGAAGGTCGCCACGACCCTGCTCACGCAGCCGGGCAGCGAGATCGACGTCACCAGCCCGGTCGCCCCCGTCACCCGCTGAGGCGGCGGGAGCGCCCGCCCGCGGAGGCGGGAGCTCCCCGGCCTTCACGCCGACGACCCTGCGAGCCCGTCCGCGGCGCACCGTCGGACGACGGACCCACACAGATCAACGCAACACGCCGCGACACGCGCAGGTCGGTCGTTGCGCCGATCAGACCTCGTCCATAGCGTCGAGACAAGGGATGAGAGCGGAGAAGTCCCAACCTCAACTCGAGGTCGAGGGTCAGGGTTCGTGGATCTCGCCCCTCTCTCATCAGCACGAGTACGACAAGAGCAAGGACCTGAACGTGGCCGGATCCCAGAACTATCTCGCTGTCATCAAGGTCGTCGGCATCGGCGGCGGCGGTGTCAACGCCGTCAACCGCATGATCGAGTCCGGCCTCAAGGGCGTCGAGTTCATCGCGATCAACACCGACGCCCAGGCGCTGCTCATGTCGGATGCCGACGTGAAGCTCGACGTGGGCAAGGAGATCACCCGCGGCCTCGGCGCCGGCGCCGATCCCGAGGTGGGCCGCAAGGCCGCCGAGGACCACGGCGAGGAGATCGAGGAGGTCCTGCGCGGGGCCGACATGGTCTTCGTGACCGCCGGCGAGGGCGGCGGCACCGGCACGGGCGGCGCGCCCGTCGTCGCCAAGATCGCCCGCAGCCTGGGCGCTCTGACCATCGGCGTGGTCACCCGCCCCTTCACCTTCGAGGGCCGTCGCCGCTCGAGCCAGGCCGAGTCCGGCATCGAGGCGCTGCAGTCCGAGGTCGACACCCTCATCGTCATCCCCAACGACCGCCTGCTCTCGATCGCCGACAAGCAGGTCTCGATGCTCGACGCGTTCAAGAGCGCGGACCAGGTCCTGCTCTCCGGCGTCCAGGGCATCACCGACCTGATCACCACCCCGGGCCTGATCAACCTCGACTTCGCCGACGTGAAGTCCGTCATGCAGGGAGCCGGCAGCGCCCTGATGGGCATCGGCTCCTCCCGCGGGGACGATCGCGCGCTGCAGGCCGCCGAGCTCGCGGTCTCCAGCCCCCTGCTGGAGGCCTCGATCGACGGCGCCTACGGAGTGCTGCTCTCGATCCAGGGCGGAAGCGACCTGGGTCTGTACGAGGTCTCGGAGGCCGCCCGCCTGGTGCAGGAGGCCGCGCACCCGGACGCGAACATCATCTTCGGCTCCGTCATCGACGACGCCCTGGGCGACGAGGTCCGCGTGACCGTCATCGCCGCCGGCTTCGAGGGCGGCGGGCCCACCCCGCGCACCGACTCCTCGAGCGCCGTGCGCTCGGGCGGATCGGACCGCGGGGATCGCGGCCTGGCCGCGGGCGGATCGGACCGCGCCTCCCGACAGGAGGGCGCCGCCCGCGCCTTCGGTGCGAGCCGTCCCTCGCCGTCGGCCCCGGCCCGCCCCGAGCCGCGCCCGGTGCGCTCGGCCGACTCCGCGTCGACCGCGACCAGCGGCGGCTGGGGCGCTCCCCAGCAGAGCTTCACGCCGTCGCAGCAGGCGCCGGCCGCCGAGCCCGCCGCGGCCGATCCGGCCGACGTCGAGGAGGAGGCGCCCCAGCAGGCGCAGCCCGTCCAGCCGGCGCCCGTCCAGCCGCAGTCCTCCCCGGTGCGCCCGCCGCGCGTCGAGGAGCCCCCGGCCGACGACGACGACCTGGACCTGCCCTCGTTCCTCAAGTGAGCGATCGGCAGCAGTGAACGACCAGCGGCCGACGGCCGTCACCGGTGCTCGGGCCCCGCGGCTTCGCGGGGCCCGAGCCCTGTTCACGACCCGTCTCGGCGGGGTGTCCGAGCCTCCCTTCGACGGTCTGAACCTCGCCCACCACGTGGGCGATGCCCCGGAGGCCGTGACGCGGAACCGCGAGCTGATCGCCGCGCGCATCGGCGCGCCCCTCGTCTTCGTCGAGCAGGTCCACTCCGACCGCGTGCACGTGCTGCGGGCCTCGGAAGCGGCCGCGGGAGAAGCGGCAGCCGCGGGAGATGCGGCGGATGCGTCGGAGGCGGGGGAGCGGCGGGTGGTGACCGCGGACGCGCTGGTCACCGACCGAGGGGACGTGGCCCTGGCGATCATGGTGGCCGACTGCCTCCCGGTGCTGCTCAGCGACGCCGAGGCGGGCGTCGTGGCGGCGGCGCACGCGGGCCGCGCCGGTCTTCTCGGCGGAGTGCTCGAGCGCACGCTCGAAGAGATGCGGGCGCTCGGCGCCCGCCCCGAGCACATGCAGGCGGCCATCGGACCCGGCATCTGCGGGTCCTGCTACGAGGTGCCCGAGGAGATGCGCGCCCGGGCCTCCGCGGATCTTCCCGCCGTCCGGGCGACCACGCGTCAGGGCACCCCCGCCCTCGACCTGCGCGCCGGAGCGCGCGCGATCCTCGAGGGAGCGGGGCTGGAGCCGTCGGCCGTCGACGACGACCACCCGTGCACCCTCGAGACCGACGCCCTGTTCTCCTACCGCCGTGCGCAGCGCACGGGCCGGTTCGCCGGAGTCATCCGGCGCGACTGATCCGCCGCGACCGCAGGTGATGCGACACGCCGGGCGACGACACGCCGTCCACGTCCGTCGGAGCGTCCCGACCCTCCGGTAGGTTCTTGACCGGGACTCCCGCGCACTCCCCGTGCTTCCCCGGAGTCCCACCAACCGCAGCGGACGAACGAATGCACAGGGAGAGCACCATGGGAGCCTGGCACAACGCGATGGTCGCTCTCGGCCTCGCCAACGAGGTCGACGAGGACTACTACGAGGACGAGCAGCCGCGCCGCGACGAGGTGGCGCCCGTGCGCCGCACCGAGCGCGCGCCGGAGCCGGCCCACGAGCGGGAGGCGCAGGTGACCCCGATCCGTCAGCGCCAGAGCAGCGTGGTGGCCGTCAGCCACCCGTCGGAGGACACGATGCAGCGCATCACCACCATTCACCCGCGCTCGTACAACGACGCCAAGGCGATCGGCGAGTCCTTCCGGGACGGCGTGCCGGTGATCGTGAACCTGAGCGACATGCAGGACGGCGACGCCAAGCGCATGGTCGATTTCTGCGCCGGTCTGGTCTTCGGGCTGCGCGGCAGCATCGAGCGCATCACCGGGAAGGTGTTCCTGCTCTCCCCGGAGTTCGTCGAGGTGGACGGCGAGTCCACCACGGACGAGGGCAGCTTCTACAACCAGAGCTGAGCGCGCAGTGCAGCTGATCGCCTCGATCCTCTACCTCGCGCTGCTGCTGTACACGCTGGTCCTGCTGGCACGTCTCGTGCTCGACTGGATCCGCTCGTACGCGCGCGACTTCCGGCCCCGCGGCATCGTGTTGCTGCTGTTCGAGATCGTCTTCACGCTCACGGATCCTCCTGTGCGCGCTCTGCGCCGGGTGATCCCGCCCCTGCGGCTGGGAAGCTTCTCCCTCGACCTCAGCCTGCTCATCCTGCTGCTGGTGTGCTCCCTGCTGATGCGCGTGCTCTGGGGCATCGCGATCTGAGGCCCGCGCCGACGCCCGCGCACCGACGGGCCGAGAGGCTCGACCCGAGGACGTGGCGCCTGCCACGGCGGCGGGGTTCACGACCTGGCCGTGGCACCGCGCGCGATCCGCTACGCTGTGCAGTGCGACGCTGAGCGGCGCGTTGACCACACGACGTACGAGAAGGTGACCCATGGCTCTGATGCCCGAGGACCTGGAGAACAAGCGGTTCACCCCGGTTCGGTTCTCCGAAGGCTACGACATGGACGAGGTCGACAATTACCTCGACCTCGAGGTGCTTCCGCGCCTGCAGGAGCTCATCGACGAGAACGCCCGGCTGACCAAGGAGCTCGAGGAGGCGCACAACCGCGTCGCCGAGCTCGAGAGCTCCGCGCAGGACGGCTCCGCCGCCTCGGCCGCCGCTCCGGCCGAGCCGGCCGAGGACGCGACCTCCGAGACCGCAGCGGTCAGCGAGAGCACCGCGGCCCCCGAGGCCGCGACCGCCGAGACCGGCGCCACGGAGGCGGACACCGCCGCCCTCGCCGATGCGCAGTCCACGCAGGACGCCGCGGCCGCCGTCGCCGAGACGCCCGACCAGTCGGCCGCCGGCATCATCGCCCTCGCCAACCGCCTGCACGACGAGCACGTGCGCAACGGCGAGGCCGAGCGCGACCGCCTCATCTCCGAGGCGAACGACGAGCACCAGCGGATCGTCGGCGAGGCCGAGGAGAAGTCGCGCACCACGCTCGACGACCTCGAGACCAAGAAGGCCGATCTCGAGAAGAAGATCGAGAAGCTGCGCACCTTCGAGCGCGACTACCGCAACCGTCTGCGCAACTACCTGGAGAACCAGCTCAGCGAGCTCGAGACGAGCGAGACCCAGGACAAGCACGCGAACTTCGGCCTGTGAGCCGCAGATCCACCGAGTCGGCGGCCGCCGGACCTGACGGGTCCGGCGGCCGCCGCCGTTCGACGGTCTCCGGCGAGGTCGGGGGCAGCGGGCTGCGGGGCATCACCCGCACGACGACCCTGATCGTCGTCGTGGTGGTCGCCGCGGTCATCCTGATCCTCGACCAGGTCACCAAGCACTGGGCGGAGGCGCACCTCGCACCGCTCACCCCGCAGCCGCTGCTCGGCGAGATCCTGCAGCTGAACCTGCTGTACAACTCGGGCGCGGCCTGGGGGATGGGCTCGGGCATCACTCCCGTGGTGACGATCGTCCAGATCGTGATCGCCGTCGCCGTGGTGGTGTTCGCCCTGCGCTCGGTGCGCTCGCGCCCCTACGCGATCGCCCTCGGCCTCGTGCTCGGCGGAGCGCTCGGGAACATCCACGATCGGCTGCTGCGGGCCCCCGGCCCCTTCACCGGCTGGGTCGTCGACTTCCTGCAGCTGCCGCACTGGCCGATCTTCAACGTCGCCGACATGGGCGTGACCGGCGGCGCCCTGCTCGTCGTGCTGCTGGGACTGATCGGCCGCCCCGCGAACCCGTCGGCCGCCGAGAACGCGACCGGGTCCGACGGCCCGGCCGCACCCGCCGGCCCGGCCACCCCCGCCGGCCCGGCCACCCCCGCCGGCCCGGACGCGACCGCCGATCCGACCGCCCCCGCCGACCCGACCTCCCAGGAGCCGCCGCGATGAGCGAGGAGCGCACCGTCCCCGTCCCCGACGGTCTCGCGGGCGAGCGCGTGGACGTCGGCATCGCCCGTCTGTTCGGACTCTCGCGCACACGCGCCGCGGACCTCGTGATGGCCGGCGAGGTCGAGGTGGACGGCGCGATGCCCGCGCGCTCGACCCGCCTGGAGCCCGGCGCGATGCTCACCGTGCGCATCCCGCAGGAGGCGCCGCCTCTCGAGGTGCGTCCGAGCATCGTCGAGGGCATGGGGCTGGTGCACCAGGACGACGACATCGTGGTGATCGACAAGCCCGTGGGCGTGGCCGCCCACCCCAGCGCGGGCTGGAGCGGGCCGACGGTCCTCGGGCACCTCGCCGGCGCGGGCGTCAGCATCGTGACCTCGGGCGACCCCGAGCGGCGCGGGATCGTCTCCCGCCTGGACGTGGGCACGAGCGGCCTCATGGTCGTCGCCCGCACCGAGCGCGCCTACACCGTGCTCAAGGATGCCTTCCGCGCCCGCGAGGTCTCCAAGACCTACCACGCGCTGTGCCAGGGGCGGCCCATGCCGCCGCAGGGCACGATCGACTCGCCCATCGGACGCTCGCCGAACCATCACTACAAGTTCGCCGTGCTGCGCGACGGGAAGCCCTCGGTCACGCACTACGACGTGATGGAGGAGCTGCCCGGCGCGGCGCTGTGCGAGGTGCGCCTCGAGACCGGGCGCACCCACCAGATCCGCGTGCACTTCTCCGCCATGCGCCACCCACTGGTCGGGGACCCCCTGTACGGCTCGGACCCGACGCTCGCGGCGCGCATCGGCCTCGAGCGGCAATGGCTGCACGCCATGGAGCTCTCCTTCGTGCACCCCGTGACCCGGGAGCAGGTCACCTTCACCTCGCGCTATCCCGCCGATCTCCAGCACGCGCTGGACGTTCTGCGCGAGAGCGCCTGAGCCTCTCGCGAGTGTCGTCGATGCGCGTCGCGTCCGCAGTCAGGGCGCCTGTGAGCACCGACTCCGCCGGAGCGGACCGATGCCGGGTGCGGGTCACCGAGGCCTGTACGGTCGAGGCATGAGCGAGGAGCGACCCGACCCCGACGCGGGCACATCCCTGATCCCTCCCCATGAGCGTGCGCTCGCGAGGCCCGGCTTCCCCGTCGGCCGCGTGGCCCGGCTGCTCGGGCTGGATCCTGCCGATGCCGAAGTGATCCTCCACGACGAGGAGCGCATGCACCAGGCCATCACCGAGGCCGGCCGCGCCTTCCTCGAGGCCGACGACGACCGGCGCGCGGGCCGCATGCCGCGCTCGGCGATCGCCATGGACCCCGAGTTCCCCACGGGCACGGGCATGGCGCTGCTCGGCGCGGCCGCGCTCTGGGAGCAGCGCGAGGACGTGCCCAGGATCGCCCTGCGCGTGGCCAAGGACCTCTACGAGAACCGCGAGGACGATCTGGCCGCGAGCTTCCTGGGCCTCGTCCAGGAGTCCGTGGATCCCGGCGGCGACGAGGCCTCCGCCTGGGCCGCCCAGTCCCTGCTGATGCAGGTCATGCAGCGCTCGGGCGATCCCGCGAAGGCCGACGAGATCGCCCGCGACCTCGCCGCGCACTCCATCCCCCTGGACCTCTGGCGCGACGACGATCCCACCCTGCCCGACGACTCGATGGCCTGGCACGGCGGCGCCTTCGTGGGCGGCATCCCTCCCCGCCGCGACGAGCGCCACCTCAGCTACGAGGACGTCCACGACTACCTCGACCAGCTGCTCACCGGCATGCGCCGAGAGCAGGAGGCCGAGGAGGACGGGTCGGCTGGAGAAGACGGGAGCGCGGGGAGGCCGTCCGACGGGTGAGCCCGGCGGGTGGGTCGACGGGGACACCCGACCCCGGTGCCTGGGCCCACGGTTCCGCTCGGCGAGGGGACCGTCGGACGCATTCGAGTCGTCGCGCACCGGCGCCGGTGCGACCTCTCTGGCATATATGGCAGAGGTGTCCGGTATATGCCGGTCGGTGACAGCGGGACCGGTGGCCCGCGGCCCGCACCGCTGGCCGTTGTCGGTGTCCGGTGACCCGTGGCCTGTGACCGGTGGCCGGTGACCCTTGACCGGTGACCAGGGGTCGGAGACAGGGCACAGGACACAGGGGACAGGCAGGGCCCCGGAGCGTCGACCGCCCCTCGGAGCGTCGACCGCGCCGCCCCGGACGCCCGCCGCGAACGCCCGGAACCCCGCCCGCATTCCCGACGCGCCCGACGCGCCGGGGTGACCTCCCCGACCCTTCCGAGGCCCGCCGGGACGGCCCGTCCGTCGGCCCTCACCAGTACGCTGGAGCGCATGGCCGACGACTTCGTTCACCTCCACGTCCATACCGACTACTCGTTGCTGGACGGGGCCGCGAAGGTCGACAAACTCATCGACGAGGTGGTCCGCCAGGACCAGAAGGCCATCGCGATCACCGACCACGGATACGTGTTCGGCGCCTACGAGTTCTACAAGACCGCGACGGCCGCCGGCGTGAAGCCGATCATCGGCGTCGAGGCCTACGTGACCCCGGGGACCAGCCGTCACGACCGCACCCGTGTGCAGTGGGGCACGAAGGCCCAGCAGGAGGCCGGGGACGACGTCTCCGCCCGCGGCGCCTACACGCACCTCACCCTGCTCTCGCGCTCGACCGAGGGCATGCACAACCTGTTCCGCCTGGCCTCGGAGGCCTCGCTCGACGGGCAGATGGGCAAGTGGCCGCGCATGGACCGCGAGATCCTGCAGAAGTACTCGGGGGGTCTGATCGCCTCCACCGGCTGCCCCTCGGGCGAGGTGCAGACCCGCCTCCGCCTGGGCCAGTGGGACGAGGCCGTGAAGGCCGCCGGCGAGTTCCAGGACATGTTCGGCAAGGAGAACTACTTCGTCGAGCTCATGGACCACGGCCTCGATCTCGAGAAGCGCGTGACCAAGGAGCTCATCGAGCTCTCGAAGCACATCGGCGCGCCGCTGCTGGCGACCAACGACCTCCACTACGTCACGGAGGAGGACGCGAAGATCCAGGACGCCCTGCTGTGCATCAACTCGGGCTCCACCTTCGACACTCCCGGGCGCTTCAAGTTCGGCGGCTCCGGCTACTACCTGAAGTCCGCCCGCGAGATGCGCGAGCTGTTCCGCGAGCTGCCCGAGGCCTGCGACAACACCCTGAAGATCGCCGAGATGTGCGAGGTCTCCTTCACGACGACCGCCGAGGGCGCGAACTTCATGCCCGTCTTCCCCTGCCCGCCCGGCGAGGACGAGCACTCGTGGTTCATCAAGGAGGTCCAGCGGGGGCTCGAGTACCGCTTCCCGCAGGGCATCCCGGACGATGTGAAGAAGCAGGCCGAGTACGAGACCGGGATCATCACCCAGATGGGCTTCCCGGGCTACTTCCTCGTCGTCTCCGACTTCATCAAGTGGGCCAAGGAGAACCGGATCCGCGTGGGGCCGGGCCGCGGCTCGGGCGCCGGCTCGATGGTCGCCTACGCCATGCGCATCACCGACCTGAACCCCCTCGAGCACGGCCTGCTGTTCGAGCGCTTCCTGAACCCCGACCGCGTCTCCATGCCCGACTTCGACGTCGACTTCGATGATCGCCGCCGCGGCGAGGTCATCGAGTACGTGACCCGCAAGTACGGCGACGACAAGGTCTCCCAGCTGGTGACCTTCGGCGTCATGAAGACGAAGAACTCCCTCAAGGACGCCTCGCGCGTGCTGGGTTACCCGTACGCGATGGGCGACATGCTCTCCAAGGCGCTGCCGCCCTCGGTCATGGGCAAGGACATCCCGCTCTCGGGCATCCACGACCCCGAGCACAAGCGCTACGCCGAGGCGGGCGAGTTCCGCCGCGTGGTCGACGAGAACCCCGACGCGCAGCGCGTCCTCGAGATCGCCAAGGGCGTCGAGGGACTGGCCCGCGGCTGGGGCGTGCACGCCTGCGGGATCATCATGTCCAGCCACACCCTGACGGACATCATCCCGATCATGCGCCGTCCCTCGGACGGCCAGGTCATCACCCAGTTCGAGTACCCCGAGTGCGAGGCGCTCGGGCTGCTGAAGATGGACTTCCTGGGGCTGCGCAACCTCACGATCGTCTCCGACGCGCTCGACAACATCGGGAAGAACGGGAAGACCGCCCCGGACCTGGAGACGCTCGAGTTCGACGATCCCGCCCCGTACACCCTGCTCCAGCGCGGCGACACCGCGGGCGTGTTCCAGTTCGACTCCGCCGGCTACCGAGAGCTCTGCCGGCAGATGAAGCCCGACAAGTTCGGCGACATCTCCGCGCTCGGCGCGCTCTACCGCCCGGGCCCGATGGGCATGAACTCGCACACGAACTACGCCCTGCGCAAGAACGGGCTGCAGGACATCACCCCCATCCATCCCGAGCTCGAGGAGCCCCTGCAGGAGGTCCTCGCCGAGACCTACGGCCTGATCGTCTATCAGGAGCAGGTCATGCAGATCGCCCAGAAGGTCGCCGGGTACTCGCTCGGCGAGGCCGACATCCTGCGCCGCGCGATGGGCAAGAAGAAGAAGGCGGAGCTGGACAAGCAGTACGTCTCCTTCGAGGCAGGCATGAAGGAGCGCGGCTACTCCGCCGCCGCCATCAAGGCCCTCTGGGACACGCTGCTGCCCTTCGCGGACTACGCGTTCAACAAGTCGCACTCCGCCGCCTACGGCGTGGTCTCCTACTGGACGGCCTACCTCAAAGCGCACTTCCCGACCGAGTACATGGCGGCCCTGCTCACCTCCACCCAGGAGAACCGCGACCGCCTCGGCTTCTACCTCGGCGACTGCCGCCACCACGGCATCACCGTGCTGCCCCCGGACGTCAACGAGTCCGACATGTACTTCTCGGCCGTCGGCGACGACATCCGCTTCGGGCTCTCCGCGATCCGCAACGTGGGCGCGAACGTCGTCGAGGCGATCCTGCAGGCCCGCGAGGAGAAGGGCGCCTTCACGTCCTTCACCGACTTCCTGGACAAGGTCCCGCTCACCGTGTGCAACAAGCGCACCATCGAGTCCCTCATCAAGGGCGGCGCCTTCGACTCCCTGGGCGCCAACCGCCGCTCCCTCGTCCTCATCCACGAGGACGCCGTGGACTCCGTCGTCGGCGTCAAGCGCAAGGAGGCCCAGGGCCAGTACGACCTGTTCGGCTCCGACCTCTTCGGCGGCGGGGAGGACGGCGACGAGGCCTCCGGGTCCTCGGCGACCATCACGATCCCCGAGGTCCCCGAGTGGGACCGCAAGGAGAAGCTCGCCTTCGAGCGCAACATGCTGGGCCTGTACGTCTCGGACCACCCGCTGCACGGGCTCGAGCACATCATCGCCCAGAACTCGACGACCACGATCAGCTCCCTGGCGGACGACGGCGCGATCGAGGACGGCACGATGGTCACGATCGCCGGCCTCATCACGGGCCTGCAGCGCAAGACCACCAAGAAGGGCGACATGTGGGCGATCGCCACGGTCGAGGACCTCGAGGGTGCGATCGACTGCCTGCTGTTCCCGACCACCTACCAGACCGTCGCGACCGAGCTCGCCGAGGACCTCGTGGTCTCCATGAAGGGCCGCGTCGACACCTCCAAGGGCATGCCCGAGATGCGCGTCATGGAGATGACGATCCCCGACACCTCCAGCTCGATGGGGACCGACGGCCCCGTGATCATCACCGTGCCCGCGGCCCGCTTCACCCAGCGGATCGCCGAGGACCTGCGCGGCGTGCTCGAGGACAACCGCGGCATGAGCGAGGTGCGGCTGAAGCTCCAGGAGCCCGGACGCTCCACGCTCATGGAGCTCGACCGCAGGCTCGCGGTCTCGCCGTCGGCCGCGCTCTACGCCTCGCTCAAGGCTCTGCTGGGCCCCGGCTGCCTGCACTGATGAGCGCGCACGCGGGGCGGACCGGGCGTGGCGGACGGGGCGGACAGGCCGGACGAGCGGGGACGCTGCGCGCGGCGACGTTCAACATCCATCACGGCGCCTCGGCCGACGACCACCTCGACCTCGCCCGCACCGCGGCGGAGATCCGCGCACTGGACGCGGACGTCGTGGGCCTGCAGGAGGTCGACGTCGCCTTCGGCGACCGCTCCGCGGGCGAGGACCAGGCCCGGGCGCTCGCCGAGGTGCTCGGGATGGACGTGGCCTTCGCGCCGGCCATCGACCGCCCGGGGACGGACCCCGACGGGCCCCGGCGCCAGTACGGGGTCGCACTGCTGGCCCGAGGACGGATCCTCGAGTCCGAGACGCACCTGCTGCCCGCCGCTCCCGGCCTCGGGCCGCTGCGCGAACCGCGCGCCGTGCTGTGCGCGAGCGTGCGCACGGCGCGGGACGAGGCCGGCCCCGCGGACGCTTCGGCGGGGGACCGGTCCGATCCCGCGGACGCGCCGGCGAGCCCCGATCTCACCGTCCTCGTCACGCACCTGGACACGGAGCGCCCCGAGCATCGCCGCGCGCAGATCGGGCGGATCCTCGAGCTCGCGGCCCGGCGGGCACAGGACCTGCACGGATCGGGCGTCGACGCATCGGGCGTCGACGGCTCCGCCGCTCCTCCCGCACTGCTGCTCGGAGACATGAACGCCGATCAGAGCGCCCTCGAGATGCGGCTTCTCGCCGCCGCGGGCTGGCGCGACGCGGCCCTCGAGGCGAGTGGCCGGGCCCCGGTCGGCGGTGGCCGCAACATCCGTACCTCGGACGGCGAGGTCTCGGAGGTCCATGCCATCGGCGGCGCATCGGCGGCCGGGCGCGTGGGAAGGACCCTCACGGCGGCGCTGCGCTCGCCGGCGCTCGCCGTCGCGACCACCGCGGTGGTCTCGGCGGCCTCGAACGTGGTCGCGGCCGTGGTCTCGCGGCTCCCGGGCACGGGCCGGACCGTGAGCGCTGGGGTGCGCGGATCGTTCCCCGCCGTGTTCCCGGTGCGGAGGATCGACGGGATCTGGGTCCACGGGCCGCTCGTCGCGCGCGCCGTCGAGGTGCCACCGGGGAAGGCATCGGACCATCGGGCCGTCGTCGCGACCCTCGAGGACACGGGCCCGGCCTGAGCGGCCCGCGCCTGGCCTACGGTGGGGCCATGACCGTCGACGCCGCCGCCCTCCTGCCCGATCCGCTGCTGCGCAGCTTCCGCGAGCGCGCCGCGGTCCACGACCGCGAGAACACCTTCCCCCGCGATGACCTCGAGGATCTCCGGGAGCTCGGCTACCTGCGCCTGCTCGTGCCCCGCGAGCTCGGCGGGATCGGCGCGAGCCTGCTGGAGGCGAGCCGCATCCAGCGTCGCCTCGCGGGCGCCGCGCCCGCGACCGCCCTCGCCATGAACATGCACCTCGTGATCACCGGCGCCGCCCTGCACGCCCAGCGCCTGGGCGTCGAAGGGGCTGATCCGCTCCTCGAGCACGCGCTCGCGGGACGCCTCCTCGCCTTCGGCATCTCCGAACCCGGCAACGAGGCGATGCTCTTCGACTCCCAGACCGTCGCCCGCAGCGACGGCCAGGGCGGATACCTGCTCGAGGGCACCAAAATCTTCACCTCGCTCGCCCCCGTGTGGGACCGGCTGGTCGTGCACGGGAGGATCCCGGGGGACGACGTCGACCTCCCGCTCGTCCTCGGCTCGATCGAGCGCACCGACGCGGTCGAGACGCTCGAGGACTGGGACACCCACGGCATGCGCGCCACGCAGTCGCGCACCACCCGCCTGCACGGCGCCCGCCTCGCGCCCGAGGACGTCATCACCCGGACGCCCGTAGGACCCAACACCGACCCCTTCGTGGTCGGGATCTTCGGGTCCTTCGAGCTGCTCCTGGCGTCCGTGTACACGGGACTGGCCGAACGCGCCGTCGAGCTGGGCACGCAGATCGCGTCGCGGCGCCGCAGCGTCACACGCGGCATCGTCCTCGCCGACGACCCGGACGTGCGCCGTCGCCTCGCCGGCGCGGCGATCGCCCTGGACGGATCGGTGCTGCAGATCGAGAAGCTGGTCGCCGACCTCGACGCGCTGGGGACGGGCACGGACACGGGTGGGCCGGGGACCGTGGACCACGGGACGCGCTGGTTCCTGCAGCTCTCGGGCGTGAAGCACCGCGCGACCGAGGCCGCGATCGGCGCGGTCGACCAGGTGCTCCGCGCGAGCGGCGGCGCGCACTTCTCGCGTACCTCGGAGCTCGAGAGGCTCTCGCGGGACGTGCGCGCCGGCCTCTACCACCCCTCGGACGACGAGTCCGTGCACGGCTCCTACGCGCGGGCGCTCCTCGGAGAGATCGGCGCCGAGCGCGGGGAGTGAGCGGCCGGGCGTGAGAAGTGAGGGGCCGGGCGGACCGCCGGACCGGCGGCTCTCAGGTGCGTGGGCTCTCAGGCCCGTCGGCCCTCCGGGTCGACCGGCCTCAGGCGCGTCGGTAGCCGAGGACGACGGCGGGGGAGCCGGTGACCTCGTAGCGGAAGTTCGGCAGCAGCTCCACGTAGCCGCAGCGACGGTAGAGGGCCCGCGCCGGATTGTCGGGGCCCGTCGACAGCAGCGACGTGGTCTGGGGCATCGTCGCGTGCAGATGCTCGAGGAGCGCGCGGGCGAAGCCGCGTCCGCGCGCCCAGGGGGCGGTGGCGACCTCGACCACCTCGAAGGCGTCGCGCGTCCAGTCCGCGAGTCCTGCTGTTTCGAGCGCGCCCTGCACCTGCCGCGGCCACCAGGAGCTCGGGTGGTATGCGTGCCCGAACAACATGGAGTGCAGCTGCGAGGTCTGCTCGTCCTCCACCACGGCGATCCGCGTGCCAGGGACCAGCGAGAGCGAATGGCGGATCCGACCGCGCAGATGATCGAGAAGGGACGCGCTCGCGTCCCACGCGGCGCGGTACACCTCGAGGACCTCCTCGAGGCGGGCACGGGCCTCCTCGGGGGTCAGATCACGCGTGTTCGCAGAGGGCACAGCGACAGACTAGAGCGGCAGAGGACAGGCCGCAGGGCGGCTGTGGACGAAGGTGCGTGCGGTCGGTCACCGGTGCGTGGGCCGCGTCACCGGAACTCGGCGGCCGGTCACGGACACCAGGCTTCCATATTTCGGACACTATTCCGCATGCCGAGACTTGGGCGTAAATTCGCCGATCGTGACGCATTATCCCGCCCCGACGACGTCGGCCCCCTCCGAGCCGAATGCACCCGACGCAGCCCCCGCGAACACGCGCGGACGCGTGATCGTCGCCTCCATGGTCGGCACGACCATCGAGTTCTTCGACTTCTACGCGTACGCGACTGCGGCCTCGCTGGTCTTCCCCGCGCTCTTCTTCCCGAACGAGACGCCCACGACGCAGCTGCTGAGCTCCTTCGCCATCTTCGGCGTCGCGTTCTTCGCGCGCCCCATCGGCTCGATCATCTTCGGGCACTTCGGCGACCGCATCGGCCGCAAGCGCACGCTCGTGGCGAGCCTGCTGGTGATGGGCATCGCGACCTTCCTCATCGGCGTGCTGCCCACCGCTTCCGCCCCCGGCTTCACGATCCTCGCGCCCGCGATCCTCGTGCTCCTGCGCTTCTGCCAGGGTGTGGGCCTGGGCGGCGAATGGTCCGGTGCCGCGCTGCTCGCGACCGAGAACGCGCCCGCCGGCAAGCGGGCCCTCTACGGCACCTTCCCGCAGCTCGGCGCGCCGATCGGCTTCATCCTCTCGAACATCCTGTTCGTGATCCTCAGCCTCACCATGACCGACGCCCAGTTCGCCTCCTGGGGCTGGCGCCTGCCGTTCCTGTTCTCCGCGGCGCTCGTGATCGTGGGCCTGTGGGTGCGGCTGAAGCTCATGGAGACCCCCGCCTTCCAGAAGGTCCTCGACGAGCAGCGCGTGGCCTCGGTGCCGATCGCCCGCGTGTTCAAGACCGCCTGGAAGCCGCTGATCCTCGCGACCCTCGCCATGGTCGCGACCTACGTGCTCTTCTACATGATGACCGCGTTCCTCATGGTCGTCGGCACCACGCCGGCCGACGGGGCCGTGCCCGGGCTCGGCTATGCGCGCCCGACGTTCCTGACCATGCTCATCATCGGCGTCGTCTTCTTCGGCATCTTCACCGTGGTCTCCGGTCCGCTCGCCGACCGCATGGGGCGGCGCCGCATGCTGCTCATCGTCACCGCGCTCATCGGCATCTACGGTCTGCTCCTGCACCCCCTGGTGGGCGGCGGCACCGTGGGCGTCATGGCCGCGCTGATCATCGGCTTCACGCTCATGGGCCTCACCTTCGGCCCGATGGCGGCGTTCCTGCCCGAGATGTTCAAGGCCGACGTCCGCTACACCGGCAGCGCCGTCAGCTACAACATGGCCTCGGTGATCGGCGCGGCGCCCGCGCCCTACGCCCTGATCGCCCTGTGGACGGCCATGGGCGGCCAGCTCTGGCTGGTCGGCGGCTACCTCGCACTGGCGGCCGTGGTCACCCTGGTCGCGCTGTTCATCGGCTCGGAGACCAAGGACGTCGACTACCTCGCCTGAGCGGCGCGGCCGGTCCGTCGGCCGAGGACAGAAGACATGAGGCCGGCGAACCGAGGACGCACGTTCTCGGTTCGCCGGCCTCATGTCTTGTGCCCGGGCTCGGGCTCCGGGTGCCCGGCCCAGCGTGTGGCCGAGCACCCGGGCGGCCGGGCCTTCAGGGCCGTCTAGAGGTGGTCGTGGGGGCGGATGCCCCCGCGTCCCTTGAGCAGCAGGTTCAGCAGCACGGCGCTGAAGGCGGCGGCGCTCACGCCGGAGCCGAGGACCATCGCGGCGAGCGACGGCAGGGCGTCGTAGAGCGCAGGGACGGCGACCGGGAGCACGGCGAGGGACAGCGAGACCGCGACGATGAGGGTGTCGTGGCCCGCGTCGCGGTCGTCGCGGCGCGGTGCCTCACCGATGGTGCGGATGCCCGCGGCGGCGACCGAGCCGAACAGCACGAGGCCCGCGCCGCCCAGCACGGGCTGGGGGACGGCCGCGACCACGCGGCCCAGGAGCGGCACGAGCCCCAGCAGCACGAGGATGACGCCGCCCGCGGCCACGGTGAAGCGCGAGCGCACGCGGGTGACCGAGATCAGTCCGATGTTCTGCGCGAACGCGGTCGCCGGGAACGAGTTCACCAGCGGGGCCAGTGCGCTCGCAGCCATGTCGGCGCGCAGGCCGTCGGCCAGGCGCCGAGGGGGCAGGTCGGTGCCGACGACCTTGGTGACCGCGAACAGGTTCGCGGTGGTCTCCATGAGGGTCACGATGATGACCACGACCATCGGCACGATGGCCGCGAGATGGAACGTCGGCACGCCGAAGGCGAACGGGCGCGGCAGGGCGACGACGCTGCCGGTGAGGACCTCGGAGAAGTCCGCGGCCCCGACGATCGCGGCGATCACGGTGCCCACGGCGATGCCCAACAGGATCGCGACGCCCGAGAGCGCCCGGATCCGCGAGAACACGAGCACCGCGACGAGAGTGAGCGCTGCGAGGCCCAGGTGCAGGGCGCTGCCGTAGCCGGGAGCTCCCTCCGTGCCCATGATCCAGCCGGCCGCGACCGGCAACAGCGAGATGCCCATCGCGGCGATGATCGTGCCGGTCACGACCGGAGGGAACAGCGGCTGCAGGCGCGAGACCACCGGTGCGAGCAGGAAGCCGACGACACCGGCGACGATCACCGACCCGAACACCGAGGGGAGTCCGCCGTCGCCCGCGATGATGACGAGCATCGTCGAGACCGCGCCGAAGGTGGTGCCCTGCACGAGCGGCAGCTTCGCCCCGAAGAAGGGGATGCCCAGGGACTGCAGGAGCGTGGTCACGCCCGAGACGAACAGGGCGGAGGCGACGAGCACCCCGATCTGGTCTCCCGGCAGTCCCGCGGCGCCGCCGACGATCAGCGGGACGGCGACCACGCCGCCGTACATCGAGAGCACGTGCTGGGCGCCGTGGACGAGGCTGCGGGGGAGGGGCAGGCGCTCGTCCTCGGGGCGCGCGGTGCGGGGCGCGGCCGCGGAGGTCGACGGGTCCGCGAGCGCGGGGTCGGCCGCCGGACTCGACTGCACGGAGTCGGTCGACGGATGTCGCGGAGTGGGGGTCTCGGGCACGGAGGGGTCCTGACGCGGGGAGCTGGGGTCTCCGGACCGGTTGCGGCGCGCAGCGCGGCGACCGGCCGGAATGCGGAAGCGCCCACCGCGGCGACGGTGAGCGCTGGGATCAGGGTACTCGCGGCGGATCGCGCGGCCCACCGCGGGGTGTCCGATGAGACGCGGGGATCGGCGAGGGGCGCCGGGGCATGGCGCGCCGTGCCCCTCGAATCGACGAGAAGTACGAAACGGTTGCCAAGAGCGCTCTTGGCAACCGTTTCGTACTTCTCGCGGTGCTTCCGTCGGCCGGGCGCCGGGCGCCGACGCCGGGGCCGGGATCAGACGGTGCGGTGGTCCCGGTAGTAGCGGATCAGCTCGGCGGTCGAGGAGTCCTGGGCGTCGATGGCGGCCTCGTCGCCGGCGACGGCGGGGGCGAGGTCCTTGGCGAGCTGCTTGCCGAGCTCCACGCCCCACTGGTCGAAGGAGTTGATGCCCCACACGGAGCCCTCCACGAAGGTGACGTGCTCGTACAGCGCGATCAGCTGGCCCAGCACGCTCGGGGTGAGCGAGGGCGCCATGATCGAGGTCGACGGCCGGTCGCCGGAGAACATGCGGGCGGCCACGAGCGGTCCCTGGGTGCCCTCGGCGCGCACCTCCTCCTCGGTCTTGCCGAAGGCCAGGGCCTTGGTCTGCGCGAAGAAGTTCGCGAGGAACAGCTCGTGCACGTCCTGCTCGCCGTCCTTGAGCGGGCGCACGGGGTTCGCGAAGGCGATGAAGTCCGCGGGGATGATCCGGGTGCCCTGGTGGATCAGCTGGTAGAAGGCGTGCTGCCCGTTGGTGCCGGGCTCGCCCCAGAAGACCTCGCCGGTCTCGGTGACCACGGTGGAGCCGTCCCAGCGCACCGACTTGCCGTTGGACTCCATGGTCAGCTGCTGGAGGTAGGCGGGGAAGCGGTGCAGGTACTGGGAGTAGGGGAGGACCGCGTGGGTCTCCGCCTCCAGGAAGTTCACGTTCCAGATGTTCAGCAGGCCCATGAGCAGCGGCACGTTCTGCGCGGCGGGGGCGGTGCGGAAGTGCTCGTCCATCGCGTGGAAGCCGGCGAGCAGCTCCTCGAAGGCCTCGGGGCCCAGGACCGTGGCGAGCACGGTGCCGATCGCGGAGTCCACGGAGTAGCGGCCGCCCACCCAGTTCCAGAAGCCGAAGGCGTTGGCGGGGTCGATGCCGAAGGCCTCGACCTTGTCGAGCGCGGTCGAGACCGCGACGAAGTGCTTGGCCACGGCCTCCTTCTCCTGCTCGGCGGTGAGTCCGGCGTTCTCGCGCAGTCCCGCGAGCAGCCACTCGCGCACCAGGCGCGCGTTGGTGATCGTCTCGAGCGTCGTGAAGGTCTTCGAGGCGACGATCACCAGGGTCGTCTCGGGGTCGAGGTCCGCGGTCGTCTCGTACGCGTCGGTCGGGTCGATGTTGGAGATGAAGCGCGCCTGCAGGCCCTCCTGGGCGAGCGGCTTGAGCGCCTCGTAGACCATGACGGGGCCCAGGTCGGAGCCGCCGATGCCGATGTTCACGACGGTCTCGATCTTCTTGCCGGTCACGCCGGTCCACTCGCCCGAGCGGACCTTGCGGGCGAAGTCGTAGATGCGCGCGAGGGTCTCGTGCACGTCGTGGTCGACGTCCTGGCCGTCGACGACGAGCTCGGGGGAGGCGCCCTCAGGGCGGCGCAGCGCGGTGTGCAGCACGGCGCGGTCCTCGGTGGTGTTGATGTGCTCGCCGGCGAACATCGCGTCGCGGCGCGCGAGCACGCCGGTCTCCTCGGCGAGGTGCAGCAGCAGCTCCACGGTCTCGGGGGTCACGAGGTTCTTGGAGAGGTCCACGTGCAGGTCGGCGGCGTCGTGGGTGAGGCGCTCCGCGCGCTGCGGGTCCTCGTCGAACCACTCGCGCAGCGAGCCGTCGAGCGACTCGTCGTGCGCGAGGAGCTGCTCCCAGGCGTCCGTCGTCGTGGGGTCGACGGGCGCGTCCTGCGGGGTCTGCGTGTTCTGTGCGGAAGTCATGGCCCCATTGTCGCTCGCGAGGGGCCGCAGGTGCGAGGCGAGGGCGCCCGATGTGGGAACTCAGTCCTCTCAGCCTGCTCCCCGGCATCTCCCCGGCATCGACGGACGGACGGGGCAGTGACCGTATCGTGACCAATGGATGGACACTTCTTGCGCTATGCACCCCGTCACGTCGTGCACACTGGAGGATGCGCGCCACGATCCTCGCGGATCCCCAGAGCGCGACCCCGTACGGAGATCCGACCGCAGACGCGGCCGCGGCATCCCATGACACTAAGGAGTGTCCATGTCCATCTCGCGACGTTCGATGATCCTCGGCACCGGTGCCGCCGGCACCGCCGCCCTCGCCCTGTCCGCCTGCGGCGGCGGGAGCGACAGCGGCGACGGCGGCTCCGGCGGCGGCTCGGGCGATCCGGTCTACGCCAACGAGACCGAGCCCCAGAACCCGCTGATCCCGACCAACACCAATGAGGTGGGCGGCGGCCGCATCATCACCTCGGTCTTCGCGGGCCTCGTCTACTACAAGGCCGATGGCACGGTCGAGAACGACGTCGCCGACTCGATCGAGTCCGACGACAACCAGACCTGGACCATCAAGGTCAAGGACGGCCAGAAGTTCTCCGACGACTCGCCCGTGACCGCGAAGTCGTTCGTCGACGCCTGGAACTTTGGCGCGAACACCAAGAACGCCCAGCTGAGCCAGAGCTTCTTCGAGCCCATCGAGGGCTTCGACAAGGTCAGCGCCGACAAGGCCACCGGCAAGGAGACCCTCTCGGGCCTCAAGGTCGTCGACGACCTGACCTTCACCGTCAAGCTCGTCTCCGAGCAGTCCGACTTCCCCAACCGCCTGGGCTACAGCGCCTACTCGCCGCTGCCCGAGTCGTTCTACGACGACACCAAGGCCTTCGGCGAGAAGCCGGTCTCCAACGGCCCGTACATGGTCGACACCTGGGACCACGACCAGCAGATCGTGCTCGTCCCCAACGACAAGTACGACGGCCCCCGCAAGGCGAAGAACGCCGGCGTCACCTTCACGATCTACTCGTCGGACGACACCATGTACGGCGACCTGGAGTCCGGCGAGGTCGACGTCACCGACCTCATCCCGACCTCGGCCCTGTCGAGCTACCAGGACACCCTGGGCGACCGCGCGGTCAACGATCCCGGCGCCGTCTTCCAGTCCTTCACGATCGCCCAGAACGACCCGAACTTCTCGGGCGAGGCCGGCACGCTGCGCCGCAAGGCCATCTCCCGCGCGATCAACCGCAAGCAGATCTGCGACAAGCTCTTCTACGGCACCCGCACCCCCGCCACGGACTTCATCGCCCCGGTGATCCCCGGCGGCGGCCAGAAGGACATCCCGGGCGCCGAGGTGCTCGAGTTCGACGAGGCCGAGGCGAAGAAGCTCTGGGCCGAGGCGGAGAAGAAGCAGCCCTTCAAGGGCGAGTTCACCCTGGCCTACAACGCCGACGCCCCGCACAAGGACTGGGTCGACGCCGTGTGCAACTCGATCGCCAACACCCTGGGCATCACCGCCAAGGGCAAGCCGTTCCCGGCCTTCGGCGACTTCCGCGAGCAGATCACCAAGCGCGAGCTCAAGGGCGCGTTCCGCTCCGGCTGGCAGGCCGACTACCCCTCGGCCTACAACTTCCTGGGCCCCCTCTACTCCTCGGCCGCGGCCGACGGCAAGGGCTCGAACGACGGCGACTACAAGAACCCCGAGTTCGACGATCTGCTCAAGGAGGGCCTCTCGGCGGCCGACGAGGACGCCGCGATCGAGAAGTACAAGGCGGCCGAGGCGATCCTCATGGAGGACCTGCCGGCGATCCCGCTGTGGTACCAGAACACCTTCGGCGGCTTCTCCGAGAACGTCTCCGACGTGAAGTACGGCTGGGACACCGTCCCGCTGTACTACGCGATCACCAAGTGATCGACGGAGCTGCGCGCATCCGCTGATGCCGGGGCGGGAGGGGCACGGAGCCCTTCCCGCCCCGAGGTCCGTCCAGGACCACCGGCCCCCACGTCGGCCCGGCCGCGGCCATCAGCGGCCCCCGCGCGAGCGCTCCGGCCAACTTCCCCGGGACGGCGATCGTCGTCCTCTCCCATCAACCTGAGGTGACCCAGTGATCTGGTACATCGGGCGGCGACTGCTGCAGATGATCCCCGTCTTCCTCGGCGCGACCCTGCTGATCTACGTCATGGCGTTCTACGCGGGCGGCGATCCGATCCAGGCGATCATGGGCGACAAGCCCCTCTCGCCGGCCGTGCAGGACCAGCTCCGATCGCAGTACAACCTGGACAAGCCGCTCATCGTGCAGTGGCTGATCTACGTCGGGAAGGTGGTGCGCGGCGACTTCGGCGTCGGCTTCAACGGCCGACCGATCATCGAGCAGATCCGCGACGCGTTCCCCGTGACCTTCCGCCTCGCGATCATCGCGGTGGTCTTCGAGACCATCCTGGGCATCGTCGCCGGCGTCATCTCGGGCCTCAAGAAGGGCACCTGGATCGACACCACGCTGCTCATGGTCTCGCTGCTGGTGATCGCGGTCCCCACCTTCGTGATCGGCTTCGTCGCCCAGTTCACCCTCGGCGTGAAGCTCGGGGTGGTGCCCGTGAACGTCGGACGCGACGCGAGCCTCCAGAACCTCCTGCTGCCAGGGTTCGTGCTCGGCGTCGTCTCCTTCGCGTACGTCCTGCGGCTGACCCGCACCTCGATCACCGAGGTCGCGACGGCCGACCACGTGCGCACCGCGACCGCCAAGGGGCTCTCGCGCACCGGCGTGATCTCCAAGCACATCATGCGCAACTCGCTGATCCCCGTGGTGACGTTCATCGGCGCCGACCTCGGCTCCCTCATGGGCGGCGCGATCGTCACCGAGCGCATCTTCAACATCCACGGCATCGGATCGGTGCTCTACCAGGCGATCAACAAGTCCGAGAGTCCCGTGATCGTCTCCGTGGTCACGATCATGGTGATGATCTTCCTGCTCACCAACCTCATCGTGGACCTGCTCTACGCCGTGCTCGACCCGAGGATCCGCCATGCGAAGTGATCACAGCCCCCGCACCCTGCGTCCGGCCGACGAGCACTTCGTCGCGCCCTTGGACGAGACGCCGCTGCGCGAGGTCGACGCGGTGGACACCACCGCCGCGCCCCGCTCCATGTGGGGCGAGGCCGCGCACAACCTGATCCGCAACCCCGTGTTCGTGATCTCCGCCCTGCTGATCCTCCTGCTGCTGTTCATCGCGGCGTTCCCCGGGCTCTTCACCGACTTCGACCCCACCAAGGGCGACCTCGGCGTCTCCAACCAGAAGCCGGGCGACGGCCACCTGTTGGGCACCACCGTCCAGGGGTACGACGTCTGGGCGCGCATCCTCTACGGCACGCGCACCTCGCTGAGCGTCGGCTTCTTCGCCATGGTCATCTCGACCGTCATCGGCGTGGTCATCGGGGCCTTCGCCGGCTACGTGGGCGGCTGGATCGACGAGGTCCTCTCCCGCGTCACCGAGATCTTCTTCGCGCTGCCGCTCGTGCTCGGCGCGATCGTCGCCTTCACCGCTCTCAGCAGCGGGGTCAGCACCTTCACGATCGCCCTGATCCTCGCTGTCTTCGGCTGGACGAACATCGCCCGCATCACCCGCGGCGCCGTGCTCTCGGTCAAGAGCCAGGACTTCGTGACCGCCTCGACCGCCCTGGGCGCGGGGAAGCTCACGAACCTCGCCAAGCACGTGCTGCCCAACGCGATCGCCCCGGTGATCGTCACGGCCACCGTGAACCTGGGCGTGTTCATCGTCGCCCAGGCGACCCTGTCCTACCTCGGGCTCGGCAACGGCTCGATCTCGTGGGGCAGCGACATCTCGGACGCCCAGCCCGCGCTGCGCAACAACCCGATGATGCTGTTCTACCCGTCAGTGGCGCTCGCGATCTGCGTGCTGAGCTTCATCATGCTCGGCGACGCCGTCCGCGACGCCCTGGATCCCAAGGCGAGGAAGCGATGAGCGCCACCACTGCACCCCGAACGGGCGATCAGCCCGCCAGCGCCGAGGCCGGCGCGCTGCTCGAGATCCGCGACCTCGACATCACGTTCTCGACCGGCAGCGGGCCCGTGCACGCCGTGCGCGGCGCCAACCTCGAGGTCTACCCGGGAGAGACCGTCGCGATCGTCGGCGAGTCCGGCTCGGGCAAGTCGACCACGGCGATGAGCATCGCCCGGCTGCTCCCCAGCAACGGCAAGGTCACCGGCGGCTCGATCCGCTTCGACGGCAAGGACATCACCTCCGTGCCGCTCGGCCAGATCCGCGCCCTGCGCGGCAGCGAGATCGGACTGGTCCCGCAGGACCCCATGAGCAACCTCAACCCGCTGTGGAAGGTCGGCTCCCAGATCGACGAGGCGCTCGCCGCCAACGGCGTCGCCAAGGGCGCCGCGGCCACGAAGCGCACCATCGAGCTGCTCGAGGAGGCGGGGCTGCCCGACGCCGAGCGCCGCGCCGGGCAGTACCCGCACGAGTTCTCCGGCGGCATGCGCCAGCGCGCCCTGATCGCCATGGGCCTCGCCGCGAGGCCGCGACTGCTCATCGCCGACGAGCCGACGAGCGCCCTGGACGTCACCGTCCAGCAGCAGATCCTCGACCACCTCGACACCCTGACCGCCGAGCTCGGCGTCGCGGTGCTGCTGATCACCCACGACCTGGGCCTGGCCGCCGAGCGCGCCCAGCACCTGGTCGTGATGTACAAGGGTCAGATCGTCGAATCGGGGCCCGCGCTGCAGATCCTCCAGGACCCGCAGCACCCGTACACGAAGCGGCTGATCGCCGCGGCGCCCTCGCTGGCCTCGCGGCGACTGGTCTCGACCAAGAACGGCGACGCGCAGGACGCGACGGACCAGCCGGCGCACGGTGCGGCCGGTGGATCCGTCGCGGTGTCCGAGAGTGCGACCGACGGGGATGCCCCTGCCGGCGGGGCCGGCCCTGCCGGAGACGCAGGGCGTGGCGCCGATGCGCAGCGCACCCGCGAGGACACGGTGATCAGCGTCCAGAACCTCACCAAGGTGTTTCCGCTGCGCGGGAAGGTGCCGTGGAGGACGACTCCCTTCACCGCCGTCGACGACGTCTCCTTCGACCTGCGCCGCGGCACGACCACGGCGATCGTGGGGGAGTCCGGCTCCGGGAAGTCGACCGTCGCCCAGATGGTGCTCCGTCTGCTCGAGCCCACGTCGGGCCGGGTGCTGTTCGAGGGCCAGGACATCGCCGGGATGAAGGGGAAGGAGATGATGGCGCTGCGCCGCCGCGTGCAGCCGATCTTCCAGAACCCCTACGGGACCCTGGACCCGATGTACTCGATCTTCCGCACGATCGAGGAGCCGTTGCGCCTGCACGGCATCGGGGATGCGTCGTCCCGTGAGGCGAAGGTCCGCGACCTGCTCGACAAGGTCGCTCTGCCGGCCTCGATGATGCGCCGCTATCCCAACGAGCTCTCGGGAGGCCAGCGCCAGAGGATCGCGATCGCGCGTGCACTGGCCCTGGATCCCGAGGTCGTCGTGTGCGACGAGGCCGTCTCAGCCCTCGACGTGCTGGTCCAGGACCAGGTGCTGCACCTGCTCAACGACCTGCAGTCCGAGCTGGGGCTGTCCTACCTGTTCATCACCCACGATCTCGCCGTCGTGCGCCAGATCGCCGATCACACCGTGGTCATGGAGAAGGGGCGCGTCGTCGAGCACGGCTCGACCGACGAGGTCTTCCACGACCCGCAGCAGGAGTACACCAAGCGCCTGCTCGCGGCGATCCCCGGCGGCTCGATCCCGCTCGCGGGAGCGGAGACCATCGAGGTGGACGTCGACACGGACGTCCCCGAGGCCGACGGCGCGCGAGGCGATGATCGGGAGGGGACCGACGGCCACCACCCGCTCGGCGGGGACCCCGAGGATCCCTTCAGCGGCGCCGGGCACGTCTGATCCCGACCGAGCCCGATCCGCTCCCGCCGCCACGTGCGGCACCCGCAGACGGCCCGCCGCGCTCCGCGAGGAGGCGGCGGTCCGTCTGCGTTTGCCCTGGCGTGGGCCCCGGCGTGCGCCCTGGCGTGGGCTCTGGTGCTGGGCCTGCCGTCGGCGCCTCGGCACGGCGTGTCCAAGCGCACCTCGGGATCGGCCCCGTCGGACGGTAGAATCTCCCCGGCGCATCGTGTCCGCACGCCCCGGACACCCGTGCACGAGCCTCCTCGCAGGGGCCGCTGCCGGGAATGCCGCGGGGCGACGGCGTGAGGAGTGCGCCGCCTTCCGACGACGAATCGAGCAGCCTCCGCATGTCCCTCCAGCACCGCACCGACCTGCGCAATGTCGCTATCGTCGCCCACGTCGACCACGGCAAGACCACCCTCGTGGATGCCATGCTCACGCAGGGCGGCGCGCTCGGCGAGCGCGACAAGCACGACGACCGCGCCATGGACTCCGGTGAGCTCGAGCGCGAGAAGGGCATCACGATCCTCGCCAAGAACACCGCGATCCGGTACCACGGACCGTCGGCGGCGGCGAACGGCGAGCCCGACGGCATCACCATCAACGTCATCGACACCCCCGGCCACGCCGACTTCGGCGGAGAGGTCGAGCGCGGCCTCTCGATGGTCGACGGCGTGGTGCTCCTCGTGGACGCCTCGGAGGGCCCGCTCCCGCAGACCCGCTTCGTGCTGCGCAAGGCGCTGGCCGCGAAGCTCCCCGTGATCCTCGTGGTCAACAAGGTGGACCGTCCCGACGCCCGCATCGAGGAGGTCGTCGGCGAGTCGACCGATCTGCTGCTGGGCCTGGCCTCCGACCTCTCCGACGAGGTCCCGGACCTCGATCTGGATGCCGTCCTCGACGTGCCGGTCGTCTACGCCTCGGGCAAGGCCGGCCGCGCCGATCTCGAGCAGCCGGCCGACGGCGAGCTCCCGGCGTCCGAGAACGTGGAGCCCCTGTTCAAGACGATCATCGAGTCGATCCCCGCGCCGAGCTTCGACGACGAGATGCCGCTGCAGGCCCACGTCACGAACCTCGACGCCTCGCCGTTCCTGGGCCGCCTCGCCCTGCTGCGCGTCAAGAGCGGCGAGCTCACCAAGGGCGAGCAGGTCGCCTGGTGCACCCGCCACGGCGAGACGAAGACCGTGAAGATCACCGAGCTGCTGGAGACCAAGGGCCTCGCCCGCGAGCCCATGACCCGCACGGCCCGCCCGGGCGACATCGTCGCGGTCGCCGGCATCCCCGAGATCATGATCGGCGAGACCCTCACCGACGTCGAGGACCCGCGGCCGCTGCCGCTGATCACGGTCGACGACCCGGCGATCTCCATGACCATCGGCATCAACACCTCGCCGCTCGCCGGCAAGAACGGGAAGGGCCACAAGCTCACCGCCCGCCAGGTCAAGGACCGCCTCGACGCCGAGCTCGTGGGCAACGTGTCCCTGAAGATCCTCCCCACCGAGCGTCCCGACGCCTGGGAGGTCCAGGGCCGCGGCGAGCTCGCGCTCGCCATCCTCGTCGAGCAGATGCGCCGCGAGGGCTTCGAGCTCACCGTGGGCAAGCCCCGCGTGCTGACCCGCGAGATCGACGGCAAGACCTGCGAGCCCGTCGAGCGGATGACCATCGACGTGCCCGAGGAGTACCTGGGCGCCGTCACCCAGCTGATGGCCTCCCGCAAGGGCCGCATGGAGACCATGAGCAACCACGGCTCCGGCTGGGTGCGCATGGAGTTCCTGGTGCCCTCGCGCGGCCTCATCGGCTTCCGCACCCGCTTCCTCACCGAGACCCGCGGCAACGGCATCGCCTCCTCCTACGCCGACGGTTTCGAGCCCTGGATGGGCCACATCGAGTTCCGCACCTCGGGCTCGCTGGTCGCCGACCGCGCCGGCGTCGTGACGCCGTACGCGATGATCAACCTCCAGGAGCGCGGCTCGTTCTTCGTCGAGCCCACGAGCGAGGTCTACGAGGGCCAGATCGTCGGCGAGAACTCGCGCGCCGAGGACATGGACGTCAACATCACCAAGGAGAAGAAGCTGACGAACATGCGCGCAGCCTCCTCCGAGGCGTTCGAGAACCTCGTGCCGCCGCGCAAGCTCACCCTCGAGGAGTCCCTCGAGTTCGCGAACCAGGACGAGTGCGTCGAGGTCACCCCGGAGATCGTCCGCATCCGCAAGGTCGCCCTCAGCGCCCAGGAGCGCTCCAAGCAGCGCGGGAAGACCAAGGGCACCGCGTGACCCCCGGCCCCTCCGGACGCACGTCGCCGGGCACCCCCGTGCGCACGGCGCCGGGGGGCCTCGCGCGCACGGCGCCGGAGACCGCCTCGATCGCGGCCAGGGTCTCCCAGGTCATCGCCGCGATCGTGGTGGCTGTGGTCTCCGTGCTCCTGCTGGTGACGATGCACCGCCTGGAGCTGACGGTCGCGGGCGTCGACCTGCCCGTGGGGCTCGTGTTCGGCGCCGTCTTCCAGTTCGCCGCCGCGACCTTCCTGTGGGCCGCGACCGGCGCACGGCTGCCCGTGGTGGTGCTCGGCTGCGTCTGGGGCCTGATGGTGCTCCCCTTCGCGGGCACCAGCCCCGGCGGGGGAGTGCTGATGCCCGCCGTCATCGCGCAGAAGGCGCAGATCTCCGGGTGGATCGTGCAGGGCATCGGCATCGCGGTGCCCTTCGTGTTCCTGGGCATCCAGCACCTCGCCTCGCGTCGGGCTCGGCCGACGGGCGGCTCGGGCTCGGCGGGCTCCGCCGGTCGACGGGTCTGAGCGGGCGTGGAGGCCCCCGGCCCTCGTCGCACTGCCGCGCCCCACGGGACACGGCGCCCGGACTGGGCGACGATCCCCAACGCGGTCACCCTGCTGCGCTTCCTGCTGCTCCTGCCGGTGTGCGTGCTGCTGGTGGACGGCGGCCCCGACCCGCTCGCGGTGATCCTGCTGCTCGTCTGGGCGCTCACGGACTGGGTCGACGGGCTGCTGGCCCGCGCCCTGCACCAGACCAGTCGCACCGGCGCGATCATCGACCCGATCGCCGACCGCCTGGGGGTCGTGGGCGTGGTGCTCTCGCTCGCCCTCGCCGGCGTCCTCTCGTGGATCCCGCTGGGCGTGATCGCCCTCGTGGACATCGTGCTGCTCGCGCTCGCCGGCCGCACCGCCGCCGGGGGCGCGCTGCCCGTCTCGCGCATCGGCAAGGCGCGCACCGCGGTGCTGATGTCGGCGGTGTTCCTGCTGGCCGCCGCGGCCGCGTGGCTGCCCGCCGCGATCCCGGCGCTGCGCGTGCTCGTCTGGGTCGGCGTGCTGCTGCACCTGATCGCCGGCGCCGGCTACCTGCTCAGCGCGCTGCGCCACCGCGGCGGCGGGGAGGATCGGGCACCGGCCTGGCGGCGGTGACGAGACCCCGCACCACCCGGTCGCTGCCGCGCTTGGTCGCGATCGTGAGGGTGTCCTCGTCGGCGTCCTCGATCACTCCCAGCGCATCGGTCATCCCCTCGCCGTGCGGCGACGCGCTGCGGTCGATCGCATAGCGCACCACCACGCGGGTCCCCACCCGGAGGAACGGCGCCCACCCCGGACGCGGTCCCCGCGCGGGAGCAGGAGGCGCGCTCGGGTCGGCGGTGTCCGGAGCGTCGCCGGGCGTCGCGCCCGCTGCCGGATCCGCGGAATGCTCCTGGGCCATGGCTCCAGGCTATCGGCGGACCCGGCAGCGATGTCGACCTCGTCACCTGCGCGCCGGAGGGCAGGCCGTGGGCCCCGCAGGCACGGGAGACGGTGACATGATGGGGACGGCTCCCTCGCCCCGGGAGCCCGAGAACATCCTGGGACCATCGCGTCGGCCCGCTCCGGCGCCGCACCCGCCCCGGCTGCGGCCGGGAGCGAGCACAGCCCCGGCCGTCGCCCGGTCCCTGCCCTGGAAGGATCGCTGCATGACGTACGTCATCGCCCTGCCCTGCGTGGACGTGAAGGACAGGGCATGCGTGGACGAATGCCCCGTGGACTGCATCTACGAGGGCACCAGGTCGCTGTACATCCAGCCCGACGAATGCGTGGACTGCGGCGCCTGCGAACCCGTGTGCCCGGTCGAGGCGATCTACTACGAGGACGACCTCCCGGACGAATGGGCCGACTACTACAAGGCCAACGTCGAGTTCTTCGACGAGCTCGGCGCCCCCGGCGGCGCTGCGAAGATGGGCGTCATCGACAAGGACCACCCGCTCATCGAAGCGCTCCCGCCGAACCCGAACGACGCGTGACGCGACCCCTGCGCTGAGCGACCCGGGACGCAGTCCGGAAAGAAGGATCTGATGGTGCAGCACCGTCCGTCGGCCCCGCGCGAGCCCCTGGCCGCGCGCCTGCCCGCCTTCCCCTGGGACTCCCTCGAGGAGGCCAAGCGCGTGGCGAGCGCCCACCAGGGTGGACTCGTCGACCTGTCGGTCGGCACGCCCGTCGACCCGACCCCGGAACGCGTGCAGCAGGCACTGCGCGAGGCGGCCGACGCCCACGGCTACCCGACCACCATCGGCACCCCGGCGCTGCGCGATGCGCTCGTGGACTTCGTGGTGAGGCGCCGCGGCGCCGGAGACGGGTCCGACGGTGCGGCGGGCATCGGCCACGAGCACGTGCTGCCGACCGTCGGCTCCAAGGAGCTCGTCGCCCACCTGCCCTTCCAGCTCGGCATCGGGGCGGACGGCGCCGTCGCCTTTCCGCACGTCGCCTACCCGACCTACGACATGGGGGCGCGCTTCGTGGGCGCCCGCAGCGTGCCCGTCGACATGGAGCGCCTGGCCGCCGAGGGCGACGCCGCGATCGACGTCGAGGACCTCGAGCGGATCGGCCTGCTGTGGCTGAACTCACCGGGGAACCCGACCGGCGAGGTGCTGGACGCCTCCCAGCTGCGCAGCATCGTCTCCTGGGCCCGCGAGCGGGGCATCATCATCGCCTCCGACGAGTGCTACGCCCTGCTGCCCTGGGACGTCGAGGAGGTGCCCTCGATCCTGGATCCGCGCGTGCACGGCGGCGACCTCACCGGCCTGCTCTGCGTGTACTCGCTCTCGAAGCAGTCGAACCTCGCGGGCTACCGAGCGGCGTTCGTCGCCGGCGACCCGGAGCTCGTGGGCGAGCTCACCGCCATCCGCAAGCAGGCCGGCATGATGCTGCCCACGCCCGTGCAGGTCGGCATGACGGCCGCTCTGGCCGACGACGACGCCGTGCGCGCCCAGCACGGCGTCTACCGCGCCCGCCGCACCGCGCTGCGCGAGGCCGTCGAGGGCTTCGGCGGCGAGATCCACGGGTCGCGCGCGGGGCTGTACCTCTGGACCACCTTCGGCGAGGACTCCATGGCCAGCGTCCACGAGCTCGCGAAGCTGGGAATCCTCACCGCCCCCGGAATGTTCTATGGTGAGGCGGGGGAGCGCTTCGTCCGCATCGCACTGACGGCGAGCGACGAACGGATCTCCGCCGCGGTCGAGCGGCTCACCCGCCGCTGACCCTCCACCGGGACCCGAGGGCCACGCCGGCCCCGGCCCGGACCCGCACCTGACCCCGACCGCACCGGTCCCCGGACCGGACCAACCCCCGGGACGCACCGCGCGTCCCGCCGCACGATCATCGGGACGCCCCTCGCGTCCCGCCGCACGACCCAGGGTCGCCCGTCGGCCCCCACCGACGCCGATGCACAACGGAGAGCACATGAACAACGCGACGCCGACCTCCCGCCTCACCCACCGCGACCAGGACCTGGACCTTCCCTTCGTCGAGGCCGTCGAGGGCAACAGCGGCATCAGCATCGCCCCGCTGCGCAAGCAGACCGGCGACGTCACCTACGACCCGGGCTTCATGAACACGGCGAACACGAAGTCGTCGATCACCTACATCGACGGCGACGAGGGCATCCTGCGCTACCGCGGCTACCCGATCGAGCAGCTCGCCGAGCACTCCAGCTACCTCGAGGTCGCCTACCTGCTCATCAACGGCGAGCTGCCCACCCAGGGGCAGCTCGACAACTTCGTGTCCTCCGTGGAGCGGCGCACCCTGCTCGACGAGCGCTTCAAGAGCCTGTTCGACGGCTTCCCCCGCGACGCCCACCCGATGGCCGTCATGCAGGCGGGCGTCTCCGCGCTCTCGACCTTCTACCAGGACTCTCTCGATCCGTTCGACGAGGACCAGGTGCGCCTGAGCAGCTACCGCCTGCTCGCGAAGGTCCCCACGATGGCGGCCTACGCCTACCGCGTCAGCAAGGGCCATGCGCTCCTGTACCCGGACAACCAGCTCTCCCTCATCGAGAACTTCCTGCGCCTGACCTTCGGGTTCCCCGTCGAGAAGTACATCGCCGACCCGGTCGTGGTGCGTGCGCTCGAGCAGCTGCTCATCCTGCACGCCGACCACGAGCAGAACTGCTCGGCCTCCGCCGTGCGGCTCGTCGGGTCCGCGCAGGCCAACCTCTTCACGTCGATCTCCGCCGGCATCGGCGCCCTCTCCGGCCCCGCCCACGGCGGCGCGAACGCGGCCGTGATGGAGATGCTCGACGAGATCAGCGAGCGCAACATGGATCCCAAGGACTTCATGGAGCGCGTGAAGAACAAGGAGGACGGCATCCGCCTGATGGGCTTCGGGCACCGGGTCTACAAGAACTACGACCCCCGTGCGAAGTTCGTCAAGAAGATCGCCGACGACGTCCTGGAGCGCCTGGGCATCCACGACGAGCGCCTCGACCTCGCCATGCAGCTCGAGGAGATCGCGCTGAAGGACGACTACTTCGTGGAGCGCAAGCTCTACCCGAACGTCGACTTCTACACCGGCATCATCTACAAGGCGATGGGCTTCCCCACGCAGATGTTCACGGTGCTCTTCGCGATCGGCCGCATGCCCGGCTGGATCGCGCAGTGGAACGAGATGATCCACGATCCGGAGACGAAGATCGGCCGCCCCCGCCAGATCTACACCGGCTCCGAGCTGCGCGAGTACGCCCCGATGCCCGAGCGCACCGGCACCACCGAGATCCGCCTCGAGCAGCTCCAGGCCGAGCTCGAGGCGGAGCGCCGTGCCCAGCAGGAGCGCATCGCCCAGGAGCGCCGCCAGGACCACTGAGCCGGTCGGGGCCTCGCGGTCGGTCGCGGGGTGTGGGCAGTCCGGCGGCCGGCGGAGTCGCGGCGCTGGCACGAGCACAGGCACGAGCAGTTGTCGGTGGGCCGTCCAGCCTCGGTCGATGTCGTGGACGGGCCGAGGGTGAGGAGCCATGGCGATATCGCCACGGCTCCTCACCATGCGCCCGTCCGTGACATCTGCGCCCTCCGCAGCACCGTCGCGCACACCCGTTGTCCAAGAAATCTGTGGCGACGACGCCTGCTCTCGGCGAGGATGCGCTCATGTCTGAGCATCGCCTGACGCAGCACCCGCCCATAGCACCGGACCACCAGCCGACGACCCCGACCCGCACCGTCGACGGTGCAGGACAGCAGCCTGCGGACCAGCAGAGGCTGTGGGACTCCGAGACCGCGCGCAGCTACGACACCCCTGGTGAGGGCATGTTCGCCCCCGATGTGCTGGGACCGACGGTCGAGGCTCTGCGAGATCTCGTCGATGGCGGGCGCGCCCTCGAATTCGCGATCGGCACCGGACGCGTCGCGATCCCCCTTCGCGAGTCCGGTGTGGAGGTCGTCGGCATCGAGCTCTCGGAAGCGATGATCGCGCGACTGCGGGAGAAGGCGCCCACGACGGACGCGAAGGACACGAACGGGGCGAAGAGCGCGAAGGACGCGAGGGGTGCCCCGGGCGCCACCGGCATTTCCGTGGTGCAGGGAGACATGACCACTGCCAGCGCGGGGGAGGGATTCTCCCTGGTCTACCTGGTCTTCAACACCCTGGGGAACCTGCTGTCGCAGGAGGAGCAGGTCGCCTGCTTCCGCAACGCGGCCCGGCACCTGCGTCCGGGTGGGTGCTTCGTCATCGAGATGTACGTGCCCCAGCTGCGCGCTCTCACCCCAGGGCACGGGGGAGTCCTCGAAGTCAGCGAGCCCGGCTACCTGCTCGTCGACACCATCGACACCGTGACCCAGCAGCTCGTCTCCCACCACGTCCGCTTCGATCCGACTGTCGACGGGCCGCGAGAGGCTCGCATCGGCCGCACTCCGCAGCGCTACGTGTGGCCCAGTGAGATGGACCTGATGGCACGGCTCGCCGGCTTCGAGCGCGAGCACCGCTGGGCCGACTGGGACCGCAGCGCGTTCACGGCGGAGTCCAGCAGCCATGTGAGCGTCTACCGACTGGGGACCTGAGCCGGGCTAGATCTAAGTCTGTCCTCCAGGTCGCCCGTCGGCGAACTCGTCCCTGATCTGGGCGGCGCGGTTGGAGATGATCGCCCGGACCCCGAGGGCGGCAAGGTCCTGGGCGCGCCCGGGGTCGTCGACCGTCCAGCACGAGACCTCCATGCCCAGGGCGCGCGCGGCAACCGCGCTCCGGGACGAGACCCTGTCGTGGTCGGGGTTCCAGAAGCGCGGACGCAGGCCGTCGACGAGATCGCGCGAGGGCATGCCGTCCTGCTTCCAAGTCATCCAGATCTCCGCCTCGGCATCGGCATCGCGGATGATGCGCAGGGCCGTGAGGTCGCCGCACCACGCGGGCGGTGGGATCTGCGGGGCGCCTCGGCGCGCGTCGGTCACGGCCGCGGCGCTCGCGGCGGCCGGTGACGCGTCCGGCATGTCGATGAGCAGTCGAGCGGGAGCCGCGACCCGCAGCGCCTCGACGAGAGTGGGGATCTGCGGCGCGAGGTCGTCCAGCTCCCCATGTGAGATGTCCGTGATCGGGCGCGGATCGCCCCAGAGCCGTTCCAGCGTCGGGTCGTGCAGCAGCACGGGGACACCGTCGGCCGTCAGCCGCACGTCGATCTCGACCGTGCGGGCGCCCGACGCCGTAGCCCGCGTGATCGCCTCGCGCGTGTTCTCGATCGCGCCGACGGGATCGCCGCGATGGGCGACGATCTCCGGTGCCGGTGAGGGGGAGGATGTGGGGGCGGGGTCGCAGTCCAGGGCCTCGGCGCCGGCGTCGATGTCCATGGCCCTCTCCTGTCTCCGTGGCTGTTCGCTGAGGTCACTCCGGGGCGCGGGCCGCGGGGACCTGTTCCCCCGCATACGTCCCGAAGGACCACATGTTGCCCTCGGGGTCCCGCACCGCGAACTCGCGGCTGCGGTACGGGGTGTCGGCGAGAGGCGTGATGACCTGCGCGCCCTTGGCGACCACGCGCTCGTACAGCGTATCGATGTCGTCCGCGACCACGTAGAGGCCCGTGCCGCCGGGTTCCGGGGGCCACTCGGCGCCCTTCTGGACGTCGCCGAGCATCACGCCGCCCCGGTCGTCGGGCCGGCGCAGCTCCGCGTGGGCAACGCGCTCGCCGTCGTCGTAGCGGGCCGTGAGGACGAAGCCGAGCACGTCCTGCAGGTAGTCGATCAGCGCGGCGGCGTCCCTGGCGCGGAACGTCGCGAAGAGTGTCGGTCCGCCGGGGCCTGTGGGGGAGTCTTCGGGGAGGTCGGAGTTGGGCGGAGTGGTCGGGGTGGTGTGAGGGGGTGTCCGTGCGTCATCCATGCAGGCGATCCTCCGCCGCGCCATGGCCGCCGTCTTGAATGTTCCGGAACTCCTCGCAGATCCACTTGCCCGGCGCGAGACCCGCAAAACGGCTGAACTCGCGGGTCAGGTGGGGTTGGTCGGCGTACCCGCAGTCCGCGGCGATCGACGCCAGATCGGCACGGCCCGTGGCGCGCACGGAGCGGGCGGCCGCGGCCACCGCACGCTCGAAGCGCATGAGGCCGGCGACCTGCTTGGGGGAGCGGCCCAGCTCCTGGTGGAACAGGGCGCCGAGGCGTCGGGGGCCGAGGCCGACGTCCGCCGCGATGTCGCCGATGCGGGCCCGCCCGCCGCTGCGCTCGAGCAGCCACCAGGCGCGCAGCAGCTCGGGCCGCAGCCGGCCGCCGCTGGCCCTGGGCCCGCGGTCATGCTGCCCGAGCCGCTGCCGGAGACCTGCGGACACCAGGTCGAACCTCTCCTGCCAGCAGCTCGCCTCGCGCACCCGCTCCTGCAGGTCGACGGCCCATTGACCCAGCACGCCGGCGGCGTCGAACTCCTCGACGGGGAGACCGACGGCGGGCGCGCCGAGGAGTGCCCGGGCCGCGAGGGGATGGACGGACATCTGGATGCCGGCCTGCGACGGCCGCTGCCGTACGAGGCTCGATGTCATGTGCAGGCCGCCGATGACCACGGGCGCCGGCTGCGCGCGGCGCAGACCCTCCGCGCCGGCGGCGCCCGACGCGGCCTCGACGCCCTCGTCGAGGGCGAGGATGAAGGTCAGGCGGGAGGCGGGGAGTCCGCGATGGACCACCTCGGGGACGTCGAGGGCGCGATAGCCGACCATCACGTCGATGCCCGGCGGCCTGCCCGTCCGGGCGTTCGCGAAATCCCATGCCGGACCGTCCGCCGTGCGGCCTTCCGACGTTCCGACCTGCGGCGTCGTGTCCGGAGGTGCTGGGACCTGCGCTGCTCGCGCGTTCCCGCTCATGCTCCCGAGGGTAGTCACCCTCCGGCGACGAGCACCACCACGCGGTCCGCGTCGCCGCCGTCGACGCTCGGCCAGGTTCCGGCTTCCTGGTCGTGGGACTCGCGCTGCCACGCACGCCCCAGATAGGAGACCTGGACGACGCCGTCGTCGGCCGCACGGGCGACGGACCAGTTCGCGACCGCCCAGCCCAGCGCCGTGTCACCGTGCGTGTCGATGACCAGGGCGGTCGCACTGGAGCCGTCGGGTCGGGACGTCGCGACCGATGAGGCGGAGGCCAGAGAGCTCGTGATCGCCCCGGCCTTCGTGCGTCGCGGGAACTGATCCTTCAGGGCGTCCTGCACGCTCTGGGGCGAGGCCGCCGAGTCGGGCGTGGCGATGTCGCACACGAGGTTCGCACCGGACTGCCCGGTGAGTGCCGAGGCGAAGATCCGCCCCTCGGTCTCGTGGTCGCCGTAGGCCTCGGGATAGCCCGAGCGCTGCACCTTCTGGGCGGCGTCGTTCACGCTCATCGAGGCGTAGTCGAGCTTCACGAGGGAGTCGTAGAAGGCGTTGGTCGCATGGACCGGGTCCATGATCTGCGCCTGGGTGCCCCAGCCCTGCGAGGGACGCTGCTGGAACAGGCCCTGGGAGTCGCGGTCGCCGTGCTCGATGTTCTGCAGCTTCGACTCCTGGTACGCCGTGGCGAGCGCGATCGACGCCGCGCGCGGCGGCAGGCCCCGGTCCACGGCGACCGCGCTGATCAGCGCTGCGTTCGCGGTGCGCTCGGTCGTGTACTCGTGCGTCGTCCCGAGGCCCGCCGCCGTGCACTGCCCGCTGCGCTGGACGGACGCGAAGCGGGTCAGCGCGAAGAACGTCCCGGCGACGACGAAGACCAGCACCAGCAGCATCACGAGGGGCACTGTGAGGTGCCGCATGCGCGAGCGGCCGGAGCGGGAGCGTCGGGAGCGGGCCATGGGCGGTCGTCTCGGCGGTGCGGGTCTCGGCGGGGCGTCGGACGGGGGCGTCGCGGGGTCAGTTCGCGTGCAGCGCGGCGTTGAGCTCGACGGTGCGGCCCTCGCGGGCCACGACCTCGACGGCGCCGGTCACGGAGTTGCGGCGGAACAGGAGGTTGTCCATGCCGGAGAGCTCGCGCGCCTTGACGACGGTGCCGTCCTCGACGCCGCGCGGGTCGACGACGGAGACCTTCGTGCCGGCCGTGACGTACAGGCCGGCCTCGACCACGCAGTCGTCGCCGAGCGCGATCCCGATGCCGGACTCGGCGCCCAACAGCGAACGGCGGCCGATGCGCACGCGCTCGGTGCCGCCTCCGGAGAGGGTGCCCATGGTGGAGGCGCCGCCGCCCACGTCGGACCCGTCGCCGACGACGACACCCTGGGAGATGCGGCCCTCGACCATGGAGTGGCCGAGCGTGCCGGCGTTGAAGTTCACGAATCCCTCGTGCATGACGGTGGTGCCGTCGGCGAGGTGGGCGCCGAGGCGGATGCGATCGGCGTCGCCGATGCGCACGCCGGAGGGCAGCACGTAGTCGACCATGCGCGGGAACTTGTCGACGCTGAACACGGTGGGGGTGCGGCCGGCGGCGATGAGGCGCAGGCGGGTCTCCTCGAAGCCGGGGACCGCGCAGGGACCCTCGGAGGTCCAGACGACGTTGGTGAGCTGGCCGAACAGACCCTCGAGGCTCTGCACATTGGGCTCGATCAGACGGTGGGAGAGCAGGTGCAGGCGCAGGTAGGCGTCGGCGGTGTCGGCCGGGGCGGCCGCGAGCGCGATCGCGCGGGCGACGACCTCCTGGCGGGTGCCGCGCACCTCGTCCTCGCGGGCGGCTGCGCCGAGCTGTGCGTGCAGCGGCTGGGACTCGAGGTCCGCGGGCGCATCGCCGAGCTGCGGGGCCGGGTACCAGGTGTCGAGGGTCGAGCCGTCGGCGGCGAGGGTGGCGAGGCCGATGCCCCAGGCGTGCGTCGGCGTGGTCGTGTCGGCGGAGTTCGCGGGGGTGCTCATGCGAAGGATTCTACGGAGCGCGGCGGGTGCTTCCTATCCCTCTGCGGTGTGGGAATCCTCCTGCCCGCCGGTCATCCTCTGGTCGGGCGCGGGCCGATCGCCGACGAGGGCGAAGAGGACGCGGAAGTCCTCGGCCGGGCCCTCGGAGTCCGGGTCGCCCTCGAGGTCCGTGCCGCGCTCGTCGCGGTTCAGGCGGTTGAACTCCATGATGAGGTCGTTCGCGCGTCGGGCGAGATCCTCCGCCTGATCGCGCGAGATGCGCAGCGACGAGGAGAACAGCTGCCCGGCGAGGTTCTGCGGCGCCTCGCCCGCCTCGTAGCGGGCGCTCTGGGCGATCCATGAGGTGCGGATCCACTCGATCGCGGCGAGGCTCATCGCCATGGCCGCGCGGCGGTACTCGTCGTCGGTCGCATCAGGATCGTTGGTCCAGGACTCGCCCTGTCCATGATGGTAGCTCGCCTGCGTCAGCCGCCAGACCCGGTCCCTGCGGTCGCGTGCCTCCTCGGGGGCCTCCTCGATGACCCCCGCTTTCGCGAGGGTGCGCAGGTGGTAGCTCAGCGCGTTCGCCGCCACACCCATCTCCTCGGCGAGGTCGGCGGCGCGGGCCGTGCCGCGGCGGCCCACGCGCTCCATGAGCTGCAGGCGCAGCGGGTGCGCCATCGCCCGCAGCATCTCCTGCGTCGCGAAGTCGTGGCGCTCGGCCGACGGACGCTGCTCCTTGGTGCTCATGCCCGGAGCCTACCGAGAACCCGCACCGACACATGGGCAATAACTATTGCGCAATGGACTGTGCGGGTCTAGTCTCGCGGCATGCATCGGCCGACGAAGCCCGTACACGGGACCCACGAGCCGCTCCGACGGAACGCCGAGTACAGGCGCTGGCTCGTGGGGGACGTGCTGCTGGACGCCGGTGCAGGGATCGCGGCCTTCGCCTTCCCGCTGGTCACCCTCGTAGTGACCGGCTCGGTCGCGGCCGTGGGGCTCGTGGGCCTGCTCGAGGGGATCGGGGGATTGATCGGCATGATCCCCGGCGGTCTGCTCGCTGATCGGTTCGACCGGCGACGGCTGCGGCTGCTCGCCTCGGCGACCGGGATCCTCACCCAGGCGGTCCTCGTCGCGGTGCTGGTCGGGGGCGTCGCGAGCGTTCCGGTGCTCGCGGCCCTCGCCGGCGTCCATCGACTGCGCGGCACGCTCCTGGGGTTCGCGTCCGACGCGATGCTCAAACAGATCGTCCCGCCCGCCCAGCTGCCGCGCGCCATCTCGATCAACGAGGGACGCGGGGCGGCGATCGAGCTGGGCAGCGGGCCCGCGAGCGGCGCCCTGCTCGCGGTGCACCTCGCACTTCCGGCCCTCACCCTGGTGATCGGGCACGTCGGCTCGTTGATCGCGACGCTGCGGATGCGCGGCGACTACCGCCCTCGGCCTGCGGAGTCCACGGCAGGGCTGTCCCGCTCCCACGTCGGCCGGGACCTGTTCGACGCCCTGCGCTGGAGCATCGCCCAGCCCGTGCGGGTGCAGCTCGGCGCGGTGGCCGCGCTCGTGAACCTCGGTTCGAACGGCGCCCTGCTCACCGTCACTCTCATGCTCGCCGCGCGCGGCGTCCCCGCCGCGCAGATCGGACTGCTCTCCTCGGTGCTCGCCGCCTCGATCCTGGTGGGCGCCGTGCTCGCGCCCCGGATCGTCGAGCGGGTGCCCACGGGAATCGTGGTCATCGGCGGTCTCATCGTGCTGGCGGCATCCACCCTGGCGATCCCCTTCGCCCCGTCCCCGTGGATGATCGCCGTGCTCTACGCGGTCATGGGTCTCCCGCTGCCCGCTCTGAACGCCGGCAGCGGAGGGTTCTTCCTGCACATCACGCCCACGCCCATGCAGGGGCGGGTGGGCGCGCTCAACGCGCTCGTGGCCATGGGTCTGATGCCCCTCGCGCCCGCCATCGCGGGCTGGGGGCTGGCGCACGCGGGGGCGCCGGTGACCCTCGGCGTGTTCGCCGCCCTCTGCGCACTGGCGGCGGTGATCGCCGTCATCGGTCCCCATCTGCGCTCGATCCCCGCCGCCGCCGGGTGGGTGGAGCATGCGCGGCTCACCGGGCTCGCAGCAGACGAGCCCCGGACCGACGGTCGTGCCGACGACGGCGCGTCGGCGGACGGCGCTCGAGTCGCCGACGAGGACGAGCACGCCGCCCGCGGGTGAACCCGCGGGCTGTCGGGCGCTCGGCCCGCCGGCCCCTCAGCGCCGCGCGTTGGCGTTGCGGAGGAACAGCGCCGCGATCACCGCGACGCCCATGATCGCCGCGGGCAGGAACAGGCTCTCGCCCATCGCATGCGCGTACGGGGCGTGCAGCATGTCCGGCAGCACGCCGCCGGAGGATGCGCCGGCCTCGCCGCCCGCGGCGGCGTGGTCGCTCGCGCCGCTGCCCGCGCCGGATCCGCCGCCCAGGCCCGCGTCCGCGAACTCGGAGGTGATGCGCGAGGCCATCACCGCCGCGATCGCCGCGGAGCCGATCACGGCGCCGAGCTGGCGCATCGCGTTGTAGACGCCCGAGCCGGCGCCCGCCTGCGCACGGGAGAGTCCGTAGGTCGCGGAGATCGACAGCGGCGCCCACATGCCCGCGTTGCCCAGGCCCATGACGGCGCCCGGGATCAGCAGCCAGTACCAGGCGGCGTCGTTCATGACGAGCACGCCCATGGCCGCGATGCCCAGGCCGAACAGGGCCAGGCCCACGACCGCGAGCAGTCGCGTGTTCCAGCGGTGCAGGTTCTTGCCGACCAGTGGCGAGAGGCCCCCGCCGATGATCGCCATCGGTGCGAGCAGCAGAGCCGACTGGGTGGGGGAGAAGCCCTTGACGTTCTGCGTCCACAGCACGATGGGCAGCGCGAAGGTCACGATCGCGGCGCCCACACCGGCGATCGCGAGGTTCGCGACGGCGAAGTTCCGGTCGCGGAACAGGCCCAGCGGCAGCAGCGGCTCGCCGCCCTTCTGCTTCGCCTGCCAGAGCACGAAGAGGACCAGCACCACGATCCCGGCGCCGATCAGCAGCGGGACGGAGATGATGCCGGTGATGGTGCCCCAGTCGTACGTCGACCCCTCCTGGATGCCGAACACCACCAGGAACATGCCGACCGCGGAGAGCAGCACGCCGGGCAGGTCGAAGCGGTGCGCATGGGACTCGAGGTTCGGCACCAGGCGCATGGCCAGGACGAAGCCGACGATGCCCACGGGCACGTTGACGAAGAAGATCCACTCCCAGCCGAGACCATCGACCAGGACACCGCCGAGGATCGGGCCGACGAGGTTCGCGACCCCCGCGGTCGCGCCCCACAGGGCCATGGCCGGGCCGCGCTGCTGCGGCGGGAACATGCGGGTGATGACGGTCATCGTCTGCGGGGTCATCAGGGCTGCGCCGAGTCCCTGGACCACGCGCGCGACGATCAGCATCTCGATCGTGCCGGACAGTCCGCACCACAGGCTCGCGAGGGTGAAGACGACGAGCCCGGCAAGGTAGACCCGCTTGGGGCCCAGGCGGTCGCCGAGGCGGCCGGTCACCAGCAGCGGCACGGCGTAGGCGAGCAGGTAGGCGCTGGTCACCCAGATGACCTTGGTGATGTCGGCGTCGAGCTCGTCCTGGATCCGCGGGGTCGCGATCGAGACGATCGTGCCGTCCACGAGCAGCATGAAGAAGCCGATGATCATCGACCACAGCGCGGGCCACGGCCTGAGCTCGGCGGGCTGCGTCGGGGCCTGGTCCGGGGCCGGGGCCTGGGTCACGGTCGGCGTCGGGTCCTGGGCTTCTGTGCGGGGGTCTGTCGCGCGGGGCTCCGCGGGCATGGGGTCCTCCTGTGATGTCGAGGGAGAGGAGCGCCCGTCGGCCGACGGTCCCGGCGGGACCGGACCTGAGAGGGGAGCCTGGCAGCGCCGGAGCGCTCCGGAAGTGTAGGACTCCGGAACCCCCGCGGGCGTGCTCGCGCGGTCCAACGTCACAGTGGCGCCGGAGGGTCCCGTTCCCGCGCCGCGGCCGACCACCCCGATACTGGGATCCATGACCGTCGCCCCCGATCCCACGCCGAGCACCCGCCCCGCGGCACCCGCGCCGGGCGAGCGCGCGCGCCGCGAGATCCCGGGGGACCGCGAGCGCCGCGAGCCGCCGCCGGGCGCAACCGGGCGCGCCGACGACGCCGGAACCGGCGCGGCACGCCGCGAGGTCGCGGTGATCGGGGCCGGCCCGCGCGGCACCGCGATCATCGAGCGCCTGGTCGCGGCCTCGCAGCGGGACGACTGGCAAGGCCTTCTCGAGGTGCACCTCGTCGACCCGTGCGCGGGCCTCGGCGGCAACGTATGGCGGCGGGACCAGGGCGAGGTGCTGCTCATGAACACCGCGACCTGCCAGACCACCATGTACCCCGACGAGTCGTGCCGGCCCGAGCTGCCCGTCCCGCACACAGAGACCCTCGCCGACTTCCTCGCCGCCGAAGGGCTGGGGCCGGCCGACATCGCCTCCCGCGCCGCCCACGGCCGCTACCTCGCCGCCGTGCTCGAGCGCGCCATCGCCGACGCCGACCCGAACCGACTGCGGATCCGTGTGCACCGGACCAGCGCTCTCGACGTCTCTGGCGAGCCGGGAACCCCGCAGCGCGTCGCGCTCCAGGACGGCACCGACCTCACCGTGGACGCCGTCGCCCTCGCCCTCGGGCACCTCGCGACGGCACCCGGACCGCGCTCCCAGGTGATGGAGCACGCCGCCGCGCGCCACGGACTCGTGCACGCGGCGCCCGCGAACCCCCTCCAGGTGGACTACTCCGCGCTGCTGGGCCGCGAGCGGGTCGCCGTGCAGGGCGTGGGACTGAACTTCTACGACGCGCTCGGCATGCTCGCCGACGCCGCCGGCGGGAGGTTCGCGCCCGACGCGCACGCCCCCTCGGGCCTGCGCTACATCCCCGGGGGCGGAGAGCCCCAGCTGATCGTCGGCTCGCGCTCCGGCATGGTCTACCGGCCCAAGCCGGATCTGCGGCCCTACCTCCCCGAGCCCCACGAGCCGCGGATCCTCACCCGCGAGCGCGTGCTCGAGCTCTCCGTGCGACCCGACGGCCTCGATCACGAGGCCGACGTGATGCCGCTGATCCTCGCCGAGCTGCAGCGCGCCCTCGCGGTCTCCGGCTTCCGCGCGCTCGCCGAGGAAGCGGTCATCCTGCGGATGCTCTTCCCCTTCGGGCGCCGCGGCGGCCCGATCACCGATGCGCACGCGCGCACCCTCGAGGTGGTGCGCCGCAGCCTGCGCGAGGCCGCCGAGCCGGATCCCGCCTGGCTGCTGGTGTTCCGGGTCCTCACCGCATGTCGCATCCAGGTCAACCAGCTCATCGACCTCGGCGCGTACACCACGGAGTCCGTGGCCCGCGACATCGACGGCCACCTGCGCAACGCCTTCGCGTCCTGGGCCTCCGGCCCGCCGGTGCTGCGCGTGCGCCAGCTGCTCGCACTCGAGGAGGCCGGGCTCGTGCGCTTCACGGGTCCGGGGATGCGCGTGGACGTGGACGAGGAGGCGGGCAGGTTCATCGTCACGGCGGGCGAGGACTGCCGCTACGCGTGCGACGGGGTGCTCGAGGCGCATCTGCCGGGCGTCGAGCTCAACGCCTTCACCTCCCCGCTGCTGCGGGCGTGGCGCGAGCGCGGAGAGGCCCGCCAGGACTCGTGGGCCTCGCGGGGCACCGGCCGGCGCGTGCCGACGGGCTCGATCGCGGTCGACGGCCTCTACGCCCCGATCGGCAAGGACGGGCGGGTCCACGAGCGGCGCCTGCTCGTCGGCGTCCCGGTCTCCACCGCCCAGCCCGGGTCCGCGATCACCGCGGAGCCCGGCACCGCCCCGCAGCTCCTTCACCACGCCGAGGTCGTCGCGCGACGCCTCGCGGCCTGGGGCGGCGCGCTGCCCGCGTGACACGATAGGGCGCATGACCTCGCCCTCCAGCTCCGTCCCCGGCGGCTCCGCGCCGTCCCTCGACCCCCGCGCCGACATCGTCGAGCTCACCGCCGCGATCGTGGACATCGAGTCCGTCTCCGGGAACGAGAAGGCGCTCGCCGACGCCGTCGAGCAGGCGCTGCACACCCATGCCCCGCACCTCACGGTCCTCCGCGACGGCGACACCGTCATCGCCCGCACGGACCTCGGGCGCGAGGAGCGCGTGGTCCTCGCGGGCCACCTCGACACGGTGCCGGTGGCGGACAACCTGCCCTCGTCGCGCCGCGTGCGCGAGGGCCGTGAGGAGCTCGTGGGCCGCGGCAGCTGCGACATGAAGGGCGGCGTCGCGATGCTTCTCGCGGTCGCCGTCGAGGCGACCGATCCCACGCGGGACCTCACCTTCCTCTTCTACGACCACGAGGAGGTCGCCGCGGCGGACAACTCGCTGACCCGCATCGCCCGCACCCACCCCGAGCACCTGCGCGGCGACTTCGCGATCCTCGGCGAGCCCACCTCCGCGGGCGTCGAGGGCGGCTGCAAGGGCACCATGAAGCTCGAGGTCACCGCGCACGGCACCGCTGCCCACTCGGCCCGAGACTGGGTGGGCGACAACGCCATCCATCACCTCGCCCCGGTGCTGCAGCGCCTCGACGCCTACGAGGCCCGCCGTGCCGTCATCGACGGACTCGAGTACCGCGAGTGCCTGAACGCCGTCGCCATCGGCGGCGGAATCGCCGGCAACGTCATCCCCGATCGCGCCTCCCTCACCCTGAACTACCGCTTCGCACCGGACACCAGCCCCGCGCAGGCCGAGGCGCACGTGCGGGAGCTGCTCGAGGGCTGCGACGTGGATATCGTCGTCACCGACAGCGCCGCCGGCGCCCTGCCGGGCCTGGACACCCCCGCCGCCCGCGAGTTCCTCGCGGCTCTCGGCGACGGCGTGGGCGTCGCCGCCAAGCAGGGGTGGACCGACGTCGCCCGCTTCGCCGAGCTCGGCACCCCCGCCGTGAACTTCGGCCCCGGCGACCCCCTCCTCGCCCACACCGACGACGAGCACGTGCTGTTCGAGGACCTCCGTGACGCCCTCGACGGGCTGCGCCGCTGGCTCGAGCCGTCGGCCCGATGAGCAGCCCGAGCGCGCGGGTGCACGGCGGGTCCGCGGAGCCGGCAGACGGCGCGCCCGCCCTCCGCCGCAGCATCGGCTTCGGCCAGCTGCTCGCCTACGGCCTGGTCTTCATCGGCCCCGCCGCGGCCGTCGGCGTGTGGGGGACGCTGGACGCGAAGTCCGGCGGCGTGGTGCCCGTCGTCTATCTCGTCGCGACGCTGGTGATGGCGCTGACCGCCTCGAGCTACGCGCTCATGTCCCGCGCCGTCCCGCGCGCCGGCAGCGTCTTCGCCTACGCGAGCGAGGGCATCGGCCGCAGAGTGGGCCACATGGGCGGCTGGATGATGCTGCTGGACTACGTGCTGATCCCCTCGGTCGCCTACCTGTTCAGCGGCATCGCCCTGCACTCGCTGTTCCCGCAGATCCCCGTGTGGGTGTTCGTGGTGGTCGCGGTCGTGCTCACCACCGGCCTCAACCTCGCCGGGGTGGGCGTGACGTCGAAGGTCTCCGCCGTGATCGTGCTCGTCGAGGTGCTCGTGCTGGCGGCGGTCGTGATCGCCGGGATCGCAGTCCTCGCGTCCGACGGGCCGGTGCGCGGCTGGCTCGACCCGATCACCGGCGGCGGCGCCGGCCTGCACCCCCACCTCGTGCTCGGTGCGGTCTCCGTCGCCGTCCTGTCCTACCTGGGGTTCGACGCTCTCGCGACCTTCGCCGAGGAGACCCGCGGGGGTTCCGCCGCGATCGCCCGGGCGACGCTCGTGTGCCTCGCGGTCGCCGGCGTGCTCTTCATCGTCCAGACGTACATCGGCGCGCTGCTCTCCCCGCAGAGCACCGCGCAGCTGCAGGCGGACCCGTCCCTGCAGGGCGACGCCTACTACTCGATGGTCGACTCCTCGATCAGTCCGCTGCTGCACGGTCTGCTCGCCCTGGCCAAGGGTGTGGGCGCGATGTTCAGCGCGCTGGTGGGGCAGGCCGCGGCGAGCCGGGTGATCATGGACATGGCCCGCTCCGGCTCGCTGCCCGGGGGCCTGGCGAAGGTCTCCGCCCGCTCCGGGGCGCCCGTGGCGGGTGTGCTCGCGGCCGCCGCCGGGAACGTCGCCGTCGCCCTCTGGGCGGCCCTGCGGCCCGACGGGCTCGACGTGGTCTCCTCCGCCGTGGACGTCGGCGCGATCACCGGCTTCGTCCTCGTCCATGCCTCCGTGATCGGCTATTTCGTGGTGCGCCGACGCGGGGGACCGGTGCGCCCCCTCCCGCATCTGGTGATCCCGATCCTGGGCGCCCTGTCCCTGCTCGCGGTGCTCGTCTCCTCGAGTCCGCTCGCGCTCGCCGTGGGCGCCGTCTGGGCGGTGCTCGGGCTGATCGTCCTGCTCGTGCGCGGCCCGCGCGCCACCGGCGCCTGACCCCGGGCGGTCCGCACCTGCGGCCGAGGAACACACCTTCGATGTCGCCGGGTGAGACCTCGGCCGCGCCCCCGCCGTCGGCCCCGCCGACACGCCCCCGGCGCCTCCCCGCTCGGTCCGAGCGCCGCCGTAGTGTGGACGCGCCGGGGGCGGCGGCGCCGCATCGGGGCCCGGTGCATCGACGAAGGGGGATCAGAGATGGCACGAGCGACGCGCGCACCGCATGCGGCGCCCAGCCGGCGCACGGTGAGCACGGCACTCACCGCGACGGCGCTCGGGGGCACGGCCCTCACGGCGGCCGGATGCACGCAGGGCGGTCCTGGTGGGGGCGAGAAGGGCGGCTCGGCGTCCAAGAAGCCGACGGCCGAGGAGATCCGCGCCCAGAAGGTCTCCCGGGCGCAGCGGCAGCTCGCCCAGCACGACCCGGACGCCGCCGAGAAGACCCTGAAGGGCCAGGAGGGCGACGAGGTCGACGCGCTCCGCACGAAGATCTCCTCCGCGCGCGACGCCCTCGTGGAATGGCCGAACGACCTGCAGGTCTCCCACCTGTTCTTCCACACGCTCATCGTCGATCCGGAGCGCGCCTTCGACGGCGACGAGGACGCCCAGGGCTACGACGACTACATGTGCACGATCGACGAGTTCACGAAGATCATGAAGGACGTCTACGACGACGGGTACGTGCTGGTCAGCCCGCACGACATCTGCGAGAAGCAGGACGACGGCACGATGAAGCCGCTGCCGATCCGGCTGCCCAAGGACCGCAAGCCCATGGTGCTCTCGCAGGACGACGTCTGCTATTACGAGTACATGGAGGGCGACGGCTTCGCCACGGACCTCCACCCGAACGCCGAGGGCCGCGTGGTGAACTCGTACACCGACGCCGACGGGAAGACGTCCGAGGGGTCCTACGACATGGTCCCGCTCGTCGACGACTTCCTCGAGGACCACCCCGACTTCTCGTACCACGGCCACAAGGGCGTGCTCGCCCTCACCGGCTACAACGGCATCCTCGGCTACCGCAGCTCGAAGCGCGAGTACGGGGACCACCCCGACAAGCTCAAGACCGCCCAGGAGAAGGCGAAGAAGACCGCCGACGCCCTCAAGGACACCGGGTGGGAGATCGCGAGCCACAGCTGGGGGCACCTCGACATCAAGAAGTCCTCGCTCGCGCACCTCACCCGGGACTTCGACCGCTGGGACGCCGAGGTCAAGCCGCTCACCGGCGCGACCGACCTGCTGATCCTCCCCTTCGGCGCCGACCTCAGCGGCGTCCCGCCCTACGACACCCAGGACCCGAAGTACCGGGCCGTGCGCGACCACGGCTTCGACTTCATCTTCCTCGTGGACGGCACCGCCGAGTACTGGGCGCAGATGCAGGACGGCTACCTCCGACAGGCCCGCATGAACGTCGACGGCATCCGCCTGCGCGCGAACGCCGCGGGCCAGGAGACCAGCCTCGAGCCGTTCTTCGACTCCTCCTCGGTGATCGACCACTCCCGCCCCGGGCTCTGAGTCGCCCGGGCCGACGACCATGCACGGGCGCTACGCTCGCCCCATGACCGCCCAGAACACCGACAGGCACCGCAAGGGCCCCATCACGCTGCGCGGGGCGCAGCGGCCCACCACCACGACCGACCAGCATCTCCTCGAGGAGGAGGGGCCGGGGGAGTGGGTCCACTCGGACCCGTGGCGCGTGATGCGGATCCAGGCGGAGTTCGTCGAGGGGTTCGGCGCGCTCGCCGAGCTCGGTCCCGCCATCTCCATCTTCGGCTCGGCGCGCATCGCCCCGGACCACCCGGACTACGCGAAGGCCGAGCAGATCGCCCGCGGCGTCGTCGACCTCGGGTACGCCGTCATCACGGGCGGCGGGCCGGGGATCATGGAGGCCGGCAACAAGGGCGCCAAGGAGTGCGGCGGGGTCTCGGTGGGACTGGGCATCGAGCTGCCCTTCGAACAGGGGATGAACGACTATGTCGACCTGGGTGTCGACTTCCGGTACTTCTTCGCCCGCAAGACCGTGTTCGTGAAGTACTCGAGCGGCTTCGTGGTGCTGCCCGGCGGCTTCGGCACCTTCGACGAGATGTTCGAGGCGCTGTGCCTCATGCAGACCCACAAGATCCGCATGTTCCCCCTGGTCCTCGTGGGCCGCGACTACTGGCAGGGCCTGCTCGACTGGATCCGCGGCACCGTGCTCGACCACGGGCTGATCAGCGAGAAGGACCTCGGGCTGCTGCGCGTGGTCGACACCGCCGATGAGGCCCTGGACGTGCTGCGCGACGCCGCTCTCCAGCAGCGATGACCGCCGTCAGCCCCGGCGTGGTGCTGCTGCTCCTCGTCGCCGCGGTGGTCGCCGTGCTCATGGTGCTCGCTGCCCTGGGGAAGCTCGACCTCTCGATGCCCGCACCCGGTGCGGATCACGAGCACCGTCGGCGGCGGCGCGGAGCCGGGCGGCGGTGGGGCGCCGGGAGGCGCCGGAAGAGGTGTCGGAAGGCATCCGCCCACGCCTCCGGCGAGGACGCATCGTCCGACGTGTGAGCGTCATCTCCGAGAACCTGAGATACTGGTGGCCGACAGTTGCTGCCGACGCTCCCGCAGGGGTGGGAGCGGCGTGCGTTCACATCACCGAGGAGGCAGGCCCATGGCCGCTATGAAGCCGCGCACCGGAGACGGTCCGCTCGAGGTCGTGGAGGAGGGCCGCAGCATCATCATGCGTGTCCCGCTCGAGGGCGGCGGACGCCTCGTCGTCGAGATCGACGGCTCCGAGGCCGAGACCCTGCGCGACGCCCTGGAGGGCGTGATCAAGGCCTGACCGGCTGCTGATCAGAGCACAGAACCCCGCCCCTCGGCATGAGGGGCGGGGTTCTGTGTGTGCGGGCGCGGCGTGGGTGTCGGCGATGGAGGCGGCGATGGATGGCGGCGATGGAGGCGACGGAGCGTTCGGGAGGCGAACCGGCCGTCCCGGGGACGCCCCGGAGCGCCGACGACCGTCCGTGGCGCCTCGAGAAGTACGAAACGGTTGCCAAGAGCGCTCATGGCAACCGTTTCGTACTTCTCACGGGGTCATCCGAGGGGCGGCGGCCGCGTCGGGCTGCTGGTCCGGTGCCGCGTTCCCGGTGGCCCCGGGGTAGGGGCGTCAGCCGCGCAGGACCGCGGCGAGGACTCCGTCGCCGCTCGGGGAGAGGGCGGGGATGAGGTCCTCGGCCTCCTGGACCTCGCGCAGCAGAGCGCGGACCTCCTGCGTGGTGGTGTCGCGGGCGGTGGGGTCGGCGACCCGGTCGTGGTAGAGCGCCTGGGAGATCACGAGCACGCCGCCCGGCCGCAGCAGACGGCGCGCGTGGGTCAGCAGGTCGCGCGCGTGGGGCGCGTCGGCGTGGAAGCTCACGAGGTCGTAGGCATGGTCGGTGAGGCGGCCGATGACCTCTCGCGGGCTGCCGGCGATCGTGCGCGCACGCCCCGAGCGCAGGCCCGCCTCGCTGAAGGCCTCGCGGGCCGCGCGCTGGTTCTCGACCTCGGGGTCGATCGTGGTGAGGACGCCGTCGGGGTGCATCCCGGCCAGCACGTACAGGGAGGCCACTCCGGCACCGGTGCCGATCTCGACGGCGCTGCGCGCGCCGACGGACGCCGCGAGCACGCGCATGAGGGCGCCGGCCCCGGGCAGCACGGGGGCGACCCCGAGCTCCGATCCGCGCTCGCGAGCGCGGGCGAGCACGCCCGGCTCCTCGAAGAGCGATTCCTCGTCGACGAACTCCTCGCCGTGGGCCCAGCTGGTCACCTTCCCCGATGCCATCTGCGGATCCTCCTGTTCGTCGGGTCATGGGCGGTCGCGCGACCGGGCAGGTCACCGCCGGGTCGCCGCGAGCACGCGGATGTCGACCAGGGTACGTCAGCACCCGCCCAGGTCGTACCGGCGCCCCACACAGGGTTGCTCTGCCATAATGGCCTGGCACATTTCGGTTCGATGGCAGGTGGACTCGTGGACATTTTCGGGGGCTGGGAGATCCTCATCCTGCTCATCGTGTTCGTGATCTTCATCGGACCGCAGCGCCTTCCGGAGTACACGCGCAACATCGTGCAGTGGGTGCGCAAGGCGCGCCGCTGGGTCGATGATTCCCGGGCCACCGTCGAGGACGAGATGGGCCTGTCCATGGACGAGCTGCGCAAGTACGACCCCCGTCAGTACGACCCGCGCCGCATCATCCGCGACGCCTGGGGCGACACCAGCGTGGACGACATCCTCCCGGACACCAAGGCGCTCACCGGCGCCGTCACGGGCACCGCCGCAGCCGCCTCCGGCTCGAAGCGCTCCACCAAGGGATCGACGGAGGACGAGGGACCCCAGCGGGCCCCCTTCGACGACGAGGCGACCTGACCCGCCTCTCCTGACCCGCCACTCCTGGGCCCCGCCAGTCCTGATCCGGCGCGGCAGCGTGCTGGTCGGGAGCTTCCCCGTCCGGCCGGGTCTGAGCCGTCGGCCCCGCAGCTCTCAGCCGCGCACGCTGAGCGGCAGACGCATCCCCGAGAGACCCCGCGGGCGCGCCACGAGCGCCGCGGCGATCGCGCGCAGTTGCTGGGCGGCGGGCTGCTCCGGATCGGAGAGCACGAGCGGCACACCGCCGTCGGCCCCCTCCCGCAGCCGAGGATCCAGCGGCACCTGCCCGAGCACCGGCACGGGATGCTCGACGGCGCCGGCGAGGGTCTCGGCGACCCGCTCCCCGCCGCCGGTGCCGAAGACGTCCATGCGCGAGCCGTCGGGCAGCACGAGGCCGCTCATGTTCTCCACGACCCCGGCCACGTCCTGCTTGGTGGCCTTGGCGAGCGAGCCCACCCGCTCGGCGACGGAGGCCGCGGAGACCTGCGGAGTGGTGACCACCAGCATCTGCGCCTTCGGCAGCAGCTGGGCGACGGAGATCGCGACGTCGCCGGTGCCGGGCGGGAGGTCCAGCAGCAGCACGTCGAGCTCGCCCCAGAAGACGTCGGAGGCGAACTGCTCGATCGCCCGGTGCATCTTCGGTCCGCGCCAGACGACGGCCTGCCCGTCGGGCACGAACATGCCGATGCTCATGACCTTCACGCCGTGCGCCTCGGGCGGCATGAGCAGGTCGCCCACCTTCGTGGGCTTGTCGGTGATGCCGAACATGCCCGGCATCGAGAAGCCGTGGATGTCCGCGTCGATGACCCCGACGGACAGGCCCTGCGCGGCCATGGCGGCGGCGAGGTTCGCGGTGACGGTGGACTTGCCGACTCCGCCCTTGCCGGAGGAGACGGCGAGGATCCGGGTGAGGGTCCCGGGCTTGTTGAAGGGGATCTGACGGTGGCCCTGGCGCAGGCGCGTGGTGAGCGCCTTGCGCTGCTCGTCGGTCATCGCCCGCGACTCGACCTTCACACCGGCCAGGCCGGGCACGGTCGCGGTCGCCTCCGCGGTCGAGCGCTCGAGCCGGTCGCGCATCGGGCAGGCCGCGATCGTCACCAGGATGGTCACCTCGGCGGTGCCGGCGGCGTCGATCCTCACCGAGTCGACCATGTCGAGCTCGGTGATGGGGCGGCCGATCTCCGGGTCGATCACCGCCTCGAGCGCCTCATGGATGCGGGCGATCCGGGGGTCCTCGGCCGACGCGGGCGCGCCGTGGGGATCCTGGGCCGACGACGGGGCCTGGTCCCGGGGATCCGGGGCCGGCGTGCCGGGGTCCTGTGGGGCGGTCATGGTGTCCCGCGCTCCGCGAGTGCCGAGCGCACCTCGCTGCGCAGCATCGCCCGCAGCTCCTCGCGATCGATGCCGACGGCCTGCGGCTGCGCCTCCGCGACGAGAACAGCGGGTCCCGCGCCCGAGCCCGAACCCGAGCCACCTGAGCCCGAGCCCGAGGCACCCGAGGCACCCGCGGTCCCGGAGACCGCGGACGCACGACCGCCCTCGGCCGACCCGGCGGGCTCGTCCTCCTCGCGCTCCTTCTCGAGATCCTCGAGGAGGTCGCGCAGCTCCCCGCGCACGAAGTCGCGGGTGGCGACGTCGTTCAGGGCGATGCGCAGGGAGGCGATCTCGCGCGTGATGAAGTCCGTGGTCGCGTGGTTGCGGTCGTTGGACTGGCGGTCCTGCTCGGCCTGCACGCGGTCGCGGTCGTCCTGGCGGTTCTGCGCGAGCAGCAGCAGCGGGGCCGCGTAGGAGGCCTGCAGCGAGAGGATCAGGGTCAGCAGCGTGAAGTTCAGGCTGCGGGGATCGAACTGGGCGCTCTCGGGCATGATCGAGTTCCAGGCCAGCCAGACGGCGCAGAACAGCGTCATCCCGACCAGGAAGGCCGGGGTGCCCATGAAGCGGGCGAAGCCCTCGGCGCCACGGCCGAAGGTGTCGCCGGAGAGCGGGTTGCGGACGCGTCGGCGCAGGGGCTCCGGATCATCCAGGTTCGGCGTGCGGTCTGCCATCTCCCTCACCCCTTCCGCGAGTCGTCGGTGGTCGTGCTGTCGCTGTGGATCCCGCGGGCGATCTCGGAGAGATCGATCTGACCCGTGGTCACCGGGGGCTCGTCCTGTTCTCGCCAGTCATCGGGCAGCACGTGGTCGAGCACGTCGTCGACCGTGACCGCGCCCAGCAGGCGTCCCTCGTCGTCGACCACGGGGATCGAGACCAGGTTGTAGGTCGCCATCTCTCGCGTCACGCCCGAGAGCGGCACCTGCGGCTCGACCGTGTGGCGGTCGGCGTCGAGGATCTCGCCGACGGGCCGGTCGGGCCGCTCCCGCAGCAGGTGCTGGAAGTGGACGATCCCCAGCAGCTTGCCCGTCGGCGTCTCGAGCGGCGAGCGGCACACGTGGACGGTCGAGGCGAGCGCGGGGGAGAGCTCCTCCCGGCTGATCATCGCCAGGCAGTGCGCGACGGGCGTCTCCGGGGCCGTGATCAGCGGCTCCGTGGTCATCATGCCGCCCGCGGTGTACTCGTCGTAGGCGAGCAGGCGGCGCACGTCCTCGGCCTCCTCGGGCTCCATGAGCCCCAGCAGCGTCTCGGCGACCTGGTCCGGGAGCTCCTGGACGAGGTCCGCGGCGTCGTCGGGGTCCATCTCGTCGAGCACGTCGGCCGCGCGGGACGACTCCAGACCGGTGAGCACCTCGACGCGCGTGTCCTCGGGCAGCTCCTCGAGGACGTCGGCCAGACGGTCGTCGGCGAGCTCCACGGCCAGCTCGATGCGCCGCTTGGCATCCAGCTCCTGGACGATGTCCGCGAGGTCCGCGGGCTTGAGGTCCTGGTAGGAGGCGAGCAGCAGCGCGGCCGACTGCTCGGTGTCGCTGCCGAACAGGCCCTTGACAGCGCTCTGATCGACCGTGAGCGTCTCCCCGCGGCTGACCAGCTTCGAGAGCCCCGAGCCCGTCTTCAGACGGCGCAGGTAGAGCTTCGCGACCACCCAGTCGTGCTGCCGGTTCTGCTCGAGGCCGACGTCCTGCACGGTCGCCCGGCCCGAGCCGTCCAGCAGCGACACAGTGCGCTCGAGCAGATCGCCGATGACGAGCTGCTCGCCACTGCGCTTCTCGAAGCGCCGCAGGTTCAGCACGCCCGAGGAGATCACCTGTCCCGGCATGATCGACGTGACCCGGGTGACCGGCAGGAACACGCGCCGTTTGCCCGGGACCTCGACCACGAAGCCGACGGCGCGGGCGGCGCCGCGCGCCTGGGGGAGCACGACGACGTCCCTGATCTTCCCGACGGACTCGCCGATCGGGTCGAAGACGGCGGTGCCCGCCAGGCGTGCGGCGTAGAAGCGGGGCTGCGGAGAGGTCACGTCCCTCAGGGTAGTGCCCTGCCCGGTCAGCGGCCCGGGGTGAGTGATGCCATCCACGCCTCGATCTCGTCGGGCCGACGGGGCAGCGCGGCCGAGAGGTTCTCGACGCCGTCCTCGGTCACCAGCACGTCGTCCTCGATCCGCACGCCGATGCCGCGCAGCTCCTCGGGAACCTTGAGATCGTTCTCCTGGAAGTACAGCCCCGGCTCGATCGTGAACACCATGCCGGGCACGAGCTCGGCGTCCATGTACATCTCGCGGCGGGCCTGCGCGCAGTCGTGCACGTCGAGTCCCAGGTGGTGGCTCGTGCCGTGCACCATCCAGCGGCGGTGGAACTGGCCCTCGGGGGCGAGGGACTCCTCGGCCGTGCCCGGGAGCATGCCCCACTCCTCGAGGTGGCGGGCGATGACCTGCATCGCCGTCGTGTGCAGGTCGCGGAAGCGGATGCCGGGGCGGGCCGCGGCGAAGGCCGCGTCGGCCGCCTCGAGGACCGCTTCGTAGACCCTGCGCTGGGCGGGCGAGTAGGTGCCGGACACCGGCAGGGTGCGGGTGAGGTCCGCGGTGTACAGGGAATCCACCTCGACGCCGGCGTCGATGAGCACGAGCTCGCCCTCGCTCACCGTGCCGTCGTTGCGCACCCAGTGCAGGGTGCAGGCGTGGTTGCCGGCCGCGGCGATGGTGTCGTAGCCGACGCCGTTGCCCTCGGCGCGCGCGGAGGCGCCGAAGACGCCCTCGATCACGCGCTCGCCGCGGCGGTGCCCGACGGCCTGGGGGAGCGCCGCCACGACGTCCTCGAAGCCGGCGATGGTGGCCTTCACGGCCTCGCGCATCTGCGAGACCTCGAAGTCGTCCTTGACCAGGCGCTGCTCGCTCGCGGCCTCCTGCAGACGATCGAACTCGCGCCTCTGCTCCTCGCCGTCCGGCAGGCCGTTCTGGGAGCGGATCTCCTCGACCATCCCCTGCACGCCGGCGTCGACCCCCGGGACGATCGCGAGCGAGAGCTGCGGGCCGACGTCCTTGGCGAGCGCGTCGCGCAGCTCGTCGATGTGGCGGCACTCGATCCCGATGCGCGCCGCGGTCTCCTCGAGGGTGGGACGGCGCCCGACCCACAGTTCGCCGTAGCGGGCGTCGGCGTAGAACTCGGTGGAGTCGAAGCCGGCGCGCGGGCGGAAGAAGTAGGTCGCGCGGGACGCGGGCTCGCCCTCCGCGGCGTCGGGGTCGGGCTCGACGACGAGCACGCTGTCGGGCTCCTCGTCCGTGCCCAGGCCGCTGAAGTAGACGAAGCCGGTGTCCGGGCGGAACGGGTAGTCGGTGTCGTTCGCACGCACCTTGAACACTCCCGCGGGCAGCACCATGCGCGTCGCGGGCATCTCGCCGATCAGGGCGTCGCGGCGCGCGGGGGTGAAGTCCGCGACCTCACGGCGCTCGGCCGCCGGGACGGTCTCGTCCCAATCGGCCGCGATGAACGCGCGGAAGGCCTCGTTGGTGGGGCGCTCGGAGCGCGAGTCGCCGCGGGAGGCGAGCTCCTCGGCGCTCGGGCCGGGGCCGTCGGCCGGGGCCTCCTGGGCCGCCGGAGCGGGGGTCTCGCGGGTGGTGGGACGGGGCACGTCGTTGTTCTGGGTCATCACCCTCGCATCGTCTCACGCGGTGCGCGCCGGGGTCGGCGCGCGGCCTGCGCATCCTGTCTCGTCACCGGCTCGGGGCCGTAGGGGCACGGGCCTTGCCCGCACGCACGGGACAGCACTGGCGCGGGGTCGCACGGGCGCGGGGCTGGCAGGATGGGCGCATGGCCCACCTGCCCCCGGGGCTCGCCGACGAGTCCCGCATCGATCTGCACGCGCACACCCGGTGCTCCGACGGCACTGACGACGTCGATGCGCTCGTGCGCCATGCCGCCGAGCAGGGCCTGGACGTCGTCGCGCTCACCGATCACGACACCACCTCGGGCTGGGACGAGGCCGCCGAGGCATCCCGCCGCCACGGCGTCGCGGTGATCCCCGGCATCGAGGTCTCCACGGAGTGCGAGGACCTCTCGGTGCACGTGCTCGCGCTCCTGCCCGACCCGTCGCCGAGCACCGTGCTGCACTCCTACATGGAGCGCGCCCGCGAGTCCCGCGGCACGCGCGCCCGTCGCATGGTCGAGCGCCTCGCCGCCGATCACCCCATCCGCTGGGAGGACGTCGAAGCGCAGGTCGCGGGTGAGAGCACGACCGTCGGACGCCCCCACATCGCCGACGCCCTCGTGGCCCGCGGAGTCGTCGCGGACCGCACGGAGGCCTTCGGCGATCTGCTGAGCTCCTCGAGCCCGTACTACGTGCGCTACTGGGCGCCCGAGCCCGCGCAGGCGGTGCGTGCGATCGTCGCGGCGGGCGGCGTCGCCGTGGTCGCCCACCCCGGCGCGCTCACCCGCGGCAGCACCATCCCCGACGACCTCCTCGAGGAGATGGTCGCCGCGGGACTGGCCGGCATCGAGGTCGATCACCGTGAGCACGATGATGTCTCGCGGGCGAGACTGCGCGCCTTCGCCCGATCCCACGACCTCCTGGTCACCGGGGGCAGCGACTACCATGGCGCGGGCAAACCGAACCGGCTGGGCGAGAACCTCACCCGTCCGTCCGTGCTGGCCGCTCTGATCGAGCGCGCCACGAGCAGAACCGAGGTCCTCCTCCCGTGAACGTGGTCGATCTGCGCTTCCTCGCGGGAGTGTTCGTCACGCTGTTCGTGATCGTCGACCCGCCGGGGACGGTCCCGATCTTCCTCTCGCTCACGCGCACGATGACGTCGAAGCAGCGCTCGCGCGCGGCGATGGTCGCCGTGGGCGTCGCGATCCTCATCATCGCGTCCTTCGCCGTGTTCGGCCGCTTCATCCTCGCCTACATGCACATCTCGCTGCCGGCGCTGCAGTTCTCCGGCGGTCTGCTCCTGCTGCTCATCTCCCTGCAGCTGCTGATGGGCAAGGAGGGCGAGCTCGCCCAGAGCAGCGGAGTGAACGTGGCCCTCGTGCCGCTGGGCACCCCGCTGCTGGGCGGTCCCGGCGCGATCGTGGCGATGATGCTGTTCGTCGACCAGTCCCACGGCGAGCTCGCGCGGGTGAACGCGCTGGTCATCGCGCTCGTGGTGATGGCGGTCGTGCTGTACGTGTTCATGCGCTTCGCCGACGTCATCGCGAAGATCCTGGGCGACGGCGGCGTCACCCTGGTCACCCGGATCTCCGGCGTGCTGCTCGCCGCGATCAGCGTGCAGATGCTCTTCGACTCCGTGCACTCGTTCCTGCAGACCTGGGGCGTGATCGCCGCGTCCTGACGCGCGGGGTCCCATCGCTGCCGCTCCGAGACCCGCCGAGGCGTGAGTGGTGCGAAACGGTTGCCAAGAGCGCTCGTGGCAACGATTTCGTACCGTTCGTCGACCCGACAGGGCCGGTCGGCGTCCGCTCCGGTGCGATCGGTGCTGCAGCCGGGGCGTTCGACGTCCCCCGCCGCCGCCCGAGGGGTCAGCCTCCGTCGAACGGGGCGGGCAGCTCCCATGCGCCGTCGGGCCCGCGTCGGGCGATCGATCGCACCCACCGGGCCGTCCGCGCGAGCGTCGCCGCAGGCTCCGGGGGAGGGCCGACGAGCTCGCGCAGGGCGCTGAGGTCGAGCTCCTGCCCGGTGGCCCAGGCCCCCGGGAGCGCGCCCGCCTCGCCGGGTGCGGCAGGGCGCACCGCGAGACCGGTCGCGGTCGTGCCGCCGTCCCCGAGTGCGCCGGTGAGGATCCGGGCCGCCCGGAGGTTCGTCACCGCGGGCGCGTCGCCGACGTTCACGATGCGGGAGCCGGGCCGGTGCAGGCACGCGGCGACGGCCTGCGCGAGGGACGCGGTCGAGGTGAGGGTGCCGATCTCATCGGCCCGCGCGACGGCGATCTCCCCCGCGCCCTCGAGCACGGAGCGCACCAGCGGCCACTCGCGCACGCGGCGGGTCGAGGGGCCGTGGATGCGGGCCGCCCGCAGCACGCTCACGCGCTCCCCGTCCGCGGCGAGGACCCGCTCGGCCTCCGCCTTGTTCGCCCCGTAGCCCAGGCGCGAGGCGTACGGCTCGCCGTGGTGCTCCATCGTCGCGGTGGTCTCCGGCGTGGGTCCGGGCCACTGAGGCGCCTCCTCGGAGTTCGCGTGGCGGCCGGCGGCATCGACGTAGACGGCGCGGGCGGACAGCATGATCGTGCCTCCGCTCGCACGCGACCAGCGGGCGAGGTCGGCCGCATGGCCCGGGGTATAGCACTGGCCGTCGACGATCCCGTCGACGCCGTCCCCGACGAGCGCGTCGATCCCGCGTGCGTCGTCCCTGTCGAGGGCGAGCACGCGGATGCCGAGCGCGGACCAGTGCCGCGGGGCGAGCTCGGGACGACGGCAGGTGACGGTGACATCGACCCCTGAACGTGCGAGATCCTCGGCGGCAGCGGCGAGAGTGCCGGTGCCGCCGAGGATCAGGCAGGCGGGGGAGGTCATCGGGGCCGGGTCAGGACTCCGGGCCGCCCTGGGAGGTCCGGCCGGACTCGGAGCGCCCGCCCGTGCTGCTCTGCTCGCCCTGGTCGCCATGTCGACGACCGCGACCGCCGCGGGAGCGCCGACGACGCGGGCGCGAGGACTCCTCGCCGTCGCGGCCGCCCTTGTCGGGACCGTTGGTCGCGGATCCGCCGGAGGCACCGCCGTTCTCGGAGCCGGAGACGACCTCGCCGTTCACACGGCGGGTGCGGGTGCGGCTGCGCGAGCGGCGCGGTCGGTCCTGCGCCGGCTTCTCGGCGTCCGAGCCCTCGCCGGAGCCCTCGGCACTGGCCGGACGCTCGGAGTCGCCGCGGGAGCGTCCGCCGCGTCCACCGCGACCGCCCTCTCCGCGTCCGCCCTCGCTGCGACCACCGCGTCGGCCCTCATCGCGGCCGCCGCGGCCGCCGCCCTCGCGCCCCCGGCCGCCGCGCGAGGAGTCCTCGCGACGCGACTCGGGACCGCCCAGGTCCTCGATCTCCTCGGCATCCAGGCCCTCGCGGGTGCGCCGCTCCTTGGGGAGGGTGCCCTTCGCGTCGGTCGGGATGTCGAGGTCGGTGAACAGGTGCTCGGAGGTCGAGTAGGTCTCGACGGCCTCGGTGGACTCCAGGCCCAGCTGCCGGGCGATGAGCGCCCAGCGCGCGAGGTCCTCCCAGTCCACGAAGGTCACGGCGGTGCCCTTCTTGCCCGCGCGCCCGGTGCGGCCGGTGCGGTGCAGGTAGGTCTTGTCGTCGTCCGGGGAGTTCCAGTTGATGACGTGCGTGACGTCCTCGACGTCGATGCCGCGGGCGGCGACGTCGGTCGCCACGAGCACGTCGATCTTGCCGGTGCGGAAGGCGCGCAGGGCCTGCTCGCGAGCGCCCTGGCCCAGGTCGCCGTGCAGCGGGGCGGCCGCGAAGCCGCGGTCCATGAGGTCGTGGGCGACCTTGTCCGCCTGGCGCTTGGTGCGCATGAACACGATCGTCAGGCCGCGTCCGCGGGCCTGCAGGATGCGCGCGAGCACCTCGATCTTGTCGAGCTGGTGGGCGCGGTAGATGACCTGCTTGATGTCGGCCTTGGTGCGCGAGGCATCACCCGGGTCGTGGGCGCGGATGTGCGTGGGCCGGCTCATGAAGCGGCGGGCCAGGGCCATGATCGGACCGGGCATCGTCGCGGAGAACAGCATCGTCTGGCGCGTCGTGGGGACGGCCTTGAGGATCTTCTCGATGTCCTCGAGGAAGCCCAGGTCCAGCATCTCGTCGGCCTCGTCGAGGACCGCGGTGCGGACCTGCGAGAGGTCCAGGTGGCCCTGTCGCATGAGGTCGATGAGGCGACCGGGGGTGCCGACGACGATCTCGATGCCCTTGTCGAGGGCCTCGATCTGCGGCTCGTACGCGCGGCCGCCGTAGATGGTGAGCACGCGCACGGGGCGCTTGGCGGAGGCCGCCTGCAGGTCGGACGCGACCTGCACGGCGAGCTCGCGCGTGGGCAGCACGACGAGGCCCTGCGGCTTGCCGACCGGTCGGCTCTGCGGGTTGTCCTCGCCGGGGGCGACGACGCTCTGGAGCATCGGGATGCCGAAGCCCAGGGTCTTGCCGGTGCCGGTCTTCGCCTGGCCGATGATGTCGCGCCCCTTGAGGGCGATCGGCAGGGTCATGGCCTGGATCGGGAACGGGTGGGTGATCCCCTTCGCGGCCAGCGCCTCGACGATGTCCTCGCGGACGTCGAAATCGGCGAAGGTCTGCGTGGGAGCGGTGTCCTCGGCGGGCGCGGCCGCAGCGGCCGCCGCCTCGGGATCGGGGGTGCCGGAGCTCTGCTCGACGGCGATGGAGGAGGCCGGGGTGTCGGGCGCGATCGCGCCCGTGGCCTCAGGGGTGTGCGGGGTGGATTCGGGCACAGTTCATCTCTCTGATCAAAGTGGTGCACTGCCATCGTAGCGTTGTGCGCCCCGTCACCCGATGCGGGCGGGTCGACGGCGGGGTGGGCCGACGGCGGAGTCGGCCCGGGAGGGCCAGGACGCACGACGGCCGACGACAGGGGCTCTGCGCCCTGCTGCCGTCGGCCGTGCTGCTCGACGCGGTCGCCGCGGGACTCAGCCCAGGAAGCCGACCCGCTTCTGCGTGGGGCTGGAGATCTCGGCGTAGGCGATCTTCGCGCCCGGCACCAGGACGGTGCCGCCCTTGGAGTCCTTGAGGGTCGCAATCGAGCCGTCGCCCAGGGCGGTCTCGAGAGCGGCCTGCACCGACTCGGCGCTCTCCTCGGTCTCGATCACGAGCTCGCGAGGCGCGTGCTGGATGCCGATGCGGATGTCCATGTGAGGTCCTTCCCTCGTGCGTGCGGTCGATCCGGGAGTCTATCGCCGGATGCCTCGCCACGGGCGGGTCCCGGGGCCCCGTGCGGTGCGCTCTGGGGTGAATCCGCCCTCGGCGGAATCGCGGACGGATGGGGCGACGTGCGCCACGCGCTCTCAGACCAGCTCGTGCGCCCCGTCGGCCGCCGGAGAATCCTCCTCGAGACCGGCGATGCCCGAGGCCACGAAGCGCGAGAGCAGGTCGAGCTCCGCGGCGGACGGGTCCGCCGGACCGGGCGGTCCGGCGCCTTCCATGGCAGTCCCTTCCGCGGCAGTCCCCTCCGGGCCGGTCCCCTCCGGGTCGGTCCCCTCAGGGCCGTCGGTCCCCGTTCCTGCGGGGCGCAGCACGTCGCCCGCCGCGAGGGCGATCAGGCAGCGGCCCAGCAGGACGGCCGTGCGGTCGGGAAGGACGGGGCGGTGCACGAGGGCCTGGGCGAGGGTGCGCGCGAGCTGGGTGCGGAAGACCGAGACCAGGGCGCTCACCGGCCGGGACACGGACTCCTCGCTCAGCAGCAGGCGCACGCCCAGATGGTCGTCCGCCAGACGCTGCACGCGACGGATCGCTCCCCGCGCGCGCTCCTGGGTGTCCCCGGTCAGCGGCGGCAGGGAGCGGGCGGCCGCGAGCACGCGGGATCCCACGCCCTCGACGACCATGAGATACAGCGCTTCCTTCGAGTCGAAGTGCTGGTACAGGACGGGCTTGGTGACGCCCACGGCGCGCGCGATGTCCTCCATGGAGGTGCTGCGGAAGCCGTGCGCGACGAAGGCGTCGGTGGCTGTGGCGAGGACCAGCGCACGGCGCTCCGACTTCGGCATCCGCTGCGTGGACCGTGCCATCTGTGGCTCCTCCCGGCAGAGGACGACCCTCGGCCCTCATGTCGATGCGCGGTCGCGACCCCTCGCGCGCGACCTGCACGGGACATTCTAGGGCATTTGTCCGGTAAGCCGGGCTTGCCGGGATCGCGCGTCGTCCCGCGCCCGCAGGCCTCGCTCGTGGTCTCGGATGTCCGTCCGCTGTGGTCCACTGGACGACGTGCAGAAGACGGAGGCGGGACCAGGTATCGGCGAGCTGCGGGTGCTGCCGCCGGACCCTCGGCGCCTGCCCGCCCTGCTGCGCCCCCAGGACCTGGACCCGACGCAGCGCGAGGCGCTGGACGCCTTCCTCGGCGGGAGCGACGTGCTCGTCCACGGCGCACCGGGCACGGGACGCACGGCCCTCGCGCTCGCCGCCGCACTCGCGCGCACGGGCGTCGAGGCGCACGGGGGAGCGCGTGAGGAGGATGAGGAAGAACGCGACGCGCGGGGCGACGACGACGCCCGCGGCGCGGCCGGCGGTCGCGACCGGGACCAGCACCGGGAGATCCTCCTGCTCTCACCTCGTCGTGCGGCGGCCGATCCGCTGCGCGACGCGGTCGCCCTGGCGGGCGGCGCCTCGGATGCGCGCGGCCCCGCGGTGCGTGTCGCGACCCCTCCCGCCTTCGGGTTCGCCCTGGTGCGCGCCGCCGCCCTCGAGGACGGCCGGGGGGAGCCGACGCTGGTCACCGGCGCGGAGCAGGACGCGCTGCTGGGCGACCTCGTCCTCGACCGCGCCGACTGGTCGCTCGACGTGGACGCCGCCACCCGCACCCTCGCGGGCTTCCGCACGGAGCTGCGCGACCTCATCACCCGCGCCCAGGAGCTCGGCATCGGCCCCGCGGCGCTGCGCCGGCTGGGCCACCATCGGGGCCGCGCCGCCTGGCTCGACGCCGCCGACATCCTCCGCGAGTACCTCGACGTGCTCGACCTGCAGTCCCAGGCCGCGCTCGACGCCGGGCCCCGCCTGGACTCCGGCGCGCTCGTGCGCCGCGCCGCCGGACTCGTCGAGCGGCTCGATCCGCGCCTGCTGCCAGCCGCCGTGATCGTCGACGACGCCCAGGACCTCACCGTCGCCGGCGTCTCCCTCGTCCTCGCGCTGGCCCGGGCCGGCTCCCGTGTGCTCGTGACCACCTGCCCCGACGTGATGGTCGACTCCTTCCGCGGAGCGGTGGCCGACGCCGCGGCGCGCATCGAGGCGGGCCTCCCGCGCTCCGCCCGCACCGTCCTGCTCACCTCCGCCCACCGCTCGGCGGCTCCCCGCGCCGCCCTCGACGCCCTGCGCGGACGGCTCCCGCTGGCCGGCGCACCCGCGGAGGTGCGGCGGCCCGCTGGGGAGCCGCCCGCGGGCCCGTCGGAGCGCGTCGTCCCCGCCGGGCTCTCCGTGCTCACCGCCTCGGACCCCGAGGAGGAGGGACGCGCGATCGCGGGCGCCCTGCGCGATCTGCACCATCGCGGGGACGTCCCCTACGACGAGATGGCCGTGATCTGCCGCTCGGGCGGGATCGTGCGCGAGGTCGCCGACATGCTCGCCCGCCACGGGCTCGCCGTCACCACCCCGCAGCGCCTGCCCGCCCTGCGGGAGGAGCCCGTGGTCACCGACCTGCTGCGCATCGTCGAGCTCGCGGTGAGCGGCCCGGCGCTCGGTCCTGCGTCCGCATCCGGTGCCCGTCCCGCGACGGAACCCGCAGGGGAGGACCTCGCTCCCGCGCTCACGGCGGCCGAGGCTGCGCAGCTGCTGCGCGGACCCTACGGAGACGCCGATGACCTGCGCCTGCGCAGGATCCGCCGCGCGCTGCTCGACGCCCGCCGCGCCGCGCCGACCGAGTCCGCCGTGTCGGCCGAGTCCTCAGCACCCGCCCCCGAAGTGCGGGAGGACCCCGCGGTGCCCGTGGGCTCGAGCGACCTGCTCGCCCGGGCGCTCGTGGCGGAGCAGGCCCCCGCGGGCCTCGAGGACGGCGGCCGCACCGCGACCCCCGTGCTGCGCATGCGCCGCATGATCCGCGCCGTGCGCGAGCTCGGACCCGCTCCCGCCGCGGCCGACGCCCTCTGGGCCGCCTGGGAGGCCGCGCACCTGGCCGAGGGCTGGCAGCGCGCGGCGCTCGGCGAGGACGCGGAGGACGTCGACGGCGCCCGCGCCCGTCTCACCTCCCACCGCCTCGACGCGGTCGGGGCCCTGTTCGCCGCCGTCGACCGCTTCACCGAGCGCCGCGGCCAGGCCGACGCGCTCGTCTTCATCGACCAGATCCGCACTCAGGCCGTCGCCGAGGACACCCTCGCGCCGCGCGCCGAGGCCGCCGGGCGCGTCGCCGTGCTCACCCCCGCGCAGCTCGCGGGCGCCGAGCGCGACACGGTCGTGCTCGCGCGCGTCCAGGAGGGCACCTGGCCCAATGTCCGCCTTCGCTCGACGCTGTTCGGCGCCGCTGAGCTGAGCCTGCTCGGCTCGCGGCCCGACGGTGAGGAGCTGCCGCTCGAACCCGCGGCCCTGCGCGCCGTCCAGCGCGAGAGCGTCGTGGCCGACGAGGTCCGCCTCGCCCTCAGCGCCCTCACCCGGGCGCGCGAGCGCGTCCTCGTCACCGCGGTGGACGGCGGGGAGCTTGCGCCGTCGGGCCTGGTCCTGCTGCTGCAGTCCTGCGCCGGCGAGGGCTGGCTCGACCCCGCCGTCCTCACCGAGGACCCGGGACCGGCGCCCGACGCGCGCCGCCTGGTCGCCGCCCTGCGCCGCCGTCTGCTGGACGCCGAGGAGACCCAGGGGAACGGGACGAGCGCGCAGGCCGCGGTGCTCCTGGAGAGCCTGCGGGCGGAGGGCGTGCCGGGCACTGACCCGTCGACCTGGTACCACCAGGATCCCAGCGTCGACGAGCCCGTGCGGCAGAGCGGCGCGCAGGTGCGGCTCAGCCCGTCGGCCCTCGAGCGCGCCCACGCGTGCCCGCTGGCCTGGCTCCTCGAGCGCTCGGGCGGCTCGAAGCCCTCCGGGCCCGCACAGCTCGTGGGCACCGCCGTGCATCGCCTCGCCCAGGAGAGCCCCGCCGGCGTGGCCCCCGACCGCGTCGAGGACGTGGTGGTGCGTCTCCACACGCTGCTGCGACCCCTGCAGCTCGAGGACACGTGGTCCGGCAGGCGCACCCTGCGCCGCGCCGAGGATTCCGTGCGCCTGCTCGAGGACTACCTGCGCGCCGCGCCGCCCGCGGCCGCGATCGAGGCGCCCTTCGAGGTCACCCTCGGCGACGTCGTGCTGCGCGGCGCGATCGACCGCATCGAGGGCGAGACGCGGGCGAGCGCTGAGGCGGGCGCCCAGGAGAGCGCCGAGGAGGGAGCCGAACCGGCCGGCGCCGGGCAGAGCCCCGCCCGGAAGGACATCGGCTCGCTGAGGATCGTCGACCTCAAGACGGGCCGCGCGGCGAAGAAGGCGGCCGACGTCGAGGAGGACCTGCAGCTGGGCGCCTACCAGAGCGCCGTCGCCTCCGGCGCCCTCGCCGAGGCCCTCGGCTCGGACGCCCCGGAGCGCCTGGCCGGGGCCCAGCTCGTCTACGTCGGCACCGGGACCGCGAAACCCGTGCTGCGCACCCAGAGCGCGCTCGGCGCGAGCGAGGACCCGCACTGGTTCGAGGCCGTCGTCGAGGACACCGCCCGCGAGGTCTCGGGCGCACGCGTCACCGCCCGCCGCAACGCCCACTGCGACACCTGCGCGGTGCGCCGCATCTGCCCGCTGTGGGCCGAGGGGGCCGAGCTGTGAACACGACCCGTCTGAGCGCGGCCCGCCTCGCCGCTCTCATGGACCGCCCCGCGCCCACCGACGAGCAGATCGCCGTCATCGAAGCGCCCCTCGCCCCGATGCTCGTCGTCGCCGGGGCGGGGAGCGGCAAGACCGAGACGATGGCCTCGCGGGTGGTCTGGCTGATCGCGAACGGCCTGGTCGAACCGAGGCAGGTGCTGGGGCTGACCTTCACGCGCAAGGCCGCCCACGAGCTGGCCGAGCGCATCACCGGGCGCCTCGGAACCCTCGCGACCGCGCTGCGCGCCGAAGGACTGCCCGTCCCGCGCGGCCTCGAGCGGGCGGGGGACGACCTGCTGGGCCAGGAGGTCCAGGTCCACACCTACAACGGCTTCGCCCTCGACCTCGTGCGCGAGCACGCGCTGCGCGTGGGGCTGGACCCCGAGTTCTCCATGATGTCGCCCTCTGCCGCCTGGCAGCTCGCCCACGAGCTCGTCGAGGCGGCGGACGACTCCCTGGACCTCGATGCCTCGCCCGCCTCGCTCACCGCGGCCCTCGTCTCGCTCACGTCCTCGCTCGCGGACCACCTCGTCGGACCCGAGGAGCTCGCCGCCGAGCTGTGCGCGATCCGCGACCACCTCGGCCAGATCCCCCTCCAGGTCAGCGGGCGCAGACGCACGACACCCAAGGACGTCGCCGCCGTCATCTCCGCGTGCGAGCAGCGTCTCGAGCTGATCCCGCTGCTCGAGCGCTTCGCCGCGATCCGCACCGAGCGCAGCGCCCTGGAGTTCTCCGACCAGGTGCACCTGGCCGCGCGCATCGCCCGCGAGGTGCCCGAGGCCGGTCGCCTGGCCCGCGAGCTGCACCCCGTGGTGCTCCTCGACGAGTTCCAGGACACCTCGGTCGCCCAGCTGCGCATGCTCGCGGACCTCTTCGGCCCCGGCCACGCCGCGTGCGCCGTCGGCGACCCCCAGCAGGCGATCTATGGATGGCGCGGCGCGTCGGCCGCCTCTCTCGACGGCTTCGCGAGAGCCTTCGCCACCCCGGAGCTCCCGGACGCCCCCGGAGCACCGGTGCTGCAGCGCACCCTGTCGACCTCCTGGCGGAACGACCGCGCCGTCCTCGACGTCGCCAACCGCATCGCCGCCCCGCTGCGCAGCGCCTCGACGGCCATCATCATCCCCGAGCTGCAGGTGCGCCCTGGCGCCGGCGAAGGGACGGTGCACGTCCACGAGGCCGCCGACGAGCGCTCCGAGGCGCGGGCGATCGCCCGCTGGATCCTCGAGCGGCGCGGACGGGCCGGCGGCGCCGCGGATGCGGCGTCCCACCCGTCCGGGGCGGAGGGCGAGGCGGGGACGGAGCCGCTGCCGAGCGCCGCCGTGCTCGTGCGCGCGCGCAAGCAGATCGCTCCGATCGTCGAGGCGCTCGAGGAAGCCGGACTCCCCGTGCAGGTCATGGGCCTGGGCGGACTCCTGGACCGGCCCGAGGTGGCCGACGTGCGCGCCCTCCTCGAATGCGTCCACGACCCCGGCCGCGGCGACTGGCTCATGCGTCTGCTCGCCGGACCCCGCTTCCGCCTCGGCGCGCGCGACATGTCCGTCCTCGGCCGCTGGCGCGAGCAGCTCGCGGCACGGCGTCGTCGCGCCGCGGCGGGCGCAGGATCCACCGTCGGCGCAGGCGCCGAGGGGAGCGGCAGTGCGGCGGGCGCCGACGCGACGGGTGCCGGCGCGGCGGGCGCCGGCGCGACGGGTACCGGTGCGACGGGCGTCGGCGCGGCCGACGGAGCCGACGAGATGACCCTCATCGACGCGGTCGACGATCTCCCCGCCCCGGACTGGACCGACCCCGACGGACGCTCCCTCAGCCTCACCGCCCGCGAGCGCCTGCGCGACCTGCAGGGGATCCTGCGCGCCCTGCGGCGGCGTCTGGCGCTGCCTCTGCCCGACCTCATCCAGGAGGCCGTGCGCGCGCTGGACCTCGACCTCACCCTGCTCTCCCAGTCGCCCGCCGACCCGCCCCTCGGCGGGCTCCCGGCGCTGCGCGAGCACGCGGCGGCCTTCGAGCGCACCGCCCAGCGTCCTGGCCTGGGCCCTTTCCTCGCCCTGCTCGAGATCAGCGAGGACCAGGAGGCGGGGCTCGCCATGGGAGCGGGCCAGGCCGACCCCGACCCCGATGCGGTCACGGTGGTCACCATGCACTCCGCCAAGGGCCTCGAATGGGACCTGGTCGCGGTCGCCGGGCTCAGCGAGGGCTCCGTCCCGTCCTACGACCTGCGCCGCGCGAAGACCACGGAGGACGGCACCGTGCGCGTGGCGGACTCCGGATGGATCGGGAAGCTCGCCGACGCCTCGATCCCCAGCTCCCTGCGCGGGGACGCCGACATCCTGCCGCAGCTCGACTGGGCGAGCGCCGACACCCAGGTCGACGCCGAGTCCCTGGTCCAGGAGTTCCGCTTCGCCCAGGGCGAGGAGTCCCTGCGCGAGGACCGGCGGCTGATGTACGTCGCGGTCACCCGGGCGCGGGAGGACCTGCTGCTCAGCTCGTGCGCGTGGCGCACCGGCGCGGCCAGGCCCCGGCCGCGCTCGCGCTACCTGCGCGAGGCGCTGCCCCTGGTGCCCGAGCGCTTCCAGGAGATCGAGGAGGTCCCCGAGACGAACCCGCTGGACGCGCGGCTGTTCGAGGCCTCCTGGCCACCGGCGCCGGGGGAGGCGGAGCACCGGCGCGCCGATGCCGAGGCGCTCGTGCGCGCCGCGGCCGAGGGTCGACTGCCGGATCTCCCCGAGGACGCCGCGCTGGCCGAGCAGACCCGCCGGGTCCTCGCGGATCTCGCGGAGCGCCGCGCCCAGCTCACGGTGCGCTCGCCCGCACGGCTCTCGGCCTCCCAGATCGTCGCCCGCGCCCAGGACCCGCAGGCGGCGGCCCGGGCGATGCTGCGGCCGCTGCCGCGACGGCCCTCGCGCTCGGCCCGCCGCGGCACCGCCTTCCATGCATGGCTCGAACAGCGCCTCGAGGGCGGTGCGCTCCTGGACCTCGAGGACCTCAGCGAGCTCGCCGACCTCGAGGACGGTCCGCTCACGGATGTGTCCGACGGGGACCCCGCGGGCTTGGCCGACGGGGACCTCTCGGACGCCGAGGCGCTTGCCCGCATGCGCGAGGCCTTCGAGCGCTCGCCCTACGCCCAGCAGGTGCCGATCGCCGTGGAGGAGCCCGTGACCACGCGCATCGGCCCGCTCGCGATCCGCGGCGTCATCGACGCCGTGTTCCCCGATCCGGAGTCCGAGGACGGCGTGGTCATCCTGGACTGGAAGACCGGGGCGCCGCCCACCGGCGCCCGTCGGCGCGCCCGCGCCCTGCAGCTGTCGGTGTACCGCCTGGCCTGGCACGAGCGCACGGGCCTGCCGCTGTCGCGGATCCGCACCGTGTTCTTCTACGTCTCCGCGGGCAGGACCGACGAGGTGCGCCGCCACCCCTCGCGCCGGGCCCTCGAGCACATGCTCCTCGCGGAGGGCGAGCCGTCGGACCCCACCTCGACGGACGCCCCGCCGGCGGACACCCCGCCGTCGGACACCCCGTCGGCGGGGCGGCCGTAGCCCCCGAGCTCACACCTCGAGCCCGCAGGTGATCCGGTGGCTGGGGTCGTAGTGCTCGCGGATCTGCGCGAGCTTCGCGGCGTTGTCGGCGAAGCAGCGCTTCGCGGTGTCGCCGGGTTCGAGGTAGTTGACGTATCCGCCGCTGCTGGCGGAGGCGACGCCCTTGTGCGAGGCCTCGACCCACGACCTCGCGGACTTCAGGCCCGAGGTGGAGGTCAGGCTCGCGTACCACTGCAGCGAAGCGGTCTGCGAGCGCCACGGGAACGCGGTGCCGGAGCGCTTCACGTCGTGGACGGCGCCGTCGAGGGGATCGAGGATCGCCGCGGTCTTCTGCCCGGACGTCGAGCGCTTCTTCACGGCCGCGACGATCGCCTCGGCCGTGCTCGAGCCGACGCTGCGCAGCACGTCGGTGCCGGCGGCGAAGATCTCGCGGTCCGAGGTGCTCCCGCCGCCCAGGTAGTCGACGAGGTCCATGTGGGAGCGGGACTTGTACGTCGCGCTGTCGGGACGCGTGCCGGTGGCCTTCGCGAGCGAGTTCACGGCGTCGCGGGCATCATCGGCATCGGCGACGCCGATGACGTTCACCTTCATCGTGCCGTGCCCGTCGGTGCTGATCTTCACGCTCGCCCAGCGGCTGCCGCCGGAGGACTTCAGCCACGACGCCCATCCGGTGATGACCTTCGTCGCGGCCGAGGCGGGGAAGGCCAGGGCGAAGCTGGCCTGTGCATGGATGGGATGCGTCGCGAAGGTGAGGTCGGTGACCACGCCGTTCAGTCCGCCTCCGCCGCCGCGCAGCGCCCAGAACAGGTCCGGACGGGAGTCAGCGGAGGCGACGACCGTCCTCCCTTCGGGCAGCACCACGTGGGCGGACACCAGCGAGTCGCTCGTCGTCCCGTACCTGCGGGTGTCGACCCCGATGCCGCCGCCGAGCGCGAGCCCCACGACGCCCACCGTCGGGCAGGTGCCCGTCGGGATCATGCGGTCGTGCGCGGAGAGCGCCTCGTGCACCGAGTACAGGTCCGCGCCCGCCTGGACGGTCACGTGCTTCGTGCTCGCAGAGTAGGAGAGGCCGTGGTAGTCGCGCATGTCGAGGGTCACGGTGCTGTCGGTCGCGGACGCGCCGACGTACGAGTGCCCGCCGCCGCGCGCGGAGACCTTCAGGCCGTGGACCCGGGCGAACTCCATGACGCGCTCGACGTCGGCGCGGGAGCGCGGCCGGATCACCGCGGTCGGGCTGCGGGAGTCGAAGGCGGGGTTGAACAGCTTCTTGTCCGCGGCGTAATCGTGGTCGTCGGGCAGCAGCACGCTGCCGCGCAGCTCCTCGTCCAGCGCCTTCCAGTTCTTCGGGCCCAGGCCCTTCGCGGAGCCCTCCGCGAGCACCGGAGCGGTGCTGGCGAACGTGGCGGCGGTCGCGGCGGCGAGTCCGATGCCGCCTCCCAGCAGTTCTCGACGGTTCAGGGATCGCATGATCGTTGTCTGCCTCTCGCGTTCTCGAGAAGTGCGCGGCGCGCACCGGACCCGCCCGATGGGGCAGGGACAGTCGCCGGCGCCGGATCCCGGAGAAGGACGATCTCGATGACGGAGCATCCCGGAGCAGGAGCGGACGGTGTCGACTGCACGAGTACGAGCACACCACCACTCCGCGCCCGGGGGATCAGACCTTGGTCGCGAATACGTCCGCCGGTGAGCGGAGGCGACGGGGCCGACGCGTCATGCGCAGGGCGCGTGCGGGCGAACCTGAATGGTGCCCGACGCGACGGACCGGGTGGGCCGGTCGGCGCGCGGCGCCGGCCCGGAGGACGGTCCCGGTCGGGCTCAGAAGGCCCGAGGATCCTCGGGTGCGTCGTCGGACGGGCTCTCGCGGCGGACCGGGCCGCCGGTGGCGTCCCACTGGCCGGCCCGATCCTCGGAGGTCGATCCCTCGGAGTCCGATCCCTGGAGATCCGAAGCCCCGTGGTCCGACTCTTCGTGGTCCGGCTCCTCGGGCGCCGGCTCCTCGGGCGCCGACCCCTCCGTGGCCGAGACCGCGGAGCCCGACCCGGTGGGAGAGGCGGCCGAGGACGGCAGGGGAGAGGGCGCGGAGGCGAGGCCGTCGTGCACGTCCAGGGAGTGGTAGGCCGATTCGGCCTGGTCCTTCGCGATCTGCGAGAGGTCAGACTCGAGGTCGCGGAGCATTCCGCGGGCGTCCTCGATGATGACGTCGTCCTCGGCCTCGATGCCGTGCAGCAGCCAGTCGATCACCGCGAACTCGCCCACGGCATGGGCGCGCTCGAGCAGTCGCGGGTGCACGGGCGTGCCCAGGGCGTTGCGGTAGGCGGAGAACAGGTCGTCGAAGGCCTCGGCCTCGAGCGCGGAGGCGAGCCAGGCGAGATCGTCGGCCGGGTCGCCGATGCGCGCCGCGTCCCAGCCGCGCACGCCGGTGATCCTCGAGCCGTGGAAGAACAGGCTCTCCTCGGAGAGGTCGCCGTGGACGACCACTGGCCGGAGGTCCCAGAGGCCGTCGTCGGCCAGCAGGGTCTCCCAGCGCTGGAGGACGGCGGTGGGGATCGTCTCGAGCTCGCGGGCGCGGGCGAGCTGCGCGCGGTGGGCCTCGCGCAGCGCCTGCGCGGTGTACGCCTCGGCGCCGACGGTCTCGACCACGTGCGCGGGGACGCGGTGGATCCGGGCGATCACCTTTCCGAGCGAGGTGACCAGGGCGCGGTCGCGGTCCAGGAGGTCCAGCAGCAGCGGGGCGCCCTCGTGCACCTCCGTGACGGCGGCGCGGCCGCCCTCGGGCAGCTTCACGGATCCGAGCACGGCGGGCACCAGGTCGCTCAGCGCGTGCTGGGCGAGGGAGCCGGAGATGCTGAGCTCCTTCTCGAGGCGCACGCCGCCGGCGGTGGTGCGCGGGCAGGTCACCAGGACCTTGCGCCCTTCCTGGCTGATGACCCCGGCGACGTCGACGTCGTCCTGCGGGGTCGGGATCGCCACGGTCCGCGCGGGCTCGAAGCCGGGGACCGAGGCGGCGGCGAAGGCTGCCAGGGAGTAGGAGTTGTGGCGCACGTATCCACCGTACCCGGCCGTCGGCTGGGAGCAGCGGCGGACACACGGTGCGTCCGCGATGCGCGCGCACGAGCTCCCGGACGCGTCGACGCGCGGGTGTGAGATGGCTCTACGCTGATCGCATGGTGCGAGTGCGCGGACCCCAGCTGCAGACCCCTCTGACCCGGCATGATCTGGATCGTGGCGCCCTGCGCCGCTCCGACCCCCACGTGCTCGACGCGGGGGAGGACGCCGTCTTCCTGGTGACCCGCTCGGGCGCGGCGAGCATGCTCGAGGACGGCGAGGGCCGTCTGGTCCCCGTCTTCGAGGAGGCCGATCCCCGCGGCCACCAGAGCGCCTCCGCCGTCTACCTCGGGCAGCGCGAGGGCAGGCGCGTCATCGCCGTGGAGCTCCCCGAGCCCAGCGCCGAGCTCGACGATCCGGGCCGCGACATGCGCGACCTGCGGCGCGTGGTCGGCGACCTCGGACCTGAGGACGCCGCGCTCGCCGTCGCCGCGGTCGCGATGGGGTCCTGGCACCGCTCGATGCGCCACTGCCCCCTGTGCGGGGCGCTGCTCGAGGCGCGGCTGGGCGGCTGGGTGCTGGTCTGCACCGAGGACGGCACGGAGCACTTCCCGCGCACCGATCCGGCCGTGATCATGGCGGTGCGGGACGAGCAGGACCGCCTGCTGCTGGCCCGCAACGCGAGCTTCCGCAGCGGGTTCCACTCCGTGCTCGCCGGCTTCGTCGAACCGGGGGAGACGATCGAGGCGGCCGTCGCCCGCGAGGTCGCCGAGGAGGTCTCCCTCGTCGTCGAGGAGGTCGAGTACGTCGGCTCCCAGCCCTGGCCCTTCCCGCGCTCCCTGATGCTCGCCTTCCGCGCCTGGGCGGCCGACGGCCAGGAGATCGTGCTGGCCGACGGCGAGCTCGCCTCCGCCCGCTGGTTCACGCGCGAGGAGCTCACCGCCGCGGTCGCCGCGGGCGAGATCCAGGTGCCGAACGTCGCGTCCGTCGGCCGCGCGCTCGTCGAGGACTGGTACGGCGGTCCCATCGACGAGGGCTGATCCGCGGCCGATCCGTCGACGGCGGCCGGTCGCGGGCGCTCCCGACGACGGGGCCCCGCGGTCCCTCCCCAGCGAGTCGCGGTCCACAGCGCGTCCTCGCGCGTCGGTGGGCGCTGGCAGACTGGGAGGCGATGACCGCGCACCAGTCCGACACCGACACCATGGGCCCCGTGGACGAGTCCGCCCCGCCGCTCACCGCCGAGGCGGTGCTCGAGGCGCTCGACCCCGAGCAGCGGGAGGTCGCCCGCAGCTTCGACGCGCCCGTGTGCGTGCTCGCCGGCGCCGGCACCGGCAAGACGCGCGCGATCACCCACCGCATCGCCTACGGGGTGATGACCGGCCGGCTCAACCCCCGGCACGTGCTCGCGGTGACCTTCACCGCGAAGGCCGCCGCGGAGATGCGCTCGCGTCTGCGCGACCTCGGCGTGCCCGCCGTGCAGGCCCGCACGTTCCACGCCGCGGCCCTGCGCCAGCTCCGCCATTTCTGGCCGCGCGTGGTGGGCGGCCCCGTGCCCGAGATCATGGCCAACAAGTACGCGGGCGTCGCGGAGGCCTGCCAGCGCCTGCACATGAGCGTGGACCGTGCCGCCCTGCGCGACATCGTCTCCGAGGTCGAATGGTCGCGAGTCTCGATGCTCACGCCCGAGAGCTACCCCGAGGCGGCCGCGGCGACCCGTCGGCCCGGCGTCGCGGGCTTCGACTCGCGATCGATCTCCCGCATCCTCACCCAGTACGAGGAGGTGAAGAAGGAGAAGGGCGTCATCGACTTCGAGGACGTGCTGCTCCATATGGTCGGCTTCCTCACCGAGCGGCCGGACGTCGCCCGCGAGATCCACGGCCAGTACAAGCACTTCGTGGTGGACGAGTACCAGGACGTCTCCGCCCTCCAGCACTCCCTGCTGCGCCTGTGGCTGGGGACCAGCGGCGACCTGTGCGTGGTGGGCGATGCCGCCCAGACCATCTACACGTTCGCCGGTGCGCGCGCCTCGTACCTGCTGGACTTCCCCAAGGAGTTCCGCGGGGCGCAGGTGATCCGGCTGGAGCGCAACTACCGCTCCACGCCGCAGATCGTGCGGCTGGCCAACACCGTGCTCGACGGCGCGCGCGGGCGCACGCGCGATCACCGCCTGACCCTCGCCTCCCAGCGCGCCGAGGGCCCACCGCCGGTCATCGAGTCCTATCCCGACGACGTCGCCGAGGCCGAAGGCGTCGCCGAGCGCATCGCCGACCTCGTCTCCCAGGGGCGCAGCGCCGCGGAGACGGCCGTGCTCTTCCGCACCAACAGCCAGTCCGAGGCGGTCGAGCAGGCCCTCACCGCCCGCGGCATCGGGTACCTCGTGCGCGGGGGCGACAAGTACTTCGAGCGCCAGGAGATCCGCCGCGCCATGGTCGCGCTGCGCGCCGCCGCGCGCGTCCAGCCGGAGGACCCTGCGCGGGCCGTCCGTGACGTGGTGGGCGGGCTCGGCTGGAGCGCGCAGGCACCGGAGACCACCGGTGCCGTGCGCGAGCGCTGGGACTCGTTGAACGCCCTGGTCGGCCTCACGGACACGATCCTCGCCCGCCCGGGCGCGACCCTCGCGGACGTGGTGCGGGAGCTCGAGGAGCGTGCCGAGGCGCAGAGCGCCCCCACGGTCGACGGCGTCACCCTCGCCTCCGTCCACGCCGCCAAGGGCCTCGAATGGCCGGTCGTGTTCCTCATCGGCGCGAGCGACGGGCTGCTGCCCATCTCCATGGCGCAGACCGCCGCCGAGGTCGAGGAGGAGCGCCGCCTCTTCTACGTCGCGCTCACCCGCGCGAAGGACCTGCTGACGGTCTCCTGGGCCGCCGCCCGCAGCGCGGGCTCCCGCGGCTCGCGCAAGCCCTCGCGCTTCCTCGACGGCCTGCTCCAGCCCGCCGAGAGGACTCCGGCGAAAGGGCCACAGGCCCGCCGCACCGGCCGCCGCGGCGCGACCACCTTCAGCAGCTGCCGTGCGTGCGGCAAGAACCTGAACACCCCCGGCGAGCAGCGGCTCGGACGTCACGTCGCCTGCCCGCCGAGCCACGACGAGAGCGTGCTGGACGAGCTGCGGCTCTGGCGCCGCCAGCGCAGCGCGCAGCTCGGCGTCCCCGCCTACTCGGTGCTCACCGACGCCGCGCTCGCCGCGATCGCCGAGCGCGCACCATCGGACCTCGATGCACTCGTGCATGTCCCCGGCGTCGGCCCGCTGAAGGGTCAGCGTTTCGGCGAGGAGCTCCTCGAGATCCTCGCGAGCCACCGCTGACCAGCACGAAACCGCAGGTCAAAAAATAGGTGTCGCGGATCTCGAGGGCGTGTAGTCTGTTCTCGTTCATCGTCCACGACGTGGTCCGGGAGACCGGGGCGCGCGCACAGGAAGGGGGTGTCGTCAATGACCACATGGAAGACGCAGATCGAGCCGATCGGCTTCACCGGGTCCGACGCCGCCCTTCTCGCGGCGCCCGCTCTCCTGAACGAGCGGGTCTATCGACCCAAGGGGCTGACGGCTTGATCTGATCGGGACCCATCCGTCTCGATCTGCCGCCCCCTCCGGCGAGAGCGCACTGCTGCGCCCGCCCTTCCTCGACCACGACGATTTCGAAGCAGCGAGACGATGACAGACGTCCTCACCCGCAGTGACCTCACGACCATCACCGACACCCGGCACGATGCCGCGTCCTCGGCGATCCTGCCCTGCCAGGACATCGAGGCGGCAGACCTGTTCTTCTCCGAGCGCCCCGCGGACCTCGAGTCCGCGAAGGTGCTCTGCGCCGACTGCCCCCTGCGGGCGGTCTGCCTCGAGGGCGCCCTCGACCGGGGCGAGCCCTGGGGCGTCTGGGGAGGGCAGATCCTCGAGAACGGAGCCGTCATCGCGTTCAAGCGCGGACGCGGTCGGCCCCGCAAGAACGCCGCCTGACAGGCGACGCGCGTGCCCGCCCGGGGACCGCGCACGGCAGCGTGCCGGCGCGCGGACGCCCCCTCACAGCGTCAGGGGCGGCCCACCAGATGGTGGGCCGCCCCTGAGACGCGAGCGCTGGGCGCTCGCCGCAGGATCCGCGCGGAGCGGATCCCTTCGATCCTGGCTGATCAGGCCTTGCCGAGGATCCGGTTCAGCTTGGTGCCGCAGACCGGGCACACGGCCTTGGCCATGCGACGCTCGTTCGAGACGACGACGTCGCCCGTGGCCTCGCGCTTCTCGCGGCACTTCACGCAGTAGAACTCGCCGCTGTACTTCTCGTCAGCCATGTTCACTCCTTCTCTTGCCCCCGCGGCCCCGGCATCGCACATCACGGCCGGGCCCTGCGAGGTCGTCCCCGACACTGTATAGGTCCGGGAGGGCAGGGACGGAATCGACACCAGGGGGTGTCGCGAGGTGGTGTCGCAGGCCTCGGACTGCCGGACGGGTGCGCGCCGCGCGCCGTCGTCGGCGCAAAGACGCACCCCCGCGACGACGGGGGATCGCGGGGGTGCGGGAGATGCTCTGCGTCTCTCGTGGAGCCCCGGGGGCGCTCAGCATCGTGTGCACCTTCCCCGTACGCACCATGCCCGTTATCCCGGGGCTCCACTGACGTACGAAACTAGCCGCTGGCCGGGTGCGGGTCAAAGGCAGTCCAGTGGATCCGCTGTGGACAAGCCGCCTCATCGTGTGGACGGACGGTGCATGATCCGCGCCCCTCTGTGGACGACGAGAGGACGCGCGAGCACTGGGGAGGACTGACGTGCACGCTCGTCATGCACAGCTGGGGACGACACGCCGATCCCAGAATTTTTTCTGAGATCCTGTCTCCATGCCAGAGCTCACCGAGCACGAGGGGGTCCGCGGCCCGCAGGGGGAGCGAGTCCTCGTGCGCCGTTCCGCCCGTCGCCGCCGCACCGTCTCCATCACCCGCCGCGAGGGCGATCTCGTGATCTCGATGCCGGCATCCTTCGGCTCCCGCCAGGAACGGCACTGGGTGCGCAGCATGATCGATCAGCTCCAGCGCAAGGAGCTCGCCCGCGGTCCCGCCCGCAGCAGCGACGAGGACCTCATGCGCCTGGCGCGCCGGCTCTCCGACGCGCACCTGGGCGGTCGCGCGCGTCCCACCTCGGTCGCCTGGTCCACCCGCCAGCAGCACCGCTGGGGATCCTGCACCTCCTCGACGGGGGAGATCCGACTGTCCGCGCGCCTGCGCCCGATGCCCCAGCACGTGCTCGAGTACGTGCTGGTCCATGAGCTCACACACCTGCTGGTCGACGACCATTCGGCGGAGTTCTGGGCCCTCGTGGACAACTATCCCCGCACCGCCCACGCGCGCGGATTCCTCGAGGGCGTCTCCTTCGCCCAGCAGTACGGCACCGGCGGCGGGACATGGGAGGGCGATGGCGAGGACTCCCCGGAGCAGGGAGCGGGCAGCACCCGCCCGGCCGGTCGCGAGACGGCGGCCGACGGCGTCGACTGATCGGCGGGGCCGACAGACGGGACGCGATCGGGCCGACGGAGGTCAGTCCGAGGCGGGCCCGGTGTCCCCCGACCGCTCGGCGGCGAACTCGTCCAGGTAGAGAGCGAGTCGCTCGAGGATCTCGGGCATGTCGGAGGCGGCGTCGGACGGCAGCGGGACGCGGCGGGAGAAGCCGCCGCGGGTGCCGTCGATCCGCGGCCAGGGGACCCACACGGGCGTGGGCGCGCCGGGCTTCTCCGCCCTCAGCGGCATCTCTGCGGCCGCGGCATCTGCGCGCAGCACGAGCACGACGTCCCAGTGACCGCCGCACGCACCGAACGTGGAGGCGAGGTCATGGGCCTCGAGCAGCGCGGGGCCCGGCCCCACCAGCTCGAGGCGTGCGTCGGCCCCCGGTCCGGTCTCCGCGCCCAGGCCGGTCTCCTCCGCGATCTCGCGACGCACCGCCGCCTCGAGCGACGCATCGGAGGCCTCGAGGTGCCCGCCGGGCTGCACCCAGCAGCGGCCGCGCGCATGCCAGACGAGTGCGAGGTTCTCGGCCGGCCCGTCGAGGACGACGGCGCTCGCCGTCAGGTGCAGCGACCCGCCCTCCGCGGCCAGCGCCGGGCCGTCGCGCAGCACGGCATCGGGGATCGCCTCGAGCAGATGCACGTAGTCCGCGCGCACGGCCGGATCGATCGCGACCTCCGATGCGGCGCGCAGCTCCTCGAGAGCGCGCGCCGTGAGCGCGGGGGCCGTGGGGTCAGGAGCGCGGGTCATCGTCCGAGGGGAAGTCGTCGGGGGAGGAGCCGTCCGACACGGGGCCGTCCGACGAGGTCCCGTCCGAGCCGTCCGCGGACCCTCCCGACCCGTCCGCGGGCCCGGAATCGGCTGAGCCGGCCTCGTCGAGGAGCTTGGCGAGCTCGGCGTCGATGTCGTCGGGCAGGGCCATGGCCTCCTCGGCCTCCTCGCTCTGGCCGTCGGCGGCGAGGGCGGGCGCGTCGGACGCAGGGGCCTGGGGACGGCCGCTGAGCACGGCCACGTCGGGCAGCAGATCGGGGTGGGCCCACTTGCCGTCGCGGGCCTGCTCGCCCTCGGTGTCCAGCACGCTCTCCCACCAGGCGAGCGCTTCGCGCACGCGGCGCGGGCGCAGCTCGATGCCCACCGTCTTGGAGAGCATCTCCTCGGCCGGCGAGCCGCTCGCGCGGCGTCGGCGCAGCACCTCGCGCAGGGCGTCGAGCTGCGGGAGCTTCCCTGCCAGGGCCTGCGAGGTCACGTGGTCGACCCAGGCCTCGACGAGCGCGAGCGTCGTCGCGAGCTCCTCGAGGGCGCGCTCCTGGGAGGCGCGGCGGGTGAAGACGAACATCTCCTCGGGCCGACGGGCCTGCAGCGCCGAGGGATCGGAGAGGTCCAGGTCGCGCACCATCTCGTCGAGCGCATCGAGGTCCAGGGTGATGCCGCGCGCGTAGTCCTCGATCGCGGAGAAGAGGGCGCGCGGCAGCCAGGACGCGGAGGAGAACAGTGCGGTGTGGGCGAGCTCGCGCGCGGCCAGGAAGATCCTCGCGGCCGGCGCGTCCAGCCCGTGGGATTCCACGAGGTCGGCGACGTTCGCGGCGACCAGCGCGGGCCGGCCCTCGGGGCCCAGCGGCAGGGAGAGGTCCGTGGTGCCGAAGACCTCGCGGGCGAGCGAGCCGATCGCATGGCCGAACTGCACGCCGAACAAGGTGCCGCCCATGCGCTCCATCATCTGGCCGGGGTCCCCGGGCAGCTGCAGCTCGGCCTGCTGCATCTGCGCGGTCATGGCCTCGCCGATCGCGCCGGCCATGTACTTCGCGACGGGTTCGACGATCGACTGCCAGCGCTCCTGGGTGCGGTGCAGCCAGGTGCCGCGGGTCCACACCTCGAGCGGGCGGGAGGGCAGGTCGAAGGAGATCGCATCCGCCAGCCAGAGCGAGGCGATGTTCGCCGCCTCCTCGAGCTCCTTGATCTGCTGGTCGCTCGGCGAGGGATCGCCGGGCGTGCCGGCGGGCGCCGGGGCGCCCGGCACCTGGACCGTGCCCTGCGCGGTGCGGCGGGAGAGATCCTGGGCGAGCGTCCAGTTCACGGGCCCCTCGCCCTGGGCGTTCAGCACGTGCTGCATCTGGGCGGCCGCGGCCTTGAGCATCGCCGGGTCGCTGGGGAGGTTCGCCTGCTTGGCGAGCTCGCTGAGGTCCACGCCGTCCAGGGCGCCCTCGGGGATCGCGCCGCCCAGGGCCTCCTCCAGGAAGCGGCGCAGGGCGTCGTCGTCGGGTGTCGGGTTCTCGGTCATGGGGCACCTCCGGGTGCGGCCGCCCGCGCTCTCGCGGCCGGTGCGGCCTGGATCAACGTCGTGATCAGCGTACCGAGCCGGATCCAGGACGCATCGGGCGGGCATTCAGTTTCGCTCAGGGCGTCGAAGCCGCCTCCCGCTGCCCAGCGGTCCAGGGCACGGAGCGGTCCAGGCCACGGAGCGGTCCCCGCCACGGACCGGTCAGGGCATGTGCGGCACAATGGTCCGGTGACCTCCCGCCACCCTGGACCGACGCCCGACGGCGCGCAGCCCTCGAACCCCGCCGCACCCGACGCCGGGACGGAGGCGTCCGCTGGTGAGCAGCCGGTCGGCGGGCCGTCGGCCGATGGGACGCCCGGCGGCGAACCGCGCATGGGGCGCGTCACCCGGTTCCTCGGCGGCGAGGCCTTCGCCCACCCGCGGCTCGCGGCCGGCAGTCTCCTCGTGGTCTGCGCGATGCTGCTGGGCGCCATGTTCGTGCCCGTGCCCTACGTGGTCGAGCAGCCCGGACCCGCGATCGACGTCCTCGGGAAGTACGACGACAAGCAGGTGCTCTCCATCGAGGGCCACAAGACCTACCCCACCGACGGGTCGCTGATGATGACCACCGTCTCGGTCGACGGCGGACCCGGCTACCCGGTGACCCCGGTCGAGGTGGTGCGCGCCTGGTTCGACCCCACTCGCTCGGTGCTGCCGCGCGAGCTCGTCTTCCCCGAGGACCAGACCGCGCAGGAGACCATGCTGGAGAATTCCGTCCAGATGAGCAGCTCCCAGCAGGAGGCCGTCGTCGTCGCCCTCGACGAGCTCGGCATCGACCACGAGGACTCCGTGCAGGTCTCCGGCGTCGAGCAGGACTCCCCGGCCGACGGCGTGCTGAAGCCCGGCGACCGCGTCCTGGCCATCGGCGGCGCGAGCGCCGACAGCGCGGAGGCCTACCGCGCGCTCGCCGCGAAGACCACGCCGGGGGACAAGGTCTCCATGCGCGTCGAGCGCGACGGCAAGAAGCTCGACCTGCAGGTCCCCACCCGCGACGTCGACGGCAAGGCCCGCATGGGCATCGTCCTGGCCGACGGCTTCGAGTTCCCCTTCGACGTGGACCTGGGCGTGGGCGACGTGGGCGGTCCCAGCGCCGGCACCATGTTCGCCCTGTCCATCTACGACGAGCTCACCCCCGGCGCCCTCACCGGCGGCCAGGACATCGCCGGCACCGGCACCATCGACGAGAAGGGGACGGTCGGCGCCATCGGCGGGATCCGCCAGAAGATGGTCGGCGCCCGGGACTCCGGCGCCGACTACTTCCTCGCCCCGGCCTCCAACTGCGACGAGGTCGTCGGGCACGTCCCCGACGGGCTGCAGGTGGTGAAGGTCGAGGACTTCGACGGGGCCCTGCACGCCGTGCAGACCATCGCGAAGGACCACAGCACCAAGGGCCTGCCCACCTGCGGGTGAGTGTCCGTGCACCAGCATCCGAGCACGAGCGCAGCACAGGAGAGTCGATCATGAGCAGGAAGAGGCGCGGCACCTCCGCCGCGGACCCGAAGCGGATCACCGTCGTCTTCGACTTCGGCGGCGTGCTCAGTGCCGGGCATGATCCGGTGCCCACCATCCACGAGCTGCTGGGCGGGGATGCCGAGGCGGTCGGGGAGGCGCTCTGGGAGCATCGCGGCGACTACGACGCGGGCCGCATCGTCGCCGCCGAGTACTGGGGCCGGGTGGCCGCCGCCGCAGGCATCGAGAACCTCACCGAGACCGAGGTGCGCGAGCTGCAGAGCGCCGACAACCGCTACTTCCTGCAGCTCGACCAGCACTCGCGCGAACTTCTCCACGACCTCGCCCGCAACGGGATGCGGATGGCGCTGCTGTCCAACGCCTCGGCCGCCTTCGGCGAGGACGTGCGCCGCGCCGACTGGTTCGAGGCCTTCACCCTGGCCGTGATCTCCGCCGAGGAGGCGGTCGTCAAGCCGAACGCGGAGATCTACCGGATCCTGCTGGACGTCCTCGCCCACGAGACCGGGGGAGTGGCCCGCCCCGGCGACGTCGTGTTCTTCGACGACCGCGCCGAGAACGTGGAGGCGGCGCGCGCACTCGGGATCGATGCGCACCTGTGGCCTCGCAACGGCGAGGACGGCGCCGCCGAGCACGGCGCGGTCATGGCCCGGCGCGTGCTCGAGGGGCGCGGAGTGCCGCTGTCCTGACGAGCAGGTCGCGGGCCGCTGGGAGAACAGCGCCGGGACGGAGCGCCGATCAGCGATCGCGATGACGGTGCGTGATCCGCGGCTGCTGGGCAGGGCGGGTACCCTGGTGAGGGCATCCAGGGGCTCGACCGCGCACATCCGCGCGCCCGTCGGGCCCGGGTATTCCAGGGACCACCTCACCACCGCACGCGCGCGCCGGTGCACACCGGCTCGCACCGTGGCGATATCGACCGTCTACCAGGGAGAACAGCTTGGCAGAGTTCATCTACACCATGTACAAGGCCCGCAAGGCCGTGGGCGACAAGGTCATCCTCGACGACGTCACCATGAGCTTCTACCCGGGCGCGAAGATCGGCATGGTCGGCCCCAACGGCGCCGGCAAGTCCACGATCCTCAAGATCATGGCCGGCCTCGACCAGCCCTCCAACGGCGAGGCGCGTCTGAGCCCCGGCTACAGCGTCGGCATCCTGCTCCAGGAGCCGCCGCTGGACGAGTCCAAGACCGTCCTGGAGAACGTCCAGGAGGGCCTGGGCGACCTGTTCCGCAAGGTCCAGCGCTTCAACGCCATCGGCGAGGAGATGGGCCAGCCCGACGCGGACTTCGACGCCCTCATGGAGGAGATGGGCAAGCTCCAGACCGAGATCGACAACGCCAACGGCTGGGATCTCGACTCGCAGCTCGAGCAGGCGATGGACGCCCTGCGCTGCCCTCCCGGCGACGAGAAGGTCACCCACCTCTCCGGTGGTGAGAAGCGCCGCGTCGCGCTGTGCAAGCTGCTCCTGGAGAAGCCCGACCTGCTGCTGCTGGACGAGCCCACCAACCACCTCGACGCCGAGAGCGTGCTCTGGCTCGAGAACCACCTCCAGCAGTACGAGGGCGCCGTCATCGCCGTCACCCACGACCGCTACTTCCTGGACCACGTCGCCCAGTGGATCGCCGAGGTCGACCGCGGCCACCTCTACCCATACGAGGGCAACTACTCCACCTACCTGGAGAAGAAGGAGGAGCGTCTGGCCGTCCAGGGCAAGAAGGACGCGAAGCTCGCCAAGCGCCTCAAGGACGAGCTCGAGTGGGTGCGGTCCTCCGCCAAGGGCCGGCAGACGAAGTCCAAGGCGCGTCTGGCCCGCTACGAGGAGATGGCCGCCGAGGCCGAGCGCACCCGCAAGCTCGACTTCGAGGAGATCACCATCCCGCCGGGCCCGCGCCTGGGCACCAAGGTCATCGAGGCCGAGGACCTCAGGAAGGGCTTCGGCGAGCGTCTGCTCATCGACGGGCTCAGCTTCTCGCTGCCCCCGAACGGCATCGTCGGCGTCATCGGTCCCAACGGCGTCGGCAAGACGACCCTGTTCAAGACGATCGTGGGCCTGGAGCCGCTGGACGGCGGCGACCTCGAGGTCGGCCAGAGCGTCAAGATCAGCTACGTCGACCAGAACCGCGAGAACATCGACCCGGAGAAGAACCTCTGGGAGGTCGTCTCCGACGGCCTCGACTTCATCCAGGTCGGCAAGGTCGAGATCCCCTCGCGCGCCTACGTCAGCCAGTTCGGCTTCAAGGGCCCCGACCAGCAGAAGAAGGCCGGCGTGCTCTCCGGTGGCGAGCGCAACCGTCTGAACCTCGCGCTCACCCTCAAGCAGGGCGGCAACGTCCTCCTGCTCGACGAGCCGACGAACGACCTGGACGTCCAGACCCTCGGGTCGCTCGAGAACGCCCTGCTGGAGTTCCCGGGCTGCGCCGTCGTGGTCTCTCACGACCGCTGGTTCCTCGACCGCGTCGCCACGCACATCCTGGCCTACGAGGGCACCGAGGAGGACCCGGCGAACTGGTACTGGTTCGAGGGCAACTTCGAGGCCTACGAGAAGAACAAGGTCGAGCGCCTGGGCGAGGAGGCCGCACGGCCTCACCGCGTGACCCACCGCCGCCTGACCCGCTGAGTCCGGTCGGGTCGGCAGGATCCGAGCCGACGACCCGACCGCCCCAGCACGCACGACGCCCCCTGCAGATCGCTCTGCAGGGGGCGTCGTGCATGCGCCGCGAGTGCACCGGGCGCGCGTCAGCCCAGGTGTCGACGCACCCGGTGCTCGAGGGTCGCGCGGACCATCGGCCAGTCGCGGGCGAGCACGCTGAACTGGGCGGTGTCGCGCACGATCCCGAAGCGGTCACGGGAATCGGCGCGCAGGATCCCCTCGAGCTCCGCGCCAAGACGCTCGATCGCCGCGCGGGACTGCTGGTTCGCCCGATGTGTGCGGAAGCGCACCGCCTCCACCTCCCACTGCTCGAAGGCGTGGGCGAACAGCAGCAGCTTCGAATCGGGGTTCGTGCCGGTGCCGTGGACGGAGGCACGGTTCCAGGTCGAGCCGATCTCCACGCGCGGCACCGAGGGATCGATGTTCATGAACGTGGTCATCCCCAGCGCCAGGCCGTCGGCCCGCCGGATCGTCGAGAACGGCAGCATCGTGCCCTCCTCGCGCAGCGCGAGGCGCCGGTCGATCTCCTCGGCCATGTCCTCGGGGCGGGGGATCGGGGTGTACCAGGTGGACCACAGCTCGCCGTCGGCCACCGCGTCCTGCAGACCCGCGAGGTGATCGTGGCTCAGCGGCACGAGGTCCACGAGCCGCCCGTGCAGGGTGAGGGTCGGCAGCGGAAGCGGGATCGACATGAAAGGGGCTCCTTCGGGGACGGGCGGCCGGGAGGTCGGGTTGCCGGGAAGCGGACAGGCAAGGACGAGGGCCCTCCGGGCGCTCGCGCGGGTGCACGCTCGGCGTCCAGTCTCGGTCATGCGGGTGACGCAGGGTCGCCGACGCGCTGACGCGTGGTGATCGGTGTCCGATTCCGCCTGTACTCTCGGCCCCATGAAGCCTGCCGCCACCTTCACGGTCGCCTCCGATCTGCCCGCCGCGCTCGAGCCGCTGCGCACCCTCGCGATGAACCTGCGCTGGTCCTGGCGCAGGCAGACCCTCGCCCTCTTCCAGGACCTCGATCCGCAGGCCTTCGCCGCGAGCGGAGGCAGCCCGATCGCGATGCTCCCCCTCGTGCCCGCGAGCCGTCTCACGCAGATGGCCGGCGACGAGGACTACCTCGCCAGGATGCGCGCCGAGATCGGCGACCTGCGCACCTACCTCGACTCCGGCCGCTGGTTCCAGCGCACCGTGCCCACCCAGGGGGCCGCTGGGGAGCGCACCCCGGCCGTCGCCTACTTCTCCATGGAGTTCGGCATCACCCCCACGCTGCCGATCTACTCGGGAGGCCTCGGGATCCTCGCCGGCGATCACCTGAAGTCGGCCTCGGACCTGGGCGTCCCGCTGGTCGCCGTCGGACTGCTCTACCAGTGGGGCTACTTCTCGCAGAGCCTCGACCGCGACGGCTGGCAGCGCGAGAGCTACCGCCTGAACGATCCCGCGGACCTTCCGGTCGAGCCCGTCGTCGACGCCGCCGGCGAGCCGATGACCGTCTCGGTGGCACTCCCCGGGGGCCGCGAGGTGCGGATCGCCATGTGGAAGGTGCAGGTGGGGCGCGTGCCCCTGCTCCTCCTGGACACGGACGTCGAGGAGAACGACGAGGAGTCGCGGGCGATCACCGACCGTCTCTACGGCGGCGACCACGACCATCGGATCCTCCAGGAGATCGTGCTGGGCGTGGGCGGCGTGCGCGCCGTCGCCGCGTTCAGCGAGACCGGCGCCTTCCCCGCCCCCGAGGTCTTCCACCTCAACGAGGGCCATGCGGGCTTCTCCGGGCTCGAGCGCGTCGGCCGGATCATGCAGCGCGGCCGCAGCTTCGACGAGGCCCTGACCGAGGTCCGCGCCGGCACCGTCTTCACCACGCACACCCCCGTGCCCGCCGGCATCGACCGCTTCGACGTCGGGGAGCTGCGGCGCGTGCTGGACGCCGACGAGTCCGGCATCTCCCGGCTCGTCGACGGCCTGCCCGTCGAGGCCGCCCTCGCGCTCGGCCTCGAGGACGGCGGCGAGGTCTTCAACATGGCCCACATGGGTCTGCGACTCGCCCAGCGCTCCAACGGGGTCGCCAAGCTCCACGGCGCCGTCTCGCGCAGCATGTTCCGCTCCCTCTACCCGGGCTTTGACGTCGCCGAGGTGCCGATCACCTCGATCACCAACGGGGTGCACCGCCGCACCTGGACCTCGCGCGCGATGGACGACCTGTACAAGAAAGTCCTCGGGGACGTCGACATCTCGGCGCTGTCGGACTGGAGCCCGCTCGCGACCCTCGGGGACCACGAGCTCACGGCCGTGCGCGACCAGCTGCGCGGCGAGCTGGTGACGATGGTGCGCGAGCGCCTGCGCGCTTCGTGGCTCCAGCGCGGGGCCGACGACGCCGAGCTCGGCTGGACCCAGGAGGTCCTCGATCCCGACGCGCTGACCATCGGCTTCGCCCGCCGCGTCTCCACCTACAAGCGCCTGACCCTCATGCTGCGCGACCCCGAGCGCCTGCGGCGGATCCTCCTCGACCCCGAGCGCCCCGTGCAGTTCGTCATCGCCGGCAAGTCCCATCCGGCCGACGTGCCCGGCAAGGAGTTCCTCCAGCAGATGGTGCGCTTCGCCGACGAGGCCGGCGTGCGCCACCGCATCGTCTTCCTGCCCGACTACGACATCACCATGGCCTCCGTGCTCGTGGCCGGCTGCGACGTGTGGCTGAACAACCCCATCCGCCCGGAGGAGGCCTCCGGCACCTCCGGCATGAAAGCGGTGCTCAACGGCGGCCTCACCTTCTCGATCTCCGACGGCTGGTGGGACGAGATGAAGGACGACGAGGCCGGCTGGACGATCCCCACCGCCCACGTCGCGGACCAGGGCGAGCGGGACCGCCTCGAGTCCGACGCCCTCTACGAGATCCTCGAGCACGAGATCGCGCCCCTCTTCCACGACGTCGACGCCGAGGGCATGCGCCACGGCTGGTGCGACCGCGTGCGCACCTCGCTGGTGCGGATCGCCCCGCAGATCACCGCCGCCCGCATGGTCCGCGACTACGTCACCGAGCTGTACCTGCCCGCGGCCGGAGCGGCCGAGGCCTTCGCCGACGACCCCGCGCTCGCCGACGAGTTCACGGCCTGGAAGGGGCGCGTCGCCGACGCCTTCGGCCGCATCAGCGTGCGCGACGTGCGCATCGAGGGCGGGCGCGGCGAGGGCCTCGTGCCCACAGGCGCCGAGATCACGCTCTCGGCCGCCGTCGACCTCGCCGGGCTCGGCGACCACGATGTCGAGATCGAGGCGCTCGTGGGCCCCGTCGGCCCCGATGGCGAGATCGAGTCCCCGCAGCTCATCCCGCTGCGCCCGGGTGCCGGTGCGGAGGGGGCAGCCGGCGCGGAGTCGGGTATCGGCGCGAGCGCAGGAATCGGCGCGGAGGACGGGGGAGCGGCCCGCTGGTCCGCGTCCTTCACCCTCGCCCGCCCGGGCGAGCTGGGCGTGAACGTGCGCGTGGTGCCCCGCCACCGGGTGCTCGCCTCGCCCGCCGAGCTCGGGCTCATCGTCACCGCCTGATTCCGGCGCCGGCGCCGCGCTGCGCCCGACGGGACCCGCCGGCCGAGCTCTGCTCTCGTGGTGGCAGCCGGCGGCGTGGGCCTGTGTCGCGGAGCGGCGTATAGCGGCTCTCTCTGCCACATGTGGCAGAGAGAGCCGCTATACGCCGGTCGGCGACAGCCTTGACACCGGGAACGGCGGGCGCGGCCCGTCGGCGATGCGCATGGTGGGAGCACCCGCCGCGGGCGTCATACTGGTCCGATGCGTCCCCGTTCGCCCGTGGTCGGCTATCTCCTGCTCGCCCCCAGCCTCATCGGCGTGACCGCCTTCCTGCTGCTGCCGGTGCTGCTCGCCTTCGTCGTCTCCCTCTTCCGTTGGGACCTCATAGGCACCCGCGAGTTCGTAGGGTTGGCGAACTACGCGGATCTGCTCAGCGGCGGAGCGCTGCTGAACTCGCTGGTCGTCACGGTGCTCTTCACCGTCATCGCGGTGCCCGTCACGCTCGCCCTGGGTCTCGTGCTCGCCACGCAGCTCGTGCGCGCCGTGCCCGGATCCTCGCTCGTGCGGGTGATCGTGGTGATCCCGTGGGTGTGCGCGCCGCTGGCCCTGGGCGTGGTGTGGAAGTGGATCTTCCAGCCCTCGACGGGCGCGCTGAACGCCCTGCTCGGCGTGCGCGTGGAATGGCTGACCTCGCCGATGCTCGCGCTGCCCGCCGTCGCCTTCGTCGCGATCTGGCAGCAGGTGGGATACGTGTCCTTGTTCTTCCAGGCCGGCCTGGCCCGTATACCCGACAGCATCTACGAGGCGGCGCGCATCGACGGGGCGAGTCCCCTCCAGCAGCTGCGCTTCATGACGATCCCGCTGCTGCGGCCCACGACATTCTTCCTGGGCGTCACCCAGGTGGTCGCGAGCTTCCAGGTGTTCGACATGGTCTACGCGCTCACCGGCGGCGGACCCGAGCACCGCACCGAGGTGATCGCCTCGCTCATCTACAACCAGGCCTTCGACTCCTTCGCCGTGGGGAAGGCGAGCGCCGTCGCGGTGGTGCTGTTCCTCCTGCTGGTCGTGATCACCGTCGCCCAGCAGCGGTACTTCGGCCGCCGCATCACCTACGACCTGAGCTGAAGGAGGACCCCGATGCACGCACGCCGAGCCCTGTCCCTGGCCGCGACCTACGCGGTCCTGCTGGTCGCCGTCCTGCTCACCCTCGCGCCCTTCGCGCTGTCGGTGGTCACGGCCTTGAAGACGCCCCGCCAGTTCGTCCAGGACGGGCCGCTGGCCCTGCCCTCACCGCTCACCCTCGAGAACTTCACGTCCCTGTTCACCACCTCCGAGGGCGGCTTCGTCACCCCGCTCGTGGTCACCGTGCAGATGGTGGCCGTGATCCTCGTGGGGCAGATGGTGTTCTCCGTGCTCGCCGCCTACGCCTTCGCGCTGCTGCGGTTCCCCGGCCGCGACCTGCTGTTCTGGGTGTACGTCGCGACGCTCATGGTGCCGCAGGTCGTGGTGGTGGTGCCGCTGTACCTGATGATGAGCGAGGCGGGGATGCGCAACACGTTCTGGGCGCTCGTGCTCCCCTTCGTGCTGGGCTCCCCGTACGCGATCTTCCTGCTGCGCGAGAACTTCCGCGGCATGTCCACCGAGCTCATGGACGCCATGCGCCTGGACGGCGCGGGCACCCTGCGCCTGCTGTGGAACCTCGTGATCCCGCTGAACCGGCCCATCATCGTCACCCTCGTGCTGATCACGGTGGTCACCCATTGGAACAGCTTCATGTGGCCGCTGATCATCACCTCGGGGCCGACATGGCAGACGGTCACGGTGGCTACCTCGGCCCTGCAGTCGCAGTACGCGAGCAACTGGACCCTCGTGATGTCCGCGACGACCCTCGCGATGCTCCCGCTCATCGCACTGTTCGTGATCTTCCAGCGCCAGATCACCCGGTCGATCGGCGCGAGCACCCTGCGCTGAGCGTGACGCCGGGTGTCCTCGGACGTCGGAATGGTCCCGGCTCGTCGGCCGGATCGGGGCACAATGGGCGGATCGGCGGGAGACCACCGCGCCCGACCCACCGGGCGTCGGCCGCATCCGCCCGCCGACCCGCTCGCGCCCGCCCTCCGGAAGGACCCGCCATGATCAGTCGACGCCGCATGATCTCCGCCCTCGCCGCGACAGGTGCCGTGGGGGCCGCCGCGGCCTGCTCGCCCTCGGGCTCGGGCGACTCCGGTTCGGGCTCCGGCTCCGGCAAGGGCGGCAAGTCCCTCACGTTCCGCCTCTGGGACGACACCGCCAAGGCCGCCTACGAGAAGTCCTTCGAGGCCTTCGAGAAGGACTCCGGGTGGAAGGTGAGCATCGACGTCGTCGCCTGGGACGACTACTGGACGAAGCTGCCCCTGGACGTCGCGAGCGGCGACGCCCCCGACGTCTACCTCATGAACTCCGCGAACTACGTGCAGTTCCAGGAGGCCGGGAACCTGGTCGCGATCGACGACGTGGTCGACGGCGCCGACAAGGACCAGTGGCAGAAGGCCGTCGTGGACCTCTACACCCGCGACGGGAAGCTCTGGGGGGTCCCGCAGCTGTGGGACTCGATCGCCCTGTTCTACAACAAGGAGCTGCTGGACGCCGAGAAGATCGATCCCGCCGACCTCTCCTTCGACCCCTCCAAGGACTCCGACCCGCTGCGCGAGGCGGGCAAGGCCCTCACGGTCGACAAGGAGGACCGCCACCCCGGCGACAAGGGCTTCGACGCGGACTCCCGCAGCCGGTTCGGCTTCAACTCCTCGTGCGACCGCCAAGCGATCATCGGCCCGTTCCTTGCCTCGAACGGAGCGGACTGGGAGAACGACAAGGACCAGTACGCCTTCGCCTCGAAGGAGGGCATCGCGACCTTCCAGTACCTCGCGGACCTCGTGAACAAGGACCAGATCGCGCCCGACGCGGCCGACACCAACGAGAACGGCGACCTCTGCCGCGACATGTTCGCCCAGGGCAAGCTCGCGCTCTTCCAGTCCGGCCCCTACAGCCTGAGCGCGATCGACGAGGCCGTGGGCGACAGCTTCGAGTGGGGCATCGCCCCGATGGTCGCCGGCCCGGCGGGCGCGAAGTCCCTGGTCCACGGCGTGGTCGCCGTGGGGAACGCGAAGGCCGACGACGACCAGCAGGAGGGCATCGCGAAGCTCCTGACCTGGCTGGGCAGCGCCGACGGGCAGCGGCCCTTCGGCGAGATGGGCGTCTCCTTCCCGGGCAACAGCGACGTCCAGGACACCTTCGTGGACTACTGGAAGGACAAGGGGCAGGACGTCAGCGTCTTCATCGACGCCGCGAAGGACCCGGCCCCCGCCGACACCGGTGCCAAGGCGAACGCCGGGCTCACCGCGGCGATGCCCGTGTTCCAGGAGATCTTCATCGGCCGCAAGAGCGCGAAGGACGGCCTCCCGGAGGCGCAGAAGGCCGGCAACGAGGCGATGAAGTGACGCGCTGAAGGGCGGCGCCGCGCGTCAGCGGCGGTCGGCCCCGGTGCGGATCATGCCCTCCTGGGTGATGGTCGCGACCAGGGAGCCGTCGCGCGCGAACATCTCGCCCTGGGTGAGGCCGCGCCCGCCCGACGCCGAGGGGGAGCGCTGCACGTACAGCAGCCATTCGCCCGCGTCCACGTGCTGGTGCCACCAGATCGCATGGTCGATCGTCGCCATCCGCAGGCCCGGCGTCACCCAGCTCAGACCCTGGCGGCGCAGGATCGGCTCGAAGGGCGTGTAGTCGCTCGCGAACGCGAGGATCGCGTCGTGCACGAGCGGGTCCGCCTCGATCGGCGTGAGCACCCGCATCCACAGCATCTGGGACTCGGCGCCCGAGCCGTCGGGCCGCAGGTAGATCGGGTCGGTGACGTGGCGGATGTCGATCGGACGCTGCGTCGCCCAGTAGCGCGCCACGGGATGATCGATCCCGGCGAGGACCTCGGCCGTGGTGGGCAGCCCCTCGGGGTCCGGCGCCTCAGGAGCGCGGTCCTGGTGTTGGAGGCCGTCCTGCACCTCCTGGAACGACGCCGTCATCGCGAGGATCGTGCGCTCGCCCTGGGTCGCGAGCACGCGGCGCACCGAGAAGGAGCCGCCGTCGCGCAGCGCGTCGACACTGAAGCGGATCGGCTGATGCGGATCGCCCGGGGCCAGGAAGTAGGAGTACATCGAGTGGATGTGCCGGGTCTCGGGGACAGTGCGGCCCACGGCGACGACGGCCTGGCCCATCACCTGCCCGCCGAAGACGTGCCCGCCGGGCTGAGGGCGCGTGTCGCCCTCGAAGACAGCCGCGCTCGCTCCGCCGGCCGCGCCGGGAGCGCGGGCCCCGTCGACCCCGTCGGCCCCGGTGGACCCGCCGGACCCGTCGGCCCCGAGCGTGCGCAGGTCCAGCAGGTCGAGCAGCGCGGCGGAGACCGCGGCGGGATCGGGCGCGTCGGCGCCGGTCGTGGGGCCGGAGAGCGGATCGGGATGCGCGTTCGACATGCGCCGATGGTACGTCGGACCCCCACGGATCCCTACGATGGCCCCATGGCTCATCTCGACATCACAGTCCCTGTCCGCTGGACCGATCTGGACGCCTACGGCCACGTGAACAACGCCGCCGTGGTGCGCCTGCTCGAGGAGGCGCGGATCGCCGCGTTCTGGTCGCCCAGCGAGGAGCAGATCGAGCGCGGGGCCGTGCGCCGGCCCTCGCAGCTCGACCTGTTCGACGCGACCTCGCCGCTGCTCACCCTCATCGCCTCCCAGCGCCTGGAGTACCACCGGCCCATCGAGTACCTGCGCGAGGGCGCGCTGGTGCGGATGTGGGTGCCGCGCGTGGGCGGGGCGAGCTTCGACGTGGACTACCGGCTGCTGCGGGCCGACGACCAGGACGGCGCCTACCCCTACGTCAGCGCGCGCACCACGATCGTGGTGGTCGAGCGCGAGCAGGGGCGGGCGACGCGTCTGAGCGACGAGGTGCGCGTGCTGCTGGACCAGTACACCGACGAGCCGCTCGAGTTCCGCGGCTGATCAGGCCGGGTGCTCGTCGGTCTCGTGGGAGTCGGTGAGCGTGAGCGCACCGACGGTCGCGATGATCCCGACGGCGACCGCGAGGATCGCGAAGGTGATCCGCTCGCCGTGGAAGAACGACGCGACCAGGGCGTCGGACCAGGTGCCGGCGGGCAGCGTCGTCGTCACGAGCGCGGCGATGAGGGTGCCCACCACGGCGGTGCCGACGCTGGTGCCGACCTCCTGAGCGGTGTCGTTCAGGGCCGCGCCGATGGAGGTGCGGTCCTCGGGCATGCCGCCGATGAGGGCGACCGCGCAGGTGGTCATGACGATCCGGAGGCCGAAGCACATGATGACCATGGAGATCGCGATCGGCAGGTAGCCGTGGTCCACGCTCCAGGCCATCCCCGCGAGGGAGACGAACATGCTCGCCGCGCCCACGAGGCAGGCGATGCGGTGGCCGAAGCGAGCCACCAGGCGCTCCACGAGCGGTGAGGCGACCAGCATCGTGAGGATCATCGGCAGGTTCGCGAGTCCGGCGAGCACCGGGGACCAGCCGTAGGCGAACTGGAAGTGCATGACCAGTGCGAACATGACGCCGGCCATGGCGATCGAGGTGCCGATCTGGGCGAGCGCCGCGCCGCGGACGGTGCCGGTCGCGAGCAGGCGCAGATCCAGCATGGGGGAGACGGCGGTGCGCTCGCGCACGACGAACAGCACGATCGCGAGCACGCAGCCCACGAGGCAGCCGAGCGTGGCCGGCGAGGTCCAGCCGTTCTCGACGCCGCTGGTGAGCATAAAGCAGCCCAGGCCGATGGCGGCGATCGAGAGGATCGAGCCGGGCAGGTCGAGCTTCTCGGTGGTGAGGTCATCGGCGCGGTCCGGGGCGACGCCGCGGCGCACGCCGATGAAGGCGATGAGGGCGATCGGGGCGTTGACCATGAGCAGCCACTCCCAGCGCACGTGGGCCAGGGCGGTGCCGCCGAGCAGCGGGCCGAGGATGAAGCCGCTCATGCCCACGATCATCATCACGGTGATGGCGCGCATGCGCACGGTGTCGTCGTCGAACAGGCGGAAGACCAGCGAGTTCGTGATCGGTGCCATGGCCGCGGCGGCGATGCCGAGGGCGGCGCGCAGCGCGATCAGCTCGCCGGTGGTCTCGACGAAGGCGACAAGCAGGCTGAGCAGGCCGAAGACGGCGAGGCCCACGAGCAGCACGCGGCGGCGGCCGAGGCGATCGGCCGCGGAGCCGGCGGTCAGCAGGAGCCCGCCGAAGGTCAGCGAGTAGGCGCCGGTGATCCACTGCATGGCGGTGGTGCCGCTGCCCAGGTCGCGGCTGATGGTGGGCAGCGCGATGCTCAGCAGCGTGTTGTCGACCATCTCGACGAAGAAGGCGAGGCACAGGGCGAGCATCGGCAGCCAGGCGGCGCGGAGGCTCGGATAGATGCGGGCCGACGGGGTGGGCGCGGCGGATGGGGACGACGGGGACGACGCGTCGGGGGCGTCGGGTGGGACGGACGGTCGGGTGGTGGTCATGGGAACCTCCTGGGGAGTCGCATCGAACGACGTTCGAGAATGGAACAACGTTCGATAAGGTAGACCTGGAACGTCACGAGCACAAGGCGGAGGGAGGCGATGGGCATGGCTGGTGCGTCACAGGACCGCCGTGGTCCGGGCGGCGCGGGAGGCCCCGGCGGTCACCAGGGTCCCGGTGATCCGCGCGGACCGGGCGGTCCTCGCGGACCAGGGGGCCCTCGCGGAGCCGGTGATCCCCGAGGCCGGCGCGGTCACGGAGGAGTCCCGGGTCAGGGTCCCTCCGGCGGACGTGGCCCCGGGCGCGGTCCCGGGCGTGCACCGGCGACCGGGCGAGGGCCCCAGCGCGGTCGACAGCGGACGGCGCATTCGCTCGAGGCCGTGCTCACCGAGGCGATCGCCCTGCTCGACGCCGACGGCGAAGGGGCGCTGACCTTTCGCGCGCTCGCCGCGCGACTCGGCGGCGGCGTCGCGAGCATCTACTGGTACGTCTCGAGCAAGGACGAGCTGCTGGATCGCGCGACCGACCAGGTCGTCTCGGAGTACGTCGAGCGCACAGCCCACCTGCCCGGGTCGGAGGATCCGCTCGCGGACCTGCGTGCGCTCGCCGTCGACCTGTTCGACACGATCCGCGAGCACCCGTGGACGGGCCGCTACATGATGCGCGACAGCTCGACCCAACCGCACGTGGTGCGTGCCTACGAGGCGCTCGGCGAGCAGGTGATGCGACTGGGGATGGCGCCGCGCGAGACGTTCCACGCGGTCTCCACGGTGCTCGGCTTCGTCATCGGCACCGCGATCGATCTGGGCCAGGAGCCGCCCGCCGAGCTGGCGGCGACCCTCGAGGACCGCGACAGCGGTCTCGAGCAGTATGCGCAGGTCTGGCGGGACCTGGACCCCGAGGAGTTCCCGTACATCCACGCGATCATCGAGGAGTTCGTCGGCCACGACGACGCCGACCAGTTCCGCGCCGGGCTCGACCTCATCCTCGAGGGAATGCGCCAGCAGGCGCGCGGCGCGGCGGATCCGGGCTGAGCCGGGGCGTCGGCGGATCCGGGGCGCCGGCGGATCCGGACCGAGCCGGGGTGCTCAGTCCATGTGGCCGGGGAGCGCGGCTCCCGGCATCGGCGCCTCGCCGCCGTCCACGGTGTTGACCATCGAGTGGGCGGCGCGCTCGAGGTAGTCCCACAGCGGCTCCTCGAGCATCGGCGCGAGCTCGAGGGAGTCGACCGCGGCGCGCATGTGCCGCAGCCAGGCGTCGCGCTGCGAGGGCGAGACGGCGAAGGGCGCGTGACGCCTGCGCAGCCGGGGATGGCCGCGCCGCTCGCCATAGGTCTTCGGACCGCCCCAGTACTGCTCGAGGAACATCCGCAGGCGCTCCTCCGCCGGCCCCAGATCCTCCTCGGGATACATCGCGCGCAGCTCCGGGTCCTCGGCGACGCCCTCGTAGAAGCGGTGGACGAGCCGCGCGAAGGCCTCGTGACCGCCGACGGCCTCGTAGAACGTCTGCCGCTGGGCGGGCGCCGGAGCCGATGCGGGAGCCGGGCCGCCGCCGGTCGCGGGGGCGGCCGTCGGACCGTCCGTCGGGCGGGCCGTCGGACCGGCCGACGACCCGCCCCGAGACGGATCGGAGGAGGGGCCCTGCAGGGGGATCGTCATGGGATGCTCCAGGTTCTCGGGCGGCCGCGTGCGCGCCGCCCATGTTCTCAGGAGGCCGCGGAGACGGCCCCGAAGCGGGGGAGCGCGAAGTCGATGTCGGCCTCGCGGAAGGCCAGGCGGATGCGCCGGCGCAGCTCCATCTCGATGGTCCACTGCTGGCCGGGCTCGACGCGCACCACGACGCGGCGCTGGTAGCTCGCGCCGTCGACCTCGAGCATGCCCGAGACGGTGACGGGGCCCAGCAGCAGCTCCTTCCACTGCTCGTCCTCGCCGAACTCCGCGCCGACCTCGTCGAGGATCTCGGTGACCTTCGTGTAGTCGGCCGCGTGGTCGATGTCCAGGACGACCACGGCGTTGGAGAACCCGCGGGACATGTTGCCCACGCGGATGACCTCGCCGTTGCGCACGGTCCACAGGGAGCCGTCGAGGGCGCGCACCTGCGTGGTGCGCAGGTTGATGTTCTCCACGGTGCCGCTGGCGTACTCGAGGTCCACCACGTCGCCCACGGCCACGAGGTCCTCGAAGAGCATGAGCACGCCGGAGACGACGTCCTTGATGATGTTCTGCGCGCCGATGCCGGCGGCCAGCCCCAGCACGCCGAGCGAGGCGATGACGGGGGCGACGTTCAGCCCCAGCTGGTCCAGGACCATCACCAGGGCGATCGCCCAGACCACCATCGTGAACACGTTGCGCGCGACGTTCGCGAGCGTCGTCGCGCGCTGCGCACGGCGGGCCTGGGCGAGCTTCGCCGAGCGGTCGTCGCGCTTGACGACGGATCCGGCGACGGTCGAGATCTTCGTCGACGAGTCGATCATCGTGTTCACGAAGCGCTTGATCAGCCAGGTGCCGATGGTCGAGATCAGGGCGGCGACCACGATGATCACCAGGATGCGCACGCCATGGCTCAGGAGCCATTCCACGAGGCTCCCCATGAGGGTGGTCGCTTCGTCGGCCGGGGCGGACAGCTGCGGCAGGAGGTCGTCGATGGGCATGGATCCGACCCTAACGATCAGTCCTCCACGTGGGCAGTGAGCGAGTGGGACGGGTGCCTCACACCCGTCGGCGCAGGGAGCGCGCGGACTGCGCGAGCAGGAGCGCGACGAGGTACACCCCGCCCAGGACCACGGTGACCATGCCCACGGGGACGGTCTGCGGGAGCAGCTGCTGGGAGGCGACGTCGGCCGAGGTGAGCAGGAGCGCGCCGACGAGGGCGGCCGGCAGGATCGGGATGCCCGGGCGGCGCACCAGCAGCCGTCCGACCTGCGGCGCGGACAGCGCGATGAAGGCGATCGGGCCGGCGACGGCCGTGCACACCGCCACCAGGGCGACGGCGATGAGCAGCACGATGCGGCGCGCCCGCTCCACCCGCACGCCGTGCATGGCCGCGGTGTCGTCGCCCAGCTCGAGCTGGTGGATCACCGGGACGGATGCGATCACCGCGGGAGTGAGCAGCACGAGGACCGCGAGGGCGGGCAGCAGCGCGGGCCAGGACATGAGGTCGAAGGAGCCGGCTCCCCAGATGCTCGCCGCCATCGCCACCTCCTCCTTCGCCCGCAGCAGCAGGAACGTGTTGACGCTCGAGAGGGTCGCGGCGATGGCGATGCCCACGATGATCAGGCGGAACCCCTGGATCCCGTCCCGGTAGGCGAGGACGTACACGAGGATCGCCGCGCCGATCCCGCCCAGCAGGGCTCCGCCGGTCTCGCCCAGGGAGGCCGCCGCCTGCGCGAGCGCGCTGTCGCTCGAGGCGAGCCCGCCTGCGCCCAGGAGCACGGTCGCGACCAGCACGCCCGTGTAGGAGCCGGTGGAGAAGCCGAGGACGTCGGGCGAGCCCAGGGCGTTGCGGGTGAGGGTCTGGAAGATCGCGCCCGAGGCGCCGAGCGCCGCCCCGAAGGCGAGGCCCGCGACCACCCGCGGCAGTCGCCACTCGCGCACGATCATCGCGCGCGGGCCGTCGCCGCGCAGCGCCTCGAGGAGGCCGCCGAGCGTGCCGTGCGGGGTGTCGGAGAAGATCACGGAGGAGCTTCCCAGGTACAGGGCGAGCAGGGCGATCGCCAGCGTCGCGAAGACCAGGGCGCCCAGGACGATGCGGTCCCGGCGGCGCTCGTCGCGCCGGTGCCGGGCGACCGGGTCGGCGGATCCGGAGCGGCCGGCGGGCGCGTCGGGTGAGGCGGACGCGGTGCTCACAGGCCGCTCGCTCGGGTCCGGCGCACGAGCACGATGAGCACGGGGGCGCCGACGACGGCCGCGACGATCCCGGCGGGGACCTCGCTCGGCCAGAGGATCACCCGCGCCAGCACGTCGGCCACGAGCATGACTGCTGCGGAGATCGCCATCGCGAGCGGCAGCAGCCGGCGCTGATCGGGGCCGACGATCCACCGGGCCACGTGCGGGGCCATCAGGCCGACGAAGGAGATCGGTCCGGCCATCACCGTCGCCGCTCCCGCGAGCAGGGTGATCGCGAGCACCATGAGCACACGGATCCGCAGCAGGTGGGCGCCCGCCGCGACCGCGAGGTCGTCGCCGAGGGCCAGCAGGTTCATGCCCGGCGCGAGCAGCAGGGCGAGGACCACGCCGATCGCGAGGAACGGGAGCGCAGGCACCACGAGGGACCATCCGCGCTGGGACAGATCGCCGCTCTCCCAGACCAGCAGGGCCGAGAACCGCTGCGGGTTCGTCAGCCGCATCGCCGAGGTGATGCCGGCGAGGACCGCGCCCAGGGCGACGCCCGCGAGGGTGAGCCGCTCGGGGGAGACCATGCCGCCGGCCGTGCCGATCAGCCACACGGCGACCGTCCCCACGAACGCGCCGAGCAGCGCGAACCAGACGAAGCCCGCCGGCGAGGTGATCCCCAGGACCGTGATCGCCAGGGCGACCGCGAAGGCCGCGCCGGCGTTCAGACCCAGGATCCCCGACTCGGCCATGGGGTTGCGGGTGAGCGACTGGATGAGGCCTCCGGCGAGGCCCAGCGCGGCCCCGGCGAGCAGGGCGATCGCCGTGCGCGGCAGCCGCAGGTCGCTGACGGCCGCGTAGTCCTGGACGCTCAGGCCGAGGGACCCCGCGCGGGCGCCCGATCCGCCGCCGCCGAGGTGGGTGACCGTGTCGAGCAGGACACGCAGCACCGTGCTCGGCGGGACCGGGCGGGAGCCGATCGCGAGGGAGGCGACGCACAGCGCCAGCAGGATCACGAGGACCGCGGCAATCAGGAGGGCGGGGCGCGCGCCATGGGTCGCGGGAGCGCGACGCTCCGCGCCGGGGGACGGGTGCCGCCCCGTCCCGTCGGCGGCGCGCTCCGTGGACTCGCAGCCCGGGAGCGGGGAGCGGCCGCCCGAGCGCGGAGCGCCGGGACCGGAGCGCGGGGCGCGCGCGGAGGGCGCCGCGGCGGGACTGCTCATGGTGCCTCCGGATCGGCGGCGCTCACGCCGGTGGCACCGTCGCCTCGCGGGAGGCGATCGGGGCGATGCGGTCCCACCGGATGCGGGACGCGCGGCGGATGCGCGGGTCGGACGGGATGTGACGTGCGGTAAGTGCGCCGTCGGGGACTGGGCGCACAGCTGAGGTGAGTCTAACCTTTGTCATGACGCACGCCCGACTGCGCGAGCGTCCCCTGTGTCCACTTCCACCCGGAGGCCTCTCGATGCTCACACGCCGTTCCCTCTTCGCGACCGGACTCGTCCTGGGGTCCGCCGGCCTGCTCGCCGCCTGCGGCGGGTCCGACGACTCGAGCTCCTCGGGCTCGGGCTCGGACGCCGGCGGGGCCGACGGCGCGTTCCCCGTCACCATCTCCACCCTGTTCGGCGACGTCGAGGTCTCCGAGAAGCCCACCCGCGTGGTCGCGCTGGGCTGGGGCGATGCGGAGACGGCGCTCTCGCTCGGCGTGCAGCCGGTGGGAGCCTCCGACTGGATCGCCTTCGGCGGCGAGGGCGTCGGCCCCTGGGCCAAGGGCATGTACGACAAGGCCCCCACGATCATCGAGACCCTCGAGCCCGACTTCGAGGCCATCGCCGCGCTCGAGCCGGACCTGATCCTCGACGTCAAGAGCTCCGGCGACAAGGACCGCTACAAGCGCCTCTCCCAGATCACGACCACCGTGGGCGTCCCGAAGGACGGCGAGAACTACCTGGTCTCCCCGAAGGACCAGCTGGCGATCATCGGCAAGGCGCTCGGCGCCACGGCGAAGGCCGACGAGCTCCAGAAGGGCCTCGACGAGCAGTTCTCGAAGGTCGCCGACGCGCACTCCGACTGGAAGGGCAAGTCGGTGACGGTCGCGACGAAGACCTCCGAGGGCTGGGGCGCGTACGTCGAGGGCGAGACCCGCCTGGGCTTCCTCGAGAACCTCGGCTTCACCCAGTCGAAGAAGGTCGCGGCGCTGCCCACCGGCGACTCCGGCTTCTCCGTCTCGATCTCCGCCGAGCAGCTCGACGAGCTGGACGCCGACCTCATCGTCGCCTTCCCGATCTACATCGAGACCACCGAGATCACCGAAGACAAGCAGTGGAAGCAGATCCCCGCGGTGGCCGACGGCCACGCCGTGGTCGTGGACGGCGACCTCTCCAGCGCCTTCTCCCTGGGCACCGTGCTCGCCCAGGAGTACGCGCTCAAGCAGCTCCCCGACAAGATCGAGAAGGCCCTGGGCAGCTGACCCGCTGCCGCGCCCGGCCCGCCGCAGCTCACCGTCGCACTGGGCCCGCTGCGCCCTGCCCGCCGCACCGGACTCGTCGCACCCGACCGTCGCCCCCGACCGTCGATCCGTGCGGGTCTGCGGACCTTTCGCGTCGCGGAAAGGTCCGCAGACCCGCACAGGCGGAGCGGCTGACGCCGCCGGGCGGCGCCACCGCCGGATGGGTCAGGCCGGGACGTCGGCCTCGCGGACGCGCAGCTGGCGGGCGACGGTGTCGCGGCCCTCGATGACCGGGCGGCGCAGGCCCAGCGGTGCGGAGGTGTGCGAGGCGAGCCACGCGTCGGCCGCCTCGACCACCGACTCCCCGCCGAAGTCGGCGGGGAAGTACCCCTGGATGAGGCGGTTGGCGATCTCGCTCGAGCGGTTCTCCCACACGTCGTCGAGCATCGCGAAGTAGCGGCTCTCGAAGGGCGCGATGAGCGCCGGGTCGCTGACGCGACGGAAGCCCATGACCACCGAGCTCAGGGACTCGTTGGGCAGAGCGTCCTCCTCGACCGTGGCGCGCCAGGCCTCGGCCTTGGTCTCCGGCGTCGGACGCGCGGCCTTCGCGGTGAGGGCCTTCTTGCGGCCGGACTGGGTGTCGTCGGTGGCGAGCACGGTGTCGATCGCCGCGTCGTCCATCCTTCCCAGCGCGGACAGCGCGATCACGAGCGACCAGCGCAGGTCGGTGTCGATCTCGCGTCCGGGCAGGGTCACGGTGCCGTCGAGCAGCGACTCGAGGATGCCCGCGTGCTCATCGTTCGAAGAGAGCAGGGCGAACTCGGTGACGAACTGGAACTGGGCGTCGCTGCCGGCCTCGGCGGCCTGGGCGAGCTCCCAGAGGGCGTCGGCCGCGGAGGTGGTCCGCGCGGCGCGCTCGGCCGGCGCTGCGTACGGGCCGGCGACCGAGGCCAGCTGTCCGAGCAGCGTGCGCAGCACGCTCGAGGAGTCCTCGCCCGTGATGTTCGCGAGCACGAGCTCCTGGAAACGGCGGCTGGGCAGCTCGGCGTCGCGCACCATGTCCCACGCCGCCGACCAGATCAGGGTGCGGGCCAGCGGATCCTCGATGTCGCGCAGGTGCTCCATGGCGACGGCCAGGGAGTCCTCGTCCAGGCGGATCTTCGCGTAGGCGAGGTCCCCGTCGTTCAGCAGCCAGAGGTCCGCGCGCGTGCCGACGAGCGCATCGACCTCGGTGAGCTCCCCGTCGACATCGATCTCCACGCTCTCGGTGCGGCGCAGCACGCCGCCCTCGAGGGTGAAGCCCGCGATCCCCAGGCGGTGGGCCCGCAGGGTCGGGTGCTCGGGCGCTGCGGTCTGCTCGATCGCGAAGGACACGACGGTTCCGTCGGCCTCCCGCTCGATGCGCGGACGCAGGGTGTTCACGCCCGCGGTCTCCAGCCACAGCTGCGACCAGGAGGCGAGGTCGCGCCCGCTGGTCTCGGTGAGCTCGACCAGCAGGTCCTTGAGCTCGGTGTTGGACCAGGCGTGCTTGCGGAAGTACGCGCGCAGGCCCTCGAAGAACGCGTCCTTGCCGACGTAGGCGACGAGCTGGCGCAGCACCGAGGCGCCCTTGGCGTAGGTGATGCCGTCGAAGTTCGTCTCCACCGCGTCGAAGTCGACCATGTCGGCGACGATCGGGTGGGTCGAGGGCAGCTGGTCCTGGCGGTAGGCCCAGGCCTTCTCGGAGCTCGCGAAGGTGGTCCAGGCATCGGTCCACTTCGTGGCCTCGGCGCTCGAGAGCGTCGAGGCGTACTCGGCGAAGGACTCGTTCAGCCAGAGGTCGTCCCACCAGCGCATCGTGACCAGGTCACCGAACCACATGTGCGCGAGCTCGTGGAGGATCGTGAGGTCGCGGCGCTCGCGGATCGCGTCGGAGACGTCGGAGCGGAACACGTAGGACTCCACGTACGTGATCGCGCCCGGGTTCTCCATCGCGCCCATGTTGTACTCCGGCACGAAGACCTGGTCGTACTTGGGGAACGGGAAGTCGCAGTCGAAGGCCTCCTCGTAGAAGTCGATGCCGGCCTTCGTGATGTCGATGATGTTCTGCGGGTCCAGGTGCTCGGCGAGCGAGGCCCTCGCGTACACGCCCATCGGGATGGTGCGGCCGTCGCGCGTGGTCACGGAGCCCTCGCCGCCCTGGTAGGTGCCCGCGATGAGCGCCGTGAGGTAGGTGGAGATCTTCGTGGTGGGCTCGAAGGACCAGGTCGCGGTGCCCTCGCCGGCCGGGACCGGCTGCGGGGTGGGGGAGTTGGAGATGACGCGCCAGTGGTCGGGCGCGGTGATCGTGAAGCGGAAGGTCGCCTTGAGGTCGGGCTGCTCGAAGTTGGCGAACATGCGCCGGGCGTCGGAGACCTCGAACTGCGTGTACAGGTAGACCGCTTCGTCGACCGGGTCGACGAAGCGGTGCAGACCCTCGCCGGTGTTCATGTATGCGCCGTCGGCCAGGATCCGCACGGTGTTCTCGCCGACGGCGAGCTCGGGCAGCTGCACGCGGGCGCCGTCGAAGCGGGAGGCGGGGTCCTCGAGCAGCTCGCCGTTGAGCTCGATCTCGCGCACCGAGGGCGCGATGAGGTCCACGAAGGTGGGACGGGCCTCGGTCGAGGAAAAACGGATCGTCGACTCGGTGACGAACGTGGTCGGTCCCGTCGTCAGGTCCAGGCGCACGTCGTAGGTGTCGGTGGTGAGGAACGAGGCGCGCTCGCGCGCCTCGTCGCGGGTGAGGTTCTCAGAGGGGTTCACAGGCATGATTCCCATCCTGCCACCGGGGCGCGGGCCGACGGACCGGAACGGGGGACCGGTCTGCGCTGTGCTCGTCTGGTCCGGGATGGGCGACGGAGCCGCCCGGCCCTCAGCGCTTCTGCGTCAGGTCCAGGTCCCAGGAGTAGTGCGCGGGCAGCGGCGGGATCGACCAGCTGGGATCGGGGAAGAAGTGCTCGAAGCCCGCGGAGAACGGGTAGATCCACTCCTTGATGTCGTGCTCGGCGGTGCGGCCCGCCGCACGGATCTCGCCCGCCTCGCCGGGGGAGAAGTAGCCGACGCTCTCGGCGCCCTCGAGCTCGTCCTCGTCCTTGTAGTGCCAGTCGCGGCGCGGCAGCACCACCAGATCGAGGACCAGGTCGCGCGTGCGCACGCCCTCCTCGGTGCGCTCGAAGGGGGTCTCGAGGTTCACGTAGTAGCAGCCCAGCGAGCCGTCGTCCTTGTAGAACAGCCACACCGAATAGGGGCGGCCGGGCAGGCCGATCATGAGGATGCCGTTCCCCGTCCACAGCTGCTTGGACTGGACGCGCGGGCGGGTGAACATGCCTTCGTCGCCCGCGCGGCGCAACGGCGCGCCGTTCTCGAGAACGGGCAGCAGCACCTCGGTGCCGGGCGCGATCCAGACCACGAGGCCGCGCTCGTCGTCGTCGAGGACCACGGTGCCGGGACGGACGGTGCGGGTGGGGTGCTGGAGGGTGTAGTAGGTCCAGGTCACCTGATCGCCGGGTGACCAGTGTGCAGTGGAGGACATGACGTCTCCTGGCCGGGTAGGCCCCACGGGGACCCGGGACGACTGGCCCGCCGGCCCAGGATCTTCACCCCGCGAGGGGAAGGAGTATGAGGCGACCATACCGCGCGGTACGCGCGCTGCAGGGGAGGAACCGGGGCCGAATGCGGGATCGGCGGACGACAGGTGTGCTGGTCGTGCGCGGGGCGAGGGGGAGGACGCCGCCCCGCGCGCCGGGAGCTCGGCGTGTCGTGGGACGGCGTATGGCGGCGCTCTCTGCCGTATACGGCAGAGAGCGCCGCCATACGCCGGTGGGTGACACGCTGCCGGGGATCGGAGGTCGAACGGCGCCGGGTCCGGCCGGCACCGGGTCCGGTCGACACCGGGTCCGGCCGGCACCGGCACAGTCACCGGCGCGGAATCGCTCAGTCGTTCCCGCTCCAGGCGGCCCAGAGCTCGGCGTAGACGCCTCCGTGCTCCACGAGGTCCGTGTGCGGGCCCTGCTCGACGACGCGGCCGTCGGCCATCACCAGGATCCGGTCGGCCTCCTTCGCCTGGGACAGGCGGTGGGCCACGATCACCGTGGTGCGGTCGCGGGCCACCTGCGTCGCGGCGCGCTCGAGCACGCGGGCGCCGGAGGAGCCCTCGTCCGCCGTGGCCTCGTCGAGCACCAGCACCGCCGGATCGCGCAGGGCGACGCGGGCCAGCGCCAGCTGCTGGGACTGCTCGGCCGTCAGCCGCTCGCCCTTCTCCCCGACCTCGGTGTCCAGGCCGCGGGGGAGCAGCTCGGCCCAGGCGTCGGCCTCGACCTCGCGCAGCGCCGCCCAGAGCTCCTCGTCGCCCGCCTCGGGGCGGGCCAGCCGCAGGTCCTCGGCGAGAGTCCCGCGGAACACGTGGACGTCCTGCGAGACGATCACCGCGTGGTGGCGCACCGACTCGAGGTCCGCACTGGCGAGGTCGGCGCCGCCGTGGAGCACGGAGCCGTGGCGCGGGGTGAGGGTGCCGGTGATGATCGCGGCGAGCGTCGACTTGCCGGCACCGGACGCCCCCACCAGGGCGATCGACTCGCCCGGAGCGATGTCCAGGTCGATCGGGTGCAGCACGGTCCGCTCGGTGCCGTCCGCGTCCTCGCCGTAGGCGTGGGAGACATGGCGCAGTCGGATCGAGGCGTCCGCCGGCACCTCCTCGCCGGGGGAGGACGCCGGATCGATCGACTCGATGACACCCACCATGCGGGTGAGGCTGGCGACCGCCGACTGCACGTCGTCGAGGCTGAACAGCAGGTTCATCATCGGCCAGAGCAGCGAGATGAGGTAGAGGGCAGCCGCGGTCACGAGGCCCACCGGCGCCCCGCCCACGTGCACCATCGCGTAGCCGAGGATCAGCACCAGGGCGATCGACAGGTTCTCGGGCCACACGACGATCTTCACGACCCTCGTGACCAGACCCATCACGCGCATGGCCAGCACCGCGGCGGTCTCCGAGAGCACCGCGACGTGGCGGGTCTCCCGGCGCTCGATGCCGTAGGCGTGGACGGTGGGGATGCCGTGGATCGCCGAGAGCAGGCCCTGGGCGCGGGCGCCCATCGCGACGCGCTCGCGCCGGTAGATGGGGGCGGTGCGCCGCAGGTACCACACACCCGTGGCCGCGTACATCGGCACCACCACGACCACCAGGATCAGCAGCCACGGCGAGAGCGTCGCCATGCCGATCAGCGTGACCACGACGTAGAAGCCCATCTGGATGAGGTTCGGGACCACGTTGTTGACGGCGCGCGCGGTGACGTCGACGTCGTCGGCGACCCGCGAGAGGGCATCGCCGATGCCGGTGACCTCCATGGTCTGCGCGGGCAGGTCCAGGGCGCGGTCGATCACGTCCTCGCGCATGGCGGCGAGCACCCGCTGGCCCATCCCGCTGACCAGGGCCCAGCCGAGCGCGGAGAGCACGGCCTGGAGCACGCCGGCGAGCATGATCAGCCCGCCCTGTCGCCACACGGCGGCGGAGCCCTCGCGGTCCTGGACGATGTCGACGGCCCCGCCGATCAGGCGCGGCATCCACGCCGCGGCGACGGCTCCGCCGATCACCACCAGAAGGGTGAGCAGGGTCGAGGGCCAGTGCGCGAGCAGGCGCCGGCCCACGTGGGAGAACGACGTGCCCACCGAGGCGATCGGCAGGATCTGGGCGTGCTCATCGAGCTGGCGGCGGGCGGTCGCGTCGGACTCGAGCACGTCCTCGGCCTCGTGGTCCCACCGGACGGCTGCCATGTCGGGGATCATCGGCGCACCATCTCCCTGTAGTCGTCGCGGTCCATGAGGTCCTGGTGGCCGGCGCGGGCGGTGATCCGGCCCCCGCGCACGTAGAGCACCTCGTCGGCCTCGCGCAGGAGCGCAGGCGCCCGGGTGACCAGCAGCGTCGCCCGATCGGGGACGCGGCGGGCGGCCACGAGCGCCTCGGCGATGTGCTGCTCGGTGACGGCGTCCACCGCGGTGGTCGGATCCTGCAGCACGAGCACCGGGGCGTCGGAGGCCACGGCGCGCGCGAGCGCGATCCGCTGGCGCTGCCCACCGGAGAGGTTCGCGCCGCGATCGAGGATGCGGGTGTCGTAGCCCTCCGGCAGGATCCGCAGCAGGTCGTCGGCGCCCGCGGCGTGCAGGGCGGCGTCGGCCCAGGAGTCGTCGCTGCCGTCCGTCGGGTCGCTCGCCGGGGCCCGCGTGGCGAGCTGCTCGCGCACGGTCCCGTCGAAGAGGTCGACGACATGGGGCTCGACGAGCAGGTCCGCACGGGTCGCGAAGCGGGTCGACGAGGTGACCTCGGTGTCGCCGAGGTGGACGCCCGTGTGCTCGGCGCGGCCGCTGACCGCCTCGACGACCGCGTCGGCGTCACGCGCGTCCGCGCAGGCGAGGGCGATGACGCGCCCGTCGGGCACCTCCATGTCCAGGCCCTGCAGACTGCCGGCGCCCACGCCCCGCAGGTGCAGGCCGCCGGTGCCGGCGCGGCGCTCGCCGGGGCGGGCCTCGCCGCGCTCGTCGCGCGCGGTGGCGAGGTGACCGATGGTCAGCGCGGGATCGTCGACCGTGCGGCCGAGGTCCGCGAGCAGTCGGCGCACGCGGTCGGCGGAGGTCGACATGCTGGCCCACCAGATCGGGATCCCCGAGAGGCCCTGCAGCATGCCCATGTTCGAGCGCGCCACGCCCACGACGGCGATCAGGGTGCCGATGGTCATGTCCCCGGCGACGGTGCGCTGGGCGGCGATGATCACGACGGCCGCCATCATCGCCGCGGTCACGAGGGTGGTCAGGCCGCTCGAGACGCCCGAGTAGCGGGCGTTCACGAGCGCCGCGTCCAGAGCGATCCGGGAGCGGCGGCGGTACTGGGTGCGGGCGCGGGACTGCACGCCCAGTCCCTGCAGCACGCGCAGGCCGTGGACGAGGTCGGTCGCGGTCGCGGCGGCGTCGGCCGCACGGGACTGCTGGGCGTCGTAGCGGGCGGAGAGCACGGGGCTGATCACGCGGATCACGAGCACCATGACCGCGATGCCGACGAGGGTCGCCACGCCCAGCCAGGGGTCGAGCACCGCGAGCCAGACGCCGCTGCCCACCACGACCGCGGAGGCGGGGAAGGCCCAGGGCAGCATGTCCATGATGTCGGAGGCCTTGTCGGCGTCCGAGGTCGCGATCGAGAGCACCTCGCCGGCGGGGCGCTCGATGGGCCGCGAGCGCGGGTCGAGCACGGCGCCCGTGACCGCGACCCGCAATCGATGGCGCTCGAACAGGCGCGCCCGCTGCGAGGCGGTGAACATGAGCGTCCACACCCACGTGCTGATGAGGCGCATCACGAAGATGCCCGCGGCGCCCAGCAGGGTGATCGCGAGGCTGCCGCGGACGATGCCGACGTCGATGATGATGCCCACGAGGATCGGCACCAGCATGTCGACGGCCTCCACGAACGCGGAGGTCGCCATGATCCAGGGGATCGAGCGGCGGTGGTTGCGCACGATCGACCGCATGACGGAGACGCGCGGCACCGCCGTCGCGGCGGGGTCCGCGACGGCCGGGGCGGCCTTCCGGCCGGAGGAGGGGGAGGGGGAATCGTGCACTCGTGAATCCCATCCCATCCCCGCGCCCGTGGCAATGTCTTTTCCTGCCCAGTCAGGGTCCTGCGCGCGCCCTGGTCCCGCCCTCCGGATCTGCGGGTGCGGCGCCGGGATACTCGAGGATCGCCGATCCGGTCGGGCGTGCGGTCCGGAGTCGGCTCGGGAGGCCGGTCCGGGGTCAGCCCGGAAGGCCGGTCTGGTGACAGAATGGGGGAGGCCGACGCCCGCTCGGGCCCGGCCGATCCCCGACGCGAGAGGAAGACTCCGTGACCGCACCGCATGTCGAACTGTTCTTCGATCCGATCTGCCCGTGGGCGTGGATGACCAGCCGGTGGCTGCTGAACGCCTCGCAGGTCCGCGACGTGGAGATCACGTTCTCGCTCATGTCCCTCGCCGCGCTCAACGAGGGCCGCGATCTCGATGCCGGCTACCGCCGCAGCATGGACGACGCCTGGGGCCCGGCCCGCGTGGCGCTCGCCGTCGAGAACGCCGGCGGCAACCAGGACCTCGCCGACTTCTACACCGCGTTCGGCCAGGCCTACCACGTGGGCGGCCAGCAGGACCGCCGCGAGGCCGCGAAGACCGCCCTCGAGCAGGCGGGCCTGGATCCCGCGCTGCTCGAGTCCTACCAGGACTCGTCCCTGGACGACACCCTGCGCACGAAGCAGAAGGCCGTGGTGGAGCTCGTCGGCGACGAGGTCGGCACCCCGGTGATCTCCTTCGGCGACGGCCGCGCCTACTTCGGTCCCGTGATCTCCCCCGCCCCCAAGGGCGAGGAGGCGGGCACCCTGTTCGACGGCCTCGAGGCGATGAGCCGCGTCGACGGCTTCTTCGAGCTCAAGCGCAGCCGCACCGTCGGCCCCATCTTCGACTGACCCCGGACCGGGCGGGCGGGAGCCGAGCGCTCTCGCCCGTCCCGCCCCGGACCCGACCGCCCCTGTGAAAGGCTCCCCCTCCATGCACGTGCACATCGGCACCGACCACGCCGGCTTCGAGCTGAAGAACCGGCTCGTGGACTCCCTCACCGCGAAGGGTCACGAGGTCACCGACCACGGCGCCCACACCTTCGAGAAGCTCGACGACTACCCGCCGTTCTGCACCGCCGTCGGCGAGGCCGTCGTCGCCGAGCCCGGCAGCCTGGGCGTCGTCATCGGCGGCTCCGGCAACGGCGAGCAGATCGCCGCGAACAAGGTGCGCGGCGTCCGCGCCGCCCTGGTGTGGAACGAGGACACGGCGAAGCTCGCCCGCGAGCACAACGACGCCAACGTGATCTCCGTGGGCGCCCGTCAGCACACCGAGGAGGAGCTCGAGCACCTCATCGACCTGTTCCTGGCGGAGCCCTTCAGCGGTGACGAGCGCCACCAGCGGCGCATCGACCTGGTGGGCCTCTACGAGCGCACGGGCGGGTACGACCCGTCGGCCGACGGGGACTCCGCGGCCGGTTCCGGCTCCGCCGGCGCCTGATGCCCGAGGGCCACACGGTCCACCGGCTCGCCTCCGCCCTCACGGCAGGCTTCGGCGGACGCCGCGTGCGCACCTCGAGCCCGCAGGGACGGTTCCCCGACGCCGCGGTCATCGACGGCTGGGTGCTGGCCGGGGCCGAGGCAGCCGGGAAGCAGCTCCTCATCGCCTTCACCCCGGAGGAGTCCGTCGACGTCTCCGATCCGGTGACCCGCTGGGTGCGCGTGCACCTGGGCCTGTACGGCTCGTGGACCTTCGCGGGCGAGGAGGGCTTCGCGCTCGCTCACGCGATCGGCGCGCCGCGGGTGCGGATCGGCGAGCGGGAGACCCGGCAGGGCGGCGGCTCGGGAGCGGCCGACGGGTGCGACCTGCACGACGCCGCGACGGAGGACTGGCGCCGCCTGGTCCCGCGTCCCACCACGCGCCTGCGCATCGCCGGCCCCCACGGACTCGCCGATCTCACTGGGCCGACCGCCTGCGAGATCCTCGACGCCGAGGGCCGCGCCGCCGTGCTGGAGCGGCTGGGTCCGGACCCTCTGCGCGAGGACGCGGACCCCGACCGATTCGTCGAGAGGGTGCGGCGCTCCCGGACGTCGATCGGCGTGCTGCTGATGAACCAGGAGGTCATCGCCGGGGTCGGCAACATCTACCGGGCGGAGGCGCTGTTCCGCGCCCGCCTTGACCCCTTCGTGCCCGGCAAGGACCTCACCGAGGGGATGGTGCGCGGGATCTGGGACGATCTGGTGCCCCTCATGCGGTACGGCGCGCGCACCGGCCGCATCGTCACCACCGAGCCCGAGCACCGCGAGATCGAGGCGGTCATCCAGGAGCGCACCCGGGCGACGCGGCAGAACGGGGACGACGACCCGAGCGTCGTGCCCCGCGAGCAGTCCTTCTACACGTACCACCGGCAGACGCTGCCGTGCCGCCTGTGCGGGACCGCGATCCGGTCGACGGAGCTCGCCGGGCGCACGGTGTTCTGGTGCCCCCGCTGCCAGACCCGGCGCTCGCGCCGCGCGAGCTGGACCACGGAGCACCCGGCCGCCGCCTGGGCGGATCCGCCTGCCGCCGCCTGGGCGGATCCGCAGGACGGGCAGCTACGGTGATGGGCATGCCTGATCCCGAGACAGGCGGCGTGCTGCGCCGCGCCCACCTGCAGGAGATCGATCCGCGCACCGTCTACCTGCTCGCGAAGCTCCGCCAGGACGTCTTCACCCTCGAGCAGCACGCCGACGACGCCGACCTCGACGGCCGTGAGCTCGAGGACTCCACGGTGCTGCTGTGGATCGAGGTGCCGGACGCGGAGCCCGTCACGGGCGGGCTCGAGCGCCAGCCGGTCGCCCAGCTGCGCATCCTGCGTGACCCCGACGGCACCGTGCACATCGGCCGCGTGGTGGTGCGGGCGGACCGTCGGCGCGACGGATTCGGTCGACGCCTCGTGTGCGCGGCCCTCGACGTGGCCCGCGAGATCGCACCGGAGGCGGTGGTCGAGATCGGCGCCCAGGCGTACCTCGAGCGCTGGTACGGGAGCATGGGCTTCGAGACCACCGGGCCGCTGTTCCTCGAGGCCGGCATCGAGCACGTGCCGATGCGCTACGTGCACCCGCAGGACTGATCCGCGGGCAGAGCGAGGGGCGAACCGGCGGGCCTGAGCGGCGTACGCCGGTGAGGCGCCGCGATCAGGCGCGGGGCGCCTTCTCCTCGATGAGCCGGCCCATCTCCTCCCGGCCGAAGAAGGCGACGGAGTCGCGGCCGCTCGGGGTGCCCGCATCGGGATCCGCCCCGGCATCCAGGAGCGCGGACACCACGTCGTCGTACCCCTTGAACACGGCGCCCGCGAGCGGCGACTGCTGGCGGTCGTTGAGCTGATCGACGTCCGCCCCGCGGGCGGCGAGCTCACGCACCAGGTCCGCGTGACCGTGGTACGCGGCGAGCATCAGCAGCGTGTTGCCCCGCGAGTCCCGCATGGCGACCGGCGCCCCCTGGTCCAGCAGCGGCAGGAGGGCGTCGCCCCGGCCCTCACGGGCATCGTCGAGCATCCTCCGGGCCAGCGCGAGCACCTGCTCGTCCTGCTCCTCGGAGGTGAGCGGCGATCCGGGCTGCGCGGAAGCTGGCTGAGAGGAGTCGGGCTGCGGGGGATCGGGCTGCGCGGCGTCGGAAGTCATGCGCACCAGGGTAAAGGCCCGCACGACGCGGCGACCACACGGAACGTCATCCGTCGTCGACTGCACTGCGAGCGGCGGGCGAGGCGGGAGGACGGATCGCCGGCTCCAGCCGCGCGATCTCCGGGGTCTTCGGTGCGTGCGTGCACTTCGCGTAGTCATAGGTCGGGTCACCTCATATATGACACGTCACCCGACCTCCTGCTACGCGAAGTGCACGGGCTGTTCGCGGACCTCTGCCCGCCGCGGCCGGGCCCCGGGGCTGCGTCGACGTCGAAGGGCGTCGCTGCCCGCGTCGACGGGGCCTGCCCGTCAGCCGCCCAGCACCGTCCGCAGCACCCAGGGCGCCACGAGCAGGAGCACGGCGGCGGCGAGCCCCACGAGGTCGCCCCTCGTGAACGGGCTGGGCAGCGCCCAGGTGCGGTGCTGCGCGGTCGCGAAGCCGCGGGCATCCATCGCGAGCGCCTGCTGCTCGGTGGCCCGCACCGCGTCGACCAGGAGGGCGAGGGTGCACGAGGCCAGCAGCCGCACGAGCGCCGCGCCCGAGCGCAGCGGATGGCGCAGGTCGCGCCGCGCCCCGAGGCCACGCAGGCGGCGACTGGTCATGATCCGCTCCCAGACGTCGGCCGTGAGCCCTGCCCGCAGAAGACCCGCGACGCTCGCCGCGACCGGCCGACCGGGCAGACGCAGCCTCCCGCCGAGGGCGTCTCCGAGCCGCGTCGGGTCGAGGGAGGCGAAGATCAGCACGCCGGGAGCCACGAAGTATCCGATCCGCAGGGCCTCCTTGAGACCCAGCAGCCACGTGGTCCCGGAGAACACGGGCAGGGGAGAGGCGAGCACCGTGGACCAGCAGAGGCCGACCGCCGCGAGCGCGATCGGGATCAGACGCAGCGCCGTGCTGCGCACCCCGCGCACGGCGAGCGGTGCGAGGACCGCGACGAGCACGCACGAGAGGAGACCGAGCTGCCAACGGTCGATCGCGAAGGAGCCGACGGCCGCTGCCACGGCGATCGCGATGGTGGTCAGCGGGTTGAGCGTGTCTGCGGGGGCAGGACGGGGACGGTGGGGCGGACGGAGGGTGGTGTCGTACGTCGGTGTCGGTGTCGAGTCGCGCGCGGCGCCGGGCACAGCCGACTCCGGGGCGGTGGGAAGCGTGTCGTCGTCGCCCGTGCTCACGTGCTCCGCGAGGTCCAGGCTCACGTGCGCGCGCGTGATGAGATCGGGGTCGTGCGTCGCGGCCAGCACCGCGCAGCCGCGCGCGGTCGCCTCCCCGAGCAGGGCGAACAGCTGGGTGCGACGCTCCAGGTCGAGTCCCACGGTGGGCTCGTCCAGCACGAGGAGGGCGGGTTCCTGGGCGAGGGCGGCGATGATCGCGAGGCGTCGTTGCTCGCCCCCGGAGAGCTCGAAGGGCTGAGCGTCCGAGAGGTGCGCGAGGTCGGCGCGCCGCAGCAGGCTCTCGGCGAGTTCGGAGTCGTGCGCCCAGGGCGAGGCGGTGACCTCAGCGCGCACGGTGCGGGCGACGAAGGAGTGCTCGGGCTCCTGAGGGACGAAGGCGATCTTGGTGGGCTCGGGATGTTCGAGGTGTCCTCCGGCCGGATCGGCGAGGCCCAGGATCGTGCGCAGCAGCGTGGTCTTGCCGCTGCCGCTCGGCCCGGTGAGGACCGCGACACATCCTGCGGGGACGGCCAGGTCGATGCCGTCGAGGAGGGGCGAGGCGATGGTCCGCTTCCCCCGGGCTTCGTCCCGTCGTCGCCGTCGCGCGATCGAGACCTTCGAGAGCGACAGCACCGGTGCGCCGCACGTGCCGGATGCGCGCGCAGGGGCCGGCATGGCGGCCGGGTCGGGAGCGGCGGCCGGGTCGGGCATGGCGGCCGGATCGTGCTGCTCGAGGACGTCGTCGGGAGCACCGTCCGCGAGCACGTGCGCCTGCGCTCCGAGCACGATCACGCGGTCCACGTGCGGGGCCCAGCCCTCGGCGTCATGGTCGGCGACCACCAGGGTGCGATCTCCGACCGCATCCAGGATCGCGGCGCGGACCTCGCGGGCCGTCGGCCGATCGAGCATGCTCAGCGGCTCGTCCAGCAGCAGCGCACCGGGGTCCAGGGCCAGGGAGCCGGCGAGGGCGAGCCTCTGCTGCTGCCCGCCGCTGAGATCCCACGGCGACGTCGCGGCGTCCAGCCCGACGCGCGCCGCGTGCAGGGCGGAGGTCACGCGGCGCTGGATCTCCTCGCGGTCCAGCGCCGCGTTCTCGGGACCGAAGGCCGCGTCCCGGCCGACGCTCCCGCCGATCAGGGCGTGCAGCGGCTGCTGCAGGAGCAGTCCGCGCTCGCCCGGCCGGGTGGGGCCGGTGGCATCACCCGCGAGGTCGCCCGTGCTGGTGTCGAGCAGGCCCGTGAGGGCCCGGAGCACCGTCGACTTGCCGCCGCCGCTGGGCCCCGTGAGCAGCACGCGCTGGCCGGCCGGGATGTGCAGGGTGAGGTCGTCGATCGTCGGGTGGGAGCGGGTCGACGGGGTCCAGGTGACGGCCTCGAGAGCGAGCGGCACGGCGGCGTCGGACGCGGGACCCGTTCCGTCGGGAGCCGCGTCGCCGCGTGCCACGTCGGATCCGGAGCCCGTCCCGAGCACCGTCGGCCCCGCGCTCATGCGCGCGACCGCCGTCCCCACTGGCGCCCTGCCGGGAAGGCGCTCAGGGCGCCGGTCGCACCGAGGGCGCGAACGATCAGCCACCCCAGCACCCCGCACAGCAGCGCGCCGGAGACGATGAAGAAGCCCAGCAGCGCCCAGGCTGAGGCCCAGGACCACTCGGGGTAGTAGGAGAAGCGCTCGTACACCCATTCCAGGATTCCCGAGAGTGCGCCGCCGGCGATCGCCACGGGCAGGGTGAAGCGGCGGTAGGCGGTGACGAGGAACGCGATCTCGACGCCTCCGCCCTGCAGCAGGCCGCTGACCACGGTGCCGATGCCCCACTGCCCGCCGAGGACCATCTCGAGGACGGCGGCGATGACCTCCGCCAGCACGGCGGCGCCGGGACGGCGCACGATGAGCATCGCCACCAGCGCAGGCAGGAACCACACGCCCGCGAGCAGCCCCACCGACGGGGGCAGGACGGCCTGCAGCGGGGTGAAGAGCGTGTACACCTGGCCCCAGGCGAGGAACACGAAGGCGAAGACGACGCCGATCGCGACCGTCAGCACGAGGTCCACGGTGCGGTAGGCCGGCAGCGGCCGACGTGCGAGGGCGCCGCTCGCCGGTGCTGGTGCCGGTGTCGGTGTCGGGGACGCGCCGGTCGCCGCGGTCTTCTCGGCGCGCGCGGACGAGGCGGCGGGGGTGGAACTGGTCGACATCTGGTTCTCCTTCCGATGCGGAAGGGGCCGCGAGGCCCGTCGGCCCCGGATGCAGTCATCCGGCGCGGCGGACATCGCAGAAGAATCCCGACTCCCTACGCCGGTCTGAACCGGATCAGGTTCGAGGGTCTGCGCTCTGTGCGCACTCTCAGCACCTCTGCGGTGCTCCCCTGTCTGTGGATGTCAACGTCGATGATATCGCGCAGGGCGGTCGGTGCACCCTCGGAATGTGCGCCAGATCGCCAGGGTCGGCCGACGCCCGACGGCTCGTGCGAGGCGACGGGATCCGACGGTCCCGTCCCGACCGGTTCCCGAACGGGCGAACGGGCGAAGGGGCGAACGAGAGCGAGAAGTACGAAACGGTTGCCAAGAGCGCTCTTGGCAACCGTTTCGTACTTCTCGCGACGCAGACGGGGCGCGGATGGGCCGAAGAGCGGTCGGCGGGGCTTCAGCGCGCGCGGATCAGCGGCGGGCGCGGATGGCCTGGTCGATCGCCTCGGCGGCGGCGCGGGGATCGTCGGGGGAGAGCAGGAAGTGGGTGCCCTCGCGGCCGATGATCTCCACGAGCGTCCCGGGGCGCGAGACCATCAGGCGGTACGAGGACCGCTGCTCGCCGGTGGTGAAGACCTTGCGGCCGGGCAGCGCCTCGATGCTCCCGCTCTCGGGCGAGATCACGCGCCCGCGGCGCCAGCCGAGCCCGCCCACCGTCGCGCCGAGCGATTCGCCCGGGATGCGGCGCAGCTGCACGGTGCGGAAGTCGGCGACGGGCCAGGCGGGGCGCGGCAGGAAGCCTCCGAGGCTCACGGTCACCCCGTCGCCCTCGACCACGAACCGGGTGGACAGCCGCATCCACGACCAGAAGGCGTACACGAGCACGGCCAGGGCGAGCACCAGGCCCAGCACGACCGTCTCGCCCCGCGCCCAGGCGAGCGCATACCCGGCGATGCCGACGCCGATCACGACGCTCATGCCGATGCGGGTCCAGCCCACCGCGCCGGGCGTCGTCCGCCCCACGTGGAAGGGTGCCTCGGGCCTGCTCACGCCGTCCTCACCAGATGCTCACGCGGTCTTCGGGCGCGCGGTACATCGCATCGTCCTCACGCACGTCGAAGGCCGCGTGGAAGGCGTCGAGGTTGCTCGCGATCGCATTGCAGCGGAACTCGGCGGGGGAGTGCGGGTCGATCGCCAGCATGCGCGCCGCATCCTGCGCGCGGGACTTCGCGCGCCACACCGTGGCCCAGGACCAGAACACGCGCTGCAGTCCGCTCATGTCGTCCAGGCGCGGCGGGTTCCCGCCGGAGCGCGCGATGTAGGCCTTGATCGCGATGGTGAGCCCGCCCAGGTCGCCGATGTTCTCGCCGATCGTGAGACTGCCGTTGACATGGGGCAGCTCGCCGCCGCCGTCGGTCGCGCCGCTCGCGGCGGTCGCATCGTCCGCATCGTCCGCACCGGTCGCGTCAGACGCCTTCGCCTCAGCCTCCACCTGCTCGCGCAGCACGCGCGGGGTGAGGGCGTCGAACTGGTCGATGAGCGCACGGGTGCGCTGCTCGAAGGCCTCGCGGTCCTCGTCGGTCCACCAGGAGCGCAGGTTCCCCTCGCCGTCGTACTTCGAGCCCTGGTCGTCGAAGCCGTGCCCGATCTCGTGGCCGATCACGGCGCCGATGCCTCCGAAGTTCACGGCGTCCTCGGCCTCGGCGTCGAAGAACGGCGGCTCGAGGATCGCGGCGGGGAAGACGATCTCGTTCGCGCCCGGGTTGTAGTAGGCGTTGACGGTCTGCGGGGTCATGTGCCACTCGTCGCGGTCGACGGGCCCGTCGAGCTTCGCGAAGTCGTGGGCAGCATCGTGCATGCGGGCGGCGCGGACCGAGGCGACGAGGTCGTCGGGGTCGAGCTCGAGGCCCTCGTAGGTGCGCCACACGTCGGGGTAGGCGATCTTCGGGGTGAACAGCTCGAGCTTGGCGAGGGCCTTCTCGCGGGTGCCCGGCGTCATCCACGCGAGCGTCGAGATCGACTCGCGGTAGGCGTCCAGCAGCGCGCCGACCAGCTCCTGCATGCGCGCCTTGTGGTCCGGCGGGAAGTGCCGGGCGACGTAGTCCTGCCCGATCGCGAAGCCTACGGCCCCCTCGACCAGCGAGATGCCGCGCTTCCAGCGCTCGCGCAGCTGCTCGGCGCCGGAGAGGGTGCGTCCGGAGAAGTCGAAGTCCTCCTCGACGAAGGCGGAGGAGAGGTACGGGGCGAAGGCGCCGACGGTGTGCAGGGCGGCCCAGGTGCGCAGCACGGCGAGGTCCTCGGCCGCGAGCAGCGGGGCGACGGCCTCGACGAACTCGGGCTGGCTCACGCAGACCACGTCGAAGGCGCCGGCGGGCGCGCCCGTGCCCTCGACGTACGCGTCCCAGGGGAACGTGGGGGCGAGGGAGTCCCGCTGCGCGGCGTCCATCGGGTTGTTCGACTTCTCGCTGTCGCGCAGGCGCACCCGGTCCACGTGGTACGCCGCGAGCCGCGTCTCGAAGTCCATGACCGCGCCGGCCAGGTCGTCCGCGTCCCCGGCGACGAGTCCCTCGCGGCCGGGCAGGGACGCGAGGTCGGCGAGGCGCGCGAGATGGCCGACGTAGGCCTCGCGGATCGGTGCGTAGCTGTCCTCGCGGTAGTAGGACTCGTCGGGCAGGCCCAGCCCGCCCTGGTGCAGCTTGATCTGGTAGCGGGAGGAGTCGTCGTCATCGGTCCACACGTAGGCGTGCAGGGCGCTGGTGCCGGCCACGGGGGAGGCGAGCAGGCGCACCAGATCCGCGAGCGAGTCCGTGGAGGCGACCTCGTCGAGCAGCGGGACCAGTGGGGCGGCGCCGGCGGCCTCGACCGCGTCCTCGTCCATGAATAGCCGGTAGAGCAGGCCCGCGCGTCCACGATCCGTCTCCGGGGCGTCGCCGGATGCGAGCGCCGCGGCGAGCTCGGGATCCTCGGCGGCCTCCTCGACGATGGCGCGCACGCGCTCCTCCGCGAGGTCCCGCAGGCGTCGGAACTCCCCGTCGGACGCACGATCGGCGGGGATCTCGTGCTCCGCGAGCCAGGTGCCGTTGACGTGCCCGAACAGGTCGTCCTGCACGCGGATCGAGTCCGAGACGCCGCTGCGGTCCAGGCCCGAGCGGATCTCGGATCCGGCCGGTGCTGCGATCGGGGCGCTGTCGGAGGGGACGGCATCGGTCATGGTGACTCCTTCGTCGAAGAGGGTGGCATTGGGCGGTCGGTCCGTCGGCGGACGCGCTCCGCGCGCCGACAGCCGCCCGGATCGCGGGGATCAGAGGGTGGACAGTCCCAGCAGCGCGAGCGCGGCGGTGAGCACGCCGATCCCGAAGGGCGCGTACGCCCACAGGGTGTGCGGGCGCTCCCCCGGGCTGCGGCGCTGCAGGATCAGGGTGGACAATCCCGTCGCGATCGACAGCACGATGGTGCCGATCGTGAGCACAGGGGAGAGCACGATCAGCACGGTCGCGCCGATCTGGAAGAGGGCGGTGCCCACGACGTCCAGGACGCGCAGCACCATCGAGCGGGGCACGCTCACCTTCTCGGTGAGGAAGGTGCCGACGGCCTCGGTCGCCCACGCGGAGGGGGCGGCGATCCGGCGCCGCGCGCTCACCGTCTGCGCGGTGGCCAGGACGATCCAGACCAGCGCCGTGCCGAGCCCGAGCCAGATGCCCATGGGGCCGACGGCCTCCGAGGGCCAGAGCAGGCCCGCGAAGAGCACCGCGGCCAGGCGCAGCACCTCCTCGACGCTCGAGCGCACCGCCATCGGTCCGGGGTTGACGGCGAGGCGCCTCTGGACCTTCGAGACGAACATGCTGGTGACCACGACGACCACGAGCTGCAGGGCGCCGAGGGCGATGCCGAGCACGAGGGGCAGCGGGGTCGAGGGCGTCGCGGGCAGGCAGACGAGCACGAGGACGACGGCGACCGCGGGGATCACGAGCGAGACGATCGACAGTCCGCGCACGAGCGCGCTGACGATCTCCGCGCCCGTGGGCGGATGGTCGTGCCCGGTGTGGTCGTGGGGGTCCGAGCCGTGCGGGTCGCTGCTGCAGGAGGCGGCCTCGCCGGGGACCTCGGGATCCGCGGCGGAGGACGGGGAGGACGAGGTGGTCATGGAGCTCCTTCGAAGTCGCTCCACTGTATCGGCCGTGCCTGGTGCTCCGCTGGTGGCAGGGCCCTCGAGGAGGCGGGCGGAACACAGGGCGTCGGCGCGGATGCGCTGGTGCGCGACGTGTCCGGGCCGCCGATCGTCACGTCCGTGTGAGGTTCTCCCCACCGGGGGCCATGTGCGTCCGGGGACCGGACATTCTCCCGGACATGGCCCATGGTCGTGTGGAAACATGTCCTCGTGACCCGCGACCAGCCCTGCGACGACGCCCGGACCTCGGACGGCGACGTCCTCGAGCGCGCCATCGGCGCGGTGGTCGCGGCGGCCGCGGGCGACGCCCTGGGCGCACCGTACGAGTTCCAGGGCCCCATCGCCCCGAGCGAGGACGTGGGCATGATCGGCGGCGGCGTCCTGGAGTGGGGCGAGGCGGAGTGGACCGACGACACCTCGATGGCGATCGTCGTCCTCGAGGCGGCGGCCGCGACCCCCGGCACCCACGACCTGCGCACCGCCTCCGCCCTCGATCAGATCGCGCGCGAGTGGTACGCGTGGTCGATGGGCACCCCGGACATCGGCGCCCTGACCTCGACCGTCATGCGCCGTGCGGCCGACGTGGCCCGCGGGGCCGGGCACTCCATGCCCCATGCGAGCGACCTCCAGCAAGCCGCCGAGGACGCGCACCGCGACCTCCCGCGGGTCGCGGGCAACGCCGCGCTCATGCGCTCCCACGCGAGCGTGCTGCCCTATCTCTTCTCCTCCGACGAGGACACCGAGGACGCGATCCGCACGATCTGCCGCCTCACCCATGTCCACCCCGACGCGGTCGAGGCCTGCGTGCTGTGGGGGTTCGCGGTGCGCCACGCGATCCTGAGCGGCGAGATCGACGTGCGCGTGGCCCTGGACCATCTCCCGGAGGACCGCCGCGAGCTCTGGCGGGAGCGCATCGAGGAGGCCGAGTCGGCGCGCCCTGTCGACTTCCCGCGCAACGGCTGGGTGGTCGCCGCGTTCCAGGGGGCGTGGTCGGCGGTGCACAGCGTGCTGCCCCTGCCCGAGGACCGCTTCGCCCGCCGTGCGGCCCTCGTGGATGCGCTCTCCTCGGCGGTCCGTGCGGGCTACGACACCGACACCGTCGCATGCATCACCGGTGCGCTGGTGGGCGCCGCGCTCGGCCCCAAGGCCGTGCCGCCGGAGTGGCGGCGCGAGATGTTCGGCTGGCCCGGCTACGAGGTCGCCGAGCTCGAGAGCCTCGTCGAGCGCGTGGTCGCCCCGGCCGAGCAGCGCCGCTGCCCGTCCGACGCCGCCGGCTGAGGTGTGAAGGCCGAGGGCTGAGAGCCGAGGGCTGAGAGGTCAGTCCCTCTCGGAGGTGATCCGCAGGCCGGTGCGCAGCGGCACGTCCTGCAGCTGGCCTCCCACGTGCCGCACGCGCACCCCGCCCGGCACGCCCTCGAGGTCGCCGATCACCGTGAGCTGGGTGCGGTAGGCGCGCAGCGCCGCGGCCAGGGCGGAGGCCGAGGCCGGCTGGTCGCGGAAGGCGAAGGGCTCTCCGTCGGCCGCGGCCTCGGGGTCGGGCTCGCTCGCGACCTCCACGAACGGCACGCCCTGCGCGCGCGCTGCCCCGGCCGTCGCCTCGTGCGCGCGCAGATGGTCGGGGTGCCCGTAGGTGCCCTGGTCGTCGTAGCCGAGGACCACGTCGGGCCGCACGTGCGCGATGAGCGCGGAGAGGTCGGCGGTCTCCTGGTCGAGATCCTGATGGGTGAAGCTCGTCGGGCCCGCGGTCTCCGACGGACCGGCGACGCCCTCGCGCACCCAGCGCATGCCCGAGTCGCGGTAGCGCCGGGGCGCGGCGCCCTCGGCCAGGGCGGGGGCCTCGCCGAGCATGTGGTGCTCGTCGACGCCCAGCGCTCCGAGGGCGCGGCGCACCTCCAGCGCGCGGACCTCCTCGAGGGGGCGGTCGTCGTCCTCGGGAATCGCGCCGGGGACGATCTCGCCCTCCTCGCCGCGGGTCGCGGTGACGACCACGACGCGGGTGCCGCGCGCGGAGAGGTCGGCCAGCAGCGCACCGGTGGCGAGCGATTCGTCGTCGGGGTGGGCGTGCACGGCCAGCACGGTGCCGGCGGTGCGCACCAGGTGCCAGGGGTCCGACGGGCCGTGGGCGGCTCCGCCGTGGACGACGGCCCGGTAGATCCGCTCGAGATGATGGGCGCACGCCTGCCAGGTGCGGGTCTCGGCGAAGGCGCGCACGGCGCGCGAGGCCTCCTGGAAGGCCTCCTCCTCGCCGATGAGGGACTCGACGGCCTCCGCCCAGACGTCCGGGTCGCGGCCGGCGATCAGGCGGCTGCCGGGGCCCACGGCCTCCTGCACGCCGCCCGCGCGGTCCCAGGCGACCACCGGGGTGCCGCTGGACTGCGCCTCGAGGGCGACCAGCCCGAACGTTTCCGACCAGCTGGGCAGCAGCAGGACGGCGGCCTCGCGCATGCGGGCGGCCAGCTCGTCCTGGTCCATGGAGCCGGCGAACGCGACGCGGTCGGCGAGGCCGAGCGAGCGGGCGGACTCCTCGAGCTCCGCGCGGTAGGCCGCGAAGTCCTCCGAGGCGGCGCCCACCAGCACCAGACGGGCCCTGCAGGACACGTCGAGCCGGGCGAGCACGTCGAGGGCGAGGTCCGGTGCCTTGAGGGGCTGCAGCCGCGCGGCGAACAGCATCGTGGGCTCCGCGAGACGCTCCTGAGCACTCAGGGGCGAGGGGTGGAAGCGCGCGGTGTCCACGCCCGGCGGGACCACGAGCACGCGATCCGAGGGGACCCCGTAGCGCTCGCGGACCGTGCGGGCCTCCGCCTGGGAGACGGCGATGACCAGCTGGGACTCCCTCGCCGTGCGGCGCTCGCCGGGGATGCGGCCGGCGGACTCGGCGGGTTCTCCGGCGCCCAGCGTGGTCGCGCCCTCGGGGGCCGCGACGGAGTGGAAGGACTGCAGGTGCGGCAGCTGATGCCGGTGGGCGACGGGCAGCGCGGCCACGCCGCTGAACCAGTGGTGGGAGTGGATCAGGGAGTACGGCTCCCCGGCCTGCTCGGCGTCGGAGACGAGTCGCTCGAGGTCCGCGGAGAACGGCTCGACGGCCTGCTCCATCGCGCTCTTGGCGAGCGGCGTCGCGGGACCGCCGTGCAGCAGGACCTGACGCAGGCGCGGCGCGACCGAGCTGATCGCGGGCGCATCGGGATCGCTGCGGCGGGTGACGATGTCGACCTGGTGGCCGGCGGCAGCGAGGGCGCGCGCCTGCTCGAGGACCACCACGTTCATGCCGCCGGCATCGGCGCCGCCGGGCACTGCGAGCGGGGAGGTGTGCAGCGAGACGAGCAGCAGGCGCAGCGGCGTGGTTGACATGTACATCATCCTAAGAGCGGATGGGCTCCTGCGGAGTGCGCGACCGCGCAGGACGCACGCCGCATCCGCGCCTGGGAACCGGCGCAGAGGCCCCCTGGTGTTCGCTGGTGACGAAACCGGTGTGCGCCAGGCCTCGGTCATATTGAATGTTGGATGAAGGTCGATACCCTGAACTGCATGGACACCGCCCCCACGATCGACTGGCACGCATACAACGCCAGTGCTGCGGCGCGTCCCGCCCGGCGGGTCGTGACGCAAGCTGTGCACGCCGCGGGCGGAGATGGGCCCGGGAAGGTCGCGATCGACATCGGCGCCGGTGGTGGCGCCGACGCGCTCGAGTTCGCGCGCCGCGGACTGACCGTCCACGCCTACGACACCGATGACACGCTCACGCAGCGCCTCGTCGAGAACGAGCGCATGACCGGTCGCATCAACTTCCATCACATGGATGCGCGGGACGTCGAGCAGTTCCCCGCGGCCGACATCGTCTACTCCGCCTATGCCCTGCCGATGCTGGGCCCGGACGGTCTGCGCGAGATCTGGCCGAAGCTCACCGGAGCGCTGAAGATCGGCGGCGTGATCGCCGTGGACCTGTTCGGCGAGTCGGACAGCTGGGCCGAGCGCGAGGACATCGCGACCCTGAGCGCCCAGGAGATCGGCGAGATGTTCCGCGGGTTCCGCGTGCTGGACCGCGAGGTCCGCAACGAGGACGGCCGCTCCTACAGCTCCGCGAAGAAGCACTGGCACGTCATCTCGACGCTGGCCCGCCGCCTGAGCTGAGGCCCGGCCCGTGGGTCGAGGCCCGGGCCGGCGGCGTCACGCGGCGCGGGCCGACCGCAGGCCGATGAGCGCCGAGCGCACCACCTGCTCCACGCTCGCGCAGCGCCGCACGCTCGCGCGCCCCTGACGGCGCACGACCACGACCCACGAGGCGCCTCCCCGGTCGGGGAGCCTGCCGATCTCGATCCCGTCGGCGCTCCCAGCGCATGTTGTGCCCGCCGTCGCGGCGGGGAACCGCACCAGCAGCGATCCGCTCGAGGTCTCCACGATGCGCTGCTCGAGCCCGGGCACCCTCAGCAGGAGCCCCGCGCGGATGCGGTCGCGCTCCCGGCGCACGGTCCGCTCGGGATGGACGACGCGCACCCGGGACCCAGGATGTCCGACGGTGTCCATGACTCCTCCTTCCCGCCTCCGGCGGCGCCGGCGGCTTCGGTCCTCGGAGACTAGGAGAGGGGTGGGACGAACGAGCGTTCGATCGCCCCGCGCCCCGCGCCCCTCGTTCGGCATCGTCATCGCCACCGCCACCATCACCGCCGTTGCCACGGTCCCGGCCACACACGTCCGGGGGACCGGTGCGATCCGTTAGGGTGTTCACGGCGGCGATCCACCGCCCAGCCCGGCGTCGGCCCCAGCCCGCGCCCACAGGGCGAAGGGGAGCAGATCCTCGGATCCGGACCGATCATCGTCGAGGCATCATGCCGCCGACGCAGGCTGGGGATGCCACGGCGGCAGAGGTGATCCGATGACCCGCTCCTCCGACTTCAAGAAGCTCGTGCGCGCCCGCATGGAGCGCACCGGCGAGAACTTCACGGCGGCCCGCGCCGCGCTGCTCGCGCAGGCCGCGACCCGCCCTGAGCGCATCGCCGCCCCGACGCCCGATCCCGCGGCGGCGCGTGCACACCATGAGAAGCTCATCCGCCCCTTCCTGCACGACGGCCTGCTCGAGCGCATCCCCGCCAAGCGCAAGACGCGCCTCTCGGTGCTGCTCGAGCTGCTCGCGCGCTTCGCACCCGGGGAGGTGTACACCGAGGCCGAGGTCGGCGACATCTTGCGGCCCGTCCACGAGGACGTCGCCTACCTGCGCCGCGAGCTCGTCGACTACGGGTACCTCGAGCGCGACGGCGTGGGCGCCTACTGGCTCCCGGATGCGCCGCCGGTCCGCGTGGGCAACATGGCCCAGGAGGTCAGCGACTGGGAGGTGGTCTGGCTGCCGCGCTTCCTCGCCGGGACCCTCGGTGAGGAACCCGGCGCATCCGCCGAGACTGCAGATCCCGCCCGGCCCGCAGATCCCGCCGAGCCCGGAGGGCCCGCGGGCCCCGCAGGCCCTGCGGTCAGCGCGTGAACGGTGCGGAGGCCGCGTCCAGGGCGGCGACGTCCTCTGTCGTGAGCTCCAGCTCCGCGCCGGCGATCAGCGCCGGGAGCTGAGCGGTGGTGCGGGCCGAGGCGACCGGCGCGGTCACGCCCTTCGCGTGCAGCCAGGCGAGGGCCACCGCCGTCGGCTCGGCGTCGTGGCGTGCGGCGACGTCGACGAGGACGTCCACGAGGGCGAAGCCCTCGGGCGTGCCGTAACCGGAGAGCTGGGCGCCGCGGGCGACCCCGTCGAGGTCTGCCGCGGAGCGGTACTTGCCCGTGAGCAGGCCGGCGGCGAGCGAGAAGTAGCTGAACAGCGCGAGGTCGTTCTCCTCGACGACCTGCCCGTAGCCGTTCTCGACGTCCGCGCGGTGGGCGAGGGAGTACTGCACCTGGATGGCCGAGGGCACGGTGAGGTCCTCGGCGCGGGCCGCCTCGATCCAGGCGCGCTGGCGCTCGGGGGAGAGGTTCGAGATGCCGATGGCGCCCACCTTCCCGGCGCGCACCAGGGAATCGAAGGTCCGGGCGAGCTCGGCGGGGGACTGCGTCTCGTCGTCGAAGTGGGCGTAGTAGAGGTCCACGCGGTCGGTGCCGAGGCGGGTCAGGGAGTCCTCGAGGGCGGCCTCGACGTTCTCCCGCGCGAGGCCCTTGCGGGAGGCGAGCGATCCGACCTTCGTGGCGAGCACGACCTGGTCCCGGGTGCCGCGCGCGGCGAGCCAGCGGCCGATCACGGCCTCGGAGACGCCGCCGTCGTTGCCCGGGGCCCACGCGGAGTAGACGTCGGCCGTGTCGATCTGGCGGCCCCCGGCGGCGAGGAAGGCGTCGAGCACGGCGAAGGACTGGTCCTCGTCGCTGGTCCAGCCGAAGGTGTTTCCGCCGAGGACGAGGGGGAGGTCGCCGATGAGGTCGTTGGTCATGTGCCACTCCTGCGATGTCGAGGTGTCGGTGCTGATGCGTCACCGCCGACGATAGGACCATGACCTGACATGCGTCCGAAGGGTGTTCACGGGCCGACACGAGGCTGCGGCAGGACGTGTCCGGTCACTCGACGGGCGCCTCGGGGTCAGCGGGCGAGGACCCGACCGGCCGCGCCGAGCACGGCGTCCCGCCCACCTGAGGATCCGTCGGCCATCGCGGCGCGCAGCATGGCCTCCGAGCCGAGCCTCCAGGCCTGGTCGACCAGGTGCCGCCGCGCGGCGTAGCGGGCCAGGGCGGGGCGGATGCGCTGCGCGCCGTCGAGCGCCGTGGCGAGGGCCGCCGCGTCCGAGAGCGCGGTGTTCGCCCCGTGCCCCAGGTTCGGCGCCATCGCGTGCGCGGCGTCGCCGATCAGCACCACGTCCTCGCGCACGGGCCGCACCGGCGGGACGGTGAACAGGCCGTGCACCGTCGTGCGCGCGGGCGCCGCCGCCTCGAGGACGGCATCGATCGACGCCCGTGCGCCGCCCACGACGCTCCGCAGGTGCGCGAGGTCGCCCTCGCGATCGGGGGCCCGGTGCTCGGGCACCGACGCGAACCAGTTGGTGCCGCCCCCGGTGAGCGGCGTGATGCCGAACAGCCACCCGCCGCCCCAGGTCTCCGAGATCTCCGGCGGCGCCTGCGGGGTGATGCCGCGCAGGATCGTCATCCCGTGCCCGCGGGCCCGGGCTCCCTCGCCCCAGCCGGAGAGCCGGGTCAGCGAGTGCAGGCCGTCGGCGCCCACGAGCACGTCGGCGCCGCGCCGCAGCGGACGCACGTCCTGGACGCGGATCCGTCGCCGTCGGACATCGCTCGGCAGCGCCCTGCGCAGGCAGGCGAGCAGGTGCGGGCGCGGCACAAGCATTGCATCGCCCGAGGGCAGGGTCGCGAGCACTCGGCCGCCGCGGCCCACCAGGCGCCCCTCCCGCGGGGCCGTCGCTCCCGCGCTCACGGCGTCGAGGACGCCGATCCGCGCGAGCACCCGCTGGGCCGGCGGGAAAAGGGCGAGAGAAGTCCCCAGCGCCGGCTGCGCGAAGTCCTCGTCGATCAGCTCGACCTCGTGGCCGGCGGCCGCGAGGAGGGCCGCCGCCGCTGTCCCGGCGACGCCCGCGCCGAGGATCCGGATGCGCAGCACCCGCCGGAAGTGCTCGGGCCCCGCGGACGAGGACCCGCGGCGGGCATCACGCACCCGGGACCGGCCTCTCCTCGGGGCCGACGTACTCCGAGAGCGGGCGGATCAGGGCGTTCGCGGCCCGCTGCTCCATGATGTGCGCGGTCCACCCGGTGATCCGCGAGGCGATGAACAGCGGCGTGAACATCTCGGTGTCGAAGCCCATCAGGTGGTACGTCGGCCCGGCGGGGTAGTCGAGGTTGGGCTTGATGGACTTCGCCTCGTCCATCGACTGCTCGAGCCCGTTGTAGAGGCCGAGGATCTCCGGGCGGCCCACGTGGTCGATCATCGCGTCGAGCGCCTGCTTCATGGTGGGCACGCGCGAGTCGCCGTTCTTGTAGACGCGGTGACCGAAGCCCATGACCTTCTTCTTCTGCGCGAGGGCGTCGTCCATCCAGGCCTTCGCACGGTCCTTCGCCGCGGACTCGGACTCCTCGGGGCGGATCCCGATCTCCTCGAAGGTGTGCATGACCGCCTCGTTGGCGCCGCCGTGCAGGGGACCCTTGAGGGCGCCGATCGCGCCCACGACGGCCGAGTGCAGGTCGGACAGCGTCGAGGTGATGACGCGCGCGGTGAAGGTGGAGGCGTTGAAGGAGTGCTCGGCGTAGAGCACCATCGAGACGCGGAAGGCATCGACGACCTCGGGTGCCGCCTCCTCCCCGAAGGTCATCCACAGGAAGTTCTGGGAGTAGTCGAGGTCCTCGCGCGGGGCGATCGGCTCGGTGGGCCCTCCGGCGCGCCGTCGCCGCTGCTCGTAGGCGATGACGGCGGGAAGCTGCGCGAGCAGCTGCCGGGCCTTCTCGAGCTCCGCGGCGGGCGAGTCGTCCTGCGCGGTGGGATCCAGACCGCCCAGGACCGAGACGGCGGTGCGCACGGAATCCATCGGGTGGCAGGTGGCAGGCAGGGAGTCCAGGGCCGCCTTCACCTCGGGCGCGAGCGCGCGGTGGGAGCGCTCGTGGGCGCGGTCCTCGTCGAGCTCCGCCTCCGTGGGCAGCTCGCCGGTCCACAGCAGATGGGCGACGGCCTCGAAGGGCTGGGTCGCGGCGAGCTGCGGCACCGGATAGCCGCGGTAGAGCAGGGAGTTGGTCTCGGGGTTGACCTTCGAGATCGCGGTGACGTCGGTGACGACGCCCGCGAGCCCGCGGTGGATCTCGGGACCGGTCGACGGGTTCTTCGCGGGGTCGCTCTGGCTGCTCGGGCTCATGACTCGCTCCTCTGCTCGTCCGTGCTCTTGGTTCCGCTGGTGCTGCTGCTGTTGCCGCTTCCATCGCCGCTGCCTGCGGTGCCTGCGCTGTCCGCGGCGCCTGTGCCGTCTGCGGCGCCCGCGCTGTCCGTCCCGGCCCGGCCGGGGACCTCGAAGTCGAAGATGCCGGCGTCGAAGCTGCTGAAGGACTCGTAGTCCACGAGGTCGTAGAGCCGCGCACGGGTGAGCATCTCGTCGACGCGGGACGCCTGGGACCCCTCGACGCGGATGGTCTGCAGGACGCGCTCGATCGCGCCCATCGCGGTGCGCAGCAGCGTCACGGGGTAGATGACGAGCGAGACGCCGGTCTGCGCGAGCTGCTCCCGGGTGTACAGCGGGGACTTCCCGAACTCCGTCATGTTGGCAAGCACGGGCACGTCGACCGCCCGGCACACGGCCTCGAACTCGGAGAGGTCCGCCATCGCCTCGGGGAAGATCGCGTCGGCCCCCGCGTCCACGAGGGCGCGCATGCGGTCGATCGCGGCGTCGAGCCCGGCGCCGGCGCGCAGGTCCGTGCGTGCCATCACCAGGAAGTCCGGATCGCGTCGGGCGTCGACCGCGGCGCGGATCCTCTGCACGGCGGTCGCGGTGTCCACGGTGGCCTTGCCGTCGAGGTGGCCGCAGCGCTTGGGGTTGACCTGGTCCTCGATGTGGCAGCCCGCCAGACCCGCGTCCTCGAGCTCCTGGATCGTGCGGGCCACGTTCATGGGCTCGCCGAAGCCGGTGTCCGCGTCGATGAGGCACGGCAGGTCGGTGGTGCGGGCGATCTGGGCGCCGCGGGCGGCGACCTCGGTGAGCGTGGTCAGGCCGATGTCCGGCAGCCCCAGCTCGTTCGCGAGCACCGCCCCGGAGATGTACACACCCGGGAAGCCCTGCTCCTCGATGAGGCGGGTGGACAGCGGCGAGAAGGCACCGGGGAACGGGGCGGCGGCGCCCGGGCGCAGCAGCGCGCGCAAGGCGCGGCGCTTGGTCGACGGGGTGGTCGTGGAGTTCAGCATCGAAGCTCGTCCTTCCAGGATCCGGGGTCAGAACAGGCCGGTGGGAGCCGCCGCGGGATCGATGACGCCGTCGGCCGCACGCAGGGAGAGCCGGTGCAGCTGCCCCGCCGGGAGCTCGGGAAGACTCTCGACGGCCTGCAGGAAGCGGTCGGCCTCGGCGTCCTCGACCACGCCCTCGGCGAGCGAGCGGAATTTTTGGACGTACTGCTCGCGCACGAAGGGACGGGCGCCCTGCGGGTGCGCGTCGGCCACGGCGATCTCGTCCCGGATCACGGTGCCGTCGCGCAGGGTGATCTCGACGGCACCGCCGAAGGCCTTCTCCGCGAGGTCCAGCGAGTGGTAGCGGCGCGTCCATTCAGGATCCTCGGTCGTGGTGACCTTCCGCCACAGGGCGACGGTGTCGGGTCGGCCGGCGCGCTCGGGGGCGTAGGAGTCGACGTGGTGCCACGCGCCGTCCTGCAGGGCCACGGCGAAGATGAACGGGATCGAGTGGTCGAGCGTCTCGCGGGAGGCGCGCGGGTCGTACTTCTGCGGATCGTTCGCTCCCGAGCCGATCACGAAGTGGGTGTGGTGGGAGGTGCGGATGAGGATCGAGTCGACCTGCTCGGGGTCCGTGACCTCCGGATGCGTCTCGTGCAGTCGGCGCGCCAGGTCGATCCAGGCCTGCGCCTGGTACTCGGCCGAGTGCTCCTTGGTGAAGGTGTCGAGGATCGCGCGCTTGGGCTCGCCGGGGTCGGGGAGGGAGACGGTGTAGCGGGCGTCGGGGCCGTCGAGCAGCCAGGCGATCACGCCGTCCTCGCCCTCGTAGATCGGGACCGGGGAGGTCTGCCCGCGCATGGCGCGATCCACGGCCTCCACGGCCATCTTCCCGGCGAAGGCGGGGGCGTGCGCCTTCCACGTCGAGATCTCCCCCTTGCGCGACTGGCGCGTGGCGGTGGTGGTGTGCAGCGCCTGGCCGATGGCCTGGAAGATCGTCTCCGCGTCGAGGCCGAGCAGCGTGCCGATCCCGGCCGCGGCCGACGGCCCCAGGTGCGCCACGTGGTCGATCTTGTGGGCGTGCAGGCTGATGGCCCGTGCGAGGTCGACCTGCAGCTCGTAGCCGGTGGCGATGCCGCGGATCAGGTCCGCGCCGGTCGCGCCCGTGTGCTCGGCGACCGCGAGGACCGGCGGGATGTTGTCGCCGGGATGGGAGTACTCGGCGGCCAGGAAGGTGTCGTGGAAGTCGAGCTCGCGCACCGCGACGCCGTTGGCCCAGGCCGCCCACTCCGGGGAGGTGCGCTCATCGGTGCCGAACACGCCGGCGCCGGATCCTCCGCGGGAGAGCGGGTGGCTGAGTGCCTGCGCACGGGCCGAGACCACGGGGGAGCGGCGCAGGGACGCGAGGGCGACCGCGGCGTTGTCGATGACCCGGTTGATGATCATCTCCGTGACCTCGGGGCCGACGGCCACGGGGTCGACGGCGACCTGCGCCATCTGCCAGGCCAGCTGCTCCTCGCGCGGCAGGTTCTCCTCGGAGCGGTGGACGCGGACGTCGATGTCGTGCATGGGGTCCTCTCGGATCGTCGCGGGGCGTCTCCGTGTATACCGCATCCGTGCGGGAGCGCGCCGGGAGGGCCACGGTCTTCCTCGCGCTCCTCCGCGCGAAAGGATCAGGTCGGGTTCACGTGTGCGCCGCGCTGCTGTCCGTGACGTTGCCGTTCACGAGGGGACGACGATCGTGTGCATGACGCAGTTCTTCAGTCCCTTGGGCCGGTCGTAGACGAAGCCGAGCCGTTCGTAGAGCCGACGGGTGCCGTTGTAGAGGAACGAGGAGGACATCTTCTTCGTCTGCTGCGTGAGGTCGTGCGGATAGCTCTCGACGCGTCCTCCGCCGGCCTGCGCGATCAGGTCGAGAGCGCCTGTGATCGCCTGCTCGGTCAGCCCGTGGCGCCGGTGCCGACGGTCGACGAAGACGCACGTGATCCGGAAGTCCGGGACCACCTCCTGGGTGGCCTCGTACTCCTTGCGGTGGTGGATGTTCGGCAGCTCCTCGGCGGTCCCGAACTCGGCCCACGCGATGGCCTCCTCGCCGTCCATCACCAGGGCGGCGTGCGCGACGCCCTTCTCGACGAGGTCCCGCTTGATCGCCCTGCCGTCCTCGAGGCTCAGGTCGCATGCGGAGCAGCCCTTGTGGAAGTGCGTGCACCAGCAGCCGCCGAAGATCCCGTGGTGCCGGTCCACGAGGGCCTCGAACGCGGGCCACGTCCCGGGCGTCAGCGGCCGGACGTCATAGGTGCGCTCGTGATCCATCGTCGCCTCACTCCTTCGACCCGGCGGGAACGTCCGCGCGTTCGGTGCCCGCAGCTGCGGTCAGCCGCCCCGTGGCCCTGTCCATGCCGGGGAGAGTACGCCGGAGACGAAGGCGGCGCGCCGGGCGGGGGGATATCCGGTGTGCGGGGCTCAGTCCCCGGCGGGCTGCTCGATCAGATCGAGATCGCGCACGCAGAACCCGTGATGCTCGAAGGTCTCGCGCAGCATGGTGCCCAGGCATTGCCGCACCGAGCGGCCCCGGGCATAGGGCGGCCACAGGTCGTTGTCGGGGATCGGCGCAGGCTGTCCGAGCTGCTCCGCGCCGACCTCGCCCAGCCAGTCCTCGAGCTCGGCGGTCTGCTCGGCCCTGATCGCGAGCACGTCCTCGAGCGTGGGATCCGCCGCGGGGTCGAGCCCCTGTTCCTCCGCGACGATCCCGTCGATCCCCAGCCCCAGCGGGGTGAAGGGGGCGTCGGATCCGAGGCAGCAGCGACGGAACCATGAGTCGTGCACGAACACCAGGTGGCGCAGGGTCTGCAGGGCCGACCACTCGTCGTGGACGCTGCGATGCTCGAGGCCGGGCGAGCGTTGCAGGCGCTGCGCCGTCGCCCCCCACTGCTCGTGCAGCTCGCGCGCCGCGCGGCGCAGATCGTGCACGTCATCGGAGCGGAGCAGTCGACGCACCGGATGCCGGCGGTCGAGCTCGGCATCGACGTACTCCATGACCTCGACTCCGTTCACGACCAGGTTCGTCACCTGGCCCTCGATGACGGCGTCCTCCAGGAGCACGCCCACGAGCCGCGCGCCGGTCAGGTCGCATTCGCGGAACTCGGCGCCGCGCAGATCCGCATCCATGAATCGCCTCATGCCCGGCACAGTAGGCCCGGCCCCCGACGATCGGGGCGTGCCGACCCTCCCGTCAGGACCGTTGCCGTCCGTCAGCACTGCCGCCGTCTCTCAGGACTGCTGCTGGATGATCCCGATCTTCTGCCAGACCTTCCGAGCCATGTCCGAGGTGAGGGCCTCGATGCCCTGGACCGCGTCCAGCACGTCCCCGTCCGTCGTGTCCTCGGCGAACAGCGCGGCGCTCTTGCCCACCAGCGACAGCATCTCGGTGGAGAAGTCGAGGTACCGGGTGAGGTCAGCCCGGTCCAGATCCATGCCGCCCTCCTCCCGGGTGGCGCGTTCGAGGCGCTCGGGGACCTTGGTGAGCTGGTGCATGTCGATCACGTGCGCGAGGGAGCGCAGGCGATGCAGGATCCTCAGCACGCGCGCCCGCTCCATCCGCTCGGGCAGCGAGAAGAGGAAGAACACGGCGATGCCGCCGAACACCAGGTCGTTGATGATCGTCTCGATCAGCGGCAGCAGGTCGAGCGGTCCGACGGCACCGGGGGAGGAGACGACCTGGGCGATCGCCAGCGCCACCGCGCCGCCCAGGGAGATCGCGATCAGCAGCATGCCCAGGCGCGAGAGGACGCGAGCCGCGCGCACGCGGCGCCTGCTGATCCCGGATCCCGCGTTGATCTCGTCCACGATCCCCACCACTTCGCCGCACACTTCCCAGAGCGTGCGATCGGGGAAGCGGGAATTGATGCGCTGCTGCAGCGACTGCGCCGAGCGCCGCACCGCGGCGCCGTCCAGGCGTTGGAAGCGGCTGGAGTCCGGCGGCGCGTCGGTGTGGTCGTCGGGGCGCGGGATCGGAGTGGGAAGCCGGGGCATCCCGCGAGGGTATGGCACGACCGAGTGCCGACGCCGTCGTGAGCGGCCATGACGGTGTCGAGGGCTACTGCGCGGGCTCCGTTCAGTCACCACGCGACCCTTCTGAGCCCGAGCCATCGCAGCCGCGGCGCGCGTCGGCCCGACGGCGAGTCTGTTGTAGGTCCTAACGGACCTGTCGCAAGCTTGAGCCTCTGACCTGCGCCGCTATGAACTGACTGGCCCCCTGGATTGCGGCTAAGTTGTCAGATCCTCAGGAATCGAGTTCCGAGATGGAACGCTGCGGAGGTCCTGCGTCGGCCGTGCCGGTCAGCGCGCCGCTTCGGGGAGAGGAGGCGGACCAAGGGCGCTCATTGCAGCGTCCCGTCACCGGTCAGACCAACGGCCGTGAAGTCTTGGACGGCCTGCGAGGCGTACCTGGACGCGTCCAGGTCACAAGCGGGTGTATCTAGTTCGGGTTCGCCCTTCAGGGTTAGAGCCACTCTGGCGGCTCCGTGCAGGCCACTTCGGAGGTTCGTGACGCCGCCCCCGGAATCTGAAGCTATGATCCAGCTGGGTCTACCGAAGAAAAAATCGGAAGTTCGCTAGGGTGTCTCGCGCCAAACTGTCTACAGCCCCAAGCGTGACAAAATGTAAGTGAGGGAGCGGGCCACATGGGAATGCGAAGAAAGCCTCGAAAGGCGATGAGCTTTCAGGTAATGGATTGTTCCCGCTGCGGGGCAAGGCGCGTCCTGGGTCAGACTTGCGCTGAATGCAAACTGAAACCTCGCCCGGGTGAGGTGAACGCCTTCGTCGTGCAACGCCGTACTGCAACGAGGCGCGTCCAAGAGGGTTTGGCTGATCAATCCGTGGTGACGGAGCAAGACGAGGCCGGGCTTCCGACATGCGAAGAGTTGGGGAACTACCTCGATAATTTTGCTGACGCGCTCAGTGGCCTAATCGCTGACTCAGCGTCCAGCGAATCCGTCGCACGAATGGTGGAAGCTGAACGACTGCTCCAGGGAATGGAGCGTAGGTGCTCAAATCACCCTCGCCTCCGACCGTCCATTGCTCAGCACGAGGTTGTTGCCAAGGTAATTGAGCATTTCTTGGAACTGTGGCCGACGTATTCCCGGGCGTTGCAAGCGCCAGCGTTGGACGAGGCTCAGCGCCTCGCCAGTCAGGGGCAGAATCTTATTGACGCGGCTACGGAGGAGCTGGGGAAGTATTACACTCTCCTTGAGTCCGTGCGGGCTTACGAAGACCACTCGATCCCTAACCTTTTCGAGCGTTCTCTCAATGCCCTGGCCTCATCGTATCCTGGGCTCGATTTGCTCGATTTGGATCGGCTAGGCGCTCAGGAAGCCGCGCGGCTGACCGGTGTTCTTGCGCAACCCGGCCAGGGGGCGCAATTTCTTATCCTGGACGCACTGGGGTCTGTCCATTTCGACCCAAAGCGTTTTCACCATGTGCTCGGAGAGGCGAGTCGACTGTGTCAAGAAAGCTCTCAGATTTCCGAAGTGGCATCGCAGTCGGGTGCATTGGAAGGGCTGGCGACCAGTTCACGCCTCGTCTACGAAGCCTTGGAAGGGTTCGAGGCCGCCCTTTCGCGCGTCAAGGATGAACAGGCGCTGATGCGGCGGATCATTAAGTTCTACGGCGAGATCTACGAGGACGTCGCTAGCCCAATCCTTGCCTGGTACAACCTGGTGGCCGGCATCAAGTCGCAACCGTACACAAAGCTCATCCAAGACGACGCGACGGCGCTGGCGCGTAGTCTTACTCGCCAGGGCCAGACGGCTTTCCTGCTCCAGGATGACGGGGCCTTCCTCCGCAACGCCTCTCAACATGGCAACAGCTTCATTTTTGAGGGGGATCACGTCATCTTCCAACTGCGGTCATATCAAGAGACGATATCGCGGGCGGGAGTCATTGATCGCATCTTCAGTTTTGTGGAATCGGTACTTGCGATGAACTGGTCTTTGATGAATGACTTGGCTCGGTTGGGTATCGAAGTGCCGTTGAAGGAAGACGACGCCTCATACATGAACCTGACAGCCTTCCGGCTGGCAACCCTATGGCTTGAGAGCGGGGCTCCACAGTTGTTGAGGCGAGCGAGAGCCCAACGTCGTGGGACTTCACTCTCACGATCGACCGGGACGACGTATTCGCTCTGGCTCTAGCTTTCGCGCAACACGTTCCGGATACCATCTCAAAAGTATCCGTGCGTGTTCCTGGGGCGGTGACAACCTTGGTCGTTCCATTTGCGGCGTTCGATATCTTCGAGGGTACCCGAGAAGCAGCGAATGCTCCCGTGGACGACCTGATGGCGGTAATTGAGTTCCGCGACAAGTGCACGGTTAACGGGAACTCGCTCTTGACAATTAGCGATCTAAAATATGCAGCCGGGTCCGTTGGGCTGTTCTTGCTGAAAGGGGGCGACTTCTCTCTAATTCCTGCGTTGCGAAAAGTGAACAGTCTGGCTGCCGCCCATGCGGCTCCGGAGATCGCCAGCGTGGTCAAGCGAATATTTGAGCTCACCCGCACCCCGAGTCCCGCAGGCTTTCTCCAGCTCGAGCTGACGCTGAACAGGTGGACGAATGGCTCGGCGCCTACTTTGCCCGCATTCGAAGCTGTGACGGTCCGCAAGTAGATTGCACAAATTGTCTGGCTTTGACGCTCGCTCGCTCACCGGTCCATGTCCTTCCGGGCGCCGGAGTCCTGCTTGGGCTGGGTCTGGTGCATGATCAGGTCCCGTAAATCGGGGCCCGGTCTTCTGTTGCGGCACGGAACAGCTCCGGGTAGCGCCGCTGTCCCCGGTAGGCCGGTGGCGCTCACGCCGGACCCCGCATCCGTGAACTGGACCACTTCTCGCCCACGGGGGAATGAACGGCAGGATCCCGTAGTTGAGTCTAGTGTGCTCAAGGTTGATGAGGCGGGGTTTGACAGCCCTGCGGAGCGGATCTCTACTTGAGTGCGTACGACTCAGCGCTTCCCGTCGGCATCGCCGGCGGTGCACGAACCCGTTGCGACCGTGCGTCGCAGAAAGGCAGGACCCCATGTCCCGTGTCGTCGGAATCGACCTCGGAACCACCAACTCCTGCGTCGCGGTCATCGAGGGCGGACAGCCCACCGTGATCGCGAACGCGGAGGGCATGCGCACCACCCCGTCCGTCGTGGCCTTCTCCAAGCAGGGAGAGGTCCTCGTGGGCGAGGTCGCCAAGCGCCAGGCGGTCACCAACGTGGACCGCACCATCTCTTCGGTCAAGCGCCACATGGGCACCGACTGGAGCACGGACATCGATGACAAGAAGTACACCGCGCAGGAGATCTCGGCCCGCATCCTGGGCAAGCTCAAGCGCGATGCGGAGGCCTACCTCGGCGAGCCCGTCACGGACGCCGTCGTCACCGTCCCCGCGTACTTCAACGACTCCGAGCGCCAGGCGACCAAGGACGCCGGCCAGATCGCGGGACTGAACGTCCTGCGCATCATCAACGAGCCCACCGCGGCCGCTCTCGCCTACGGGCTGGAGAAGGGCAAGGACGACGAGGAGATCCTCGTCTTCGACCTCGGCGGCGGCACCTTCGACGTCTCCCTGCTGCAGGTCAGCAAGGACGAGGACGGCTCGGCCATCCAGGTCGAGGCCACCGCGGGCGACAACCGCCTGGGCGGCGACGACTGGGACCAGAAGATCGTCGACTGGCTGATCCAGCAGGTGAAGTCCAAGGATGGCGTGGACCTGAGCAAGGACCGCATCGCCCTGCAGCGCCTCAAGGAGGCCGCGGAGCAGGCGAAGAAGGAGCTCTCCTCCTCGACGTCGACGAACATCTCGCTGCAGTACCTCTCGATGACCGAGAACGGCCCGCTGCACCTGGACGAGAAGCTGACCCGCTCGCACTTCGAGGAGATGACGCAGGACCTCCTCGAGCGCACGAAGGCCCCCTTCCACCAGGTCATCAAGGACGCCGGGATCTCCGTCTCCGACATCGACCACGTGGTCCTCGTCGGCGGCTCGACCCGTATGCCGGCCGTCTCGGAGCTCGTGAAGTCCCTGACCGGCAAGGAGCCGAACAAGGGCGTGAACCCCGATGAGGTCGTCGCCGTGGGCGCCGCCCTGCAGGCCGCCGTCCTCACCGGCGACCGCAAGGACGTCCTGCTCATGGACGTCACCCCGCTGAGCCTCGGCATCGAGACCAAGGGCGGGCGCATGACCAAGCTCATCGAGCGCAACGCGGCCATCCCGACCAAGGCATCGGAGATCTTCTCCACCGCCGAGGACAATCAGCCGTCGGTCGCCATCCAGGTCTTCCAGGGCGAGCGCCAGTTCACCCGGGACAACAAGCTCCTGGGCACCTTCGAGCTGACCGGCATCGCGCCGGCCCCGCGCGGCATCCCGCAGATCGAGGTCACCTTCGACATCGACTCCAACGGCATCGTGCACGTCAGCGCCAAGGACCGAGGCACCGGCAACGAGCAGTCCATCCAGATCACCGGCGGGTCCGCCCTCTCCGAGGACGATATCGACCGCATGGTCAAGGACGCCGAGGCCCACGCCGCCGAGGACGAGGAGCGCCGGAAGAACTCCGACGCCCGCAACACCCTCGAGCAGCTCGTCTACCAGGGCGAGAAGCTGCTGAAGGACAACGAGGACAAGATCTCCGAGTCCGACCGCACCAAGGCCGAGGACGCCATCAAGGAGGGCAAGGACCTGCTCGCGAACGAGGACGCCTCCACGAGCGACCTCGAGGCCAAGCGGGATGCTCTCAACGAGGCCCTCCAGGCCGTCGGCACGGCGATCTACTCGCAGCAGGGCGAGGACGGCGCCGCGGGCGCCGAGGGCGCCCCGAACGCGGACGCGGGCGCGTCGTCGGATGACGACGACGTGGTCGACGCCGAGATCGTGGACGACGAGGACGAGGAGAAGAAGTGATGACCGAGAACCAGCAGACGCCCGATCCCCAGGACCCGCGCGGTCCCGAGGGTGACGCGGCAGAGGCCGGGTTCTCCTTCACCGACAAGCGCAGGGTGGACCCGGCGGACGGCAGCGTCCGCCCGTCGGGCCCGACGGCCGACGATCAGGGGGGCGACCCCCTGGACGCCGAGGCGGCGGCGCTCTACGAGCAGGCGCAGCAGGAGGGCGACCCCGCGGGGGAGGCCTCCGGCGAGAGCGCCCGGATCGCGGAGCTCGAGTCGCAGGTGGCGGACCTGTCCGAGGAGCTCAAGCGCTCCCAGGCCGAGTACGTCAACTCCCGGCGACGGATCGAGGCGACGGCGGCGGCCGACAAGCAGGCCGCCTCCTCCCGCGTCCTGGCCAGCCTGATCAGCGTCCTGGACGACATCGAGCTGGGTCGCCAGCACGGTGACATCGCCGAGGGCACCCCGTTCCACTCGATCGCCGCGAAGCTCGAGGACACCCTGCGCGCGCAGGGCCTCGAGCGGTACGGCGAGGCGGGCGACGAGTTCGATCCGAGCCTGCACGAGGCCCTCATGCACGAGGAGTCCCCGGAGGCGGACACCACGCGGATCAAGCTCGTCATGCAGCCCGGGTACCGGGCGGGCGAACGCGTGCTGCGCCCCGCCCGCGTGGGCACCGTGGGCCCGCAGTGATTCCCACGCGATGATCGAGGGCGCTCCCGTCGGACAGGCGGGAGCCGCCCCGATCGCACGCCGACCCCGTCGGCGCGGCGGGCCGGTGCGGATCAGTTCCGCACCGGCCCGCCTGCCATGAGGGACCATCGGCACCACAGACTTCCGCGGCCCGCAGCCGGGCCGTGCACCATGGTCCCAGCGGCCCCCCTCGCCGCACCGAGACCACCACAGATCCACAGCAGACCGACGCTCCCCGAAAGGAGGCGCACGAATGTCCCAGCAGGACTGGCTCGAGAAGGACTTCTACGCGGTCCTCGGCGTCTCGAAGGACGCGAGCGCGCAGGAGATCAAGAAGGCATACCGCAAGAAGGCGCGGGACCTCCATCCCGACCGCCACCCCGACGATCCCTCCGCCGAGGACCGCTTCAAGGAGGTCGGCGAGGCCTACTCCGTCCTCAGCGACGACGAGCAGCGCGAGCAGTACGACGCGATCCGCGCCATGGGCGCGGGCGGCGCGCGCTTCGCCCCCGGATCCGGCGGCGGAGGCGGAGGCGGGTTCGAGGACATGTTCGGCTCGATGTTCGGAGGCGGCGGCGGAGGCCGCACCGCCTACAGCACGGGCGGGCAGAACATCGACATGGACGATCTGCTGCGCATGTTCGGCGGCGGTGGCGGAGGCGCGAGCTTCGGCGGTGCGCCCGGCGGCGGCGCGGGCTTCGGCCGCGGCGGCTACGCCACGCAGACGAAGGGCGAGGACCTGCGCGCCCACCTCACGCTCAGCTTCCGCGACGCGGCACTGGGCACAGAGGCGAAGCTCGATGTGGGCGGGCGCAGCGTCACGACCCGCATCCCCGCCGGCGTGCACGACGGGCAGAAGATCCGTCTGCGCGGCAAGGGGCAGCCCGGTCAGAACGGCGGCCCCGCCGGCGACCTGATCCTCACCCTCGACGTCGGTTCCGATCCCGTGTGGTCCGCCGACGGCGCGGACCTGCACATCACCGTGCCCGTCCGCTTCGACGAGGCGGCGCTCGGCACCACGATCGAGGTCCCCCTGTTCGAGGGCGGCCATGTGAGGATGAAGGTCCCCGCGGGCACGCCGTCGGGCCGTACCCTGCGCGCGAAGGGCAAGGGACTGAAGACGTCCAAGCGCACGGGAGACCTGCGTGTGAAGATCGAGGTGGCCGTCCCCGAGCACCTCGACGAGTCGGCGCGCGAGGCCGTCGAGGCCCTGCGCGACGCCCTCGGGGACGAGAACCCGCGCGCCGGCCTCGCCGAGGCCGCCCGGCGCTGACGGCCGCGGCGGATCCGGCCCGGACGCCGAGCGTGCCGGGCCGGCCGCCCCCGGCCGACCGCGACGGGCCCGCCGCACGACCCGGTGCACGATCAGAGCTCGACCGCAGGACGAGAGGAGGCGAGGGCGATGCCCCCGTTCCAGCAGATCGACGAGCGGGCACCCGTGTTCGTCATCTCCGTCGCGGCCGAGCTCGCGGGCATGCACCCGCAGACCCTGCGCCAGTACGACAGGCTCGGTCTGGTCTCCCCGCAGCGCACCTCCGGCCGCGGCCGCCGCTACAGCGCGCGCGACGTCGCACAGCTCCGCGAGGTCCAGCGCCTCTCCCAGGAGGAGGGCATCAACCTCGCGGGCATCAAGCGGATCCTCGAGCTGCAGGACGAGGTGACGCAGCTGCAGTCCCAGCTCGGCTCCGTGCGCGAGGCGATCGCCGCGATGGGCGGACGCGCCTCCGGCGCCCGCAGCAGTGGCGGGGGCGAGAACTCCGGCCGTGTCTTCGCGGCCGACAGCGCGGGGCGCGTGAGCACCCTGCGCCGCGGCCAGCGTCCTGCCCGGCCCGACAGCGGGGCCGTCGTGCTCTGGAGGCCCGGCGGAGGGCGCTGAGCCGCCCGCGCCGGACCCATCGGCCCGTCGGCCGGACCCGGCCCGTCGCCCGGAGTGGGCCCGTCGGCCGCTCTCAGCGGGGACGATGCGGGCTGACGCCCTCCCGGTCGTAGATGTCCTGCAGCTGGGCTGCGACCTCCTGCATGTCCACCGCCTCGGCGGCGGCGCGTCCCGCCGCGGAGAGGTCCGCGAGCTCCCCGGCGAGCAGCAGTCGCAGACGCTCCGCGATCTTCTGCGCACCGCTGCGCCGGGCGCGCAGCGCCTGGTCCGAGCCGCCGCTCACGGCGCTCGAGGCGGGCACGGGCACCTTGTGGACGACCTCGCCGTCCGGCAGCCAGTCCTCGTAGATCGGGATGTCCGAGAGCAGCACGGGGGCGCGGCAGGCGAGGGCCTCCAGGAGCACGATCCCCTCGGTCTCCTCCTTGGTGAGGAAGCAGAAGGCGTCGCACCCGGCGTAGGCCTCGCGCAGCACGTCCGGGGTGACGTACCCCGGGAAGCGGGCGTTGGCAGGGGCGGAGGCGACCGCGGCCGCGACGTCCTTCGTGATCAGACGGGGGTCGGTGCGGCCGTACCAGACGAAGGTGACCTCGGGCATCGACCGGGCGAGCTCCACCCATTCGAGGATCCCCTTGCGGACCATCTGGATGCCCACGCTCATCACCACCGGCGCCTCGGGCGCGAGTCCCAGACGGTCGCGTAGCGCCTCGCGGTCCCCGTCGCGGCGCGCGAAGAAGCCGGTGTCGACCCCGTTCGAGAGCACGTGGATGCGCCGGGAGATCTTGTAGCGGGGCCGGGAGATCAGGGTGCGCGCGTACTGCGTGGGCGTGACGACCGCGTCCCCGCGGCGGTAGATCCACGCGATCCAGCGTCGGAACCAGGGGGCGATCCGGTTCGCGCCCGTGAACGAGTCCCGGAAGTCCTCCTCGGTCGAGTGCGCCCACATCATCACCGGTCGCCCGCGCAGGTGCGAGAGCGCCGCCAGCAGCGGCGTGTCGGGGAAGGGGGTGTTCAGGTGCGCGACGTCGTAGTCCGCGAAGGGCGAGGTGACGACCTCGTGCCCCAGGGCCTCGACCGCGCGGCGCTGATGGCGGATGGCCTCGCCGATCCCGGACTGACCCGCGAGGGCCGCGAGGCCCTTGGGGATCAGCACGCGCAGACGTGCGGGTGTCGTCTCGTCGCCGCTCACCAGGGCACCACCTTCATCAGCAGGGCGCTCACGCCCAGTCCGTACGCGATCAGCGCCCAGGGCTTGCACGCGAGGATGATCAGCGCGAACGTGCGCCAGCGCATGCGGGTCGTGCCCGCGAGGTAGCACAGCAGGTCGTCCGGCGCGACGGGCAGGGCGATCGCGGCCGCGAAGAGGGTCGTGAAGCGGGGCCTGCGGGTCCACCCCAGGTACTTCTCGACCGTGCTCTCGCTGAACGCGCGCTCGATGAGCCCGAGTCCCACGTGGCGGGCGATCGCGAAGTTCGCGAAGGAGCCCGCGCACACGGCGAGGTAGCTCAGCAGCGTGCCCTCGACGGGGCCGAACAGCACGGGCGCCGCGAGCACGAGGATCCCGCCGGGGATGATCGGGAAGACGACGCTCGCTCCGCTCAGCAGCACCAGGACCACGGGTCCGAAGGCCCCGAGGGAGTCGATGAAGGACTGCAGGTGCTCCTGGGAGTCCAGGACGCCGGCGCGCAGGCCCCAGATCACGGCGCCCGCGCAGGCGAGCAGTCCCAGCAGGGGCGCGAGGCGCACCGCCATCCGCAGCGGATCGCGGCGGGAGGCGGCGGGCGCGTCACCGGAGGCGGTGACGGGGGCGGCCCCGGCGGGCGGAGCCGAAGGGGTCGATGAGTGGGATCGGGCCGACGGTCCGGCCGACGGGCCGGCCGCGGGGCGGGCGAGGACGGAAGGGCGTCGGACGACGGCAGGGCGCGCGGGGCGGGCGGAGCGCGCGGTGCGCCCCGGGATCGTGGTGCTCATGGTCGCCTCAGGCGTTCAGGAGGCGCGAGGGGGCGCCGTGCGGACCGCCCTGGGCGGCCGGTGCTGGGACCGCGGCGGCCGGGACTCCCGAGGGTGCCTCGGCGAGGTGCGCGCCGAAGCCGGGCGCGAGGCCGGTGGCCGAGGACGACGCCGCCGAGACCGCCGATGGGGCCGCCCCACGGCTGCGCTCGATGTGCATCGTGCGGTAGACCTCGAGGACCCTCGCGCCGAAGGCCTCCGCGCCGCAGGTGCGGCGCGCATGCTGGAGGGCGCGGTGCGACATCCTCTCGATGCCGATCTCGTCGTCCAGCAGCGAGGTGAGACGGACGCAGAACTCCGCGGAGTCCTCCACGGCATAGCCGGTCTCGCCGTCCACGAGCACGCCGGCGACCGAGTCGTCGCGGCGGCACAGCAGCGGGAGCCCGCAGGCGAGGGCCTCGATGTAGGTGAGGCCCTGGGTCTCCGAGCGGGACGCGGAGACGAACAGGTCGGCCATCCGGTACCAGCGCGGGACCTCGTGCGGGTCGATCGCGCCGGCGAAGCGCACGGACCTCTCCATGCCGAGGTCGGCGACCAGGTGCTCGAGGTGCTCGCGGTAGGGGCCGTCGCCCACGAGCACGAGGACCGCGTCCTCGCGCTCGGCGGCGGCCACGTCGCGGATGACCTGGTCGAGGTTCTTCTCCTTGGCCAGGCGCGAGACGCTCAGCAGCACCTTCTGGCGGGCGCCGATCCCCAGGGAGGCGCGCAGGGCGGCGGAGTCGGCCGCCTCGGCGGAGGACTGGGCGGGACGGAAGCGCCCCAGGTCCAGTCCCGTCGGGATCACGTGCACGGGGCGGCTCACCCGGTAGCCCTCGAGGAGGTGCGCGACCTTCTCGGTGGGGGCGATGACCGCGTCGGTGCGCTCCAGCAGCCGGCGGGAGAACTCCGCGACGGCCTTGCGGCCCATGGTGCGGCTGGGGGAGTAGTAGTGCGTGTAGTCCTCGTAGATCGTGTGGTACGTGTGCACGAGGGGCACGTCGAGGTCGCGGGCGATGCGGCGGGCCCACACATGGGTGGTGAACTCGCAGTTCGAGTGGACCACGTCCGGGTGCCAGCGCTTGATCGCGCCGAGGATGCGCCGCTGGTGGATGGTGCCGATGCGGGCGCTCGCGTAGAACAGCGAGGCCGAGACCGAGCCGAGGCGGTAGACCTTGCCCTCGCACGAGGAGCGCAGGCCGGGTGCGAGGGTCAGCACCCGCACGTCGCAGCCCAGGGCTTCGAGCTGCCGACGCAGCGTGGTCACCGAGGCGACGACCCCGTTGACCGCGGGTTCCCACCAGTCGGTGGTCAGCAGCACCTTCAGCGGGCGCTCGGATCGCGCGGCGTGCCGCGCGGACGAGGACCTCTCGAGCAGTGTCATGGTGCCATCCTCCGCCGGAGACGGGGCCGACCCATCAGTCGGAGGTCCACTCCGCGTCCACCCCAGGGATGATCCTGCGACGGAGGCGGACCCGGGCACTCGGCCCTGGCCTCCCCCTTCGCACGAACGTGAGCGCTGCATGGTCCCGACCATAGCGTCCCGGAGCCGCGAGTCGAGGGTGCGGCGGGGGACACGCCGGGGAAGGCCTGATGACGGGGAGCGGGTCGGGGCGGCGGAGCGGTGTCGAGGAGTCATGCTCCGAGTCTGCGCACCCGCGGCGCCCCGTCCCATCCCGCCACCTGGTGGGGCCCATGTCGGGCTTTCCCCACCTCCGGCGCCCGCTCCGGCGCGCACTCGGTGGCCGGTTCAGGCGGTGATCACTCGCTGACCTGGTAGGTGGCGGTGAGGTCGGCGCTCGCGAGCTGCTGGGTGAAGATCGCGAAGCGCGCGCCCACGTGGGGGTCCGACGGATCGGCGCCCAGGGTCTCCACGGGCAGCGCGTGCACGGAGAACACGTAGCGGTGCGGAGGACCGGCGGGCGGGTTGGGGCCGTCGTAGCCGATGCGTCCGAAGTCGTTGGCCGCCTGCTTCAGACCGGTGCTCTCGCGGGGCACACCGAGGTCCAGCGAGGTGGCCGAGGCGGGGATGTCCCAGGCGATCCAGTGCCAGAAGCCCGAGCCCGTCGGCGCGTCGGGGTCGTAGCAGGTGACAGCGAAGCTCCGGGTGCCCTCGGGCGCGCCGGTCCAGGTGAGGTCCGGGGAGGTCGAGGTGCCGCCGAGCTCGGGGGCGAGCTGCGCGGCGGCGACCACGGAGTCGTCGGGAGTGGCCTGCGAGGTGACGGAGAACGTGGTGTCGGTCATGCTCCCAGGCTACGGGACGCTCGCCCGGTGACGACAGGATCCCCGGCTGTCGCAGTGATCGACCGGAGCTCGTCGGCGCGTCCCTCCTGTGCCGTTCCCGGGGCTCGTCGGCCCCGGATCAGAATCCGCTGGAGGAGGGGCGCGGGTAGTGCGTGAGGAACTTCTTGACCTGGTTGGCCATCGCGGCGGCGATGTAGGCGCGGCGGCGCGCGCCCTCGGTGGCGTAGGCCAGCGGGTGCACCGTGCGGTGGCGGGCGATGCGACGCACGCGGGCCCGCAGCCCGGGCTCGGTCACGTAGCGCATGAGCAGGGGGCGGGGGACGATCGAGTAGAGGATCTCGTCGTCCGGGACGATCCGCTCGATCCGCTCGTGGTCGACGACGTCGCGGACGACCGCGCGCGCCACGTTCGCCCCGGCCGCGGTCATGTAGTAGTTGTTCCGCCCGATGCGCGGGTTGACCTCGAAGAACTTCGCGACACCCGTGCGCGGGTCGACCTTCACGTCGAAGTTCGCGTAGCCGCGGTAGCCGGTGTGCTCGAGGAACGCGACGGCCTGCACGGCGATCTCGCCCGGGTCGGCCGTGAACATCGCCGCAGGGTTCCCGAGGGCGCCGGGGGTGTGCTCCTCGAGCAGCACGTGCGCGCCGCCGAGCAGGGTCACCCGGCCCGCCTGGTCGACGTAGGCGGTGATCGAGCGCATGGCGGTGTCGTCGCCCGGGACCATCTCCTGGACCACGAAGCGGTCGGCGAAGCCCGCCTCGTCGAGCTGGTGCACGAGGTCCGTGAGCTCGGCGGGCTCGGTGAGGTGGTAGACCTTCTTCTTCCCCGTGAACTCCACATGCGTGTAGGCGGAGGAGCGGGCGGGCTTGGCGACCACGGGGAAGGCGAACGGGAGGTCCGGGATCTCCGTCGGCCCCTCGCCGGTGAAGTCCACGACCACGGTCTCCGGCGTGCTCACGCCGAGCGTCGTGCAGATCTCGGAGAAGGTCGCCTTGTCGGAGACGTCGCGGAGGGTCTTCTCGTCCAGCACCGGCAGCACGAAGAACTCCTCGAGCTCCTCACGGTGGGCGCTGAGCAGTGAGATCAGCCAGTCGGCGTTCGCGAGCACGATCGCCGGGACGCCCGGGCGCTGCGCGGCGCGCTCCCGGCCGTGGCGCAGCAGGGCGGCGGCGAGGTCGTCCTCGGTGGCGCTCGCGCCGAGCTCCTCGGCCACCAGGATCCGCGAGTCCGCGATCGGCCCCGAGACGCTGCGCGTGATGACGTGCGAGATCGTCCCGTACTGCTCGTGGAAGGCGCGGGCCAGGGCGTACACGCCGATGTCACCGCCCAGCATCACCAGGTCGAAGTCGTCGCGAGGCTCGACGGGGCCGCGGGAGCGCGAGGAGGCGGGCGCCATGGGTGATCTCCTTCGGACGGGCAGCGGGACGGCCGACGGGCCGAACGGGTGACGGGGTGGAGGGCCGACGGGCCTGATGGGTGTCGGCTGGACGGCCGACGGGCCGGACGGGATCGGTCCCGTCAGAACCCGGTGTCGGTCGGGCGCGGGTACACGCGCAGGTACTTGCGCACGAAGTTGAGGCCGGAGGTGCGGGCGTACGCCTTCATCCAGGCCCCTTCCGGACGGTACAGGAAGGGATTCGCGAGCGCGGTGCGGGCGACGTCCTTCACGCGCGCCCGCAGATGCGCATCGCGCACGTAGCGCAGCACGAGCCGCACCGGAAGGATCGTGTAGAGCACCGGACGTGTCACCACGACCTGGTCGATGTCCTCCCCGCGCACGAGGTCCTCGACGATGTGCCGGGCGACCGACTCGCCGGCAGCGGTCACGTAGTAGTTGTTGCGCCCGATCCGCGGGTTGATCTCGAAGAAGCACTGCTCGCCGGTGCGCGGATCGACCTTCACATCGAAGTTCGCGAAGCCGACGTAGTCCACCGCGTCCAGGAAGCGCGAGGCGGCCTCGACGAGCTGCGGGTGGGCGCCCGTGATCATCGCGGCCGGACGGCCCAGGGCCTCCGGCGTGTGCTCGCCCAGCAGCACCTGTGCGGCGCACAGCAGGGTGACGCGTCCGCGGCTCGAGCGGTAGGCAGTGATCGATCGCTGCGCGGTGTCGTCGCCCGGGACCAGGTCCTGGAACAGGAAGCGGCCCGTGAAGCCCGCGTCGCGCAGGCTGCGCACCAGGCGCAGACGCTGCTCCTCGCTCTCGAGGAAGAACACCTTGCGCTTGCCGGGGAAGGACACCCGGCCGTACTCGGCGGTGTTCGCGGCCTTGCCCACGCAGGGATAGGCCCAGGGCAGCGGGTCCTCTCCGTCCCAGTCCGCGTCGCGGGCCCGTGCGAAGTCCACGACCTTCGTGGGCGGGGTCGCGATGCCCAGACCCTCGCAGATCTCCTGGAACTCGGCCTTGTCGGCGAGGCGCTCGAGCTGCGCGGCGTCGACCTGGGAGAGCAGGTAGTGCTCCTCGAGATCGGCCCGGTGGGCGTCGATGAAGGCGACCAGCGAGTCGGCGTTGCACAGCAGCAGTGCGGGACGACCCGCAGGACGCTGCTGCGCGAGCTCGACGAGCACGTCGCGCATCTCCTCGTCGCTCGCGTCCGCGCCCAGCACGATGCTGCGCGCGGTCACGGTGCGCTCGTTCATCGCCACGGGCACGCGGCACACGAGTGTGGACACGATCCCGTACTCCTGATGGAACGCGATCGTGAGGTTCAGGGTGTTCAGACCCGCTCCGAGCACGACGACGTCGAAGCCCGGATCGGCCGTCGGGGGGGACGAAGGCATGCGTGGGATCCTACCGGGCGCTCACGCGTTCTCTCCCAGGTGGGACACGGATCTCAGCGTGCGCCGGCGGTGCGCGGCCACAGGGTCGTGTCCACGGGCAGCGCTCGCAGGCCGGTCGCGTCGTCCTCGTGGGAGGCGATGAGCACCCGGGTCTCGTGGGCGGCCTGGGGCCGACGTCGGGACCGGCGACTCGGGCCGATAGCATGGATCGGTGACCACCGAGAACACCGAGACGGCCCAGACCCCCGAGAACTCCGACGCCGCCGGCATCAGCGACGCCAGCTACCGCCGCGCGCAGACTCGCAGCGACGCGCTGTGGGAGAAGATCCGCACGAACCCCAGCGGGCTGCGGATGCTCACCGGGGACCGCCCCACGGGCGCGCTGCACATCGGCCACTACTTCGGCTCCCTGCGCAACCGGGTGCGGCTGCAGCAGGCGGGCGTGGAGACCTGGCTGATCGTCGCGGACTACCAGGTCATCACCGACCGAGAGGTGCTCGGCGACATCCGGGGCTCGGTGCGCGAGCTGATCACCGACTACCTGGCCGCGGGCATCGACCCGGAGCAGGCCACGATCTTCACGCACTCCGCGGTGCCCGCGCTGAATCAGCTGATGCTGCCGTTCCTCTCGCTCGTCACCCAGCCCGAGCTCGAGCGCAACCCCACCGTGAAGGCAGAGCTCGCCGCCGCCGGCAAGTCGGCGATGGGCGGGCTCATGCTCACCTACCCCGTCCACCAGGCGGCGGACATCCTGTTCTGCCACGGGAACCTGGTGCCCGTGGGCAAGGACCAGCTGCCCCACATCGAGCAGACCCGTGTGGTCGCCCGCCGCTTCAACGAGCGCTACGCGGGCGGGGAGCAGTACTTCCCCGAGCCCGACGCGCTGCTCTCCGAGGCGCCCACGATCCTGGGGCTCGACGGCAGCCACAAGATGAGCAAGTCCCTGGGCAACACGGTCATGCTGCGCATGAGCCCTGAGGAGACCGCGAAGAAGATCAAGAAGGCCAAGACGGACTCCGAGCGGGAGATCACCTTCGATCCCGAGAACCGTCCCGAGGTCGCGAACCTGCTGACCATCGCCTCGCTGTCCACGGGGCGCAGCCCCGAGGAGATCGCCGCCGAGATCGGCGACAAGGGCGCGGGCACCCTCAAGGTGATGACCGCCGAGGTCCTCAACGAGCACCTGGCGCCCCTGCGCGAGCGCCGTGCCGAGCTCGAGAAGGACCCCGGCTACCTCTTCTCGGTGCTGCGCGCGGGCAACGAGCGCGCGAACGCCGCGGCCGACGAGACCCTCGCCCACGTGCGTGAGGTCATGGGGATGGTCTACTGACCCGTCGCCCGACGGCCCCGGTTCAGAAGCTGCTCGAGCTGCCGGCTCCCGAGAAGCCGCCGCCCGAGTACCCGCTCGTGCTCCCGGAGGACGCCGGCGGATTGCGGTGCGTGTCCAGCGCCGTCGTGGCACCGCCGTACCAGGCGCCCGTCCACAGCACGGGGCTCAGCGAGTATCCCGAGACGTAGTCCTGCGGGTGCCGGGCGAACTGCCGGCCGCGCACCGAGGTCGGGAAGTCGCTGGTGAAGTGCTCGGGCTCGGCGTCCCGCATCACCTTCGCCTCGTCCTCGTCCTGTGTGCGCACGCCGATGGCCTCGTCGCGCAGGCGCTCGCTCGCCACGGACAGCCGCTCGGTGAGCTCGTCGAGCCTCTCCAGCGCGTCGTCCGGGCTGATGCCGCCGTCGAGGTAGGCGGTGGAGACCTCCTCGAGGTCGCTCGAGACCTGCCGGGCCGTGGACCGCAGGCCGGCGGCCGCGTCGGAGTCCGTCGTGGCGCCCTGCTCCCCGTGAGTGTCGGAGTCGGAGTCGGAGTCGAATTCGGTGTGAGCGTCGGCGGGGTCGAGGACCTCCGCGATCGTCTGCTCGACCGCGGCCAGCGACTCGTCGAGCGGGCGCTGCTCCTCCTCCCATGCGCTCCGGAAGTCTCCCGAGCGGCCGAGGAGCCGGGCCGCGCCGATGATGGTGTCGTCGGCGCGATCGGCGACCTCGACCGACGTCGCGAACTCCTTCGCCCGGCGCGCCGACGCCGGGCCGATGCCCCACAGCGGTCCCGGGCGGGCAGGCAGTGCGGAGGAGGTGGTCTCCGCCTCGTCGACAGCGCGGCGATAGTCCTCGACGTCGGCGAGGATCGTCGCCCCGTAGGAGGAGTCGCGCGGGATCCGGGAGGCGGCCTGATCGGTCTCCTGCCGCTTCGCGCGCACGTTGTCGAAGCGCTCGCGGGCGGTGCGGACCCGGCGGCGGCTGCCGGCCCCGCGGGCGAGCGCGGCCACGGCCCCGGCGCCGAGGGCGACGAGCGCGATGAAGGCGCCGATGATCGCGCCCGGACTCCGCCACCAGGGGCGTCCCAACAGGTCGGCGTACTTCTGGGCGCCCGCGTCGAAGGCATCCGCCCACGCCCCGTCGGAGGCGTCGTCCTTCATCGCGTCCTGCACGTCCTCGAAGTCGCCGTCGGAGAGCTTGACGTCCTCCCCGGCGTACGTCCCGACCTTCCGGTTGTCCGGGTCGATCGCGAGGATCACGACGCCGTCGGCCCACTTCTCCCCGTCGATCCAGTCGGGGTGCTCGGACCTCGCGAAGTGCAGCACCGCGTCGTTCAGCCCGGTATCGGCCGACGGGTCGGCGTCGTGCCCGGAGATGTCGAGGGTGACCACCTTGAGGTCGACGGGAGCGGCGGCCTCGCGGAGGTCGATGTCCTGGAGTCGGCCCTCGAGGGCATCCGTATCATCGATGACTCCCTGCGCGTCGTCGATCTCGACGGAGCCCGGGGGAGCGGCGAGCGCGCCCGGGGCCAGCAGGGGAGCGAGCAGCGCCAGCAGCGCGAGAGCGCCGACGAGCACGAGGACGAGGCTCCGCACGTGGGTCGACGGTGCCGGGGCGCGGGTCGTCGCCCGGGGCGTGGGAGGAGCCGGGGGAGCGGTCGGGGCCTGGGGATGCGGGTCCATGGCTCCACGCTACGGAGCGCCGAGCGCACGGAGGATCCGCCGATCGTCGGTCCCTGCACCTGCGCAGGGAGCGCCCTTATACTCGCCTTAAGCAGACCTTTGGGTGGTGGCCGGTGCGCCGGAATCGCCGCCCCGGACGGAAGGGAACACGCATGCCCATCTTCGAGAACGTCTCCGAGCTCGTCGGCCGCACTCCGCTCGTGCGCCTGAACCACCTGGGCGACGAGGTCGTCGCCGACGTCGTCGCGAAGCTCGAGTTCTACAACCCCGCCGCCTCCGTCAAGGACCGCATCGGCGTGGCCATGATCGACGCGGCCGAGCGCTCCGGCCAGCTCCAGGAGGGCGGCACGATCGTCGAGGCCACGAGCGGCAACACCGGCATCGCCCTGGCCATGATCGGCACCTCGCGCGGGTACCGGGTCGTCCTGACCATGCCCGAGTCCATGTCCAAGGAGCGGCGCGCCCTGCTGCGCGCCTTCGGCGCCGAGCTCGTGCTCACCGAGGCCTCCAAGGGCATGAAGGGCGCCGTGGAGAAGGCGCAGGAGGTCGCGGAGGAGACCGGCGGCGTCCAGGTCAAGCAGTTCGAGAACCAGGCCAACGCCGAGATCCACCGCACCACCACCGCGGAGGAGATCTGGGAGGACACCGACGGCGAGATCGACGTCCTCGTCGCCGGCATCGGCACCGGCGGTACCATCACGGGCGTCGGCCAGGTCCTCAAGGAGCGGAAGCCCGGCGTGCGGATCGTCGCCGTCGAGCCCGCCGAGTCCCCGATCCTCAACGGCGGCCAGCCCGGGCCCCACAAGATCCAGGGCCTCGGCGCGAACTTCGTGCCCGCGCTGCTGGACACCGACGTGTACGACGAGGTCATCGACATCGACGCGGAGACCGCCATGGAGCGTGCCCGCTCGATCGCCCGCAGCGAGGGCCTGCTCGTGGGCATCTCCTCGGGCGCCGCGATCGAGGCCGCCGTGCGCGTGGGTTCGCGCCCGGAGCTCGCGGGCAAGCGGATCGTCGTGATCGTGCCCTCCTTCGGCGAGCGCTACCTCACGACCCCGCTGTACGCCGAGTACATGGACTGAGGTCCGCATGGGCCTCCTCTCCCGCGCCCGCAGCGGCCGACGCGGTGGGCTCGTGCGCGGGACCGCCGCGTCGCTGGACGGACGATCCGGTGCCGCGGACCTGCGCGGCGCGCTCGCGGCCGTCCGCGAGGACGTCACCGCGGCGCGCCACCGCGATCCCGCGTCGACCTCCGACCTGCAGGTGCTGCTGACCTCCCCGGGTCTGCACGCGATCTGGTCGCACCGCCTCGCCCACCGCCTCTGGGGCGCGGGGCGGGGCGGGCGGCTGCCCGCGCTGCTGCTCGCCCAGGCCACCCGCTCGGTCACGGGCGTGGAGATCCACCCGGGCGCGCGCATCGGGCGGCGCTTCTTCATCGACCACGGCATGGGCGTGGTCATCGGGGAGACCGCCGAGGTGGGCGATGACGTGATGCTCTACCACGGCGCGACCCTGGGCGGACGCTCCATGGAGCGCACGAAACGCCACCCCACCGTGGGTGACGGCGTCGTCATCGGGGCGGGCGCCCGCGTGCTCGGCCCGGTTGCGATCGGCGATGAGGCGCAGGTCGGCGCCAACGCGGTGGTCGTGGCCGACGTCCCCGCGCATGCGACCGCCGTCGGGGTCCCCGCACGGGTGCGCCGCGAGCGCGCCCATCCCGAGGAGCTCGTCGACCCCGCCATCTGGATCTGACCCGCGGCCGCGCTCCTGGTCCCGACCAGCGGTCGCGCTCAGCCGAAGGGCTCGAGGAAGGGGTTCGTCGCGCCGTCGCGATGGCTCTCCCAATCGGGGAGCACCTGATGGGCGTCCTCGGCGATCACGTGGTCGAAGGCGGCCCGCACGAACGGGTCCCGCGGAGGATCGATGTCGATGAGCACCGTGGTCGCGCCGTGCTCGCGCGCGAGCGGGGCGAGCGCCGCGGCCGGGAACACCGTGCCGCTGGTGCCGACCACCGCGAACACGTCGGCCGAGATCGCGAGGGCCTGCGCGCGCGAGAGCGCGGCCTCGGGGAGCATCTCGTCGAACAGCACGACGTCGGGCCGGGTCGGGCTCCCGCACACGGGACAGCGGGAGGGCGCGCCGTGGTCCTCGGCGCGATCGCCCTCGCCCGGGGTCAGCGGGGCCTCCCACGTGCAGTCGGGGCCGGTGCAGACCGCCGCGTACGCGCGGCCGTGCAGCTCGCTCACGTCGCAAGACCCCGCCGCCTGGTGCAGGCCGTCCACGTTCTGGGTGATCACGGGCGCGCCCATGCGGGCGATCGCGTAGTGGCCGGGCGTCGGCCCGTGATCCGCCGCGACCTTCGCCATCCCGCCCCACACGCGCCACAGCGCGGGCAGGGATCCGGGCAGGGCATCGGCGTGCATGGCGCTCTCGAGGTCGGGAGAGAGGGCCCAGAGCCCGTCGGGCCCGCGGAAGGTGCCGACCCCGGTGCGGGCGCTGAGCCCCGCCCCGCTGAGGACAACGAGCCGCTGCGAGGGGTCCGGACGGAACCGGGGGGTCACCACTCCTCGTGGGTCCTCGAGTCCCAGGCGGCGTCCTCGCCCAGGTCCAGCGTGGCGAGCAGGGCGCGGTCCTCGTCGTCCAGCGCCACGGCGCCCAGGTCGAGGTTGGTGCGCTGGCGCTCGGGGTTCGCGGACTTCGGGATCACGACGATGCCCTGGTCGACGGCCCAGCGCAGGGCGATCTGCGCGACGGCGACGCCGTGCTTGTCGGCCACCTTCCGGATCGCGAACTGCTCGCCGAGGCCCTCGCGGCCGCCGAGCGGTCCCCAGGCCTCGGTGACGATGCCGTGCTCGTCGTGGAAGGCGGCGGCGTCGTGGCGCTGGAGGGCGGGGGAGAGCTGGATCTGGTTGACCTCCGGCCACTCCCCGGTCGCGTCGAAGAGCTCCTGCAGCTGATCGGGACGGAAGTTCGAGACGCCCGCGTGGCGGATCAGGCCCTCCGAGCGCAGGTCCAGCAGGGTGCGCCAGGTGTCCAGGGCCAGGCCGCGGGAGGGGTTCGGCCAGTGGATGAGGACGAGGTCCACGCTGTCCAGGCCCAGACGGCGCAGGGACTCGAGCACCCCGCCGCGAGCGGCCTCGCGGCCCTGGTCGCCGCCGGCGACCTTCGTGGTGATGAAGACGTCGGCCGGATCGAGGCCGCTCGCGCGCAGGCCCTCGCCCACGGCCGCCTCGTTGCCGTACTGGGCGGCGGTGTCGATGAGCCGGTAGCCGCCGCGCAGGGCCGCGGCGATCGCCTCGGCGCCCTCGACGCCCTTGGTCGAGGAGGTGCCGAAGCCGATGAGCGGGATCTCGGTCCCGTCGGCGAGGGTGCGGGTGGGGGCCGACGGGGCGGCTGCTGCGGACGACGTGCTCATGGGGACCTCCTGGGTCGGTGGGTCGGTGGGTCGTGCAGTGCTGTGACGTGCTGTGGAGCGGGTGCTGTGCGGAGCTGCGGGCTGCGGACGGCGGGGAGGCCCGGGGCCTCAGCGCCAGGATGCGGGGGCGTGGGGCGGAACGAAGGCGGCGATCTCCTCGGCGCTGGGAAGGGCGGTCTCCAGGGAGCGCTCCATCATCAGCTGCTGGGAGCCGAACTCCTCGAGCCCGCGGCGCACCGTGAAGCCCAGGCGCTGCAGCAGGGACACGCTGCGCTTGTTGCGGGTCTGCGTGACGGCGATGACGTGGTCGTCCTCGAGGTTCTCCTGCGCCCAGGCGAGCAGCTGGCGGCACGAGGCCGCCGCCAGGCCCTGGCCGGTGGCCTCGGGCAGCAGCGCATAGGAGAGCTCGAGCTCACCGCGGTCGTAGTCCAGGGTGATGGACCCGATCATGCGGTCCTCGTCGTCGGCCCGGTCGATCACCCAGTGCCCCCAGCTCAGCCCCAGCGGGGACAGCTCGAGGGCCTGGCGGGACGCGTAGTCGACGGAGCCTCCGAGGTACTCGCGGGTGATCGGATCGGTCATCAGCCGGATCATCTCCGACCGGTCTCCGTCGTGCGGGGCGCGGATCACGACACGCTGCCCGCGGATCGTGATCGGCCATTCCCACGTACCTTCCCGAGTCACCGTGCCAGCCTACCCGTCCCGCCCCGGTACAGTGAGATCCGCGCCGCGATGACGCGGTCGCGAGTCTCCCGGCTCACCCCTCCCACCTGCGAGGGAGAGCCCCGCACGAATCAGGAGAGCAGATGCCCGAGGCCATGGAGCGCACCACCCCGCTGCACGCCGTGCACGAGGAGCTGGGCGCGACGTTCACGGACTTCGCGGGATGGCAGATGCCCGTGCGGTACAGCTCCGATCTGGCCGAGCACAAGGCCGTGCGCGAGCACGCGGGCATCTTCGACCTCAGCCACATGGGGGAGATCGAGCTCGTCGGCCCGGAGGCCGGAGAGGCCCTGGACCGGGCGCTCGCCGGCAAGCTGTCCGGCATCTCGGAGGGTCGTGCGAAGTACTCGCTGATGCTCACCGAGGACGGGGGGATCGTCGACGACCTCATCGTCTACCGCCTGGGGGAGCAGCGCTTCCTCGTGGTCGCCAACGCCTCCAACGCCGACGTCGTCGCCGCGCAGCTGCGCGAGCGCAGCGCGGGGCTCGACGTCCAGGTCGAGGACCGCTCCGCCGACGTCGCCCTCATCGCCGTGCAGGGCCCCGCGAGCGCCGACATCGTCACCCGGGCCCTCGTGGGGGCGCGCACCGGCGTCAACATCCAGGAGATCGCCGAGCTCAAGTACTACCGCGTGCTCGCGGGGACCTTCGAGGGCGAGGAGCTGCTGGTCGCCCGCACCGGGTACACCGGCGAGGACGGCTTCGAGCTCTACGTCCCCTCCTCCCACGCCCGCGCCCTGTGGGACACGGTCGTCGCCGCCGGCGGCGCCGAGCTCACCCCCTGCGGCCTCGCCAGCCGCGACACCCTGCGCCTGGAGGCCGGGATGCCGCTGTACGGCCACGAGCTGGGTCGCGACACCCTCCCCGCCCAGGCGGGCATGGGACGCGTCGTCGCCCTCACCTCGAAGGGCGACTTCGTGGGCCGCGCGGCCATCGAGGCCTCGGACCCCAGCGGGAGGCCCGTGCTCGTGGGCCTGGTCGCCGAGGGCCGACGGGCCGGGCGCGCGGGTGCCCGCGTGCGGGACGCACAGGGCCAGGACCTGGGCGAGATCACGTCCGGCGTGCTCTCCCCGACGCTCGGCCACCCCATCGCCATGGCCTACCTCGACCCGTCGGCCGCCGCCGAGGGCACCGAGGTGATCATCGACGTGCGCGGCAAGGACCTGCCCGCGACCGTCGCCGCCCTGCCCTTCTACCGACGCTCCTGACTGCCGCTCCCGACCCCTGCTCCACCATCGCCCCGTCCCGGAAGGACCGACCATGAGCAACGAACTCCTGTACAGCAAGGACCACGAATGGGTCCGCGTCGACGAGGACGGCATCGCCGTCATCGGCGTCACCGACTTCGCCGCCGGCCAGCTCGGCGACGTCGTCTACGTCGATCTTCCCGAGGTCGGCGCGAGCATCAGCGCCGGCACCGAGATGGGCGAGATCGAGTCCACGAAGTCCGTCTCCGACCTGTTCGCCCCGCTCGACGGCACCGTCACCGAGGCCAACCAGGCCGTCGTCGACTCGCCCGAGCTCGTGAACTCCTCGCCGTTCGAGGACGGATGGCTCATCAAGGCCTCCTTCCTCTCCCTGCCCCCGGACCTCATGAACGAGGCCGAGTACAAGGACTCCGTCGGCGAGTGACCGGGCGGACGGGGACGCATCCGCGCCGCCCCGTCCACCATCGGGCGACGGGCCCCTCGTTCCCTCGGTCCGCCCGTCGGCCTTCCCGGCCGGGACCCTCCCCGTGCAGGGTCCTCCCGCACCGCAGCACCCCTCCCATCCGCGACACCCGATGAGGCGACCCACGTCGATGACCAGCACCGCCAGCCCGTTCCCCCACGACGCCTTCGTCCACCGCCACGTCGGGACGGACCCCGACGCCCAGCGCCGCATGCTCGAGGCCGTCGGCGTCGCCGATCTCGACGCCCTGCTCGAGGCCGCCGTGCCCGGGACGATCCTGCTGGATCCCCGCACCGACGACGCCCTCGGTGACGGTGCGACCGAGACGGAGGTGCTCTCCGAGCTGCGCGGGCTCGCGCGCGCCAACACGGTGCGCACGCCGCTGCTGGGGGAGGGGTACTACGGCACCGTGACCCCCGCGGCCATCCAGCGCAACGTCCTGGAGAACCCCGCCTGGTACACCGCCTACACGCCCTACCAGCCGGAGATCTCCCAGGGCCGCCTCGAGGCGCTGCTGAACTACCAGACCGTGATCGCCGACCTCACCGGCCTGCCGATCGCGAACTCCTCGATGCTCGACGAGGCCACGAGCGCCGCCGAGGCGATGCTGCTGGCGCGCCGCGCGACCCGCGCGAAGGTCGCCCGCTTCGTCATCGACGAGGATGTGTTCACCGCGACCGAGGCCGTGGTCCGCGGCCGCGCCGAGGCCGTGGGCATCGAGCTCGTCAGTGCAGACCTCAAGGACCCGGCCTCCGCGGCCGCGGCCCTCGAGGACGGCGCCTTCGGCGTGCTCGCCCAGTACCCCGCCGCCTCGGGACTGGTGTGGGACCCGCAGCCCCTGGCCGAGGCGGTCCACGCCGCGGGCGGCAAGCTGATCCTCGCGAGCGACCTGCTCGCCCTCACCCTGCTCACCCCGCCCGGGGAGCTCGGCGCGGATGTCGCCATCGGCTCCTCCCAGCGCTTCGGCGTGCCGCTCGGCTTCGGCGGCCCCCACGCCGGGTTCATGTCCGTGGCCAAGGGCCTCGAGCGTCAGCTGCCGGGCCGTCTCGTCGGCGTCTCCCAGGACGCCGAGGGCAATCCTGCGCTGCGCTTGGCCCTGCAGACCCGCGAGCAGCACATCCGCCGCGAGAAGGCCACCAGCAACATCTGCACCGCCCAGGTGCTGCTGGCCGTGATGGCCTCGATGTACGCGGTCCACCACGGGCCCGACGGGCTGCGGCGCATCGCCCGGCAGGTCGCCGCGCGCACCGCGGACCTCGCCTCCGCGCTCTCCCGCAGCGGCTTCCCCCTCGCGCACGACGCCTTCTTCGACACTCTCACCGTCGGCGTCGCCGGCCGCGCCGAGGAGATCGCCGCCGCGCTCGCCGAGACCGGCTACCTCGTGCGCGTCGTCGACGCGGACACCCTGCGCCTGAGCCTCGACGAGACCACCGACGCCGGCGATCTCGAGGCCCTCGTCGGCGTCCTCGACGGCTTCGCCCCCGCGGAGTCCTCGGTCCCCGGCGGGATCGGGGCCGACGGGTCGGGCTCCTCGCAGGCGGTCGACGAGGACGGGCTCCCGGAGATCGGCGCGGGCTGGCCCGCCGAGCTGCACCGCACGAGCGCCTACCTCGCCGACCCGGTGTTCTCCTCCTTCCATTCCGAGACCGCTCTCATGCGCTACCTTCGGCGCCTCTCCGACCAGGACTACGCGCTGGACCGCGGCATGATCCCGCTGGGCTCGTGCACCATGAAGCTCAACGCGGCCGTCGAGATGAGCGCGATCACCTGGCCCGAGTTCGCCGCCGTGCATCCCTTCGCCCCGCGCGAGGACGTCGAGGGGTACCTCGAGCTCATCGACTCCCTCGAGCGCTTCCTCGCCGACATCACGGGCTACGACACCGTGTCCCTGCAGCCGAACGCCGGCTCCCAGGGCGAGTACGCGGGTCTGCTCGCGATCCGCGCCTATCACCTCTCGCGCGGCGACTCCGAGCGCACCGTGTGCCTCGTGCCCGCGAGCGCCCACGGCACCAACGCGGCCTCCGCGGTCCTCGCGGGTCTGCGGGTCGTGGTCGTGGCCTCGGACGCCGAGGGCAACGTGGAGGTCGACGACCTCCAGCAGAAGATCAAGGACCACGGCGACGAGCTCGCCGCGATCATGATCACCTACCCCTCCACCCACGGCGTCTACGAGCAGCAGGTGCGCACCGTCTGCGAGCTCGTGCACGACGCGGGAGGACAGGTCTACGTCGACGGCGCGAACATGAACGCCATGGTCGAGGTCGCCCGCCCCGGTGAGTTCGGCGGCGACGTCTCCCATCTGAACCTCCACAAGACCTTCTGCATCCCCCACGGGGGAGGCGGCCCGGGCGTCGGCCCCGTCGCGGCCAAGGCGCACCTCGCGCCGTTCCTGCCGGGCCATCCGCTCATGCAGAACCCCGAGCACTACGTGGCCGGGCACCCCGCGACCGTCCACGGCGGCGCGCCGGTCTCCCAGGCCCCCTACGGCTCGCCCTCGATCCTGCCGATCCCGTGGGCGTACATCCGCCTGATGGGCGGGGCGGGTCTGCGGCACGCCACGGCCTCCGCGGTGCTCGCCGCGAACTACGTCGCCGCGCGCCTGAAGGACGTCTTCGACATCCTCTACCGCGGGGAGAACGGCCTCGTCGCCCACGAGTGCATCCTGGACCTGCGCCCCTTCACCGCGCGCACCGGGATCACCGTCGACGACGTCGCCAAGCGCCTCATCGACTACGGCTTCCACGCGCCCACCATGTCCTTCCCCGTGGCGGGGACGCTCATGGTCGAGCCCACCGAGTCCGAGGACCTTCCGGAGCTGGACCGCTTCGTCGACGCGATGCTGATGATCGCCGAGGAGGCCGAGCAGGTCGCCTCCGGCGCCTGGCCGAAGGACGACAACCCGCTGGTGAACGCGCCGCACACCGCGCAGTCGATCGCCCGGGACGACTGGGCGCACCCCTACTCGCGGGAGATCGCCGTCTACCCGGGCGTGCACGCCTCGCGGGAGGACATCGCGCAGAGTCGTCGCCACGACAGCGTGCAGATGCGGATCGCCGCGAAGTACTGGCCGCCGGTGCGCCGCGTCGACCAGGCCTACGGCGACCGCAACCTCGTGTGCACCTGCCAGAGCCCCGAGGCCTACGCGGAGTCCTGAGGCGCCGCGGTCCCGCGATCCCACGTCCGACGTCGGCCGTCGGCGGCCGCATGAACCTGCGTGTCATCCGGTTTCGGCCGAGGGCGCGGGCACCCGTAGCCTGCGGTCATGACCGAGATCCTCACCTCCCACGCCGGCTCCCTCCCGCGCACGCCCGAGCTCATCGAGGCCAATGCGCGGCGCGAGGTCGCCGATGACGGCGTCACGCCGATCATCACCGACGAGTTCCGTCAGATCCTCGCCTCCGCGGTCGACGACATCGTCGCGCGCCAGCAGCGCGTGGGCATCTCCGTGCCCAACGACGGCGAGTACGGCCACGCCATGGGATCGGCCTACAACTACGGCACCTGGTGGAGCTACATCTTCGACCGCGTGAGCGGACTGCAGATCACGGGAGTGGACCACCGCAGCCAGGAGCCCGTGCGCTCCGCGCCCGGCGACGTGCGCCTGACCTCCTTCGCGGACCGCCGCGACTGGGTGCGCTTCGCCGACGCCTACGCCGACCCGGCCTCCGGGATCTCGCTCGGCGAGCAGCACGTGTTCCCCGCGGCGACCGGCGAGGTCGCCTTCACCGAGCTCGGACGCGAGCTGGTCGCCCAGGACGCCGCGAACCTGCGCGAGGCGCTCGGCGCGCACGGCATCGAGCAGGGATTCCTCAACACCCTCTCGCCCGGATCGGGCAGCCGCATCCAGGACGACCACTACGGCGACGTCGACGCCTTCCTCGACGCCTGGGTCGAGGTCATGCGCCCCGAGTACCGCGCCATCGCCGACGCCGGGCTGCTGTTGCAGATCGACGACCCCTCGATCGCCGAGAACTTCGACCAGATCAACCCCGAGCCCACCGTCGAGGACTACCTCGCCTTCACCCGCAAGCGCGTCGACGCGGTCAACCGCGCCCTCGAGGGCATCCCCGCCGAGCAGGTCCGCTTCCACCTGTGCTGGGGCTCCTGGCACGGGCCCCACACCACCGACCTCGAGTTCGCGCACCTCGCGCCCACGATGCTCGAGATCAACGCCAAGTACTTCAGCTTCGAGGCCGCGAACGTGCGCCATGAGCACGAGTGGACCGTGTGGGAGGACCTCGAGCTGCCCGCGGACAAGGTCATCGTCCCCGGCATCGTCTCCCACTCCACCAACGTGGTCGAGCACCCCGAGCTGGTCGCCCAGCGCATCGAGCGCTTCGCGAAGCTCGTCGGCCCCGAGCGCGTGATCGCCTCGACCGACTGCGGGCTGGGCGGGCGCATCCACCCGGACATCGCCTGGGCCAAGCTCGACTCCCTCGTGCAGGGCGCCGCGATCGCCTCCGCGAGGCTCTGAGGGCCGCCCGACCCGGTTCGCCCGATCACGCTGTCCGGTCTGCACCGACCCGGTCCGGACCGGTCCGATCCTCGGTCGACGTTCGCATGAACGTCGCCGACACGTCACGCCGGCGTGTCCTGCGGTATCCCACTGCGGGACACGCTGAGGGCGTGAGGATACTCGTGATCGCCGAGACGTTCCTGCCGCACATGAGCGGCGTGACCGGCTCCGTCCTGCACATGGCCGACCAGCTGACAGCCCGCGGGGACGACGTCTCCGTGATCGCGCCCCACCACGCGGGCGCCCCGGATTCCCTGACCACCGCCTGCGGCGCGAGGGTGCCCATCCACGAGGTGCCGTCCCTGCCGCTCCCGGGCTATCCCGGGATCCGTGTGGCGACCGTGAGCGCGACCTCCCTGCGACGCACCATCGCCGCCCACGCGCCCGACGTCGTCCATCTCGCCTCCCCGATCGTGCTGGGTGGGCGCGCCGTGATCGCCGCCCGCCAGCTGGACCTGCCCGTGGTCGCCGTCTACCAGACCGACGTGCCCGGCTTCGCCGCCGCCTACGGACTGCCCTTCCTCGAGAACGCCTGCTGGCAGATCCTGCGCGACCTCCACCAGCGCGCGACCCTGACCCTCGCCCCGTCGACCGCCTCGCGTGATCTGCTCGCCGCCCACCAGATCCCGCGCATCCGGCTCTGGGGCCGGGGCGTGGACACCGAGCAGTTCCGTCCGACGGCCCGCTCCCGGGCACTCCGCGCAGAGCTCGCGGATCCCACGGAGAGGGTCGTCGCCTACGTGGGGCGCCTGGCGCCCGAGAAGCAGGTGCGCGACCTGCGCGTCATCCATGACATGCCCGGGGTGCGCCTGGTGATCGTGGGTGACGGGCCCGAGCGCGCCGAGCTCGAGCAGGCCATGCCGCGCGCCCGCTTCGTGGGATTCCGCCGCCGCGCCGACCTGGCCGCCCATCTCGCGAGCGCCGACCTGTTCATCCACCCCGGCGAGCACGAGACCTTCTGCCAGACGATCCAGGAGGCGATGGCCTCGGGCCTGCCCGCCATCGCCCCGCGCGCCGGCGGGCCGATCGACCTCATCGACCCCAGCCGCACGGGCTGGCTGTACGCGCCCGGCGACCTCGTCGAGCTGCGTGCCCGCACCGCCGACCTGCTGTTCGACGACGCCAAGCGCGAGGCCATGGGCCGCGCCGCGCTCGAGTCCGTGCGGGAGCGCTCCTGGAGCGCGCTCGCCGACCAGCTGCGCGGCCACTACGAGCAGGCCATCCTCGCCAACGCCGGAGTGCTCGCCCTGGGCTGAGCGCGCGGTGCCGGGCTCCCGAGGTCCAGCGCCCGCGCCGCAGCGCGGCGTCAGTCGCCGCGGACGATGCGGGCGAAGGCCGCGAGCAGCGCCCGCCAGCTCGCGCGCGGCCCCTGCGCCTCGTCGACGGCCGCCGCGGCCTGCGCGGGCGTCACGCCCTCGGGCAGCAGGTCGCTCGTCTCCGCCCAGCGGCCCACGACCTCGGGCGTCACCTCAGGGTGGAACTGCACGCCCCACGCGAGGTCCTCGGTGACGAAGGCCTGGACGGCGCCGTCGGTCCCGGAGGCGAGCAGCCGGGAAGCAGGCGGCAGCGCGGTGATCTGATCCTGGTGCCACTGCAGGACCCGCGGGTCGTCGCCGAGCGCGGCGATCAGCGGATCATCCCTGCCCTCGGCCGTCGGCACGACGGGCAGGATCCCGACCTCCGCGACCGCGCGCCGACCCATGGCGCCCTCGAGGGCGAGGGCGAGCTGCTGCGCACCCAGGCATATGCCCAGGGTGGGCACGCGGCGGTCGCGCGCGGTGCGCACGAGCGCTCGCACCGCCGGGAACCAGGGATGGCCGGCGTCGTCGTCGGCGTCCATGCCGCCGCCGAGCACCACGAGACCCTCGACGCCGCGCAGATCGTCCGGCACCTGATCGCCGCGGTGCGCGCGCACGAGGCGCAGGGTCACGCCCTCGGCCTCGAGCACCTCGGCGAGCACTGCGGGAGGGCAGTCCGTCTCGTGCTCGATGACGAGCACCTCGGGCCGGTCCAGGACGGAGGAGGGATCCGGATGGTCGGGCGTCATGGGGGATTCCTACCAGAGCCCGTCACATTCGGCCATACACGTGGACCGGGCGCCGCGCGGGGGAGTGATATGGACTCCGTCGGCCCGACCGGGGCCGGCGCCACAGCATCGGGATCGCCGGACTCCGGCATCGGACAGGAAGGACCTCTCATGGCCGAGCGCACTCGTCGCCCGCTCATCGGCGTGACCGCTGGGACGTCCCGCCTGATGTCCGGCGCCTGGGAGGGCCACGAGGCGGTGGTGCTCACCGAGCACTACGTCGAGGCGATCCGCCGTGCCCGCGCGCGGCCCGTGATCCTCGCCCCGCAGGACGCGTGGACCGACGAGGAGCTCGCCGAGCTCGACGGCATCGTCCTCAGCGGCGGCGCCGACCTCGACCCCGCGCTGTACGGCGCCGAGGTCCGTGACACCGACATGACCCCCGCCCCGGAGCGCGACGCCTTCGAGACCGCGCTCTACCAGTCGGCCCGGCGCGTGGGCCTGCCGGTCCTGGGCATCTGCCGCGGTCTGCAGATCATCACGGTCGCCGAGGGCGGGGACCTCCACCAGCACCTTCCCGCGGACCTCCCGCAGCACCCCGTGACCGGGGAGCGCCCCACCCGCGTCGAGGTCGAGGTGGATGCGGCGAGCGACACGGCGCTCGCCGTCGGCACCCGCCCCGAGGTCACCGCGTTCCACCATCAGGGCGTGCGCACCGTGGGCGAGGGCCTGCGCGCCGTCGCCCACCACGCGAGCGGGCTCCCGCTCGCCCTCGAGGCGACCGGCGGATCGCCGGTGCTGGCCGTCCAGTGGCACCCCGAGCTCGACCGCGAGGGCGACGGGCTGTTCGAGGCGCTCGTCACCGCGATCGGCAGCGTGCCCGCATGCGCGGACGGGGCCCGTGCTGGTCTAGGATGAGGGACGTCCCCGCCGTACCCCCTGGAGGAATGATGAGCTCCGCCACCGACCCGCACACGCAGCAGCCCAGCGAGGAGGCCAGCACGCCCTCCGCCCACAACCCCGTGGTGACGTGGGTGCTGTTCATCGTCGTGTTCGGCCTGTTCATCGCTGGCCTGTGGGTCATGAGCCTCTACACGATCGCGTGGTTCCTCTTCGTGATCGGGCTGCTCATGTGCATCCTCTCCCTGTTCCTCGCCTTCCAGGCGATACCCGCGCTGCTGCGCTGAGTCCGCAGCCGCGCCACCGCTGACCGCGCGCGGCGCCCGCCGCAGGGCCATGGCCCGCCGCAGGGCCCCGCACCGCGCCGACGGGCCCCGCTCTCCGCCGTCGGAGAGCGGGGCCCGTCCTCGTCCCGCCCGTCTTCGCCCCCTCGCCTCGTCCCGCCCCCGCACCGATCCGGAAACCTGGGTGACCGTGACCTCGTCCCGCTCCTCGCGCCAGACCCGCCCGCCCCGTGCACCCGTCGCCGCCGACGCCCGCCGCGCGCGCTGGGCCGTCTCGCTGATCTTCTTCCTCAACGGGGCGTCGTTCTGCGCGATCCTCCCGCGCTACCCGCAGCTCGTGGAGTCCATCGGACTGTCCAACGGGTCCTTCGGCCTGGCCGTGGGCCTGGGGCCGATCGGCGGGCTCGCCGCCGGGCTGCTGGCGGCCCCGCTCATGGCCCGTTTCGGCTCGGCGAGGGTGTCGGTCGCCTTCCAGGTCGTCGCGAGCACCGTCCACCTGCTCGTCTACACCTCGGCGACCTGGCTGTGGCTCGCGGCCGCGCTGTTCCTCGCGGCCGCGAGCGACTCGATCACCGACGTGTCGATGAACGCCCACGGCATGCGCGTCGAGCGCCGGTACCGGCGCTCGATCCTCAACAGCTATCACGGCTGGTGGTCGCTCGGCGCCGTCACCGGCGGCATCCTCGGATCGGTCTGCGCGCAGCTCGAGGTGCCGCTGTGGATCCAGGGCCTCGTGGGCCTCGTGCTCTTCGGGTCACTCGCCCTGGGCAGCAGGCGCTTCCTCCTCACCGGCCACGACTCCACCGAACGGCGGCCCGCGGCCCTCGAGGCGGGGCTCGCCGCCCCGTCGGCCGCTTCCGCCGCGGCCCCTGCGGCGGCGACGGAGGAGGCACTTGTCGGGGAGACGGCCGACGCGACGTCGGGCGCAGCTGGGACGTCGGGCGATGACGCGACGGCGGGAACCGGCGCGACGACGGCCGGCGGGGTGACGCGCGCGAGCACCCTGCGCGGGCTGCTGCTGATCGCGGCGCTGGGACTCGTGCTCGTGTTCGCGGGAGCGACCGAGGACGCCGGCAACACCTGGGGCGCCCTGTTCATGCGCGACACCTTCGCGGCGACGCCGTTCCTCGCGGGCCTCGCCTTCGTCGCCCTGCAGGGCGCGCAGACCGTCGGCCGCTTCCTCGGCGACGGCGTCGTGGACCGCCTCGGCGACCGCCTCACCGCGCGGATCGGCGCGCTACTCAGCGGCGCGGGCATGGCGATGGCGCTCATCTTCCCGCATCCGGCGACGGCGCTGATCGGCTTCGCGTGCGCCGGCTGGGGGATCGCGACCCTATTCCCGGCGGCCTTCCGCGCGGCCGACGAGATGGAGGGGGTCCCGCACGGACTCGGCATCACCGTCGTCGGCTGGTTCGCCCGCATCGGCTTCTTCGTGACGCCGCCGATCGTCGGCGCCCTCGCCGACGCGCTCACCCTGCGCTTCGCGCTGTGGCTCGTGCCGCTCTACGCGCTCGGGATCCTCGTGTTCTCCGGAGTGCTCTCCGCCCGCCCGGCCCCGACGACGGAGGCCGAGGCGCAGTCCTGAGACGTCCGCGGTGCGCGGTTCACTGCAGGAGCGAGAGGTCCCCCGCACCCTCGCGACGGATCTCGGCGACGTCACCGGTGAGGTCGATGACGCTCGTGGGCTCGGTGCCCACGTCCCCGGAGTCGATGATCACGTCGAGCTGATGGTCCAGCGCCTGCTGGACCTGCCAGCCCTGCGACGGCGGGGTCTCCTCGCCGGGCAGCAGCAGCGTCGAGGAGACGATCGGCTCGCCGAGGGCCTCCACGAGCGCCCGGTCCACGCGGCTGTCGGGGATGCGCACCCCCACGGTCTTCTTCTTGGGGTGGGCCATCCTGCGGGGCACCTCCTTGGTGGCCCGCAGGATGAACGTGTAGGGCCCCGGCGTCAGGTTCTTGACCAGGCGGAAGGTCGGGTTGGAGACCAGCACGAACTGCGAGAGCTGCGCGAAGTCCGAGCACACGAGCGTGAAGTCGTGATCGGAGCCGACCTGCCGGATGCGGCGGATGCGCTCGAGTCCCTCGTGCGCCTCGAGGGCGCAGCCCAGGGCGTAGCAGGAGTCGGTGGGGTAGGCGATCAGCCCGCCGTCGCGCAGCACGCGCACCGTCTGCTCGATCAGGCGCGGCTGCGGGTCCACGGGATGGATGTCGAGATATCGGGCCATGCCCGATGCTACGTCCGGCGGGGGACGACGAGGGAGTGCCCTCTCGCGCGCCACGCTCAGGCGACGACCACGAACTCCCGACCCAGCCACTTGGTGCGGCGCAGGCGGACCACCGCGCTGATCGGCACGGGGCCGCGGATGTGCGGATAGGAGCGGCCGGTGCCGCGGGAGTCCTCCTCCACGTCCACGGCGATGCCCGCGGCCTCCACGCGCTGCACGTCGATCTCGAGGATCACCAGGTCCGTCGGCCGATCCGGGTAGACGCGCTTGGCGACCATCGAGATCTGCTCGGGCCAGGAGGCGTGGATGAAGCCGACCTCGGCGAGGCTGCGGCCGCGGGTGGAGCACGTGTAGCGCCCGGTGGGCACCGCCGCGTCCCAGGAGGAGCGTTCGGTGATGTGCCAGATCAGGGGCGCGGGCATGACCGGCAGTGTACCGTGATGCCCCATGGGAGCACGGGGACGGATCGTCGAGGGACTGCGCATCGCGCACGCGGCGGACCGGGAGAGATTCGAGGCGCTGCTGGACGACCGCCTGGTGGGTGTCCTCCAGTACGGCCCGGGCAGCGCCGAGGGTGTGCGGGACCTGCGCTCGACCGTCGTCTCCCCGGAGCACGGGGGCCAGGGCATCGGCACCGCCCTCGTGCGGGAGGCTCTCACCGAGACCGCCGAGGAGGGCCTGGACGTCGAGGCGACCTGCTGGTTCGCCCGCGGTTACCTCGAGCGGCACCCCGAAGGGACCCGGTCGACGCAGCGTCCCACCGATGAGGCCGGCCGCGAGCCGGGGGAGGGCGACGCGTGACCTTCAGGATCATCACCGTGTGCACCGGCAACATCTGCCGCTCGCCGATGGCCGAGTACATGCTGCGCGGCGCCTTCGAGGACGAGGGTCTGGCCGACCAGGTCGAGGTCTCCTCCGCGGGCACCACGAGCTGGGAGACCGGCGAACCCATCGATCCTCGGGCCGGGGCGAAGCTGCGCGAGCTCGGATTCGACCCCTCCGGCCACCGGGCGCGCCAGGTCACCCCGGAGGAGCTGCGGGACGTGGACCTGGTGCTGGCCCTGGACCACGATCACGTCGGGCCGCTCGAGCGGATCGGCGGGCGCGGCGTCTCCGATCGCCTGCACATGCTGCGCGAGTTCGATCCCGAGGCCCCGGATGACCTGGGCATCCGCGACCCCTGGTACGGCGACAGCAGCGACTTCGAGGACACCGCGCGCAAGATCGAGGCCGCCTCCCGGGGCATCGTCGAGCACGTGCGCGGGCACCTCCCGGGCCGCGGCTGAGCTCCCGTCGCCCCGCGCCGCACAGCGTCCGCCCGGGCCGGACATCGCCCGCCCCGCGCCGGGCGCCCGCGTGAGATCCTGGCATCCCGCGATGCAGGAGGACCTCCGATGACCATGCCCGCGGCGGATCCCCTCCGCCTCGACACCCTCGCCCTCGCCCGCGCGCTGCGCGACGGAGAGGTCGACGTCCGCGAGCACACCGAGAGGGTCCTCGCACAGGCACGCTCCATCGGCCCCCGTGTCGGCGCCTTCGCGCATCTGCTCGAGGATCGCAGCCGCACCCAGGCCGAGGCGGCCGCCCAGGAGCTCGCCTCCGCGCGCAGCGACTCCGAGCGCGATGCGCTCGCGCGCACGCGCCCCCTGCTCGGTGTGCCGCTGCCCATCAAGGACCTCACCCGGATCCAGGGCGAGCCCTTCGAGGCGGGCAGCGCGGTCCTGGCCGGCACACGCGCGGACGTCACCGACGGCGTCGCCCAGGACATCCTCGACGCGGGCACCGTGACCATCGGGAAGACGACCACCCCCGAGTTCGGCCTGCCCTGCTACACCGAGCCGGCCACCACGGAGCCCGCCCGCACGCCCTGGGACACGCGCCGCACCGCCGGCGGCTCGAGCGGGGGAGCGGCCGCGGCCGTCGCGAGCGGCATCGTGCCGATCGCCCAGGGGTCCGACGGCGGCGGCTCCATACGCATCCCCGCCGCGTGCTGCGGCATCGTCGGCATCAAGCCCTCGCGAGGGCTGGTCTCCCCGGGGCCGCACGGCGCCGAGGGGCCGGGCCTGGTGACCGACGGGATCCTCGCCCGCACCGTGCGCGACGCGGCCCTCGGGCTCGACCTGATCGCCCATGTGCGCCCCGGCGACGCCTGGGGCCGACGTGCCCCTCGCAATGGCTGTCTCGCACCGCTCGAGCAGGCCTCCGGCGGGCTGCCCGGCACCGACGGCAGCGGGAGCGGCCTGCGCATCGGCGTGCTCACCGAGCCCCTCGCGATCGCGACCGACGTGCACCCGGCCGCGCTGCGCGCCGTCGAGCGCGCGAGCTCCCTGCTGCGCGCGCTCGGTCACGAGGTCACGACGGTGCCCGCGCCCTTCGACACCACGCGCTGGCGCACGTTCATGCCCCTGTGGACCGTCGGCGCCGCCGCCATGGACCTCCCGCCCGAGGCCGAGACCCTGCTCCTGCCGCTCACCCGCTGGCTGCGCGAGCGCGGGCGCGAGTACGACGGCCGCGCCGTCACCGGCGCCCTCGCGGGGATGCAGATGCTGGCCCGCGAGGTGGGGGAGGCTTTCGACGGCCTCGACGTCGTGATCACCCCGTCCCTCGCTGCGCCCCCCGCATTCCCCGCCGACCTGCAGCTGGAGGATCCCGAGGCGGACTTCGACGCCCAGTGCGCCTTCACCCCCTGGACGAGCACCTGGAACATGACCGGGCGCGCGGCGATGTCGGTGCCCCTGCACAGGGAGGAGATCGACGGCGTCGAGCTCCCCTTCGGCGTGCAGCTGGGCGCCGTGCGCGGCGGCGACGAGGACCTCCTGCTCGCCCTCGCCGCCCAGCTCGAACGGGCCGATCCCTGGCCGCTCGTGCGCGAGGTCGCTGTGCCATGAGCGGCGGACAGGGACCGCACGGGGCATCGGGTCCGACGGGCCCGACGGGCCCGACGGCCGTGCGAGCGGACGTGTGGCTGTGGAGCGCGCGCCTGTTCCCGACGCGCTCGGCCGCCACGGCGGCCTGCCGCGGCGGGCACGTGCGCCGCGACGGCGACCTCGTGAAGGCCTCGCAGCGGATCTCCGTGGGGGACGAGCTGCGGGTGCGCCGTCCCGGACGCGAGCGGATCGTCGTGGTCACCCGCCTGCTCGAGAAGCGCGTCGGCGCGCCCGTCGCCCGCGAGGCCTACGAGGACCATTCGCCGGAGCCCGCGCCGCAGCTGCTCGCGGCGCCGCCCCGCCGCGACCGCGGCGCCGGCCGGCCCACCAAGAAGGACCGACGGGAGATGGACCGTCTGCGAGGCCGCGGGATGGCTCCCGCCGAGGCCCTCGGCGAGACCCCGGACGACCTCAGGCCCGGGAGAGAAGCTCGCGGCGGTTGACCGTGAGCCGGTCCAGCAGCTCCCTCTCGTGTGCGGTGGCCTTCGGGCTCGCCCCGTCGGCCAGCAGTCGCTGACGGGTGGAGGCCAGCTCCGCGGACTCCCGGATGAAGCGCTTCATGACGGGCAGGGCGCCCATCGTGCGCGCCCAGGAGCGGCCCTCCCTCCGTCCCTTCCAGGTGCCCAGCATGGTGACCTCCTCGTGCGTGAGCCAGCCGAGGTTCGCGTACTCGCCCAGACGCACGCGCGTCAGGCGCGACTCGTCCCAGACCAGCACGACGATCAGACCGAGCCACAGGGCCGAGAGCGCGAATTCGAGCAGCAGCATGATGATCAGGCCCTCGGGCCCGGGGAAGAGGAACGAGGACAGGTTCCACATGCAGTGCAGGAACATGCCCGGCCACGTCGCCACGAAGAAGACGAGGGCGCCCGGCACGGTGCCCCACTTGCGCGCGACGAGCCCCATGATCACGCCGGTCAGCGACGTGTAGATGGCGTGGCCGAAGATGCCGATGACCCCCCGGATCACCACGGTCGACGCGACGGTCGTGACGGCGCCGTGGTCCCAGGCGCTCCCGTAGTAGGTGATGTTCTCAGTGAACGCGAATCCGCCCCCGATGAGGGCCCCGTAGACGAGTCCGTCGAGCGGACCGTTGAAGTAGCGCCGCCCCACCAGGAACAGCACCACCAGGCCGAGGCCCTTCGCGCTCTCCTCGGTGAAGGGAGCGCTGATCACTGCCCCCACGAACGAGGCGGCGCCCTCGTCGCCGGTCACCTGGTAGGCGAGGATCGAGACGACCGAGTTGACCACGTACGCCGTGCCCGCGGCGGCTGCTGCGCCCCACAGCACGGCGCTGATCAGCAGGGGGATCGGCTGCGGATCCCAGCGGTCCGCGAGCACGATCACCCCGATGATGACGACGAGGGAGAACGAGGCGAGGACGGCCTCGAGCACCCAGGCGCCGGGGCTCGAGCCCTCCAGCACGTACAGCAGGAACAGCACGGTGAGGAGCACGAGCAGCCCGAGACCCAGGAGCACCGCGAGGATCCAGCCCAGCACGATCGGCAGCGGCATGCCCGCCTTCGGCTGCTGCTGGACCTCCTGGATGCGGCGGGTCTGCGACGCCCACGCCGAATCCGGCTGCGCCTGCTGCGGGCGCTGCACCGGTGCGGGAGCGAAGCGCGCACGGGTCAGCGGTCCGGCGGGACGGCTCGAGGTGTCGTAAAGGCGCGGCAGCTCGTAATGGACGTACTGGCCGCCCGGCTGCCGCTGGCCCTGGCTCTGGCTCTGGCCCTGGCCCTGCTGGTCCGGTCCGCCCTGCGGAGCGGAGCCATGGACCGTGAACGGCTGCTGCCCGGGCGCCTGCTGTCGACCGGGCGCCTGCTGCTGCTCCCGGGGCGGAGGCTGGAGCGGGCGCCGCTGCGGAGGGTGCTGCGGGGGCTGAGGTGCGGACGGCGGATGCGTCATGGGGGCCTCGTGGGGAACGGGAACGGCGGGCGGGAGCCGAGGAGGCGCCGGAATGCCGATGCTACCGGGAGGGTGATCCCGCGTCCGGGGAGGGCCGGCGAATGTGGACGACGGCCTCGGTCCCGTCACTCTCCGCGAGTATCGTGATGCAGGCCATGCGAAGGCCGGGGTTGAGCGGAATAGACTCAACTTCCCTGACGTTGCAACGTGTGACGGGTCGCGACGGACCGTGCCCCGCCGTGCGCCTCATCGAGGGTGCGCGTGCGGTCACGGCCCACGCAGCGGCCCGGAATCGACCATCCACGAACCGGAGGCAGCGACTGTGGAGTTCCACTTCACCACCCGTTCCCAGGAAGCCGTGGCCCAGGCCGCCGAACGGGCGGCGGAGCTCGGCAACCCCCAGGTCCTCGCGATCCACCTGCTGTGGGCGCTCGCCCAGCAGAAGGACGGCATCGCGCGCGCCCTGCTCGAGAAGGTCGGGGCGGGCCCCGACCGCATCGTCGAGCGCTCGACCCGGGCGATCGACGCCCTGCCGCGCGTGAGCGGCAGCGACACCCATCCGACCTTCGTCGGCAGCGGCTACGACGCCCTCGAGGCGGCGCGCCGCGAGGCCGACGAGGCCGACCGCACCCATCTGTCCACCGAGCACCTCCTGATCGGCATCGCGCTCGGCAAGGACGACGCCGCACGGCTGCTCGCCGATTTCGGCGCGACGCCCCGCACGCTGCGCGATGCCCTTCCTGCACTGATCGGAGAGAACCCCATGGATACGGAGAACCCTGAATCGACCTTCGAGAGCCTGGAGAAGTTCGGCCTCGACCTCACCGAGCAGGCCCGCGAGGGCAAGCTCGACCCCGTGATCGGCCGCGACGCCGAGATCCGCCGCGTGGTGCAGGTGCTCAGCCGCCGCACCAAGAACAACCCCGTGCTGATCGGCGAGCCCGGTGTCGGCAAGACCGCCGTCGTCGAGGGCCTCGCCCAGCGCATCGTCGCGGGCGACGTCCCGGCGTCCCTGCGGGACAAGACCCTGATCTCCCTCGACCTGTCCTCGATGGTGGCCGGCTCGAAGTACCGCGGCGAGTTCGAGGAGCGGATGAAGGCCGTCCTCGACGAGATCCGCACGTCCAACGGCCAGATCATCACGTTCATCGACGAGCTGCACACGGTCGTCGGCGCCGGCGGCGGCGGTGACGGCTCGATGGACGCGGGCAACATGCTCAAGCCCATGCTCGCCCGCGGCGAGCTGCGCATGGTGGGCGCGACCACGCTGGACGAGTACCGCGAGAACATCGAGAAGGACCCGGCCCTCGAGCGCCGCTTCCAGCAGGTCTTCGTCGGCGAGCCCAGCGTCGAGGACACCATCACGATCCTGCGCGGGCTCAAGGACAAGTACGAGGCCCATCACAAGGTCTCGATCACCGATGCCGCGCTGGTCGCCGCCGCGACGCTCTCGGACCGGTACATCTCGGGCCGGCAGCTGCCGGACAAGGCGATCGACCTGGTCGACGAGGCAGCGTCGCGCCAGCGCATGGAGCTCGACTCCTCGCCGGTGGAGCTCGACATCCTGCGCCGCCAGGTGGACCGACTGAAGATGGAGGAGCTGGCCCTGCAGGGCAGCGACGATCCCGGCAGCCAGGCGCAGCTCGAATCGGTGCGCGGCCAGCTGGCCGACCGCACGGAGAAGATGGACGAGCTCTCGGTGCGCTGGGAGCGCGAGAAGGCCGGGCTGAACAAGGTCGGCGACCTCAAGGCGCAGCTCGAGCAGCTGCGCATGCAGGCCGATCGCGCCCAGCGCGAGGGCGACCTCACCGCCGCCTCGAAGATCCTGTACGGCGACATCCCCGCACTCAAGAGCCAGCTCGTGGACGCCGAGGAGGTCGAGGCCTCGGGCGAGGCCGAGGAGTCCCGCCCGCTGGTCTCCGATCGCGTGGGCCCCGACGACATCGCCGAGGTGGTCTCCAACTGGACCGGCATCCCCGCCGGGCGCATGCTGCAGTCCGAGACGCAGAAGCTCCTGGACATGGAGGACATCATCGGTGAGCGCCTGATCGGGCAGCGCCAGGCCGTCACCGAGGTCTCCGACGCCGTGCGGCGTGCCCGCGCGGGCATCGCCGACCCGAACCGTCCCACCGGATCGTTTCTGTTCCTGGGGCCGACGGGCGTGGGCAAGACCGAGCTGGCCAAGTCCCTCGCGCAGTTCCTGTTCGACGACGAGCGCGCGATGACCCGCATCGACATGTCGGAGTACGGGGAGAAGCACAGCGTCTCCCGCCTGGTCGGCGCGCCTCCGGGATACGTCGGCTACGAGGAGGGCGGCCAGCTCACGGAGGCGGTCCGCCGCCGCCCGTACACGGTCGTGCTGCTGGACGAGATCGAGAAGGCCCACCCGGACGTCTTCGACATCCTGCTGCAGGTCCTCGACGACGGCCGCCTGACCGACGGCCAGGGCCGCACGGTGGACTTCCGCAACACGATCCTGATCCTCACCTCGAACCTGGGGGCGCACTTCCTGCAGGACCAGGCGCTCAGCGAGAAGGAGCGTCGCGACAACGTCATGAACGTGGTGCGGGCGAGCTTCAAGCCCGAGTTCCTGAACCGCCTGGACGACGTCATCATGTTCGACGCCCTCGACCGCGGGCAGCTGGCCCGGATCGTCCGCCTTCAGGTGGCCTCGGTCTCCGCGCGGCTCGCCGAGCGCCGGATCACCCTCGACGTCGACGACGCCGCGACCCAGTGGCTCGCCGACGAGGGCTTCGACCCGCTCTACGGGGCGCGCCCGCTGAAGAGGCTCGTGCAGAAGGAGATCGGCGACGCCCTGGCGCGCATGATCCTGCGCGGCACGGTGCACGACGGGGACCACGTCTCCGCGGGCGTCGCGACCGACGGGTCGGGTCTCGAGCTGCACGTGGTCGGCTCCGCCGAGGACGGCGACCTGCGAGAGTCGGATGCCGATGCCCGCGAGGCGGAGGACGCGATCCTCGAGGACACCTCCGCCCCGCAGGACACCGCGGCCCCGGTCGACCTCTCGGACGTCGACCTCGGCAGCGAGGACGACGGGGCGCAGCGCTGAGGTCCCGCTCTCCGCGCGGTGAGACCCCGGCCCGCAGGGCCCCATCCGCCATCGCGGCGGATGGGGCCCTGCGGCATCCGGCGCCGTTCCTCACTCGTCCCAGGGCATGGGGGCGACCCTCCGGCGCATCTCCAGCAGCGGCTCGGTGTCGGTGAGTTTGGTCCTGCGGCGCTCGAAGTCCTCCACGAATCCGTCGACCTCCCGCTGGTGCGCGCGCATCTCGTCGCCGTCGATGCCCGTGCCCCGGAAGATCGGGGAGTCGAGGATGTCGGCCTCCGCCTCCAGCTGCGTCGAGATCATCGGTCCGAAGGACGTGATCGGCGTGGTGGTCGCGGTGTGCGCGGCGATCCCCAGCTCGCGGTAGGCCCCGGTCTCCATGGCGCGCGCGGCGCCGGGGAGATCCCCGTCGCCCAGGGCGCCGCCCACCTCGTCCTTTGTCTGCAGGGCGCCGCCGAGCAGCTGATCGGTGCCCGACAGCATCGAGCCGACGGCGGACTTCTCGCCGAACAGCGCCTCGTCGGGCGCGTGGGAGAGCCGCATGGCGGCGAACAGCGGAGCCGTCTCCTCGCCGAGGCCGTGCTCGGTCGCGAACGACTCCATCCGCCCGCGCATGGACTCGACGTGCTCCCGGGCATCCAGCGCGGCCTGGGCCTCACCGGCATAGGGCACGCGCGCGAGCAGCGAGTGCCGCAGCGCGGATCCCTGCTGCTCATGGACCGGATCGAGGTCGAAGGACGGATCGTGGGGCCGCACCGGTGCGTCGAGCGCCGCCGCGCGCTCGCGCACCGCCTCCGCGAGACCGGGGTCGATCGGATGGGCGAAGGGCTTCCCCGGAGACAGCCAGCCGGGGACCGGACGCTGGGCGAGCTCGAAGAGCTTCTTCGCGAGCTCGGAGGAGGTCTCGTCCACCCACCGGCTCATGCCCTCCGGATCGTCGTATCCCAGCGGGTGCGGCTCGACGAGATCGTGCACGTCGTCCTCATCGAGCCCGGTCGCGTCCTCGAACAGGTCGAAGAGATCGTTGCGCGCCATCGCGCCGAGATCGAGGCCGTCGGCCCCGGAGCCCGGACCGATCTGCGCCCCGCCCGGGCCGATCTGCGCCCCGCCAGCCCCTTCGGCGCCGCTCGCCCGCTCCTGCTCATCGGCCTGGGATCGCAGAACATCGGAGAGGGCATGCAGGCTCGCGCTGCGCGAGCGCAGCTGCCGCCCCGCGGTCGAGGCAGCTGCGCGGAAGGCCTCCGCGTCGGGCCCCTCCCACCGCAGGCCACCGGCGGCATCGAGCACGCCCGCCCGTGCCTCCAGGCCCGTGGCGGCGCTCTCGAACCGCCGGGCGAGCTGCTGCATCTGCACCGTGTCGCATCCCAGGAATCCACTCATGCCGCGGACGCTACGCAGATGAGACTGCGCTCGCCGGGGGAGCGGCGCCGTTGTGGACAACTCGCGGTGGGGAGAACTCGTGACGCTCGCGGAGCGCCGCGTCCACGGGTCCGAAGGGCAGAAACCTTCGCGCTCCGCCCGCCGCCCGTGCTTCCCTGGGCGGCATGACCACGCACCCCACGACACCGGGAGACGCCGGCGCCCGGCCCGCGCAGCCCGCACAGTCCACGCTGAAGACCCTGCTCGGCACGGGGATCGGCAACGCCCTCGAGTGGTACGACTGGAACATCTACGCGAGCTTCGCGGTGTACTTCTCCGCCCAGGCGTTCAACGGTGACGACAAGGCCTCGGACTTCCTGGCGACCATGGCGATCTTCGCCGTCGGCTTCGTCGCACGCCCCTTCGGCGGCGTCGTCTTCGGCTGGATCGGCGACCGCATCGGCCGCAAGCACGGCCTGACCATCGCCGTGCTCTGCGCCTCGGCGGGATCTCTGCTCATCGCGCTGCTGCCCACCTACGGCCAGATCGGCGTCGCCTCCTCCGCCCTGCTGCTCGTGGCGCGTCTCGTGCAGGGCCTCGCCCACGGCGGCGAGCTGCCCAGCGCCCAGACTTACCTGGCGGAGCACGCACCGCGGAACCGGCGGGGCTTCTGGGCCAGCTCGATCTACGTCACGGGCACGCTGGGGCTGCTCGCGGGGCTCGTCGTCGGCCTGGTCCTCTCCGGCGTGCTCACGGAGGCGCAGATGAGCGCGTGGGGATGGAGGATCCCGTTCGCGGGCGGCGCCGTCCTGGGGCTCATCGCCCTCTGGATCCGCAGCTCCATGGACGAGTCCGAGGTGTTCGAGGAGAACAGGGCCCAGCAGGAGGCCAGCGGCTCCAGGGCCAACGTCTGGCTCGCGCTCGCGCGCAACTGGCGCACCGGGCTCATCGTCATCGGCATGACCGCGGGCCTCACGGTCTGCTACTACGTGTGGTCGGTGTCGATGGCCTCGCTCGCCCAGCAGAACCTCGGCTACTCCGATTCCGAGGCCTTCGAGGCCTCGATGATCGGCAACGTCGTGCTGATCATCGCCCTGCCGCTGTGGGGCATCGCCTCGGACCGGGTGGGCAGGAAGACCTGCGCGGTGATCGCCCTGCTGGGCTCCGCGATCGCCTACATCCCGCTGGTGCTGCTGATCCAGGGCGAGTTCTGGCAGCTGACCCTCGCGATCTGCGTGCAGCTCGCGCTCCTGGCCGGCTTCCTCTCCCACGCCCCTGCGATGTACGCGGAGATGTTCTCGACCGCCGAGCGCACGAGCGGCTTCGGCATCCCCTACGCGATCGCGATCGCCGTGTTCGGCGGCACCGCGCCGTACGTGAACACCTTCGTCTCGACCCACGTGGGCTCGGGCACCGGCGGCCAGATCGCCTTCGGGATCTACGCGATCGCGCTGCTCGTGATCTCCACCCTCACCATCGTCCTGTGCCTGCCCGAGACCAGGGGCAAGGACCTGCGCGAGGTCGGCTCCGCCTCCGTCGAGGGCGCCGCGGGCGTCGCGACGGCGCCCCGGTGACGGCGCCCCGCTGACGACGCCCCGCTGACGACGCCGGGCCCCGGCGCCGATGCGGGGGCCGACGGGGATCTCGCCCCGTCGGCCCTCCGTGATCAGACGACGATGTTCACGAGCTTCGGCGCGCGCACGATGATCTTGCGGATCTCGGCGTCGCCGATCAGCTCCTGGACCCGGGCCTCGGCGAGGACGGCCTCCTGCAGGGCGTCCTCGCCGATCTCGGGATCGACCTCGAGGCGGTGGCGGACCTTGCCCTTGATCTGGACCACGCAGGTGACGGCCTCGGCCTTCACCAGCTCCGGATCGGCCGCGGGGAAGCGCTCGCGCGTCACCGTCCCCTCATGGCCCAGGCGCGTCCACAGCTCCTCCGCCAGGTGCGGGGCGAAGGGCGCGAGCATGATCACCAGCGGCTCGACGGCCTCGCGCGGGGAGGCCCCGGACTTCGTCAGCTGATTGACCAGCTCGATGAGCTTCGCGATGGCCGTGTTGAACCCGAAGGTCTCCATGTCGCGGGAGACGCCGTCGATCGTCCGGTGCACCGCCTGCTTCGTGGGCAGGTCGGCCGGATCCTCGCTCACGCGCAGCTCGCCGCTGTCCTCGTCGATGATCAGGCGCCACAGCCGCTGCAGGAAGCGCTGCGAGCCCACGACGGCCCGGGTCTCCCAGGGCCGGGAGTCCTCGAGCGGGCCCATCGACATCTCGTACACGCGGAAGGTGTCCGCCCCGTACTCGTCGTACATGTCGTCCGGGGTGACGGCGTTCTTCAGGCTCTTGCCCATCTTGCCGTACTCCTGCGTGACCTTCTCCCCACGGTGGGTGAAGGTCCCGTCGGACTCCTCGACGACCTCGTCGGCCGGGACGTACATGCCGCGCGCATCGGTGTACGCGAAGGCCTGGATGTATCCCTGGTTGATGAGCCGGTGGAAGGGCTCCTGGCTGGAGACGACGCCGCGGTCGAACAGCACCTTGTGCCAGAACCGCGCGTACAGCAGGTGCAGCACGGCGTGCTCGACGCCGCCGACGTAGAGGTCGACGCCGCCCACGTCGCCCTCGCGGCGCGGGCCCATCCAGTAGCGCTCGTTGTCCGGCTCGACCGCGTGGGCGGTGTCCGAGGGGTCGATGTAGCGCAGCTGGTACCAGGACGATCCCGCCCACTGGGGCATCGTGTTCGTCTCGCGCAGGTACTCCTTGGGGCCCTCGCCCAGGTCCAGCGTCACGTGCGTCCACTCGGTCGCGCGCGAGAGCGGGGTCTGCGGCTCGGTCTCGGCGTCCATCGGGTCGAAGGTCTTCGGGGAGAAGTCGGTGACCTCGGGCAGCTCGACGGGCAGCATGCTCTCGGGCAGCGCGATCGGCGTCTCCGGGTCGGCGGGGTCGTAGACGATCGGGAAGGGCTCGCCCCAGTAGCGCTGACGGGAGAACAGCCAGTCCCGCAGACGGTAGGTGGTGCGGGCGCGCCCGAAGCCCTTCGCGGTCGCGTACTCGGTGGCCAGGCGCTTGGCCTCGTCCTTGTCCAGACCGTCCAGGTCCAGCTCGTCGTTCCGCGAGTTGATCTTCGCGCCCTCGCCGGTCCAGGCGCCGCCCTCGAAGTCGGCGGGCGGCTGGACGGTGCGGATGATCGGCAGCTCGAAGCGGTCGGCGAAGGCGAAGTCGCGCTCGTCCTCCGCGGGGACGGCCATGATCGCGCCGGTGCCGTAGCCGGTGAGCACGTAGTCCGCGGTGAACACGGGCAGGCGGCGACCGTCCATGGGGTTCACGGCGAACAGGCCGGTGAACACGCCGGTCTTCTCGCGGTCCTCGGCGGTGCGATCCTCCTCGCCCGCCGCGGCGGCGCGCTGCTGGTAGGCGCGCACGGCCTCGCGCGGGCTCGCGGCGCCGCCCGTCCAGGCGTCCTTCGCGCCCTCGGGCCATGCCTCCGGCAGGGAGTCGACGTCGCTCAGCAGGGAGTGCTCGGGGGCCAGCACGCAGAAGGTCGCGCCGAACAGCGTGTCGGCCCGGGTCGTGAAGACCTCGAATCCCGCGCCGTCCCCGTCGCGGCCCGCGATGCCGAAGGCGATCTGAGCGCCGTGGGAGCGGCCGATCCAGTTGCGCTGCATGGAGCGCACGGCCTCGGGCCACTGGACGCGGTCCAGGTCCTCGAGCAGGCGGTCGGCGAAGGTCGTGATGCGCATGTTCCACTGGCGCAGGGTGCGCCTGAAGACCGGGAAGTTGCCGCGCTCGGAGCGGCCCTCGGAGGTGACCTCCTCGTTCGCCAGGACGGTGCCCAGTCCCGGGCACCAGTTGACGGGCGTCTCGGAGATGAAGGCCAGGCGGAACGAAGCTGCCAGGTCGCGGATCTCCTTCTCGGAGGCTCCCGCCAGGTCCGCGGTGCTGCGTCCCGCCCAGTTCTCGGGCAGGGCGATGCCCTGGCGCTCGGCCAGTGCGAAGGGGTCGACGGTCCCCGCGCGCAGCTCCTCGACCAGCTCGGAGATCGGGCGGGCGCGCCCGCGCACACCGTCCGCGTTCGCGGCCGACGGGTCGTACCAGGAGTCGAAGACCTGCAGGAAGATCCACTGCGTCCACTTCACGAACTCCGGGTCCGTGGTCGCGAAGGAGCGGCGCGGATCGTGGCTCAGGCCCAGGCGGTGCAGCTGGCGGCGCATGTTGGCGATGTTCGCCTCGGTGGTTGTGCGCGGGTGCGTGCCGGTCTGCACGGCGTACTGCTCGGCGGGCAGGCCGAAAGCGTCGTAGCCCATCGTGTACAGCACGTTCCTGCCCAGCGTGCGCTGGTACCGGGCGATCACGTCGGTCGCGATGTAGCCGAGCGGATGGCCCACGTGCAGCCCCACCCCGGAGGGGTAGGGGAACATGTCCATGATGTACATCTTCTCGGGCAGGTCCGCCGGGGCCGTGCCGTCCGCGAGCGGCCCCACGGGGTTCACGGCGTCGTAGGTGCCGTCCTCGTCCCAGCGCTTCTGCCAGCGCTCCTCGATGCTCCGGGCCATCTCGGCCGTGTAGCGGAAGGGTGCCTCGCTCATGGATGTCTGTCCTTCTCGGTGGTGGTCCTGGGGCCCGTGCCCGCTCCGGCACAAAAAAACCCCCGCACAGGCGAGGGGAGCCGCGTCGGTGTCCGATCCCCGGGGCCGAGGGCTGGGGCGGACGCATGTCCGACGCGGCTACGGAAGCAGGAGCGAACGAGCCACGGGGCGATCCTATCGCGACCCGTCGTCGGGGTCACGGAGGACCCGGTCACGCGCTCATCACGCCGGAGACGATCAGCAGGGTGATCACGGTGCCGACCGTGGTCAGCAGCACGGTGTCCCGGGCGAGGTTCTCGGCGGCCTTGTACTGGGAGGCGGCGACGAACACGTTCTGCGCCGTGGGCAGCGCGGCCATCACCACGACCGCGAAGAGATCATGCCCGCCGAGCCCGAGCAGCATTCCCAGGCCGAGCGCGATCAGGGGCATCACGGCGAGCTTGAAGGCGGTGGCGATCGCGATCAGCCCGCGGTAGCCGTCGTCCTTGGCGAGCGGCGCCGAGCCGATCAGCGAGATCCCGTAGGCCAGCAGCATGGCGGGGATCGCCATGTCCGCGATCGAGCCGAAGGGCTGCAGGATCACCTCCGGCAGCTTCACCCCGCACACGACGAGCACGATCCCGACCACGGCGGCCACGATCGTCGGGTTCGAGGCGATGTTGCGCAGCACGCCCGCGGGGGAGGGGCGCATCTTCGTGGTCACGGCGTGCAGCACGAACAGGTACAGCGGCGTGTAGATCGCCTGCTGGAAGAGGATCACGGGCAGCGCGTGCGAGGTGTCGCCCAGCACGTAGGCGGCGATCGGGAAGCCCATGTTCGCGCCGTTGACCACGGAGCCGCTGATCGCGGTGACCACCAGCTCCGCTCCGCGGCGCTTCGTCAGCAGGCGCACGATCAGCAGGAGCAGTCCGCCCGAGACGAGTCCGGAGACCCCGGCGATGAGCATGGGCGTGGACAGCACCTGCCCCAGGTCCGACTCGAGCAGCGAGGTGAGCACGAGGCACGGGGAGGCCAGGAAGAACGTGGTGCGGTTCAGGACGAAGCGCCCCTGCTCGCCGAGCACGCCCGTGCGCCCGACGATCCAGCCGATCGCGATCAGGCACCAGACGATGAAGAACCCGGAGAGGACCCCTGTCACGACTCAGCGCACCCGTGCGCGGCTCAGCGGCCGGTGCGCTGGTCGGGCATGCCGGGCACGGGCTCGGCGGGGTCGTCGCCCACCTTCACCACGCGGTTCGCGCCGTCCACATGCACCACGCGGGGGTGGTGGTCGGCGGCCTCCTGCGCATCGAACAGGCCGTAGGCGATGAGGATGACGAGGTCGCCCGGGACCACCAGGTGCGCGGCAGCCCCGTTGATGCCGATGACGCCGCTGTCGCGCTCGCCCGTGATCGCGTAGGTCTCGAGCCGGGCGCCGTTGGTGACGTCCACGATCGAGACCTGCTCGTTCTCGAGGATCCCGGCGGCGTCCATGAGCGCCGCGTCGATCGTCACCGAGCCGACGTAGTGCAGATCGGCCTGGGTCACGGTCGCGCGGTGGATCTTCGAGGTCATGAGTGTGCGCATCATCGGTGCCATTGTCCCACGGGCGCACCGGACCGGCGAGGTGCGACCACCCCGTGGGGCGGCGTGTGACGAGCGCCGCGTCGGCCCCGGATCCCGGGCGTCGTCGGGCCGACGGCGGGGCGGCGCTGTCCGGTCGACGGGAGGCATTGCGCACCCGCATGCCCCGCACGGCCTCGCGCGAGCGCGCTGTGCGCGATGATGGACGGGCGCTCCGCCCGATCGACGATCCGATCGCAAGCCCGATGCACGGCCGGATCGGGACACCGATCGGCCCCGAGGGGCGCCCCGACCCAGGAGGACCCCCGATGCCCAAGGCACGCCGCCGCAGCGCCCACAGCACGTCCCGCTTCGAGGACATGGCGCTCAGCGAGGAGCTGCTCGCCATCCTCGCCGAGCAGGGCCTGACCCGCGCCTTCGAGATCCAGGAGGCGATCCTTCCCGACGCCCTCGCGGGCCGCGACGTGATGGCCCGCGCCGAGACCGGCTCCGGCAAGACGCTCGCCTTCGCGCTCTCGATGTGCGCGCGCTTCCGGGGGCGCAAGGTCCACCGTCGTCGCCCGCTCGGCCTCGTGCTGGTGCCCACCCGCGAGCTCGCCGTGCAGGTCGTGGACACCTTCCACCCGTTCGCGCGGGCGGTGGGCATCCGCGCGCAGCTCGTCGCCGGCGGGATGAACATCGAGAAGCAGGCCGAGGCCCTGCGCCGGGGCGCGGAGATCGTCGTCGCCACCCCCGGCCGTCTGATCGACCTCGCCGCCCGCGATGCCCTCTTCCTCGACCGCATCGAGACGACCGTCGTGGACGAGGCCGATCACATGGCCGACCTCGGCTTCCTCGACCAGGTCGGGGAGATCCTCGCCGCGACCCCCATGGGCACCCAGAAGATGCTGTTCTCCGCGACCCTCGACGGGCAGGTCGAGACCCTCGTCGACAGCTTCCTCGTCGACCCCGTCGAGCACGAGACCACTCCCGTGGCCGCCGCGGTGAAGACCATGACCCACCACGTGCTCGCGATCTCCCCCAAGGCAAAGCGCGAGGTCATCGCGCAGCTCGCCGCGCGCCGCGGGCGCACCCTCGTGTTCACGCGCACCCAGCTGGGCGCCGAGCGCGTCGCGGCCGAGCTCGTCGAGGTCGGCGTGCAGGCGGCGGCGCTGCACGGCAACAAGCAGCAGGGGCTGCGCACCAACGTCCTCGCGGGCTTCCGCGAGGGCGACTTCCCCGTGCTGGTGGCGACCGACGTCGCGGCCCGCGGGCTGCACATCGACGACGTGAGCATGGTCGTCCACGCCGATCCCGCGACCGACGCCAAGGAGTACGTGCACCGCTCCGGGCGCACGGCGCGAGCGGGCGCCGCCGGCAGCGTCGTCACCCTCGCCCTGCCGCACCAGACCCGCGGCACCCGCGCCGTGCTCGAGGCGGCCGAGGTCGAGCCCGCATGGGAGGAGGCCCGCAGCGCCGACGCCCAGGCCCTCATCGACCTGGGCGGCCGCACGCCCTCGGGCGAACCGGCCCCCGACCCGGCGAAGATCAAGCACAAGGGCGCCCCCCGCAAGCTCCGCCTCTCCGGCGGCGTGGCGAACGGGGAGGGCGCGAACGCCGCGCGCGCCGAGGAGCGCCGCACGAACGAGGAGCTCCGCGCCGCCTGGGACGAGGAGGCAGCCGCCGAGGGCGGGCCCTCGGCCGGTCGAGGCGGCCGGCGCGGAGCGGCCGGCTCCGGCGGGCGCGGCCCCGGTGGACGGGGGTCCGGCGGACGCTCCGGCGCAGGACGCTCGACCGGCCAGCGCAGCGGAGGCCGCACGAGCGGCCGCACCGGCCAGGACCGCACGGGGGGTGCACGATCGGGCGGTGCACGCTCCGGCGGCGCACAGGGCGGCTCCCGCTCCGGCGGCGATCCCGCCTCCGGGCGGTCCGGTCGCGGCTCGCAGGGCGGTCGCGGCGGCGCGCAGGGTCGCGGAGGCTCCCAGGGCGGCCGCGGCGGTCGCCGTGGCGGCGGGGGAGCGGGCCCGCGCAGGGGCGGACGATGAGCATCAGCCTGTTCGACCTGTTCAGCATCGGGATCGGACCGTCGAGCTCCCACACCGTGGGTCCCATGCGGGCCGCGAGCCTCTTCGCCCGGGAGGTGCTCGAGGACCGGGAGACCGGTCCGCGCATCGCGGACGTCGGCGTGCACCTGTACGGCTCGCTCGCCGCGACCGGCCAGGGCCACGGGACGCTCGACGCGATCGTGATGGGACTCGAGGGCGCCGACCCGGAGACCGTCGACCCCGTGGCCGGTCGCGAGCGGGTCGCGCGGATCGAGGAAGAGGGCGGGCTCCTGCTGGACGGCCGTCTCCCCGTCGCCCTGCGGCCCTCCTCGATCGTGCTGCACCCCCTGACCTTCCTTCCCCAGCACTCCAACGGCATGACCTTCGAGGCGTACGACGCCTCCGGCGAGGTGATCGCGAGCCGGCCCATGTTCTCCGTGGGCGGCGGCTTCGTCGTCGATGCCGCGGACATGGACCAGTCGATCGCCGAGGTCGCCTCCGAGGAGGCGGGGCAGGCGATCTTCACCACCGGCGCCGAGCTCATGCGCGTGTGCGAGGAGCGCGGGATCTCCGTGTCGGCCGCGATGATGCGGCGCGAGCTGCAGTGGCGCGGCGAGGACGAGATCCGCGAGGGCGCCCTGCGCATCTGGGGCGTCATGAGCGACTGCATCGAGCGCGGCGTGCGCACACCCGGTGTGCTCCCCGGCGGGCTGGACGTCCAGCGCCGCGCGGCCTCCTGGTACGACTCCCTCAGCGCCGAGGACCCCGGCCACGGCGCCGAATCCGCCCTGGAATGGGTCTCGCTCGCGGCGCTCGCCGTGAACGAGGAGAACGCCGCCGGCGGGCGCGTGGTGACCGCCCCCACCAACGGTGCCGCCGGCATCATCCCGGCCGTCCTCTACTACGCGACCCACTACCTGCGCGACGCCGACCCCGACGACGTCGCCGTGCGCTTCCTGCTCACCGCCGGGGCCATCGGCTCGCTCTACAAGGAGCACGCCTCGATCTCCGGCGCCGAGGTGGGCTGCCAGGGCGAGGTCGGATCCGCCTGCTCCATGGCCGCCGCGGGCCTCGCCGAGGTGATGGGGGCGAAGCCCCGCCAGGTCGAGAACGCCGCCGAGATCGCGATGGAGCACAACCTGGGCCTGACCTGCGATCCCGTGGGCGGACTGGTCCAGGTGCCCTGCATCGAGCGCAATGCGATGGCCGCGGTGAAGGCGATCACCGCCGCCCGTTTCGCGCTGCGCGGCACCGGAGAGCACTTCGTCTCCCTCGACACCGTCATCGAGACCATGCGCCAGACCGGCAAGGACATGTCCGAGCGCTACAAGGAGACCGCCATGGGCGGGCTCGCCGTGACGGCGGTTCCCGTGTCCCTGCCCGAGTGCTGAGGGGCCCTCGGACGAGGACCGGCGCTCGCGCGTGAGCCGCGTCGCATCACGACGTCCTCGTCGCGCGCGTCGCGATGTCCGATTCCTCCGTATTCGCCTGCGTGGGTAGGGTGAGGCGGAGTCGGGCGCCCCGTGCGGGAGCGCCCCGATCGCAAGGGGGAGTCGATGGGATCCAGCGGGAGCGGGGGCGAGCGGAGCGGGGCGGAGAACCCGGTTCCGGGGCCGACGTCGACCTCCCGTGCGGCCTCGCTGCTGCGCTCCCCGGCGACCCCGCCGTCGGCCCTCACCCCGGACCCGCCCGGAGCTCTGCCCGAGGACACCTTCGGAGCGCGACTGGACGCGGCGATCAACGCGCGCGGGCTCGCTCTCGAGCGCGTGTGCGAGCGGCTGCGCGGAGCGGGGATCGCCCTCTCGCCGTCGACCCTCTCGCTGTGGCGCCACGGTCGCAGCCGCCCGCGGCGCAACGAGGCCATGCGCGCCGTGGCCGAGCTCGAGAACGTGCTGCGCACCCCGCGGGGGTACCTCCTGGACACCCTCGTGCGCAGCCTCCCCGCCCATCACTGGAGCGCCCGGACGGAGACGGAGGACCCGGTCCAGCGGGTGCGTGCGGAGATGGGCCTCGACGAGGGGGACACCGTGCAGCGGCTGCTCGTCCATCACCGCGTCGACATCGATCCGCAGCACCGTCCGATCGGGGTGCGGATCCGCCGCGTGCTGCGCTCGACCCGCGAGACCGTCTCCCGTCTCGGGGTCACCTCCCACGGCAGCGAGGGCGTCCCCCTCGAGCTGGTGCCCGGGCACGGCAGCCGCGTGGGGCGCCAGCGCTCGTGGCCCGAGCGCGGGCTGCTGTTCACCGAGCTCCTGCTGGACGTGCCGATCGCTCCCGGCAGGATCGGCGCTCTCGACTACACGGTCCGGCCCCTCGAGCGCCCTGCCCCCTCGGACGACCTCGAGGGCGGTTACATCGTGCACACCGAGTTCCCCGTCTCGACGATCGTGCTCGAGTGCCGCTTCCCCGTCGGGGCGCTCCCCGCCTCCGCGGCGTCGATCGTGCGCTCGCGCGAGGCCACCGCGCGCTCGAGCGCCGAGCACCCGGTCGACGTGGGCAGGGACGGCATCGCGGCCGTGGTCGCCCACGGGATCGACGAGGGCTCCGTGCGTCTGGGATGGACCTGGGGGGCTGCATGACCGCCACGGTGCCCAGGCGCCGCGGACTCGGCGCCGGCAGCGCCTTCGCGATGCGGCTGCGGGAGACCATGATCTCGCGCGGCATCGGCTTCGCCGAGCTCGCCGGCATGCTCGCGCGCACGGGCGCGCCGACGTCGCCCGCGACCCTCTCGTACTGGGCGAGCGGGCGCTCCCGGCCTCGCCGCCGCTCGTCCCTGGGGGTGGTGCAGGCTCTCGAGCAGTGTCTCGACCTCGAGGACGGCGAGCTCGTGGACCTCGTGGACATCGACGCCGAGACCTGGCGCTACCGGAGTGCGGCGGAGGCGGCCCGCCTGCTCCCGCGCGGGAAGGAGGCGGAGGACGCCCGTCGCGCGTGGGGCCTGCGCTGGGACGACGGCCTGCGTCGCGAGTACGTGCGCACGGCGCTGGATCTCGATGCTCCCGGCGGCGAGGCGATGCTGCACTACGACGTCGTCCTCACGGCCCAGCGCGGTGGGGCGGACCGGCTCCTCGCGGTGCTCGAGGCGCCGCCGGGCCCGCTGGATTCGTCGGACGCGCGAGTGGTCGGCGCCGACCTGGGGAGGCGCGTGGCACTTCCCGGCGGCGCGACCCTCGTCGAGGTCGTGCTGCCGCGCCCCCTCGACGAGGGCGAGGCGGCGGTGCTCGAGCTGGCCTTCCCCCTTCCCGGGGCGATGGAGCGCGGACGGTTCGTCAGCTGGCACATGCGCCCCGCGGATCTCGCCGTCACCGAGGTGCACCTGGCCCGGCGCGAGGGGCCGGGGGAGCTGAGTGCACCGGGAGAGCGCGCGTGGTCGGTGCGGCGGACCGTCGCGACCGTGGGACGCGCCGGGCGGCGCGTCGACGAGGTGCACGCGGGCTCCCTGCCGCGCGGCGCGCTGCTGCAGAGCGTGATGGCCGAGGTGGTCGCCGCGACCTGCGTCCTCGAGTGGGAGTGAGGGCGCGCGGCGACGGGGCGCAGGAACCCTCCGCCGGACAGCATGCGAGAGTGCTAGCATGCTCGCATGTCCGGAAGCTCACCCACGACGGACGGCACCGGCGGCGGCGACCGCAAGGTGCAGTTCAACGTCTACCTGCCCAAGGACCTCGTGGTCGCCGTGAAGCATCGCGCGATCGACGAGTCGTCCTCCCTCAGCGCGCTCGTCGAGTCGGCGCTGCGCGCGCACCTCGGAAGGAGCGTCGACGATGACGCCCGAGACCACTCCTGAGAACGCCGCATCCGCCGCCGGGACTGACGCGGCGCCCGTCGCGCCGGCCGTCGGCGCGCCCGAGCTCACCGTCTTCCCCCTGCGCTTCACGGCCGATCCGCGCGCGATGATCGCCTTCCTCGTGGAGCTCGGCATGGCCCGCCGCATCACCGCGGGCGACGACGGCTTCGGCGAGCTGCGCGCGGGTGCGGGAGCCGTCATGGTGCACGCCGCCTCCACCAGCGCCACGGGTGCCCGGGCGGGCACCACGGACCTGTGCATGGCGACGCCGTCGGCCGACCGTGCCGCAGAGGCCCTCGAGCGCGAGGGCATCGAGGTCACGGTCTGGGACGAGAGCTATGGCAGGCAGGGCATGATCACCGGGCCCGACGGCGAGGGAGTCTCGCTGAACGAGGACCAGGTGGACCTCTACGGCTACGAGGGGCACGACGCGTCCCCGGATCCGCGCCTGCACGTGTGCGCGGTGCTGTCGAGCGAGGACTTCGGGCGCGACGCGCGCTGGCTCGGCCGGCTCGGCTTCGCCCCCGCAGCGGCCGGCGGACCCGGCGGGGCCGACGGGGCCGACGGGGTCGACGGGGTCGACGGGGAGAAGGCGATCGCCTCCGCCGAGCGCAGCGGATGGCTCGAGCTCCACGGGCCCGGGAGCGCGGGGATCATCGGCCTCCACGCGCCGATGGCAGGACGCGAGCGCACGCGCCGCGCCTCCCCGGAGATGCCCGACCTCCCGCCCACGCTCCAGGTGCGCCTGGGTCTCGAGACCTCGGAGGACCTCGAGGCGCTCACGGCGCGGCTGCGCTCCGCCGGGCACGACGCGCGTCTCGTCGAGGGCGCCGTGCGCGCGGTGCACGTGCCCGACCCCGACGGCATCGAGGTCGAGATCCATCCGCTGCCCTGAGCGGCTCGGCGCCCGCGCGCCGCGGGCGCCGATCCCGATGTCCGCACGCGGTGTCCGAACGCGCGGGCGCATTCCCGTGACGTGGGTCTCCTGCGATACGGTGAGGCGGAAGACCGAACGCCCCGCGGTCAGCGCCGCGGGACCCCGTACGCAGGAGCGATGATGTCCGACGACGCCACTTCGACCGGCACCTACCCCGCGGAGAACCGCACCTTCCCCCCGAGCTCGGCGTTCGTCCAGAACGCGAATGCCCGGCCGTCCCTCTACCCGGAGGCCGCGCGCGATCGCCTGGGCTTCTGGAAGTCCCGCGCCGCGTCGCTGAGCTGGCACAAGACCCCCACCGAGACCCTCGACTGGTCCGACCCGCCGTTCGCGAAGTGGTTCGCCGACGGCGAGCTCAACGCCGCGTACAACTGCGTGGACCGCCACGTGGAGTCCGGTCACGGCGAGCAGGTCGCACTGCTCGCCGAGTACGAGGACGGCTCCGATGCCGCCTTCACGTACGCCCAGGTCAAGGACGAGATCAGCCGGATGGCGAACGTCCTCGAGGGCTTCGGCGTCACCACCGGCGACCGGGTCGCGATCTACCTGCCGATGATCCCCGAGGCCGTCTTCGCGATGCTCGCCTGCGCTCGCATCGGCGCCCCGCACTCCGTGGTCTTCGGCGGCTTCAGCTCCGACGCCCTGCGCTCGCGCATCGAGGACGCCGAGGCGAAGGTCGTCATCACGGCCGACGGCCAGTTCCGCCGCGGCAAGGCACTGCCGCTGAAGGACGCGGTGGACGCGGCTCTCTCGGGCGGTGCGGAGTCCGTGACGAACGTGCTCGTCGTGCGCCGCACCGGGGCCGACGTGGCATGGACCGAGGGCCGCGACGTCTGGTGGCACGAGGCGCGCGAGCAGGCCTCGCCCGATCACGAGCCCGTCTGGGTCGAGGCCGAGCACCCGCTGTTCATCCTCTACACCTCGGGCACCACCGGGAAGCCCAAGGGCATCGTCCACACCACCGGCGGGTACCTCACGCAGGCGAGCTACACCCACCGCGACGTCTTCGACCTCAAGCCCGACACCGACGTGTACTGGTGCACGGCGGACGTCGGCTGGGTCACCGGCCACACGTACATCGTGTACGGCCCCATGGCGAACCGCGCCACCCAGGTCATCTACGAGGGCACCCCGGACACGCCCCACCAGGGCCGCTGGTGGGAGATCGTCCAGAAGTACGGCGTGAGCATCTTCTACTCCTCGCCGACCGCCATCCGCACCGCCATGAAGTGGGGCGACGACATCCCGGCGAAGTTCGACCTCTCCTCCCTGCGCCTTCTGGGCAGCGTCGGCGAGTCCATCAACCCCGAGGCCTGGCTCTGGTACCGGCGCGTGATCGGCGGGGACCGCTGCCCGATCGTCGACACCTGGTGGCAGACCGAGACCGGCGCGATCATGATCTCCCCGCTGCCCGGCATCACCGATGCCAAGCCCGGCTCCGCACAGGTGCCGCTGCCCGGCATCAGCGCCGACGTGGTGGGCGACGACGGCGAGACCATCGAGAACGAGAAGACGGGCTACCTCGTGCTCACCGAGCCGTGGCCCTCGATGCTCCGCACCATCTGGGGCGACCCGGAGCGCTTCAAGGAGACCTACTGGTCGCGCTTCCCCGGGAAGTACTTCGCGGGCGACGGCGCGAAGCGCGACGCGGACGGCGACATCTGGCTCCTGGGCCGCGTCGACGACGTCATGAACGTCTCCGGCCACCGCCTGTCGACCACCGAGATCGAGTCGGCGCTGGTCTCCCACGACTGGGTGGCCGAGGCCGCCGTGGTCGGCGCGGACGACGAGACCACCGGCCAGGCCGTGGTCGCCTTCGTGATCCTCCGTGAGGGCACCCAGGGCGATGTCGAGGCCGCCGGCGGCGAGGAGGAGGCGGCGAAGATCCTCCGCGCCCACGTCGGCACGGAGATCGGTCCGATCGCCAAGCCCAAGAAGGTGCTGCTGGTGACCGAGCTGCCCAAGACCCGCTCCGGCAAGATCATGCGCCGCCTCCTGCGCGACGTGGCCGAGCACCGCACGATCGGCGACACCCAGACCCTCGCCGACTCCTCGGTCATGGACCTCATCCAGAAGGGCCTCGAGGACAAGAAGTGAGCCTCCGTCACTGACGGCGCCGGACCGCGGTCCGACGCCGCCGGGACCCCGCTCGTGGCGCGGCGCCCCTCACCATCGAGGTGAGGGGCGCCGCGGTGCGTACTGCCCGGGTCGGCCTCAGCGTCGCGTGACGCTCACGTCGCCGATGTCGGTGCGGGCCCGCAGCGCCGCTCCCTCGCCCCGGATCCCGGCGTCGACGTCGGTCGAGCCCTCCTCGGAGCGGGCGTCCACGTCCCAGGTCTCGCAGCAGGGGAGAGCGATGGACACGTCGCCCGTGGTCGTGCGCGCCGAGACCTCGTGCGCCCCGTCCTCGTCGAGCGCGAGGTCGATGTCGCCGATGTCGGTGCGCGCGGCGACGGAGCCGGATGCGGAGACGCCGTCGGCGTCGACGTCGCCCGTGCGGGTCCGCAGGTCGAGACCGGCCAGGGCGCCCTGGGCCGAGAGGTTCCCGACGTCGGCCTTCACCGCGAGCGAGAAATCGGGCGCGATGTCCGGCGGGACGAGCACGAGCAGGTCGCGGTCCTCGTCGTCGAACCAGTTCGAGGTCGCCTCGAGGCGGGGGCGCTGCACGTCCACGCGCAGCGTCCCGTCGTGCGTGCTGCGCACCCAGCGCGCCTTCACAGGGGCGGGATCCGCGGGCACGGTGTCCGTGCCCTGCTCGACGAGGACGAGGGTGACCTGGTCGACCTCGTCGCTCACGCGCACGGTCACGTCGGAGACCGAGGAGGTCACCTCGAGGGACGAGGGCGAGCCGGCGGCCAGCACGGCGGGCGCCTCGGGGAAGCGCGACTGCTCGATGCCCGCGGCGATGCTGCGCGCCACGAGTCCTCCGGCGGTGAGCACGAGGCAGACGACGGCGATGAGCACGAGCACGCGCCGCATCGTGCGGTCGCGTCCGGTCCCCTCGGGCAGGGGGCGGGGCGGGAGCTGGGCGGTGGGCATCAGCGGTCCTCCGATTCCAGGTAGCGCAGCACGGCCATGACGCGACGGTTCTCACCGTCGACCGGGGGCAGTCCGAGCTTGGCGAACAGGGACGAGATGTGCTTCTCGACGCTTCCCGCCGAGACGTGCAGCCGCTCGGCGATGGCGGCGTTGGAGCGTCCCTCTGCCATCAGCTGCAGCACCTCGCTCTCGCGCGGGGAGAGGTCCTCCCGGATCGAGCGGCGGCGGGAGCGCACGAGGATCTGCTGGACCACCTCGGGGTCCAGGGCGGTCCCGCCGTCGCCGACGGCGCGCACCACGCGGAGGAACTCCTCGACGTCGGCCACCCGGTCCTTGAGCACGTAGCCGAGCGCCCCGCCGGAGTCGGCGATGAGCTCGGAGGCGTAGCGCTCCTCGACGTACTGGGAGAGCACGAGCAGGGCGACGCCGGGGTTCTGGGCGCGGATCAGCACGGCGGCGCGGATTCCCTCGTCGGTAAAGGTGGGCGGCATCCGCACGTCCACGATCGCGAGGTCGACCTTGTGGCGGGAGACCGCATCCAGCAGGCCCGTCGCGTCCTCGACGGAGGCGACGATCTGGTGGCCGGCGGCCGCGAGGAGGCGTTCGAGGCCCGCCCGCAGGAGCACCGAGTCCTCGGCGATGACGATCCGCAGGCTCTCGCGCGCGGGGCGGGGGGATCGGGTCGTGCTCATCGGTGGGTCTCCTTCGCGGAGTCGTCGGGGGCGGGGTCGGGCGCGCCGGCGGGCTCGCGTGCAGGGGTCGACGGGGCGGACGCTGGGATGGTGGCGTCCAGGATCGTGGGGCCGCCCGCGGGGGAGGAGACCACGAGGTGACCGCCCGTCGCGCGCACGCGGTCGGTGAGTCCCGCGAGGCCCGTCGAGACGCCGTCGCGCCGCACGTGCGCGCCGCCCCGGCCGTCGTCCTCGATGCGCACCCGCAGGGCCGTGGGCGCGGGTGATCCGGGGAGCCGGGGCGAGGATCCCGCCGCGCCCGGCCGATCGGCCGGTCCCGCGAGCGTCACGTCGACGCGGACGTGCGAGGCGCTCGCATGCTTGGCGACGTTGGTGAGGGCCTCGGAGACCACGAAGTAGGCGACGGCCTCCTGCTCGCGGCCCAGGCGCCCCGGCACGGCGACCGTGAGGCCGACGGGGACGGGGGAGCGCGCCGCGAGGGCGGAGAGCGCGGGGTCCAGGCCGCGGTCGGCGAGGACGGCCGGGTGGATGCCGCGGGCCAGCTGGCGCAGGTCCGTGATGACGGCCTTCGCCTCGTCGTGCGCCTCGTCGACGAGCTCGGCGGCGCCCGCGGGATCCTTCTCGATGCGCGAGCGCGCCATGCCCAGTGTCATGGCCAGCGCGACCAGGCGGGGCTGGACCCCGTCGTGCAGGTCCCGCTCGATGCGCAGGCGCTCCTGCTCGGCGGCGTCGACCGCGCCCTGGCGGCGCACGGAGAGCTCCTGGACCTCCTGGCGCAGGCCGTCGTCGCTGCTGGGCAGCATCACCCGCGCGAGCCCCCGTTCGGCGAGCACCCCGGCGGCGAGCGAGCCGAGCGCGATCGCGAGGCAGAGGACGGCGCCCAGGGCGAGCACGAGCGCGCCGGGGCGCCAGGAGCCCAGCTGGGCATCGGGCGCCATGATCGCGAGCTCGGCCGCGGTCCACGCGCCCCACAGTCCGACGTAGAGGACGAGGCTCGGGAAGAAGCCCACGATCATCGTGATGTGGTGGTGCAGCACCGAGCGCCAGAACTGCCAGGAGATGACGTCGAGCCCCAGGTTCTGCAGCGCGGCGCCGAGGCCCGTGCCCCGCGCGACCCGTCGCGAGGGGACGACGACGTCCACGCCGTGCACCGCGCGGGCCCGGCGGCGCTCGAACGCGGCCGCCGCACGCATGACGAGCACCCACGGCACCAGCAGCAGGAGGCCCGTGAGGACGGCGGGCAGTGAGGCGATCCCGGTGACCAGGACGGTCAGGCTGATCCACAGCCAGGTGATCGAGAGCAGTCCCGAGACCAGCACGCTCGCCATCCCCACCAGGAAGCGGGGACGAGGTGCGTCGGGGCGCGGTGCGTCGGGCCGCGGCACCGGCGCGGGTCCGGCGGGCGTCGTGGTGGAGGTCATGGGATCACCGTAGGCGGGCGCGTCGCGGTGCACACCGGGGCCGGCCGCCGTGCCCCGCGGGGGATAACCCCCGCTCGCGCGACGGATCGCTCGCCGCTTGGCGGACGCACGAGGCTGTGAGACCTGTCCCGCCCGGACGAGCCGCGCACCCCGCAGAGCCGCGGTGCGGTTCAATGAGTCCATGAGCGATGACCTCATCAGCGAAGGAGCGGACGACATGCAGGATGCCGGCAGCATCGACCCGAACTCGGACAGCGCCGAGGGAGCAGGCGCGACGGACCAGGTGATCGAGCAGGGCGACGCGGTGAGCGCGTCCATCGCCGCCGACCAGGGGCCCAGCCGCGGCACCCTCCGCGACGTCGCCGACAGCCTGGGCATCTCCAGCGCCGTCGCGCTGCGGGCGCTGCGCGACCAGGCCGACATCCGGCCCCGCCTGCGCGAGCGCGTCCACGAGGCCGCCGAGCGGCTGAACTTCCCGCTCGAGGAGCTCGCCGACGAGACCTCGCACCGCGGCGTGGTCGCGGTCCTCGTCAACACGATGCGCAACACCTGGATCTCCGATCTGGTGCGCGCGATCCGCATCGAGCTCACCGCCACCGGCCGCTCGGCGATCGTCGTCCCGACCCGCCGCCGCGTCCCGGAGTACCCGATCGCCGCGGACACCGACGCGATCCGCTCCCTCGTGGACCTCGGCGTCGACGGCTTCCTCATGGTCTCCGACCTCCACGACGTCGACAGCGTCATCGAGGCCACCGCCGACCGCCCCTTCGTGGGCATCGGCTGCTCGCGGTCCTTCGTCGGCCGCTTCGACACGGTCCGCATCGACGACGAGGTGGGCCAGGGGCTGCTCGTCGATCACCTCGTGAGCCTCGGCCACACCGAGATCGCGCACGTGGGCGGGGTCGGCTCGACCGTCGCCCGCGAGCGCGCCGACGCCTTCCAGCTCGCCATGGAGCGCCACGGCCTCGCCGACCACGCGCGCATCGAGCCCGGCGACTTCACCGAGCAGGTGGGGCAGACCGCGGGATCGATGCTGCTGCGCGGCAGTCAGGTGCCCACGGCGGTGACCTGCGCGAACGACGTCACGGCGCTCGGCGTGCTCGCCGCCGCCCGCGACGCCGGCTACGAGGTGCCCACGCAGCTGGCCGTCGCCGGCTACGGCAACACCTCGCTCTCCTCCTCGGGCGTGACGCAGGTGACCAGCGTCGACCCGAACTCGGACCGCCTGGGGGCACTCGCCGCCCAGCTGCTCGTGGACCGCGTCTCCGGCCATGAGCAGGAGGCGCGCGACGTGGCCGTCGCTCCGTCGCTCGTCGCCCGCCAGAGCACGGCGGCGGGCCCCCGCGCCGAGTCCAAGCGGCGCACGCGCGTCCACGTCGACTGACCGGCGCGGGCGAGCCCGCCCGTCGGGCATCTGACCCGTCACGTCCCTCCGCCCGTTCGCGCACGGACCGCGTGTCCGGGCATCCCACCTGCGATAGGCTCCGACCATGATCAACACCACGAACGACCCGACGACCCCGCCCACCCAGCGGTCGATCGGCGAACTCGTCGCCTCGATCCGTGACGAGGTGCTCGGTGTCGTGCACTCCGAGATCGACATCGCCAAGAAGGAGATCACGGGCATCGCCGTCAAGGCGGGTGTGGTCGCGGCGTGCGCGGCCGTGCTGCTGTTCCTGCTGCTCTCCGCCTGGGTGATGCTGCTGTTCGCCGCCGCCTGGGGTCTGCAGGCCGCGGGCCTGCCGGCCTGGGCGTCCTTCCTCATCGTGGCGGGCGTGTTTATCGTCCTCGCCGTGATCGCCGGCCTCGTGGCCTTCCTCGTGGTGCGGAAGATCCGCGCCCCCGAGACCACGATCGAGACCGCCAAGGGCGCCGTCGACGCCGTGCAGGGCAAGCGCCGCGCGAACGCCGTCTCCTACGACGACACCTTCGACGAGCTCTACGGCAAGCAGGTCAGCGCCCGCGTCTCCGACTGACCCGGGTCCCGGGCAGGGCCCGCGGCCACGTACCCTGGACCCGTGAGCCTGAACCTGTACGACACAGCAACGCGCGAGACCGCGCCCTTCCGCCCCGTGCGAGAGGGCGCGGTCTCGCTGTACGCGTGCGGCCCCACCACTCAGGGGGCGCCGCACATCGGGCACCTGCGCACCTTCCTCGCCGTGGACGTGCTGGTCCGCTGGCTCGAGCGCAGCGGCCTCGACGTCACCTATGTGCGCAACGTGACCGACATCGACGACAAGATCCTCGCGAAGTCGGCGCAGAACGACGTGCCCTGGTGGGCCTGGTCCTACCGCTTCGAGCGCGAGTTCCACGAGGTCCTCGACGACCTCGGCTGCCGCGTCCCGGACTACGAGCCGCGCGCGACGGGCCACGTCACCGAGATGATCGCCTTCATGGAGCGCCTGATCGAGCGCGGTCATGCCTACGCCGACGGTCACGGCAGCGTGTACTTCGACGTGCGCTCGCTGCCCGACTACGGCTCCCTGACCCATCAGGACCTCGACGACATGCAGGACGCGGGCGAGGCGCCCGAGCCCGGGAAGCGCGATCCGCGCGACTTCGCCCTGTGGAAGGCGGCGAAGCCCGAGGAGCCCGGGACCGCGGCCTGGGACACGCCCTTCGGGCGCGGACGCCCCGGCTGGCACCTCGAGTGCTCGGCGATGGCCCGCCGCTACCTGGGGGAGACCTTCGACATCCACGCCGGAGGCCTGGACCTGCGCTTCCCGCACCACGAGAACGAGCAGGCCCAGTCCCACGGCGCCGGCTACGGCTTCGCGCGCACCTGGATGCACGTGGCGGTGCTCACCGTGGACGGCATGAAGATGGGCAAGAGCCTGGACAACTTCGTCACCGTCGAGGACGCCCTCGCCGCGCATCCCGCCCCCGCCGTGCGCCTCGCCCTGCTGGGCGCGCACTATCGCGCCACCATCGAGTACAACGCCGCCGCTATGCGCGAGGCCGAGGTGGTCTGGGAGCGCTTCGGCGCGAGCACGCAGCGCGCCCAGGAGCTGCTGGGGGAGGACGCCGTGCTCGCGCAGGACCTGCGCGCCGTCGAGCTCCCCGAGGCGTTCGCGGCCGCCATGGACGACGACCTCGGCGTGCCCGAGGCGATGGCCGTCGTGCACCGCACGCACGCCGCGCTGAACGCCGCCCTCGCCGAGCGCGGCGCCGCACCGGAGACGATCGCCGCGCTGCTCGCGGAGCTCCGCGCGATGCTCGACGTGCTGGGCCTGGACCCCGTGTCCTGGGCCGACACCGCCGGAGAGGGCGGCGGGGAGCACGAGGCACTCGACGCGCTCGTGCGCGGCCAGCTCGCCGCGCGCGCCGAGGCACGGGCGGAGAAGGACTGGGCGCGGGCCGACGCGATCCGCGACGCACTCGATCATGCAGGCATCCGGGTGGAGGACGGCGCCGACGGCGCCCGATGGACCCTCGCACCCGCGACCAGGAAGGACTCCTGATGGCAGGGAACAGCTCCCGTCGCGGCGCCATGCGCCGCACGAAGAAGGGCGCGACCGCCGGCTCCGGCGGCGTGCGCCGCCGCGGCCTCGAGGGCAAGGGGCCGACGCCCAAGGCGAGCGACCGCCCCGGTCACAAGGCTTACCAGGGCGGCTCCGGGGGATCCGGCGGCTCCGGCCAGGGCGGCAAGGGCAGCTCGGGGAAGGGCGGCCACGGCGGCAGGCAGCGCCGAGGGGACGCCCCCGCTCCCGGCGAGAACCAGGTCGCCGGCCGCAACGCGGTGCTCGAGGCCCTCCAGGAGGGCATCCCGGCGACCTCGCTCACTGTGCTCGCGCGCATCGAGGGCGACGAGCGGGTGCGCGAGATCCTGCGCCTGACCACCGCGCGCGGTCTGCCGATCGCCGAGGCCACCCGCACCGACCTCGACCGCATCACGGATCACGCCGTCCACCAGGGCGTCTCGCTGACCATCCCGCCGTACGAGTACGCGGACGTCGACGAGCTGCTGGAGATCGCCCACGACGCCTTCGAGCCGCCGCTCCTCGTCGCGCTGGACGGCATCACCGATCCCCGTAACCTCGGCGCGATCCTCCGCAGCGCGGGCGCCTTCGGCGTCCACGGCGTGATCCTTCCCGAGCGCCGCAGCGTGTCGATGACCGCGAGCGTCTGGAAGGTGGCGGCCGGCGCCGCGAGCCGCGTGCGCGTCGCCCAGGTCACGAACCTCAACCGCACCCTGGCCGACCTCAAGTCCCGCGGCGTCTTCGCCCTCGGGCTCGATGCCGAGGGGGACGTCTCCACGCGGGACCTCGCCAGCCAGGAGCGCTCGCTGGGCACGGAGCCCGTCGTGCTCGTGGTCGGCGCCGAGGGCAAGGGCCTCTCACGGCTGGCCCGGGAGACCTGCGACCAGGTCGTCTCGATCCCGATGGGGGAGCGCACCGAATCGCTCAACGCCTCGGTCGCCGCGGCGATCGCGCTCTACGAGATCGCCGGGGTCCGCGAGGGCACGGGCATCGCCTGATGCTGACGTCAGCCCTCGAAGATCGGGAGGGCTGACGTCTCGGTCGTGACCAGGGACTTCTCGTCGGGTCGATGGGGGAGGATGTTCTCCACGTAGTCCTGGACGGCCTCCTTCATCGGCACGTCCCGGCCCTGCTTCTCGCTGAGGAACCACTTGTGCTCGAGCACCTCGTGGAAGAACTCCGGGGGCTGCAGCTTCGAGCGCATGGTGCGGGGGATCGCCCGCACGATCGGCTCGTAGTGCTCCTGCTGCCACTCGTGGGCCACGAACTCCTCGTCCTCGGCCTGCTGGTCGGTGATCGCCCCGTACTGGTCGAGATCGTTGAGCAGGCGGCGCGCCTGGTTCTCCTGGGCGTCGATCCCCGTCAGCCGCATGAGGCGGCGCGCATGGTGTCCCGCGTCCACGACCTTGGGCTGGATGGAGACGGTGGTGCCGTCCAGGTCCGTGGTGAGCTCGAGCTCGCCCACGTCGAAGCCGAGCTCGTTCAGGCGCTCGATGCGGGCGGAGACGCGCCAGCGCTCGTCGGCCGAGAAGCTCTCGCGCTCGGTGAGCGCGGACCACAGCTCCTCGTAGCGGGCCACCAGCTGGTCGCCGACCTCCACCGGATCGGACTCCTCGTCGATGAGCTCACCGGCCTGCAGGTCCATGAGCTCGCCGATGATGTTCGTGCGCGCGATGTCGAGGTCGTAGGCCCGCTGTCCGTCGGTGAGGCTCTCGTGGAGAGTGCCCGTCTCGACGTCCACCAGGTACGCGGCGAAGGCACCCGCGTCGCGGCGGAACAGCGTGTTGGACAGCGACACGTCGCCCCAGAAGAAGCCCTCCAGGTGCAGGCGCACCAGCAGCACCGCGAGGGCGTCGAGCAGGCGCCGGGCCGTCTCCTCGCTCGAGACCTGCGAGAAGACCGCACGGTAGGGGAGCGAGAACTGCAGGTGGCGCGTGATGAGGACGGCGTCCAGCGGCTCTCCGCCGGGCGTGACGCGGCCGCTGACCACGGCGAAGGGCTCGACCGCGGGGATGTCGATCTTGCGCAGGATCCGCAGCATGTCGTACTCGCGCTGGGCGAGCTCGCGATTGATCTCCTTGAGCGCGAGCACGCGGCCCGAGACGCGCACGAAGCGCACCACGTGCCGGGAGATGCCGCGCGGCAGGGTGGCCAGCATCGACTCGGGCCACTCCTCGAGCGGCTCCTCCCACGGCAGGTCCAGCAGTGCCGGGTCGGGGCGCGAGGCCGTGATCTCGAGGGAAGCCATAGGCACTATTCTGCCCTCCCGCGCGCGCACGGTGAAGCGAGAAGTGCGCAGGAGGTGTGCAGAGGCATGGGGCGTTCCCGCAGTGCACGCGCCGAAGGCGGACGAAACGGACGGCCGGTCGGCGCCGTCGGCGCCCCTTCTCACGAATGTGGACGCACGCACGGAAAGCGGTCGCGCACACGGCAACGGGCGCCCGGCCGATGGCCGAGCGCCCGCTGGAGAGCGGCCCCGCGCAGCGGGGCGGTCGCGTCAGTCGCCCAGACGGGCGCCCGTCTTGACGTCGAACAGGTGCACGTGGCCCTCCTTGGGCTGGAAGTGCACGGTCTCGCCCTTCATCGGGGGCTTGCGGCCGTCGACGCGGGCGATGATCGGCTTGGAGTTCTCGTCCGAGCCGGCCAGGCGGCCGTAGACGTACGCGTCCGCGCCGAGCTCCTCGACCACGTCGACCTCGACGGCCAGGCCGTTCTCGGCGAGGGTGAGGTCCTCGGGGCGCACGCCCACGGTCACGGAGGTCTCGTCGGTGTCCGAGAGGGTCGCGCGGTCGACGGGGACCGTCACGGCGCCGAAGGAGACGCCCTGGTCGGTGAGCTTCTGCTCGACCAGGTTCATGGCCGGGGAGCCGATGAAGCCCGCGACGAAGACGTTGTCGGGGTGGTCGTACATGCGGCGCGGCGCGTCGATCTGCTGGAGCACGCCGCCGTTGAGCACCGCGACGCGGTCGCCCATCGTCATGGCCTCGGTCTGGTCGTGGGTCACGTAGACGGTGGTGACGCCCAGGCGGCGCTGCAGCGACGCGATCTGGGTACGGGTGGACACGCGCAGCTTCGCGTCGAGGTTCGACAGCGGCTCGTCCATGAGGAACACCTGGGGCGAGCGCACGATCGCGCGGCCCATGGCCACACGCTGGCGCTGACCGCCGGAGAGCGCCTTCGGCTTGCGGTCGAGGTACTGCTCGAGGTCGAGGATCTTCGCGGCCTCCTCGACGCGCTTGCGGATCTCCGCCTTCGGGGTGCCGGCGATCTTCAGGGCGAAGCCCATGTTGTCGGCGACCGTCATGTGCGGGTACAGCGCGTAGTTCTGGAACACCATCGCGATGTCGCGATCCTTCGGCGGCACGTCGGTGACGTCGCGGTCGCCGATCAGGATGCGGCCGGCGTCGATCTCCTCGAGACCGGCGAGCATGCGCAGGGAGGTCGACTTCCCGCAGCCCGAGGGGCCCACCAGGACGAGGAACTCACCGTCCTCGATGGCGATGTCGAGGCCATCCACCGCAGGGCGCTCCTGGCCCGGGTAGACGCGGCTCGCGTGGTCGAACGTGACTGTAGCCATGGTGATTCCCTCCACCGGCAGGTACGTGCCGGACGATCCGTTGTGAAGTGTTGAGAGCACCGGTGCCGCTGTGCACCGCCCCCGAGGGCTGTGTGCAACGTCGCACCGGCGATCGGAAGTGTATCCCAGATCTCAGGCCCGGGAGGACACCGTGCACGTCGTCGCGTCGCGGGGCCTCTCGGGCGGCGCCGCCGGGCGCCGCCCGCGACGGTGCGGCGGCGCGGGCGGGGACGCCGTCTGCGGGGATACTGGGGGTGTGGATCTCACCGAATACGTACAGCGCCTCCTGGACCGCCGCACCCGCCCCGAGGAGCCCCTGCGCATCGTGCAGGCGGGCCATCCCGCCCTGCGCGGGCCCGTGCGCGACGCGCGGGACCGCCTCGACCCCGCGCTGCTGCGCGAGCTCGTGGACGCCATGGTGGTGACCATGCGCGAGGCCCCGGGCGTCGGCCTCGCCGCGACGCAGATCGGCGTGCCCCTGCGCCTGTTCGTGGCCGAGGACCGCTTCGCCGCGGCCGACCAGGATCCCGAGGACGACCTGCTCGAGCGTCGGCCCTTCCCCCTGCGCGCCGTGCTCGATCCCTCCTACGAGGTCCTCGGCGAGCAGCGGGTCTTCGCCTGGGAGGGATGCCTCTCCTACGACGGGCTGAGCTCGATCGTGCCGCGGGGCCGGCGCATCCGCTTCACCGGCGCCCTCCTGGACCAGGACGGCGCGCTCGTGGACGTGGACGAGGAGCACCAGGGCTGGCCAGCGCGCATCCTGCAGCACGAGACCGACCACCTCGCCGGCACGCTCTGCCACGACCTGGCCGTGCCGCGCTCGATCATCGACACCCGCTACGCGCCGCGCTGGGCCGACGTCACCGAGGCCGTCGACGGTCTCGGGCTCACGGGCCCCATCGAGCGCCTCGCTCCCGGGACCGTGGTGCTCGACTGATCTGTCGGCCCGTCGGCCCGTCGATCCGCGGTCCTGCGGTCCCGCGCCGCGGTGTCCATCCTGTGCCCGGGTGATCCCGCTATGGTGTGCCTCGGCGTCGGGGTCTCCCGGCGCGCAGGACAGCAGAAGGGGAGCTGAACGTGGCGAACGCGAACGGTGGGTCCAAGTCATCCACGAGCGGCAAGGACAGCGAGGACGCACAGGGTCCTCAGGCACCCGATGAGCGCGTGCTCGGCATCGTCGACCACGCGCTGCGGATCCAGAGGCCCGTGGCCGACAAGTACGTGGACTCGCTGCGGCGCAAGCACCCCGAGATGTCCGAGGAGGACCTCGTCGGACATGTCGAGAAGCAGTTCCGCCGTCTGCTGACCGTCTCCGGCGCCGGCGTCGGCGGCGCCGCGGCCCTGCCCGGCGTGGGCACCGTGGCGGCGATCGCGCTGACCTCGGGCGAGGGAGCCGCCTTCGCCGAGGCGTGTGCCTTCCTCATCCTCGCCGTGGCGCGCGTGCGCGGCGTGGACATGGGTGATCAGGCCAGCCGCAAGACCGTGGTGCTCGGCGTGCTGGGAGGGGAGAAGGGCGAGCAGCTCGTCTCCAAGGCCCTGGGCCGCCAGGGGCTGCAGTGGGGCGCGGTGCTCAACGGCGTCGCCCCGGACTTCGTGGTCTCGGCCGTCAACAACCAGATCAAGCGCTGGATCCGCCGCAAGATCGCCGCGCGCATGGGCAGCGTCTGGGCCGGCCGCCTGATCCCCTTCGGCGTCGGCGCGGTGATCGGCGGCGTCGGCAACCGCGTCATCGCCGGCGGCATCATCAAGGCCGAGCGGGAGATCTTCTCCCACGTCCACGAGCTCACCGCAGGGGCGGCGGACGCCTCGTCCGCGCCGAACCCCAAGCGCGTCGACGCCTCGCTCGACGGAGACGCGAAGAGCTCCTGACACCGGCGCTGGCATCTGACACCGGCGCTGGTGCCCGAGGCGCACCGCGCAGCGGAGATGCCATGCAGATATGAGCGTGGCGCACCGGATCTCAGCGGATCCGATGCGCCACGCTCATATCTTCGGTCGGCCGGTCGGCCGGTCGGCCGACTCCGGCGAGTCGGCCACGGCCGACGGCCGGGCCGGGGTCAGACCTCGACCGTGAACTCGTTCTCGTGCTCGGTGCCCTTGGCGCGCTCGTAGGAGCGGCGGATCTCCGCCTCGGCGTCGCTGCGGCCCTCCCAGTGGGCCCCCTCGACGCTCTTGCCGGGCTCGAGGTCCTTGTAGACCTCGAAGAAGTGCTGGATCTCCAGGCGGTGGAACTCGGAGACGTCCGTGAGCTCCTGGCGTCGCACCTGGCGCTGGTCGCCCACCGGCACGGCGATGATCTTGTCGTCGCCGCCGGACTCGTCGCGCATGCGGAACATGCCCAGCGCGCGGCAGCGGATCAGGCAGCCCGGGAACGTCGGCTCCTCGAGGAGGACCAGGCAGTCCAGCGGATCGCCGTCCTCGCCCAGCGTGCCTTCGATGAACCCGTAGTCGTCCGGGTAGCGGGTGGCGGTGAACAGCATCCGGTCCAGCCGGATGCGCCCGTTGTGGTGGTCCACCTCGTACTTGTTGCGATTCCCTCGAGGGATCTCGATCGTGACGTCGAACTCCACGTCTGCGGCTCCGTTGCGGTGCTCATCGCCCTGTGGGCGCGGTCAATGGTCCTCACACTCTATGCGGAGAGTGGTCCCGACACTCTATATCCTGGGAACCATGCGGACCGAGAAGCTCTGGCGCGCGATCGCCATCACGCTGTGCGCCGCAGTGCCTGTCAGCTTCTACGTGGTGGGCGACCTCACGGACGCGTTCCCCGGAGTGCTCACGCTCTCGACCGAGCAGCAGGGTGAGAACGCGGGCCCGCGCGCGCAGGGCGAGGACTACGACCGGGAGCAGGCCGATCCGATCGTCCCCACCCCCGCGACCGCCTCGACGAGGGACGCCGACGAGGACCTCGCGGGCCGCCTCGCCTCCCACGCGAAGGATCCCGTGATCGACGGGGGACTGTCCTACTCCGTCGTCGACGCCGACTCCGGCGACGTCATCGCCGAGCGTGACGCCGACACCGCGCGCGTCCCCGCCTCGACCCTCAAGCTCCTCACCGCCTCGGCCCTGCTGCGCAGCGTCGACGGCGACCAGCGCCTCACCACGCACGCCGTGCTCGACGGCAGGACCCTGACCCTCGTCGGCGAGGGCGACATGACCCTGACCCGCGAGCGCGTGGACGCCCTCGCGAAGGATGCGGCGAAGCTCGCCAAGGAGCACGGCCAGGACCAGGTCGCCCTGCGCCTGGACACCAGCGCCCTGCCGGGAGGGGAGAACCCGGCCTGGGGCGACAACGGCCGCGCGGGCGGCTGGGTCACGCCCACCGCGGCCCTCGCGGTCGACGAGGGCTGGCTCGACGGCGAGCAGTACGGCAGGAAGTCCGCGGACCCTGCGGGCGATGCCGCGAAGCTCTTCGCGAAGGACCTCGAGAAGCACGGTCTGAAGGTCTCCGGCGGGGCCGACGCGCACGTCGAGGGGGCGAAGGCGCCCGAGGTCGGCGGCGACGTCGTCGAGGTCGCGACGCGCTCGGCGCCGCTCACCGACATCGTCCAGCACGCCCTGCAGACCTCCGACAACACGATCGCCGAGCTCATGGCGCACCTCACGGCCAGGGCCCAGGGCCTCGAGCCGACGCCGAAGAACGCCGCGAAGGCCGTGGACACCGAGGTGCGGTCCCTCGCCGACGAGCTCGGCGTGCCGGAGAAAGACCTCGAGGAGCTCGTGATCCGCGACGGCAGCGGCCTCTCGACGGGCGATCGCGTGCCGCCGCGGCTGCTCAGCGCGATCCTCGGCGAGGTCGCCTCCGGCGGTGCGCCGCAGCTCGAGCCGCTGCTGTACGACGTGCCGATCGCGGGCCTCACCGGCACCCTCGAGGAGCGCTTCGGCGCGAAGGACGTCGCGGGCGCCCGCGGCACCGTGCGCGGCAAGACCGGATACCTCGCGGGCACGTCGGCCCTCGCCGGCGTGACCGTTCTCCCCGACGGCCGCACGGTCGTCTTCGACATCGTGGTCCACGGGTTCGACGGGGCCGACGCCGACAAGGCCAAGGCCGCCGTGGACGACGTCGCCTACGAGCTCGCCCGTCGGACCTAGGAGCACCCACCCCATGGCAGGACCCCCGCGCGTGGTCGCACGCGCCCGCAGCGCCGTGCGCGCCGCCCTCCTCGCGCGCCTGGCGGACCTCGCCGACGCGACCGGTGGGGGCGCGCTCTCGCCGCGCGTCCTCGTCGGCCTCAGCGGCGGAGCCGACTCCCTCGCCCTGCTGACCACCACCTGCTGGGTCGGTGCGCGGCTGGGCCTGGAGACGGAGGCCGTGATCGTCGACCACGGCCTGCAGGAGGGATCCGCGTCCGTCGCCGAGCGCGCCCGCGCCCAGGCCGAGCGCCTCGGCGCGTCGGCCGTCCACGTGCTCGCCGTGCATGTCGATCCCGACGCGCCGGGCGGGATCGAGAACGCCGCGCGCGACGCCCGCCACGAGGCGCTCGAGACGCTCCTCGAGGAGCGCGGGGGCCTCGCGCTGCTGCTCGGCCACACCCTCGACGACCAGGCGGAGCAGGTGCTCATGGCGCTCGCCCGCGGCGCGGGGCCGCGTGCGCTCGCGGGCATCCCGGCCGCCCGCGGCCCCCTGCTGCGGCCCTTCCTGGGCGACGGCCGCGACGAGACGACCGCCGTCTCCCGGGCCGACACCGAGGAGATCTGCCGCCTGCACGACCTTCCGTGGTGGGAGGACCCGATGAACGCGGACACCAACCTGCTGCGCGCCCGCGTGCGCCACCGGGTGCTGCCCGTGCTGCGCGAGGAGCTCGGCGAACAGATCTCCCAGAACCTCGCCCGCAGCGCGGCGCTGGTCAGACCCGACTCCGACATGCTCGACGCCGACGCGGCCGCGCTGCGCGAGTCGCTCGAGCGCAACCTCGGGGAGCTCGAGGAGGAGGGGGACGTGCTCGCCCTGGACGTGCACGCCCTCGCCGCGGCGCCGACGCCCCTGCGCACCCGTGTGCTGCGCGATGCGTCACGGCTCGCGGAGCGGCGCGGCGGCGCCCCGTCGGACAAATCCCTGCTGCGCCGCCACGTGCTCGCGGCCGATGCGCTGGTGGTCTCATGGCACGGTCAGGCAGCCTCGCCCCTTCCGGGTAGGATCGAGGTCGCTCGTCGTGACGGACTGCTGGTGTGGCGACGCTCCCGCGACGGGGGCGCACGCGCGTGAACAGCACTCCGGCGCCGAACCCGCGCGACGCCGAGCCGAAGCCGACCCACGGAGGAGACCGCGTGTCCGTCAACCCTCACCAGGACGTCGAGCGCGTCCTGCTCGACGAGGAGACCATCCACGAGCGCCTGCGCGAGATGGGCGCCAGGATCGCCGAGGACTATGCGGACGAACCCCCGCTGCTGGTGGGAGTCCTCAAGGGCGCCGCGATCGTCATGTCCGACCTGGCCCGCACGATCGACCTCGACGTCGACATGGACTGGATGGCCGTGTCCTCCTACGGCTCGGGGACGAAGTCCTCGGGAGTGGTGAGGATCCTCAAGGACCTGGGCACGGACATCTCCGACCGCCGGGTGCTGATCGTCGAGGACATCATCGACTCCGGGCTCACCCTGAAGTGGCTGCTGGCCAACCTCCGCTCGCGCGGCCCCAAGAGCGTGGACGTCGCCGCGCTGCTGCGCAAGCCCGAGGCCGCGCGCGTCGAGATCGACGTGAAGTACGTCGGCTTCGACATTCCCAACGAATTCGTGATCGGTTACGGCCTGGACTACGACGAGTCCTACCGGAACCTTCCCTACGTGGGCGTCCTGAAGCGCTCCGTGTACGAGGACTGAGATGGCAAGCACCACCAAGAAGAAGCGGCCGGGCGCGTCCATCGCGATCTGGGTCGCCGTCGCCCTGCTCCTGGGCATCCTCGCGTTCACCTTCCTGGGACGCGACAGCTACCAGCAGGTCGACACCGAGCAGGGCCTCCAGCTCCTGCAGGACGGCAAGGTCGAGCAGGCGAAGATCATCGACGGCAACCAGCAGAGGGTCGACCTCGTGCTGAGCCAGGACTTCGACGACAAGGGCAAGAAGGTCTACTTCTCCTACGTCACCGCGCGCGGTGACGCCGTCGTCGACGCCGTCGACAAGGCCGACCCGAAGAAGGGGTACACCGACGAGATCGCCACCAGTCCTTGGTGGTCGACGCTGCTCGTCTCCTTCCTGCCCCTGCTGCTGTTCATCGGCGTGTTCTGGTTCCTCATCATGAACAGCCAGGGCGGCGGCCGCGCCATGCAGTTCGGCAAGTCCAAGGCCAAGCTGTTCAACAAGGAGGCGCCGCAGGTCACCTTCGCCGACGTGGCGGGGGCCGACGAGGCCGTCGAGGAGCTCGACGAGATCAAGCAGTTCCTCGTCGACCCGGAGAAGTACCACGCCGTCGGCGCGAAGATCCCCAAGGGCGTCCTGCTCTACGGCCCTCCCGGCACCGGCAAGACCCTGCTCGCGAAGGCCGTCGCCGGCGAGGCGAACGTGCCCTTCTACTCGATCTCCGGCTCGGACTTCGTCGAGATGTTCGTGGGCGTCGGCGCGAGCCGCGTGCGCGACCTGTTCTCGACGGCGAAGGAGAACGCCCCGGCGATCATCTTCATCGACGAGATCGACGCCGTCGGCCGCCACCGCGGCGCCGGCATGGGCGGCGGCCACGACGAGCGCGAGCAGACCCTGAACCAGATGCTCGTGGAGATGGACGGGTTCGACGAGAACCAGAACGTCATCCTCATCGCCGCCACCAACCGCGTGGACATCCTGGACCCCGCGCTGCTGCGCCCGGGCCGCTTCGACCGCCAGGTCGCCGTGGGCCTGCCGGACCTCAAGGGCCGCCTGCACATCCTCAACGTCCACGCGCAGGGCAAGCCGCTCGCGGAGGACGTCGACCTCGAGATCGTCGCGCGCCGCACGATCGGCATGTCCGGTGCGGACCTCGCGAACGTGCTCAACGAGGCCGCGCTGCTCACGGCGCGCTCGAACAACCAGATCATCGACTCGCGGGCCCTGGACGAGGCCATCGACCGCGTCTCCATGGGGCCGCAGCGCTACTCCAAGGTGATGAGCGACCGCGACCGCCAGATGACCGCCTATCACGAGGGCGGCCACGCGCTCGTGGCGGCCGCGCTGAACTACTCGGCGCCGGTCAACAAGGTGACGATCCTGCCGCGCGGCCAGGCTGGCGGCTACACGATGGTCGTGCCCACACAGGACCGCAACTACCAGTCGCGCAACGAGCTCCTGGACCGCCTGTCCTACGCGCTCGGCGGCTACGCGGTCGAGGAGGGCATCTTCCACGACGTCACCACCGGGCCCAGCTCGGACCTGCAGAACGCCACCAAGATCGCGCGCACCATGGTCACCCAGCTGGGCATGAGCGCGAAGGTCGGCCAGGTGTTCTACGGCAGCGGCCAGGACGAGGTCTTCGTCGGCATGCAGCAGGGCGGCGACGTCCAGGTCTCCGACGAGACCGCACAGCTCATCGACGAGGAGGTGCGCCGTCTGGTCGACGAGGCGCTCTCCGAGGCCTGGGCCGTGATCTCCGAGAACCGCCCCGTCCTCGACCGCCTGGTGCTCGAGCTCCTGGAGAAGGAGACGCTCAACGAGCACCAGCTGGCCGTGGTCTTCGAGGGCGTCACCAAGCGCCCGCAGCGCGACGTCTGGCAGTCCTCCGCGCAGCGCCCCGTGTTCACGGCGCCGCTCGTGGGCGGCAACCCCGGCGATGCGAGCAGCGAGCACGGCGACGCGGGCGATCCGCTCACCCCCGGCCCGCCCGAGCTGCCCTCCCCGGGCGGCGACGGCCCCCAGATCCCCGGCTACCCCGGAGGCACCGATCGCGGGACCGGCGGTTCCGGGCCGGAGGGTCTCCAGGGCACCGACGGTCCTGCGACCGAGGACCGCTGAGATGGACGAGGAGCTGGCTCCCGAGGAGTCCGGCGCTCCCGGCGTCGACGCCCCACGCATCGAGGCGGCCGTGCGCGAGATCCTCGCCGCGATCGGGGAGGACCCCGACCGCGACGGGCTCGTGCAGACCCCCTCGCGCGTGGCCCGCATGTACGCCGAGGTCTTCGAGGGCATGCGCATGGACGCCCACGAGCCCCTCTCGGTGACCTTCGGGGACATCGAGCACCAGGAGCTCGTGCTGGTGCGCGACATCCGCTTCCACTCCATGTGCGAGCACCACCTGCTGCCCTTCTTCGGCACGGCCCACGTGGGCTACATCCCCGGCGCGCGCGGCGTCACCGGCCTGTCGAAGATCGCGCGGCTCGTGCACGTCTACGCGCGTCGGCCCCAGGTCCAGGAGCGCATCACCACCCAGATCGCCGATGCCCTCATGGAGGAGCTGCGCGCCGCCGGTGCGATCGTCGTCCTCGAGGCCTCGCACATGTGCATGTCGATGCGCGGCGTGCGCGCCGAGGGCGCGCAGACCGTGACCTCGGCCGTGCGCGGCATCCTGCGCAAGGGCACCACGCGCTCCGAGGCCATGTCCCTCATCATGCGGGGCTGACGCCATGCGGACGCGCCCCGACGGACTGCCCGCGGACCTCGCGCGGGATCGCACCCTGGTGATGGGCATCCTCAACGTCACCCCGGACTCCTTCTCCGACGGCGGCGCCCACATGCGCCCCGAGCAGGCCCTCGACCACGCCGAGCGGATGCTCGGCGAGGGAGCCGCGATCATCGACGTCGGAGGCGAATCGACCCGGCCCGGCGCCGAGCGCGTCGAGGAGGCCGAGGAGCTGCGCCGCGTGATCCCCGTGGTCCGCGAGCTCAGCGCGCGCGGCGCGGTCGTGAGCGTGGACACCATGCGCGCCGCCGTCGCGGAGGCCTCCCTCGAGGCCGGCGCCCTCATCATCAACGACGTCTCGGCGGGCCTCGCCGATGCCGCGATGCCCGGGCTGCTCGCGCGCGCCCGGACCCGTCTGGGAGCGCCGCCGGTGGTGATCGCGATGCACTGGCGCGGCCACAGCGACGTCATGAACGACCTCGACGAGTACGCCGACGTCCCGCGGGACGTCGAGCGCGAGCTCGGGGCGCGTCTGGCGGCGCTGCGCGAGGCAGGGGTCGAGGACTCCCAGCTGGTCGCCGACCCCGGCCTCGGCTTCGCGAAGAACGGCGCGCAGAACTGGGAGATCCTTGGGGACTGGGACGCCCTGCTCGCCCATGACCTGCCGGTGCTCATCGGGGCCTCCCGCAAGCGCTTCCTGAGCACCCTGCCCGGGGACCGCGACGTCGCGACCGCGTCCGTCAGCGCCCTGTGCGCGCGCGAGGGCGCCTGGGCGGTGCGGGTGCACGACGTCGCGGCATCCGTGGCCGCCGTCGAGGTGGGGGCCCGATGGGCCGCCAGCGAGCGCGCGGCGCACCGCACGATGAGCGCGGACCGGTCGCCTCGGGCCGACGGACCCTCCCTCACGGGAGGCACCCGATGAGCGCCCTCGTCGTCCCGCCGGACCTCGCGCGGGCCCTGCACCCGGGCCCGCCCGACGCGATCGAGCTGATCGGCCTGCGGGCCCGCGGCCATCACGGGGTGCTCGAGCACGAGCGCCGCGACGGCCAGGACTTCCTCGTGGACCTGAGGATGGACGTCGACACCGCGCCCGCCGGACGGGCGGACGCCCTGGGCCGCACGGTGAACTACGCGGAGGTCGCCGATTCCGCCGTCGCCGAGATCGAGGGCGGTCCCCATCAGCTCATCGAGACCCTCGCTGCGCGCATCGCCGGGCGGATCCTCTCCGAGCAGATCCTCGTGCGCCGCATCGAGGTCACCCTCCACAAGCCGTCGGCCCCGATCCCGCACCCCTTCTCCGACGTGCGCGTGCGCATCGAGCGCAGCGCCCCCGCGACGCCTGCGGTGCTCGCACTGGGCACCAATCTGGGTGCGCGCGAGCAGCACCTCTCCCGCGCGCTCGCCCTGCTGCGCGCCGCCGACGGCATCGAGATCGACTGGACCGCGCCGGTCGTCGAGACCGACCCGGTGGGGGGCGTCGCACAGGACGCCTTCCTCAACACGGTCGTGGGCATCCGCAGCGAGCGCGGGCCGTGGCGCCTCCTCGACCTCGCCCACGCCCTCGAGGAGGACGCCCGACGCGTGCGCGAGGTCCGCTGGGGGCCCCGCACCCTCGACGTCGACCTCATCGCCTACGGCGACCTCGTCCAGGACGACGAGGAGCTGACGCTGCCGCATCCCCGCGCCCACGAGCGCGCCTTCGTGCTCGCGCCCTGGCATGCCGCCCGACCCGCGGCGGAGCTGCCCGGGCACGGCCCCATCGGCCCGCTCCTCGCGCGCGCCGAGGATCGCGACGGCGTGCGCCCCGGCCCCGCGCTCGGAGGGTTCGGCGCCTGATGCGCCCGCTCTCGGTGCCGACGCTCGTCGTCCTCGGTCTGCTCGCGACCGTGTTCGGCGCGGTGCTCGCGAACTTCGTGACCGGGCGCGGCGCCGTGCTGCCGGTGACCGGCTGGGTCACCGGGCTGCTGCTGCTCGCCCTGGGCGCCGTGCTGCTCGTGTGCGGCCTCCCGCTGCGCCGTTACACGAAGGAGAGTGAGGAGAGGCGGGAGAACCCGAGCACGGCCCCGCGCCGCCACTCGATCGACATGCTCACCGCCTTCCGCACGATCGTGTTCGCCCGCGCGTGCGCCTACACGGGGTCGATCGTCGGCGGCATCCAGCTCGGCCAGCTCGCCTTCTTCCTGTCCTCGGGCACGGGGACCGTCGTCGGCGCCCTGCTGCCCACGGGCTTCGGCGCCCTGTGCGGCATCGCCCTCGCGGTGCTCGGCGTGATCGTCGAGCGCTGGGGGACCCTCCCTCCGGACGACGGCGAGGGCGGGGCCCGCTCGACCGCCGCCTGAACCTCGCGAGCGACGCTGCGACGCAGGTCAGGGGTCGCCTCGGACGATCGTCGGGTGCCCCGGCGCCCGGCGGCCTGCGAGGATGGTCCCATGGACGATTCGACGCGACCCCAGCGGCTGGGCGGACGGGGACTCACCCCGGTCTCGCCGCGGCTCGTGCCCGCCCGTTACCTCGCCGCGGTCCCGTGGTGGGTGATCTCCCTGGCGATCGCGATCGCCTGCCTCGTGCTGGGACTGCGGCTGGGCTGGTGGTGGCTCGAGGTGCTCGCGATCGTGCCGATCCTCTGGTGCCTCCCCGGGGTTCTGCTCACGCCGCGCCGCGTGCGGGCGATCGGCTACCGGGCGGGGGAGGAGGAGCTGACCCTCGCGAGCGGACTCATGTTCCGCTCGGTCACCACCACGCCCTACGGCCGCGTGCAGTCCGTGGAGATCCACGAGGGCCCCGTCGAGCGCCGCTTCGGGATCGCCCGTCTGGCGTACTCGACCGCTTCCGACGAGGCCGACGGCACCATCCCCGGGCTCCCCCGCGAGGACGCCGAGGAGCTCAAGGAGCTGCTCACCCGGCGCGGCATCGAGAGGATGCAGTCGCTGTGAGCACCGAGGACGCAGCTCACGGACCGGCCGGGCAGGACGGTTCCCGTCGCACCCATCCGCTCACGCCCCTGCTGACCGGCTGGAAGATCTTCGCCGGTGTGATCGCGGTGATCGCGGCCCAGAACCTGGCACAGCTCGTCGGCGAGTTCACCGTGCGGCGCGCGCTGCTGGGACTGGGCGCGCTCGTGGTCGCCCTGGTCGTCGCGGTCGGCGTCAGCGCCCTGATCTGGTGGCGCACCACCTACGAGATCTCGTCCGACGGTGTCACGCGGCGCTCGGGCCTGCTCACCCGCACCGGCCGCACCGCTCCGCGCGAGCGCATCGAATCCGTGTCGGTCGAGCGGCCCGCGGTGCCGCGCCTGCTGGGCCTGGCGAAGGTGCGCGTCGAGTTCGCGGGCGGCTCCGAGTCCCATCTGGACATCGCGTACATCACGGCGGCCGATGCCGAGACCATCCGCACCGAGATCCTCGACGTGGCTGCCGGCGGGCCGGCCGGGCGGGCCGGGACGACAGGGGTGGTCGGCGCGGCCGCCGGCGGACCGGTCGACGGCGGTCCGGCCGTCGACGGGACGACCGCCGACGACCTGGCCGCCGGCGACGCCCCCGGCACTCCCGCGCAGGCTCCGAAGAGCGCGGAGGACGGGATGCCAGGCGCTCCCGCCCGCGATCGCGGTCTGCGCGAGAGCCTGCGCGAGGTCGCGTACGACGGCGTCACCGACGGCGATCTCATCGCGCAGATCCCCACCACGCGTCTCCTGCACGCGATGCTGCGCGACGTCGGCTGGCTGATCGGGCTGGTCGTCGGCGTGGTCTGGATCATCGTCACGGCGATCATCGCCTGGCGCACCGACGGCGCGGGCACCGGGCTGATCGCGGCCGCGCTGCCCGCGATCGTCGCCGTGCCGCAGGCCGTGCTGCACCGCCTCGAGGGCGGCTGGGGCTTCGTCTCCCGCGACACCGACCGCGGACTGCGCATGCGCCGCGGCCTGTTCTCCACCCGCACGGACAACCTCGGCGCCGGACGCGTGCAGGACCTGCGGCTGCGCCGTCCGCTGCTGTGGCGCGGTCCCGCATGGACCGAGGCGCGGGTGAGCGTCGCCGGGATCGGCGAGGACGACTCCTCGGCCGCGACCAGCGCCCTGCCCGTGGGCACGCGCGAGGAGCTGCTGCGCACCCTCGGCCACCTGCTGCCGACCCTCGGCACCGAGGACGACGCGGCGCTGCTGGACCGTCTGCTCACCGCCCGCGCGCGGGATCTGGGCGGCATCGGGCCGCGCCACCGGCTGTTTTTCATCGGTCGACGCACGCGCCGCGTCCTGCTGCTGCGCGGCGCGCTCGTGCTGCGCAGCGGCGTGATCACCGCGAAGGTGCAGATCGTCCCGCGCGAGCGCATCCAGGGCCTGGCCCTCGCGCAGGGTCCCGTCGGCCGCATGACCTCCACCGCGACCCTCACGGTCGGCGTCGCCGCGGCCCGCGCCGAGATCGCCGGCGTCGACATCGCCGACGTCCTCGAGCTCGAGGACGCTTTGCGCCCGGACGCCGCGCAGGGCCGCCGCTACCGTGATCGCGACGACTGGCCGCGGCCCCCGCTCGGGCCCGACGCGCACGCGCCGTCGGCCCCCGCGCCGGCCATCGCTCCCGACTCGGCGCCCGCCCCCGTCTCGACCCCCGCCCCGGCCCCGGGGGACGACGCATGAGCGCCCCGCGCCTGGGCGTCGGCATCATCGGCGCCGGCCGCGTCGGCGCCGCCCTCGGCGCCGCCCTGCGCGCCGAGGGGCACGCGATCACCGGTGCCTACGCCGTCTCGGACGCCTCCCGCGAGCGCGCCGCGCAGATGCTCCCGGACGTCCCCCTGCTCGAGGTCGACCGGATCGTCGAGCGCAGCGAGCTCGTCCTGCTCGCCGTGCCCGACGACCAGCTCGCGCCGCTGGCCGCGGGCATCGCCGCGACGGGCCTCGCCCCCGGCGGGCAGATCTTCGCCCACACCTCCGGCCTGCACGGCATCACCTCCCTCGCCCCGCTCGAGCGCACCGGCGCGATCGCCCTCGCCCTGCACCCGGCGATGACCTTCACCGGCACCGCCGCGGACCTCCCGCGCCTGGTCGGCTGCCCGGTCGCCGTCACCGCCCGCGAGGCCTTCCTGCCGATCGCCCAGGCCCTCGTCGTCGAGATCGGCGCCGAACCGGTGACCCTTGCCGAGGGGGATCGCGCGCTCTACCACGCGGCCCTGTCCCACGGCGCGAACCATCTGGTGGTGCTCGTGGACCAGGCGCGCGAGCTGCTCGCCAGGATCGGCATCGACCAGCCGGGGGAGTACCTGCGCCCCCTCATGACCGCCGCCCTGGAGGAGTCCTTGCGGCGCGGTGCGAACGCCCTCACCGGACCGGTCTCCCGCGGCGACGCCGGCACCGTCGAGGCGCACCTGTCCGCGCTCGCCGAGGCCGACGGGACGGCGGGCGCCCTGTCCCCGGGCGACAGCGCCCGCACCTACCGGGCGCTGGCGCGCGCGGCGCTCGCCCGCGCGGGACTCGGTGCGGCCGAGGAGCGCGCGATCCGTGAGATCCTGCGGGAGCCCGGCGCAGAGGAGTGACCTGCGGGCCGACGCGCGTCGGAACGGGCGGGACCAGGAGGAGCAGATGACGAAGCCGGCCACGCAGCTGGTGACGACGAAGGACGCCCTGCGCGCCGCCCGCGCGCGGCTTGAGGGGCCCGTCGCGGTGGTGATGACGATGGGCGCCCTGCACGAGGGGCACCTGAGCCTCGTCCACCGCGCCCGCGAGGTCGCCCGCCACGTGATCCTCACCGACTTCGTGAACCCCCTCCAGTTCGGACCGGGCGAGGACCTCGAGACCTACCCGCGGGATCTCGACGCGGACCTCGCGCTCGTGGACGGACTCGTCGACCTCGTCTTCGCCCCGTCGGTCGAGGAGATGTACCCGGTGCTCCCGCCCGCCGTGAGCGTGAGCGCGGGCCGGCTGGGCACCGCCCTCGAGGGAGCCGCCAGGCCCGGGCACTTCGACGGCGTGGTCACGGTCGTCACCAAGCTCCTGCAGCTCACCGCTCCCGAGGTTGCCGTGTTCGGCCGCAAGGACGCCCAGCAGCTCGCGATCGTCCAGGCCCTCGTGCGCGACCTCGACCTCCCGGTCCGCATCGAGGCGGCGCCCATCGTCCGCGAGCCGAGCGGGCTCGCGCGCTCGAGCCGCAACGTGCGCCTGGACGCCGAGGGCCGCGAGCACGCCCTCGCCCTCTCGCGGGCCGTGCGCGCCGCCGAGGCCGCCGCGCCGTCGGCCCCCGGGATCCGCGCGGCCCTCACGGACGCCGTCGCCGCGGGGTCGCCCGGGGTGCGCTGGGACTACGCGCTCGCCCTCGACCCCGTGACCTTCGAGGAGATCGCCGACGAGCACGACGGCGAGGTGCTCGTCGTGATGGCCGCGCACGTGCACGGGGTGCGCCTGCTGGACGCCGCTGTGGTGGAGGCGACACCGTCCTGAAGACCACCCCGCCTGGGATACTCCGTGCCGGTGATGCGAGAATCACCCCTATGACTGCACAGCCCCCCAGCGATCAGCATCGCGCCCCGGACGCCCTGGACACCTCCGACCAGATCGCTGTCCGCAAGGCCAAGCGCGAGCGGCTGATCGAGCGGGGCGAGGAGGCCTACCCGGTCTCCGTGCCCGTCACCACCACGATCGCCGCGGTGCGCGAGGCCTACGGCCACCTCGAGGCCGGACAGGAGACGCAGGACGTCGTCGGCGTCGCCGGGCGCGTGGTCTTCCAGCGCAACACCGGCAAGCTCTGCTTCGCGACCGTCCAGGACGGCGCGGGGGAGCGACTGCAGATCATGCTGAGCCTGGCCGAGGTCGGCGAGGAGCGCCTCGGCGCCTTCAAGGCCGATGTCGACCTGGGCGATCACGTCTTCTTCCACGGTCGCGTGGGCGCCTCGCGCCGCGGCGAGCTCTCGATCTTCGCCGACTCCTGGACGATGGCCGCCAAGGCCGTGCGCCCCCTGCCCGTGCTGCACGCCGACCTCTCCGAGGAGTCCCGCGTGCGCCACCGCTACGTGGATCTCATCGTGCGCGAGGAGGCCCGCGCCTCCGTGCGCCAGCGGGCCGAGGTCATGCGCTCCCTGCGGTCCTCCTTCCAGGACCGCGATTTCGTGGAGATCGAGACGCCGATGCTCCAGGTGATCCCCTCGGGCGCCGCGGCGAGGCCGTTCGTCACCCACATGAACGCCTTCGACATGGACCTGTTCCTGCGCATCGCTCCCGAGCTCTTCCTCAAGCGCGCGGCGGTGGGCGGGCTCGAGCGGGTCTTCGAGATCAACCGGAACTTCCGCAACGAGGGCGCTGATTCCACGCATTCGCCGGAATTCGCGATGCTCGAGGCGTATCAGGCCTACGGGGACTACAACACGATCGGCGAACTCACCCGTTCACTCATCCAGGAGGCGGCAGAGGCCGCGACCGGTTCCCAGGTCGTCACTCTCGCGGACGGCGAGGAATACGACCTCTCGGGGACCTGGGACCGGATCACCGTCTACGGGTCCCTCTCGGAATCCCTGGGACAGGAGATCACGCCGGAGACGACTCCCGAGGAGCTGCGGAGGATCGCGCGCTCGCTCGATCTGGATCTCGACCATCCGAAGTTCGGTCACGGGAAGCTCGTCGAGGAGCTCTTCGAGCACCAGGTCTCCGATCATCTCCACGCCCCCACGTTCGTCCGCGATTTCCCGGTCGAGACCAGCCCGCTGGTGCGCGCGCACCGGGAGACGCCGGGCGTCGTGGAGAAATGGGATCTGTACGTGCGCGGATTCGAGCTCGCGACCGGATATTCCGAGCTCGTGGATCCCGTCGTCCAGCGCGAGCGCTTCGAGCAGCAGGCGCGTCTGGCCGCCGCCGGCGATGACGAGGCGATGCGCCTGGACGAGGACTTCCTCGAGGCCATGGAGTACGCGCTCCCGCCCACCGGCGGCATGGGCATGGGGATCGACCGCCTGCTCATGGCGATCACCGGCCTGGGCATCCGCGAGACCATCACCTTCCCGCTCGTGAAGCCGGAGGCCTGAGATGGACAGCGGATTCCTCTACGAGGCAGGCTCCCTCCTCCCGCCGATCGGCGTCGGACTGCTGTTCTGGTTCACGATGCGCGCGATCCTGAGGGCCGACCGCCGCGAACGCGAGGCGGAACGGCAGGCGGAGCGCGAGCTCCGCGCCCAGCAGGGGAACTCAGGAGAGCATCCGGACGCGCCGTGACCGAGATTGTTATGAGATGGACAATGCCTGAGGCGTGATTCATCGGCCGGCGAACAGCGCGGTGCAGGAATTCGCGTTCGGATTGAATTCTCAGGTGCGGTGTGCAGATAATGGGGCGCGTCCAACATGAGTTAGGCGCTCCACACGCATCAAGGAGAACCATCCCATGGCACGGAAGACTTTCGTTGAACTCATCGACGACGTCGACGGGTCCAAGGCCGAGGAGACGGTGAGCTTCTCGCTGGACGGCGTCGCCTACGAGATCGATCTCTCGGACGAGAACGCGGAGAAGCTGCGCGCGGAGATCGGTGAGTGGGTCACCCGTGCGCGCCGCGTGGCCGGGCGCCGCATCCGCGGCACGGGAAGCGGCTCCACCTCCAGCTCCTCGAACGATTCCGCGAAGATCCGCGTCTGGGCCCGCGAGAACGGCCGCGAGGTCTCGGACCGCGGCCGCATCCCCGAGGAGCTCCGCCAGGCCTACTACGCCGCCAACTGACGGCGCGACGGCCTCCTGCACGAGGGCCCCGGGACGCATCAGCGTCCCGGGGCCCTCGTGCATGCTCGGACGGTCGCGCCGTCCCTCGGCGTCACCAGCCGCGGATGCTCCAGGAGGCCATGTGCTCGGCCCCGGGGGAGAGCCGCACCAGGTCCTCGCCGCTGCGGAACGCATCGGGCGGGCAGGTCATCGGCTCCACGGCGAGTCCCTTGCGGTCGTTCTCCGGCTCCGGGCGGTCGCCGGTGTGGACCTGCACCCACGGGCAGGCGCCGTCGGCCGAGATCTCCACCCCGGTCCCGCCGGGTGCGGTCGCCGTGACGCGCCAGCGGCCGTCGGCCTCGGCGGAGAGATCGGTGAAGGCGTGGTCGAGGAAGCGGCCGGCGATCGGGCGCGACAGCCGCAGATCGAGATCCGAGCCCTCCTCGATCGCGCGGGTGCCGACGGGCAGCAGGCGGTCCGGGGTCACCTCGAGGACCGTCGCGGCCGGGCAGGACAGCGTCCACTCGTCCAGCGGCTCGGGGCCCGCGAGCAGGTACGGGTGCGGGCACACCCCGTAGGGGGCGTCGGCCGATCCGACGTTGCGGGCGGTGACCGTGGTGGTCAGGCCGCTCTTGGCGTCGAGCCGGTGCTCGACGCGCAGCTCGAGCGCGAAGGGGTACCCGGTGGTCGGGTACAGCACGGTGCGCAGCGTGAGCGCCGCGGTGCTCTGCTCGGCGACCTCGAAGGCCTGGAAGCTCAGCAGCCCGTGGAGGGCGTTGTTCCGCTCGACCTCGGTGATCGGGACCTGCAGCTCCCGCCCATCCCAGGTGTACCGGCCGTCGCCGATGCGGTTCGGCCACGGGGCGACGACCGCGCCGCGGTAGAAGAGCATCGGGCCCTCGGCGGGGCTGCGCAGCAGCAGGTCGCGCCCGCCCACGGTGAGCGACTCGAGGGTCGCGCCGACCTCGGACACCTCGGCCGCGTACTCGCCGGCGGCGATCCTGTGCAGAGCGCCGCGATCGCGCACGCTGCCGGAGGTTGTCACGTCCATCGTCTCCTCGGCCATGGCGGTCAGCTGTCCTCGAGGCCCAGCAGGTGGGCGGTGCGGGCGAGGGACGCCGAGGCCGCCGCCGGGTCCTCGGCGAGGTGGGTGCCGAAGCTCGGGATGATCTCGCGGATCCGGGACTCCCAGGTGCCGAAGCGGTCGGGGAAGACCTTCTCGAGCATGCCCAGCATGATCGTGGTGGCGGTCGAGGCGCCGGGCGAGGCACCCAGCATGCCGGCGATCGAGCCGTCGGCCGCGGTGATCAGCTGCGTGCCGAACTGCAGCACGCCCACCTTCTTGGGATCGGGGGCGATGACCTGCACCCGCTGACCGGCGGTGATGAGCTCCCAGTCGTCCGCGCGGGCCGAGGGCATGTACTCGCGCAGCGCGTCGAAGCGCTTGGCGGGCGAGGCGATGAGCTCGCCCGCGAGGTACTTCATGAGGTCCAGGTTCGGCGGGGCGACCGCCATCATCTGCGCGATGTTGCCCGGCTTGATCGACTCGAACAGATCGAGGTTCGAGCCGGTCTTGAGGAACTTCGGCGACCAGCCGGCGTAGGGGCCGAACATGAGCGCCCGCTTGCCGTCGATGTAGCGGGTGTCCAGGTGCGGGACGCTCATCGGCGGGGCGCCGACGGCGGCCTTCCCGTACACCTTCGCCTCGTGGCGGTCGATGATCTCGGGGTCGGTGCAGCGCAGCCACTCTCCGGAGATCGGGAATCCGCCGAATCCCCGGATCTCGGGGATCGCGGAGTCCTGCAGGATCGGCAGCGCGTTGCCACCGGCGCCCACGAACACGAAGGGCGCGCGGACCACGCGCACCTCGCCGGAGGTCGAGCGGGCCATCACGCCCCAGTCGCTGCCCATGCGGCGCAGGGAGGTGACCTCCCAGCCGGTGGAGACCGTGGTGCCGGCTCCCTTCGCGACGTCCAGGAGCTCGCGGGTCAGGCGCCCGAAATCGACGTCGGTGCCGTCGGGGGAGTAGGTCGCGGCGATCGTCTCGGTCTCGGGACGGGCCTCGGTGACCAGCGGCGCCCACTCGCGCAGCTGCTCGTGGGACGTCGTGAACTCCATCGAGTCGAACAGCGGGTTCTTCACGAGCGCATCGTGGCGGCGGCGCAGGTAGTCCACGCTCTCCATGCCGTGGACGAAGCTCATGTGCGGCACCGGGTTGATGAAGGCGCTGGGGTCCTCGATCTTCCCGGTCTCCACGAGGTGCGCCCAGAACTGGCGGCTGACCTGGAACTGCTCGTTGATCGAGATCGCCTTCGCAGGGCTCACCGAGCCGTCGATGTCCTGCGGGGTGTAGTTCAGCTCGCACAGGGCGCTGTGGCCGGTGCCGGCGTTGTTCCAGCCCTGGCTGGACTCGAGGGCGACGTCGTCGAGCTTCTCGAGCACCTCGATGCGCCAGCTCGGCTCGAGGTCGGTCAGCAGGGCCGCCAGGGTCGCGCTGGCGACCCCACCCCCGATCAGCACCGCATCCGCTCGGGTCACGTCCACCGTGAGCTCGCCCATGACACTCCCGTCCTCATCGCTGATGTGCTCCGAAGAGGCTACCCCGGTCCACCTGGGCGGGGTGCTCGACCGACGGAGGGCGGGTTGTGGTCCGCGGCACGGCGGGGCGTCGTCCGGCCCGGGCCCGTGGAGTTCGAGCGCAGCACGATGAGGCGCGCGAGTGCGCACCAGCGCGCCGCTCCGGGCCCCGGCCGGAACTCTGATGAGGTGGGTGCATGTCCGACGACGTGCATCCCGAGGCCCCGCAGCAGCCCGTCCCACCGCTGCAGCCGAGCGACCCCCTGCGGCCGACGCCCGAGCAGCTTGCATGGCAGCGCGAGGGGCTGGGCGTGTTCTTCCACGTGGGCGTGAACACCTTCGCCGGACTGGAATGGAGCGACGGGACCCTCTCGCCCCGCATCTTCGACCCCACCGATCTGGATGTCGACGAATGGGTGCGCATCGCGCACGACCTCGGTGCCGCCTACGTGGTGCTCACCGCCAAGCATCACGACGGGTTCTGCCTGTGGCCGACCGCGACCACCGACTACAGCGTGCGCGCGAGCCTGTGGCGGCAGGGCCGCGGCGACCTCGTCGCCGAGGTCGCCGCGGCCTGCGAGCGCTGGGGACTCGGTCTGGGTCTGTACCTCTCGCCCTGGGACCGGCACGCACCCGAGTACGCGGATCCCGCGCGCTACGACGCCCTCTACCTCGCGCAGCTGCGCGAGCTGTGCGCGGGGTACGGGCCCCTCCACGAGCTCTGGTTCGACGGCGCGGGCTCGGCGGGCCGCGAGTACGACTGGGAGGCCATCGGCGATCTCGTCGACGAGCTGCAGCCGGGGGCGATGGTGTTCACCATGGGGCGCGCGACCATCCGCTGGGTGGGGAACGAGGACGGCCAGCGCATCCGCCGCCACCGGATCCTCGACGCCGAGTGCCGGGAGCTCGCGGCCGGCGGCACCGTCGGCGTGCGCAGGATCCACAGGCTCGCCGCGCCCGTCACCGCCGAGGTGCTCCAGCTGGAGATCGAGGGGGAGGGTGCCGCGCTCGATGCGGCCTGCGTGCACGACGCCCGCGGAATCGTCGTCCCGGACCTCTCCGGCGCCCGGCCTGCCCTGACCACGGCGCCGGACGGACCTCTGCCGGCGTGACCGCTGCCGGGGCGACCGCCGCCGGACTGATCTGCGGGTCCCGGTCGCGCGCCGTCACGCCCGCGGCGAACAGCCATCGATCGATGGTGGGGTTCCGACTAGTCTCGATCCATCACCACCGCCCGATGGGGGAGAGACATGTTCGAACGCTTCACCGACCGCGCGCGGCGCGTCGTCGTCCTCGCACAGGACGAGGCCCGCCTGCTGAACCACAACTACATCGGCACCGAGCACATCCTGCTCGGCCTCATCCACGAGGCCGAGGGCGTGGGCGCGAAGGCCCTCGAGGCGCTCGGGGTCACCCTCGACGCCGCCCGGGACCAGGTGCGGGACATCATCGGCGAGGGGAACCAGGCCCCCACGGGTCATATCCCCTTCACGCCGCGCGCCAAGAAGGTCCTCGAGCTCTCGCTGCGCGAGGCGCTCCAGCTGGGCCACAACTACATCGGCACCGAGCACATCCTGCTCGGCCTGCTGCGCGAGGGCGAGGGCACCGCGGTCAAGGTGCTCTCCCGTCTGGGCGCCGAGCCCGCCGCGGTGCGCCAGGAGGTCATCGAGCGCCTGTCCGGCTACCAGGGCAAGGAGCCCGCGAACGCGGGCGGCCCCGCGGAGGGCCAGCCCGCCGGCTCGCTCGTGCTGGACCAGTTCGGCCGCAACCTCACCCAGGCTGCGCGCGACGGCAACCTCGACCCGGTCATCGGCCGCGAGCACGAGGCCGAGCGGGTCATGCAGGTCCTCAGCCGCCGCACCAAGAACAACCCGGTGCTGATCGGCGAGCCCGGCGTGGGCAAGAGCGCCGTCGTCGAGGGCCTCGCCCAGTCGATCGTGCGAGGCGACGTGCCCGAGACCCTCAAGGACAAGCAGCTGTACACGCTGGACCTGGGCTCGCTGGTCGCCGGCTCGCGCTACCGCGGTGACTTCGAGGAGCGCCTCAAGAAGGTGCTCAAGGAGATCCGCACGCGCGGCGACATCATCCTGTTCATCGACGAGATCCACACTCTCGTCGGCGCAGGGGCGGCCGAGGGCGCGATAGACGCCGCGAGCATCCTCAAGCCGATGCTCGCCCGCGGCGAGCTGCAGACCATCGGCGCGACCACGCTCGAGGAGTACCGCAAGCACATCGAGAAGGACGCCGCGCTCGAGCGCCGCTTCCAGCCGATCCAGGTCGACGAGCCCTCGATCGCCCACACGATCGAGATCCTCAAGGGGCTGCGCGACCGCTACGAGGTGCACCACAAGGTGACCATCACCGACGGCGCCCTCGTGGCCGCGGCGAACCTCTCGGACCGCTACGTCAACGACCGCTTCCTGCCGGACAAGGCGATCGACCTGATCGACGAGGCCGGCGCGCGCCTGCGCATCCGCCGCCTCACCGCGCCGCCGGAGCTCAAGGAGTACGACGAGAAGATCGAGGACGTCCGCAAGCGCAAGGAGGAGGCGATCGACGGCCAGGACTTCGAGAAGGCCGCCTCGCTGCGCGACGAGGAGCAGACCCTCAAGACCGAGCGCGACGAGCGCGAGGACGCATGGCGCAACGGCGAGACCGACGCGGTGACCACGGTCTCCGAGGAGGTCATCGCCGAGGTGCTCGCCGCCTCGACCGGCATCCCGATCGTCAAGCTCACCGAGGAGGAGTCCTCGCGACTGCTCCACATGGAGGACGAGCTGCACAAGCGCGTCATCGGGCAGAACGAGGCCATCAAGGCGCTCTCGCAGGCGATCCGCCGCACCCGCGCCGGCCTCAAGGACCCCAAGCGTCCCGGCGGCTCGTTCATCTTCGCGGGCCCCACGGGCGTCGGCAAGACCGAGCTCGCCAAGGCCCTCGCGGAGTTCCTGTTCGGCGACGAGGAGTCCCTCATCCAGCTGGACATGTCCGAGTTCGGCGAGAAGCACACGGCCTCGCGGCTGTTCGGCTCGCCCCCCGGGTACGTCGGCTACGACGAGGGCGGCCAGCTCACGGAGAAGGTGCGTCGCAAGCCCTTCAGCGTGGTGCTGTTCGACGAGGTGGAGAAGGCCCACGTGGACATCTTCAACTCGCTCCTGCAGATCCTCGAGGACGGCCGCCTGACCGACTCGCAGGGCCGCGTCGTGGACTTCAAGAACACCGTGATCATCATGACCACGAACCTGGGCACCCGCGACATCGCCAAGGGCGTCTCCATGGGCTTCACCGCCGGCGGGGATCTCTCCACCGACTACGAGCGCATGAAGTCGAAGGTCCACGAGGAGCTCAAGCAGCACTTCAAGCCCGAGTTCCTCAACCGCGTCGACGACGTGGTGGTCTTCCCGCAGCTCTCCCAGGAGGAGATCGTGCAGATCGTCGACCTCATGGTCGCCAAGCTCGGCACGCGCCTCGCGGAGAAGGACATGGACATCGAGCTCACCGAGGGCGCCAAGGAGCTGCTCGCGGAGAAGGGCTATGACCCCGTGCTCGGCGCGCGTCCGCTGCGCCGCACGATCCAGCGGGACATCGAGGACGCGCTCAGCGAGCGGATCCTGTTCGGCCAGGTCTCGGCGGGCGACCACATCGTCGTCGACTCCGAGGGCGAGGGCCTGCTGGGCGAGCTCGTGTTCCGCCGCCGCACCGACGGCGGGTCCCTCGAGCCCCTCTCGGACGACGTCTCCGTCAGCGCGATGACGGAGGCCCGCACCGAGGACGCCGCCCACCCGGACGTGCCGGAGGGCGAGAGCTCCTCCGGGAACGACGACGGGAGTGACGCGGGCACCGGCTCCGGCACGGAGTCCTCCGCGGACACCGATGTGAGCTCTTCGCGCTGACCTCCGGGTCGGCAGAGCAGCAGTGAGCGCCCGGCGTCCCTGAGGGCGCCGGGCGCGGTCGCCGGAGGCACGGCGCAGTCGGACGGAGAGGCGGAGCGCGATCGTGGGAGTGGGCACGTTCCAGGCGTGGATGTCCGGTCTTCAGGACTGGATCGTCGCCGCGGGCGATACCTGGTGGGTGCACCTGGTGGTGTTCGCGCTGTGCGCGATCGACGCCTTCTTCCCCACGGTCCCGAGCGAATCGGTCATCGTCGCCCTGTCCTCCCTGTGGGCGTCGTCCTCCGTGCCCCCGATCTGGCTGACGGTGCTCGCCGCCTGGGGCGGCGCCTTCCTGGGCGACAACATCGCCTACCTCATCGGACGCACCGTGGGCTGGCAGCGCTTCGGCTTCTTGCACCGCGGACGCGGACTGAAGGCGGTCCAGGCGGCGGAGCGCGGCCTGGACCGGCGAGCCCTGCTCTTCCTCATGACCGCCCGCTACATCCCCTTCGGCCGCACCGCCGTGAACCTCACGGCCGGTGCGGTCCGCTATCCCTGGCGCCGGTTCTGGCACCGCTCGCTCGCGGCGACCTTCGTGTGGGCCGTGTACTCGTGCGGCATCGGCGCCGTGGCCGGAAGCTGGTTCGAGGACAATCATCTGCTGGCCATCACGGTCGCCGTGGTCATCGCGGTCGTCGTGGCCCTCGTCGTCGAGCGCCTGGTCTCCCTCATGAACCATCTCCTGGACAGCCGCCACGAGCGTGCCGCCCAGCAGGCCGAGCAGGAAGCGGCACAGCGGGAGGACGTAGGCTCCGACGATCAGTCGGACGGCGCCGAGGTCGATGCGCAGAGCGGCGACGGTCCGTCCGCGGCGCCGCGCGAGACGACCGACGGCGTCGGCGCCCGGGCGAGTAGCGTCGGGGAGCACGAATCGTCGGACGAGGACCGATCGGCCGAGAACCCGGGGGCCGAGAGCGACGCCGACACGTACCCCCGAAGGACGGCATCCCCCGCATGAGCATCGAGCTGCGCCCCGCGCTCCCGGCCGACGTCCGGGCCATCGACCGCCTTGTGCAGCCCTTGGCCGCCCGCCAGATCCTGCTCGGCAAGGAGCTCGTGGTCTACTACGAGGCCATCCAGGAGTTCCTCGTCGCGGTCGACGAGGACGGCACCGTGATCGGCTGCGGCGCGCTCCACGTGATGTGGGAGGACCTCGGCGAGGTGCGCACCCTGGCCGTGAGCGAGGACGCGCGCGGCACAGGCCTGGGCCATCGCATGCTCGAGGCGCTCCTGCAGCGCGCCCGCGACCTGGGGCTCGAGCGCGTGTTCTGCCTGACCTTCGAGGTCGACTTCTTCGCCCGTCACGGCTTCCGCGCCATGAGCCCGGATCCGCTGCCGCCCGAGGTCTACGCCGAGCTGCTGCGCTCGAGCGACGAGGGTGTGGCGGAGTTCCTGGACCTCGCGCGGGTCAAGCCCAACACCCTGGGCAACACCCGGATGATCCTGCGCCTGGCCGACGCACCGGTCTGACCCTCGGCTCCGGCGTCAGGGCAGGCGCACGGTCCCGTCCTCGACCACCGCGAGCCCGTCGGCGACGAGGGAGTCCAGGCAGCGCGGCACCCTGTCGTCGGCCTCGTCGCTGCGCAGCTGCGCGATCCGCTCCCGGCTCGTGGGCCCCTCGCGCAGCAGCGTCATGATCCTGCCGCGCATCTGACGGTCGGTGCCCTCGAAGGCCTGGGTGCGGGCACGTGTCCCGGAGTCCGCCGGACGTCCCTTGGCCAGCCATGCGCAGTGCGGGGCCAGCGGGCAGATCTCGCAGTGAGGGGAGCGGGCCGTGCACACGAGCGCGCCGAGCTCCATCACCGCCTGGTTCCAGCGCACCGACCGCTCGGTCCCGGTGGGAAGGACCTCGGTGGCCAGCGCCCGCTGGGATGCGGTGAAGGTGCTGCCGGGGAAGGCCTCCCCGCGTACGCAGCGCACGAGCACCCGTCGGATGTTGGTGTCCGCGACCACCGCGCGCTCGTGGTGGGCGAAGGCGGTGACGGCGGCCGCGGTGTACTCGCCGATCCCCGGCAGAGCGCGCAGGGCGTCGAGCCCGACGGGCACCTCGCCGCCGTGCTCCTCGACGATCGCGCGGGCGCAGGCCTGCAGTCGCAGCGCCCGGCGCGGGTAGCCCAGGCGGTCCCATGCGCGCAGCACCTCGGCCGTCGGCGCCTCGGCGAGGTCCTGCGGTCGCGGCCAGCGGCGCATCCATTCCTGCCAGCGGGGGAGGACCCGCACCACGGGGGTCTGCTGGAGCATGATCTCCGAGACCAGGATGCTCCAGGCGCTCGCATCACTCGCCCGCCAGGGCAGGTCGCGGCCCGCGTCGGCGAACCAGTCGATCACCGCGTCGATCCCGCTGCCGTCGAGGAGTCCGACGGGATCGGGGACGGTCGCGGGGGAGTCGGCGGGCACTTGGGAACGGTACCGCACGGGCGGGGCCGCACAGTCTGCGCCGCTCGAGGTGAGCCGCCGGGCGGGCTTCCCTGCGATCGGGCATGAGAGACGGGGCGGGACCTTGTGGTCCCGCCCCGTCCGTGCGCCGCTCTCACGGCGTCATGCGGAGCCTCCGGCCGGGCCGGAGGGGTTCCTTCACTGCTGCGGGGTCTGCCCCGGGGTGCTCGAGTCCCTGTTCTGGAGGGCGTCGCGGATCTCGGTGAGCAGCGCGATGTCCTCCGGGGTGGCCTCCGGCGCGTCCGGGTCCTCGCCGCGACGGATCATGGCCATGCGACGGGCCTTGGCCATCGGCAGCACGAACACGAAGTACACCACCGCGGCGGTGATGAGGAACGTGATGACGGCGGAGATGACCGAGCCGATGTCCACGAACGTCTTGTCATTGCTGGCGATGACGTGGAAGCCCAGGCCGATGCCGTCCGCGCCGCCGGCCGCGGCCACGATCGGGTTGATGATGTACGTGACGAAGGCGGTGACCAGAGCGGTGAAGGCACCGCCGATCACGACACCGACGGCGAGGTCGATGACGTTGCCCTGCATGACGAAGTCCTTGAAGCCCTTCACGGTGCTTTCCTCACTGCTCGGAGACGCGGGGGATCGGGTGACACAGTGGATGCTGGGGAACCACCCGCTGGGGAGATTAGAACATGATCGCGATCTCGAGCCAGCCTTCACGCACGGCGTGAGCGACTTCTCCCGTGTGCGACGGATCCACGGCGACGAGGATCTCCACAGCATCCGTGCTGGACACGGCGCCCATCGGGCCCGTCGCCGTCGCGTCGGCCGGGACCTCGACGACCATCGCATCGATCCTGCGCGTGTCACCGGGCATCTCGGTCGAGACGACGAGACTGAGCTTGTCGCCCGGCGCGAGGTGCGGCAGCAGCGCGGGGGCCACGGGCACGACCACCACGGCCCGTCCCGCGAGCGGCGGAGACTGCGCCTCCTCACGCAGCCTCTGCGGGGCGAGGACCTCCCCGGCGCCCACGCTCCGCGAGACGCGCAGGCCCTCCAGATGAGAGGGATCCGAGGTCGAATCGTCGGGGACGAGAGCATCGGCGACCTCGGCCTCGCGCAGGTCCCCGGACCGGATCACCGTGCCCGCAGGGAGGTCGTGCGCGGCCACGAGCACGCCGCGCGCATCGGCCGACGCGGGCAGCAGGCCGGGCAGGACCGCGACCGCGAGCAGCGCGGCGAGCAGGATGCTCAGCAGGCGCCGGCGCCGACGGACGGCCCGGTGCCAGCGGGGGAGGGAGTCGTGCAGTCGTCGCAGCATGCTCCGACGCTAGGGCGAGCTGACGCGCGCCGGGCGTCGCCCGTCGTCGCTGTGGACGACGGGGTGAGGTGGAGGAACGGCGGCGGAGCGCTCAGTCCGCGGCGGAGGCGGCCGCAGGGGCCGCGGATGCGCCGCTCGACGCGCTCGAGGACTCCTTCGACGAGGAGGCGCTGCTCGAGGAGTCGGAGGAGTTCGAGGACTCGGACGAACTCGACGAACCCGAGGAGTCCGACGACGAGGCAGCGGTGCGCGAGGACGCGGAGTCCGTCGAGTAGAAGCCCGAGCCCTTGAACACGACGCCCACGCTGTCGAAGACCTTGCGCAGAGCGGACTGCCCGCACTCGGGGCAGACGGTCAGCGAGTCCTCGCTGAAGCTCTGGTACTTCTCGAAACGGTGGCCGCAGTTCTTGCAGGCGTACGCGTACGTGGGCACTAGGGTCCTCCACATCCAGGGTGATCGGCGCCTCCCGAGGCGCCCGCACGAGCTTACCGCCGCGCGGGACCGACCAGCAGGGCCGCCCGGGGTGATGCTCGCCGCGCCCCTCGTCGACAGCGTCGCGCAGAGAGCGCACCACCCGGGCGATGACCCCGGCCCGTCAGGAACCGAGCCGTCAGGAACCGAGCCGCTCCACCCCATCCGTGGTGAGCACGGCGTGCGCCGGGCGGTCGTGCGCCTCGCGCGGCAAGGCGCCCGGCGCCAGCACCTCCCAGGGATGGACGACGGCCACGACCGCCGTCGTGCGCGCATGCTCGAGCGCCCTGTCGTAATAGCCTCCGCCGTGCCCGAGGCGCGTGCCGGAGCGGTCCACGGCCAGGGCCGGGGCGAGCACGAGATCCGCCCGGGCCAGGGCGTCGGGCCCCTCGCGCGGTCCCGACGGCTCCCCGCCGAAGCCCCGCGCGGGAGGCGGCGCGAGCGGGGAGCAACCGTCCCATGCGGCCCAGTCGATCCGCTCGCCCGCGTGGACCGGCAGCAGGATGCGGTGGCCGCGGGCAGCGAGCACGCGCAGCAGCATCCGCACGTCGGGCTCGGTGGGCGTCGGGTCGAAGGCGGCGATCCGCAGCGGTCCCGTCGCGCGGGGCAGGAGGGCGAGCAGCTCGTCGGCCCGGCCCGCGAGGCGCGCGTCCTCGTCGGGCGCGCGGTGGCCGGTCGCGGCGCGCTCGGTGCGCAGTCCCGTGCGCAGGGCCTTCTTGCGCACGGCGGGGGTCTGCTGAGAGTTCTCCTCCACCGCCCCAGCATGGCACCGCGGATGCCGCCTCCGCGATGGCTACGATGCCCGGATGCCCCCTGTCTGGCCGCTCGTGCTCTCGGATGCGGAGCTCACCCTGCGCCCGCTGCGCCGTCGCGACCGCCGCGCCTTCGAGACGCTGCTGGTGCGCAACCGCGAATGGCTCGCGCCCTGGGACGCCACGGACCCCGAGCGCCGTCGGCCCCGGCCCAGCCACGGGGAGCTCCTGCGCTGGGCGGAGCGGGAGGGGCGCGCCGGTCGCCACCTCAGCCTGCTGCTGTGCGCGGACGGCCGGCCTGCGGGGCAGGTGAGCGCGGGACCGATCCTGTACGGCGCGCAGTCCTCGGCGACGATCGGCTACTGGATCGACCACGCGCGCGCCGGCCGCGGGTATGCGCCGCGCGGCGTCGCCCTGCTCATCGACCATCTCTTCGCCGAGGTCGGGCTGCACCGGGTGGAGATCAACATCCGGCCCGAGAACGAGGCCAGCCTGCGGGTGGCCCGCAAGCTCCACCTGCGCGAGGAGGGGCTGCGCGAGCGGTTCATCCATGTCGACGGCGCCTTCCGCGACCACCTGAGCTTCGCCATCACGGCCGACGAGGTCGAGACCGACGAGCGCGGCAGGGGAGTGCTCGCGCGGTATCGGCGCGAACACATGGGCGCCACGGGCGCGTCGTGACCAGCTGAATCACAGCCGTGTCATTAGGGTGGGCGAGGTGGAGACCTTCAACCTCGGGGCTGTCCTGTTCGCCCTCCTGCTGCTCGTCTGGGTCGGCTATGCCGTCCCGCGCAGCGCGGAGCGCCGGGAGCTGATCTCGAGAGCGCGCGACGCGATGCGCTCCAGGGACTCCCGCACCGCGCGGGATCTCTCCGAGGCCGCCCACTCCCGCCCGAGAGCCCGTGAGGTGCACGTCATGAATGACGACCGTCTGCTGCTGCGTCCCGCCGATCCGACCGCCCGCCCGCGCTTCGACGCGTCCCCGGGCACCCGTGTCGACCCCTTCGAGGAGGCCGGGCGCCAGCGACGCACCCTGCGCGTGGTGCTGCTCGCCCTGGCCCTGGTGACGATCGGGGTCGGCGTGCTCGCCGGCGTCTCGATACTGCCGGTGTGGAGCGTGCTGCTGCCGCTCGCGGTCCTCGCCGCCTACGTGGTGGGCCTGCGCCGCGCCGAGCTGGACCGCCGGTCCCGTCTGCGCCGCGCCGCCGAGCTGCGAGACGCCGGTACGACGGCGTCGGCCACCGCATCGAGCCCCGCCCGGAAGAGCGCCTCGGCCGAAGAGGCCTCGCAGGTCGCAACACCGACTGCTCGGTCGGACGAGCGCTCCACCAGCGCGACGACCGCGCGTACCCAGCCCGACGCCGCCGCGCAGACGGAGGAGCACGCGGAGCTCGGCGAGGAGATCGAGTCCGCGAGCGCCGCCCTCGCCGCGCCCGGAGAGTGGATCCCGCGTCCCGTGCCGCGTCCGTCCTACGCCCTGCGCGGAGAGGTCGAGGATCTCGCCACCCGCCACGCGGCCCACCGCAGCAGCGTCGCCCCGCAGCAGGTCGCGCTCGAGGTCGAGACCGACGACGTGGTCGACGAGGCCCTGCGCGAGGAGCCGCAGCGCACGCCCGCCTCGGATCTCGGCCTGGACGAGATCCTCGCGCGCCGCCGCGCCTGAGACCCCGAGCCGACCCCAGCCCGCGCCAGCCACAGGAGGCAGCAGTGACCGCACCCGAGGAGCTTCTGGAGGCGGCCGAGGCCGCCGCGTCCCTTGCCGCCGACTACGTGCGGGGCCTGGATCGCACCGCCCTGCAGCGGGAGTACAAGAACGACAGCCACGACATCGTGACCGCCCACGACCGCGCGTGCGAGGAGATCATCGTGCGCGAGCTCGCGCGCCGCGTGCCGGGCGCCCGCGTGATCGGCGAGGAGGGCGGCGAGCGGCCCGGCGCCGGGGCCGACGGCGGGGCCTCCGACTCCGAGATCACCTTCTACGTCGACCCGATCGACGGGACCAGCAACTTCGCGGCCGGGCTGCCGCTGTTCTGCGTCTCGATCGGCGTCGCCGTCAGCGGTGAGCTGGTCGCGGGGGTGGTCGACGCGCCCGTGCTCGGCGAGGTGATCAGCGCGGCCGACGGGCCGGTGCGGCTGAACGGGGTCGAGGTCGCGGGGCGCCCGACCCTCGCGGCGAAGGACGCGCTCGTGCTCACCGGCTACCCGGGGTACCGCGCCTACCGTGAGCTTCCCGAGCTGTCCGCGGCGCACGGGCGGCGCCTGTCCGACGGTGTCTCGGCGGTCCGCCACCTGGGCTCGGCCGCGCTCGAGCTCGCGTACGTCGCCCTGGGCCGCGCCGATGCGACGATGCTGCCCTCGATCAACGCCTGGGACGTTGCCGCAGGATTCCACCTGGTCCAGAGCGCGGGCGGCAGCCTGCGCACCTGGCCCGGGACCACAGGCCAGGGGCGGCCCGTGCAGGAGCAGCCCGCGTACGTCGCGTGCACCGGCCATGAGCGCCTCGCGGTGCTCGACGAGCTCATGGACGAGGTGCAGGCGGCCCGCGACGACCGCGGCGCGTGAGAGCGGGCGACGGCATGTGCCGAGGCGTCGCTCCGGCTCCGTGACCGGTCGCTGTGATCCTCGTCAAGGCAGCTCCGGGCGGTCGTGAGCACCGGCTTCGCGATGCTAGGCTTGCCAGGTCGCCACGCGGCACGGGGCTTTAGCTCAGTTGGTAGAGCGTTTCGTTCGCAATGAAAAGGTCAGGGGTTCGATTCCCCTAAGCTCCACGGCACGACAGAAGGCCCCTCACCAGGACGGTGAGGGGCCTTTCTTGCATGCTACGAAAAGTGGGCGGCGGGTGGTCTCGAGCGCGAGAAATGCACATCAGGGCACACATCTGCTCTCACACCTGTTCGACATTGTTCCGTCGCATACAGCTCTCGACCGTCCCACCCCGGGCGCAGACTTCCCCCATGAGGAGCATGCGGGAGCGGGACGCAGAGTGGGCGCTCGGGGTGCGGATGAGGATCGAGCAGCGGGCGCGTCCTTTCTTCGAGCCGCCGGCCTCGACGGCCGAGGACGAGTGGGCGCACCGCGGTGAGGTGTCTCAGGACCCCGGCGACTGGAAGGCGGCATGAGCGAGCTCGACCAGTACGCGGCCGCGGAGTGGATCGAGCAGATCGTCTCCTCGGTCCTCATCGGCTACCGGCTCACCATCGGCGGCGGCACTCCCGTCGAGTCGATGCCCTGGCCGCGACGACACCCTGCCCGCTACTCCGTGCGGGTCTCAACGCCGGACGACTCCATCGTCTACACGGCGCTCGTGTGGGCCGGCCGCGATAGCGAGCTCGAGGAGCATCTGCGCCGGTGGCTGATCGAGCGCATCCACCTCGGGGGCATGCAGCGCGGCCACGGGTGGCGGCCGGACCCCCGGTGGGTGCGGGCGTGGCGGTGGGTGAGCCCTGTTCGATGTGTGCCCGGGTCAGGCGGTGTACATAACGCGCGCCTAAGCTCGGCTGATGGATGCCAAGATGACCCACGGGGCTGCCGCGCTGCTCCAGCGATTACGCCTCGAGTTCCCGACGAGCGCGGAGATCCTTCATCGCGATCTGAGTCGCATGGACCCTGATGACCCCTTCCTCGAGCGGCGGGTGCGATCCCGCCTCGTGCTCGGTCGGGGCACCGCGGTCGTCCCCAACGATGCGGTGGTCATGGAGATTGTGGAGATGGTCCGTCATGGAGACTTCGGGGTGACCACGAGCGGTCCGTGAACCGCACTGCGCACGGTACTTCTCTCGCGGGATGTCAGGTGCGGTACTGGGCGAGGATGGGGCATTCGAAGGGGTCTCGCGCGGAGAGGCCCACGTCGTTGAGGTATCGCACGACGATCAGGTACGAGCGGTGCAGGGCGACTTCGGTGTAGGGGACGCTGAGCGCGGCGCACTTGGCGCGGACGATCTCGCGTGCCTTGGAGAGGTGTACGCGCGGCATGGAGGGGAAGAGGTGGTGCTCGACCTGGTAGTTCAATCCACCGAGCAAGGCTGTAGCCCACCAGCCGCCGCTGATGTTCCGGGAGGTGCGGACCTGTTTCGAGAAGAAGTCCAGGCGCGCTCCGGGTGCGATGACCGGCATGCCCTTGTGGTTGGGAGCGAAGGACGCTCCCATGTAGACGCCGAAGACGGCGAACTGCACGCCGAGGAACGCGAAGGCCATCCCGAGGGGGAGCAGGAGGAACACGGGTACTGCGAGCACGACGAAGCGCGCGGTGAGAAGGGTCAGCTCGGAGGCTCGGTGCGACACCTTCGGCGCGGTGAGGAGATGCTTGAAGCTGTGGAGGTGGAGGTTCAGTCCCTCGAGCGTGAGCAGGGGAAAGAACAGCCATCCCTGCCGGCGGGTGATCCAACGTCGGATGCCCCGGGCTTTGGCGGCGTCCTCGGGCAGGAACGAGATGGTGTCGACGGCGACATCGGGGTCTTTGCCGACCTGGTTCGGGTTGCCGTGGTGGCGTGAGTGCTTGGAGTCCCACCAGGTGTAGCTGAGGCCTACGACTCCAGCGAGCATGCGGGCGAGGTGCGTGTTGGCTTTCCCGCCCGCCAGGACCTGGCGGTGCCCGGCTTCATGGCCGACGAAGGCGATCTGGGTGAAGGCAATACCGAGGGCACCGGCGACGATGAGCTGGAACCAGCTGCTTCCCAGCGCCAGGAACGCCGTGACGCACATGGCGAGGAGAACAAGGATGGCCGCGCCGACCGAGAGGTAGTACCACCGCGCGCGATGGAGCAATCCGGCGGCTTTGACGTCCTTGGAGACCTCCATGAATGCTCGCAGTTGCGGCGGGAAGGTCTCTGCATCCAGGTACTTCGGGGAGGGAGTCGAGCTCTGCTCGAGTGGGCGAGTGACCATGACGGCCTACCTTCGCAGTGGCGCGTGAACCAACGCCGAGTTCGCCGAGGAGATCCCCGGAATACTCGACGGTACAGATCCTCTCTGCGTACGAGCTGTGCAGCCTCCGGCGAGGCCCATGCCTGAACCTGCAAAGACGAAAGCGCCCCCCACCCCGACCGTGAGGTCAGGATGGGGGCGCTTCGCTGTTACTCCGGATCGTGGTGGTCCCGTCGCGAGGCGTCGCGGTGCCCCTCGGCGACGCCGCGGCGGATGACCCAGATGGCCAGCCTGATCACGAAGGCGAGTACGAGGGCCACGAGGATGACGATCGCAATGATGTGGGACGCTGAGAGTTCATTCATGTGATGCACGCTACGCACAGCCTGTACGGCCCGGGTCCGTCATCGGTAGCGGATAGAGGCCTTCCTTGGTCGGGTGCCTCGCCCCCGGAAGCAGGAAGCGCTCCCACCTCCCGAAGGAGGTGGGGGCGTTCTCATGCGCGCTCGTGCTGTCGTGCGCGGCGTCGGGTCTCGCGGTCGAATTCGTCGTCCTCCCAGGCGCACAGATCCCGGGCGCGCTCGGACGACCATGCCGCGCCACATGCGGGACAGCTGTACTCGGCCATCTGCCCGGTGCGCCTGCTCGTGCGCAGCCTCGACCTCAGGGTCGGAGTACCCGTCGTACGGGTCCCCGGCCTCGCGCACCGGGGTGCCGGTCTCGAGCTCGGATGCTTCGCCGGCGACGACGGTGGTGCCCTTGACGGACTCGACGACGTTCGCGGAGGGGACGACCTTGCCGCGGGAGAGGATCACGGCGAGCGGGGCGAGTGCGGCGACGACGCCGAGGATCGCGACCTGCAGATCGTCGGAGATCGGGAGGCCGAGTGCGACGAGGAGTGCGATCAGCGCGGTAACGGTGACGGTGGCGGTGGTGATGACGGGCTCGGACCTCATGTCTGGTCCTTCTTCAGGGTGAGGATGATGTGGGAGGGGGCGTCCGGGACAGCGGGACGGTCCACGCCGGGCATGTGCTGAGTGATCCACGGGTACAGGGAACGGATGCGCTGCACGGCCACCCACCGGAGATCCCGTTCCCGGCAGATCTCCTTCTCGATGCGGTCTATGCGTTCCTGGACTTCGGCGCGCCCCGCCTTGAGGCGCTCGATCTCGGCGCGGAGGGACTCGGCGCGGGCCTGGAAGCCAGCGAGGGCTTTCTGCTCCTTGTCGACGTCGACCTCCCGGACACCCTTGCGCCAGGAAGTGATCGCGGTGACGACCGCCGCGACGCCGCCGCCACTGGTGAGGGCGATGACGATGGTCGCGGCGTCGACGTTCATCCCTCGATCTCCTCCTGCAGCTCGACGGTGCGTCGTGCCCGGCGGTCGATGTAGAGCAGCGCCCGGAGCCTGGCGATGATGGAGGCGGCGAGGAGGATCATCAGGCAGGCGCGCGGCCCGGAACCGGGCGAGTCGGTGAGCGTCGTCGCCTCCCACGACAGGTAGCCGTAGAGCCCGACTCCGCCGAGTGAGAAGGTGAGCCCGGGCAGCTCGATCTGATAGGTCCGCAGGATGTGCCCGAGGGTGACGAGGAGTGACCCGGCGGCGAGCATGACGGACGCCCCAGGCGATCGTGAGCGCGAGACCGATGCCGTCGTACGGCTTCGGTGGAGACACGAGGGCCCAGACGCCAGCGGCGACGCTGGCCACTGACTCGCCGTCGTCGGGCACGGCATCGACCGCGAAGTCGCCTGCGGCCTCATCCACGGGGACGAGCTCGGCGGGGCGGCCGCATGGTCGCCGCACCCGATTGTGATCGCCGAGGAACTCGACGTGATGCCGGTGACCGTCGTCGACCGGCTCCACGCCTTCACCCACCGCGGACGCGCCGCCCTCGTCGAGCGTCTCCGCGACGTCCACCGGTCGCAGTAGGGCGCATCACCATCACGGTTCCATCACGACGCGCCCTTGATGTCCGGCGTGCCGCTTACTGTCACCCCATCCCCACCTACTCCTCAGGAGCCCGCCATGACCCGCACTATCCGTACCCTCGCCTTCCCAGTCTTTGCCGCACTCCTCCTCGCCGGATGCGGAAGTACCGAAGACCAGGCCGCCCCCGCGACCACGCAGTCCCAGCAGAGCGACGGGGGAGCGGCCTCGAGTGACGGTGAAGATCTGTCGGACACGAACGGCGTCGAAGACCCTGACGCACTGCCGACCCAGGCGGGCGTCACTGGGGAGGAGTGCGCCCCCGACCTCTGGGATGAGATCGAGGGGGTCTGCCTGGACGAGTCGGCGATGCCGCCGATCATGGTTGAAGGAGCATTCGGGTTCTCCGAAGGGGGCGCGACGTACACGCTCGGGACTCCAGAGGATCTGCCGGCTGACGTCGCCGACGCTCTGAAGGGGATCGACGTCTCTGAAGCTGACCTCGCGAAGATCAAGGTCATACCGGTCGAGATCGACAACACAGAGGGGAACAGTACGGAGACCCTCTATGGGGCCACTGCGGTGACCGAGGGAGGTGACCAGCATGAGTGGCTCGCGCTCGGCGGTTACCTGTTCGATGTCTCTGACAAGTACGCGGAGGAGAACAACTCCGGTCTCGGTGACCCGCCGTTTGATGCCGTGAACGAGTTCGAGGAAGCCTCGTGGAAGGAGGTCGTGCCGACCGCCAAGGACACCCAGTACTTGGTTGTCGATGACGGCACCGATCTCACCGGAACGTTCACCTACATGGAGATGGAGGGCGGCGAGACGGGAGGAAGCCCGTTCCCGATCTTCCCGAAGATCTCCTGAGGCACGACGAAGCGCTACCGGCTCCGATTGGAGTCGGTGGTGTTTTCTTGAAGTGAGCCCGAGCTACTGGGCGACGCCTTCGAAGGTGGTGGGCATCATCTTGAGGCCGGCGTGCTGGTACTTGCGGGTCGATAGGACGCTGCTGTGTCCCATGATCGCGATGATGATCTGCGTGTCGACACCGAGGGCGAGGAGAATCGTCGCGGTCGCGTGGCGCCCTTCGTGGACGTGGTAGGCGCGTTCGTTCGGGTGACGCACGCCGACGGTCTCCTGCAGGGCCTTGAAGGCATCCCGGGCCCCCGCGTCCTCGCGCACGCCGCCGTCAGCGGACGGCCACACGAGCCCGCGTGGTGATACTGGCGCTTCGCCCTTCCACTGGCGCAGCGCCACAACTATCCACGGCAGGAGCGAGATGGGATGCTCGCCCGCCTGGGTCTTCGGCCGGGTCCAGTGCCAGCGCCCGTGGATCTGCACGGCCTCGTAGCCCTCGGGGATGTGGAACCGCTTCTCGGGGCACCATCCGCCGCGCTTGCGTCCGCAGGTGCCGTCGCAGCCATGTTCGGCGACGAGCTCCTGCGCCTGCCAGCCGGTGTCGATGACGTCGGCCGGAGGTCGACGCGGTCCCACGTGACCCCCTGGCACGCGCCTTACCGCATGCCCTGTGGTAGGTCGGCGACCCAGCGGGAACGATCTGGGGTGTCGTCAGAGGCCTTGAGGAGCGCGATGGCGTGCTCGACGGGGGCGACGTGCGGTCGGAGCAGTACGCGGAGTGAGCGACTGCAGACCCGGGGCGCTTCACAACTGCACGTGAATGCCGTTCCCCCTGGCCGATAGTGACTGGAACGTGCCACCTGAGGGTGCCAGGATGCGTGCATGGGTGGGGCGACAGAAGACAGCGGGCCGACCACAGTTCGATCTGCAGGCCAGTCATATGGATCGCGGACCTCGGATCTGGCCGCTGCCGTAGCCGCTCGTTTCGGAGGCGACATCAGCCGGATGCGGCGGGCCAATGGGTACTCGAACGCGACGTGGGTCGGTGATGGCATCGCAGTACGGATCGCGCACTCCCCAGTTCCGATGACTCGCGAAGCCGATCTGGTCCGTGCGCTCCCCAGGGTTGTCGGCTACCCCGAGGTCCTCGGTGAGGGGCGCTCCCAGGGGCACGGTTGGATCGTCACCAAGGAGGTCGCTGGCCGCAATCTTCAGGAGGCCTGGCCGACACTGACCGGGGATGAAGCCTGTGAAGCAATAGAGGGACTCTGGCTGCGTGCCCGCGCGGTGCACGAGGCCACACCTTCGCTCTCGTCCCTCGTCCCGCCGTACGGAGGGTTTGTTCCTGCCGCGGTCGAAGACGCCAGGGCAATCGCACGGCGTGCAGAGCGCGGACTGTCGATGACTGCCGCCGCCCGAGCCCGCCTGCATGCGGTCCTCGAAGACTTCTTCGATGCCGCGTCCGGTGTGCGGCACGTCGTCAACCACGGTGATCTCGCTCTGATGAATGCACTCTGGGACGACCAGGTCGTGTCGCTGTTGGACTTCGAATTCTCTGTCCTGGGGCCGGTCGAGATCGACCTGTGCCGGCTCGTGCTCGAAGCACGTGGGTCTGCGCAAGGCAGGAACGTGGATTCGGAGGCGGAACGGATCGCACTGGAGATCGCTCGGCGGAGCATGGACGCCGCTCACGGGCGCACGCTGATTCTCGGCGCCGCAGTTCTTGACCAGCTCCGCGACGTCGACCTCTGGTTGGACCGTGATTCGTTCGGGGAAGCAATCGAGGGTTGGCGCCCGGACCTCTTGCTCGCCGGCCTGCTGTCCGCTGAACGCGGGTACCTTGCGCCGCTCTTCTAATGCGCGGTCGCCTGGTCGGTCGCCGTGCGCGCACCACGCGTCGGACGGGCCTGTCCTGCCGATTGTCATGAGCACGGGCGTCGACGGGACGGCCGCACGGATGGCTGACGTCTGATCCGGCTTGATCCCGGGGCGACCTGGTCCAGCGGGACTTCACGGCAGGTGACGTCCGCGAGCTGTGGCTCGCGGTGAAAGCCGAGGTCGGTTCGGCACTCCCAGGGGTTTGTTCCTCTGATCCCGGCGACATCGTCGCAAGGCCCCTCATCGTCATGATGCTGGGCCCTCCGACGTTCGTGGGCATGCGCTCCACTCTCGTGCGCTCTGGAGCCGCTCCGCGCCTGCGGTGGCCCGGCTACCATCGAGTCCACCCGACGAGGAGGCTCTCATGTGCGGACGGTTCGTGCTCGACTTCGACGAGGCGGGACTGCTGCGCGCCTATGTCGCCACCAAGGCCGACCAGGACGGCCCCGATTGGTCACCCGCCTACTCGATCGCCCCGTCGACCCTCGCGCCCGTCGTCCGCGAGCACTTCGAGGAGGACGGCGAGCTGCTCCGCACCCTCGAGCCCGCACGATGGGGCCTGCACCCCTCCTGGGCGAAGGACAAGGGGCCCCGCCCGATCAACGCGCGCTTCGAGACCGTGACCACCAACGGCATGTTCCGCGGTGCCTTCGCGAGCGCCCGCGTGGTGGTCCCGATGAACGGCTACTACGAGTGGGTCGAGCAGGCCGACGGCGCCAAGCAGCCCTTCTACGTGCACGCGGAGCACGGCGGTCTGCTGCACGCGGCCGGTCTCGCCTCCGCGCGCAAGGACGGCGAGGTCTGGCAGATCTCGTTCACGATCATCACCCGCGAGGCGAAGGATGCCGCGGGCGACGTCCACGACCGCATGCCCGCCTACCTCCCGGAGGACATGCTCGGCCGCTGGCTCGCTCCCGACAAGCTCGAGGGCGAGGAGAAGAACGCGCTGCAGCACGAGCTCGGCGAGGCCTCCGACGAGATCGCCACGACGCTGGTCACCCATCCGGTGGACCGCCAGGTCAACAGTGTCCAGAAGACTGACCGCACCGATCCCTCGCTCATCGAGCCCGTCGAGCTGGACTGAGGGCGGGCGCGAGACGGCACGGTTCGCGCTCCGCCTGCATGCGGCGTCCGTCTACACTCGCCGCCATGGGACATGTGCACGGCATCGGCGGCTTCTTCCTGCGTGCCACGGATCCGCAGGGCCTCACCACCTGGTATCGCGACGTGCTGGGACTCGACATCGACGAGAACGGACTGTGGCACCAGCAGGCGGGGCCGACGGTCTTCGCCGCCTTCCCCCAGGACACCGACTACTTCGGAGACTCGGGGCAGACGGCCATGCTCAACCTGCGCGTCGTTGATCTGGATGCGCTGCGCGCGCGGCTCCGCAGGACCGGAGCGAACGTCGAAGACGCGGTGCAGGAGATGGAGGGCGTAGGGCGCTTCGGATGGGTGCGCGATCCCGAGGGGAACCGCATCGAGCTGTGGGAGCCGGCGTCGCCGCGCTCGTGACGCGTCACGCGACTGCCCGGCGGGCTCTGCTGAGCGTCAGTCCGCGCCGTCGCGCGAATCTGCATTTCCGCATGTGACGAGGCCCTTCCGTGCGGCGCGGGGCGCCGCATACGTTCGGGACAGGTCGCGGCCGTGAAGCCGTGACCGGACGAACGTCTCCCGAGCCGGAAGGTGCCTACCGCCGTGACCTCACCGAATGAAGCAGAGAAGATCGCGCAGAGGTTCCGCGAGGTCTTCGCGCGGATCGCCCCGGGCGCCGTGGAGCGCGAGCGCGAGCACCGGCTGCCGCGCGAGGAGGTCGCCGAGCTCGCGGCCCTGGGCTTCGGCGCGCTGCGCGTCCCGATCGCCGACGGCGGCGCGGGCCTGAGCATCCCGCACGCCGCCCGCATCTGGGTGGACGCCGCCGCGGCGGACTCGAGCCTGCCGCAGATCTTCCGCGGCCAGTTCGCGATCGTGGAGGACCGCGTCCACACGAGCGACGACTCGCGCGAGGACTGGCTGCGCCGTTTCCTGGACGGCGAGATCGTCGGCAACTCCTGGAGCGAGGCCTCGGGCTCCACGACCGCGAGCCCCTCGACACGCCTGGTCTCCACACCGCAGGGCCTGCGTCTGCGCGGCCGGAAGTACTACACGACCGGCAGCATCTTCGCCCAGTGGACCGATGCCACCGCGGCCGACGACTCCGGCGAGACCGTTGCCGTGCTCGTGCCCACGGACGACCCCGGCGTGAGCGTGAGCGACGACTGGAACGGCTTCGGGCAGCAGCTCACCGGGACCGGCACGATCGTGTTCGACGACGTGCCCGTCGACCCCGAGAACGTCATCGTCCTCACGGACCGCTTCAGCTACCAGACGGCGCTCTACCAGCTCGTCCTTCTCGTGGTGCAGGCGGGCATCGCACGCCGGGCCGCCGAGGATGCGGCCGACGCCGTCCGCGCCCGCACCCGCGTCTACAGCCACGGCCTCGCCTCCCGGGCGCGGGACGACGGCCAGATCCTCGCCGTCATCGGACAGGTCCGCTCCGCGGCCTTCGCCGCCGAAGCCGTCGTCGACCGCGCCGCCGAAGCGCTCCAGCGCGCCTCCGACCTCGAGCCCGAGCGCGGGTCCGAGGCGCAGCGGGAGGCCCTCGCCGAGGCCGAGCTCGCCACCGCCGAGGGCCAGGTCGTGCTCGCCGAGCTCGTCCCCGAGGCCGTCACCCGGCTCTTCAACGCGCTCGGCGCCTCGGGCACGAGCACCGACCTGGGCCTCGACCGCCACTGGCGCAACACCCGCACGGTCTCCTCCCACAACCCGGTGATCTACAAGCAGCGCATCATCGGCGACCACCTGGTCAACGGCGCGGACCCCGTCCATCTCTGGGGCGTCGGCACGGACGCCGCGGCAGGCGGAGAGGGGACGAGGGCCGAGCCCGATCCGGTGCTTCGCCCCGTCGAGGCCCGAGAGGCGGTCGCCCGCGCATGAGCAAGCAGATCCGCTTCAACGCCTTCGACATGAACTGCGTCGCCCACCAGTCGCCGGGGCTCTGGCGCTGTCCCGGGGACCAGTCCTGGCGCTACAAGGACATCGAGTACTGGCAGGACATCGCGCGGATCGCCGAGCGCGGACTCTTCGACGCCGTCTTCATCGCCGACGTGCTGGGCACGTACGACGTCTTCGACGGCAACGACCTGGCCGCGATCCGCCAGGGCGCGCAGGTGCCCGTGAACGATCCGGTGCAGCTCGCCGCGGTCGGCGCGGCCGTCACGGAGCACGTGGGCTTCGGGATCACTGCGGGCACCGCCTTCGAGCACCCTGTGCCCTTCGCGCGGCGCCTGTCGACCCTCGACCACCTCACCAAGGGCCGGGTGGGATGGAACGTCGTCACCGGCTACCTGCCCTCGGCGGCGAGGAACCTGGGCCAGCACGATCTGGTCGAGCACGACGCGCGCTACGACCACGCCGACGAGTACCTCGAGGTGATCTATAAGCTCCTCGAGGGGTCGTGGGAGGACGACGCCGTGGTCCGCGATGCCGAGTCCGGTGTGTTCACGATCCCGGAGAAGGTGCACCACATCGGGCACCACGGCACCTTCTTCGACGTCCCCGGCATCCACCTCTCGGAGCCCTCGCCACAGCGCACCCCGGTGGTCTTCCAGGCCGGAGCCTCCCCGCGCGGTGTGCGCTTCGCGGCCGAGAACGCGGAGGCGATCTTCATCGGCGGCCCCACCAAGGAGGTCGCCCGCAGCACCGTCCAGCGCATCCGGAAGGCGCTCGTGGACGCCGGCCGTGGGCCCTTTGACGCCAAGATCTACCTGCTCAGCACGATCATCACCGACGAGACGGCGGCCGGGGCGCGCGCGAAGCACGCGGATCTGCTGTCGTACGCGAGCGTCGAGGGCACCGAGGTGTTCTTCTCCGGCTGGCTCGGTGTCGATCTCGCCGGCTACGACCTGGACGCGCCGCTGGGCGACGTGCAGTCCAACGCCATCCAGTCCGCGCTCGCCGCCTTCCAGGGCGACAACGAGCGCGGGGAGACATGGACCGTGCGCGACATCGTGCGGCTCGGCGGCATCGGCGGGCTGGGGCAGGTCTTCGTCGGCTCTCCCTCGGAGATCGCCGACACGCTGCAGGACATCGTCGAGGAGACCGAGGTGGACGGCTTCAACCTCGCCTATGCGACCACGCCGGGGACCTTCGAGGACGTCGTGGACCTGGTGGTGCCGGAGCTGCAGCGCCGAGGGGTCTACCCGCAGGAGTACGCGCCGGGGACGCTGCGCCACAAGCTGCTCGGGGCGGGAGACCGCCTGCCCGCGAACCATCGCGGTGCGCAGTACCGGGTGGGAGGCCCGCTCTCCACGATCGACGACGTCACGGGGACGGGCAGACCCGGCCCGGCCTCCGGTCCCGGCCGGGCGACCGCCTGACGGGCGTCGCGGGGGAGAGGGTCAGGACCGCACGAGTCGACGGATCGCCTCGGTGGCCTCGTCGATCTTCTCCTCCGCGTTCGCGCCGCCGCCCTTGACGGCGTCCGCGACGCAGTGGCCCAGGTGATCGTCCAGCAGCTCGAGGGCGACGTTCTCGAGCGCCCGGCTGACGGCGGAGATCTGGGTGAGCACGTCGATGCAGTAGCGGTCGTCCTCGATCATCTTGGCGACGCCGCGCACCTGGCCCTCGATGCGCTTCATGCGGCGCTCGAGAGCCGCCTTGTCCTCGCTGTACCCGTTCATGGCGCTCCTCCCCGTCGGCCGCACGTCCTTCGGCCCGGCATCGCACGATACCCCTCCCCGGTATGCCGGGCAATGGTCGGACGGTCAGCCCGAGCCGAGCCGAGCCGGGCCGGGCCGGGCCGAGCCGAGCCGGGCCGACCGGATCCGATCAGGGGGGGCGATCCGGGGAGGGGAGTACGCGGTGCGGCTCAGGCGGCGGCGCGGCTCCCGGCCGAGCGGCGACGCAGCGTCGGATCCAGGATCGGGGGAGTGCTGTACTCCTGGTCCATGCGCCCCACGCCCGTGCCGGGCGCGACGATCTCGTCGATGCGGTCCAGGACGTCGTCCGTCAGCTCGACCTCCGCGGCGGCGAGAGAGTCCTCGAGGTGCTCCATGGTGCGGGGACCGATGATCGCGGCGCTGACGCCCGGGTGGGCGATCACGAAGGCGAGCGCCATGTGCGTCAGCGTGAGCCCGGAGTCCTGCGCGAGGGCGAGCAGATCCTCCACGGCGTCGATGCGCCGCGGGTCCCGGAGCGCCCCGAACATCTGCGTGCGGCGCAGGTCGCTCTGCTGCCCCCGCCGCACCCTGCCGGTGAGCATGCCGCTGGCCAGGGGGCTCCAGATGATCGTGCCCATGCCGTAGCGCTCGGCGACGGGGAGCACCTCGCGCTCCACGGTGCGGTCCAGGAGCGAGTAGTGGGGCTGCTCGGTGCGGAAGCGCTCGAGCCCGCGGTCGCGGGCCACCCACTGCGCCTCGACGATCTCGGACGCCGGCATGTCGGAGGTCCCGATCGCCCGCACCTTCCCGCTGCGCACCAGATCGGTGAGCGCGGAGAGGGTCTCCTGGATGTCGGTGGCCGGGTCGGGGCGGTGCATCTGCAGCAGGTCCAGATGGTCCGTCCCCAGACGGCGCAGCGAGTTCTCGATCGCCGTCATGATCCAGCGGCGGGACCCGCCGCGGTGGTTGGGGTCCTCGTCGAGCGGACGCCCGAACTTCGAGGCGAGGACCACCTCATCGCGGCGGCCGCGCAGCGCGCGCCCGAGCATCTCCTCGGACTCGCCGTAGGCGTCGGCGGTGTCGACGAGGTTGATGCCCGCGTCCAGCGCGCGCCCCACCATCGCATCCACCTCCTGCTGGTCGCCGTTGCCGAATGAGCTGAACATCATGGCGCCGAGGGCGAAGGGCGAGACCTGGATCCCTGTGCGGCCGAGCGAGCGGTGCTTCATCTGAGTCCTCCTGGGACGGAGCCGGGCCCGGGCGGATCCCGGGTAGGCTGACCGAAGAAACGGAACCTGCGTCCACAACTATGCGGAACGGCGTTCCGGTTTGTCAACGTCCTGCCGCGGGACCCTGCGCCCGCTTCCGATCCGAGAGAGGGTGCGCGTGAGCCAGGAGAGGCCGGAGAGCCCCGAGAGCCCGGAGAGCGAAGGAGCCCCACGGCGTCGGCGCGCGGATGCCGTGCGCAATGCCGAGGCGGTGCGCGACGCGGCGAAGCAGGTGTTCGCGGAGTCCGGGGTCGACGCCCCGATGCGCGAGATCGCCGCGCGCGCCGGGGTCGGCGTCGGCACGGTGTACCGCAGCTATCCGCTCCGCTCCGACCTCATCATCGCCGTGTTCCGGCACGAGCTCGAGGCCACCGCCCAGGATGCGCGGGCCCTGGCCGACGAGCATCCTCCGCGCGAGGCGCTGCGACTGTGGACGCGCAGCCTGGCGCGCTTCCTGGCGACGAAGCGGGGCTTCGCGACCGCCCTGCATTCGGGCGACCCCGCCTACGCGCCTCTGCCCGCACAGTTCCTCGGGGTGCTGGCACCCGAGGTCCAGCGCATCCTGGACCTCGGGGCGGCCGACGGGACCATGCGCCGCGACATCCGCGCCGAGGACCTGATCCCCGCGCTCGGCCGGCTCAGCGACGCGGCTCCCGCCGACGGCACGGACGCCGACGCCTCGCGCATGATCGACGTCCTGCTCGACGGCCTCGCCGCGCGGTGACAGGCGGAACCGGCCGTAGTCTGAGCGCATGAACCGTCGGCCCCGACCCTCCGCCGCGCGCTCCGGCCGCACCGCCGCCTCCTCGCGTCGCACGGGACGCGGTGCCACGGGACGCGCCGCCTCGGGACGCAGCGCCCCGGAACGGAGCGCCCCGGGACGCGCCGCCACCACCGCGCGGACGACACCCGCCGAGCTCCCGGTGCTGCGCGTCGGGTTCATCCCGGGCGTCGAGCCCGACCGGTTCGCGCGGCGCTGGCGCAGCGGGCAGCGCCCCGCCCGGCTCGAGCTGGTCCCCGTCCCGCTTTCCCGTCAGGCCGAGGTGCTCGGGACGGGTGAGGTCGACATGTGCTTCGTGCGCCTGCCGCTGGAGGCCGACGGGGAGGACACGGCGGGCGGACCGGGGGAGCTGCATCTCGTCGAGCTCTGGGAGGAGCGCCCGATGGTCGTCGTCGGCAGCGAGAACATCCTCTCCCTTCACGAGGAGCTCACGGTCGCCGACCTCGCCGAGGACCCGGAGATCCCCTCCGCGCACCCCGACGACGCCGCGGACCGGGTCGCCGTGGTCGCCACCGGGGTCGGCCACGCCCTGCTGCCCATGTCCCTCGCGCGTCTGCACCTGCGCAAGGAGGTCGTGCACCGGCCGCTCGCGGATGCGCCCGCCACCCGGATCGCCCTGGCCTGGCCGAGAGCCGCCGACGACGCCGTGCGCCAGGAGTTCGTGGGCGCCGTGCGCGGACGCACCGCCCGCTCCTCCCGCTGAGGCCCGCAGCGGTCTGACCACGCCGGACGCCCCGTGCGCGCTGCCGGGCGCGGCGTTAGGGTCGTATCACCGCCGTCGCACCCGAGGAGAACGCCGTGACCGAGTCGCCCCGCATGAACGTCGAGAGCTTCAACCTCGACCACCGCGCCGTGCATGCCCCCTACATCCGCATCGCCGACCGCAAGACGCTGCCCCATGGCGACGTGCTCACGAAGTTCGACGTGCGCTTCACCCAGCCCAACGTCGCCCACCTCGACTCCGAGGTCGTCCACTCGCTCGAGCATCTGATGGCCGAGCACATGCGCAACCACACCGAGGACGTCATCGACGTCTCTCCGATGGGCTGCCGTACGGGCTTCTACGCGCTGCTCTCCGGCGAGCACGAGGTCGCCGACTTCGCGCCGGTCCTCGAGGCCACCCTCCACGACCTGCTGCAGGCCGAGGAGGTCCCCGCCGCGAACGAGGTCCAGTGCGGCTGGGGCGCCCACCACACCCTCACGGGAGCGAAGGACGCCGCCCAGTCGTTCCTCGCCCGCCGCGACGAGTGGGAGGACGTCGGAGCCTGACTCAGGTCGCGTCCATCGCCTCCCGCACCGCGGTGAGCAGGCGCGCCGTCCGGGCGCTGGCGGCGATGTCGTCGACGGTGACGACCTCGCCGTCCTGATCGGCCAGCGGCACCCGCCAGTTCGGGTACTCCGAGTCCGTGCCCGGCTGGTTCTGGATCCGGCGCTCGCCCACGCAGTCCACGAGGGAGACCCCGACGAGCAGCGACGGGGTCCTCGCGAGATAGCGGTGCAGCGCGATGACGGTCGCCTCCACGTCCGCGCGGGGATCTGCGTCCTGCGCGAGCAGCCCCTGCGCGCGCACCGCGTCCAGCACCTTCGCCTGGGCGGCGGCGTCCACGGCGATCTCCTCGTCGAGGTCCCGCTCGAGCAGCCCCAGCTCGTGGCGCAGGCGCACGTGGTCACCGGCGAGGTACCCGGCCGTCGGCGGCAGGTCGTGCGTGTTCACGGAGGCCAGGCACAGGCGGCGGTAGGCCTCGGGCGGCAGCGGGTTCCCCTCGGCGTCGTTCTCGAACCACAGGATCGAGGTGCCCAGGATCCCGCGCTCGGTGAGGTAGTCCCGCACCCACGGCTCGAAGGTCCCCAGGTCCTCGCCCACGACGATCGCGCCGGCGCGCTGCGCCTCGAGGGCCAGGATGCCGATCATCGCCTCATGGTCGTAGGTGACGTAGGTGCCCTCCGAGGCGGGCGAACCGTCGGGGATCCACCAGAGGCGGAACAGACCCAGCACGTGGTCGATCCGGAGGGCGCCCGCATGGCGCAGCAGCGTGCGCAGCTGGTCGCGCCAGGGCCGGTACCCGGCCGCGGCGAGGGCCTCCGGATGCCAGGGCGGCTGATGCCAGTTCTGGCCCTGCTGGTTGTACTGGTCGGCCGGGGCGCCCACGCCGACACCCCGCGCGAGCACGTCCCCGAGCCGCCAGGCGTCCGCGCCCACCTCGGTGACGCCCACCGCCAGGTCGTGCATGAGCCCGATCCGCATGCCGCCCTCGCGCGCTCCCGCCTGGGCGGCCGCGAGCTGCTCGTCGAGCACCCACTGCACCCAGGCATGGAAGGTGATGCGGTCCGCGAGCTCGGTCCGAGCCTGCTGCACGGCGGGTGAATCGGGCGAGGCGAGCTCCTCCCGCGTCCGGTCGGGGAGCTCCTCGCGGTGCTCGTCCAGCGCGCACCACAGGGCGAAGTCCTCGAGGCCCCTGCCCTCGCGGGCCCGATAGGTGTCGAACAGGGCCTGCCGCGCGGGGGTGCGGGGCGCGGCGAAGATCTCCTCGAGCGCCTCCATCTTCCTCGCGAGCACGGGGTCGCGCTCGAGACGATCGGCTCGCGTGTTCGCGGGGGAGACCTCGCCGCGCAGCATCGCGATCCGCTGACGGGCGTGCTCCGGCAGATCCCGGAACTCGGGGACGTCCTCGGGGCGCACGTACAGGGCGCTCGTGAACCGGCGGGTCACCGGCAGGTAGGGGGAGGGCAGCATCGGCGGCACGGGCCGGGAGGCGTGCAGAGGGTTGATGAGCAGGAAATCGGCGCCGTGGCGCACACCCAGGATCGCGGCGAGGTCGCGGGCGTCGGCCAGGTCGCCGATGCCCCAGGATCGGGGCGAGCGCACCGAGTACAGCTGCGCCTGCACACCCATGGCCCGGCGATCGCCGAGCCCGTCCTGCACGGTGATGCGCGCCGGGGTCACCACGAGCGGGCACTCGCGCGCGCCCTCGCTCGTGTGCGCGCGGATCGTGTGCCACCCCAGGGGCAGGCCGCGCGGGATCCGGAACGAGGCCTGGCCCCGCCGGGTCCCGTCGAGGTCGTAGGGAGCGGTGAAGTCCTCGACCTGCGTCAGGGGCCGACGGGAGCCGTCCTCGAGAATCGCCTCGACGTCGACGGGGGTGCCGTCCACGACGTGCACGGCCAGCGACTCCTCGCGGTCCTCGCGCAGGACGACCACGCGGGGCAGCGTCGCCGCCCAGGCGGCGCGGGCGCGATCGGCGCGGATGCGGCGCACGTCGGCGTCGTCGGCGACCTCGTGGCCGAGGGCGGCCAGCACACGCACCAGGGTCGTATCGGCCACCTGCTTGCGGGTGCCGTCCCACCCCCAGAAGTCCGTGCTGACGCCGAGGTCGCGGGCGAGGGAGCGCAGCGCTCCGGGATCCAGGGACATGGCCACATGCTAGTGGCGTCGGCCACGTGCGGCGCCTTCAGGTCCGCGCGGCTCCGATCAGGTCCAGCTGGGCAGCCACATCCTCCACTCCCACTGGTCGACGTCGATCACCTGACCCGTCCAGATCGGCCAGAAGAACGCGGAGACCAGCACGATCAGCGTGAGCAGGCTGCCGGCGAGCAGGGTCCCCGCGAGCCGGCGCTCGCCGTCGGCCGACCGCGGGCCGACGAGAAGGCCGATCACGTACGCGAGGCACAGGATCATCCAGGGCTCGTAGACCACGGAGTAGAAGGTGAAGATCGTGCGGTCCATGTACATCAGCCACGGCAGGTAGCCGCCGATGATGCCCGTCAGCGCCGCCCATGCCCGGCCGTCCCGCTTCCAGATCGCGACCACGAGCACGATCAGGATGCTGAGCGCGCCGAACCACCAGATCAGGGGATTGCCGACGGAGAGCACCTGCGAGGCGCACTTCTCGACCTCGCAGCCCATCTCCCCGTAGTCGTACGAGCGGTAGTAGAAGTTCGTGGGCCGTATCTGCAGGAGCCAGCCCAGCGGGTTCGCCTGGTAGGGGTGCGGGGAGTCCAGGTGGATGTGGAAGTCGTAGGCCTGCGCGTGGTAGCGCCACAGGGAGCGCAGGGCATTGAGCACAGGGTTCCCGCCCGCGTGGCCGTTCTCCTCGGCCCAGTGGCGCATGTAGCCCTTCGAGGACGCGAACCAGCCGGACCACGAGGCCACGTAGACCACGAGCGAGGTGCCGACCATCGCGACGAAGGCGGGGACCGCATCGCGGAACAGGCCGTTCTCCCACCAGCGCCGTTCGCCCACCCGGCGCCGGGCCCACCAGTCCCACAGCACGGTCATGATGCCGAAGACCGCGAGGAAGTAGATGCCCGACCACTTCACCGAGCAGGCGAGCCCGAGCAGCACGCCGGCGCTCAGGCGCCAGGGCCGGAATCCGGCCCGATAGCCCAGCAGCGGGAGCTCCTCGCCGCGGGCGCGGGCGGCGGCGACCGAGCGCGCGAGGCCCTCACGGAAGCGGTCGCGGTCGATGAGCAGGGCCCCGAAGGCGGCCAGGGCGAAGAACATGAGCACGAGGTCCAGCAGGGAGGTGCGGGACATGACCAGGTGCAGGCCGTCGACCGCGAGCAGCAGGCCCGCGATCAGGCCGATGCCCGTGGAGCGGAAGAGGCGCCGCCCGATCCGCGCGAGCATGAGCACCGAGAGCGCCCCCAGCAGCGCGACGGAGATCCGCCAGCCCCAGGCGGAGTCCCCGCCGAGGGCGAGCATCCCCAGCCCGATCACCCACTTGCCGATCGGGGGATGCACGACGTACTCGCCGCTGTCCTCGGAGGAGTTCACGTCGCCGGAGGTGAAGGCGGGGTCGGGGTCGTCGGGCCAGCTCATCTCGACGCCGTGGTGGACGATCGTCCAGCCGTCCTTCACGTAGTAGGTCTCGTCGAAGATCAGCTCGTGGATCGAGCCCAGGTGATAGAGCCGCAGCACCAGGGCGAGGGCGCACACGAGCAGCGCCCCGAGCCAGGGCTTCGTGCGCGCGGTGAGGTCCATGCAGTGCAGGCGCGTGCGCAGCGCCGCCAGGGGCGCGCCCTCGCTCTCGGCCTCGACGGCGTCCTCCCGGGCGTCGCGCAGGTGCCGGTGCGGATCCGCGTGATCGGGCTCGGCTCCGGGACTCCGGGGGTCCTCCGGCCCCTCGGCCCCGTCCGCTGGCGTGGTCTGCTGCACGCGGTCATGCTAGGGCATGCCACCTGCGGATCCTCGGTCGACGGGGCCGGGGCGGGGCGACCGTCGGCCCGTCCGCCCGCCCTATCATGGGGCGCATGCTCGTCCCCGGAGTCCTGGTCCTGGCCGCCACCCCGATCGGCAACCCGCTGGACGCCTCGGTGCGCCTGGTGCGCGCCCTGGGCGAGGCGGATCTCATCGCGGCGGAGGACACGCGGCGGCTGCGGCGCCTGACCCGCGAGCTCGAGGTCGAGCCGACCGGCCGGGTCATCTCGTACCACGAGCACAACGAGGACGAGCGGACCCCCTGGCTGCTCGACGCCCTGCGCGAGGGGCAGCGCGTGCTGCTGGTGACCGACGCCGGCATGCCCGTGGTCTCCGACCCCGGCTACCGCGCGGTGCGCGCCGCGGCTGACGCAGATCTCCCGGTGCAGGTCATCCCCGGCCCGTCGGCCGTCCTCACCGCGCTCGCCGTCTCCGGGTTGGCCCCTGACCGCTTCTCCTTCGAGGGCTTCGTGCCGCGCGGCCCCGGGCAGCGCGAGAACCTCTTCGCCCAGCTCGCCGATGCCCGCCGCACCCTCGTCTTCTTCGAGTCCCCGCGCCGCACGGCCTCCGCGCTCGCCGCGATGCGCGACGGCTTCGGGCCCGCGCGCCGTGCCGTGCTCGCCCGCGAGCTCACCAAGACCCATGAGGAGGTGCTGCGCGGCACCCTCGCCGAGCTCGCCGCGCACACCGCCGAGCACGAAGTGCTGGGCGAGGTCGCGATCGTCGTCGCGGGCGCGGACACCGTCGAGGCGGACCCGCAGGACCTCGTGGCGGAGGTGCTGCGCCGCACCGAGGCGGGCGAGCGGATGAAGGACGCCGCCAAGGCCGTCGCCCGCAGCGCCGCGGGCGTGGGCGCCCGCGAGCTCTACGACGGGGCGCGGAAGCGGCGCGGCTGAGCGCGCTCGGGGAGCGAGCGCGCTCCGAGGAGCGGCGCCGGTCCCCGGACATGCGAGAGGGCCCCGACCATGCGGTCGGGGCCCTCTCGTGGGTATCTGCTGCGGGAGATCAGTCGTCGATCTCGATGAGGCCGCGCTGGTAGGCCTTCGCCAGACGGCGCGGCACGGACGCGGTGCGACCGCGGACCGTCACCTGCACGAGGTCGGCGTTCTGGGCCTTCCACTGCGATCGACGCGAGTGGGTGCGAGCCCGGGACATCTTGAACTTGGGCACTGCCATGGGAACGCTCCTTGACGGTCCTGGATGATGGTCGGCGAGGGTGTCCGCCCAGCGGGCTGGCCCGTCCCGGAGGACTGAGGCGACCCGGGGTCGCCGGGCGCGCGGAAGGACACGCAACGGTCGATCATTCTGCCACATTCCCCTGGCCACGGCCCGGGCGGGGCAGGTGAGATGCACCACCGGCCCCGCCGTCGGCGTCGGCGGGCGCCGTCGGGCGCGCGCGGGCTCCCGCCTACGATGTTCCCATGCCGAACGCCCCCGAGGACCCGCGCGCAGCAGGGTCCGCAGCGCCCGACCCCGCCGCGCCCGTGCACCACCGGGAGGACCTCGATCCCCGGCGCTCCTCGCGCGACCGCTCCTGGCCGCCGGTCCCGGAGGCCCTGCCGGCACCGGTGATCGACAACCACTGCCACCTCGACTTCGCCGACGGCGAGGAGGGGCTGAGCATCTCCGAGCACGTCGCCCGCGCGGCGGGGGCCGGCATCACCGCGCAGATCACCATCGGCTCCGACCGCGAGGCGGCCCGGTGGACCGCGCGTCTCGTGGGCGCCGAGGACTGCCCGCCCAGCCTGCGCGGCGGCGTCGCCGTCCACCCCAACGAGGCCGCCCTGCACGCCCGCGGCCACGACCACGAGGGCCGGGAGCTCATCGGCCTGGACGAGGCGCTCGCGGAGATCGACTCCCTGGTGCGCGGCCCCGGGATGGTCGTCGTCGGCGAGACGGGGCTGGACTGGTTCCGCACCTCGCGGAAGGACGAGCAGGCGCGCTCCGCGCAGATCGACGCCTTCCGCCACCACATCGCGCTGGCCAAGGAGACGGGCCTGCCGATGCAGATCCACGACCGCGACGCCCACGCGGACGTCCTGGAGATCCTCGACGCCGACGGCGCGCCCGAGCGCACCGTGCTGCACTGCTTCTCCGGCGACGTCGAGTTCGCGCGCGAGTGCGTCGCGCGCGGCTTCTACCTCTCCTTCGCCGGCAACGTGACGTTCAAGAACGCCCAGAACCTGCGCGACGCCCTGGCCGACGTGGGCCTGGGCCGCGTGATGGTCGAGACCGACGCCCCCTTCCTCACCCCCGTGCCCTACCGCGGGCGCCCGAACTCCTCGTACCTGATCCCGCACACGATGGCGACGATCGCCGAGGTCACCGGCACCGACCTCGGCGCCGCCTGCGAAAGGATCGCCGCGACCACGCGGGAGGTCTACGGATGGCCGGCGGCATGAGCGGGGACGCGGGCACGGGGGAGAGCGGCTCGATCCTGCTCAGCGGCCGCGACATCCGCGCGCTCGCCGAGGGCGCGGGCGTGAGCCCCAGCAAGCAGCGCGGCCAGAACTTCGTGGTGGACCCCAACACGGTCCGCGTCATCGTCGAGCGCGCCGGGGTGCGCGCGGGGGAGGCGGTCCTCGAGGTGGGCCCGGGACTCGGGTCCCTCACCCTGGGACTGCTCGAGGCGGGGGCCGACGTCGCCGCGATCGAGCTCGACCGGGGCCTGGCCGATCTGCTGCCGCGCACGCTCGCGGGCCGCGGCATCGGCGAGGACCGCTTCCGCCTGGTCCACGCCGACGCGCTCGCCGTGACCGAGCTGCCCGCGCTGCGGGACGCGGGGGAGCCGACGGCCCTGGTCGCGAACCTTCCCTACAACGTCGCCACCCCGATCCTGCTGACCGTCCTCGAGCGCTTCCCGGGCATCGAGCGCTGCCTGGTCATGGTGCAGTCCGAGGTCGTCGACCGTCTGGCCGCCGAGCCGGGCTCGCGCGTCTACGGCGCCCCGAGCGCGAAGGCCGCCTGGTACGGGGAGCGGGAGCATGCGGGCCGGATCTCCCGTCGCGTGTTCTGGCCCGTGCCGAACGTCGACTCCGCGCTCGTGCTGCTCACCCGGCGCGCCGAGCCGCTCGGTACCGAGGACGAGCGCGCCCTGACCTTCCGCGTGATCGACGCGGCCTTCGCCCAGCGCCGCAAGATGCTGCGGGCGGCCCTTGCGGGCTGGGCCGGGAGCTCGGCCCGCGCGGGCGAGATCATCGCGTCGGCCGGGATCGATCCCACCCGCCGCGGGGAGACGCTCGCGATCGAGGACTTCCTCGCCGTCGCGCGGGCCGGCGCCGAGGGCGGCGACGGGGCCGGCGCCGGGGGCGGCGACGGTGGTGGGGAGGCTGCGCCGCGGGCGTGAGATCACGCGGCCTCGTCGGCGCGTCGCCTGTAGCGTGAGCTCGGTGCCGTCCGCCGCAGGGGCGGGCGCAAGGTTCGGACGGAGCGGGACGCGACCCCATGTGCGGAATCGTCGGCATGGTCGGCAACGGGCCGGTCAACCAGGACATCTACGACGCCCTCCTGCTGCTGCAGCACCGTGGGCAGGACGCGACCGGGATCGCGACCGCCGAGGCGGACGGGATGATGCACATCGCCAAGGGCCAGGGCATGGTCCGCGAGGCCTTCCGCACGCGGGACATGCGCGCCCTGCGCGGCGGGACGGGCCTGGGGCACGTGCGCTACGCGACCACGGGCGAGGCCTCCCGCGAGGAGGAGGCGCAGCCCTTCTACGTCAACGCGCCCTACGGGATCGTCCTCATCCACAACGGGAACCTCACCAACACCCGTGAGCTCACCGAGGAGATGGCCCGGCACGACCGCCGCCACGTGAACTCCACGAGCGACACCGAGCTGCTCGTGAATGTCCTGGCCGGGGAGCTGCAGGAGACCACGTCCTCCGAGCTCCTCGAGCCCGAGGCGATCTTCGAGGCCGTCGGCCGCACCCACGCCCGCATCCGCGGCGCCTACGCCGTGATCTCCGTGATCGCCGGCCACGGCCTCCTCGCCTTCCGCGATCCACACGGCATCCGCCCGCTGATCCTGGGGCGGCGCCCGGGAGCGACCGGCGAGCAGCACGACGAGTGGGCCGTGGCCAGCGAGTCCCTGGTCCTGGAGAACGGCGGCTACGAGATCGTCCGCGACGTGGAGCCCGGCGAGGCCGTCTTCATCCGCCACGACGGAGCCCTGTTCATGCGCCAGTGCGCGGCCGCCGAGGGCGCATCCCCCGCCGCCTTCACCCCGTGCGCCTTCGAGTACGTCTACCTCGCCCGTCCCGACTCCGTGATGAACGGCGTGAGCGTCTACGAGTCGCGCCTGCGGATGGGGGAGAGGCTCGCCGCCACCATCGCCGCCCACGTGCCCGTCGAGGAGATCGACGTGGTGATGCCGATCCCGGACTCCTCGCGGCCCGCCGCGATGGAGGTCGCCCGCAGGCTCGGCATCGAGTACCGCGAGGGCTTCTACAAGAACCACTACGTCGGCCGCACCTTCATCATGCCCGGTCAGGCCGTGCGCCGACGCAGCGTGCGCCAGAAGCTCAATGCGATGTCCCTCGAGTTCCGCGGCAAGCACGTGCTGCTCATCGACGACTCGATCGTGCGCGGCACCACCAGCCAGCAGATCATCGAGATGGCCCGCCGCGCGGGCGCCGCCTCCGTCACCTTCGCCTCCGCCGCGCCCCCGATCCGCCACCCCCACGTGTATGGGATCAACATGCCCTCGCGCGAGGAGCTCGTGGCCCACGGGCGCTCGATCCCCGAGATCGCCGAGGTGCTGGGCGCCGACCACCTCGTCTACCAGGAGGTCGAGGACCTGCGCGCCGCGATCGTCGAGGGTTCCGAGCTCACCGACCTGGACATGTGCTGCTTCGACGGCCGCTACGTCACCGGCGACATCGACGAGGAGCACCTCGCCTGGGTCCAGGCGTCGCAGGCGTCGTGACCCGCCGCGCGGCCGGGGTGCTATAGTCCTCGCCGAACGATCTCGTTCGCAGGATTGTGACTCCCCGCGGGGAGCCCGCGGCCGTCGGCCCGAGGCTCCCGGGAACGGGGAGGCAAGACCTGGGACGCACCCCGCAGGGGCGCATCCCGGGTCTTTTTTCATGCCCGAATGCAGCACCCCGAGGATGCGAGGACGCAGCCATGAGCACACCCCCCAGCGGGACCGGCACGATCGCGGAGGACATCGTCCGCGGCGTGGGCGGCCCCGAGAACATCGAGAGCCTCACGCACTGCGCGACGAGGCTGCGCTTCCAGCTCCGCGACGGCCAGCAGGTCGACCGGGGGTCCCTGGACGGCCTGCCCGGCGTGATGGGCACGGTCCCGCAGTCCGGCGACCGCTTCCAGGTCGTCATCGGCGGCGCCGTCGCCGGCGTCTACTCCGAGATCATGAACCTGCCGGTGATGAGCAGCGCCTCGGGACGTCCCCGCTCCGACGCCGAGGTCAAGGCCGCGATCCGCGCGAAGAGCCGCGGCCGCTTCGCCTGGCTCGACAGCTTCTTCGAGTACCTCTCGGACTCCTTCCGCCCGCTCATGGGCGTGCTGCTCGGAGCCTCCCTCATCATCGCGATCGCCTCGGTGCTCGACGCCCTCGGGGTCGTCGACTTCCGCGCCGAGGACAAGTCCGCGACCTGGGTCTTCGTCGACGCCATGTGGCGCTCGGTCCTGTACTTCCTGCCGGTCATGGTCGCCTACAACGCGGCGAAGAAGCTCGCGATCGACCCGTGGGTCGGCGCCGCCGTGATGGCCGCCGTGATGACCCCGAACTTCACCGGGATGCTCAACGCGGACTCCGGGATCCCCGGCGTCACCTGCACCACCAATGCGACGCTCGGCACCCAGCAGTGCGTGGCGAGCGTGTTCGGCCTGCCCATGCAGCTCAACGACTACGGCGGCCAGGTGTTCGTGCCGCTGATCATGGTCGCCCTGCTCGCCCTGCTCTACAAGGGCCTGCAGAAGGTGTTCCCGCAGAACGTGCAGCTCGTGTTCGTGCCGTTCTTCGCCATGCTCATCATGATCCCCGTGACCGCCTTCGTCCTGGGCCCGATCGGCATCTGGGCCGGCAACGGCCTGGGCATCGGCCTCTCCTGGCTGAACTCGCACGCGCCGATCGTCTTCGCGATCCTCATCCCGCTGCTCTACCCGTTCCTGGTCCCGCTGGGCCTGCACTGGCCGCTGAACGCGCTCATGCTGCAGAACATCAACGCCCTCGGCTACGACTTCATCCAGGGCCCCATGGGCACGTGGAACTTCGCGTGCTTCGGCGCGACCGCCGGCGTGCTGCTGCTCTCCCTGCGCCATCGCGAGACCGAGATGCGTCAGACCGCGACCGGCGCACTGCTCGCGGGCCTGTTCGGCGGCATCTCGGAGCCCTCGCTGTACGGCATCCACCTGCGCTTCAAGCGCATCTACCCGCGCATGCTCGTGGGCTGCCTCGCGGGCGGTCTCATCGTGGGCCTGCTGGGCGGCGTCGACACGAGCGCCTTCGCCTTCACGTCGCTGCTGACCATCCCGGTCTTCGACCCCATGGGCGTCTACGTCATCGCGATCGCCGCGGCCTTCGTGATCTCCATGGTCCTCGTCTACTTCTCGGACTACATGAACCCGGCCGAGCGCGCCGAGGCCAACGCCCGGCGCGACGAGCTCGAGGCCTTCCACCGCGGCGACGCGGCCGGTGCCGAGGGCGCTGTCGAGGCGAGCGCCGAGGAGCGCGCGCAGGAGCGGGCGGAGGAGAAGGTCGGCGCTGCGGCCGTGCCGATGGGTGCGGGTGTCGGCGCCGGTGCCGGTGGCGGCGCCGTGACCGGCGCCGCCACCGCGACCGCGACCACGACCGCGACCACGACCGCGGGCGGAGCGCTGCGTGAGATCGCGGCTCCCGTCGGCGGCAGGGTCGTCGGCCTCGACGAGGCAGGGGATCCGGTCTTCGCCTCCCGTGCTCTCGGCGAGGGCGTCGGCATCGAGCCGGTCGACGGGCGGATCCTCGCCCCGGTCGACGGCACGGTCGCCTCGGTCGCGCAGACCGGGCACGCGATCGGCCTGCTCACCTCCGACGGCGTCGAGGTGCTCATCCACGTGGGCATCGACACCGTCCAGATGAAGGGCGAGGGCTTCGACGTCGCCGTCTCGCAGGGCCAGAAGGTCTCGCGCGGGGATCTGCTGGTCACCGTCGACCTCGACGCCGTGCGCGCGGCCGGGCACCCGACGGTCACGCTGATGACCATCACCAACACGGCGTCCCTCGCGGGCGTCGAGCCCGTCGGGGACGGCGAGGTCGCCGCCGGCGACACCATGGTGCGCGTGCGCCGCTGAGTCGGGCGGTTCGAAGAGGCCGACGGCGCGTCTCCCATGGGGGCGCGCCGTCGGCGGCCGTCGGCCTCTTCTCTGCGCAGGGGGCGGGCTCATCCGGCAGGATGGAGCGCAGGGAGCAGGAGAAGGTCCGGGGTCGCCGAGACGTCCTGAGGAGTTCCCGGAGCCGAGCCGCCGACGACGAGGTCGGAGATCGACGACGGGCGAGGAAGGGAGGAGCCGCGATGAAGGTGCTCCGCGTCCTGAACAACAACGTGGTCCTCTCGCGCGACGGCGAGGGCCAGGAGGTCATCCTCACCGGTCGCGGCCTCGGCTTCCGAGCCCGCCCCGGCGACGAGGTCGACGCCGAGGCGATCGTGCGCGTCTTCGTCCCGGTCGACGGCCGCGACCCCGACCACCTCGCCGAGGCCCTCTCGATGATCGACGAGGAGGTGCTGCGGGCCGTCGTCATCGCGCTGGGCACCGCGGGCATCGAGGGTCGCGAGTCCACCCGGCCGACCCTCGCGATCGCCGTGGCGGACCACGTCGCGGGGGCGCTGGATCGCGCGCGCCGCGGCCAGGTCATGGAGTACCCGCTGCGCGCCGAGGTCCAGACCCTGTACGGACGGGAGTACGAGCGCGCCAGGGGCCTGCTCGACGCCATCAACGAGCACGTGGACCCCGCGTTGGGCCCCGAGGAGGCGACGGCGCTCGCGCTGCATCTGGTCAACGCCGGCTTCGCGTCCGGCGATCTCGCCTTCACCTACACGATGACCGGCGTCATCCAGCAGATGCTCGCCGTGGTCTCCGAGCGCTTCGGCCTGGACCTGGACAGCCGCTCGATGAGCGCCGCCCGGTTCATCACCCATGTGCGCTACCTGTTCGTGCGCATCCAGTCCCGACGCCAGCTGGGCGGGCAGGAGTCCACGATCGGACTCAGCATCCGCGAGAACTATCCCGAGGCCACCCGCACCGCCGAACAGCTCGCGACGATCGTCCAGCTCCGTCTGGGGGAGGCGCTCTCCGCCGACGAGGTCTCCTACCTCGCCCTGCACGTCGCCCGGATGACACTCGATGCCGGAGGCCACGGGGCTGGTTGAGGCGTCCCGGGGCAGCGGCCCGGGCAAGGTGGCGAGTTGGTCCCGGCATGGAAGGACGCATTGGCGCACCGTGTCTGCTGTGCGAGCACAGTGGGTCGGGCCGGAAGTCGGGGTGCCGTCGTCGAGTCCTCGGCGGGGAATCGGTTCCTCCACAATGGGGTGTTTTCCACGGGGTTATCCACTGAGGGGCCAGTGGGCATGGAGGAGGGGAAGTTTTTCTCCGGCTTATCCACATTCTTGATAGAGGTCTGGTTTTCCGCGGCGCGGCGGGATAGAATCAGACATATCGATCGGGCGACGGGGATCACGGTTTCATGGGTGAGGCCGAAGGATCTTCTGGATGCGTCCGTTGAATCAGTGTTCTCGATCGAGAGAGCGCGTGCCGATTCATGGATAGCCAGGGAAGGGGGTGGGTGGTGTGAGTGCAGTCGAGCAGCCGGAGTCGCAGGGTCGTCTGGACCTTCCCGGGGAGCCGGCGATCGAGTCGACCTTCTCGGTCCTCGACGACCTGGAGAAGATGACCGAGCGTCAGCGCGAGGACATGCACGCCCACACGCCCCGCTTCGTGGCCGCGCCCCCGGAGGGCGTGAAGCCTCTGTTCATCGTGAAGGAACCCAAAAAGGCGGTCTGCCGGGATGTGGTGGCGCGCAGGGTGAAGGCCCGCCCGGATGCGGAGCTCACTGCGCAGGTCCGTGCCCTCTGGGACGAAGGGGTCGACGAGTCCTACGAACTCTCCCGCCGCTTCGTGGCGCTGGCGCCGTTCTGGGCGGGGCGCGAGGACATGGACGCCGACCCGTTCGAGGTCGAGCAGCAGGACCTGATGGTCGCTGTGGCGATGCGCTGCACCCGCGGGCAGGCCTCCAAAGCCATCACCGACGCCCACCGGGCCGTGGACCTCCTCCCGCGCTGCACCCAGGCGTTGGAGGCGGGGAAATTCCCGGCGGAGTGGTTCCGGACCCTGTTGCGGCGGACCGCGTATTTCACGCCGGCGGAGATGGTGCTGGTGGATGTCACGGTTGCGTCGTGGTGTTTGGCGATCATGCCGAGGGTGTTCACGAAATGCCTCGAACTCCTGGTGGCGAAGATTCAGCAGCGGCATCCGAAGGAACCCGAAGAAGTCTCCGCCACGCGCCGTCGCTTGGTGTTGGACCCCGGAACTCTCGACGGCGTCGCCTCACTGCGGATCATCGGCCCGGCCCCGGAGATCAAGGCATTGGCGGGGAAGTTCGATCAGGCGGCGCGGGCGATTCAGAACGCCCAGCGTCACGCCCTCATGGAGGGCACGGAGATCCCCCTGGATCCGGATCGTCGGGTGGAGAACGAGGGCATGCCACTGTCGTTGAACCTGATCCGCTACCACCTCGCCCATGCCGCGCAGCTCGACACCGGCGGCATCACTGTGCCCGAGGCCAGGTTCCGGTTGAACGTCCTCGTCCCCTTCCTCACCCTCGTCGGCGGCGACGACGCCCCGGGCGTCCTCGAGGATGGGACCCCGATCCCCGCGCAGATGGCCCGTGAGATCGCGGGGAAGAGCGAGGAATGGTTCCGGGTCCTGACCGATCCCTCGAGCGGGGAGTTCTTGCCGCGGCCGGCGGACAAGTACCGCCCGACCGGGGCGATGCTCGAACACCTGAGACTGCGCGGCCAATCCTGCGGCGTCCCCGGCTGCGAACGCACCGCCTCGGTGGCCTCCGAAGCGGATCACATCGTGGAGTACAACCACGCGGACCCGGTATGTGGTGGTCGGACGGCGGTGGAGAACCTGCATTTCCTGTGCTGGTTCCACCACGCGATGAAAACCGCTGGCAAGCTCGACCCGATCCGTGTGGAGGCGGACGAGTCGCCGGCAGGGACCGCGGGCACGGTGTGGGAGGTGCACGAACGCTTCCGCGTGTTCCGCGAGGACGACACCGACCTCCTCACCCCACAAGCCGTCGCACAGCTCGACGCCGTCTGGGACTCGATGCAACGCAGGCAGGACGACTTCGAACAACGCCGCGACACCGAAACCGGCAACGGCGCAGACGCGCCATCGCCCGACCCCGCTCGGCTGGACTCGCCCTGGCCGATCCGGCCCGGGCCACCTGACCCGTGGCCCCGCATGGACATGGACCACGCCGGCGCCCCCGACCTCGAAGAAGTCCCCGTCGAGAAACCCGTCCGGCGTCGATATCAACCGCTCCCGACGTTCCAGTACGACGGCGACATCCCCATCAGCGCCACCACCCGACGACCACGCAAGCAGCAGGCTCCGCCTCCGAAGTTCGACCCCGGACCACCACCCTTCTGACCCACCAGCCCGACCCGCCATCGCAAGGCGGCAAGGTCAGCAACCCCGCAAGCAGCACCACCCCCACCTGTAGAGGGGCACACCACCGTGCCCCTCTACAAGCACGCCTCGAAACGAGCTTGCAGCGAGGTGACCGGGGGAGTGGGATCGGCGGTATGAGCGATCCCAGTCCGGCGCCGGACGAACACTCTCCGACGTCTGTGTTCCTCGAGGTCCCCGCGGAGGAGCGAGTCGCGCAGAACTCTCTTGTCTTCGCCCTCCGCGACACCCATCCGGTGTCCCCCGGGCACACACTCATCATCCCGTTCCGACCGATCGTGACCTGGTTCGATGCCGCCGCACGCGAGTGGGCCGCCGCGTGGGACCTCGTCGATCGCTGCAAGGATGAGCTCGACAGCGCACTCGCTCCCGACGGCTACAACGTCGGGTTCAATGCGGGACGAGCAGCGGGGCAGACGGTCCCGCATGCCCATCTCCACCTGATCCCGCGCTTCGCCGGCGACGTGCAGAACCCGGCAGGGGGAGTGCGGCACGCCGTGATCGGGCGGGGATTCTACGAGTGACCCGACCAGGGCGCGTCCAACGCCAGTACCGGTGGCATCAGCGGCACCGTCTCCACGGAGAGAGCCCCGCGCTCAGCCCACCTGCTCGGACAGCTCGAGCCAGCGCTCCTCGGTCTCGGCGAGCTCGCCCTGGACGCCCTGGAGCGTCGCGCCGAGCTCCTGGAGGCCGGAGACGTCACCCGGATCGTGCGAGGTCATCTGCGCGGTGAGTTCCTCGGCCCGCCGGGTCAGCTTCTCCATCCGCCTCTCGACGGCCGACAGGGCCTTCTGGGCCTCCCGCAGCTCGCGACCCGAGAGCCCCGTGGCGGGGGAAGCCGCCGTCGGCTGAGCACCGGTGGCCTGTGCGGACTCCTCCGACGACGCCCCTGCGCCGCCTCCACCAGCTCCGCCGACCCCACCGACCCCACCAACTCCACCAGCTCCATCGGCACGGAGCGCGAGGTACTGCTCGACGCCGCCCGGCAGGTGCCGCACGTGACCGTCCAGCACCGCGTACTGGAGGTCCGTGACGCGCTCGAGCAGATACCGGTCGTGGGAGACCACGATCAGTGGACCGGGCCACGTGTCCAGCAGATCCTCCATGGCCGCGAGCATGTCGGTGTCCATGTCGTTCGTCGGCTCGTCGAGCACCAGCACGTTGGGCTCGTCCAGGAGCGTCAGCAGCAGATCCAACCGGCGCTGCTGCCCACCGGACAGGGAGCCCACCCGAACCTTCTGATGGGCGGTGGTGAAACCGAGGCGCTCGAGCAGCTGGCCCGGTGTGACCTCGTCCTTCCCCGCCCGGAACGTGGTGCGGTAGCGGCCGACGACATCGCTGACCCGCTCGTCCAGATGATCGGCGAGGCCCTCGAGCTTCTGCGTCACCTGCTGGACCGTGACGGTCTTCCCGCGCTTCACGCGCCCGGCCATCGGCTCCAGATCCCCGGTGACCAGCGCCAGCAGCGTCGACTTGCCGGCGCCGTTCGGGCCCAGCACGCCGATCCTGTCCGCCGGCCCCACGTGGAGGGTGACGTCCTCGAACACCGCACGCCCCTCGTACCCGGCGGTCACGTCGTCGAGGTCGATGACGTCGCGGCCCAGACGCGAGGTCGCCAGTTGCGTGAGCTCGACCGCGTCGCGCACGGGCGGCTCGCCGGCGATCAGCTCGTTCGCGGCGTCGATCCGGAACTTCGGCTTCGACGTGCGCGCCGGGGCCCCGCGGCGCAGCCACGCGAGCTCCTTGCGCATGAGGTTCTGGCGCTTGGCCTCGATCGCGGCGGCCTGGCGGTCGCGCTCCACCCTCTGCAGGACGTACGCCGCGTACCCGCCCTCGAAGGGGTCGACCACGCCGTCGTGCACCTCCCACATGCGGGTGCAGACCTCGTCGAGGAACCAGCGGTCGTGGGTGACGACCACGATGCCGCCGCTGCGCGAGGGCCAGCGCCTCTTCAGGTGGCCCGCCAGCCAGGAGATGCCCTCGACGTCCAGATGGTTCGTGGGCTCGTCCAGGAGCATCACGTCCACGTCGCGCACCAGCAGCTCGGCGAGGTGCACGCGGCGCAGCTGCCCGCCGGAGAGGCTCGTGAGCTCCGCGTCGAGGTCGAGCTCGCCCAGCAGGCCCGAGAGCACGTCGCGGATCCGGGGATCCGAGGCCCACTCGTGCTCGGGACGGTCGCCGACCACGCGCGAGCGGACGCTCTCCCCCATCTCGGCGACGTCCTGCTGGGACAGCGCGCCCACGCGCAGACCGCCGCGCACGGTCACGCGTCCGTCGTCGGGCGTCTGCGTCCCCGCGAGCACGCGCAGCAGCGTGGACTTGCCGTCGCCGTTGCGTCCGACGACGCCGATGCGGTCGCCGTCCTCGATGCCCAGGGTGACGGCGTCCAGGATGACGCGGTCGGGCAGGGCGACGTGGATCTTCTCGGCTCCCAGCAGATGGGCCATGCGGTCGGGCTCCCGTGTCGGTTCCCGCGGTCCCGTGCCGGTGGCAGGGGCTCGCGTCGGTGGTTCTGGTGCGTCAGTTCTCGGTCTCGAAGGGCAGCAGCAGCTCGCGCAGCGCCCGGGCGAGCATCTCGCCGTCGGCCCGCTGCCCCTCGTGCCCGCCGCCGAGCACCTCGCGCTCGGCCTCCAGGAGGATCTCCATGGCGGCGTCGACCTTCTCGGTGCCCGCGGGCTCGAGGCTCACGCGCACGGCGCGGCCGTCCCGCGGATCCTTCTCGCGTCGCACGAGCCCGCGCGAGGCGAGCTTCTCGAGGCGGGTGGACATGGTTCCGCTGGTCACGAGCGTCTGGCGCATGAGGGCGCCGGGGCTCAGGGGCTCGCTTCCCGCGCGGCGCAGGGCCGAGAGGACGTCGAACTCCCAGCCCTCGAGGCCCGTCGCGGTGAAGGCGGCGCGGCGCGCGGACTCCAGATGGCGGGCGAGGCGCGAGATGCGGGAGAAGACCTCGAGGGGCGAGGTGTCCAGGTCGGGCCGGGCCTGGGCCCAGCCGGCGACGATCCGATCGACCTCGTCGGTGCGTGGGGCGGCAGGCGGCATGGGGGCGAGTCTACGGAATCGCCGGGGCGGAGCTGATGCGGACCAGGGCGGAACTCGATCCCCGCCTTGGATCCACGCGTTCACTCCCCGCCCCAGACCCGCCCTCACTTCCCGCGCAGCTGCGGATCCTTCTGCAGGGCGCCCAGGCCGAACCAGGAGAGGTTCACCATCCGTGCGGCCACGTCCTCCTTCGCGGGGATGCGCGTCTCGAGCCACCACTGGCCGGTGAAGGCGACCATGCCCACGAGCATCTGCGCGTACAGGGCGGCGTCGGCCGCGGTGTAGCGGCGCAGCCGCAGCTGCGCGGTGAGGATCGACTCGACCTTCGCGGCGACGTCCCCGAGCAGCGTCGAGTACGAGCCGCCCTGATGGGTCGCGGGGGAGTCCCGCACCAGGATCCGGAAGCCGTCCTCGCGCTCGTCGATGTAGGTGAGGAAGGCGAGCGCCGCGCGCTCCATGAGCGTGCGCGGATGGGCGCGATGATCGTCCAGCGCCGCCTCCAGCGCTCCCAGCAGGGTGGACGTCTCGCGGTCCACGATCACCGCGTACAGACCCTCCTTGCCGCCGAAGTGCTCGTAGACGATCGGCTTCGAGACCTGGGCCCGGGCGGCGATCTCCTCGACGCTGGTGGCGTCGTAGCCCTTCTGGGCGAACACCGAGCGGCCGATCACCACGAGCTGCTCGCGGCGCTCGCGCCCGCTCATCCGCGGGGCGCGGGCGCGGGGACCGGCGGCGCGGGCGGACGGCTTCTCGGAGGCGGTGGCCATGAGGCGAGTCTCCCACGCCTCGCCCCGCCGCTCGCCCGCCCGACGTCGGCCGATAGGATCCCGATGGCCCCGCCCCGGGGCGCTCCGCCATGGTGTAATCGGCAACACCTCAGATTTTGGTTCTGAAGTTTCAGGTTCGAGTCCTGATGGCGGAACGGTCCGCCGGCGCTCGCGTCGGCGCCGGATCCGGAACCGTGCCAGCGCCCCGTCCAGCGCACCGAGGAGAACCGCGTGAACGTCCCCGCACCTGCCGCCGTCATCGTGCTCGCCGCAGGAGCCGGCACCCGCATGAGATCCAGGATCCCCAAGGTCCTGCACCCCTTGTGCGGCCGCTCCCTGCTGCTGCACGCGATCGAGGCCGCTCGCGGCACCTCGCCCGCGCAGCTGATCGCCGTCGTCCGCCACGAGCGCGAGAAGGTCGCCGGCCACCTCGCCGAGCACGCGCCGGACGTCGTCATCGCGGACCAGGACGCCGTCCCCGGCACCGGCCGCGCCGTGCAGTGCGGCCTCGAGCAGGTCGGCGCCGCCTCCGGCACCGTGCTCGTCACCTACGGCGACGTCCCGCTGCTGGACGCGGCGACGCTCACCGAGCTCGTCGCCGCGCACGAGGGCGCGGGGAGCGCCGTCACCGTGCTCACCGCCCGCGTCGCCGACCCCACCGGCTACGGCCGCATCCTGCGCGATGCGCAGTCCGGCGAGGTCGCCGCGATCGTCGAGCACAAGGACGCCGACGAGGAGCAGCGCGCGATCGACGAGATCAACTCCGGCATCTACGCCTTCGACGTCGACGTGCTGCGCCGTGCCCTCGGCCAGGTCACCACCGACAACGCCCAGGGCGAGATGTACCTCACCGACGTGCTCGCGATCGCACGCGCCGAGGGTGGCGCCGTGCGCTCCCTGGTCACCGAGGACGCGACGCTCGTCGAGGGCGTCAACGACCGCGTCCAGCTCGCCCAGCTCGGCTCCGAGATGCGCCGCCGCCTCCTCGAGCGCCACATGCGCGCGGGCGTCACGATCGTCGACCCCGCGACCACCTGGGTCGACGCGGAGGTCTCGATCGGCCAGGACACCGTGATCCAGCCCGGCGTGCAGCTGCTGGGGGCCACCACGATCGGCGAGGACGTCCGCCTGGGGCCCGACTCGACCCTCGAGGACACCGAGGTCGACGACGGCGCCAGCGTGGTGCGCACCCACGCCCTGCTCGCCGAGATCGGGCCCGGCGCGTCCGTCGGCCCCTTCACCTACCTGCGTCCGGGCACCGTGCTGGGAGCTGACGGCAAGATCGGCGGCTTCTGCGAGACCAAGAACGCGCAGATCGGCGACGGCGCGAAGGTGCCGCACCTCAGCTACGTCGGGGACGCCGAGATCGGCGAGGGCACCAACATCGGGGCGGCCACGATCTTCGCGAACTACGACGGGGTCGACAAGCACCGCTCGCGGGTCGGCCGGCACGCGAAGGTCGGCGCCGACAACGTGATCATCGCCCCCGTCGAGATCGGCGACGGTGCGGTGACCGGCGGCGGCACCACGATCCTCCAGGACGTCCCGCCCGGGGCGCTGGCCGTCAACGACACCACCATGAAGATCGTGGAAGGATGGACCTCGCGCCGACGGCCCGGCACCGTCGCCGACGAGGCGGCGCGCGCCGCCCAGGCCGGCGCAGGCGAGTCGGAGACGTCTTCGTCCGAGGACGGGAAGGAACAGGAGAACTGATGAGCGGTATCACCGCGACAGGCGAGAAGCGGCTGGTCCTGGTCTCCGGGAGGGCTCATCCCGTGCTCGCCCAGGAGGTCGCCGAGGAGCTCGGGGTCGACGTGCTCCCGATGGACGCCTGGGACTTCGCCAACGGCGAGATCTACGTGCGCTACGGCGAGTCGGTGCGAGGCGCCGACGCCTTCGTGCTCCAGTCCACGCCCGCCCCGATCAACCAGTGGGTGATGGAGCACCTGATCATGATCGATGCGCTCAAGCGGGCCTCCGCCAAGCGCGTCACCGCGATCGCCCCCTCCTTCCCCTACGCCCGCCAGGACAAGAAGCATCGCGGCCGCGAGCCGATCTCCGCGCGCCTCATGGCCGACCTCTACGAGACCGCCGGCATCGACCGCATGATCTCCGTGGACCTGCACGCCCCGCAGGTCCAGGGCTACTTCAACAGCCCGCTCGACCACCTCATGGCCCTGCCGATCCTCGCGGACTACGTGAGCTCGAAGTACGGGGAGGAGGACCTCACGGTCGTCTCGCCCGACGCCGGCCGCATCCGCGTGGCGGAGCAGTGGGCCAAGCGCCTGGGCGGCGTGAACCTGGCCTTCATCCACAAGTCGCGCGACCCCAAGAAGCCCAACCAGGCCGTCGCCAAGCGCGTCATCGGCGACGTGGCGGGCAAGACCTGCGTGCTCGTGGACGACATGATCGACACCGCCGGCACCATCGTGCAGGCCGTCGAGGCACTGAAGGCCAACGGCGCCGCGAGCGTCATCGTGGCGACCACCCACCCGATCCTCTCCGACCCCGCCGCCGAGCGTCTGCGCAGCAGCAGCGTGCGCGAGGTCATCTGCACCAACACCCTGCCGATCCCCGAGGAGAAGTGGTTCGACGGGCTCACCCAGCTCTCGATCGCCCCGCTGCTCGCCCGCGCCATCCGCGCGGTCTTCGACGACGGCTCCGTCACCAGCCTCTTCGACGGCGAGGTGTGACCCCGGGCGGACGCATCGGCAGACGCATCGGCGGACGGCCGGGCGCGGGGCTGTGAGGCCCCTCGCCCGGCCGTCCCGCGTCGGCCCCGGCCGTGGTAATCTCCCCGGGTCACTTCGGCGAGGGAGAGCATCCGCTCTCCGTGATCGACGCGGTGCGGGACGGCTCCCTCGGCGAGGGCGCCCGGTTCCGCGGCGTGCGCTCGCCGCCCGGAAACCGCAAGGAGCATCCCCATGGCTGAGAAGCTGAACGTCGAGAAGCGCGAGGAGTTCGGCAAGGGCGCTGCCCGCCGCATCCGCACCGAGAACAAGATCCCCGCCGTCCTGTACGGCCACGGCACCGATCCCGTGCACCTCGTGCTGCCCGGTCACGAGACCGCGCTCGCGGCCCGCAACGCCAACGCGCTGCTGGACCTGACCCTTCCCGACGGCGAGTCGCACCTGGGCCTCATCAAGGAGATCCAGCGCCACCCGCTGTCGCGCAACATCACCCACCTCGACCTGATCCTCGTCCGCCGCGGCGAGAAGGTCGAGGTCGACATCCCCGTGTACGTCACCGGCGAGCCCGTCTCCCCGGCGATCGCGGTCGTCGACGCCCAGTCGCTCACCCTCTCCGTGGACGCCCTCGCGGTGCCCGAGAGCATCGAGATCTCCGTCGAGGAGCAGGAGGAGGGCTACCAGCTCTTCGCCGGCGACGTCGTCCTGCCCCAGGGCACCGAGCTCATCACCGATCCGGAGCTGCTCGTCGTCGCGGTGCAGCTGCCGCGCGTCGAGGAGGAGCCCGAGGAGGAGACCGAGGGCGAGGAGACCGCCGAGGGCGAGGAGTCCTCGGAGGACGCCGAGGAGAGCTCGGAGGAGTCCGAGAAGGAGGAGTGAGCCCGGGCGGTCGCACCTCCGATCGCTTGCTCACAGCTCGTCACCGGGGCGTCGCGCACTGCGCGGCGCCTCGGTAGCGTCTCCCAGGTCCCCGCCCCACATCGTCCCTGGAGGATGCCCCATGACCACCGCGAACGAGACGTTCCTCGTCGTCGGCCTCGGCAATCCGGGCCCCTCCTATGCGGCCACGCGCCACAACGTCGGACAGATGGTGCTCGACCACGTCGCCGCGCAGACCGGCGGCCGCTTCAAGGCGGCGCGACGCGCCCCCGCCGTCGTCATCGAGGGACACATGGGCCCGCCCGGTGCGGGCGCCCGCACGATCCTTGCGAAGTCCACCGGCTTCATGAACACCTCCGGCGGCCCCGTCTCCGCCCTCGCCTCCTTCTACGGCGTCGATCCCGAGCACGTGATCGTCGTGCACGACGAGGTCGACCTCCCCTTCGGCACCCTCCGGCTCAAGCGGGGCGGGGGAGAGGGCGGCCACAACGGTCTGCGGGACATCACCAAGGCCCTCGGCACCAAGGAGTACCTGCGTGTGCGCGTCGGGGTGGGCCGCCCGCCCGGCCGGCAGGACACCGCGGATCACGTGCTCGCGCCCTTCCGCCCCGCCGAGCGCAAGGAGCTCGACCTCGTGATCGACGAGGCGGGCGACGCGCTCGAGCTGCTCGTCCTCGAGGGCCTCACCGCCGCCCAGCAGACCGTCCACTCCCGGGAGGCCCGATGACCGCCTCGAACGCGCCGACCCCGCCGACCCCGTCGGCCCCGCCGGCCCCGTCCGCCCCGCTCGCCCCGCTGCTCGACCTCGTCGCGAGCGGTGAGGACCTCACGCGCCTGCGCGAGCTCGTCGCCCCCGATCCGGCCGCCTCCGACGTCCCCGTCGAGGACTCGGCGACCGTCGCCCCCACCTCCCTGGTGCCCTTCGCCGTCGCCGACCTCGCGCGCAGCGCCACCCCCGACTCGCCCCTCGTCGTGCTCACCGCCACGACCCGCGCGGCCGAGGACGCCCGCGCCGCGCTCGAGGCGATGGTCGGCACGACGCACGTGGCCGAGCTGCCCGCCTGGGAGACCCTCCCGCACGAGCGGCTGTCCCCGCGCGCCGACACCGTCGCCCGCCGCCTGCAGACCCTGCGGCGCATCGCCCACCCGGAGACCGAGCAGGGCGTCAGCGTGCTCCTGCTCCCGGTGCGCAGCCTGCTGCAGCCGATCGCGAAGGGCCTCGGGGACCTGCGGGCCGTGCGCGCCCGCGTCGGCGACGACTACCCGCTCGAGCGCCTCGAGCAGGACCTCGTCGACGCCGCGTACGTGCGCACCGACATGGTCGAGAAGCGCGGCGAGTTCGCCGTGCGCGGCGGCATCCTCGACGTCTTCCCGCCCACCGAGCCCCACCCCGTGCGCGTGGACCTGTTCGGCGACGAGGTCGACGAGGTCCGGTACTTCTCCATCGCCGACCAGCGCTCCCTGGAGTCGGTGCCCCACGGGCTCGACGCCGCGCCGTGCCGCGAGATCCTGCTCAGCGACACCGTGCGCGAGCGCGCCCGGGACATGGCGGAGAAGCTCCCGGGCGTGCGGGACATGCTCGAGCGGATCGCCGCCGGCATCGCCGTGGACGGCATGGAGTCGCTCAGCCCGGTGCTGGTGGGGGAGATGGAGCAGGTCGTCGACGTGCTCCCCGCGGACTCCCGCTTCCTCGTGATCGACCCGGAGCGCGTGCGCGCACGCGGGGCGGAGCTGGTCTCCACGACCGACGAGTTCCTCGCCGCCGCCTGGTCGAGCGCCGCCGCCGGCGGCGGGCTGCCCATCGACGTGGGCGAGGCGAGCTTCGTGCCGCTCCCGGACGTGCGGGAGCACGCACGCTCCCGCGGCCAGCGCTGGCACACCCTCGCGCCCTTCGGCCTCGAGACCGACGTCGACCTCACCGCGCGCGCCGTGAACCACCCCGGCTACTCCGGTCGCGGGGAGGACATCGCCAAGGATCTCGGCGCCCGCCGCACCGAGGGCTGGCGGATCGTGGTCACGATGACCGGCAGCGGCGGCGCCCGCCACGCCGCCGAATCGCTCGAGGAGCAGGGCGTGCCCGCCCGCTACGTCCACCCGCTCGACGTGCCGCCCGCGCCGGGGGAGCCGATCGTCACCGTCGGCCCCTTCGCCGACGGCCTCGTCGACGAGTCCCTGCGGCTCATGGTGGTCGCCGAGCGCGACGTCACCGGCAAGACCGGCCAGCGGCGCAGCGGGGGCGAGCGGCGCATCCCCTCGCGCCGCCGCAACGTCGTGGACCCCCTGCAGCTGCGCCCGGGCGACCATGTCGTCCACGCGCACCACGGCGTCGGCCGCTTCGTCGAGATGACCAGCCGCACCGTCGGCTCCGGCGCCAAGGCGACCACCCGCGAGTACCTCGTCATCGAGTACGCGGCCTCGAAGAAGGGGCAGCCGGGGGACAGGCTCTACGTCCCCAGCGACCAGCTCGACCAGGTCACCAAGTACGTCGGCGGCGAGGACCCCACGGTCAACCGCATGGGCGGGGCCGACTGGGCGAAGACCAAGTCGAGGGCCCGCAAGGCGATCCGCGAGATCGCCGACGAGCTCGTGCGCCTGTACTCCGCGCGTCAGAGCGCGCCCGGCCACTCCTTCGGCCCCGACACGCCCTGGCAGCGCGAGCTCGAGGACTCCTTCGAGTTCGTCGAGACCCCCGATCAGCTCTCCACGATCGACGACGTCAAGGGCGACATGGAGAAGGCCGTCCCGATGGACCGCCTGATCCTCGGCGACGTCGGCTACGGCAAGACGGAGATCGCGGTGCGCGCCGCCTTCAAGGCCGTCCAGGACGGCAAGCAGGTCGCCGTGCTCGCGCCCACGACCCTGCTCTCCCAGCAGCACCTGGACACCTTCACCGAGCGCTTCACGGGCTTCCCCGTGACCGTGCGGGGGCTCTCCCGCTTCCAGTCCGACGCCGACTCCCAGGCCACCATCGAGGGTCTGCGCGACGGCAGCGTCGACGTGGTCATCGGCACCCACCGCCTGATCACCGGGCAGGTGCGGTTCAAGGACCTGGGCCTGCTGATCATCGACGAGGAGCAGCGCTTCGGCGTCGAGCACAAGGAGACCCTCAAGGCGATGCGCACGAACGTGGACGTGCTGTCCATGTCCGCGACGCCGATCCCGCGCACCCTCGAGATGGCCGTGACCGGCATCCGCGAGATGTCCACGCTCGCGACCCCGCCCGAGGAGCGACACCCCGTGCTCACCTACGTGGGCGCGGAGGACGACAAGCAGATCACCGCCGCGATCCGCCGCGAGCTGCTGCGGGAGGGCCAGGTCTTCTTCATCCACAACCGCGTCGAGGACATCGACGCCACCGCCCAGCGGCTGCGCGAGCTCGTGCCCGACGCGCGCGTGCAGGTCGCCCACGGCAAGATGAACGAGAACCAGCTCGAGCGGGTCATCGTCGACTTCTGGGAGAAGGAGTTCGACGTGCTCGTGTGCACCACGATCGTCGAGACCGGCCTGGACATCGCCAACGCCAACACGCTGATCGTCGAGAACGCCGACCGCTTCGGCCTCTCCCAGCTCCACCAGCTGCGCGGCCGCGTGGGCCGCTCGAGCGAGCGCGCCTACGCGTACTTCCTCTACGACGGGTCGAAGCCCCTCACGGAGACCGCCTCGGACCGCCTCACCACGCTGGCCACCAACACCGATCTCGGCGCGGGCATGCAGGTCGCCATGAAGGACCTCGAGATCCGCGGCGCCGGCAACCTGCTGGGCGGCGAGCAGTCCGGCCACATCGCGGGCGTCGGCTTCGACCTCTACGTGCGGATGGTGGGGGAGGCCGTCGCGGCCTTCCGCGGCGAGTCCACCGCGCCCACGAAGGACGTCAAGGTCGAGCTGCCGCTCGACGCCCACGTGCCCCACGACTACATCGCCTCCGAGCGGCTGCGCCTCGAGGCCTACTCGAAGCTCTCCGGCGCGAGCGACCCGGCGACCATCGAGGAGGTCCGCGCCGAGCTCACGGACCGCTACGGAGCGCCGCCGGCCGCGGTCGAGGTGCTGCTGGACGTGGCCCGCTTCCGCCTGGAGTGCCGCGACGCGGGCATCGAGGAGGTCCAGGCCCAGGGCAAGATGATCCGCTTCGCCCACCTCGAGCTGCCCGACTCGGTGGCCATGCGCATGAAGCGCCTGTACCCGGGCACCATGCTCAAGCCCGCCGTGCGCCAGGTGCTCGTCCCGCGGCCGACGACCTCGCGCGTGGGCGGCACCGAGCTGCGCGACCACGAGCTGCTCGCCTGGGCCCGGAAGGTGCTCGGCGTGCTGAAGCCGGCTCCGGCGGAGGACGCGGCGTGAGCGCGGACGGGTCGGAGGACCGGAGCCCGGCGCGGGGGAGCGAGCTGCTGCGCGCGGTCGCCGTGATGGACGCCCTGCGGGCCCCCGAGGGCGACGCCTGGAGCGCGCTGCAGACCCATCATTCGCTCGCCCGCTACCTGCTCGAGGAGACCCACGAGGTCCTCGAGGCGATCGAGGAGCGGACCGACGGGTCGGACCCTTCCGCCGCCGCTCATCTGCCCGACGAGCTCGGCGACCTGCTCTTCCAGATCCTGTTCCACGCCCGTCTCGGGCAGGAGGAGGACCCCGCCTGGGACGTCGACGACGTGGCCCGGGCCTTCGTCCGGAAGATGGAGCGGCGCAATCCGCACGTGTTCGGCGCGGACCGCGAGGACTCGCTCGACGACCGCGGCGACGTCGAGCAGATCGTCGCGCAGTGGCATGCCGTGAAGGCCCGGGAGCGGGCGGAGCAGGACGGGTCCGGGGAGTCAGGGGAGTCCGACGGGTCGGACGCGAACGGTGCCCTCCCGTCCGCCTGGTTCGACGGCATCCCGCACGCCCTGCCCGCGCTCCAGGCGGCGGCGAAGAGCGTCCACCGCTCGCGGTCCGACGCCCGGCTCGACGAGCTCACCGCGGCCGCGAAGTCCGCCGCCTCGGCCCCGGACGCCGAGGAGTGGGGCGCCGACATCGCCCTGCGGCTGCTCGCCGTGGTGCGAGAGGCCGAGGCGCGCGACGTCGACCCCGAATCCGCGCTGCGCACCCTGCTCACGAGGGCCCGGGGACTCTCGCGCTGAGGGGTCCGCGCCCGTCGTGGGCGGCCCAGGATCGGTCGCCGGTCGGCGACTAGACTGGTGCCGACACCGGCCCGCCCGCGCGGCGCCGGACCTGACCTCACCGAAGGAAGGAAACCCACATGGCTCTCATCGACGCCGTCCTGTCCCGCGAGATCCTCGACTCGCGAGGCAACCCCACCGTCGAGGTCGAGGTGCTGCTCGACGACGGCACCTTCGCCCGCGCCGAGGTGCCCTCCGGCGCCTCCACCGGCCAGTTCGAGGCCGTCGAGCTGCGCGACGGCGACAAGGGCCGCTACCTGGGCAAGGGCGTGACCAAGGCCGTCCAGGCCGTCGTCGACTCCCTCGGCCCGGAGGTCGTGGGTCTGGACGCGCAGGAGCAGCGCGCCATCGACCAGGCCATGATCGAGGCCGACGGCACCGCCAACAAGGGCACCCTGGGCGCCAACGCGATCCTCGGCGTCTCCCTCGCGGTCGCCCGCGCCGCCGCCGACTCCTCGGCCCTCCCGCTCTACCAGTACGTCGGCGGCCCGAACGCCCACGTGCTCCCCGTGCCGATGATGAACATCCTCAACGGCGGGTCCCACGCGGACTCCAACGTCGACATCCAGGAGTTCATGATCGCGCCGATCGGCGCGAGCAGCTTCGTCGAGGCCGTCCGCATGGGCGCCGAGGTGTACCACGCGCTCAAGGCCGTGCTGAAGGAGCGCGGCCTGTCCACGGGCCTCGGCGACGAGGGCGGCTTCGCGCCGAACCTCGAGTCCAACCGTGCGGCGCTCGACCTCATCCTCGAGGCGATCCGCAACGCGGGCTACGCCCCCGGCACCGACGTGGCGCTCGCGCTCGACGTCGCGGCCTCCGAGTTCTTCGAGGACGGCACCTACGCCTTCGAGGGCGGCAAGAAGTCCAGCCAGGAGCTCATCGACTACTACACCGAGCTCGTGGACGCCTACCCGCTGGTCTCCATCGAGGACCCGCTGGACGAGGAGGACTGGGACGGCTGGAAGGCCATCACCGACGCCCTAGGCGACAAGGTCCAGATCGTGGGCGACGACCTCTTCGTCACCAACCCCGAGCGCCTGGGCAAGGGCATCGACCTCGGCGCCGCCAACGCGCTCCTGGTCAAGGTCAACCAGATCGGCTCGCTCACCGAGACCCTCGACGCCGTCGACCTCGCGCACCGCAGCGGCTACCGCTGCATGATGTCGCACCGCTCGGGCGAGACCGAGGACACCACGATCGCGGACCTCGCGGTCGCCGTGAACTGCGGCCAGATCAAGTCCGGCGCCCCCGCCCGCGGCGAGCGCGTGAACAAGTACAACCAGCTGATCCGCATCGAGGAGGAGCTGGGCGAGGCCGCGACCTACGCCGGCGCCTCGGCGTTCCCGCGGTTCTCCGCCTGAGCGCGCTACCCTCGAGCGCATGACTGCACGACGACCGGGCGCCCCACGATCCGCGGGACGCCCGGTCGCCGCGTCCGGGGGCCGACGCGGCGACCGCGCCCGCACCTCCGGCGATCGGCGACCGGGCAGCGCCTCCTCGCGCCCCGCCTCCGCCTCCCGCCCGCGCAGCGCGCCCCGCGGCACCGATCCGGCCGATGAGCCCGACGGCCCGGTCATCACGATCACGCGGCGCGCGCTGATCCTCATCGCGGTGATCGTCGTGGCCCTCGCCACGCTCGTGCCGACGCTCAACACCTTCATCGCCCAGCGCCAGCAGCTCGCCTCCCTGCAGGATCAGGTCTCCGGCCAGCAGGACGAGGTCGCCGACCTCCAGGCCCAGGTCGACCGCTGGGACGATCCGAACTACGTGGCCGCCCAGGCCCGCGAGCGCCTGCTCTACGCGATGCCGGGGGAGACCCAGTACCGCCTCATGGACTCCTCGGGCAACGACGTCCCCCTCACCGAGGCCCAGCAGAAGCAGGCCGAGGCCTCCTCCGGCGACTGGTACACGACCCTGTGGAGCAGCGTCGAGGGCGCGAGCCGCGCCGACCCCGGCACCACGTCGGTCTCGCCGGCCGACGGCAGGGCCGACGACCCGCAGGCCCCCGGCACGGGCAAGAACAACGGATCCGGCGCCTCCGACGCGGGCGGCTCCGACTCACCCAGCGACCAGGACGACGAGTGACCACGCTTCCCCAGCCCCTTCCCACACCGTTCCCCGGCACGCTCCCGCCGCTGCCGTACGAGACGCCCGCGAGCGAGGACGACCTCGCGCGGATGCAGGACCAGGTGGGCCGCGAGATGCGCGGCGTCCACTCGGTCGCACGCCGCTGCGCGTGCGGTCGCCCCGCCGTGGTGCGCACCCTGCCCCGCCTGCCCGGGGGCACGCCGTTCCCGACCTCGTTCTACCTCACCCTGCCCAGCATGGTGCAGGCCGCCTCGCACCTCGAGGCCGCGGGTCGCCTCACCGAGCTCACCGCGCAGCTCGGCGAGGACCCCGAGCTCGCCGCGGGCTACCGCCGCGCCCATGAGCGCTACCTCGAGCGCCGCGCGGAGCTCGGGAGCGTCGAGGAGATCGAGGGCATCAGCGCGGGCGGCATGCCCGGCCGCGTGAAGTGCCTGCACGCGATCATCGGCCACGGACTGGCCGAGGGCCCCGGGGTCAACCCCGTGGCCGACCTCGTCCTCGCCGAGATCGCCCCGGACACGGAGATCTCCGTCTGCCGCTGCGAGAGCTTCGAGGGCACCACGGGGGAGGACGAGTGATGAGCACGGACGGACCCTCCACGGCCCCCGTCGCCGCGATCGACTGCGGCACGAACTCGATCCGCCTGCTGATCGCCCGCGGCGCGGGCGACGGCGGCCTCGTGGACGTCGAGCGCCGGATGGAGGTCGTGCGCCTGGGCTTCGACGTCGACCGCACCGGGCGGTTCGACCCCGCCGCGATCGAGCGCACGCTCGCGGCGACGCGCGACTACGCCTCGGCGGTCTCCGCGCACGGCGCCGAACGGATCCGCTTCGTCGCCACCTCCGCGACGCGCGACGCCTCCAACCGCGAGGAGTTCATCGACGGCGTCCGGGAGATCCTCGGGGTCGTCCCCGAGGTCGTCCCCGGCGATGTCGAGGCGGAGCTGTCCTTCCAAGGCGCCGTGAGCACCCTCGACGGGCTCGTCCCGGGGCCGCGCCTCGTCGTGGACATCGGCGGCGGCTCCACCGAGCTCGTCGCCGGCATCGAGGCGCCCGAGCACCGCATCAGCCTGGACATGGGCTCCGTCCGTCTCACCGAGCGCCACCTGCGCTCCGACCCGCCGAGCGAGCCGGAGATCGACGCCGCCCGCGCGGACATCGACTCCCTGCTCGACCAGGCCGAGGAGGTTGTGCCGCTGCCACCCACGCGCACCCTCGTCGGCGTCGCCGGGACCGTCACCACGCTGACCGCGCTCGCGCAGGGCCTCGAGGTCTACACGCCCGACGCCACCCACGGCGCGCGCCTGGACATCGCACGCATGCGCGAGGTCTGCCTCGAGGTGCTCGCCATGAGCACGGACGAGCGCCGCCGTCGCCCGATCATCCACCCCGGGCGGATCGACGTCATCGGCGCAGGTGCGCTGATCTGGGAGCGCGTGCTCGCGCGCGTGCAGGAGGCCTCGGGGATCTCCGAGGTGCGCTCTTCCGAGCACGACATCCTCGACGGCATCGCGCTCTCCCTGCTGTGATCTGAGCCACCGCGCGTGGAGCGGCGACCTGCACGAACGTGCGGGCAGTGGGGCAGAAACGCCCCGGAGCCGCCCATGTCTTGCCGAGCGGAGGTTTTTTCTCCGCACAGCTCCTTGGCCCTATCCTGTCGGTATGAACACCATCACCGGCGGAAAGCCCCATGTCCTCATCCTCGGCGGCGGGTCCGTCGGGCTCACCACGGCCAGCGAGCTGCGGAAGTCGCTCGGCTCCGACATCGCGATCACGGTCGTGGACTCGCGCCCGTACCTGACCTTCGCCCCCTTCCTCCCCGAGGTCGGCTCCGGCTCGATCGACCCGCGCAACGCGCTCGCCCCGCTGCGCAAGGCGCTCTCGGGCACCAAGGTCGTCACCGGCGCCGTCACCGGCGTGAAGAGCTCCGAGAAGGTCGTCTCGGTCGAGACCGAGGACGGCGACGACCTCGAGATCTCCTACGACTACCTCGTGCTGGGCCTGGGCTCCGTGCCGCGCCTGCTGCCGATCCCCGGCCTCGCCGAGAACGCGATCGGCTTCAAGTGGGTCGAGGAGGCCGTGGCCGTGCGCGACCGCATCCTCGCGAACCTCGCCGAGGCCGCGTCGACCAAGGATCCCCGCACCCGCAAGCGGCTGCTCACCTTCACCTTCATCGGCGGCGGCTTCGCCGGCGGCGAGGCCGTGGCGGAGGCCGAGGACATGGTCCGCGACGCCCTGCGCTACTACCCCGACCTGCACTCCTCGGACGTGCGCTTCGTCCTCATCGACGCCGCGCCCTTCATCTTCCCCGAGGTCAGCGAGGAGCAGCGCGCCTACGCGCTCAACCAGCTGCGCGAGCGCGGCGTCGAGGTCAAGCTCGAGACGTTCGTGAACTCCTGCGAGAACAACGTCATCAAGACCAGCGACGACGACGAGTTCGAGACCGACCTCATCGTCTGGAACGCGGGCGTGAAGCCGAACCCGCTGCTGAGCGAGGCCGAGGCCTTCGACATCCCCGTGCTCTCCGAGCGCGGCCCGAAGATGGGCAAGCTCGAGTGCCTCCCCGATCTCCGGGTCAAGGGCGCCGAGGGCGCCATGGACGACGTGTTCGCCGGCGGCGACTGCGCGGCCGTCCCGGACCTGGCCTCCGGCGAGGACAAGATCTGCCCGCCCAACGCCCAGCACGCCGTGCGCCAGGGCAAGCGGATCGCGGACAACATCACGCGCTCCGTGCAGGGCCGCCCGCTCGTGGACTACTACCACAAGAACATGGGCACCATGGCGACCCTGGGCATGTACAAGGGCATGGGGTACCTCCTGCTCGGCGACAAGCGCATCGAGCTCAAGGGCGTCCCCGCCTGGGCCGCCGCTCGCGCGTACCACCTGTACACGATGCCGACGATCGGCCGGAAGGCCGCCGTCGTCGCCGACTGGGCGAGCACCGCGATCTCGCGCCGCGACATCATCGGCATCCCGCAGTCGACGAACCCCCGCGGCGCCTTCGAGCTCGCGGCCGGTCCGAAGAAGAAGTGACGCGCTGACCGACATGCGCACGCGGCGCTGACGCGGCGCGGACGACGACGGGCCCCGGGGAGTGATCCCCGGGGCCCGTCGTCGTCCTGCTGTCCCTGCCCGCGGCTCCGATGATCCGTCGCGCACAGCGGGACCGCCGGAGGTGCGGCGAGCCATCCCGCGTGCTCTATGATGTGACCGGACATGATCATTGGACGTCTGATCCGGTCATGCTCGATCATCGATGAGCCGTCCGGCGGGTGCTTCCCGGGCCGGGCGACGGACTGCAGGAGGACCCGTGGAGATCATCATCGCGAAGGACGCCGAGCAGGCGGCCGCGGTCGTCGCCGACCGCTTCGAGGCGGTCCTGCGCGAGCGCGGCGAGGACGGCGCCGTGCTCGGCCTGGCGACCGGCTCGAGCCCGGTCCTCACCTACCGCGAGCTGATCGCGCGCCACCGCGAGCAGGGACTGAGCTTCGCCCACGCGCGAGCCTTCCTGCTCGACGAGTACATCGGCCTCAGCGCCGACCACGAGCAGAGCTACCACCGCTTCATCCGCGACACCTTCACCGGCCACGTGGACATCCCCGATGAGCTCGTGCTCTCGCCCGACGGCGAGGCGTCCGACCCGCGCGCCGAGGCCGTGCGCTACGACGCCTCCATCGGCGAGGCCGGCGGGGTGGACATCCAGATCCTCGGCATCGGCGCCAACGGCCACATCGGCTTCAACGAGCCCAGCAGCTCCTTCGGCTCCCGCACACGCGTGAAGACCCTGACCGAGCAGACCGTGCGCGACAACGCCCGCTTCTTCTCGAGCTCCGACGAGGTCCCGATCCACGTCCTCACCCAGGGCCTGGAGACCATCCGCGAGGCGCGCCGGATCGTGCTCATCGCGACCGGCGCGGGGAAGGCGCAGGCCGTGCGCGACATGGCCGAGGGCCCCGTGAGCGCCGCCTGCCCGGCCAGCATCCTGCAGATGCACCCCGCGGTCACCGTCGTCGTCGACGAGGCCGCGGCGCGTGATCTCACGCACGCCGACTACTACCGCTTCATCCAGTCCCAGAAGGACCGCCTGGCGAGCTGAGCCCTGTGTGCGCTCGGCACTTGCGCGCCGAGCGCCCGCCGCAGATCGCGGCACGCGACCGCCCCGCCCTCCCGCGCGCCGTCCACGACGTCCGCCAGGGAACCGGTCCTCCCGCCCGCGCGGATAGCATCTGGACATGCACACGACGCCCCCCGGCACGACCGCGCCCGCCCCCACCGGCGCCTCCTCAGGCATCGACCGCTTCTTCGGGATCAGCGCCCGGGGGTCGAGCGTCGGCCGCGAGGTGCGCGGCGGCATCGTCACCTTCTTCGCGATGTGCTACATCGTGGTGCTGAACCCGCTGATCATCGGAACCGTCCCCGATTCCACGGGGCACTACCTGGGCGGCGGCACCGAGCCCAACCTGCCCGCGGTGGCCGCCGGCACGGCCCTCGTGGCCGGACTGCTCACGATCCTCATGGGCGCCTGGGCGAAGTTCCCCCTGGCCCTCGCCGCGGGCCTCGGCCTGAACGCCGTGATCGCCTACTCGGTCGCGCCGCTGCCGGGCATGACCTGGGCCGGCGCGATGGGCCTCGTGGTCATCGAGGGCGTCGTCGTGCTGATCCTGGTGCTCACCGGCTTCCGCCGGGCCGTCTTCAACGCGGTGCCTCCGTTCATGAAGACCGCGATCGGCGTGGGCCTCGGCCTGTTCATCGCCTTCGTGGGCCTGTTCAACGCCCGCTTCATCACCCCCGCCGACGGCACCCCGGTCCAGCTGGGGGCGGACGGCTCCCTGGCCGGCTGGCCGATCCTCGTGTTCATCGTGGGCCTGGTCCTCATGTTCGCGCTGTACGTGCGCAGGGTCCCCGGCGCCATCCTCATCGCGATCGTCGCCGCGACCGTGCTCGCGATCGTCATCGAGAAGGTCGTCGGCGTGGGCGCGTACTCCGACGGGTCCGACGGCGGCGCCGCGAACCCGCACGGCTGGAGCCTGAACGTGCCGAGCCTCGGCGGCTCGCCCGTGCAGATGCCCGACTTCTCGACGCTGTTCACCGTGGACCCCATCGGCGGCATCACCGCGGCCGGCGCCGTGGGCGCGACCACGATCGTGTTCTCGCTGCTGCTGGCCGACTTCTTCGACACCATGGGCACCATGGTCGCGGTCGCCGCCGAGGGCGACATGCTCGACGAGGACGGCGACATCCCCCATTCCCAGCGGATCCTGGTGGTCGACTCCCTCGCGGCGATCGCCGGCGGCGTCGGCGGCGTCTCCTCCGCGACGAGCTACGCCGAGTCGGCGTCGGGCGTCGCCGAGGGCGCCCGCACGGGCCTGGCCGCGATCGTCGCGGGCCTCGCGTTCCTGCTCAGCACGCTGCTCTCGCCGCTCGTCGCGATGGTGCCCTACGAGGCGGCCACACCTGCGCTGGTGATGGTCGGCTTCCTCATGATGACCCAGGTGACCTCGATCGACTTCACCGACGTCGAGAAGGCGATCCCCGCCTTCCTCACCATCATGCTCATGCCCTTCACCTACTCGATCACGGTGGGCATGGGCGCGGGCTTCCTCATGTACGTCGTGATCCGGATCGTGCGCGGCAAGGCCCGCGAGGTCCACTGGCTGATGTACGTGGTGGCCGTCCTGTTCGTGCTCTACTTCCTGCGCGGCCCCCTCGAGAGCCTGCTGACGTGAGCGACCGGGCCCGCGAGGCGCACGTCGACGACATCGTCGCGGATCTCCACCGCGTGCTGCTGGTGTCCTCGCGGCGCCTGCGCTCGCGCGCGGCCTCGGAGGAGGTCTCCGTGGCCCAGTTCTCCGTGCTCGCCTACCTGCACAGAGAGGGCGAGGCCACGCCCGGGCGCGTCGCCGACTTCGAGCGCGTGAGCCCGCCCGTGATGACGCGCATCATCGCCCGGCTCGAGGAGGCGGGATGGGTCGCCCGGCGTCCCCACCCGAGCGACCGGCGGCAGGTCCTGCTCGCCCTCACCGAGGAGGGCGCGACGATCGTCGAGGAGGGCCGACGGGCCCGCAGCGCCTGGCTCCGCGAGCGGATCGACGGCCTCGACGACGCCCAGCTCGGACAGCTGGAGACGGCCGCCCGCATGCTGCACGACGTCCTCCTGGACGCCCCGCGCGAGGGTGCCGGGGAATGACCGCGCCCGACTCGCGCGAAGGGCCCGGGCCGACGCCATGACGGCGATCGGCCCGGGCCCTTCGCACGGGCGGTCCGGTCCTTCGTGGTGACCGGCCTGCCGCTCAGCCCTCCCGCAGCGCGTCCAGGACATGGTCGAGGACGGCGATCAGGGAGCGCACATCGGACTCCGGCACGGCGGGGAACGTCGCGATCCGCAGCTGGTTGCGGCCGAGCTTCCGGTAGGGCTCGATGTCCACGATCCCGCGCGAGCGGAGCAGGGAGGCGATGCCCGCGGCATCGACGTCGTCGGCAAGGTCCAGCGTCGTGACGACCTGGGAGCGCAGCGCCGGGTCGGCGACGAAGGGGGAGACCTCCTCGCGCGCCGCGGCCCAGTCCTGCAGGAGACCGCTCGTGGCGCGGGTGCGCGCGTCGGCCCAGGCCAGTCCACCCTGGCCGAGGATCCATTCGATCTGCTCCGCCAGCAGCACGAGGGTGGCGATCGCAGGGGTGTTCAGCGTCTGGTCCTTGCGGGAGTTGCTGATCGCGGCCGTGAGCGAGAGGAACTCGGGGATCCAGCGGTCGCCGGCATCGAGCTGCTCGGCGCGCTCGATCGCAGCGGGGGAGAGGGCCGCGATCCAGAGCCCTCCGTCGGAGGCGAAGGACTTCTGCGGGGCGAAGTAGTACGCGTCCGTCTGGGCGAGGTCCACGGCCACTCCGCCCGCGGCGCTCGTCGCGTCGACGAGGACGAGCTGATCCTCGCCGGCGCCCTCCGGCCGGCGCACCGGGAGCATGACACCGGTCGACGTCTCGTTCTGCGGCCACGCGTAGGCATCCACCGTCTCGTCCGCCCGGGCAGCGATGCCGCTGCCGGGCTCGGCGCGCAGCACCGAGGGATCCGACAAGTGGGGCGCGCCGGCGGTCTCCGCTGCGAACTTCGAGGAGAACTCGCCCAGGACCAGGTGCTGTGCGCGCTCGCGGATCAGACCGAATGCGGCCGCGTCCCAGAACGCGGTCGAGCCGCCGTTGCCCAGGACGATCTCGTATCCCTCGGGGAGGGCGAAGAGCTCCGCGAGGCCCTCACGGACCCGGCGCACGAGGTCCTTGACGGGCGCCTGCCGGTGGGAGGTCCCCATGACGCTCGAGCCGAGCGCCGAGAGAGCGGCCATCTGCTCGGGACGGATCCGCGAGGGGCCGGAGCCGAACCGCCCGTCGGTCGGGAGCAGCTCGTCGGGGATGGTGATGCGGTCGAGCGCGGGCACTTGGCCTCCTGCGAGGTGACGGTGGTGGACAGGGCGCGGCGGCTGCGGCACAGGAGAGCGCCGCGCCGGCGCCGACGCGGCCATTGTCCGACGGGGCGCCCCCTCCGTGCGAGACGGCTCCGCTGTGTGGACGGTCCCGCTACGTCCCCTCGGCGACGAACCGGGGCGCGAGTTCTGGCAGTATCGAGGCATGAACCGCGCGGACCTCGACAAGAACCCCTACGACGTCGCCGGGATGTTCGACGGCATCGCGCGCAGGTACGACCTCATGAACGACCTCGCCGCCCTGGGACAGGTGCGCTCGTGGCGGCGGGCCATGGTGGATTCGCTGGACATCACGGCGGGCCAGCACGTCCTGGACCTCGCCGCCGGCACGGGCACCTCGACCGCCGCGCTCGTGGACGCCGGCGCCGACGCCGTGGCCGCCGACTTCTCGCTGGGCATGATGGAGGAGGGCCGACGGCGCCAGCCGCACATTCCCTTCGTCGCCGCGGATGCGCAGGCGCTGCCGTTCGCCGACGACTCCTTCGACGCCGCTGTCATCTCCTTCGGACTGCGCAACGTGCAGCGGCCTCGGACCGCCATCGCGGAGATGACGCGCGTGGTCCGGCCCGGCGGGCGGGTCGTCATCTGCGAGTTCTCGACGCCCACGTCCACCGTGTTCCGCACCGTCTACAGCAGGTACCTGCTGCGCGCGATCCCCGCGGTCGCCCATCGCGTGACGCAGAGCCCCGAGGCCTACGACTACCTCTCGGAGTCGATCCTCGACTGGCCGGACCAGGAGGAGCTGCGCACCTGGATGCTCGAGGAGGGCCTGAAGCAGGTCCAGTTCCGCAACCTCACCGGCGGCATCGTCGCCCTGCATCGCGGCGTGGTGCCGGCAGCCTGAACCTCGTCCCTCGGTCCTCAGGGCGCCGACGCACGGCTCCGGGCCGCCCTCGCGAGTTCATGACGGACCACCCACAGGCACGACCGGAGGGCTCCGAGCGAGCGAGCGGCGAGCCTCCGGCGTCGACCGGCGGTGCCCGCCCGGGCGCACGTGGTGCAGAACACGCTCTGACCTGGGGCTGTGGAGTTGACGTGGGGGCTCGGGGTGCGTAAGTTGTTACCTCGTGCCCGGCCGACAGGTTCGGGGGATCGGGAACAGTGTTTCTGGTTTCTCGGATGGGTTCGGGTGCTCCGGTTAATTCAATAGTCAGTTTCGGTGGTAGCCCAGATCACAGGGTGCCGAGTTGACATGGAGAACCGATTGCTCCTAAGCTTTAGGGGTTGCCTCGGAGAGAAGGCCCGGATGGGTGCGGATCTTTGAGTGCGCGTGTTGTTTGAGATCTCAATAGCGTGTCTGTTTGTTGATGCCAAATTTTTTGTTTTGGCATGACGGATGATGTAGCAGATTTATATGAATGTGCTAGTCGTTTGTTTTGTCGGGATTATAGTTTTTCATTTTTTGATGGAGAGTTTGATCCTGGCTCAGGACGAACGCTGGCGGCGTGCTTAACACATGCAAGTCGAACGATGATGGCCGTGCTTGCACGGCTGGATTAGTGGCGAACGGGTGAGTAACACGTGAGTAACCTGCCCTCCACTTCGGGATAACCTCGGGAAATCGGGGCTAATACCGGATATGAGCACCTACTGCATGGTGGGTGTTGGAAAGTTTTTCGGTGGGGGATGGACTCGCGGCCTATCAGCTTGTTGGTGAGGTAGTGGCTCACCAAGGCGTTGACGGGTAGCCGGCCTGAGAGGGCGACCGGCCACACTGGGACTGAGACACGGCCCAGACTCCTACGGGAGGCAGCAGTGGGGAATATTGCACAATGGGCGAAAGCCTGATGCAGCGACGCCGCGTGAGGGATGACGGCCTTCGGGTTGTAAACCTCTTTCAGCAGGGAAGAAGCGAGAGTGACGGTACCTGCAGAAGAAGCGCCGGCTAACTACGTGCCAGCAGCCGCGGTAATACGTAGGGCGCAAGCGTTGTCCGGAATTATTGGGCGTAAAGAGCTTGTAGGTGGCTTGTCGCGTCTGCCGTGAAAACCCGAGGCTCAACCTCGGGCGTGCGGTGGGTACGGGCAGGCTAGAGTGTGGTAGGGGAGACTGGAACTCCTGGTGTAGCGGTGAAATGCGCAGATATCAGGAAGAACACCGATGGCGAAGGCAGGTCTCTGGGCCATTACTGACACTGAGAAGCGAAAGCATGGGGAGCGAACAGGATTAGATACCCTGGTAGTCCATGCCGTAAACGTTGGGCACTAGGTGTGGGGGACATTCCACGTTTTCCGCGCCGTAGCTAACGCATTAAGTGCCCCGCCTGGGGAGTACGGCCGCAAGGCTAAAACTCAAAGGAATTGACGGGGGCCCGCACAAGCGGCGGAGCATGCGGATTAATTCGATGCAACGCGAAGAACCTTACCAAGGCTTGACATGCACTGGACAGCTGCAGAGATGTGGCCTTCTTTGGACTGGTGCACAGGTGGTGCATGGTTGTCGTCAGCTCGTGTCGTGAGATGTTGGGTTAAGTCCCGCAACGAGCGCAACCCTCGTTCCATGTTGCCAGCACGTGATGGTGGGGACTCATGGGAGACTGCCGGGGTCAACTCGGAGGAAGGTGGGGACGACGTCAAATCATCATGCCCCTTATGTCTTGGGCTTCACGCATGCTACAATGGCCGGTACAATGGGTTGCGATACTGTGAGGTGGAGCGAATCCCAAAAAGCCGGTCTCAGTTCGGATTGGGGTCTGCAACTCGACCCCATGAAGTCGGAGTCGCTAGTAATCGCAGATCAGCAACGCTGCGGTGAATACGTTCCCGGGCCTTGTACACACCGCCCGTCAAGTCACGAAAGTCGGTAACACCCGAAGCCGGTGGCCCATCCCTTGTGGGGGGAGCCGTCGAAGGTGGGATCGGTGATTGGGACTAAGTCGTAACAAGGTAGCCGTACCGGAAGGTGCGGCTGGATCACCTCCTTTCTAAGGAGCATCACCAGTATTGGTGGCCGCTTGCCTGCCCGTTCGTGGTGGGGGTGGTTGCTCATGGGTGGAACATCAACGGATGGGCGCTTCGCTCGCTGGTCGTGTGGCTGTCGTAGTACTCCTCTTCGGGGGATGGAACGGATGGTCTGGCTGGTGGGTTTGAGGTGGAGGCACGCTATTGGGTTTTGAGGCTGCACGCAGCCCTGCCCCTCTTGTGGGGGGTGTGGGTGTGTGGCTGGTCCTCCCCGTCATGATCTGCCGGTTGGTGGGTTGTGGTGGTGTGGGGTTGTTTTTTGAGAACTGCATAGTGGACGCGAGCATCTTGTAAGCAATTTTTAGTGTCTTTGTGATATTTTTTTGTGTTGCCTAAGTCTTCAAGGGCGCACGGTGAATGCCTGGGCACGAGGAGCCGATGAAGGACGTAGGAGTCTGCGATAAGCCTCGGGGAGGTGACAACCGACCTGTGATCCGGGGATGTCCGAATGGGGAAACCCACCAGGGGTCATGCTCTGGTACCCGCCACTGAATGTATAGGTGGTGTGGAGGGAACGTGGGGAAGTGAAACATCTCAGTACCCACAGGAAGAGAAAACAATAGTGATTCCGTGAGTAGTGGCGAGCGAAAGCGGAGGTGGCTAAACCGGATCTGTGTGATACCCGGCAGGGGTTGCAGGTTCGGGGTTGTTGGGACGTGTCTGATTCTTCTGCCGGAGGGTCGACGTTTGGCATGCTGCTAGTCGAAGCCGTGGTGAGTGCGGTGGCGTAGAGGGTGTGACTCCCGTAGACGAAAGTGGTGTGTGGCGTGACGCTGTTCCCGAGTAGCACCGGGCCCGTGAAATCCGGTGTGAATCTGCCAGGACCACCTGGTAAGCCTGAATACTACCTCGTGACCGATAGCGGACAAGTACCGTGAGGGAAAGGTGAAAAGTACCCCGGGAGGGGAGTGAAATAGTACCTGAAACCGTGTGCTTACAATCCGTCGGAGCCTTACGGGGTGACGGCGTGCCTTTTGAAGAATGAGCCTGCGAGTTAGTGGTCGGTGGCGAGGTTAACCCGTGTGGGGTAGCCGTAGCGAAAGCGAGTCTGAACGGGGCGTTCAGTCGCCGGCTCTAGACCCGAAGCGAAGTGATCTATCCATGGGCAGTGTGAAGCGCGGGTAAGACCGCGTGGAGGCGCGAACCCACTTCAGTTGAAAATGGAGGGGATGACCTGTGGATAGGGGTGAAAGGCCAATCAAACTTCGTGATAGCTGGTTCTCCCCGAAATGCATTTAGGTGCAGCGTTGCGTGTTTCGTGCCGGAGGTAGAGCACTGGATAGGCGATGGGCCCCACCGGGTTACTGACCTTAACCAAACTCCGAATGCCGGTACGTGAGAGCGCAGCAGTGAGACGGTGGGGGATAAGCTTCATCGTCGAGAGGGAAACAGCCCAGAACATCAGCTAAGGCCCCTAAGCGTGTGCTAAGTGGAAAAGGATGTGGAGTTGCTGAGACAACCAGGAGGTTGGCTTAGAAGCAGCCACCCTTGAAAGAGTGCGTAATAGCTCACTGGTCAAGTGATTCTGCGCCGACAATGTAGCGGGGCTCAAGTACACCGCCGAAGCTGTGTCACTCCGGTTTTTGCCGGGGTGGGTAGGGGAGCGTCGTGCAGACTGTGAAGCTGCGGGGTAACCCAGTGGTGGAGGCTGCACGAGTGAGAATGCAGGCATGAGTAGCGAAAGACGGGTGAGAAACCCGTCCGCCGATTGATCAAGGGTTCCAGGGCCAGGTTAATCCGCCCTGGGTTAGTCGGGACCTAAGGCGAGGCCGACAGGCGTAGTCGATGGACATCGGGTTGATATTCCCGAACCGATCGTAGGAGGACCCATACCGAGGCGTGTGATGCTAACCACCCGAGTCTCCTCCATGTCCTTCGGGATGTGGGTGGGGGTGAGGCTGGGAACCAAGCATGTAGTAGGTCAGCGCATGGGATGACGCAGTGAGGTAGCTTCCGCGGACTTAATGGAATAGTCCGTCTAAGCGTGCAGCCCGCGCACCGGTAATGCGGTGCCGTATGGGGTGAGACGTGATGGGGATCCCGTATGGGCGTAGGTGAGTGATCCTGTACTGCCGAGAAAAGTTCCGGCGTGACGAATACGGTCGCCCGTACCCGAAACCGACTCAGGTGATCAGGTAGAGAATACCGAGGCGTTCGAGAGAATCGTGGTTAAGGAACTCGGCAAAATGCCCCCGTAACTTCGGGAGAAGGGGGGCCTGAGCAGTGAGAGCTGTGAGGGCCGCAGAGACCAGGGAGAAGCGACTGTTTACTAAAAACACAGGTCCGTGCGAAGTCGTAAGACGCTGTATACGGACTGACGCCTGCCCGGTGCTGGAAGGTTAAGAGGACTGGTTAGCGCCCTTGTGGTGCGAAGCTGAGAATTTAAGCCCCAGTAAACGGCGGTGGTAACTATAACCATCCTAAGGTAGCGAAATTCCTTGTCGGGTAAGTTCCGACCTGCACGAATGGCGTAACGACTTCTCCACTGTCTCAACCGCGAACTCGGCGAAATTGCATTACGAGTAAAGATGCTCGTTACGCGCAGCAGGACGGAAAGACCCCGGGACCTTTACTATAGTTTGGTATTGGTGTTCGGGACGGCTTGTGTAGGATAGGTGGGAGACTGGGAAGCATGGACGCTAGTTCGTGTGGAGTCGTTGTTGAAATACCACTCTGGTCGTTCTGGATTCCTAACCTCGGTCCGTGATCCGGATCAGGGACAGTGCCTGATGGGTAGTTTAACTGGGGCGGTTGCCTCCTAAAGAGTAACGGAGGCGCTCAAAGGTTCCCTCATCCTGGTTGGCAATCAGGTGTTGAGTGTAAGTGCACAAGGGAGCTTGACTGCGAGACAGACATGTCGGGCAGGTGCGAAAGCAGGAACTAGTGATCCGGCACCTCATTGTGGAATGGGTGTCGCTCAACGGATAAAAGGTACCCCGGGGATAACAGGCTGATCTTGCCCAAGAGCTCATATCGACGGCATGGTTTGGCACCTCGATGTCGGCTCGTCGCATCCTGGGGCTGGAGTTGGTCCCAAGGGTTAGGCTGTTCGCCTATTAAAGCGGTACGCGAGCTGGGTTTAGAACGTCGTGAGACAGTTCGGTCCCTATCCGCTGCGCGCGTTGGATATTTGAGAAGACCTGTCCCTAGTACGAGAGGACCGGGATGGACTGACCTCTGGTGTGCCAGTTGTTCTGCCAAGGGCATGGCTGGTTGGCTACGTCGGGAAGGGATAACCGCTGAAAGCATCTAAGCGGGAAGCCTGCTTCAAGATGAGATATCCGTGCACCCTTGTGGTGTGGGAGGCCCCCAGGAGATGACTGGGTTGATAGGCCAGATGTGGAAGCACAGTAATGTGTGGAGCTGACTGGTACTAATGGCCGATGACTTATCAACACAAATTTTGAGAATTGTGTGCTGTGCTCGCGTCTACTGTGTGGTTCTCGGGAAACAACCCCGCGCATCCTCCGATAGTGAGGGGTGTGGTGGGCTGGTGTTGTCTCGTGGTGTTACGGCGGTCATAGCGTTGGGGAAACGCCCGGTTCCATTCCGAACCCGGTAGCTAAGCCCTTCTGCGCCGATGGTACTGCACTCGGGAGGGTGTGGGAGAGTAGGACGCCGCCGGACATTCCTTTGTGAATGAGGGTTGTGGCTCGTCACGAGCAGCTCCCCGAACCTATGTTGTGGGTTCGGGTGGAGCGCGGTGACGAGCCACAACCCTTTTCCGCGTGCATACGCCGTGCCGCTTCACCTGCCCCCGCTGGGTGTGGTTGCGTGATGCCGCCCCACGGGCTCCACGAGGGGTCGGGAGTGCTGTGGAGGTTCTGGGCCGGGTCCTTGAAGCCGGGGGAGCTCATGGACGAGCTGCCGGCGACTCCTTGGTGGCGCCGCCCCGAGTTTCCTCTCGCCCGCTGCCGGGGGCGGGGGCGGGCTTCGGTCGCCTCCGAGGCGACGTGCACCACGCCGCCCACTCTTCCGCCCGTGGAGTCAGTCACCGCGACCGGGAGAACTCTCGGTGCTGGTGCCGGCGTCACCTAACCTGTGAGCCCTAGGCAGTACTCATAGAGAACTTCGAGGGTGGAGAACGTGGCGGACGAGAGCACAGGCAGCCGATCAGGCGGCTCGCACGAAGATCGTGGACACTCCGGTCGCGCCCAACATCAGGGCCGTCCTCCCCGCGGAGCCGGCCGTCCCCGTTCCGGCGGCCAGGACGACGCGCGGCGCTCGCAGCGCCGCGACGATCGCTCCGGCCAACGTCGGCAGGAGGATCGTCGAGGCCTCGCGCGCGAGTCCGACCGGCGCGGTGGGTATCGCGGTCAGCGCGATGATCGACAGAGCGGCTCCTCTCGGAACAGTGATGAGCGCGGCGGCCCGCGTCGCGACGGCGACCAGCGATCCTTCCGTCGTGAGGGTGAAGGCTCCGCACAGCGCCGGGACGGCGATCGTCGGGGCTACGGCCGCGACGATGACCGGCGGGTTCCTCGTGGGGACGGCTCGTCCTATGGCGCACGTCGTGATGGTGATCGGGGTCGTCCGCGCCGTGACGATGACCGGCGCGGTCCCCGCAGGGACGACGACAGGCGCAGTTTCCGGCGTGACGACACCCGTGGTGATGGCCGTCCTGACGGGAACCGTCGCGCGCGCCGGGACGATGTTCGGCGAGGTCCCTGGAAGGACGATGGCCGGCGTGGCCCGCGCAGGGACGACGATCGTCGTGGTCCCCGCTCCGATCGCGACCAGCGCGGCGCCGGGCGCTTCGGCGGTCCGCGGGATTCGTCCTCGCAGAGGCCGGGAGAGGCGCTTCGCAGCACCCGTCCGCCGGAGCCTCCTCTGGACGAAGCGATCACAGGTCGCGAGCTCGACCGGGACATCTCCGACGAGCTCCGCTCCCTTCGCAAGGAGACCGCGGAGCGCACGAGCCGCCACCTCGTCGCAGCCATCGCGGCTCTCGACGAGAACGACCTGCCGCTCGCGCTCGCCCATGCCCAGTTCGCCGCGAGCATCGGGGGACGCGTCGGCATCACCCGCGAGATCTACGGCATCGCCGCGTACCGCAGCGAGGAGTTCCGCACCGCGGCCCGGGAGTTCCGCACCGCGATGCGCATCTCCGGCCGCGTGGACCTGCTGCCCATGCTCGCCGACTGCGAGCGGGGGATCGGCCGTCCCGAGCGCGCCCTGGAGATCGCCGCCTCGGACGATGCGTCCACGCTCGACGTCTCCGGGACGATCGAGCTGATGATCGTCGTGGCCGGCGCCTACGCCGACACCGGCGACATCGAGACCGCCCTCGGGACCCTCGACATCCCCGCCCTGCGCAGCAAGGTCGACGGTCGCTGGCAGGTGCGGCTGTGGGTCGCCTATGCCGACCTGCTCGAGCGCGCGGGTCGCGGCGACGAGGCGCACCGCTGGCTCACGCTGGCCGCCGACGCGGACACCGACCACGAGACCGACGCTGCCGAGCGCCTGGGCCGTCCTGTGCCGGAGCCGGAGGTCGATGATCCGCCCTGGGACGACTCCGAGGAGCTCAGCGTCCTCGACGCCTTCGAGGACTCCGACGAGTCGGACGACTCCGAGGAGCAGGAGGACGCCTCATCCGAGAGCGCCGACCTCGAGGACGACGGCCCGGAGCCCGTGGCGGATGCGCAGAGCGAGGCGGAAGAGCCCCGTGACGACGCTGCGGTGAGCGATCAGGCCGACGATCAGCAGGAGCGACAGGTATGAGCGCGCGCCGACACGACCTGAGCATGCTCGAGCGGTACGACGCCCTCCTCCTCGACCTCGACGGCACCCTCATGCACGGCTCGCGGCCCATCCCGCACGCCGCGGAGGCCGTGCGCACCGCGCGCGTTCGGGGCCTGAAGATCGGCTTCGTCACCAACAACGCCTCCCGCACTCCCGAGCAGGCCGTGGCGCACCTCGCCACGGTCGACGTCGACGCGGCGCCCGAGGAGATCGCCTCCTCCCCGCAGATCGCGGTGCAGCTCCTCGCGGAGCACGCACCGGCCGGGTCCACCATCCTCGTGCTCGGCGCGGACGGACTGATGGAGGCCGTCGCCTCCGCGGGGTTCACCCCCGTGCGCGAGGACGGCGATGAGGTCACGGCCGTCGTCCAGGGATTCTCCCCGGACCTCGGCTGGGCCCAGCTCGCCGAGGGCGGCTACGCCCTGCGCCGCGGGATCCCCTGGATCGCCACCAACACCGATGCGACCCTGCCCACCGAGCGAGGCATCGCCCCGGGCAACGGCGCGCTCGTGCAGGCGCTCGTGCACGCCACCGGTCGCACGCCGCTCGTGGCGGGCAAGCCCGAGCCGGCCATGTTCTCCCTCGCCGCGAAGGCGCTGGGAGCCCGGCGTCCGCTCGCCGTCGGCGATCGTCTCGACACCGACATCGAGGGCGGCAACCGCGCCGGCATCGACACCCTCCTCGTCCTCACGGGAGTCGACAGCGTCGAGACCGCGCTGCGCGCCGAGCCCGTCCGTCGGCCGACGTGGATCCTGCCCGACCTCTCCTCGCTCACCGACCCCGCGCCCGAGGCCGTGGTCGACGGAGAGACGGCGCGCTGCGGAGCAGCCTCTGCACGGCTCGAGGGCGAGGACCTCGTCCTGACCGGACGCACGCAGTCCCCGCAGGCACTCACCGCGGGACTCGGGCTGCTCGCGGCGCGCCTGCCCGAGACCGCCGTGTCCGGCGCGGTGCGCACGCAGGACTCGTGACCGGGCACGCTGGACTCGTGACTGCGGACGGCGGAGACCGACGGCTCGACGTGGCCCTGGCCGCCGCGGGCCTGGCCTCCTCCCGCACCCATGCCCGCCGGATCGTCGAGGAGGGCCGGGCTCGCGTCGACGGTCGCCCCGCGCGTAAGCCCTCCCTGATCGTCGCCGCGGACGCCGTCCTCGAGGTGACCGGCACCCCCGAGGGAGGGGAGTACGCCTCGCGGGCCGCCCACAAGCTCCTGGGCGCGCTCGACGCGACGGGACTGGACCCGTGCGGTCTCGTCTGCCTGGACGCGGGCGCGTCCACCGGCGGGTTCACCGACGTCCTGCTGCGCCGCGGAGCACGTGAGGTGCGCGCGGTCGACATCGGCCATGGCCAGCTGCACCCGCGCCTGCGCGAGGACCCGCGCGTCGCAGTGCACGAGGGCACCTCGATCCGCGGACTGGACCCCACGGACGTCGGCGGGCCGGCGCAGCTCGTCGTCGGCGACCTCTCCTTCATCTCCCTCGTCACCCTCATGGCGGACCTCGCCGCGCTCACCGCGCCCGGCGGCGACCTGCTGCTCATGGTGAAGCCCCAGTTCGAGGTCGGCCGCCGCAGGCTACCGCGCTCCGGCGTGGTCGCGGATCCCGCCCTGCGCCGCGACGCCGTGCTCGGGGTGGTCGAGGAGGCCGATGCTCGCGGGCTCGAGCTGCGCGGGGCCGCCGAGAGCTCGCTGCCGGGGCAGGACGGGAACCACGAGTACTTTCTGCACCTGCACCGCCGTGACGCCGCGCCCCGCGGAGCGGACGCGCCACCAGACGATCCGCGACCCGCCGGAGCGGCGCGCAGGATCCCGCGCGCCGCCTATGACATGATCGAGCAGGTGCTCCCGCGTACGCGCGCAGGCTCCCGCGCCGGACGTCGGCGCGCGCAGGCCGCGGCGCACGTCACGGAGCATGACCTGGGCCCGCACCGGGCCGATGGACACAGGACCGAGCCGAGGACGAGGGAAGGGGACCGCCGAGCATGAGGCGCTTCCTGCTGTACGCGCACTCAGGGCGCGCCGCCGCCCTCGAGGCGCTGATGACCGTCCTGGCCGAGCTCGGCAACCGCGGCGTGCGCGCCGTCATCACCGATGAGCAGTACGACCAGATCCGCATGTCGCCCCCGGCGAGCCTGCCCGAGGGGCTCCTGGACATCCTCGACTCCGAGGAGGTCGACGTCGTCGACGCCGTCTCCGCGGCGGACCTCGTCGAGCTCGGCATCGTGCTCGGGGGCGACGGCACCATCCTGCGCGCCCTCGAAGTGGTGCGCGAGGCCGAGATCCCCGTGCACGGCGTGAACCTCGGCCACGTGGGCTTCCTCGCCGAGAGCGAGGTCGAGGAGCTCTCGACGACCGTGCGGCGCCTTCTGGACGGCGACTACGACATCGAGGAGCGTGCGACCCTCGACATCGTCATCCGCGGCCCCAAGGACCAGATCCTCCACACCGACTGGGCGCTGAACGACGCGAGCCTCGAGAAGGCCGACCGCCAGAAGATGATCTACGTGGTCATCGAGATCGACGGCCGCCCCGTCTCCTCCTTCGGCTGCGACGGTGTGCTGCTGACCAGCCCCACGGGCTCGACCGCCTACGGCTTCAGCGCCGGGGGTCCCATCATCTGGCCCGAGGTGGACGCCTTCCTCGTCGTCCCGCTCGCCGCCCACGCCCTGTTCTCGCGCCCCCTCGTGCTGGGGCGCTCCTCCGAGGCCGCGATCGAGCTCACCGTCGAGAACCGCGACGAGGGCGTGCTCACCCTCGACGGCCGCCGCACCATCGACATCACCCCCGGCATGCGCGTCGAGGGCCGGCTCTCCCCGCGCTCCGTGCGGCTCGTGCGTCTCACCACCACACCGTTCGCCGACCGCCTCGTGGAGAAGTTCCAGCTGCCGGTCGTGGGCTGGCGCGGACGCGTCGGCCGCGACGTCTGAGCGGGAGCCGCCGTGCTCTCCACCCTCCGGATCCGCCGCATCGGTGTGATCGACGACGCCACCCTCGAGTTCGGGCCCGGCTTCACCGCGCTGACCGGCGAGACCGGTGCCGGCAAGACCATGATCGTCACCGGCCTCTCGATGCTCCTGGGCGCGCGGCTCGACCGCGGCCGCGCGGGCACCGCCGGGACCGTCGACGGCACCCTCGTGCTCGCCGGGCACGACGAGCTCGAGACGGCCCTGGACGAGCTCGGCGCCGAGGACGAGGACGGCGAGGTGCTCGTCGTCCGCCGCGTCACCAAGGACGGCCGCTCCCGCGCCCAGATCGGCGGGGTGCCCGTGCCGATCGGCACGCTCGCCCGGCTCGTCGGCTCCGCGGTGACCGTCCACGGACAGGCCGACCAGGCCCGCCTGCGAGAGGCCGACCAGCAGCGCGAGGCCCTCGACCGCTTCGCCGGCGAGACCGTCGGCCCCCTGCTCCAGCGCCACCGCGAGCTCTGGGACCGCCAGCAGGGGCTGCGCGGGCGCGTCGAGGAGCTCGAGAGCCTCGTCGCCGAGCGCGATCGTCGGGGGGACCAGCTGCGCACGGCCCTCGAGCGCATCGAGGAGATCGACCCGCAGGACGGCGAGGACGAGAGCCTGCGCGTCCAGCTCGAGAGGCTCAACCACGCGGTGGACCTCCGGGCCGCCGCCGAGCAGGCGTCCACGCTGCTGCTCGGGCAGGACGACGGCCCCGCGGTCGGCTCCCTCCTCGACCTCGCGATCGACCAGGTGCGCAGCGCCTCCGGCACCGATCCCGAGCTCGAGGGCACCCTCGGCAGGCTCGAGAGCCTGCGCCTCGAGCTCTCCGACGCGGCCGCCGATCTCTCGCGCTACGCGGACGGCATCGACGCCTCGCCCGGCAGCGTCGAGCAGGCCAACGAGCGACTGCACGAGGTGACCACGCTGGTGCGGGACCTCGGGCCCTCCCTCGGCGGTGCCGCGACCATCGGGGAGCTGCTCGAGAGCTCGCGCACCGCCGCCGCCGATCTCGACCGCTTCGACGGCGCCGAGACCGAGCTGTCCGCCGCCCGCGAGGAGATGACGGGCCTGGAGACCGCCCTCGACGAGGCCGCGGAGGCGCTCTCGGACGCCCGGCGCGAGGCCGCCTCGCGCCTCGCGCGCGCCGTCGAGTCCGAGCTCGTCCACCTCGAGATGCCCCAGGCGAGCCTCGAGGTCGAGGTCGCCCCGCACGCACCCCGTCCGCACGGCCGCGACCGCGTGGCGTTCCTGCTCGCGCCCCACCCCGGCGCCGACCACCTGCCCGTCGCGACCGCCGCGAGCGGCGGCGAGCTCTCGCGCGTCATGCTCGCCCTCGAGGTCGCGCTCGGCTCCTCCCGCGAGGACCGCACCGCCGCTCCCGTGTTCGTCTTCGACGAGATCGACGCGGGGATCGGCGGCCGCGCCGCCCTCGCCGTGGGCCAGCGCCTCCAGCGGCTCGCCGAGAACGCGCAGGTCATCGTCGTCACGCACCTCCCGCAGGTCGCCTCCCACGCCTCCACGCACCTGCAGATCGTCAAGCACAGCGAGGACGGCGGCACGAGCTCCACCGTGCAGAGACTGGACCGCGAGGGCCGCATCCACGAGCTCGCCCGCATGCTCTCCGGCGAGACCAGCGAGCTCGCCCTCGCCCACGCCCGCGAGCTGCTCGACGACTCGGCGGACCCGTCGGCATCGGCGTCGGCACCGGGGGAGGGGCGATGAGCACGACCGTCGGCACCGTCCTGGGGACCGCGCGCATCGGCCGACGCACGAAGGACCTCACCAAGCGCCTCGAGCCCGGCGACATCGCGGTCATCGACCATGAGGACATCGACCGCGTCGCCGCCGAGGCGCTCGTCGAGAAGGCGCCCGCGGCCGTCCTCAACGCCGCCCGCTCCACCTCCGGCCGCTACCCGAACGCCGGGCCGCAGATCCTCGTCGACCACGGCATCGCGCTCGTCGACGACTGCGGCCCCGAGCTGTTCGAGAAGGTCCGCGAGGGCGCCCGCCTCACCGTCGCCGACGGCGTCGTCCGCGAGGGCGGGAGCACGCTCGCACGCGGCACCCGCCAGGACCCCGCCACGATCGCCGCCTCCCTCGAGGCCTCCCGCGAGGGCCTCTCCGAGCAGCTCGAGCTGTTCGCCCGCAACACCCTGGAGTACATGCTCCTGGAGAAGGACCTGCTGCTGGACGGCGTGGGCGCGCCCGAGGTGCGCACCGTCATGGACCGCCGCCCCGTGCTGATCGTCGTGCGCGGCTACCACTACAAGGAGGACCTCGCGACGCTCGGTCCGTTCCTGCGCGAGAACCGCCCCGTGGTGATCGGCGTCGACGGCGGCGCCGACGCGGTCCTCGAGGCCGGCTGGAAGCCCGACATGATCATCGGGGACATGGACTCCGTCTCCGACAGGGCGCTGGCATCGGGCGCCGAGCTCGTCGTCCACGCCTATCGCGACGGCCGCGCCCCGGGCATGGAGCGCCTGGCGGAGCTCGATCTCGCCGAGGACGCGGTCGTGTTCCCCGCCGCCGGCACCAGCGAGGACATCGCGATGCTCCTGGCCGATGAGAAGGGCGCGAGCGTGATCGTGGCCGTCGGCACCCACGGCACCCTCGAGGAGTTCCTGGACAAGGGCCGCGCCGGCATGAGCTCGACCTTCCTCACCCGGCTGCGCGTGGGCTCCAAGCTCGTGGACGCCAAGGGCGTGTCCCGGCTCTATCGCCAGCGGATCTCCACCCTCCAGCTCGTGCTGCTGGCCGTCGCCGGCCTGCTCGCCCTCTCCGTGGCCATGTGGGCCACGCCCGGCGGACAGGCGCTCTTCCAGATCCTCGGTGCACGATGGGACGACGCCATCTCATGGTTCACCTCCCTGTTCGCCACCCGACCCGCCACCGGAACCTAGGAGCCTCGGTCCGTGATCGACTTCCGCTACCACCTGGTCTCCCTGATCTCCGTGTTCCTCGCCCTCGCGGTGGGGATCGTGCTCGGGGCCGGACCGCTGCGCGAGAACCTGGGCTCCCAGCTCACCGGCCAGGTCGAGCAGCTGCGCACGGAGAAGGACGACCTGCGCACCGCCAACGACTCGCTGACCTCGCAGAACGACGAGCTCAGCGCGTTCATCTCGCAGACCTCGCCCGACCTCGTCTCGGGCACCCTCAGCGGACGCAGCACCGCCGTGGTCTCCGACGACGACTCGGTGCGCAACCAGGTCAGCACCCTCGACTCCCTGCTGGACGAGGCCGGTGCGAGCACCCCGCTGAGCGTGCGCCTGGACAGCTCGCTGTGGGACCCCGACCAGGAGGACACCCGCACCAAGGCCCTCGATTCCCTGCGGGACGCCGACGGCGCGCTCGTGGCGGCGGCCGAGTCCGACACCGACTCCAGCTCCGGCGCGCTCTCCACGATCATCGGCCACCTGCTCGTGGACACCTCGATCGGGGCCGAGCAGCGCCAGAAGCTCTGGTCCGTGCTGACCGACGCCCGCCTCGTCGACGTCGACGGCAGCACCGACGCCCCCGTGGACTCCATGATCTTCGCGAGCGCCGCTCCTTCGGACCTCACCGTGGGCGGGGACGACGCCTCGGCCGCCGCCGAGCGCGCCCAGCTGCTGCTCGAGGCCCAGACCGGGCTGCTCGAGCGCATGGTCAGCGCGAAGGTCCCCACGGTGGTCTCGGGCTCGACCCCCTCGAACGACGACAGCGCGGGCCTGCTGCGCACGGTGCGCGGGGACTCGCGCTTCGGCGACCTCTCCAGCGGCGACCGCCTGCAGGAGCCCGACGGGCCGACGATCGCCGTGCTCGCCCTCGCCGAGCAGGCGCGCGGCGAGCAGGGGAGCTACGGGACCGCCGCCGACGCCCAGGACCGCGTGCCGCAGGTCCCCGGCGGGTCCGGCGGAGGGTCCGGGGACTCGTCGGGATCCGGCTCCGGATCGGGATCCGGCGCGAGCGACGGAGGCGAGGGATGACCGCCTCGCGCGCGGACGCAGGCGAGCCCGGGGAGACCCCGACGGGTGCGACCCGAGCCGTCTCGGGAGCCCTGCGCCGCACGAACCACGCGGGGCGGAGCGTGACCCTCGCGGAGGGCGTCGCCGTGGCCGGGGGAGCGGCGATCGTCCTCGCCGCGCGCGGCCTGCGCGCCGACGCGCTCGCCGTCGCCGCCGTCGGCGGACTGGGCCTCGCCGACGACGTCCTCGAGCCCTGGCTGCGCTCCCGCGGGATCACCCCGACCAAGGGGCTGCGCGGCCACCTCGGAGCCCTGCGCCGCGGACGCCTGACCACCGGCGCCGCGAAGGCCCTGGGGATCCCCGTGGTCTGCCTGCTCGACGCCGCCGCGGCCCGTGCCCGCACGGCGAGCGGCGTCGGCCCGCACACCGGCGCGCATGCCCTGCCCCCGGGAGCAGGCGACCTGGCCGGCGCCCTGGCCGACGCGGGCGTCGCCGCGGGCGCCGCCAACCTCGCGAACCTCCTGGACCTGCGCCCCGGGCGCGCGCTCAAGGCCACCACGGCGTGCGCGCTCGTGCTCGCCGTCCCGCCCGCCCGCAGCCCTCGCGCGCAGGAGGGCAGGACCCTCGCCGTGATCGCCGCGCTCGCGGGGCTCGCCGCCCTGCCCGGGGACCTCGCCGAGCGCGGCATGCTCGGCGACACCGGCGCGAACGCCCTCGGCGCCCTCGTGGGCGCGGCCGCCGCGCGCCGACTCCCCGCGGGGCCCCGTCTCCTCGTGCTCGGCGGCCTCGGCGCCCTCACCCTCGCGAGCGAGCGCGTGAGCTTCAGCGCCGTCATCGACGCGACGCCCGCGCTGCGCCGCCTCGACCGCTGGGGCCGGCGCGCAGCCGTTCCCGCGGGAGCCGGCGACGAAGGGAGCACTGGGTCATGAGCGCACCGTCCTCGACCGCACGCGTCATCGTGCGCGGGGCGACGGTGATCCTCGTGGTCACCCTCGTCGCGCGCATCGTCGGCTTCCTGCGCTATCTCGTCTTCGGCGCGAGCGTGGGCGCCGGGGACGTCGGCACCGCCTATTCGAGCGCGAACCTCGTCCCGAACCTGCTGTTCGAGGTCGCCGCCGGCGGCGCGCTCGCCGCGAGCGTGGTCCCGCTGGTGGCCGGCCTGGTCGAGAACGACGAGACCGGGGAGGGCAGGCGACGGGCCGACGGCATCATCTCCGCGATGCTGACCTGGATGCTCCTGCTCACGATCCCGCTCGCCCTCCTCGTCGGCCTGCTCGCCGGCCCTATCGCCTCGCTCGTCCTCACCAGCGGCGACTCCGACGAGTCCGTCGTCGAGCTCGGTGCGTCGATGCTGCGGATCTTCGCGCTCCAGCTGCCGATGTACGGGGTGACCGTGGTGCTCGGCGCCTACCTCCAGGCCCGCAAGCGGTTCCTGTGGCCCGCCCTGGTGCCGCTGCTGTCCTCGCTCGTCGTGATCATCTCCTACCGCGTGTACGCGGCCGCGGTGCCCGCCGTGGCGACGGCCTCGACGATCTCCCCGTTCGCGCGCGGGGTGCTCGCCTGGGGCACCACCGCCGGGGTCGTGGTGATGGCGCTGTCGGTGCTCGTGCCGGCCGCTCGCGCCGGACTGCGCCTGCGCCCCACCCTGCGGATGCCCGCCGGGATGGGCAGCAGGGCGCTGCGGCTCGCGGGAGCCGGGCTCGGCGCCGTCGGCGCGCAGCAGCTCGCCCTCGCTCTCGTGCTGCTGCTGGCCATGCGCACGGGCGGCACCGGCACCCTGCCCGTGTTCCAGTACGGGCAGGCCATCTACCTGCTGCCCTACGCCGTGCTCGTGGTCCCGCTGATCACGAGCGTGTTCCCGCACCTGTCCGAGCAGCGCCTCGTCGGGGACCTGCGGGGCTTCGCCGTCACCGCCCGCGCATCCCTGCGCTCGGTCGTGGTGATCGGCACCGTGGGCGCGGCGACGCTGTTCGCGGCCGGCCTGGCCCTCGAGGCCTTCTTCCACCACATCGACCGCGCGGGCGCCGTGGGGGTCGGCGCGGTCGTCGCCGCCCTCTCCGTGGGCCTGCTGCCGTACGCGATCACCATGCAGTGCACCCGGGTGCTGTCCGCGGCGATGCGGGCGCGGGACGCGCTGCTCGTGGGCTCCGTCGGCTGGGTCGTGGGAGGGATCCTCATCGTGCTCGTGGCGGTGCTCTCGAACTCCGGCAGCGCGGCCGTGGCCGCGACCGCCTTCGCCTTCGCCCTGAGCGCCGGCATGTGGGTCTCGGGCATCACCGGCCTCGCCCGGGTCGCCGATCTCCTCGAGGGCGTCGAGGGCGGAGCGCCCCTGGTGCGCGTCGTGCCGATCGGGGCCGTGGTCTCCGTGGCCGCAGCCGTCCCGGGGCTGCTCCTGGGGCGGGCGATGGTCACGCAGGGCACCTCCGAGCTGCTGTGCGTGCTGATCGGCCTCCTCACCGGCGGCATCGGCATGGTCCTCGCCCTCGTCGCCATGACCCTCGCCGACCGCCGCACCGCGGCCTCGCTGCTCGCGCGCCTGCGCCGCGGGCGCACGGAGAAGGCGTGAGCTTCGTGCGGGAGGGCGAGCAGCCGACCGTCGGCCCCGCGCCCCGCGTGCTGATCGTCGAACCCGCCGCGAGCGGGGGACTGGCGGCCCACGTGCGGATGGAGCGCGCCATGCTCTCGGAGGCAGGCGTCGAGCTGCCCGAGGCAGGCGTTCGGATCTCCTCGCGCCCCGCGCCGGCGGACGCCCGCACTGTGCGCACCCTGCGCGAGGGCATGCGCGGGTCCGGAGCGCGCACAGCGGTCGACGCGGTCCATGCGCACGGGCTGCGCGCCGGGGCGCTCGCCGCGCTCGCCCGCGGACCGCGCAGCTGCGGGCCCCGTCTGGTGGTGACGCTGCACAACCGCGTCGTCGGCCCGCGCACGGTGCGCGCCATGGGGCGCCTGCTGCTGCGGGTCATCCGCTCGCGCGCCGACGCGGTCCTCACCGTGTCCCCGGACCTCGACCCGCTCGTGCACGGCGTCCCGGAGGTCGAACACGCGATCATCCCCGCGGGACCCGGGAGCGGCGCGACCGCCGCGAGCGGAGCGACCGCCGCGGCGCCCGCGCGTCCCGCCCGGGACGCGCCGGACCTTCTCGAGGTGCTCGTCGTCGCCCGACTCGCTCCGCAGAAGGGGCTCGACGTGCTCCTGGACGCCCTGGGCCTCCTCGCCGCCGGGGCGGCCCCGGCCGCTCCCGGACTGCGCGTGCGGATCGCGGGCGACGGTCCCCTCGAGCCGCATCTGCGCGCGCGCATCCGCGCCGAGCGCCTGCCCGTCGAGCTGCTCGGCCGTCGCGAGGACGTGCCCGACCTGCTCGCCGACTGCGACCTCGTGGTCTCCTCGGCGCTGTGGGAGGGGCAGCCGGTGTTCCTGCAGGAGGCCCTGCGTGCCGGCCGCGCGATCGTCGCGACCGACGCCGGCGGCACCCGCCTGGTCACGGGCGGGGCGGCGCACCTGGTCCCCGTCGGGGATCCGGCCGCGCTCGCCCGGGCGATCACGTCCCTGCGCGAGGAGGATGCGCGGGGGAGCGCCGAGCGGGCCTCCCGCGAGCGCTCCCGCGAGCTGAGCGGACCCGACGACCTGCTCGCACAGCTCGCCCGGGTCCTGCGGCTCACCCTGCCCTGACGCGACCGTCCGTGGCCGACGGCGCCTCGTCCGCATGGAACACCTCGCACATCCGCGGGTGTCGGGAGCGCCGAGGGGTCTTTCGATGCTAGGTTGAGACTCCGTGGCAGACAGCAGCGTGAACCCCCCGCGAACCCCGTCCGCATCGACCGCCCGCCCCGGCTCCGGCCCGGCAGCGAAGCCCTTCCGGAATCCCGGCACCACGAAGCACATCTTCGTCACCGGCGGCGTCGTCTCGAGCCTCGGCAAGGGGCTGACCGCCTCCTCGCTCGGGATGCTCCTGAAGAACCGCGGCCTGCGGGTGACCATGCAGAAGCTGGACCCGTACCTCAACGTGGATCCGGGCACCATGAACCCGTTCCAGCACGGCGAGGTCTTCGTGACCGAGGACGGCGCGGAGACGGACCTCGACATCGGCCACTACGAGCGGTTCCTCGACGAGAACCTCTCGGCCGACTCCAACGTGACCACCGGCCAGGTCTACTCCGGCGTCATCGCCAAGGAGCGCCGCGGCGAGTACCTCGGCGACACCGTCCAGGTCATCCCGCACATCACGAACGCCATCAAGGAGTCGATGCGCGCTCAGGCGAGCGACGAGGTCGACGTCGTCATCACCGAGATCGGCGGCACGGTCGGCGACATCGAGTCCCAGCCGTTCCTCGAGGCCGCCCGGCAAGTCCGCCAGGACGTGGGCCGCGACAACGTCTTCTTCGTGCACGTCTCCCTGGTGCCCTTCATCGGCCCCAGCCAGGAGCTCAAGACCAAGCCCACGCAGCACTCGATCGCGGCCCTGCGCTCGATCGGCATCCAGCCCGATGCCATCGTGCTGCGCGCCGACCGCGCCCTGCCCGCCTCGGTCAAGGCGAAGATCGCCTCCATGTGCGACGTCGACCTCGACGCCGTCGTCACCTGCCCGGACGCGCCCTCGATCTACGACATCCCGCACGTGCTGCACGACGAGGGCCTGGACGCCTACGCGATCCGTCGCCTCGACCTCCTCAGCCACGACGTCGACTGGTCGCTGTGGGACGGCCTCCTCGAGCGGGTCCACCACCCCGAGTACGAGGTCACCGTGGGCCTCGTCGGCAAGTACATCGACCTCCCCGACGCCTACCTCTCGGTCACCGAGGCTCTGCGCGCCGGAGGCTTCAATCACGACGCCCGCGTGAAGATCTCCTGGGTCGAGTCCGACGCCTGCTCCACCCCCGAGGGCGCCCAGGCGGCCCTCAAGGACGTCGACGCGATCGTGGTGCCCGGCGGCTTCGGCATCCGCGGCGTCGACGGGAAGGTCGGCGCCCTCCGCTTCGCCCGCGAGAAGGGCATCCCCGCCCTCGGCCTGTGCCTGGGCATGCAGTGCATGGTCATCGAGTACGCCCGCACCGAGCTGGGCTGGGCCGATGCGCAGTCCACCGAGTTCGAGGTCGACACGGCGCACCCCGTGATCGCGACCATGGCCGAGCAGGCAGACATCGTCTCCGGCGAGGGCGATCTGGGCGGCACCATGCGCCTGGGCGCCTACGACCACGAGCTCACCCCCGGCAGCCTCGCCGCCCGCACCTACGCGACCACCAAGGTCTCCGAGCGTCACCGGCACCGCTACGAGGTGAACAACGCCTACCGCAAGGACCTCGAGACGGCGGGCCTGGTGATCTCCGGCGTCTCCGCGGACCGCTCCCTCGTCGAGTTCGTCGAGCTGCCCGCGGACGTGCATCCGTACTACATCGGCACCCAGGCGCACCCCGAGCTGAAGTCGCGTCCCACCAGGTCCCATCCGCTGTTCGCGGGTCTGATCGGCGCCGCCGTCGACCTGCAGAAGGCCACCCGCCTGCTCGAGGTCCCCGCCGAGCGCGGGGCCGACGAGTCCGGCGAGTCGGCATCCGGCGCGGACTCGGCCGGGCAGTCCGACGGGGCCGACGAGGCCGGGGAGTGACGGGCATGCTCCGGGACGAGGACGGCGCACGTCCGGTCCTCTCCCGGAGCACAGCCTTCCGCGGCGCGATCTGGGACGTCGTGCGGGACGAGGTCGACTTCGCGTCCGGCGTCCGCTTCACCCGCGAGTACATCGCCCACACGGGCGCCGCCGCCGTGCTCGCTCTCGACGACGCGGGCGCGCGCGACGTCCGCGATGCTCGGGTGCTGCTCATCCGCCAGTACCGCCATCCCGCGGGGCGCACCTTCTGGGAGCTGCCCGCGGGCCTTCTCGACCACGAGGGCGAGGACCCGATGCAGGCCGCGGGGCGCGAGCTCACCGAGGAGACGGGCCACCGCGCCGAGCACCTGCGGCACCTGCTGGACATCCATCCCTCGGCCGGCAGCTCGGCCGAACGGATCCGGATCTTCCTCGCGACCGGCGTCAGCGAGGCCGCCACGGACTTCGTGCGCGAGGACGAGGAATCGGAGATCGAGCAGCGCTGGGTGCGTCTGGGCGAGGTGCTCGACGCGATCCGCGACGACCGCCTGACGAACGCGACGCTCGTGGCCGCGGTGCTCGCGGTCGCGGCCTTCGGGGCCTGAGACGGGCCGGCCCGTCGCGGTCGCGCGACGGGCGTCGGCCGAGGATGCCGGGGTCTACTCGGCGGACTGCGCGGTGGGCGCGTCCGACGGCCCGGATGCGACGGGCGCGGCGGCGAGGACGGGGGCGACGATCTCCGCCTGCCAGTCCCGGGCGCCGAGCCCGGTGAGCTCGGCGCGGATCTCCTCCGCGGCGCCGGGGGCCTCGTGCTCCCAGACCCACTGGCGCAGCAGGCCCGGGGTGAGCAGATTCTCCGAGGGCACGTGCAGCTGCTCGGCGCGCTCGGCCACGGCCTCGCGGATCGGCAGGTAGCGCTCCCACACCTCGGGCCACTTCTTGGACCAGAGCTTGTGGGGCGGCGGGTAGCTGGGCTCCGAGCGCGAGGGCAGGTGCGCCTCGGGGAGGTTCACGCCCGCGCGCGCCGCCTGCCACCAGGTCTCCTTGCCGTGCAGGGGCTTGGGCAGGGCGGAGAGGAAGGCCGCGTGCGAGGCGGTCGAGACCTTCGCGGCGTCCACGATCGCGCGGTCCTTGATCACGCGGTGCGGGGAGAGGTCCTGCTCGCGGGCGATCTGGTCGCGCCGCTCCCACATGGCGCGGGCGGCCGCGAGCTGGCGCGGGGTGCGCAGGGCGCCCAGCCCGTGCAGCTTCCGCCACGGCTCGGCGCGCGCGGCGGGCAGCGGGTGGGCGACCTCGTGCGCGAACTCCTCGCGCGCCCAGCGGGTCTTGTCCGTCTCCTCGAGGCGGGCGGCGAGGATGTCGCGCACCTCGACGAGCACCTCGACGTCCAGAGCCGCGTACACGAGCCACGGCTCGGGCAGCGGGCGCTTGGACCAGTCCGCGGCGGAGTGCTCCTTGGCCAGGCGCAGGTGCACCGTGTCCTCGACGACCGCGCCGAGGCCCACGCGGGGCATGCCCAGCAGTCTCGCCGCGAGCTCGGTGTCGAACAGCGTCGCGGGGTGCAGGCCCAGCTCGCCCAGGCTCGGGAGGTCCTGGGTGGCGGCGTGCAGCACCCACTCGCGGGAGTTCATGAGCTCCACGAAGCTCGTGGGAAGGGTGAAGGCCGTGGGGTCGATGAGGGCCGTGCCCGCGGCCTCGGTGCGGATCTGCACGAGATAGGCCTTGGCGCTGTAGCGGTAGGAGGAGGCGCGCTCGGCGTCGACCGCGATCGGCTCCTCGGGGGTGCCCGCGGCGCGCTCGCACCACTCCAGCAGCGGCTGGATGCGATCGATCACGGGCACCAGGCCGTCGCGCGGGGCGCCCAGAGGCGTCGGCTCGATCGCGGGGGAGTCGGCGCCGGGCTCGTCGCCGCCGGCCGTGCCCGTGGGGGTCGCGTCCGAGGTCGACGCCCGTGCGGCGCGCGTCGTGCTCGTGCTCTCCGCGGATGCGCCGTTCTCGGTGCGTCGGGCGCGGGCTGCGGAGCGGTTGCGGGTCCTCATCGGATCAGTCCTCCCCGTTCGCCGAGCCGTGCCGGGGGCGGGCCCGATGGGAGGGGACGAGCGGCGCGACCTGGGCGGGAGCGGGCGGAAGGCCGCCGGCCGCCGCGAGCATCGCCGTCCAGGCGGCGAAGTGCGGGGCCAGGTCGGAGCTCGTCGGCGTCCAGGACACGCGCATCTCGACGTCGACGGTCGAGGGGCGCCCGGCGAGCGCGCCGTAGCTCTGGGACACCACGCGGGTGGCGGTGCACCCGAGCTCGCGGGACTCGGCGTCGAACAGCTCGAGGGACTCGGTGACCCACGACCAGGCCACGTCGCCGAGCATCGCCTCGATCGCGAACTCGGGCTCGAGCTGGGCTTGGACGAGGACCACCATCCGGTACTCGCCCTTCCACGCCTCCTCGCCCGCGGGATCGTGCAGGACGACCAGGCGGCCGCTCGCGACCTCCTCGTCGTGCAGGATCACCTCGCCGTTGGCCGCCCACGTGTGCGGGGCCATCCGGCCGGGAGCGGGGATCGAGGTCCAGTGGACCTCGGGGCGCAGGGGCGCACGGGTCATCTCCTCGATCGCCGTGCTGAAGGCGCGGGCGGCGGCGGGGAACTGGTGGACGGGCACGGCCGCGAGCCTAGCCCGCGACCCGTCACCGCCGACCGAGGCGCGCCGTCGACCCGCCGAGGACCTCCGCAGGTTCCTCCGAGAAGGCCTCAGCCCTCGTGGACGAGGCTCAGGGAGTTGATGCAGTAGCGCTGATCGGTGGGGGTCGCGAAGCCCTCGCCCTCGAAGACGTGGCCCAGGTGGGAGCCGCAGTTCGCGCAGCGCACCTCGGTGCGGACCATTCCCAGCGAGGCGTCCTCGAGCAGCTCCACGGCGTCGTTGTCCTGCGGGGCCCAGAAGGCGGGCCAGCCGCAGTGCGCGTCGAACTGCTCGTCGGCGCGGAACAGGACCGCTCCGCACGCCCGGCAGGCGTAGGTCCCTGCCGGACGGACCTCCTCGTACTCCCCGCTGAACGGGCGCTCGGTGCCCGCCTGGCGCAGCACCTGGTACTCCTCCGGCGAGAGCCTCTCCCGCCACGCGGCGTCGTCCAGCTGGATGGCGTAGTCGCCGCTTCCGATGGGCTTGGTGCTCATGGCTCATACCTCCGGGTTCGGGTGCCGACGGGCGGGGCGGGGATCGCCTCGCACCCGCGGCGTCACCTGCGATCCTACGGCGGACGTAGACTGCGCGTCATGATGCGCCTCACCTCCCTCGGCTCCCGCGACACCCGCCCCGAGGAGGCGCCCGACGGGCACGATGCCGCCCGTGAGCTGGGACGATGGGGTCGCGCGCTCGCCATCGGCGGCGTCGGCGCACTCGGGACGTTCGCCCTCAGCGCAGGGGCGCTCGCGGCGGGAGCGAGGCTGCTCGCGCGGGTCCCGCTCACCCCGCAGATGTCCCAGCGCGGGAAGCTCGACCAGGTGGTGCGCGCCGCGTATCCGGACCGCGTCCACCTCGACCGGACGGCGGAGTCCGTCCGGGGAGGCGTGATCGCCCTGCGCCGCTCCGGCGGGGCCGTCCACGTGCGCCTCGGACCGGTCGACGGCGAGCCGACGCCCACCACCGTGTCCCGACCGATCCTCGCCCGCGACACCGACGAGCCGATCGGGATCGGGCCCGTCGGCCTCGACGGGTTCTTCTGGCCCGGCACGCCCGAGACATCGCTGGGCCTGCCCACCCGGGAGGTCGAGGTCTCCTCGCCCGTCGGCCCCATGCCGGCGTGGCTGGTGCCGGGCCGCTCCGGCGCGCCGAAGGCGGACGGTGCCGATGCCGATGCCGATGCCGATGCCGATGCCGGTGCCGGTGCCGATGCCGATGCCGAGGACGGCGCAGCGGGGCCGACGGGGGACACCTGGGTCGTGCTCACGCACGGCCACGGCGCCACGCGCGGGGAGACCCTCCGCGCGATGTCCCTGCTGCACGAGCTGGGTCTGACCTGCCTCTCCCTGACCTACCGCAACGACCTCGGATCGCCCGCGTCGGCCGATCGGATGCACCATCTGGGCCTGGACGAATGGGAGGACACCGAGGCGGGCATCGAGTACGCCCTCGCCCACGGCGCCCGCCGGATCGTGCTGATGGGCTGGTCGATGGGCGGCGGCATCACCCTGCGCACCTCCGTGCGCACCGCGCACCCCGAGGCGATCGCCGGGCTCGTCCTGGACTCGCCGGCCGTGGACTGGCAGGACATCCTCACGTACCACGCGACCGCGCTGCGCGCCCCCGCGCCCATGCGGCGCCTGGCCCTGTGGATGATGACGAGTCCGCTCGGGGCGCGGCTGGTGCGCCTGCACGAGCCGCTCGCGCTCGCCGAGATGCGCGCCGAGCACTATGCGCAGCACCTGCGCCACCGCACCCTGCTCGTCCACGCCCTCGAGGACACGACGGTGCCGCCCGCGCCGAGCGCGCGCCTGGCCGCGCTGCGCCCCGACCTCGTGCGGTTCGTGCCCTTCGCCGGCGCGAGCCACACCCGCGAGTGGAACCGCGATCCCGCGCAGTACGAGCGGCTTCTCGCGGAGCACCTCGTGGACCTGCTGGACCTGGACATCGACGTCGAGGCCATGCGGCTGCCCGTGCGCGATCCCGCGGCCGCGCCCCTCGAGGGGTCGATCGGCGCCCGGGTGTGATCCGTGTGCGCGGGGTCGGCTCCCGAGCCGGGGTCGGCCCTCGCGCTCGGGCGGAACCTCTCGCTCAGGCCCTGCCGCGCACGTAGCGGGAGAGCGTCGCGTGCGCGCCGACCGTGAGGGATCCCAGCTCCCACTCGCCCTCCGCGTCGACGCCGCGCATCACCCGGGAGGCGTCCCCTCCGACCGTCCGATGGGTCACCGAGAAGCACAGCTCGTCGAGCGCGCCGGAGCCGGCGAAGCGCGCGAGAGCGCTCGGGCCGCCCTCGAGCTGGATCCCGCGGTACCCGAGGTCGGCGAGGGCGCGCCGGATGCCCGCCGGGTCCTCCGCGAGGACCAGCCGGTCCTCCGGGAGACCGCTCACGGCGAGTGCCCGCTCGCCGTGCGCGGCGTCGGTCACGAGGTACGTCGGCCACGCGGGGTCGATGCTCGCGGGCAGCCGACCGGACTGCGACATGATCGCCAGGGCCGGGCGCTCGCCGCCGGCCGGCCGCAGTGACGGTGCCAGCAGGTCCGACCGGCCCTGGGGACGGCGGTAGTCCTCGACGCGCACGGTCTCGGCGCCCACGAGCACCACGTCGGCGAGGGCGCGCAGCACGCCGAAGGCGAAGGAGTCGGTGGGGTTGCGCAGGGGGCCGCTGGTGCCGTCGGCCCCGGTGATCGCGCCGTCGATCGTCGTGTTCATCATCGCCCGCACCCAGGTGCGGTCCGCGGGGAGCGCGTAGACCTCGGCGAGGGCGCGTGCCCCGGCGGCGTCCTCGGTGATCTCGCGCGGCGCGGCCAGCGCCCGCCCGTCGTCCCACAGCAGCTGCATGGCGTCGATCCTCTCGTCGTGCGGGCCCTCCCTGCTCCCCGGATCATGCCGCACCCGGGACGGTCCCGCGAGTCGGAGCGCGCCGGGGCCGCAGCGTGCCGAGGCCGGGGATCGCCGGGTCCCGAGCACCCCGGGGCCGGCGCGCGATCGTGGACCTGCCCACAGGAGATCTGCCGCGAACGCCCGCGCCCCTAGACTGGGCGGCCGTGACCGAGTCCCTCACCGCGCGCACCCCAGCCCCCTCCCTCGAGCGCCTGGTCGCCGACCTCGTGCCGCCGCCGCGCTTCGCGAAGGCGCGGCTGGACAACTACGTGCCCGATCCGCAGTACCCCTCCCAGCAGGAGGCGAAGGAGCGGATCGCCGAGTTCGCGCACGGCATCGGCCGCAGCGGCGGGTCGAAGGGCCTGCTGGGCATGTTCCGCAAGCGCCCGCAGGCGGCGCGCGGCCTCTACCTCGACGGCGGCTTCGGCGTGGGCAAGACCCACCTGCTGACCTCCCTGTTCCACATCACCGACGGGAACCCCGTCTACGGCACCTTCGTCGAGTACACGAACCTCGTGGGGGCGCTCGGCTTCACCCGCGCCGTGGAGCTGCTGGGCGGCTCCTCGCTCGTGTGCATCGACGAGTTCGAGCTCGACGACCCCGGGGACACGCTGCTGATGACGCGACTGATCCGTGAGCTGTCCGATCGCGGCGTCGCGATCGTGGCGACCTCGAACACGCTGCCGGAGGCGCTCGGCGAGGGACGCTTCGCCGCCCAAGACTTCCTGCGCGAGATCCAGTCGATGTCCGAGCGCTTCGACGTGCTGCGGATCGACGGCGAGGACTATCGGCGGCGCGAGGCCGTCGCCGAGGCGCCCGCCCTGCCCGAGGAGACCGTGCGCGAGCACGCCGAGGCCATGCCCGGCGCGACGCTCGACGACCTCCCCGCCCTCCTCGCGCACCTCAAGACCGTGCACCCTTCCCGCTACGGGGCGATGCTCGACGACGTCTCGTTCGCCCATCTCATCGACGTGTCCACGATCGCCGACCACAACAACGGCCTGCGCTTCGTGGTGCTCGTGGACCGGCTCTACGACCGGGAGATCCCGGTGCTCGCGAGCGGCCAGGACGTGGCGGGCATCTTCACCGAGGAGCTGCTGCGCAGCGGCTACCGCAAGAAGTACTACCGCTCCCTCTCGCGCCTCACCTCGCTCGCGCGCGACGGCGCGAAGGACCTCGAAGGCGCCGCTCAGGACGCCTCGGCCGACTGAGCCGCGGCGGCGCTCCGGCGGACGACGAGCGCACCGGGGCCCGCGAGCCCGAGGACGCGCTCCTGGGCATCGCGGCGCAGCGCGCCGAAGGAGGCGAGCACCTCCCGGCCGTCGGCGGTGCCCGACGCGGGCATCCCGGCCCCGCCCTCCGCGCGGGTGACGAGCACGTGCACGTCCCCGCGGCGCAGCACGAGCGACTCCTCGTCCAGCACGTCGACCCCGACGTGCCCGAGGTCCGGATCCGTCAGCTCCGGCAGCGCGCGGCGCAGGCCGATGAGCGTGCGGTACCACTCGAGCATCGAGGCGTGCGTGCCCTCGTCCCTCTCCTCCCAGTCAAGGAAGGAGTCGGTGAAGGTGGAGCGTGCCTGCGGGTCCGGCACATCGGATGAGTCCCAGCCCATCTGCGCGAACTCCTCGCGCCGCCCGGCGGTGACCATCGACCCCAGCGGCTCGGCATGATCGGTGAAGTACCGGAACGGGGCGCTGCACGCCCATTCCTCGCCCTGGAAGAGCATCGGCGTGGGCGCGCCCAGCAGGATCAGCGCGATTGCCGCGGCGTGCTCGCCGGGGGAGAGCAGCTGGTGGACGCGGTCCCCGCGGGCGCGATTGCCCACCTGGTCGTGGTCCTCGAGGAAGGCGACGAAGGAGTGCGCGTCATAGGCGTCGGTCGACGGATCGACGGGCGCGCCCCAGACCCGTCCGCGGAAGGTGGAGAGCGTCCCGGCGTGCTCGAAGACGCGGGTGAGGGTCCGGGCGAGCACCTCGGCGCTGCCGAAGTCCACGTAATAGCCCTGGCGCTCGCCGCTGATCCACGCGTGGACGGCGTGATGGACGTCGTCGGCCCACTGCATGTCCATGCCGAGCCCGCCGCCAGCGGTGGGCGTGACGGTCACGGGGTCGTTGCGGTCCGATTCCGCGATGAGGGTCAGCGGCCTCCCGGTCTCGGCCTCCCAGTGGTCGACCGCGTCGGCGAGCTCGGCGAGGAAGTGCCGGGGCGAGTCGTCCTGCAGCTCGTGCACGGCGTCCAGCCGCAGGCCGTCCAGCTGCATGTCCACGAGCCAGAACCGGGCGACGCCGCGCAGGAAGGCGCGCACCTGGTCGCTGCCCGCGTCGTCCAGGTTCACGGCCCAGCCCCACGGGGTCTCGTGGCGATCGGTGAAGTAGGGGCCGAAGGCGCCCAGGTGGTTGCCGTCGGGCCCCAGGTGGTTCAGCACCACGTCCAGGACCACCGCGAGGCCGCGCGCATGCGCCGCCTCGACGAAGCGGGCGAGCGCGGCGGGACCGCCGTAGGCGGGGTGCACGGCCATGAGGTCCACGCCGTCGTACCCCCAGCCGCGCTCGCCGGGGAAGGCCGCGAGCGGCATCAGCTCGACCGCGTCGACGCCGAGCGCGACCAGGTGGTCCAGGCGCTCGATCGCGGTGTCCAGGGTGCCGGTCCCGCCGTCGGCGGACGGCGCGAAGGTGCCCACGTGCAGCTCGTAGACCACGCCCCCGCGGAAGGAGCGACCCTCCCACGGCGCATACGGGAACAGCCGAGGGCGCACGACCTCGCTCGGACCGTGGACCCCGTCCGGCTGGGCGAGGCTGCGCGGGTCCGGCAGCCAGTCCCCGTCCTCGTCCAGGCGGAACGCATAGCGGGTGCCCGCGCTCGGCACGGCGACCGGGTCCTCGGCGTCGGGCCCGTCGCCGCGCAGTCGGTGCCAGCCGTCGCCGACGGGCTCGAGCGTGCGCACGACGGCGTCCGCCTCGGCGTGGGTGTGCGAGTGCGCGTGCGAGTGCGTGCGCGCCGAGCCGGGAAGGGTCGCGACCTCCTCGCCGCGGGGTGGGGCCGTCAGACGCACCTGCACCGTCCGTGCGCGCGGAGCCCAGACCTCGAGGACGTCGTCCGCATCCCGCACCGGCAGCGGTGCCGGGCCCGACGGAGTGCTCGCCGGGGAGGATGACGACGCCGTGCGCGCCGCCTCGGTCCCGATCTCGGTCCCGATCCCGGTCGTGTCGCTCGCGTGCTCGCTCATGCCGCCTCCTCGCCATCGGTCCCGCCGGCTGTCGCGCCTTCGGACCCGCCGTCGGTCTCGTCCTCGGAGGACCCATGCCCGTTCGTCTCGTCGGCGCGCACCAGCAGCGCCGCCGGCCAGTCCTCGAGCAGCGCCGCCAGGCGCACCTGGCCTCCGTCGGTCTCCCTGCCGCTCAGCAGATCGAGCCAGCGGCCCTCGGGCAGCACGATCACCGCCTCGCCGAAGCCGCCGCGCTGGGCGAGGCCGTGCGCGAGGCGGGTGACGACCGTGACCACCTCGAGCGGCCCGTCCTCGAGGGCGCGGCCGAAGGCCACCGCATGCGCGGTCGAGGTCGGCACCGGGCGGTAGACGGCGGAGCGCCCGCGGAAGAGCTCGGGACGCTCGCGGCGCAGGCGCAGCGCGCGATGGGTGAGCCAGAGCTTCTCGTCGGCCACGCCGTCGGGCCGCGCGCCCTCGCGCATGCGGGCGAGCCGCGCCGCGTGCCCGGCATGGTCGACCTCGCGGCGGTTGTCGGGATCGACGAGCGAGAGGTCGATGGACTCGCACCCCTGGTAGACGTCGGGCACGCCCGGCATCGTGAGCTGCACGAGCTTCTGGCCGAGGATCGCCGCGCGCTGCGCGCCGAGCGTCCTGCGGGTGAGGTCCTCGAGGATCGACGCGACCTCGGGGGAGGCGAGGGCCGCGCGCCCCAGCTCCCGGACCTCGTCCTCGTACTCGGTGTCCTGGTCCGTCCAGGTCGTGCGGGTCTTCGCCTCGCGCATGGCCTTCTCGAGGTAGCCGATGAGACGGTCCTCGTCGATGCGGTCGCTGTGCGCGCCCGGCAGGTCCCAGGTTCCCAGCAGCGTCTGCCACAGCAGCAGGCGCAGGGCGCCGTCGACCCGGTCCCCGGTGCGCGCCGCAACCGCCTGCTCGAGGTCGAGCACCGCGAGGCCCCATTCGTGGGGGATCTCGGTGAGCACGGCGAGACGGGCGCGCACGTCCTCGCTGCGTTTGGTGTCGTGCGTGGAGAGGGTCGTCATGGAGTCCGGGCGCGTGTGCACCATCGTCGCGCAATGGTCGTGGAGGTCGTCGGGCTCGACGCCGATGCGGTCGGGATCCGCACCCACCTCGGTGACCGGCAGGAACCGCGGATAGCGGTAGAACGCGGTGTCCTCCAGGCCCTTGGCGTGCACGGGCCCGCAGGTCTGGGCGAAGCGGACGATCAGCTCGGCGCGGTCCGCGCTCGCCGTGCGGCCGGCGCTGCCCGCCTCGTCCCCGCACACGAGCGCGAGCACCACCTCGAGAGCGGCCCCCAGGTCCGGGTCCTCGCCCAGGAGACCGCGGGCGCGGGAGGCGGCCGCCTCGAGCACCGTGCGCTCGGCGCCGCTCGCGCTCTCCCCGGGGACGATGTAGGCGCGATAGCGGTCCATCGAGGCGAGCATCGCGACCAGCACCTTCTGGATCTGGCGGCGCGTGGTGTCGCGCAGTCGGATGTCCTCCGCGCAGATGCGGCGGACGAGGTCCGTGAGGCGCTCGACCTCCGCCCACAGGCTCGTGGAGATGATGAGCGCGGTGGACTCGGCGGCGATCTCCTCGAACGGTCGCAGGTCGCCCGTGGTGCGCTGCCAGACGTGCGTGAGACCCAGCGCCCCGCGCGGGTCGTGGAAGAGGCCGCCCACGCGCCACAGGGCGTCGTACCCGGTGGTGCCGTCGCAGGGGAAGTCGCCGGGCAGCTGCTCGTCGCCCTCGAGGATCTTCTCCACCGCGGTCCAGGCGCCGCCGGAGGCCTCGTGCAGGTCGCGAAGGTATCCGCGCGGATCGGCGAGGCCGTCGGGATGGTCGATCCGGTATCCGTCGACGACGCCCTCGGACTGCAGCTGCAGGAGCAGCGCATGGGTCGCGGTGAACACCTCGGGCAGCTCGACGCGCACGGCCGCGAGGGTGTCGACGTCGAAGAAGCGACGGTAGTTCAGCTCGTCGTCGGCGACCTTCCAGTAGGCCAGCCGATACCACTGGCGCTCGAGCAGGTCGACGAGGCCCAGGTCCTCGGTGCCCGGGGCGATCGGCAGCACGTGGTCGTAGTAGCGCACCACGCTCTCCTCGCGCGTGCCGCCGTCGCGCTGGGGCACGTCGGCACGGGACACCTCGATCTCGCCGTCGGCGAGGACCTGGCCGATGGGACGCCCCAGCACAGGCATGAGGATCGAGTTCTGCGCGCTGATGTCCACGTCGAACCAGTCGGCGAAGGGCGAGGCCGGCCCCTCGCGCAGCACCGACCACAGGGCACGGTTGTGCCAGACGGGCGTGGGGATCGCCATGTGGTTGGGGACGACGTCGACGATCAGCCCCATGCCGTGCGCGTGGACGGCGTCGGCCAGCCTCCGCAGGGCGTCGATCCCGCCGATCTCCTCACTGATCCGCGTGTGGTCCACGACGTCGTACCCGTGGGTGGAGCCGGGTGCGGCCTGGAGCACGGGGGAGCAGAACACGTGGCCCACCCCGAGGTCGGCGAGGTAGGGGACGAGCGCGGCGGCGTCGTCGCAGGTGAAGCCCGCGTGCAGCTGCAGCCGGTACGTGCTGGTGGGGACGATCCGGGAGGGGGCGGGGAGGGTGACCATGTGCTGCGTGCTCCTTCGCGGGTCGGGACCAGGGCGGGACCGTGGTGGGCCGAAGGGGTCAGCGCCGCGGGTGCGAGGCGCTCGTGATCCGCGGCGCGGCGAGCGGGCCGGGGGACTGCGAGGACGCACTCGAGTACGCCCGTTCGCGCGGCGGCAGGGCTGCCTGCGAGGAGTCGTCCTGCTCGGCCTGCGCGCCGTCGGCCTCGTCCGCGGCGGGATCCTCGGGGTGGCGCCCCAGGATCAGCACGGAGTAGGCGGGCCGCGTGATCGTCTGGCCGGGCTCGAGCCGCTCGCCGAGATCGAGCTGGTGGGCCGTGCCCGAGGCGACGTACCAGGCGGAGCCGAAGTCCTCGGGCGGGACGCGGAAGTCCACGTCGTTGCCCGCCCAGTTGAACATGAGCAGCGCGGAGTCGTCGATGATGCGCTCGCCGCGGGCGTCCGGCTCCGGGATCGCGGAGCCGTTGAGGAACACGTCCACGCACTTGTTCTGCGGGTCGTCCCACTGCTCCTGCGTCATCTCGGTGCCGTCGGTCGCGAGCCAGACCACGTCCGGCAGGGACTCGTCGCCCTCGCAGGGGTTCTGGCCGCCCAGGAAGCGCCGGCGCCGGAAGATCGGGTGCGCCCGGCGCAGGGCGATCATGTGCCGGGTGAAGTCGAGCATGTCCTGCTGGTCCTCGTCGAGGTCCCAGTCGACCCACGAGATCTCGTCGTCCTGGCAGTAGGTGTTGTTGTTGCCCTGCTGGGTGCGGCCCATCTCGTCGCCGTGGAGGATCATCGGCACGCCCTGGCTGACCAGGAGGGTCGCCATGAAGTTCTTCGCGCGGCGCAGACGCAGCGAGGTGATCGCGAGGTCCTCCGTCGGCCCCTCGGCCCCCGAGTTCCAGGAGCGGTTGTGGCTCTCGCCGTCGTTGCCGCCCTCGCCGTTGGCCTCGTTGTGCCGCTCGTTGTAGGAGACGAGGTCGCGCAGGGTGAAGCCGTCGTGCGCGGTGACGAAGTTGACGGAGGCGATCGGGGTGCGGCCCGTGTGCTGGTAGAGGTCGGAGGAGCCCGCGAGGCGGGAGGAGAAGTCGGGGAGCACGCCCGGCTCGCTGCGGCCCGCGTCGCGCACGGTGTCGCGGTAGCGGCCGTTCCACTCCGACCACAGGGGCGGGAAGCCGCCCACCTGGTAGCCGCCCTCGCCGAGGTCCCAGGGCTCTGCGATGAGCTTGACCTGGGAGATGATCGGGTCCTGCTGGATGATGTCGAAGAAGGCGGAGAGCCGGTCCACCTCGTGCAGCTCGCGGGCGAGCGTCGAGGCGAGGTCGAAGCGGAAGCCGTCCACGTGCATCTCGCTGACCCAGTAGCGCAGCGAGTCCATGATCAGCTGCAGCACGTGCGGGGTGCGCATCAGCAGGGAGTTCCCCGTGCCCGTGGTGTCGTAGTAGTGCGCCTTGTCGTCGTCGACGAGCCGGTAGTACGAGGCGTTGTCGATGCCGCGGAAGGAGAGGGTGGGGCCCTTGTCGTTGCCCTCGGCGGTGTGGTTGTAGACGACGTCGAGGATCACCTCGATACCGGCGGCGTGGAGGTTCTTGACCATGGTCTTGAACTCCTGGACCTGCTGGCCGGCGTCCCCCGCGTAGGAGTACTCGTTGTGCGGGGCGAAGAACCCGATCGTGTTGTAGCCCCAGTAGTTGCGCAGCCCCTTCTCGACGAGGTGGCCGTCCTGGACGAACTGGTGCACGGGCATCAGCTCCACGGCGGTCACGCCGAGCGACTGCAGATGGCGGATGATCTCGGGGTGGCCCATCGCCACGTAGGTGCCGCGGATCGACTCGTCGATCCCCGGGTGCTGCATGGTCAGGCCCTTGACGTGCGCCTCGTAGATGACGGTGTCATGGTACTCGTGGCCGGGGGAGTGGTCGCTGCCCCAGTCGAAGTAGGGGGAGACCACGATGCCGAGCATCGTGTGCGGGGCCGAGTCCTCCTCGTTGCGCCGCGCGGGGTCCTCGAAGTCGTAGGAGAAGAGCGAGGGATGGTTCGTGGCCATCCCGCTGATCGCCTTCGCGTACGGGTCCAGCAGCAGCTTCGACGGGTCGCAGCGCTGGCCGGCCGCGGGGTCGTAGGGGCCGTGGACGCGGTAGCCGTAGCGCTGCCCGGGCTGGACCGCCGGGAGGTAGACGTGCCACACGAACGCGTCGACCTCGGTGACCTGCACGCGGGTCTCGGTGCCGTCCTCGTCGAACAGGCACAGCTCGACCCGCTCGGCCGCCTCGGAGAACAGGGCGAAGTTCGTGCCGCCGCCGTCGAAGGTCGCGCCGAGGGGGTACGGCTGTCCCGTCCAGATCTGCATGTGTGCACAGTACCCGGGCGCACCTGGGGCCGACGGGGCGCGGCGCGGGCCGTCGGCCCTCTCAGGACCCTTCCGGCCAGTCGCCCGGACTGTCGGCCCCGCCCTCGACGACCTCCTCGTGCGCTCCGGGGAGGGCGGTCCAGTCGTCCTGCGGGCGGTAGCCCAGCTCGAGCATGGTGTCGGTGATGTCCCAGCGGCGATTGGGGTTGGCGGAGATCGCGTAGTAGATGCCGAAGGGGACGTCGGCCTCGAGGGCGCTGCGCACGGCCCGGGCCGCGTCGTCCGGGGAGAGCCACATGGCGCGCAACAGGTCCACGTCCGTGGACAGCGGGTCCTCGCTCATCCATCCGATGCGCAGGGCGATCACCTCGAGTCCGAAGGCGTCGTGGTAGTGGCGGCCCAGGGCCTCGCCGAACACCTTGGAGACCCCGTAGAGGGAGTCCGGCCAGGGCGGCATGTCGCTGTGCACGGGCCACTGCTCGTGGCGGTCGTAGCCGCCCATCGCATGGTTCGACGAGGCGAGCACGACACGGCGCACTCCGGCGTCCCGCGCCGCCTCCAGCACGTTGCGCTGTCCCACGATGTTCGGACCGAGCACCGACTCCCAGTCGGACTCGGGGGAGGCGGATCCCGCGAGGTGGACGACCGCGTCGATCCCCTCCATCAGCGCGCGGACCTGGTCGTAGTCGGTCACGTCGGCGACCCGCAGCCGGTCGCGCAGCTCCTCGGTGCGTGCGTGCCGGCCCTGGGGGACGATGTCGTACTCGTCGTCGAGCCGGGCGAGCAGTGCCGTGCCCACGCCGCCCGTCGCCCCGGTCAGCAGGATCCGCTTCTTCGCGTCATCGCTCATGGGGCCATTGTGGGACGTGCTCGGCGGCCTGGCCAGAGCCGGGCGCGGACACGAGAAAGGCCCCGGTCGATGACCGGGGCCTTCAGCGTGGGCGATACTGGGATCGAACCAGTGACCTCTTTCGTGTCAGGAAAGCGCGCTACCACTGCGCCAATCGCCCATGCAGCCGAGCTGCGAGGGGACGGAGCGGACGACGGGACTCGAACCCGCGACCCTCACCTTGGCAAGGTGATGCTCTACCAACTGAGCCACGTCCGCGCATCTGCCGGATCCATCGCTCCCGGGTCGCCCCGGAGCAGGTGGTTCCTGCTGACGAGGAGACACATTACGGGTGTGTGCGCGCCGCGTGCAAATGCACGTGATGCGCGGCACCAGCCCTGCGGGGCCTCGGCCGGGGTGGCTCACACCACAGCGCGAAGTGGTCTCTGACGTTCGGATCTGCGGCGCTGGTGGTGTAATCTCGTCCAGGTCCGATCGGGAGCCCGGCTCCCGCAGAGGACGTCGGAGGGCCCGCTCACGGGTGGCCCGACGGGCGATTGGCGTAGTGGTAGCGCGCTTCCTTCACACGGAAGAGGTCACTGGTTCGATCCCAGTATCGCCCACGACAGGATCCTCGGATCCTCGTCATGCGGACGTGGCTCAGTTGGTAGAGCATCACCTTGCCAAGGTGAGGGTCGCGGGTTCGAGTCCCGTCGTCCGCTCCGGGAGGCGGCGCGCCCGACACTGTCGGGAGCGCCGTTCCTCATGAGGGGTCGTCCTCGCGTCGGCCGCTCGTCCGGTGGGTTGGCCGAGAGGCGAGGCAACGGCCTGCAAAGCCGTGTACACGGGTTCGAATCCCGTACCCACCTCCGCTTCCGCCTCCGGGCGGAGGACGATCAGGGCGATTGGCGCAGTGGTAGCGCGCTTTCCTGACACGAAAGAGGTCACTGGTTCGATCCCAGTATCGCCCACCCCTGAAGGCCCTGACCGGCGCATCCGGTCAGGGCCTTCGTCATGTCCCGGCTGTTCCCGAGCGTTCCCGGCCGTCCCCGGCCGGCCCCGAAGTGGTGTCGCCGCGGCGCGTGCCCGAATGGTCCGTGCGCCGGCGCGGACCGTGTAGCGTCTGCACGTCCGGTCCTCACGATGCTGTGCAGGAGACCGGTATCGCCCCGCCCCTTTCCCCCGAGCTCGATGCTGAGGAGCCCGCCATGTCCGTGCTCGAACGCGACGCGATCGTCGCGCCCGTGAAGTTCAACCGCTGGCTGATCCCGCCCGCGGCCCTCGCCATCCACCTGAGCATCGGCCAGGTCTACGCGTTCTCCGTGTTCAAGGCCCCGCTGATCGACCACTTCGGCTTCGACGAGGGCAGCGGCGAGGTCGCGACCGGGTGGATCTTCTCCCTCGCGATCGCGATGCTCGGCATCTCCTCGGCCATCGCGGGCGCCTGGGTCGAGAAGGTCGGCCCGCGGAAGTCGATGGTGGTCTCCGGCGCCTTCTGGGTGGCGGGGTTCCTGGTGGCTACCCTGGGCGTCGCGACCAGCCAGCTCTGGCTCGTGTACGTCGGCTACGGGGTCATCGGAGGCATCGGACTCGGGATCGGCTACATCTCCCCGGTGTCCACGCTCATGAAGTGGTTCCCGGATCGTCCGGGCCTCTCCACGGGCCTCGCGATCATGGGCTTCGGAGGCGGCGCGCTCATCGCGAGCCCCGCCTCCAACGCGCTGATGGCGGTGTACGGCGGCGGCGCCGATCATCTCGGTGACGGGGTCACCGGCACCTTCCTCACCCTCGCGGTGATCTACCTGATCGTCATCGCCCTCGGCGCGTACGTCATCCGCCTCCCGCATCCCGACTGGGCACCGGCCGGGTTCGACGCCTCGCAGGCCACGGCCAAGCCCATGCAGTCCGCGGGGAACGTCTCCGTCCGGGGAGCCATGCGCACGCCGCAGTTCTGGCTGCTCTGGATCGCGCTGTTCACCAACGTCACCGCCGGGATCGGCATCCTCGAATCCGCCTCGCCGATGATCCAGGGATCCTTCGCCGGGATCACCGCGGTCGCCGCCGGCGGCTTCGTGGGACTGCTCTCGATCTTCAACATGGGCGGCCGCTTCGTGTGGTCCACGGCCTCGGACTACCTGGGCCGCAAGAACACGTACCTGGTGTTCCTCGGCGGTGGGATCCTCCTGTACCTGCTGCTGGTGACCGTCGGCTCCCAGGCGCTCGCGATCTTCGTGCTCTCGGCGCTCGTGATCATCTCGTTCTACGGGGGCGGCTTCGCCACGGCGCCGGCGTACCTCAAGGACCTGTTCGGCGTGTACCAGGTGGGCGCGATCCACGGCCGCCTGCTCACGGCATGGTCCGCCGCCGGCATCGTGGGGCCGCTGATCGTGAACTCCGTGGTCGAGCACCAGAAGAGCTCGGGCCAGGAGGGCTTCGGCCTCTATCGCCTGGCGCTGATCATCATGATCGGCATCCTCGTCGTCGGCTTCGTCGCGAACCTCCTGATCCGCCGGCTCGACCCGCGCCACTTCGAGGACCCGGAGGTCGTCGCGAAGAAGGCCGAGCACGACCGCGAGGCCGCGGCCAAGGCGTCGGACGCCCGGCACGGCGATGGTGCGGCGTCCGCGAGCGGTGCGCACACCGCCGCGGCCGGCGTGCTCGGGCTCATCGTGGTCGCGGCGCTGGCCTACGGCGTCGTGAAGACGCTCATCACCGCCGTCGGACTGTTCACCGGCTGATCCCGCGCGGGCCGGTCGCGAGTCGTGCTGGGCGCGCCTCGTGCCCGGCCCGGGTCGTGCCGGTCGCGCGTCGAGACCGTCCCGGGTCGTGCGCGTCTCGCGCCGGTCGAATGCGGTTCTCCGGGGAGGCGGCGGCCGGATACGATCGTCCGCGGAGCCGGCATCGTCGGCCGGCTCGACCCGACCAGCAAGGAGCACTCCGTGGCCCAGATCGCCATCACCCTCGACGGATCCCCCCAGCAGATCGAGGAGGGGACCACGGGTACCAAGCTGTTCGAGGGTCAGGGCACGATCGTCGCCCTGAGGGTCGACGGCGAGCTGCGGGACCTCGCGACCGCTGTGGCCGACGGCCAGGAGGTCGAGGGCGTCGAGCTCGGCAGCGAGGACGGCCTGGCCATCCTGCGCCACTCCACCGCGCACGTGCTCGCCCAGGCGGTGCAGCGCGTGAACCCCGAGGCGAAGCTGGGCATCGGACCGCCCATCACCGACGGCTTCTACTACGACTTCGATGTCGAGACCCCCTTCACCCCCGAGGACCTCAAGAACCTCGAGAAGCAGATGGGGCGCATCGTCAAGGAGAACCAGCGGTTCGTGCGCCGCGAGGTGAGCGACGACGAGGCCCGCGCCGAGGAGTCCGGCGAGCCCTTCAAGCTCGAGCTCATCGGTCTGAAGTCCTCGGCCGACGACGCCGCCGAGGGAGCGAGCGTCGAGGTCGGCGCGGGCGGACTGACGATGTACGACAACGTCTCCAAGAAGGGGGACGTGGTCTGGACCGACCTCTGCCGCGGCCCCCACCTGCCTTCGACCAAGCACATCGGCAACGGCTTCGCCCTGACCCGCTCCGCTGCCGCGTACTGGCGCGGCAGCGAGAAGAACCCGATGCTGCAGCGCGTCTACGGCACCGCCTGGCCCACCAAGGACGAGCTCAAGGCCTACCAGGAGCGGATCGCCGAGGCCGAGCGCCGCGACCACCGCCGCCTGGGCTCCGAGCTGGACCTGTTCTCGTTCCCCGACGAGATCGGCTCCGGGCTGCCCGTGTTCCACCCCAAGGGCGCGATGATCAAGATGGAGATGGAGGACTACTCCCGCCGGCGCCACATCGAGGCCGGGTACTCCTTCGTCTCCACCCCGCACATCACCAAGAAGAACCTCTTCGAGACCTCCCGCCACCTCGAGTGGTACGCCGACGGCATGTACCCGCCCATGCACCTCGACGAGGAGCAGGACGCGGACGGCAACGTCACCAAGCAGGGCCAGGACTACTACCTCAAGCCCATGAACTGCCCGATGCACAACCTCGTCTACCGCTCCCGGGGCCGCTCCTACCGCGAGCTCCCCCTGCGGCTGTTCGAGTTCGGCAGCGTCTACCGCTACGAGAAGTCCGGCGTGGTCCACGGCCTCACCCGCGCCCGCGGGTTCACCCAGGACGACGCGCACATCTACACCACCCGCGAGCAGATGCGCGACGAGCTCGCGAGCCTGCTGACCTTCGTGCTGGACCTGCTGCGCGACTACGGGCTCGACGACTTCTACCTCGAGCTGTCCACCCGCGACCCCGAGAAGTCCGTGGGCGACGAGGCGACCTGGGAGGAGGCGACCCGCACCCTCGAGGAGGTCGCCCGGGAATCCGGCCTGGACCTGGTGCCCGATCCGGGCGGCGCCGCCTTCTACGGCCCGAAGATCTCCGTCCAGGCCAAGGACGCCATCGGCCGCACCTGGCAGCTCTCGACCATCCAGCTCGACTTCTTCGAGCCCGAGCTGTTCGAGCTCGAGTACACCGCGTCCGACGGCTCCCGCCAGCGCCCGGTGATGATCCACCGCGCGCTCTTCGGGTCGATCGAGCGCTTCTTCGGCGTGCTGCTCGAGCACTACGCGGGCGCCTTCCCGGTCTGGCTCGCCCCCGTGCAGGTCGTCGGCATTCCCGTCGCCGCCGAGTACGCGCCCTACCTCGACCAGGTCGCGCAGAGGCTGCGCGAGCGGGGAGTGCGCGTGGAGGTCGACGCCTCGGACGACCGGATGCAGAAGAAGATCCGCACGCACACCAAGGAGAAGGTGCCCTACCTCCTCATCGCCGGCGGCGAGGACCAGGAGAACGGCGCGGTCTCCTTCCGCTTCCGCGACGGCAGCCAGGACAACGGCATCCCCGTGGACGAGGCCGTCGAGCGCATCGTCGAGTCGATCCGCACCCGCGCGCAGGTCTGAGGAGGTCCGATGGGCACGCCCGAGCAGCACGGCTCCGCGGAGCAGAGGGCCGAGGACGAGCACGCCGACGAGCAGCGGACCGATGAGTCCGTGCGCGTCGAGTCCCCGAGCGCCTTCGCGGGCGAGGACGACGGCATGGACCGGCTGTGGACGCCCCATCGGATGGTGTACATCCAGGGCGAGGGCAAGCCCGAGGACCCCGACGACGGCGAGCAGTGCCCCTTCTGCGCGGGCCCCGCGAAGAGCGACGAGGACGCGCTCATCGTCCATCGCGGGTCCCTCGCCTTCGTGATCCTCAACCTCTTCCCCTACAACAGCGGCCACCTCATGGTGTGCCCGTACCGCCACGTCGCCGACTACACGGACCTCACCGAGGACGAGGTCGTCGAGGTCGCGGAGCTCACCAGGACCGCGATGCGGGTGGTGCGCGAGGTCTCCCGTCCCGACGGCTTCAACCTGGGCATGAACCAGGGCGAGGCGGGAGGGGCGGGGATCGCCGCCCACCTGCACCAGCACGTCGTCCCGCGCTGGATCGGGGACGCGAACTTCCTGCCGATCGTCGGGCGCACCAAGGCGCTGCCGATCCTGCTCGCGGACACCCGCGCCCAGTACGCCGCGGCCTGGCCCGGCGGGGCGGGGGAGGGCGAGAGCGCATGAGCACCCCGGGGACCACCGCCGGCTACGGGTACGACGTCGAGCGCACGGACCCGCAGGCGCCCGGGCACCTGCGCCCGGGCTCGGCCCGGCGCGCCCGCAGGCGGCGCCCCTGGGTGCAGATGCTCGTCTGGGGCGGTGCGATCGCGGCCCTGATCCTGGTCGCCGCCGGGGTGTGGTTCTTCACGATCCGGCCGCTCGGCACGGGCACGGCCCTGGTCGCGTTCACCGCCGCGCTCGTGCCCGTGAGCCTCGTGATCGCCGCCGTGTGGTGGCTGGACCGGTACACGCCGCAGCCACGGATCACCCTCGTCTACTCCTTCGTGTGGGGCGCGGCCGGATCGGTCGCGCTGACCTTCGTCATCGGCGGCGCCGTGACCTGGTGGATCACCCCGCAGGACGTGGGCGAGAACACCGCGAACTTCCTCGCCGCCGTGGTCCAGGCGCCTCTCGTCGAGGAATCGATGAAGTCCTCCGGGCTCATCGCCCTGCTGATCTGGGGTCGACGCTTCATCGGCGGGCCGATCGACGGCGTCGTCTACGCCATGCTCATCGCCGGCGGCTTCGCCTTCACCGAGAACGTGCTCTACTTCGGGCGCGCCTTCCAGCAGGCGCAGGCCTCAGGCACCGTCGACGCCTTCTGGCAGACCTTCCTGCTGCGGGGCCTGCTCTCCCCGTTCGCCCATGCGAGCTTCACCTCGCTGTGCGGACTGGGCCTGGGGATCGCCGCCGAGCGCCGCTCCCTCATGCTCTACTTCGGACTGGGCGTCGGCGGGCTCTCGCTGGGCATGTGCCTGCACGCCCTGTGGAACGGCTCCACCTTCTTCATCCAGGTCGACCAGGCAGCGCCGATGGCCGGCTTCCTGCGCTACTACCTCACGATCCAGCTCCCGCTGTTCCTCCTGCTCGCGGGCATCATGACCTTCCTGCGGCTGCGCGAGAAGCGGATCGTGCGCACCCAGCTCTCCGCCTACGGGCGCGCGGGATGGTTCGCGCCCCGCGAGGTGGACATGCTGGTCTCGATCCGCGCCCGCCGCCGCGCCGAGAAGTGGGCGTCCGCCCACGGGGCCGTGCCGCGGATGGCGATGCACGACCTCATCCTCGCCGCGGTGGACCTCGCCATCACCCGGCACGGCGTGCTCCACGGGAAGCCGACGGCCAAGACCCGTGAGCGCGAGCGGGAGCTGCTCGAGCGGATCACCGCGGACCGTCGGCTGATCGGGGCGCTCAGCCGGCCCGTCGTCCCCTCCGCGTCCGCCGCGGACGGCTGAGGGCCGCGCCGGCCGTAGACTGTCGGGGTCCAGACCGAAGGATCGACCAGCCGAGGAGACACATGTCGGGTCACTCCAAGTGGGCGACGACCAAGCACAAGAAGGCCGCGATCGACGCCAAGCGCGGCAAGCTGTTCGCCAAGCTCATCAAGAACATCGAGGTGGCGGCGCGTACGGGCGGGCCGGACCCCGCGGGGAACCCGACCCTGTACGACGCGATCCAGAAGGCCAAGAAGACCTCGGTCCCCAACGACAACATCGACCGCGCCGTCAAGCGCGGCGGCGGTCTGGACGGCGGCGGCGTCGACTACCAGACGCTCATGTACGAGGGGTACGCCCCCGGCGGCGTCGCCCTGCTCGTCGAGTGCCTCACGGACAACAAGAACCGTGCGGTCTCCGAGGTGCGCCTGGCCTTCACCCGCAGCGGCGGCAACATGGCCGACTCCGGCTCGGTCGCCTACATGTTCAACCGCAAGGGCGTCGTCGCCGTCCCCAAGGAGGGGAACACCGAGGACGACCTGCTCGAGGTCGTGCTCGACGCCGGGGCGGAGGAGATCAACGACGAGGGCGACACCTTCGAGATCATCTCCGAGGCCGGCGACGTGGTCGCCGTGCGCAGCGCGCTGCAGGAGGCGGGCGTCGACTACGACAGCGCCGAGGCGCAGTTCGTGCCGAACATCCGCACCGAGGTCGATCTCGACGGCGCCCAGAAGGTGCTCCGCCTGATCGACGCGCTCGAGGACAGCGACGACGTGCAGAACGTCTACTCGAACCTTGACATCCCCGAGGACGTCGCCGCGCAGCTCGAGGACGAGGACTGATCCTGCTGTCCCCGCGCCGGGAGTCCCCGTCCGCACCCGGAGCGTCGCAGCGATGACGCTCCGGGTGCTCGGCGTGGACCCCGGGCTCACGCGCTGCGGCTACGGCGTCCTCGACGCCGGTCGTGGCCGCTCGGCGACCCTCGTCGACGTGGGCGTCGTGCGCTCGAGCCCCGAGGAGGGCATCGACCAGCGCCTGCTCGTGATCTCCCGGGGGCTCGAGGAGAAGATCGAGGAGCACGCTCCGGACGTCGTCGCCATCGAGCGGGTCTTCAGCCAGAACAACACCTCGACCGTGATGGGCACCGCCCAGGTCTCCGGCGTCGCGATCCTGCTCGCCGCGCAGCGCGGCATCCGCATCGCCATGCACACGCCCTCCGAGGTCAAGGCCGCCGTCACCGGCAGCGGGCGCGCCGACAAGAAGCAGATCCAGACCATGCTGGTCAAGCTGCTGCACCTCGAGGCGCCTCCGAAGCCGGCCGATGCGGCCGACGCCGTCGCGATCGCCCTCACCCAGCTCTGGCGCGGGCCCGGGCCGGTGCGGCTCGACTCCAGCGGCCGCGCCCGCACGAGCGCGCAGTCCGTCTGGGCCGAGGCGGAGCGCAGCGCGCGGCGCGCCCGGGAGTCCTCGACCTCCCGCTTCTGATCGAACACGTGTTCTAGGGTGGTGCCGTGATCGCTTCTCTCACCGGGACGGTGGCCTCGATCGGCCTCGACTCCCTGGTCCTCGACGTCCACGGCGTGGGCTACCTCGTGCGCACCACGCCCGCCGCCCTCACCCAGACCCGGCACGGCGCCCCGCTGACCCTGCACACCGAGCTCGTCGTGCGCGAGGACTCGCTGACGCTGTTCGGGTTCCCCTCCGCGGAGGACACGGAGACCTTCCGGATCGTGCAGTCGGTGAGCGGCATCGGCCCGCGCCTCGCCCTCGCCGTGCTCGCGGTCCTGTCCCCGGAGGATCTGCGCCGCGCGGTCGCCGCGCAGGACGTCAAGGCCATCACCCGCACGCCCGGGATCGGGCCCAAGGTCGCCAGCCGCATGATCCTCGAGCTCGGCGGCAAGCTCGCACCGCCCGCCGCGGAGCCGGGGGAGCAGCAGGTCGACGACGCCGGCGCCCCCGTCGTCGGCGCGTACCCGCTGGACGACCAGGTGGTCACGGCCCTCATCGGCCTCGGCTGGCCCGACAAGGCCGCGGCCGACGCCGTCTGCGGCGTCCACGAGGAGCCCGACGCCCCGCAGGACGCCGCCGGACTGCTGCGCGCCGCCCTGCGCCGCCTCGGAGGCAGCCGGTGAGCGCCTCGACGGACGACTTCGACGAGGCCGACGACGGCGGGCGCGCCCTCACGAGCGCGGAGTCGGGGGCGCTCGAACGGGCCGCCGAGGCGGCTCTGCGCCCGAAGAGCCTCGCGGACTTCGTCGGCCAGGAGGTCGTGCGCGAGCAGCTCTCCCTGGTGCTCGACGCCGCCAAGGGCCGGGGGCGTCCGCCCGAGCACATGCTCCTCTCGGGTCCCCCGGGACTGGGCAAGACGACCCTGGCGATGATCATCGCCACCGAGCTGTCCGTGCCGCTGCGCATCACCTCCGGGCCCGCTGTGCAGCACGCGGGGGACCTCGCTGCGATCCTCTCCGCCCTCGAGGAGGGGGAGGTGCTGTTCATCGACGAGATCCACCGGCTCGCCCGTCCCGCCGAGGAGATGCTCTACATCGCCATGGAGGACTTCCGGGTCGACGTGGTGGTCGGCAAGGGAGTCGGCGCGACCTCGATCCCGCTCGAGCTGCCGCCCTTCACCGTCGTCGGCGCGACCACACGGGCGGGGCTGCTCCCCGCGCCGCTGCGCGACCGCTTCGGGTTCACCGGCCATCTCGACTACTACCGGGCCGAGGAGCTGCACCGCGTGGTCACCCGCTCGGCCGGGCAGCTCGCGGTCGAGATCGAGGACGCGGCCGCCGGCGAGATCTCCTCCCGCTCCCGCGGCACGCCCCGCATCGCCAACCGCCTGCTGCGGCGCGTGCGCGACTGGGCGCAGGTGCGCGGCGACGGTCGGCTCGACCTCGACGCCGCCCGTCGTGCCCTGGACGTCTACGAGGTCGACGAGCGGGGACTGGACCGCCTCGATCGCGCCGTGATCTCGGCGCTGTGCACGCGCTTCGCCGGGGGACCGGTGGGGCTGTCGACCCTCGCCGTGTCCGTGGGCGAGGAGACGGAGACCGTCGAGACGGTCGTCGAGCCGTACCTGGTGCGCGAGGGCTTCCTCACCCGCACACCGCGGGGCCGCATCGCGACGCCGCTCGCCTGGTCGCACCTGGGGCTCGCCGCCCCCGAGCCCGCATCGGGCACGACCCCGCCGCTCGGTCGGTTCTGAGGCGTCGGGCGGTCGCCGGCAGAGGCGCTCGCGCCGCCGCGAGGATGTTCCGAGGGGACGTTCGGGGTCGGCAGGTAGAGTGGTGCGGGTGCGCGTGCGGCCGAGCCGCTCAGCGCCCGCCCGTGCGGCTGCGCCGCACCCGTCGATCAGCTCGCGCCCCGCGCCCCTCGGTGCCAGGCGGCGCTCGAAAGGACCCCCATGCAGTCCATGATCCCCCTCATCGTGATGTTCGGTGCGATGATCCTGCTGATGGTCTGGATGTCCAGCCGTCAGCGCAAGGCCCAGGCCGCCCAGCAGGAGAAGGTCAAGGCGCTCGGCGTCGGGGACGAGGTCCGCACCCACTCCGGCTTCTTCGGCCTCATCGTCGAGGAGTACGACGACGTCGTCATCCTCGAGACCGAGTCCGGCGCGCACACCAAGTGGGCCCGCCAGGCGATCGCCGGCCCTGCGGACCCGAACGCCGCGCACAACGATGCTCCCGCCCTCGAGGGCGAGACCGTCGAGAGCTCGGAGGGCTCCGAGAGCTCGCGCCCCGCGCAGGACGCCACCGCGCTCGACGCGAGCGCGAGCGGCACCGAGGACCGCGCGGAGTCCCTGCCCGACTTCGGCGACGAGTCGCCGGCGTCGGCCGACGCCTCCCGCGAGGGCGAGATCCCCGGCGTCACCACCCGGGGCGACGAGCCCAACGCCGCACGCTGAAGCACCCCTGACACGTCGCCCCGCTGAGGAATCGCATATCGCATGAGCGCACGTCGCACGTCCCTGGGAGGGCTCGTCCTCCTGATCGTGGTCCTGATCGGCATCGTCGGTGCCGGGGTCTGGAAGGGCGGCTGGCAGGCCTCCCCGAAGCTCGCCCTCGATCTCGAGGGAGGCACGCAGATCATCCTCCAGGCGAGCACGACCGACGGCTCCGCCATCGACGCGGACTCGATGGATCAGGCCCGCGAGATCATCTCCCAGCGCGTGAACGCGATGGGCGTCGCCGAGACGGAGATCAGCGTCCAGGGCGGCACCAACATCGTCGTCGACGTCCCGGGGAACCTCGACTCGGAGACCCGCGAGGCGCTCGGGGCGACGGCGGCGCTGTCGTTCCGGCCCGTGCTCGCCACCCTCGACCCGTCGGGGACGGGCAGCGCCAAGGCCAGTGACGACGGGGGATCGGGCCCCTCCGACGAGGTGTTCTCCGGCGCGATCACGCTGGACGACCCGTATGCGCCGACCTCGACCGCGCAGGCGACCGGCGCCTCCGATGCGTCCGACGGCGCCTCCGACGGCGGGGGCGACGGCTCGTCCTCGGACGTGCCTGCCGCCTGGTCCTCCGACTGGGCGACCACGGCGCTGCAGTCGCAGGCGGCCGCCGTGGACTGCTCCGATCCCAAGGCGCAGCAGGAGATCGCCTCCTCGGCGCCGAACTCCCAGCCCGTCGTCGCCTGCAGCGACGACGGCTCGGCCAAGTACCTGCTGGGCCCGGAGGTGCTGCCCGGCACCGTGGTGACCAACGCCAGCGTGGGCAGCGACACGAACTCCTCGGGCCAGGCGACCGGCGCCTACCTGGTGAACATGCAGTTCACCTCCGAGGGCAGCAAGACCTTCGGCACCATGACCAACGCGCTCTACAACAAGAAGGGCGCGACCGACTCCTTCGCGATCGTCCTGGACGGCCAGGTCGTCTCCGCCCCCTACGTGCAGACGCCCTCCTCCAACGGTGCGTCGATCAGCGGCAACTTCGATCAGGACACCGCGAAGCAGCTCGCCGACCAGCTGAAGTTCGGCGCGCTCCCGCTGCAGTTCGACATCCAGTCCGAGCAGCAGATCTCCGCGACGCTCGGCGGCGACCAGCTCGAGAAGGGCCTCATCGCAGGCATCATCGGGCTGATCCTCGTGGTCGCCTACGCGGCCCTGCAGTACCGGGTGCTCTCGATCGTGACGACCTCGAGCCTCGTGGTCACGGGTGTGCTCACCTACCTCACGCTCACCGTGCTCTCGCACATCCCGGAGATCGGCTACCGCCTCTCGCTCGCGGGCGTGACCGGCCTGATCGTCGCGATCGCCTTCACAGCCGACTCGTTCATCGTCTACTTCGAACGCGTGCGCGACGAGATACGCGACGGCCGCGGCATCGTCGCGGCCGTGGACCATGGCTGGAACCGCGCCAAGCGCACCATCCTCGCCTCGGACACGGTGAACCTCATCGCCTCGATCGTGCTGTACGTCCTGTCCACGGGCAGCGTCCGCGGCTTCGCGTTCACGCTGGGGCTCACCACGATCATGGATCTCGTGGTGGTGTTCCTCTTCACCCACCCGCTGCTGCAGACCCTCGTGCGCACCCGATTCTTCGGCAAGGGCCATCCCATGAGCGGGCTCGATCCCGCCCAGCTCGGCCGCCATGTCCCCGCCTACGCGGGCCGCGGTCGGGTCCGCTCCGCCGCTGAGCGCGGACCGGTCGACGGCGCGGACGACGAGGCACCCGTCCGCGAGACCCTCGCGCAGCGCAAGGCGCGCCTGGCCCGGGAGGCCCGGGAGGGGGCGTCGACGGGGGAGACGGACCAGAAGGGGACGAGCGCGGACCCCGGCCCGGATCCCGGGCGCGAGGACGGCGGATCGCAGGGCGACGAGGACGGGAGTGACGCACGATGAGGCTCAGCACGGCGAATCTCGGCAACGACCTGCACACCGGCGCGGTCTCCGTCCCGATCGTGCGCCGCCGGCGCACCTGGTACCTGATCAGCGTCATCGTCGTCGTCATCCTCGGCAGCATCGCGCTGGTGCGCGGGGTGAACCTGGGCATCGAGTTCACCGGCGGCTCCGAGTTCCAGGTCTCGGGCGTCAGCTCGTCCCAGGAGTCGCAGGCCCGCGACGTCGTGCGCGAGGTCGTCAGCGACAACGAGCCGAAGGTGACGATGATCGGCGGGAGCACGCTGCGCGTGCAGACCGCGCAGCTCGACACCCAGCAGACCCAGCAGGTCGCCCAGGATCTGGCGGACACCTACGACGTGCCCGTCTCCGACGTCTCGACCTCCTACATCGGCCCGGTCTGGGGCGGCGACGTCACCACGAAGATGGCCCGCGGCGTGGTCGTGTTCATCCTCCTGGTCGCCGCCGTGATGGCGCTCTACTTCCGCAACGTGAAGACCTCGCTCGCCGCGATGATCACGCTCGTGCACGACATGCTCTTCACCGCCGCGGTGTACGGCGTCGTCGGCTTCGAGATCACCCCGGCCACCGTCATCGGGTTCCTCACGATCCTCGGCTACTCGCTGTACGACACGATCGTCGTGTTCGACAAGATGCGCGAGAACACCGCCCACCTGACCGACCAGAACCGCAGGACGTACTCGGAGGCCGTCGAGCTCGCGGCGAACCAGACGCTCATGCGCTCGCTGAACACCTCGATCGTCGCCCTGCTGCCCGTGGGCTCGATCCTCGCGATCGGCGCCTTCGTGCTCGGCGCCGGCACGCTCAAGGACATCTCCCTGGCCCTGTTCATCGGCATCTTCGTGGGCACCTACTCCTCGGTGTTCCTCGCTCCCGGCCTCGTGGTGACCCTGCGCGGACGCGAGAAGGACATCGCAGCCCACAGCAGGCGCGTCCTCGAGTCCCGCAGCGCCGGGACCGAGGGAGCCGGCGGGGACGACGACTCCGACGGGGACCTCGAGAGCGCAGCGGGCGCCACGACCACCACGACCAGGAGACGCCGATGACCCCCGCCCTCGCGAGCCCCGCAGGCTCGACGCCCGCAGGCACCACGACCGTCGGCGCCACGACCGCCGCCGGTGCCGGCACCGGGCCCACCGGCAGGCTCGACCCCGAGCAGGTGCGGGAGCTCATGGCCTCGCACATCGACACCTATCAGGACTTCCCCGAGCCCGGTGTGCTGTTCCGCGACATCACCCCGCTGCTGCGCGACCCCGAGTCCTTCCATGCCGTGATCGGCCACTGGAGCGCGATCCTGCCCGAGCAGGTCGACCTCGTGGTCGGCGTCGAGGCGCGCGGCTTCGTGCTGGGCGCGCCGCTGGCCTACGAGATGGGCGCCGGCTTCGTGCCCGCGCGCAAGGCCGGCAAGCTCCCCGGCACCCCGCGCTCGATCAGCTACGACCTCGAGTACGGCAGCGCCCAGATCGAGATCGCGGTCGACGCGCTCCCGCGCGGGGCCCGCGTGATGGTGGTCGACGACCTCCTGGCCACCGGCGGCACCGCCGCGGCCACGATCGAGCTCGTGCGCCGCTTCGACGTGGAGCTGCTGGGCGTCTCCTTCCTCCTCGAGCTCGAGGGCCTGGGCGGGCGCGGTCGCCTTCCCGCGGACGTCCCCGTCGTGACCGTCGAGTCCGTCCAGAACTGAGGCTCTGGGCCGCTCCGGGCCCTCGGCCGCACGGGGACCGGACCCTTCCGGATCCGGAGCTCTCCGCCGTCGGCGGACGCCGGACACCACCACTCCCTACGGGGTCGTAGACTCGGGTGACTGCGCAGGAGGTTCGGATGAGTGAACACGGGACCACCCCCCGGTCGGAGTCGCGCCCGGCGCCCGTCCATCGGCGCTCGCGGTCTCCGTTCTCGTTCCTGGTCGGACGCACGTCGCCGACGAGTCCGAACCCCTCCTCGGCCTATTTCGAACCGCTCGTCCAGGCGGTGACCGCGGTCCATCCCAAGGAGGACCTGGGACTGCTGGAGCGCGCCTTCGCCGTCGCCGAGAGGGCCCATCAGGGACAGTTCCGCAAGAGCGGGGACCCGTACATCACGCACCCGGTGTCGGTCGCGATGATCCTCGCGGAGCTCGGCAGCCCGCAGGAGGTGCTCGCAGCCGCTCTGCTCCACGACACGGTCGAGGACACCGACTACTCGCTGGACCAGCTGCGGAAGGACTTCGGCGACGAGATCGCCCTGCTCGTCGACGGCGTGACCAAGCTCGACAAGGTCACCTACGGCGACGCAGCCCAGGCCGAGACCGTGCGCAAGATGATCGTGGCGATGAGCCGTGACATCCGCGTGCTGCTCATCAAGCTCGCCGATCGCCTGCACAACGCACGCACCTGGCGGTACGTGCCCGCCGCGTCGGCGGAGCGCAAGGCGCGCGAGACCCTCGAGATCTACGCCCCGCTCGCGCACCGCCTGGGTCTGAACACCATGAAGTGGGAGCTCGAGGACCGCTCCTTCCAGGTGCTCTACCCGAAGGTGTACGCGGAGATCGTCTCCCTGGTCGCCCAGCACGCGCCCGCCCGCGAGCAGTACCTCGCGAGCGTGTCCGGGCAGATCCAGGACGACCTGCGCAAGGCGAAGATCAAGGCGTCCGTCACCGGCCGCCCCAAGCACTACTACTCGATCTACCAGAAGATGATCGTGCGCGGCCGCGACTTCGCGGACATCTACGACCTGGTGGGCATCCGCGTGCTCGTGGACACCGTGCGCGACTGCTACGGCGTGCTGGGCATCCTGCACGCCCGGTGGTCGCCCATCCCGGGGCGCTTCAAGGACTACATCGCCCTGCCCAAGTTCAACCTCTACCAGTCGCTGCACACCACCGTCATCGGCCCCACCGGCAAGCCCGTCGAGGTGCAGATCCGCACCCGCGAGATGCACCGCCGTGCCGAGTACGGCGTCGCCGCGCACTGGAAGTACAAGGCGATGGCGGGCCCCGACCCGGCGCCGACGGCGAAGTCGGGGGAGATGGCCTGGCTGCGCCAGCTCATGGACTGGCAGAAGGACACCTCCGACTCGGGCGACTTCCTGGACTCCCTGCGCTTCGAGATCAACAGCCAGGAGGTCTACGTCTTCACCCCGAAGGGCGATGTGATCGCTCTTCCCCAGGGGGCGACACCCGTCGACTTCGCCTACACGGTGCACACCGAGGTGGGCCACCGCACCATCGGGGCACGTGTCAACGGCAAGCTCGTGCCCCTGGACTCGGCGCTGAGCACGGGCGACGTGGTCGAGGTGTTCACCTCGAAGGCCGACGGCGCCGGGCCCAGCCAGGACTGGCTGGGCTTCGTGAAGACCCCGCGCGCCCGCACGAAGATCCGGCAGTGGTTCTCCAAGGAGCGCCGCGAGGAGGCGCTCGAGAAGGGCAAGGACGAACTGTCCAAGGCGCTGCGCCGCCAGGACCTTCCGATGCGCCGCCTGCTCACCCACGAGACCCTGCAGTCGGTCGCGCTGGACCTCGACCAGAACTCCGTGGACGCCCTCTACACCGCGATCGGCGAGGGGCACGTCGGGGCCCAGAACGTCGTCGAGAAGCTCCGGGCGACCTTCGGCGGGACCGCCGGGGCCGAGGAGGACGTGGTCGAGACGACCCTGCCCTCGAAGGTGCTCGCCCGCCCCTCCGAGGCGCAGCGCCACACCAGCGAGACCGACCAGGGCGTGATCGTCGACGGGCAGAAGGACCTGTGGGTCAAGCTCGCCAAGTGCTGCGCACCCGTGCCGGGCGATCCGATCATCGGCTTCGTGACCCGCGGGTCGGGCATCTCGGTGCACCATCGACAGTGCTCCAACGCCACGCAGCTGGAGGAGGAGCAGCCCGATCGGATCGTGGATGTCCACTGGTCCGGCCGCATGGGCTCGGTCTACCTCGTGCACATCAAGGTCGAGGCGCTGGATCGGGATCGACTGCTCACGGACCTCGCCCTGGTGATCGCCGACCAGCAGGTGAGCCTGCAGTCCGCCTCATGCCAGTCGCATCGGGACCGACTGGCCACGGCGTACTTCTCCTTCGAGCTCGCCGACCCCTCGCACCTGCAGGCCGTCCTCGCGCAGGTCCGCAAGGTCGAGGGCGTCTACGACGCCTATCGCGTCACGGCGGACGGCAAGGTCGTCGAGGGTCGAGGAATGGTCGAGGCCTGACCCCCGTATCCTCGGCGAGCCCAGCGCTCCACCTCCCGCACCCGCAGCACGGCGCGCTCGCGCGTGTCGGCGTCCTCGGCCCCCGCGGGAGCGGACGCGCAGCGCCGCACGATCTGCTCGAGGAGCCTGCGGGCGACCCTGCTCCCGGAGCTCCCTCGTGCCGCTGAGAGCCGCTCCTCGATCTGCTCTCCCGTGCACAGCCCGGTGCGCACGAGCGCTTCCACTCCCTCGATCGCGGCCTCTCCGTCGAAGCGCAGCAGATCGGCGCCCGTCCTGGCGGGGGTGGTGACCGGCGTGCCCGCGATCTGCTCGATGTCGGTGACCGCGACGCCGGAATGGTGGACGCGCACCCCGGGGATCACGCTGCGGTGGGAGAAGGTCACGAGGTCGATGGGGTCGGGGAACGCCGCGCCCGTGTGCACCCAGTGCGCCGACCAGAGGGCGATCACGTGATCGCTGCGCAGCCTCGCGCCGACGGCGCCGCCCACCAGCAGAGCCCGGTCCGAGGCGTGCTCGGCGAGATAGAAGGGGACCAGCCGACCCTCGCCGACGGGCACCAGAGCCCCCGTGCGCACATCGTCGTAGTGGGAGAGCGTCGCCGGCCAGCGGGCGACCTCCTGCTCGAGGGCGGCCGCGAGCTCGGCCGCCTGCTGCGACCATGCCGCGCAGGGAGCGTCGGCCGAGGGCAGGGACGGGTGCACCTCGGCGGAAGCCGCGGGGGAGGCGCCGGCCGGGCCGAACGCGCCGACTGCGCCGACTTGGCCGGGCGGGGCGGGCGATGCGGGCGGGGCGACGGCGGGGGAGGGCGGCTCGGGCGGAGGCATGCGCCGAGCATCCCGGCCGGGCGTCCGCGCATCAAGGCGCCCGCCCGTCCTGTGGACGAGCGGGCGCTGTGGAGGAAAGGGAGCGGCGCGTGGAGGCCGCGCGGGATCAGCCCAGGTCGCGGGCGGAGCGCTCGATGACCTCGAGCCACTCGCGCCGTGCGCGCAGCGCCTCCTCGGCCTTCGCGATCTTCGCGGGGTCGCCGGTCGCGCGCGCCTTCTCGAGATCGTCCTCGTAGCTGGAGATCGCCTCCTGGAGCTGCGAGGACGCCCCCTCGACGCGGGCACGGGTGCGGGGATCGGTGCGACGCCACTCGGCGTCCTCCGCCTGCTTGAGCGAGCGCTCGAAGGTGCGCAGTCGGTCCTCGATGCGCCGCATGTCGCCGCGGGGCACCTTGCCGGCCTCGTCCCAGCGGTCCTGGATCCTGTGCAGCACCGCGCGGGCGCCGTCCAGATCCTCGGCCGGGTCGACGGCCTCGGCCTCTGCGAGCAGACCCTCCTTGACCTTGAGATTCTCCTTCTGCTCGGCGTCGGAGGCCGCGAGGTCCTCGTTGCGCGCCGCGAAGAAGGTGTCCTGTGCCGCCTTGAAACGAGCCCACTGGGCGTCGTCCTTCTTGCGGTTGCCGCGCGGGGCCGCGCGCCACTCGTCCATGAGGGAGCGGTAGGCGCGGACCGTCGGACCCCAGTCGGTCGAGTCCTTCATCTCCTCGGCACGACGGATGATGTCCTCGCGGATCTTCTCCGCCTCCGCGTGCTGCTCGTCGAGATGGGAGAAGAACTGGCGACGCTTGCGGTCGAAGGCGCTGCGCGCCGCGGAGAGCCGCTTCCACAGCGCGTCCTCGGTGGACCGCTCGAGCGAGGGCCCCTCCTTCTGCATCGACTTCCAGGTGCCGACCATGCCGCGCATGGTCTCGCCGGCACTCTTCCAGCTCATCCGCTCCGGCTCGGTCTCCACGAGCTGCTCGATCGACTCCACGAACGCGGTGCGCTCGGCGGTCGCCGCGTCGCGGGCCTGCAGGCGCTCCTCCTCGAGGGCGTGGATCTTCTCCTTGGCGTTCTCGCGCAGCTCCGACGCCCGTGCGCGCAGCGCCGGGATGTCACCGATGACCTGCGGCTCCTTCATGTTCTTGCGCAGGTTCTCGAGCAGGCGGTTCAGATCGGCCTGCGTGAGCTGCGGCGCAGCGAGCCGCTGCTGGGTGACGTCGAGGAAGGCCACGAGGTCGAGGTAGGCCCGCGCGAAGGGCGTCAGCGCCTCCTCGCGCTCCGCGGAGGCCGCGGGGCCGAGCGAGCGCTTCTGCGTGCCGTCCTGGACGCTGACCGTGCCGTCCTCCTCGAGCGTCCCGAAGGCCAGCGCCTCCTGGATCGCCGCCTCGTCGTACTCCTGCACGGGAGGCGCGACGGGGATCAGCGGCGCCGACGGTCGCCGGCCGGCGAGTGCGGCCGGGCTCGGCGTGCCGGGACGAGGGGTCGGCCGGGGCGTCGGGCGCGGGGTCGGGGCGGCGGGTGCCGCGGACTCGGGCGCAGGGGCCTCGGACGTCTCGCTGTCGGTCGCGGCGTCGGGCGTCGCGTCCTCGGTCGTGCCGTCCGGCGTCGTCGCCGAGGAGGCCGCGCTCTCGGAGGACGCGCCCTCAGCGGCGGCGCCCTCGGATGCTGCGCCCTCGGTCGTCGAGGCGTCGGGGGTCGCGCCGTCGGGCGCGGTGGCTTCGGGAGTCTCGGACTCGCTCACGGGGGAGCTCCTTCTCTCGTTCCGCTGGATCGCGGGTCACTGCCGTCGCCGGGACGGCGTCATGGTCGTGGCGCGGGACACCACGCCAGGGAACTCTACCGCCGATCGTTCACCCATCCGCGCGCGTCCCAGGGGCTCGCATCCGCAGGGCACCCGCATCGTGCCCTGCGCGTCGGCCCGCCACGCGGGCGCGGTCCCGCGCGGTGCGCTCGTGGGTCGATAATGGATGCTCGGCGTGCGGGCACGCATCGCTCTCGCGCCTCGCACGCCGCACGGACCGCGCCGGCACGCGCGGACCGCCGCACGCACACCACGCAAGGAGCACACCCGTGGCGAAGATCAGCGCCCTGTCCGGATTCCCCGAGCACCTGCCCGAGCAGCGTCTCGTCGAGCAGCACGTCATCGACGTGTTCCGCCAGGTCGCCGAGCTCCACGGCTTCTCCGGGATCGAGACCCGCGCGGTGGAGCCGATGAGCCAGCTGCTGCGCAAGGGCGAGATCGACAAGGAGGTCTACGTCCTGCGTCGCCTGCACGCGGAGGAGGACGACGGGTCCGAGGCCGATCCCGATCGTCAGCTCGGCCTGCACTTCGACCTCACCGTGCCGCTCGCGCGCTACGTGCTCGAGAACGCCGGGAAGCTCGCGTTCCCGTTCCGCCGCTTCCAGATCCAGAAGGTCTGGCGCGGCGAGCGACCCCAGGAGGGCCGCTACCGCGAGTTCTACCAGGCGGACCTCGACATCATCGGCCAGGACACCCTGCCCTCCCACCAGGAGGCCGAGGTCGCCGTGGTGATGGCGGAGATCCTCTCGCGCCTCCCGCTGCCCGCCTTCACGATCCGAGCGAACAACCGGAAGCTCTCCGAGGGCTTCTTCCGCTCGATCGGCCTCGAGGACTTCGACGGCGTGCTGCGCACCATCGACAAGCTCCCGAAGATCGGGGAGGAGGCCACCGCGCGCCTCATCGTCGAGGAGGCCGGCGCGAGCGAGGAGCAGGCGCGCACCTGCCTGGCCTTCGCCTCGATCCGCACCCGCGACGACTCCTTCGCCCAGCAGGTCCGCGATCTCGGCGGCGAGGGCGAGCTGCTCGAGGAGGGCATCGCCGAGCTCGCCGCCGTCCTCGAGCAGGTCGAGGCGGCCGTGCCCGGGGTGATGATGGCCGACCTCTCCATCGCTCGCGGGCTCGACTACTACACGGCGGGGGTCTTCGAGACCTTCCTCGAGGGCAGCGAGGCGCTGGGCTCGATCTGCTCCGGAGGGCGCTACGACCGGCTCGCCGCGGACAACCGCCACACCTACCCCGGTGTGGGCCTCTCGATCGGGCTCTCCCGCCTGGTCCTGCGGATGCTCTCGGCCGACCTCGCGCGGCCCAGTCGCGCGGTGCCCACGTGCGTGCTGGTCGTCGTGGAGAGCGAGGAGACCCGGCGGCGCAGCGAGGCCGTCGCCCGCGACCTGCGCTCCCGGGGCATCTCCACCGAGGTCTCGCCGACCTCGGCCAAGCTCGGCAAGCAGATCCGGCACGCCGACCGCCGCGGCATCCCCTTCGTCTGGTTCCCCCACGAGGACGAGGAGGACGCGGTGCGCGACATCCGCTCGGGCGAGCAGGTCGAGGCCCGCGCCGATTCCTGGCAGCCCCCGCGCGAGGATCTGCACGTGCAGGTCCTCGCGGGCCCCGGCGGCGAGGGCTGAGGCCCTCGCACCTCACCGCCGGACGCCCCGGCGCCGGGAGACATGCGTCACCGGCCGTTCGCACGGGAATGTGCGAACGGCCCGGGGCGTTGTGGGGGGCATGGCTACAGTCACGCTGACGTCCGAGAACCACGACGAGACCGTCAAGGACGGCGTCGTCCTCATCGACTTCTGGGCAGGATGGTGCGTCCCCTGCCAGCGCTTCGCGCCGATCTTCGAGCAGTCCTCGGAGGACCACGGCGATGTCACCTTCGCGAAGCTCGACACCGAGGACCAGCAGGAGCTGGCCATGCGCTACGGCGTGACCTCGATCCCGACCCTCGTCGCCTACCGCGACGGCGTGCCCGTCTTCCAGCAGGCCGGCGCCCTCCCGCAGGCGGCGCTCGAGGACCTCATCTCCCAGGTCCAGGGCCTGGACATGGACGAGGTCCGCAAGGCCTACGCCGAGGCGCAGGCCCAGCAGTCCTGATCCTCCCGCCGGCAGGCCGCCGGCGGTCCCACGACGCGGAACGGCCCCGCACCCATCGGGTGCGGGGCCGTTCTCCGTCCGTTCCGGGGCGCGCCGCGTCCGCGGGGCCGGCGCACGCGCGGTGCTGCGCGCTCAGCGGCCGCCGTGCGCGCGTCCGGAGTCGCGCCGCGGGCCGCCCTCACGGCGGGGTCCGCCGAAGCGCCGGCCGCCCTCGTGGCGCCCGCCCTCGCGGGAGTCGGGTCGACGCGATCCGTGCTCGCGACGGCCGCCCGTGCGCGGGCCGCGGTCCTCGCTGATGCGCAGGGTGCGCCCGGCGATCTTCGCGTGGCCGATGCGGTCGATCTGGTCGTCCTTGAGGGAGCCGCGGATCTGGACCAGGGAGAACGAGCCGAAGATGTCGATCTTGCCGATCGACTTCCCGTTCAGGCCGCCCTCGCCCGTGATCGCGCCGACGATCGCCGCGGGCTTCGCCCCGTGCGAGTGGCCCACGGAGACGCGGTAGCTCGTGAAGCCCTTCTCGGGCTGGCCGGGGGCGGGACGGCCCTTGCCGTCGGACTCGCGATCCCGGTCGGAGCCCTTGAGGTGGGCGCCGGTGAACTCCTCGTCGCCCTCGACCTCGGCCCCGGGGCCGTCGTCGCCGACGGCCGTCGCGGCGAGCACCGCGGCGAGCATCCGCGGCTCCATGCCGCTGCTCGCGAGGAAGGCGTCGACCTTCTCGAGGTAGAGATCGAGCCGACCGCGCTCGGCGCGCTCGGGCACGGAGGCCAGCAGCTTCTCGGTGCGGTGGGCGGAGACGTCCCGCGGGGAGGGGATCGAGATCTCCTGCAGGGTCTGGCGCGTGGTCTTCTCGATCGCGCGCAGCTTGCGGCGCTCGTGCGGGGCGACGAAGGTGAGCGCCTCGCCGGTGCGTCCCGCGCGGCCGGTGCGGCCGATGCGGTGGACGTAGGCCTCGGGCTCGCCGGGGACGTCGAAGTTCACGACCAGGCCGATCTTGTCGACGTCGAGGCCGCGGGCGGCGACGTCGGTCGCGACGAGGACCTGCAGCGAGCCCTCGCGCAGGCGCTCGACGATCTTCTCGCGCTCCTTCTGCGGCACGTCGCCGCTGATGGTCGCGGCGACGACGCCGCGGGAGACGAGCGCGGTGCCGACCTCCTCGGCGGCCGAGCGGGTGCGCACGAAGACGATCGCCGCCTCGGCGTCGGAGGTCGCGAGCACGCGGGCGAGCGCGCCGGTCTTGTGACGGAAGGGCACGACCGCGTAGCGCTGGGAGACGTTGGTCGTGGTGCTCGCCTGGCGCGACACGGAGACCCGCACCGGGTCGCTCATGTGCTCCTCGGCGACCCGCTGGATCGCGGGCGGCATGGTCGCGGAGAAGAGCGCGACCTGCTTGGACTGCGGGGCGTGGGAGAGGATCTCGTCGACGTCCTCGGCGAAGCCCATGCGCAGCATCTCGTCGGCCTCGTCGAGCACCAGGTACCTGAGGGTCTCCAGGTGCAGGTTGCCGCGCTTGAGATGGTCGATGACGCGTCCCGGGGTGCCCACGACGACCTGGGTGCCGCGGGAGAGCGCGCGCTCCTGGGGGCCGTAGGGCGAGCCGCCGTAGACGGAGGTCACGGAGAGGCCGTCGACGTCCTGGGCGAAGGTGCTGATCGCCTCGGCGACCTGCATGGCGAGCTCGCGGGTGGGGGCGAGCACGAGCGCCTGGGCCGCGCGCTCCGAGGGGTCGACCGCGGTGAGCATCGGCAGGCCGAAGGCCGCCGTCTTGCCCGTGCCGGTCTGGGCCACGCCGATGACGTCGCGCCCGGCCAGCAGCTGCGGGATGGCCTCGCTCTGGATGGGGGAGGGGGTCGTGAAGCCGAGCCGGTCCACCGCGCCCTGCAGCACGCGCGGCAGGTCGAGGTCGGCGAAGGTCGGCTCCGCGGGGGCCTCGGGGGTGGCGGGGGCCTCAGGGGCCGACGGCGCCTCGGTCGCGGAGTCCGCGGCCGGGCCGTTCGGCTCGTCGGACGCGGGGGCCTCGGGTGTGGGATCTGCGGCGGAGGGGCGTGCTTCGTTCATGGTGTCCTTCGACTGCGGGGCGGGGTGGACCCGCCAGCGGTGCAGGTCGGGACAGATATCCAGGATACGGAGCGGGCATGCCCGGGCACAGGGGCGCAGGGGGCGAGATCGCTCACCCCGCGATAGCATCGGGGCGACCGCATCCCTGAGACGAAGGACTTCTTCCGTGCTGCGCACCCATCATGCCGGTGAGCTCCGAAGCGAGCACATCGGCCAGACCGTCACCCTCACCGGCTGGATCGCCCGCCGCCGCGACCATGGAGGCGTGACGTTCCTGGATCTTCGCGACGCCAGCGGCGTCGCCCAGGTCGTCGTCCGCGAGGACGAGGCCATGCACCTGCGCAACGAGTACGTGCTGAAGGTCACCGGCACTGTGGACCGTCGTCCCGAGGGCAACGAGAACCCCGCCCTGCCGACCGGCGAGATCGAGGTCACCGCGAGCGACGTCGAGGTGCTGAACCCCTCGGCCCCCCTCCCGTTCCAGCTCGACGACCACGCCGAGGTGGGGGAGGAGGCGCGTCTGCGCTACCGCTACCTCGACCTGCGACGCTCTGGTCCGGCGCGTGCTCTGCGCCTGCGCTCGGACATCAACCGCGCGGCCCGCGAGACCCTCCTGGACGACGGCTTCGTGGAGATCGAGACGCCCACGCTCACGCGCTCGACCCCCGAGGGCGCCCGGGACTTCCTGGTGCCGGCGCGGCTCGCCCCAGGCTCCTGGTACGCGCTGCCGCAGTCGCCGCAGCTGTTCAAGCAGCTGCTCATGGTGTCCGGGATGGAGAAGTACTTCCAGATCGCCCGCTGCTATCGGGACGAGGACTTCCGCGCCGACCGCCAGCCGGAGTTCACCCAGCTCGACGTCGAGCTGAGCTTCGCGGAGCAGGAGGACGTGATCGCCCTCGCCGAGGAGCTGCTCAGGAACGTCTGGAAGGTCGCCGGGCACGACATCACCACCCCGATCCCGCGGATCACCTACGAGGAGTCGATGCGGCGCTACGGGTCGGACAAGCCCGACCTGCGCTTCGACCTCGAGATCACGGAGATGACCGAATACTTCTCGGACACTCCCTTCCGCGTGTTCCAGTCGCCGTACGTCGGCGCGGTCGTCATGACCGGCGGCGCCTCCCAGCCCCGCCGCCAGCTCGACGCCTGGCAGGAGTGGGCCAAGCAGCGCGGCGCCAAGGGCCTGGCCTACGTGCTCGTCCAGGAGGACGGCACGCTGACCGGCCCCGTGTCCAAGAACATCTCGGACCAGGAGAAGGCGGGCCTCGCGAAGCAGGTCGGTGCGCAGCCGGGCGACTGCGTGTTCTTCGCAGCCGGCGAGCCGAAGTCCTCGCGCGCCCTGCTGGGCGCGGCGCGCAACGAGATCGCCGAGCGCCTGGGCCTCATCGACCACGACGACTTCGCCTTCGTGTGGGTCGTGGACGCGCCGATGTTCGAGCCCGCGAGCGAGGCGGTCGCCGCGGGCGACGTCGCGGTCGGCTCGGGCGCCTGGACGGCCGTGCACCACGCGTTCACCTCGCCCAAGCCCGAGTTCATGGACACCTTCGACACGGATCCGGGCAGCGCGCTGGCCTACGCCTACGACATCGTCTGCAACGGCAACGAGATCGGCGGCGGCTCCATCCGCATCCACCAGCAGGACGTGCAGGAGCGCGTCTTCCGCGTGATGGGGATCGACGAGGAGCAGGCGCGCGAGAAGTTCGGCTTCCTGCTGGACGCGTTCGCCTTCGGGGCTCCGCCCCACGGCGGCATCGCCTTCGGCTGGGACCGCATCGCGGCGCTGCTCGCCGGCACCGACTCGATCCGCGACGTCATCGCCTTCCCGAAGTCCGGCGGCGGCTTCGACCCGCTGACCCAGGCACCCGCTCCGATCACCGCCCAGCAGCGCAAGGAGGCGGGGGTCGACGCGAAGCCCCGCAGCGCCGAGGCGAAGGACGGTGCTGACGCGAAGAGCGACGCCGAGGCGAAGAGCGACGCCGGGGCGAAGAACGGCGCCGACGGGGCCGCTCCCTCCGGGCGGGCCTGACTCCGGGCCGGTCCGCTCGGCCCGCGGAAAGCACAGGGCGCCGGCACCCCTCGGGGTGCCGGCGCCCTGTGCGTGATCGGCCTGGTCATCCGCCCGCCGAGGGCGGGGGAGGGGGAATGATCAGCGCGGATCCTCGCCGTGGCGCACCTGCGCGCGCGGCAGGCGCCAGCGGCGGATCTGCAGCGAACGCATGATCCCGTACCCCACGAGCCCCCGGCGGACCTCGCCGAAGCGCTCGGTCAGGCGCGCGCGGATCCTGCGGCGCAGGATGAGCGAGTCGACCACGCACAGCAGGATCCCGCCCCACAGCACGACGAGCATGATCACGCTCATGGACGTGTAGAGGCCGGGCATGACCAGCGGGAGCACGAGCGCCACGATCATCAGGATCAGGGCGACCGGGAAGAAGAACTCCGCGATGTTGCGCCGCGCGTCGACCAGGTCGCGCACGAAGCTGCGGTCCCGCCCGCGGTGCTGGGCGGGCATGTTGGCCTCGTCGCCCGACATCAGGGCCTGCTGGGAGCGCTGGCGCTCTTGCGCGGCCGCCTGGCGGTCCCGGCGCCGGGCCTCCTTGCGGTCGGTCTCCACGATGGGACGCCGACGGGCGGCCTCGGCCTCCTTCCGCGTGCGGGTGGGACGGCCCTTCCCGGTGGATCCGCTGGGGTCGCCCTCGGGAGACGAGGTCACGCCTGGCACCTCCCCGCGGCTGCGGCCGCGGCGGCGCGGCGAGGGGGACGTGTCGGCATCGGACGTGTTGCGGGGACTCACCCCTCCAGTCTAGGCGGAGCGCGGCCCGGCCCCGACCATCCGCGACGACGGGCGCGGCCCGGCGGAGCGACGCACGGCCGGGTGCCCGTGGTCGCCGCGCGCGGAGATACCGTGGGAGCCATGTCCCATGAACCCGCCCTCGAAGGCGACACCGCCCGTCCGTCCGCTCCCTCCGCGGCCTCTGAGCCCGCAGCCGGCGCCGACTCCGCCCTCGGCGCTGACGCCGCAGGCGGACCCGCCGCGACGCAGGAGCAGGTCGAGGGACTGCGTGCGCGCCTCGAGGAGATCCTGCCGCGCTCGATCGAGGACCTCTCCGCCCTGGTGAGGATCCCGTCGATCGCGTTCCCCGGGTACGACCGCACCCCGGTGCACGAGAGCGCCGAGGCCGTCGCGGCGCTGCTGCGCGACGCCGGCATGCCCGAGGTGACCATCACCCACGTCGACGAGGGCGCCCCCGCCGTCATCGCCCGCCGTCCGGCCCGCGAGGGCCTGCCCACCGTGCTGCTCTACGCCCACCACGACGTCCAGCCGACGGGCGACCCCCAGGCATGGACCACCGATCCCTTCACGCCCGCGCGAGAGGGCGACCGGCTGTTCGGCCGCGGCGCGGCCGACGACAAGGCCGGCGTGATGGCCCACGTCACCGCGCTGCGCCTGGTGGGGGAGGAGCTCTCCGAGCTCGGCGTCGGCGTGACCGTCTTCGTCGAGGGCGAGGAGGAGGCCGGATCCCCGACCTTCCGGCGCTTCATCGAGGCCCACCGCGACCAGCTCGAGGCCGACGCGATCGTCGTCGCCGACTCCGCGAACTGGGCCGTCGGCACGCCCGCGCTCACCACGAGCCTGCGCGGCGTGGTCGACCTCACCGTGACGGTCCGCGTGCTCGAGCGCGCCGTCCACTCGGGCATGTTCGGAGGGCCCGTCCTGGACGCGCTCACCCAGATGGGACGTCTGGTGGCCACGCTGCACGACGAGAACGGCGACGTCGCCGTCGAGGGGCTCGTGCGCGCGGAGGCTCCCGCGGTCGAGATGCCCGAGGCGGATTACCGGCGCGACGCCGGGATCCTCGAGGGGCAGGACCTCGCGGGCACCGGATCGATCACGTCGCGCCTGTGGTCCGCACCCGCGCTGTCGGTGATCGGCATCGACGCCCCGTCGGTGCGCGACGCCTCCAACACCCTCGTGCCCGCGGCCCGTGCGAAGATCTCGCTGCGCATCCCGCCGGGCCAGGATCCGCAGGCCGCCATGGACGCGCTCGTCGCGCATCTCGAGTCCCATGCCCCGCGCGGGGCCGTCGTCGAGATCGCCCGGGGCGAGCAGGGCCGACCCTTCCTCGCGCCCACGGACACCCCGGCCATGCGGCTCGCGCGCTCCGCGTTCCGCGACGCCTGGGGCACGGATCCTGTGGACACGGGCCTCGGCGGGTCGATCCCGTTCATCGCCGATCTCCTCGAGGTGTTCCCCGGGGCGGAGGTGCTGGTCACCGGCGTCGAGGACCCCGATTCCCGCGCCCACGGCGTCGACGAGTCCCTGCACCTGGGCGAGTTCGCCAAGGTGTGCCTCGCCGAGGCGCTGCTGCTGCGCGGCGCGGCGGGGCTCGAGAGGCGGCGCGGCTGACGCGACGCCCGCCATGTGATGTGACGGACGCTGTCCCCGGTCGCGCCCGGCGAGGCGTAGCCTGGGGGCACCTGCAGTGAGGAGGAACCCAGATGACCACCACCATCGACACCGAGGCCCCCGCGCACGGCGTGACGCTCACCGGCGAGGCCGCGGCGAAGGTCACGTCCCTGCTCGAGCAGGAGGGGCGCGACGACCTGCGACTGCGCATCGCGGTGCAGCCGGGCGGATGCTCCGGCCTGATCTACCAGCTCTACTTCGACGAGCGGCTGATGGACGGTGACGCGACCGTCGGCTTCGACGGCGTCGAGGTCGTCGTCGACCGCATGAGCTCCCCGTACCTCGCGGGAGCGACGATCGACTTCGCCGACACGATCGAGAAGCAGGGCTTCACGATCGACAACCCCAATGCGGGCAGCTCGTGCGCCTGCGGGGATTCCTTCAGCTGACGTCCGCGTCGGCGTCCCGCGCGATCGCGCGGGAGCACGACGGGCCCGCCCCCGCTCCGCATGTGAGCGAGGGCGGGCCCGTCGGCGTCTGTGCACGTCGTCACCCCAGACGACACCGGAACCTGAATGCTGAACCGAGTCCGGGAAACACGTATGATGACGCTGTGCCGTCATGTTCGTCCCGCGTGATGCGATCAGCTGTCGCCGACGGTGAGGGTCCCGCCCCCGCCGGCCTGCTCGACGCCGCCGCGTCCGGGCCGCTCACGACGCACGTCCCCGGGTCTGCCCCGACCCGCGAAGCACCCGCCCTCCCCGCGCGTGCGACGCGCTGCCCCCAGCGGGCAGCACGCCGCGCCTCCTCCCGGAGGGCCGACGAGTGGAAGGTCATCCTGTGATCCCCCAGGCCACACAACGCCGCCGGCGCCTGCGCCGCGTGGCGGCCGTACTCGCGCCGGCGATGCTCGCGCTGTCCGGCTGCACCGCGGAGCAGAAGCGCGGCTTCCTCCCCGGTGCCGACGACGGCGTCCAGATCACCGACAAGACCGAGCGCATCACGCAGCTGTGGACCGGTTCCTGGACCGCTCTCGTGCTCGTCGGTCTGGTCGTGTGGGGCCTGGCGATCTGGTGCGCGATCGCGTACCGCCGGCGCAAGGACGACACGGGCTACCCCGTGCAGCTGCGCTACCACATGCCGATCGAGATGATCTTCACGCTCGTCCCGGTCGTCATGATCATGACGCTGTTCTACTTCACCCAGCGCGACGTGGGCGAGATCGAAGACACCTCTGCGAAGCCCGACGTCACGGTGAACGTGGTCGCCAAGCAGTGGAGCTGGGACTTCAACTACGTGGACGCCGACGTCCACGAGGACGCGGGAGTGCAGTCCTTCGAGACCGGCACTCCCGGGGCCGCGGAGTCGCTGCCCGTGCTCTATCTGCCGGTGAACCAGACCGTGCGCTTCGACCTGGACTCGCGCGACGTCGTGCACTCGTTCTGGATCCCGGACTTCCTCTACAAGAAGGACATGTTCCCGGGGCACACCAACACCTTCCAGGTGACCCCCACCCGTGAGGGCACCTACGCCGGCAAGTGCGCAGAACTCTGCGGCGAGTACCACTCGGACATGCTCTTCAACGTGAAGGTCGTCTCGCAGGAGGAGTACGACCAGCACATGAAGGATCTGCGCGACGAGGGCAACACCGGTCAGCTCTCCGTGGACCTCTCGAGGAACCTCGAGGACTGGAACATGCGCGAGAAGGACGACGCGGCCAACGGCCGCACGGGAGATGAGGTCCAGAAATGAGCACCCAGGTCCCCGCCGCGCCGGCGCGCGCGACGGCCGTTCACCAGCCCACCCGTGAGACGTCGCTGGGCAAGAACTTCGTCCGGATCATCACCTCGACCGATCACAAGGTGATCGGCCTGATGTACCTGGCCATGGCGTTCAGCTTCTTCTGCATCGGCGGCGTGCTGGCCCTGATGATCCGCGCCGAGCTCTGGGAGCCCGGTCTGCAGGTGGTCGTCTCCAAGGACCAGTACAACCAGCTGTTCACGATGCACGGCACGATCATGCTGCTGATGTTCGCGACCCCGCTGTTCAACGGCTTCGCGAACTACTTCATGCCGCTCCAGATCGGCGCCGTCGACATGGCGTTCCCGCGCCTGAACATGTTCGCCTTCTGGATCACCCTGTTCGGCTCGCTCATCGTGCTCGCAGGCTTCCTCACCCCTCAGGGCGCCGCCTCCTTCGGCTGGTTCGCCTACGCCCCGCTGTCGGACACGACGTTCACACCGGGCCTCGGCGGTGACCTGTGGGTCTTCGGCCTGGGACTCCAGGGCTTCGGGACCATCCTGGGCTCGGTCAACTTCATCACCACGGTCATCTGCATGCGCATGCCCGGCATGACCATGTTCCGCATGCCGATCTTCACCTGGAACGTGCTGATCACGGCGCTCCTGGTGCTCATGGCCTTCCCGCCCCTGGCCTCCGCGCTGTTCGCCCTCGGCGCCGACAGGAAGTTCGGAGCGCACATCTTCGACCCGGAGAACGGCGGAGCGGTGCTCTGGCAGCACCTGTTCTGGTTCTTCGGGCACCCCGAGGTCTACATCATCGCCCTGCCGTTCTTCGGCATCGCGACCGAGATCTTCCCCGTCTTCAGCCGCAAGCCCGTCTTCGGCTACAAGACCCTCGTCTACGCGACGATCTCCATCGCGGCCCTCTCGGTCACGGTGTGGGCGCACCACATGTACACGACCGGTGCCGTGATGCTGAACTTCTTCAGCTTCATGACCATGCTGATCGCGGTGCCGACGGGCGTGAAGTTCTTCAACTGGGTGGGCACGATGTTCCGAGGGTCGTTGACCTTCGAGACACCGATGCTCTTCTCGCTCGGCTTCCTCACGACCTTCCTCTTCGGCGGTCTGACCGGCGTGATCCTCTCCAGCCCGGCGCTGGACTTCCACCTCTCCGACACCTACTTCGTGGTCGCCCACTTCCACTACGTGGTGTTCGGGACGGTAGCGTTCGAGATGTTCGCGGGCTTCTACTTCTGGTGGCCCAAGATGTTCGGGTACAAGCTGAACGAGAAGCTCGGCAAGTTCCACTTCTGGATGTTCATGATCGGCTTCCACATGACCTTCCTCATCCAGCACTGGCTGGGCGTGGAGGGGGCTCCCCGCCGCTACGTGAACTACCTCGCCGAGGACCAGTTCGACTGGATGAACAAGCTCTCCACCGTGGGCGCCTTCATCCTCGGCGCCTCGACGCTGCCCTTCCTCCTGAACGTCGTCATCACGCACGTCCAGAAGAAGAAGATCGAGGTGGACGATCCCTGGGGCTACGGCGCCTCGCTCGAATGGGCGACCTCGTGCCCGCCGCCGCGCCACAACTTCCACTCGCTGCCCCGCGTGCGCTCGGAGCGACCCGCCTTCGACCTGCACCACCCGGAGGTCGGCGCCCAGTCGCATCTGCTGGCGGAGGAGCCGATCAAGAACCCGAGGAGCAACTGACACATGCGCACCACTGCATTGATCTTCTGGATCCTCGCCGCGTTCTTCCTCATCGTCGGTGTGGTCTACGGCGTCTGGACCGGCGGGTACGCCCCGCTGGGCATCGAGACCGCAGGCTTCCCCGCGCTGCTCATGGCGACCCTGCTCGCGGCGATGATCGCCACGACCCTCACCTGGGCCTCCAAGCGGTTCCCGGACCGCGCCGAGGAGAACCTCGAGGCAGAGGTCTCCGACGAGGCCGGCGTGCAGGGCAGCTTCGCCCCGTACAGCTGGTGGCCGCTCTGGGCCGGGATCGGCTGCGGCCTCGCGTTCCTGGGCGTCGCGGCCGGCTGGTGGATCCTTGCGATCGGCTCGGTCTTCGTGATCGTCGGCGTCGTCGGCTGGGTCATGGAGTTCTCCCGCGGCCAGCACGCCCACTGATCACCAGGCGCCCCGCCCCTTGAGGGTCCGGGAGGCGCGCACCCCTCGACGGCCCGTCCACCGCATGGTGGGCGGGCCGTCGTGCTGCGTGCGTGCGATCATGGCCGCACGATCCGGGCGCACGGAAGGTCGATGCGACGAGCTCGGGGAACGGGGGCACGAGATGGCGCTGCGCAGACGCATGATCGGCGGCCTGCCGCGGGAGGTCCAGGACGCTGGACTCGTGGTGCGGGGCATCTTCGCGGACGACGGAGCGCTCGAGCGTGCGCGCGCATGGGCGCGGGGCGTCCTCGTGCGACGAGGTCTCGACCCCGAGGGGTCACCGCTGCGCGCGAGCCGGGCGCTGCGAGCGGAGGATCCGCGCCTCACGCCCGCTGCCGCGCGCTGGCTGGTCGCCCACCTCGAGAAGGACCCCGGCGACGCCGCAGGCCGATCGCCTCGATCGAGGCGGCTGCGCTGAGCGGGAGCGCCCCACGGGTGAGCGGCGTCACATAGGCTTCGTCGTGAGGGACCGGCGGGCGGTGACGTCCTCCTGGTGTCCACTGAGAACGGCCCGGAGGATCCGGGCTCGAACCGAGGAGAACTCATGGCGAGCAACGCATCCATCCCTCAGACCGGCCAGCAGCGCGAGCGCTCCGCCGCACGCGCCCAGGAGGCCGAGGAGAAGCAGCAGGACCAGGCGCAGACCGCCGCTCCCCGCGGGCCCCTGCAGACGGACCGCGGTGTGACCACCGTCGAGGAGACGGTCGTCGCGAAGATCGCCGGCATGGCCGCCCGCGAGGTCCCCGGCGTCTACGACATGGGCAATGCCATGCGTCGGGCCTTCTCGGCCGTCACCGACCGCATCCCGAACTCGCAGACCAACGTCACCGGCGGCATCGGTGTTGAGAAGGGCGAGACCCAGGCCGCGATCGACGTCACCGTCGTCGTGGAGTACGGCGCCTCCGTGGTCGAGGTCGGCAACGCGATCCGTCGCAACGTCATCGAGCAGGTCGAGAAGGCGACGGGCCTAGAGGTCATCGAGGTCAACGTCAACGTCGTCGACGTCCACCTCCCGGACGAGGACGACGAGCAGTCCGGCGGCGAGAAGCGCAGCAGCGACCTGCGCTGAGCGCACCTGCGCGCCGGACGCTGACCTGCGTCGGGCGCAGACCCTCGGCGGGCCGGGCAGGACGCCCGGCCCGCCCCTGATCGAGGAGCACACATGAAGACATCACAATTCGCCGTGCTCGTCGGGCTCCTGCTCGGCGCCGCACTCGCCTTCGGATCGTTCGGCCAGTTCTTCCTCGTCCTCGTGTTCGGTGCCATCGGTCTCGCCGTCGGCATGGTCATCGACGGACGGATCGAGATCCGCGGGCTCACCGACCGCTGGAGGCGGTGACCGTGACGTCCCTGCAGGAGGCGACCACATCGGGGACCGACCTCTGGTCGCAGGACGAGCAGACCGATCCGTCCTCCGCAACCGGGGCGGCGTCCGGCACCATGGGGAGCTCCGTGGAGTCGCGCGGCACCACGACGGTGCCCGCACGCGTCGTCGCGCGGATCGCGGAGCAGGCCGCGAGCGAGGTCCCGCACATCGGATCGTCGGCCGGGGGAGTGCTGGGCGTGGGGGCACGCCGTGACTTCGACACCAGGCCCTCCGTCCACTGCGACCTGTACGGCCGCACGGCCGTGCTGCGTCTCGACGTCGGCGTCGCCTTCCCCGCACCGCTGCACGACGTGCTCGCGCAGCTGCGCTCCCATGTAGAGCGCACGGTGAGCACCCTGACGGGCCTCGAGGTCGGACGCATGGACGTCGAGATCTCCTGGCTGAACCCCGAGACCACGAGGAGGGCCCTGCGATGATGACGACACCCCGCCGCCTCGACCGTCGGCCCGCCCGCACGGCGCCCGTCGTGCTCCTCGCACTCGTCCTGCTCGTCCTCGGCGGACTCGGCGTCTGGACGCTCGGCAGCCTCGTCATCGACGGTTCATGGCCCGCCTCGGCGTCCGCCGCGATCGCCGACCTCGGCGCCCTGCGGCTGGACTCGACCCCCGTGCTCGTCACCGGCTGCGTGCTCGCGGTCCTGGGCCTGCTCATGGTCCTCGCCGCGATCCTCCCCGGCGGGCGCTCGCGCATGCGGCTGCTCGAGGACGATGTCCCCGGCAGCACCGTGATCTCGCGCCGTGACCTGGCGGGACGGGTGCGTGCGCGCACCGAGGAGGTCGACGGCGTGCAGAGCACCCAGGTCGACGTCGGTCGGCGCACGGTCAGCGTCCACGCCCGCACCGTCGTCGACGAGGTCGGACCCGTGGAGTCCGACGTGCGCGAGGCCGCGGAGGCCGCCGTCGCCGAGCTCCGTCCCGACACCATGCCGAGCATCCGCGTGCGGATGCGTCGGATCGACTGAGAGGAGGAGGGCGTATGCGTTCCGTCTCCGGAGCCCGCAACAGGCTCCTGCTCGTCCTTGCGGGCATCATCGCCCTGCTGGCGGGCCTCTGGCTCGCCGCCGGCCGTCTGGATCTGGCCGGGCGCTGGCCAGGGGCCGACGCCGTGCTCCCGCACGGGGACTCCACACCGGCCGCGCTCGCGGAGGCCCACCACGCGTGGATCCTTCCGGTCGCCTGCGTCGTCGCGGTGCTCGCCGTGATCGTCGGGATCTGGCTGCCCGTGCTCCAGGTGCCTCGGCGGACCCCCACCGTGCCGCTGAGGATCACCGCGGAGGGCAGCAGGCCCTTGGGCACCCTCGCGCCGTCCGTGCTCGAGCGTGCGCTCGCGGAGCACGTCGAGGGCATCCCCGGCGTCCTCGACGCCTCCGTCCAGGTGAGCGGCGCGACGTCCTCGCCGTGGGTGCAGGCGTCGGTGAGCACGAGCCAGGACGCCGAGACGGCGTGGGTCGTCGCCGGCGCGCGTCAGCTGCTCGCCGACGACGTCTCCACCGTGCTCGGCGCGGCGCCTCGTCACGTGGACCTGCTCCTGAGCCTGCGCTCGGCGGCCTCGTCCTCGAGGACGCGGATCGAGGAGAGCCCGGCGACCGCCTCGGGCGGCCCCGGCACGGTGAGGGAGGGCGCACCCGTCCCCGCTCGCTGAGTGCCGTCGTCGCGCGTCCCCGTGCCGTGCGACGCCCCCCCCCCGAGACCGGGGATCCGCACTCGAGGGCCCCGTCCGTCTCCCTGCTCCGGCAGGCAGACGGACGGGGCTCTCGTCGTTCTGCCGCAGGGAGAGTCGCGGCGGGGCGGACGCGCGGAGACGCGGAGCCACGGAGTCCCGGAGCCACGGGGACGCGGAGACGCGGGGGACGCGGAGACGCGCTCTCAGGGCGGGCGAGCACGGGAAGCAGTGCGGCCCCGCGGGAGGACCGCTCGTCGCGACGCCGCCCGGTCACCGGCGCACGTCGTCGGTCCGGCTGCAGCGCGCCTCTCGGACGAGATCGCATGGGACGCGACCCGAGCTCGTCCTGGGAGAGCTGATCACGGCATACGCGGCCTGGTGATGACCCGTGTGGTCCCCCGGAGCGAGGCGCCGCGCGCGGAGCGCTCGACGGCAGCCGATCGCGCCGGGACGCGAGGGGCCCGGGGGAGCACGGCCGGGACGTGAGAGGGCCCGGACGGCAATGCCGTCCGGGCCCTCTCACATCGGGGAGCTCGTGCGTCAGTGCGAACGGACGTCCGGAGTGCGGTAGTCGCCGCCGGTGAGCTCGTCGATCTTGTGGCGCTCGTGGCCCGCGTGCTCGAGGGCCTCCCGGAGCTCGGTCGGGGTGACCGGGGCGAGCTGGTCCTTGAAGAAGAACGAGGTGGCCGCGGCGCGCAGGGCCGAGACGCCCTTGCCCGCCTTGAGTGGACGGTAGTCGTCGTGCTGGACCAGGACCCAGCGGTCGAACTCGTTGAGCGGCTCGTGGATCTCGATCATCTCGCCGTTCTCCATGCGGACCACCTTGGAGGTCTCCTCGCCGTGCAGGGCGAGGTCCCGCTTCTGGCGCTGCATCGCCAGGCACAGTCGCTTGGTGATGTAGAAGACGATCACCGGTGCCAGGAAGAACGCGATGCGGAACGTCCACGTGAGGTCGTTGATCGAGAGGTGGAGCTTCACCGCGATGAGGTCGTTCGTGGCGGCCATCGCGAGGATCAGGTACTCGGTGATCCAGGCGACGCCGATGCCGGTGCGGACAGGGGCGTTGTACGGCAGATCCAGGAGGTGGTGCTCGCGGTCGTCGCCCGTCACCCACGACTCGATGAAGGGGTAGAGGGCGAGGAATGCCAGCAGGCCGCCGTAGACCACCATCGGCAGCAGGATGTTCAGGGACACCGTGTAGCCGAAGATCGTGAATTCCCAGCCCGGGATGAGGCGCAGGCCGCCGTCCGTCCAGAGCATGTACCAGTCGGGCTGAGAGCCGGCCGAGACGGGGGAGGGGTCGTACGGTCCGTACACCCAGATCGAGTTGATCGCGGTGGTCGCCGAGATCAGCGTGATGATGCCGAACACCAGGAAGAAGAAGCCACCGGCCTTCGCCGCGTACACCGGGAACACCGGGAAGCCGACGACGTTGCGCTCGGTGCGGCCCGGGCCGGGGTACTGCGTGTGCTTGTGCAGCACGAGCATCACCATGTGGATCGTGATCAGACCCAGGATGGCTGCGGGGACCAGCAGGATGTGGATCGTGAAGAATCTCGGGATGATGTCGTGCCCGGGGAACTCCCCGCCGAACAGCAGCATCGAGATGTAGGTGCCGACGATCGGGATGCCCTTCATGAGGCCGTCGACCACGCGCAGGCCGTTGCCGGAGAGGACGTCGTCCGGGAGGGAGTAGCCGGTGAAGCCGGCCACCATGCCCAGGACCATGAGGGCGAAGCCGACGAGCCAGTTGAGCTCGCGGGGCTTGCGGAACGCACCGGTGAAGAACACGCGGAACATGTGCACGAAGATCGCGACCATGAACACGAGGCAGGACCAGTGGTGCATCTGCCGGAACAGCAGCCCGCCCTTGACCTCGAACGAGATGTGCAGGGTGGACTCGTAGGCCTTCGACATGTGGGCGCCCTGCAGGGGCGCGTAGATGCCGTTGTAGACGACCTCGTCCATCGAGGGGACGAAGAACATCGTGAGGTAGGTGCCCGAGATCAGCAGGATCACGAAGCTGTAGAGCGCGACCTCGCCGAACATGAAGGACCAGTGGTCCGGGAAGATCTTGCGCCCGAAGAACCGGACCAGGCCCGCGCCGGAGACGCGGCGGTCCAGCCAGTCGCCGCCGACGGCGCCGAGCTTGAGCATGCGGCCCTCGGAGCCGGAGCCCTCAGGGGCCTCCGTGCGAGGACGGGTGGGAGTCGTGGTCGCCATCAGATCACTTGTCCTTGTGCAGGTTCCAGAAGCTGGGACCGATGGGCTCGGGGAAGTCGCCGCCGGCGACGAGGTAGCCCTCGGCGTCGACTTCGATCGGGAGCTGCGGGAGCGGGCGGTGCGCGGGGCCGAAGATCACCTTCGCGCCGTCGGTGACGTCGAACGTCGACTGGTGGCACGGGCACAGCATGTGGTGGGTCTGCTGCTCGTACAGCGCGACCGGGCAGCCCACATGGGTGCAGATCTTCGAGAAGGCGAGGATGCCCTGGTACCCGTTGTCCAGGCTCTCCTGGTTCTGCCCCAGCGCCGGGTCGATGCGGATGAGCACCGCAGCGGCCTTCGCGCGCTGCTCGAGGTAGTCTTCCATGTCCTCGGTCAGGCCCTCGGGCATGACGTGGAAGATCGAGTTCATGGCGACCTCGGAGGCCTTCACCGGGGTCCCGTCGGTGTCGCGGGTGATCCGCAGACCCTTCTTCCAGAACGTGTGGTGGAGCTTGTTGCCCGGGAGGGGGCCGAAGGTCGACAGCGGCGCGAGCACCGCGATCGGCAGAGCGGTGAGCGCGGCGACCATGGCCGTCACGATCACGGGGCGACGGCCGACGCCGGACTCCTCGAGGCCGTCGGTGATGATCGACGCGGCGACCTCGCGGGTCTCGTCCGAGCCCTCGATGTGGTGCCGCTCCTCGACCCATTCCTCGTCGGGCATGAGGGTCTTGGCCCAGTGCACCGCGGCCGCGCCGATGAAGAACACGGCCACGGCGAGGCCGAGGCCCGTGAACAGGTTGGACCAGCGCACCGCGTGCAGAGTGCCCGGCGTGCCCAGCAGGTTCGTCCCCAGCGGAGTGAAGATGAAGTAGCTGGCGACGAACAGGACCGTGCCCAGCACGGAGAGCACGAACATCGCGGCGACCATGCGCTCCGCGCGCTTCTCGGCGCGCGGGTTCTCGTCGGCCTGACGGTGGATGTGGGGAGGCAGACCCGGGTTCGGGAAGCCGCCGCCCTCCTTGGGGGCGATCGTGCTCACCGAGGAGGTGCTGGCCTCCGACTCGCGGTTCTCGTTCACGTGGTCGCTCACTTCGCCTTCGCCCCCAGCCACACGGCGCAGCCGACGAGGAGGGAGAGCACGATGGTCCAGGCGTACAGGCCCTCGGTCACGGGACCGAAGGAGCCCAGCGAGATGCCGCCGGGGGAGCCCTGCTCATCGAGCGCCTTGAGGTAGGCGACGACGTCGCGCTTGTCGGAGGCGGAGATGTTGTCGTCGTTGAAGACGGGCATGTTCTGCGGGCCGGTCTCCATGGCCTCGTAGATGTGCTTCGACTCGACGCCGCTGAGCGACGGCGCGAACTTGCCGCGAGTCAGGGCGCCGCCGGCGCCGGCCGCGTTGTGGCACATGGCGCAGTTCACGCGGAAGATGTTGCCGCCGTTCTCGAGGTCGGCGTCCTTCGAGCTGAGCGCCTCCTCGTCGGGGACCGACGGGCCGGGGCCGAGGGAGGCGACGTAGGCCGCGAGCTGACGGGTCTGCTCGTCGTTCATCTGCGGGGGCTTGCGCCACGCCTGCGCACCGGAGTTCTGCATCGGCATGCGGCCGGTGCCGACCTGGAAGTCGACGGCGGCCGCGCCGACGCCGATCAGCGACGGGCCGAGCGTGTTGCCCGAGTCGTCCTGCATGCCCTGCGCGTTGGTGCCGTGGCAGCTCGCGCAGTTGGCCAGGAAGAGCTCTTCGCCTTTGTCGACGTCGTCCTGGGAGTACGACTCGGCCTGGGCGCTGCGCGGCTGGAACGCGGCGTACAGGCCGCCGGTCGCGACGAGCGCGAGCAGCAGGATCGCGACGAACGCCAGAGGGTGGTGTCGACGCGCTGCGAGTGCCTTCACGATGAGGACCTCGTTTCGGTGTGCGGGGCGGGCGGGAAGGGACCCCCGGGGCCGGGGGATCCAGAGGATCAGAAGAGGGAGGAGAAGAACTCGAAGTTCCACGGGACCGTGCCGTTGAGCAGCGGGTCCATCAGGTACACGACGAAGAACAGTCCGATCCAGACCACGTCCACGAAGTGCCAGTAGTAGGAGATGCAGATCGCGCTGATCTTCTCGTGCTGGGTGAACTCGTTCGCGGAGAACGCCCGGGCGAGGACGAACAGGAACGCGATGAGGCCGCCGATCACGTGGAGGCCGTGGAAGCCGGTGGCGAGGTAGAAGACCGAGCCGAAGGGCGAGCTGCTGAGGGAGACGCCGGCCTCGGCCAGCTCGGTGTACTCGAAGGCCTGCCCGGACACGAAGATCGCGCCCATGAGGAAGGTCAGGGTGTACCACTCGATGACGCCCCACCCGGCGATGTTGAAGATCGAGCCGGTGCGCCCCTTGCGGGTCTCGCCCTTGGCCCAGGGCAGCACGCCCTCGGCGGCCATGACGCCGATCTGGCAGGTCACGGAGCTCAGGACCAGGATGATCGTGTTGGCGATCGCGAAGTCGTGGGTGAAGTGCTCCTCGCCCGCGACGAACGTCTCGGGGACCATCGCGTGCAGCGTGAAGTACATCGCGAAGAGACCGGCGAAGAACATCAGCTCGCTGGAGAGCCAGACGAGCGTGCCGATCTGCGTGGAGTTCGGGCGGCCGACTGCGGGGGCAGGGCCTGTGCGCTGGGGCAGAGTCGCAGTAGTCACGTCACCATTATGCCGTGTCGTCAGATTCGATGCCCCGGGTACACGGCCGACCTGGGGAACCGCTGGGGCGCGAGGCCCTGACGGACCCCGCCAGCATAACCCTCACGACACGCTGTCACGAACCTGGACACGCTCTGTGGCGAGGGCCTCTCAGCTGGGGATCCTGACATCCGGGCGCACGCGCACGAGGGCGCCCGGGATGGGATGATCGGCACATGTCCGCCACCGCATCCGCGCCCTCCCCGACCTGGCCGTCGCTGACCTCCCGACTGGTCCGCCACGAGGATCTCGACGCTGCGCAGGCGGCCTGGGCGATGGACGAGGTCATGTCCGGCAACGCCTCGGCGATCCAGCTCGCCGGCTTCCTGGTCGCGCTCGAGTCGAAGGGCGTCACGAGCATCGAGCTCGGGGCCCTGGCGGACGCGATGGTCGCGCATGCGCGGGGACTCGACGTGGACCGCCGGGCCGTGGACATCGTCGGCACCGGAGGGGACCTCGCGCACACGGTGAACATCTCCACGATGGCCTCCGTGATCATCGCCGCGAGCGGACGCCGCGTGGTCAAGCACGGCAATCGCGCCTCGACCTCCCGATCGGGATCGGCCGACGTGCTCGACGCCCTCGGGGTGCGGCTCGACCTGCCGGCCGAGCGCTCCGCGCAGCTGCTCGACGAGCTCGGGATCGCGTTCCTGTTCGCCCAGGTCTTCCATCCCTCGATGCGGTTCGGCGCGGAGGCCCGCAAGGGCCTCGGCATCCCGACGGTCTTCAACGTGCTCGGCCCGATCACGAATCCCGGCAAGCCCCTGGCGAGCGCGGTGGGCGTCGCGAGCTCGGTGATGGCCCCGGTCGTGGCCGGCGTGTTCGCCGGGCGCGGGACGAGCGCGCTAGTGTTCCGCGGCCAGGACGGACTCGACGAGCTCACCGTGGGCGCGCCCTCGGACGTCTGGGAGGTGCGCGGCGGGAGCGTGCACGAGCACGTGCTGGACCCGGAGGAGCTGCTCGGCATCCCCCGTCACGGGGCAGATGCCCTGCGCGGCGGCTCTGCCGAGGAGAACGCGCAGGTGGCTCGTGATCTCTACGCGGGTGAGGGGACGCCGGCCGTGCGGGACGCGGTGCTCCTCAACGCCGCCGCCGGACTGCTCGCGCACGACGGCATCGGCGCGGGAGCCGAGAGCGCCGCCGACGGCGCGTCCTTCGAGGATCGCTTCCGGGAGGCCCTCGAGGAGGCGCGCTCCGTGCTCGACTCCGGGGCCCCCGCCCGTCTGCTCGACGCCTGGGCGCAGACCACCCAGCGCCTCGTCGGCGAGGCGCGCTGACGCGGATCGGCGCGCTCACGCAGGTCGGCGGGATGACGCGGGGCGGGTCGCGGGGAGGCGCCCGGTCTCAGCCGTCGGAGCCGAGGTCGAAGGCGACCTCGAGGTCCTGGCTGGAGTAGGTGCGGAAGGCGATGTTCGTGGACGTGTCCACGACGCCGTCGATCTTGCTGATGCGGTCCGCGATGACGCCGGCGAGATCCTCGTGCTCGCGCACGCGCACGATCGCGATGAGGTCCACGTCGCCCGTGACCGAGTAGACGTGGTCGACGCCGGGGACGGCGGTGATCTCCTGGGCGGCCTCGGGGATGCGGTCGCTGCGGGCGATGATCGAGACGATCGCGGTGATCATGCTGTCCTCCAGGGTGTCGGCCGAGCTGTGCACGGGTGCGCGTCCAGCCTAGTCGGCGGTCGTGAAGGCCGCCTGCAGCGTCTGCGGATCGAACCGGGCGCGCAGGGGCACCGCCCAGGTCCCCTCGACGGCGACGACGCGCATCCCCTCGCCCTGGAGCCAGTGGAGCAGCAGCTCGGACTCCTGATGATGCCCGTGGCACAGCGGTCCCGAGGGCGGCTCGTCGAGGGGGATCTCGGCGCCGCGCCGCGCGAGCTCGCGCGCGACCGGCACGGGATCCGTCCCCCGGGGCACGATCGCGGTGCCCGCGTGGCGCCCCGCGCGCACCGCCAGGAGCTCCCATGCGCCGGCCGGATGGCGCCGCGACTCGGCGGGGCGCGCGGCCACGAGCATCGGACAGGCCGCGAGGGCGCGCAGCTGCTGGGCGCGCTGGGCCGCGGCCAGGAAGGCCTCCGCCTGTCCCTTGATCCGCGCGGCGTCCTCGAAGCGGTGCGCGCCGACGTGCGCGCGCATCCGCGCCGCGGCGTGCGCGATCACCGGTGAGGGGTCCTCGAGCATCGCCCGCCGGATCCGCGCATGGGGCTCGGGGGCCAGGCGGCGACCCGTCCCGCTCGCGCCGGAGCCGCCCGCCCCCTCGAGCGACGCGCCGCGGCCCATCACGGCGTCGGTGAGCAGGGCGCGCAGCGGCTCCACGTCATGGCGCGAGCGCAGCGGTCCGATCTGCGCCGATCCGTCGTCCTCGCTCCGTGCGATGCGGGCCGCGCGCAGTCCGTCGGCCCCCGGGCCCAGGCGCAGCCAGAGCGCCTTCTCCGGCTTCAGTCCCTGACGGTTGGCGGGCGGCTGCTCGCGGGCGATGATCCGCAGCTCGCGCACCGCCGCCTCGAGGCGGGAGGCGCACTCGATGGTGCGGATCTCGTGGAGGCGCGGGAGCACGTCGAGCACTCGGCGGCGGGTCTCGGACGCGCTGAAGTAGGTGCGCACCCGCGAGCGGAGGTCGTGCGAGGTGCCGACGTAGAGCACTCCTCCCTCGCGGTCGACGAACTGGTAGACGCCCGGCACCGGGGGCACGGTGTCGGCGAGGTGGCGCTTGCGGGCCTGCGCGGGCGTGACCTTCCGATGGGCCGAGGCGAGGTCCTCCACCGTGCGCGCGCCGCGATCGCCCAGCCGGGCGATGATCGCGTGCAGCACGTCGACCGTGGCGCGCGCGTCGGACAGCGCGCGGTGATCCGGCGTGACCTGGGCGCCCACGTGCGCGGCGAGGGTGCCGAGCTTGTGGTCGCGCACCTCGTCGCGCTTGAAGACGCTGCGGGCGAGGGCCAGGGTGTCGAGCACGGGAGGGGAGGGCCAGGTGATCTCGAGCCGGGCCGCCTGGGAGCGCAGGAAGCCCACGTCGAAGCGGGCGTTGTGGGCGACCAGCACGGCGTCGTGCGCGAAGTCCAGGAACATCGGGAGCACGGCCTCGATGCGCGGCGCCCCGCGCACGGTCGCGTCGGAGATCCCGGTGAGTGAGGCGATGTAGGCGGGGATCGGTCGCTGGGGGTCCACGAAGGTGCGGAACTCGCCCAGCACGTCGCCGCCGCGCACCTTGACCGCGCCGATCTCGGTGATCGCGTCCTGCGACGGGTCGGTGCCCGTGGTCTCGAGGTCCACGACCACCATCTCGGCCTCCTCGAGCGGAGTGCCGAGATCGGCGAAGCTCAGCTGCCGGCGGCGACCGGAGCGCAGGGGAGCGGTCATGGTCGAAGACTAGGACGAGGGGCGGACATCCAGGGCCGGCCGTCGCCTCCCGGGCCTCAGCCCTTCTTCGGGCGGGAGTAGATGGTCTCGATGAGCTCCGCGTAATCCTTGGTGACGACGTTGCGCTTGAGCTTGAGGGACGGGGTGAGGTAGCCGTTCTCCTCGGTGAAGTCGGTGTCGATCACCTCGAACACGCGGATCGACTCGGCGCGGGAGACCGAGGTGTTCGCGGCGTCGACCGCCTCCTGCAGAGCCGCGCGGACGGTCTCGTCCTCCGCCGCCTCGGCGATCGTCATCTCGGGCAGGCCGTGGTTCTTCAGCCAGGTGGGCAGCATCTCCTCGTCGAGCGTGAGGATCGCGGCGACGAACGGCTTCTGGTCGCCCACGACGATGCACTGGCTGATGAGCGGGTGCGCGCGCAGAGCGTCCTCGAGCGGGGCGGGGGAGACGTTCTTCCCGCCGGCGGTGACCAGCAGCTCCTTGGTGCGGCCGATGATCGTGATGGAGCCGTCGTCGTCCAGGGTCGCGAGGTCGCCGGTGCGGAACCAGCCGTCCTCGAAGGCGGCCCGGGTCGCCTCGGGGTTGCCGTGGTACCCGTGGAACACCATGATCCCCTTGACGAGCAGCTCGCCGTTGTCGGCGATGGCGACCGTCCCTCCGGGCAGCGGCGGGCCGACGGTGCCCGGCTTGACGTCCCAGGGCAGGTTCACGGCCACGGGCGCCGTGGTCTCGGTGAGCCCGTACCCCTCGAGGATCGTCACCCCGATGCCTCGGAAGAAGTGCGCGAGACGGTCGCCCAGCGGCGCGCCGCCGGAGACGGACCAGCGCACGTGCCCGCCCATGGCCCCGCGGAGGGTCCGATACAGCACGAGGTCGAAGAGCTTGTGCTTCGCGCGCAGGGCGAGCGGCACCCGGCCCGCGCTGAGAGCCTTCGAGTAGGCCACCGCGGTGTCTGCACCGGCGGCGAAGATCTTGCCCTTGCCGCCCGTGATCGCCTTCTGCTCGGCGCCGTTGTAGACCTTCTCGAAGACGCGCGGCACGGCCAGCAGGAAGGTGGGCTGGAAGGCGGCGAGGTCGGGCAGGAGATTCTTGGTGTCCGGGGTGAAGGCGGTGGTCGCCCCCGCGAGCGTCTGGGCGACGTGCAGGAGACGCGCGAAGACGTGCGCGAGCGGCAGGAACATCAGGGCGCGGGACGCCGGAGGCAGCACCTCGTCGCCCAGGAAGGCGACCGCGCTGCGCGAGGTGTCCACGAAGTTGCCGTGCGTGAGCTCGACCCCCTTGGGGCGTCCCGTCGTGCCGGAGGTGTAGATGAGGGTCGCCACGTCGGCCAGGCGTCGCGAGGTCCTGCGCTCCTCGAGCTCCTCGTCGCTGATCCCCGAACCGCCGTCGGCGATCTCCGTGAGGGCGCCGTCGTCGATCACCCAGATCTTCTCCAGGTCCGGCAGCTCGCCCCGCACCGACTCGAGGTCCTCGCGGTGGCGGGCGGACTCGACGACCGCGAAGCGCGCCCCCGAGTCGCTCGCGATCCACTGCACCTGCGACGGGGAGGAGGTCTCGTAGATCGCGACGGAGACGGCGCCGGAGAACCACAGCGCCCAGTCCACGAGCACCCAGTCGAAGCTCGTGCGGGCCATGATCGCGACGACATCGCCCGGCTTCACGCCCGCGGCGATGAAGCCCTTGGCCAGCGACTGCACCTGCAGCAGGAAGTCGGTGGAGGACAGCGGGCGGAAGGGGCCGTCGCCCTCGCGCAGCTCGAAGATCGGGGTGCCGGAGTGTCGCGCGTGGCGCTCCAGCAGCAGATCCGTGGTGTTCTCGTCCTCGCGGCTGCGGTGATTGGCCGGGGTGCCGTACTGCTTCACGGAGGCTCCTTCGATCGGGACCCCCGTGGGGCGGTCCCGGACGTTCTCGTCGGCGGACCCATCTGCGCGCCGGCCGCGTCGCCGGCGCTCTCGGGACCTGGTCTGGCCTGCATCCTACGGCAGGCGAGACCGTACGATGGGCGGGCGCGGCGGAGCGCGGGGCCGCTTCCCGCGGCGCTCCCGGCGACACCGGCCGCGTCCACCATGCACACCGCGCTGCTCGCGCGCACCGCACAGACCGGAAGGGGTCCCATGCACTCGATCGGCGTCGACATCGGCGGCACGAAGATCGCCGCGGGCGTCGTGGACGAGGAGGGACGGATCGTCGCGAGCACCCGGCGCGTGACCCCGGCCACGGACCAGGACCTCATCCAGTCCGCGGTCGTGGACGCCGTGCACGAGCTGCGTGAGGACCACGAGGTGGCCGCGGTCGGCATCGGCGCGGCCGGGTTCGTGGGCGCCGACCGCCGCACGATCGTCTTCGCGGCGAACCTGGCCTGGCGCGATGCCGCGATCGCCGACGACATCGAGGGGCGGATCGACCTCCCGGTCGTCGTCGAGAACGACGCCAACGCGGCGGGCTGGGCGGAGTTCCGCTTCGGCGCCGCCCAGGACGCCTCCGACATGCTCATGCTCACCGTGGGCACGGGGCTGGGCGGCGCGCTCGTCCTCGACGGCCGCCTGGTGCGCGGCAGCGGGGGCTTCGCGGGCGAGGTCGCCCACATGAACCTCGTGCCCGAGGGCCAGTGGTGCGGATGCGGCCGCCGCGGCTGCCTCGAGCAGTACACCTCGGGCACGGCGCTCGTGCGCGCCGCCCGTGCCCGCGCCGTCTCCTCCGAACCGCTGTACGCGCCGCTGCTGAAGCGCGCGGGCGGGGACGCCTCCGCGATCGACGGGCCCATGGTCACCCATGCCGCCCAGGAGGGTGACGAGGGGGCGCTCGCGCTGCTCGCCGAGCTCGGCCACTGGCTCGGCTACGGCGCAGCGAGCCTCAGCGCCGTGCTGGATCCCGAGATCTTCGTGGTCGGCGGGGGCGTGAGCAGCGCCGGGGACCTGCTGCTGGACCCCGCCCGCACCGCGTACGCCTCCGAGCTCGTCGCGCGCGGGCACCGGCCGCTCGCCCGATTCGCGGTGGCTCGCACGGGCAACGGCGCCGGGATGATCGGCGCCGCCGACCTCGCCCGCCAGGACGCCTGAGCCCGCTCAGACCTGCGCGCCGTCCGTCGGGTCGGAACGATCCGGCGGGACACGGGCGATCAGCGCCACCAGGCCGCCGACGGCGGCGATGCCGCCGAGCGCGCCCGCCCATGTCGGGATCGAGTCGAGCACGGCGGCCAGCAGCGCGAGCAGGACGCCTCCGAGGAGGGCGGTCCAGGACCACACCGCGTAGTCCGAGGCCTGGGGCAGATCAGGGTCCGGGGGCTCGAAGTCCCCGAGCAGCACCTCGTCCTCGGGGTCCTCCGGGTCCTCGGGGGCGTCTGCGCTCTCAGGCGTCGGCGCGGAACGGATCTCCGGCCGCGGGGCGATCCCCTCGGCGTCCACGATCCGTGCGAACTCCTCGTCGAAGTCGCGGCGACCGCCCTCGTCGCCCGCCTCCTCCGGCTCCGGAGCCGGTGTGCTCGGCGTGCTCATCGGCCCTCCTCCGTGCTCGTCGGCACCCAGCGCTTGAGGTGGGCGCGGGACCGGGCGAAGAGATCCTCGGCGTCGTGGTCGAGGGTCGCCAGATGCCCGCTCGCGCCCAGCGTCATCCTCTCCACGGGGCCCGCGGTGCGGGAGGCGATCACATCGCTCGAGCGCGGCGGGACCGTGCGGTCCTGCGGGGAGACCGCCACGAGGGCGGGCGCCGTGATCCGGCCGAGGTCCGCGCGGGTGCGGCGCACGAGGGCTCGGAGCTCGCCGACGGCGCGCAGCGGGGTGCGGTCGTAGGCCTCCTCGATGACGCCCTCGCGGCGGATGTCCCCGGCGATCGCGCCGATGGAGGGCACGAGGCGGGAGAGGGCGGGTGCGACGGCCCAGACGGGGGAGTCGACCATCGCGGCGTTGACCAGGACCAGAGCGCCGATGCGCGGTGCGACGGCGGGGTCCTCGGCGAGCGCGGCGGCGAGCGTCCCTCCCATGGAGATCCCGCCCACGGCGATCGTGCCGTGCTCGCGCTGCAGCTCCAGGGCGCTCTCGCGCACGCTCCGATACCAGTCCTGCCAGGTGGAGGCTGACATCTCCTGCCAGGTGCTGCCGTGCCCGGGCAGCAGCGGGGTGCGCACGTCCCAGCCGTGGGCGGCGTGGTCCTCGGCCCAGGGGCGCACGGCGTGCGGCGTCCCGGTGAAGCCGTGGCACAGGAGGAGACCGCCCGCCGGGTTAGAGTGGGGCGCGCTCCGCCACGGCTGGGACAGCTCGCTGAAGGCCATGTCCCCATGGTCGCACCTGGCCCGCACCGATGGGGCCAGCCCGAGGACAGAACGATCGACGAGGACACCGCCGATGCTCTACGAGGTCGCGAAGCCCGTGGTCGCCGCCGTGCTGCGCGTGGTCTACGCGCCGCGGATCTCCGGCGTCCAGCACATCCCCGATGAGGGCCCTGCGATCCTCGCCAGCAGCCATCTCTCCGGCGCGGACACCGTCTTCATGCCCGCCCAGGTCCGGCGCACCGTGCACTTCCTGGCCAAGGCCGACTTCTTCTCCGGCACCTCCCTGGCCTCCCGCGGCTTCGGACGCCTCATGCGCTCCCTGGGCGTGATGCCCGTGGACCGCACCGGGGGCAGCGCCTCGGAGGGAGCGATCGAGGCGGGCCTGCGGATCCTGCGCAGCGGGGAGCTGCTGGGCATCTATCCCGAGGGGACCCGCAGCCCCGACGGGCGCCTGCACCGCGGCAAGACCGGGGCGGCGCGGCTCGCGATCGCGACCGGGGCCCCGCTGGTCCCGATCGGCATGCTCGGCAGCTTCGAGGCCCAGCGCGGGCGGCGCATCGTCCCGCGCCGGCGCCCGCGCATCGAGGTGCTCGTCGGCGCCCCGATCGACCCCGCCGAGGTGCTCGGCGACCTCGAGGCGGCACGCGCGGACCCGCAGGCCGCGCGCACGCTCACCGACCGGCTCATGCTGCACGTCCAGCAGCTCACCGGGCAGGACTACGTCGACACCTATGCGGCCGACGTCAAGGCCGCGCTCGCGCGGGGCGAGGCCGCCCCGCCGACGACGCGCGCCTCCCGCTGACCCCGGGGACGCGGGCCCCGTCGGCCCTGCCGCTCTTCCCCTCCCCGTCGTGCCTCCATGCACGATCCGCGCGGCGGGATCCCGCGCACGGGCGCCCGCGCGCACGGAGCCGGGTTCTCGGTAGGGTGACCCGGTGACCTCCACGACGCACCACACACCGGCCCGCGCCCACGCCTTCTCCCTGTCCTCGACGAGCGAGGAGCTCGCCGCGCTCGGGACCTGGCGCGAGTATCCCCGGGTGCAGCAGCCGTCGTGGCCCGACGAGGGCGAGCGCGCCGTTGTCTTCGACCGTCTCCGCGTCGCCCCGCCGCTGGTGTTCGCCGGTGAGGTCGACGTGCTGCGCTCGCGCCTCGCCGATGCCGCGCGCGGGGAGGCGTTCCTGCTGCAGGGCGGCGACTGCGCCGAGACCTTCGCGGACTCGACGGCGGACCGCATCCGCGCGAAGATCCGCACGATCCTGCAGATGGCGGCCGTCCTCACCTACGGCGCGTCCGTGCCCGTGATCAAGATGGGGCGGATGGCCGGCCAGTTCGCCAAGCCGCGCTCGTCGGACACCGAGACCCGCGACGGCCTCACCCTGCCCACCTACCGCGGCGACGCCGTCAACGGCTTCGAGTTCACCCCCGAGGCGCGCCGCCCCGATCCGCAGCGCCTGTGGGAGATGTACACCACGAGCGCCCAGAGCCTGAACCTCATGCGCGCCTTCACCAGCGGAGGCTTCGCCGACCTGCGCGAGGTGCACAGCTGGAACCAGGGCTTCGTGCGCGGCCCCGGCTACGACCGCTACGAGCAGATCGCCCGCGAGATCGACAAGGCCGTGCGCTTCATGGAGGCCATCGGGGCCGACTTCGAGGCCCTCCAGAGCGTCGAGTACTACGCCTCGCACGAGGCGCTGCTGCTCGACTACGAGGAGGCGATGAGCCGCATCGACTCCCGCACCGGCGAGATCTACGGCTGCTCGGGCCACTTCCTGTGGATCGGCGAGCGCACCCGTCAGCTCGACGGCGCGCACGTCGAGTTCATGTCGCGCCTGCGCAACCCCATCGGCGTGAAGCTCGGTCCGAGCTCGACCGTGGACGACGCGCTGCGCCTCATCGACGCCCTCGACCCCGAGCGCGAGCCCGGGCGCATCACGTTCATCTCCCGGATGGGCGCGGGGAAGATCCGCGACGTGCTGCCCGGCCTCGTCGAGGGCGTGCGCGACGCGGGGGCCACCCCCGCGTGGGTCACCGACCCCATGCACGGGAACACGATCACCTCGTCCAACGGCTACAAGACGCGGCGCTTCGAGGACATCCTCGAGGAGGTCCGCGGGTTCTTCGAGGTCCACCGGGCGCTGGGCACGGTCCCGGCGGGTCTGCACATGGAGCTCACCGGCGACGACGTCACCGAGGTGCTCGGCGGCACCGGACACATCGACGAGGCGGGCCTCGAGCGCCGCTACGAGACGCTCGTCGACCCCCGCCTGAACCACCAGCAGTCCCTCGAGCTCGCCTTCCTCGTCGCCGAGATGCTCGGCCAGGACGCCCGCTGAGGACCGCGGATCGCGCCGGGCGTCGCTGAACGACGCGGCAGGACGGCAGGAGGGCCGGCGGGGAGCCGTCGGCCCTCCTGCCGTCTCAGAACACCGAGATCGTGATGGTCGAGCCCTTCGCGGCCTTCTCGCCGCCGTTGGTCGACTGCGCGTAGACGGTGCCCAGCACGGGCGCTCCGCGGTCGTACTGGACCTTGGGCGTGAAGCCGGCCTTGGTCAGGGCCGCCTTCGCGTCCTTCTCGCTCTTGTTGAAGACGTTCGGAACCTTCACCATCTCCGGTCCCGAGGAGATCACGAGCTGCACCGTGTCCCCGCGGTGCCCGCTGCCGCCCGCCGGCGACTGGGAGGCGACCTTGCCCTTGGCGACGTCCGAGTGCTTCGTGGACGTGGTCACGGTGAAGCCCGCGTCCTCGAGGGCGCTGCGCGCCTGGTCCTCGCTGCGCCCGGTCTGGTCCGGGATCGAGATCGGCACGCGGCCCTTGGAGACGACCACGTGCACCTCGCCGCCCTCGGGGAGGGCGTCCTGTGCCGCGGACTGGGAGATCACCTGGCCGGAGGGCACCTTCTCGGAGTACTCGCCCTCGTCCTGGACGAGGGTGAGCCCCTGGTCCTCGACGGCCTTCTTCGCGTCCGCGAGGCTCTTCCCGGTGACGGTGGGGACGGGGAATGTCTGCACGCCCTTGGAGACGACGAGCTTCACGCTCTCGTCCCTCTTCAGGAGCGTCCCGGCCGCGGGGGTCGAGGAGATCACGTGCCCGGCGGGCACGGAGTCGCTGAACGCCTCGCTCGTGGCCGTCTCGAGGTCCTGCGAGGTGAGGGAGGCGTCGGCCGCATCGAGGTCGGTGCCCGCGAGGGCGGGGACGGTGCGATCCCCACCGGGCCCCTCGTGCAGGTACCAGTGGCCGGCGCTCGCTCCGCCCGCGGCGAGTGAGCCGACGACGGCGAGCACGGCCGCCGCCCGCAGACCGCGCGAGGTGCCGCGCAGCGGCCGGTCGAGATGCCGGCCGCGGCGCGGGCGCACCGCGGGGAGGGCCACCTCGCGGGACGAGGCTCCGGCGTCCTCCGCGGAGGACGCCTCATCATCTCCGTGCTGGTCGACCCGGGCCGGTCCGTCCTCGTCGTCCGCGGCCGGGTCCGGATCGCCCCCGTCTGCGGCGCCCCCATCTGCGGCGCCCCCGTCGGCGGCGCCCCCGCCCGCGTCCGGCACGTGGTCCGCCTCGAGACGGGCGGCGAGCGGGAAGGCGCGGGCGGCGGCCTCGCCGGCGAGGTCCACGTCGTCCAGGTGCGCGGTCAGGCGCGGCACGTCCTGGGTGTCGACGTCGTGGAGCTCGGACGGCGCGGCGTCGAGCACCGCGGCGGGCAGGGTGCGCAGGAGGTCGCGGACGCCCGCGAGCAGATCACCGGCCCCACGGGGCCGGTGTTGCGGATCGCGCGCGCACGCCCAGGTCACCAGGGAGTCCACCTCGCGGGGGACGGTCGAGACCCGGGCCGACGGCGCGGGCATGTCCTCGTGCACGTGCTGGAAGGCGATGTGCACCGCCTGCTCGCCGGTGTACGGCTGGACGCCGGTGAGCATCTCGTAGAGGACCACGCCCAGCGAGTACAGGTCGCTGCGCGCATCGCAGTGCCCGCGGGTGACGACCTCGGGGCTGATGTAGGCGACGGTCCCCAGCAGGGTGCTGCTGGCCGAGGTGTTCGCGGTGCCGATGGCGCGCGCCAGCCCGAAGTCGGCGACCTTCACCGATCCGCCGGGGGCGAGCAGGATGTTCTCGGGCTTGATGTCGCGGTGCACGATGCCCGCGGTGTGCGCGGCATCGAGCGCCTCGAGGATCTGCTCGGTGTCCTCGAGGGCCTCGCGCACGGTCAGCCGCCCGGCCTCGGTGATGCGGTTGCGCAGCGTCCCGCCCTCGATGAGCTCCATCGAGAGGTAGATGCGGTCCCCGTCCTCGCCCTGGTCGAACACTCCGACCACGTGCGGATGGGCGAGCCGGGCCGCGCTGCGGGCCTCGCGGGCGAAGCGGCGGCGGAACTGCTCGTCGACGGCGAGGTGCGGATGCATGATCTTGAGGGCCACGGTGCGGTCAAGACGTTCGTCATGTCCGCGATAGACCGTGGCCATACCGCCGCGGGCGATCAGCTCCTCGACGGCATAGCGGTCGTCGAGGAGCACGCCGGTGTCAGGGGAAGTGGCAGGCGCGCTCACGAGGCTCACTGTACGGCCGTGCATGCACCGCGCCGCGCAGCGACACGAGCACTCAGGATGCGCTCAGGCTGTCGGCCGGAGCCCGCGGGCCGTGGCACCCTTGAGGGGTGAGCGCACAGCACGAGACCCCCGAGACCTCCCTGGACGATCTGATCGGCAGCTGGCTGCCGCTGCCCGACGCGGCCGAGGAGCTCGGCGTCGAGGTGTCGGCCGTGCGGCGCATGGTCGACGACGGCTCCCTCGTCGAGATCCGCCGTGGTACGCCGAAGGTCCGCTGCGTGCCCGCCGAGCTCATCAAGGACGGCGAGCTCACGCCCTACGTCGCGGGCACCATCACCGTGCTGCGCGACGCGGGCTTCTCGGACGAGGAGCTGCTGCGCTGGCTCTTCACCCCGGACGACTCCCTGCCCGGCCGTCCCATCGACGAGCTGCGCGCCGGCCGACGCGGAGAGGTCCGCCGCCGCGCCCAGGCGCTCGGCTTCTGACCCGACCGGGGGCTGCCGCCCGGGTCCCACGCTGCGGGGAGCCCGCGACTGCGCGGCGCGCCGGGTCGCGGTCGCTCCTAGCGGCCGACGTCGAGGCCGGTGAGCTCGGTCGCCGCACGGCCGAGTCGTGCGAGGCCCTCGCGCCCCTCCTCCTCGAGGCCGGGAGCGTCGGCGAGCACCGCCTCTGCGCGCGCTGAGAGCGCGCGGATGTCCGCGGCGACGGAGGAGACCGCGCCCGTCGAGCGCATGAGGTCGCGGACGGCCTCGATCTCGTCGTCGTCGGCGTCCTCGCGCCCCACCACCCGGTCCAGCAGGTCCAGCCCCCGTGCGTCCTGGCGGGCCGACGCGGCCGACCGCGTGCGCGCGAGGAGGACGGTGCGCTTGCCCTCGCGGACGTCGCCTCCGGTGGGCTTGCCCGTCGCGTGCTCGTCGCCGACCACGCTGAGCAGGTCGTCGCGCAGCTGGAAGGCCGTGCCGACCGCCTCCGACCAGGCGTCGAGCCGTTCGCGCACCGCGGCGTCCGCGCCCTGCTGCGCGGCACCCATGAGCACCGGGCGCCGCACGGAGTAGGAGACCGTCTTCCAGCGGATCACGGCGAGCGCCGCCGCCTCGTCGTCGGCGGGGGAGCGGAAGCCTCCCTCCTGATGCAGGACGTCGAGGAACTGGCCGGTCATGACCTCCGTCGCGAGCGAGGAGAACTGGGCGCGCGCGTCCCGCATGCGCGCCTGCGCCTTTGGGTCGGCGTCGAGATCGGCCAGGTCGCGCGCCCAGCTCAGCGCGAGATCGCCGAGGATGATCGCGACGGCGCCGCCGAAGCGCTCCGCCTCGCCGCGCAGTCCCTCCGCGCGATGCCGATCCGCCATCTCCACATGCACGGCGGGGCGGCCGCGACGGGTGGGGGAGCGGTCGATGAGGTCGTCGTGCAGCAGGGCGGCCGCCTGGAGAAGCTCGATCGCGCCGCCGAGGCGGGCCAGGGCGAGCAGCTCCTCCGGGTCCTCGGCCGACGTCGAGCACGCGCGCGCCGCGCCGAAGCACAGGCGCGGGCGCAGCAGCTTGCCTCCCACGAGGAAGGCGCGCAGGGAGTCCACGAGCCCGGCGGCCTCGGGGGCGATCGCCGTGAGCTGAGCGCGTCGCGCGTCGAGCTCACCGGTCAGCACTTGCTGCAGCACCTCATGGAAGCGCGCGTCGAGCGGGCTCGTGGCGGACGGGAGATCGGAACGGGTCATCAGGGGCTGCTCCTTCGGCGGGACCCCCAGATCCTCCCATGTCCGCAGGCGGGAGGATCGCGCTCCCTCCCGTCCCGGGTCACCTCGAGGGGTCCATCGTCCCCTCCCCATCGTCCCCTCCCCGTCGCTCGCCGGTCCTCCCCAGCGCGGACTTGTCCCCAATCCGACCGGCGGCGTGGTCTCGGCGAGCGCAGGCGGGGACGCTCGGTGCATGAGCACAACCCCTGCCCACCGCGTCCCCTCCGATCCGTCGTCAGGCGCCTCCGCGCGCACCTCGAAGGGGCTCGCTGCGTCGTGCGCGAGGAGTGCGTCTTCTCCGCCGCCTCCGCCCTCGGTGCCGGACCCGGCGGATCCGCCCCCGCGCACCCTGCGGGCGGACGACCCCTCCGAGCTCCTCGCCGAGGCGCGCGTGACGCTCGGCTGCGTGCCGCGCGACTGCCTGGTGATGATCGGCCACAGCGGCCGCCGCCTCTCGCCCCTGGCCACGCGCATCGCCCTGCGGGACGTGGGCGACGGGCCGGGAGGCGTGGACGTGCCGCGGCATCTCGCGCTCCTGGACCGCGCGGGCTGCGACGGCGCCTTCGTGCTCGTGCTCGCGGGGGACGGATGGGAATCGGTCGAGGAGTCCCGGACCGACGACGCCCGCAGGATCGCCCTGGAGGTGGTGCGCGCGGCGGCTCTGCGCGGGCCCGACGGGTTCGACGTCCCCGAGGCCTGGGTGGTCTCAGGCGGGTGCGCGGAATCCTTCGCCCTCACCCCGGAGGACGACGGCGCCTTCGCCCTTCGCGTCCTCGAGTGGCCGGGGCCGCTGACGCACCCTCGTGACACCCTCGTCGGCGTCCAGGAGATCCATGCCGGACGCCGGGTCCCCGAGGACGATCCCGCCGCCGAGCGCGAGATGCGGATGATCGGGGACGCCCTCCGGGATGTCGCCTCCGGGGAGGGCGTGCCGGGGTCCCGACCCGGCGCCTTCGAGACGTCTGCCCGCTGGCATGCCCTGCTGGGCGCATTGCGACGTGCGCGCATCCCGGGAGCCGTCGCCGGGGAGGTCCCCGGCACCGGGGAGGCCCCGGGATCCGGGGGAGACGACCTCTCGATGTCGCACTGTGAACGGCTCGCCGGGATGCGGGATCTGCTCGCCGCGCCCGACGCCGCGCTCTCGCTCCTGCACGTCCTCTCGGGCCTCGAGGAGGAGGGCGAGGACGGCGGGATCGAGGGGCTGGTGCGTTTCGTCGCGCGGCTCGCCGCCGACCCTTCGCTCCGGCCCGCATCCCGCATCTGTGCAGGTGGGGAATGGTTCGAGGCCCTCCTTGCGATGCGGATGGCATGCGAGGGGACGGGGAGCGCCCCGATGGTCGGGGCGAGCGCCGGCGCCTGGACCGCACTGGGGACGGCGCTCGCCGTCCTGTCCTGGTGGAACCACCGGTTCGCGACCGCCGACGATCTCGCGCAGGAGATCGAGATGCGCGGGGAGGACGAGGTTCTGGCACTCTTCCTACTGCAGATCGCCCGCGCCAGGGTCCGGCCCGCCTGGAGGCCCGCGACCGCCTGAGGCGGCCCGGGGCCGCTCGCCCGGCGGACGGCGCCGGGCGAGAGCACGGAACCCGACCACCACGACACCTGGAGGGCGCATCGCATGACCGCCTCGACCGCCCCGAGCACGTCGGCCGCTCCGGCGGGATCGCCGGCCCACGGCTCAGGTTTCGAGGTCCCCGCGTCGGGCGCCTGGCGACCGGAGCACGGACCGGGCCACCGGCGCTTCGCCCGGGTCGGCGCGCTCGAGCTCGAATCCGGCGAGCGCCTCGACGACGTCGAGCTGGCCTTCGAGACCTGGGGCGAGCTCGCTCCCGACGGCTCCAACGCGGTGCTCGTTCTCCACGCCCTCACCGGGGACTCCCACGTGATCGGCGAGGCGGGGCCCTCCCACGCGACGGCCGGTTGGTGGAGCGATCTCGTGGGCCCGGGACGCGCGGTGGACACCGATCGCTTCTTCGTCGTCGCCCCCAACGCCCTGGGAGGCTGCCAGGGCTCCACGGGACCGAGCACCGCCGCCCCTGACGGACGCCCCTGGGGAGCGCGCTTCCCGCAGGTCACCATGCGCGACCTGGTCACCGCGGAGCAGCTCCTGGCCGCGCAGCTCGGCGTCGAGAACTGGGCGCTCGTGATCGGCGGCTCCATGGGCGGCATGCGCGCCTTCGAGTGGGCGGTGAGCGCGCCCGAGCAGGTGGAGCGACTGGCCGTGATCGCCTCGTCCGCCCGGGCGAGCGCCGACCAGATCGCCTGGAACAGCGCCCAGATCGCCGCGATCCGGGCCGACATCGGCTTCTACGGCGGGGACTACTACGACCGCTCCGACGGCGAGGGCCCGCACCAGGGGCTCGGCGCGGCGCGCCGCATCGCCCACATCACCTATCGCACCGGAACCGAGCTCGAGGAGCGATTCTCCAACCGCTCCCAGGGGGAGGAGGACGTGCTCGACGGGGGTCGCCACCAGGTCACCAGCTACCTCGACCACCACGCGGACAAGCTCTCCCGCCGCTTCGACGCGAACTCCTACGTGCGCCTCGCCGAGTCCATGAGCACCCACGACGTGGGCCGCGGCCGGGGCGGCACCGCCGCCGCCCTGCATCGCGTGCAGGCGCGAACGCTCCTGGTCGCGATCTCGAGCGATCGTCTCTTCCCGCCCGACCTCGTGGCCGAGGCCGCCCGGGAGATCCCCGACGTGCACCACCACGTGATCGACAGCCCGCAGGGCCATGACGGCTTCCTGCTGCCCCACCCCTCGCTGCGCGAGTGGATCGCCGACCTCCTGGAGGGTTAGGCTCCAGATCCAGCCACGCCATCGGCGTCCCTCGGCCGGCAGGCAGGACCGCAGATGCGGGCCCACCGGCCAGGACGTCCCGACAGAAGGGTCCGGGTGCTCCATGAGCGTCGTCGTCGGATACTCCCCGTCAGCCCAGGGGGACGCGGCGCTCGCCGCCGCGGCCCGGGAGGCGAAGCGGGGCGGGGACACCCTCGTCGTCGCGTCCCATGCGTACCACGACCCCGAGGCCGGACGGGCCGTCGCCGATGCGGAGGCCGTCGGCGCCGCGATCGACGCCCTGGGCATCGCCGAACCGCCGCAGGTCGAGGTCCGCACGGGGGAGGACCTCGACGTGGGCGACTTCCTGCTGCAGGTCGTGCACGAGACCGACGCCCGCCTGATCGTGATCGGGCTGCGTCGCAAGTCCCGCATCGGCAAGCTCAACCTCGGGGCGTCCGCTCGGCGCGTGGTCCTCGAGAGCACGTGCCCCGTGCTCGCCGTGAAGCACGCCGACGCGATCGCCGCCTGAGTCCGGGAGCCCCCGGAGCACCGAAGCCCCGGAGCGCCGAGGATCACGCCCCTGGCGGAGACCTCCGTCACACGGGAATAGATCCCGAGGGGGCGTCGTTGCACTCCCCGAGGCTTGACGGCACCGCCCCTTCGTGCGCCCTCACGCAGGTATCCTTCGGGTCGGGTGGTGCATCGGCCCGTGCACCATCGTTCGCCCGCGAGACACCGGTCCGGCCCTGCGAAGGACCGGCGGAAGAAGGAACTCAGTGACTGCTTCGCACACCACCGTCGACGACAAGACCGCCGTGACCGATGACGCGAAGGAAGCCGCGCCCGTGAAGGGGAAGGCGGCGACCTCGTCCGCGAAGTCCACCAAGAAGGCCCCCGCGAAGAAGACGGCCGCGAAGAAGACGGCCGCCAAGAGTGCCGCGGGCGGCACCGCCGGCAAGAAGAAGACGGCCTCGAAGGCGACGGAGGCCGCGTCCGAGGAGGACCTCGAGGCGACCGCGGAGGACGAGCAGGCGCCGGAGGAGGGCGAGGAGACCGAGGAGAAGGACCCCAAGGGCGTCCACAAGGCGAACCAGAAGTCGGACGAGGAGTCCGGCGGCCTGGTCATCGACTCCTCCGAGGATGACTCCCCGGCCCAGCAGGTCGTGACCGCCGGCGCCACCGCCGACCCGGTCAAGGACTACCTGAAGCAGATCGGCAAGGTCGCACTGCTGAACGCCGCCCAGGAGGTCGAGCTCGCCGAGCGCATCGAGGCCGGCCTCTTCGCCGAGCAGCTCCTCAAGCGCGACGAGAGCATCGTGCGCACCAAGAAGGGCCGCGAGCTCGGCATGATCGTCGAGGACGGCCGCGCCGCCAAGGACCACCTGCTCGAGGCGAACCTGCGACTCGTGGTCTCCCTCGCCAAGCGCTACACGGGCCGCGGTATGCTCTTCCTGGACCTCATCCAGGAGGGCAACCTTGGCCTCATCCGTGCGGTCGAGAAGTTCGACTACACCAAGGGCTACAAGTTCTCGACCTACGCGACCTGGTGGATCCGTCAGGCGATCACCCGCGCCATGGCCGACCAGGCCCGCACCATCCGCATCCCCGTGCACATGGTCGAGGTCATCAACAAGCTCGCCCGCGTGCAGCGCCAGATGCTCCAGGATCTCGGCCGCGAGCCCACCCCGGAGGAGCTCGCCAAGGAGCTCGACATGACCCCCGAGAAGGTCGTCGAGGTCCAGAAGTACGGGCGCGAGCCCATCTCGCTGCACACCCCGCTCGGCGAGGACGGCGACAGCGAGTTCGGTGACCTGATCGAGGACTCCGAGGCGATCGTGCCTGCGGACGCGGTGAGCTTCACCCTCCTCCAGGAGCAGCTCCACTCGGTGCTGGACACCCTCTCCGAGCGCGAGGCCGGTGTGGTCTCCATGCGCTTCGGCCTCGAGGACGGCCAGCCCAAGACCCTCGACGAGATCGGCAAGGTCTACGGCGTGACCCGCGAGCGGATCCGCCAGATCGAGTCGAAGACCATGAGCAAGCTGCGCCACCCCTCGCGCTCGCAGGTCCTGCGCGACTACCTCGACTGAGACTCCTCCGCTCAGCGCACGACGGCCCGGCACCTCCCGCAGGTGCTGGGCCGTCGTGCATGGCGCGGGCGCGGCGCCGGGGAGGCACGACGCCGCGGACGCACGGCACCGCGGACGGGGCGTGAACACCCGACGAACATCCGTTCCGGATGTTCCGGAAAGTCTGGTCATCCGTTCCAGCGCGGCCTAGGCTCGCACCGTGATCCCGGACACCCCGCCGCTGTCGACCTCCCTGCACCCCGCCGCAGGACCCGTCGTCGTCTTCGACTTCGACGGCACGGTGTGCCTGGGCGACGGTCCCGTCCTCGCCTACGCCGAGGCGGCCTGCGCACGCATGCCCGCGGCCGACGCACGCAGCGTCCGCTCGCGCTTCGAGGACTGGATGGCGGGCCGCTCGTCCGAGCACCACGCCGACGCCTACGTCGCCCTCGCCGCGCTCGCCCGGCCGATCCTCGGTGACGAGCTCTCCGAGGCCTACCTCGACTCCCGGCGCCGTCTCGTCCACGACGACCTGGGCGTGCGACCCCCGGAAGGCCTCACCGCCCTCCTGGACGAGCTCGCCGAGGCCGGGGTGCGGCGCGCCCTGCTGACGAACTCGCCCGCCGTCGGCATGGACGAGACCCTCGTCCACCTGGGCGTGCGCGGACGCTTCGACCAGATCGTCGTCGGCGCGAAGAAGCCCTCCCGGATGCCCGAGCACCTGCGCGTCCTCCTCGGCGACGAGCCCGCCCACCACCTCGTCTCGATCGGCGACAACTGGCGCAACGACGTCGCCCCCGCCGTCGAGCTCGGCGCTGTGGGCATGCTCATCACCGGCGCGTGGGGGGACAGCACGCTGCCTCCGCAGGCTCTGGCCGTCCAGCGGGGCCACCATCTGTCCGAGCTGCTGCCCGCCCTGCGCCGCTTCGCCGCCGACGCCGAGGCGTTCGCCCCCAGCCGGGACCTCGCCCGATGAGCACCGCACGGCCGTCGAACCGCGCGAGCGCCCCCACGCTCGCCTCCCGCCTCGCCGCCGCCGCGCCCACCCTGGGCCCCGCCGAGGAGCAGGTGGCGCGCGTGCTCGTCTCCCACGCCGAGGAGCTCCCGGAGCTGTCCACCGCACAGGTCGCAGAGCTCTCGGGCACGTCCCGGGCGAGCGTCGTGCGGACCTGCCAGCGCCTCGGCTACACCGGCTTCCAGCAGCTGCGGGTGCTCGCGGTGCGCGACGCCGCCGGCGAGCGAGGCGGCGTCCAGGAATCCCCGGACACGGTGATCGGCGCGGCCCGCGCCCTCGCCGAGCAGACCGTGCAGGCCACCGACATGCTCGAGGAGGAGCCGCTGCAGAGCACCGTCGCCGAGCTCGCCGCCGCCCGCCGGGTGCTCGTGGTCGCCGGCGGACTGAGCGCATCCGTGGGCGCGGCGCTCAGCGCCCGTCTGCTGCGCCTGGGGCTCACCGTGATCTCGCCGGCCGACCCCTTGGACGCGGAGATCGCCGCGGCCGCGCTGGGCCCCGAGGACCTCTGCATGGCGATCTCCGCCTCCGGCGTGAACGCCCAGACCCTGCGCTGCGTGCGCGCGGCCGCGGGAGCGGGTGCGCGCACCATCGCGCTGACTGCCTTCCTCGGCACGCCGCTGGAGCAGGCCGTCGGCCGCACCCACATCACGCCGCTCCCGCACCGTCACTACCAGGACGAGTTCCACTGCCCCTCGCGGCTGGCGCAGCATGCCCTCGTCGAGGCGCTCGGAGGCGCCCTCGAGCGCCGGCTCGGCGAGGGCGCGGGAGCCGTCCAGGACCGGATCCTCGAGGTGGTGAGCGGCCATGTCGATGAGTGAGAGCTCCCTCCCGCAGACTCTCCCGCGGACCGGCGCCGGCCGGCCGGGGAACCCCGCGCCCCGCACCGGCCCCGCCCGCCGCCGAAGCCGTGCCCGCCGCGCCCTGACCTCTCCGATCGCCTACCTGTTCGTCGCCCCTGCGATCGCGATCTTCGGGATCTGGACGATCTTCCCGACGCTGTACACCTTCCGGGTCTCGGCCTTCGACTGGAACCAGCTGAACCCCGCGATGAGCGAGTTCATCGGGCTGGGCAACTACCGGGACATGCTCTCGGGGAGCACCAACCCGTCGTTCTGGCAGACCTTCGGGGTCTCCTGCTACTTCGTGATCGCCAACGTCGTGGTCGGCACGATCCTCGCCCTGCTGCTCGCCCTGCTGGTGCGGCGCGGCTCGAAGCTCATGGCGGCCGCCCGCACCAGCTTCTTCCTCGCCTACATCGCCCCGGGGGTCGCCACGGCCCTCATCTGGCTGTGGATCTTCAACCCGCGCTTCGGACTCGCCAACGGGGTCCTCTCGCTCCTGCACCTGCCGGTGATCGACTGGCTGGGCGACTCCCGCTACGCGATGCTCTCGATCATCGTCTACTCCGTCTGGCACGAGGTCGGGTTCCTGGTCCTCGTGTTCGTGGGCGGACTGATGACCACCAGCGGGGAGCTGTCCGAAGCGGCGAAGGTCGACGGCGCGAACCCCTGGCAGGAGTTCAGCCGGGTCACCCTTCCGCAGCTCATCCCGTACGTGGCGTTCGTCGTGATCATCTCCTCGATCTCGTCCCTGCAGGCCTTCACCCAGTTCTTCGTGCTCACCGGCGGCGGCCCCGGCTACTCGACCTCCACGATCGGCTTCCAGCTCTACCAGCAGGCGTTCGTGCTCGGGAACACCGGCTACGGGGCGGCGCTCGCGGTGGTGCTGTTCCTCATCACCCTCGTGCTCTCGATCATCCAGCTGCGGATCTCCGCGAGGCTCTCGCGATGATCGGCCGTCCTCCGCCGACCGGCCCGCCGTGCCCTCGACCACCCCGCTCCCGACGACCTCTGCCACTCATCGCCCCGCCGTGCCCACCCTCACTCTCACCCAGGAGAACCCGATGACCGCCATGCGCCGCACCTCCGCCCGCACCGCACACAGCATCTCGTCCCGCATCTCATCGGCGCCCACGCGCCGCACCGTCCTCGCCGGCGCCGCCGCCTCGGCGAGCGCTCTGGCCCTCGCCGCCTGCTCGTCCGGATCCTCCGGCTCCGGCGACGGCGACGACTCCGGCAGCGACGCCGTGCCGTCCTTCGACCCCGACGCGAAGACCACCATCACGTTCATGCACGCCATGGCCTCGGGCGATCAGAAGACCGCGCTCGAGAAGATCGTCTCCGACTTCGGGAAGGACCATCCGAACGTCACCATCGAGCTGCAGGACCAGCCCGATTACGGCACCCTGCAGACCAAGACCAAGGCGCAGGTCGGCGCCGGCAGTGCGCCCACGATCGCCCAGGCCTACGGCAACTGGGCCAGCGAGTACGCCGACTCGAAGGTCATCGTGCCCCTGGACGCGTACGCGAAGGCCAACGAGGACTACGCGGACTTCGCCGAGGCCGTGAAGAAGGACATGCAGCTCACCGACGGCAAGATCTGGATGTGGCCCTTCAACAAGTCCGTCGTGGTCGTCTACCGCAACGCGGAGATGGTGAAGGAGGAGCCGAAGACCTGGGACGACTTCGCGAAGGTCAGCAAGGACGTCTCGAAGGACGGCGTGGTCGCCCTGTCCATCGACCCCGGCAGCGCCAAGGGGCCCGCCGGCGGCACGGCCCTCTACGAGATCCTCGCCGAGTCCATGGGCAGCACGGTCTTCGCCGACGACGGCACGCCGCAGTTCTCCGAGGACGGCTGCGTGAAGGCCCTCGAGTACCTCGTGGACCTCAAGGACGCGGGCGCGCTCGCGATCGCCTCGGGCTATCCCGGCCAGGAGGCCCTGGGCGCCGAGAAGGGGGCCTTCGACGTCTCCTCCGTGGCCTCGTTCCCGTTCAACGAGCAGGCTGTCGGCGGGAAGTTCGAGATGGGCGTGAGCGCCCTCCCGGAGGGGCCCTCCGGTGCGGCGAACCAGCTGGCCGGCACCAACATCGTCCTGTTCGCCGATGCGAGCGATCAGGAGCGCGCCGCCGCCTGGGAGTTCATGCAGTTCATCACCACGCCGGAGCAGCAGGCCTCTTGGGCGGCCGCCACCGGCTACCTCCCCGTCAGCTCCGCCTCCCTCGAGCAGGACGCCATGAAGAAGGTCGTCGAGGAGCGCCCGTGGATCACCGACGCCGTCAAGCAGCTCGACACCGCGCGCGCCCTGCCGCCGGTCACGAGCGTCACCGAGGCCTCGGGCCTGCTCTCGGTCGCCCTGCAGGACGCCCTGCAGGGCAAGGCGAAGCCGGCCGACGCCCTCGCCGACGCGCAGAAGAAGGCCGGGGCGCTGGGCTGAGACGGCGCGGGCAGGGACCACGAGGACCACACGGCCCACAGGCGACACGAGGGACGAGGAGGCGAGCGAGCCGATGAGCAGCACGAGCACGACGCTGCGCAACAGCACGGGGGAGGAGATCCCGCGCAGGCGCCGCCGGACCCGCCCCGCCCAGCGGGTGCTGTCGGCCCTCGCCGCCCTCGCGGCGCTCGCCTTCCTCTTCCCCCTGCTGTGGACCCTGTACACCTCGATCTCCACGCCCGACGACGTGTACACCCTGCCGCCGCGGATCAGACCGCCCGGCGAATGGGGCCACTACATCGAGGCCGCCGCGCAGAACTACGCGCGGGCGTGGGTGGCCGCGCCCTGGCCGCGCTACTTCGGCAACACCGTCTTCATCGCGGTGTGCGTCGTCGCTCTGACGCTGCTCACCGGACTGCTCGCGGCCTTCGCCTTCGCACGCATGAGGTTCCGCGGTCGCGGTGTGCTGTTCCTGCTGGTGATGAGCGTGATGATGGTCCCGCAGACGGTGCTGCTGGTGCCGAACTTCCTGCTCGCCCAGAAGATGGGCCTCTACGACACCTATGCGATCCAGATCCTCCCGTGGGGCGCGTCCGTGTTCGGCATCTTCCTGCTGCGGCAGTTCTTCCAGACCCTGCCCGCCGAGATCTTCGAGGCCGCCGAGCTCGACGGTGCGGGCCCGGTGCGCATGCTCGCGCAGGTCGCCGGGCCGCTCGCCGTGCCCACGATGATCCTGGTGGGCCTGAACGCCTTCATGGGGTCCTGGAACTCGTTCGTCTGGCCGTACTTCATGACGAAGTCAGATCAGCTGCGTCCCATCGAAGTGGGACTGCAGACCTTCCAGTCCGAGAACGGCAACGACTGGACCGGGATGAGCGCCGCGGTCGTCTTCACGACGATCCCGGTGATCCTGCTCTTCCTGTTCCTCCAGAAGTACTTCGTGCGCGGTGCCTTCTCGACCGATGGGGCGGTGCGCGGATGAGCGGGCGGGAGAGCGGGTGGGGGAGCCGGCCGACGGGAACGACGAGGAGCGAGCCGATGGACGACCCGACGGGCACAAGCATCGAGATCCACGGCGGGGTGCGCGTCATCGGCGGCACCAAGGTGCTGATCAGCACCGCGCGCGCCCGGGTGCTGCTGGACATCGGCGAGGACATCCCGGACGAGGCGGACCTGCTTCGCGACAGCACCCGTGCGCGCGGGGGCCACGGTCTCGCCGATCGCCTGCGTCTCGGCGCGGCGCCGTGGATCACGGGGCTGTTCGCGCCGGAGGAGCTGCACGCCGTCGGCCCCGGGGCGCAGGAGGTGCACGCGCTCGCGGCCGCGGATGACCGACCGCTCGTCGTCGTCCTCTCCCATGCCCACATCGACCACGACGGACTGCTGGCGCACCTGCGGCCCGAGGTCCGCGTCCTCGCCCATCCCGACACCATCGCCCTGCACCGCGCTCTCGAGGAGGCGGGTGCCACGACGCCGGGCACCTCCGCTCGCCTCACCCCGATCGCGGAGGGGCAGGAGGTCGCCGTCGCGGACCTCGCCGTCACTGTGCACCGGGTGGACCACGACGTGCGCGGTGCGATCGGCACCATCGTGCGCGCCCCCGACGGAGCCCTCGCCTACACCGGGGACGTGAACCTGCACCGTGAGGACGGGGTGCACACGCGCGCCTTCCTCGAGGCCGCGCGTGGGGCCGACGTGCTCGTGTGCGAGACGACGATGCTGAGCTTCGACCCGCCGCCCCTCGAGCCCCGCAGCGAGGAGGTGATCGCGCGCGTGGTCACCGAGGCGCTGGCCGGCAGCGAGGACCTCATGCTGCTGAGTGCGTACGAGCGGGACGTCGACCGCGCCGCGCTGCTCGTCCGCGCCGCCGCCGACGCCGGGCGCACGCTCGTGTGGCCGGGACGCCACGCCGCCGTGCTCACCGCGATGGGGATCGGGGGCGTCGTCACCTGGGACGGGACGCGGCCCCAGTCCGGGAGCCAGCGCCGGGCGGGGGAGCTCGCCGCCGGTCGCGAGCGGAGCGCGGCGCGGACGGTCGGCATCGACGAGGTCCTGGAATCCCCCGATCGCTTCCTCGTCCAGATCGACCCGGAGGACTTCACCTCCCTGCTCGACCTCCCGCTGGGGCCCACGAGCGCCTGGATCCATTCGCAGGGCGAGCCGCTGGGGCCGTTCATGCGTGACTGGGACGTGTGGCAGGACTGGCTCGAGCGCTTCGGACTCGCGACGGTGCCGGCCGGCTCCTCGGGACATGCCGGCCCGCTCGCGCTGCGCGAGATCGTCGAGCGGATCGCCCCCGCCCGCGTGATCGCCCTGCACGGCTTCCACCCCGAGCGCCTCGAGGTCGACGGCGTGCGGACGGTCCTCCCCGAGATCGGCGTGCCGATCCCGCTGCGCGAGGTCGGCACGCGCTGATCGGACCCACCGGACGCACGAGGGCCCCGCATCCTCGGCGGATGCGGGGCCCTCGTGAGTCAGGGAGTGTGCGGGATCAGTCCTCGACCGGCACCGGACGAGCGTGCAGGCGCTCGGTCTCGTCGATGACCTCCGAGGCGAGCGGACGGAAGGCGTCCTCGTGCGCGCGGGCGTGGTGCCCGCAGAACAGCAGCTCGCCACCGGCGGAGAGGGAGACCTTGACGTAGGCCTGGGCGCCGCAGCGGTCGCAGCGGTCGTGCGCGGTCAGTCGCGGGGCTTCGACGGTCGTGTTCATGCCCCACATTCAAGCACCGCGCGGGCGTCGGCGGCGTGATCCGCGCCTCCGGTTCGCTCACCGCGCAACGCCCGTGCGCCCCGCCACGCCGGGGACGCCCGTCGGCCCTGGTCGTCGGGCTCGCCGCCGTAGAATGACGCGCGTGTCAGACACCACCGCGTCCTCCGAGTCCCCGGCCGCCGAGTCCCCGTCCCAGGAGGGCTCCGCGTCGTCATCCGCGAAGCCCGCCGCGAAGCGCTCGACGAAGGCCCCGGCGAAGTCCGCCTCCAAGCAGGCCGCCTACGACGCCCGCCATCTGCAGGTGCTCGAGGGCCTCGAGGCCGTCCGCAAGCGCCCCGGCATGTACATCGGGTCGACCGATTCGCGCGGCCTCATGCACTGCCTGTGGGAGATCCTCGACAACTCCGTGGACGAGGCCCTGGGCGGCTACGGCGAGGGCATCGAGGTCATCCTCCACGAGGACGCCTCCGTCGAGGTCCGGGACTCCGGGCGCGGCGTGCCGGTGGACACCGAGCCGCGCACGGGCCTGACGGGCGTCGAGGTCGTCTACACGAAGCTGCACGCCGGCGGGAAGTTCGGCGGCGGCTCCTATGCGGCCTCGGGCGGCCTGCACGGCGTGGGCGCGAGCGTCGTCAACGCGCTGTCTGCCCGCCTGGACGTCGAGGTCGACCGCGCCGGGGTCACATACGCCATGAGCTTCCAGCGCGGCGTCCCGGGCGACTTCGCCGACGGCGCCGACGGCCCGGGGCCCGACGCCCCGTTCACCGCCGCCGACGGCCCCGCCGAGCTGCGCAGGGTCGGGAAGGTCAAGCGCGGCGTCTCCGGCACCCGCGTGCGCTACTGGGCCGATCCCCAGATCTTCATCAAGGGCTCCCACTTCTCGAGCGAGGAGCTCGTGCGCCGCGCGCGCCAGACCGCGTTCCTGGTGCCGGGCCTGGGGATCACGATCTCGGACCGTCGGCCCGAGCGCAGCCCCGATCAGGACGAGGAGCGGTCCTTCCGCTACGACGGCGGCATCTCCGAGTTCGTCGAGTACCTCGCGCAGGACCAGAAGATCACCGACGTGATCCGCCTGCAGGGCAGCGGCGACTACACGGAGACCATCCCCGTGCTCGACTCCAAGGGCCACATGGTCTCCAAGGAGGTCGACCGCACGTGCGAGGTCGACGTGGCACTGCGCTGGGGCGCCGACTACGACACCACCCTGCGGTCCTTCGTGAACATCGTGGCGACCCCCAAGGGCGGCACTCACACCTCGGGCTTCGAGCAGGCGCTGCTGAGGACGCTGCGCAAGCAGGTCGAGAACCAGGCGCGCCGCGTGAAGTTCAACGCGAAGAACGAGAAGATCGAGAAGGACGATGCGCTCGCCGGTCTCACCGCCGTGGTCACCGTGCGCCTCGAGGAGCCGCAGTTCGAGGGCCAGACGAAGGAGGTGCTGGGCACCCCGGCGGTGCGCCAGATCGTCTCCAAGGTCGTCGAGCAGCAGCTCACCGGCTTCCTCACCTCCACGAAGAAGGAGGAGAAGGAGCAGGGAGCGCTCGTCGTCGACAAGGTGGTCTCCGAGATGCGCGCCCGCATCGCCGCGCGCATGCACAAGGAGGTCTCCCGCCGCAAGAACGCCCTGGAGTCCTCGACGATGCCCACCAAGCTCGCCGACTGCCGCTCGACCGACGTCGAGCGCTCCGAGCTGTTCATCGTCGAGGGCGACAGCGCGCTGGGCACCGCGAAGAACGCGCGCAACTCCGAGTTCCAGGCGCTGCTGCCGATCCGCGGCAAGATCCTGAACGTCCAGAAGGCCTCCATCACGGACATGCTCAAGAACACCGAGTGCGCCGCGATCATCCAGGTGCTCGGCGCGGGGTCCGGCCGCACCTTCGACCTCGAGCAGGCGCGCTACGGGAAGATCATCATGATGAGCGACGCCGACGTCGACGGCGCCCACATCCGCACCCTGCTGCTGACCCTCTTCCACCGCTACATGCGTCCGATGCTCGAGGCCGGGCGGATCTTCGCCGCCGTGCCGCCTCTGCACCGCGTGGAGATCATCCACGGCGGCAAGAAGAAGAACGAGTACGTCTACACGTACTCGGAGAACGAGCTGAACCGCCTGCTGAAGAGCCTGGACAAGCGCGGCAAGCGGTACAAGGAGCCGATCCAGCGCTACAAGGGCCTGGGGGAGATGGACGACGACCAGCTCGCCGACACCACGATGGACCCGCGCCACCGCACCCTGCGCCGTGTGCGCATCGAGGACGCGGAGGCCGCCGCCTCGATGTTCGACCTGCTCATGGGCAGCGACGTCGCACCGCGCAAGCAGTTCATCATCGAGGGCGCCGAGGAGCTGGACCGCGAGAGGATCGACGCATGAGCCTCGCCGTCCGCGTCATCCCCTGCCTGGACGTCGACGACGGCCGCGTCGTCAAGGGCGTGAACTTCCAGGGCCTGCGCGATGCGGGCGATCCGGTCGAGCTCGCCCGCCGCTACGGCGAGGAGGGGGCCGACGAGCTCACCTTCCTCGACGTGAGCGCCTCGGCGAGCGGCCGCGGCACCATGCTCGACGTCGTGCGGCGCACCGCCGAGCAGGTGCTGATCCCGCTCACCGTGGGCGGGGGAGTGCGCTCGGTGGAGGACGTCGACCAGCTGCTGCGCGCGGGAGCCGACAAGGTCGGCGTGAACACCGCCGCCATCGCCAGGCCCGATGTCATCACCGAGATCGCCGAGCGCTTCGGCAACCAGGTGCTCGTGCTCTCGGCCGACGTCCGCCGCGTCACCGAGGAGACGCCCGACGGTCCCGCGCGCTCCGGCTCGGGCTTCGAGGTCACCACCCACGGCGGCCGCCGCGGCACCGGCATCGACGCGATCGCCTGGATCGCCGAGGCCGCGGAGCGCGGCGCCGGCGAGATCCTGCTGAACTCGATGGACGCCGACGGCACCACCAGCGGCTTCGACCTCGAGCTGATCCGCGCCGCCCGTGCTGCGGCGGACGTGCCTCTCATCGCCTCGGGCGGTGCGGGCCGCGCGGGGGACTTCCCGCCGGCAGTGCGGGCGGGCGCCGACGCCGTGCTCGCCGCGAGCGTCTTCCACTTCGGCACCCTCACCATCGGCCAGGCGAAGGAAGCCCTCGCGGCCGACGGACTGCCCGTCCGCTGACGGCACCCGTCGGGTGACCGCGCGGATCCGACGACGGCCGGTCGTCCGCGCCCGCCGAGCAGGCGCTCCGAGCGTCCGGGCTCAGCTCCGGGCGACCTCGTAGCGCGCCTTGAGGCAGTGGGTCGCGCCGGGGGCGAGGGCGACGAAGCCGTCCTTGGCGACGGCGGTCTCCACGCACACGAACTGCTTCCACGCATCGAGCGGCATGTCGTCGAGGTGCGCGGCGCCGTCGCTGAACGGGTTCCACAGCACGGTGCGGCTCGAGCCGTGCGGGCTCACCACGATGTCGCGCTCGAGCACCGGGTCGTGCACGGTGACGGGACCGGAGACCTCGTACACCCGGTCCACGGGGCCGTCGATCTCGGGCTCGCCCTCCTGCACGGCCGGGGCGAGGTCGCGCAGGTTGTCGAGGTAGGAGGCGCCGGAGAGACCGGTGAAGCGCGCCGCCTCGGCGTCGCCCACGGAGAGATACGTGTGCAGGGCGGCCTCGAGCTCGAGGGGCTCGTCGCCGGCGGTCACGTCCAGACGCACCTGGAGGTGATCCGCACCGATCACGAACTGCACCTGCGCGGCGATGCCCTGCCCGGAGGGGTCCGCTCCCTCGAGGCCCAGGGTGATCGCGACGGAGTCCGAATGCACCACGTCCGCGTCCTCGTCGGCCCAGCCGTGGAAGTGCTCGCCCGCGACGACCTCCCAGCGGTGATTGCGCAGCCAGCCGTGGGAGGGCGTGGTGCGCCCGTCACGGCCGGGCCCGAACCAGGGGCCGATCAGCGGGATGCCGCCGCGGATCGGCTCGCCCTCCGCGTAGACCGCGTCGGGGCTCGTCCACAGGACGTCGTCCTCGCCGTCGGGCACCCAGGAGGTCAGGTGCGCACCGTCGAGGTGGATGACGGCGGAGCAGGCGGGGATGTCCACCACGAGCGCGGGCGTGCCGTGCAGGTCCTCGAGGGTGACTCCCTGGGGCAGGTCTTCGGGGCTGGTCGTGGTGCTCATGCCCCTATGGTCGCACCGTTTCGGCCCGTGGGTGCAGGGGTGGGGACGAATCGGTCCGGGGCCTCCGGCTCCTCCGGGACCGATCGCGCGCGGCGGCCCCCCCCCCCCCCCCCGCGACGGCCCGACGGCCGGCCCGTCAGCCGACGGCGGCGATCGGGACCGCGACCGGAGAGCCCGAGCCGTCGCGCCGCCCCACGGGGCCGGGCAGGTCCACGGGCTGGCCGGCCTCCGAGCAGGCACGGGCGGGGGAGTTGACGGCCCAGGCGCCGATCAGCGCGTCCTCGCCCCGCAGGAAGCGGTGGCAGCGCACGCCGCCGGTCGCACGGCCCTTGGCCGGGTACTCGGTGAAGGCGCTGACCTTCAGGGATCCCGTCTGGGTCATCGGCAGCGCGCCCGAGGTCCCGGAGATCGTCACGACCTCCGCCTCGCGGGTGACGTCCACCGCCCCGAAGGAGACCACGTGCGCGCCCTCGGCGAGCTTGATCCCGGCGACGCCGCCCGCGCCGCGGCCCTGCGGCCGCACCCCCGAGGCGGGGAAGTGCAGCAGATGCGCATCGGAGGTGATGAGGACCAGGTCGGTGTCGCCCGCTGCGGAGTCCTCGGGCAGGTCGACGACGCCCGCGACTTCGTCGCGATCCTTGAGCGAGATGATCTCGAAGCCGTCGCCGCGCGGGAAGTCGAGCGTCACCCGCTTGACGACGCCCTGGCGCGTGCCGAGCGCGAGGCTGCCACCGCGCTCGAGATCCGCGCCGGCTGCGCGAACGAGCCCGATCACCCGCTCGCCCTTCTCCAGGGTCAGCAGGTCGGAGAGCTTCGTGCCTCCCGCGAGGCTCGGCGGGCCCGCCGTCGGGGCGAGCGCGGGCAGCTCCACGACGCCGACGTGCAGCAGGCGCCCGAGGTTGGTCACCGCGCCTACCTGCGAGCGGGCGGTGGTGAGGACGTCGGCGACCACCACGTCGTGCGAGGAGCGGCCGCCCTCGCGGACTACGTCCTCGGCGTCGCCCGTGCGGGCGATGAGCCCGCTGCCGGAGAGCAGCACGCGGCAGGGCTCGTCGGCGACCTCGAGCGGGGCGGCCTGGGAGGTCGCCTGCTGCGAGCCCGCTTCCAGGAGCACCGTGCGGCGCGGGGTCCCGTGCTCGGCGGCGACGTGCGCGAGCTCGTCGGAGACGACCTGCCGCAGCAGCTCCTCGGAGGCGAGGATCTCCTCGAGCCGCTCGATCTCGGCGCGCAGCTCGTCGCGCTCGGTCTCGAGCTCGATGCGGGAGAACTTCGTGAGGCGGCGCAGGCGCAGCTCGAGGATGTACTCGGCCTGCGCCTCGGAGAGGTCGAAGGCGGCCATCAGGGCGGTGCGGGCGCGCTCGCCGTCGTCGGCCGCGCGGATGATCTGGATGACCTCGTCGATGTCGAGGATCGCGATCAGCAGGCCCTCGACGAGGTGCAGGCGCTCCTTGCGCTTGCCCAGTCGGTGGGCGGTGCGGCGCCGCACGACGTCCAGACGGTGCGCGATGAACACCTCGAGCAGCTGCTTGAGGCCGAGCGTGCGCGGCTGCCCCTCGACGAGCGTCACGTTGTTGATGCCGAAGGACTCCTCCATCGGCGTGAAGCGGTAGAGCTGCTGCAGCACGGCCTCGGGGTTGAAGCCGGACTTCACCGTGAGCTCGAGGCGCAGTCCGTGGCGGCGGTCGGTCAGGTCCTGGTAGTTGCTGATGCCCTGGACCTTTTTGGACTGCACCGCGTCGCGCAGCTTCTCGGCGAAGCGCTCGGGCCCCACCTGGTAGGGCAGCTCGGTGACGATGATGCCCTTCTTGCGGCTGGTGATGTTCTCGACCTTGGTGGTCGCGCGCATCTTGAACGAGCCGCGACCTGTGCGGTACGCGTCGCGCACGCCGTCCAGGCCCACGATTCGCCCGCCCGTGGGCAGGTCCGGGCCGGGGACCAGGCGCATGAGGTCCTCGAGGTCAGCGTCGGGGTGGGAGATCAGGTGGCGGGCCGCCGCGATGACCTCCACCAGGTTGTGCGGGGCCATGTTCGTGGCCATGCCGACGGCGATCCCCGAGGCGCCGTTGACCAGGAGGTTCGGATACTGCGCGGGGAGCACGGAGGGCTGCAGCAGCTGGTTGTCGTAGTTCGGGATCATCTCGACGACGTCCTCGTCGAGGGAGGCCGTCATGAGCTGCGCGGCCCTGGCCATGCGCGCCTCGGTGTAGCGGGCGGCGGCCGGGCCGTTGTCGAGCGAGCCGAAGTTGCCGTGGCCGTCCACGAGCGGCATGCGCATCGAGAAGCTCTGCGCCATGCGCACCAGGGCGTCGTAGATCGCGCTGTCGCCGTGGGGATGGAGCTTGCCCATCACCTCGCCGACCACGCGCTGGCTCTTGACGTGCCCGCGGTCGGGGCGCAGCCCCATGTCGTCCATCATGTACAGGATCCGGCGCTGCACCGGCTTCAGGCCGTCGCGGGCATCGGGCAGGGCGCGCGCGTAGATGACGGAGTACGCGTACTCGAGGTACGAGGTCTCCATCTCACTGGTGACGTCGACATCGACGACGACGCCGTCGATGTTCTCGTCCTCATCGCTGCCTGCGGTGCTGCTGCGTCGTGCCATGACGTTCATCCTGCCGCATCCGTGCCCAGGAACCGTGCAGGCGGGGGCGGTGATGTCGCCGACGCCGCGGGCACGGGGCCGCTCGGGCGGCGGGCCGAGGGCGTCCGACGGGGATCGGCGGGACCATCGGCCCGCACCCGGGACGGCGGGCGCTCAGTATGATCGGGGCATGGGAGCACGACGCGACGCGGGCTCCGGCGCGGGTGCCGGAGGGACCGCGGCCTCCGCCGCCTACCCCGCCCACTGGGAGGCGGACATCGCGCTCAGCGACGGCAGCGCCGCCCACCTGCGGCCCATCCTCCCGAGCGACGCCGACGCGCTCCAGCGCTTCCACACCGCGCAGTCCGAGCACTCCCGGTACCTGCGGTTCTTCGCCCCGATGCCGGAGCTCTCCCCGCGGGACCTCACGCGCTTCACGGTCGTGGACCACCGCGACCGCGTCGCCCTGATCGTGCTGATCGGCGAGGACATCGTGGCCGTCGGCCGCTTCGACCGCCTCGAGGGGACGGCCGAGGCCGAGGTCGCCTTCAACGTGGCCGATTCCCAGCAGGGCAAGGGACTGGGATCCGTGCTCCTGGAGCACCTGGCCGCCGCCGCCCGGGAGCGCGGCGTCGCCACGTTCGTGGCGGACGTGCTCCCGCAGAACAGCCGGATGATCAACGTCTTCACCGACGCGGGCTTCGACGTGCGCCGCACCTACGACGACGGCGTGGTCGTCGTCGAGTTCAGCATCGACCCCACCGAGCGCTTCCGCGCCGTGATCGCCGAGCGCGAGCACCGCGCGGAGGCCCGCGCCATGGAGCGCATGCTGCATCCCGCCTCGATCGCGGTGCTCGGGGTGTCCTCGCATCGCGACTCGATGGGCGGGCGGATCCTGCGGCACATCGAGCAGGCCGGCTACGACGGAGAGCTGCACGTCGTCGCCCGGGACGCCCTCGAGCTGCAGGGCCACAGCACCCATTCCCGGATCGCCGACGTCCCCGGCCCCGTGGATCTCGCGGTCATCGCCCTCGCGCGCGCCGAGGACTGCATCGCCGCCGTCGAGGAGTGCGGGCGCGCCGGGGTGCGCGCCGTGCTGCTGCCCACCGAGGCCTTCGCCGAGACCGCGGGCGCCGCGGCGGCCGGCGGCCGCGGGGCACCCGCGCTGGGCGCCGCGGAGCGGCCCTCCCTGCAGCGCCGCCTGGTCAGCGCGGCGCGCCGGGAGGGCGTGCGCGTCCTGGGGCCCGGCTCCCTCGGGTTCCTGCGCACCGGGGAGCACGCCCTGAACGCCTCCCTCGTCCCGCACCTCCCGCGCGCGGGAGGCGTCGCGCTCGCCGGGCAGTCCGGGGCGCTCTCGGCGATGCTGCTGGGCGGCGTCGAGTCCCGCGGCATCGGCGTGCACGAGTTCGTGTCCGTCGGCAACCGCGCCGACGTCTCCCTCAACGACACTCTCCAGCACTGGCAGGACGACGAGGACGTGCGCGTCATCGCGCTCTCGCTCGAGTCCATGGGCAACCCCCGCAAGTTCACGCGGATCGCGCGGCGCATCACGCGCGAGAGGCCGCTCGTCGTCCTGCGCCCGCCCGGGACCACGACGGCGGCGCCTCCCGGGCACGACGTGCGCTCCTCCCAGCTGCCCCGACGAGCGCTGGACCAGGTGCTCCTCTCCGCCGGGGTCGTGCCGACCCTCAGTGTCGACCAGCTCACCGACGTCGTCGACGCCCTCGACCGCCAGGGCGTGCCGCCCGGCGACCGCGTCGGGCTGCTCGCGAACACGGCGGCGCTCGGGGAGTCCCTGCGGGGCGCGGCCGACGCGGCCGGACTGCGCGTGGTGCGCGACGAGCGCCGCGCGCTGCTGAGCACGGACCCCCGCTTCGTCGAGCGCGCCTTCACCTCGCTCGCCGCACTCGGCGAGGTGGACGTGGTCGTCCTCGCGGTGCTCGACGCCCTGGGCGAGGACCTCTCCGCCTCCCTCGCGCGGATGGCGCGCACCGCCCGCGGGGCCGACGTGCGCCTCGTGGTGTGCGTGGTCACCGACCTCGACCGCTTCGAGTCCCTCGAGCGCGCCACCCGCGGGAGTGACGAGATGCCGCCGCTGCACCCCACGCCCGTGCTCGCCGTGCGCGCGGCCGCGGGCATGCTCGCCGCCCGGCGCGGTGCCGTCGGCGGGGACGAGCCCGCCTCGCGCGAGGGCATCGACCGGGAGGCGGCCCGCCGCATCGGCCAGACCGAGATCTCCGCGCCCGGAGCCCCGGGCGCCGCGCCGCGAGCGCTCGACCAGGAGCGCACCGGGGCCCTGCTCGAGGCCTACGGCCTGCACCTGCTGCCCTCCCGCACCGTCTCCGACGCCGACGACGCCGTGCGCGCCGCCTCGGAGATCGGCTACCCCGTGGCCCTCAAGAGCACCGACCCCGTGCTCAGCCACCGGAGCGACCTCGGCGGGGTGCGCCTGGACATCCCCGACGCCGTGCAGCTGCGCCACGCCTTCGCCGCCATGCGCCGCGACCTCGCCTTCTCGAGCGCCGACCTCGCCGTCCAGGCGATGGCGGCCCCCGGCATCCCGGTCGTGGTGCGCAGCGTGGAGGACCCGTCGCTGGGGCCCGTGCTCGCCTTCTCCCTGGCGGGGGACGCGACCGACCTGCTCGACGACGTCGCCTACGCGATCCCGCCGCTCGACGACGAGTCCGTGAGGCGGCTCATCGACGGCCCGGCGACCTCCGTGAAGCTCCGCGGCCACCTGGGACTCCCCGCCGCCGACCGCGCGCGGCTCGAGGACCTCGTGATCCGCGTGGGCCTCATGGCCGAGGACCTGCCCGAGCTGCACTCCCTCGTGCTGCACCCCGTGGTCGTCGGCCGCGGAGGGTGCACGATCATCGGCGCCCGCGCCGAGGTCGCCCAGGCGCCCAACCGCACCGACAGCCTGCGCCGCACCCTGAGCGGGCCCGCGAGCGCCTGAGCGCCCGCCGGTCCCCGCTCGCTCCGCGCGCCCGGTCCGCACCCGGCCCTCGCCTGGCCCGCGCGGTCACGGGGTCCGTGTACGCGTGGAAGGATGGACCCCATGTCCACCGCACTTCCCACGGATCTCCTCGGTGAGCTCGAGAGCGCCGGGTACTTCCCGCAGACCGCCGCCGCCTGCGTGCAGCGGGCGCTGCGCGCGGCGCCCGTGCGCGCCCACCTGGTGCGGCCGGAGACCACCTTCGACGGGCCCGAGGTGCGACGCCACCTCACGGTCCTCGTGATCACCGACCGCCACCTCGTGGTCACCCATCTCGACGATGATCCGGCCGACGAGCTCAACCCCAGCCAGGTCGTCTCCACCACCGAGCGCGTGCGCCTGGACCGCGTGCACACCACGGGCATGTCCCAGGTCTTCGACTCCGACGGCACGCGGGTGCGCGGCAGCGAGGCCGAGGTCACCCTCGCGGTCACCTGGGGCGGCAGCCGGCGCCTGGACGTCGAGCGGGCCTGGTGCGACGACCCCGAGTGCCAGGCCGAGCATGGCTGGAGCGGCACGCTCGCACCCGCCGATCTGGCCCTGCGCGTGAGCGCGCTCGCCGACGGCCAGGACGCCGTCGACGCGGCCGTGCGCTTCCACGACCGCCTGCTGGACGCGATCGACGCCGTCGGATGACCCCGGCAGGCGAGAACTCCGCCTCCCGCCGCAGCGATCCGGCCGGGACGACCTTCCCGTCGGCCCCCGACCTGCTCGTCGCCCCGTTCGCGGACGGCGCCCGGCCCGGTCAGCTCGACATCGTCCCGCCCCTGCTCGCGCGGGCCGACGGCGGGCGCGACCTCGTGGTCCTCGTGGACGGGCTGGGCAGTGACCTGCTCGAGGAGCACCTCGCGCTCACCCCGACCCTGCGCCGGCTGCGCGAGCAGGTGCGCACCGTGCGCACCATCGCCCCGTCGACGACCGCGACCGCGATGACCTCCCTGATCACGGGCCTCGCACCGCTCGAGCACGGTGTCCTGGGCTACCTCACCCGTGATCCGCGCACCGGGCGCGCGGTCAATCAGCTCACGGGGGCCGCGGGCATCGATCCCGCGCAGTGGATGCCGTGCGCCGTGCCCGCCGAGAGCGCGCGGCGACCCGCCCTCCAGGTCGCCCCCGCGAAGCACGCCGGGAGCCTGCTCACCGGGAGCGCGTTCCGCGGCTGGGAGTTCTTCGCGCAGGCCGAGCGCGGGGACCGGGCGGGAGCGGCCCTCGCCGCCCTGCGCGCGGGCGGCCCGGACGCGCTCGTGCACCTGCACGTGGACGACGTCGACCATGCCGGCCACAAGCACGGGGTCGACTCGGACGCCTGGCGCGATGCGCTGGCCGGCGCGGACTCCCTGATCGGGACGCTGCTGCGGCGCGCGCCCGGGGGAACGCGCGTCCACGTGACCGCCGACCACGGCATGGTGGACACCGCCCCGGAACGCACGATAGACCTCGCGCGCGTGCCCGCGGTGCGCCGCGTCCTCGCGATGGTCGCGGGGGAGCCGCGTGCGCTCGTGCTCTTCGCCCGCCGCCCGGAGGACGCCCCCGACCTGATCGAGGCGACGCGGGAGGCGGTGGGGGAGCGCGGAGTCGTGCTCTCGCGCGAGGAGATGCTGGTCGCGGGGCTGCTGGGCCCCGTGACGTCCGCTCCGATCGCTCCGCACCTCGAGGGCCGGCTGGGCGATGCGATCGTGCTGGCGCGCGGACGATGGATCGTCGACGACTCCCGTCGTCACGCGCCCTCACGCCGGCCCGAGACCGGAGTGCACGGCTCGCTCACCCGTGCCGAGTCCCTGGTGCCGCTGCTCACCGTGGAGGTGTGAGCGGAACCCGCAGCGACGGCGCCTGTGAGCCGGACGCGACGTCAGTCGGGCGCCTGTATCAGCCGCGCTTCGACGTCAGTCGTGCTTCGAGCCGAAGACGATCTCGTCCCAGCTCGGGATGCTCGAGCGCTTCGCCCGCGAGGACGAGGGCTTCTTGTCACCCTTGCCGGACTTCTTCGCGTCCTTGCCCCCGGAGCGCTGAGCGGTGGATCCCGCCTGTCCGCCGTCGCCGTCCTTCGCAGACTTCGCCTCGGCGTCCTCCGCGGGGGAATACGCGACATCGTCGAAACCGGGCAGGGGCGTGAGGTCCACCGTGTCGTTCGCCGCAGGGGCGAAGCCGGTGTCCCGGCCCGAGTCGTCGGCCTCGGATCCCGCGGCTGCGGAGGGCTCCTCGTCCGCCGCGCGATCACCGGTGGCGACGGACTCCTCGAGCGTGCGACCCGGGACCACGAGGGGCTCCGGCTCGGCGCCCGCGCCGTCCGTATCCGGGTCCGAGCGCTCCGCGTCGACGTCTCCTTCGGGGCCGCCGGTGACCTCGAGATCGTCGTCGTCGGCCTGGGCGCCGCCGTCGACGTCGTCCTCGTCGACATCCTCCGGGAGGTCCGCGCGAGGGGCGTCGGAGTGTTCGCGCAGCGCTTCCTCGTCGGCCGAGCGGGTGCTGCGCTCCTCGTCCTCCTCGAGGGTGGACCAGGTCGGCTCGTCGTCCAGGGAGGCAGGGACCGACCGCAGGCCGCGGCGGGCGTTGAGCGCGTCCAGGGCGTCCTCATCGATGGCATCGCCCCGTCCGCCGCGCGAGGGATGGTCCCCGCGGTCGGGGGCCTGCCGGCCGAGGCTGCGCGGCGCGGTGCGGCGGGGACGCGCCGAGGCGCCGTCGGCGTCGGACTCCTGGTCGTAGACGGAGCTCTTGAGCGAGGTGAGACGCGCGCGACCCGCGACGGGCTGGTCGAGCGCGTCGTCGTCGAGGCTCAGCCAGCGGGCCTCGTCGTCCTCCGCGACCACGACCTGGCGGGTCATGTCGGCGATCCAGTGCGCCTCGCGATCGCGGCCGCCGGAGCGGAAGACCAGCTCGAGGTTCCAGGTGCCGTCGGGCAGGCGCCAGGCGTCCCACCGCAGTCCCTCGAGGGCCTGCCGGGCGGCGAGCCGCTCGGTGACGATCTCGTCGAGGACCGGGCCGCCGGAGCGATCGACCTTGAAGCCGCGGGCGCGCTCGGCGGTGAAGCCGCGCTCGGCGAGAACGGGGCCCTCGTAGCGGCGCACGTGCTCCACGTCGATCGAGGCCATCTCGGAGATCTCGTCCGCCGTCCGGCCCCCGCGCAGCAGCGCCTGGATCTCCCGCGGGCGCAGCGCCGTCGCCTCCGAGGACTGGATCAGCCCCAGGGCCGGTCGGTCGCGGCGCACGGCCGCGCGCAGCGCCTCGTCGATCCTCAGCGTGTACTGCTCGCCGTCGGGGTCGCGCAGGACGATGTGCTCGCCGTCGTCATGGATCCCGTCGAGCTCGAGCTCTCGCATCGTGGTCCTCTCCCGTCGCAGCATGGTCCGCGACGTGATCAGATCATAGATCGCGCCCGCCTCGCGACCTCGGCGGACGCGCCCGCCGGAGCCGGTCGGATACTCCGTGTTGTGATATGGCACCCGCTCTGCAATAATCGCGCCGCATCCGGCGTGGACAACACCGAGGGGCACGCCGGGGGAGCTGACAGCCACGCAGGCCAGACACTCCTTTTGTGCCCGGACTCCCGACACTTCTCCTGATCGAGGTATTCACTTCCGATGGCCACTGATTACGACGCACCGCGCAAGAACGACGACGAGTCCTCCGAGGACTCGATCGAGGAGCTGAAGGGCCGCCGGAACGAGGCCGCGACTCCCGCGGTCGACGAGGACGAGGCCGAGGTCGCCGACGGCTACGAGCTCCCGGGGGCCGACCTCTCCGGCGAGGAGCTGTCCGTGCGCGTGCTCCCGCGGCAGGCGGACGAGTTCACCTGTGGCAGCTGCTTCCTGGTGAAGCACCGCAGCCAGATCGACCATGTCGAGGGCACGGTCATCATCTGCAAGGAATGCGCCTGAGGGGACGCATCCCGCGCCCTGCGGCACGGGCGCTCATGAGAACGGGGCGGCACACCGACTGGTGTGCCGCCCCGTTCTCGTCCGCTCGCGATCGCGCGAGCGATCGGGGACGCGCCTCGGAGGCCAGGGGCCTCGCGGGTCGGGAGCCCCTCGGGTCAGGAGTGCTGGGAGCGCGCGCTGCGCAGGGCCAGGGCGAGGTCCTCGGGCCGACGCGTGGAGAGCACCCACGCCGGGGTGGGATCCGCCTCGTCGAGCACGGGCACGCGCACGCCCGTGTGCACCCATCCGCGCGTGAGGTGGAAGGCGAGCGGCTCGAAGCCCACGGACATGGCGACGGACCAGCCGTCCTTGTCGAGGACCTCGGGCTCGCCCAGCAGGTCCACGGGGATCTGCGCACGGCCCGCCCGCAGGGTGCCGCCCGAGACCTCGAGGACGGGGCTCGCCATCGCGAGCATCACGCACACGCCGACGATGCCGATGATCCCGACGGCCAGCGAGAGCGCATGGGACAGCGGCACCAGGATGACCCCCAGGACGCTGCCGAACGCGATCCCCACGATCCAGACGCCGATGCTGGGCAGGAGCCTCTCGCGATGCAGGGCGGTGGCATCGGAGAGGGCGCGGGGACGGGCGGAGTCGGCGGAGGCGTCGGGCATGCGCCAATCGTCTCACGCGCACCGGAGAGGATTCTGCGGTCCCCGGGTGCGCCTAGTCTGGAGTCATGACCATCGACGAACAGCCCGCGGCCGAGCCCGGGGGAGCGCCCCGCATGCCGGTCGTGCTCGCGGAGGAGGCCGTGCTGCCCTACCGCGCGCACGCGCACGACGCCGGCTTCGACCTCATCAGCTCCGAGGACCTCGTGATCCCCGCCCTGGGCAGGGCCCTGGTCGGAACGGGCGTGAGCCTCGCCCTGCCGGAGGGCACCGTGGGCCTGGTGTGCCCGCGCTCCGGCCTCGCCGTGCGCCACGGGGTGACGGTCCTCAACGGGCCCGGCGTCGTGGACGCCGGCTACCGCGGCGAGGTGCGGGTGCCGCTGGTGAACCTCGATGGTGAGCAGGACTTCACGGTCCACCGCGGGGACCGCATCGCGCAGCTCGTGGTGGTGCCCTTCGTCGCTCCGCGGCTCGAGGTGGTCACCGACCTCGAGGAGAGCGAGCGCGCCGACCGCGGCTTCGGCTCGAGCGGCGGCCTGCAGGGCGTCGAGGGCCAGGGCGCGACCGTGATCTCGACCGAGGACGCCGCCGCGAGCGCGGCCGGCGCCGACGGGAAGGAGTGAGCATGGGACTGTTCTCCCGCAAGGACAAGAGCAAGGCCACCGCCGAGGACACGACCGAGGACACTGCCGCGGACACCGGCAGGGGCGCGGCGAAGGCCGAGGACGTCGCCGCGCAGGCGCGGCCGACGGACGCGACGGACGACGACGCGTCGACGACGGCGTCCGGCGATGCCGCGAGCGACGCGACGAGCGATCCCGACGAGGCGACCTCGTCGGCCCGGGAGTCCGCAACCGCGGACGAGGCGCTCGGGGGAGACCACCTGGAGGACGGACCCCTCGACGCGGCCGATGCCCCCGAGGAGGACCGCATCGACCTGGGCGGACTCCTCGTGCCGATGGTCGAGGGCATGGAGCTGCGCATGGAGATGGACCAGCGCACTCGGGCCGTCACCGGGGCGAACCTCGTCATCGAGGGGTCCTCGCTGCAGGTCCAGGCGTTCGCTGCCCCGAAGTCCCGCGCGCTGTGGGACGAGGTGCGCACCTCGCTGCGCGGGTCCGTGGTCGAGCAGGGCGGCACCGCGGAGACCCGGCCGGGCCCCTTCGGCACCGAGCTCATCGCGCGCCTGCCCGTCAAGCGGTCCGACGGCCGCGTCGGCTACCGGCCGGCGCGCTTCATCGGGGTCGACGGGCCGCGCTGGATGCTGCGCGCGATCCTCTCCGGTCCGGCCCTCGGCGACGCCGAGGCCTCGCGCGCCTTCGAGACGCTGATCTCGCGCATCGTGGTGGTGCGGGGGAGCGATGCCATGGCTCCCCAGGAGCTCATCCCGCTGAACCTCCCCGGGCAGCGTCCCGGCCTGGTCCCCGCCGAGGACACCACGCTGAACCCGCTCGAGCGAGGACCCGAGATCACGGAGATCGGCTGAGGGGGACCCGATGAGGACCAGGGAAGCACGGAACCCGGATCACCGGGCCGCGGAGGCTCGGTCCCGCGCGGCGGAGCGCCACGGCCGCGCCGAGCAGCTCGCCGAGCGCCTGCGCGGCCACTTCGTGGACAGCGAGGTGCTCGACGCCCGCGAGGCCGGCAGGCGCGCCCGTGAGGACGGCTTCGACTGCGCGCAGGACATCGAGCGCCGACGGGAGGTCCGCGTGACCGGTTTCGTCAGCTCGATGGTGATCCCGCCGACGAGCGCCCCGCAGTCCTTCGAGATCGACGTGTTCGACGGCACCGGCACCGTGACCGCGATCTGGCTGGGCCAGTCGCGGATCCCCGGCGTCGGCCCCGGCACCCGGCTCGTCCTCGAGGGCGTGGCCGCCCGCCGCGGCCACCACAAGGTCATGTACAACCCGCGCTACGAGATCACCGGCCTGCCGGGCGAGGAGGAGGACGCGTGAGCTCTGCCCAGCGACCGGAGGAGGGCGCCGCTCCGCGGGCCGAAGAGCCTGCTGCCGCGCGCCCGGGCCACGCCGCGCCGCGCTCGGGCATGGGCGCCGTGCTCACGGGCGAGGAGTTCTCCGTGGGCGATGCCCTGGGAGGTCCTCGCGGGATCCTCGAATCCGTGTTGCCCACGGCGCTGTTCGTGGTGCTGTTCGTGGTCACCCGGTCGATCCCGATCGCGGGCGGGGCGGCCGTGGCCGTCGTCCTCGTGGCGCTCGTGGTGCGGCTCGTGCAGCGTCAGAACCCCTCGCAGGTGCTCGGCGGGCTGATCGGGGTGGCCGTCGGCGCGATCTGGGCGCTGCGCTCGGGACAGGGCACCGACTTCTACGTGCCCGGGCTGATCACGAACGCGGTGGCCGCCGCCGTGCTCGTGGTCTCGATCCTCGCGCGGTACCCGCTGGTCGGCGTCGTCGTCGGCCTCCTGGACCCGCGCGTCTCCGCCTGGCGCGGGAAGCCCCTCGCCCGCCGCGCCTACACGCAGGCGACGTGGCTGTTCGTCGGCCTCTACGTGCTCAAGCTCGCCGTGCAGCTCCCGCTGTACCTGAGTGGGCAGGTCGCCGCTCTCGGCGTCGCGAAGCTCGTCATGGGGCTGCCGCTGTTCGCGCTCGTGGTGTGGCTGGTGTGGATGCTGCACCGCTCGGTGCGCGCCCGCCTCGAGGCGGAGGCGGAGAGCACGCCGGGCACGACGGTCTGAGCCCGCGCTCAGCGCTCCTCGGGGCGCACGCTGGGCATCTCCTCGGTGCGGATGCTCGGCAGCTCCTCGGGATCCTGCGGGGCGCTCGGCGGGGCGAGCAGCTCCTCGAGGGCGCGCAGGTGCTCCGACTCGGCGAGGAACATGAGCTCATCGTGCGCCTCGAGCGCGTCATGGGCCGACGGCGCGATCGGCTGCCCGTCGCGGATGATGCCCACGAGCACGCACGAGGCGGGCCATCGCATCGAGCCCACCAGGCGCCCGACGATCGGGCTGCGGCGAGGGATGGTGATCTCGACCATGTCGGTGCGCGACCCGGAGAAGCTGAAGATCTTCACGATCCGGCCCACGCTCACGGCCTCCTCGACGAGAGCCGTCATCGTGCGCGGCGTGGAGACCGCCACGTCCACGCCCCACATGTCCCCGAACATCCACTCGTTCGAGGGGTGGGAGACGCGCGCGACGGTGCGCGGCACCAGGAACTCTGTCTTCGAGAGCATGGAGGCGACGAGGTTGACCTTGTCGTCGCCGGTCGCGGCGACGACCACGTCGGCCGAGGCCACGTCGGCCTCCGAGAGCACGGCGAGCTCGGCCGCGTCGCCCTCGACCCACTGCACCCCGCTGACCGAGGTGCGCTTCTCCGGGGAGACGGAGCGGTCCACGAGCGTGACCGAGCGGCCCTTGGTCAGCAGCTCGCGGGCGATCGAGCGGCCCACGCTGCCGGCGCCGATGATGACGACCCTCATCGTGTCTCCTCCTCGACGCCGTTCGTCCCGGACCGTCCTGCGGGACCCAGGCCGCCCTCGTCGCCGCCGCGCGCATGGGCGAGGGTGCTCTCGATCTCGGGCAGCCGCGGGGTCGGCACCATCAGGTGCAGCACGTCCCCCTCCTGCAGGCGGGTCGCGGGACCCGGCAGCACGCCCTCGCCGAGACGGGTGAGCAGCGCCACGCGCGCCCCGGTCTCCTGCTCGATCCTGGCCAGCGGTGCGGCCATCCAGGACTCGTCGGGCACCACGGCGATCATCGTGACCTTCCCGGAGATGTCCTGGTACTCGCGGCTCGCGGCGCCCGGGATCAGGCGCCCGAGCATCTGGGCGCTCGTCCAGCGCACGGTCGCCACCGTCGCGACGCCCAGGCGCTCGTAGACCTCGGCGCGGCGGGGGTCGTAGATGCGGGCGACGACGTTGCGCAGACCGTACTCCTCGCGCACCACCCGGGCGGCGATGATGTTGGAGTTGTCGCCGCTGGAGACTGCCGCGAAGCCCGCGGCGGAGCGGATCTCGGCCTCCTCGAGGGTCTCGCGGTCGAAGCCGATGCCCGTTACGCAGCGGCCGGGGAAGTCCCGTCCCAGGCGCTGGAAGGCCACGGGATCGCGATCGATCACCGTGACCTCGTGCCCGATGCGGAGGGTCTTGTGGGCGAGCATCGCCCCGACGCGGCCGCAGCCCATGATCACGAAGTGCACAGGGCCACGATAGACCGCGGACACCCTCGGCACGCAGACGAAGGACGCGTCGCCGGCGGCGGGGAGAAGTGCTTCGACGAGCCGACGAGAGGGCTCCCGACGCCGCCGCGGTTCCCGTGCGTCACGCCCATCCGCTGCCGGAGCCCGGATCGCGGAGTGCGTCCACGATCCCGTCAGTGGGAGTCGTCGTGGGAATCAGTGGGAGTCGTCGTGGGCAGGAGCTGGTCCGCCAGCGATCGGGCCGTCGTCGTCAGCTCCTCGAACCGCATCCCTGTGCGCCCCATGAAGGTCAGGCCCTGCTGCGCGGCCAGGAGCGCCCGGGCGAGATCGACAGGGGCGCCGGAGCTGCTGAGGTCGCCTTCGGCCCGGGCTCGTGCCACGCCCTCGGCGAGCACGTCGGTGATCCCTCCGTAGGTGCGCCGCGCCTCCGCGGAGACTGCGCGATCGGCGGACGCCAGCTCGGTGGTGCTGTTGGCGAGCAGGCATCCACGGCGGGCGCTGCGGCCCGCGGGGTCGCCGGCCACCGGTGTTATCACGAACGAGCGCAGTGCGTCGAACGCTCGGGGCGCCGCATCGATCGACTCGCGCACACCGAGGACGAGCGAGTCCGCGTAACGGCGCAGGATCCGCAGGAAGAGCTCGTGCTTGTCCCCGAAGGCGGCGTAGAGGCTGCCCTTCCCTAGGCCGCTGACCCGCATGAGGTCCTGGACCGAGGTCGCCGCGTAACCCGTGTTCCAGAACTGATCGCGGACGGCGTCCAGCACCGCGTCCTCATCGAACTGTCGTGGCCTCGCCATGCCCCGCACGTTACCCGTTCTTGACCGCTCGGTCCACCACGCTTATGGTGGACCGAGCGGTCCAGAATGATCGGTCCACCCTCGTGGCACTGAAGTGCTCGGCCGCTCCGGCATCTCACCCGCACCATTGGAGAGGACGACCGCCATGGGCCAGCTCGCAGGCAGGACAGCCCTGATCACCGGAGGGAGCACGGGCATCGGGCTCGCAACTGCGCAGCGCTTCATCGCCGAGGGAGCACGCGTCTACCTCACCGGACGTCGGAGGGAGGCCCTCGCGGCCGCCGCCGGCGAACTGGGCGACCGGGCGATCACGGTCCGGAACGACGTCTCCGATCTGGACGACCTCGACGCGCTGTTCGCACGCATCGCAGCCGATGGGAATCGGCTCGACGTCCTCTTCGCGAATGCCGGCGGCGGGGAGGCGAACCAGCCTCTGCACTCGCTGCAGCCGGACGCCTTCGATCGCACCTTCGGGGTCAACGTGCGGGGCACCGTCTTCACGGTGCAGCGAGCTCTCCCGCTGCTGAACGAGGGGGCGAGCATCGTGCTCACCGGCTCCAGCTCGGCGCGCCGCGGCACGGCAGGTTTCGGCGTCTACTCCGCCACGAAGGCGGCGATCCGCCAGTTCGGCCGTGTATGGGCCGCCGAGCTCGCGCCCCGCGGAGTGCGCGTGAACACGGTGGTGCCCGGTACCACCGACACCCCGGGACTCCGCGGCCTCGCCGAGGACTCGGACCGAGCGGACGCGTTCGTCGGAGAGCTGGCGAACGGCACGGCCCTGCGACGTGCCGCCGACCCGGCGGAGATCGCCGACGCCGTGCTGTTCCTCGCATCGGATCAGTCCAGCTTCATCACGGGCAGCGAGCTCTTCGTCGACGGCGGCGAGGTCCAGGTGTACCCCTGACAGGGGAGTCGGCGGCCTGGGGGCGCCGTGAAGGGGCACGTGGAAGGGGCACGTAGAATGGCCGTCGTGCCTGGCCCCTCCGGCGCGTTCAAGCGTCTCGTCCTCGGGCGCGCCTTCGCGACGGATCGACTGTCCCGGGAGCGCCTGCCCAAGCGGCTCGCGCTTCCGACGTTCTCCTCGGATGCGCTGAGCTCGGTCGCCTATGCCCCCGACCAGATCCTGCTGACCCTCGCCCTCGCCGGCGTGACGGGCTACGTCATCAGCTGGTGGGTCGCCGTCGCCGTCGTGCTGCTGATGGCCGTCGTGGTCCTCACCGGGCTGAACACGGTGCGCGAGTACCCGGGGGGCGGCGGCGACTACGAGGTCGTGCGCACGAACCTCAACAGGGGAGCGGGACGGCTGGTGGGATCGGCGCTGCTGGTCGACTACGCGCTCACCGTCGCGGTCTCGGTCGCCCAGGCCGCGAACTACACCTCGGGCATCCTGCCGTTCCTGCACAGCCACGAGATGTGGGTCGCGCTCGTGCTGATCGCCCTCATCGCGCTCGTGAACCTGCGCGGCGTGCGCCAGTCCAGCTCGCTGCTCGCGATCCCGGTCTACCTGTTCGTCGCCGCGATCGGCCTGATGGTCGTGATCGGCGCGATCGAGACGTTCACCGGGGGCATCGGGCGCGCGCCGAGCGCGGATCTCGACCTGGTCGCCGAGCCCGGCTACGGGCAGGGGCTCACGGCGCTCGGAGGCGCGCTCCTGGTGCTGCGCGCCTTCTCGAGCGGCAGCGCCGCGCTCACCGGCGTCGAGGCGATCGGCAACGGCGTGCCCTCCTTCCGGCCGCCCAAGGCGCGCAACGCCGGCATCGTGCTGCTCGCGCTCGGCGCGATCTCCTCGGCGATGATCCTGGGGATCATCGCGCTGGCCGCCCGCACGGGCGTGCGCTACGTCGAGGACCCCTCGAGCGAGCTCGTGCGCGACGGCGCCCCGATCCCCGGCTACCAGCAGCTGCCGGTCATCGGACAGATCGCCGAGGCGCTCTCCGGTCCGGGATCGCTGCTCTTCTACGCGGTGACAGCCGTGACGGGCATCGTCCTGTTCATCGCCGCGAACACCGCGTTCAACGGCTTCCCGAACCTCGCGAGCGTGCTCGCCGCCGCCGGCAGCTTCCCCAAGCAGATGCGCGTGCGCGGGGACCGCCTGGCCTACTCCAACGGCATCATCCTGCTCGCGGTCGCCTCCGGGCTCCTGGTGTGGTGGACCGGTGCGCGCGTGAGCGTGCTCATCCAGATGTACATCGTGGGCGTGTTCGTCTCCTTCAGCCTGGGCCAGCTGGGCATGGTCCGCCACTTCACGCGCGCCATCCGCCTCGAGATCCGCGGCGGCATGCGCCGCGCCCTGCGCCTGCGCCGCGTCGTCAACGTCATCGGGTTCGTCGTGGTCACCGCCGTGCTGCTCATCGTGGTCACCACGAAGTTCACCCACGGGGCCTGGGCGGCGGTCGTGATCATGGGCGGGCTGTGGGTGCTCATGAGCCTCATCGAGCGCCACTACGCCTCCGTGCGCGCGCAGCTCGCGATCCCCGCGCTGGCCGACGACGGGTCCGGGACCGGCACGGAGGCCCCCGCCCAGGACTCCGCCGCGGACGCGGCCGCCGAGGACGCTCCAGATGCCGATGCGTCGGCCGCGGGGGAGGGGGCGCTCATCGGTCCCCGGCTGCCCGGCCAGGCCGTGGACGATCCGACCGCCCTGCCCTCCCGCTCGCATGCGATCGTGCTGGTCTCGGGGCTGGACCGGCCCACGATGCGCGCGCTGTCCGTCGCCTCCGCCGCGCGGCACTCGACCCTCGAGGCCGTCGCCGTGCACGACGAGGACGCCGATGCGCGCCGCGCCGTCGAGCGCTGGCGCTCGCTCGGGATTCAGGTGCCCCTGCGCGTGCTCTACTCTCCCTATCGGGACGTGAACGGTCCGGTCCTCGCCTACGTGCGCAGTCTGCTCAAGCGCAACCCGCGCGACGTCGTGATCGTCTACCTCCCCCTGTTCCTGGTGGGACACTGGTGGCTCTCGCCCCTGCACAACCACTCCGTGCGCCGTCTCGGCGACCGTCTCGCGCACCTGCCGCGCGTGGTCGTCGCGAGCGTGCCGTGGCAGCTCGGGCGGGACGGCGGACCGGACCGCCCGCAGCAGGCCGACATCATGGCGAGCGCGGGCACGGCCACCGCACAGGACCATCGCCGCGCCCGCCGGGCGCGCGAGGAGGCGAGGAGCGCACGGCTCCTGGGAAGGTGAGGACGATGGCACGGGACATGCGGCGCGCTGCGAGCGCCGAGCCCGAGCGGACCGCGCTGGGACGGCTGCTCACGCTCACGGTCGGCGCCCCGGCCGCCGGCGGCACGTTCGTGGCCCGCCACGAGGGCCGCGTCGTGTTCGTGCGCGGGGCCGTTCCCGGTGAGACCGTCGTCGCGCGTCTGCTCGAGGACGCGAAGAACTCCGCGAAGGCGCGCTTCTGGCGCGCCGAGACCCTCGAGATCCTCGACCCCAGCCCCGACCGCGTGCCCAGCGTCTGGCCCGAGGCGGGGACCGACGGCGTCGGCGGGGCCGAATGGGCGCACATCGGCCTGCACGCGCAGCGCCGCCTGGCCACCGAGGTCCTCCAGGACCTCCTGCGCCGCGCGGGCGTCTCGACCCTCGCGACCGAGGAGGCCCAGGTCGAGCCCGCGCCCCACGACACCGACGGTCTGGGCTGGCGCACCCGGGTCCGCCTCACCCGCGGGGCCGACGGCCTGCTCGGCATGCGCGGCTGGCGCTCCCACGAGGTCCACCCGGTGGGGGAGAACCCCCTGGCCGCGGAGGAGATCCGAGCCCTGGGCCTGCCCGATCTCGCGCTGCCCGAGGCGGTGGAGGCCGTCGACGCGGTCGCCCCGTCCCTCGGCCGCCCCGCCGTCGTCCTCATCGGCCGCGGCCTCCCGGCCGGAGGGGTCGGCGCCTCCGGCGGTCTCGAGGTGCCGCAGGGGCTCGAGGACGTCGATCTCGCCGTCCAGGGGCCGACGGGCCTCACCGCCCTCTCGGGCGACGGCATGGTCGCCGAGGAGGTGCTGGGACGGCGCTTCCGCGTGGGCGCGACCGGCTTCTGGCAGGTCCACCGCCAGGCCCCCGAGGTGCTCACCTCCGTGGTGCTGCGCGACACGGAGGCCCGCGAGGGCGACACGATCTGGGACCTGTTCGGCGGGGTCGGGCTGTTCGCGGCCGCACTGGCCGACGAGGTCGGGTCCGCGGGCCGCGTGGTCAGCGTGGAGGGCGATCGTCGCGCCGGGGCGCTGGCGGAGGAGAACCTCGCGGCCCTCCCGCAGGCGAGCGCCGAGACGGCCGACGTCGCCGCATGGGTGCCCGCCCAGGAGAAGGACCCCGATCGCGTGGTCGTCGACCCGCCGCGCGCGGGTCTCGGCCCCGAGCTGATGGCGACGCTGTGCGCCCGCACCCGGGAGCGGATCGTCTACGTCTCCTGCGAGCCCTCGACCCTCGCGCGCGACCTGAAGGCCGCCGAGGAGGCCGGCTGGAGGGTCGAGGACCTGCGCGCCTTCGACCTGTTCCCCCACACGCATCACATCGAGTCGGTGGCGGTCCTGACCCGCGCCGCATGATATATTTATCTTGACGTCAAGAGATAACGTCCGGGCGGACGGCCGGCGTCGGCCGCCGCGCACTCCCTGATCGGGGGCCGGACCAGCACTGCGAGCCGTCGGATCACGCACGCCCCTGCGGATTACGATGGCACCACGCCCCACAATCGAAGGAGTTGCGCTCCGTGAGCACCGTGAACTCGTTCGGCGCGAGAGAGAACCTCGCCGTCGGCGACACCGAGTACGAGATCTATGGCATCGACACCGTCGACGGCCACGAGAAGCTCCCCTACAGCCTGAAGATCCTGCTGGAGAACCTGCTGCGCACCGAGGACGGTGCGAACATCACCGCGGACCACGTGCGCGCCCTCGGGTCCTGGGACCCCAGCGCCGAGCCGGACACCGAGATCCAGTTCACGCCCGCCCGCGTGATCATGCAGGACTTCACCGGCGTCCCCTGCATCGTCGACCTCGCCACGATGCGCGAGGCCGTCTCCGACCTCGGCGGCGACCCCGAGCGCATCAACCCGCTCGCCCCCGCCGAGATGGTCATCGACCACTCCGTGATGATCGACGTCGCGGGCCGTCTCGACGCGCTCGAGAAGAACATGGAGCTCGAGTACGAGCGCAACCGCGAGCGCTACCAGTTCCTGCGCTGGGGCCAGACCGCCTTCGACGATTTCAAGGTCGTCCCCCCGGGCACCGGCATCGTCCACCAGGTCAACATCGAGTACCTGGCCCGCACCGTCATGACCCGCGAAGTGGACGGCGTGCTGCGCGCCTACCCCGACTCGTGCGTCGGCACCGACTCGCACACCACCATGGTCAACGGCCTGGGCGTGCTGGGCTGGGGCGTCGGCGGCATCGAGGCCGAGGCCGCGATGCTCGGCCAGCCCGTCTCGATGCTCATCCCGCGCGTCGTCGGCTTCAAGCTGACCGGCGAGATCCCCGCCGCGGCCACCGCGACCGACGTTGTCCTCACGATCACCGAGATGCTGCGCCAGCACGGCGTGGTCGGGAAGTTCGTCGAGTTCTACGGCGAGGGCGTCGGCCAGGTGCCGCTCGCCAACCGCGCGACCATCGGCAACATGAGCCCCGAGTTCGGCTCCACCTGCGCGATCTTCCCGATCGACGACGTCACGGTCGACTACCTGCGCCTCACCGGCCGCTCCGAGGAGCAGCTCGCGCTCGTCGAGGCCTACGCCAAGCGCCAGGGCCTCTGGCACGACCCGTCGACCGAGGCCCAGTACTCCGAGTACCTCGAGCTGGACCTCTCGACCGTCGTCCCCTCGATCGCCGGCCCGAAGCGCCCGCAGGACCGCATCATCCTCACGCAGGCCAAGGAGAGTTTCCGCGAGGTGCTCCCGAGCTATGCGGCCGACGAGGAGCCGGCCGAGGCCGAGAGCGACCCGGTCCCCGAGGACGAGGGGACCTTCCCCGCCTCCGACCCTGCCTCGCTCGGCTCGGACAACGACTCCGGCGGCTCCGCGCCCGTGCTCGACCTCAAGGTCCACGGCCGCGCCTCGAAGCCCACCGCCGTCGAGGGCAAGGACTTCTCGATCGATCACGGCATCGTCTCGATCGCCTCGATCACCTCCTGCACCAACACCTCGAACCCCTCGGTGATGATGGCCGCCGGCATCCTCGCCAAGAACGCGGTCGAGAAGGGCCTGGTCTCGAAGCCGTGGGTGAAGACGTCGCTGGCCCCCGGGTCGCAGGTCGTCACCGGCTACTACGAGAAGTCCGGTCTCACCGAGTACCTCGACGCGCTGGGCTTCCAGCTCGTCGGCTACGGCTGCACCACCTGCATCGGCAACTCGGGCCCGCTCGCGCCGGAGATCTCCGACGCGATCAACGAGGCCGACCTCGCGGTCACCTCGGTGCTCTCGGGCAACCGCAACTTCGAGGGCCGCATCAACCCCGACGTGAAGATGAACTACCTGGCGTCCCCGCCGCTGGTCATCGCCTACGCGCTCGCAGGCACGATGGACTTCGACTTCGAGAACGACGCGCTGGGCCGGGACAAGGACGGGAACGACGTGTTCCTGCGCGACATCTGGCCCTCGCCCACCGAGGTCGAGCAGACCATCGCCGAGAACATCACCCAGGAGATGTTCAAGAACGACTACGCCGACGTCTTCACGGGTGACGACCGCTGGCGCTCTCTGGACACCCCCGAGGGCGCGACCTTCGACTGGGAGGGCGATTCGACCTACGTGCGCAAGCCCCCGTACTTCGAGGGCATGGGCAAGGACCCGGAGCCGGTCGAGGACATCTCGGGCGCCCGCGTCCTCGCCAAGTTGGGCGACTCGACGACCACGGACCACATCTCTCCCGCGGGCGCGATCAAGGCCGACTCCCCGGCCGGCCGGTACCTGCGCGAGCACGGCGTGGAGCGCAAGGACTTCAACTCCTACGGCTCCCGCCGCGGCAACCACGAGGTGATGATCCGCGGCACCTTCGCGAACATCCGCATCAAGAACCAGCTGCTCGACGGCGTCGAGGGCGGGTACACGAAGAACTTCCTGACTGGTGAGCAGGAGTTCATCTACGACGCGGCGCAGGCGTACGCCGAGAAGGACATCCCGCTGGTGGTCCTCGCCGGCAAGGAGTACGGCACCGGCTCCTCGCGCGACTGGGCCGCCAAGGGCACCAAGCTCCTGGGCGTCCAGTCCGTCATCGCCGAGAGCTACGAGCGCATCCACCGCTCGAACCTCATCGGCATGGGCGTGCTGCCCCTGCAGTTCCCCGCGGGCGAGACCGCCGAGTCCCTCGGACTCACCGGCGAGGAGACCTTCGACATCGCCGGGATCACCGCCATCAACGACGGCGCGACCCCGAAGACCGTGAAGGTCACCGCGACCCGCGAGGGCGCCGACCCGATCGAGTTCGACGCGGTCGTGCGCATCGACACCCCCGGCGAGGCGGACTACTTCCGCAACGGCGGCATCCTGCAGTACGTGCTCCGCTCGCTCGTCGAGGCCTGAGCCGCTGCAGTCGCACCCGACGGGCGCGGTGCCCGGGCCACGAGCCCGCGCGCCGCGCCCGTCGCGTGCGTCGGCCCGCCGGATCGCCGACGGGCCGGGCCGCCGGCCCGCCGACCTGTCGGCCCGTCGGCCCGCCGACCCATCGGTGCCACGATGGCCAGGATCCATGTCGTTCTGATGCCCAGAACGACATAGATCCTGGCCATCGTGCATTCCGAGGGCGACGGGGTTCCGCCCTCGCCCGGAATTCCCGTTGCGAGGCCTGGGAGGTCCGGTCATGCTGGGCCGATGGCTGACGAGACGGACAGCGCAGGAGCCCAGGCGCATGCCACAGGCTCGCCCGAGGCGCTCCGAGAGCTCTTCGACCTCGCAGAACTGGAGCCGGTGAGCCTGACGCGATTCGCCCGCGTGCACAGGGGGAGAACGGTCGGCGGCGAGCCCGTCGTCGTCAAGGTCACCGATCGCCGTGCCGAGGCGATGGCTCGATGGACGCGCGCCCTCGCGACGCGCGGGATACGCGTCGTCAGCCCGGTCCGCGGGCCCCTCGAGCACGCGGGGGAGCACTGGGTCGTCTACCCGTTCATCGAGGGCGAGGTCTACGCAGGTCGCTCCGGACAGATCCGCAGTGCGGGCGATCTGCTGGGCAGGCTGCACGCGAGCGACGCACCCACCGATGGGCTGGGGGATTACGGGCACCCCAGGACCCGTCGAGCAGAGGTCGACAAGGACCTCACCGGGCTGCGCGAGGTGTTCGACGCGAAGCTCGCCCCCGACGCCGCGCGCCAGGCCCGTGCCGCCGTCACCGCCCTCGCCGAACGATGGTGGTCACGGTCGTGGCCCCTCCTGAAGGATCGCGACGAGGAGCTGCCGCGATGCGGTGTGAGCTCGGACTTCAAAGCCTCCAACCTCGTCTTCGCATCGCGCGGCCCCGTGCTCGTCGACCCCGACAACGGCGGGGTCGAGCCGCGCCTCTTCGACCTCGCGGAGGCGCTCGTCCTGTTCCACTACGAGTCCCCGGGCGGTCCCGCGCGCATGATGGCGCCGCACGAGTGGCGGACCTTCGTCGGGGCGTACTCTCAGCACGTCTCTCTCACCCCCGCCGAGCGGGTGCTCTGGCCTGCTGCGATCGATCATCTCTGGTGGGAGGAGGGCACGTGGGTCCTCGCGGACAACGACGATGCCGCCTGGGCGGACCCGGTGCAGGGCGGGTACCTGCGTTCCCTCGCGCTGTGGGACCCGGCACGCTACCGGCTGCCGGCCACCGAACAAGGAGAGAGCACATGAAGATCGTCGTCATCGGAGGATCCGGGCACATCGGCACGTTCCTGGTCCCGCGCCTGGTGCGCGGCGGCCACGAGGTCGTCAGCATCACCCGATCCGGCGGCACCGGATATCAGGCCGCTCCGGAGTGGGAGCACGTCGAGCATGTCAAGGTCGACCGTGCGCAGCAGGACGCCGAGGGCAGCTTCGGGAAAACGGTCCTGGCGCAGGAGCCGGACGTCGTCATCGACCTCGTGTGCTTCACCCGGGAGTCCGCGACCGCCCTGGTGGAGGCGCTGCGCGGCGGGATCGACCACCTGATCCACTGCGGCTCGATCTGGCGACACGGCGCGAGCAGGAAGCTCCCCATCACGGAGGACTCGGACTCGGCGGCTGCACCGTTCGACGACTACGGCATCCAGAAGGCCGCGATCGCGAGGATGCTCAAGGACGAGACCGCCGGCGGCGGGCTCGTGACCACGTCCGTCCACCCGGGCCACATCGTCGGTCCGGGGTGGCCCCCCACCGGTCCTCTCGGCAACACCGATCCCGAGTCCTGGCGGGTCCTGTCCTCCGGAGACGTCCTGCGACTGCCCGGCAGCGGCATGGAGACCATGCACCACGTCCATGCGGATGACGTCGCCCAGCTCTTCGAGCGCGCCGTGGAGAACCGCACGGCCGCTGCCGGCGAGGACTTCACCGCGGTCGCGCCGACCGCGCTGTCGGTGCGCGGATACGTCGAGATCGCATCGGGCTGGTTCGGGCAGCAGGCGAGCATCGAGCCGATCACCTGGGACGAGTACCGGGCGTCGACCAGTGAGCAGTTCGCCCTCGAGAGCTGGGGCCATCTGCACCGCAGCCAGGTGTTCAGCATCGAGAAGGCGAGGAGCCGACTCGGCTATGCCCCGGCCTACGAGCCCGAGCAGGCGATCCTGGAGTCCGTGCGCTGGCTGATCGAGCACGGCGAGCTCGAGGTCGCACGGCCGCTCCGGGTCTGAGCGGGACGCCGGGTGCCGGGCGGGACGATCCCCGCTCACCGCATGCGCGGACGTGCCGCACGCGCGGACGTCACCGCGGCGGCGCGACCCCCACGGGCAGGTCCTCGCCCTCCCGGGCGGTGAGCACGATCGGCGCGCCGTCGGTGACCTGCAGAGTGTGCTCGGCGTGCGCGCCCCGCGAGCCGTCGTCGGACATGACGGACCACCCGTCCCGGTCGGTGATGTGCACGGCGTCGGTCGAGTGCATGAGGAACGGCTCGACCGTCAGCAGCATGCCCGTCTCGAGCACCGGACCCGCTCCGACCATGCCGTGGTTGGGGACGAAGGGCGCCTCGTGCATCGTGCGTCCCACGCCGTGCCCGCCGAACTCGTGGTTGATCACGTGGCCCAGACGCTGGGCGGCGTCCTCGACGGCATGGCCGATATCGCCCACGTGCGCGCCCGCACGGACCTCAGCGATGCCGGCCCACATGGTCGTCTCGACGTCGGCGATGAGCGCGAGGTCCGCCGGGTCGGCGGCGCTCTGCGGCCCGACCACGAAGGACAGCGCCGAATCCGCGACCCATCCCTCGAGCTCCACCGCGAAGTCCAGGGAGAGCAGGTCACCGGCTTCGAGCACTCGCTCGTACGGCCTGCCGTGCAGCACGGTGTCGTTGACCGAGGTGCACATGACGCGGCCGAAGGGGTAGGCCCCGAAGCGCGGGTGGTAGTCGAGGTAGCAGCTGGTCGCCCCGGCCTCGCGGATCATCCGGTGGGCCTCGGCGTCGATGTCGAGCAGGGAGTCGCCGACGGCCACGGTCTCGCGCAGGTGCGAGAGCACGCTCGCGACGAACCGCCCGGCGGGGACCGCCTCGGCGGTCGTGGGCCGCTCCGGTGCGGGGCGCTGGCGGCGACGGCGCAGGATCATCGGCGGCGTGCCTCCTCGTCGGCCGACGGCGCCGGGCTCGTGGCGCCGGCGACCACGCGCACGTCCGCCGCCGACGGGGCGAGGTCGGTCCACGAGAAGCAGGTCGAGACGATCGCGGTGACGGCCGCGGTGAACAGCGCGGCGCCGGTCATGTGGAGGCCGACGAGCACCTCGGGCAGTCCGGTGAAGTACTGCGTGTAGCCGATGACGGCCTGCAGAAGAGTGACCGCGACGACGAGCCAGGCGGTGCGACGGGGGCGGCGCGGCGCCTTCATGAGGTGAAGGCACAGCACGAGGCCGACGAGCAGGCCGCAGAACAGCATCACCGAGTCCGCGTGCAGCCAGGACACCGTGCGCGGGTCCAGGCCCAGACGCAGCGTGGCGTCGATGTCGCCCGAGTGCGGCCCCGAGTTCGTGGTGAGGGTCCCCAGGAACAGCACCGCGGCGGCGACGACGGCCATCACCGCGGAGAGCGCGACGAGCGGGGTCGGCACCACGCGACGGAGCCGTCCGTCGCCGTCGTGGACCCGCACCACGAGGACCGCCGAGACGACGACCAGCGCGATCGAGATGAGGAAGTGCGGGGCGACCGCGATCGGGTGCAGGTCCAGCTTCACGACCGCCATCCCTACGATCGCCTGCGCCGCGGTGCCGACGAGCGGGAGGATCGAGAGCACGATGAAGGAGGTGCCCTTCCGGCGCAGCCACAGTAGCGCGACGACGAGCAGCGCGATCGCGAAGATGCCGAGCACCCCGGTGAGCGTGCGGTTGCCGAACTCGATGAACGGGCGGATGCCCATGTCCGGCGAGTAGCGGGGCGTGAACTGGCCGGGCTCGCAGCTGGGCCACGTGGTGCACCCCAGTCCGGACTTCGTCAGCCGCACCACGCCGCCGGTGACGATGATGCCCATCTGGCAGATGAGGTTCCCCCAGAAGACCACCTGCACGAGTCGGCGCTTCCACGGCGCGAGCGCGGCGAGGGAGGCGGAGACGGTGCCGGGGCGGGCGGAGCCGGACGCGACGGGGGCGGTGGTCATGGGGCGGTCCTCGCGAGTGGTAAGGGACGACGGAACGATGAGGGGGCGGTGATCGCAGGCGCGATCGGCACCTGGGCGGGGTCGCTCACGCGGGTGCTCACTCGAGTGCTCACGCGGAGGTCCAGCGGAACCAGCGGGCCACGGCGAGGGACGCCGCGACCGCCCAGAGCACGAGCACCACGAGCGAGCCGACGGGGAAATGCCCGCCCGCCAGGACGGCGCGCAGCAGCTCGCCGAGCGCCCCGGAGGGCAGCAGGTCGACGAGGCCGCCGAGCATGCGCGGATAGGCGGCCGAGGGGATCGCGACACCGCCGACGGCCACGAACAGCACGAACAGGACGTTGGAGACGGCGAGGACGGCCTCGGTGCGCAGCGTCCCGGCGACCAGCAGTCCAAGGGCCCCGAAGGCGATGGTGCCCACGAGCCAGATCGGGACGGCCTCGAGCAGCCCGACCGGATGGGGCCTCCACGACAGGATCAGCGCGATCACGCCCAGCACCACGACCTGCAGGACGTGCACGCAGAGCGTCGCGAGGATCTTGCCGGCGAGGTAGCCGTCACGGCCCAGCGGCGTGGTCGCGATCCAGCGCAGCACCCCGCCGCGGCGGTCGAAGCCGGTCTGGATGGCCTGCGAGGTGAAGGAGGTGGAGATCAGGGCGGTCGCGGCGGTGGCGGCGACCGCGGTGTCGATCGAGGCGAGGCCGTCGACGCGGCCGACGGGCACGAAGCGCAGCGCGAGCAGCACGAGCGCGGGCATGAGGATCGCGACCATGAGCTGCTCGCCGTTGGTCAGCAGGATGCGGGCCTCGAGCCCGGCGTGGGCGAGGATGCGGCGAGTTCTCGGCGCGGGCGCCGCGCGGTGCTCGGTGGCGGGGACCGTGGTCATCGGGCGTGCTCCTGCGCTTCTCGCTCGTCGATGAGATCCAGCAGGATGCTCTCGAGGTCTGCGGCGCCGCCGGTCGTGATCTCGAGCTCGGCGCCGTGGCGGGCGGCCGTCTCGCGCAGATCCTTCGCGAGGACGTCGGCCATCGAGGGGTCGACGCCGCGGGCGCGGGCGCTGAGTGTGAGCGTCGCGTCGGGGGCGCGGTGGGCGGCGATCACCTCGTCGACGGTCCCGGCGGCGACGGTGCGTCCGCCGGAGATGACGACGACCTGGTCGGCGAGCCCCTCGACGTCGTCCATGAGGTGCGTGGTGAGGAGGACCGCGGTGCCGGTGCGGGCGAGCGCCCTGATCAGGTCGCGCACGGTGCGGCGGATCGCCGGGTCCATGCCGGCCGTCGGCTCGTCGAGGAACACCAGCTCGGGGCGGCCGATGATCGCGAGCGCCAGGGCGAGGCGCTGGCGCTGCCCGCCGGAGAGGCGCCGCACGAGCGTGCCGCCGAACTCGGTGATGCCCAGGTGCTCGGCGACCTCGTCGACCGCGAGAGGGTCGGCGTAGAGCTCCGCGCCGTAGCGCAGCAGCTGCAGGGCGGTCGCACCGGAGGCGAGCCCGCCGTCCTGGATCATCACGCCCACCCGCGCCCGCAGCTCGGCGCCCGCGCGCCACGGGTCCTCGCCGAGCACGCGCACGGTGCCGGCGTCGGGATGCAGCAGACCGGTCGCGCAGCCGATGGTGGTGGTCTTGCCGGCGCCGTTGGGACCCAGCAGTGCGGTGACCTCGCCGTGGCGCGCGCAGAACTCGACGCCGTCCATGGCGCGCACGGAGCCGAAGCTGCGCGTGAGGCCCTGGGCCTCGAGAGCGGGGGAGTGGTCATTCATGACGCCGACCATGCTAGGCCCCCGCTCCCGGGAGGTCCCTGCACCTGTGACCCGGCTCCATCCATCGGGCCCGGCCTCATCCATCGGGCCCGGCCTCATCCAACGGGCCGGACCTCATCCCACGGGCCGGACCTCGGCCCCGGGACGGCGGGGAGCCTCAGCGGCCCGTCGGATGCAGGGGAGTGTGCGCGGGATCGACGACCTCGTCGGACTTCGGAGGCAGCGGCGCCGTGCCGCCGGGACCCCAGGTGTCGGTGTCGAAGCGGTCGCGGTCGTGGGGCTCGAGGAAGATCGAGGTGTCCGGTCCCAGCGGCACGATCTGCGTGGGGTTCAGATCGGTCTGCACCACGTAGTAGTGCTCCTTGATGTGCTGGAAGTCGACCGTGTCGCCGAAGCCCGGCGTCTGGAACAGGTCCTTCGTGTAGTTCCAGAGGTTGGGCATGCTCGCGAGCGGCTGACGGTTCGCCTTGAAGTGCGAGTGGTAGACGGGATCGAAGCGCACCAGGGTCGGGAACAGGCGCACGTCGGCCTCGGTGAGCGCGGGGCCCATGAGATAGCGCGAGCGGGAGAGTCGGTCCTCGAGCGCGTCGAGGCTCGCCCAGAGGTCCGTGTACGCCTTCTCGTAGGTCTCCTGGGAGCCGGCGAACCCGGTCTTGTACACGCCGTTGTTCACGTGGTGCAGCACCCAGTGGTTGAGCTCGTCGATCTCCCCGCGCTGCGCCTCGGGGTAGAGGTCGGGCGCGCCCTCGCGGTGGAAGTCAGTCCACTGGGTCGCGAAGTCCAGGGTGATCCGATTGAAGTCGTTGGTGACCACGCCGCCGGTGGGGACGTCCACCATCGCGGGCACGGTGATGCCGCGCGGGTAGTCGGGGTACCGGGCGAAGTAGGCCTGCTGGAGGCGCTCGATGCCCAGCACCGGATCCTTGCCGCCCGGGTCGAGGTCGAAGGTCCACGAGCGCTTGTCGTGCGTGGGGCCGGCGACCGCCATCGAGATCGCGTCCTCGAGGCCCAGCAGGCGGCGCGAGATGATCGTGCGGTTGGCCCAGGGGCAGGCGCGCGAGACGGCGAGGCGGTAGCGGCCCGCCTCGACGTGCCACGGGCTCGACCCGTCGGACGTGATGCGGTCGGGGATGTAGTTCATGTCGCGATCGAAGGCCTCGCCCGCATGGACGTACGAGCCGGTCTGGTCGTTCGGGTCCTTCTCCATCTTCATGTCTCCTCCTCCGTGACGGTCCGGGGCGTCTCCCGGACACCGACCATGATAGTTGAAGGATGAACTATGTGCACGGGGTGCGGGGTGCAGGGCACGGGGGCGCACGAGGCGCGGGGACGATGCGACAAGGGCTGCGGCGTCGATCGTCGGGGCGGGTCGCCGGTGCGCCTCGATGCGCTGCCGCGCCGCCGATCTGCGGTGAGCCTTCCCTAACGTGGGCAGACGCACGTCGGCCCGTCGGTCCCCCCTGCCTTTTCGCAACGTTCGGGTTGTAAAATCGGTCATGTCGGCGTCGCCCGCGTCGACCCCGCAAGGGAAGGAGGGCATCCGATGGCAGCGCACGCAGCGGCGCGGCAGCGCGAGTCCGCCGCGCCGCACGGAACTCGAGAACAGCCCGACCACCAGGACCAGGCCGAGCACCAGGACCGGACCGGTCACCCGGACGACACCGAGCAGCACGATCGGACCGAGCACCGGGACACCCGCGAGCGGCTCATCGATGCGATCTCCGCCCACGGCCCGATCTCGGCCCGAGCCCTCGCCGAGATGTTCGGCCTCACCAGCGCAGCCGTCCGTCGGCATCTCTCCGCCCTCGAGGCCGACGGCGTGATCGAGGAGCACGACGTCCCCGTGCACCAGCGCGGGCGCGGACGCCCCTCCAAGAGCTTCGTGCTCTCGGCCTCCGCCCACGAGGACCTCGGCAGCGAGTACGACGACCTGGCGATGCTCGCGCTCGACGAGCTCGCCCGCCGCGGCGGGGGAGAGGCGCTCACGCATCTCGCCTGCGCACGCGTCGCCCCCTGGGAGGAGGACCTCTCCGCCCGCGTCGACGAGCTCGAGGAGGCGGGCGAGGAGGTCTCCCGCGCGCGCCGCGTCGAGATCCTCGCCGACATCCTCACCGAGCGCGGCTACGCCGCCACGGTGCGCCCCGTGACCGTGACCATCCCGGCCTCCGGGACGTCCGGCAGGCCGCGTACGGTGGAGACCGCCCAGCTGGTCCAGGGCCACTGCCCGATCCAGGACGTCGCCGCTCGCCACCCCGAGCTGTGCGAGGCGGAGACCACGGCCATCGGCCGGATGGCGGGAGCGCCCGTCCAGAGACTCGCGACACTGGCAGGCGGCGCCCACGCCTGCACGACCCACATTCCGCTCACGGAGGGAAACACACCACGATGACGAGTGCACCCGAGCAGCAGATGAGCCAGGACGAGATCATCTCTTCCATCGGCAACTACGCCTTCGGCTGGCACGACGAGGACGCCGCTGGCGCCTCGGCCCGCCGCGGGCTGAACGAGGAGGTCGTGCGCGACATCTCCGCGAAGAAGAGCGAGCCCGAGTGGATGCTCGAGCGCCGCCTGAAGGGCCTGCGCCTGTTCGACAAGAAGCCGATGCCCCAGTGGGGCGCCGACCTCTCCGGGATCGACTTCGAGAACATCAAGTACTTCGTCCGCTCGACGGAGAAGCAGGCCGCGTCCTGGGACGACCTCCCGGACGACATCAAGGAGACCTACGACCGCCTGGGCATCCCCGAGGCCGAGAAGCAGCGCCTCGTGGCCGGCGTCGCCGCCCAGTACGAGTCCGAGGTCGTCTACCACCAGATCCGCGAGGACCTCGAGGCCCAGGGCGTCATCTTCATGGACACCGACACCGGCCTGAAGGAGCACCCGGAGCTCTTCGAGGAGTACTTCGGCACCGTCATCCCCGCCGGCGACAACAAGTTCTCCGCCCTGAACACCGCGGTGTGGTCCGGCGGCTCCTTCGTCTACGTCCCGCCGGGCGTGCACGTGGAGATCCCGCTCCAGGCCTACTTCCGGATCAACACCGAGAACATGGGCCAGTTCGAGCGCACCCTGATCATCGCCGACGAGGGCTCGTACGTGCACTACGTCGAGGGCTGCACCGCGCCGATCTACCAGACCGACTCGCTGCACAGCGCCGTCGTCGAGATCGTCGTGAAGAAGAACGCCCGCGTGCGCTACACGACCATCCAGAACTGGTCGAACAACGTGTACAACCTCGTCACCAAGCGCACCACCGTCGAAGAGGGCGGGACCATGGAGTGGGTCGACGGCAACATCGGCTCCAAGGTCACCATGAAGTACCCCGCGGTGTGGCTGATGGGCGAGCACGCCCGCGGCGAGACCCTGTCGATCGCCTTCGCGGGCGAGAACCAGCACCAGGACACCGGCTCGAAGATGGTGCACATGGCGCCGCACACCTCAAGCTCGATCGTCTCGAAGTCGGTCTCGCGCGGCGGAGGCCGCTCGAGCTACCGCGGGCTCGTGCAGGTGATGCCGGGCGCCGAGCACAGCGCCTCGACCGTGCTGTGCGACGCCCTGCTGGTGGACACGATCTCCCGCACCGACACCTACCCCTACGTCGACGTGCGCGTCGACGACGTGCAGATGGGCCATGAGGCCACCGTCTCCAAGGTCTCCGAGGAGCAGCTCTTCTACCTGATGAGCCGCGGCATGGAGGAGACCGAGGCGATGGCGATGATCGTGCGCGGGTTCATCGAGCCCATCGCGCGCGAGCTGCCCATGGAGTACGCGCTCGAGCTGAACCGCCTGATCGAACTGCAGATGGAAGGAGCCGTCGGCTGATGACGACGACCGATGTGAAGGGTCCCGAGAGTTCGGGGGACGAGCAGGCCAACGAGGCGGTCGGCGGCGCCGCGGGCGCCGCGCCCGTCGCCGCTCAGGACGTGCTCGTCGAGGACGAGGACCGCGGCGAGGCCGGGCGCACCGTCCGGGCGGAGCTCGAGGACGAGGGCATCGCACTGCCCGGCTCCCCGGCCTCCGGAGAGGATTCGCACGCCACTCGCGCGAACCGGGTGCGCTCCTTCGAGGTCGCGGATTTCTCCCGGCCGACGTCCAAGGACGAGGAGTGGCGCTTCACGCCGCTGCGCGTGCTCTCCCCGCTGTTCGAGGACCTGCCCACCGAGGACCTCGAGGGCGATCCGGCCGTCGCCTACGAGGTCGGCGTCCCCGAAGGGGCGCCCGGGGCCTCGACCCTCGCCCCGGGCCAGAGCCCGCGGGGCACCGCGCTCGTGCCCGAGGACATCGTCTCCGCGGTGGCCTCCGCCCGCACCGAGCAGGCGCTGCACCTGCGCGCGCCTCGCGGTGCCGAGCTCTCCGACCCGTTCCGCGTGGCGATCACCGGACGCGGCGCCGAGCGCCGCGGCAACGCCCACGTGGTGCTGGAGACCGAGGAGTCGTCCGTCGCGACCTTCGTGCTGGACCACACGGGCAGCGCGCGGTTCGCCGAGAACGTCGAGATGATCGTCGGCGACAACTCGCAGATGACCGTGATCTCCCTGCAGAACTGGGACGACGACGCGCTGCACATCTCGGCCCACCACTCGCGCCTGGGACGCGATGCGCGTCTGAAGCACATCGTCGTGACCCTCGGCGGCCGCGCGGTGCGCATCAACGCGATCGGCGAGTTCAGCGCCCCCGGCTCGGAGCTCGAGAAGCTGGGCCTGTACTTCTCCGACGAGGGCCAGTTCCTCGAGCACCGCATCTTCGTGGACCACGCCGCCCCGAAGTGCACCTCGAACTCGGCCTACAAGGGCGCGCTGCAGGGCAAGGGCGCGCGCTCGGTCTGGGTGGGCGACGTGCTCATCCGCAAGGAGGCCGAGGGCACCAGCACCTACGAGCTCAACCGCAACCTCGTGCTCACCGAGGGCGCTCGCGCCGACTCGGTGCCGAACCTCGAGATCGAGACCGGGGAGATCGAGGGCGCCGGCCATGCCGCCGCCACCGGTCGCTTCGACGACGAGCAGCTGTTCTACCTGCGCGCCCGCGGCATCCCCGAGCTCGAGGCCCGCAGGCTCGTCGTCCGCGGCTTCTTCGCCGAGCTGATCCAGCAGATCGACGTCCCCGAGATCCGCGAGGCCCTCACTGACTCGATCGAGGCGGAGCTGCAGCGGAGCATGAACTGATGAGCGACTCCTTCGTCCCCGTCGCGCGCCTCACGGACCTCGCCCCCGGCGAGGCCCTGGGCCTCGAGGTCTCCGGCCTCGAGATCGCCCTGGTGCGCGACGAGGACGGGGGAGTGCACGCCCTCGCGGACATCTGCTCCCACGACGACGTCGCGCTGTCCGACGGCGACGTCGAGGGATGCACGCTGGAGTGCTGGAAGCACGGGAGCCAGTTCGACCTGGTGACCGGACGCCCCCTCCAGCTGCCCGCCGTCCGTCCCGTCCCCGTCTATCCCGTCCGCGTCGACGCGGACGGCCAGATCGCCGTCGACCCCGAGCACGCGCTCACCGGGTCCGCGGGCTGAGCGGCCGTCCTCCCGGCGCACCGAACGTCCTGTCACTTCCGAAGGAGACCACCCACCATGTCGATCCTCGAGATCCGCGATCTGCACGCCACCGTCGAGACCCCTGAGGGCACCAAGGAGATCCTCAAGGGCGTCGACCTCACCATCCGCAGCGGCGAGACCCACGCGATCATGGGCCCCAACGGCTCCGGCAAGTCCACGCTCGCCTACTCGATCGCCGGCCACCCCAAGTACGAGATCACCTCGGGCACCGTGACGCTCGACGGCGAGGACGTCCTCGCGATGAGCGTCGACGAGCGCGCCCGCGCCGGCCTGTTCCTGGCCATGCAGTACCCGGTCGAGGTCCCCGGCGTCACCGTCTCGAACTTCCTGCGCACCGCCAAGACCGCGATCGACGGCGAGGCCCCGGCCCTGCGCACCTGGGTCAAGGACGTGCGCGGCGCGATGGACAACCTCAAGATGGATCCCGTCTTCGCCGAGCGCAACGTCAACGAGGGCTTCTCCGGCGGCGAGAAGAAGCGCCACGAGATCCTCCAGATGGAGCTGCTGAAGCCGTCCATGGCGATCCTCGACGAGACCGACTCCGGCCTCGACGTCGACGCGCTGCGCGTGGTCTCCGAGGGCGTGAACCGCGCCAAGGACACCACCGACGTGGGCGTCATGCTGATCACCCACTACACGCGCATCCTCAACTACATCAAGCCCGACTTCGTGCACGTGTTCGTGAACGGCCAGGTCGCCGAGCAGGGCGGCCCCGAGCTCGCCGAGCGCCTCGAGGCCGAGGGCTACGAGCGCTTCCTCACGGGTGCCAAGTGACCGCCCCGGCGAACGACGGAGCGGACGCCCAGGTCCCGGCCGACGGCGCAATCTCGGCCGACGGCGCAGTCTCGGCTGACGGCGCGGCTCCGGCCGACGGCGCACCCGCATCGGACGGCGCCGCCGCGACGGAGGGCGAGCCCTCGACCTTCGTGAGCGAGGAGGAGGTGCGCGAGTCCCTCAAGGACGTCATCGACCCCGAGCTCGGGATCAACGTCGTGGACCTCGGCCTCGTCTACGGCATCACCGTGGACCAGGGCAACGCCGTGGTCGACATGACGCTGACCTCCGCCGCGTGCCCGCTCACCGACGTGCTCGAGGAGCAGACCTTCGCGGCGCTCGACCCCATCTGCGAGACGCACCGCATCAACTGGGTCTGGATGCCGCCGTGGGGCATGGAGATGATCACCGAGGACGGCCGCGAGCAGCTGAGGGCCATCGGCTTCAACCTCTGACGGCCGGGCTTCGGGCGTCCGCCCCGTGCCACGGCGGGCCCTCCGGCAACCCGTGCCAGGCGCCCATTCCTGGCCGGCCTCTCGCTGAGACCACCCGCGCGACCGCACGTGAGCGGTGCCGGTGAGGGCGATGCACCGAACAGTGCTGCGCAATGGTCGTTATGGAGCCTCATAACGACCATTGCGCAGCACTGTTCGTGGTTCCGGGGCAGACAGTGGGTGGCGACCGGTCTGGCGCGGACGTCTCGGAGCACGTCGGTACGCTGCCGCGCCGGTGACCGTGACCGCGTCCGCGACCGCCGCGCGGTCGCCCAGCCCTCAGCCCAGCACGACGGCCGGCTCGACCGCGTCGATCCCGTGGGCCTCGCCGACACCGGTGTTGGTGAGCGTCCCGGCGTGGGCGTTGAGCCCCTTGGCGAGCGCGGCGTCCGCGCGCAGGGCGTCGCGCCATCCGGAGCCGGCGATGCGCATCACGTAGGGGAGAGTCGCGTGCGTGAGCGCCGCGGTCGCCGTGACCGGAACGCTGCCCGGCATGTTCGCCACGCAGTAGAAGTTCGTGTCGTGCACGCGGAACGTGGGCGCGTCGTGCGTGGTGGCGTGGGACCCCTCGAAGCAGCCGCCCTGGTCGATCGCGACGTCCACGAGCACCGAGCCGGGCTTCATGGTGCTCACCATCTCGTCGGTCACGAGCTTGGGGGCGCGCCTGCCCGGGATCAGCACGGAGCCGATCACCACGTCGGCCTGCCGGATCAGCTCGGAGAGGTCCAGGCGCGTGGAGTAGCGGGTGAGGATGGCGCCGGAGTGGACGGTCGCGATCTCCTGGAGCCGCGCGAGGTTCAGGTCCATCACGGTGACGTCGGCATGGAGGCCGTTCGCCATCACCGCGGCCTGCTCGCCCACGACGCCGCCGCCGATCACGAGGACCTTCGCCTCGCTCGTGCCGGGCACGCCGCCCATCAGCACCCCCGAACCGCCGAGCGGCTTCATGAGGTGGTAGGCCGCGACCTGGGTCGCGAGCCGTCCGGCGATCGCGCTCATCGGCGCGAGCAGCGGCAGCGAGCGATCGGCCCTCTGCACCGTCTCGTAGGCGATGGCCGTGGTCCCGGAGTCGAGGACCGCGCGGGTGAGGGACTCGTCGGCCGCGAGGTGGAGGTAGGTGAACAGGATCTGCCCCTCGCGCAGCAGCGCCTGCTCGCTCGGCAGGGGCTCCTTCACCTTCACGACCATCTCGGCCCCGCCCCACACGTCGGCGGCCCCGGGCACGATCCTCGCGCCTGCCTCCGCGAAGTCCTCGTCGCGCACGCCCGCCCCGACGCCCGCGGAGGCCTCCACGAGCACCATGTGCCCGGCGTGGGTGAGCTCGTGGACGCCCGCGGCGGTCAGCCCCACCCGGTACTCGTTGTTCTTGATCTCGCGGGGGACCCCGATGATCATGCTCGCTCCTTCGACGACGCGATCTGCGGCCCCCGGCGGCGCGCCCCGCGGACCGGAGGACCTCGATGTCCTCCTCACCACATCACAGCACACGGGAGCGGTGTTCGGGGGCGTCCCCGGCGGGTGAGGATCTAGGGTGGACCGGGCCCCGGAGCGGGGTCCCGTCCACTGCGCGAGGAGCCCTTCCGTGATCACCGTCTCCGACCTCGAGATCCGCATGGGAGCGCGGCTGCTCATGAGCGGAGTGTCCTTCCAGGTGACCGCGGGCGACCGCATCGGTCTCGTCGGCCGCAACGGCGCCGGCAAGACCACCCTCACCAAGGTCCTCTCCGGCACCCTGCAGCCCACCGAGGGGCGCGTCGAGGTGAGCGGGGAGCTCGGCTACCTGCCGCAGGACACCCACACCGGCGATCCCGATCAGCGGGTGATCGCCCGCATCCTCTCCGCCCGCGGCCTCGACGACATCATGCAGCGCCTCCACCGGGCCGAGCTCGACATGGCCGACATGACCATCTCCGACGCCAAGCGCGAGAAGGCCATGGACCGCTACGCGCGGATCGACGCCGAGCTCACCTCCCGCGGCGGATACGCCGCGGAGTCCGAGGCCCGCCGGATGGCGGCGAACCTGGGGCTCCCGGACCGCCTGCTCGAGCAGGGCCTCGGCACGCTCTCGGGCGGCCAGCGCCGCCGCGTCGAGCTCGCCAGGATCCTGTTCTCCCAGGCGGACACGATGATCCTCGACGAGCCGACGAACCACCTCGACGCCGACTCGATCATCTGGCTGCGCGACTACCTCATGACCTACAAGGGCGGGCTGATCGTCATCAGCCACGACGTCCAGCTCGTCGAGCAGGTCGTGAACAAGGTGTTCTACCTCGACGCCAACCGCGGCGCGATCGACATCTACAACATGGGCTGGAAGCTCTACCTGCGCCAGCGCGAGGACGACGAGAAGCGGCGTCGGCGCGAGCGGCAGAACGCGGAGAAGAAGGCCACCCAGCTCACCGCCCAGGCGGAGAAGATGCGCGCGAAGGCCACCAAGGCCGTCGCCGCCCAGAACATGCTCCGCCGCGCCGAGCGCATGCTCGACGGCGTCGAGGGCGAGCGCCAGCAGGACCGCGTCGCCTCCCTGCGCTTCCCCAAGCCGGCCTCCTGCGGGAAGACCCCGCTGATGGCGGAGGACCTCTCGAAGTCCTACGGGAGCCTGGAGATCTTCACCGGCGTGGACCTCGCGATCGACCGCGGCAGCCGTGTCGTCGTCCTGGGGCTGAACGGTGCGGGCAAGACCACGCTGCTGCGGGTGCTCGCCGGCGTCGACGAGTCCGACACCGGCCGCATCATCCCCGGCCACGGCCTGCGCGTGGGCTACTACGCGCAGGAGCACGAGACCCTCGACCCCGACCGCACGGTGCTCGAGAACATGATGACGGCGGCCATCGAGCTCCCCGAGGTCGAGGCCCGCAAGATCCTCGGCTCGTTCCTGTTCAGCGGGGACGACGTGCACAAGCCCGCAGGGGTGCTCTCGGGAGGGGAGAAGACCCGGCTGGCCCTGGCCACGCTCGTGGTCTCGAGCGCGAACGTGCTGCTCCTGGACGAGCCGACGAACAACCTCGATCCCGCGAGCCGCGAGGAGATCCTCGGCGCGCTCGCGGCCTTCGAGGGCGCCGTCATCCTGGTCTCCCACGACCCGGGCGCCGTCCGGGCGCTCTCGCCCGAGCGCGTGCTGGTCATGCCCGACGCGGTCGAGGACCTCTGGAACCAGAGCTACGAGGAGCTCATCGAGCTCGCCTGACAGCAGAACACGGCTGTATCGCACGACATCGCGTCTTTCATGCGTGATGGGGGTAGACTCGCGGCCATGTTCGTCCTCACCGTCGACCAGCACGACAGCCGGCGCACCACCGATCGCGTGCCCGAGCTGATCGAGGCGCTGCACGACGTCCCCCTCCGTCTGCGTCCCGAGCGGACGGCGGGCGACGAGGTGCAGATGCTCGCCGACTCGGCCGATGCGGTCCTCGCGTGCGTGCTGCGCATGCTCGAGCTCGGCGGCTGGAGCGTGGGGGTGGGCATCGGACCCGTCGAGCTCCCGCTGCCGACCTCCGTGCGCGAGGGTCGCGGGGACGCCTTCATCGCCGCCCGCCGCGCGGTCGAGAGCGCCCGCCGCACCAGCTCGATCCCCGTCAGCGTGCGCACCGCCGACCCCCGCCAGCGGGAGCAGACCGAGGAGCTGCAGGCGCTGCTGCGCCTGGTCGGACGCGAGGTCACCTCCCGCAAGCCCGGGCAGTGGCGCGTGGTCCACGCGATGCTCGAGGACCCGTCGGCCACGCAGGCGCAGATCGCCGAGCGTCTCGAGGTGACCCAGCAGACCGTCTCGCGCGCCTTCACCACGAGCGGGTGGCGCGAGGAGCAGGCCGTGCATCCGCTCGTGCGTCGCCTGCTCGCGATGCTCGACCTCACCTCGGACCGCTCGATGGACCGCCCGGGCTCGGGCCGTCCGGGCCATCTGCCATGATCCAGGACATGCTCACCCACCTTCCCGAGCTCGTGGTGATCGTGCTCGCCCTGCTGCTCGCCTCGCTCGGCGGGTGGCCGCTCTCCTCGTTCGTGCTGCGCCTGTCGCGCTCGCCCCGGCGCGCCCGTCCGGCCGCGCAGCGGCGCGGCGAGGTCCCCGTCCTCGAGGCGCCCGCGCATCCGGCGAAGGACTGGAGCACCCCGGAGCTGCTGCGCGGAGGGCTGTGGATCGGACTGCTCGAGAGGATCGCGGTGACCGCCTGCGTGCTCGCCGACCACCCCGAGATGATCGCGGTCGTCGTCGCGCTCAAGGGCCTCGGCCGCTACCCCGAGCTGCGCGCCCACGAGGGCGCCTCCGAGCGCTTCCTCGTGGGCACCTTCGCCTCGCTGCTGTGGGCGGTCGCGATCGGCGCGATCGGCCTCGCCCTGCTGCGCACGCTCGCCTGACGGGGCGGCGCGGGGTCGGACGATGCGAGCTTCGCTACGTCGGGGCGTCCGCGAGCGGCCCGGGGGAGCGGCGGATGCCGCTCCAGGCGGTAAAGTGGATGAGCCTGCGGCGTGACCTCCATCGCGCCGCATGCGCACCGCAAGGCGCGAGAGCGCACACCGGGCGAGACGCCCGTCGACTCCCGAGGAGACCCATGGCGACGACCAACGACCTCAAGAACGGCATCGTGCTGAACCTGGACAACCAGCTCTGGCAGGTCGTCGAGTTCCAGCACGTGAAGCCGGGCAAGGGGCCCGCCTTCGTGCGCACCAAGATCAAGAACGTGCTGTCGGGCAAGACGGTCGACAAGACCTTCAACGCCGGTGTGAAGGTGGAGACCGCGACGGTCGACAAGCGCGACATGCAGTACTCCTACCTCGACGGCGACCTCTACGTCTTCATGGACACCTCCACCTGGGAGCAGACCAACGTCCCCGGCGACATCGTCGGCGATGCCAAGGACTTCCTGCTCGAGGGCGCCGACGTCGTGATCGCGTTCCACGACGAGAAGGTGCTCTACGTCGAGCTGCCCGCGAGCGTCGTCCTGGAGATCACGCACACCGAGCCCGGCCTGCAGGGCGACCGCTCCTCCGGCGGGACCAAGCCCGCCACCCTCGAGACCGGCCGCGAGATCCAGGTGCCGCTGTTCCTCGAGCAGGGCACCAAGGTCAAGGTCGACACCCGCTCCGGCGACTACCTCGGGCGCGCCTGACGTGCAGGATCCGCTGAACCTTCCCCTGCCCGGTCGCGAGGGCGAGGAGGTCGAGCTGCTGGAGACGCATCCCGCGAACCCCAAGCGCCTGACCTCCCGCTCCCGCGAGCGGGTGCGGGCGATCGACGTCGTCTTCGAGGCCGACGCCCGCGAGCGCGATCTGAGCGACGTGCTCGCCGAGCGGCGCATCCGCACGGCGGCGCAGACCGCTCTTCCCGAGCGCTCCGCGCACCTGGTCGAGCTCGTCGCCGAGCATCGCGACGAGATCGACGAGCAGCTCTCGACCCACAGCCGCGACTGGCCCCTGCACCGCATGCCCGCCGTGGACCGCGCGATCCTGCGCACCGGGGCCGCCGAGATCCTCCACGACACCCCGGCCGACGGCGTCGGCCCCGTGATCGGCGAGTACGCGACGATCGCGCGCGAGCTGTCCACCGAGGACTCCCCGCGCTTCGTCAACGGCCTCCTGCAGCGCATCGGCGAGATGCGCGACCTGCTGGGCTGAGCGCCCGCCGCCGGCGGCCGTCCGCCGTCCGACAGCCGCTGCGCTGAGACCTCCGCAACAGCTCCCGCCACCACCTGAGACGGCGCGCGGGAGCGCGCGCCCCGCGCGCTACGATCAACACCGATCGCACCGATCCACCACCCTTTAACCTCGCGTCCTGTGAGACGCGGAAGGGAGAAGATCATGACCGCAGATCGACCGGGCCCCGCTGCGCCCGGGGGCGAGAAGACCGTCCTCTCGGAGGACGACATCTCCCGCTCCCTCACGCGCATCGCCCACGAGATCATCGAGACCGGCCACGGGGCCGACGACCTCGTGCTGCTGGGCATCCCGCATCGCGGCGTCCCCCTCGCGCGGCGCATCGCCGCCACCATCGCCGAGGCCGAGGGCGCCGGGCGCGACCCGGACTCCCTGGCCGGCGCCCTGGACATCACCCTGTACCGGGACGACCTGCGCCGCAGCCCCGCACGGCTGCCGCATCGCACGCACATCCCCTCCGGCGGGATCGACGGGAAGGTCGTCGTCCTCGTCGACGACGTCCTCTACTCCGGGCGCACCGTGCGCGCCGCCCTGGACGCCCTCTCCGCGATCGGCCGGCCCGCCGTCGTGCGCCTCGCGGTCCTCGTGGACCGCGGCCATCGGGAGCTGCCGATCCGCGCCGACCACGTCGGCAAGAACCTCCCCACCTCCCGCAGCGAGCGCGTCGGTGTGCTGCTCACCGAGACCGACGGCAAGGACGCTGTGAGGATCTCCCGCCCCGACGCCCCCGAGGACGAGGAGGCACGGCGATGAAGCACCTGACCGGCATCGGCGACCTGGACCGCGCCTCCGCGATCGAGCTGCTGGACACCTCGACCCGCATGGTCGCCACGCAGGAGCGGCAGATGCGCAAGCTGCCCACCCTCGTCGGCACCACCGTGGTGAACCTCTTCATGGAGGACTCCACCCGCACCCGCATCAGCTTCGAGGCCGCCGCCAAGCGCCTCTCGGCCGACGTCATCAACTTCTCCGCCAAGGGATCGAGCATCTCCAAGGGGGAGTCGCTCAAGGACACCGCGCTGACGCTGCGCGCGATGGGGGCCGATGCCGTCGTGGTGCGCGCCCCCGCTTCGGGCGCGGCCCACAAGCTCGCGCACTCCGGCTGGATCGACGTCCCGATCGTCAACGCCGGCGACGGCACCCACCAGCACCCCACCCAGGCTCTCCTGGACTCCTTCACCTTGCGCCGCCACCTCGGCGGGGAGCAGAGGGACGGGGAGCGTGCAGGGAGCGTGGACGGACAGGGCCTGGACGGCCTGCACGTGGTCATCGTCGGCGACATCATGCACTCGCGCGTCGCCCGCTCGAACGTGCAGCTGATGACGCTGCTCGGCGCCCGCGTCACGCTCGTGGCCCCGCCCTCGCTGGTCCCCGTCGGGGCCGACGTCTGGCCCTGCGACGTGCTCTACGACCTCGACGAGGCGATCGCCCTGGCCCCCGACGCCGTGATGATGCTGCGCGTCCAGCGCGAGCGGATGCTCGGCGGCGGCTACTTCCCGAGCGCGGCGGAGTACACCCGGCGCCTGCAGCTCACGCAGGAGCGCGCCGACCGCCTGCCCGCCCACGCGATCGTCATGCACCCCGGCCCGATGAACCGCGGCTTCGAGATCGCCGGGGGAGTGGCCGACGGCCCCCGCAGCGTGATCGTCGAGCAGGTCGCGGCGGGTGTGAGCGTCCGCATGGCCGTGCTCTTCCACCTGCTGGCCTCCAACGCGAGGGAGGAATCATGACCCCCACCACCGCTTCCGCCGCCGACGCCGCGGCGACAGGCGCAGCCGGCGCCGCCGCACCCGCTCTGCTGATCCGCGGCGGCCGCCCCTACGGCGAGGACTTCGCCGACGTCCTGGTCGAGCACGGGACGATCACCGCCGTCGGCCCCGACCTCTCCGCCCCCGAGGGCGCCGAGGTCGTCGACGCCGAGCGCTGCGTCGTCCTGCCGGGCCTCGTCGACCTGCACACGCATCTGCGCGAACCCGGCGGCGAGGAGGCCGAGACGGTCGAGACCGGCACCCGCGCCGCGGCCCGCGGCGGCTTCACCGCCGTGCACGCGATGGCCAACACGACGCCCGTCGCGGACACCGCGGGCGTCGTCGAGCAGGTCTTCCAGCGCGGGGAGGACGCCGCCTGGTGCGCCGTCCACCCGATCGGCGCCGTCACCGTGGGGCTGGGCGGGGAGCGCCTCGCCGAGCTCGACGCGATGGCGGGCTCCCGCGCTCGGGTGCGCGTGTTCAGCGACGACGGCAAGTGCGTCTCCGACCCGGTGCTCATGCGCCGCGCCCTGGAGTACGTGAAGACCTTCGACGGCGTCATCGCCCAGCACGCCCAGGACCCGCGCCTGACCGAGGGTGCGCAGATGCACGAGGGCCGCGTCTCCGCGGAGATCGGCCTCACCGGCTGGCCCAGCGTCGCCGAGGAGTCGATCATCGCCCGCGACGTGCTGCTGGCCGAGCACGTCGGCTCGCGCCTGCACGTCTGCCACCTCTCGACCGCCGGCAGCGTCGAGATCGTCCGCTGGGCCAAGCAGCGCGGCGTGGACGTGACCGCCGAGGTCACCCCGCACCACCTGCTGCTCACCGACGAGGAGGCGCGCGGCTACGACGCGGTGTACAAGGTGAACCCGCCGCTGCGCACGCAGGCCGACGTCGAGGCGGTCCGCGAGGGACTGGCCGACGGCACGATCGACATCGTCGCGACGGACCACGCCCCGCACCCGGCCGACGCCAAGGACCGCGAGTGGGACACCGCCGCGTTCGGCATGACGGGCCTGGAGACCGCGCTCGGGATCGTCCAGCAGACGATGGTCGACACCGGTGCCCTGACCTGGAGGGACGTCGCCCGGGTGCTCTCGGAGACCCCCGCGAGGATCGCCCGCGACACCGACCAGGGCCGCCAGCTCGCCGCCGGCGAGGTCGCGAACGTCCTGGTGTGGGACCCGCGGCCCGCGGCCGCGGTCGACCCCGAGGAGCACGCCTCGCGCGGACGGAACTCGCCCGTGGCCGGCCGCACCCTGCCCGGGCGCAACCGACTCACCCTGCTCGCGGGCCGCCCCACGGTGCGCGACTCCCGCCTCGCGGAGCGCGGCACTGACCCGGCGGAGCGCTGAGCGGGCGCCATGGACCTCACGCGCTACCTCCCGCCCGTCCTCGCCCTGCTCGTCCTGCTCGTGATCTTCGTGCTGCTGGCCCGCTGGGGCTGGCGACGACGCGCCGCCCGGCAGAGCGATCTGCCCGAGCTGCCGCTGCCGGTCGCCGGCGGCAAGGCGCTCAGCTGGACGGCGGATCCCGTCGCCGGCGACGGCGTCTACGTCGTGAGCACGCTCGCCGGTCGGCCCCTCGAGCGCGTCACCGCCCGCGGCCTCGGCTTCCGCAGGCGCGTGCAGATCACCGATGCGGACGACGCCGGGCACCAGGTCCTCAGCATCGCCCCCGTCCGCGGAAGCCAGGGCAGTGCCTGGTTCCTCATCCCCTGGGCCGACGTCCTCTCCGTCCACACCGCCCCCGGCATGATCGGCAAGTGGGTCGGCGGCGACGGCCTGCTCGTCATCCGCTGGCGGCTCGGATCCACCGAGCTCGACACCGGCTTCCGCCTCGATGACCGCGCCGACCAGGACCGTCTGCTCGCCCTCGCCGCCGAGCGCCTGGGCACTGACCCGTCGGACCCGCCCGCGCCGACCCCCGAACTCCCCGCCACCGACCCGCAGCCCCGGAAGGAGCTCCCATGACCACCACCGACCGAGGCGCCCGCGTCGGCCGCGCGCGCCGCACCCCCGACCCCGCCCTCCTCGTCCTCGAGGACGGCACCGTGCTGCGCGGCGAGGCCTACGGCGCGCGCGGTGCGCGACTGGGCGAGGTCGTCTTCGCGACCGGCATGACCGGCTACCAGGAGACCCTCACCGACCCCTCCTACGCGGGCCAGATCGTCGTGCAGACGGCGCCGCACATCGGCAACACCGGTGCCAACGCCGAGGACATGGAGTCCCGGACGGTCTGGGTGCGCGGCTACGCCGTGCGCGAGGCCAGCCGCGTCGCCTCGAACTGGCGCAGCGAGCAGAGCCTCGACGACCTGCTGGTGGGCAGCGAGGTCGTCGGCATCTCCGGGATCGACACCCGCATGCTCACGCGCATCCTGCGCGAGCACGGGTCCATGCGCGGGGGCATCTTCTCCGGCAGCGCGCTGGAGGACGCGAGCGAGCAGCAGCTGCTCGAGCGCATCCAGGCCGAGCCCGCCATGGAGGGCGCGAGCTTCGTCGAGGAGGTGACCATCCCGCAGCCCGTGGTCCTCGAGCCCGAGGGCGAGGCGATCGGCACGGTCGCCGCCGTCGACCTCGGCATCAAGGGCGCGACGCCGCGCAACATGGTCGCCCGCGGCCTGCGCGTGCACCTGCTGCCCGCGACGACCTCCCTCGAGGAGCTGCTGGCGACCGAGCCGGACGCGGTGTTCTTCTCGAACGGCCCCGGCGACCCCGCGAGCGCCGAGGCCCAGGTCGAGCTGCTGCGCGGCGTCCTGGACCAGGGCCTGCCCTTCTTCGGGATCTGCTTCGGCAACCAGCTGCTGGGCCGCGCGCTCGGCTTCGGCACCTACAAGCTCAAGTACGGCCACCGCGGGATCAACCAGCCGGTGCTGGACCGCGAGACCGGCAAGGTCGAGATCACCGCCCAGAACCACGGCTTCGCCGTCGACGTCCCGCTCGAGGGCGAGCACACCGCTCCGCACGACGGCGGCCGCTACGGCCGGGTCGTCGTCTCCCACGTGGGCCTGAACGACGACGTGGTCGAGGGCATCCGCTGCCTCGACCTGCCCGCCTACTCCGTGCAGTACCACCCCGAGGCCGCGTCGGGCCCGCACGACGCCTCCTACCTGTTCGACCGCCTCGTCGACCTCGTGCGCGCGCACCGCACCGGCACGGCCGACCAGACCCCCGCCGCCTCCGAGAAGAAGGACTCCTGATGCCCCGCCGCGACGACATCGCCTCCGTGCTCGTGATCGGCTCCGGGCCGATCGTCATCGGCCAGGCCGCCGAGTTCGACTACTCCGGCACCCAGGCCTGCCGCGTGCTGCGCGAGGAGGGCCTGCGCGTCATCCTCGTGAACTCGAACCCGGCGACGATCATGACCGACCCGGACATCGCCGACGCGACCTACATCGAGCCGATCGACCCCGACGTCATCCGCTCGATCATCGCGAAGGAGCGCCCCGACGCGGTGCTGCCGACCCTGGGCGGCCAGACCGCGCTGAACGCCGCCATCGCCCTCGAGGAGCGCGGCATCCTCGCCGAGTTCGGGGTCGAGATGATCGGCGCCTCGATCGACGCGATCCAGAAGGCCGAGGACCGCCAGCGCTTCAAGGGCGTCGTCGAGCGCGTGGGCGGCGAGTCCGCCCGCTCGCGCATCTGCCACACCATGGACGACTGCCTCGAGGCCGCCGAGGACCTCGGATACCCGATGGTCGTGCGCCCGAGCTTCACCATGGGCGGGCTCGGCTCCGGCATGGCCTACGACGAGGCCGACCTGCGCCGCATCGCCGGCGACGGCCTGCACTACTCGCCGACCACCGAGGTGCTCCTGGAGGAGTCGATCCTGGGCTGGAAGGAGTTCGAGCTCGAGCTCATGCGCGACCGCAAGGACAACTGCGTGGTCGTCTGCACGATCGAGAACGTCGACCCCGTCGGCGTGCACACGGGCGACTCCGTGACCGTGGCGCCCGCCCTCACCCTCACCGACGTCGAGCAGCAGAGGCTGCGCGACCTCGGCATCGGCATCATCCGCGAGGTCGGGGTGGACACCGGCGGCTGCAACGTGCAGTTCGCGATCCACCCCACCACCGGGCGCATCGTCGTGATCGAGATGAACCCCCGCGTCTCGCGCTCCTCGGCGCTCGCCTCGAAGGCCACGGGCTTCCCGATCGCGAAGATCGCCGCCCGCCTGGCGCTGGGCTACACGCTCGACGAGATCCGCAACGACATCACGGGCACCACCCCGGCGAGCTTCGAGCCGACGCTGGACTACGTGGTCGTGAAGATCCCGCGCTTCGCCTTCGAGAAGTTCCCGGCCGCCGACCCGACCCTCACCACCACCATGAAGAGCGTGGGCGAGGCGATGGCGCTGGGCCGCAGCTTCACCGAGGCCTACGGCAAGGCCCAGCGCTCCCTGGACGTGAAGGCGGCGAACGTCGACTACACGGGACCGGCACCGGACGCCTCCGAGGTCGCCGAGCTCGTCGAGGCCGTGCGCATCCCCTCCGACACTCGCATGGTGGCGATCGCCCGCATCCTGCGCGCGGCCGCCGCGGGCGTCGTCGACCCCGCCGAGACGATCGAGCGGCTCTACGAGACCACCGCCATCGACCGCTGGTTCCTCGACCAGTTCCTGCTCGTCGCGGAGATCGCCGAGGAGGTCCGCGCGGCCGAGGTGCTCGACGCCGGCCTGCTGGCCCTGGCCAAGCGCCACGGCATCTCCGACGACCAGATCGGGCAGCTGCGCAGCGTCTCCGGTGACGTCGTCAAGGGCGTGCGCGAGGCGCTCGGCGTGAACCCGGTGTACAAGACCGTGGACACCTGCGCGGCGGAGTTCGCCTCCCGCACCCCGTACCACTACTCGAGCTACGACCAGGAGAGCGAGGTCGAGCCCCGCACGAAGCCCGCGGTGCTGATCCTCGGCTCCGGCCCCAACCGCATCGGCCAGGGCATCGAGTTCGACTACTCGTGCGTGCACGCCGCGATGGTGCTGGGCCGCGACCTCGCCGAGGGCGGGGGAGGCTTCGAGACCGTCATGGTCAACTGCAACCCCGAGACGGTCTCGACGGACTACGACGTCGCCGACCGGCTCTACTTCGAGCCACTGACCTTCGAGGACGTCGTCGAGGTCTACGAGGCCGAGCGCGCCGCCGGTCCCGTCGCGGGCGTCATCGTGCAGCTGGGCGGGCAGACCCCGCTCTCCCTCGCGCGGCGCCTGGAGGACGCGGGCCTGCCGGTCATCGGCACCTCGCCCGGCGCGATCGACATGGCCGAGGACCGCGGCGCCTTCGGCGGCGTCCTCGCCCGGGCCGAGCTGCCCGCCCCGCCCTACGGCACCGCCTGGGCCCTGGCCGACGCGATCGAGACCGCCCGCGAGGTCGGCTACCCCGTCCTCGTGCGCCCGAGCTACGTGCTCGGCGGGCGCGGCATGGAGATCGTCTACGACGAGGCCGGGCTCGTGGACTACGTGGGCCGCAACATCCCCGAGGGCGGTCGTGCCGAGGCGCCGATCCTCATCGACTCCTTCCTGGACACCGCGACCGAGATCGACGTCGACGCGCTGTACGACGGCGAGGAGATGTACCTCGGCGGGGTCATGGAGCACATCGAGGAGGCCGGGATCCACTCGGGCGACTCCGCGTGCACCCTGCCGCCCGTGACCCTGGGCGCCGGCGTGCTCGAGCAGATCCGCCGCTCGACCGAGGCGATCGCCGAGGGTGTGGGCGTGCGCGGCCTGCTCAACGTCCAGTTCGCGCTCGCCCACGGCGTGCTCTACGTGCTCGAGGCCAACCCGCGCGCCTCCCGTACCGTTCCCTTCGTCTCCAAGGCGACGGGCGTCCACCTGGCCCAGGCGGCCTCCCTGATCATGGCGGGCCGCTCGATCGCCGAGCTGCGCGCCCAGGGCGCGCTGCCCCGCGAGGGCGACGGCGGGGACCTCCCCGCGGACACCCCGATCAGCGTCAAGGAGGCCGTGCTGCCCTTCAAACGCTTCCGCACCCACGAGGGCCGCAGCGTCGACGCGCTGCTCGGCCCCGAGATGCGGTCGACGGGCGAGGTCATGGGCATGGATGCGACCTTCCCGCTGGCCTTCGCGAAGTCGCAGCTGGCGATCTCCGGGCAGGGCCTGCCCACCTCGGGCTGCGTCTTCGTCTCGGTCTCGGATCGCGACAAGCGCGGCGTCGTGCTCCCGGTGGCGCGTCTGGCGGCGCTCGGCTTCGACATCCTCGCGACCGTCGGCACCGCCTCGGTGCTGCGCCGCTCCGGGGTCCCGTGCCGCACCATCGCCAAGGCCTCCGAGGCCGACGCCTCCGGCAGCGTCATCGAGCTCATCGAGGGCGGCGAGGTCGTGCTGGTGCTGAACACGCCCTCGGGCTCCGACGCCCGCGCCGACGGCTACGAGATCCGCGCGGCCGCGACCTCGATGGACGTCCCGATGATCACCACGCTGCAGGAGTTCCAGGCGGCCGTGCAGGCGATCGAGGCGCTGCCCAGCGGCGCCTTCGACGTCGAGAGCCTGCAGGACCACATCGCCTTCCTCTCGCGCCACCGCGGCGAGACGGTGCGCGCGTGAGCGGGGGAGGGGCGAGCCCCGTGCCGGGCCCGGCCCCGTCCTTCGGCGAGCGGCTGCGCGCGGCCGTCGCGGAGCGCGGCCCCCTCGTCGTGGGCGTCGACCCGCACGCCTCCCTGCTCGCGCAGTGGGGCCTCGCGGACGACGCGGACGGTCTGCGGGCCTTCGCCCGCACCGTGCTCGACGCCTGCGCGGCGCACGCGTGCGCGCTCAAGCCCCAGTCCGCCTTCTTCGAGCGCCACGGCTCCCGCGGCGTCGCGGTGCTCGAGGAGCTGCTGGGTGCCGCCCGCGAGCGCGGCGTGCTCACGATCCTCGACGTCAAGCGCGGGGACATCGGCTCGACCATGGGCGGGTACGCCGACGCCTACCTGCGCCCGGGCGCCCCGCTCGAGGCCGACGCCGTCACCGTGAGCCCGTACCTGGGCTTCGGCTCGCTCGCCCCGGCGCTCGAGCTCGCCGCGCAGCACGGCAAGGGCGTGTTCGTGCTGGCCCTGACCTCGAACCCCGACGGGCCCGAGGTCCAGCACGCAGCGAGAGCGCACGGCCCTGCGGCGGACGTCGTGCCCGCCGGAGGCTCTCCCGCGGAGAGCGGCGGGACGGATGCATCGTCCGTCGCCCGCACGATGGCCGACCACGCCCGCGCGGCGAACCTGGCGGAGATCGCCCAGGCGGGACTCGACCCCGCGCAGGCGTGGGGGAGCACGGGGCTCGTCATCGGCGCGACCGTGGGCGAGGCCCTGCGCGAGCTCGGCATCGATGTCGCAGCGACCCGCGCCCCGGTGCTCACCCCCGGCTACGGCGCCCAGGGCGCCGGACCCGAGGACCGTGCCGCGGTCTTCGGGGCCGCCGCCGAACGGGTCCTGGTCTCGCTCTCGCGCGGAGTGCTCTCCGCCGGGCCCGATCCGCAGGCCCTCTCGACCAGGGCCGAGGAGCTCGCCGCCGCGTACGCGCTCTGACCCCGCGGCTCCGTCTCGAGCACTCGGCAAGGGCCCGGCTTTTCGCCACACTTGCTGGTGCTCGCGTCAGAACATGGGGCCGAAAGCCGTCCGAACTGGAGCGACGCGCCGAGAAGGGGCGAAATCCGCCGATCATCGGGTTACAGTCGTGCCACCGCACCCGCCCGAGACGTGCAGGTCCGCGAGGATCCCTGGTGATCAGGACCCGGATGGTCGGAGGGCGCGGTGGGACCCGGTCCCCGGGACCCTGGCATCAGGACACCCGTCACCGAACCAAGAACTGAGGTACGACAGTGGCTCTCCCTCCTCTCTCCCCGGAACAGCGCGCCGAAGCCCTCAAGAAGGCCGCCGAGGCCCGACGTGAGCGCGCAGCCATCAAGTCCCGCCTGAAGGAGTCCACCGGCCGCCGCGGCGAGGAGATCGCCAAGGTGCTCAAGGAGGCCGAGGACAACGAGGTGATCGGTCGTCTCCGCGTCGCCGCTCTCCTCGAGGCCCTCCCGGGCGTCGGCAAGGTCAAGGCGCAGCAGATCATGGAGGAGATCGGCATCTCGCCCTCGCGCAAGGTGCGGGGCCTCGGCTCCCACCAGGCGGAGAAGCTCATCGCCCATTTCTCCGAGTGACGGAGAGCGTCGCGGCCGGAGCCCCGCGCTCCGGCCGCGTCCCTGTCACGGTGCTCGCCGGCCCGACGGCCGTCGGCAAGGGCACGGTCTCGGCGGCGATGCGCGAGCGCTATCCCGACGTGTGGCTGTCCGTCTCGGCGACCACGCGCGCTCCGCGGCCCGGTGAGGTCGACGGCGTGCACTACTCCTTCGTCAGCGACGAGGAGTTCACCCGCCTGGTCGAGACCGGGCAGATGCTCGAATGGGCGATCGTCCACGGGCGCAACCGCTACGGAACGCCCCGCGGCGCGGTGGAGCAGCGCGTCGCCGACGGCCGCCCCGTGCTCCTGGAGATCGACCTCGCCGGGGCGCGGCAGGTCCGCGAGACCATGCCCGAGGCGCTCTTCGTGTTCCTCGCCCCGCCGGACTGGGAGACGCTCGTCGAGCGGCTCGTCGGCCGCGGCACCGAGGACGCCGAGGAGCGCGAGAGGCGCCTGGCCACCGCGCGCGTCGAGCTCGCCGCGGAGAGCGAGTTCGACGTCACCATCGTCAACGACACGGTCGCCGACGCCACCGATCGTCTGGCCGCTCTCATCGGCGTCGCCCCGCAGCACGGCTGAGCATTCGGCCGGGAGCACCCCGCTGCACGCGCTCCGCGCAGGCCGGGGAGCGACCCTCCGGACGGGGCGTGACGCAGCCCGCCCGCCCCCCGCTCGCCAGCGCGCGGATCGGGGCGTATCCTGGGTGGTCGCATGCGGCGCGCTCCGCGAGCTCAGCTCACTGCCGGACCGGCAGCGCCGTGCACATCGTCAATCGAAGGGACCTTCCGTGTTCGGAACCGTCGCCCAGCCCGAGGGCATCACGAACCCGCCGATCGACCGCCTCCTCGAGGACGTCGACTCGAAGTACGCGCTCGTGCTCTACTCCTCGCAGCGCGCCCGCCAGATCAACGCCTACTACTCGCAGCTCTCCGAGGGCCTGCTCGAGTACGTCGGCCCCCTCGTGGACGTCGAGAACCAGGAGAAGCCGCTCTCCATCGCCCTGCGCGAGATCGACGAGGGCCTGCTGGTCGCCCGTGAGATCGACGAGGCCGAGCTCGAGGCCAAGAAGCAGGCCGAGTCGGAGTCCTCGCTGGCCCCTCTGCAGCTCGGCGAGGACGCGCCCGAGCCGCCGTCCACCGACTTCTCCTTCTGAGCACACTCGGGGGAGTCCCCTCGAGATCCGCCGAGCATCGCGAGGATCCTGCTGAGATGACCCAGATCGCCGATGGGATCCGCGGAGCCCGCGTCCTGCTGGGCGTGAGCGGCGGCATCGCCGCCTACAAGGCCGCGCACGTGGTGCGCGGCCTTGTCGCGTCCGGGGCCGACGTCCGCGTGGTCCCGACCGCCTCCTCCCTCGAGTTCGTGGGCGCCGCGACCTGGGAGGCGCTCAGCCACCACCCGGTCACCACGAGCGTCTTCGAGGACGTCGACGAGGTCGCCCACGTGCGGCTCGGGCAGGAGGCCGACCTCGTCCTCGTCGTCCCCGCGACGGCCGACCTGCTGGCCCGGGTCCGCGGCGGACGGGCCGACGATCTGCTGAGCGCGACCCTGCTCATGGCCGGCCCGCGGGCCCTCCTCGCGCCCGCCATGCACACCGAGATGTGGGAGAACCCGGCGACCCGCGAGAACGTGTCGGTGCTTCGCGGGCGCGGCGTGCGGGTCCTCGAGCCCGCGGTCGGCCGGCTCACCGGCCCCGACAGCGGACCCGGCCGCCTTCCCGAGCCGGAGGCGATCCTCGACGCCGCCCGCGCTCAGCTCACCGCCCCGCGCGACGAGCACGGCGCCGTCGTGCAGGATCTCGCGGGCGCGCGCGTGCTGATCAGCGCCGGCGGCACCCGCGAGGAGATCGACCCCGTCCGCTTCCTTGCCAACCACTCGTCCGGCAAGCAGGGCTTCGCCCTCGCGCACGCGGCCCTCGCGCGCGGCGCGGAGGTCACCGTGATCGCTGCGAACGTCGACCTCGAGACGCCGCCCGGCGCCCGCCGTGTGGACGTCACGAGCGCCGCCGAGCTCGCGGAGGCCGTCGCCGCCGAGCGCGAGGACGCCGACGCGCTCGTGATGGCCGCCGCCGTGGCAGATTTCACCCCCGCCGAGCGGGCCGAGGAGAAGATCAAGAAGACCGGTGAGGACGACGTCCCCGTCCTCGCGCTGCGCCGCACCGAGGACGTGCTCGCCGCGAGCGTGACGGACCGCCGGCAGCGCCGGGGCGAGGCCGGAGCTCCCGCGGGAACCCGCGTGAACCCGCATGTCATCGTCGGATTCGCCGCGGAGACCGGGGGAGAGGGGCGCACCTCCCTTGAGCTCGCGCGGGAGAAGGCGCGCCGCAAGCAGGCCGATCTGCTGGTGTTCAACGACGTCAGCCGCGGGGTCTTCGGCGCGGAGGACACGGCGATCGATCTCCTGGACGCCGAGGGCGCGGACGTGGACCGCGCCGAGGGGTCCAAGACGGCCGTCGCCCACGCTGTGCTCACGCAGGTCGCGAGCAGGCTGGGCAACGTACGCTGGACCCCATGACATCGCACGACCTGCGCAGCTTCACCTCCGAGTCGGTCACCGAGGGGCACCCCGACAAGATCTGCGATCAGATCTCCGACGCCATCCTCGACGACATGCTCGGCCAGGACACCGGCGCGCGCGTCGCCGTCGAGACCATGGTGACCACGGGGCTCGTCCACGTCGCCGGTGAGGTGCGCACGTCGGGGTACACCGACGTGCAGCGGATCGTCCGCGACGTCATCCGGGAGATCGGCTACGACTCCTCCGCGAAGGGCTTCGACGCCGACAGCTGCGGCATCGAGGTCTCGATCGGCTCGCAGAGCCCCGACATCGCCGCGGGCGTCGACACCTCCTGGGAGCGGCGCGACGGCGGCTCCGCCGAGCGCTTCGGCGACCTCGGCGCGGGCGACCAGGGGCTCATGTTCGGCTACGCGTGCTCGGACACGCCGACCCTCATGCCGCTGCCGATCCACGCCGCCCACCGCCTCTCCTCGAACCTCTCCGAGGCGCGCCGCAGCGGGGTCCTGCCCTACCTGCGTCCCGACGGGAAGACCCAGGTCACCATCGGCTACGACGAGCACGACGTCGCCCGCAGCGTCGAGGCGGTCGTGGTCTCCACCCAGCACGACGAGGACGTCGACATCGCCGCGCAGCTCGACCCCGGGATCCGTCAGGTCGTCATCGCACCCGTCCTGGACGAGCTCGAGGGCATCGGCCTGGACACCTCCGAGGTGCGCTTCCACATCAACCCCTCCGGTCGCTTCGTCGTCGGCGGCCCCAAGGGCGACGCCGGGCTCACGGGCCGCAAGATCATCGTCGACACCTACGGCGGGATGGCCCGCCACGGCGGCGGCGCGTTCAGCGGCAAGGACCCCAGCAAGGTCGACCGCTCGGGCGCCTACGCCATGCGCTGGGTCGCCAAGAACGTCGTCGCCGCGGGCCTCGCGAAGCGCTGCGAGGTCCAGGTCGCCTATGCGATCGGCGTGGCCGCGCCCGTGGGCCTGTATGTCGAGACCTTCGGCACCGGCACCGTGCCCGACCACCAGATCGCCCGCGCCATCGAGAAGGTCTTCGACCTGCGTCCGGCCGCGATCATCGACGCCCTGGACCTGCTGCGCCCCATCTTCACGCTGACCTCGGCCCACGGCCACTTCGGCCGCGAGCTGCCCGAGTTCACCTGGGAGCGCACGGACCGGGCCGACGAGCTCGCGAGGGCGCTGTGAACGACGCCCCGGCGCTCGACCCGGCGATCGCGCAGCGCCTCGCCCACGACGCCGCGGGCCTCGTGCCCGCCGTCATCCAGGACCACGAGGACGGGCGCGTCCTCATGGTCGGGTGGATGGACGACGAGGCCCTGCGCCGCACCCTGACCGAGGGCCGTGTGACGTTCTGGTCCCGCTCGCGCCAGGAGTACTGGCGCAAGGGCGACACCAGCGGGAACGTGCAGTACGTGCGCTCGGCCGCCCTCGACTGCGACGGCGACACGCTGCTCGTCCAGGTCGATCAGATCGGACCGGCCTGCCACCGCGGCACCGACACCTGCTTCGTCGGCGGCGAGCTCGGCGTCCGCGTGCTCGCGGAGGCCGAGCGCTCGTCGGCCGCCGACGCCGCCGGGCCCACCACGGCCACCACGGCCACCACGGCCACCGCCGCGACCGCCACCGCGCACCGCCCCGAGGAGGACACCGAGGGATGACCACGACCGATCAGCCGCACGCGGATCGCACCCGTCCAACGGCCCCCGGGGGCCGGACAGCGGTCCCCGAGGGGTCCGCAGCGGCCTCCGAGGGCACGAGCGCCGGAGCGTCCTACCCTGAGCTCGTCGGCGGGATCGAGGGCGATGCCCTCGGGGTGATCCAGCCCGATCGCGAGACCTTCCGGGCGCTGGCCGCCCAGCAGCGGATCGTCCCCGTGACCCTCCGCGTGCTCGCCGACGAGGACACCCCGCTCACGCTCTACCGGCGCATCGTCGACCAGGAGGACCCCCGCGGCACCTTCCTGCTCGAGAGCGCGGGGGAGGGCGAGGCCTCCCGCTGGTCGATCATCGGCGCCCGCGCCCGCGCCGTCCTCACCGAGAAGGACGGCCAGGCCCACTGGATCGGCGACGTGCCCGCGGGCGTTCCCGAGGACGGCGACCCGATGCAGGCCCTCGCCTCCGTCGCCGACGTGTTCCGCTCCGCGCGCCTCCCGCAGCTGCCGCCCTTCACCGGCGGACTGGTCGGCGTCGTCGCCTACGACGCCGTGCGCCACTGGGAGAAGCTGCCGGACGCACCGCCCGACGAGATCGGCGTCCCCGACCTCTCGATGATGCTCGCCCAGGACGTCGCCGTGCACGATGCGCACGACGGCACCGTGCTGCTTGTCGCCAACGCCCTGAACCTCGACGACACCGACGAGCGCGTCGACGAGGCCTACGACGACGCCCTCGCGCGGTTGGACGCCCTGCGCGGCGCGCTGCACCGTCCGCTGCCCGCCCGCCCCGCCGTCTACGACACGGTGCGGGAGGTCGAGCCCAAGCCCCGCACGGCCGAGCTGGAGTACCAGGAGTCCGTGCGCGAGGCCGTCCGCGACATCGTCGACGGCGAGATCTTCCAGGTCGTGCCCTCGCAGCGCTTCTCCCTGCCCACCGCCGCGGATCCGCTGGACGTCTACCGGGTGCTGCGGCGCATGAACCCCAGCCCGTACATGTACCTGCTGCGGACCGTGGACGGCGACGGCGCGCCGATCGACGTGGTGGGCGCGAGCCCCGAGGCGCTCGTCACCGTGCGCGGACGCACCGCCGGCACGCACCCGATCGCCGGCTCGCGGCCGCGCGGGGCGACCCCCGAGGAGGACTCGCGCCTCGCGGAGGAGCTGCTGGCCGATCCCAAGGAGCGCAGCGAGCACCTGATGCTCGTCGACCTCGCGCGCAACGACCTGCAGAAGGTCTGCGAGCCCGGCAGCGTCACCGTGCGCGACCTCATGCACATCGAGCGCTTCAGCCACATCCAGCACATCTCGAGCGACGTCACCGGCACCCTGCGCGCCGACGCGAGCGCATGCGACGCCCTGCGCGCGACGTTCCCCGCCGGCACGCTCTCCGGGGCGCCGAAGCCGCGGGCGATGCAGATCATCGACCGGCTCGAGCCGGTGCGCCGCGGGGTCTACGGAGGCACCGTGGGGTACATCGACTTCGCCGGGGACATGGACATGGCCATCGCGATCCGCACCGCCGTCATCAAGGACGGCACCGCGCACGTGCAGTCCGGGGGCGGGATCGTCGCCGACTCCGATCCCGTGACGGAGCACCGCGAGTCCCAGACCAAGGCCGCCGCCGCCCTCCGCGCGGTCGCCTCCGCGCAGACGGTGCGCGACGCATGAGGGCGCTGCTGACCCGACGCAGCCTCGTGCTCGCCGCCCTCGTCATGTCCCTCGCGCTCGCGGGGATGACCCGCGCGACCTGGACGACCGCCCTGGCCGCCGGCTTCACGGGCGCGAAGCAGAGCGTCGACGTCCCCGGGCAGGACGCCGCCCCCGCGGTGCTCGCCCTCGCCCTCGTGGGCGGCGCCGCCGCGGTCGCGACCACCCTCGCCTCGCGCTGGGTGCGCTTCATCACCGGGCCCGTGCTGATCCTCGTGGGCATCGGCGCCGCCGTCTCCTCGATCAGCGTGCGCGCCGATGCCGTGAGCGCCTCGACCTCCGCGGTCGCCGAGGCCACGGGCGTGGTCGGCGGCTCGGTCGACGCCGAGGCGAGCATCTGGCCGCTCGTGGCCCTCGTGCCGGCGGTGCTGCTCGTGGTCGTCGGCGTGCTCGTGCTGGCCGTCGGCGGGCGCTGGCCCCGGCGCCGCTCCCGCTACCAGCGCGACGCCTCCCGCGAGGTCGCGCCCGCCGAGCTCGACCCGTCCGACGACCCGGCGGCGGCCTGGGACGCGCTGAGCCGCGGTGAGGATCCGTCCGATGCGGCGGCAGAAGAGCCCTCCGTCGATGCTGCCGGCGGTGGGGCCCACGACCCGGCCGACGAACCGGTCGACGATACGGCCGAGCACCCGTCCGACGACACACGGACCGAGCCGCCGGGAGACTCCGGGCGCGTGGCAGAATAGGGCCATCCGCCCCCTGCACACGAGAGGTCACCCATGCCCCGCACGTACGCCGTCCCGCCGCCGCCCCCGCACAACGAGGGCAGCACCGTCGCCGCTTGGGTGAACACCGTCGGCTGCGTCCTCGGGGCGATCGTCGCGGCGCTCGGCATCGTGCTCGGCGACATGCCGATCATCATCGGCGGCGCGGCCGTCGTGGTGATCACGATGATCGTGAGCTTCGTCCTGCGCCTCGCGGGCTTCGGCCAGAAGCGCACCCGGGCCTCGGCGCAGTGACCCGGCGGGCCGGCGCCCGGGGAGCGGTGCTGCCGCTCGCCCTGGCGGCGGCCGCGGCCGCAGCGGCGATCGGGGTGCAGGCGGTCTTCGACCCCTTCACCCAGGACGTGCCGCTGTGCCCCCTGCACGCGCTCACCAGCCTGGACTGCCCGGGCTGCGGCGCCACCCGCGCCGTGCACGCGCTGCTCGCGGGCGATCCGCTGCTGGCCCTGCACAGCAACGCGCTGATCGTGCTGGCCATGCCCGTCGTGCTCGCCCTCTACGTGCGCTGGATCGTCGACCGCGTCCGCGGGCGCGGTCGCATCATCGATCCGCCCAAGGGCATGCTCCTCGGACTGGGCGCCCTGGTGGCCGTCTTCACGATCGCCCGCAACCTCCCGGGCCTGGAGTTCCTCTCCGCGCCCTCGCTGGTCCCCGGGGCCTGAGCCCCGCGAGGCCGGCACGCAGCACCGGCGCCGAACGGGCACGCGGCCCGTCGGCGCCGCATCCGCATCGTCCGCGCAGACCAGGCTCCACGAGCCGGGACCAGGAGGGTCCGTGACAGCGACAGGCACCGTCCTCGACAGCATCATCGAGGGGGTCCGCGAGGACCTCGAGACGCGCCGCGCGCAGCTCCCGCGCCCCGCCCTCGAGCGCCTCGCCGCGCAGACCGCCCCCGCCCGCGACGCCCGCGCGAGCCTGGAGGGCGACGGCAGCACGCTGGGCCTGATCGCCGAGGTCAAGCGACGCAGCCCCTCGAAGGGCGACCTCGCCGAGATCGCCGATCCCGCCGCGCTCGCCCGTATCTACGCGGGCGCCGGCGCGAGCGCGATCAGCGTCCTCACCGAGCAGCGTCGCTTCGGCGGCAGCCTCGCCGACCTCGACGCGGTCCGCGAATCCGTCGACGTCCCCGTGCTGCGCAAGGACTTCACCGTCGAGGACTACCAGGTACTCGAGGCCCGCGCCCACGGGGCGGACCTCGTGCTGCTGATCGTCGCGGCCCTCGACGACGCCCTCCTGAAGGACCTGCACGACCTCACCGGCGAGCTCGGCATGCAGGCGCTCGTGGAGACCCACACCGCCGCGGAGCTCGAGCGCGCCCTCGCCCTTGATCCCGCGATCGTGGGCGTGAATGCGCGCGATCTCACCACCCTCGACGTGCACCTGGACCGGGCGACCGCCCTGCTCGGCGACATCCCCTCGGGGATCCTCGCGATCGGGGAGTCCGCGGTCGCCTCGGTCGCCGACGTCGAGTCCTACGCCCGCGCCGGGGCCGACGCCGTGCTCGTGGGCGAGGCCCTCGTGACGGGGCCCGACCCCCGCCGCAGCGTCGAGGAGTTCCGATCCGTCCGCCGGATCGGCCGCGCCGTCGGCTCGAGCCCGAACGCGGCCGGCACCAGCACCACGACCCCCGGAGGCGACGCATGAGCCAGAGCCTGTTCCCGCGCCCGGACACCCCGCTGCGCAGCGAGGCCGGCCCCTACTTCGGCGACTTCGGCGGGCGCTTCCTGCCCGAGGCGCTCGTGCCCGCGCTCGACGAGATCCGCGAGGCCTACGAGAAGGCGATCGTCGACCCCGACTTCATCGCCGAGCTCCAGCGCCTCTCCCGCGAGTACACGGGCCGCCCGTCCCTGCTCAGCGAGGCGCCGCGGTTCTCCGCCCTCGCCGGCGGCGCCCGCGTGCTGCTCAAGCGCGAGGACCTCAACCACACCGGCAGCCACAAGATCAACAACGTGCTGGGACAGGCCCTGCTCACCCAGCGCATGGGCAAGACCCGTGTGATCGCCGAGACCGGCGCCGGCCAGCACGGGGTCGCGACCGCGACGGCGGCGGCCCTGTTCGGACTGGACTGCACGATCTACATGGGCGAGGAGGACACCGAGCGCCAGGCGCTGAACGTGGCCCGCATGCGCCTGCTGGGCGCCGAGGTCGTCCCCGTGACCCACGGCTCGCGCACCCTGAAGGACGCGATCAACGAGGCCTTCCGCGACTGGGTCACGAACGTCGAGACCACCCACTACCTGCTGGGCACCGTGGCCGGCCCCCACCCGTTCCCCGTGATGGTCCGCGACTTCCACAGGGTGATCGGCGAGGAGGCCCGCGAGCAGGTCCTCGAGCGCACGGGCGCCCTGCCCGACGCCGTCGTCGCCTGCGTGGGCGGCGGCTCCAACGCGATGGGCATCTTCCACGCCTTCCTCGACGACGCCGACGTCCGGCTGATCGGCTGCGAGGCCGGCGGGGACGGCGTCACCACCGGTCGCCACAGCGCGACCATCGGCGGCGGCAGCCCGGGCGTCCTCCACGGCGCCCGGAGCTTCGTCATGCAGGACGACGACGGCCAGACCATTCCCTCCCATTCGGTGAGCGCGGGCCTGGACTACCCGAGCGTCGGCCCCGAGCACGCCTGGCTCGCCGAGATCGGCCGCGCCGAGTACCGCGCGATCGACGACGACGCGGCCATGGACGCCTTCGCCCTGCTCTCCATGACCGAGGGCATCATGCCCGCGCTCGAGTCCGCGCACGCCCTCGCCGGGGCGCTCGCGCTGGGCCGCGAGCTCGGCGAGGGCTCCACCGTCCTGGTGAGCCTCTCGGGACGCGGCGACAAGGACGTGGACACCGCCTCCCGCTGGTTCGGACTCCTGGACGATCCGTCCGACGGGTCCGACGGGTCCGACGGGTCCGACGGGTCCGCCGCTCCTCGCGGCGACCTCGCCGCCCTGCGCGACCTCGCCCGCAGCACCCTGCCGACCGACCGCGCCGCCGGCCCGGAGACCGCCGGTCCGGAGACCACCGCCGCGGCCGATCCCGCGACGCCCCTCACCGAGGAGGAGAACCGATGAGCACCACGTCGCGGCTGCGGGCCGGAGACGTCCTGGAGCGCACGCGCCAGGAGGGCCGCCCCGCGCTCGTCGGCTACCTGCCCGTCGGCTTCCCCGATCAGGAGCGCTGCATCCAGGCCGCGCGCACCCTGGTCGAGAACGGCGTGGACATCCTCGAGCTGGGCCTGCCCTACTCCGATCCCGTGATGGACGGGCCCGTCATCCAGCAGGCCGCGACCGCGGCGCTGGCAGGCGGCACCCGCACCCACCACGTCCTCGAGGCCGTCGAGGCGCTGCGGGGGAGCGGCGCGGCCGTCCTCGTGATGACCTACTGGAACCCGGTCCTCGCGCAGGGCGTCGCCTCCTTCGCGCAGCGCCTCGCCGCCGCGGGCGGCGCCGGGCTCATCACACCCGACCTCATCCCCGACGAGGCCGGGGAGTGGCTGGCCGCGAGCGAGGAGGAGGGGCTGGACCGCGTGTTCCTCGTGGCCCCCAGCTCCCCGCGCGAGCGACTCTCGCACGTCGTCTCCCACGCGTCCGGCTTCGTGTACGCCGCCTCGACCATGGGCGTGACCGGCACCCGCGACTCCGTGGGCGAGGCCACCCGAGGGCTCGTCGAGCGCACCCGCGCCGCGGGCGCTCGCAACGTCTGCGTCGGCCTCGGCGTCTCCACCGGGACCCAGGCGGCGGAGGTCGGCGCCTACGCCGACGGCGTCATCGTCGGCTCGGCCTTCGTCAAGGCGCTCATGGAGGACCTCGCCGCGGCGGCAGCCGACGGCGCGGCCCCCGGGACGGATCCGTCGCTCGATGCCGCTGTTCCCATGCCACGGCTCGCGGCGAAGGCGCGGGAGCTGCGCGAGGGCGTCGAGAGCGCCCGGAGCGGAGCGCGCGCATGATCCTCGCCGACATCCCCAGCCCCACGATCTCCGCGATCCATCTGGGCCCGCTCGAGATCCACTTCTACGCCCTGTGCATCCTCGCGGGCATCGGCGTCGCCCTCTGGTGGGCCACCAAGCGGTGGGAGTCCCGCGGGGGCAAGGGCGAGGACATGTTCGACATCGTCTTCGCCGCCGTCGTCGCCGGCATCATCGGTGCGCGCATCTGGCACGTGCTCTCCTCGCCCGCGCCCTACTTCGGGGCCGACGGGAACCTCCTGGACGTGCTCAAGATCTGGCAGGGCGGCCTCGCGATCTACGGAGCCGTCGCCGGCGGGGCCGTGGCCGTGTGGTTCATGGCCCGCCGCAAGGGCATCTCCTTCGTCGCGCTCGCGGACACGATCGCGCCGACGCTCATGGTCGCCCAGGCGATCGGACGCCTGGGCAACTGGTTCAACCAGGAGCTCTACGGCCCGCCGACGACCCTGCCCTGGGGACTGGACATCTCCTGCGTCCAGAACGGCGGGACCATCCCCGGGTGCATGCCGGGCACCTACCACCCGACGTTCCTCTACGAGCTGCTGTGGAACCTCATCGGCGTGGTCGTGCTGCTCGCGATCGCGAAGCGCCTGCAGCTGGGCGGGGGTCGCGTGTTCTGGCTCTACGCCGCGATCTACTCGGCGGGCCGCGCCTGGATCGACGCCATGCGCACCGAGCCCGTCGCGATGATCGGCCCGCTGCGCATCCACACCGTGCTGGCCCTCGTCGTCCTCGTGATCGCGATCGTCGTGCTCGTGGTGCTCACCCGGCGCCGGCGTGCGGGCGGGGGAGAGGTCCTCGCGGCCGACGGCTCGTGGACCCTGCCCGCAGGGTCCACGGCGGGCCCGGCGGCCTCCGCGGATGGGCCGACCCCTGAGGCATCGCCCGCCCCCGCCGACCCGTCCTCCGCCGAGGACGCCGACGGCGCAGACCGCTCCGCCCCCCGCAGCGCGCCGCGCGGCCGCCGCCGACGCGGCGACTGACGGCCCGCGGAGACGGACCGCGCGCAGCGGCCCGCTCCGCGCGTCGGCCGGCACCGCGCACCGCCGGGAGGCGCACCTGGCGGACGGTCGTCTCACGATGCGACTGCTGAGATTTCGCACGTCGGACTCAGGCAGTACTCTGTCCCGACGGCAATCGGGGCCCCGGGCGGCTCCCTGCCCTCCGGGACCCGCGTCGCGGCCCCTCTGCGGGCCACGGTCCACAGCACCGGCCCCGGAAGGAACGCCCATGATCCCCCTGCGTTCGCGGTTCTCCGCGCAGCCCCCGGCCACCGGCCTGTACAGCCCCGAGGACGAGCACGACGCCTGCGGCGTCGCCATGATCGCCACCACGCGCCGCACCCCCGGGCACGACATCATCGAGCACGCGCTCACGGCGCTCGAGAACCTCGACCACCGCGGCGCCGTCGGCGCCGAGGAGACCACCGGCGACGGCGCCGGGATCCTCCTGCAGGTGCCCCACCGCTTCCTCTCCGACGCGGCGGCAGAGGCCGGGGCCGAGCTCCCCGCGCCGGGCGCCTACGCCGTCGGCCAGGCCTTCCTCGCCCAGGATCCCGATGCACGCGCCCTCGAGGTGGAGCGCGTCGAGCGCATCGCCGAGGACGAGGGCCTGCGCGCGATCATGTGGCGCGACGTGCCCGTGGTCGACGGCCTCGTCGGTCCCAGCGCCCACGCCGCGCAGCCGCATTTCGCGCAGGTGATCCTCGAGGACGCCGCGCACGAGCGCACGGGACTCGATCTCGAGCGCGCCGCCTTCGCCGTGCGCCGCCGCGTCGAGCACTCCACGGGCGCCTATTTCGCGAGCCTGTCCACGCGCACCCTCGTCTACAAGGGCATGCTCACCACCACGCAGCTCGGCGAGTTCTACCCCGACCTGCGCGATCCGCGCCTCGAGTCGACCGTCGCGATCGTCCACTCGCGCTTCTCGACCAACACCTTCCCCGCCTGGCCGCTCGCGCACCCCTTCCGGATGCTCGCCCACAACGGCGAGATCAACACGGTGATCGGCAACCGCAACCGCCTGCGCGCGGCCGAGGGTCGCCTGGCCTCGCCCCTGTTCGGCGAGGACCTGGGCCGCCTGCTGCCCGTGAACTCGGCCGGCGCCTCGGACTCCGCGAGCCTCGATGAGGCCCTCGAGCTGCTGAACCTCGCGGGCCGCTCCGTGCCCCACGCGATGATGATGCTGGTCCCGGAGCCCTGGGAGAACGACACCTCGATGGACCCCGACCTGCGGGCGTTCTACGAGTTCCACGCGATGATCCAGGAGCCCTGGGACGGCCCCGCCGCCCTCGTCTTCACCGACGGCGACATGGTCGGCGCGAAGCTCGACCGCAACGGCCTGCGCCCCCTGCGCTACTGGGTGAGCGACGAGGGTCTCGTGGTCCTCGGCTCCGAGGCCGGCATGATCGAGATGGAGCCCGAGCACGTCGCGCGCAAGGGACGCGTCGCCCCCGGCGAGATGTTCGCCGTCGATCTGGTCGGCGGTCGCGTGCTCACCTCCCAAGAGGTCAAGGACGAGGTCGTCGCGAGCCGCCCCTGGCGGCGCTGGCTCTCCGAGCAGAAGATCGACATCGCCGATCTCCCGCAGCGCGAGCCCATCTGGCACTCGCGCTCCTCCGTGGTGCGCCGCCAGCAGACCTTCGGGTACTCCGAGGAGGAGCTGCGCATCCTGCTCGGTCCGATGGCGGCCAAGGGGGCCGAGCCCATCGGGGCGATGGGCACCGACACCCCCACGGCCGTCCTCTCGGACCGCCCGCGCCTGCTCTTCGACTACTTCACCCAGCAGTTCGCCCAGGTCACGAACCCGCCGCTCGACTCGATCCGCGAAGCCGTGGTCACCAGCCTGGGCGTCGCGATCGGCGAGTCGCGCAACCTGCTGGACGCGACCGCGCTGCACGCGCGCCAGCTGTCCCTGCCCGCGCCCGTCATCGACAACGAGCAGCTCGCCCGGATCCTCACCATCGACTCCGATCCCGGGACCGCGGACTTCCACACCACCCGCCTGCGCGGCCTCTACCGCGTGAGCGGGGGAGCCTCCGCCCTCGAGGAGCGCATCCAGGAGATCTGCGAGGAGGCGGTGCGCGCGATCGACGACGGCGCGACGTTCCTCGTGCTCTCCGACCGCGACTCCAACGCCGAGCTCGCCCCGATCCCCTCGCTGCTGCTCACGAGCGCCGTCCAGCACCACCTCATCCGCACCGGCCGGCGCACCCGTGCCGCCCTCCTGGTCGAGGCGGGCGACGTGCGCGAGGTCCACCACGTCGCGCTGCTCATCGCCTACGGCGCGAGCGCCGTGAACCCCTATCTCGCCATGGAGAGCGCCGAGGACCTCGTCGGCCGCGGGGTCGTCGGCGACATCAGCGGCGAGCAGGCGGTCGCGAACCTCCTGCAGGCCCTCGCCAAGGGCGTCCTGAAGATCATGTCGAAGATGGGCATCTCCACGGTCGCCTCCTACCGCGGCAGCCAGCTCTTCGAGGCAGTGGGCCTCTCGCGCGAGCTCGTCGAGCGGTTCTTCCCGGGCACCACCAGCCGCATCGACGGCATCGGGCTCGACGTCATCGCCGAGGAGAACGCGTCCCGCCACGCCCTCGCCTACCCGCGCGACGGCCTGCGCAACGCCCACCGCCGCCTCGACGTCGGCGGCGAGTACCAGTGGCGCCGCGAGGGCCCGCCGCACCTCTTCACCCCCGAGACGGTGTTCCGCCTCCAGCACTCCACGCGCTCGCGGCAGTACGAGGAGTTCCGCCGCTACACCGAGCTCGTCGACGACCAGTCCACGCAGCTGATGACCCTGCGGGGCCTCATGCGCCTGCGCACCGACGAGGCCTCCCCGGTGCCGCTGGAGGAGGTCGAGCCGGTCTCCTCGATCGTGAAGCGGTTCATGACCGGAGCGATGAGCTACGGCTCGATCTCCCGCGAGGCCCACGAGACCCTCGCGATCGCCATGAACCGCCTGGGCGGCATGTCGAACTCGGGTGAGGGCGGGGAGGAGCCCGACCGCCTCCATGATGCCGAGCGCAACAGCGCCATCAAGCAGATCGCCTCGGGCCGCTTCGGCGTGACCAGCGAGTACCTGACCTTCGCGCGCGACATCCAGATCAAGATGGCGCAGGGCGCGAAGCCCGGCGAGGGCGGCCAGCTGCCCCCGGAGAAGGTCTACCCGTGGATCGCCCGCACGCGGCACTCCACGCCCGGCATCGGCCTCATCTCCCCGCCGCCGCACCACGACATCTACTCGATCGAGGACCTCGCCCAGCTCATCCACGACGCGAAGTCCGCGAACCCCGCGGCCCGCGTGCACGTGAAGCTCGTGTCCCGCTTCGGCGTGGGCACGGTCGCCGCGGGCGTCTCCAAGGCCCACGCCGACGTCGTCCTGGTCTCCGGGCACGACGGCGGGACCGGCGCGAGCCCCCTGAACTCCCTCAAGCACGCGGGCACCCCCTGGGAGCTCGGCCTCGCCGAGACCCAGCAGACCCTGCTGCTCAACGGCCTGCGGGACCGCATCACCGTGCAGGTCGACGGGCAGATGAAGACCGGGCGCGACGTCATCATCGGCGCGCTCCTGGGCGCCGAGGAGTTCGGCTTCGCGACCGCCCCGCTCGTGGTCTCCGGCTGCATCATGATGCGCGTGTGCCACCTGGACACCTGCCCCGTGGGCGTGGCCACCCAGAACCCCGAGCTGCGTGCGCGCTTCACCGGGCAGGCCGACTTCGTGGTCACCTTCTTCGAGTACATCGCCGAGCAGGTCCGCGAGCACCTCGCCTCCCTCGGACTGCGCTCGCTCGACGAGGCCGTCGGCCGCATCGACCTGCTCGACGTCGAGGACGCCCGCCGCCACTTCAAGCAGCAGGGCCTCGACCTCGCGCCGGTGCTCGCCGCCCCCGAGGTCTTCGCGGGCGACCACGTGCGCCGCATGCGCGGTCAGGACCACTCCCTGGAGAAGGCGGCCGACCTCCCGTGGATCGCCGCCGCCGAGCCCGCGCTCGAGCGCGGGGAGGCCGTCGTCATCCGCGATCGCGTCCGCAACGTCCAGCGCACCGTCGGCACCCAGCTGGGCCACGAGGTCACCCGGCGCCACCGCGCCGAGGGGCTGCCCGAGGACACCATCCGCCTCGAGCTCGAGGGCACCGGCGGCCAGTCGCTCGGCGCCTTCCTGCCGCGCGGCATCACCATGGAGCTCACGGGCGACGCCAACGACTACGTCGCCAAGGGCCTCTCCGGCGGCGTGGTCGCGATCGGCCACGGCGAGGGCACCCCGTCGTCTCTGACCTCCGCGACCATCGCCGGCAACACCTGCGGCTACGGCGCGACCAGCGGCAAGCTGTTCCTCGCCGGCGCCGCGGGGGAGCGCTTCGGCGTGCGCAACTCCGGCGCCACGATGGTCGTCGAGGGCATCGGCGACCACGGCGCGGAGTACATGACCGGCGGAGCCGTCGTCATCCTCGGCGCGACCGGCAGGAACCTCGGCGCCGGCATGAGCGGCGGCACCCTGTTCGTCCTCGACCTCGACGAGAGCGACCTCAACCCCGCCGACGCCGCGACCTTCGAGATCACGCCCGTGCGCGAGGACCACCGCGAGTTCGTGCTCGAGGCCGTGCGCGAGCACGCCCGGCGCACCGGCTCCGACCGGGCCCACGCCCTGCTGGCGGACGAGGACGACCTGATCTCGCGCCTCGTCGAGATCGCCCCCCGCGCGTTCCTGCGCGTCACCGAGATCCGAGACCGCGCCCAGGAGGCCGGCATCGACCCCGATTCCCACGAGGTGTGGAACGAGATCCTGGAGGGTTCCCATGGCTGATCCCCGCGGCTTCCTGAAGACCCGCGACCGCGAGCTGCCCACGCGTCGGCCCGTGCCCCTGCGCCTCATGGACTGGCGCGAGGTCTACGAGTCCCGCGAGCAGGGTCGGCTCGGCGTCGTCTCCCGCCAGGCGGGCCGCTGCATGGACTGCGGCATCGCCTTCTGCCACCAGGGCTGTCCGCTGGGCAACCTGATCCCCGAGTGGAACGAGCTGGTCTACCGCGAGGACTGGCGGGACGCCTCCGAGCGCCTGCACGCGACCAACAACTTCCCCGAGTTCACCGGACGCGCCTGCCCCGCCCCGTGCGAGTCCAGCTGCGTGCTCGGCATCAACCAGCCGCCCGTGACCATCAAGAACATCGAGGTCTCGATCATCGATCGCGCCTTCGACGAGGGCTGGGTGACGCCCCAGGAGCCCGAGCGGCAGACCGGCCGCTCGGTCGCCGTCGTCGGCTCCGGGCCCGCTGGCCTCGCCGCCGCGCAGCAGCTCACGCGCGCCGGCCACTCCGTGGTGGTCCTCGAGCGCGACGACCGCATCGGCGGACTGCTGCGCTACGGCATCCCCGAGTTCAAGCTCGAGAAGCGCCACGTGGACCGCCGCCTCGAGCAGATGCGCGCCGAGGGCACCCGCTTCCGCACCGGCGTGGACGTGGGCGGCGACGGCGAGGGCGCGATCAGCATGGAGCAGCTGCGCCGCCGCTTCGACGCCGTCGTGCTCGCGACCGGTTCGCAGATCCCGCGCGAGCTCCCGGTGCCCGGGCGCGAGGCCGCCGGCATCCACCCCGCCATGGAGTACCTCACCCAGGCGAACCGCCGGGTCGAGGGCGACGAGGTCGCCGACCAGATCAGCGCCGAGGGCAAGGACGTCATCGTCATCGGCGGCGGCGACACCGGCGCCGACTGCCTGGGCACCGCCCTGCGTCAGGGCGCCCGCTCCGTCACCACGCTCGCGATCGGCTACCAGCCGCCCACCGAGCGCGACGAGGCCCACCCCTGGCCCACGCACCCCGTGCTCTTCGAGGTCACCGGCTCCCACGAGGAGGGAGGCGAGCGCAGCTACCTCGCCTCCACGACCGGCTTCGAGGTCGGCGAGGACGGCGCGGTCACCGGCATCCGGGTGGCGCGCACGAGCATCCAGGACGGCCGCCGGGTCCCCACGCCGGGCACCGAGAAGGTCCTTCCCGCCCAGCTCGTCCTCATCGCGATGGGCTTCACCGGCCCGCGCCGCGAGGGAGCGCTCGAGGAGGCCGGCGTCGAGCTCGACGACCGCGGCGGCATCGTGCACGACGAGACCTGGCGCACGAGCGCCGACGGCGTGTTCACCGCGGGCGACTGCGCACGCGGGCAGAGCCTCATCGTCTGGGCGATCGCCGAGGGCCGCTCGTGCGCGGCCGCCGTGGACGCCCACCTGATGGGATCCACGGCCCTCCCGCAGCCCGTCGAGCCCCACGCCCGGGCCCTGTCCGTCTGAACCGGAGGCCGTCGGCGGTCGCACCGGGCGCGCTGCCCCGGGTCGTTCGCCCGTGCTCCGACCGCTGGCCGGTCGCGCCGCCCGGCTCCGCCGCGCGGACAGTACACTGGACGGCGACGGATCACAGCGGTGCGACCCGTGGCAGCGCGTTGCCCGGATGCACCCCGCTGCGACGGGGATGCGCGCCCCCACTTACCTCCGATAGATGGGTTGACATGCGAAAAGCCAAGATCGTCTGCACACTGGGCCCGGCGACGAGCTCGTATGAGCAGATCCGCACGCTGATCGACGCCGGGATGAACGTGGCCAGGATGAACCTGAGCCACGGCACCCACGACGACCACGAGAAGGTCTACGCGAACATCCGCCGCGCAGCCGATGACCTGGGGCGCAACGTCGCGGTCCTCGTCGACCTCCAGGGACCCAAGATCCGGCTCGGGAACTTCGCCGACGGCCCCCATCGCCTCGAGGTGGGCGATGAGTTCACCATCACCACCGAGGACGTCGAGGGCACCAAGGAGCGCGTCTCCACGACCTTCAAGGGCCTGCCCGGCGACTGCCGTCCCGGCGACGTCCTCCTGATCGACGACGGCAAGGTGTCGGTGCGCGTGACCGACGTGTCCGACACCGAGGTGCGCACCGTCGTCGAGGTCCCCGGGCCCGTCTCGAACCACAAGGGCATCAACCTGCCCGGCGTGGCCGTCTCGGTCCCCGCCATGAGCGAGAAGGACATCGACGACCTGCGCTGGGGACTGAACCTCGGCGCCGATCTGATCGCCCTCTCCTTCGTGCGCGACGCGCACGACATGGACGACGTCCTGCGGATCATGCAGGAGGAGGGCCGGCGGGTCCCGGTCATCGCCAAGATCGAGAAGCCCCAGGCCGTGCGGGCGCTGCGCGCGATCGTCGGCGCCTTCGACGGCATCATGGTCGCCCGCGGCGACCTCGGCGTCGAGCTGCCGCTCGAGCAGGTCCCGCTCGTCCAGAAGCGCGCGATCGAGCTGGCCCGCCGCAACGCCAAGCCCGTCATCGTGGCCACCCAGGTCCTCGAGTCGATGATCGAGAGCCCGCGCCCCACCCGCGCCGAGGCCTCGGACTGCGCCAACGCCATCCTCGACGGGGCCGACGCGGTCATGCTCTCGGGCGAGACCAGCGTGGGCAAGTACCCCTTCGAGGCCGTGCGCACCATGGCGCGCATCGTCACCAACACGGAGGAGAACGGCGCCGACCGCATCCTCCCGCTGGGCACCATCCCGCACACCCGCGGCGGCGCCATCACCCGCGCGGCGGCGGAGATCGGCAGCCAGCTGTCCGCCCAGTACCTGGTGACCTTCACCGAGTCCGGGGACACCGCGCGCCGCCTCGCGCGCCTGCGCCCGTCCATCCCCCTGCTCGCCCTCACCCCCTACGAGCACGTGCGCCATCAGCTCGCGCTCTCCTGGGGCATCGAGGCGCACCTCGTGCCGATGCAGAAGAACACGGACGAGATGGTCCTCGTCGTCGACGAGCTGCTGCGCGAGCACAAGGGACTGCAGAAGAACGACCTGGTGATCGTCGCCGCCGGCTCGCCCCCCGGCGTCCACGGCTCGACGAACACCCTGCGCGTGCACCGCATCGGCGACCTCGACGGCGCCGAGTCCGCGCGGATCGAGGCCGACCGCATCGCCGCCGGCACCCAGGAGTCCTGAGACCCGGGTCGCCGGAGGCACCCGCGGGGCGTCCGGCCGCACCCCGGGTGCCCCGCGACCGGAGGCGCACCCGTCGCGCAGCACGAAGGGCCCCGTTCCCGGATCCGAGCATCGGATCCGGGAAAGGGGCCCTTCCGCGTCCTCGTGTACCGGGTGCGGGACTCGAACCCGCACGCCCTTGCGGACAGCGCATTTTGAGTGCGCCGCGTCTACCATTCCGCCAACCCGGCGCGCCCGTGGGGGAGAGGGGCATGGGAGCTCCCGTGACCCTGCTCGCCGTGCGGACCCGCGTGACCGCTCACGACGGGCCCTCGCGGGACAGCTGGTCTAGGATAACGCGTGTGCGACGCGCGCCGAGCGGGCGTCGCGACCGCATGCATCAGCGCTCCGGCCAGTACCGGAGCGAGCCACAGGAAGTGAGCACGTACCCCATGAACGATGTCACCCCCGACGAGGTCCCCCTCGATCTCGATGCCAAGGCTCCCGAGGAGGAGGCCCCTGCGAAGGGCCGTCGCACCGCCGTCGTCGCGGAGGACGAGAGCCTGATCCGGATGGACATCGTCGAGACCCTCACCGAGGCCGGCTTCGACGTCGTGGCGGCCGTGGGCGACGGTGTGAGCGCCGTCGAGAAGACCCGCGAGCTGCGCCCCGACATCGTCGTGCTCGACGTGAAGATGCCCAAGGCCGACGGCGTCACCGCCGCGGAGAAGATCGGCGAGGACAGCCTCGCGCCGGTCGTCATGCTCACCGCCTTCTCGCAGGGCGAGCTCGTCGAGCGCGCGCGCGACGCGGGCGCCATGGCCTACGTCGTCAAGCCCTTCACCGCGGCCGATCTGCTGCCGGCGATCGAGATCGCGATCTCCCGCCACGCGCAGATCGTCGAGCTCGAGAACGAGATCGAGGACCTCGGCGAGCGCTTCGAGACCCGCAAGCGCGTGGACCGCGCGAAGGGCCTCCTGCAGTCCAACATGGGGCTGAGCGAGCCCGAGGCCTTCCGCTGGATCCAGAAGACGTCCATGGATCGTCGTCTGACCATGCGCGAGGTCGCCGACGCCGTCGTCGATCAGCTCGGCGGGCGCGGGAAGGACTGACGAGGTCCTCAGGGTCCGCCGTCCGCGGCGGTCCGTGATCCCTCCTGCTCGCCCACGACCCCGCAGCCCGAGTCGCGAGAGAGGCCGCCGCATGAGCATCTCCCGGCGCGCCCTCGCGCGCTCGCTCGTCGCGGGCGCCCTCGGCACGACCGTCCTCGCCGGCTGCAGGATCGGGCCCCTGGTCCGGGGCGATGCGACGACGCCCGCCGCGGGCGACCCCTCCGAGTCCGTGCCGGACGAGCCCCTGCGCATCGGCGCGATCCTCACCACCGCCGGTCCCGTCGGCCAGACGCATCCGCAGGTGATCGCCGCGATCAACCAGGCGATGCGCGAGATCAACTACGACGGCGGCGTGTTCGGGCGCGAGGTGGAGCTGATCGAGCCGCGCATCGTCGAATCGGCCGACGACGACCTCGGCGCGATCGCCGAGGAGCTCGCTGCCGCCAAGGCCTCCGCCCTCGTGCTCTCGGTGGACGACGCCCAGCTCGCGAAGCACCTCGCGGCGATCGCCGACACCGGGATGGCGCTGGTCTCGCCGACCTCCAGCTCCACGCGCGTGCGCTCGGGCTCCGCCGGCTCCGGTCTGCTGACCCGCCTGGCGCCGACGCAGGAGGCGATCGCGCGCCACCTCGTGGAGGAGTCCGTGGGCCTGCACCCCCAGAAGGGCGGCGCACCGGGCACGATCGCGTTCCTGGGCACGAAGGACGAGGCGTCGGAGAACCTCCGCGACCAGCTCACCACCCAGGGCCGGCCCCGCGGGGCGAAGCTCGTGCTCGAGGGGACCTACCCCTTCGGGAAGCTCGGCGACGCGAAGGCCTGGGCGAAGAAGATCGCGAAGGCGAAGCCCGCGATGCTCGTGCTCACGGGCGGCGAGGAGACCGGGACCCTGTTCGGCGCCCTCCACGACGAGCTCGCCGACGACCAGGGCCGGCCCCGCTTCGACATCGCCGTGCGCCTTGCGGGCCTCGGAGCCCGCGACCACGCGGGCGAGCACCTGCCGAAGGAGGCGCTCGAGGGGGCGCAGGCGATCCAGGCCGGTGGCGACGTCTCCGAGACCTTCCGCCTGATGATGCTCAACGCGGACTCGGACCTGGTCGAGCTCGGGCCGCCCGCCATGGGCGCCGCCACCCAGGCCTTCGACGCCGTGGCGCTCATCTGCCTCGCGGCGCAGCAGGCGCTCTCCCTCGAGGGGACGACGATCGCCGCCGCCATCCCGGACCTGCTCGTGGGGGAGACGGAGTGCGCCGACGTCAGCGAGTGCGTCGAGCGGCTCCGCGCGAGCCTGCAGTACGACGAGACCGCCTCGATCGCCTACGCCCTCGCGACCGGCGATCTCGCCCTCGGCAAGGACGGCGACCCCGTCTCCGGGGGCCTGCGCACCTTCACCTTCTCCGATGACGGGGCGATATCGGCGCCCACCACGGACAGCTTCGACCTCTCCGAGTAGCAGGGGCGAGCAGGGGAGGAGCGCCTCTCTCGCTCCCCCCCGGGTCAGCCTCGCGGCGGCAGCAGCATGGTCGAGACCTGGATCGTGGACAGCAGCCTCTCCTGCTCGTCGACGACCTCGACGAGGTACGAGGCGACCTGCCGACCCAGGTGCTGGGCCCGGCAGTGCGCGGTGACGAGCCCGCTGCGCCCCGAGCGGTGATGGGTGGCGGAGATCGAGGTGCCCACCGCCTGCGCCCCCTCGCCGTGGACGGCGCGCGCCTGCAGCAGGGCGGCCATCGAGCCGATGGTCTCGGCCAGGGCGATCGTCGCGCCGCCGTGGAGGAGCCCCGCCGGCTGCAGGTTCCCCTCGACGGGCATCGTCATCTCGCCGCCGTCGGGCCCCAGGCGCACGCAGCGCATGCCCATGGTCTCGCTCAGGGTGCCCCGCAGCGCGCCCGCGGCGAGCTCGGCGGCGGGCAGATCGGCGGCGGCTGTCTCGTGGGGATCCGTGGAGGTCATGGGGCCAGAGTGCCACAGCGCCGCGCGCGTCCGGGGGCGGCCCGTGCGAGACTTGCCCCATGACCTCGAGCGAGCATCCCGGCAGCGACCAGGCACCCGTCCGCCTCCTCCTCATCGACGGGCACGCGATGGCGTTCCGCGCCTTCTTCGCGCTGCCCGCGGACGGCTTCACCGACGGACGCGGCCAGTCGACGAACGCCGTCTACGGCTTCGCGCGGATGCTGTTCAACGTGGTCGCCTCCGAGCGGCCCACCCACGTCGCCGTCGCCTTCGACATGGCGGGCGGCACCTTCCGCGATCGCATCTACGACCAGTACAAAGCCGGTCGCGACGAGACCCCCGCGCAGTTCATCGGGCAGATCGCGCTCATCCAGAAGACGCTCGACGCCCTCGGCGTGACCTGGCTCGAGGTGCCCGACTTCGAGGCCGACGACATCATCGCGACCCTCGCGACCCGCATGCGCACCCGCGAGCAGGAGGCGCTGATCGTCTCCAGCGACCGCGACGCCATCCAGCTCGTCGGCCCCGGGGTCACCCTGCTGCAGCCCGTCAAGGGCGTCACCGAGATGCGGCGCATGGACCCCGCGGCCGTCGAGGAGAAGTACCAGGTCACCCCCGAGCACTATCCGGATCTGGCGGCGCTCGTGGGGGAGAGCGCCGACAACCTCCCGGGCGTTCCCGGCGTCGGCCCCAAGACCGCCGCCAAGTGGATCGGGAAGTACGGCGACCTCGAGAGCCTCCTGGAGCACGCGGAGGAGATCACCGGCAAGGCAGGTCAGTCCCTGCGCGACCACGTCGAGGACGTGCGCCGCAACCGGGTGATGAACGCCGCCGTCACCGATCTGGAGCTGCCGGACGACGAGGTCGTCTTCACGCTGGGCCGCGGCGACCGCGCCGCCGTCCATGAGGTCTTCGACGACCTGGCCTTCGGCGCGACCATCCGCCGTGACCTCCCCGCCGTCTTCCTCCCCGAGGGGGAGGAGGGGGCGGACGCGGCGGCCGACGAGCAGGCGGCCGAGCTGCCCGAGATCACCCGTCCCGAGGGCAAGGACCTCGCGGCGGCGCTGCGGGGGCCCTTCGCGGGCGGCGCGGCGCTCGCGATCGACGGCACCTGGGAGCTCGGACTCGGGGAGGCCCGCCGGATCGCCCTCTCCACCGAGTCGGCTCTGGCCGTCATCGATCTCGAGCGCCTCGACACCGACGGGGAGCAGGCCCTCGCGGCCTGGCTCTCCGACGCCTCCGTCCGCAAGGACGCGCACGACGCGAAGCTCGCGGTGCACGAGCTCTCCGCCCGCGGGCTCGACGTCGAGGGCTGGGGCACCGACCTCTCGCTCGCCGAGTTCCTGTGCCGCCCGGACCAGAGGCCGACGGACCTTGCGGGCCTGGTCATGCGCCATCTCCAGGAGGAGCTCGAGGCCGAGCAGGCCGCGCCTCAGCAGACCCTGGACCTCGAGGGGGACGACGGCGCGGCCGACGAGAGCCTCGCCCGCGCGGCCGACGCCGTACGTCGCCTCGTCCCGCTGCTGCGCACGGATCTCGAGGAGCACGAGGCGACCGCCCTCCACGACGATCTCGAGCTGCCGCTCGCGACGGTCCTCGGGGAGATGGAGGCCGTGGGCATCCAGGTCGAGGACGAGGTGCTCGCGGATCTCGACGCCGAGCACGAGCGCCGGCAGACCGAGGTCGCCGAGGCCGCGTTCTCGGAGATCGACGGGGAGCGCATCAACCTGGGCTCTCCCAAGCAGCTCCAGGAGGTCCTCTACGAGAGGCTCGGCATGCCCAAGGGCCGGCGCACCAAGACCGGCTACAGCACCAACGCCGAGACCCTCACGGACCTCTTCGAGAAGACCCAGCACCCCTTCCTCGCGCATCTGCTCGCCCACCGCGATGTCACCAAGATGCGGCAGATCATCGAGACCCTGCGGCGGTTCATCGCCGAGGACGGCCGCATCCATACGACCTTCCACCAGAACATCGCCGCGACGGGCCGGCTCTCCTCGAACAACCCGAACCTGCAGAACATCCCCATGCGCACCGAGGAGGGGCGGCGGATCCGCAGCGCCTTCGTGGTCTCCGAGGGGTACGAGCAGCTGCTCACCGCGGACTACTCGCAGATCGAGATGCGGATCATGGCGCACCTCTCCGAGGACGAGGGCCTCATCGAGGCCTTCCGCTCGGGCGAGGACCTGCACCGCTTCGTCGCCTCCCGCGTCTTCGACGTCGCCCCCGAGGACGTGAGCGCGGCGATGCGCTCGAAGACCAAGGCCGTCTCCTACGGACTCGCCTACGGGCTCAGCGCCTTCGGCCTCGCCCGCCAGCTGCACATCTCGCAGGCGGAGGCCACAGGTCTGCGCGACGGGTACTTCGAGCGCTTCGGCGGCGTGCGCGACTTCCTGCGCGAGAGCGTCGAGCAGGCGAGGAGCACCGGGTACACCGAGACCATCCTGGGCCGCCGCCGCTACCTCCCCGACCTCACGAGCGACAACCGCCAGCGCCGCGAGAACGCCGAGCGCGTCGCCCTGAACTCGCCGATCCAGGGGAGCGCGGCCGACATCATCAAGCTCGCCATGCTGCGCGTCGCCGCCGACCTGCGGGAGGCCGGGCTGCACAGCCGCGTCCTGCTCCAGGTCCACGACGAGCTCGTCCTCGAGATCGCCCCGGGCGAGCTCGAGCAGGTGCGGGATCTCGTCGTCACCAGGATGGGCGACGCCTACGAGATCTCGGTGCCCCTCGAGGTCGGCGTCGGCGTCGGACGCACCTGGCTCGACGCCGCGCACTGACCCCGGCCCGATTCGATCCTGATCGATCCTCCCTGATCCGTCTCGCCCCGAACCGGACCCGGCGCGACCCGCTCTCGTCCGGACCGCGCCCGGACCGTCGGGCGTCGCGCAGAACACTCCCGACGGCCCGGATCCCGGGTCGCGCCCGAGGCTGCGTGCTGGTACTCTGGACGGGTCTGTGCGCACCTGCGCCCGGGCACCAGATCGTCCACCCACTCATATCTGTCCCTACGGAGTTCCGACCTACATGACCGACACCACGACCCCCCAGATCGCCATCAACGACATCGGCGATGCCGATGAGCTCATGGCCGCCATCGACTCGACCATCAAGTACTTCAACGATGGCGACATCGTCGAGGGCACCGTGGTGAAGGTCGATCACGACGAGGTCCTGCTCGACATCGGCTATAAGACCGAGGGCGTCATCCCCTCGCGCGAGCTCTCGATCAAGCACGACGTCGACCCCGGCGAGGTCGTCGAGGTCGGCGACGAGATCGAGGCACTCGTCCTCCAGAAGGAGGACAAGGAGGGTCGCCTGATCCTGTCCAAGAAGCGCGCCCAGTACGAGCGCGCCTGGGGCACGATCGAGCAGATCAAGGAGGACGAGGGCGTCGTCACCGGTCACGTCATCGAGGTCGTCAAGGGCGGTCTCATCGTCGACATCGGCCTGCGCGGCTTCCTCCCGGCCTCCCTCGTCGAGATGCGCCGCGTGCGCGACCTGCAGCCGTACGTCGGCCAGGAGATCGAGGCGAAGATCATCGAGCTCGACAAGAACCGCAACAACGTGGTCCTCTCCCGTCGCGCCTACCTCGAGGAGACCCAGTCCGCGGTCCGCTCGGACTTCCTGCAGACCCTGCAGAAGGGCCAGGTCCGCGAGGGCGTCGTCTCCTCGATCGTCAACTTCGGCGCCTTCGTCGACCTGGGCGGCGTGGACGGCCTCGTGCACGTCTCCGAGCTGTCCTGGAAGCACATCGACCACCCGAGCGAGGTCGTCGAGGTCGGTCAGAAGGTCAAGGTCGAGGTCCTGGATGTCGACATGGACCGCGAGCGCGTCTCCCTGTCGCTGAAGGCGACCCAGGAGGACCCGTGGCAGCTGTTCGCCCGCACCCACGCCATCGGCGAGGTCGTGCCGGGCAAGGTCACCAAGCTCGTCCCCTTCGGCGCGTTCGTCCGCGTCGAGGACGGCATCGAGGGCCTCGTCCACATCTCCGAGCTGGCCCAGCGCCACGTCGACCTGCCCGAGCAGGTCGTGTCGGTCGACCAGGACGTCTTCGTCAAGGTCATCGACATCGACCTCGAGCGTCGCCGCATCTCGCTCTCGCTCAAGCAGGCCAACGAGGGCGTCGACCCCGAGGGCGACGACACCACCTTCGACCCGGCGCTGTACGGCATGGCCGCCGACTACGACGAGAACGGCGAGTACAAGTACCCCGAGGGCTTCGACCCGGAGACCAACGAGTGGCTCGAGGGCTACGAGTCCCAGCGCGAGGAGTGGGAGGGCCAGTACGCGGCCGCCTACGAGCGCTGGACCGCCCACAAGGCCCAGGTCGCCGAGGCCATCAAGGCCGACGAGGAGTCCGCGAGCCAGGGCGGCGGCCAGCAGGCCACCACCAGCACCTCCTCGCCGGCTCCCGCCGCCGCTGCGCAGTCCTACCAGTCGGCGTCCTCGGACGAGGGCACGCTGGCCTCGGACGAGGCGCTGGCCGCGCTGCGCGCGAAGCTCACCGGCAACTGATCGGCTGATGACCGGCACGGGCCGGCAGGGCACCGCCTCGCCGCTCCCGGATCCCGGAAGCCCACGACGGGCGTCACCCCCACGGGTGGCGCCCGTCGTCGCATGCCGGGGCACGCCGGCCCCTGCGGGGGAGCCGCAGGACAGGGCACACTAGGGGCATGACCACCGCTCTCGAAGACCATCCCGTCCACACCTGGCTCACCGACATGGACGGCGTCCTCGTCCACGAGCAGTCGGCCCTGCCGGGAGCCGCGGACTTCATCGCCGCCCTCCAGCAGTTCGACCGGCCCTTCCTGGTGCTCACGAACAACTCGATCTTCACGCCACGGGACCTGCGGGCACGGCTCTCGCGCAGCGGCATCGAGATCCCCGAGGAGGCGATCTGGACGAGCGCGCTGGCCACCGCGCGCTTCCTCGCCGAGCAGGCACCCGGCTCCTCCGCGTACGTGATCGGAGAAGCGGGACTCACGAGCGCCATGCACGAGGAGGGCTTCATCCTCGCCGACACGGACGTCGAGTTCGTGGTGCTGGGGGAGACCCGCACGTACTCCTTCGAGTCGATCACCCGGGCGATCCGCCTCATCGACAAGGGCGCGAAGTTCATCGCCACCAACCCGGACGTCTCCGGGCCGAGCGCCGAGGGCCCGCTGCCGGCCACCGGCTCGGTCGCCGCCATGATCACCGCCGCCACGGGCATCCACCCGTACTACGTGGGCAAGCCCAACCCGCTCATGATGCGCACGGCCCTGAACCGCATCGGCGCCCACTCAGAGACCTCCGTGATGATCGGCGACCGCATGGACACCGATGTGAAGTCCGGCCTCGAGGCGGGCATGCGCTCCGTGCTCGTGCTCACGGGCTCGACGGCGCAGCGCGACATCGCGAAGTACCCGTACCGGCCGACGACCGTGCTGCCCGGCATCTCCGACCTGGTCCCGCTCATCGAGCAGCTCACGCCGCACGAGGCCGTCGAGCTCGACGAGGACTGAAGGGGACGGATCCCTCGGGGCTGCCCCTCTGGGACGGCGCGACCCGCGCCCTCCTGCGCGTGAGAGGATCGGGGTCATGCTGCGCTGGCTCACGGCCGGGGAATCCCACGGCCCCTCCCTCATCTCCCTGCTCGACGGCGTCCCCGCCGGGATCGAGCTGACCAGTGACGATCTGCGCTCCGCTCTCGCGCGCCGCCGCCTCGGCCACGGCCGCGGCAGCCGCCAGAAGTTCGAGCAGGACGTGGTCGCGATCCACAGCGGCCTCCGCCACGGCCTCACCCTGGGCTCCCCGCTCGCGATCGAGATCGCGAACTCCGAATGGCCCAAGTGGGAGAAGGTCATGTCGGCCGACCCCGTGCCGCGCGAGGACCTGCTGATCGACGCCGGCACGGGCGACGAGCGCGAGATCGCGCGCAACCGTCCGCTCACGCGGCCGCGCCCGGGCCACGCCGACCTCTCCGGCATGCTCAAGTACGGCTTCGAGGACGCCCGCCCGGTGCTCGAGCGCGCGAGCGCCCGCGAGACCGCCGCACGGGTCGCCGCCGGGCGCGTCGCCGCGGCCCTGCTCGAGCAGGCCGCCGGCATCCGCCTGGTCTCCCACACCCTGGCCGTGGGCGCGGTGCGCGCCCCCGAGGACGCCGAGCTCCCCCAGCCGGCCGACTCCTCGCGCCTGGACGAGGACCCCCTGCGCTGCTTCGATCCCGCCACATCGGGGGCCATGGTCGCCGAGGTCGACGCCGCGAAGGCCGACGGCGACACCCTGGGCGGGGTCGTCGAGGTCCTCGCCTACGGGGTGCCTGTGGGCCTGGGCTCCCACACCCAGTGGGACCGCAAGCTCGACGGCCGCCTCGCGCAGGCGATCATGTCGATCCAGGCCATGAAGGGCGTCGAGATCGGCGACGGCTTCACGACCGCCGCCCGTCGCGGCTCCCGCGCGCACGACGAGATCCTTCCCGCGCAGGACGCAGGGGAGGACCGCGAGTACCCGCGCGTGACCAACCGGGCCGGCGGCCTCGAGGGCGGCATGAGCAACGGCCAGGTCATCCGCGTGCGCGGGGCCCTCAAGCCGATCTCGACGGTCCCGCGCGCCCTGCGCACCGTGGACGTCACCACGGGCGGCGAGGCCACCGCGAACCACCAGCGCTCCGACGTCTGCGCCGTCGCCCCCGCCGCGGTGATCGCCGAGGCCATGGTCGCACTCGTCCTCGCCGACGCCCTGCTCGAGAAGACCGGCGGCGACAGCGTCGAGGAGATCCGCGCCCACCTCGCCGAGACCGTCGCCCAGCAGTCGCGCCTCGGCGGCGCCCCGTCGGCGTGAGCACGGTGTCCACGGACCCGAGCCCGTCGACCCCCGCACCCGGCGCAGAGGATCCCGCCCCGACGCCCTCGGGCGGCGGCCCGCGCCTGGTGCTCATCGGCCCCATGGGCGCGGGGAAGACCACCATCGGCCGCGAGGTCGCGCGCCGGCTCGGCGTGCCCTTCGCCGATCTCGACGAGCTGATCATCGAGGCCGCCGGTCGTAGCATCCCCGAGATCTTCGCCGCCCAGGGCGAGAGCGCCTTCCGCGACCTCGAGGCGAGAGTGCTAGCCCTCGCGCTCGAGGCGCACACGGGAGTGCTCGCCCTGGGCGGCGGCGCCGTCGTCGCCGAGGGCTCGCGCGCGCTCGTCGCCGCCCGCCCCGCCGTGCTGCTCGAGATCGACGAGGAGACGGCCCGGTCCCGCGTGGGACGGGGCCGGGGCCGGCCGATGCTCGGCGGCGAGGACCCGCTGGGCCGCTGGCGCACCCTCACCGACGCGCGCATGCCGCTGTACCGCGAGGCTGCGCGCTGGAGCATCGACGCGACCCACGGCGGGATCGACCAGATCGCCCGCCGCATCATCGAGACCCTGGAGGGCGCCGAGCCGCCCGCACCGAAGGAGCACGCATGAGCCCCGAGAACCCTGCCGACACAGAACCCGCCGGCACCGACGCCCCGGACACCACCGTCATCCCCGTGGGCACACCCACGGGCGGCTACGACGTCGTCGTGGGCCGCGGTCTGCTGGCGGGCCTGCCGCAGCGCATCCCCGCGAACGCCCGCCGCGTCGTCATCGTCCACCAGCCCAGTCTCCGCACCGTCGCCGAGGAGCTGCGCGAGGCCGTCGCCGCGACCGACCGCTCCGCGTTCCTCGCGGAGATCCCCGACGGCGAGGAGGCGAAGACCGTGCAGGTCGCGGGCTTCCTCTGGCAGGTGTGCGGACAGGCGGAGATCTCCCGGAGCGACCTCGTGATCGGACTCGGCGGCGGCGCCGCGACCGACGTCGCGGGCTTCATCGCGGCGACGTGGCTGCGCGGCATCGACGTGCTGCAGGTGCCCACCACGGTCGCCGCGATGGTCGATGCGGCCGTCGGCGGGAAGACCGGCATCAACACCGCCGAGGGCAAGAACCTCGTGGGCTCCTTCCACCCGCCGATCGCCGTGATCGAGGACCTCGACGTGCTCGCCGGGCTCGGCGCGCACGACGTCGCCGCGGGCCTCGCCGAGGTCGTCAAGGCAGGCTTCATCGAGGACACGCGCATCCTCGAGGTCGTCGAGGCCGACCCCGCCGCCGTGCTCGACATCTCCACCCCCGCCTTCCGCGAGATCATGGAGCGCGCGATCCGCGTGAAGGCCCGAGTGGTCTCCGCCGACCTCACCGAGACCGGTGAGCGCGAGATCCTCAACTACGGCCACACGCTGGGCCACGCCATCGAGCACAACGAGCGCTACCAGTGGCGCCACGGCGCCGCGGTGTCCGTGGGCATGATGTTCGCGGCCGAGCTCGCGCACCTCGCCGGCAAGCTCTCCGAGGCCGACGTGGACCGTCATCGCGACCTCCTCGTCTCCCTGGGACTGCCCACGACCTACCGCGGCCGCCAGTGGCCCAAGCTCGAGGAGGCCATGAAGCGCGACAAGAAGTCGCGCGCCGGCCTGCTGCGCTTCGTCGTCCTGGACCGCATCGGCAAGGTCTCGCGCCTCGAGGGGCCTGACCCGGCCCTGCTGCTCTCCGCCTACTCCGCGATCGCCGAGGACTGAGAGGGATGGGGCCGACGGGGGACGCCGCGCGCGCCGACGGCGACCGGTCCGGCGGCGTCGTGCGCGTGCGGGGGATCGAGCTCGGCGCCGGCCGCCCGGAGATCATCGTCCCGCTCACCGGAGCGGACGAGCGCAGCGTGCTCGCCCAGGCCGAGCGCGCGCGCACGGCGCCGGCGCGGATCATCGAATGGCGCGCCGATCTCCTCGCCCCGTCGGCCCCTGGCGCCGAGCACCGCGAGCGCGTGCTCGGCGCCCTGCCCGCCCTGCGCGAGGCCCTCGCCCCCGAGCAGGCGCTCCTGCTCACGGTCCGCACCGCCGCCGAGGGCGGAGGGCGGGACCTCCCGGACACGGACCTCGCTGAGCTGCTGCGCGCCGGGATCGCCCTGCGCGGCGCGGACGGCGGCCCGCTCGTCGACCTGGTGGACGTGGAGACCGCTCGCGCACCGGAGGCCGTCGGCGCCGTGATCCGCGCGGCGCACGAGGCGGGCCTCGCGGTGGTCGGCTCCTTCCACGATTTCTTCGCGACGCCCCCGCGGGAGGACATCCTCGCGACGCTGCGCGCGCAGCGGGGCCTCGGAGCCGACGTCGCAAAGATCGCCGTCACCCCGCGCACCGCGGAGGATGTGCTCGTCCTGCTCGCGGCGAGCCTCGAGGCCGCCCGCGACGGGGCAGGTCCCCATCTGGCGATCTCGATGGGATCCCTGGGGGCGGTCAGCCGCGTCGCGGCCGAGGTATTCGGCTCCTGCGCGACCTTCGCGACGGCGGGCGAGGCCTCCGCGCCCGGTCAGCTCGGGGCCGACGAGGTCTGCCGCATGCTCGCGGCGCTGCGCCCCTGAGGGCCCTCAGCGGCGCTCGTCGTCCTCGGGGTCCCCGGGCGCACGGTCGTCGTCCGCGGGCGTCTCCTGCGACGCGGGCGGCACTGGAGGCCCGGTTGACTCCGGGGTCGAGTGGTCCGCGGGCGTCGGGGTCGGCTCTCCGCCCGCGGTGGCGATCGGGTCCTCCGGCGGGAGGGTGGTTCCGGCGCTCTCCTCGTCGCCGAGAGCGCGGCGCTGGAACTCCGCGGCGTCGTCGTCCGGGATCGTGGAGTCGTCCGCGAAGTCGTCGTTCGTCTCGTCCACCACCGGGATCGCGCCCGTCTCGAGAGCCACGCGATGCCGCTCGTCCTTGCGCACGCGGCGCACGAGCGACTTCATCTGCGAGGCCGAGAGCGTCACCTGCCACTCGCCGTGGGAGGGCAGGTGCCAGCGGCGCCAGGCCGCCAGTCCCGCGAGGAGAGCACCCAGCGCGACGGCAGCCAGCACCCAGGCGGAGGGCAGCCCCAGCGCCACGACGCCCCAGGTCGCGACGGCCGTTACCAGCGCGCCTGTCGCGTACAGAGGGCCTCCGCCGAAGATCGCCGGGACGCGCCCCACGAGCACGTCGCGGATCACGCCGCCGCCCACGGCGCTGGTGACGCCCAGCAGGACCGCCGGCAGCGGCTCGAGGCCGTATCCGATCGACTTCGCGGTCCCGGTCGCCGCCCACAGCGCCATCGCCAGGATGTCCAGACCGGTGACGGCGCGTCGCCACCAGGTGGCCTCTGCCGCGATCAGGTAGGAGAAGGCGGAGCCGGCGAGGGCGCACGCGAGATAGAGGGGGCCGTCGAACGCCGCGGGCGGGTCGACGCCGATGATGAGGTCGCGGACGATGCCTCCGCCGAGACCGGCGACGATGCCGATGATCGCGAAGCCCACGGCGTCGAAGTTCAACCGCGAGGCCAGCGCCCCCGCCGCGACACCCATGATGAACACGCCTGCGAGGTCCAGCCCGCGGAGGAGGTCGTTGGTGACCAGCAGTTCGAGGGGATCCACGGGCACGACCGTAGTATGCGCGGGCGCCCGGGGCGATGGGTCGCGGACGGGATGTGACGGCGATGACCGGCCTCGTGCCGCGCACCGTACGATCGGGAGCATGGACAGCCCGACCACCGGCACGGCCTCCGCGCGCACCGACGCCGCGGCCGGCGCCACCGGCACCGCTGCCGCCGACACCTGCCGCGATGCCGCTCCCGGGCTCGTCCGCCTCGGCCTGACCGGCGGCATCGGCGCCGGGAAGTCGAGCGTCGCGGGGATCTGGCGCGATGCCGGGACCGCCGTCATCGATCTCGACGCGCACTCCCGCGCCGTGCTCGACGTGCCCGGCGAGGGCGTCGAGGAGGCCGTGGCCCGCTTCGGCGAGGAGTACCGCGCGGCCTCGGGCACGATCGACCGGGCGGCCCTCGCCCGTCTCGTCTTCGCCGACGCGGCGGCCCGCGCCGACCTCGAGGAGATCGTGCTGACGAGGGTCGACGCCGCCGTCGAGGAGGCGGAGCGCGAGGCGGCCGCGGCGGGGGAGCGCCTCGTCGTGCACGACAGCCCGCTGCTGCTCGAGAAGCACCACGAGGACGAGTACGCGCGCGTGGTCGCGGTGCTCGCCCCTCGCGAGGAGCGGATCGCCCGCGTCGTGCGCGACCGAGGTCGCGACCGCGCCTACGTCGAGTCCGTGATGGCGGCGCAGGCCACGGACCTCGAGCGGATCCGGCGGGCGGACCGCCTGCTGCTGAACAACGCCGACGCGGGCACCCTGCGCACGCGCGCGCTCACCCTCCTCGAGGACCTGCGTCGGGAGCTGCTCGGCGGACCCGCCGGACCCGCCGAACCCATCGGGCCCGCCGGCGCCGCTTCACGGACAGCACGCGTCCGCTCTCACACGCGGGATGTCCGGCCCGGGACGTAGGCTCGTCCCATGCGCCCCGTCACCGACCTCACCCGCTCCGTCAACCCCTTCGAGGTGGTCTCCGAGTACCGGCCGTCGGGCGACCAGCCGCAGGCGATCGACGAGCTCGCGCGCCGGATCAACGGGGGAGAGCAGGACGTCGTGCTGCTGGGCGCGACCGGCACCGGCAAGAGCGCGACCACGGCCTGGCTGATCGAGAAGCTGCAGCGGCCGACCCTCGTCATGGCGCACAACAAGACCCTGGCCGCGCAGCTCGCGAGCGAGTTCCGCGACCTGCTGCCGCACAACGCCGTCGAGTACTTCGTCTCCTACTACGACTACTACCAGCCGGAGGCGTACGTCCCGCAGTCGGACACCTACATCGAGAAGGACTCCTCGATCAACGCGGAGGTCGAGCGCCTGCGCCACAGCGCCACGAACTCCCTGCTGACCCGGCGTGACGTGGTCGTGGTCTCCTCCGTGTCCTGCATCTACGGCCTGGGCACGCCGCAGGAGTACGTGGACCGCATGGTGCGGCTGAAGCGCGGGGACGAGGTCGATCGCGACGACCTGCTGCGGCGCTTCGTGGACATGCAGTACGACCGCAACGACGTCGAGTTCGTGCGCGGCACCTTCCGGGTGCGCGGGGACACCGTCGAGATCATCCCGATGTACGAGGAGCTCGCGATCCGCATCGAGTTCTTCGGCGACGAGATCGACGCGATCTACACCCTGCACCCCGTCACCGGCGAGGTGATCCGCGAGGAGGAGGACATCCACATCTTCCCCGCCTCCCACTACGTCGCCGGTCCCGAGAGGCTCGCGAAGGCGATCGACTCGATCGAGAGCGAGCTGGGGGAGCGGCTCACGGAGCTCGAGGGGCAGAACAAGCTGCTCGAGGCGCAGCGCCTGCGCATGCGCACCGCCCACGACCTCGAGATGCTGCGCCAGGTGGGCACCACCAACGGCGTCGAGAACTACTCGCGCCACCTCGACGGCCGCGGCCCCGGCACCCCGCCGAACACCCTCATGGACTACTTCCCCGAGGACTTCCTGCTGGTCATCGACGAGTCCCACGTGACCGTCCCGCAGATCGGGGCGATGTACGAGGGGGACCGCTCGCGCAAGCGCACCCTCGTGGACTTCGGCTTCCGTCTTCCCAGCGCCCTCGACAACCGCCCCCTGACCTTCGGCGAGTTCACAGAGCGCACCGGCCAGACCGTCTACCTCTCGGCGACGCCCGCCGACTACGAGCTGGGCCGCAGCGACGGGGTGGTCGAGCAGATCATCCGGCCGACGGGCCTCGTCGACCCCGAGGTCATCGTCAAGCCCGTCAAGGGCCAGATCGACGACCTGCGCGCCGAGATCGAGAAGCGCGTCGAGCGCGACGAGCGCGTGCTCGTCACCACGCTCACCAAGCGCATGGCCGAGGACCTCACCGACTACCTGCTGGAGAACGGCGTGCGCGTGCAGTACCTGCACTCCGACGTCGACACCCTGCGACGCGTCGAGCTGCTGCGCTCCCTGCGCCAGGGCGAGTACGACGTGCTGGTGGGCATCAACCTGCTGCGCGAGGGCCTGGACCTCCCCGAGGTCTCCCTGGTCTCGATCCTCGACGCCGACAAGGAGGGGTTCCTGCGCTCGCGCACCTCCCTCATCCAGACCATCGGCCGCGCGGCCCGCAACGTCTCCGGTCAGGTGCACATGTACGCCGACACCGTCACGGACTCCATGCGCGAGGCGATCGACGAGACCAACCGCCGACGCGAGAAGCAGATCGCGTACAACACCGAGCACGGCATCGACCCGACGCCGCTGCGCAAGAAGATCGCCGACGTCACCGACATGCTCGCCCGCGAGGACATCGACACCGACACGCTGCTCGCGACCGACTACCGCTCCGGCAAGGAGCGCGTGAATCGCGACCGCGCCCGGGCGAACGTCGTGGACGCGGTCTCCGCGCGCACGGTGGACCTGGGCGACGACCCGGTGGGCGCGCTCAGCGAGATGATCGACGAGATGACGGCCCAGATGCACCAGGCCGCGGAGACCCTGCAGTTCGAGGTCGCGGCACGCCTGCGCGACGAGGTCCAGGAGCTCAAGAAGGAGCTCAAGCAGGTCCAGCGCAGCGCGTCCTGAGCCCGGACCCGTCCGCCGGGGCCGGGACGTGGGCCGCGCGGCGGGCACCGCGTGATGGCAGCTGTGCCGCGGGCTCGGACGTCCCGCGGGCTCAGCGGTCCTGCAGACTCAGACGCCCTGCAGCCAGGCGGCGATGCGCCCGGGCTCGCGCACCGCGAGATCCCGGGCGTCGGCGCGGCGCGCCACCCAGCCGCGATCGACGAAGGCCTCCGCGACCGCGGCGCCCAGTCCGCCGGCGAGGTGGTGGCGCTGCTCGGTCCAGTCCGAGCACACCCGCAGCAGCGGGCGACGCCGCCGCTCGAGGTCCGCGAGGTCGATGCCCAGGGCACCGAAGGCATCGTCGGCGCGCGGTCCGAGCGCATAGGGGGCGCGGGGGACCGGAGCGCTCAGAGGATCCCCGTCGGACCGGCCGGAGCCCTCGTGGCCGTCGGTCCGCACGAGCGCACCGCCCTCGACGAGGCCCGCGAGCACGTCGGTGCCCAGGGTCCCCGCGAGATGGTCGTAGCAGGTGCGCGCGACCCGCAGCCTCTGCCACCGCATCGAGGAGCGCAGGCCCACGGCGGAGGGTGTCTCGGACAGCGCCAGCAGCGCCTCGAGGAGGACGACCACCTGCGGATCGGCGATCCGGAACCGGCGGTGCCGCCCCTCGCGGCGCACCTCGACGAAGCCCGCATCCTGCAGCCGCGCGAGATGCGCGCTCGCGGTCGAGGCGGAGACGGACGCCGCCTCGGCGAGACGGCTCGCCGGCCTCTCGCTGCCGTCCACGAGCTCCATGAGCATGGCGGCGCGCGACGCGTCGGCGACGAGCTCGGCGACGGCGGCGATGTCGGGCAGCGGGTCCATGGAGACAGTGTGCCCCGAGGACGCTTCGCCGGCCGTCGAAGCGTCCCGCACGCAGACTCGCCCCATGACCGGAGAGCCGCGACCGCCCGCCCCCGACATCCCGATCCATGACCGCACGGGCCCGTCCCGGCTGCTGCTGCCCACGCTGTGCACCCCGATGTTCCTCGTCCTGCTGGACGTGATGGCCATGAACGTCGCGATGCCGTCCCTCGGCCGCGCCCTCGGCGTCGGCCCCGCCTCCTGGCCGCAGGTCGTCGACGCCTATACGGTCCCGCTCGCCCTCGCGCTCGTGCCGGCGGGCCTGCTCGTCGACCGACTCGGGCCCCGGCGCTCCCTGCTCGCGGGCCTGCTGGTCTGCCTGCTGGCCTGCGTGCTCGGCGGCATCGCGGGCAGCTGGGGGACGGTGCTGCTCGCGCGCCTCGTCCAGGGAATCTCCGCGGCCGTCATGCTCCCCGCCGGTCTCGCCGCGCTCACCCTCACCTGGACCGAGCCCGCCCCGCGCGCCCATGCGCTGGGCCTGTGGTCCGCCGTGAGCGCGATCGCGACGGCGATCGGACCGGGCGTGGGCGGACTGCTCGTGGGCGCGGTGGGGTGGCGAGCCGTGTTCTGGGTGAACGTGCCCCTCCTGCTGCTCGCCCTCGTGGGCACCGCTCGCCTGCTCCCCGGCTTCCGCTCCGGGGCCGGGAGCGGAAGCTGGGACGTCGGAGGAGAGGCCGACGCTCCGGCCTCCGCCTCCGGCGCACCCCCGGCCCTCCGGCCGCTGCTGGTCTCGATCCTGGTCGCGGCGATGATGACGAGCGGCGCGAACGGCACGCTGCAGGCGATCACCGTGCATCTCCAGCATTCGCTGCGGCTGGCGGCCGCCCCGGCCGGAGCGGTGCTCCTGCTCGCGACCGCCCCGTTCGTCGTGCTCGGTCCGCTCTCGGGTCGTCTCGTCGCCGCGCGGGGCCGACGGGCGACGGCCGCCGCCGGACTGGTCCTGGGAGGCTGTGGCCTGCTGACCCTCGGTCACCTCGGCACCGGTGCGGACGTGGTCTCGCTCGTGCCCGCACTGCTCGGCATCGGCGTCGGCCTGGGGCTGATGACCTCGGCGATCGTGGGGGAGACGATGGCCGCGTGGCCCTCCCGTCCTGGGCTCGCAGGCGGGCTCAACAATGCGCTGCGGCAGGCGGGCACGAGCCTCGGCGTCGCCGTCGGCGGCGCGATCGCGGCGCACAGCGCCGGAGCGGGGATGCTCGCGCGCGTGGGCGGCGCGGCGGGCACGTGGTGGCTGCTCGGGGCCGTCCTCGTGCTCTGCGCGTTCACGCGGGGGAGCAGGACGCGATGACCGGACCGTCGGCCGGACCGTGGGGCGTCACTTCTCCGCGGAGCGCTCGACGATCTGCAGGTCCAGCAGGAAGTCGACGTCGCTCGCGGGGAAGAGCAGTCGGCCCGCCGTGTCGGCCGCCTCCTGCACGGCCCGCGCCGCCGCCTCCGCCTGCGCGGCGGGGGCGTGGACGATGACCTCGTCGTGCAGGAAGTAGGCGAGGTGCGCTCGGCGCGCGAAGGCCGGGCCCGACGGCGTCGCCGCCTGCTCGGGCTCCACCGGGTCGAGCGAGGCGAGGGCGAGCCGCAGCCCCGCCATCCAGGCGAGCGCCCATTCGGCCGCCGTGCCCTGCACGACGAAGTTCCGGGTGAACCGTCCCCGATCGCGGGCCGCGCGGCGCGAGCGCTCCTGCTCGCCCTCCTGCGCATCGGGCGAGTTCGCCCGGAGCTGGGCCTCGGACCAGGCCGGGTCGGGAGGTGGAGAGGAGCGTCCCAGCCAGGTGGTGACGGTGCCGCCGCGCTCCCCGGTCGCGGCGGCGTCGTCGACCAGCCGCATGGCGCGGGGGAAGCGCTCGCGCAGGCGCGGCACCACCCGGGCACTGTCCCCGGTGGTGCCGCCGTACAGGGCGCCGAGCACGCCGATCTTCGCCTCCTGGCGGGTGGCGACGATCCCGGCGTCGACGATGCCCGAGTAGAGGTCCTTCCCCGCGCCGGCCGCGGTCATCGCCCGGTCGTCGGACATGGCGGCGAGCACGCGCGGCTCGAGCTGGGAGACGTCGGCGCTGACCAGCCGCCACCCCGGGTCGGCTCGGAGGGACGGGCGCAGGCGCCGCGGGATCTGCAGGGCCCCGCCGCCGCTGCTCGCCCAGCGCCCGGTGACCACTCCGCCGGGCACGTACACGGGCCGGTAGCGCCCCTCGTGCACCCACTCCTCGAGCCAGTGCCAGCCGTTGGCCGTGAGCAGCCGCGACATCTTCTTGTACCGCAGCAGCGGCTCGATCACCGGATGATCGATCTCCTGGAGTTCCCACTGGGATGTCGAGGAGACGTCGATGCCGGCGCGTCTCAGCGCGCGCAGCAGGCGCGGCGGGGAGTCGATGCTCAGCAGCGGGTCGCCCAGTGCGGTGCGGACCTCGGCGGCGGCCTCCGCCATCCGCACGGGCACCTGGTCGCGTCGCGGGCGCGGTCCCAGGGCCTCGGCGAGGATGCGGTCGTGCTCGACGACGTCCCAGGGGATGCCCGCGGCGTGCATCTCCGCGGCCACGAGCGCGCCCGCGGACTCGGAGGCGAGGAGGAGCCGGAGCCGCGAGGGGTCGGCGCTGCCCGCGACCGCCGCGCGCTGGCGGTCGTGCTCGGCGAGCACCTCGTCCACGCCCTGGGGGACGCCGCCCGTGCGGCCCGCCGCGTCGAGATCGAACAGGGTCGCCCCGGAGCCGCGGCCCTCCCGCTCCGCCTCGACGAGGTCCTCGGGGGTCTCCCAGGCACGGGCCTCGGTCAGCGGCGCCGCGTCCGCCTCGCGCACGAGCGCCGAGCGGGAGAGGATCGTGTGGGCGAGGCGCAGGTCGTGGCAGCGACGCAGGCGCACCCCGGCGCGGAGCAGCGCGGGGCACCAGGTCGCGGCATCCGGCACGACCCAGCGCGGGGACGACGGAGGTCCCAGGGCGGCGTGGTCGTCCCCGGTCCCGCCGATCTCGATCCCGCGCGCGCGGCGCGGCCAGTCCTCGGCGGCGACCGTCTCGAGGCCCGTCTGCTCGCCCTTCGCGTCGAGCGCGACGAGCGCGATCCGGCCGTCGGCCCCGCGCGCGACGAGGATCGACGCAGGCGGGGCTCCCTCGGGGACCGGCGCGCTCACCAGCCCCGCTCGCGCCAGTCGCCGAGCTGCGGGCGTTCCGCGCCCAGGGTGGTGTCGTCACCGTGGCCGGGGTAGACCCAGGTGCTGTCCGGCAGCACGTCGAAGATGCGGTGCTCGACGTCGTCGAGCAGAGAGGTGAAGCGCTGGGCGTCGCCCTGGGTCGCGCCGACGCCGCCGGGGAACAGGGAGTCGCCCGTGAACAGGTGGTCGCCGTCCTCGCCGCCGCGCCACAGCAGCGCGATCGAGCCGGGGGTGTGGCCGCGCAGACCGATCACGTGCAGGTCGTTGACGCCCACGCGGATCAGCGCGCCGTCCTCGAGGGGCTCGTCCGTCGGCGTCGCGATCTCGGGCGCATCGGCCGCCCCCGCGAAGGTGCGGGCGCCGGTGGCCGCCACGAGCTGGGCGAGCGCGCCCACGTGGTCGTGGTGGCTGTGGGTGGTGACGATCGAGTCGAGGCGGCTCGAGGGGGAGCCCTCGCGCACCAGGCGCAGCAGACGCGGGAGGTCGGCCGCGGCGTCCACGAGGAGCTGCGCGCCGGAGACCCGGCAGGTCAGGAGGTAGCTGTTGTTGTCCATCGTGCCCACGGACGCCTTGCGGATCACGAGGGTCGTCATGCGGCGGGTGGCCGTGGGGCCGTCGACCTCGACGTGGCCGTCGTAGGCGGTGCCGGCGTGGCCCCCGGTCGCGGAGACGACGTCCTCGTCCTGCGTCGGGGTGCGGTTCTCGGGCGCGGGGTGCTCGCTCATGCTCCTCAGTATGGCGCGCCGCGCGCGCCGCTCCCATCGCGCGCCTCGCCACGTGAGAATCGGCCGACGGCGTCAGCGGACATGCGCGTGTCCGCGGAGCGCGGAATCGGGGTGGCAGCGGACTCACCGTGCCCTCGCGCGTCGGTCCCCGCTCGTAGGATGGGACGTGTGAGTGACACCCTCCTGGTCCGCGGCGCACGCGAGCACAACCTCAAGAACGTCGACATCGAGATCCCGCGCGATCACCTGATCGTCTTCTCCGGCCTCTCGGGGTCCGGCAAGAGCTCCCTGGCCTTCGACACGATCTTCGCCGAGGGCCAGCGGCGCTACGTCGAATCGCTCTCGGCCTACGCCCGCCAGTTCCTGGGGCAGATGGACAAGCCCCGCGTGGACCTCATCGAGGGCCTCTCCCCGGCGGTCTCGATCGACCAGAAGTCCACCAACCGCAACCCGCGCTCCACGGTGGGCACGATCACCGAGGTCTACGACTACCTGCGCCTGCTGTTCTCCCGCACCGGCGTGCAGCACTGCCCCGTGTGCGGGGCGCGCGTGACCAGCTCGAGCGCCGAGCAGATCGTGGACGTGCTGCTCGGCGAGGAGTCCGGCACCCGCTTCCAGCTGCTCGCGCCCGTGGTGCGCGGGCGCAAGGGGGAGCACGCCGACCTGCTGAGCTCCCTGCGCTCGGAGGGCTATGCGCGCGCCCGCGTCGACGGCGAGGTGCGCCGCCTCGACGAGGAGATCTCCCTCGACAAGAAGTACAAGCACACGATCGAAGTGGTCGTCGACCGCCTGGCCGCGAAGCCCGACGCGCGCCGCCGCCTCACCGACTCCGTGGAGACCGCGCTGCGCCTGGCCGACGGCCTGCTCGTCGTGGACTTCGTGGACCGCGAGGCCGACGCCGAGGACCGCTCCCGCCGCTTCTCCGAGAAGCGCGCGTGCCCCAACGACCACCCGCTCACCCTGGACGACATCGAGCCGCGCTCCTTCTCGTTCAACGCTCCCTACGGCGCCTGCCCCGAGTGCACCGGCCTGGGCATGCGCCTCGAGGTCGATCCGGAGCTCGTGATCCCCGACGAGGACCTCAGCCTCGCGGACGGCGCGATCGCGCCCTGGACCATGGGACACGCCGACCACCACCAGCAAGTGATGGCGGGCCTCGCCGAGGAGCTCGCCTTCTCCCTCGACACCCCGTGGCGGGCGCTGCCCGAGCGCGCGAAGGAGGCGCTGCTGCACGGCAACGACTTCAAGGTCCACGTGCGCTACCGCAACCGCTTCGGCCGCGAGCGCACGTACTCCACGGGCTTCGAGGGCGTCATCCACTACCTCGAGCGCCGCCACGAGGACACCGAGTCCGACTGGGCGAAGGACCGCTACGAGCAGTTCATGCGCGAGGTGCCCTGCCCCGCGTGCGGCGGCGCGCGCCTGCGGCCCGAGGTGCTCGCGGTGACCGTGGGCGACCGCTCGATCGCCGAGGTCTGCGACCTCTCGATCCGCGAGGCCCACGCCTTCCTCGGCGGCCTCGAGCTGGGCGTCAAGGAGGCGCAGATCGCCTCCGAGGTGCTGCGCGAGATCGAGGCCCGCCTGGGCTTCCTGCTCGACGTCGGCCTGGACTACCTGACGCTGGCCCGCGCGGCCGGCACCCTCTCGGGAGGGGAGGCCCAGCGCATCCGCCTGGCCACCCAGATCGGCTCCGGGCTCGTGGGCGTTCTCTACGTGCTCGACGAGCCCTCGATCGGGCTCCACCAGCGGGACAACGAGCGCCTCATCGCGACCCTCACCCGCCTGCGCGACCTCGGCAACACCCTGATCGTCGTCGAGCACGACGAGGACACCCTGAACGCCGCCGACTGGATCGTGGACATCGGCCCCCTCGCCGGCGAGCGGGGAGGCCACGTCATCCACTCGGGCGATCTCGCGGGTCTGAAGTCCAACCCCGAGTCCCTCACCGGCCAGTACCTCAGCGGGAAGCTCTCGATCCCGGTGCCGCCCGTCCGCCGGCCCATCGACAAGGAGCGCCGGGTCACAGTGCACGGGGCCCGCGAGAACAACCTCAAGAACGTCGACGTCTCCTTCCCCCTGGGCACCTTCACCGCCGTCACCGGCGTCTCCGGCTCGGGCAAGTCGACGCTCGTGAACGACATCCTCTACTCGGTGCTCGCCCGCGAGCTCAACGGCGCGCGCACCGTCGCCGGCCGCCACAAGCGCGTGACGGGTCTCGAGAGCCTCGACAAGGTCGTGCACGTCGACCAGTCGCCCATCGGGCGCACCCCGCGCTCGAACCCGGCGACCTACACGGGCGTGTGGGACCGGGTGCGCACCCTGTTCGCCCAGACCTCCGAGGCGAAGGTGCGCGGCTACAAGGCCGGGCGCTTCTCCTTCAACGTCAAGGGCGGGCGCTGCGAGACCTGCTCGGGCGACGGCACCATCAAGATCGAGATGAACTTCCTGCCCGACGTCTACGTGACCTGCGAGGTCTGCCACGGGGCGCGGTACAACCGCGAGACCCTCGAGGTGCACTTCAAGGGCAAGAACGTCGCCGAGGTCCTCGACATGCCGATCGAGGAGGCCGTCGAGTTCTTCGACGCGGTCCCCGCGATCCGCCGCCAGCTGCAGACGCTCGACGACGTGGGCCTGGGGTACGTGCGCCTCGGCCAGAGCGCGACCACGCTCTCCGGCGGCGAGGCCCAGCGCGTGAAGCTCGCCTCCGAGCTGCACAAGCGCTCCAACGGCCGCACGATCTACGTGCTCGACGAGCCCACCACGGGGCTCCACTTCGAGGACGTCCGCAAGCTCCTCGAGGTCCTCGGCGGCCTCGTCGACAAGGGCAACACCGTGATCGTCATCGAGCACAACCTCGACGTCATCAAGAGCGCCGACCACGTCATCGACCTCGGTCCCGAGGGCGGGGACGGCGGCGGCCGCGTGGTCGCCACCGGCACCCCCGAGGACGTCGCGCGCGTGGGCGCCTCCCACACCGGTCGGTTCCTGCTGCCGATCCTCGAGGCGGGGAGGCAGTGACCGTCCTCCATGGCTGACCCGTCGACCTACCGTCCCGCGACAGGGACCATTCCGACCTCCCCGGGCGTCTACCGCTTCCGCGACGCCGACTCCCGGGTGATCTACGTCGGCAAGGCGAAGAACCTGCGGGCGCGGCTGTCGAACTACTTCCAGGACCTCTCGGCCCTCCACGAGCGCACCCGGCGGATGGTCACCACGGCGACGGGCGTCGAGTGGACGGTGGTGCGCACCGAGGTCGAGGCGCTGACCCTCGAGTACACGTGGATCAAGGAGTTCGATCCGCGGTTCAACGTGAAGTTCCGCGATGACAAGTCCTACCCCTACCTGGCCGTGACCATGGGGGAGGAGGTGCCGCGCGTCCACATCACGCGCCGGCCCCGCACCAAGGGCGACCGCGTCTTCGGCCCCTACACGCAGGTGTGGGCGATCCGCGAGACCCTCGACCTGATGCTCCGCGTGTTCCCCGTGCGCTCGTGCACCGCCGGCGTCTACCGGCGCGCCGAACGGTCCGGACGGCCCTGCCTGCTCGGCTTCATCGGCAAGTGCTCGGCGCCGTGCGTCGGCGACATCTCGGTGGAGGACCACCGCCGCCTCGCCGAGCAGTTCAGCGACTTCATGGCCGGCAACACCGGCGCCTATCTGCGGCGCATCGAGAAGCGCATGCGCGAGGCCGCCGCCGCCCAGGACTACGAGACCGCCGCCGGGCTGCGCGACGACCTGCAGGCGCTCGAGAAGGTCATGGAGAAGAACTCCGTGGTGCTCTCCGACGCGACCGACGCGGACCTCGTGGCCCTCGTCCAGGACGAGCTCGAGGCCTCCATCCAGGTCTTCCACGTGCGCGGCGGGAGGATCCGCGGCCAGCGCGGCTGGACCGCCGAGATCCTCGACGAGTCCGGCCCCGGCGACCTCATGGAGCGGGCGCTGGCGACCCTGTACACCGACGGGGAGGCCCCCGCCGAGGTGCTCGTGAGCGAGATGCCGACCAACGCGGACCAGGTGCAGGAGCTCGTCGGCCGGCGCGTCGACCTGCGCGTGCCCCGCCGCGGGGAGAAGAAGGAGCTGCTGGAGACCGTCGGCGCCAATGCGGAGGAGGCCCTGCGCCTGCACCGGCTGCGCCGCACGGGCGACCTCACGGCCCGCACCAAGGCCCTCGAGGACCTCGGGGAGGCGCTCGACCTCGCGGAGCCCCCGCTGCGCATCGAGTGCTTCGACATCTCCCACTCCCAGGGGACGAACGTCGTCGGCTCCCAGGTGGTCTTCGAGGACGGGCTGCCCAAGAAGAGCGAGTACCGGCGCTACTCCGTGACGGGGGAGGCCGCGCGCGACGACACGGCCTCCATGTACGACGTGATCCGCCGGCGCCTCCAGCGGCACCTCGATCCCGCCCCCGCCGACGACGAGGACTCCCGCCGCTTCGCCTACCCGCCCGCGCTGATCCTCGTCGACGGCGGGCAGCCGCAGGTCGCGGCCGCGCAGCGGGCCTTCGAGGACCTCGGCGTCACCGACATCGCCCTGGCCGGCATCGCCAAGCGGCTCGAGGAGATCTGGCTGCCCGGGGACGACTACCCGGTGATCCTGCCCCGCACCAGCGAGGCGCTGTTCCTCGTCCAGCGCCTGCGCGACGAGGCCCACCGCTTCGCGATCTCCTACCACCGCTCCAAGCGCGGTCGCGCCATGCAGGCGAGCGCCCTGGACGGCGTGCCCGGCCTGGGGCCGGCCCGTCGGCGGGCGCTGCTCGACCGCTTCACGACGGTCGCGAACATCCGTGAGGCCGATGCGGAGACCCTCCAGGAGGTCCAGGGCATCGGCCCGCAGCTCGCCGCGCAGGTGCTCGCGACCCTGCGCGGGGAGGAGCCCGGCCCGGCGGTCGACATGGCGACGGGCGAGATCCTCGAGTGACCCGCGGGGCGCCGGGGCGATCCTCACCACGGATCCCTCGGCGTCCATCCGCGGGCGGTACCCTTCACCAGCACGAGGACGATGACGACGGCCCTCGACCCCGAGCTCGACCCCGACCCCTGACCCCGACCTCGACGAAGGAGCAGCATCCATGTCGCAGGACAGCAGCGTCCCGGAGTCCGCGCCCGCCGAGGGCGCGCCGGAGCCGGAGCCCGATCGGGCGGCGCCGCCCGGCGACGTCGTGATCATCACGGGCCTCGCGGGCGCGGGGCGCGAGACGGCCGCCCACGCCCTCGAGGACCTGGGCTGGTACGTCGTCTACAACATCGCGCCGCAGCTGATCCCGCGCCTCTACGAGCTCCAGCAGCAAGCCGAGGGCCGCGAGACCCGCTTCGCCGTGGTCGTCGACCCCCGCTCCGGCCCGTTCTTCTCCGAGCTGTCCCAGGTGATCGAGCAGATGCGCGCCTCCGAGATGCGGGTGCGGCTGGTCTTCCTCACCGCCGACGAGCACACGCTCGTGCGCCGCTTCGACTCCGTGCGCCGTCCCCACCCGCTGCAGGGGGAGGAGGGCGTGCTCGAGGGCATCCGCCGCGAGCGGGAGATGCTCGCGCCCTACCGGCGCCTGGCCGACGTCGCGATCGACACGTCCCCGCTGAACGTGCACCAGCTGACGATGAAGATGCGCACCACCTTCGGCTCGCACAGCGAGCAGGCGCTCACCGTGAACGTCATGTCCTTCGGCTTCAAGTACGGGATCCCGATCGAGGCCGATCACGTCAGCGACGTCCGCTTCATCCCCAACCCGTACTGGGTGCCCGAGCTGCGCTCCCAGCGCGGCACCGATCCGGCGGTCGCCGAGTTCGTGCTCGCCGACCCCAACGGCGCCGAGTTCGCCGCCCGCTACCTCGACATGATCCGTCCCGTGCTGCGCGGCTACTCGGCGGAGAACAAGCACTTCACGACGATCGCGATCGGCTGCACGGGCGGCAAGCACCGCTCGGTCGCGATGGCGGAGAAGATCGGGGAGGACCTGCGCCAGGCGGGCTTCGCGGTGCGCGTGCGCCACCGGGATCTGGGGCGCGAGTGACCGCCGCCGGACTGCCCCCGCACCTGCGACGCGGTTCGCGCAGCGGCCCCCGCCGCGCCCTGTCCTCGCCGCGCCGCGCGGTCGCCCTCGGCGGCGGCCACGGGCTCGCCGCGAACCTGCGGTCCCTGCGCCTGCTGGTCGACGACATCACGGCCGTGGTCACGGTCGCGGACGACGGCGGCTCCTCGGGGCGCATCCGCGCCGAGCTGCCCGTGCTGCCCCCCGGGGACCTGCGGATGGCGCTCGCGGCGCTGTGCGAGGACTCCGACTGGGGCGCCTTCTGGCACGACGCCGTCCAGCACCGCTTCGTCACCGACGGCGACCTCGACGGCCACGCCCTCGGGAACCTCATGATCGTGGCCATGTGGCAGATCCTCGAGGACCCGATCGCGGGGCTGGACCGGATCGGCGAGCTGCTCGGCGCCCGCGGGCGCGTCCTGCCCATGGCGCTGGACCCGCTGGACATCGAGGCGCAGGTGGCCTTCGCGGACGGCACCCGCGGCACGGTGCGCGGCCAGGCGCAGGTCGCGAAGGTCCCCGGGCGGGTCGAGTCGATGCGGCTGATCCCGGAGCGGCCCCGGGTGCCCGAGGAGGTGCTGCGCGCGATCGAGGAGGCCGACTGGGTGATCGTCGGCCCCGGCTCCTGGTACACCTCGGTGCTGCCGCACCTGCAGATCCCCGAGATCGCGGAGGCGCTGCGCACCACCCGCGCCCACCGCTGCGTGGTCATGAACCTCTCCTCGGGGGGCGAGGAGATCGAGGGGATGCGCAGCACGGACCTGCTGCGCGTGCTGCTGGACAGCGCGCCCGAGACGAGCTTCGACACTGTGATCGCCGACCCGACGGCCCTCGAGGACGCGGTGGAGCTCGCGGAGTTCGCGCGCACACGAGGAATACGTACCCTGCTGAGGCAGGTGAGCGTGGGCGGCGGGGTGCCGGTCCACGACCCCGTGCGGCTCGCCGCCGCCTACCGCGACGTGTTCGACGGCGTGTACGGGGATGTCGAGGGGACGCAGGACGAGGAAGAGGGGACTCAGCATGGCATTGACCGCTGACGCCAAGGAGGAGCTGTCGCGGATCGACGTGGCGCGCCCGTCGGCCCGGAAGGCGGAGGCCGCGGCGATGCTGCGCTTCGCCGGCGGCCTGCATCTGCAGGGCGGGCGCGTGGTGATCGAGGCCGAGGTGGACAGCGCCGCGACCGCGCGGCGGCTGCGCGCGATCATCGCCGACGTCTACGGGCACGGCAGCGACATCGCGGTGCTCGCACCGTCGGGGATCCGCCGCTCGACGACGTACATCGTGCGCGTGCACGGCGACGGCGCGGTGCTCGCCCGCCAGACGGGCCTGCTGGACGCCCGCGGCCGTCCCGTGCGCGGGATGCCCCCGGCCGTCGTCGGCGGCGCCGCGGTGGACGCCGAGGCCGCTTGGCGCGGCGCGTTCCTCGCCCGCGGCTCCCTCACCGAGCCGGGTCGCAGCTCCGCGCTCGAGCTCGGCTGCCCGGGGCCCGAGGTCGCGCTCGCGATGGTGGGCGCCGCCCGGCGCCTGGGCATCGCCTCGAAGGCCCGCGAGGTCCGCGGCGGCGACCGCGTGGTGCTGCGCGACGGCGACGCGATCGCCGCCCTGCTCACGCGCATGGGAGCCCATCAGACCGTCCTGGTGTGGGAGGAGCGGCGCACGCGCCGCGAGGTCCGCGCGACCGCCCACCGCCTGGCGAACTTCGACGACGCCAACCTGCGTCGCTCGGCGCGGGCCGCGGTCGCCGCGGGGCAGCGCGTGGAGCGGGCGCTGGAGATCCTGGGCGACGAGGTCCCCGAGCACCTGCGCGAGGCCGGACGCCTGCGCGTCGAGCACCGTCAGGCGAGCCTCGAGGAGCTCGGCCGCCACGCCGATCCGCCGATGACCAAGGACGCGGTCGCCGGTCGCATCCGCCGCCTGCTCGCGATGGCCGACAAGCGCGCCGAGGAGCTCGGCGTCCCCGGCACCGACGAGGTCAACGAGGGCGGCGAGGACGCGCGCTCCTGAGCCGGGAGCCGCGCCGCGGTCCAGGGAGCGGACCCGTTCCGACGTGACCCAGTGCATTGATAGACTGATCCGCGGTCGTGATCGTCGTCTCGGGTTCCCGGGAGGCGCCGCGGTCGTCCGAGCGTACGAGGGCGTGCGCGACACACATCCCCGCAGCCTCCTGGGCTGCGATCCAAGGAGGAACCGTGACCACTAAGGTCGGAATCAACGGATTCGGTCGCATCGGGCGCAACTTCCTGCGCGCCGCCCTCGAGCAGGGTGCCGACATCGAGGTCGTGGGCGTCAACGATCTGACGGACAACGCGACGCTCGCCAACCTCATCAAGTACGACTCCATCGGCGGCGTGCTGCCCTACGAGGTCAGCCACGACGACGACTCCATCACCGTCGGCGACCTCACCTTCAAGGCCTTCGCCGAGCGCGACCCGAAGAACATCCCGTGGGGCGAGATCGGCGCGGACGTCGTCATCGAGTCCACCGGCATCTTCACCGATGCCGAGAAGGCCAAGGCCCACCTCGAGGGCGGTGCGAAGAAGGTCATCATCTCCGCTCCCGCGAAGAACGAGGACGCGACCTTCGTCATCGGCGTGAACGAGGGCGACTACGACCCGGCGAAGCACGACATCGTCTCGAACGCCTCGTGCACCACCAACAGCCTCGCCCCGGTGGCCAAGGTGCTGAACGACGAGTTCGGCATCGTCAAGGGCCTCATGACCACGGTCCACGCCTACACCTCGGACCAGGTCCTGCAGGACGGCCCCCACAAGGATCCGCGCCGCGCCCGCGCCGCCGCCCTGAACATCGTGCCCACCACGACCGGCGCCGCCAAGGCCGTCGCGCTCGTGCTGCCCGAGCTCAAGGGCAAGCTCGACGGCTACTCGCTGCGCGTGCCGGTCCCCACCGGCTCGATCACGGACCTCACCTTCGAGGCCTCGCGCGAGGTCACCGCCGAGGAGATCAACGCCGCGGTGAAGAAGGCCGCCGAGGGCCCGCTCAAGGGCATCCTGCGGTACACCGAGGACCCGATCGTCTCCAAGGACATCGAGCACGATCCGCACTCCTCGATCTTCGACAGCCAGCTCACCAAGGTGAACGGCAACCTCGTCAAGGTCTTCACCTGGTACGACAACGAGTGGGGCTTCTCCAACCGCCTCGTCGAGCTCACCTCGCTCGTCGGCAAGAGCCTCTGACCCTCTCCCTCACGGAGAACGGGTCCGACGGAGCCCGTCCGGCGCCGCCCCTGCGAGGCGCGGCCCGGGCGGGCTCCGTCGCACGCACCCCTCGACACTAGGAGCCACCCCGTGCTGAAGACCATCGCGTCGCTCGGCGACCTGCGCGGCAAGCGGGTCATCGTCCGCGCCGACCTCAACGTGCCGCTGGACGGCACCACGATCACCGACGACGGCCGCATCCGCGCCGCCCTGCCCACGATCTCGACGCTCACAGGCGCAGGTGCGCGCGTCGTCGTGATCTCCCACCTCGGCCGTCCCAAGGGCGCGCCCGAGGAGAAGTACTCGCTGCGCCCCGTCGTCGGGCGGCTGTCCGAGCTCCTCGGCGCCGACGTCGCCTTCGCGACCGACACCGTGGGCGACAGCGCCCGGCAGACCGTGGATGCCCTCGGCGTCGGCCAGGTCGCGATCCTCGAGAACCTCCGCTTCAACCCGGGGGAGACCGCGAAGGACGAGGCCGAGCGCCGCGCCTTCGCCGAGCAGATCGCCGCGCTCGGCGACGCCTTCGTCTCCGACGGCTTCGGCGTCGTCCATCGCAAGCAGGCCTCCGTGTACGAGCTCGCGCAGATTCTGCCCTCGGCCGCGGGCGAGCTCGTGACCAGCGAGGTCGAGGCCCTGCGCAAGGTGACCGACGACCCGGAGCGCCCCTTCGTCGTGATCCTCGGCGGCGCCAAGATCGCCGACAAGCTCGGCGTCATCGAGAACCTGCTGACCAAGGCCGATCGGATTCTCATCGGCGGCGGCATGGCGTACACCTTCCTGAAGGCCCAGGGCCATGAGATCGGCAAGTCCCTGCTGGACGCCGAGCGCGTCGACACCGTGCGCGAGTACCTCGAGACGGCGCAGCGCAACGGCGTCGAGCTCGTGCTGCCCGTGGACACGGTCGTCGCCCGGGAGTTCTCGGCCGACGCGGAGCCGACGACGGTCCCCGCCGACCAGATCCCCGCCGACCAGGAGGGCATGGACATCGGCCCGAGGACCGCGGAGCTGTTCGCGGAGAAGATCGCCGATGCGCGCACGATCTTCTGGAACGGCCCGATGGGGGTCTTCGAGTTCGAGACCTTCGCACGGGGCACGAAGGACGTCGCGACGGCCCTCGCCGACGCCGACGGCTTCACCGTGATCGGCGGCGGCGACTCCGCGGCCGCCGTCCGCACCCTGGGCTTCGACGAGTCCGCGTTCTCGCACATCTCGACCGGCGGCGGTGCGAGCCTCGAGCTGATCGAGGGCAAGGAGCTGCCGGGCATCGCCGTCCTGGAGGAGGACCACGCATGAGCACCACCCGCACCCCGCTGATGGCGGGCAACTGGAAGATGAACCTCGACTGGAAGCAGGGCCTGTCCCTCGTCGAGGATCTGGGCGACGCCCTCAAGGGCCTGGACACCTCCGCCGTCGAGGCGGCCGTGCTGCCCCCGTTCGTGGACCTGCGCACCGTGCAGACGGCCGTGGACGCCGGGAAGCTCCCGATCTCCTACGGGTCCCAGGACGTGTCGGAGCACGAGTCCGGCGCCTTCACCGGAGAGGTCTCGGCCTCCATGCTCACGGCCCTCGGCGCGACCTACGCGACCATCGGCCACTCCGAGCGCCGCCAGTACCACGGTGAGACCGAGCAGATCACCAACGCCAAGGTGAAGGCGGCCCTCGGCGGCGGTCTGACCCCCATCCTCTGCGTCGGCGAGCCGCTCGAGGAGCGGAAGGCGGGCAAGCAGGTCGAGTACACGCTCGCCCAGCTCGAGGGCGGCCTCGAGGGCGTCGACGCCGCACAGGTCGGCTCCCTCGTCGTCGCCTACGAGCCGGTCTGGGCGATCGGCACCGGCGAGGTCGCGACCCCGGACGACGCCCAGGAGGTCTGCGGAGCGATCCGCGACTGGGTGCGCACCGCCCACGGCGAGGCCGCGGCCGACGCCGTGCGCGTCCTCTACGGCGGCTCCGTGAAGTCCTCGAACGTCGCCGAGCTGATGACGAAGCCCGATGTCGACGGCGCCCTCGTGGGCGGGGCCTCGCTGAAGGCCGACGAGTTCGCGAAGATCGTCCGCTACCAGGACGCCTGAGCGGCACGACCGGACGAGGAGCCGAACGGCTCACATCCGGCGGGGCGGGTCCGGCGACGGATCCGCCCCGTGTCGTATCCTGGCGCAGTTCCAACGTCCCGTGAGGAGTGTCCGTGGACCTCAACCTGCTCAAGCTGATCCTGCAGATCGTGCTGGCGATCACCGGTATCGCAGTGATCCTGCTGGTGCTGCTGCACCGCGGCAAGGGCGGCGGCCTGTCCGACATGTTCGGCGGCGGCGTGTCCTCGTCCGCGAGCGCATCCGGCGTCGCCGAGCGCAACCTCGACCGCCTCACGGTCACCCTCGCCGTCGTCTTCGGCGCCGCGGCCGTGGGCCTGGGAGTGCTCGAGCGCTTCATGTGATGCTCCGGCGCGCGGCGCGCGCGTGAGTCAGCCGTCCGAGAGGCCGGGAGGATGCGATCTTCCCGGCCTCTCGCATTCCCGGAGGGCCAGGGTGCCCGACGAGGCGACGAGGCGCGCCGTCGGACAGCGCATCGCAGTGCGCGTCGCACAGCGGGACAGCGCACAGAGAGAGGGCCCGACCGCGCCACGTGCGCGGTCGGGCCCTCTCGGTGCTCCGGGCGGTCGTCCCGGTGCGGCCTGCTCGTCAGCCCTTCCGCAGGCCCGTCGCCGAGGACTCGTCGAGGTACCAGGTGGTGGACTCGAGCCCGCGCACCGAGGAGGCCGGGACCTCCCACGGGTCGATGCCCTCGTGGGCGCGCGCGACCGCCTCGGCCTTCTCCTCGCCGGCCGCGAGCAGGCCCACGTGGCGGGAGGAGTTCAGCACGGGCCAGGTCAGCGACACCCGCAGCGGCGGCGGCTTGGGGGAGTCGACCACGGCCACGGCGCTCGCGCCGTCGAGCTGCTGCGCCGGATGGCGCGGGAACAGCGAGGCCACGTGGCCGTCGGGGCCGACGCCCAGCAGCAGCACGTCGAAGAACGCTTCGCCGCGGGTGCGGAACGGACGGTCGCCGCCCGCGCGGTCCAGCTCCTGGCCGTACCAGGCGGCGGCCTCGTCCAGCGACATGCCGCTCGAGGTCGAGGGGACCGGATGCACCTTGCCGGGCGCGAAGGCGATCTTCTCGAGGAAGCCGACGCGCACCGCCTGGTCGTTGCGGTCCTCCGAGTCGGCGTCGACGAAGCGCTCGTCGCCCCACCACACGTGCACGGCGGCCGGGTCGACCTCGTGCTCGACGAAGGCGACGGGGAGGGCGTCGGCGGTGGCGGTGCCGATGGTGCCGCCGGTGACCACGAGGTGCGCCTCTCCGCGTGCGGAGATCGCCTCGGCGAGGCGGGAGGCCACGTCGTCGGCGGCGCGCACGGCGGCGGCCTCGAGGGACTCCGAGACGGCGTCCGTCGGCTCCGGCTTGCCCTTCGCGAAGGTGGAGGCGTCCTCGACCTTGGAGAAGGCGTGGGCGAGGACCTCGCCGTAGACCTCGTCGGGGTCGAGGCGGCGCAGCTCCTCGGCGAGCAGCTCGTAGAGGGAGCTGGCGGGCACGGGGACGCGCTGGTCCTCCTGGTCGCCGGGCAGGGAGATGATGACGCTGTCGCCGTCGCCGCGGCGCAGGGCCACGGACCCGTCCTCGCGCTCGAAGACGAGGGACTGGGGGCCGGCGGGGCAGCCGTCGACGGTCTCGATGTCGACCTCGAGCCCGAGCTCGAGGGCGAGCCACGCGGCCAGCAGGCGCACCGAGGGATCGCCCGCGGGTCCGGCGACGCTCACGCTGCGCGGGAGGGAGATGGGCGGGGTCTCGTAGGCCGTGGCGGCCAGTCCGCGCCAGCGGGTGATGCGGGCCCAGGAGAGGTCGGAGTCGCCGCTGGAGTATCCGCGGCGCAGGCGCTTGAGCGTCGCGTCGGGGTCGCTCGAGGAGGCTGCGTCGGTGATGCGGCGCTGGGAGATCGACCCCAGGACGTCGTGGACCGGGGACGAGGGAGCGTCCTCGGGCCACCAGGTGACGATCGGGGCGTCGGGAAGCAGCAGCGGGGTGATGAGCGTGTCCAGGCTGGACATGACCTCGCCGCGGGCGCGGAGGATGACGATCTCGCCGGCTCCCGCGTCGCGGCCCACGCGGATCTCCGCGTCCAGTCCGGTCTCGGCGTCGGTGTCGGCATCGACCACGATGACCCGCGAGGGGTGCTCGTGGCTGGCCTGCACGGCGGCCTGCAGGGGCTGATCGATGTCCTCCCCGGTCGCGACGATGATCAGCGTGAGCACGCTGCCCACGGTGGTCGCGCCGAAGGTCTCGCGCATCTGCGTCATCTTCTTGTCGACGGCGGATGCGGTGGTGTCGTTCAGGGTGGTGATCACGGTCGCCTCCAGGCGCGTCCGTCGCGCGTGAGCATCTCGTTGGCGGTCTCCGGGCCCCAGGTGCCGGGGCGGTACGGAGCGGGCGGAAGGTTCTTCGCCCAGTAGTCGGTGATCGGGTCGAGGATCTCCCAGGACAGCTCGACCTCCCGCTGGCGCGGGAACAGCGGCGGGTCTCCCAGGAGCATGTCCAGGATCAGCCGCTCGTAGGCCTCGGGCGATTCCTCGGTGAAGGAGGACCCGTACTGGAAGTCCATGTTCACGTCCCGCACCTCCATCTGGGTGCCGGGAACCTTGGAGCCGAACCGCATGGTCACGCCCTCGTCGGGCTGGACGCGGATCACGATCGCGTTCTGGCCGAGGTCCGCGGTGTCCGTGGAGGAGAACGGCAGGAACGGCGCGGACTTGAAGACCACGGCGATCTCGGTGACGCGGCGGCCCAGGCGCTTGCCCGCGCGCAGGTAGAACGGGACGCCCGCCCAGCGGCGGGTGTTCACGTCCAGGCGCATCGCGGCGAACGTCTCGGTCGTGGAGTCGGCGGGGATGCCGTCCTCCTCGAGGTAGCCGCCCACCTCCTCGCCGCCCTGCAGACCCGCGACGTACTGTCCGCGGGCGGTGTGCAGGGAGAGGTCCTCGGGCAGGGAGATGGCCTCCAGGACCTTCTCCTTCTCCGTGCGCAGCTCCTTCGCGTCGAAGGAGATGGGCTCCTCCATCGCGGTCAGCGCGAGCAGCTGCAGGAGGTGGTTTTGGATGACGTCGCGCGCGGTGCCGATGCCGTCGTAGTAGCCCGCACGCGAGCCGATGCCGATGTCCTCGGCCATCGTGATCTGCACGTGGTCCACATAGTTGGCGTTCCAGATCGGCTCGAACATCTGGTTCGCGAAGCGGAACGCGAGGATGTTCTGGACCGTCTCCTTGCCCAGGTAGTGGTCGATGCGGAAGACGTCCTCCGGGCGGAAGACCTTCTCCACGACGTCGTTGAGCTCCTTCGCGGAGGCCAGGTCGTGGCCGAAGGGCTTCTCGATGACCACTCGCCGCCAGGAGCCGTCGCGCGGGGTGTTCAGTCCCGAGTTCGCCAGCTGCGAGCAGACCTGCGGGAACGCGTCCGGCGGGATCGAGAGGTAGAAGGCGTGGTTGCCGCCCGTGCCGCGAGTGCGGTCCAGCTCCTCGACGACCTCGGTGAGCTTCTGGAAGGCGGCCGTGTCGTCGAAGGTGCCGGTGACGAAGCGCAGACCGCCGCGCAGCTGCTCGAAGGTCGACTCGTCGAACTCGGTGCGGGCGTGCTCGGTCACGGACGTGCGCACGTAGTCGGCGAAGTCGTCATGGCTCCAGTCGCGGCGGCCGTAGCCGACAAGGCCGAAGCTCGGCGGCAGCAGACCCCGGTGGGCCAGGTCGTAGATCGCGGGAAGGAGCTTCTTGCGGGCGAGGTCTCCGGTGACGCCGAACATCACCATCGAGCTCGGCCCCGCGATCAGCGGCAGACGCCGATCACGGGGATCGCGCAGCGGATTGCGCGGAGTGGGGGTCGTGTTCACGATCATCCTTCCGGCACGTGGCGGAGCCGACCCGTCGGGGGCGGCTCCGCCGTGTGCTCGATGGAGTGAGGGCCGCGGCCCCTCCTCTCCGCGCGGCGCCGCGAGCGGCGCTCAGGAGCGGACGGGGGAGGGGAGGCGGCGGGGTGGGGTCAGGCCGAGGCCGAGGCGATCTGCGCCGCGACGGTCTCGAGCAGCTCGTTCCAGGCCTTCTCGAACTTCTCGACGCCCTCGCGCTCGAGGACGGCGTAGACGTCGTCGAGGTCGACGCCCGCGGCGGAGATCTTCTCGAGGTCCGCGGCCGAGGCCTGCGCGGCCTCCGCGTCCAGCGCCTTCCCGGGCTCGGAGTGGTCGGCGACCGCGTCGAGCGTCTTCTCCGGCATCGTGTTCACGGTGGGGGAGGCGACCAGCTGGTCGACGTACATGGTGTCGGCGTACTCGGAGTTCTTCACACCGGTGGAGGCCCACAGCGCGCGCTGCACGTGGGCGCCCTTCGCGGCGAGCTTCTCGAAGCGCTCCGAGGAGAACTTCTCGAGGTACACGCCGAAGGCCACGCGGGCGTTCGCCACGCCGGCCTTGCCGCGCAGCTCCAGGGCATCCCCGCCCAGCTTCTCGAGGCGCGCGTCGATCTCGGTGTCGAAGCGCGAGACGAAGAAGGAGCCGACCGAGCGGATGGTCGAGAGGTCGATGCCGGCGGCGTCGGCCTTCTCGAGGCCTGCCAGGTAGGCGTCGATGACCTCGCGGTAGCGGTCCACGGAGAAGATGAGCGTCACGTTGACGCTGATGCCCGCGCCGATCACCTCGGTGATGGCCGGCAGGCCCTCCTTGGTGGCGGGGATCTTGATCATCACGTTGCTGCGGTCCACGACCTCGCTGAGGTGGTGGGCCTGCGCGATCGTCTTCTCGGTCTCGTGCGCCAGGCGCGGGTCGACCTCGATCGAGACGCGGCCGTCCTGGCCCTCGGTGGCCTCGGCGACCGGGGCGAAGAGGTCCGAGGCGGCGCGCACGTCGTCGGTCGTGAGCTTCTCGACGACCGCGTCGACGTCCTTGCCGGCCTTCGCGAGCTCGGCGATGTCGGCGTCGTAGTCCTGGGCGCCGGAGATCGCGGCCTGGAAGATCGAGGGGTTGGTGGTGACGCCCACGATGTTCTTCGTGTCCACGAGCTCCTGGAGGTTGCCGGAGGTCAGGCGGCCGCGGGAGAGGTCGTCCAGCCAGATCGACACGCCGGCGTCGGAGAGGGCCTGGGTGCGGGTGTTCTGGGTCATGAGGGGAATCCTTCCTCGGCGCGCGCGGCGCCGATCAGATCATGGGGAGTCGGAGACGGACGGTCGTCGTGGATGCGCGGGGCAGGTCCGGGGCCCGAGGGCCGACGGCGGGCTCCCGCGCGGGCACGGCGAGAAGAGGGGGCGGGACCTCTGGGGTCCCGCCCCCGTCGGCGGATCAGCTGCGTGCGGCCTCGATGGATTCCTTCGCGGCGGCCACCACCGCGTCGGCCGTGAAGCCGTACTCGCGGAAGAGCGTGGCCGCGTCCGCGGAGGCGCCGTAGTGCTCGAGGCTGACGGCGCGGCCCGCGTCGCCCAGGTACTTGAACCAGGACTGGGCGATGCCCGCCTCGACGCTCACCCGGGCGCGGACGCCGCGGGGGAGGACCGACTCGCGGTAGGCCTCGTCCTGGTCCTCGAACCACTCGACGGACGGCATGGAGACCACGCGGGTCGGCGTGCCGGATTCCTCGAGCTGCTTCTGCGCCTCGACGGCGTACTGCACCTCGGAGCCGGTGGCGATGAGGATGACCTCGGGCTCGCCGCTGCCGGCGTCCTTGAGGACGTAGCCGCCCCGGGCGACGCCGTCGGCGCTCGCGTACTCGCCGCGGTCCAGCGTCGGCAGGGCCTGGCGGGAGAGGATCAGGCCGATCGGGCGCTCGCGGCGCTCGATCGTCGCCTTCCAGGCGGCGGCCGTCTCGTTGGCGTCGGCCGGCCGGACGACGTCCAGGCCCGGGATGGCGCGCAGTGCGGCGAGGTGCTCGACCGGCTGGTGGGTGGGGCCGTCCTCGCCCAGGCCGATGGAATCGTGGGTCCACACGTAGATGTTGTCCACGCCCATCAGGGCCGAGAGGCGCACGGCGCCGCGCATGTAGTCCGAGAACTGCAGGAACGTGCCGCCGTAGGCGCGGGTGAGGTCGTCGAGGTTGATCCCGGAGAGGATCGCGCCCATGGCGTGCTCGCGGATGCCGAAGTGCAGCGTGCGACCGTACTCGTCGCCCGAGAACTCCTTGGTGGAGCGCTCGGCGGGGATGAAGGAGGGCTCGCCGTCCATGGTGGTGTTGTTCGAGCCGGCGAGGTCGGCCGAGCCGCCCCAGAGCTCGGGCAACACGGGGGCGAGGGCGTTGAGCACCTTGCCGGATGCGGCGCGGGTGGCCAGGCCCTTGGCGTCGGCCTCGAAGACGGGCAGGGCGTCGGCCCAGCCGTCGGGGAGATCGCCGGCGACGAGCCGGTCCAGCAGCGCGGCGCGATCCGCGTTGGCCTCGCGCCAGCTCGCGAGCTTCTCGTCCCAGGCGGCGTGCGCCTCCTTGCCGCGCTGCACGAGCTCGCGGGTGCGGTCGAGGACCTCGGCGGGGACGTCGAAGGTCTTCTCGGGGTCGAGCCCGAGCGCCTTCTTGAGGCCCGCGACCTCCTCGTCGCCCAGGGCGGAGCCGTGGGAGGCGCCGGTGCCCTGCTTGGTGGGGGCGGGCCAGGCGATGACGGTGCGCAGGGCGATGAAGGACGGCTTGTCGGTGACCTTCTTGGCGTCCTCGATCGCGGCCTTGAGGGCGGCGACGTCCTCGACGTACTGCGTGCCGCCGTTGGTCCAGTCGACGCGGTGGACGTCCCAGCCCAGCGCCTCGTAGCGGGCGGCCGTGTCCTCGGTGAAGGCGATGTCGGTGTGGCCCTCGATCGAGATGTCGTTGTCGTCCCAGAGGACGATGAGGTTGCCCAGCTCCTGGGTGCCGGCGATCGAGGAGGCCTCGTTGGTGACGCCCTCCTGCATGTCGCCGTCGGAGGCGATCGCGAAGGTGAAGCGGTCGAAGGGGCTCTCGCCCGCGGGGGCCTCGGGGTCGAACAGGCCGCGCTCGCGGCGCTGCGCCATGGCCATGCCGACGGCGGTCGCGAGGCCCTGGCCGAGCGGGCCGGTGGTGGTCTCGACGCCCTTGGTGTGGCCGACCTCGGGGTGACCCGGGGTCTTCGAGCCCCAGGTGCGCAGGGACTCGATGTCCTCGAGCTCGAGGCCGAAGCCGCCGAGGTAGAGCTGGATGTACTGGGTGAGGCTCGAGTGACCCGCGGAGAGGACGAAGCGATCGCGTCCCAGCCACCCGGTGTCCGAGGGGTCGTGGCGCATGATGTCCTGGTACAGCAGGTAGGCGGCCGGGGCGAGGCTGATCGCCGTCCCCGGGTGGCCGTTCCCGACCTTCTGGACGGCGTCCGCCGCGAGGGTGCGCACCGTGTCGATCGCGCGCTTGTCCACGTCGGTCCAGCCGTCGATTCCCTTGAACGATTCGCTCACGAGTTGTTCTTCCTTCCGTCAGGAGCTGCAGGAGCGGCCCGCGTCGCCCGGGTCCCGGGGCGCGCCGCTCAGCGACCATTCGATCCTATCGCCCCGCCCCGTGGCCAGGGGTTGCCGCGACTTCTCGTGGGACGCGCATCCGGTGAGCCATGTCATGCGAGGTCAGGACTCTCACGTCCCGAGCAACGGATCGGGCGGCCGCGAAGATGTCCCGAGGTGACGAGAGGCACGCGGTGTGGCGCGTCGAGCATCGCGGCGGCGGTCCGCAGGGCCCGCCGCCGGGTAGTATCGGGCCCGTTCGCCCCCTCGGCGCAGACGCGTCGGTCGCAGCAGGAAGGACGGTGGACGGTGACCGCTCCCCACGGCACCCCCGCTCCCGGGACCGCCCGGCGCACCCCGCAGACGTCGCAGACCCCCGGGTCGGAGTCGGCCCCGGCCGCCTCGACCGCGCCGGCCCCGTCGGGGCCCGCGGACCGCCGCGGCATCGGCCGCACCGTGCGCGCCTACGTCGCGCTCACCAAGCCGCGGATCATCGAGCTGCTGCTGATCACGACGATCCCCACCATGTTCCTCGCGGCCGGGGGCTTCCCGCACCCGCTGCTGATCCTCGCGACGATGATCGGCGGCTACCTCGCCGCCGGCGGCGCGAACACGCTGAACATGTACCTGGACCGCGATATCGACGCGAAGATGAAGCGGACGAAGAACCGTCCGATCGTCACCGGCGAGGTCTCCCCGCGCGCGGCCGTCGTCTTCGGCGTGGTGCTGTCGATCGCCTCCGCGCTCTGGCTGGGCCTGCTCGTGAACTGGGCCTCGGCCGCGCTCGCGATCGCCGCGATCCTGCTGTACGTGCTCTTCTACACGATGTTCCTCAAGCGCCGGACCTCGCAGAACATCGTCTGGGGCGGGATCGCCGGCTGCATGCCCGTGCTGATCGGCTGGTCGGCCGTCACGGGGACGGTCTCCTGGACCGCGTTCCTGCTGTTCCTGGTCATCTTCTTCTGGACGCCGCCGCACTACTGGCCGCTCGCCGAGAAGTTCACCAAGGACTACGAGACCGCGGGCGTGCCCATGCTCCCCGTGGTCAGCTCCCGCACGAACGTCGCCCACCAGATGGTGCTGCACAGCGTGCTCATGGTCGCCTCGAGCCTCGCGATCATCCCGCTGGGGCACACCGGCTGGGTCTACGCGGTCGCCGCCGTGGCCTCGGGCGCCTGGTTCCTCTTCCTCGTCATCCGCTACGCGGTGCGCACGCACAAGGGTCTGACCGGGAAGAAGCTCGGCCCGATGGTCGTCTTCCACGGCTCGATCACGTACCTGACGCTGCTGTTCGTGGCGCTCGCGATCGACCCGTTCGTCCGCTTCTGAGCAGCTGGGCCGAGCCCGTGGTCGCCGCCGACGCCGAACCCGCCGAGGTGCGCTCGGGCGACGCCCGCGACCTCGAGCAGTACCTGAGCCATCTGCGCGTCGAGCGCGGCCTGTCCGAGAACACGCTGGCCGCCTACCGCCGCGACCTCACCCGCTACCTGCGCCACCTCGCCCGGGAGGACCGGGCGCTGCACGCGATGACCCCGGAGGACGTCTCGGCCTGGCTGCGCACGGTCCGCTCGGGGGCCGACGGGGGATCGGCGCTCGCGGCCTCGAGCGCCGCGCGGGCGCTGGCCGCCGTCCGCGGCCTGCACGCCTTCCTCGACGCCGAGCGCACCTCGAGCACCGGCGACCCCACGCGGCTGCTGCCCGCCCCGAGCCGTCCGCGCACGCTGCCGCACCCGATCACGATCGACGAGGCCGCTCGTCTCGTCGAGGCCGCGGGCCGGCCCGGCACCGGTGCGCTCTCCGCCGAGCGCGCCCTGCGGGACCGTGCCCTGCTCGAGGTGCTCTACGGACTCGGCGCACGCATCTCCGAGGCGATCGGCCTGGACGTCGACGACGTCGATCCGCTCGAGCGCGCGGCGGTGCTGCGCGGCAAGGGGGACAAGCACCGCGTGGTGCCCGTCGGGCGCTTCGCCCTCGAGGCGCTGGAGGCGTATCTCACCCGGGCCCGGCCCTCCCTCGCCTCCAGGGGACGGGGCACCCCGGCGATCTTCCTGGGCTCGCGCGGCACCCGTCTCACCCGGCAGGCGGCCTGGCAGATCGTGCAGCGCGTCGCGGCCGACGCGGACCTCGAGGGCGCGATCGGCCCGCACACCCTGCGCCACTCCTTCGCGACCCACCTCCTGCACGGCGGCGCCGACGTCCGCGCGGTCCAGGAGCTGCTGGGGCACGCCTCGGTCACCACCACCCAGCTCTACACCCAGGTGACGGTCGACTCCCTGCGCGAGGCCCACGCGGCCGCCCATCCGCGCTCCCGCGACCGGACCTGAGACGGGGCCGAGCGCCCGCCGGAGCGGCGTCGCGGCCCCGCCGGGCGGGACCGGCGGGCCCGGGGAACCCATGGGGCTTAGACTTGCGGGGCGATCCGCGGCCCCGCCACGTGCGGCGGAGCCGCCCCGCGTCCGCCGCGCGCACCGCGGCGGGACCCGAGCAGCGGGTCCCGATCGGCAGGATCGGCGCAGCAGCGCAGCAGTACGACGCCCGGACGAGCAGACGACAGGAACACCACGTGAGCGACTCCTCCAAGTTGACCCTGGACATCGACCTGGGACCCACGGGTCTCCCGCGGCCCGATTTCCCCGAGCCCCCGGCGCTGGAGAGCCACGGCCCCGCGCGCGTGATCTCGATGGTCAACCAGAAGGGCGGCGTCGGGAAGACCACGAGCGTCATCAACCTCGGCGCGGCCCTCGCGGAGATGGGCCGCAAGGTGCTCCTCGTGGACCTCGACCCGCAGGGCGCGCTCTCCGCCGGCACCGGCGTGAACCCCTACGAGCTCGACATCACCGTCTACAACCTGCTCATGGACCGCAGCCACGACGTCCACGACGTCATCCAGTCCACGAGCACCGACGACCTCGACGTGCTCCCTGCGAACATCGACCTCTCCGCGGCCGAGGTCCAGCTCGTCAACGAGGTCGCCCGCGAGATGGCGCTCGCCCGCGTGCTGCGCCCCGTGATGGACGAGTACGACGTGATCATCATCGACTGCCAGCCCTCGCTGGGCCTGCTCACCGTGAACGCGCTCGCGGCCAGCCACGGGGTGATCATCCCGCTCGAGGCCGAGTACTTCGCCCTGCGCGGCGTCGCCCTGCTCGTGGAGACCATCGAGAAGGTGCAGGACCGCATCAACCCCCGCCTCGACATCGACGGCATCCTCATCACGATGTTCGATCCGCGCACGCTGCACGCCCGCGAGGTCAGCCAGCGGGTCGTCGAGGCCTTCCCGGACCGGGTCTTCCGCACCACCATCAATCGCACGGTGAAGTTCCCCGACGCGTCCGTGGCGGCGGAGCCGATCACCTCCTTCGCCTCCTCCACCAAGGGCGCGGAGTCCTACCGGCAGCTCGCGCGGGAGCTCGTCGCGCGCGGCTGCGCCGCCTGATGGCCGAGCGCCGCCGCAGCGCCTTCACCCCGCCGCGCAGCGTCCGCCTGCGGGACAGCGACGGACGGCCGGCGCCCGCCGCCGAGTCCGCCCCGGCCAGCGGCGAGCGCCTGCAGAAGGTCCTCGCCCGCGCGGGGTTCGGCTCCCGGCGCGCCTGCGAGGCGATCATCGCGCAGGGGCGCGTGAGCGTCGACGGCGAGACCGTGCTCGAGCAGGGCGTGCGCATCGACCCGGCGCGGCAGGTCGTGCACGTGGACGGCCGCCGCCTCCAGCTCGACGGGGGCAAGCGCACCGTCGCCCTGAACAAGCCCCGCCACGTCGTCAGCGCCATGTCCGACCCGGAGGGCCGTCGCGACCTCACCGAGTTCGCGGAGCGCTTCCCGGAGCGGCTCTACCACGTGGGCCGCCTCGACTTCGAGACAGAGGGCCTGCTCCTGCTCACCAACGACGGCGAGCTCGCCCACCGCCTCACCCACCCGAGCTTCGACGTCGAGAAGACGTACGTGTGCCGCTTCCCGCTCACCGGGGCCTTCCCGCGCGGCCTGCTCAAGGCTCTGCGCGAGGGCGTCGAGCTCGAGGACGGCCCCGCCCGCGCCGATCGTGCGCGGCTCGTCGCCCACGATGGGCGCGAGGCTGTCGTCGAGGTCACCCTCCACGAGGGCCGCAACCGCATCGTGCGCCGCATGTTCGCCTCCCAGGGCCACGAGCTCACGGCCCTCGTGCGCACCCGCATCGGCCCGATCCTGCTCGCGGACCTCGCCCCCGGGCAGACCCGAGAGCTCGAGCCGAAGGAGCTCGGCACGCTGATGGCGGAGGTCGGCCTGTGAGCGAGGCGCCCGCTGCTCACGACGCGCCCGTGCTGCCGAGCCCGGTCCTCGTCATCGGCACCGGCCTGATCGGCGGGTCCCTCGGCCTCGCCCTGGGCGGCGCGGGCGTCGAGGTCCACGTGCAGGACGTCTCCCCGGGCACCACCTCGCTCGCGGTCGAGCTCGGCGTGGGGCGCGTCCGGCGTGCGGACGACGCCGACCCCGCGCTCGTCGTCGTCGCCGCCCCGCCCGACGTCGCCGCAGCCCTCGTCGCCCAGGCGCTCGAGGCCTACCCCGAGGCCCTCGTGGTCGACGTCGCGAGCGTCAAGCGCGTGGTCCTCGAGGACCTGCGCGCTCGCGCCGCCGCCGGGGAGCTCACCGCCGACGACCTCTCCCGCTACCTCGGCACCCATCCCATGGCCGGGCGCGAGGTCTCCGGCGTGATCGCCGCCCGCGCCGACCTGTTCCTGGGCCGCCCCTTCGTGATCTGCCCGCACGAGGGCACGCGCCGCGGCGCGGTCGCCCGGCTCCGCCAGATCGCGACCGAGCTGGGCTCCCTGCCCGTGGTGATGGAGGCGGCCCGCCACGACGAGGCCGTCGCCCGTGTCTCCCATGCCCCGCAGGTGCTCGCGAGCCTGCTCGCGACCGGCCTGCTGGAGGCCGAGGAGCAGGCCCTCGAGCTCTCCGGCCAGGGACTGCGCGACACCACGCGCATCGCCGCCTCTGACCCGCGGCTGTGGGTCGAGATCCTGGGCGCGAACGCCCGGGCCCTGCTCCCGGTGCTCGGCGACATGCAGGAGCGGCTCGCGGGCGTCGCCGACGCCCTGTCCACCATGCAGGGCGATCCGGACCCGTCCGTCGGCTCGCGCCGCGAGCTCGCGCGCCTCATCGCCGACGGCAACCGCGGGGTCGCCCGCATCCCCGGCAAGCACGGCAGTGGCACCGACGCCTTCGCGACGGTCTCGGTGATGGTCCCCGACAGCCCCGGCGAGCTCGCGCGTCTGCTCACCGAGACCGGCCAGATCGGGGTCAACCTCGAGGACCTCCATCTCGAGCACTCGCTCGGCCAGCGGGTGGGCGTCGCCCACATCGCGGTGATCCCGAGCCATGAGGATCTGCTCACGAGGGAGCTCGCCCGGCGCGGATGGAGCGTGCTCGAGGGCTGAGCGCCCGTATCCTGATCCGATGGAGTCCTCCGCAGCCCAGCCCGCATCCGAGCACGCCGTCCCGTCGGACGCAGCGCCCGTCGGCGCGCCCCGCGGCGTGACCGTCGCGATCGACGGTCCCGCCGGCTCGGGCAAGTCGACCGTGGCCCGTCGCGTCGCCGAGGTCACCGGCGGCGGGTTCCTCGACACCGGCGCCATGTACCGGGCCGTGACCTGGCAGTGCCTCCAGGACCACATCGACCTCGAGGACCGCGAGGCCGTCGCGCACGTCGCCGAGACCCTCGACCTCGACCTCGGCACCGACCCCGCCGGGGCCACCGTCGCCGTCGGCGGCCGGGACGTGACCGCCGAGATCCGCACCCAGGGCATCAGCGGCAAGGTCTCCGCGATCGCCACGAACACTGCCGTGCGCCCGATCCTCCAGCGCCGCCAGCGCGAGATCCTGCGGGAGACCGCCGATCTCCGCGGCCTCTGCGCCGCCGAGGGCCGCGACATCACCACCGTCGTGGCTCCCGACGCCGACGTGCGCGTGCTGCTCACCGCGAGCGACGAGGCCCGCATGGCCCGGCGCGCCGCCGAGCTCGGCCTCGACGACTCCGAGGAGAGCCGCGAGCGCATGCGCGACCAGGTGCTGCGCCGCGACCGCGACGACTCCACGGTCTCCGAGTTCCTCACCGCCGCCGAGGGCGTCACCCCGATCGACACCACCGACCTCACGATCGAGCAGGTCATCGAGCGCGTCCTGGCCCTCGTGGCCGAGGCCCGCGCGCGCCACGAGCAGGCGGCGGACGACCAGGACGGACCGCAGGACGTCCAGGGCGAACCTCAGGACGCGCAGAACGATCCCGAGGTGCACTGGACGGGCGGCCCGGACGCCGCCGCCTCCCTCGGGGACGAGCCCACCGACGAGGAGATCGCCGAGGCCTGGCGCGCCGGTCTCGAGGACTACGACCTCGACGACGAGGACCTCGCCCTCCTGAGCGAGGGGATCGAGGACGCGCCCGTCGGCCGCGCGGCGAAGAACCTGCCGGTCCTGGCCGTGGTCGGCCGCCCGAACGTCGGCAAGTCGACCCTCGTGAACCGCATCCTGGGCCGCCGCGAGGCCGTGGTCGAGGACGTCCCGGGCGTGACCCGCGACCGCGTCTTCTACGCGGCCGAGTGGGCGGGCACCGACTTCTGGCTCGTCGACACCGGCGGCTGGGAGGACAAGGTCCAGGGCATCGCCTACCGGGTCGCCGAGCAGGCCGAGGTCGCGATCGAGCTCGCCGACGCCGTCCTCTTCGTGGTCGACGCGACCGTCGGCATCACCACCACCGACGAGCAGCTGCTCAAGGTGCTGCGCCGCTCGGACCGCCCCGTGATCCTCGCGGCCAACAAGGTCGACGACGAGCGCGGCGAGCTCGAGGCCGCAGCCCTGTGGAACCTTGGCCTGGGGGAGCCGCACCCGGTCTCCGCGATCCACGGCCGCGGCTCGGGCGATCTGCTCGACGCCGTCCTCGCAGCGCTCCCGGAGGAGGGCCGCGGGGCGGCTCCCGACGACGGCCCCCGGCGCGTCGCCCTGCTGGGCCGCCCGAACGTCGGCAAGTCCTCCCTGCTGAACCGCCTGGCGGGGGAGAACCGCGTGGTGGTCGACGATCTCGCGGGCACCACCCGCGACCCCGTCGACGAGAAGATCGAGCTGGGCGGACAGGTCTGGACCTTCGTGGACACCGCGGGCATCCGCCGCCGCGTGCTGCAGTCCCAGGGCGCCGACTTCTACGCGTCCCTGCGCACCCGCTCGGCGCTCGACCGGGCGGAGGTCGCCGTGGTGCTGCTCGAGGCCTCGGAGCCGATCTCCACGCAGGACCTCAAGATCATCGACATGGTGCTCGAGTCCGGGCGCGCCCTCGTGCTCGCCTTCAACAAGTGGGACCTCATCGACGAGGACCGGCGCCGCCAGCTCGAGTGGGAGATCGAGAAGGACCTCGCGCACGTCGCCTGGGCGCCGCGGGTGAACATCTCGGCACTGACCGGACGCCATGCCGAGAAGCTCGTGCCGGCCCTGCGCACCGCCCTGGACTCGTGGGACACGCGCATCCCCACCGCGCGCCTGAACGCCTTCCTGGGCACCCTCGTTGCCGCGCATCCGCACCCGCTGCGCGGCGGCAAGCAGTCGCGCATCCTCTTCGCGACGCAGGCCCGCACCCGGCCGCCGCGGATCGTCATCTTCGCGACCGGATTCCTCGAGCACGGCTACCGGCGCTTCATCGAGCGCCGCCTGCGCGAGGACTTCGGCTTCGCGGGCTCCCCGATCGAGATCGGCGTGCGCATCCGCGAGAAGCGCTTCCGCTGACCCGAACGGGAGCACCGCGGCCCGCGTCGACCGTCGTCCCCTCCCGACCCGCCCGAACGCCCGACCCGCCCGACCCGCCCGACCCGCCCTGAGGAGCAGACCATGAGCCAGTCCTGGCAGCAGGTGCCGCCGCCCCAGCCCCCGGGCCAGGGCGCTCCGCTCCCCACGCCACCGGTGCAGTACCCGGAGCGCCAGTCCCTGCAGACGCAGGCGATCGTGCAGATCGTCATCGGGGCGATGTGCGGGGCGATGATCCCGTCGATCCTCGGCATCATCGCGCTCGTGAAGCTCGACGAGCCCACCACGGCGCGCGCCCTCGTGAAGTGGGGTTGGATCTCGATGATCATCATCGCCGCGCTGATCGTCCTCGTCTTCCTGGTGACCCTCGTGGTGCCCCTGGTCATCACCCTGATCACCGTCGGCGCGGCGTCGACGAGCTGAGGGAAGACATGGCGACCCCCGACTTCGTCCTCGCGCTGCGCGAGCACATCGGCCACGACCTGCTGTGGATGTCCGGCGTCACCGCGATCGTGCTCGACGCCGAGCGGCGGCGCACCCTCGTGGTGCGCCGCGCCGACACCGGCGATTGGACCCCGGTCACGGGCATCATCGATCCCGGCGAGCAGCCCGCTCGCGCCGCCGTCCGCGAGGTCGCCGAGGAGGCCGCGCTCTCGGTGCGCCCGCTGCGGCTGATCGAGGTGCGCACGCTGCCGGAGACCACCTACGCCAACGGCGACCGCGCGCAGTACCTCGATCTCTGCTTCGTCCTCGAGCACGTCGATGGAGAGCCCCGGCCCGCTGATGGCGAGAACACCGAGGCGCGCTGGGCGGACGTCGACGACCTCCCGCCGATGCCCGGCGGGTTCCGCGACCAGATCGCGCTCGCCCTCGAGGACCGACCCGAGGCGGTGTTCCGGGCATGAGCGCCGCCGCCCGCGCCTCTGCCCGCGCCACTGCCCGCGCCGCGCGTCCCGGCGACGTGCTCGCCCTCGCGCTTACCCAGCACTCCGGGGACGAGGCCCACGTGCGCATGCTCCTGGACCAGCGCACGCTCGCGGATCGCGTGCCCGATGCCGCCGAGCACCTGGCGGTCTTCGGGGACGGCGTCCTGGTCGAGGTCAGGGTCGGCGAGCGCCTCGCGCTGCCGGGCGTCTGGGTCGAGCGCAGCGTGCTCGACCTGCGGCCGACGGGGGAGCGGGAGCCGGTGCGCGAGGAGGACCTGCGGCTGCCCGCGGCGGTGGTCGGCGGCACCGGGCAGACCTCCCTGGCCTGGGGCGAGACCCGCTGGCCGCTGCCTCTGGACGCGACCGTCGCGATCCCGTCCTCGTGCAGGCCCGGGCCCCACTCGCTCCCGGAGCTGCGGCGGCTCGCCCTGCATGCGGCCGGCCGCCGCGCCGAGATCGCGCTGACCCTCTGGCAGGACCCCGGCTTCGACGTGCCCTGGCGCGACGTGCGACTCGTCCCGCACGCCTCCTGGTGGTTCGAGATCGCGCAGATCCCGCCGGGGACCCGCTACGCCGACGCCGCCGCCCGCCAGGGCGTCGAGGCCGCGCGGCTGCTCGTCGCCGCTCGCGACTGACCGCCGGACACGCCAGCGCTCGGCCTCCGCGGCCTGCGGCGCCGCGCCTGTAGGCTGGCTCACAGCCACGCGCACCCCGCGGGAGGACCACGCGCCCCGCGGCTGCCGCCCCTCGATGTGGAGGAGCCTTCCCCATGATCACCCCGGGACCCACCCGCCCCGACAGACGCACCTTCCTCAGGATCACCGCCGGCGCCGCCGTCGTCCTGCCGCTCGCCGCCTGCTCCTCGGACGCGGGAGGGGACACCGTGCGGATCGCCTACCAGCAGTTCGGCTCGGGCACGAACCTCAAGGACTGGCTGAGCGCGAGCGCGAAGACGTTCACCGCCGCCCGTCCGGGCCTCAGCGTCGAGCTGGTGCCGATCGTCGCCGCGGAGAACGACTACTTCACCAAGAACGAGCTGCTCATGTCCTCGCCGCGGACCTCGGCCGACGTCGTCTACCAGGACTCCTTCATCATGCTCTCCGACGTCGGCGCCGGATACCTGCGGCCGCTCGACGCGCACATCAGGACCTGGGACCACTGGGGCGACGTCGTGAAGGCCTCCCGCGAAGCCTTCACCGCGGAGGACGGGCACGTCTACGGCGCCCCGCAGACCACCGACACCCGCGCCCTCTTCTACCAACGAGACGTCTTCGAGGAGGCCGGGCTGCCCAGCACCTGGGAGCCGACCTCCTGGGACGACATCCTCGAGGCCGCCCGCGCGATCAAGGACTCCGATTCCGAGGCCGCCCCGCTGTTCATCTTCAGCGGGAAGGCGCAGGGCGAGAAGGCCTCGATGCAGGGCTTCGAGATGCTTCTCTACGGCACGACCTCCCGTCTCTACGACGAGGACACGCGGAAGTGGGTCCTGGGGTCGCAGGGCTTCGTCGACGCCCTCGCCCTGCTGCGCACCATGTTCGAGGAGGAGCTGACCCTTCCGGTCTCCCAGCACCTGGACCCGAACATCAGCGAGAGCATCTACTTCACGATGATCCCCGAGGGGAAGCTCGGCATCCTGCTGGACGGCTCGTGGATCACCCGGAACTGGGCCGAGGGGTCGCCCGGGGAGTGGCCGGAGTGGACCGAGAAGGTCGGCCTGGCGAAGATGCCCACGAAGGACGGGCAGGACCCGGGCACCCTCACCCTCGCCGGCGGGTGGGGGCTCACCATCCCCCAGCACTGCCGGGACGAGGACGCCGCCTGGGCGTTCATCGAGGCGGCGACCTCGACGGAGAACTCGCTGGCCTTCGCGATCGCCGACAACCACATCACCGTGCGCAAGGACGTCGCGGCGAAGAAGGAGTACCAGGAGTACGCGCCCAGCGTCGAGTTCTTCACGGATCTCCTCGCGACCGCCTACTACCGGCCGGCCCTGCCGGCCTACCCCGAGGTCTCGGCGGCGATCCAGGAGGCCATGGAGGCGGTCATGTCCGACGCCGCGGATCCGAAGAAGGCCGCGGCGGACTACGACGCCGCGGTCACGGACATCGTCGGCGCCGAGAACGTGCAGGAGGAGTCCCGATGAGCACTCTCGCCCCCGAGCGCCCCGCGACCGGGCCCGTGCGGCCCCGCCGTCGGCGCCCCGCCGGCATCGGCGACCGCCTCACCCTGCGACGCGCCGCGCCCATGATCCCCGCCGCCGTGCTCCTGGTGCTGTTCATGGCCGGCCCCATCATCTACTCGCTCTACCTCGCCTTCACCGACAAGGCGATCCGCGGGGACGGCGCCTCGAAGACCTCCTTCGTGGGCGTCTCGAACTTCACCGACGCCCTCACCGACGGCGACTTCTGGAACTCTGTCGTGCTCACGATCCTGTTCACCCTGATCTCCGCCGTGATCGGGCAGAACCTCCTGGGGCTGCTGCTCGCGGTGCTCATGGAGAGGGCGAACCGGGTGATCAGCTTCGCGATCACCTCCATCGTGATCGCCGCCTGGATCCTGCCCGAGGTGGTCGCCGGCTACCTGCTCTACACCTTCTTCGCCGAGGGCGGCAGCCTCGACGGCATCCTCGGTCTGGTGGGCATCCCGCCGCAGACGCTGCTGTTCAGCGCCCCGATCGTGGCGGTGAGCTTCGCGAACGTCTGGCGCGGCACGGCCTTCTCGATGCTCGTGTACTCGGCGGCGCTCGGTGCGATCCCCGGCGATGTCCAGGAGTCCGCCGCGATGGACGGGGCCGGGCCGATGCGCCGCTTCATCTCGATCACCCTGCCGCTGCTGCGCCCGGCGCTCGCCACGAACCTCATGCTCATCACCCTGCAGACCCTCTCCGTCTTCGGGCTGATCTTCATCATGACCGGCGGCGGTCCCGACCGGAAGAGCCAGACCCTGCCGCTGTACATGTACGAGCAGGCCTTCTCCTACGGCCAGCTCGGCTACGGCACCGCGGTCGCCCTGCTCCTGCTGCTGATCGGGGCCGCCGCCTCCCTCGTCTACCTCCGCCTGCTCCCCGAGGAGGAGAAGCGATGACCTCCACCGCAGCGGCCGACGCCGCCTCCGCACCCGCCTCCACGTCGGGCGCATCCGTCCCCGGCCCGTCGACCGCGCGCACCCGCCGCGGCCACAAGGGCGGCAAGGGGCCGCGCGAGCGCACCGCCGAGCTCGCCTCGAGCCTCGCGATGATCGTCATCGGCGTGGCGTTCCTGATACCGCTGCTGTGGGTCGTGCTGGCCTCGTTCAACGAGAGCGCCACGCTCTCGGTCAGCTGGCCCGAGAAGTGGAGCCTGGGCAACTTCCGGGCGATCTGGAACACCGAGACCACGTTCCGGCCGCTGGGGAACTCGCTGCTGCTGTGCGGCGGGGCGACGATCGTGACCATGGTCGCCGCGGTCCTCTGCGCCTACCCGTTCTCGCGGTACCGCTTCGCGGCCAAGCGCCCGCTGCTGCTGACCGTCATCTTCGCGACCGGCCTGCCGATCACCGCGATCATGATCCCCGTCTACTCGCTGTTCGTGCAGGTCAACCTCATCGACTCGATGTTCGGCGCGATCCTCTTCCTGGGCGCCTCGTCCCTGCCGTACGCCATCTTCCTCACCAAGGGGTTCATGGACTCGGTGCCCGTGGAGATCGAGGAGTCGGCATGGACGGAGGGAGCGGGCGTGCTGCGCACCCTGTGGTCCGTGGTGCTGCCGCTCATGCGCTCGGGACTCTCGGTGGCGACGATCTTCACCTTCGTGGGCATGTGGGGCAACTTCTTCGTCCCCTTCATGCTGCTGCTGAGCCCCGATCACCTGCCGGCGGCGGTCACCCTGTACACGTTCTCCTCGCAGTACGGACAGGTGGCCTACGGCCAGCTCGCGGCCTTCTCGATCTTCTACTCCCTGCCGGTGGTCGCCCTGTACCTGATCATGGGGCGGAGCCTGGGCACGGGCTTCGCGGCCGCCGGCGGCGTCAAGGGGTGATCGGCCGACGGGCCGCGCGCCGGGACGCGGGCAGCAGCGCCCGCGGCCTGCGGTGCCCGTTCAGCCACCGCCCGATCCAGGTGCTGCGCACCATGAGGTCGTAGGCGAGCACGAGGATCCCGGTGGTGAGGAGCAGGTTCAGCGCGACCTTCACGAGCGGGGGCAGCGGCAGCTCCGCCATCGCCAGGCCCAGGGCCACGACGATCGGCAGGTGCAGCAGGTAGATCCAGTAGGAGGCGTCGGCGAGATAGCGGATCGCGAAGACCTCGCGGTCCATCACGCGCCCGGCGAGCCCGAGCAGTCCGCGCACCCACGCCCATCCCGCCACCGGAACCAGCACGAGGGTGAGGGCCGAGGAATCGGAGGTCCCCGATCCGTCCACCAGGATCAGGGCCGAGAGCAGGGCGGCGAGGGCGAGGCACAGGGGCCAGCCCCGCGCCATCCGCTCGAGGGATCCGGTCTCTGCCTGGAGGAACCAGCCGACGAGGAACGCACCGCCGTAGGCGAGCGACGCCCCCGGCACAGGGATCAACGTGGTCGGCTCCTGGATGCCGCCGATGATCGTCCCCTGGACGATGAGGCCCGCCGCGTAGGGGAGCGCGGCCAGCAGCAGTCCCGCAGGGCTCGAGAGCACGCGGCCGATCAAGCGGGAGGCGCGGCCCGCGCGCTCGCCGCCCAGCACCTTCACCAGCAGCGCCCGGACCAGCACGACCACGAGGATGATCTCGAGCAGCAGGAGCAGGAACCACAGCTGGCCCGGCGTGAGCAGATCGAGCAGCCCCGGCGCGCCTCCGTCGGCCCCGCCCTGGGCTCCACCGCCGTCGGCCCCGCCCTGCACGGCGCCGGGCAGCGAGCGACCCAGCAGGGCACTGCCCCCGACGATCACCACGGGCAGCGAGAGCACCGCGAGGGGCCAGAAGGCGAGCAGCGGCGCCCCGATGCGCACCAGGCGGTCGCGCACGTACGCCCCCGTGCCGCGGCGCATGAGCACCATGCGGCCGAAGTATCCCGCCAGCATCATGAACAGGATCATCCGGAACAGGTGGATCACCACCATCACGGGCAGCGCCCACCACGCGGTCCGAGTGTCCTGGAAGAGCCAGGCCGCACCGGGCACGAACCCGAGCACGGTGTGCAGCACGACCCCCAGCAGCAGGGCGCCGGCGCGGAGGGCGTCCAGGTGGTGCAGTCGCGCGGAGGGAGTCTGCCGCGTGGCGGCGGTGGAGGTCGCGGTCGCTGCGGCTTTGGCTTTTGCGGACGTCGGAGACGTGGGCGGATGTGCGGAGGAGGCCATGACCACGACGCTAGGCAGGCCCGACGTCCGGTGGATCCCCTCACCGGCGTCCGCGCCCTCCGCCGATCGGGGGATGCCACGACGGTGGCGCCGGGTGCGGCCGCGGGGGAGACTGGGGCGCATGCCTGTGGCGACTCCGCGTCCGACGCCGGTCGCGCGCCCGACGGGGCTCGCGGCCCCGCTGCCGATCCCCGTCCGCGGGACCGGCAGCGAGGCGGCGACGCCGACCGGTCCGCTCGGGCGGCTGCTGATCGTCTGGCTGCCGCCCCTGCTCGCCGCGGTCTCCTGGCTCGTGGGCCTGCTCGCCTCCGACGCCCTCGGGTTCCGGCACCTGATCCTCTGGGCCCTCGCCCCCACGCTCGCCACGCTGCTGCTGCGCGTGGAGCTCAACCGCAGGGCGCGCACTCGCGGAGCGGGGGAGTCCCGGCTCGTCATCCTCTTCGCCGTCCATCAGGCTCTTCTCGTGCTCGTGGTCGTCCTGAATCCCCTCGCGTGCATCTACGCCTTCGTGGGCTATCTCGATGCGCCCCGCTTCCTCGCGAGCCGGGCGATCCCGGTCTCGGTCGGGGTGACGGCGCTGATCTGCGCCTTCGGTCAGACGGGCGGAGTCTCCGGCGTGGCCGCCGCCCCTGCGCTGTTCGTGATGCTCGTGCTGGTCAACGTCCTGCTGAGCCTGGGCATGATGCACCTGGACAAGGAGCGCGAGAGGGAGGTCGTCGCGCGCGAGGCGGCCGCCCGCGAGCTGACGGTGGCGTATCGCGAGAACTCGGCGCTGCACGAGGAGCTCGTGCGCCGCGCGCGCGATCGCGGCGTGACCGAGGAGCGCACGCGCCTGGCGCGGGAGATCCACGACACGGTGGCCCAGGGCCTGGTCGGCGTGATCCGCCAGCTCGAGGCCGTGCCGCAGGACGACCTGGACGAGTCCGCGCGCCGGCGGATACGGACCGCGGAGGAGGCGGCGCGGGAGAGCCTCGTGGACGCGCGCCGTGCGGTGGAGGCGCTGGCCCCGCAGCAGCTCGAGGGGGAGGACCCCCTCGAGAGCCTCGCGGAGCTCGTCGCCCGCTGGTCGCGGACCCACCGGATCGTGGCGACCTTCGACGCCGACGCGGCGCCGAGTCCTCTCCCGCATCCCCATGCGGTGGTGCGCGTGACGCAGGAGGCGCTGTCGAACGCCGCCCGCCACGCCCGGGCCGGCGCGATCGAGATCGTGCTCGTGGGAGAGCCCGACGTGCTCGTGCTGCGGATCCGCGACGACGGCCGCGGCTTCGACCCGGCGCGGGCCGCCGCGCAGGGATGCGGGCACGGCATCCCGGGCATGCGCTCGCGGATCCGTGAGATCGGCGGGACCCTCGATGTGGACTCGGCGCCGGGCGCGGGCACCCTGCTGACCGCGAGGATCCCGCGGTGAGCCCCGCGGAGAGCCCTGCGGGGAGCGGCACGGTGAGGGTGCTCGTGGTCGACGACCATCCGGTGGTCCGCGACGGACTCGTGGCGATGCTCGGCGCCGACCCCGGGATCGACGTGATCGGCGCCGCGCAGGACGGCGCCGAGGCGCTCGCGACGATCGCCCGCGATCACCCGGACGTCGTGCTCATGGACCTGCGCATGCCGGGGATGGGCGGCGTCGAGGCCATCCGCGAGCAGCGCCGGCGCGGGGGAGAGCAGCCGCGGCTGCTCGTCCTCACCACCTACGACACGGACCGCGAGATCCTCGGGGCGCTCGAGGCGGGGGCCGACGGCTACCTGCTCAAGGACGCGCGCGGGGAGGACCTCGCGCGGGCGGTCCACGACCTGGCCGCCGGACGTCCCGTGCTGGTCCCCGCGGCGCTCGCGGCCCTCACCGCGCAGCGCGGGACGCGCCCCGCGCTCAGCGTCCGCGAGAGCGAGGTGCTGCGGCTCGTTGCCGAGGGGTGCACGAACCGGGCCGTGGCTCGGCGCCTGCGCATCGGCGAGGCCACGGTCAAGACCCACCTCGCGCACGTCTACGAGAAGCTCGACGTCGGCGACAGGGCCTCGGCCGTGCGGACGGCGTGGGAGCGGGGGCTCGTCTAAGTCCGACGAGCCCCCGCTCCCGGCATCGTCCCGGTGCGACGGCCTCAGCGCGAGGCGACGAGGACGCCGCCCACGAGGGAAGCCTCCGCGGCGGCCGCGCTCCCCGAGCCGCCTGACGACGTGGTCGAGGAGCTGTTCTGCGTCCCGCTCGCCCCGCCGGCATCGGACGCGCCGGCGTCGGACGACCCGCCGTCGGACGCACCACCGGGAGGCATGCCGCCCTGACCGCCGCCGTCGGAGGGAGGCGCGCCCCCGCCGTCGGACGGCGGCGTGCCGCCCTGTCCGCCGCCCGCGCCGAAGGCATCGGTGGACTGCCCGGGCTCGGTGCTCGGGTCGATCGCGACGGGCAGTGTCACCGTGAACCCGCTGTCGGTGTCGCCGTCGACGTCGGCGAGCTGCAGCTCCCCGCCGTCGTCCCCGAAGACGTTGTCGGAGTCGAGGGTGACCTGCGCGAGGTTCTCGGCCGAGCCGTCGTACTCGTCGAGCGCGTAGACGGTCTCGCAGACGTCCTGGGGGAGGGCGACCTGCGAGGTGGCCAGCAGGTTGTCGGTGCTGGTGATGGAGTCCGCATCGGGATAGACCTCGAAGTGGATGTGCGGCCAGCGGCCGGTGTAGCAGGCGGGGAAGATGCTCGTGAAGGTCACCTGCCCCTTCTCGTCGGCCACCTGGACGCCCCGCAGGTAGTTCTCCTCCTCGAGGCCCTCGGAGTACAGCGAGTACTCCCCGGCCGCGTCGCAGTGCCACACGTAGACGGCGACGCCCTCGTAGGGCTCGTTGTCCTTCTCGAGGTTCGTGAGCGTGAGCGTGAGCGTCATCGGGACGCCGTCGGCCTTCGCGCTCGCGTCGCCGAAGCTCGAGGTGATGTCCGAGCGGACGATCCCGGACTCGGTGAGCACGTTCGCGCCGTTGGTGCCGTCGGCCGGGTAGGGGCCGTTGGTCTCTTCGGGGATCTCCCCGTCGCTCATGCCCGAGCCGCCCCCGTCGGAGGCGGACGACGACGAGGCGGCGTCGTCGGAGGCGCCGGACGTGCAGGCCGCGAGCCCCACGGCCGCAGCCCCGAGCCCGAGGCCAGCGAGGGTCCGGCGGCGTGAGAGCAGCGTGCCGAGGTCGAAGCCCAGGCCCTGGTCTGCCAGCGGCTCCTCGGGGTGGGAGAGGTCGCGTCCCTGGTAGCTCACGCGGCCGTCGTCGGCCACCTCCACACGGGAGTCCTCGGCGTGCGAGGGATGGCGGCGGGGCTCGTCCGGCTGCGGGGTGTGCATGGTCATCGCAGGTCCTTCGGTCGTTCTTCTGGGGCGAGAACGATCCTGCGGGGCGATCCCGTGCCGGAGGCAGGTCCCGCCTGTGCCGGGGCTGTGCGCCGGCGGAGGGGCGCCGGCGCAGCGGCGTCAGCGGAAGATGACCGTGCGCATCCCGTCGAGCAGCACCCGGGACTGCGCGAACCAGGTGACCGCCCGGCGCAGCGCGAGGCACTCCTGGTCCTGGCCGATCTGCCGCAGCTGCGCGACCGAGTGCGAGTGCTCCACGCGGGTCACGTTCTGCTCGATGATCGGGCCCTCGTCGAGGTCCGAGGTGACGAAGTGGGCGGTCGAGCCGATCAGCTTCACGCCGCGCTCGTGCGCCTGGCGATAGGGGTTCGCGCCCTTGAAGCCGGGCAGGAACGAATGGTGGATGTTGATGCAGCGACCGGCGAGGGCCTCGCAGAGCTCGGGGGAGAGGATCTGCATGTACCGGGCGAGGACCACGAGCTCGATGTCGTGCGCGTCGACCGCCTCGAGCACGGCGCTCTCGAAGGCCTCCTTCTGCTCGGGCCCCGCGACGGGCAGGGAGCGGAAGGGGACGCCGTGGAACTCCACGAGCTCCCGCAGGGTGTCATGGTTCGCCATCACCAGAGGGACCTCGATCGGGAGGTGCCCGGAGCGCTGGTGGAACAGCAGGTCGCTCACGCAGTGCGCGGCCTTCGAGGCGAGGATCAGGGTGCGGCGGGGCCTGCACGCGACGTCGAGCGAGGCCTCGAGGTCGAAGCGCTCGATCACCGGGGCGAGTGCGCCCTCGAGCGCGTCGCGCCCCGTGTCCGAGGCGATCTGCAGGCGCATGAAGAAGCGCCCCGTGTCGGGGGAGGCGAACTGCTGGGACTCGGTGATGTTCCCGCGGGCGGCGACGACGGCGCCGCTGACCGCGTGCACGATCCCGGGCCGGTCCTCGCAGGCGAGGGTGAGCACCCAGGTGGTCGGCGAGGTGGTCGGCTCCTCGGGGCTCTCGGAGCGGGGCGCAGGGCCGACGGGCGCGACGGGCGCGACGGGCTTCTCGGCGAAGGTCTCGGGCATGGGAGAAGTCTAGGGAAGAGCGGGGCGGACCCGGGGCGTCGGACCGCGGGATGGGCCGGTCGAGGGGCTGGACTTCTCCCGGGAGGCGGGGGACGATCTCGGTATCCGTGCACCGCGCTCCCGCGCGGTCGGGGGAGGGAGGTCAGTGATGATGGACGCGACCCCCACCGTCGTGGTGGGTGTGATCCCTGGACAGCACTCCCGGGTCGTCGCCGAGGCGGCGACCTTCGCCGAGCGCTTCGGTGCCGAGCTCGTGTGCGCGAGCGTCGACGCCTCGAGCTACACCCTGGAGAGACGGCCCGACGGCACTGTCACCGCCCTGCCCGTCGACCCGGACGCCTTCGAGGAGATCGTCGAGGTCTTCGACCCGGCCCTGCACGAGGCGATCTCCGAGACGCTGGCCGACCGCGGCGTGCACTGGTCCACGGTCGCCCTCGCGGGCCCGCCGGCGCAGGAGCTCATGCGGCTCGCCGATCAGCTGGACGCGGCGATGATCGTGGTGGGCACCCGGGAGTCGGGCCTGCGCGCCTCGCTGCGCGAGTTCCTCAGCGGCTCCGTCGCCGTGCACCTCGCGCACCACCAGGAGCGGCCCGTGGTCGTGGTTCCGCTCGCGTCCCACGGTGAGGACCTCACCCTGCCCTGGGAGGACGAGAGCTGATCAGGGCGCGCCTCGGATCTCAGCGCGGGGCGTCGGTGATCTGGAGCGTCGGCCGACGGCGATGCACGGTGAGGTGGCGCAGTCCCTCGGGCCCCGCGGTGAAGGCACGGCGCGAGCTGCGGGGGAGCAGCACCAGCTCACCCGGCGCGACCTCGACCTGACCGCGTTCCGTGGTGATCGTGCCGCTGCCGGCGAGGACCACGACCAGCACGTCGTGATCGGGCCCGACGTGCTCGCCGATGCCGCCTCCCGCGGGGAGGATCACGAGGTTCGAGTCGAGGTCGCGCGGATGCACGCCGATCGACCAGGCGGCCCCGCCGGCCGACCCCTCGGGCAGCTCGGCCTCGGCGGTGTCCACGAGCACGCGGGGGAGCGCGGTCGAGGCGAGCCGCGAGATCCGCACGCGCCAGCCGCCGTCCTCCGTTCCCTCGTACTCCCACCCGAAGCTGCCCGGCTGGTCCCGCTCGAAGTCGTCCCGCAGGTGCAGGGGATCGTGGTCGTTGACGAGCACGAACGACTCGCCGACCCCGAGCTCCTCGAAGCGGGCGAAGATCCGGCCGTGCCGCTGGGGCTTCGGCACCTCGCGGACGTCGAGGACCTCTGACGGTGCGGACTGCGCGGACTGTGCAAACTGCGCGGACTGCGGGGGCTGTGGATCGGCCGACGGAGAGGGCACGGCGGGACTCCTTCGCTGAGGTGGGGCGCCGGGGAGGCGGTACGACCGCACCCTACGCGCGGCCAGTAGTCTCGAGACGACGAAGGTCCCGGCGGCGAGGGAGGCGCGATGAGCGAGGACGACCCTGTGCGCATCGAGGGCGGCGAGGCCGCCTGCTGGCTCCAGCGCGTGTGCCCGGACTGCGGCGCGCTCACCGAGCAGCCGGGCATGACGTGCTGGCGCTGCGGGCGCCGCCTCGAGGACTCCGAGGACGAGTCCGGGGCGTGACCCGCGGTCCCTCGACGCCCCTGCGTGCCCACGCGGTCTTCCGCGCGACCGGGATCGGCCCGGGCGTCAGATGCCGTTGCGGAACCGCTCGAAGGCAGCTGCTGAGCGAGCGAACGCCAGGCGGTCGGACGCGGTGAGGTCGTGGAACGGCTCGAAGGCGACCGTCGTGCGCCCCTCGCGATCGGTTCCTCGCCATGTTCCGATCACCCTGCCGCGGGCGAGCATCATGGGGTGGAAGATGCCGTTCGGGCCGCTGGTGACGCGGCCGGCGAACTCGTCCGGCAGCACGGCGGAGCGGTCCGCGTATCCGAGCAGGTACTCGTCGTACCCGGGCAGCGCGTGCGTGGTCCTCGGCAGGCGCAGTCGTCCCACGCCGCGGTCTCCCGCCTCGTCCATCGTCCGTGCGGTGGCCCAGTGGGTCGCACCCCGGTGCTGGAGCTCGATGAGGTCGGCGCCTGCCAGCCGGATGGCCCTGCGTGCCTCGGAGAGCGGCATCCGCGCCCACCAGGCGAGGTCCCGGTCCGTGGCAGGACCGTGTCCGGCGAGGTACCGTCCGGCGAGCTCGCGGAGGGCATCGTCGCCGGCGAGCTCGGCGGCGTCGCCGATCCACTCCTCTGCGAGGACGAGCCCCTGCCCGGTGCCGCGTGCCGGCCCCCAGCAGACGATGCCGCTCTGCGCCAGCCACCGGATGATGTGGTATCCGCGCTCCCCGCCCGTCGCGATCCCCGCAGTCTCCAGCCCGCGGAGGTACTCGGCGCGGGGAAGCGCAGTGCGGTCGCCGAGAAGCGACTCGGTGACCTAGCGCGCGCGGCGCAGTGCCGAGGCGTCGAGCTCGAACTGGCGAAGTCGCGGACCGGCGGCAGCGATCTCCCGTGGAGCGGTGATGCCGAGCAACCAGTGCAGATCTCGTGCGGCGAGGAAGTGGAGAGTGCCGCGAAGCGATGAGGCGCGGATGAGCTCTCCGCGCTCGAGCGCGCGGTCCACGTCGTGAAGGGTCGATCCGCGAGCGCGGATGCCGAGCGCCCATGTGCCCTGCGCGAGGTCCTGGGCCTGCACGGCCAGCATCCTGGTGGCGACCTCGCCGATCGAGGGGCCCGCGCCGTGTGCCACGAGACCGTGACTTCGCAGCCGAAGGGCGCGGAGCTGTGCGGTCGTGATGGCGATGCTCATCGCACCATTGTTTCGACGACGGCGCGGCAGCGCCCTGCGAGAACGTGGAGGTGCCCGATGATCTCGGGCGGATCACTCACCGTGCGATCGAGGCCCGGCATCCTGAGCCGCACGGCGAACGGTTCGCATCCCTGCGCGCCCTGGTGCCGGTGTCGACGTGTGCTCATCGATGACCTCCACCACGCCGACGTTCGGCTCGGTTCGAGACATTACCTCTTCGACCGGTGCGTGCTCACGAACTGCGCGCAGAGCACGCCGTCGCCGCGCGGGGGTGCACGGTCGCGCAGCGCGGTCTCGTGACACGGCCCTGTGCCACGGCAGAGCGAGAGGCCCGCCCCGGCGCTGGCCGGGTGCGGGCCTCTCGGTCCATCTATGCAGTTCACCGTTGTTTCCGGCGACCGATTCTCTCGGTCGGGCTGACAGGATTTGAACCTGCGACCCCTTGACCCCCAGTCAAGTGCGCTACCAAACTGCGCCACAGCCCGGAACCTCCGCGGCGGGAGGACCGGGATAGATGCTACCCCGGAAGATGCGTCGAGAGCGAATCCGCGAGCGCGTGACCTGCGGCACCCCGGCCGACGCCCCGCCGTTGCGCGCGTCGCGGGCGTGCATGCGATAGTGAGGCCAGCCCCGTCGGCAGGAGGTCCGAGGATGGATCAGCAGCACAGCGAGAGCCCCTCGGTGCCGCGCGAGGAGATCCCCGGCGCGCCCGTGCCCGATCTGTTCGAGCAGAGTTCCGGCCTCGACCTGCCCGAGCTGCCGTGGCGCGTCGCGCAGAGCGCGAGCGCCCTCGCCCAGCTCTCCCATCACGTGCTCGCGATCGGGCCGCGCGCCGCCCGCCTGCTCGCCCGACTGCGGGGGACGCTCGCCGAGGAAGGCGTCGCGGCTCTGCCTGTCGGCCCCGCCCACTCCTGGACCCGTGAGCGCCTGGGGTCCCTGGGTCTGGAGGTCCTCGACCATGATCCGTCCGACGTCGGCGCGACGCTGCCGTTCCCGCCCGAGCGCTTCGACCTGGTCCTCGTGGTCGATGCCCCCTACGACCCGCGCGAGGTCCATCGCGTCCTCGCGCCCGAGGGGCTGCTCCTCGCCCAGCAGCGGGGCCCCGGCGATCTCGCCGAGCTGGGCTCCGAGGGCACCGACGACTCCGACGATTCGGGCGGCGCCGCGGACTCTCTCGCCGATCACCTGCGCCGGGTCACCGAGGCGGGGCTCGAGACCGAGCACTCGGACACCTTCCACGGCGAGGGGCGGATCGAGACGCCCGAGGGTCTGCGCGCCCTGTGCGAGGGAGAGGGTCTCCTGGTCCCGCCGACCTGCACGGCCGACGCTCTGCCGCTGCGGATCACGCTCTCCCGGTACCTGGTCCAGGCGCGTCGCCCGAGCCGGCCCGCTCCGGCGCGCACCGACTTCGCCGAGATGCTCGACGACCCTCTCGAGGTCCCGCGCATCTGACGCGGCTCCGCGTCTGACCACGACCGATGGCACCTGTGCCCGCGATGCCCGTTTTCGCGGACCAGCCGCGCAACCCGCCTCGGTCAAGTGTTCGTCAAATCTCCACAGCATTGTCCTTGCACCTCCCGGGAGCGCTGATCCACATGGGAGGATGGTGCGACCTAGGGAAGGGGAGCTTCAGTGACCGAGAACGCCGACGGCACCTACGACAGCCTCGACAAGACCTCGACGCTGCACGCCATCCCCACGCAGGATGCGCTCGAGGAGCCGGAGCACGGCCTCAACCAGCAGGACCGTGCGGCGATCGAGAACCTTCCCGACGGCAGCGCCCTGCTGATCGTCCGCAAGGGTCCGAACCTCGGTGCGCGCTTCCTCCTGGATGCGGAGAAGACGGTCGCCGGCCGTCATCCCAACAGCGAGATCTTCCTGGACGACGTCACCGTCTCCCGCAAGCACGCCGCCTTCCTGCAGCAGGGCGCGGACTTCGTGATCCGCGATCTCGGCTCGCTCAACGGCACCTATGTCGGCATGGAGCGCGTGGACGAGGTCGTCCTGCGCAACGGCCAGGAGGTCCAGATCGGCAAATACCGGCTGACCTTCCACCTCAAGCCCGGGAAGGACTGACCTCGTGGCGGCATCGGCCTCGCGCAGGCCGACCCCGTCCGGCAGTGCGCGCCTGAGCATCGGACAGGTCCTGGACCTCCTGCACGAGGAATTCCCCGATCTCAGCCACTCCAAGCTCCACTACCTCGAGGCGGAGGAGCTGATCTCCCCCGAGCGCACCGCGAGCGGCTACCGCAAGTACTCGCGGGCCGATGTGGACCGTCTGTTGTTCGTCCTGCGCGCCCAGCGCGACCGCTTCTGGCCGCTCAAGGTCATCAAGGAGCACCTGCTCGAGCACGGCGTCGACGGCGACGGCGACGTCACGTCGATCGCCTCGCGCCCGGGACCCACCTCCCAGATCCAGCCCGTCCGCCTCGACCGGCGCGGGCTGCTGCGCGAGACGCAGGTCGACGAGGAGCTCCTCGAGGAGCTCGAGAGCTACGGGATGCTCGAGGAGGGCCTCGTCTTCTACGGGGCCTCGGAGCTCGAGATCGTGCGCGCGGCCCGTGTCCTCGCCGACGAGGGGCTGCACCCGCGCCACCTCGTGATGGTCCGCACGTCCGTCGAGCGGCAGGCGCACATGCTGCGCTCGGTCGCCCAGCCCCATTCGCGGCCGACGGACGCCGCCGCCCGCGGTCAGGCCCAGAGCCTCGCCGAGGAGCTCGGCGAATCCCTGAACTCCCTGCACAACGCCCTGCTCAGGAAGCAGATCCACCGCGGCGGGTGAGCCCCGTCGGCCTCCGGCCCCTCCCGGCGACGCGGATCCGCCGCCGGCCCCGGCCGTGTCCGGATCCTCCGCGCGCGCCCCGATTCGTCCGCGACACGCGCGGGACGGGGAGGACGCCCGCGCGAGGAGACGCTAGGCTGTCAGCGTGCTCTTACCCTTCCCCATAGGAGAGCCGCTACCGGAGGCGAATGTGAACAGCGATCAGAGCGCGGACCGCACGACGCAGTCGACAGTGCCCGCCGAGGACGCGCAGGGCGTGCTCTTCGACGAGCTCGTGGATGCGCCCGGCGAGTTCGGCTACCGCGGGCCCGCCGCCTGCAAGGCCGCCGGCATCACCTACCGCCAGCTCGACTACTGGGCCCGCACCGGCCTCGTCGAGCCCGGCGTGCGCGCCGCGAGCGGCTCGGGCAGCCAGCGTCTCTACGGCTTCCGCGACGTGCTCGTCCTCAAGGTCGTCAAGCGGCTCCTCGACACCGGCGTCTCCCTCCAGCAGATCCGTGTGGCGGTCAGCGCCCTGCGCGAGCGCGGCATCGACGATCTCGCCCAGATCACCCTCATGAGCGACGGCGCCTCGGTCTACGAGTGCACGTCCGCGCAGGATGTCTTCGACCTGGTCCAGGGCGGTCAGGGCGTCTTCGGCATCGCCGTGGGCCGCGTGTGGCGCGAGGTCGAGAGCGAGCTCTCCGTGCTGCCGAGCGTCGACCCGGCCGATGACGCCGAGATCGCCCTGCACGACGAGCTCGCCGCGCGCCGGCGGCGCCACGCGGGCTGAGAGGACCGCCAGCGGCACCGCCGCAGCAGACCACGCACAGAAGAGGGCGGGCACCCGGGAAGGGTGCCCGCCCTCTCTGTCTGTGCGCGTCCGCGCGCGGAGCGGATCGACGGAGCCGTGGGAGGCGCCTCCCCGCTGTCCCGGTCAGCTGTCCTGGCGGGAGTCCATCACGCGCTTGAGCAGGGCGTCGAAGTCCTCGGTGAGCCGCGCGCCGCTCGCGCCGTGGTACTCGTGCAGGGGGACCGCGCCGCCCTGCGCCTGCTGCAGGCCCACGCGCTCCTCGATCACGGGGTCGAGCACGAGGTCGCCGAACAGGTCGCGCAGCTCCGCCAGGCGGTACTGGTGCTCGACGGAGCGCGGCCGGTAGCGGTTCACGACGAGGCCCAGCGGCTGCAGGCGCGGCGCGAGATCGCCCTCGCGCATCTCCTGGGCGAGCTTGAGCGCGCGGTCGGCTGCGGTGACCGCGAAGAAGCCCGGCTCGCAGACCACGAGCGACCGGTCCGAGGCGGACAGGGCCATCTGCGTGAGCCCGTTGAGCGAGGGCGGGCAGTCCACGATGACGAGGTCGTAGCGGTGCGTGCGGCGGTCCAGCGCGTCGCGCAGGCGCCGCACCTCCCGGCCCTTGGGGGCGGGGGAGTCCACGAGCACCGAGCGGTGGCTGCCGGGGATGATGTCCAGGTGCGAGGAGGAGTCCTTGGACCACGGGGCCGGGATGATCGCGCGGTCCACGGTCTCGGTGCGCGGCGAGGACAGCACCTCGGCGACGTCGGTCGTGGTGCCCGGCTCGCCGAGCAGGCCCAGGGTCGCGTCCGCCTGCGGGTCCAGATCGATGACGAGCGCGTTCACCCCCTGATGGAGGGCCGCGGACGCGAGGCCCAGGGTCACGGACGTCTTGCCGACGCCACCCTTGAGGGAACAGACGCTCACAGTGAACACACGACGAGTCTACCGATCCCGGGCCGCTCGGCCCGCACCGGCGCACCGACGATGTGCCTCGGGTTACCGTGAGTGGCCGCCCGTCGCCGCACCCGCCGTCTCACCCGCACCAGGAGGGGCCCATGACAGCCGATCGCCAGGACCCCGCAGGCGAGCTCGTCCTCGAGGTCCTCGAGGGCTGCGGCCCCTTCGCCCGGCGCGAGGCGGAGCAGCTCGGCACCGTGGTCTCCGAGGGGCCGACGGAGCTGCGGCTCACGGTCCCGGATCTGCCCGCCGCCATCCCCCTCGCGCGCTCCTGGCGCCGGGTCGTGTCCGCCTCCGCGGTGCTCGCCCTGCCCGCCCGCCGACCGCGGGAGCTCCTGGAGACCTCCGCGCAGCAGCGCATCGGCGAGCTGATCGAGCAGGTGCGGCGCGCGAAGCCGCGCCAGCGCTTCGACGCGCTGCGCCTGCGCGCGGCCGGCGCCGACACCCCCGACATGCGCCGGCTGTCCGCGGAGATCGCGGAGCGCGCCGGGCTCCCCGTCGCGGACGACGGCGACCTCGTGATCCGGGTCCGCCGGGCCCCGGCGGCGGGGGAGTGGGAGCTGCTCGTGCGCCTCACCCCGCGACCGCTCTCGACCCGGTCCTGGCGCACGGGCGACTATCCCGGCGCCGTGAACGCGACGATCGCCGCGAGCTGCCTCGATCTGCTCGGCGTCGGCGCGCAGGACTCACTGCTGGACATGACCTGCGGCTCCGGCACCTTCCTCATCGAGCAGCTGCACGAGGTCGCGCCCCGTCGGGCCGTGGGCGTCGACCTCTCCGAGCAGGCGCTCGAGCTCGCGCGCGGTCATCAGCGGGCGGCGAGGCGCCGCGGCCGGATCGACTGGGTGCACGGGGACGTCCTCGGGACGCCGCTCGAGGGCGGCTTCACGCGCCTGGTGTCGAATCCGCCCTGGGGCACCCTGCACGGGGAGCACGAGAGAAACGAGCAGCTTCTCGGGGACCTCATGTCACGCGCCGCGGAGCTCGCGGCGCCCCGGGCGCGCCTCGCGATCCTCACCCATGAGATCCGGCGCATGCACGCGGCCCTCGAGGACCGCACGGACTGGCGCCTCGCGGACGAGCACCGCTTCTTCCAGAAGGGGCACCATCCCCGGCTGTTCCTGCTCGACCGGGGCTGAGCGGGCCGGGCGCTCACGGACCCCGAGGGGCCTGTGCGCCGGGCTCAGAACCCGCGGTCGCCGCGACGCAGCACGAGCAGCGCCTCGGGGTCGCCCTCGATGCGCACGCGGGAGACGCGATCACGCCCGAAGGCCCACAGGGTCAGCTCGGTCGGGCTGCCGTGCACGCGCACGGAGCCGATGGGATCCTTCGACGGCACGCGCACTCCGCCGAGCGGCGAGACGAGGGTGACGTCGACGTCGGTGCGCACGAGCGGGCGCGCCATGCGCTTCAGGTGCGTCCACAGCTCCTGGTCATGGGTCTCGGAGAGCGTGCGCGGCTCCCATCCCGGGCGTGCGCGCAGGAGGTCCTCGTGGTGGACGAGGTACTCGATGGTGTTGGCGAGCGAGTCGACGAAACGGAACGGGGAGAAGCGCGGCGGGCCGCTGCGCAGCATCTCGACGCGGTCGGCCCAGGTGCGCTCCTGGAGCCGGCGCAGGGCGGCGTACGAGCGGTCGGCGATCGGGCCGACGGGCAGCTTCGGGCCGATCATGAGGTCCTGGCGCTGCTCGCGCAGAATCAGGTGCTCGAGGAGCGCGGACGCGTCCCACTCGTCGATCACGGTGGGGGCGTCGGGCCCGAAGGAGACGAGGTCGTCGGCCAGGGCCGCGCGCTCGTGGCGGGCCAGGGGCTCGGAGTGGGGGGACATGCCGCCATGATAGGCGCGGCGGATCGGCGGACGCCGGGTGCGCCCTGTGTGTCCGCCGACCGCGCGCGGCGTCCTCACTCCTGGTTGCTGAACGCGGCGTCGAAGGCGGCGTCGGAGACCGGGTAGTCCAGGGACTTCAGATGCTCGATGGCCTCGGCGGCGCCGTGCAGGCGGTCCATGCCCGCGTCCTCCCACTCGACGGAGAGCGGTCCGTCGTAGCCGACGGACCGCAGTGCCCGCAGGCACGCGTCGAAGGGCACGTCGCCGCGCCCGAAGGAGACGAAGTCCCAGCCGCGGCGCGGGTCGCCCCAGGGCAGGTGGGAGGACAGGCGCGTGTTGCGCCCGGTGATGCGCACGCGCACGTCCTTGCAGTGGGCGTGGTAGATCCGGTCGCCGAAATCGGTGATGAAGGAGACCGGGTCGATCTGCTGCCACATCATGTGCGAGGGATCCCAGTTCAGTCCGAAGGACTCCCGGTGCCCGATCGCCTCGAGGGTGCGCTCGGTGGTCCAGTAGTCGTAGGCGATCTCGGAGGGGTGGACCTCGAGGGCGAAGCGCACGCCGCACTCCTCGAAGACGTCGAGGATCGGGTTCCAGCGCTCGGCGAAGTCCTCGTAGCCCTTCTCGATGACGTCCGCGCCGACAGGCGGGAACATCGCCACGTACTTCCAGATGCTGGATCCGGTGAAGCCCGTCACCGTGTTCGCGCCGAGCGCTCTCGCGAGCCGCGCGGCGTCCTTCATGTCCTCGGCGGCGCGCTGACGCACGCCCTCGGGGTCGCCGTCCCCCCACACGCGCGAGGGCACGATCCCCTGGTGGCGGAAATCGATCGGATCGTCGCAGACGGCCTGCCCCACGAGATGGTGGGAGATCGTCCAGACCTTCAGCCCGTAGCGGTCGAGGATCTCCTTGCGCTCGGCGATGTACCCCTCGTCGTCCCAGCGGGAGGCGTCGAGGTGCTCGCCGGAGATCGCGATCTCCAGGCCGTCGTAGCCCCAGCCGGAGGCGAGCCGCGCGACCTCCTCGAGCGTGAGGTCGACCCACTGGCCGGTGAACAGGGTGTGCGGCTGAGGCATGTCTGATGCTCCTTCGGATCGGACGGTGCGTTCTTCGGTGGATGGTGGGGCCGTGCTTCGGGCCGATGATGCTGGGGCGATGTCGGCCGTCGGGGATTCGCCGGCGGGGATCGGCCGGCGGGGATCAGCCGACGGGCGTGCTCGCCCCGTCGGCCGCGTCGGAGGCGATGACCGCGTCGAGCACGCGCTGGAGGGCGAGGCCCTCGGCGAAGTCGGGGGAGAAGGGCGCGCCGCCGGAGATCGCGCGCAGCAGGTCGTGCGCCTGGTTCGTGAAGGCGTTCTCCCATCCCAGCGCATGGCCCTGCGGCCACCAGCCCTCGAGGTAGGGGTGCTCGGGCTCGGTGACGAGGATGCGCGTGAAGCCCTGCTCGGCGACCGGGAGGGTCCGGTCCAGGAACCAGAGCTCGTTGAGCGCCTCGAGGTCGAAGCGCAGCGCACCGTCGGTCCCGTAGAGCTCCACGACCAGCTCGTTCTTGCGGCCCGTCGCGAGGCGGCTGGCCTCGATCGAGGCGATCGCCCCGCCCTCGAGCTCGAGGGTCGCCCACGCCGCGTCGTCGACCGTCACCGGCTCGAGAGCGCCGTCCTCCCCGGGCCTCTCGGGGACCGCGGTGGTGAGGCGCCCGCGCACCGAGGTCGCGCGCATCCCGGTGAGGAACTGGATCTGGTCGATCGCGTGGGAGCCGATGTCCCCGAGGGCACCCGACCCGGCGGTCTCACGGCGCAGCCGCCAGCTCATCGGGGCGCTCTCGTCGACCAGCCAGTCCTGCAGGTAGCTCGCGCGGGCCTGCAGGATCCTGCCCAGGCGCCCGTCCTCGACGAGACGTCGCGCCTGGGCAAGAGCCGGCACCCGGCGGTAGGTGTGGCCGAGCGCCGCGACCTGGCCGCGCTGCCGGGCGGCGTCGGCAGCGGCGACCATCCGCTCGGCCTCGCCGGTGTCGTTCGCGATGGGCTTCTCGCAGAGGACGTGCTTGCCGGCCTCGAGCGCGGCGATCGCGATCTCCGCGTGCAGGAAGCCCGGGGTGCAGATGTCGACGATGTCGACGTCGTCCCGCGAGATCGCGCGCCGCCAGTCGGTCTCGTACCCCTCCCAGTCCAGGCGGCGCGCCGCTTCGGAGACCTTCCGCTCGTCGCGCCCCACGATCACCCGGCGGGCGACCGGGGGGCCGTCGAAGGCGGCGCCCAGTGTGCGCCAGGCCTGCGAGTGGGCGCGCCCCATGAACTCGTAGCCGATCAGGGCGATGCCGAGCGGGCGCTCCCCGTCCGCTCGAGGATCCTGGTCAGGGGTGGTCATGCGTGCTCTCCTCCGCTGGTGCTCGCTGATGGTCGCTGGTGCCCGTCCGAGCGCTGCCGTGCGCCGCCCGGCTCGGCTCAGAGCGTTGCGGCGCTCGGGTCGAAGTCGGCGGGAAGCGGCTCGGGGACGACGGTCGTGGAGGCGACGGCGACGGGCTGCGCCGTGGCCACGGCCTCGTCGATCGACACCATCACGTCCAGCACGTGCGCGGCGAGCTCGCCGGTGAGGCGGTGGGGGACGCCCGCGCGGATTGCGCGCGCCATCTCGAGGGTGCCGAGCCCTCGCCCGGTGGCCGGGCCGCTCTCGGGCCGCGGCTTCCAGGTGTCTCCGCCCGCGCCCGCCTCCTCGCGCAGCGAGAGCATGCTCGCGCCCTCGAAGACGTTCGGGTCGGGTGCGGCGATCGTCCCGAGCGAGCCCGTGAGGTCGAGCTCGGCCGGGTAGGCGGCGCCGGAGTCGAAGGTGAGCATGACGGTCGCGGTGGTGCCGTTCTCGAAGGAGAGCAGAGCGCTGACCTGGGTGGGGACCTCGACGGGGAAGTCCTGGCCGGCCTTCGGGCCCGAGCCGATGGTGCGCGCCGGGACGGCCTGCGTGCCGACGGCCGTCACCGACGCGACGGGGCCCTGGGCGAGCACGAGCGAGGTGAGGTAGTAGGGGCCGATGTCGAACAGCGGGCCCGCGCCGAGCGCGAAGAGGAAGGCGGGGTTCGGGTGCCAGGACTCGGGGCCGGGCACGCGGAACAGGGCGAGGCCGAAGCGGGGCTCGCCGATCGCGCCGTCGGCGATCTGCCGCAGGGTCGACTGGATCCCGGCGCCGAGCACCGTGTCCGGGGCGCCGCCCACACGCAGCCCCTTCTGCTTCGCGCTCGTGAGCAGTGCGGCGGCGCTCTCCCTGTCCGTGGTCAGGGGCTTCTCGCTCCACACGTGCTTGCCGGCGGCGAGGATCTGCTCGGAGACCTCGAAGTGGGCGGCGGGGATCGTCAGGTTCACGACGATCTCGATCTCCGGATCGTCCAGGACGACGTCGGGCCCGCCGAAGGCGGGGACGCCGAACTCCTCGGCGCGCTGCGCGGCGGCCTCGGGGACGATGTCCCCGATCGCCCGCACGTCCAGGTCGGGGAAGGATCCCAGGTGCTCGAGGTACTGGGCGGAGATGGTGCCCGCTCCGATGATCCCGACTCCGACGCGTCCGGTTCCGCTCATGCTCGTTCTCTCCTCGGTTCTGCCGGCCGGTCGGCCGTGCTGATGGGTGGTGGGTGCTGCGGGTCCTGCGAGTGCGGCGGGGAGGGTCAGGGCCGCTGGTCGAGATGCGCGAGCGAGGCGGCGATGCCCTCGAAGATGTCGCCCGCATAGTCGTCGAACTCGATGACGCCCAGGTGCCCGGCCTCCTGCGAGGCGGCGATGATCGAGTCGACGTCGATCTCGCCGCGGCCCAGCGGCTGCTGGGCGTCCTTGCGCCCGTCGCGCGGGCCGTCCTTGAGGTGGACGGCGCGCACGCGGTCGCCGAGCGCGGCGAGCAGCGCGACGGGATCCGATCCGCCGACGGCCGCCCAGTACGTGTCGACCTCGAGCACGACGTCCGCTCCGAGCGCCTCGTCGAGGACCTCGAGGCCCGTGCGGCCCGCGAAGACGGGCTCGGCCTCGAAGCCGTGGTTGTGATAGCCGACGGCCACGCCCTCGGAGCGCCCGACCTCGGCCGCGGCGTCGAGCAGCTCGGCCGTGCGCCGGATGTCGGCCTCCTGCGTCCACAGCGCGGGATCGCGGTGCGGCTGGATGACGGTGCCGATGCCGAGCTCGGCGGCGGTCGCGAACAGCGCCCGCTGGTCCTCGGCGCCGAGGACATCGGCGTGCGTCGTCGGCGCGCTCAGGCCGAGTGCGCCGAGGTGCTCCCGCAGCATGTCCGCGTGCTCGGCGAGGCCGAAGGGCTCGACGCGGGTCAGGCCCAGGTCGCGAAGACACGCGAGGGTCCCGGCCGGATCGGCGGCGAGGGCCTCGCGCACGCTGTAGAGCTGGACGGAGATCTGCACGGGGGCTCCTTCGACGCGGTGCGGTGACGCGGCAGCAACCGGTTTCCTGTGCGCCGCGTCACCAGCCTACGAGGTCGAGGGGCATGCCACAACGACCGCCCGCGACGCGGTCCTCAGGCCTCGGGCGCGTCGTGCCCGGGGTCGCCGTCCGCGGGGCCCTCGCCGGTGGCGCCGTCGCCGTCGTCGTCGAGCCCCTGCAGGAACTTCTCGACCTCGGCGGCGATCTCCTCGGCATCGGGGACGTCGGTCTCGTCGAGCGCGCCCGAGATCCCCATGCGATCCACGTTCTCCTCGAGGGAGGAGACCATCTCCTGGAGCTGCGGGGACGCCTCGACCTGCTGGGCGATCGACTCGCGCACGGTCTCGGCCATCGGCTCGAGGGCGCCGGCCGGCAGCAGCGGCCCGCCCTCCTCGCCGACGGCGCGCAGCAGGGAGATCGCGGCATCCGGGTACTCGAGCTCGTGCAGGTACTGGGGGACCTGCACGGCGATCCCGACCACCGTATGACCCGCCTCGTGCAGACGCATCGTCAGCAGCGCCGTGAACGGGGCGCGCAGCCGGAAGGTCGCGGGCACGGGGTGCGGGCGGGAGATGTCGGCGCGATCGCCGGCGAAGCGGCTGACCTGCAGGGCGCGCGTATGGGGCACGGGCGCGGGGAAGCTCTGGGCGACCAGGGTGCGCTCGACGCCGAGCTGCTCGACGACGATCCGCAGGGACGAGGCGACCCGCTCCCACTGGAACGACGGCTCGGGCCCGGTGAGCAGGAAGAACGTCTCGCCGCTGGGGTCCGTGACCTCGTGCAGCAGGATCTCCGGCTTGTCGTACTCGGCGAACTCGTCGCGCTCGAGAGTGATCGAGGGCCGGCGCCCCGTGTAGTCGTGGACCTGGTCCATGTCGAGACGGCCCACGACCCTGTTCTCCAGGGTGTTCAGCAGGTGGTCGTCGACCAGCCGCTGGGCATGGCCGGCGTCGCCGAACGCACCCAGGGTGACCACGAGCGTGCGGCCGCGCAGCGCGCGCGAGTCGACATGGCGTTCGTAGCTGAACAGTGCTGTCGGGTCCATGGTGCGCCTCCTGGTCCTGCCGCTCGGTCGATGCCGGCGCGGTCGATGCGGATGTCCGGGTCAACGTCCTCGGCGGATCCCGTATTCCGGTCCCGCGGCCCGCGGGGTGTGAGACGGGAGTCATCGGGCCGACGGCGCCGCCTCGCGGCCGCCCACGAGCCGGATCGCGAGCGCGGCGACCGCCGCGAGCAGCGCGAAGGCCCAGAACGTGAGTCCGTACCCGCTCGCGCCGAGCGCGGCCAGGGCGAGCAGCGGACCGGTGAGGATCGCGCCCGCGCGACGCGAGTTCAGGTAGACGCCCGAGGCGAGGCCGGGCCGGTCGATCGCCTCCTGCATCCACGCCAGTCCGACGCCGGTGAGCGCCGCGATTCCCAGCGCATTGGGGATCTGCAGCGCCACGAGCGCCAGGGGAGAGGCGAGCAGCGGCACGAGCGCATAGTAGAGAGCGGCGAGAAGGGCGCCGGCGGCCAGGAGCGTCGTCGGCCGAACCGTGCGGGTGAGTCGGCCGAGCAGCAGCAGCGCGGGCGCCTCCAGCGCGGCGCAGACCCCGAGCGCGACGCCGGCCCAGACCGTGGCGAGGTGCAGGTGCTCGGTGACCAGCAGCGGCATCGCCGTGACGGATCCTGCGTTCCCCGCCTGCAGCGCGGTGATCGCGAGCACCACGACGACCAGCTCGAGACGTCGGCCCGGCCTCCGCGCCGCTGCGGCCCCCTCGTCGGCCCGCCCGTCGTCGGCGGACCCGCGCCCGGCCGGTCCGTGGCCGGGCCCCGTGCCGCCGGCCCGCCCCGTCACTCCCTCGCCCTCCGCGGGCTCCGTGCGCGCGGCGGCGCGCCGCAGGCTCGTCCGGATCGCGATGCTGAGGGCGAGCGACCCGAGAGCGACGGCGGCGATCAGCAGCAGCACCGCGCGATCCCCGAAGCCGGTCATCACGCCCGTGGCGAGCGGGGGACCGGCGACCCATGCCACCGAGAACACGGCGCGGGTGCGCACCACCTGCTCGGCGCTCGACCCCTCGGAGCGCTGCAGCGCGAAGAGCATCCCCGACCACACGCCGGCGGGCCCGGCGAGCACCACGAGCACGATGCCCGCCACGGTGAGGCTCGTGGTCGCGGCGAGGCTGAGCACGGTGGCGAGCGTGAGCGCGGCGCACAGGATCATCGGTCCCGCGTAGTCGCGCCGACGATCCGCCCACGCGGGGATCACGAGCGCTGCGAGGAAGCCGCTCGCGTTCATGATCGCGAGCACGAGGCCCACCTGTCCGGGATCCGCGCCGAACAGCGCGGAGAGCAGGAGTGCGATCACCGGGTTCAGCAGGGCGAGCTGCAGTCCGCCGACGAGGGCGGAGGCGGGGATCAGGCAGCGGCTCACACCGAGAACGATACGGAGCGCTCCGTCCGGGTCGAGGCCCGGCTGACAGGGGCACCGCCGCTGTCCCCGTCCGCGGTGCCCCGGTGGCCAGGACACCGCTCACCTGACCGATCCGGACCCCCTCGTGGCGCGCGAGCGCATACGGTAACCCCCGAGCGGTGCCCTCCGGGCGCCACGGACGAGGGGACGGGGAGGAGGCGATCTCGATGAGCTCGACGCTGAGCGATGTGGCACGGGAGGCAGGAGTCTCCAAGGGGACGGCCTCCAAGGCTCTCAACGGCCGGTCCGGAGTCTCCGCGGCCACGCGGGAGCGGGTGGTCGCCGCCGCGGAGGACCTCGGGTGGAAGCCGTCGTACGCCGCGCGGGCGCTCTCGCGCTCGGCGACCGGGGTGTTCGGTCTCGCGATCGCGCGCTCGAGCGAGACCGTGGGCGCGGAGAACTTCTTCATGGCGTTCGTCGCCGGGATGGAGGAGGAGCTTTCCCACAGCGACCGCGCGCTGCTCATGCAGATCGTGCCCGACGTGGGCGCCGAGGCGGCGCTGCTCGAGCGCTGGGCGGCCGAGCGGCGCGTGGACGGGATCGTGCTCATGGACGCGCGGGTGGACGACCCCCGGATCCCGGTCATCGCGGACGCGGGAGTGCCGACGGCGGCGATGGCCTGCGAGGACCTGGGGGCGGGCATCGCGATGCTGCTCGTGGACGAGGAGGAGCGGATGCGCACGATGCTCGAGCACCTCGCCTCCCGCGCCGGGGGCGGCCATGAGCGCATCGCCTACATCGCGGGCCCCCCTGAGTTCCTGCACGTGGCGCGCCGTCGTCGCGCCTTCGAGGAGATCTGCGCGACCCGCGGGATCGGGGCGAGCGTGCTCACCTCGGACTATCGGCGCGCGTCCGTCGCGCGCTGGGGTCGCGAGATCCTCGCCCTGCACGAGGACGAGGGCTGCCGCGCCGTCATCGTCGACAACGAGCTGCTGGCCGCGCAGCTGCTCGCGCAGCTCCGCGGGGCCGACCTCGCCGTGCCGCGCGATCTCGCGGTCACCGCGCTCGAGGACTCGATCCTGTGCACGGTCACCGATCCGCCGCTCACGGCTCTCGGCCGGGACGTGGGCGAGAACGGCAGGCAGCTCGCGCGCCTGCTCGTGGAGCTCGCCGAGCAGGGGCCGGCGGGCGTCGTGGTCGCGGATCCGGGAGCGGTCGTGGAGCGCGGAAGCAGCTGAGCGGATCCGCTGAGCGCCCGTGCGCTCGCGAGCGGTGGAACGCGCAGAGTCGCGCAGGTCACGGAAACCGGTTGCGATCGTTATTAGTTCGTGACCCCGGATTCGGTGCGGTGACCGACGGCACAGCCTAGATTCTGGAGCCATCGGATCAAGGCGGATCCGCGGCTCCAACGGCGGGGCCGATCCTTGAGAGGCCACGGTCACCATGTCCCACCTCGATTCATCCCAGCGCACCCTGTCCGGCTCCACCCGTCGCGGGTTCCTCGCCGCCTCCGGCGCGGCCGGCGGCGTCCTCGCCCTGGCCGCCTGCGGCGGCAAGAGCGGGGGAGGGTCCGGCGGCTCCGACGAGCTCGTCGGCGTCGGCAACAACGGCATGGCCGGCAAGGGCCGCAGCGGCGACGCCGCCGACCAGCTGTTCATCGCCGGCTTCCAGTGGAGCCCGCCCACGAACTTCAACACCTTCGCCGGAGCCCCGGCATGGCCCGCCTCCGGCAACGTCGCCCAGTACGTCTACGAGACCCTGCTGCGCTACGACATCGTCTCCGGTGATCTGAAGCCCGGCCTGGCGGCGAAGTACGAGGTCGACGGCACCTCCTCGATCACGCTCACGCTCCAGGACGGCATCACCTGGCACGACGGCACCGAGTTCACGACGGACGACGTCCTGTACACCTTCGAGCTCGGCAAGATCGACGAGAGCCTGGGCGTCGCCTCCTTCTGGGTCGAGGTGGACGAGATGACCGCCGACGGCAGCACGATCAGCATCGCGGTCAACAAGGACCGCAAGAACGTCGGCATGGTGCTCGCGACCCTCGCCCAGCAGTTCATCGTGCCCAAGGCCGTCTTCGAGAAGGCCGCGAAGGAGACCGGCAACAAGCTCGCCTCCTGGGAGACCAAGGAGTGCATGGGCACGGGCCCGTACACGCTCGAGAAGGCCGATCAGACCCAGATCATCCTCGCGCGCAACGAGAAGTACTGGGGCAAGGACTTCTACGGCGGCCTGCCTGCGCCGACGAAGGTCATCCACCCGATCTTCAAGTCCAACGAGGACGGCAACCTGAAGTTCCAGAACGGCGAGCTCGACGTGATGCAGCAGTTCATCCCACAGATCTCGAAGATGTGGGACTCCGGCAAGCCCGTCGGCACCTACCTCCAGGAGGAGCCCTACTTCGTGGCCGGCTCGATGCCGATGTTCCTCATCAACACCACGAAGGACGGCCTCAAGGATCCCGAGGTGCGCCGCGCCATGGCCTACGCCGTGGACTACGCCTCCATCGCCGAGACCGCCATGTCCGGCTACTCGCCCGACGTCGTCGCCTCGCTGATCCTGCCCGAGGGTGCCGAGTCGGAGTGGATCGACAAGGACAAGGCCAAGGCCGACGGCTGGAGCTACGACCCGAAGAAGGCCGAGCAGATCCTCACCGACGCCGGCTACGCGAAGGGCTCGGACGGCATCTACGCCAAGGACGGCGTGAAGCTGGGCCCCTGGAAGCTCATCACCCCGCAGGGCTGGACCGACTGGAACGCGGCGCTCGAGATCGTGGCCAAGAGCTTCACGGCCGTCGGCATCTCCGCGGCCACGAACTTCCCGCAGCAGGCGCAGGTGACGACGTCCATCCAGAACGGCGACTTCGACCTCGCCTGCTGGTACGTCGCCGGCGCGAACCCGGCCACGCCCTGGCAGCGCTTCAGCGACGTGATGAGCAACGTGGAGCTCGCCGACCTGGGCAAGACCGCCTATCGCAACTATGGACGCTGGGAGAACGACGAGGTCAACGACCTTCTCGAGGCCGCCGCCGCAGCCGCGGACGACGACACCAAGAAGAAGGCGCTGACGGCGCTCGACGACCTCTTCCGCAAGGAGGTCCCGGCGTTCCCGCTCATGTACCGGCCGGACGAGTTCTTCGAGTTCAACGCGAGCAACTGGTCGAACTGGCCCACCGAGAAGAACGACTACGCGCCGCCGATGTTCCGCGGCGCGGGCAACGAGTGGATCTTCAAGATCCAGAAGATCGGCGGCTGAGGCACCGCCGTGAAGCTCGGACGCTACATCGCACGCAAGACGATGTGGTACCTGGTCGCGCTGGTGGCAGCAGTGTCCCTGAACTTCCTGCTGCCCCGGCTCGTCCCGGGCAACCCCGTCGACGTCATCGTCTCCAACCTCACCCGCGGCGGCTCCATCACGGGTGAGCAGCAGAAGCAGATCTACGACAGCTTCGTCACCGAGTTCGGTCTGGACCAGCCCCTGTGGCAGCAGTTCCTCACCTACCTCGGCAAGGTGTTCAGCGGCGATCTGGGCACGTCCTTCGGCTCGTACCCGACCTCGGTGAACACGCTGATCGGCGACGCCCTGCCGTGGTCGATCGCCGTGCAGCTGCCCGCGATCATCATCGGCTGGCTGCTGGGCAACCTGGTCGGCGCCGTCGCGGCCTTCCGGGGCGGCAACTGGGACCGCAGCGTGTTCACCTCCTCGCTGTTCCTCTCGGCCATGCCGTACTACTGCCTGTCGATCCTGCTGCTCTACGGCCTCGCCGTGGTCGCGGGCGTGTTCCCCGTGGGCGGCGCGTACTCGCTCGGAGAGACGCCCTCGCTCAGTCCGTCGTTCCTCATGGACGCGCTCAGCTACTACTGGCTGCCGTTCCTCTCGCTCGTGGTCGTCTTCATCGGCGGCCAGGCGGTGGGCATGCGCTCGATGGCGATCTACGAGCTGGGCGGGGACTACGTGAACTACGCCCGAGCGATGGGCATCGGCGACAACAAGATCACCCAGTACATCTTCCGCAACGCGATGCTCCCGCAGATCACGGGCCTCGCCCTGTCGATCGGCACGCTCGTGGGCGGCGCCCTGATCACCGAGCTGGTGTTCAACTACCCGGGCGTCGGGACGCTGCTGTTCACGGCGATCTCCAACAATGACTACCCGGTGATCCAGGCGATCACCCTGATCATCACGGTGGCCGTGCTGGTGGCGAACTTCTGCGTCGAGATCGTCTACGGCATCGTCGACCCGCGCATCCGCGCGGCGGCCACAGGGGAGAAGTGACATGTCCGCACCGAACGCTCCCCTCACCGACGAGAAGGCCGCGCCGCGGTCCAATCCGTTCCGCAGCATCAACCTCTCCACCCGGTTCTGGGTCGCCCTGGTCCTCGTGGCCTTCGTGGTGGTCCTGGGCATGGCCGGGTGGGTCTACCCGACGGGGCCGGGCGAGAAGGTCGGGTCCCTCTACGACCCGCCCGGCAACGGTCTGCTCTTCGGCACCGACAACTTCGGGCACGACGTGGTCTCGGTGCTCATGGCGGGAACCCGGACCTCGCTGATCATCGGACTGGTCGCCGGCATCGTCGCGACCACGATCGGCGTGGCCATCGGGCTGATCTCCGGCTTCGTGGGCGGCTGGCTCGAGGAGCTCCTGATGGGCGTCACCAACGTGGTGCTCGCGATCCCGTCGATCATCGTGCTGATCCTGATCTCGATCTCGCTGCCCCAGAGCACCATCTGGTCGCTCGCGATCGTCATCGGCATCACCTCGTGGCCCTGGACGGCGCGCGCCGTGCGCGCGCAGGCCAGCAGCGTCGCGACCCGTGAGCACATCGACGTGGCCCGGCTGTCCGGTTCACGACTGCCCTCGATCCTGCTGCGGGATGTGCTGCCCTACATCCTGTCGTACACGGTGATGGCCTTCGTGCTGCAGGTCTCCGGCGCGATCCTCGCCGAGGCCGCGCTGTCGATGCTGGGGCTCGGCCCGTCGGGCGCGAACTCCTTGGGCACCCAGCTGCACTGGGCGCTGGCCTTCCAGGCCGTCGCGAGCGGCGCCTGGTGGGCGTTCCTGCCGCCGACCATCATCCTCACCCTCGTGTCCTTCGGCTTCCTGCTGCTGCAGGCGAGCCTGGACGAGGTCTTCAACCCGCGTCTGCGCCGCGGCAAGCGCCGGCAGATGAAGCAGGCCGCCGCCCGCCGCGCGGCGGACGCGCGTGCGCTCGCAGCCTCCCGCAGCGAGCAGGACGACGACGCACAGGACCCCGAGGGCGCGGCGGTCCCGGCCGCCGGCCGCGGCATCCAGGAAGGAGGCGTCGCATGAGCGTCGCCGCACCGGCCCCCGAGACCCCCTCCCGCCACGAGGGGATCCTCGCCCGCGCCATCGACGTCACCGCCGTCTACGGCGGCGGCGAGAAGGACTTCACCGCCGTGGACGCCGTCTCCCTCGAGCTGGGGGAGGGGCAGATCCTCGGGCTCGCGGGCGAGTCCGGCTGCGGGAAGACCACGCTCGGCAACTCGCTCGCGATGATCGCGACCCCGCCGCTGTACGTCCTCGGCGGACGACTCGAGATCGACGGGCAGGACATCGACCTCACCACCGTTCACGGCGCGGCCGACGTCAAGCGCCAGCGCCCGTACCGCGGCGGCACCGTCTCGATGCTCCCGCAGGGCGCGATGAACGCCATCAGCCCGACGGTGAGGATCCGCTCCCTCGTGCACGACGTGATGCGCGCGCACGACCACTCGGTCACCAAGGACCAGGCGCTCGACCTCGCACGCGACAGGCTGAAGATGCTCGAGCTGCCCGTGCGAGTGCTCGACTCCTACGCCCACCAGCTCTCCGGCGGCATGAAGCAGCGCGTGATCACCGTGATCTCGACCCTGCTGAACCCGCGCCTGCTGATCGCCGACGAGCCGACCTCCGCGCTCGACGTCTCCAGCCAGCGCATGCTCGTGGAGATGCTGCTCGCGATGGTCGAGGAGGGCATCATGTCCGGCGTCGTCTTCGTGACGCACGACCTCCCGGTGCTCTCCCAGGTCTCCGACAGGCTCGCGATCATGAACGCCGGCAGGATCGTCGAGACCGGGCCGACGGAGCAGCTTGTCCACGACCCGCAGCACCCCTACACGAAGAAGCTGCTCTCCTCGGTGCTCGACCCCACCGAGGAGACCCGGCAGCGCGGGCAGGCCAGGGCGCGCGGGTCCGCGCCGTCGACCGCTGCGACCCCGAGCCCCGCGCCGTCCCCGACCCCCGAGCGAGAGGCGTGAGCGCCATGGAGCAGATCACGACGGCCGAAGCCGCCGGCGACCGGACCGATGACATGTTCAGCCACAGCGTGGTGACGGGGGAGGCCGTGCTGGCCTGCGAGAACGTCACCAAGGAGTTCAGCGTGGCGGGCGGGAAGGTCGTCGCGGTCGACGACGTCTCCTTGCAGTTCCCCGCCGGCAGCGTGCTCGCGGTGGTGGGGGAGTCCGGGTCGGGCAAGTCGACGCTCGCCCGGATGCTGCTGCGGCTGATGCCCGTCACCTCGGGCACGATCACCTTCCGCGACCAGGACGTCACGCGACTGCACGGCCGTCACCTGCGCGGGTACTGGCGCGAGGTGCAGGCGGTGTTCCAGGACCCGTTCGCCTCCTTCAACCAGTTCTTCACCGTCGGCTCGCTGCTGCGGCGCAGCCTGCACCTGGCGGAGGTCCCCAAGGACGAGGCCGACGACCTCATCGAGCAGTGCCTGGGCTATGTCGACCTCACGCCCGACCAGGCGATGGGCAAGTTCCCGCACCAGCTCTCCGGCGGGCAGCGCCAGCGCGTGATGATCGCCCGCGCGCTGATGATGAAGCCCACCGTGCTGCTGGCCGACGAGGCGACGAGCATGCTCGACGCGACCCTGCGCGTGAACGTCCTCAACGTCCTGCACGACCTCAAGCACGACCTCGGGCTCACGGTCCTGTTCATCACCCACGACATCGGCCAGGCCTGCTACCTCGCGGACCGCGTCGCGGTGATGGAGCACGGCCGGGTCGTCGAACGCGGCACGACGGAGGAGGTCATCTTCGACCCCCACGGCGACTACACCAAGCGACTGCTCGCGGACGTCCCCGACCTCAAGGGCAGCCTCAAGCGCAGCGCCTGAGGACCTGCGGCCGGGCGCGGCGCCGGACCGCACGCCGGCTCGAGTGGGAGCATCGGAGCATGTCGGATCGGGGCGGGAACGGCGCGAGCATCATCTGGGACCTCGGCGGCACGCTTCTGGACACCTACCCGGACGTCGACCGCGCTCTGGCCCGTGCGGCATTCCGTGACCGTACGGAGGTCTCACCGCGGCAGATCGCCGAGGTCGCCCAGCTCACCCGGGTCTCGAGCGCCCACGCGCTCGATGTGCTCAGTGCCCGCCACGGCGTCCCGCGCCAGGTGCTGCAGACGGCATATGGCCAGGTCGCCGTGCAGTGGCGGGAGCATCCCCCGCCCGCCATGGCCGGCGCCCGAGAGGTCATGGACGCCGTGCGGGCGGACGGGGGCGTGAATCTCGTGGCGACGCATCGCGACGCGGCCGGCGCGCGCATGCTTCTCGACGCGGCAGGACTCGAGGTCGAGGACCTCGTCTGCGCGCCCGACGGCTTCGCGCGCAAGCCCGACCCGCAGATGCTGCGGGTGCTCATCGCGCGTCACCGCCCTGATCCCGCCCGGGTGCTCGCTGTGGGCGACCTGCCGGTCGACGTCGACGCCGCCCGCGCCGCCGGTGTCCCCGTGGTCCTGCTCGAGACCCCGGGCATCCGCCAGCCGATGAGCACCGCCCCGAGGATCACCCGTCTCGTCCAGCTCCTCGACATGCCGCCGCTGAGCGCACGCCGATAGGCTGGGCGAGGCGCCCGCGTCGGGCGTCGGACCGGGGGAGAGGAGTCGCACCGTGGGCGCGATCAAACCATGGCACCTCATCGCCCTCGTCGTCTTCGTGATCCTGCCCCTGCTGGTGATCGCGGCGGTCGTCGCCCTCGTCCTCGTCTTGATGAGACGTTCCCGCTCCGGGCCGTCGGCCGCGCCGCAGGCTTCGTGGTCGCCTCCGCGGCAGGGGAGTACGGCCCCTGCACCCGGTGCCGCGTCGGAGGACCCCCGGGCGATCGTCGATCGGCGCCTGGCCCTCGGTGAGATCGGCCCCGAGGAGCACGCGCGACTCCGTCGGATCCTCGACGCCGAGAACGGAAGGAATCCATGACCGCGAACTCCGAGATCGATCACCTGACCTGGGACACGCTGCGCCTCGAGGACGTCGAGCAGCTGTGCTCGCTGATGAACGCCATCGGCGAGGCCGACGGCACCGGCGAGACCATCTCCCTCGCGTCGACGCGCGAGTTCCTCGGGACGCCGGGCACGGATCTGGACCGCGAGTCGATCGCGGTGCGCGAGGGCGACCGCCTGATCGCCTACGGCTGCGTCGACGTCGCCGCGCAGCCCGATCGCGAGGGGCGTGCGCGCTGCCGTCTGCCGGGAGGAGTGCACCCGTCCCACCGCGGCCGGGGGATCGGCGGCCGGATCCTCGACGCCCAGCAGGAGATCGCCGAGCGCCTGGCGGCGGCCGAGCACCCCGGCCGGGCCGGTCACATGCACGTCGGCGGAGGGCTCGAGGGAGCGGATGTGCGCCCGCTGCTCACCGCGCGCGGCTTCGCGCCCGTGCGCTCCTTCCTGGAGATGCTGCGCGAGCTGCCGGGGGAGCAGGTGGCCCCCTCGCCGTCGATCGCGGGCGTCGATCTGCGCACTCCCGGTGACGCGGACGCCGACTCCGTGCACGCCGCGCACGTGGCCGCTTTCGCCGACCACTGGGGCTCGGCGCCCTCGTCCCCGCAGCGCTGGGCGCACATGTGGAGCGCCTCGACCCGTCGTCCCGAGTTCTCCTCGCTCGCAGTGGACGGAGAGGGGCGCGTCCTCGCCTACGTGATGACCGACGTGTGGGAGGACCGCCGTCTCTACATCGCGCTGGTCGGCACCCGGCCCGAGGCCCGCGGGCGGGGAATCGGCACCGCCGTGCTCGCCCGCACCCTGCGCCTCGCGGCGGCGTCGGGGGAGTTCGACGACGTCCAGCTCGAGGTCGACGGCGCGAGCCTCACCGGGGCAGGGCGGCTCTACGAGCGTCTCGGCTTCACTCGGGACAAAGAATTCACGCTGTACAGTAGAGATCTGCAGAAAGAGGCTGTGTAGATGGCGATCATCCACAGGGCGCAGCTGACGCCCTCGAAGACCGAGATCCTGCGCGACCTGCTGGCCTCCCTCGGCTGGCTCGAGGGCGAGGACCTCACGGTGATCGGGGCCTATCGATTTGATGATCCTGCAGGTCAGGTGGGTATCGAGTGTCATCTGGTGCGCACGGGGGAGACGGTCTACCATCTGCCGCTCACGTACCGCAGCGCGCCGATCGACACCTTCGGGGACGATGGCGAGGCCGCCGAGCCGGTCGCGACCATGGAGCACTCGGTGCTCGGTACGCGCTTCGTCTTCGACGCCCTCGACGACGAGGTCGCGCTCGACGCGTTCTGGCGCGCGCTGTGCGGCGAGCAGCAGCAGGCGGAGCTCGATGTGTACGAGGGTGACCGGCTCGTGGAGCATCGCGCCCAGTCCGTCGATCTGCGACTGGAGATCGATGCGGGCGCGCAGGTGCCGCGGCTCGGGCAGCTCGAGGACGACGGTGCGTCGTTCACGATCGCGCAGAGCATCGGCGGGCTCGACGGCGCCGTCCGTCTGGTCGCCGACTGGGGAGAGGGCGGCGGGGTGATCGCCGCGTACGACGGGGACTGAGCAGCGAACGTCCGTCGCGGCTCTTCCGGTCTACTTTACATAACGTGCATTATCGGCGTTACGCACGACGCTCGCCACGTAGGCTCTTCCGCACGCCCGCGCATGGGAACCCACCGCAAAACCCTCAGACGCAGACCCCGCACACGCAGAACCCGCAGACCTCGACGAGGAGACTCCGCATGCTGTTCGGCCCGACCGACCCGAAGCACCTGCACCTGATGTCCTTCAACATCCGCATGGCGTCCGACGACACGCGTCCGGGCGACAGCGACCACTGGCCGGACCGTGCGCCGCTGCTGGACGCCCTGCTGCGCACCGAGCAGCCCACGCTCCTGGGCGTCCAGGAAGGGACGTTCCCTCAGCTGCCCGTGATCCAGCGCGCGCTGCCCGGCCATCGGATGGTCGGCTCCGGACGCGAGGGCGGGAGCGCCGGCGAGCACGCGGCGATCTTCTTCGATGCGGAGCGCCTGCGCCTCGAGGCCTGGGACCAGCTGTGGCTCTCGGACACGCCGCGCCTCGTCGGCTCGCGCACCTGGGGCAACCAGGTCACTCGGATCCTCACCTGGGCGCGCTTCCGCGATGCCAACACTGGAACCGTGTTCGTGCACGTCAACACGCATTTCGACCACGAGGTGGAGGAGGCGCGCGTGCGCAGCGCGGGGCTCCTCGCGGGCCTCATGACGAGCCCGGAGCTCGCCGAGCTGCCGATCCTGGTGACGGGGGACTTCAACTCCCCCGCGCTCTCCCCTGCCTGGCAGACGCTCGTCGCCCTGGGCCCGCTCGTCGACCTCTGGGAGTCCGCCGACCGCCGGGTCACGCCCGCCTGGGGATCCTTCCCCGACTACGGGCCTCCGGTCGAGGGCGCCGAGCGCATCGACTGGATGCTCGCCTCCCCGGACGTCCACGCGGAGAAGATCGGCATCGGCGCGGTCCCCGCCGGGCGCCCCGCGCCCTCGGACCATGCGCCCCTGCACGCACTGATCCGCCTGGGCTGAGCCTCGCGGCGGCCCGGGCGGATCAGGGTCGGACGCCCGTCGGGCGCCCGGAGCGGCGATCGGGTCAGATCCCGCGCGGCGCGTAGTCCTTGTCGGAGACGAACGAGGTGAACGCGCTCTCCGAGCCCTGGAAGACGCTCGAGTCGCCCGCGAAGGGCGCGGAGTCGGAGAACTGCCACATGTCCCAGTCCCACCAGCGTCCGGGCAGGTTCGTCGGCTTCTTCGAGCTGTAGTACGCGATCTGCATCGGCGTGTGCGCGGGCGCGAAGTCCCCGACGTACTTGTCCCACCAGTTGGCGTTGGTGTAGATCATCGGCCGACGGCCCACGGCGCTCCTGTATGCCGAGATGAAGCCGGAGATCCACGTCTGCAGCTCCTTCTGGCTGAGCCCGAAGTTCGCGGGCACGCCGGAGACGGACTCGAGATCGAGCATGCCCGGCAGCGTCCGACCATCGGCCGACCAGCCTCCCCCGCCGTTCAGGAAGGCGTCGACCTGCTTCTCCGGACCGCCGGAGTCAGGGCGCGCGAAGTGGTAGGCGCCGCGGATGATCCCGGCCTTCGTCGCTGAGCTGTACTGCTGGCTGAAGGTGCTCGAGTGCCAGGTGTTGCCCTCGGTCGCCTTGATGAGGGCGTAGCGCGAGCCCTTGGACATCTGCGCCTTCCAGTCGATGCTGCCCTGGTAGGTGGAGACGTCCTGGCCGGGGATGCCGGCGGGGATCGAGGCGGCGAGCGCCGGGGCGGTCGCGAGTCCGCCAACGGTCAGGGCGGAGACGCCGACCGCTCCCCCGCGCAGCAGGGCGCGGCGGGAGGCGGGGTGTCGGGAGTCGGAGGACGGGAGGGAACGGGAGGGGCCTGTGGCGCCGGCGGCACGCGCGTGCCGGGGAAGGTAGCGGGTCACGGGGATGCTCCTGTGGTGGGGGAAGTCGCGACTGCGGAGCGAGCCGCGCCCGGCCACCGTAGCGGCCATGGAGGCCCAGGTCACTCCCCTGGCGCCCGTGTCGCCGGATTCGCCGGAACCTCGGGACGACGATCCGGGGTCGTCGTCACGCGCTCGTCGCGGGCTGTTCGCCCTCCCGTCCACGCAGTTCACGCCGTGTGCGACGACGGCCGAGCACCGCGAGGACCGCGACCACGAGGAGGTCGAGCCCCAGTATCCCGAGCACCCAGGGTCCGCCGGCGCCGCCCTCTGCGGAGCGGTCGATGACGATCCCGCCGTCGCCGACCGTGAGCGCTGCGAAGAGCATGAACACCATGTTGTTGCCGATGTGGAAGGCGATGGAGGCCTCGATGCCTCCCGTGGCGATCGCGAGCAGCGCCCCGCACAGCCCGAAGCCTGTGTAGTAGAGCGCGAGCCAGGGATCGGTGGCGCCGTGGACCAGGCCGAACAGCACGGTCGAGAGCGCGGTGCCCAGGATGATCGCCCCCAGCGGGCGCCGTCGGATCCAGGAGCCCAGCAGCGGGAGCAGGGTCCCCCGGAACATGACCTCCTCGCCCGCCGCCTGCAGCGGTGTGGTGAGCAGGGCGATGAGCACCAGCGGCAGCGTCGAGGCTCCGATCTGCACGGTGCCCGCGGCGCGCAGGTCCGGGCTCGCGAGGAGGGCGGCGCCCAGGGCGAGCGCGATCACGAGCAGCACGATCAGCGCGCTGCGCAGCACTCGGCCCCACGAGAAGGGGCGCGAGACGGTCAGGGCCGCGCGCCACGGCACGCCCGCGATCCAGCGCAGGGCGAGCAGCGAGACGGGGATCAGCAGCGCGAGGCAGAGGTTCGTCAGCAGCATCAGGGACGGGGACAGTCCGACCCCCGTCGGCGCCGTGCCCTGCAGTGCCATCGTCCCGATCGCCCAGAGGATGCCGGCGACGATCTGCGTGGAGAACATGATGACCACGAGAGCGACCAGCACGGCGATCGGCGCCCACCAGCGCGTGCGGACGTGCGCCCCGAACGGCCGGTCCGGGAGCACCGAGCCCCGAGGCGGCGCCTGGGGTGCCGCCGGGGCCTGCGGTGCCGCCGGTGCCGGCGGCGCCTGCGGGGCCGGCGGGCTCTGCCCGGCCGACGGGGCGGGTGCTCGGTCTGTCGGAGGAAGGGTGTGCGGTGCATCGGAGGAGGTCATGGCTCCACCCTTCCGGAGCTCGTCCCCTCCGGCATCCGCCTCTCGGCCAGGCGCCGTCGACCGATCGTGACCCGTGCCGGGGTCCGTCCGCGACTTTCGTCGCACGGTGCCGGGTCCGAGGCGCGCCTCAGCTGGTCTGCTCGCCCCCGCTCCCCCGTCCCGCGATCACGAAGCACGTCACGGAGATCAGCGAGCCGATCACCATCACGATCGCCATCGGCAGTGAGGACTCGGTGCCGCCCAGGCCCACGAGGGGCGCGGCGAGGGAGGCTGCGATCGAGAAGCCCAGGCCCAGCATCGCCGAGCCCGTGCCGGCGACCTCGAGGGCGGCGCGCGAGGCGAGGGCGCCGCCGTTGCCGAAGATCATGCCCTGAGGGGCGACGGTGAGGAAGAAGGCGGGCAGCACGATCCATGCGGGCGTGTCGAGGAAGAGGCTGCCGATGAGCAGGGCGAAGGACGCGCACACGACCACGCTCAGCCCGATCCGGATCAGCGGGCGCGGATGGATGCTGCGGGTCAGGCGCGCCGAGAGGAAGGACATGGCCATCATCCCCATCGAATTGATCGCGAAGCTCACCGAGTACGCGGACGAGGAGAAGTCCAGCATGTTCTGCACGACGAACGAGGAGGCCGACACGTAGGCCATGAGCGCGAAGGCCGAGAAGGCGTTGACGAGCATATAGGCGACGAACTGACGGCGTCTCAGCAGCATCGCGCAGTTGCGGGCGAAGGTGCGCAGTCCCCCGCTGTGGCGCCGCGAGGCCGGGAGCGACTCGGGGATCAGCAGCAGCGTGCCCACGAGCGAGAGCAGCGACATCGCGGCGATCACCCAGAACACCTCGCGCCACTGCCCGAAGAGCAGGATGATCCCGCCCAGCAGCGGCGCGACGATCGGGGCGATGCCGCCCACGCCCTGCATGATGTTCATGACCCGGAACAGCTCCGGCCCGTCGGTGAGGTCGATGAGGACCGCGCGCCCGAGCACCATGCCGAAGCCGCCCCCGAAGCCCTGGAGCACCCGGAAGGCCAGCAGCACGCCGACGTTCGGGGCGAGGGCGCAGACGATCGAGGCCGTCAGGCACAGGGAGATGCCGAGGAGCAGCGGGATCCGTCGCCCCACGCGGTCCGAGAGCGGGCCGGCGATGATCTGACCGCTCGCCGTGCCCAGGAAGAACGCGGTGATCGTGAGCTGCATGCGCGAGGCCGTCGTCCCCAGGTCGCCCGTGACCTCGGGGAAGGCGGGGATGTACATGTCGGTCGCGAGGGGGCCGATGGCGCTCAGCGTGGTGAGCACGAGGATCACGAGCGCGGTGACGCGCCCGCGGGTCCCGGCGAGCTCCTCGGAGCTGGGCAGGTGGGCGAGCTCGCGGTCCGCCGCATCCTCGAGGACGGGGATGCCGGAGGTGATGGTGGGGACCGCGCCGGTGATGGTCGGCACGTCGCCGGTGAGCGTGGGCAGTCCGCCGGTGGCGGTGCACGTGTATTCGGGGTCGCCGGGGCGCGAGGACACGGAGGGCCTTTCGAAGGGCATGAGGAGGCGGGGAGGGGAAGGAGTCTGCGACCGCACATCCCACGTGGGAGTGTCCGAGAAGCCTAGTCGCGCCGTTCCTCGCGCGCATCCTCCGCGCGGCGTCGTCTCATCGCTCGGGCACCGAGCTGGGCGGCGATCGCCGCGATCGCCGCGTACAGGGTCCCGAGCCCCGCCGCCGCGAGCCATCCGCTGTGCTCGTAGCCGACGGAGCCCAGCGCCGATCCGGCCGTCGCCCCCACGTAGTAGGCGGTGAGGTAGAGGGCCGACGCGGTCGAGCGGGCCGAGGTCGGGGCGAGACGGGCGACCGTGGCCGAGGCGCTCGAGTGGCCGAGGAAGAACAGGGCCGTCATCAGGCCGAGGCCCACGACGACCCACAGCAGCTGGGAGGGCAGGGCGATCCAGTAGCCCGCGGCCACCGCGAGGGCCGAGGCCAGCAGCGCGGGCACCAGCCCGATCCGGCCGACGATCCTGCCGGCCCGGGCCGAGGTGAACGTGCCGAGCAGGTAGAGCAGGAACACGGCGTTCGCCGCGGCGGGACCCAGGCCGAGCTCGGGCCCCTGGAGCCGGAAGCCGACCACGGTGTACGCGCTGTTGAAGGCCGCCATCAGCGCGGCCCCGATCACGCAGGCCGCGAGCACCCCGGGGATCGAGAGCGACTCCCGCGCGGCGCGGAGCGTGCGGCCGACGGCCCGCTCCCCCGTCTTCCGCTCCCCCACCGCCGGCCGTCTCCGCGCCCCGGCCGAGGTCGAGCCCGCGCTCGCCGCCGCTCCGCGAGGACGCAGCAGTGCGACGCCCAGCCCGCACGCGAGGCACAGCACGGCCATCACGCCCATCGCCCAGCGCCAGGACGCGAACTCGGCGACGGCGCCGGGGATCAGTCGCGAGCAGAGCCCGCCCACGGTGTTGCCGGCCAGGTAGATGCCCGTCGCGGCGGTGATGGCCTCGGGCGCGATCCGCTCGCCGATCAGGGCGAGCGCGCTCGCGGGCACCAGGGACACGGCGACGCCCTGCAGGAACCTCGCCGCCACCAGCGACCAGAGCGAGGGCATGAGCGCGCAGGCCAGGCCGATCACCCCGGAGAGGACGAGGAACACGAGCATCCGGTGGAAGAGCCCCCGGCGCAGGCCGACCGTGCTGAGCGGGATCATCCCGAGCGCCATGCCGAGCGTGGTCGCGGCGACGCTCCAGCCGGTCGCGGCCTCCCCTGCGCCGAAGCCCGCGCCGATCTGCGGGAGCAGGCCCTGCGTGTCGTACATGACGAGGAAGACCGCGAAGCCGGCGAGGAACACGGCGCCCACCACGCGGCGGTAGCCGGGCGATCCCTGGGGGTAGGGAGCGGACGGGGAGGAGGCGGTGTCGGCAGAGGTCATGAGGCGGCTGCCAGCGCCGCCTGGTAGGTCGGGTCCACGCGCTTGAGGAAACGGATGACCGCGGCGGTGATCGGGATGACCGCGTACTGCACGGCCACCTTGTAGACGAAGCCGAGCACCGTGTACTCGGCCCAGTCGCCCACGCTGGTGATGCCGATCGCGGCGGCCGCGATCGTGCAGAAGAGGATGGTGTCCACGAGCTCGCCGGCGCCGCTCGCGGAGAACAGGCGGCCGATGAGGCCCCGCTCACCCGCTCGTCGCTTCATGCGGCTCATGATCAGGGAGTTCACGCTCTGCCCGGCGGCGAAGCCCACGAGACCCGCGAGGACCACGATCCACACCGGGCCGAGCGCCATCTCGATGGCCTCCTGCTTGGCCAGACCGTAGTCGTCGGGGAACGGCGGCAGGGCGATGATCACCTGGTAGCAGATCGCGGCGAGGATGTTCACGACGAAGCCCATGATGATCGCGCGCCGCGCCGCGCGCACCCCGTAGAGCTCGGTGATGATGTCCCCGACGATGTACGCCAGGGGGAAGAGGAAGAAGCCGCCGTCGGTGATGATGTCGAAGCCGATGCCCGGGATCGTCCCGAAGAAGACGCCCTTCGCGGCGCCGATCCCCGAGAGAATCACCACCGCGCACATGATCATGGCGAGGATGTCGTAGTGCGAGGAGCCCCGGTCGGCGTAGGCCACGCCGGCCGGGCGTCCAGAGTGCTCGGGCTTCTCGCGGGTCTGCGCGCTCTCGGCGCGCGGGGTCGGGGCGGTGCTCATGCGGTCCCTCCGGGGTCGGTGCGGGGCCGACGGATCAGTCGGCCGTCCGGCATTCTCCCCTGTCGGCGGCCCCGGCGCAGACAGCGCCCGCCGCGCCCTCCTCACCCGGCTGCAGGAACGCCCGCAGCGTGCCCAGGATCGTCGTCGAGGCGAGGGCGGAGACGTCCTCGCCCTCGAGCTGCTCGCGTGTGATGAGGTCGATGAACACGCCGATCAGCAGCTGGGCGAGGTCCTCGAAGTCCAGCCCCTCGCGCGGGCCGACGCCGGGGGCGGTCGAGGCGAGCACCCCCGCGACCGTCGAGCGCAGCAGGCGGCGCTGGGAGACCAGCTCGTCGCGATCGGCCTGGGAGCGCAGGGAATGGGTGACGGCCTCGGTGTGCAGCAGGCACCACTGACGGCCGAAGGGGCGCATCGCCTCGAACAGGTCGAGCATGAGCGCGGCCTCCTCGGTGCGCGCGCCCTCGTCGGCCGCGCCGCCGGAAGCGCTGCCCGGGACCACGGATCCGAGCGGGCCGTGCGCGGCGCGCGCCTCGTCCACGCGCTCGTGCATGATCTGGATCACCTGCTGGGTCGCGAGCGCGAAGGCGGCCCGGAACACCTCGTCCTTGCTCGAGAAGTTCGAGTAGAACGCGCCGCGCGTGAATCCCGCGGCGCGCACGAGGTCGTCGATCGTCGCCCCGTCCAGGCCCTTCTCCGCGAACACCTGCACGGAGGCGCGGACCAGTCGTGACCGGGTGTTCTCCTTGCGGCGGGTCTCGTCCCCTGCGGGCACGTTCCCCAGGAGGTCCGGCACGGGGTCGACCACTTCCGGATGTCCAGCTTCCATGGGTAGCATCCTACCGATACATTCGTGTATCGAGCGGACTCTCTGCGCACCTCACGGGCGCGGCCCGTCGGCCCTCTCCGTCGACACTGCCCGTCGGCCCCGTCCACCCTCTCCCCGCCGCCGAACGTCAGGAGATCCCTCCGTGTCCTCCACCCTGTACCGCCTCGGACGCGCGATGGCCCATGCCCGCTGGAAGGCCGTGGGCGTCTGGGCCCTCCTGCTGGTGGTCCTCGGCGGGCTCGCCGTCGGCCTCGGCGGCTCCTTCTCGAGCCAGTTCGAGATCCCCGGCACCCAGGGCCAGGAGGGGCTCGACGAGCTCGCCGACCGCTTCCCGCAGATGAGCGGCACGAGCGGCCAGCTCGTCTTCCTCAGCGAGGACGGCACGAAGATCGACGACCACGAGGCGCAGATCGACCGGGTGATGGACAAGGCGGCCGACGTCGACGGGGTCGAGGCGGCGCCCTCTCCCTTCGACGAGAACAGCCCTGGCACCCGCAACGACGGCGACACCGCGATCATCGGTACCGTGCAGCTCTCGGGCAGTCCCGGCGGATTCGCCGACGGCGCCCTGGAGAAGCTCCAGAAGATCTCCGACGACGGGAACTCCGGCGGCCTGCGCGTCGAGCTCGGCGGGCAGATCCTGCAGAGCTCGGACATCCCGATGGGCTCGAGCGAGATCATCGGCCTGCTCGCCGCGCTCATCATCCTCGCGGTGACCTTCCGGTCCGTGGTTCCCGCCTTCGTGCCGATCGTGAGCGCCGTGGTGGGCGTCGGGGTTTCGATGCTCGCGGTGATGGCGCTCTCGGCGGGGATGGAGATCCCCTCGGTGACCATCTCGCTCGGCGCGATGCTTGGCCTGGCCGTGGGCATCGACTACGCCCTGTTCATCCTCTCCCGCCACCGCGGGCAGCTCAGACGCGGGATGGACGTCGTCGAATCGATCGGCGAGGCGATCGCGACCTCCGGCAGCGCCGTGATCTTCGCGGGCCTCACCGTGGTGATCGCCCTCGTCGGACTCTTCGTCACGCGCATCCCCTTCCTCACCATCATGGGCATCGCCGCGGCGGCGACGGTCGCGCTCTCCGTGGTCGTGGCCCTCACCCTGCTGCCGGCGATCATGGGCCTGCTGGGCGAGAACCTGCGCCCCCGCCGCGTGCGCCGCCTGATGGCGGAGAACGGCGGCGCGCTCCCGGAGCCCGAGGAGGGCGAGGACGAGGGCGCGGGATCCGCCGCGAAGCGCGCCGGCGGCAGCCGCTGGGTCCGCATCGTCACCAAGGTCCCGGCGCTCACGATCATCGTGGTGATCCTCGTGGTGGGCTCCCTCGCGATCCCGATCAAGGATCTGCGCCTGGGTCTCCCGGACCTGGGCACCGAGAAGCCCGACACCCAGGCCCGACAGACCTATGACCTGGTCGCGGACGAGTTCGGCGCCGGGTACAACGGCCCGCTGCTGGTCACCGCCGACATCATCAACTCCGACGACCCCCTGGGCGTGGTCGACGACCTGAAGAAGCGCATCGCCGATCTGCCGGACGTCGAGGAGATCCAGCTCGCGACCCCGAACGAGGGCGCGGACATGGCCGTGGTCGTCGTGATCCCCCAGGGCTCCCAGACCGACGAGTCGACCTCCGAGCTCGTACGGACCCTGCGCTCCGACTCCTCGACGTGGGAGAAGGACCTCGACATCTCCGACGTCCGCGTCACCGGTCAGACGGCCGTCGCGATCGACATCACCGATCGCCTCTCCGAGGCGCTGCTGCCCTTCGCGGTGTTCGTGGTGGGGCTCTCCCTGATCCTGCTGATGGTCGTGTTCCGCTCGATCTGGGTGCCGATCAAGGCCTCGCTCGGCTACCTGCTGAGCGTCGGCGCGGCATTCGGCGTGGTCTCGATGGTCTTCGAGTACGGATGGGGCAACGAGGCGCTCGACATCCACGTCGTGGGCCCGGTGATCGCGTTCATGCCGATCATGTGCATGGGCGTGCTGTTCGGGCTCGCCATGGACTACGAGGTCTTCCTCGTCTCCCGCATGCGCGAGGAGTACGTGCGCACCGGGGACGCCCATGGAGCGATCGAGCGCGGCTTCTCCGCGAGCGCGCCCGTGGTCGTCGCCGCGGCCCTCATCATGTTCTCCGTCTTCGCGTCCTTCGTGCCCGGCGGCGCGTACATGCTGCAGCCGATCGCGGTCGCGCTCGCCGTCGGCGTGCTCGTGGACGCCTTCGTGGTGCGCATGACGCTCGTGCCCGCCGTCCTGGCCCTGCTGGGCCGCTACGCCTGGTGGCTGCCCAAGTGGCTGGACCGCCTGCTCCCGGTGGTCGACACCGAGGGCGAGGGCCTGGGCGCGGTGCTCGAGCACCGCCGCTGGACCGAGGAGCACGGCGACATGGCGCTGCGCATGGAGGACACGATCGTCCCTCTCGTCGGCGAGCCGGGGGTGCTCGGCCCGCTGACCGGAGCGGTCGACCCGGGCGCGCTGCTGGTCGCGCGCAGCTCGGACGACGCCGCCCGCGAGACCTTCCTCGACCTCGTCTCCGGGCGCATCGCGCCCAGCTCGGGCGTCTTCGCCGTGCACGATCGCCTCTCCCCCGCAGACGTCGGCGCGATCCAGGCGCGCGTGCACCGCATCGGCCCCGGCGAGGACGTCGCCGGGCGCATCGCGGAGATCAGCCCGCGCCGCGCCGCGCGGGAGATCGTGGTGATCGACCTCGTCACCGACCTCGCCCACGCGAGCGTGATCACCCAGGGACGCGCCGTGCGCCGGCTCGAGGAGCTCATGCGCCAGGGCATCGCCGTGGTCACGGGATCCCGAGTGGACCTCGGCCTCGAGTCCTCGCAGCCCGAGCAGACCGTCGTCGACGCCCTCGAGGACCCCTCCCGGCACGTGGCCCTGCGCGTGCACCGCAGCGCCTCCCCCGCCTCTGCCGCTTCCGCGCATTCCCACTCCACCCCCGTCGTGGAAGGAGCCCACGCATGAGAACTCTCTCCCGCCACATCCCCTCCCTGGTGATCGTCCTGCTGCTGCCGCTGCTGGTGGCGGGCATCGGCATGTGGGCGCTGACCGGCCGCGTGGACAACATCGACCGGGTGCCGGCCGCCGTGGTGAACCTCGACGAGGGCGCCACCATGAAGGTCGACGGCAAGGACCAGAAGGTGCCGCTCGGCCGCACGCTCGCGGGCGCGCTCACCCAGCCCTCGACCGCGAAGGGCTCGGACCAGCAGACCGGCTTCGACTGGCAGCTGACCTCGCAGGACGATGCGAAGGACGGGCTCAAGGACGGCTCCTACTCGGCGATCATCGTGATCCCGAAGGACTTCTCGAAGAACCTCGCCTCGATCGGCTCGACCGACGCGGCGAAGGCGCAGGTGCAGGTGCTCACCGACGACTCCTCCGGGATGCTCGACGGACTCATCGGCAACGCGGTCGCCACGGCCGCCTCGCAGTCGATGGGCAGCCAGTTCACCGAGCAGTACCTCGATCAGCTGTACGTCGGCTTCAACGACATGCACGACAACTTCAAGGACGTGGCCGACAGTTCGGCGGATCTCTCCGACGGCGCCGACCAGCTCGACGACGGTGTGAAGAAGTCCGCCGACGGCACCCACGACCTCGCCGACGGCGCGGGCGACCTCTCGGACGGCTCCCAGGAGCTCGCCGACTCCACGCCCGAGCTCGCCGAGGGCGCGCACGGCGTCGCCGACGGCAACAAAAGCCTCGCGACGGGGCTCGGCACCCTCGCCGACGGCGCCGACTCGCTGTCGAGCGGCACGAGCGATCTGGCCGACGGCCTCGACGACCTCTCGGACGGGGCCGACGGACTCGCGGACGGCACGAAGAAGCTCTCCGGCGGCCTCGACGACCTCGCCGACGGCTCCCAGGGCGTGGCCGACGGCGTGGGCGCCCTGAAGACCGGACTGCGCGGCGACGGCACCGAGAAGAACCCTGGGCTGGTCCCCGCGGCCGACGCGATCACCGAGGGCATCGCCGGCGACGGCACGGCGAAGAATCCCGGCCTCGCCGAGGGCGCGAAGCAGCTCGCGGACGGCGCCGAGCAGGTGGGCGACGGCGCGGACACGGCCTGGAACGGAGACGGCACCGCGCAGAACCCCGGCCTGAAGGGCTCGGGCGATGATCTGGGCAAGGGATCGGCGGGCGTCTCCGAGGGCGTCACGGCGATCGACACGGTCGTGAAGGGCACGGAGGCGAACCCCGAGCAGAGCCTGGATCAGGTCTCGAAGGACGTGCAGAAGTACTGCGTCGATCAGGTCGACGCGGAGAAGTGCGCCACCGCGTCCGCGGCGCTGCAGAAGCAGACCGAGGGACTCGACACGGCTCTGGCCGGCGATGGCACGACCGATCTGAAATCGGCGGCACAGCAGACCTCCGACGGCATCGACCAGTACACCTCGGGCGTCTCCCAGGTCTTCGAGGGCGACGGCACCGCGAAGAACCCGGGCCTGGCGGCGGGCGCGAAGCAGGTCGCCGAGGGCGCGGACACCTTCAGCACCCAGGTGCCCGATCTCGTCGACGGGCTGCAGGAGTTCGACAAGGGCCTGCACGGCTTCGCGGGCGGCGTCGACGACCTCTCCGACGGCGCGACCAAGGTCGCCGACGGCACGGCGTCGAGCGCCGAGGGCGCCTCGGACCTCTCCGACGGCGCCACGAAGCTCGCCGACGGCACCGGCAAGAGCGCGAAGGGCGCGCACTCCCTCGCGGACGGCGCCTCCGACCTCGCCGACGGCGCGCGCTCGAGCGCGGACGGCGCGGACACCCTCGCGGACGGCTCCTCGAAGCTCGCCGACGGCACCGACCAGCTGGTCACCGGCACCCAGGGCCTCGCCGACGGCGCCTCCGGGCTGGCCGACGGCACCGAGAAGCTCGCCGACGGCAACGACAAGCTCGCCGACGGCGCTGACCAGCTCTCCGACGGCACCGGGAAGCTCTCGGACGGCCTCGCGAAGGGCGCCGACCAGATCCCGAGCTACACCAAGGGCGAGCGCGAGAAGATGTCGACGATGGGCGCCCAGCCCATCTCGACGTTCTCCTCGCGGGCGAACGAGGCCTCGGGCGCGGCCACCGCGACGTTCCCGTTCGTGGTGGCGCTCGCCCTGTGGCTGGGCGCCTTCGGCACCTTCCTGCTGATGCCCGCGCTCTCCAAGCGCCTGCTGGACGGCGCGGTGCCCATGTGGAAGGTCGTGCTGCGCTCGCTCGTGCCCGGCCTGCTGCTGGCCATCGTGCAGACCGTCGCGGTGCTCGCGGTGATCACGGCGATCGGGATCTCGCCGGTCTCGCCGCTCGCGGTGGGGCTCGTGTGCCTGGCGGGGGCGGTGATGTTCGCGGCCTTCCACCAGGCGCTGCTCGCCCTGCTCGGGGACCGGATCGGCAGGATCCTCTCGATCGTGCTGATGGTGCTCCAGGTGGTGGTGCTCGTGGGCATCCTGCCGCTGCAGACGGCCCCGGAGCTGCTGCAGTCGGTGAGCGGGCTGATGCCGATCACGATCGTCAGCCGCGGCCTCGTGCACGCCTCGCTCGGAGGGTCCCTCACCTCGACGACCGCGACGCTGCTCTCGATCGCCGCCTGGTTCGCGGTCTCGGTGCTCGTCACCCTGGTGGCCTCCCGGAACGCGCGCACGGTGAAACCCGCGAAACCGCCGAAGCACGCGCGCGGCGGCGCCCACGCGGCCGCCTGAGTCGGCCCGTCCCGGGACCTCCGCGCTCAGTGGAAGTCCCGGGACCTCCGCGCTCAGTGGAAGTCCCGGGACCTCCCGGCGCCGGCGAGCTCGAGCACCTCGACCCCGTCGGCCACGAGGTTCACGGCCCCGGTGAGGTTCTCGACGATCCCGCGGACCACCACCGAGCGCGAGGTGCGCAGCACCGCCCGGTGTCGTGACCAGAACCCCTTCGAGCAGACCACGTTGAGGATCCCGGTCTCGTCCTCGAGGCTGAGGAAGGTGATGCCGCTGGCCGTCGCGGGCCGCTGGCGGTGCGTGATCACCCCGCCCACGCGGATGCGCGTGGAGTCCTCGGCCGCGCGCGCCCCGCGGATGGAGAGCACGCCCGCCTCCTCCATCTCCTCGCGCACGAGCACCATCGGGTGGTCGGCGAGCGTGATGCCCGTGGCCCAGGAGTCGGAGGCGGCGATCTCGGTGTCGCTGAGCCCGGGCAGCATCGGCGCGTCGGCCCCGATGGCCAGGTGCGGCAGCACGTCGGGCGACTCCTGCGCCGCAGCGCCCGCGGCCCACAGGGCCTGTCGGCGCGAGGGCGCGAGGGCGTCGAGCGCCCCGGCGGTCGCGAGCGCCTCGAGCTGACGGGCGCTGAGGCGCACCCGCCGCGCGAGGTCGCTGATGGAGGCGAAGGGCCCCTCCTTCTCGCGGGCGCTCACGATCTCCTCAGCCTTGTCCTCCCCGATCCCGCGCACCTGCGTCAGCCCCAGCCGGATCACCGGTCCTCGTCGCGCCGCCTCCCCCGTGACCTGCGGGCGCGCGGCGCGCAGGGCGTCCTTCTCCGGGTCCGTCCAGCCCTCCGGGCCCCGGTGCCGCGCGGCCGGGCCCAGGACGTCCTCGTTGCCGGGCAGCGTGTACGCGCGATGCCCTGTCCCGTCCCCTGCGCCTCCCGTGTCCCCCGTGTCCCCCGTCCCTCCCGTGTCGGTCTCGAGCCCGGTCTGCACCTCGGAGACGGTGACGTCGACCCCGCGGGTGAGGACGCTGTGGCGGCGGGCGTCGGCCACGAGGGACTGCGGGGAGTAGAAGCCCATCGGCTGGGAGCGCAGCAGCGCCGCGGTGAACGCGGCCGGGTAGTGGCACTTGAGGTAGGCGCTCGCGTACACGATGTAGGCGAAGGAGTAGGCGTGGGACTCGGGGAAGCCGTAGTTCGCGAAGGCCAGCAGCTTGCGCTGGATCGCCTCGGCGTCCTCCCCCGTGATCCCGTGGCGCGCCATGCCCGCGAACAGCTGGTCCGAGAGCGCGAGCATCTTCTCCGTGGACCGCTTGGAGCCCATGGCGCGGCGCAGCTGGTCCGCGAGCGCCGGGGTGAAGTCGGCGACGTCGACCGCCATCTGCATGAGCTGCTCCTGGAACAGCGGCACCCCGTAGGTGCGGCCCAGGGACTTCTCGAGCAGCGGATGCAGGTAGGTGGTCTCCTCCTCCCCCGTCCGACGGCGGATGTAGGGGTGCACGGAGCCGCCCTGGATGGGGCCGGGACGGATCAGGGCGACCTCGACGACGAGGTCGTAGAAGCACTCGGGACGCAGCCGCGGCAGGGTCGCGATCTGCGCGCGCGACTCGACCTGGAAGACGCCCACGCTGTCGCCCGCGCACAGCATGTCGTAGACCGCCGGGTCCTCCTGCGGGAGGGTGCGCAGGCCGTGGCGCTCCCCGTGGTGCTCGGCCACGAGGCGCAGGCAGTGGTCGATCGCGGTGAGCATCCCGAGGCCCAGCAGGTCGAACTTGACCAGGCCCGCGTCGGCGCAGTCGTCCTTGTCCCACTGCAGCACGCTGCGGTCCTCCATCGCCGCCCACTGCACGGGGCAGATCTCGATCACCGGGCGGTCGGCGAGCACCATGCCGCCGGAGTGGATGCCCAGGTGGCGCGGGGCGTCGCGCAGACGGTGGGCGAGCTCGACGACGTCGGCGGGGATGTCGGCATCCGCGAGGGAGCGGAAGGAGCGCTCGATCCGCTTGGACCACGCGTCCTGCGTGCCGACGTCGTAGCCCAGCGCGCGGGCCGCATCGCGCACCGCGAGCTTCGCCCGATAGCTGATGACGTTGGCGACCTGCGCGGCGCACTCGCGGCCGTGGCGATCGTAGACGTGCTGGATGACCTCCTCGCGGCGGTCGGAGGCGATGTCGAGGTCGATGTCCGGCGGCCCGTCCCGCTCGGGCGCGAGGAAGCGCTCGAAGAGCAGATGATGGCCGACGGGCTCGACGGCCGTGATCCCGAGCGCGTAGCAGACGGCGCTGTTGGCGGCCGAGCCCCGGCCCTGGCACAGGATCTCCTCCTTCTCGCAGAAGGCGACGATCTCGTGGACGATGAGGAAGTAGCCGGGGAAGTGCAGGCCGGAGATGATCTGCAGCTCCCGGTCGATCTGCGCCCACGCCCCGGGGACCCGCTCCTCCTCGGCCGGTGCGTCGGCCGCGTCGGCCCTGCCCGTCCTGTCCATCCCGCCCGACCCGGGCCGCGGGCCGTAGCGCTCGCGCCCGCCCTGCTCGACGAGCTCGCGCAGCCAGCTGTCCTCGGTGTGCCCCGCGGGCACGGGGAAGGGAGGCAGGTCGGGAGCGAGCAGCTGCAGGTCCAGCGCGCACTCCTCGGCCATCCGCGCCGCGGCCGCGACCGCACCGGGATGGCGCGGGAGCAGCTGCGCCATCTCCTCGCCGCTGCGCAGGTGACCGGGTCGCGAGGGGAGGTGCGCATCGGCCTCGGCGAGGGACGTGCCCGCGCGCAGGGCGGCGTGGACGTCCACGAGGCGCGTGTCCGCGGGGCGGGCGCAGTGCGCGTTCGTGGTCGCCACGAGCGGCAGGGTGAGCTCGTCCAGACCGGTCTCCTCGCGCACGAGGCGCGCGCCCTGGGCGAGGGCGTCGTGGATCTCGTCGTCGAGCTCGTCCCCGCCGACCATGAGCTCGACGGCGACGTTCCCGTGCCCGTACAGCTCGAGCAGCCGGGCGATCTCGCGCTGCGCCGCGCAGGCCGCGCCCTCGCGATCTCCGTCGGCCACGAGCGGGCGCACCGCCCGCAGCACCGCCCCCTTGCGGCAGCCGGTGAGCACGAGCCAGTGCCCCTCGCGGGCGATCCGGGAGAGCTCGGCGAGGCGGTAGCGGGGCGTGGCCTTCTTCCTGCTGTCGAGGTGGGCGCGCGCGATCGCGGCCGACAGCGCGCGGTACCCCTGCTCGTCGCGCACGAGGACCAGCAGGTGCTCGCCCTCGGGGTCGGGGACGCCGGTGCGCTCGGGCGAGAGCACGGGGGTGCTGCTCGCGCGCTCGCTGCCGGGCTCGCTGCCCAGGGTCAGCTCGGCGCCGAGCACGGTCGCGAGGCCCGCCTCGCGCGCGGCGCGCGAGAAGCGGACCGCACCGGGCAGCCCGTCGTGGTCGACGAGGGCGAGCGCGCGCAGCCCGAGCCGCGCGGCCTCGGCGACCATGTCCTCGGGGCTCGAGGCGCCGTCGAGGAAGCTGAAGTGCGAGTGCGCGTGCAGCTCGGCATAGGCGATGTCGGTGCGGGGGCCGCCATCGGTCGACGGGGTCGATTGACCGGTCTCCCCCTCCGCCGGCTCCCCCGCCGGCGCATGCTGCGGCGGCAGCGCGCGCTCGGACGGCACGGGGCGGTCCGAGAGCAGCGCCTCGAGGTCGTTCCAGGAGGGCGGCCCCAGGAACCAGCGGCTCATCGGGACTCCTCCGCCATCGATCTCCTCGTCATGGATCCCCTCGTCTTGGATCCCCTAGTCATGGATCCCCTCCACGGTCCAGGCGCCCTCGCGGCTGAGCAGCACGAGGGCGCGCCCGGGCTCGATGACGACGGCGAGGCGGGCGGCGCGTCGACCGTCGGGCCGCCACCAGCGCTCGTCGAGGACCGTGGGCGCCCCGTGGGCGAGCACGCGGTGGGCCCTGCCCGCGGCGACGCCGTGGCTCACGAGCGCCTCGATCCCGTCGGCCCCCGCGCTCCCCGCCCGCGGCACCTCGAGGACCGCGGGCGGGGCGCTCAGCAGGGCGCGGGCGGTGACCACGACCTCCGCGCCCTCCGCGTCCCGCAGCACCACGAGCGGCGGGGTGCGCAGCACGACCGACGGCAGCGGGCGCGGCAACGACCCCGGCCACGGCCCGGGCCGCGCCGTCGGCCGCTCGCTGCGCCAGGGCACCAGCGCCACCTGCTCGGCGAGCAGACGGCCCCCGACCTCGACGGGGACGAGCACCGCCTCCTCCCCCGCGAGGCCCTGGGCGCGGGCGAAGGCGCGGCCGGCCCGCTGCGCGGCCTCCCCCGCGCTCCCCCACAGCGCCGGCGCGCCCTCGCCCGCGGGGAGCAGCTGCACGGGCTGGAGGGCGAGCCGCGTGATCTGCCCGGTCTGCTCTCCGCGCAGCCGCGCCCGGGTGATCCAGCCGTCGCACTGCCAGCGGATGCGGTCCACGACGTCGGCCGGGGACAGGGCACCGTCGTGGCGCCAGGTGCGCTCCATCTCCTCGCCCGAGGCGGTGAGCGCGAGGATCCGCAGACGCGTGCAGATCAGTCCGCGCGCGACGAGCATGCCGTGCAGCTCCTCGGCCATCGGCCGGGCCGCGAAGGCCGCCTGGTCCACGCGCACGAGCGGCGGGTCCAGGGTACGAGCGACCTCGAGGGGCTGCGTGGGATGGTGCGCCTGGGGCGGAGTGGGCTCGCCCCCGCGCGCGAGCAGGTGCAGCTGGGCGACATCGGGCCCGAAACGTGCGGCGACCGAGGTCGCGGGAAGGTCCGCGAAGTCCCCGAGAGTGCGGATGCCCAGGCGCTCGAGCAGGTCGATGACCTCGGCGAGGTCCACGCGGCGGGTGCGGTCGGCGTCTGCCGCGGGCTGGTCGCGGTGTCCCCATCCGGGGCCGACGGGCGCGTCGCGCAGGGCGGAGATCGCGTGCGGGCCCAGGTAGTCCCGGCTGCGACCGGGGCGCACGATCCTGCCCGAGCGCGCGGCCAGGAGCGCGGCGAAGGGGCCGTCGGCGATGCCGACGACGGCGTCCCAGCCGGTGAGCTCGGCGACCGCGTCGACGATCGCCTCGGCGAGGGCATCCTCCCCGCCGCGGTGGCGGGCGGGTCCGCGTGCGGACATCAGCAGCACCCCCGGGCGCAGCACGTCCACACCCGCGGCGACGGTGTCCACGGCGGCCGCGACCAGCTCGAACAGGGCGCTCTCGTGCTCGACGTCGGCCTCGACCACGACGGCCTCGGGACACGCGGCCTGCGCGGCGCGGCGGCGCATCCCGATCCCGACGCCCACCGCGAGGGCGGCGGCATCGGCATGGGAGACCCGGTGGCGGTCCATGACCACGACGGGAGCCGACGCCCCCTCCGCCGGGGCCCCGGCCGCGGCCCCGGCCCCGCTCCCCGCCCTGGCGACCTTCTCCCGGGCGAGCTTCTCGCGCGCGGCGAGGAGCGGCCAGGCGGGGACGACGACGGCCGCGATGCGCGTCGCGGGCGGGGCGTCGGCGTGATCCTCCCCGCCGGCCTGGTCCTCCCCGTCGACCTGCTCCTTCTCGTCGACCTGAGCCTTCTCACCCGTGGGCATGACCCCGGGCAGCAGGAGCTCGTTCCCGCTCATCCCGCCCTCCGGATCACGCGCAGCGGGGCGGGAGCGGCCTGGTCGGGCACGACCCGGCCGGGAACGGCCTGATCGGGCACGGCGACCTCGGCGAGGAGGCCGTGCACCTCGGGCAGCACCACGTCCACGGCGCGGCCCTCGGGGATCCCGCGTCCGGCGGCGCTCACCCGCAGGGTGCGCCGGCGCAGACGGCCGGTGCCCCGTCCCAGCCCCTCCCACGACTCCGCCTCGGCGCGCAGGTGCAGGTCAGCGCGGGCGACGGGGGCGGCGGCGAGGACCAGGGTGTCGTGCGCCCGTGCGCGATCGGTCAGGCTGCGCCAGAGGGAGGCCGTCAACCGCAGTCGCGGGCCGAGCACGAGCACGCCGACCCCGTCCACGAGCGCGGACAGCAGCTGCGGCAGCTGCGGCATCTCCTCGACGGCGGTGGCCGGGGCGATCGCGAGGCGCTCGAGATCGAGCCCGGCGTCGCGCGCGGCGCGCAGGCCGAGGTCCGGCATGCCCGCGAGCGCGCACCAGCCGTCCTCCCCCGCCGCCGCGGCGGCCATCGCGAGCATCAGGGAGACCGAGCAGGAGCCGTCGACCGCGACCGTGCTCCCCGCGCGCAGGGATCCGTAGGGAGCGAGCGGGGCGAGCGGCGGGGGCAGGGGCACACGGCTGTGCTCGTCGGCTGCCCGGACCCGCGCGGTTCCCGCGCCCGCATCGGGCGCAGGTGTCCGACGGGACGGTCCCCCGGGGCCGGCGGAGCCGACGATCCCCGTCGGCCCGCCGAGGCCGACCGGAGCGTCGGGACTGGTCGGTCCGCCGAGCCGCGCGGGCTCGCCGGGACCCGTTGTCCTGACGGCGGAGAACGCGGTGCGGTCGATTCTCCCGCCATGGCGCGCGGTGGTGCGCTCGGCGGCGCCGAGCGCGGCGCGAGCGCGGGCGAGCCGCTCCTCCTGAGTGCCTCGTCCCGCCGTCCGCGGCGGCGTCCTCTCCTCGTGCGGCGCCGATGCCTTCCCCTGCGTCGGCGCCTCGTGCATCTGCAGATGCGTGCTCATGCTCCACCTCCTCCTGTTCGGCCGTCACCCAAGATCGAACACGCGTTCGAATTCTACGCCCGCCCCGATGCATCGGGGCGGGCCCGACGGTCGTGCGGACCTCGCACTGCGGGGTCGCCGAGGAGTCTTGATCACCGGACCGACATCTGAGCTGGAGCGATCTTCCTATCCAGTGATGCATATCACACTAGGACGTGCGTTCGAGCACTGGTGCTCGGGCGAGCGATGGTGTTGCATAGAGGTATGGACATTTCGGGCACGATGCGGTGCATGCCGATGAGGGACGGCGGGGACGACCCCCGCCGCATCCCTGGTCGCGCACGTCAGCTCGTGCTGCGCGATGCGCCCGCAGGAACGGAGCGCGTGTGCGAGATGGTCGCGGTCGATGCGGCACCCGGGAACGGGCTGGAGGTCCTCGACATCGCCCACGCGCTGGGAGACCTCGCGAAGAATCCGGGCGGCCCCTTCGGCGCCGCGGACACCGATCTCACCGCCTTCGAGCTCTCCGACACCCTCGCCGCCTTCGAGCAGCTGCGCTCGGCCCTCGGCGCGCTCGAGATCCGGGTGACCACAGCCCTCGACGAGCGTCTGCGCGAGGAGGACTCGGCGCAGGGCGTCCCCGAGCGCGATCACGGACGCCGCGTCGCCGGCGAGATCCGGATGGCCTCCCGGGTCTCCCCCGCCATCGCCTCGGCGCGGCTGCACTCCGGCAAGCGGCTCGTGCGGGACATGCCGCGCATGTTCGAGGCCCTGGCCGACGGGCGCATCGGACTCGATGCCGCCCATGCGATCGGGCGCAGCAGCGGTCCGCTCCAGCCGGAGCAGCGGCGAGAGGTCGATCGGATCATCGCCTCGCGCGAGCCTGATCTCGACGGCGCCTCGCCCGCTCAGTGGGGCCGGGAGGTCTCGGCCCTCGCCCAACAGCTCGATCCCCGCGGCGAGGACGGACGACATGTGCGGGCGCGCATGCAGCGCGGAGTGAGTGTCACGCCGGGGGCGCACGGCATGGGGCACGTCCACGCGCACCTCTCCGCGCTCGACTGCGCGGCGATCCAGCGCAAGCTGACCATCGAGGCGCAATCGCTCACGGCTCAGGGCGACGCACGCGCGCACGCGCAGATCATGGCGGACCTCTTCTCCGACACCCTGCTGGGGCGCGATGAGCAGATGGACCCCGTGCACCTGGAGGTCGGCGTCGTCATCACGGAGCGCACTCTGATCGCACCGGTCCACGGCGACCCGGCGATGATCGAGGGCTACGGAGTGGTGCCGCCGCGGGCCGTGCGCGACGAGATCGTCCAGCGACTCCCCCACCCCGAGCACGAGGCCGCGCACCGCGCTCTCACGCAGAACGCTCCTGCAGACGACGCCCCCGCAGAGAACGACCCCGCGCAGGACGCGCCCGTCACGGCCGGCGCGATGCCGGAAGAGGGTCGGACGCTCACCGACGACGACCTGCTCCCGCCGCAGGAGCCCGCGGAGACCATCGCGGCGGGCCCCCTCGACGAGGAGTCCCGGCTGACGCTCCGGCGTCTGTTCACCCATCCCGCTTCCGGCGAGCTGATCGCCATGGAATCGCGTGCCCGCGCGTTCCCCGCCAGGCTCGGGTACCTCGTCCGGCTCCGGGACTTCCGCTGCGCGGGGCCCTACTGCGCATCCTCGATCCGCCAGATCGACCACATCCAGCCCCACGCGCAGGGCGGCGCGACCAGCGCCGACGACGGACAGGGTCTGTGCGCCTACTGCAACAGCACCAAGGAGTTCCTCGGGACGGCCGAGCGGATCGGTGAGGAGACGGAGCCGCACCGCGTGCACTGGAGATCGAAGCTCGGACGCACCGCGACCGTGTCCCCGAGCCCCCTGGCAGGGCTCCCGCCGGGCGGCCCGCCCGTCGAGGCCGCTCCATCCGGCATGACCCCTTCGGGCACGCCACCATCGGCCATGCCGTCATCGGCCAAGCCCGCGACAGCCAAGACCGCACTCGCGGACGATGCGTCCGACGGGGAACCGGCCCTGCTCCCGCCGATCCACCGGATCGAGGACCTGCGCTGGGAGCGCGACCGCCGACGCGCCGCGGGAATCCGTGACGAGGAGCGGCGGCCCGGCACACGCAGTGCGTGAGCAATCCGCGCGCGGACGCGTTCCCGCAGCGCCCGGATCCATCGCGCGAACCTCCCTGTCCCCGTGCCCGCCCGCCCCGTAACCTGGCCGGAGCCATTCCGAGGAGGAGCGAGACATGCGTGCACTGGTGCTGCAGGAGAAAGGCCGGATGGGGATCGAGGACGTCCCCTCCCCCGGCGCCCCGGGGCCCGGAGAAGTCCGGATCGCGATGCACACGGTCGGGATCTGCGCCTCCGACGTCCACTACTGGACCGAAGGCCGCATCGGTCCCTTCGTCGTCGAGGCGCCGATGATCCTCGGGCACGAGGGCGCGGGCACCGTGGTCGAGATCGGCGAGGGCGTCACCGGCCTGACCGTCGGCGATCGCGTCGCGATGGAGCCGGGCGTCCCCGATCCCGCCTCGCGGGCGACGCTCGAGGGCCGCTACAACGTCGACCCGGCCGTGCGCTTCTGGGCGACCCCGCCGATCGACGGCTGCCTCGCCGAGGAGGTCGTCCACCCCGCCGCCTTCACCTACCGCCTGCCCGACGCCCTGAGCTTCGCCGAGGGCGCGCTCATCGAGCCCTTCGCCGTCGGCATGTTCGCCGCGACGAAGGCGCAGATCAGCCCCGGGGACGTCGTCGCCGTGATCGGCACCGGGACGATCGGCATCATGACCGCACTGGCCGCACGCGCCGGCGGGGCGAGCCGGGTGTACATCAGCGACGTGCAGAGCGCGAAGCTCGGACTGCTCGACGGACTCACGGGCATCATCCCGGTCGACGCGACCCAGGAAGACCTCGGCGAGCGGGTGCGCGCGGAGACCTCGGGATGGGGCCCGCAGGTCGTGATCGAGGCCTCGGGCGCCGCTCCCGCGTACAAAAGGCTGTGGACAGTCCCCGCGCCGGGCGGACGCGTGGTGCTCGTCGGCATGCCCGTCGAGCCCGTGGCCTTCGACGTCGCCACGGCGCAGAGCCGCGGGATCTCGATCGAGACGATCTTCCGCTACGCCAACGTCCACCAGAAGGCCATCGATCTCGCCGCGAGCGATGCCGTGGACCTGGGCCGCTTCGTCACCGAGACGTTCGCGTTCGATGACTCGGAGAAGGCCTTCGAGCGCTTCCTCGAGGGTCGGCCGACGGACGTGAAGCTGCAGATCGCCTTCTGACCGGAATCGCTCCCTGACCGGAATCGCTCCGACCAGCGCTGATCCTTGTGGAGGAACGGCGGTGTGGATGATCGGAAGGGGCGCGGGGAGCGCGGGGCCATGCTTGCCGCATGCTCTATCGACTCGGATTCTGGCTCGGACCGACACCCTCTGATCCCATCGACGCCTGCGCCGCCCTCAACCAGCACATCTTCGCCGCGGATCACGCCTGGGGCGAGACGGGCACGGCGGTGCCGCCGGTGCCGCGGATCGCCGCCTTCGTGCAGGAGGCGCTGCGGCGATATCCCCTCGACGAGGGCGAGGAGGCCCCGGACGTCGACGGCGAGGACGGCGCGCAGGGCATCCCCATCTGGAAGTACACCGACGTCGAGGCGTGCGCCGCAGGTCAGGCATTCCACGCGAACCTCACCGGACTGGGCGCCGAGATCGCCCGGGACGACCTCGCGGAGCTCGCCGCATCGCTCGACATCAACGCCTTCGACCTCGTCCAGCACAGGATCCTCCCCGACCGCCGCCCGGGCGCCGCGCCCGGGGAGCAGCATCCGCATCCGGACGTGCTGCCCCCGTTCCTCGCCCGGGAGGAGAGCGACGACGTCCCGACGGGCGGACCTCTCAGGAGGGGGACCGGAGGAGAGACGCGAGACTTCCTCGCCCTCGAGCGCGCCGCCTACTCCCCCGTCGCTCGTGTGTGCGACGGACCCGAGCGCGCGCAGGAGGCGCTCGGGCTGCACGGCGTCGTGATCCCCCAGCGCGCCGCGGCGCGGCCGCTGTTCTGAACCGGCAGCTCACCCGACCGTCGTCGAAACGCCTGGACAGCGCGCTCGACGAGTGCTTGCCTCGCTCCATGGACACGAGCGAACCCGCGGGCACCCACGACCTCACGGGCACCTACGAGGAGACCCGGCGCGCCTGGGACGCCGCCTCCCGCAAGCACGTGCGCGAGTACGGGAGCCTGCTCGCCGAGGCGTGCACCGCACGGCTGCTTCCGTGCGAGGAGCGTCTCCTCGCCGGGTTCGTCGAGCACGCCGAGGTGATCCACCCGCAGAGTGGGCACGGCATCGACGATCACGCGCTGCTGCGACTCGGGGCCGCCTCGGTGCTGGGCGTGGACTACTCGTCGACCGCGGTGACGGCGGCGCAGCGGCGTGCCGACGAGTTGGGCGCCGCTGCGCATTACATCGTGGCGGAGCTCCCGGACACGGGCCTCGATCCGGCGTCCGCCGACCTCGTCTACACGGGCAAGGGAGCACTGATCTGGAACGAGGACCTCGACGCCTGGGCGGCGGAGATGCACCGGCTGCTGCGGCCCGGCGGTCACCTGTTCGTCCACGAGGCGCATCCGCTCGTGCCGCTGTGGACATGGGACGCCGACGAGCCGCGCGTGCGGGAGGACCGCGGCTACTTCGCGTCCCGCCACGCCAACGACACCTTCCCCGCTCGCGGGGCCACCGAGCACCAGCGCACGCTCGCCGGGACCGTGATGGCGATCGTGCGGGCGGGCTTCGTCCTCGAGCAGCTCGAAGAGCATCCCGAGCCGTTCTGGCGGCCCGACGACGCGGAGCCCGCGGCGGCCTGGGACGGTCGCCTCCCCAACAGCTTCAGCCTGCTCGCGCGCCGCGGGAGCTGAGCCGCGGGAACTGAGCGGCGGGGGCTGAGCAGCGAGTGCCGACCGGACGGACTCAGCCTGCCCGCACCGCCGCCCGTCGCTGCCAGAACACCACGGCGCTCGCGGCGGCGACGTTGAGCGAGTCGACCACGCCGCTCATGGGGATGACCACGTGCTCGTCGACCGCCTTCAGGGTGGACGGCTCGAGGCCGTGGCCCTCGGCGCCGAGGACCAGCGCGACCTTGCGGTCGGCCCCCAGGTCCACCTCGTCGAGCGCCGTGGCCTGCTCGGTGAGGGCCAGGGCGAGCACGTCGAAGCCGGCGTCGTGCAGCAGGTCCACGCCGTCGTGCGCGGTGTCCTCGCCCGGAGGATGCGGCGCGTGCGGCCAGGCGCCGAGCCGGGTCCACGGCACCTGGAAGACGGTGCCCATCGAGACGCGGAGGGAGCGGCGGTACAGCGGGTCGGCGCAGCGCGGGGTGACGAGCACGGCGTCGACGTCGAGCGCGGCGGCCGAGCGGAACATGGCGCCCACGTTCGTGTGGTCCACGATGTTCTCGAGCACCGCGACCGTGCGCGCCGTGCGCAGCAGGTCGGCGGCGGAGGGCAGGACGGGCCGCTGCATGGCCGCGAGCGCTCCCCGGTGCAGATGGAATCCCGTGAGCGACTCGAGCAGGGACTCCTCGCCCACGAACACGGGCACCTCGGGGAAGCGCGTGAACAGCGGTGCGAACTGCTCCACCCAGCGGGAGGACATGAGGAAGGAGCGCGGGACGCAGCCGGCGTCCATCGCCCGCTCGATCACGTGGAAGCTCTCCGCCATGAACAGCCCGCGCTCGACCTCCATGCTCGCGCGCAGCCGCACGTCGGTCATGCGCAGGTAGTCGTCGAGCCGCGGGTCCTCGAGCGTCGTGATCGGGACGATCTGCGGGCCGGGGGCCTCGGTGGTCCCGGGGCCCTCCGGTGCCGGTGCTTCCATCTCAGTCCAGCTGCACGGAACGGGCGCTGAAGCGCTCGCCGTGGCGCTCGACCACCAGCGGCAGCCCGAAGGTGCGCGTGAGGTTCTGCGAGGTGAGGGTCTCGTCGATCGGCCCGGCGGCGACGGCCTTCCCGTCGCGCAGCAGCAGGGCGTGCGTGTACCCGGGCGGGATCTCCTCGACGTGGTGGGTGACCAGCACGGTCACCGGGGTCGCAGGGTCCTTCGCGAGGCGCGCGAGGTTCCGCACGAGCTCCTCGCGGCCGCCCAGGTCCAGTCCCGAGGCGGGCTCGTCCAGGAGCAGCAGCTCGGGGTCGGTCATGAGGGCGCGCGCGGAGAGTACGCGCTTGCGCTCCCCGGTGGAGAGGGTGCCGAAGGCGCGGCCCTCGAGGTCGAGGACGCCGAAGGCGTCGAGAAGGGTGCGCGCGCGGTCGAGGTCGAGGTCCTCGTACTCCTCGCGCCAGCGGCCGACGACCCCGTAGCCGGCGGTCACCACCACGTCGAGCACCTTCTCGTGCCCGGGGACGGTGTCGGCGAGCTCCTGGCTCGCGAGGCCGATGAGGGGGCGCAGCTCGAAGACGTCGATCCTGCCCAGGCGCTCGGCGAGCAGCTCGACCGTGCCGGACGTGGGGTGCATGCGGGAGGCGAGCAGGCGGATCATCGTCGACTTGCCGGCCCCGTTGGGGCCCAGCACCACCCAGCGCTCGCCCTCCCCGATGCTGACGGTGAGCCCGTCCAGCAGGTTCCTCCCGCCACGGCGGACGACGACATCGGTGAGTGCAGCAGCCTCGGACATGGCTGAAAGCCTATCGGCTCCGGGGCCGTCTCCCGTGCAGCGACCCGACCCTGCCGTCGGCCCGATCGCCTTCCCGATCTCCGGGGAAGCCGCGCGCCACGGCGAGGGGGACGGTAGGGTGCCCGGGGTCGCGGCGCCGTGCGCGGCGCCGATCCCCTCGACCCCTCTCTCCCCCTCGACGCGAAGGAGCGCCACCATGGCACATCCCGACCCGGCCGCCGACCCGTCGGCCCCGATGCCCCGCCAGGAGTCGTCGGCTCCGAAGCGCCGACGGGTCAGCCCGCACTTCCTCTACATCGCCGTGATCGTCGCGGTGCTCGCGGGCATCGCCTTCGGTCTCATCGCGCCGGACACGGCCGCCTCGTTCAAGATCCTCGGCGACCTCTTCGTCTCCCTCATCAAGATGATGATCGCGCCGATCATCTTCTGCACGATCGTGCTGGGGATCGGCTCGGTGCGCAGCGCGGCGACGGTCGGCCGCATCGGCATCCTCGCCCTCGTCTACTTCCTCGTCATGTCCACGTTCGCCCTCGCGATCGGACTGGTCGTGGGCAACATCCTGCAGCCCGGCCAGGGACTCACGATCCCCACCGACGGCGACGTCAGCAAGTACGTGAAGGACGCCGAGGAGGCCGGCGGGCTCGCCGACTTCGTCGCCTCGATCATCCCCGAGACCCTCGCCAGCTCCCTCACCGACGGCTCCGTGCTGCAGGCGCTGCTCGTGGCCCTGCTCGTGGGCTTCGGCATCCAGGGCGTGGGCGGGCGCACCGCAGAGGTCGCCCTCGAGGCCGTCGAGATCGCGCGCCGCGTCATCTTCCGCGTGCTGATGATGATCCTCTGGCTCGCCCCGATCGGAGCGTTCGGCGCGATGTCGGCCGTGGTGGGCTCCTCGGGCGTGGGCGCCGTGTGGGAGCTCGTGAAGCTCATGATCGGCTTCTACATCACGTGCATCATCTTCGTGGTCGGCATCCTCGGCCTGGTGCTGTTCGCCGTGGCGCGCGTGAACGTGTTCTCGCTGCTGAAGTACCTGGTCCAGGAGTTCATCCTCATCGTCGCCACGAGCTCCTCGGAGTCCGCGCTGCCCACGCTGATGGCGAAGATGGAGCACATGGGCGTGAAGAAGTCGACCGTCGGCATCGTCGTGCCCACCGGCTACTCCTTCAACCTCGACGGCACCGCGATCTACCTGACCATGGCGTCGATCTTCGTGGCCGACGCCATGAAGATGCCGATGACGATCCCCCAGCAGATCGGCCTGCTGGTGTTCATGATCATCGCCTCGAAGGGCGCCGCCGGCGTCTCGGGGGCCGGCCTCGCGACGCTCGCGGGCGGCCTCGCGGCGCACCGGGCGGACCTGGTGCCGGGCGTCGCCGTGATCGTGGGCATCGACCGCTTCATGTCCGAGGCGCGTGCGATCACGAACTTCGCGGGCAACGCGATCGCGACCGTCGTGATCGGCACGCTCACCCGGACGATCGACCGCGAGCGCGTCACCGAGGTGCTCTCGGGCCGGATCCCCTTCGTCTCGGCCGACGAGATCGAGCCGGAGGACGCCCAGCACGTCGTCGCCGAGGAGGGCGGGCGCTCGTAGACTGACCGGGCCCGATCCCGGCCCTGCGAAACAGGAGGCCGCCGTGCCCCACCGTCCCGTGTCCCTGCGTGCCCCGAAGGGCTCCGTCGCCGCCTCGGAGATCGCGGCCGCGATCGACGGGCTGCTCGCCGAGGCCGCGGCCGACGGCGCGCCGAGCGTCGAGTTCCCCGCCGAGGTGCTCGCGGCGGCCGAGGCGGCCGCCTCGGCCGCCGAGGTGCTCGCGGCGGCCGAGGCGGCCGCCGGCGCCTGGCGCGAGGGCGCCGACGCCCACGAGGACGCGACGGACGTCCCCTTCGTGACGCTCGACCCGGCGTCCTCGACCGATCTCGACCAGGCCATGCACCTCGAGCGCACGGAGGACGGCTATCGGGTGCGCTACGCGATCGCCGACGTGCCCCTGTTCGTCGCCCTGGACTCGGTGCTCGACGCCGAGGCCCGCCGTCGCGGCGAGACCGTCTACCTCCCCGACCGCAGGATCCCCCTGCATCCGACGACGATCTCCGAGGGCGCCGCCTCGCTGCTGCCGGACCAGGCGGCCCCCGCGTTCGTATGGGACCTGCGCCTGGACGGCAGCGGCACGGTCACGGGGACGTCGCTGGGCCGGGCGGTCGTCCGCTCGCGCGAGAAGCTCGCCTACGAGGCCGTGCAGGACGGGATCGACGCCGGGGACGGCCACCCGATGATGCTCCTGCTGCAGGAGATCGGCGCCCTGCGCACCCGGAAGGAGGCCGAGCGCGGCGGCGCGAGCCTGAACATCCCCGAGCAGGACGTCGAGGCCGACGGGGACCGCGTGCACCTCGCCTGGCGCAGCATCCTGCCCATCGAGGACGCGAACGCGCAGATCTCGCTGATGACCGGCATGGCCGCGGCCGACCTCATGATCCGCGGGGGCGCGGGCATCCTGCGCACGATGCCGCCGGCCCCCGAGGAGAACGTCGGGCGCTTCCGCCGGCAGGCCGCGGCGCTCGGCGTGCCCTGGTCCGAGGCCCTCGACTACGGCGCCTTCCTCCGCACCCTCGACTGGCACGATCCCCGCCATCTCGCCCTGCTCAACCAGGCCGCGTCGCTGTTCCGCGGCGCCGCCTACGCGGCCTTCACCCACGCCGGCGAGCTCCCGGAGGACACCGAGCAGGCGGCGCTCGGCGCGCCCTATGCCCACTCGACCGCGCCCCTGCGCCGGCTCGTCGACCGCTTCGTGCTGCTGACCTGCCTGCACCATGCGCGCGGCGAGGAGGTGCCGCCCGCGCTCGCGGCGGCGCTCCCCCAGCTCCCCGAGATCATGCAGACCACGGGGTCGGTCGCGGGAAGCCTCGAGCGCCGCGCCCTGGACCTCGTCGAGCGCACGGCGCTCGCCGGGCTCGTCGGCGAGACCTTCGAGGGGACGATCATCGACCGCCGCGGGGGCGAGAAGACGGACGACGAGAAGACGGACGACGCGAAGAAGGACGACGAGAAGAAGGGCGGCGGGACGTCCCCGGTCCGCGTCGAGGTGCAGCTGCTGGATCCGCCCGTCACGGCCTGGGTCGAGGCCGACGGCGAGCTCGGCGGTTCCCTGCGCGTCCGGCTCGAGTCGGTCGACGTGGCGGGAGCCGGCGCGCGGTTCGTGCCCGTCGAGGAGTCCGCGTCATGAGCTCCCTGCCCGAGCACGACGAGACCGGCGCGCGCCCCGATCCCGACGCCCTCGCCCTGCCGCGCGCCGCGGCGCTCGTGCTGTGGAGCGCCGCCTACCTGCGCGGGGACATCGGCCCCGACGACGCCGCGGTGCTCTCCCAGGGCAGCGGGCACCGGCAGACCACCGGGGGCGGCGAGGACCTCTTCGACTGGATGACGTCTCTGCGCCGCCTGCCGCTCGCCCAGGTCCACCTCGTGCTCCCGGTGGCCGGGCGGATCGCGGGGCTCGTCGGCCCGCCCGAGGCCGTCGCCTCAGCCCTCGAGGCGGAGCAGGCGATCGTGGTGAGCGCGGCCGGGATGGCCGACCACACGCTCGTGCCGCTCACCGATGCGCTCGGACCGGACGGCACGCGCGGGACCCTCGTCTCCTGGCGGCGGATCCCCGCGCGCGGGGGCGCCCCGGCACCGGTGCCGAGCGCCGGTGGCGCGCGCGACCAGTTCCTGCGGTCCCTGCAGCGCGCGGCCTCGGGCACGGTCGAGCTCGACCTGGTGCCCGAGGAGGCGATCGCGCTGCAGGCGGTGCCGGCGACCTGGACCTCCGTGCCCCTGCCGCGGCACGTCGGGCCCGCGGCCGAGCATCTGCTGACGCTCGCCGCGCGCACCCTGCTGCTGGCCGATCAGGAGCTCGAGACCGGATCCGTGCTCGCCCGCGGCCTCGGCGAGGAGTCCGAGCGCCGCGAGGTGCTGCGCGATCTGCGAGACGGGGCGCGCGAGGCGCTCACGGAGACCGTCGGCCTCGTGATCGCCGACGAGCTCGGCTGAGCCGCCGCCCGACGGAGACGACGGGCACGGCCGGGACGGCGGATCAGCTCCGCGCCGCGTGCTCCCGGAGCACCGTCTCGTAGACCTCGAGGGTGCGCTCGGCGATCGCCGTCCAGGAGAAGTGCTCCGCCGCGCGGCGGCGCGAGGCCGCACCCATCTCACGGGCGCGCTCGGGGTCGCCGATCATGCGGGTGAGGGTGGCCGCGAGGTCGGCGACGAAGCGCTCGGGGTCGAGCGGCGTGCCGGTGCCGTCCTGCACCTGCTCGAGGGGCACCAGGTACCCGGTCTCCCCGTCGACCACGACCTCGGGGATGCCGCCCGTCGCGCTCGCGACCACCGGGATCCCGCAGGCCATCGCCTCGAGGTTCACGATGCCCAGCGGCTCGTAGATGCTCGGGCACACGAAGGTCGTCGCGTGGCTGAGGATCTGGGTGAGCTCGTCGCGCGGGAGCATCTCGGAGATCAGGTGCACGCCCTCGCGGGTGGACTGCAGCTCGGAGACCAGGGAGTCGACCTCGGCGGAGATCTCCGGGGTGTCCGGAGCCCCCGCGCACAGCACGACCTGGGCCTCCGGCGGCAGCTCGCGCACCGCGCGCAGGAAGTACGGCAGGCCCTTCTGGCGGGTGATCCGGCCCACGAACACGATCGTCGGCGCCTCGGGGTCGATCCCCCGGGAGGTCAGGGCGTCTGTCGAGGGATTCGGCTGCCAGGTGTCGATGTCGATCCCGTTGTGCACGACGTGGACCTTCGCGGGATCGACGCCGGGGTAGGAGCGGAGGATGTCCGCGCGCATGCCGGCGGAGACCGCGATGATGCCGGCGGCGCCCTCGTAGGCCGTGCGCTCGACGAAGGAGCTCAGCGCGTAGCCGCCGCCCAGCTGCTCGGCCTTCCACGGGCGCAGCGGCTCGAGCGAGTGGGCGCTCAGCACGTGGGGCACCCCGTGGAGCAGGGAGGCGAGGTGGCCCGCGAAGTTCGCGTACCAGGTGTGGGAGTGCACGAGGTCCGTGCCCGCGCAGTCCGAGGCCATCGGCAGGTCCGTGCCCATCGTTCGCAGAGCCGAGTTCGCTCCCTCGAGGTCCGCGGGCGCCTCGTAGGCGGTGGTGTCCGCCTCCTCGCGCGGCGCGCCGAAGCAGCGCACCTGGACCTCGACGTGCTCGCGCAGCACCCGGGTGAGCTCGGCGACGTGCACGCCCGCTCCCCCGTAGATCTCCGGCGGGTACTCCTTGGTCAACAGGTCGACGCGCATGGGCTCCTCCTGGTCTGCGGGGCGATGGTCTGCAGGGCGGGTCGGTCGGTGGGACGCAGTGGTCCGTGGGACGTTCCGACCGGGGGCGACGGGACGATCGGCGGTCCGGTGTGTGAGTGCCCCCACATGGGCATTATGCTCGGTTCATGTCTACCGTGCTCGCCATCGTTCTTGCCGGGGGCGAGGGCAAGCGGCTGATGCCGCTGACCCTCGATCGTGCGAAGCCGGCCGTCCCGTTCGGGGGCATCTACCGGCTCATCGATTTCGCCCTGTCCAACATCGTCAACTCCGGGTACCTGCGCATCGTCGTGCTCACCCAGTACAAGTCGCACTCGCTCGACAAGCACATCGCCTCGACCTGGCGGATGAGCTCCCTGCTGGGGAACTACGTGGCGCCGGTGCCCGCCCAGCAGCGCATGGGCAAGCACTGGTACCGCGGCAGCGCCGACGCGATCTACCAGTCCCTGAACCTCATCGAGGAGGAGAAGCCGGACTACGTGGTGGTCGTGGGCGCGGACCACGTGTACCGCATGGACTTCTCGCAGATGGTCGATGCCCACATCGCCTCCGGGAAGGCCTGCACGGTCGCCGCGATCCGCCAGCCCCTCGAGGAGTCGGACCAGTTCGGCGTGATCGAGACCGATCCGGCCTCGCCCGAGGTCATCTCCCGCTTCGTCGAGAAGCCGAAGGAGACCGCCGGGCTCGCCGACGACCCCAGCCAGGTCCTGGCCTCCATGGGCAACTACGTCTTCACGGCCGATGCGCTCGTGGAGGCCGTGACCAAGGACTCGGAGAACCCCGATTCGGCCCATGACATGGGTGGGGACATCGTCCCCTTCTTCGTCGACCAGGGCGAGGCGGGCGTCTACGACTTCATCCGCAACGACGTGCCCGGCTCGACCGACCGCGACCGCGACTACTGGCGCGACGTCGGCACGCTCGATGCCTTCTACGAGGCCCACATGGACCTCATCTCGATCCACCCGGTCTTCAACCTCTACAACGAGAAGTGGGCGACCTTCGCGGGCACCCGCAACGTGCCGCCGGCCAAGTTCGTGCACGCCGGGCCGGGCCGCGTGGGCTCGGCGGTCGACTCGATCGTCTCGCCCGGGGTGGTCGTCTCCGGTGCCCAGGTCTCGAACTCGGTGCTCTCCCCCGGGGTGCGCCTGCACTCGTGGTCGAGCGTCTCCGACTCGGTGCTCATGGACGGCGTCTCGGTGGGCAGGCACTGCCAGGTCCACCGGGCGATCATCGACAAGAATGTGGTGATCCCGCCCCGCACGCAGATCGGGCTGGACGCCGAGAAGGACCGCGCCCGCGGCTTCCACGTCACCGAGTCCGGTCTCACCGTGATCGGCAAGGGAGTCGTCATCACCCCGTCGTGATCCCGACGGTCCGCGCCGAGCGCCGGCCGGGGTCGCATGGAGCGGCCGACGGGACCGAGCCCGACGAGACCGAGGAGAGCGTTGAACGAGTCCCCCGAGATCCCCACGACCCCGTCGGCCCCCGCTGACCAGGGCCCTGACCAGCACGCGCCCGCGCGGGCGCTGCTGGTCAGCGACGTCGACTCGACCTTCCTCACCCAGGAGGTCATCGAGCTGGTGGCCGAGCACGCCGGCACCCGCGCGCAGGTCGCGGAGGTCACCACGCGCGCGATGCGCGGCGAGATGGACTTCACCCAGTCCCTGCACGCGCGCGTCGCGACGCTCGCCGGGCTCCCCGTGAGCGTGCTCGCCGAGGTCCGCGCCGCGCTCGTGCCCACCCCCGGCGCGCTCGAGCTGGTGGAGCGCTGCCGCGCGGCGGGCGTGGTGACGGCGCTCGTCTCCGGCGGATTCCACGAGGCGATCGACGAGCTCGCCGCCTCGGCCGGGATCGACCACGTGCTCGCGAACCGCTTCGAGATCCGCGACGGCCGCCTCACCGGAGGCGTGAGCGGGCCGATCGTCGACGCGCAGACCAAGCGCCGCACCCTCGAGGAGCTCGCGGCGCGCCACGGCGTCCCGATCGAGCGGACGGTCGCCGTCGGCGACGGCGCGAACGACGCGCCCATGGTGCGCGCCGCCGGCATCGGCATCGCCTTCCGGGGCAAGCCCGCCCTCGTCGAGGTCGCCGACGTCCACCTGGAGGGTGAGAGCCTGCTCGACGTGTGGCCGCACCTCGAGAGGGTCCTCGAGCGCGCCTGAACGGCCCGGTGCGGCTCCCGGCTCCTCAGCTGCGGACGACGGTGTGCAGCGTGAGGGACTCCTCCCCCAGGTCCGACCAGTGCGGGACGCTGCCCGAGAGCACGCAGAGCGCGCCGGTGGGAAGGCCGATCCTCGTCTGGGCGACGGATCCGGGGTCGGAGTCCTCCGCGGCCAGGCCGTGCGTGAGCGAGGCCATGGTCGGCTCGTGGCCGATGACCATCACCACGTGCTCGGCGTCGTCGGTGGCGCGGACGAGGTCCAGCACCTCCGCAGGCCCGCCCTCGTAGATCTCCGGGAGGAAGTCCACGGTGCCGTCGAAGCCGGGCATCGAGGCGAGCACGCACTCCCAGGTCTCCCGCGTGCGGACCGCGTCGGAGACGAGCACGCGCGTGGGCCGCACGCCCTGCGACTCGAGGTACTCGCCGGTCATCCGGGCCTGCGTGCGGCCGCGGTCTGTCAGCTCCCGCTCATGATCCGGATCCTGCGCGCTGTCCGCTTTGCCGTGGCGCATGAGCAGGAGCAGGCGACTGTCGGGGTCGGAGGGCATCGGGTCGAGTCACGCCTTCTGTCTGGGGTGTCCGGTGGCAGGGGTCGCAGGGGCGCCGGACGCACGGTCGCTGCGGGACTCAGTGTCCCATGCCCAGGCCGCCGTCGACAGGCACGACGGCGCCGGAGATGTAGGACGCGTCGTCGCTCGCGAGGAAGGCGGTCACGCGGGCGACCTCGGCGGGCTCGGCGAAGCGCCCGGCGGGGATCTGCGAGAGGTAGTTCTTCTGCAGGTCCTCGGGCAGCGCGTCGGTCATGTCGGTCGCGATGTACCCGGGGGCGACGACGTTCGCCGTGATCCCGCGCGAACCGAGCTCGCGCGTGATCGAGCGGGCGATGCCCAGCAGGCCGGCCTTGGACGCCGCGTAGTTCACCTGTCCCGGCGAGCCGAGCTGAGCGACCACGGAGCTGATGAGGACGATGCGGCCCTTCTTCCTGCGCATCATCGACTTGATGACGCGCTTCACGGTGCGGAAGGAGCCCGTGAGGTTCGTGTCGATGACCTTCTCGAAGGACTCGTCGCTCATGCGCAGCAGCAGCTGGTCGTCGGTCATGCCGGCGTTCGCCACGAGCACCTCGATGGGGCCGTGCTCGGTCTCGGCCTGCTTCACGGCGGCGTCGAGCGAGTCGCCGTCGGTGATGTCCGCGGTCACGGTGAGCGTGCCCTCGGGGCCCTCCTGGCCCGAGCGCGAGGTGATCGCCACGCGGTCTCCGCGGCGCACGAACTCCTCGGCGATCGCGCGGCCGATGCCGCGGTTCCCGCCGGTGATGAGGACGCTGCGGGGTTCCGTGCTCTCGAGGGACATGCGTGGTGCTCCTTGCTGTGCTGGGATGCTCTGCGGATGCGCGGGGCGGCCGAGGACGGCCGGTGCTCTAGCATACGTAGGGACCAGTGCACGGGGATCCGCCACACGCGGTCCCGGCAGGACGTACAGCATCCCTTCCGGAAGGTTCCTCCCTGATGGCTTACCGCTTCAACCCCCCGCCGAACTGGCCGATCGACGAGGAGGGCTGGACGCCGCCGCCGGGATGGCAGCCCGACCCCGCCTGGGGGCCGGCTCCCGAGGGCTGGAACTTCTGGGTCGCCGACGATGCGCCGCAGACCCCGACCGGTCAGGACGCCCCGGAGCAGTCCGCGCTCGACGACGACGCGACGCGGGTCTCGGGCACGTCGTCCGCGTCGGACCTCCCGTCGGAGCGGGGCGCGGATCCGGAGCAGGGTGCCGCGCCGGAGCAGGGTGCCGTGCCGGAGCAGGATGCTGCCCCGGAGCAGGGCGACGACAGGACTGCGGGCACGGAGCCCGAGGCCGCGTCGTCCCCCGAGACCGCCGTGTACACGGGTCCGAGCGAGGAGGAGACCTCGGCAGCGCTCGCCAGCTCGGCGCCGTACGAGAGCGCCGAGCGCGAGAACGACGCGGCTGATCAGGCCCCGGCGGACGCCGGAGAGCCCTCCGCGCCCTCTGCGCCCTCTGCGCCCGAGACTCAGGACCCTGCCACCGAGCAGCCGGGATCCGCGGACGGCCAGCAGCCGCCGGCCGCCCCCGCGTACGGGGAGGCCGCCCAGGACGGCCAGGCCTCCCCGGCGGCGCAGGCCTATGGCGCCCAGGACCATGCGGAGCAGGGGTACGGCCCGGCGTCGCCCGCGCAGGGCTACGGTCAGGACACGCAAGGGTACAGCCAGGCGTCGCCCGCACAGGGCTACGGTGCCCAGGACCAGCAGGCTCAGGGCTATGGCTCGCAGGGATATGGCGCTCAGGATCAGCAGGGCCAGGGATACGCGGCCCAGGGATACGAGGCCCAGGGGTACGGCGAGCAGGGATACGGCTCCCAGGCCGCGCCGGCGTACGACCAGGGAGGCGCGGCTCAGGGCCAGGGGTCGCCGGCCTACGGGCCCGCGTCGGCCGGGGCCTACGGATCGCCGGATCCGGGCCCCGCGAGCGATCCGCAGGCCCAGTGGTCCACGGTGCCGAGCGCCGCGGAGCCCGCGAAGAAGGGCGTCATCGCGCGCTTCTGGTGGATCGGCTGCATCGTGCTGGTCGTGCTCGCGATCGTAGTCGTCCTCGCAGGCATCTTCGCGGTCCGCGCGCTCGGCGGCTCGGACGATCCGAGCCCCTCGGCCGGCGCGACCACCAGCCAGGACGCGACCTCCGAGGATCCCTCGCAGTCCGAGTCCGCGAGCGAGGACGCCGAGCCCACCGTCACCCCGTCCGTGCTGCCCACCGTCGACCCGTCGGCGAAGGAGATCGACGTCGTCGGCCCCGAGGGCAAGGGCAAGGTCCAGGTGTCCATGGAGTGGAAGAACGCCGAGGACCTGGACGCGAAGTATGAGATCGATGACGCGAAGTACGGCCCGTACCTCGTGGTGACCACACATCTGGAGGTCACCGAGGGCACGATGGACTGGGCGAACTGGGACTACTCCGTGGAGACCCCGTACGGCGGGAAGGTCCAGTCCGACTCGAACACCTACTCACTCAAGAACTCCGGGATCGAGGGCAACAGCCCGTACGAGTTCTCCGAAGGGGACGAGTACTCCATGACGATGCTCTTCGCGGTGAAGCGCGCGGGCGGCAACAAGCTCGTCATGGACTCCGGAAGCGACACCTACAGCTGGGACATCAAGAAGTGACCTCGTCCTTCAATCCGCCACCCCACTGGCCGGAGCCGCCCGAGGACGGCTGGCTCCCGCCGGAGGGGTGGCGCCCCGACCCCCGCTGGGGCCGGGTCCCCGCCGGCTGGCGGGTCTGGATGGACCGGGCGCGGGCCGGGGGCGCCGAGGACGGCCCTCTGCTCCTGTCCGAGGACGTCCCCGCGAGCGGCGCCCGCGTGCGTCGCCGCATCCCCAGCTACCCCGTGACCGTCATGAACCCCGGGATCTGGTCGGAGAACCAGCTCGAGCACGAGGACTACGGCTTCCCGGAGCCGGCCGAGCGCCGCGCACGGCCCCGCCTGCGCCTGGGCATGACGATCGTGGCGACCGTGGTCGGACTGCTGATCGCCGCCGGCACTGCGGTGCTCTTCGTGCAGCTCATGCAGTACGCGACCGATTCCCTGCCCGCGACGTCCCTGCCTGCGTCGTCCCTGTCCGCCGCGCCGGCCGCCCCCACGGCCCCGACGTCCCTCGCCGAGGTCACGACCGCCGCATGAGAATGGCCCTGAAGATCTTGCGTCGCCTCTGCACTCGCGACGCCCTGGGCGCCGTGCTCGGCGTCGTCCTCGCCGCCGCCGTCTGCATCGGCCTCGGCTTCTGGCAGTGGCACCGCTTCGAGGGCAAGCGCGAGAACGCCGACGTCATCGAGACCAACTACAGCGCCTCGCCCGTGGGACTGGACCAGGTGCTCCCCTCCCCCGGCACGCCGCTGGCCTCCTCCGACCGCTGGAAGCAGGTCGAGCTGACCGGCAAGTACTGCACCGAGCCCGACTGCCTGCTCTGGGTGCGCAACCGCCCGCTCTCGGACTCCGTGGGCTTCTGGCAGCTCGTCCCCTTCACGACCGACCAGGGCACGCTGCTCGTCGTGCGCGGGTGGGTGGACGGGGCCGAGACCTCGTCCACGCCCGCGAGCCAACCCCCCGTGCCCGAGGGCCGCACCACCATCGTGGTGCGCATGCGCGTGGTCGAGCCGACCCTGGCGAACCGGCGAAATCCCCCGGGCCAGGTCCAGACCGTCACCCCCAGCGCGATCGCGCCCGAGCTCCCAGATCTCGGCGGCAGCGTCTACACGGGGGCCTTCGGCGAGCTGGTCTCGGAGGACCCGTCGGTCAGCCCGATGCCGCACGTCCTCGAGGAGCCCGATACGAGCCTCGGCCCGCATCTGTCCTACGCCGTGCAGTGGTGGCTGTTCGCGGCCTTCTTCCCCATCGCACTCGTGGTGCGCACGCGCCGCCAGATCCTCGACGAGGACGGCGGGGAGGCCGACGACGAGGCGACGGACGGGACCCGGAGCGGGAGTGCGGAGACCACACGGGAGGCAGCGCCCGTCGCCCCGCGCGCCGCCTCCGCCGAGCTGCGCAGGGCGCGCCCGCGCACACAGGACGAGGAGGAAGAGGATGAGCTCCTGGATCACGGACGCCGCTGAGCACGGACGGTTCCTGCCGGGGCCGCGGCCGCGGCGCATCGCCCACCGCGGGCTCGCGCTCGACGGCGCGGAGAACACCCTGCGCTCGTTCTCCGACGCGCTCGATGCCGGCGCCGACATGCTCGAGACCGACACCCGGGCCACGGCCGACGGGATCGCCCTCGCCGTGCACGACCCCGACCTCACGCGCATCGCGGGCGACCCCCGGAGCATCGACGTCCTGCACGAGAGCGACCTCGAGGGCATCAGGGTGGCCGGGGAGGAGCCGCTCGCCCGCCTCGAGGACGTGCTCGGGAGCTTCCCGGACGTCCCGGTGAACATCGACGTCAAGGACGAGGCGGCCGTCGGCCCCGCGGTCGAGGCGATCGCCCGCACCGGCGCCGCGGGGCGCGTGTGCGTGACGAGCTTCCGCGGCTCCGTCGCCTCGCACGCCGTGCGCGCGGTGCGGAGCGCGACCGGGGTGACTCCCGTGCGCAGCCCGTCGCGCGAGGTGATCGCGGGCTTCGTCCTCGCCCGGGCGCTCGAGCTGCCCGATCCCGCGCTGCGTGCCCTGCTGCGCCCCTATGGCGCCCTGCAGGTGCCCGTCTCCCAGTCGGTGCTGCGCATCGTCACCCCCGCGAACGTCGCCGCCGCCCACCGCGCCGGCTGCGAGGTGCAGGTGTGGACGATCGACGGGACCGCCCGGATGCGGGAGCTGCTCGCGATCGGCGTCGACGGCATCATCACCAATCGCGTCGATCGCCTGAGCGCCCTGCTCGACGGGACGGAGCCGCCGGCCGGCGACGTGATGTGACCCACGCCGCGGCTCGGGAATGTTCCGTGCGCACGGGACGTTCTGGTCACTGTCGCGCCGCAGTGCGCGCGCGACCGCCGCCCCCGGAACCGTCAGGAAGGCACCATCGGATGAACAGCCGCAGCCTGCGAGGAACCCGCCTCGGATCCTTCAGCATGGAGACCGACGAGAACGTCCTCGCCGCCCCGCGCCAGGACGCCGTCTACGACTGCCCCAATGGCCACACGATCATCCTCCCCTTCTCCGTCGAGGCCGACGTCCCGGCGATCTGGGAGTGCCGCTGCGGCAACACAGCCGTCCTGCGCGACCACGAGAAGCCCGAGGAGAAGCCGGGCAAGCCCCAGCGCACCCACTGGGACATGCTCCTCGAGCGCCGCAGCGAGGAGGACCTGCAGGTGCTCCTCGACCAGCGCCTCGATCTCCTGCACGCCGGCAAGCTGCACCAGCGCCGGAACCTCTGACCCACGGGCCTGCGCGCCCGGCGGCTGCGATCACCCAGCCGGCACCGCATGAGAAGGGCCCCGCGACCGTCATCGACGGCTGCGGGGCCCTTCTCCTGTGCGGTGCGGCGCTGCGGCGCCTCAGTCCTGGGTGATCAGCGGCGGTCCGTCCGGAGACTGGCCCGACGAGGAGCCGCCGGAGGGCTTCTGCGGCGTCACCACGATCTCGCCGTCGATCACCCCTCCCGAGCTGCGCCGGAAGAGGACGCGATGCGCGGCGTCCCCTCCCCCGGAGAGCCCCAGTCCCTCGACCGTGCGGCGCTGGACGGGCGTCAGCAGCAGGATGATCCCGACGATGTCCGTGAGGATGCCCGGGAAGAAGAAGCAGGCGGCGGCCAGCATCGTGAACGCCGGGCGGCTGAGGTGCTTCTGCACGTCCCCCGTGCCGCGCAGGGCCCGCCACAGGGAGCGCGCGCGGGAGAAGGACTGCTGGCCCGCCGCGATCAGGAGGGCGACGCCCACGATCCAGCCGACGACGATGATGAGCAGCGACCACCACAGCGAGGACCTCACGCCGATGAGGATCAGCAGCGCGATCTCCACGATGCCCAGCGCGAGCGCCGCGTAGGGCAGCAGCGGGGCGAGCCGAGAGCGCCGGCCCGACGGCGGACGGCCCTGCGATGCGCCGGTCGACGAGCCGGCGGACGAGGCCCCGCTGGACGAGCGGCCGCTGGACGAGGAACTGCTGGGAGACGAGAAGGTGGAGCTCATGGGATCACCTGCCGGACGGGAGCGAACTCTCACGTGATGCGTGGTGACCAGGGTATCGGAGCAGGGTGAGGAGCTGCTGGGAACGTCGCTGCGCTCCCCACCAGGTGACCCTCACGAGCGCCTCGCGCACGATCGCCGAGCTCATCTTGCTCGCGCCCTCGGTGCGCTCGTCGAAGTCGATCGGGACCTCGCGGACGACCGCACCGCGCGCGACGGAGCGCCGCGTCATGTCGACCTGGAAGCAGTAGCCCTGGGACGCCGGCCCGGCATCGACCAGGACCCGCGCGAGCGGGGCGCGATAGGCGCGGAAGCCCGCGGTGGCGTCGTGCACCCGCAGCCCCAGGGCGAGGCGCGTGTAGACGTTCGCGGCGCGCGAGAGCAGCAGGCGGCGCAGCGGCCAGTCGTGGACGCGTCCGCCCGGCACCCAGCGCGAGCCGATCGCGAGGTCCGCCCCGCCCTCGACCGCGTCGAGAAGGCGCGGGAGCTGCTCGGGACGGTGGGAGGCGTCGGCGTCCATCTCCACGAGCACCTCGGTGCCGCGCTCGAGCCCCCAGCGGAACCCCGCGAGGTAGGCGGGGCCGAGGCCCTCCTTGCCTGCGCGGTGGAGGACGTCGACCTGCGGATCGTCCTGCGCGAGGGACTCGGCGAGTTCGCCGGTGCCGTCCGGGGAGGCGTCGTCGACCACGAGCACGTGCGCGTCCGGGACGGCCGCGCGCAGGCGCGCGAGGGTCGAGGGGAGCGTCTCGCGCTCGTCGTAGGTCGGGATCACGACGAGGACGCGGGGGGTCATCGGGAGCCTCCGCCGCGGGCGGCGACGCGGTCTCGCCGACGGACCGCGGGGGCGACGGCCCGGCGTCCGCCGGCACCCGCGAACAGGAGCCCGGCGACCGCGAGGGCGGAGGGCACGATCTCGGGCCAGCGGCCGGCCGCGACGGCGGGCGTGATCCCGGTGCGCAGCGGCACCTCGCCGATCACCGATCCCTGCGTCCAGTGGTCCTGGTAGTCCAGGGTGCGGCCCTCGGGGGTGAAGATCGCGCTCTGGCCGACGGTCGAGACGTGCACGACGCTGCGGCCGCTGACGACCGCGAACACCTTCGCCTCGGCGACCTGCTGGATCGCCTCGTCGGAGTCGCCGAACAGGGCGTTGTTGGACTGCACGACGATCATCTGGGCGCCGTCGTCCACGACGTCGTCCACGAGGTTCTGGTAGGCGATCTCGAAGCAGATGAGCACGCCCACGCCGTGGCCGTCGACGTCGAAGACGCCCGGCTGCGTGCCCGCCTTCATGTCCGAGGAGACGAGGTCGACCTTGTCGCTCAGGGTGCGGAAGAACGAGCGGTAGGGGATGTACTCGCCGAAGGGCACCGGGTGGCGCTTGGCGTAGACGCCGGCGACGGTGCCGTCCGTGGTCCACAGCAGGGAGTTGTTGTACCGGCCGCCGTCGTCCGTGGGGGTCTGGGTGCCGACGATGATCGGCGCCTGGGCGTCCTGCGCGGCGGCGGTGATCGCCTGGCCGCGGGAGGCGTCCGCGCGCGGGTCCCAGCCGGTGGAGTCCTCGGGCCAGACCACGAGGTCCAGCTGCCCGCCGTCCTCGCGCACCTGCTGGACGGCGTCGGCCGTCGCCGTGAGCTGGTTCGGGAAGATCTCGGAGGGCATGGCGAGGCTCTCCGGGTCGATGGGCGGCACATTGCCCTGGACGCCCGCGACGGTCATCGAGCCGTCGTCCGACGGGGCGGGGTTCTTGGGCAGCGGGACCACCATGGTGCCGATGACGACGCCGACGACGGTCGCCATCGGCCACACCCCGCTGAGCCCTCGCACGCCGCGATGGCGCCGTCCCAGCAGGGCGAGCGCTCCCCCGCACAGGAACTGCCCGAGCAGGGCGACCACGAAGGACAGGCCCGCGGTGCCGATCCACGGGCCGAGGTTCAGCAGCGGCGAGTCGCTGAGGGCGAAGGCGACCGAGCCCCAGGACAGTCCGCCCCAGGGGAAGGTCGAGCGCAGGGTCTCGACGGCCACCCAGAGTGCGGCCAGCACGATCCCGGAGCCGAGGCCGATGCCGCGGCGCACGAGCACGGCGCGCGCGGCGAGCCCGTAGACGACGATGTACAGGGCCTCGAAGGCGCCGAGGGCGAGCCACGGGGCGGAGCCGGCGTAGGTCTTCGCCCAGATGGTGAGGGGGACGAAGAAGGCCAGGCCCCAGAGCAGGGAGGCCAGGGCCGCGACGTGCCAGCGCCGCGTGAGCACGCACGCGTTCAGGGCCGCGATCGCGAAGGGCAGCAGCATCCACAGGTCGTGGGGCGGGAAGGCGGCGAGGGCGCCGACGCCGCCGAGGACCCCCAGCACGAGCGCTGCGAGCACGGGCGTGGGCGCCACCTGGTCCCGCGGGGTGCGCGCTCCGCGCCGCACCGCCGGCTGGGCGCCGCGGGCCCCGCTCGTGGTCCGTGTCATCAGCCGAGGGCCCCCGGCACGTCGTGGACGATCTCCCCGCGCACGAGCGTGCGCAGCGCCCGCGGTGCGCCCGCGGTGAGGTCGGGGAGCATGGGGGTGCGCGAGCGGGGGTCGACGGACCAGGCGTTGGTGCGGATGTCCGAGGAATGGACGGTGAAGTCCCAGGGCTCCCACACCACGAGCGTCGCCTCGACGCCGAGGTTCAGAGCGCCGGGATGGGGCACGTCCAGCAGCCGCAGGCCGGCGCGCGTGGAGGCGAGGAACGCCGCCCGGTCGCTGATGCGCTGGGCGGGATCCCCGCCGTGGGCGGCGGCGCGCACCCAGCTCCACGGGTCCAGGGTGTCCTCGGCCCCGAGCGAGCCGAAGGCGAGCGGGACGCCCTGCGCGCTGAGGTCCTTGAGGGGCAGCGGCTCGGCGACGGGGCTCAGCACGCGCATGCCCTCGCGGATCCCCGCGCTCCCGGGGGCCGCTCCGGTGATGCCGCGGGAGGCCGCGGACGCGCGCCAGGCATCGTCGACGGCGGCGCCGTCGGCCGTGGGCAGGCAGTCGACGAATCCGGGCGTGAGCAGGCAGCCGGTCGCGTCGATGCGGCGCGCACCGGGGTGGAGTCCCTCGGCGGTCTCCGTCGGCCCGATCCAGGCCACCACTCCCCCGGAGACGAGGACGGCGGAGGCCTCCGGATCCTGCGTGGAGTAGACGACGACGCCGGTGAAGAGCACATCGTCCTGCGCGGAGGTCGACGGGGCATCGGTGCCGGGCGCGGTCATGACCGGGGTCCTCCTTGCGGACGTGGTGAGAGAGGGGTGCTCGCGGTGGTCATCGCTCCATCTCCTGGGCGACGAGTCCGCGGCGCACGCCGACTATGGCATCCCTGGCTGAGAGGGAGACGTGCGGCGAGTCGGTGAGCTGCTCGAGCAGATCCACCACCTGGCGGCAGTGGCGGACGAAGTCCCCCGGGGTGAGATCCGCGTCCTGGAGGGCGGCGGCGAGGTGCTCGCCGCTCGCCCAGCGGTGCATGATCGCGCTGATCGCGGGATCGGGCGCCGCCGTCGGGTCGACGCCGTGGCGCTCCTCGGCGGAGCGCAGGTCCTTCGCCACGCGCTCGGTCGCGGCCAGGGCCGCATCGAAGCGGGCGCCGGGAGGCAGCTCGGGCGCCTGCGGGGAGTCGCGCCGTGCCTCGTAGGTGCAGGCGGAGACCATCGCCGCGAGCTCCGCCGGGCGCAGGTCGTCCCAGGCGCCGCGCTCGAGGCACTCGGCGACCAGGAGGTCGCGGTCGGAGAACAGTCGGCGCAGGCGCAGACCGCGCTCCGTCGGCCGCAGGGCGCCGTCGGGATCCTCGGCGAGGTGCCCGAGCTCGGTGAGCAGGGCGATCAGGCGATCGAACTGGCGGGCCAGCGACGAGGTGCGGCCCTCGATGCGCCGCTGCACGGAGGCGAGGTCCTTCTCGGCGCGGCCGAGGCGCTGCAGCCACCGCTCGTGGGCCTCGAGCTCGGGGCAGGTGTGGCAGGGATGGGCGCGCATCCGCTCGCGCAGCTCGATGAGCTCGGGATCCTCGGCGGCGGTCGACGGGGTGCGCCCGGCGAGACGACGGACCTCTGCGCGCGCGTCCTGATCGTGCCCGGCCAGGCGCTCGCGCAGGGCGGCGGCGGTGTCCTTGCGGACCTTCGCCGCGCCCATGCGGTCGGGCCGCGGCAGGCGCAGGGTGTCGATCACGGCAGGAGGGCTGGGCACGTCCCCGGGACGGAGGCTGCGGGCGCGGCCCTCCGTCGTGAGCACCTCGACCTGCGGACCGCCCAGGACCTCGCGGTCCACGTCGAGCACGACCGCGTACCCCTGTCGCCGGCCGCCCGGGAGGGCGATCACCTCTCCGCGGCGCAGCGCGCGCAGCGCCTTCAGGGTGCGATCGCGGTCGCCCGCGGAGCGGCGCTGGGACAGGGTCTTCTCGCGCTCGGTGATGCGGCGCCGGATCTCCGCGTACTCGTCCAGGTCGCCGCGCTCGCAGACCGCCGCCTCGCGGTAGGAGGAGACGGTGTCCTCGAGCTCGCGGGCGCGGCGGGCGAGGCCCACGACGCTGCGGTCGCTCTGGAACTGGGCGAAGCTCATCTCGAGGGTCTCGCGGGCCTGCTCGAGATCGAAGCGGCTCAGCAGGTTCACGGCCATGTTCGCCGTCGGGTGGAAGGCCGAGCGCAGCGGGAAGGTGCGCCGGGAGGCGAGGGAGGCCACCGCGGAGGCGTCGAACCCGGGGCCGGCGACGACGATCGCGTGGCCCTCGACGTCGATGCCGCGGCGACCCGCCCGCCCGGTGAGCTGCGTGAACTCACCCGGCGTGAGATCGGCGTGCTCGACGCCGTTGAACTTCGTGAGCTTGTCCAGGACGACGGAGCGCGCGGGCATGTTGATGCCGAGCGCGAGGGTCTCGGTGGCGAAGACGACCTTGATCAGGGCCTCCTCGAAGAGGTCCTCGACGCACGCCTTGAGCAGCGGGAGCATGCCGGCGTGGTGGGCGGCGAAGCCGTTCTCGGCGGCGCGGCGGAACTGGGCCAGGTGCAGGACCTGCTCGTCCTCGGCACCGATCACGGACAGGCGCTCGTCGAGGAACGCGCGGATGCGCGCCCGCTCGGTGTCGGTGGTCAGGCGCACGCGCGACTGGTCGAGTCGGCGCACGGAGGCGTCGCAGCCGGCGCGCGAGAAGATGAAGAAGATCGCCGGCAGCAGGCCCTCGTCGTCCAGGATCGCGATGATCTCCGACTGCCGGGGCGGCCGCGGCAGGTGCGGGGCGTGGCCTGTCTCGCCGCGGCTGCTGCCGCGGTGCCTGTCCCCGCCATGACGGCCGTCCCCGCCGTGCCGCCCGTCGCCGCTGTGCCGGTCGTGGCCGCGCGGGCGGTGGCGTCCGCGGGTGCCGCGGCGGTCGCTGCGCCCGCGGCCTCCGTGGCCCCTGCCGCCGCGTGCTCCCTGGCCGCCGGCGCCGCCGCGCGCTCCCCCACGCCGACCGTCGATCGGGGCCGAGAGCGAGGAGACCTGCTCGAGGTCGGGGTTGATCTCGCTGCGGCCGCGTGCTCCCGGGCCGTGGGAGACCACCCTCTCGCCGTCCTCGTCGACGAAGAGGTCCATGAGCTCGGTCCCCACGAGCACGTGCTGCCACAGCGGCACGGGGCGGGTCTCCGAGACGATGATCGCCGTGCTCCCGCGCACCTCCTGCAGCCAGGTCCCGAACTCCTCGGCGTTCGAGACGGTGGCCGAGAGGGCGACGAGCTGCACGGAGCGGTCGAGGTGGATGATGACCTCCTCCCAGACCGGTCCGCGCAGCCGGTCCGCGAGGTAATGGACCTCGTCCATCACGACGAAGCCGAGGCCGTCGAGCAGCGGTGAGCCCGCGTAGAGCATGTTGCGCAGCACCTCGGTGGTCATGACGACCACGTCGGCCTCGGGGTGCAGGCTCACGTCCCCGGTGAGCAGGCCGACCCTCTCGTGGCCGAGCCACGCGCGCAGCTCGTCGTGCTTCTGGTTCGACAGCGCCTTGATCGGCGTCGTGTAGAACACCTTGCGCCCCTGGGAGAGGGCGAGATGGATCGCGAACTCGCCGACGATGGTCTTGCCGGCGCCCGTGGGCGCCGCCACGAGGACGGACTCGCCGTGCTCGAGGGCCTCGCAGCCGTCGACCTGGAAGGGGTCGAGGGCGAAGTCGAAGCGCTCGCGGAAGACGGCGAGCTCGGTCCCCTGGCGCCGCTGCTCCGCGCGGAACCGGGCGTAGGCCTCCGAGGGCGAGGTCATCATTCCCTCCCGTCCGCGTGGGGGAGGTCGGCGAGGATGCGCACCGCCCCCGGGAGGACCCGGGCGCGCACGGGGAGCTGGCTGCGCGGCTCGCCGTCCGCGAAGGCGCGCAGGAGCATCGGCTCCCGCAGACCCAGCCGGATCTCGCGGACCTGCCGTACCGAGAAGACGGAGAGGTCCGTGTGGGTGCCGCGGAAGACCCGCGGGAAGAAGCGCACGAGCCCGCCGCGGCCGAGGCCGGAGACGATCGCGAGATCGAGCAGGCCGTCGTCGACGCGGGCGTCGGGCACCAGGCGCATCCCGCCGCCGAAGATCCCCGTGCTGCACAGGGTCACCAGGCTCGCGTCGATCTCCTCCCGGGGGCCTCCGTCGACCTCGATCCAGTACGGGTAGGGCCGGAACGAGGCCAGCTCGCGCATGACGGCGCCCGTGTAGCGCAGCCGGGGCGAGAGCCGCGAGGAGTTCGCGCGCGCGTTGACGAGCGCGTCGAAGCCGAGCGACACGTTGCCCACGGCGATCGACGGGGCGCCGGCCGGATGGCCGTCCTCGACGTCGGCCCGCAGCTCGATGGCGTCGATCGTCACCACGGGCCGCGAGAGCGCGTGCAGGAGGTTGCGCACGGACGCCTCGACGTCGGTCTCATCGAGACCCAGGGCGCGTGCGAAGTCGTTGCCGCTCCCCGCGGGGACGACGCCGAGGCGCACCGCCGTGTTCGCGACGATCTGGGCGCCGAGCGCGACCGTGCCGTCCCCGCCCACGACCACGAGCGCCGTGAGGGTCTCGCGGATCTCCATGGCGCGGGCGCGGGCGACGGCCGCGCTGGACGCGGTGAGCTCGACGACGGAGATGCCGGCGATCCGCAGGAGGTGGGCGACCTGGCGCCCCGTGCGCTGGGCGGCGCCGTGGGCGGCGGACGGATTCGTCAGCAATCCGATCCGCAGGCGGCTCACCGGTCGTCGTCCTCGTCGAGGGACGACGGCCCGTCGATCGCCTCGGGGGCGTCGTCGATGCTGCTCGCCTGCTCGTCGTCGAGCTCGGCGCCCTCGGCCTTCCGGCGGCGTCTGTCGTTCCAGAAGCTGACGGCGACAGCGGCGAAGTAGAGGGCCACCATCGGCAGGGTCATCCCGATCATCGTGAACGGATCGGGCGTGGGCACCATGACCGCCGTGAAGGCGAAGCACAGGAAGACCACCCAGCGCCAGGCCTTGAGCATGCTGCGGCCCGAGAGGATCCCGAGGAAGTTCAGGAGCACGAGCACCACGGGCAGGTCGAAGGCGACTCCGAAGGCCAGCATCGTCTTGATGAACAGCTTGAGGTAGTCGCCGAAGTTCAGGTTGGCGGTGACGGCCTCGCTGTTCGGGGCGAAGCTCAGGAGGATCGGGATCGCCTTGTCCATGATCCAGTAGCCGGCCACGCAGCCGATGAAGAACAGCGGGATCGCGGAGCCGAAGAAGCCGATCGCGTAGCGGCGCTCCGTCTTGTGCAGACCCGGGACCAGGAACATCCAGATCTCGTAGATCACCACGGGAGCGGAGAGGATCAGGCCGATGTACGCCGAGATCTGGAGCTTCGTGCTCAGGAAGTCGCCGGCCTTCGTGTAGCTGATCCGCGCGTCGAGGTTCGGGTTCAGCACCTTCGCCGCGTTGAACGGCCGCTGCAGGAACGAATACACGAAATCGAAGGCGAACCAGCCGACGACGGAGAGGAGCAGGATCGCGACCGCGCAGACCACCAGCCGGTTGCGCAGCTCGATGAGGTGCTCGTTGAGGGCCATGCGGCCCTCGGGATCGCGACGACGCCTCTTCTTCGTCGACGACTTCGACGAGCCGCGGCCCCGGCGAGCCTTCGCGGGCTCGGCGGCCTCGTCGGAGGTCTGGTTCTGCGCCACGGGCGATTCGTCCTTCCGGCATCGAGGGTCCGGGCGCCTGGGACGCCCGGACCCGTCAGATCATGCGGGCTCGCGCACTGGGGACGGGAGCCGCGGGAGACAGCGAGGAGAGCAGGAGCTCAGTCGCGACGGTAATCGTCCTCGGGCCGGTCCTGCGCGCGCACGGTGTCGCGATCGCGCTCGTCGCGCGGATCGTAGGCACGGTCATCGCGGCCGGAGCGCTCGTCCCGCCCGTCGCGGGTGTCGCGAGCATCCCGCTCGTCCCGACGATCGCGGCTCGAGCGGTCGCGGCGGTCGCGGGGCTCCTCGTCCTGCTCCTCGTCGGACTCGTCCCCGCGCAGCTCGTCGACCTCGCTCTTGAAGATGCGCATCGACTTGCCCACGTTGCGGGCCAGGCTCGGGAGCTTGCCCGCACCGAAGAGGAGCAGCACCACCAGGACGAGGATGATGATGTGCCAGGGCTTGATCGCACCCATGGTCTTTCCTTTCGTCGGGGCCGCGGCGGGAGGCGGCCTCAGTATCGTCCCACAGCGGGACTGGATGGGAGTCCGTGGAGCGGGGACGCGCGGTCCGCGGCGACGCCGCCTGGGCGCTGCGCACGCTCGAGGAGTCAGCCTACCGACTGCCCCTCGGCGTGACGCTCAGCACCGCCCCAGGAAATGGTCACGATCTCATCTCTCACCTCGCGCGGCGAGAGCACCTCGGCGGCGCCGGCCGCCTCGATGACCGCGTCCGCGAGGGCCGCCCGGACGGGCCGGGTCAGGCGCGCGAGGACGCCCTCCCCCTCGAGATCGCGGATCTCCTGGGCCTCGAAGGCCTCCGCGATCCAGAGGCCGCCGGCCCCCAGGCGCAGCCAGACGTCCCCCTCGACCCGACCGGCGCCACCGACGGGAGCTGCAGGATCGGTGCGGGCGGCGGACGGAGCGCCGTCCGCGTGGGTGCCCCCTGAGCCGGGCCGGGTGAGGGACGCGTCCGCATCGAGGATCTCGACGATGCGATCGATGCGGAAGCGGCGCTCCTCCCCCGCGAGCTCGCAGTCCGCGCGCACATAGCTGCGCGCGCCGATGGTGAGCAGCTCGAGCGGATGGATGCGGCGCACGGTCGTGCCGGGTGCGGCGGGCGGCGAATAGCGGATCACCAGAGCGGACTGGGCGCCGATCGCGTCCTGCACGGCGTCGAGGACGGCGGTGCGCCGGGCCGATCCGGGTCCGGCCGGGTCGCCCAGCGGCGCGGGGGCATCGGGCTGCGGGAAGGCGCCCGCCGCGGCGGGATCGGCGACGGCGCCGTCGGCCTGCCCGCTCTCCTCCCCCAGATGGGCGGAGAGCTTGCGGCGTGCGGACTCGACGAGGGCCGCCTCACGGCCCGCCGCAGGATCCAGGGTGGCCAGTCCCGCGAGCAGGGCGGTGGTCTCGGGCGCGCTGAGCCGCAGGGGCCGACGCAGCGCGTCGGCGTTGCGCACGCGCACGAGCCCCGAGTCCCACTCGGCCTCGATGAGGTCCTCCCAACCGGTGCCGAGGTCACCGCACACGAACAGCACCTGCAGGTCCTCGATGATCTGCTCGGTGGAGACGGCGAACTCCCGGGCGACCTGCTCGAGCTCGACCTCACCGCGGCTGAGCACATAGGAGGCCTCCCCGATGAGGCGCGAGAGATGGTCGGTGCCGCTGGGGCTCACGCGGATGCGCGGCTCGCGGCGCACGCTCGCGCGCTCGAGGACGTCGAGGTCGGGTGCGGCCTCATGGTCGCGGGCGATCTGCGCGAAGATCCCCGCGAGCTCGCGGCGCCAGGGCTCGGGGGCGCGCAGGGCGATCCAGCGGGACTCGGCGAGGACCAGCCGCCGCACCTGGGTGCGGGCGGCCTCGGGCAGGACGAGCTCGGGGGCATCGAGCGGGGCGTCGAGGCGGTCGCGCAGCGCGAGGGCCTTGAACGGCTCGACGGCGAGGCGGGCCTCGGCCTGCTCGCTCGCGGAGTCCGAGCGGTGCAGGGCCTCCTCGATCGAGGTGTGCGCGGGGCGCTCCGCCTGCGCCCGGCCCTTCAGGCGCGGATAGGTCTCGATGCGCGAAGCGCGGAAAAGCCGCGGCGCGTCGCGGTCGGCGTCGTGCCCCCACAGGTACCAGCGGCCCTCGTGGACGGCGACGACCCACGGCTCGACGGTGCGCTCGGCGAGGCGGCCGTCGGCCGTGCGGTAGGAGAAGGTGACCCGTCGACGCTGGGTGACGGCCTCGAGCAGCGGGGTGAGCACGGGAAGGGACTCGAGGGCGCCGCGGGGCGTGCGCCGCAGCAGGTCGGGGTCGGCCTCGATGCCCAGGCTCAGCAGCTTCGCGCGCACCCGGCGCGCCGCTCCCCCGGCGGCGGCGTCGTCCCAGGCGCGGCTCGCGGCGAGCAGCACCGTGTACTCCTCCGGAGTCACGTCCAGCGCGCCGCCCTCGCCGCCCGCGATCCGGTAGAGCACGCGCGACTCGTCCCAGGGGTCGCGTTCCGAGACCAGCGGCAGGCCGAGATCGAGGATCGCGGCCTTGTCGCGCTCGAACATCTTCTCCGCCGCGTCGACGCTCTCGGCGTTCGCGTAGTCGGGGATGACGTCGAAGAGCTGGGCGCGGTCGATCCGGGACCGCGACCCGATGGTCATGATGACGTTGAGCAGTCGTTCCACACCTCGAGCAGCCACCGCACCACCGTATCCGCACACTCGCTACGCTGGCCGCATGCTGCAGTGGGAGCGAGGGCGTGTCCTCGAGGTGAGCGCGCCCTGGCGGGGCGTCCAGGTGCTCCGGGTCGCCCGGAGCCAGTCGCCGACATCGGCGGGGGCCGACGGGGCCGCGCCCGCTGCGGAGGATGCTGTGCCGGCGCTGTCCTATCCCGAGCTCGTGGGGGAGATCGTCCCGGGCGAGGTGGTGCTGCTGAACGCCAATGCGCTGCGGCGCGGGCTCGGCACCGGCGGACAGGCGCTCGTGGTCGCCCGCACCGGCGAGCTCCCGCAGACAGAGCAGCCGACGGGCCATATGGTCAAGGCCCGCTACACCCCGATGCAGACCCTCGTCGATGCGCTCGACGACCCCGGATCCCCGCATCGCGCCGCCCTCGAGGGGGCCGACGACCTCGGCGGCATGCCCGTGGTGCTCGCGGACCTCCACTCCGCTCTTCCCGCCGTCGTCGCCGGCGTGCGCGCCGAGGCGCCGCAGGCCCGGATCGCCTATGTGATGAGCGACGGCGCGGCGCTGCCCGCCGCCTACTCGCGCACGATCGCGCGTCTGCGCGAGACCGGGGAGCTCGTCACCTGCATCAGTGCGGGCCAGGCCTTCGGCGGGGACCTCGAGGCCGTCACCGTGCACACCGCCCTGCTCGGCGCGAAGGCCGTGTGCGGAGCCGACGTGGTGGTGCTCGCGCAGGGTCCGGGGAACCTCGGGACCGGCACCGCCTGGGGCTTCTCCGGGATCCAGGCCGCCGAGGGTCTCCATGCGACCGCGGTGCTCGGCGGCCGGCCCATCGCCGCGCTGCGGGTCTCGGGGGCCGACGCCCGCGCGCGCCACTACGGCGTCTCCCATCACAGCCTCACGCTGCTGGGCCGTGCGGCGCTGGCCGCGGCCGACGTGCCGGTGCTCGAGCCCGCCGGGCTCAGCAGCCGCGGCGGCCATGGCGATGGTCCCGGCGACGGAATCGTCGACGGCGTCCACGACCACGACCCAGACCATGCCGACAGCACCTTTACACGATATGTCACAGAACAGGTGAAAACAGCTGTGGTTGAACCCGCGGCTGCACGAGGGGTCGAGCACCGGATCGTGGACGTCGCGAGCGCCGGTCTGCGGGAGGCCCTCGAGGCCTGCCCCGTCGGCCTGCGGACGATGGGACGCGGCCTCGAGGAGGATCCCTGGCCGTTCCTCTACGCGGCGGCGGCCGGTCGCCGCGCGGCGCAGCTCGCGCAGAGCTGAGCCCCAGCGCGGCAGGTGCGGATCAGGCCGCCGCGTATGCGCCGGGCCGCGATCGGACCGTCGCGGGTCGGACTTTCACGTGTCGGACCGGCCCGTATCGGACCGTCGCGGGTCAGTCCGTCGTGGAGCCCGGAGTGCCCGAGCGCTCGGCGATCATGCCGGCCAGACGGCGCGCCGCCGTCATGCCCCTCTCGCCGTCGGTGCGCTGCACGGCCATCACCGAGAGGGTGTCGCCGTCTGCCAGATCGAGCTTCGCCCAGGGGTCCCCGGGAGGGAAGACCACGCCGATGATCTCCGCCCACTCGAGCTCGCGGGTGGCCATGAGGTTCCGGACCACGAGGCGATCGGCGTGCGCGGTCGCGCGCACGGAGCCCTCCCGGTGGCAGAACCACAGCACGGCCAGGCCGAAGGCGAGGAAGCCCACGGTGTCCGCGAAGCCGAAGTGGGTGAGCAGGGAGAGGGCGATCGCGGCGAGCATCACCACGGAGCCGATCACGTAGGCGACGACGCGCGTCACCCGCGGCCGCAGGACCACCGTGCCGCCGGGCCCGTCGGGCGCGCTGATGCTCATGCGCTCACATCCGGCAGGCCTGGATCGCGGTGACGAGGATCGCGCGAGCGCCCGCCTCGTACAGCGCGTCCATGACCTGGTTGGTCTCGGAGACCGCGACCATCGAGCGCACGGCGGACCATCCGCTGCGGTGCAGCTCGGACACCGTGGGCGCCTCGAAGCCCGGGGTGACCGCGACCGCGCCCTCGAGCTTCTCGGTGGGGATGTCGTAGTCGATGAGCACGTACTCCCGCGCGACGAGGACGCCGCGGACCCGGCGCACGAGCACCTCGAGGGTGTGCGCGGCGTCGTCGTCCAGGGTGAGCTCGGGCCGGGAGAAGAGCACGGCCTGGCTGGTCATGATGGGGTCGCCGAAGACGGAGAGCCCGGCCTGGCGCAGGGTGGTGCCGGTCTCGACCACGTCCGCGATGACGTCTGCGACGCCCAGGCGGATCGAGCTCTCCACGGCGCCGTCGAGGTGGACGACCGTGGCCTCCACGCCGTGCTCGGCGAGGTGGTCCTCGACGAGGTTCTCGTACGAGGTCGCGATGCGAGCGCCCGCGAGTCCCCCGAGGTCGCGCTCCTCGCCCGCCTGCGCGGCGAAGCGGAAGGTGGAGTGCGCGAAGCCCAGGGGCAGGATGACCTCGGCCGCGGTGCGGGAGTCGGCGAGCATGTCCTGCCCGGTGATGCCGACGTCCACCGTCCCCGATCCGACGTACACCGCGATGTCGCGGGGGCGCAGGAAGAACAGCTCGACGTTGTTGGGCTCGTCGACCAGGACGAGCTCCTTGGCGGTGCCGCGACGGCGGTAGCCCGCCTCGGAGAGCAGGGCGGCGGCGGGTTCGGACAGGGCGCCCTTGTTGGGCACGGCGATGCGGAGCACGGGATTCCCTTCGGCGGAGGGGCGGCGGGAGGACGGGACGGTCTGCGGGACGGATCTGCGGGGGCAGACCCTCACAGATGTCGGTAGACGTCCTCGAGCGTGATGTCCTTGGCGATCATCATCACCTGGAGGTGGTAGAGGAGCTGGGAGATCTCCTCGGCGGCGGCCTCGTGCGACTCGTGCTCGCAGGCCATCCAGACCTCGGCGGCCTCCTCGACGATCTTCTTGCCGATGGCATGCACGCCGGCGTCCAGCTCGGCGACCGTGCCGGACCCCTCGGGGCGATCGGCGGCCTTCTGGGTCAGCTCGGCGTGCAGCGACTCGAAATCCTTCACGGCACCAGGGTATCGGTCGATAGCGGTGCCAGGGCGCGCCATCTCAGCGGGGGCGGCGGGGTGCGGCCTCGGGTGCGCGGTCACGGACGGGGACGTCGGCCGACGGTCGGATCCAGGTGCGCGGTCTCGACGGTCACGGCGCGGTCCTCCCGGGTCCGCACCCGCCACCAGACGAAGAACCCGGTGAGCGTGAACAGTCCGTAGAAGACGTACATGAGCCCGCTCGCGTAGTAGCCGGCGGAGAACAGCAGGGGCACGCCCACGACGTCGACCGCGACCCAGATCAGCCAGAACTCGACCCAGCCCTTGGCCATGCCGAAGGTCGCCAGGAGACTGCCCATGAAGATCCAGGCGTCGGCCCAGACGGGCTCGTAGGACCCGAGCGCGCGGAACAGCGGGGTGAGGGCGGCGGTGCCGCCGACGAGGACCACGACGAGCAGGGCGCGGGTGCCCCATCCGGCCCAGCGGGGCTCGACGGCGGTGCCCCCGCCGGTGCGCGCGGAGTGCCAGCGCCACCAGCCGTAGATGCTGGTGACGATGAACATCACCTGTCTGCCGGCCTGGCCCAGGAGGTCGACGGGGTTCGGGGTGCCGAACACGGTGCCGAGGAACACGGTGAGCAGCAGCAGGTTGCCGATGATGCCGATGGGCCACGCCCAGACCTTGCGGCGCATGCCGCCGAGGGCGCTGAGGAGGCCGAACACGTTGCCCACGACCTCGCGCCAGAGCAGGAACTGCCCTCCGGCGAATTCGATCTTCGCGTTGAAGAGCCACTCGATGACTCCCATGACCACTGCCTTCCGCTCGGGGCGACGAGCGCGGGGGGCGGAGTCCGGCAGGCGGGCGCGCACCCGGATGCGCCGGGCCGCGGCATGCAGGACGTGCGCCTCTCATCCAGGCTGTGACTGTCGGTGCCGGAGTTCCACCGGCTCCACCGTCCTGCGCGGGCAGGACGGGTCGCGGACTATGACCGCCGGCTCGGATTTCCACCGACCCCGGAGCACGTCACCGTGGTGACGAGGAGACTCTAGCCCGTTCGCAGGTCACGACGGGTTCCGGTGTGGCCCGGAGGACATCCGCGTTCATGCGTCGGCGTCGGATCTCCGGGTGCGCAGCGGCGTGCGGAGCTCAGTGGGTGTGGCCGCTCGCCAGCGTGCGCAGCGCGTCAATCTCGGCGGCCGCGTCCTGGGCGCGGTAGATGGCGGAGCCGGCGACGAAGACGTTGACCCCTGCCTCCGCGCAGCGCTCGATCGTCTCGCGGTTCACTCCCCCGTCGACCTGGATCGAGACCTCCAGGTGCGCGTCGCTGATCGCCTTCCGGGCACGGCGGATCTTCGCGAGCATGGTCTCCAGGAAGCTCTGGCCGCCGAAGCCGGGCTCGACGGTCATCAGCAGGAGCATGTCGAACTCGCCGATGATGTCCAGCAGCGGCTCGACGGGCGTGGCCGGGCGCAGGGCGACCCCGGCGCGGGCGTTCTTCGCCCGCAGCTCGCGGGCCAGGCGGATGGGGGCGCTCGCGGCCTCGAGGTGGAAGGTCACCGAATCGGCTCCGGCCTCGGCGTAGGCGGGGGCTTCACGGTCGGCGTCCTCGATCATGAGGTGGGCGTCCACCGGGATCGGACCGTGGCGGACGATCTGGGAGACCATGTCCACGCCGAAGGTGATGTTCGGGACGAAGTGGCCGTCCATGATGTCGACGTGCACGCTGTCGGCGCTCGCGATGCGGTCGAGCTCCTCGCCGATGCGCATGAAGTCGGCGTTGAGGATGCTGGGGTGGATGAAGGCGGAATCGGTCGAGTAGGTCACGGGTGCGTCCTCTCCTCGGGGGTGACGGCGGGCTCAGGGGCCAGGCGGGCTCAGGGGTCAGGCGGGCTCAGGGCTCTGGGCCGACTCAGAGGTCTCGGGCAGGCGGCGCAGGAGGGCGAGGAACATCGCGTCGGTGCCGTGCACGTGCGGCCACAGCTGCACGCTCGGGCCCTCGCCGAGCTCCGTCCCCTCGAGCGCCTCGGGCAACAGCCCCGCGCGGACGGCGGGGCGGGCGTCGAGCTGCTCGACGTCGTCGCGGCGGCGCAGCACGTCCTTGACCACGAGCAGGGTCTCGGCGACGTGCGGGGAGCAGGTCACGTAGGCGATCACTCCCCCGGGCCCGGCCGCGTCCAGGGCGCTGGACAGCAGGTCCCGCTGCGTCCGGCCCATCGCGCCGACGTCCCCGGGACTGCGGCGCCAGCGGGACTCCGGCCGACGGCGGAGCGCTCCCATGCCGGTGCACGGCACGTCGGCCAGCACGCGCGAGAAGCGACCGGGCATCTCGGCGCCGATCCTCGTGCCGTCGCCCTCGCGGACCCCGGTCTCGGCGCCGGCCTCGACGAGCGTCGCGATCGCGCGGCGCACGAGGTCGACGCGGTGGGGCTGCAGCTCGATGGCGAGGAGGTCGGCGTCGCGCTCGAGGGCGAGCCCCGCGAGCAGGGCGGTCTTGCCGCCGGGTCCCGAGCAGAGATCGAGCCAGTGGTGGTCGGGCCCCTCCAAGAGGTCGTCGGCGCCGAGTCCGAGGGCGAGGGCCATCAGCTGGGAGCCCTCGTCCTGCACGGCGGCGCGCCCTTCGGCGACCGGCTCGGCCCCGCCCGGGTCGCCGCCCGGCCAGGAGGCGGCGAAGACGCTGAGGCGGCCGGGCTCGGCGCCCGCGGCGGCGAGCTCCTCGGGGTCGGTGAGGCCCGGGCGCATGACCAGGGAGACCGAGGGGGCGGCGTTCTGCGCGGCGAGCAGGTCGTCGATCTCCGAGCGGTCGCGACCGTGGGCGGCCAGGGCGTCGGAGAGGGCGCGCACCATCCATGCGGGATGCGAATGGGCGACGGCCAGGTGCCCGATCTCGTCCTGCTCACGGTCAGGGGCGGCCTCGGCGACCCAGGTCGGCAGGTCCTTCTCCCCCACCCGGCGCAGCACGGCGTTGACGAAGCTCGCGGCGCCAGCGCCCACCCGGGAGCGGGCGAGGGCCACGGTCTCGGAGGTCGCGGCGTGCGGGGCGACGCCCATGTCCAGCAGCTGGTACGCGCCGAGCCGCAGCACATCGCGCACCGCCTCCTCGACGTCGTCGAGGGGACGGTCGATGCACAGCGCGAGGATCGCGTCCAGGCGGCCCTGGGCGCGCAGGGTGCCGTAGAACAGCTCGGTCGTGAACGCGGCGTCGCGGCCGTGCAGGCGGGCGCGGCGCAGCTGGTGCGGGAGGGTGAGGTTCGCGTAGGCGTCGTCCTCGTGGACGGCGCGCAGGGCGTCGTAGGCGACGGTGCGCGAGCTCGTGGTGCTGCGACGGCGCTCGGACGGGCGCTCCTGGGACCACCCGCGGCGCGGGCCTCCCCGACCGCGGGACCCGGAGCGCTCGCGGCCCTTGGCGTCGCGGCCGGCGCCGTGTCGACCCTCGCGCCGGTCATCCCTGCGATCGCCGTGGTCACGCCGGTCGCGATGGTCGGGCCGGCCCCGTCCCTGGTCCTGGTGCGCGTTCATCGTGTGGTCTCCTGCTCGTCGACGGGACGGTCTGCGGGGCTGTCGGCGGGATCGTCGGCGCAGCGGTCGGCGGCGCCGAAGGAGGAGTCCTCGGTGAGGCCCGCGCCGCGGGCCCAGTCGGCCGCGCGCATGGGGCGCCGGCCGGCGGGCGCGATCCGGTCGAGGGCGAGGGGTTCGCTGCCGGTGCCGATCAGCAGCTGCGTGCGCGTGGCGTGCAGGCGGCCGGGGGAAAGGGGCGGGGCCTCCGAGCGCACGGGCTCGACGCCCAGCACCTTCATCCGCTGCCCCTCCCAGGTGGTCCACGCGCCGGGGTGCGGGCTCATCCCGCGGATGCGGGCGGAGACCTCGGGAGCGGGCAGGCCGAGGTCGAGCTCCGCCTCGGCGGGCGTGAGCTTCGCCGCCCGGGTCGCGCCCCCGTCGTCCTGCGGGACCGGGCGGGCGGTGCCGTCGGCGAGGGCGTCGAGGGTCTCCACCAGGAGCGGAGCGCCGTCGACCGCCATCCGGTCCAGGAGGGATCCAGCGGTCTCGAAGGGGTCGATGGCGACGTCCCGGGTCGCGAGCACGGGGCCGGTGTCCATGCCCTTCTCGAGCAGGAAGGTGGTCATGCCGGTGCTCTCCTGCCCGGCGAGCACCGCGCGCTGGGCGGGGGCCGCTCCGCGCCAGGCGGGGAGGAGCGAGAAGTGCAGGTTCACCCAGCCGTGCGGAGGGATCGCGAGCGCGGCAGGCGGGACCAGGTTCCCGTAGGCGACGACGGCCGCCGCCTCGACGTCCAGGGCGCGCAGCTGCGAGAGGACGTCCTCCCCGCGCAGCGAGTCCGGGGTGAGGACGGGGACGCCCTCCTCCTCGGCGAGGACGCGGACGGGGCTCGGCCGCAGGGTCCGGCCGCGTCCCGAGCGGGCGTCGGGGCGCGTGAGCACGGCGACGACCTCGTGGGGTGAGTCGAGGAGCGCGCGGAGCGAGGGGACGGCGACCTCAGGGGTGCCGGCGAAGAGGATGCGCATGATCAGCCATTCTACGGGCGGGGGCTCAGAACACGTCGGGCGGATCGAGGCGCACGCGCAGGGAGCCGGGGTCCTTGTGCGCGCTGCGGGCAGCGATGCCGGCGCGGAGGGCGTCGGCGAGCTCGCGCGAGCGCTCGACCGGGAGGCGCAGCACCGCGCGCGAGCGGATGCGGTCGTCCTCCTCGGGGACGTCGACGGGTCCGAAGACGTCCGTGGCGTCGGGCAGTGTGGCCTGGCCCAGGAAGGAGCGCACGGCGGGCCGGTCGCCCACGACCTCGGCGACCTTCGAGATCGGCGGGAGGTCCAGGGCGCGGCGGTCCTCCATGACCCGGTCGAGGAAGACGCGCGAGCGGTGGGCGACGAGATCGCGGATCGCGGGCAGGGTCGCGGTGCCGACGATCAGCACGCGTCCTCCCTCCGCCTGGGGTCGCACGAGGGCGATCGCGTTGGACCAGCGGCGCACGGCCTCGACGTCGGCGTCGTAGGCGGCGCGGGCGAGCATCGCGTCGGCGTCGAGCAGGAGGGCGGCCGCGAATCCCCCGCTCGGTGCGGGCTCGGCGCCGGGGGTCGCGACGACGATCGCCCCGTCGGGCACGTCGTCGTCGGGGACCGGGCCCTGGGCCCCGCCGGCGACGCGGAAGGGGGCGTCGGGGAAGGCGCGCCGCAGCTCCTCGGCGGTGCGGGCCGAGCCGACGACGAGGGCCTTCACCTGCGTGCGCGAGCACTCCGGGCAGCGGTAGGCGTCCTCGCGTCGACCGCACACGGTGCACTGGAGGCCGCCGGCGCGCCCGCGCAGCACGAGCGGCGCGGAGCACTGGGGGCAGCGGCAGCGGGTGCCGCAGAACGTGCAGGCGACCGCGGGGACGTAGCCGGAGCGGGGCACCTGCACGAGCACGGGACCGCGAGCCATCCCCTCGCGCAGCACCCGCATGGCCTGCTGGGGCATGCGGGAGCGGCCGCTGGGGCCCTCCCTCTCGCGCAGGTACTCGTCCATGGCCTCGATGTGCGGGCGCACTGCGGTGAGCGGCGCGGGCACGGGCGGCAGCAGGTGCAGGTAGCCGCTCTCCGCCAGGAACAGGGTCTGCGGGTCCAGGGAGCGGCTGACCAGGAGCAGGGCGCAGTGCTCCTGGGCGGATCGGGACTGCAGGATCGTGCGCAGGTGCGGGTACGGCGCACGCGGCTCGACGAGCAGGTCGTCGGCCGGATCGAGGCAGATCGCCAGGGCGAGGTCCGCGACGGGGGCGAAGGCGGCCGAGCGGTTCCCGATCACCACCCGCGAGGCGCCGCGCAGGATCCGGCGGAAGGCGCGGTAGCGCTTCTCGGGCCCGTCGGCGCTCGTGAGCACCTCATGGGGGATCCCATGCGCCTCGAGGCAGCGATGCAGACGCTGCACATCGCGCTGATCGGGCGCGATGGCGAGCGCTCCGGCCCCGTCCGGGAGCGCCCCGATCGCCTGGGCCGTCAGCTCGTCCCAGGAGTGCGCGGGCTCCAGGACGACGGCGGCGCGCGGCACGGGGCCCTGCGGGGCGCCGGCGCGGGAGAGCAGTGCGGGGAGTCCCGCGTAGGCGGTGAGCAGGCCATCGGCGGGAGCGGCCGACGCCTCGTCCTCCGCGGCGGATCCGTCGCCGGCCTCGGACTCCCCCGCAGGCGCGGACTCCCCCGCCGACTCGGGCTCCTCTGCAGGCTCGGGCTGCTCCGTGCGCTCCTTCTCCTCGGCCGCGCGGTCGGCCTTCTCGGCGCGGGCGTGGCGCGGGGGGATCGCCAGACGCAGCACGTCCCCGACGCTCCCGGCGCACCGCTCGGCGACCTCCCCGCACACGCGCAGCATGTCCGGGGAGATCACCACGTCCTCGGAGACGAGGCGGGCCAGGGGCGCGAGGGGGCGGTCCGTGCTCGCCCGCGCGCTGCGTGCGAGCACGATGCCGTCGTGCTCGCGTCCCGAGAAGCGGACCTTCACGCGCATGCCCGGGCCCGCCGCGTCCAGGGTCGCCGGCACCGCGTAGTCGAAGGGACGGTCCAGATGGGGCAGGACGCCGATCAGCCGGACCGAGGCGACGGGATCGTGCGCGGCGACCTCGAACCCTGCCGTGGTGCGCGGGCGCGACGACGAGGCCGGGGCGGGTCCGGGGGCGGGTGCGGGCGCCTCGAACAGGCCCTCCTGGGCGTCACGGGTCACGAGGGCGTCAGCGCGAGTGGACGGCCACCAGGTCGCACACGAAGATCAGCGACTCCCCGGGCGCGATCACGGGCGGCGCGCCGCGGTCGCCGTAGGCGAGCGAGGCGGGGATCTCGAGGCGGCGACGGCCGCCCACGCGCATCCCCTGCACGCCCTGGTCCCAGCCGCTGATGACCTGGCCCACCCCGAGCTGGAAGCGCAGCGGCTCGCCGCGGTTCCAGGAGGCGTCGAACTCGTCGCCGGTTCCGTGGGAGACGCCCACGTAGTGCACGTCGACGACGTCGCCGGCCTTGGCCTCGGGGCCCTCGCCCTCGATCTCGTCGACGATCACCAGCTCGGTGGGCGCCTCGGTGCCGGGGAACTCGATCTCGGGCTTGCTGCGGTCCATGGTGTCCTCCTGGTCGGTGGGAACGGCGGGGTGGGGATGTGCTCGTCGGTGTCGGGAGAGCGGCGCGATGCGGAGCGTGCGCTCAGGAGTTCTTCTGCGTGGGCGCCGCGTCGAGGATGTCGATGACGAACACGAGTGTCTTGCCGGCGAGCTCGCCGCCGGACTTCTCGTCGGTGCCGTAGGCGTCCTTGGGCGGGATCACGAGCATCACCTGGCTGCCGATGGGCAGTCCGGTGAGGTGCTCGTCCCAGCCGGTGATGACGTCGCCCTGGCCCTGGGTGAAGCCGAACGGCACCTTCCGCTCCCACGAGGAGTCGAACTGCTTGCCGTCGTCCCAGGTCCACCCGGTGTACTGCATCACCAGGTGGTCGCCCTTCTGCGTCTTGTCCCCCTCGCCCTCGATGAGCACCTCGCGGGTGGTCTTCGACGGCGGATCGCCCTCGGGCTTGCCCTCGAGCGACGGGGCGCCGTCCTTGCCGAGCTTGACGGCGGGCAGGTCGCCCGAGGTCTTCTGGACCTTGCCCTTCGCGCGCAGCGGGGAGACGACGCGGTCGATGTCGGCCACCTGGATCAGCGAGATCATCGAGCCGCTCGCGTCCTGCTGCCAGCCGGCGAGGGCGACGCGCGAGCCCACGGTCGCCGTGACCAGGAAGTCCGCGGCCTTCTCGCCGATCTGGTCGGTGGTGACGGTGACGCTGCCGGCGGGGCCGCCCTCCCACCAGGACTGCTTGGTCTTGCCGCTGCTCGCGTCCACGTAGAGGGGGCGCCAGATGACCGTGTCGCCCTCGGCGATCTGCGTGCCCTTGCCGGCGACGACCGTGCGGGCATCCGGCTGATCGATGCTCAGCGGCGCCTTGAACTCGACCTTCGGCGCCTTCTTCAGGTCCTTGCTGATGGTGACTCCGTCGAGCGCGGGGGTCGCGCTGTCGGACGCGCCGCCGCCGTCCGAGGAGCCCGAGCCGTCCTGGTCGTCGGAGCAGGCGGCGAGGCCGATCGCGGCGGACGCCGCGAGGGCGGAGCTGAGCAGGGAGCGGCGAGAGATCACCAGGGGGCCTTTCGTGTCGGGGAGGCCGCGGCGGCGGCCGATGCCCTCAGAGTACGGGGTCGAGGTGGGGCCGGGCTGGAAGGCGACCGGGCCGACGGGCCCGGCGGGAGGCGCCCACGGAAGGGCTCAGGCGGGAGGTGCCCCGTCCGCGGAGCCGAGCGCCCGCACCTGGGCGATGAGCGAGTCCACCTGCTCCGACTCCGTCTGGAAGGGGTCCATGATGCTCACGGGCATGGCGCCCTGGCGCACGAGCCGCATCGTCGTCCAGTCGGCGACGTGGTCCACGTGCGCCTCCTCGGACGCGGTGACGAAGCGGCCGCGCAGGTGGGCGCGGGTCGTCGTGGGCGCCGTCGCGCACGCGGATCCGATCGCGGTCTCGGACAGCACGGCGGGCGCCTGTCCTCGCCGGCGCAGCGAGCTCGTGAGGCCCTTCTCCGGGTCGATGTCGTGGTAGGCGAGGTCGAGGCGCTCGATGCGCGGATCCCCCAGGTCCAGACCGTGGCGGGCGGCGACCTGGGTGAACAGTCTCTCCTTGATCGCCCAGTCCAGCGTGCGCGAGGCCCAGGACCGGTCGCCGGTGAGGACCGCGTCCAGGGCGCGCTGCCAGGTCTCCAGGACGTCGTGCTCGTCCTCGCGGGCGAGAGGCGCGACGAGGTCGAGATAGCGCTGCTGGATCTGCAGGGCGCTCGAGGTGCGACCGCTCGCGAGCGGCAGCGGCTCGGTGCCGGGGAGGTCGCGGGCGACGACGCGGATCGCGGAGATCGTGTCCTCGAGCTCGGGGACGTCGACCGCGCGGCCGGACTCGATGAGGCGCAGCACGAGATCGGTGGTCGCGAAGCGCAGCCACGTCGAGACCTCGGACATGGTCGAATCGCCCACGATCACGTGCAGGCGGCGGAAGCGCGAAGGGTCCCCGTGGGGCTCGTCGCGCGTGTTGATCAGCGGCCGGGTGCGCGTGGTCGCCGAGGACACGGCCTCCCACATGTGGTCGCTGCGCCGGGAGAAGACGAAGCGGGAGCCGCCGTCCTCCTCGGTGACCACGCCGCCCGCACCGGTGACGATCTGGCGGGTGGCGAGGAAGGGCAGCAGGATCCGGGGCAGGCGGGTGAACTCGCCGCGACGGTCCACGAGGTAGTTCTCGTGGCTGCCGAAGGAGTTGCCCTCGTGGTCCACGTTGTTCTTGAACAGGTGGATGCGGGCGTCCTCTCCGCGCTCGGCGAGGGCCGCGTTCGCGCGCGCCATGAGGTCGGCGAGGATCCGCTCCCCCGCCTTGTCCTGCGCGACGAGCTCCCACCAGTCGTCGCACTCGGCCGTCGCGTACTCGGGGTGCGAGCCGACGTCGAGGTACAGCCGGGCAGCATTGCGCAGGAACACGTTCGAGGAGCGGCCCTGGGCGACGACGGGCCGGAACAGCTCGCGCGCGGCCGCCTCGGGCTCGAGGGCGCGCGTGCCGTCGGACCGCACGCACACGAGCCCGAACTCGGTCTCCAGTCCCCCGATGCGGCGCTCCATCAGCTCACTGACCGCCCTTCTGGACGAAGGAGCGCACGAACTCCTCGGAGTTCGACTCGAGAACGGAGTCGATCTCGTCCAGGAGGTCGTCCGCGCCCTGCGCGGAGGCGAAGACCTGGCCGCCGGCCAGGGTCTCGTCGTCGTTCTGCTCGTCGTCCGACGGGCCGGAACCGCTGAGGCTCTGCTGTGTCATCTCGTCTCCTCCGTGGGGGTGGGTGCTGGGGTCGGGTCCGACGGTGCGTCGGCCGCGCGCGCGAGGGCCTCGAGCACCTCGGGCAGCGGCGCGGCGGGATCGAGATCGCGCGCCTCGCACCAGGCCCGGGATCCGGCGCGGGGATCGGCGAGCCGCACGCGCGAGGTCGTCGAGGCGCCGGAGCCGGACGCCTCGCCCGCGAGCGTGATCACGTCCCATCCCGCCGACGGCACCTGCGCCTGGTGGTGGCGCACGAGGCCGCCGCGCAGATGGGCGCGCGTGGAGGCGGGCGGGGCGAGGACGGCGTCCAGCACCTCCTGCTCGCCGACGAGGGTGCGCACGCGGCCGGCCGCGCGCAGCTTCGCGAAGAGGCCGCGCTCCGGGCGCAGATCGGTGAACTGGAGGTCGATCGCGCGCAGGCGCGCGTCGTCCCAGGCGAGCCCCCCGCGGGCGCGGTAGCTCTCGAGTAGCTGGTGCTTGGCCACCCACTCGATGCGGTCCGCGGCGCGCGCGGGGTCTGTCTCCAGGGCGTCCAGGAGGTCGCGCCATAGGTCCAGGACCTCGGCGGTCTCGCGGTCGGCGCGGTCGGCCCGCTCCGAGACCGCCTCGAGGTACGCGCGCTGGATCTGCAGCGCCGTGACCTCGTCGCCCTCGGCCGTCATCACCGTGGTGCGCAGGGAGGGGTCGTGGCTGATCGAGCGCAGCGCCTGCACCGGGTCCGCGAGCGCGATCTCGGGCAGGATCCTCTCGCCGCTCGCGTGCTCGGCCTCGAGGGCCGCGAGCACGAGGCTCGTCATGCCCATCTTCAGGAAGGTGGAGACCTCGAGCATGTTCGCGTCGCCGATGATCACGTGCAGCCGGCGATGCCGCGAGGCGTCCGCATGGGGCTCGTCGCGCGTGTTGACGATCGGGCGGTCCAGCGTGGTCTCGAGGCCGACCTCCTCCTCGAAGAAGTCGGCGCGCGAGGAGATCTGGAAGCCGGGCTCGCCGCCGCGGGTGCCCAGTCCCACGCGTCCGGCGCCGACGAGGATCTGACGGGTGGCGAAGAACGGCAGCAGCGCCTCGACCACGCGGTCGAAGGGCACGGCCCGCTCCAGCAGGAAGTTCTCGTGGGTGCCGTAGGAGGCGCCCTTGCCGTCGGTGTTGTTCTTGTACAGGGCGACGTCCGGGGCGCCCTCGGCGGCGCGCAGCACGTCCATGGCGCGCTGGGCGACGATCTCCCCGGCGCGGTCCCAGACCACGGCCTCGCGCGCCGTGGTCACCTCGGGCGACGAGTACTCGGGGTGGGCGTGGTCGACGTAGAGGCGGGCGGCGTTGACGAGCACGCTGTTGCCGATCGAGCGGCGCCCCGCCCAGGCGAGGACATCCGCGTCCGATCCCTCGGGCGCGACCTCGGGCGCGGGCAGCGGCATGTCGAGGTCGATGCTGGGCAGGTGCGCGTCGTGGACCTGGTCGGTGAGCTGGCTGGGATGCGCGGCGGCGCGGCGAATCTCGAAGCCGCGCGCATCCTGCAGGGGCGACTCGTCGCCGTAGTCCCAGCGCACGCGCCGGCCCCGTGCGCCCTGGTCGGGGTGCAGGAGGGCGTACGCGCCGACCACGAGATGGCTGAGCGCGATCGAGCTCGAGGCCTCGCCGCTGCGCTCGCCCAGGTCCGCGTGCAGGATGCCGAACTCGGTCTCGATGCCCATCACGCGCTCGGTGACGAGGGGGCGGGCGGCTCCGCTGGGGTCGGTGGCCTCATGCATCGCGGGGCTCCTCTCCCGTCGGCGCGTCGGCCCCGTCCTGCGCGGCCGGTGCCCCGCCCGCGCGCAACGGCACCACGTGCTCCACGCGGCGGCCGCGGCGACCGGAGATGCGGGCCCAGTCATCGGGGTGCGCACCGGAGGGCAGGTCCTCGTTCTCCGCGAACTCCTGGGCGACGGCGGCGCTGAGATGCGCGGTGCCGATCCCGGGCACGCCCGTCTCCAGGTAGTCCTTGACGGCGTACTTCTTCGCACGGTCCACGATGTTGCGCAGGGTCGCCCCGGAGACGAAGTCCCGGAAGTGGAGGGTCTCGGCGCTGCCGTCGGAGTACTCCAGGCGCACGAAGGCGGTGTGCTCACCCTCGGCGTAGATCTCGGAGACCGTGAGGTCCAGCAGCGCGTCGCGGTCCTCGCGCAGCGGCACGCCCGCGTCGAGGTACAGGCCGAGGATCTCGCGGGCCGCGTCCGCGTCGGGACGGCGGATGCGGATCTTCACGTCCAGGCGGCCCGGGCGGAGGATCGCCGGGTCGATCATGTCCTCGCGGTTCGAGGCGCCGATGACGATGACGTTCTCGAGGGACTCGACGCCGTCGATCTCGGCGAGCAGCTGGGGGACGATCGTGGTCTCGACGTCGCTCGAGAGCCCCGTGCCGCGGGTGCGGAACAGGGACTCCATCTCGTCGAAGAACACGACCACGGGATGACCGGACTCGGCGTGCTCGCGAGCGCGCTCGAAGACCAGGCGGATCGAGCGCTCGGTCTCCCCCACGTACTTGTTCAGCAGCTCGGGGCCCTTGACGTTGAGGAAGAAGGAGCGCTGAAGCGCCTCCTGGACGCTCACCCCGCGGGCCTCGGCCGAGCGCACGGCGAGCTCGTGGGCGACGGCCTTGGCGATCATCGTCTTGCCGCAGCCGGGAGGGCCGTACAGCAGCACGCCCTTGGGCGGGCGCAGACCGTACTCGCGGTAGAGGTCCTGCTGGAGGAAGGGCAGCTCGACGGCGTCGCGGATCGCCTCGATCTGCTCGCCGAGGCCGCCGATGCGCGAGAAGGAGGTGTCGGGCACCTGCTCGAGGACGAGGTCGGTGATCTCCGCGCGGTCGATGCGCTCGAGGACGAGCTGGGCGCGCAGGTCCGCGAGCACGTGGTCGCCCGCGTCCAGGGTGGTCTCCGCGACGGCGCCCGAGCGCCGGAAGGCACGCAGGTCGTCGGGTCCGACCTGCACGAGCACGCGGCCGTCGGCGAGAGCCTCCTCGACGACGATCACGCTGCCGGTCTCCTGGGCGTCGACCACCTCGACCACCGCGAGGCCCTCGTTCAGCCGCAGCTCGGCGCCGGGACGGAGCGCCTCGAGGTCGATGTCCGCGCTGGTCGCCACGCGCAGGCGGCGGCCGTTGTGGAGGACGTCCACGGTGGTGCCCTCGGCACGGCGCAGGAAGGTCGCGTACGAGTTCGGCGGATCGCCCACGCGCTCCAGGTCGCTCTTGAGGTCGACGATCTGGGCGCGCGCGGAGCGCAGGCTCGTCACCAGACGATCGTTCTGGGCCGCGAAGCGCTCGAGCTCCTCGGTCATCTCCTGGTAGGTCTTCATCCTCACCGGTCCCTGCCCTGGCGGATGTCCCGCAGGGCTCGCTTGATCTTGCGGGGTGCGATGCCGCGCTCCCCCAGGTCCTCGCCGCTCCACTCGGTGGTGGAGCCGCCGAAGCCCTCGTTGTCCGGATGGTTCAGCTCGGCCTCGTCCTGCGAGCCCGGCGCGGGCCGACGCGTGCGCCGCAGGGCCTGGGTGCCGTGCGCCGTGCGGCGGGCCGTGAGCAGGAAGCCCGTGTGGGCGTTCATGCGGTGCTCGGGGCGCACGGCGAGGCCCTCGAGGTGCCACGGCCGCACGAAGCTCTCCCACGCGGAGGGCTCGGTGAACTCGCCGTGGTCGCGCAGCGCCTCGGCGGTGCGCGAGAGCTGGGTGACGGTCGCGACGTACGCGAGGTACACGCCGCCGGAGACGAGCACCTCGGCGGCGGCGTCCACGCACTCCCAGGGCGCGAGCATGTCCAGGACCACGCGGTCCGCGCTCTCCCCCTCGCGGGCCATCTGCGCGGCGACGTCCTGGAAGTCCCCGATCTGCAGGTCCCAGGTCGAGGGCGCGCCGCCGAAGAAGGTCTCGACGTTCTCGCGGGCGACCTGTGCGAACTCCTCGCGGCGCTCGATCGAGCGCAGGCTCCCGTGCTCGCCGATCGCGCGCAGCAGCGCCGTGGTGAGCCCGCCCGATCCGACACCGGCCTCGAGCACGCGGGCACCGGGGAAGATGTCTCCCCACATGAGGATCTGGGCGGAGTCCTTGGGGTAGATGATCGCGGCGCCGCGCGGCATCGAGAGCATGTAGTCGGAGTACAGCGGACGCAGGGCCTGGAACGGATTGCCCTGGGAGTCCTCGACGACCACGCCGTCCTCGGCGCCGATCAGATCGGCGTGGCGCAGCACCCCGCGATGGGTGTGGAACTCGCCGCCCTCGCGCAGGGTGATCGTGTGCAGACGGTTCTTCGCATCGGCGAGCTGCACCTTGTCGCCGAGGACGAAGGGCCCCGTGCGGTCCAGTCCTGGGCGCTCCGCCCGGGGGGCGGGCTGCGGGGACTGCGGCTGCGGGGAGCTCTGCGCAGTCTCCTGCGGGGCCCCGTGCAGGGGGGTCTCATCGGCGGCTGAGGTCATGCACACCAGTCTAGGCGTCAGCCCTGCTGGAGGGCGCGATCGATCATCGCCGTGGTGACGACGCCGACGATCTCCCCGCCCTCCTCCGTCACCAGGTGCACGGCCCGGCGCTGGGTCTGCACCGCCTCCACGAGATCCTCCCCCGCGAGGTCCTCGGCGAGGCGTCCGGGGGCGCCGAGCCAGGTGGTCACCGCCCCCACAGGGACGGCGGGGCGCTGCGTCCCGGGCACGGAGGCGAGGGCTTCCTCGTCGAGGACGCCGACGCCGTGCGACGGGTCCAGCACGAGCAGGCGCGGGACTCCGCGGTCTTCGGGCCGTGCGGTGTCCGCGGCTCTCGGAGCGCGCTGGGCTCCGGGAGCGTCCTCGGTTCCGGAGGGCAGCGTGGTCAGCGGCGCGTCGGCCCGCACGAGGGGGATGCGGACCATGAGGTCCCCGGCGCGCAGGGCGAGCACGCGCTCGCGCAGGCCCGCCTCGCGCAGGGCGTCGCCGGCTCCGCGCCAGAGCATCATCCCGATCATCACGCCCCACAGCACGAGGATCACGCTCGTGCTGCCGGGGAACCGGAGCGCTGCGAGCAGCGGTCCCGCGACGACCACGATCGCGATGACCCGCCCGATCCAGGCGGTGATGCGGGTGGCCGTGCGGGGGCTGCGCAGGAGCGCGCCGAGCAGGGACTCGAGCGCCCGGCCGCCGTCCATCGGCAGCCCGGGCAGCACGTTGAACACCGCGAGCGCCCAGTTCAGGCTCGAGATCATCGTGAGCAGGTGGGAGCTGCCGGCACCGGGGGCCGCGTGCTCGGCCAGCGCCGCCGCGACCGCGATGACGAGGTTCACGGCGGGACCGGCGAGGGAGATGAGCACCGAGGGCAGAGCGCCCACCCGTCGGGCCCGGTAGGTGGTGTGCCCTCCCCACAGGGTGAGCGCGATGTGGTCGACGTGCGCGCCGGAGGCGCGCGCCACGATCGCATGGCCGATCTCGTGCAGGGCCACGGAGACGACGAGGGAGACGCCGACGGCGAGGGAGAGCACGAGCACGCCGGCCGAGGTCATGCCGGGGATGATGCGGAAGCCCGGGGCGACGAGCAGGGTGATCACCGCGACCATCACCAGGGTCGCGCCGGAGATCCGGATCGGCGGCAGTCCGGGCAGGCGCAGGCTGGGCGCGGGCATCGATCCTCCGGCGTGGTCGCATTCGGGCGGCGGACGGGCCGCGCGGGCGACCGGCATCCGGGTGGCGTCGCAGGTAACGGCCACGTCACCGCACCCTACGCGGGCGACCTGGAGGGTCCTAGACTGCGGGGATGACCCGCATCGCGATCTGTGCCTTCAGCGGCTGGAACGACGCCGGCGAAGCGGCGACCGGGGCCATCGAGCACCTGCTGTCGGCCTGGCCCTCCCGCACCATCGCCCGGATCCCGGCCGAGGAGTACGTCGACTTCCAGGTGCACCGCCCCGAGCTGCGGCTGGACGCCGACGGCCGCAAGGTCATCGACTGGCCGGACACCCGGATCGAGTTGGTGACCCCTCCCCGCGGACCCGAGCTGCTGCTCGTCCACGGCGCCGAGCCGTCCATGCGCTGGGGAGCGTTCTGCCGCCAGGTGCTCGACCGCCTGCTGGGGGCCGACGCCACCCGGCTGATCTCCCTGGGCGCGCTCCTGGCCGACGCCCCGCACACGCGGCCGCTGCCGGTGAGCGACCAGATCGAGCCGGGCACCGCCGAGCAGGCCGACGCCGAGTCCTACGAGGGCCCGATCGGCATCCCCACCGTGCTCGCGCGCGCGGCCGTGAGCCTGGGCGTGCGGACCTCGAGCATCTGGGTGCAGGTCCCCCACTACGTCTCGCAGAACGCCTCGCCCAAGGCCGTGCTCGCCCTGGTGCGGGCGCTCCAGGACCATGTGAGCGCACCCGTACCGATGCAGGAGCTCGAGGAGGACGCCGAGGCCTGGGAGCGCGGGGTCGAGGAGCTCTCGCGCAACGACCCGGACATCTCCGAGTACGTCGCGCGGCTCGAGGAGGCGCAGGACGCCGAGGACCTCCCGGCGGCCTCGGGCGACGCGATCGCCAAGGAGTTCGAGCGCTTCCTTCGTCGCCGCGAGGGCGAGGACTGAGGGCTCCGGGAGATCAGTCCAGGACGATCCCGAACAGCGCGTCGAGCGCCGCGGGGACGTCGGACGGCTGCTCGGGTGCTGGTCCGCCCTGGTCCGCGGAGTGCGCCGGGGCGGCCTCGGCGTCCTCGGCCGGCGCGGTGAGGCGGGATGCGAGCGCGCGGTCCGCGGCCCAGTCGTCGAGCACCGAGAGCGCGGTCGGGGTGTCGAGGTCCTCGCGCAGCGCGCGGCGCAGCGCGGCGACGATCTCCGCACCGGTCGATCCGGCGGACCCGGCCCGGTCGGCGTCGCGGGTCGCGGCGGCGCGATAGGCGGCCAGGCGCTCCTCGGCCGCGGCCAGCTCGGCGTCGGTCCACTCCCAGTCGGAGCGGTAGTGGTGGGCCATGAGGACCAGGCGGATCGCCATCGGGTCCGTGCCCGCCTCGACGAGCTTGGAGACGAAGACGAGGTTGCCCAGCGACTTGCTCATCTTCTCGCCCTCGTAGGCGACCATCCCGGTGTGCGGGTAGACGCTCGCGAAGGGGCGGCCGAGCGCCGTGGCGTGGGCCGCGCACATGTCGTGGTGGGGGAAGACGAGATCGCGTCCGCCGGTCTGCACGTCGAAGGGCAGGCCCAGGGCGTCGCGGGAGATGCACACGCACTCCACGTGCCAGCCGGGCCGGCCGCGGCCCAGCTCGCCGGCGTCCCAGGCGGGCTCGCCCTCGCGCTCGGCGCGCCACAGCAGCGGGTCGAAGACGCCGCGCTTGCCGGGACGCTCGGGGTCTCCCCCGCGGTCGGCGAAGACCTCGAGCATCTGCTCCTCGCTCCAGTCGCTGACGGCGCCGAGGGAGCCGTCCATCGCCAGGTCGAGGTACCAGTCCTCGCCCTCGGCGTCGGGAGTGGGGACCTGGTAGGCGCGGCCGGCGCGCCGGATCTCGTCGACGAGGTCGATGATCCCGTCCATCGACTCGCTCACCGAGCGGTAGGTCTGCGGGGCGAGGATGCGCAGGTGCGCCATGTCCTCGCGGAAGAGGTCGGTCTCGCGCTGGGCGAGGACGCGCCAGTCGATGCCGTCGCGGTCGGCGCGCTCGAGCAGCGGGTCGTCGACGTCCGTGACGTTCTGGGCGAGCTCGACCTCGAGGCCCTGGTCGAGGAAGGCGCGCCGCATGAGGTCGGCCGCGTGGTAGGTGGCGGCATGGCCCAGGTGGGTCGCGTCGTACGGGGTGATGCCGCAGACGTACAGGCGCGCGCGACCCGGCGTCAGCACGGGCACGGGCCCGACGCGACCAGTGCGGGAGTCGTGCAGCCGCGGCGGGAGCCCGGAGGCGGGAAGCGGGCTGATCAAGGGCGAGTTCCAGGAGCGCACCCGACGATCATACGGACCTGGTCCCCCGGCCCGGCGGGGCGGGAGGGATGGACCACACGGCGCGTCGGGGGCGCGGACGACGGCCGACGGGAGCCGCGGTGAGTCACGCGGTCGATCCCGCGAGCGGGTCGAGCACGCCCGTGGTCAGCAGCACCAGCAGCAGCACGCCAGCGGCGATGCGGTAGGCCACGAACGGCAGGTAGGAGCGGTTCTCGATGAGCTTCATGAACCAGACGATGACCGCGTAGCCGATGCCGAAGGCGACCACGGTGGCGATGATGATCGCGAGCAGCGAGGGCTGTCCCGCGGCGGCCGCTGCGGCGCGGCCGTCGGCGCTCAGCAGCGGCGGCACCTCCTTCGCGGCCTTGTAGAGGCCCGAGGCGAAGACCGCGGGCACCGCGAGCAGGAAGGCGTAGCGCGCGGAGGCCTTGCGGGTGTAGCCCATGGCGAGGCCCGCGGTGATGGTGCCGCCCGATCGGGAGACGCCGGGGATCAGCGCGAGCGCCTGGGCGAGGCCGAAGAGGATGCCGTCCCGCCAGCTGAGCTCGGTGAGCTGCTTGCGCTGGGGGCCGAGGCGGTCCGCGGCGGCGAGGAGCACGCCGAACAGGATGAGCATCGCGGCGGTGATGTACAGGTTCCGCAGGCCGCTGTCGATCTGCCCCTCGAAGGCCAGGCCGAGCACGCCGATCGGGATCGAGCCGATGATCACCAGCCAGCCCATGCGCACGTCGGGGTCCGACTGCGGGAGCCGGCCGACCAGGGCGCGGAACCAGCGGCCGATGATCCGCGTGATGTCCTTCCAGAAGTACAGCAGGACGGCGGTCTCGGTGCCGAGCTGCACGATCGCGGTGAAGGCGGCACCGGGATCCTGGCCGGGCATGAGCAGCTCGCCGACCACGCGCAGGTGCGCGCTCGAGGAGACGGGCAGGAACTCGGTGAGCCCCTGGACGATGCCGAGGATGATCGCATCGAGGATGGACACGCGTTCTCCTGCAGTGCTCGGGGACGGAGGCCGGGCGCTCAGCGCCCCGCACACAGTACGCGGCGCCCGCCTCTGGGGCGGGCGCCGCGCGCCGTGGGTGGCGAAGGAGTAGGGAACGTCTCCCCGTCAGCCGGTGGGGGACGTGCTCTCAGCGCTCCAGATCCTGGGCGCCGTCGAACTCGCCCTCGCCGTCGGGACCCTCCTCGCCGTCCTCGTCGTCCTCGAAGCCGTCGTCGTCCAGATCGTCGTCATCGAGGTCGTCGTAGTCGTCGTCGTCCTCGTAGTCGTCGTCCTCGTCGTCCCCGTCGAAGACGATGAGCGGCGTCGCCACGTCGTAGGCGTCGAACAGGGCATCGTCGTACGCGTCGAAGGCCGTGGTCAGGCCCTCCGTGGCCGCCTCAAGGGCGGGGTCGTCGTCGCCGCGCGAGGAGGCGGCGGCCTCGTAGTGTCGTTCCAGAGCGGCGATGAGTGCGGCCAGGGCCGAACGCGGGTCCGTGTTCATGGTTGGACCGTACCCCGTCGCCGGGCAGAATGGACAGTCCCCGTCGACACCGGACGGCGCTCGGACGCGACCTCGCGCCCCGTCGCTCGGCGCCGCACCGATCCGCATCCCGTGAGGAGAGTGCTCGTGCCCCGTCCGCAGGGTCCCCCGCCGTTCCGCCGCCTGCCCGCGCCCCCGCCGCGCGGCGCCCGCGATCTTCCCGTCGAGAAGGGCCGCTCCCCCGAGGACTACGAGTTCCAGGTGCTCGCCGTCCCGCGCGGGACCTCGATCCGGAGCGTGCGCACGGCGCTCGCGGCCGAGTCGGAGTACGGACGCTGGGACCTCGTGCGCACGCGCCATTACTACGGCGGCGAGAAGCGGGTGTGGATGCGACGCCGCATCATCCGCGTCTCCTCGACGCTCCCCGCCGCCGCGGGCTGACGCCTCCTTCGGGAGGGGAGGACGGGTCCTCCCCACGGGCGCTCCGTCCACAACGCGCCGACGGGCCCGTGCCCGCGCACCGCGCATCTGCTGGAATGAGCGCGTGAGCGCCGTCCCCGAGATTCTCCTGGTCCCGCTGCTCGCGGTGTACCTCCCCCACGCCGTCGTGCTGAGCGCGATCGACGGCGCCCAGCACCGCCTGCCCAACCGCTGGGTCGCCTCGCTCACGCTCCTGCTCGCGCTCGTCCTGGGCGTGCTCGCGCTTCTCGAGCCGGCTCTGCGTCCCCTGGTCGGCGCGGCCGCGGTCCTCGCCCTCGTCGTGGCCGCGGCGGGGATCGGGGTCGCCCTGCTCGCACCGCAGCTGATCGGCATGGGCGACGCGAAGACGGCCCCGGCCGTCGTGCTCATGAGCACGGCGCTCGGGCCCGACGTCCTCGTGGCGGGCGCGCTCGGCACCGCCCTGCTGGGCGGGATCATCGGGATCGCGGTGATGATCGCGACCGGTTCGGGCGGATCGCGCTTCGCCTTCGGCCCCGTGCTGCTCGCCGGCCCCTTCCTGGGGCTGCTGGGCGCGCCGCTCGTGCGGTCCGCGCTCGGGATGTGAGCCGCCTGCGACCGTGCGGATCAGGCGCCGCCGGGATACCCCTGCTGACGCCACGCCTCGTAGACCGCGATGGACGCGGCGGCGGCGAGGTTGAGCGAGCGCCGGGCGGGGAGCATGGGGATGCGCACCTGACCGGTGATGCGCGGATGGGCCAGGACCTCCTCGGGCAGGCCCGTCGGCTCCGCGCCGAACAGCAGCACGTCCTCGTCCCGGTACTCGACGTCGGCGAAGGAATGCTCGGTATGGGAGGTGAAGGCGAAGACGCGCGACTCAGGGAGCGCGGCGAAAGCCTCCTCGATGTCCGGGTGCACCGTCGTCGTGGCGAGATCGTGGTAGTCGAGGCCGGCGCGACGCAGCTTGGAGTCCTCGAGGTCGAAGCCGAGGGGCTCGATGAGATGCAGCGGGGCGCCGGTGACCGCGGAGAGCCGGATCGCGCTGCCCGTGTTGCCCGCGATGCGCGGCTCGTGGAAGAAGACATGGACCATGGGGAGGATCCTTCCACCCCTGCGCACCCGCTGCGGCCACACGCCCGTCCGTCGTCCCGCACCGTGGCCCACTCATGGACTTCCCAGTAAAGGATGAGTAAAGTTCTGTCCTGGTGGCGATGCCCCGCATCCGCCGCAGCGCCCCGCACAGGGGCCGGCGGACAGCAGGCACACCGAGGACCCACATGGAGGTGGACATGTCCGCGATCGCGACGACCCACAAGGGCTCGTTCCGACCCGTCGCCCCTGCCCCCGCTGAGCACGACGTGCTCGACGACGGCGATCTGCTGCCCGGGGATCCGGGCATCGAGGCCCCTGAGCTCGCCGCGGTGCGCGGGATCTCCGCCACGCAGCCTTCGCCGCCCACCCCCGCCATCGCCGCAGCGGACGCCGTCGCAGACGTCGCGGCCGACCCGGCGCTCGTCTCCCGGCCCCGCCCCGCGCGGTCCGACGAGCTGCTGCGCCGCTGCGCGTCGCTCGCGGCACGTGCCCGCGTCGACGCGATCACGGATCTCGAGGCGACGAGCCTGCACGAGCTGCGCGAGGTGCTCGCCGAGATCCATGTCGCCGTCGCCTCCGGGGAGACGCCTCCTCGCGCTCCGCTCCCCTGCCTGGCCGCGGCGGCGCTCGAGGACCTCCGGCACCAGCTCGACCAGCAGTCCGAGGACCCGTCGGCCGCGCGGGCGCTCGGCGAGATCGACCGTGCGCTCGGCCTTCTCCAGGGCATCGGCACTGCTGCCGAGTGACTCTGTTCACGAACCGGCCGAATGAGCGTATGCGGAGGTGGCACGGCCCTTTCCCCGTGCTAGAGTCTCCATGTGGCCGACACGGTGACCACCTGTCCGGGTGGCGGAATTGGTAGACGCGCTAGCTTGAGGTGCTAGTGGCCGTATTAGGTCGTGGGGGTTCAAGTCCCCCCTCGGACACCCACCGAAGGCCCCTGATCTGCACTGCAGATCGGGGGCCTTCTGCGTGCGCGGGGTCGGATCCTCGAGGGCCGTCGAGCGTCCGCGGCGACCTGCGTCGGATCCGGACTGCTCAGGACTGCGCGGGACCGGCCTGCTGTGCGAGCGCGTTCCGCGCGGCCTCGCGCATCGCCTCCAGAGGCACTCCGGGGATCCCCAGCATCGAGCGCAGCTGCATGTCCGCCTGGTGCACGAGCATCTCGAGCCCGCTGGCGACCTCTCCCCCGTGCTCGGCCACGACCGCGGCGAGCGGAGCCGGCCAGGGATCGTAGAGCGCGTCGAGGAACACCGGCGGCACGGAGTCGACGCCCTGCCTCCGCCAGTCCTCGGCGACGCGACGGGCGCCGTCGATCGCGAGAGCGCTGATCACCGCATCGGCGCCCAGCACCTCCCGGCTGCGGGAGAAGGGCACCTCACGGCTGTCCATGCCGAGGTCGCGGGCGAGGGCGCGCAGCGGCGCGAGCTTCTCGGGACTGCGGGCCGTGAGCAGCACCTCGGAGGCGCCGAGACGGGAGGCCGCCGCGAGCGCCGAGACCGCCGTCGCCCCGGATCCCAGGACGCCCACCGAGCGGCAGGCGCTCAGGGAATGGTCGCCGAGGGCAGCGACGATCCCGTGGACGTCGTGGTTCTCCGCTCGCCACGCGCCGGCCGGGGTGCGCACGAGCGTGTTCGCGATCCCCAGCATCCGGGCCGTGGTGTCGCGCGAGGACGCGAGATCGTGCGCCTCGACCTTGCCGGGCATGGTCACGCTCAGCCCCTGCAGGCGCGCGCCCTCCTCGGTGCTCAGGAACGCCCGCAGCTGCCCGGAGGGGACCTCGAAGCGGCCGTACTGCGCGTCCTCGATGCCCAGCGCGCGATAGGCGGCCGTGTGGAGCACCGGCGAGAGCGAGTGAGCGATCGGCGAGCCGACCACGGCGAAGCGTCTGGGCCCGTGCTCGGGCGCGCTCATCCGTCCGCGTCCTTCGTCGCCGCCCGCTTCTTCCACTCGGCCACGTTCTTCTCGTGCTCGGCGTAGGTGTCGGCGAACTTCGTCTCGCCCGTGCTGGTGTCGACGGTCACCCAGTACAGCCACTCGCCCTGGGGCGGATCGGCCGCCGCCTCGAGGGTCGCCTTCCCGGGGTTCGAGATCGGGCCGACCGGCAGCCCCTCGTGCAGGTAGGTGTTGTACGGACTGTCGGTCTCGCGCTGCTTCGGGGTCGTGGAGATCGAATCGCTGCCCGAGAAGTAGGCGACCGTGGAGTCGAGCTGCAGCTTCATGGGCTTGCCATGGGCATCGCCCGCCCCGTCGAGGCGGTTCTCGAGAGTGCGCACCACACGGCCGTAGTCGTCGGGGTCGCGTGCCTCCTTCTCGGCGATCGACGCGAGGGTGAGCACCTTCTCGCGGTCCTCGGGGGCGACGCCGAGGTCGTCGAGCTCGGTCTCCATCCGCTCCCACATCATGGTGAGGACGTCTCCCGCGGAGGCATCCTCGGGGATGTCGTAGCGACCCGGCCACAGGTATCCCTCGGGACTGTTCGCCCTGTTCTTCGGGATCCCGTAATCGGTGTAGTTCTTGGCGGCCTTCTCGAAGTCCTTCTCCGGGATGCCGGTGGTCTTGGAGATCCGCTCGAAGATGTCCTTCATGCGCATCCCCTCGGGGATGGTGACGCGCAGGCCGGTCTGACTGGACGGGTCCAGGAGCGCCTCGAGCGCCGAGGCCGAGGACATCTTCGTGTTCACCCGGTACGAGCCCGGCTGGATCTTGCTGGCCTCCTGGCTGGTGCCGAACAGGCGCACGAAGGGCGGTGCGGACTTGATGACTCCCTTGTCCACGAGGGTCGAGGCGATGTCGGACCCTGTATCGCCCTCGGCGATCTCGATGACGACCTCCTCGTCGCTGCCCGTGCCCGTGTAGTCGTCGTCCTGCGCCTGGTCCACGTTCACGTTCCCGCGCAGCCAGGAGTAGCCGTACACCGCGCCGGCTCCCACGGCCAGGACGACCACGAGCACCAGCAGGATCGGCAGGATGTGCAGGGGCGAGCGGCGCTTCTGCTCGTGCTCGAAGCCGGCGAAGGGGTGGGCATCGTCCTCGTCGTCGCGCTCGTCGTCGACGACCTCCTCGTCGTCCTCGCGGATGGCGTCGACGCGCTCGTGGTCGTCGTGGTCGTCGACCACGTCGATTCGCGCCTCGTGCCCTGCGGGATGGAAGGCCTCGTGCCGGTGGTCGGCGCTCTCGTGCGCGTCCGCGGGCCCCAGCTCCTGCGGCTGCGGCGCGGGCGGCGGCTCGGGCGCGGGCTCGGATCCCGACCGGGGGGCGGCTGCGCGATGGGTGCGCGGGAGGTCTGCGTCGGCCGAGGTCGAGGACCCGGTCTCGGAGGGGGCGGCCGGGAAGGTGTCCTCGCCCCGACGCACGCGGAGCGCGTGACGGGCCTCCTCGAGCGCGCGCCGCTGTTCGTCCGATCGCGCCGGGACGGCGCCGACACTCGGGGCGCCGGGCTCTGCGGCGGGATCCGCACCCGGCTCGGCGGCGGGATCGATCCGGCGGGCGCGCCGGCCATGAGGGCGCGGCCGACGCACGTGGCGTGAGCCCGAGGGCTGGTCCGGCGCCTCGCGGTCGTCCTCGCTCATCGGCCCTCTCCCTCGGTGTCCGGCGCGGTCTCGAGCAGCTCGCCGGGGGCGCGCCCCGTGCTGCGCTCGACCTCCAGCGCCTGCTGCAGGATCATCACCGCCGCCACCTGGTCCACGACGGACCTGTGCCGGCGGCCCTTCCGTCCGGAGCGATGGAGGGCCTGGTGCGCCGTGACCGTCGTCAGACGCTCGTCGACGAAGCGGATCTCGGCCTCGACGCCCTGCGCCTGCAGTGCATCGGCGAGCTCGTCCGCGAAAGCACGCGCCTTCGCGGCGGCCGGCCCCTCCTGCCCGCTCAGCGAGCGCGGAAGCCCGACCATGATGGCACGGGCCTCGAGCTCGCGGGCATGCGACACGACGCCCGCGACCGCGCCGTCCCGCGGCAGGGTCTCGACGGGCGTGGCGAGCAGCCCGTCCAGATCGCTCCGGGCGAGGCCCACCCGCACGTCTCCGACGTCGACCCCGAGCCGGACGAACCGCCGGGGGGTCTCCTGCGGATCCTCGGGCATCAGGCGTCGGCGCCCAGCGCGGCGGCGATCGCGTCCAGGGTCTGCGAGGTGCGCTGCGGATCTCCGCCCCCGCCCTGGGCCATGTCGTCCTTGCCGCCGCCGCGGCCGCCCATCGCCTCCGCTCCGGCCTTCAGCAGCGCTCCGGCGCGTCGGCCGGCCTCGCGCGCGGCCGCGTTCGTCGCGACCACGAGCGCGGCCTTCGCCCCGTCGGCCCCGACGACCGCGACCACGGCCGGGGAGTCCTCGCCGAGACGGTTGCGCAGATCCTGGACCAGGGTGCGCAGGTCGCCCGCGGCGATGCCCTCCCCCGCGTCGTGCAGGAGCACGCGGGTGCCGCCGATGGTGCGGGCGCTCTCCACGAGCCGCCCGGCCTCGGCCTGCAGCTGGGCGCCGCGCATGGCGGCGAGCTGCTTCTCGGTCTCCCGCAGGCGCTGGGTCAGCGAGCGGACGCGCTCGGGCAGATCGTCGGCGCCGACGTTCATGATCTCCGAGAGCTGGGAGACCAGCGCCTTCTCCTTGGCCTGGTGGCGGTAGGCGTTCAGCCCCACGAGCGCGTCCACGCGGCGCACGCCCGAGCCGATCGAGGACTCCCCGACCAGGTTGACGGAGCCCAGGGCACCGGTCGTGGGCACGTGCGTGCCGCCGCAGAGCTCCCGCGACCAGTCGCCGCCGATCGAGACCACGCGCACGATGTCGCCGTACTTCTCGCCGAACAGGGCCTGGGCGCCCAGCGCCTTCGCCTCGTCGATGGGCATCTGGGCGTCGGTGACCTCGAGCTCCTGCTGCAGCAGGGTGTTCACGCGGCCCTCGACCTCCTCGAGGCTGGACTTCGGCACGGCCTGGCCGAAGCGGAAGTCGAAGCGCATGCGCCCGGGCGAGTTCTCGGAGCCGGCCTGGGTCGCGCCCTCGCCGAGCTCCTCGCGCAGCGCCTGGTGGACCATGTGCGTCGCGGTGTGCGCGCGGGCGATCGCCCCGCGGCGCTCGAGGTCGATCGTCGCGATCGCGCTCTCCCCGGGGTGCGCCTCGCCCTCGACGAGCCGGCCGCGGTGCACGGGCAGGCCCTTGACGGGCGCCTGCACGTCGTCGACCTCGATGATGCCGCCGCCGGTGAGGGCGATGCGTCCCTGGTCGGCGAGCTGGCCGCCCATCTCCGCGTAGAACGGCGTGGAGGCGAGCACGACCTCGATGTCGGCCGGGGCCTGGACGGTGTCGACGAGCGCCCCGTCGACCAGGACGGACTCGAGGGTGGTCGCGACCGAGGACTCGGTGTACCCGAGGAAGGGCACGGCCTCGCCGCGCTGGCCGAGGATCCGGTTGTAGAGCGCGGTGTCGGTGTGGCCGGTCTTCTTCGCCGCGGCGTCGGCGCGGGCGCGCTCGCGCTGCTCGGACATGGCCGAGCGGAAGCCCTCCTCGTCCACGCTGAGGCCCACCTCCTGCGCCATCTCGAGCGTCAGGTCGATGGGGAAGCCGAAGGTGTCGTGCAGGCGGAAGGCGTCCTCGCCCGCGATGCTCCGGCCGCCCTGCTCGCGGACCCCGCCCGCCAGCTGATCGAAGATCGTGGTGCCCGAGGCGAGGGTGCGGCGGAACGCCTCCTCCTCCGCGTAGACGACGTCGCTGATGCGCGAGAAGTCGCTCTCCAGCTGCGAGTAGGACTCCTTCATGACGTCCTTGGAGACCGGCAGCAGAGCCGGCATCGAGGGGTCGTCGTACCCGAGCAGGCGCATCGAGCGGACCGCGCGGCGGATGAGGCGGCGCAGCACGTAGCCGCGGCCCTCGTTGCCGGGCTTCACGCCGTCGGCCACGAGCATGAGGGCGCTGCGCACGTGGTCGGCGACCACGCGCAGGCGCACGTCGTCCTCGTCGTCCGCGCCGTAGACGCGCCCCGAGAGCTCCTGCGCCTTCTCGATGACGGGGAAGACCTGGTCGACCTCGTACATGTTGTTCCTGCCCTGCAGGATGTACGCGAGGCGCTCGACGCCGAGCCCCGTGTCGATCGACTTCTGGTCGAGCTCGCCCAGCAGCGGGTAGTCCTTGCCCTTGCCCTCGCCGCGCAGGAACTGGTCGAAGACCAGGTTCCAGATCTCGATGTAGCGGTCCTCGGCCTCCGGGGATCCGGGCCACTCGGGCAGGACGCCGTGCGGCGCGTCGGGGCCGAACTCGGGGCCGCGATCGTAGTGCCACTCCCCCGTGGATCCCGCCGGGCCGGGCTGTCCGGTGTCCCAGCAGCTCTCCTCCCACGGCAGGCGCACGATGCGCTCGGCGGGGAACCCGATGACCTCCACCAGGTGGTCGAAGGACTCCTGGTCCTCCTCCCAGAGGGTGATCCACAGGCGCTCGGGATCCAGCCCGTACCCGCCCTCGTCCTGCGCGCCGGTCAGCAGCTCCCAGGAGAAGTCGATCGCGCCCTTCTTGAAATAGTCGCCGAAGGAGAAGTTCCCGGCCATCTGGAAGAAGGTGCCGTGGCGGGTGGTGCGCCCGACGTTCTCGATGTCATTGGTGCGGATGCACTTCTGCACGCTCACGGCCCGCGCGTACGGGGCCTTCTCGGTCCCGACGATGTACGGGATGAAGGGGACCATGCCGGCGATCGTGAAGAGGATCGACGGGTCGGAGGAGACCAGCGATGCGCTGGGCACGACCTCGTGCTGCTTCTTCGCGAAGAAGTCGAGCCAGCGGCGATGGATCTCGGAGGTGCGCATGGAGGTCGGGGTCCTTCCTGGGCCGCCGCGGGGGCGGGATGGGCGTGGGGCGCGGGATGTCGCGCGGGCAGGATCGTCGGGAGTCTGCCCGAGGACGACGAAGCCCCGGTCAGGGTACGTGAAGCACACCTGCCGGGGCACGTTCCGGGCGGGCCTGGGCCCGCCCGGGACGACGTCGTCGCGAAGGGTCAGCGAGCGTAGTACTCGACGACCATCTGGACCTCGCAGGTCACGGGGACCTCGGAGCGCTTGGGGCGCGCCACGAGCTTCGACTTGAGCTGGTCCAGCTCGACCGACAGGTAGGAGGGCGTCGTGGCGAGGACGTCGCTGTTGCCCCCCTCGGCGGCGATCTGGAAGCCCTCGACGGCCTGCGAGCGCGGCTTGACCTGGATGGTCTGCCCGACCTTCACGCGGTAGGAGGGGCGGTCCACGATCTTGCCGTCCACGAGGATGTGACGGTGGGTGACTGCCTGGCGGGCCTGCAGGATGGTGCGGGCGAAGCCGGAGCGCAGGACGAGCGCGTCCAGGCGCATCTCGAGCAGCTCGACCATGCTCTCACCGGTCAGACCGGCCTCCTTGCGCGCATCGAGGTAGATGCGGTGCAGCTGCTTCTCGCGCAGCGCGTACTGAGCGCGCAGACGCTGCTTCTCCTTCAGACGCACCGCGTAGTCGGACTCGGTGCGTCGGCGAGCACGGCCGTGCTCGCCCGGGGGGTACGGGCGCTTCTCGAAGTACTTGACGGACTTCGGGGTCAGCGGGAGCCCGAGGGCTCGGGACAGGCGCGCCTGGCGACGCGCGCGGGTGACGTTGGTCACGAGGTATACCTCTGTTCGCGTGGTGTGAATCCAGTAAGGCAGCCGCGGATTCAGCAGCCGAGTCTATCCGCGCCCCGACCCGCCCTCAACTCACCTGCGCCGATGTCACGCCCTGAGAGCTGTGGAGTCGGTCACGAGGAGGGCTCCTCGCCGCGCACGATGCGTCGCAGCTCGGGGAGGCTGCGGGCGATCTGGCCCTCCGCCCCGCGCGCGGTCGGCTCGTAGTAATGGGCGTCGGCCAGGTCGTCGGGCAGGTACTGCTGACGCGCCACGCCGTGCGGGGCGTCGTGCGCGTACCGGTAGCCCTCGCCGTGGCCCAGCGACTTCGCTCCCCCGTAGTGGGCGTCGCGCAGGTGCGCGGGGACCGAGGCGCCCTTCCCCGCCCGCACGTCGGCGATCGCGGCGTCGAGCGCCTGGTAGGAGCGGTTGGACTTCGGAGCGGTCGCGATGTGCACGACAGCCTGGGCGAGGGGGATGCGCCCCTCGGGCATGCCGAGCATCTGGACCGCCTGCATCGCCGCGACGGCGACCTGCAGGGCCTGGGGGTCGGCCATGCCGACCTCCTCGCTCGCGGCGATCACGACCCGCCGGGCGATGAAGCGGGGGTCCTCCCCCGCCTCGATCATCCGTGCCAGGTAGTGCAGCGCGGCGTCGGGGTCCGAGCCGCGCATGGACTTGATGAAGGCGCTGGTGACGTCGTAGTGCTGGTCGCCGTCGCGGTCGTAGCGCAGGGCGGCGCGATCGACCGCCTGGGCGAGGGTGTCGGCGTCGACCTCGTGGGCGCCCTTCATGAGGGCCGCCCCGGCCGCCGCCTCCAGGGAGGTGAGGATCTTGCGGGCGTCGCCCCCGCCGAGGCGCAGCAGGGCCGAGCGGGCCTCGTCGGTCAGCGTGATCTCGCCGCCGAGCCCGCGCTCGTCGGTGAGGGCGCGCTCTACGAGCTCCTCGAGGTCCTCCGTCGCGAGCGACTCGAGCGTCAGCACGATCGAGCGCGACAGCAGCGGCGAGATCACGGAGAAGAAGGGATTCTCCGTGGTCGCGGCGATGAGCGTGACCCAGCGGTTCTCGACGCTCGGGAGCAGGGCGTCCTGCTGGGACTTCGAGAAGCGGTGCACCTCGTCGACGAACAGGACGGTCTCGCGTCCCGTGGTGCGCAGGCGCGAGCGCGCCCGGTCGATCACCTCACGGAGCTCTTTGACGCCCGCGAGCACGGCGCTGACCTCGACGAACTCGCGGTCGCCGGAGGTCGCGACGACGTAGGCGAGAGTGGTCTTGCCGGTGCCGGGCGGCCCCCAGAGGATCACCGAGGCGGGGGCTGTGCGGGCGTCGTCGGCCGCGACGAGCCGCCGAAGCGGACTGCCGGGATCGAGCACCTTGTGCTGTCCCACGACCTCCTCGAGGCTGCGCGGGCGCATGCGCACGGCGAGCGGTGCGCGGTGGTCCCGGTTGCCCTCGGAGAGCGTGCGCGGTGCGGGCGCATCGCCCGAGAGCGTGAAGAGGTCCTCCTCCATCGCTCCGCTCCCTTCTCTCCAGGATGCTGGTCTGCTCCGCGCTGCAGGGCTTCGGCCGTCGGGGGTCGATCGTCGTGCCTCGGCCGTCGAGCGCCGAGGGGTCAGGCGCGGCGGCCCCGGCGCCCGCGTCCGAGTGCGCGGCCGATCCGCCCGGGCCAGGCCGGGCCCTCGTAGATGAGGGACGTGTAGCCCTGGACCAGGTCGGCGCCGGCGTCGAGCCGCTCCTGGACATCCTCGGCGGTGACGACGCCTCCGCAGCTGATGATCGTCATCTCCTCGGGCAGCTGCTCGCGGAGGATCGTGAGGACCTCCCGCGAGCGGTGGGCGAGGACGGGCCCCGAGAGCCCCCCGGCGCCGATGCGCTCGATCCGGTGACGGGCCGTGCGCAGGTCCCGAGGCCGGTCGATGGTCGTGTTGGTCGCGATCACGCCCGCGAGGCCCAGGTCCCGCGCGAGGGCGGCGACGGCGCGCACGTCCTCGTCGTGCAGATCGGGGGCGATCTTCACGAGCACGGGCACGTCCCGGCCGAGCCGCGAGCCCACGGCGCCGGCCTCCTCGAGCACCGCGGCGAGGATCGGGCGCAGCGCATCGGTCGACTGCAGGTCGCGCAGCCCCGGCGTGTTGGGGCTGGACACGTTGATCGCGAGGTACGAGGCGTAGGGCGCGAGGGTGCGGGCGCTGAAGCGGTAGTCCTCTGCCGCGTCGGCGAGCAGCGTCGCCTTGGTCTTGCCGATGTTCACGCCGATCACGGCGCGCTGCCCGCGCTCCGTGCGGCGCACCAGGGCGAGGCGCTTGGCGGCGGCTGCCGCCCCGTGGTTGTTGAATCCCATGCGGTTGACCAGCGCGCGGTCCGCGAGCAGGCGGAAGGAGCGCGGGCGCGGATTGCCCGGCTGCGGCTTCGCCGTGACGGTGCCGACCTCGACGTGCCCGAAGCCCAGGTCCAGCAGGCCGAGCGGGACCTCGGCATCCTTGTCGAAGCCCGCGGCGAGCCCGAAGGGCGTCGGGTGCTCGTGGCCGAGCGCGTGCACGGGGGCGTGACCGCGTCCCAGGGGGCGCGGGGTCCCGAACAGGGTGCGCAGCGCGAGATGGCCGCCGGGGATCGCCTGCGCGAGCCGCAGCGCCTGCACGGTGAGGCGGTGCGCGCGCTCGGGGTCCATGCGCGTCAGCACGTGGTCGAAGAGCACCGCGTAGGGGCGCACGGCGCGGGGCGGCGTGCCGGCCGGGACGGGGCGGGCCGACGTGCGAGAGCGGGGGTCCGGGGTCGAGGAGGTCACGCGCTCACCGTACGTCCTGCGTCGGACGTCCCGCGCGCGGCGGCGCGGCGGTGCACGAGTAGGTAGACGATCGCGACCACCGGCAGCAGCAGCGGCACGAACCCGTAGCCCGATCCGAAGTGCGACCAGACCGTCGAGACCTCGAAGAGGCCCGGGGCGAAGGTCGTCAGCGAGCCGACCACGAGGATGCCGACCAGCTCGATCCCGCACACCCAGAGCGCGGCGCGGGAGCGCGCGGCCCGTCGGACCAGAAGCACTGTCACCACGACGTACGTGAGGGCCGAGACCAGCGAGAGGGCGTACGGCAGGGGCGCCTCGGTGAACTTCGTGGCGAGCTCGTAGGTCGCGCGGCCGGTCGCCGCGAGGGCGAGGATCCCGTAGACGACGATGAGCAGCGTCGCGAAGCCCCGTTCGCGCCGGCGCACCGACCCCGTGGGGTCGACGGCGTCCCGGCGGGACGGGGCTGGGCTCTCCGGTCCCGCGCCGGGCGCGCTGCCGGCGGGGTCGGGGGCGGCGGACGTGGGTCCGGTGGACGTGGGATCGGAACTCATGCGGGGCCTCCGGGCCAGATCTGGGGCAGACGCATCTGCAGGACGAGCTGGGTGATCGCGGCCAGGGCGATCCCGGCGCTGCCCCAGCGGGTGCGCTCGGTCGCTCCCAGCCAGGCGGCACCCAGCGGCATCACGAGACCGGTCAGCAGGTAGCCGTACAGGGTGATCCGATCCGGCGCGGGGCCGACCGTCATGTCCTGGTAGGCCCACACCAGACCCTCGATCAACCAGACGAGCATGATCTCGGCGGGGCCGGCGAGCAGCAGGAAGTCCGCGGCGAGCGACTTGGCGACGTACAGCAGGGCCAGCGCGGCGGTGAGGCCGGAGAGCGCGTACACCGCGACGGCGAGCACGCCCACGCCCACTCCTGTTCCGCGATCGCATGGTGCGCGATCGCCTGCCGCCGACGGATACGAGGTCCGGGCGCCGACCGGTCGAAGGGCCGCGGACCTCCGCATACGATAGAGGAATGGTCTCCATCACCACATCCCCCAGCACAGTTCAGTCCGTCACGGCCGACGTCCTGATCCTCCCCGTCCTCTCGGGAGAGGAGGGCGCGGGCCCTGCCGTCCTCGGTCTCCCCGAGCTCTCCCCCGTGCTCGCCGCCGTCGGCGCCTCCGGCGCGCAGGACGAGCTCACCCGACTTCCCGCCCCCGAGGGCGTCACCGCCTCCACGGTGCTCCTCGCGGGCCTGGGCCGGCGCAGCCTCGATGACGCCGACGCCGTGGTCCTGCGGCGCGCCCTCGGCGGCGCGACCCGCTCGCTGACCGGCGTGGGCAGCGCGGCCGTGGCCGTGCCGGGCGGGACGGGCGAGCAGCTCGCCGCCGCTGCCGAGGGAGCGGCCCTCGGCGCCTACTCCTTCACCGCGCACAAGTCGGACGCGTCCTCGGCGACCGCGCCCCTGCAGGAGATCGTGCTCGTCGCCGACGAGAGCACGACCGGAGACGGCGCCGTGGCCGCCTCCGAGCGCGCCGGGATCCTCGCCGACGTGGTCAACGTGACCCGCGACCTCGTCAACACTCCCCCGAACCTGCTCTACCCCGAGTCCTTCGCGCAGCGGGTGGGCGAGATCGCCGACGGGCTCCCGCTCGAGGTCACGGTGCTCGACGAGGAGCAGCTCGCCGCCGGCGGCTACGGCGGCATCGTCGGCGTGGGCCAGGGCTCGGCCCGCCCGCCGCGGCTCGTGCGCGTCCGGTACGCACCCGAGGGGGCGACGGGCCACGTGGCGCTCGTGGGCAAGGGCATCACCTTCGACACCGGCGGCATCTCGCTGAAGCCCGGTCCCGGGATGGACGACATGACGTCCGACATGACCGGCGCGGCGACTGTCCTCGCCGCCGCCGTCGGCGCGGCGCGCCTGAACCTGCCCGTGAAGGTCACGGCCTTCCTCGCCATCGCCGAGAACATGCCCGGCGGCGGCGCCCAGCGCCCCGGCGACGTGGTGACCATGCGCAACGGCCGCACCGTCGAGGTCCTCAACACCGACGCCGAGGGCCGCATGGTGATGGCCGACGCCCTCGTCGACGCCGTCGCCGAGCAGCCCGACCTGGTGATGGACGTCGCCACCCTCACGGGCGCGGCCGTGGTCGCGCTCGGCGACCGCACCGCCGCCGTCATGGGCACGGACGAGGCGCGCACGGAGGTGCTCGCCGCCGCCGACGCCGCCGGCGAGCCGTTCTGGCCGCTGCCCTTCCCCGAGGAGCTGCGAGCGGGGATCGACGGCCGCGTCGCCGACCTCCGCAACATCGGTGCCGGCCGCGCCGGCGGCGCGCTCACCGCGGGGATCTTCCTGCGGGAGTTCGTGGGCGGCACGCCGTGGGCCCACCTGGACATCGCCGGCCCCGGCTTCGCCGACTCCCCGCAGGGGTACATGGGCAAGGGCGCGACCGGCATGAGCGTGCGGACCGTGCTCGCGGTGCTCGAGGCGCGCGCCCGCTGATCCCCGGCCCGGCTGACCCCGCCCCGGCGCATCCGGCGCCGGGGCGGCGCCCGGTGCCGGTGAGACGTGCCCGACCCCACCGTGCTCGGCCGCCGATTCCTGCCCACCCCGGGCTGTGGGGTGGCCTAGCATGGTGGGGTATGGGCACGGCCGCCACGGCCTGTGCCGGTTCGGACGACCCGAGGGAGCTCACCGGTGACGGAATCACCCACTGACCAGTTCGACATCGTCATCCTCGGAGGCGGCAGCGGCGGCTACGCGGCCGCGCTGCGCGGCGCGGAGCTCGGAAAGAGCGTCGCGCTCGTCGAGAAGGACAAGCTCGGCGGCACCTGCCTGCACCGCGGCTGCGTGCCCACCAAGGCCCTCCTGCACGTCGGCGAGGTCGCCGACAACGCCAAGGAGGGCGGCACCTTCGGCCTCGACATCGACGTCAAGGGCGTGGACGTCCCGCAGATGCTCGGCTTCAAGGACAAGGTCATCGGCCGCCTGTACAAGGGCCTCCAGGGCCTCGTGAAGAGCCGCAAGGTCGAGTACGTCGAGGGCTTCGGCCGCCTCACCGGCCCGAAGACCATCACGGTCGAGACCGAGAACGGCACCCGCACCCTGACCGGCGAGAACATCGTGCTCGCCTCCGGATCCTACTCGAAGTCGCTGCCCGGCCTCGAGCTCGGCGGCCGCGTGCTGGACTCCGAGGCGGCGCTGCAGCTGCCCGAGATCCCGAAGAACCCCATCATCCTGGGCGGTGGCGTGATCGGCGTCGAGTTCGCCTCGGTGTGGAAGTCCCTCGGGGCCGAGTCCGTGACGATCGTGGAGGGCCTCCCCCACCTCGCGGCGAACGAGGACGAGTCGCTCTCCAAGGCCCTCGAGCGCGCCTTCAAGAAGCGCGGCATCGCCTTCTCCCTCGGCATCTTCTTCGAGAAGTGCGAGCAGACCGACACCGGCGTGAAGGTGTCCCTGGCGGACGGCACCGTCTACGAGGGCGACTACCTCCTGGTGGCCGTCGGCCGCGGCCCCAGCACCAAGGACCTCGGCTACGAGGAGCAGGGCATCGAGATGGACCGCGGCTTCGTGCTCGCGAACAAGGAGACCCTCGAGACGAACGTCCCCGGCGTCTACGCCGTCGGCGACATCGTGCCCGGCCTCCAGCTCGCCCACCGCGGCTTCCAGCAGGGCATCTTCGTGGCCGAGCGCATCGCCGGCCTGAACCCCGCCCCGATCATCGAGTCCGGCATCCCGCGCGTGACCTACTGCGAGCCGCAGCTGGGGTCCGTCGGCCTCACCGAGAAGCAGGCCAAGGAGCAGTTCGGCGACGAGGGCGTCGAGACCTACGAGTACGGTCTCGGCGGCAACGGCAAGTCCCAGATCCTGGGCACCACGGGCTTCGTCAAGCTCGTCCGGGAGAAGGACGGCCCGGTCGTGGGCGTCCACATGATCGGCACCAACATGTCCGAGCAGATCGGTGAGGCGCAGCTCATCGTCAACTGGGAGGCCTACCCCGAGGACGTCGCCTCCCTCATCCACGCCCACCCGACGCAGAACGAGGCCCTGGGCGAGGCGCATCTCGCGCTCGCCGGCAAGCCTCTGCACGCCCACGCCTGAGCCGCCCCCAGGAGGAGAAGAACATGTCCGAAACCGTGAAGATGCCGGCACTCGGCGAGTCCGTCACCGAGGGCACCGTCACCCGGTGGCTCAAGTCCGTCGGTGACACCGTCGAGGTCGACGAGCCCCTGCTCGAGGTCTCGACCGACAAGGTCGACACCGAGATCCCCTCCCCCGTCGCCGGGACCATCGAGAAGATCCTGGTCGAGGAGGACGAGGACGCCGAGGTCGGCGCCGATCTCGTCCTGATCGGCGACGACTCGGGCTCCGGGGACTCCGACTCCGGGGACTCGGGTGCGAGCGAGGACGCGTCGCAGGACGGTGGCGAGGACCTCGCCTCCGACGAGACCGCCGCCCCCTCGACCGAGCAGTCCGCCTCTGAGCAGCCCGCCTCCTCCGGCGACTCCGAGTCCACGCAGGACGAGGGATCGGCGGATCAGGCCCCGGCCGGCGGCTCCGCGAGCGGCACCGAGGTCTCCATGCCCGCGCTCGGCGAGTCCGTCACCGAGGGCACGGTGACCCGCTGGCTCAAGGCGGTCGGCGACAGCGTCGACGAGGACGAGCCGCTGCTCGAGGTCTCGACCGACAAGGTCGACACCGAGATCCCCTCGCCCGTCGGCGGCACGCTGCTCGAGATCCGCGTCCAGGAGGACGAGGACGCCGAGGTCGGCTCCGTGATCGCCGTCATCGGCGACTCCTCCGGCGCCTCCTCCGCCCCGGCCGCCCCGGCAGCCGCTCCCCAGGAGGAGCCGGCTCCGAAGGCCGAGGAGAAGCCGGCGGAGAAGACCGAGCCGAAGCCCGCGGAGACGGCGGAGTCGAAGCCCGCGGAGAAGGCTCCCGAGCCCGCTCCGGCACCCGCCGCCGCGCCCGCCGCGTCCTCGAGCCCGGCCCCGAAGGCCGCTGATGCCGTCTCCGGTGCCGAGGCCTCCGGGTACGTGACGCCCCTCGTGCGGAAGATGGCGGCCGATGCCGGCGTCGACCTGTCGACCGTGACCGGTTCCGGTCTGGGCGGCCGCATCCGCAAGCAGGACGTCCAGAAGGCGATCGATGCGCAGAAGGCGGCCTCCGCCCCGGCCGCGGCGCCCGCCGCTGCTCCGGCGTCGGCGGCTCCGTCCGGTCAGGCTCCCAAGGTCGAGGTCTCCCCGCTGCGCGGCACCGAGGAGAAGATGTCGCGCCTGCGCAAGATCGTCGCCTCGCGGATGGTCGAGTCCCTGCAGACGCAGGCGCAGCTGACCACGGCGGTCGAGGTCGACATGACCCGCATCGCGAAGCTGCGCACGCAGGCCAAGGACTCCTTCGCCCAGCGCGAGGGCGCCAAGCTGACCTTCCTGCCCTTCATCATGCAGGCGGCCGTCGAGGCGCTGAAGACGTACCCGAAGCTGAACGCGGAGATCGACGGCGACGTCATCAAGTACCACGGCTCCGAGAACATCGGCATGGCCGCGGACACCGATCGCGGACTCGTGGTCCCGGTCATCAAGAACGCCGGCGACCTGAACCTCGCGGGGCTCGCCCGCCAGATCGGCGAGCTCGGCGCGAAGGCCAAGGGCAACAAGCTCGGCCCGGACGATCTGCAGGGCGCGACCTTCACGATCACGAACACCGGCTCCGGCGGCGCCCTGTTCGACACCCCGATCGTGCCGAACCCGCAGGTCGGCATCCTGGGCTGCGGCACCATCGTCAAGCGCCCCGCGGTGATCACCACCGAGGAGGGCGACGAGGTCATCGCCGTCCGCTCGATGATGTACCTGTTCCTCTCCTACGACCACCGCCTGATCGACGGCGGGGACGCCGCGCGCTTCCTGACCTTCATGAAGCAGCGCCTCGAGGGCGGGGCCTTCGGCTCGGAGCTCGGCCTGTGACGGTCTGATCCGCTGCGGCTGATCCGCTGCGGCTGATCCGCCGCAGCGGATCCGCACCGCGGGAGCCCGGCACCGTGATCGGTGCCGGGCTCCCGTGCGTCCGGGGCACCCCACCCCTCCCTCGGGGCGGTCCGGGGCTACGCCTCGACGGCGCTCGCGGCGCGCACCCGCCAGCTGCCGTCCTCGCGGATGAGGTCGAGGAGGACCTCCTGCTCCCCCGCCGCGGGGCGGACCACGATCGCGCCGTCGCTCGTGGTGAGTCGAAGCTCGCCCTGGTCGAGCGCGGCGCGGACGCGGGCGGTCCCGCCCTGCTCGTCGAGCTGCTCGATCTGCGCGCTCGTCACCACCGGTCCTTCTCCCTCGACCTCGACGTCCTGGTAGGCGTCGCGGAGGGCATCGTCCTGCGCGGCGGCGGGACTGCCCTGGGCGCACACGGTCGTCTCCGTCCGTCCCGTCACGTAGTGGTGGCGGCCGAGCGCGAGCTCCTGCACGAGGGCCCTGGGGTCCTCGATCACGGCCCACGCCGCGGCGGGTGCGTCCGCGGAGGGGGACGACGCCGTCTCGTAGGGCGCACCGTCGGAGGGCGCCACGTCCGTGGGCGTCAGGGTCTCGGGCGGCGTCCCGGTCGCGACCGGTGTCGGTGCCTCGCGGTGCACCAGGGCGGCTCCGACTGCAGCCGCGCCGCCGCCGAGCACGAGCACCGTGGCCGCGGCCGCCAGCACCATGCCGCGACGAGGGAGTCGAGGGACCGACCAGCGCGGGCCCCGATGCCGGGTGAACCCGCCCCGCCCGCGTGCGGGACGCCGCCCTCGTGCGGATCTCGCGGAGAGCCTCCGAGACGCATGCTCAAGGGCCTCGGCGCCGAGGATCCCCTCGTCGGACGCGAGCGCCTCCGTCGGGTCCGTGCCGCGCGCGAGGCGCGCCCGCCACCCCTCGGACCACGCAGGGGGCGGGGCGGCGAGCGGGACCGACGGAGAGGAGGGAGCCGGCGCAGCAGAGGCGGCCTTCCCCGGCGTCGGCGCCGACGGGAGTCCCGGAAGCGTGTCGAGCCGCCGGCGCAGCGTGCGCCCCTGGTCCTCGAGCACGGAATCGAGCCAGTGCTGATCCTGCATCCGGGCGCCCACCGATCCGTCCGATCGGAGGGATCGGAGATCCGAGATCACCACCGTGCCGTCGGGCCTCGCCCCCAGTCCTGCGCCGGGCGCGAGGCCGACGACCCAGCCGCGCGCGTGCAGAGCGCTCACGAGGGCCTCGAGATCCTCGCGCGCATCGTGCAGCGCATGGCGCTCGAGCGTGGGCGGTGTCGCCTCCTCCGGCTGGGCCCGGCGCCGTCCTCCGCCGAGCCGCAGCGGAGCGTGCGGCTCCAGGAGCAGCCCGGCCGCGTCCTCGCCGAGCAGACGCGGAGCCGCCCGCACCCCGTCCCCACCGAGAGCGGTCAGAAGGCGTGCGACGTCCCGCAGACGCGTCCTCTCCTCGCGCGTCGTGGCGCGCACCCGGCACATGCGCCGCCCCTCCCGCTCGACCAGCAGCACCTCCTGGTCGCCGTGCGAGGAGACGACGGCCAGCACGGACTCTGCCGGCTCCTCGCCTCCGGTCGCGGGCTCCTCATGCGCAGTCATGGGCACAGTGAACACCTGCGTCCGGTCGTCCCCTCCTCGTCATCCACAATCCGCAGGCAGCGGGCCGGGGCCTGGCGCCTCGACGCCCGCGCGGAAGGGCCCTGGACGCGTCGGTCCGACGGGGCCCGCGGCGGTAGGCTGGAGGGCGTGCTTGACGTCATCCGCCTCGGTTTCAGCGAAGACCTCCCCGGAGGGGACCAGCACGAGGAGTTCGGGCTCCCGCCGGGCCCCGTCGAGTACCACGCCGCCTGGGACGTGCAGAGGCAGGTCCACGCCGACGTCGTCGCCGGCCGTCGGCCGAACTCGCTGATCCTGCTCGAGCACCAGAGCGTCTTCACCGCGGGCAAGCTCACCGCCGAGAACGAGCGCCCCCGCGACGGCGCCCCCGTGGTCGACATCGATCGCGGCGGCAAGATCACCTGGCACGGGCCCCAGCAGCTCGTCGGATACCCGATCGTCACGCTCCCCGCGCCGATCGACGTCGTCGGCTTCGTGAGGGCGCTCGAGCAGGCCCTCATCGGCGTGGCGTCGACCTTCTCGCTCGAGACGGAGCCGGTCGAGGGCCGCAGCGGCGTCTGGGTGGTGCGCGAGGGCGAGGAGGACCGCAAGCTCGCGGCGATCGGCATGCGCGTCTCCAAGCGCACCACGATGCACGGCTTCGCCCTGAACTGCGCGAACGACCTCACCTGGGCCGAGAACGTCATCCCCTGCGGGATCGACGACGCGGGGGTGACGAGCCTGAGTGCGGAGCTCGGCCGGAGGGTGCCGGTCGCCGAGGTCATCGACGTCGCCGAGGGCGCCATGACCGATCTCGTGGCGGAGCGCACGTCGCCGCGCTCACGCTGACGCGGCCGCGCGGCGCGTGCGCCACTAGACTGAACCGACACCGCGAACGGAGGAGGAACGCGTGACGATCGCTCCCGAGGGACGCCGAATGCTCCGCGTCGAGGCTCGCAATGCCGAGACCCCCATCGAGCGCAAGCCCGAGTGGATCAAGACCCGCGCCGTGATGGGCCCGGAGTACACCGCCATGAAGAAGCGGGTGCACGGCCGCGGCCTGCACACCGTGTGCGAGGAGGCGGGCTGCCCCAACATCTTCGAGTGCTGGGAGGACCGCGAGGCCTCGTTCCTCATCGGAGGTGATCGCTGCACGAGGCGCTGCGACTTCTGCGACATCGCGACCGGCAAGCCCGATCCGCTGGATCCGATGGAGCCCTTCAAGGTCGCCGAGTCCGTCAAGGAGATGGGCCTGCGCTACTCGACGATCACGGGTGTGGCCCGCGATGACCTGCCCGACGGCGCCGCCGGGCTGTTCGCCGAGACCTGCAAGCAGGTGCACGCGCTGAACCCCGGCTGCGGGGTCGAGCTCCTCATCGACGACATCAAGGGCTCGGACACGGCGCTGCAGCAGGTCTTCGACGCGCGCCCCGAGGTCTTCGCGCACAACCTCGAGACCGTGCCGCGGATCTTCAAGCAGATCCGCCCCGCCTTCCGATACGAGCGCAGTCTCTCGGTGCTCTCGATGGCGAAGTCGGCCGGCATGATCACGAAGTCGAACCTGATCCTCGGCATGGGCGAGACGCCCGACGAGGTCATCGACTCCCTGCAGAGCCTGCACGACGCCGGCTGCGACATCATCACGATCACGCAGTACCTGCGTCCCTCGAAGCTGCACCACCCCATCGATCGCTGGCTCAAGCCCCAGGAGTTCGTCGAGCTGTCCGAGATCGCCGAGGACATGGGTTTCCTCGGCGTCATGGCGGGACCGATGGTCCGCTCCTCGTACCGCTCGGGCCGACTGTGGGCGCAGGCGATGAAGAAGCTCGGCCGCGAGATCCCCGAGAACCTCCGGCACCTCGACCAGGACACCCCCGCCCGGCAGGAGGCGGCGAGCGTGGTCGCTCGCATGTCCGCCGCGCAGGCGGGCTGACACCTCATTTAGGAAGAACCATGGCACGCACCAAGGACACGGATGCCACCGCGGCGAAGCCCAAGAAGCAGGGCCGCATCAAGCAGATGGTGGAGGTCTTCAAGGTCACCCAGGAGGCCGACCGCTCGACCCTGCCCTGGATGATCGGCGCGCTGGTCGTCTCGATCCTCGTGCTGACGATCCTCAGCAAGGTCATCCTGGGCATGATCTGGTACGGCATCTTCCTGGGCATCGCCGTGGGCCTGCTCGCCGCGATGTTCATCCTCGCGCGCAAGGCGGAGTCCGCCGCGTTCAACAGGATCAAGGGCCAGTCCGGCGCCCCGCTCGCGGCCATGCAGTCCATCCGCCGCGGCTGGAACGTCGACGAGGAGCCGGTGCAGATGGATCCGCGCTCGCAGAAGATGATCTTCCGCGCCTCGGGCCGCGCGGGCGTCGCGATCGTCGCCGAGGACGGCACCGGCCCCTCGATGAAGATGCTCGACAAGGAGACCCGACGGGTCAAGCGCGTGCTGAACAACGAGCCGATCCCGATCCATCGGATCGTCGTGGGCGACGGCGAGGACCAGACCCCGCTGCACAAGCTCCCCTCCTACATGACGCGCATGAAGAAGACGCTCACCAAGGACGAGTCGGCAGCCGTGGGCAAGCGCCTCGCGGCGCTCACGCCGTCACTGCGCACCGCGGTCCCCAAGGGCATCGATCCCACGCGCACCCGCGGCGTGAGCAAGAAGGCCATGATGCGCGGAGGCCGCTGAGCCGGTTTCCCGGGGGGATCCTCGGGTCCCCCCCCCGCGCACGATGCACCCGGCGCCCCCGCCGTCCTGCCGACCCGATCGGCCCGGACGGCGGGGGCGCTCGCATGTGCGCCCGGGGCCGCTGCCGCCGATTCCGACCCCGGCTCCCGCCGCGCGCCGACCGCATGCCGCCAGGGACCGAGAGCAAAGCCGTGACCATTCCGTAATATTCGTTACCCAAACGTGACCTCAATGGAGCCGCAGGTCAGAGAGCCCTCATGGGGGTCGAGGAAAGGCTCGGATCCGGGCTGCTCGGGAGGACGAGGTGAGCCCGTCACGGATGGGGACGAGTTCGGGGCGCGGGCGGCGGGGCGCGCCCGGATCGTGCGACCGAGGGCTTCCCCCGCGGGCCTTCTCAGATACGGACGACGGCCTCAGATGCGGACCACGGCGGTCGCCGCGGCGACGTCGTGGAGGGGCTGGCGGTCGCGGTTCCAGATGATCCCCGGGACGACGAGCAGCAGGAGCGCGGTGCGCAGCACGGCGCGCACCAGGATGGGCATCCGCCCGGAGACGGGGGCGACGCGCAGGCGCATCGCGAACTGGCCGATCGTGAGACCGAAAAGGCTGATGAGCACGATGTTCTCCGCGGCGAAGAGCGCCAGCGTCGCCATCGGATCGCCCTTCGCGGCGAGTTGCGAGACGAGCAGGCACAGCCCCCAGTCGATGAGCAGGGAGAGCACGCGGCGCCCGAACGGGGCCACGGATCCGGACCCCTCGGCGGGCAGGCCGAGACGCGATCCGGGCACGTACTCCTCGTCCACGGGCGGGCCCTCGAGCCAGGCGCCCAGATCCTTGCGGTCGATCACCGCTCCAGGGTACTGAAGGCGCGCCCGCGCGGTCCGCTCGCGGTGGCCCCGGGCGCCGTGAGAGCCGCCACCAGACCGCATCCGAGGACTCCGCCCGGGCCCGCGTCGGCGTCCGGCGGGGACGCCCGCGGAGCTCCGGCGGGGACGCGGGAGGATGCCGCCCGTCGGCGTCGGTCGTCGGAGGCGTCCATCCGGGCGTCCTAGACTTCCGGGAGCAGGGTCGCGGCGCGCCGCGACCCCGGGCGGCGGACGGACCCGGGTCCCCGCCGCCGAGTGACCGCCCCCAGGGGTTCAGCAGCGCATGCGGGAGCATGCGGATGGAGGAGACGTGTTCAGCAATCCCAGTGAGGCCATCAAGTTCATCGAGGAGGAGGGCGTCGAGTTCGTCGACATCCGCTTCTGCGACCTCCCCGGTGTGATGCAGCACTTCAACGTGCCGGCGAGCACCTTCGACGAGGACGCCATCGCGACCGGTCAGCTCTTCGACGGCTCGTCGATCCGCGGCTTCCAGGCGATCCACGAGTCGGACATGAAGCTCGTCCCGGACCTCGACACCGCGTACGTGGATCCCTTCCGCGAGCGCAAGACGCTCGTCATCAACTTCTCGATCGTCGATCCGTTCACCGACGAGCCGTACTCGCGCGACCCGCGCACCGTCGCCACCAAGGCCGAGGAGTACATGCGCTCGACGGGCATCGCCGACACCGCGTTCTTCGCGGCCGAGGCGGAGTTCTACATCTTCGACGACATCCGCTTCAAGACCGAGATGCAGGGCGCGAGTTACCACATCGACTCGGACGAGGCCTCGTGGAACTCCGACCGCGACGAGTCGGACTTCGGCGGCAACCAGGGCTACAAGACCCGCGTCAAGGGCGGGTACTTCCCGGTCTCCCCCAACGACCAGATGGCGGACCTGCGCGACGAGATGGTCGTGCGCCTGCACGAGGTCGGCCTGAACGTCGAGCGCGCGCATCACGAGGTGGGCACCGCCGGCCAGCAGGAGGTCAACTACACCTTCGACACGCTGCGCAAGGCCGCCGACGACGTCATGAAGTTCAAGTACGTCATCAAGAACTCGGCCTGGGAGAACGGCAAGACCGCCACCTTCATGCCCAAGCCCCTGTTCGGCGACAACGGATCGGGCATGCACACCCACCAGTCGCTCTGGAAGGACGGCGAGCCGCTGTTCTACGACGAGCGCGGCTACGGCGGCCTCTCGGACCTCGCCCGCTGGTACATCGGCGGCCTCATCGAGCACGCCCCCTCGCTCGTGGCCTTCACCAACCCCACGGTGAACTCCTTCAAGCGCCTGGTGCCCGGCTTCGAGGCGCCCGTGAACATGGTCTACTCGGCGCGCAACCGCTCCGCGGCGATCCGCATCCCGGTGACCGGCACGTCCCCGAAGGCCAAGCGCCTGGAGTTCCGCGCTCCCGACCCGTCGGCGAACCCGTACCTGTCCTTCGCCGCGCAGCTGATGGCGGGCCTGGACGGCATCCGCAACCGCATCGAGCCGCCGGAGCCGATCGACAAGGACCTATACGAGCTGCCCCCGGAGGAGCACGCGCAGATCAAGCAGCTGCCCGAGTCCCTCGGCGCCGCCCTGGACGCGCTCGAGGCGGATCACGAGTACCTCACCGAGGGCGACGTGTTCCCCCAGGACCTCATCGAGACCTGGATCTCCTACAAGCGCGAGAACGAGATCGACCCGTTCCGCTTCCGTCCCCACCCCTTCGAGTTCGAGCTCTACTACGACATCTGAGCCAAACGAGGTCGGTTTTGGTGTTTGACCAGGTGTTTCACTAGTGCACGAAGTCCGGCTGTCGCACGCGTGCAGTAAGATCAAGTCATACTGAGTGCAACCGCGCTAACGCACGGTTGTCGCATGACTTGGAGGTCAGAGCGTGACAGCTAGGCGACGGCGCGGACGTCGTTCGTTCGGGGCGGTACGGAAGCTTCCCAGTGGCAGGCAGGTACCAGGCGAGCTACCTGGACCCTTCAGGGAGGCGCCGTACCGCCCCGGAAACGTTCACGGCAAAGTTGGACGCCGATGGTTGGCTGGGGCCTACCCCCGGTTCGTGGACGCGGGGGTCGTTTACGCTGCGAGCGCTAGCTTAGCGGTGTAGGCGCTCTCGTAGGCGTTGGGGGACAGGTAGCGGCACCAGGAATGGCGGCGCTTGGTGTTGTAGCGGGTCAGCCACCGGAACATCTTGCGGTGGGCGGTGAGCTCGTCGGTGAAGCACGCGGCGTCGCGGAGGACCTCGCGCTTCGCGGTCGCGTTGAACGATTCGGCCATCGCGTTGTCGGCGCTGGAGCCGACAGCCCCCATCGACTGGACCACGCCGAGCCGCTGGCAGAGCTCGGCGTATGCCTTGGAGGTATAGACCGACCCGTGGTCGCTGTGGAAGATCGCCCCGGCCAATGATCCGCGGGTCGCGGCGGCGGCCTTGAGCGCGTCGGCGACAAGGTCGGTGCGCATGTGATCGGCCAGAGCCCAGCCCACCAGGCGGCGGCTGTAGCAGTCGATCACGGTGGCGAGATAGAGGTTCCCGCCCCCGCCAGCCTCGGACAGCGGCAGGTAGGTGATGTCTCCGACGTAGCGCTGGTTCGGCGCCTCGGCGGTGAAGTCCCGACCCAGCAGGTCGGGGACGACCTGGTCGGCTGGCTCCGGCACCGTCGTGCGGTGCTTGCGCTTCTTGACGAAGCCACTGAGTCCGGCCTCGCGCATCACGCGGGCGACTCGCTTGTGGTTGACCCGGTCCTCGGGCGAGACCGCGTCGTTGAGCTCGACCGTGATCCGCGGGACGCCTTGAGCATCGTCCTTGGCGTGGATGACGCGGATCCGCTCCAGCAGACCAGCATCGGACTCCGCTCTCGCGGCTCTTCCCGCGGCACCTGTCTGCCAGGCGTAGTAGGAGGAGCGCTCGATCTCGACGAGCTCGCACAGTCGCTTCACCGGGTAGGTGGTGGAGTTCTCGGCGACGAACTGGAAGCGACTCACCAGCGCGTCTCCCCGGCGAAATACTTAGCCGCCTTCTGGAGGATCTCCCGCTCCGTGGTGAGCTTTGTCGTCTCCGCTCTGAGCTGGGCGTTCTCCGCTTCCAACCGGGCCACGCGCTGCTCGAGCGGCTCATCGGGATCCGGCGTTGCAGCGATCGGCGCGGATCGCAACGGACTGTCGGTCAGCGTGCCGTCAGCCGCGGTCTTCTTCCCGGACCCGTGGGTCTCCAGCCACTGCCGCAGCGTGCCCCGGACGATCCCGAGATCCTCCGCGATACCGCGGACCGTCGCTCCCGGGGTCGACTCATACAGGTCAACCGCCTGCTGGCGGAACTCCTCGGAGTAGTGCTTCCTAGCCATAGTTCATGATCTCGCTTCCCCAGCAAATGCTGGAATCAGCGTGTCCACGAACAAGGGTCAGGCCCCGCTCGCGATGCAGCGTGCCGCGATCGAGAGCGGATCGTGGCGCGGAAGGGACGATCGCACGACGGTCGGCGAGTTCGCGGACGAGTGGGTCAAAGCCCTCCAAGTGCGAGACCGTACGCGCTACCACTACAAGGTGAATCTGGATAAGTGGATCAAGCCGACCTTCGGCACGACTCCGCTGAGTGCTGTCACGCCGGCGATGGTGCGGACGTGGGTCGGTGGTTTCCCGCCGGACACGCCAGCGGCACGCGCGAACGCATACAGGGTTCTCTCGCAGGTGTTCCGCGCAGCAGTGGAAGAGGGACTGATGCGCGATCAGGTGTCAGCTGTGGTTAGGCCGCCAGGCTGACGGTCGGGTTCATGATGGTCTCGAATTCGATGGGGGTCAATCGGCCCAGGCGAGCCTGTCGTCGGCGTCGATGGTAGGTCCGCTCGATCCAGGTGATGATCGCGATCCGCAGCTCTTGTCGGGTCCGCCACCGCTTGCGGTTCAGGACGTTCTTCTGGAGCAGGGCGAAGAAGGACTCCATCGCGGCGTTGTCCCCGGCGGCGCCGACTTTCCCCATCGATCCGATGAGGTGATGACGGTTCAGGGCGTGCACGAATTTCCGTGACCGGAATTGGCTCCCGCGGACCGGGCGCGGCCCTCGCCGCCACGCGATTCTTTGGCCTGCCCAGCCTCTGACCGATGTCTCGACTCATCCGTCCCGGTGGACCTAGGGAGTCGAGCCCTAGGTCCACCCGAGATGGATAAGACATCGCTCAGGCTCTCACGGCGTCGCGCTACCTTGGGGACTTAGGCCCAGTCCTTGTGCGGCGACGTGCCGCCGATACCGGCGTTGAACGTATTCGTCGGATCGAGCTCCTTGAAGTGCTCTTCCATGGACTCCGGCAGCTTGTAGATACGACCGTAGTTGTGCTCGGCGGGCAGCTTCGCGCCGCGCTCCTCCAGCAGGTGCTGGATGCGGTCGTGCAGCGCCTCGGGATCCACGCCCTGCTTGGCGACATAGTCCTGGTGCATCACATGGCAGAAGAAGTGCCCGTAATACGCCTTGACCTCAAGCTGGTCGTCGATCTCCTCCGGCAGCACCTCGAGCCAGTTCCAATCGTCGCGACGCAGGGCCACATCGATGGGGATGAGCCCTGCGATGTGCCGGCGCTTCAACGCGGCGTAGCGAGTGGCGGCACTGGCCGCGCCGAACCGGTTGAGCGACGCGCTCTTTTCTTCATCAGACGTGCAGATGAAGAACTCACCAGTGTGCTCGGGCTCTGCGAAGAACTCCTTGAGCATCTTCTCGCTCGCGGCCTTCTGCGACTCGCTGACGGTGAGCAGCAGGTGATGCTCGAAACGGTTGCGGTACTCCATCATGCGCTTGGGCAGCTGGTTGGGCAGCACGCTGAACATGGCTTGCGATACCGTGTCGGCGAAGGTCGGACCAATGCCGGGAATCTTCGAGAACAAGCCGTTGGCCCACGTCTTGAACGAGAACATGCGCGTCTGCAGCGCTGGACTCATGAACTTCAGGAAGACGAAGGTGTCTTTGCCGTACTTCTCGGCCAAGTCGAAGGCACTGCGGCCCATGTACTCACCAGAGATAGGCAGCGGCATGTCGGCTTCGAGGAACAACCGACGGATCTCTTCGAGCTCGTGCGTGTTGTTCGTGCCGATGTAAAACACGGTCGGGTGCACTTCGCGAGGGAAGGTGCGGGTGCGCACCGCGAACACCATCAGCTTGCCGGCCGAGCCGGATGCCTCGAACAGGTACTCGGGGTTCGCATTGTAGCGAGCAGGCGAAGGCACGATCTTGCGCAAGTGCTCGGCGTACTCGGTCTCGTTCGAGTCTTCGGGAGCTGGGGTGACATCCTCGGGAGACCACTCGCCGCGCTGTAGACGGTCGAGTGCGACCTCAGGGTCGTCTCCGAGCGAGATGCCCAGGTGATTGACCAGCTCGACCTTGCCGTCGTCGTTGACGCGGGCGAAGATCGCTTCGCGCGTGAATGCCGGACCCTTGCGAATCTGGCTGCCGCCCGAGTTGTTCGCGATGCCGCCGATGACCGAGGCGCCGATTGATGTCGACCCGATCACCGAGTGCGGCTCGCGCTGGTGCTTGGCGAGCGCGTCGGTCAGGTGTGTCAGCGGGGTGCCCGCGAGCGAGATCGCCTCGCGCGCGTCGTTGATGAGGTGCACCTCATCGATGCGGTGAGTCGAGATGATCACAATGGGGCGATCGTAGTCTTGGAAGCCGGGGCCGGATCCACCAGTCAGGCCCGTGTTCGATGCCTGCGGGATGACGATGAGGTTGTTGTCGACGGATACCTGCAGCGCCCGCCACATCTCGACCAGCGTGCCGGGGCGCACCACGGCGAAGACTGGTCCTCCGCCGAATCGATAGCCTTTGCTGAATGGCATCGTGGCACGCTCAGAGGTCAGTACATGTTCGTCGCCGACGATTCTCTTGAACGCATCGATCGCTTCGTGCGAAGTCGTGGTGGTCTGTCCTGGTTGCGTCATCTCTAAGCTTCCTATATTCAGTTGCATCACAAGCGCGTCATGATGCTGAGGGGATGTCGCCTTGATCCGAGCTAGTCGGCACTGCCGCACGATCAGGTGACAGTTGTGGTGTCAGGCCGCGAGGGTCGCGGTGGGGTTCATGATGGTCTCGTATTCGATGGGGGTCAATCGGCCCAGGCGAGCCTGTCGGCGTCGTCGGTGGTAGGTCCTCTCGATCCAGGTGATGATCGCGATGCGGAGCTCTTCTCGGTTCCTCCAGCGCTGGCGATCCAGGACGTTCTTCTGGAGAAGCGCGAAGAAGGACTCCATCGCGGCGTTGTCCCCGGCGGCGCCGACTTTCCCCATCGATCCGATGAGGTGATGACGGTTCAGGGCGTGCACGAATTTCCGTGACCGGAATTGGCTCCCGCGGTCCGAGTGCACGATGCATCCGGCAGCATCGCGACGACGAGTCACCGCGTTGTCCAGGGCGTTCACTGCGAGACGGGCCCTCATCCGGTCGCTGATCGAGTAGCCCACGATGCGGCCGGAGAACACGTCCTTGATGGCGCAGAGGTAGAGCTTGCCCTCGTCGGTCCAGTGCTCGGTGATGTCGGTCAGCCACAGCTCGTTGACGTCATCGGTGGAGAAGTCCCGCTTCACGAGATCATCGTGGACTGGTGGCCCGGGCCGTTTCCCGTTCTTGGCCCGCTTCTTCCCGAACGCGGACCACCACTGGTTGTCCCGGCAGATCTTCCACGCGGTCCGCTCGCACATCACCTCGCCGGCCTCGGCGGCCTCGTCGACCAGGAACCGGTACCCGTACTCGGGGTCGTCGCGATGGGCGTCCACCAGGGCGTTGGCGCGGTATGCCTCGATCAGCTCGGCGTCGGTGACCTGCTGTTTGAGCCAGCGGTAGTAGGGCTGGCGGGAGAGCTTGAGAACCCGCAGGGACATCGCGACGGGGATCCCGTCAGCGGCGAGCTCGCTCACGAGCGGGTAGAACTTTTTCCCGGCAAGTTCGCCTGGGAGAGGTAAGCCGCGGCACGGCGGAGGACCTCGTTCTCCTGCTCCAGCAGGCGAACACGGCGCTTGAGCTCTCGTGTCTCGGCGGCGTCCTCGCGGGTCGTCCCGGTGCGGACCCCTGCCTCGACATCGGCTTGGCGGAGCCATTTGTGCAGCGTCATCTCGTGGACGCCGAAGTCCTTCGCGATCTGCGCGATGGTGACGCCGTCCTCACGGGACCGGGCCACTCGCACGACATCGTCGCGGAACTCTCGGGGGTAAGGAGCGGGCATGGTGCACATCCTTCCAGGCCGCCCTACGGGCAAGCCAGATCAGATGTCACCTATCCGTGCGGCAGTCCCGAACGGCGGCTGAAGGACCAGACTTGGCGTACGACCTGATGTACGGGCTCTTGATCCACGGCGACGTTGAACGGGGTGAGCGGCTCCGGCAGCGGGGTCGCTACATCTTGCACGGGTCAGCGGCCCAGCAGAAGGGGTGGGAGCCAATATTGAGAGCGCTGCGGACTATCGAGCAGGGCCGCGATGACGGGACGCTCGCGATCGGTGAACCTCTTGAAGCGCTCTGGTGAAGCCACCTGCTGACGATAGTTCGGCGGAGCAAGTCAGTCAGGTGCTATTGCACGCTAGCTGCACACGCCGAAGGCTGCAGCCTCTGACCAGGTAATATGCGGAGTTCGCTCAGACCTACGACATCTGAGCCGACTCCCCGGTGATCTGACGAAGATCCGACGAACCGGCCCTCGACCTGCGGTGACGCGTGTCGGGGGCCGGTTCTTCGCGTCCGGGCGCGATGAGCCGCGTCCGGGCGCGCTGGGCAGGACGCGATGAGCGGGGCGCGCACTGGATACGATCGCTCCATGCCCGCGCGTGCCCTGCCCTCACGCACCCCGTACGCGCTCGCCCTGCGCTGGCTCGTGCACGTGCTCCTCTACCTGCTCGTGGTGGTCGTCGCCCTGCGCACCCTGGGCGATCTGCCCTCCGCGAGCGCCCTGGCCCGTCTGGCGCTCCTGGTCCTGCTCGTGAGCGTGTACTCGATCGGGGCGCGCCGTGCCGCCGGGCGCGGCGCCGACCACCGCGGGTCGTGGCGCGCGCTCGGCCACCTGCTGCCCGCGGTCCTCGCCTGGGCGGCGTGCCTCGCACTCACCCCGGACGCGACGTGGATCGCCTTCGGTCTCGACTTCGCCGTCCTCTACGCGCTGCCGCTCGCCGGCGGCATCGTGGGGCTGGCCCTGGTCACGGGGATCGCCGTCGGCGGCTTCGCGGCCTGGCAGGGCGCTCTGCCCGTCGCCGGCGTCGTGGGGCCGGTGATCGGTGCGCTCGTCGCGCTCGCGGTGGTGCTCGCGGTGCGCGCACTCCAGGAGGAGATCGACGAGCGGACCCGCCTCGCGCGCGACCTCCTCGCCGCGCAGGAGGACCTCGCGCGCACCCAGCGCGACGCGGCCCGCGCCGAGGAGCGCACCCGCATCGCCCGCGAGCTGCACGACACCGTCGCGCAGTCGGCCCTGTCCATCCAGATGCTGCTCGACGCCTCGCGCACCTCGCTCGAGGCCGGGGACTCCCCCACAGCCCTCGGGCACCTGGGCGAGGCCCGGAGGACCGCCGCGCTCACGAGCCGGCAGACCCGCTCCTTCGTCGACCAGGACGCGACCGACGAGCGCGAGGGCATGGACCTCGTCGAGCGCCTGCGCGGCGTGATCGCGGAGATGGCGCCCGCGGCGGAGGCCTCCCCCGATGTGTCCCTCCGCTGCGAGCTCGCCCCCGGCACGCCGGCCCTCGTGCCGGCGCGGACCGCGAGCGGACTCGAGCGGATCCTGCGCTCGCTGCTGGGCAACGTCCTCCAGCACGCCGACGCCGCGCGGGCCGTCGCGACGCTCTCGGCGCAGGACGGCGACCTGGTCCTCGACGTGGTCGACGACGGCGTGGGGATGGCACCGGAGAGCCCCGAGGGCGCCGCCGAGGGCTTCGGGCTGCGCACGGTGAGGGCGCGCGCCCGGGCGCTCGGAGGCGGCATGGCGATCGAGAGCTCCCCGGGTCAGGGGACGGCGGTGCAGGTCCGCGTGCCGCTCGGCGCACCTCCGCCCGCCGGGGAGGAGACGAGGACGACGGACGAGGAGGGAGAGCAGCGATGATCCGGATCCTGGTGGTCGACGACCATGCGATCGTGCGCCGCGGTCTGGTCTGGGTGCTCGACGCCCAGGAGGACCTGCAGGTGGTCGCCGAGGCCGACTCCCCCGAGGCCGCCCGCGACCGTGCCCGGCGCGGAGACGTCGACGTGGTGCTCCTGGACCTCCAGTTCACGACGAGCAGCCTGCGGGGCAGCGCCGTGATCCCCGACCTGCGCGCAGCGGAGGACCCACCGGCCGTCGTCGTGCTCACCACCTACGACAACGACCAGGACGTGCTCGAGGCGATGGAGGCGGGCGCCTCGGGCTACCTGCTCAAGGACTCCGCTCCCGAGGAGCTGGTGGCCGCCGTGCGGCGCGCCGCGCTCGGATCCCGGGTCGTCGACGCCCGGGTGCGCTCGCGCCTGGACCCCACGGGTCCCGAGGCGCTCAGCGAGAGGGAGCGGGAGGTGCTGCTGATGGTGGCCGCCGGTCGCACGAACGCGCAGATCGCCGCCGAGCTCTTCCTCTCCCAGGCCACGGTCAAGACGCACCTCGTGCACGTCTTCGACAAACTCGGCGCCGGCAGCCGCACCGACGCGGTCGCCCGGGCGCGGGCACGCGGGATCCTCAGGCCCGACGCCTGAGCCCGGTGCAGGAGTGCAGGGCCCCGTCGGCCGGAGACCGGGCGGATCAGCCGAGCGCGTCGATCCCGCCGAGCCCGCCCTTGGACTTCAGCAGCGAGACCAGCAGCTGCTGGGGCTGGCTGCAGGTCTCGAGCACGCAGTCGTCGGCCTCGAAGGCCCAGATGCGGCGCAGCGCGGTGAATGCCTCGAACTCCTCGGGGCCCGTCTTCAGCGGGACCACGGAGTACCCGCCGGCCTCGGGGAGATGGATGATGAAGGCGCCCGTGAGCTCGGGCATCTCGCGGACGGTGCCGTCCTCGTCGAGCAGCGCCTCGGCGTTGACCACCGCGACGCCCTGCAGCGCGTAGTCGCCGCGCACCTTCTTCGAGGTCTTGATGTCGCCGCTCAGCAGCGCGCCGCCGATCCGGACGATGCAGTCCGTGGTACCCGCATAGCCCACGGTGTGGTTCACGACGGTCTGCTCGACCTCGACGAACTCGGGCTGGAACTCCTCGAGGAACCTCCCGTACCCGTCCAGGCGCACCGCGGCGCGTGCGAGGAGATCCTCGGCGCTCGGCTCCCGCGCGAAGGCGCCGCCCTCACGGCGCATGTCCTCGGCGATCGCGGAGACCTGGTCGGGCGTCGGCCGCTCACCGCTGCGCCCCCAGTCCTCGCAGGCGGCGTGCACGAGGGTGCCGAACTCGGAGGCGATCCGGGTGTGCTCCTCGGCCGCCGCGGCGATGCGCTTCTGCGTCCCCCAGCGATCGCGCGAGACGCGGGTGATCTCCGAGGCGGCGCGATCGGGATTGCGGTCCAGCCACGCGTACATGTCCAGCGCGCGCTTGGAGGCCATGGTCGCGTACCAGCCCTGCAGGTGGTCCTTCGCGCGCATCCCGGCGACCGTGGTGATCGAGGGATAGACCGGCTTGCCGTCCGGCTCGATGCGGTACATGCGCCCGCGCGCGGTCTGCTCGCTCAGCTTGGGTGTGGTCATGGCTCCTCGGAGGGACGACGGACGGGACGGCCCTGCTCAGGGTACGGCGATCGGCCGCCCCCGGGCGGGACGCTGTGGACGGGCGGGCGACGGATGTGTGCTCGCTCTCCCGTCGGCGTCCTCATCCCTCGGGGTTCCGTCCGTCCACGTCCTCATCCGACCACAGCCCCGCCGGCCGCTCGCGATGCCCGACGAACCGGGGCCGATCAGTCGCCGTCGCCGAAGATGATCTCCTCGGCGACGGTGCGCGCGTGGCGGGTGGCGCGCAGATAGTTCTCCTCGAGCTCGGAGGCGCTGCCCTCATCGCCGTCCACGAGCACCGCGACCGCGTAGAGATCGATGCGGTCGGCGGGGAGCACGTCGCCCTCGCGGCCGCGCCACAGGAAGATCGCGCGGCGCATCTGCCAGGCGAGGGTCCAGGCCCCCGTGAGGTCCTCCTGCTGCCGCGGCGTGAGCAGTTCCGCGCGTCGGGCCTCCTCGAGGATCCGCAGGGTCGTGGGGCTGCGCAGCTCGGGGACCTCGTGCCCGTGCTCGAGCACGAGCAGCTGGGCCACCCACTCGACGTCGGTCATGCTGCCGCGGCCGAGCTTGAGATGACGGGCCGGATCCGTGCCGCGGGGCAGGCGCTCGGACTCCACGCGCGCCTTCATGGTCGCGATCTCCCGTCGGGCCGACGCCCCGAGGCCGCCGCGGGGATAGCGGTGGAGGTCCATGGCGGCCTCGATCTGCTCCTGCAGATCTCGCGAGGCGACCACGACGCGTGCGCGCACGAGGGCCTGCTTCTCCCAGGTCAGGGCGTCGCGCCGGTAGTAGTCGCGCCAGGCGTCGAGGCTGCGGGCGAGCAGCCCGTTGCGCCCCTCGGGCCGCAGATCGGCGTTGACCTTCATGTCCGCACCGGCCGAGGGCGCGTTGAGGATCCGCTGCACCTGGGTCGCGATCGCGACGGCGATCGTGCCGGCCTGCTCCCCCGCGCCGCGGTCGGCGAAGACGAACTGGACGTCGGCGTCGGAGGCGTAGCCCATCTCGCGGGCCCCGAAGCTGCCCATCGCCACGAGGGCCATCTCCACGCCGAGCGCCCGCGAGGGGTCCGAGCGCCTCTCGCGCAGGTCGCGGGCGCTGAGCTCGAGGTCGTCGCGCACCGGGGCGACGTCCTCGCCGATCGCCCCGCGCTCGCGCGCGACCGCGTGGTAGGCGACCAGGAGGCCCGCCTCGAGGACGGCCTCGGCGAGGTCGGTGAGGCCGCGGGCGGCGGCGCGCGCGTCGAGCAGCCCCAGCAGGTGGGCCATGGAGATCCGCAGCAGCTCGCGCAGGCGGGCGCGTCGCAGCAGGTCCTGTGCGGATTCGATGGAATCGACGCGGCGGATGACGGCGAGGAACTCCTCGTGCAGCTTCTCGCGGCTCAGCGGCCGCAGGGTGTCGTCGCGGCCCAGCCAGCGCACGGCCTCGGGGACCTTCTCGAGCTGCTCGCCGACGAAGCGGGAGCTCGAGAGCACGCGGGTCAGGCGCCGGGCGGCGACGCCGCTGTCCCGCAGCAGGGCGAGGTACCAGTGCGCGGAGCCGATGGTGTCGGACAGACGGCGGAAGGCGAGCAGGCCCAGGTCGGGGTCGATCCCGTCGGCGAACCATTCGAGCAGCGCCGGCAGCAGCTGGCGCTGGATCGCGGCGCGCCGGGAGATGCCCTCGGTGAGCGCCCGGATGTGATCGACGGCGCGGCGCGGGTCCCGATAGCCGATCGCCGCGAGCCGGGCCCGCGCGGACACGGCCGAGAGCCGCACCTCGTCGTCGCTGAGCTGGGAGGAGGTCAGCAGCAGCGGCCGGTAGAAGATCTCCTCGTGCAGCTGCCGCACGCGTCGCCGGGTGCGCTCGTAGACGCCCCGGAAGTCCTGCGGCGCGACGCGGACGCTGCGCGCGAGGCGGCGCAGGTCGGCCTCCGCCGTGGGCAGCACCTGGGTGCGGCGCATGCGATGCAGCTGCAGACGGTGCTCGACCGTGCGCAGGAAGCGGTAGGCGCCGTCGAGCTCGACGACGTGGCGACGCGAGATGTATCCGCCGGTGCCCAGGCGCTCGAGAGCCGGCAGGGTGCCGCGCACGTGCAGAGACTCGTCGGTGCGGCCGTGGACCATCTGCAGCAGCTGCACGGTGAACTCGACGTCGCGCAGGCCCCCGGGGCCGAGCTTGATGTTGCGGTCGGCCTCCGCGTGCGGGATGTGGGCGATGACCCGTCGGCGCATGGCGCGGGTGTCCTCGACGAAGCCGTCGCGGGTGGAGGCCTGCCAGATCCAGGGCTCGACCATCTCCTCGAAGGCGTGGCCGAGCTCCGCGTCGCCGGCGACGAAGCGGGCCTTCAGCAGCGCCTGGAACTCCCAGGACTCCGCCCAGCGCTGGTAGTAGCGGCGGTAGGAGTCCAGCGAGCGCACGAGCTCGCCGTCCTTCCCCTCGGGCCGCAGGTTCGCGTCGACCTGCCAGAGGGATCCCTCCCCCGTACGGTCCGCGCACACCCGGGCGAGCTCGCGGCAGAGGGCGGAGCCGACGGCCGTCATGGTCTGCTCATCCACGTCCTCGGCGGCGGGCGCCGCGACGTAGACGACGTCCACGTCGGAGATGAAGTTGAGCTCGCGGGCCCCGGTCTTGCCCATCGCGAGCACCGCGAGGCGCACGGTCTCCTGGTCGTCGACGGCGGTGCGGGCGATCGCGAGCGCGGCCTCGAGGGACGCCCCGGCGAGGTCCGCGAGGGAGGCGGAGACGAAGGGCTGGATGGCGACGGGATCGGGCGCCGTGACGTCGGCCGCGGCGATCTGCAGGAGCCGCTCGTGGTACGCGATGCGCAGGGCGTCGCGTCCCTCGCGGCCGCTGAGCGAGGCGAGGGGGATCTCGGCGCCCGCGACCGCGCCGACCGCGCCGAGCATGCGCGCACGCACGTCCGCCGCGTCGAGCGTCAGCGTGTCCTCATCGCTGTGGAGGGCGACGGCCCGATCGGGGTGGCGGGTGAGGAAGTCGCCGAGGGCGACCGAGGTGCCCAGCACCCGGATCAGCCGCTCCCCCGGCCCGCCGGGCTCCCCGACGCTGCCGAGCAGCTCGCCGAGCTCGCGCTCGCGGCCCGCCTCGAGGGAGGCCTCCGCGAAGCGGAGCAGGCCGAGGACGGCCTCGTCGGGGTCGGGGACGCGCCCGATCGCCTCTGCCGCCCGGGGGCCGAGGCCCGCGAGGGCGGGCTCGGCGAGGAAGCGCTGGACGCGGTCGGTGCGGGTGAAGCCGAGGCGCGCGAGGGCGCCCGTCGTGCTCGGCGGCTCGGCCGACGAGGACGCGGCCGACGACGACGGCGAGGGGGACGGGGGCTGCGGGGTCATCCTGCGAAGAAGGAGGTCTCGAGCTCCCGCGAGGTCACCTGTTCGCGGTAGCGCCGCCACTCGTCGTGCTTGTTGCGCAGGAAGAACTCGAAGACCTGCTCACCGAGGGTCTCAGCCATCAGCTCGCTGCTCTCGAACACCTCGAGCGCACGGTAGAGGTCGGTGGGCAGCGGCTCGATGCCCATCGTGCGGCGCTCGCGGTCGGTGAGCTCCCAGACGGTGTCCTCCGCGCCCTCGGGCAGCTCGTACTCCTCCTCGACGCCCTTCAGCCCGGCCGCGAAGAGCACCGCGAAGGCCAGGTAGGGATTGCACGACGAGTCGGTGCCGCGGAACTCGACGCGCGAGCTGGTGCCCTTGGTGGGCTTGTGGAACGGCACGCGGACCAGCGCCGAACGGTTGTTGTGCCCCCAGGTGATGAAGCTCGGCGCCTCCTGCGCACCCCAGAGGCGCTTGTAGGAGTTCACGAACTGGTTGGTGACGGCGCAGTACTCGGAGGCGTGGCGCAGCAGGCCGGCGATGAACTGGCGGCCGGTGCGCGAGAGTCCGTACTCGGCGCCGGGCTCGTGGAAGGCGTTGCGGCCGCCCTGGAACATCGACAGATGCGTGTGCATGCCCGAGCCGGGGTGCTCGATCATCGGCTTCGGCATGAAGGTCGCGACCTGGTCCATGCCCAGCGCGACCTCCTTGACCACGGTGCGGAAGCTGAGGATGTTGTCCGCCGTGGTGAGCGCGTCCGCGTAGCGCAGGTCGATCTCGTTCTGCCCGGGCCCGTTCTCGTGGTGGGAGAACTCGACCTGGATGTTCATCTGCTCGAGGTACTTGATGACCGTGCGGCGGAAGTCCTGGCCCTGCCCCTTGTGGACGTGGTCGAAGTAGCCGGCGTTGTCGACGGGCTGCAGCGGGCGCCCCGGCGCCCACGGCTCCTTGAACAGGTAGAACTCGATCTCGGGGTGCGCGTAGAGGTCGAGCCCCTGGGCCGCGGCCCGGTCGGCGACCTGGCGCAGCACGCGCCGCGGATCGGACGCCGCGGGCTCGCCGTCGGGCGTGAGGACGTCGCACATCATCCTGCCCGTGCCCTCGACCTCGCCGCGCCACGGCAGCATCTGGAAGGTCGCGGGGTCCGGACGCAGCAGCATGTCGGACTCGTAGGCCCGGGTGAAACCCTCGATCGTGGAGCCGTCGATGCCGATGCCCTCGTCGAAGGCGGTCTCGAGGTCCTCCGGCGAGATCGCGATGGACTTCAGCGTCCCCACCACGTCGCAGAACCAGAGGCGGATGAACCGCACGTCCTTCTCGGCGACCGTGCGCAGGACAGCATCGTGGTGGCGTTCCATGGCACCAGTGTGCCGCATGGCGATGACCCCAGACGCGCGGACGCCGCCCCAGCACGATGCGCTGGAGCGGCGTCTCGGAACGGGTGCTCACATCTTGAAGTACCACTTGCCGTCGGTGGCCTTCTCCATCGGGGTCTCGTTCGAGCCCTCGATGCTCAGCGTGATGGTGCCGTCGTCCTCGGCCTTCGCGTCGAGCATGGACTCGTCCACCGCATCGACGAGCTCGGGAGTGAAGGTGTCCATCATTCCGGAGTCCTCGATCTGTTTGGCGCAGACCTTGAGCGCGGCCCCGTCGATCGGCTTCTTCGTGGTCGGGTCCATGGCGAAGCCGCAGGCCTTCTTCGCGTCCTTGTCCGCGAGAGCATTCATGAAATCGATGTACCGGGACTTGGCCGCCTTGAGGTCCGCGTCCGTGACGTCGTCCTTCGAGCCCGAATCATCGGACTTCTCGTCCGAGGAGCTGTCGTCCGACGTGCTGTCGTCCGCCGCCGACGAGTCGTCGGAGGCGGCGTCATCGCTCGAGGAGTCGTCGGTGGCCTCGTCCGAGCTCGTGTCCTCGCTCGAGGACGAGTCGTCGCTGCTGCTGTCGGAGTCCGTGGACTCCCCGGCCTTCACCTTGCCGCCGTCGTCACCGGACGCGTCGTCGGAGCTGCTGCCGCCGCACGCGGCGAGCGAGAGCGCCAGCGCGAGCGAGCCGGTCCCCACGGCGAGGCCCTTGGCGATTCCGCGGATCCTGGTCTTCATCGTTCTACCCCTCGTGATTCGGTGAGTGCCGGCCACGGTCGTGACCGCCGAGTGCCTGAATACTTGCATGGACCCTGGGAGCCCGCCATGGGGAGAACTGCCCATGGGACGGGACAGCGCACGCGTCGATGCCGCACACCCATGCCTCCGCCGCCCGCCGAGGAGCCCCGCGGCGGCTAGGCTGGGACGGCCCTGCCGCCGCCGGCAGGCCCCGCATCCGTCGCCGCCCCGTGGAGGATCCCCGTGAACACGTCTGCCATCCCGATGCCCGCCGAGCGGTCCCACCGCCCCGCGAAGGTGCGCCTGCGCCATCTGCAGGAGGCGAAGGAGGCAGGACGCACGTTCTCGATGCTCACCTCGTACGACGCGCTCAGCGCGCAGGTCTTCGAGGAGGCGGGGATCGACGTGCTGCTGGTGGGCGACTCCGCGGGCACCACCGTGCTGGGCTACGACTCTACGGTGCACACCACCCACCAGGACATGCTGACCTTCACCGGCGCCGTCTCCCGTGCGGTGCGTCGCCCCCTGGTGGTCGCGGACCTCGCCTTCGGCACCTACCAGGTCGACGCCGCCGAGGCCGTGCGCCACGGCGTCGAGCTCCTGCGCGCGGGCGCCGAGGCCGTGAAGCTCGAGGGCGGCGCCGCGCGGGCCGACACCGTGCGGGCGCTCGTCGACGCCGGGATCCCGGTCATGGGCCACCTTGGCTTCACGCCCCAGTCGGTCAACGCGCTCTCCGGGCACCGCGTGCAGGGTCGCGATCATGCCGCCGCCGACAGCCTCGCCGAGGACGCCCAGGCCCTGCAGGAGGCGGGCGCCTTCGCGGTCGTCCTCGAGCTCGTCCCGAGCGAGGTCGCCGGACGCATCACCGAGTTCCTCGAGATCCCCACGATCGGGATCGGCGCGGGACCGGACTGCGACGGGCAGGTGCTCGTGTGGCAGGACATGGCGGGTCTGTCCGGCTTCGAGGGTCGCTTCGTGCGGCGCTTCGCCGATCTGCGGGGCGAGCTGCTGCGCGCGGCGAGCGACTACCGCACCGCCGTGGAGAGCCGGGAGTACCCCACGGCCGAGCACTCCTTCGAGTGATGTCCTCGTTCGAGTGACGGCCGCGGGGAGGTCTCACTCCTCGTCCCAGTCCTCGTCCTCGCCCTCCCAGGCCTCGTTCCGCTGGGCGGCGGTCCTCAGCGCGGACGCCGCCTTCTCGCGGGTCGGGTAGGGGCCCATGAGCTCGCTGCCCGAGGACTGCTTGCCCTCCTCGACCTCGCCGGTGTCCATGTTGTAGTAGAACTCGCTCTGGCTCATCGACTGCTCCTGACTGTGCGGTGAGAGACTGCCCCCATGACTGTAGAGCAGCGATGGATCCGTCCGGAGGGCCGCGAGGCCCTGGTCCCCGGGAGGGTCGGCCCTTCGCGGGCGGTGCCGGCCTCGATCGAGCGACCGGAGTACGTGGGCAAGGACGAGGCGGCCTCCGATTCCGGCCCCCACGTGCAGAGCCAGGACATCATCGAGCGCATGCGCGAGCCCTCCCGGATCGCCGCTCTCGCGCTGCAGGCCGCGGGCGAGGCGGCCGTCCCCGGCGCCACGACCGACGACATCGACGCCGTCGTCCATGACGTGATGGTCTCCCACGGCGCCTATCCGTCGACGCTCGGCTACCTGGGCTTCCCGAAGTCCTGCTGCACGAGCCTGAACGAGGTCGTCTGCCATGGCATCCCCGACTCGACCGTCATGCAGTCCGGCGACATCCTCAACGTCGACGTCACCGCCTTCAAGAACGGCGTGCACGGCGACACCAATGCCACCTTCCTCGTCGGCGAGGTCGACCCGCGCGTCGCCGAGCTCGTCGAGCGCAGCGAGGAGGCGATGATGCGCGGGATCCGCGCCGGCCGCGCCGGGAGGCAGGTCAACGTGATCGGCCGCGTCATCGAGAAGTACGTGGGCCGCTTCGGCTACGAGTCCGTGCACGACTTCACGGGCCACGGCGTCGCCGAGGGCTTCCACAACGGCCTGGTGATCCCCCACTACGACTCCGCGCCGATGTTCGACGACGTGATCGAGCAGCGCATGACGTTCACGGTCGAGCCGATGGTCACTCTCGGCTCCCAGGACTGGGAGCAGTGGGACGACGGCTGGACGGTGGTCACGAAGGACCGCTCCTTCACCGCCCAGTTCGAGCACACGCTCGTGATCACGGACGACGGCTTCGAACTGCTGACCGTCGTCTGACCATCCCGGGGCGCGGCACACCGTCGACCGCGGACATGTCCTGCACGCGGGCGATGTCCGGTTGATCCCGTCCGCTCTGTCACACTGTCACCAGCTCGCGGGCACCGGCCCGGACGGAGCGCCATCGGAGGGCCCGCGCTGCTCGGTTCGCGGCCCGTGCGAGGAGAGACCATGAGCAAGGAAGCATTCGGCATCGACATCGGCGGCAGCGGCATCAAGGGCGCCCCGGTGAACCTCAAGAAGGGCAGGCTCGCCGACGACCGGCTGCGCATCCCCACCCCGCAGCCCTCGGTGCCCGACGCGGTCGCCGACACCGTCGCCCAGCTCATCGGCTCCTTCGACATCGACGAGGACATGCCGGTGGGCGTCACCTTCCCCGCGGTCATCCAGCACGGCGTCGCCAAGACCGCGGCGAACGTCGACGACTCCTGGATCGGGACCGACGTGGACGCGCTGCTGACCGAGCGCACCGGCCACGACGTGTTCGTGGTCAACGACGCGGACGCCGCCGGGATCGCCGAGATGGAGTTCGGGGCGGGCGCCGGGCAGAAGGGCGTCGTGCTGATGACCACGCTCGGCACGGGCGTGGGCAGCGCGCTGTTCAACGACGGCGAGCTCGTGCCGAACACCGAGCTGGGCCACATCCTCTACAAGGGCGAGAGCTACGAGAAGTACATGGCCGACTCGGCGCGCGAGCGCAGCCACCTGAGCTGGGCGGAGTGGGCCGAGCGTCTGCAGGGCTACTACGAGCTGCTCGAGTTCCTGTTCACGCCCGATCTGATCATCGTCGGCGGCGGGGTCTCGAAGAAGCACGAGAAGTTCCTGCCGCTCCTGGACCTGAAGGCCCCGATCGTCCCCGCGGGGCTGCGCAACGAGGCCGGCATCATCGGCGCGGCCGTGCTCGCCCGCAAGGAGCGCAAGAAGCTCAAGAAGGACAAGAAGGACAAGAAGAAGGGCTGACCTGCATGACCGAGGGAAGCAGCCGCACGGGGCATCCGTGCGGTGGGGCGCCGGGGCGGACCAGCCGGCCTGTAAGCCGGGTTCTGTGATCGGCAGTCATCCCTCTCGGATCGCCGTTGCCGACGACCTCCAGCGGCCTACCCGGGGACTCGGTCCGGCGACCTGCGAGCGTCCCCTGTCTGGCCTTGCTCCCGGTGGGGTTTACCGTGCCGGCCCTGTCACCAGGACCGCGGTGGTCTCTTGCACCACCCTTTCACCCTTACCGGCCCGCAGCACGAGGCTGCGGGCAGGCGGTCTGCTCTCTGTGGCACTGTCCCGCGGATCGCTCCGGGTGGGTGTTGCCCACCACCGTGCCGGAAGGAGCCCGGACTTTCCTCGGCTCCGCGGCGCATCCCGGAGGATGCGCACGAAGACGCGACTGCCCGGCCGACTGGTCCGCCCACGATCCTAATCCCCCGCGGGGGCTGCCCCGCACCACGGGATCCGTCTCGTCCTCTCCCCCACCATCACCATCACCAACACCAACACCACAACAACCCTCGGAAGGACCGCCCGGTGCTCATCCTGCTGCCGCCGTCGGAGACCAAGACCCGACCGGAAGCATCCGCCCCTCCCCTGGCTCTCGACGAACTGGCCCATCCCCCGCTGCAGGTCCCCCGCGAGCGCATGCTCCGCGCCGCGCGCGCGACCGCACGGGGCCGCACGGCCGCGGAGGACCTCGGCGTCCCCGCGAGCGCCCCGGAGCTCGTCGAGCGCATGGCCTCGGTCGACGAGGAGCCCGCGGCCGCCCCGCTCTCCGTCTACTCCGGGGTGCTCTTCGACCAGCTCGGTGATGCCCGTCCCGGACCGGACCGCCGTGTGCTCGTGCAGAGCGCCCTGCTGGGACTCGTCGACGCCGGCATCGATCGGATCCCGGCCTACCGGCTCTCCGCCGGCTCGCGCGTGCACCGGCTCGGGAAGGCGGCCTCCTGGTGGCGCGCCCATCTCTCGCCGCTCGTGCCCGGGATCCTCGAGGAGGTCACGGCCTCGCCCTCGCCCTTCGTGCTGGACTGCCGGTCCGGCTCCTATCGCACGATGATGCCGGTGAAGACACGCGCGGGGGTGCACGTTCTCGAGGTCGCGCCCGTGAAGGAGGCGGGCGGGAAGCGCACCGTGATCTCGCACGACGCCAAGCGCTTCCGCGGCCTGCTGACCCGTGTCCTGCTCGAGGATCCGCGTCCCCTGCCCGACGAGGCGACGCTCATCGCCTTCCTCGAGGAGGTCTTCGCGGGACAGCTCGGGATCGAGATCGAGGGCAGTCGTCTGGTGCTCGTGGACCGCTCGGAGTAGCGGCAGGGACGGCGCAGCTGCTCTAGCCCTGCGCGCGATCCGGTCGGCCCGGCCGGGATGGATCGGACGGGCCCGTCAGCGCCGCTCGGTGTGCCCTTCGAGGAGTGCGCGCACGGCATCGGCGGTCTCCTCGAGGCCGCCGCGCGCGTCGACGCTCTGCATGTCCGGTCGGGCGCTGCGCATCGCGTCGAGGGACGCGAGCAGACGCTCGGCATCGTCCGGGCCGACGAGACGGGCGTTGACCGCCTGCTCGGGCGTCTCGGGCTCGGCGACGCGGGCGGCCAGGCGCGCGGCGAGGGTCCGCTCGTCGACCTCCAGGAGGAACTCCCGGAACTCGGCGCCCGCGCGGGCGGCCGCCGCGTCGAGCTGCTCGGGGAACGCGGTGCGGGCGAGGTACTGGCCGAGGACCACGTCCTCCCCCGCCTCGAGCTGGACGTCGATGAGGGCGAGTGCGAGCTCCCGGGCGCGCTGCCCGGAGACCGCAGCGTCCTCCTCCCAGCCGCCGAGCGAGTGCTTGAGCTGGTCGACGTCCAGGGCGAGGGTGAGCGGACGGTCCTCGGCGAGGAGCCTCGCGAGCGTCGACTTGCCGACGCCGGGCGCACCGTTCAGCAGGATGAGGCGGGGCGGGCGACCGGGCGCGGTGGGAGGCATGGTCTCAGTGTGCGCGGCCGCTGGGTGCGCCAAGGGCAGCGGGGTCGACGCGGCCTGTCCAGGGATCGGTGGACAGATCGGAGATGCCCACGGCGATCCCCGGCAGTGCGGCGGTCAGCAGGTCGCGGGCGAGCGGCAGCCAGAGCGCCTCGCTCGCCGCATGCGCGACATCGATGAGCGCGGGCACCGCCCGCTCGTCGGCGGCGGCCTCGAGGTGCTCGAGCGCCGGGTGATGGCGCAGGTCCGAGGTGATGAAGACGTCCGCGCCGCTCGCGGCCGCCGCCTCCAGCAGGGAGTCGCCGGCACCCGGGCAGACGGCCACGCGCCGCACGGGGCGCTCCGGGTCGCCGGTGAAGCGCACCCCCTGTGCGGTCTCGGGGACCACAGCGGCGATGCGCTCGGCGAGGGATCCGACGGTGAGCGCCCCCTCGGTGACCTCGTCCGCCGGCGAGCCGACGACGCCGAGGCCGATGAGCTCCGAGCCGCGCGCCGCCTGCGCGGTCTCGCCGTCCGTCGGGCCCGCGGCGAGGGGCCGCACGTCCTCGAGACCGAGCGCGCGGATCCAGGCGCCGACGGTGCCGAGGCTCGAGCGGTCCACGTTCGTGTGCCCGCACCACAGGGACATGCCGACGCGGACGAGTTCGGTGACGACCGCCCCCTTGCCGGTGTCGGCCGGCAGGAAGGACGCGCCGCGCAGCAGCAGCGGGTGATGGGTCACCAGCAGCTGCGCGCCCGCCGCGCGCGCCTCGCGCACGACGGCGAGGGTCGGGTCGACGGCCAGGTGCACGCGGTCCACGGAGGGGTCGGCGTCCCGGCGGTCGCCGATCACGAGCCCGGGCCGGTCCCAGTCCTCCGCCCAGCGCAGCGGGTAGGCGCCCTCGAGGACCTCGAGCACCTCGGCGAGGGGGCGGCCGGAGTCGCCGCCGTTCATGCGGTGGCCCCCTCGACGGGCCCTCCGGCCTCGATGACCGCGGCGTGCAGCGCCTTCCAGGACATGAGGACGCACTTCACGCGGTTGGGGAACTTGGAGGCCCCGACCAGGGCGACCGCATCGCCCAGCAGGTCCTCGTCCCCCTCCACGCGGCCGCGGGCGTGCATCACGGCGTCCATGTGCGCGGAGACCGGCTCGATCTCCCGCAGGGTCCGGCCGATCACGAGGTCGCTCATCGTCGAGGCCGAGGCGCGGCTCATCGCGCACCCGGTCGCGTCGTACGAGACGTCCTCGATGCGCGGGTCCTCGGGGTCGCCCGCGAGGTGCACCCGCAGGGTGATCTCGTCCCCGCAGGTGGGGTTCACGTGGTGCACCTCGGCCTCGTACGGCTCGCGCAGGCCCGCGTGCAGGGGGCGCTTGTCGTGCTCGAAGACGATGTCGGTGTACAGGGAGGTGAGATCCATGGGAGCTCCTCTCACTCGAAGCGGGCGAAGAAGTCGATGACGGCGCCCATGCCCTCGACGAGCGCGTCGACCTCCGCGGGCGTCGTGTACACGGAGAAGGTCGCGCGGGTGGTCCCGGCGAGCCCGTACCTGCGGTGCAGGGGCCAGGCGCAGTGGTGGCCGACGCGCACCTCGACGCCGCGGGCGTCGAGCACCTGGCCGACGTCGTGGGGGTGGCGGCCCGCGAGGTCGAAGGAGACGGCTCCGGCGCGCTCGGCGTCGAGCGCCGGCCCGATGATGCGCACGCCGGGCAGCTGCTCGAGTCCCTCGATCGCGCGGCGGGTGAGATCCCGCTCGTGCGCGGCGACGTTCTCCATGCCGAGCGCCTCGAGGTAGTCGCATGCTGCGGCGAGCCCGACGGCCTGGCTGATCGGCGGGGTGCCGGCCTCGAAGCGGGCGGGCGGCTCGGCGAAGGTGGTGCGCTCCATCGTGACGGTCTCGATCATCGAGCCGCCCGTGAGGACCGGGGGCAGCTCCTCGAGCAGCTCGCCGGCGCCCCAGAGCACGCCGATGCCCGTGGGGCCCAGCATCTTGTGCCCCGAGAACGCCGCCGCATCCACGCCCAGTGCGGGGAGGTCGATCGGCATGTGCGGCACCGACTGGCAGGCGTCGAGCACCACGAGCGCGCCGACGGCGTGGGCCTTCGCCGCGAGCTCGGCGACCGGGTTCACCGTTCCCAGCACGTTCGACTGGTGGGTCAGTGCCAGCACCTTCGTGCGCTCGGTGAGCAGCGATTCGAGCCCGGAGAGGTCCAGGCGGAAGTCCTCGCCCAGGGGGATCCAGCGCAGGGTGGCGCCGGTGCGGCGGGCGAGCTCCTGCCAGGGGACGAGGTTCGCGTGGTGCTCCATCTCTGTCACGAGGATCTCGTCGCCCTCGCGCACGCGCAGATGCTCGGGGGCGGTGGGGTCGCCGAGTGCGAGGGCGAGCACGTTCAGCGCCTCGGTCGCGTTCTTCGTGAAGGCGATCTGCTCGGGACGGGTCACGCCGACGAACGCGGCGATCCGGTCGCGGGCGCCCTCGTAGGCGTCGGTCGCGGCCTCGGCGAGGCGGTGCGCGCCGCGTTTGACGGCGGCGTTGTCGCGGGTGAGGAAGTCGACCTCGGCGTCGATGACCTGCCGGGGGCGCTGGGAGGTCGCTCCCGAGTCGAGGTAGACGAGCGGGGTCGTCCCGTCGAGCATCCGGTCGAGGATCGGGAAGTCCCCGCGGATCGCGGCGACGTCGAGCGGTGCAACAGCGGTGGGCGCCTGGGGCGCGAGCATACGGAGCCTTCCGACGCGAAAGGAGCAGCGGGAGGACGACCCCTCGGAAGGAGCACGCGCGCGGCCCGCTGCCTGGCCCTTCAGTATAGGAACGAGGGGTGCGTCGCGGCAGGGGCGAGCCGTGAGAGGGTGTGGCCGTGCCCACGTTCATGTACCTGGTCTTCGGCGTCGTCATCCTCGGCGCGCTCGTCGCCGTGATCATCCGCATGGTCCAGCGCCTGCGGTCCGACGCCGCCGCGCCGCAGCAGCCCCGCACCCCGGCCGAGAAGCAGCACGACGCCCGCACGGCCGTGATCTGGGTCGTGGTGCTCGTGGTGCTGATCGCCGTGCTGCTCGCGGCCTACGCGCTCACGCGCCTTCCCAGCTGACCGGTCGATGGACGAGCTGCCCGAGGGCGACGAGCTCGTGGCGCGGCTGCGCGCGGCCGGGAGCGTCTTCGCCGAGGAGGAGGCCTCGCTCCTGCGTGCGCATGCACGGGACGCCCACCACCTCGAGGAGTCCGCGTCCCGGCGCATCGCCGGCGAGATGCTCGAGCACGTGCTCGGAGAGGTCGACTTCTGCGGGCTGCGGCTGCGGGTGGCCCCGGGATGCTTCGTCCCGCGCCGACGCACCCGCCTGCTCGCGCGCCTGGCCGTGGCCGCGGCCTGCTCGTCCGCAAGCCGGTCGGGTCACTCCGCCGTACTGCTCGAGCTGTGCGCGGGGATCGCGCCGATCGCGAGCCTGAGCGCCGCGCGCGTGCCCGGGATCCAGGTGCATGCCGCCGACGTCGACCCTCTCCCGCTCGAGTGCGCCCGGGCGAACCTCCCTCCGAGCGCACAGCTCCACCTCGGGGACCTCTTCGCGGCGCTGCCCGACGCCCTGCGCGGCTCGATCGATGTGATCGCGGCCGTCCCTCCCTATGTCCCGGACGATGCGCTCGCGCTGCTCCCCCGCGAGGCGCGCGAGCACGAGCCCTCCCGGGCGCTGCGCGGCGGGGCCGACGGACTGGACGTGGCCCGCAGGATCCTCGCGCAGGGACCGGACTGGCTCGCACCGGGAGGCCGGATCCTGCTCGAGATGCACGTGGACCAGGCGCGGACGCTGGTGCGGGAGCACGCGGCGACCGGGACGTCCGAGAGGGCGTGGACGGCGGAGACCGGCAGGGCGGCCGCGTCGGTCCTGCGGCTGCATCCCGGGGCCGACGGCCGCACCGCGGTGTGCGAGGTCACCCCGTCACCTGCGTGAACACGCCCTCAGAGGGAATAGGCGTGCATTCCGGGGCGTTGTAGGGGATCGTGGTGGCGCAGTGCCGCCCGATGGACCGTTCCCACGGGGCCGTCACGCAGCGAGCCGTCCGCGGCGCGCGAGCGGGACCGGCATGAGGCGCTGCGGCAACGGGCAGATGTGCGAGCTCCGCCTCTCGTGGAGGAGACCACGGAGCACACGCACCGCCCAGATGTGCAGCTGACGCGCAGATCGCGTCGCGCACCCGCCACCCGCCGCCGGGCACCCCCGGCGGCTCACCGGACCTCGCGTCGGCCCAGCCGACGCCGTCATGCGTCGGCCCTGCCGGCGCCGAAGGAGAACACATGCACACCACGACCACCATGCGCCGAATGCCCCGCAGCGCCCAGCGACCCGTCGTCCTGCGCGACCAGAGCGCGGGCCTGCGCTACCTGAGCCTCTCGGACCGGCACACCGACCTCTCCACCACGTGGAAGGACGGCAAGGTCTACCCCGTCATCGAGGTGGACCTCTCCTCCGAGCACCGCCCGGAGCCCCAGCCCGAGCTGGTCTGAGCGCTCACACACTCAGCGTTCATGCACTGAGCGTCCACGCACGAAGGCCCCCGAGCCGCGCATCAGCGCGGCTCGGGGGCCTTCTCTCTGTGGGTCAAGAGGGACTCGAACCCCCGACATCCACGGTGTAAACGTGGCGCTCTGACCAGCTGAGCTATTGACCCGGGAACGGACCCGTGGGCCCGTCGGTGCGGACACGGGAACCGTCGGCGCGGACGCGGGAGCCGTCGGAACGGCCCCGGACGCCCGTCGGCCGTTCAGGCCTGGCGGCTCGCGAGCCGCGTGCCCGACCACTCGGGGGCGAGGTTCTGATTGCCCATGGTGCGCAGGCCCGAGGTGCTCGCCGCCTCGTCGATCTCCGCGGGCAGCACGTGGCCGTCGCGGCCGGCCTTCGGGGTGATCACCCAGATCGGTCCGCCCGGGGACAGCATCCCGAGGCAGTCCACGAGGGCATCGGTGAGATCGCCGTCGCCCTCGCGCCACCACAGCACGACCGCGTCGACCATCTCCTGGCTGTCCTCGTCCTCGAGGTCCGCGTCGATGAGGTCCTCGATCGCATCACGCAGCTCGAGGTCGACGTCGTCGTCGTAGCCGAACTCCTGGACCACCTGGCCCTTGCTCAGCCCGAGGCCCTCTGCGGTGGGACCGGACGCGGTGGCGTCTGCCGACGGTGACAACGAAATGCTCCTTCTCAGCTGGGGACAACGATGGGAGGAGGACATGGGCCCCCTCCTGCTCGCGCCGAGTCTATGCCAGGACATCGCGCCGGTCACATCGTCGGCGCCGATCGGGGCCGATCGGAGGTGATCGGCACTCATGTCGGAGGATCTGGACCGCTCCCCGACCGCCGCCCCGACCATGTCCCCGCCGCGCGCCCGACGTGAGCGAGTCATCACCCACACCCGTCCCGCCGGGGCCTTCCGGTCCGCACCCCGCGGGTACGCTGTCGGAAGACGAGGTCCGGGGTCTGGTCCCCGATTCGCGAATCGCATCGGCGCGACCCCCGGATCCACGCCCTGCTTCGGAAGAGAGAAGGACAGCGTGACCACGAACGACACCCCGCGTCCCATCGGCATCAACCTCCCCGCGCACGCGGAGGACCCGGATCCCGAGGAGACCAGGGAGTGGCTCGACTCGGTCGACGAGCTCATCGAGCATCGCGGCGACGACCGGGCGACCGACGTCCTCCAGCACGTGATCCAGCACGCGCGCCAGGCCGATCTCCACCTCCCCGACTCGCTGATGACGGACTACGTCAACACGATCGAGGTCGAGGACCAGCCGGAGTACCCCGGTGATCTCGCGCTCGAGAAGGAGATCCGCAACATCATCCGCTGGAACGCGGCGATGATCGTGCACCGCGCGCAGCGTCCGGGCGTGGGCGTCGGCGGGCACCTCTCCTCCTACGCGTCGATCGCCTCGATGTACGAGGTCGGCTTCAACCACTTCTTCCGCGGCCGCAAGCACGAGGGCGGCGGCGACCACGTCTTCTTCCAGGGCCACGCCTCCCCCGGCATCTACGCCCGTGCCTACCTCGAGGGCCGCCTGACCGAGGAGCAGCTCGACGGCTTCCGCCAGGAGAAGTCCAGCTCCACGGGCATGCCCTCCTACCCGCACCCGCGCGCGATGCCGGACTTCTGGGAGTTCCCCACCGTGTCCATGGGCATCGGCCCGGTCAACGCGATTGAGCAGGCCTCCTTCGACAGGTACCTCCAGAACCGCGGCCTCAAGGACACCTCCCAGCAGCACACCTGGGCATTCCTCGGCGACGGCGAGATGGACGAGGTCGAGTCCCGGGGCGCGCTCCACATCGCCGCCAAGGAGCACCTGGACAACCTCACCTTCGTGGTCAACTGCAACCTGCAGCGCCTGGACGGGCCGGTGCGCGGCAACGGCAAGATCATCCAGGAGCTCGAGGCCCAGTTCCGCGGCGCCGGCTGGAACGTCATCAAGGTCGTCTGGGGCTCGGGCTGGGACCCGCTGTTCCAGGCCGATGACGACGGCGCGCTCGTGGACCTCATGAACGCCACGCCCGACGGCGACTTCCAGACCTACCGCGCCGAGAACGGCGGCTTCATCCGCGACAACTTCTTCGGCCGCGATCCGCGCACGAAGGCGCTCGTGGAGTCGATGAGCGACGACGACATCTGGTGGAAGCTCAACCGCGGCGGCCACGACCCGGAGAAGATCTTCGCGGCCTTCCAGGAGGCCATCGATCACAAGGGCCAGCCCACCGTGATCCTCGCGCAGACCATCAAGGGCTACCGCCTGGGCAAGAGCTTCGCGGGCCGCAACGCGACCCACCAGATGAAGAAGTTCACCCTCGAGGACCTCAAGGCCCTGCGCGACACCCTGCAGATCCCGATCGACGACGAGCAGCTCGAGTCGGGCAGCGTCTACGACGCGCCCTTCTACATGCCGCCGGCCGACTCCCCCGCCATGCGCTACATGGAGAAGCGCCGCGACGTCCTGGGCGGCGGCGTGCCCCAGCGCAACAACGTCCACAAGGCCCTGGAGCTCCCGGGCGACAAGGCCTACGAGGTCGTCAAGCGCGGTTCGGGCAAGCAGGAGATCGCCACCACGATGGCGCTCGTCCGGCTGCTCAAGGACCTCATGCGGGACAAGGAGACCGGCAAGCGCTGGGTCCCGATCATCCCCGACGAGGCCCGCACCTTCGGCATGGACTCGCTGTTCCCCACGGCGAAGATCTACAACCCCGACGGCCAGAACTACATCTCCGTGGACCGCGACCTGCTGCTCGCGTACAAGGAGTCGGCCCAGGGCCAGATCAAGCACATGGGCATCAACGAGATCAGCTCGACCTCGGCCTTCACGGCCGCGGGCACCTCGTACTCCACGCACGACCTGCCCATGATCCCGTTCTACATCTTCTACTCGATGTTCGGGTTCCAGCGCACCGGCGACTTCTTCTGGGCCGCGGGCGACCAGATGGCCAAGGGCTTCGTGATCGGCGCAACCGCCGGCAAGACGACGCTCGCCGGTGAGGGCCTGCAGCACATGGACGGCCACTCGCCGATCCTCGCCTACACGAACCCCGGCACCGTCATCTACGACCCGGCCTACGGGTACGAGATCGGGCACATCATCCGCGACGGCCTGAAGCGCATGTACGGGGACGACGACCGCCTGCAGGAGGTCTTCTACTACATCACCGTCTACAACGAGCCGATCGTGCAGCCGGCGGAGCCCGAGGGGCTCGACGTCGACGGCCTGCTGAAGGGCATGTACAAGCTCGAGCCGGTGGCCGAGGGCGACGGCCCGACGGTCCAGCTGCTCGCCTCCGGCGTCGGCGTGCCGTGGGCCCGTCACGCCCGCGAGATCCTCGCCGAGGACTGGGGCGTGCGCGCCGCCGTCTGGTCGGTGACCTCGTGGACGGAGATGCGCAAGGACGCGATCGAGGCGGAGGACCACAACTTCCTCCACCCCGAGGAGGAGCCGCAGGTCCCGTGGATCTCGCAGCGCCTGCAGGACACGGAGGGTCCCTTCGTCGCCACGAGCGACTACGACTACCTCGTGCCCGACATGATCCGCGAGTGGATCCCGGGTCGCTACGGCGTGCTCGGCGCCGACGGCTTCGGCTTCTCCGACACCCGCCCGGCCGCCCGCCGCTTCCTGAAGATCGACGCGCACTCGATGGTCGTCAAGGCCCTCCAGCTGCTCGCCAAGGACGGCAAGGTCGACCCGGCGGTCGTGTCCCAGGCCATCGCCAAGTACGACCTGCTGAACACCAACGCGGGCGAGTCCGGCTCGTTCGGGGGCGAGTCCTGATCTCCGCCGCCGACACCGTGTCCGACACCCTGTCCGACGCCGTCGCAGCGACCCGGGCGGAGGATGCCGCCCCGGTCGGCGACGATGCCGGGTCCGCGTCGACGCGGACAGTCCTCACCGGGATCGTCCGCGTCGACCGGACCTCGCTCGACTCCCCCGCCCAGCAGATCTACCAGTGCATCGCGCGCGCGATCCAGGACGGCAGGCTCGTCCCCGGCACGCGCCTGCCCACCGTGCGGGCCCTCGCGGCCGACGTCGAGGTCGCGGTCAACACGGTCGCCAAGGCCTTCCGCCGCCTCGGCGAGGCGGGGCTCGTGATCACCCGTGGTCGTGCCGGCACCGTCGTCGCGCCGCTGGACACCGCCGGCTCCCGCGCCGAGCGGGCCGCCCGCGAGTACGCGGCGGCGGTCTCCGAGCTCGGCTACGACGCCGAGGCCGCCGCGAAGCTCCTCGCCGCCGTCTTCGCCGAGACCGCGTCGGCCGTCGGCCGCGAATAGTCGCCCCGGGCGCTGCTCGCCCGCACCGTCCGCCGCATCCTGCGCATCCTGCGCATCCACCGTCCCCCATCCGCACCCTGGAGGTCCTCCCGTGCTCGCCATCGTCTGCCCCGGTCAGGGCGCCCAGAAACCCGGATTCCTCAGCCCGTGGCTCGAGCTGCCCGGCGCCCGCGAGGCGCTCGGCGCCCTCAGCGAGGCCGGCGAGGTCGACCTGGAGACCCACGGCACCGTCTCCGACGCCGACACCATCCGGGACACCGCGATCGCCCAGCCGCTGCTGGTCGCCGCCGGGATCCTCGCCGCGGACGCCCTCGCGGCGCAGCCCACAGACGAGTCCGCCGCGGGCGCCGTCGCACCGGGAGCCTTCGCTGCGGCGACGCCCGCTGACCTTCTGGCCGGCCACAGCGTCGGCGAGGTGACCGCGAGCGCCCTGGCGGGCGTGCTCTCCGCGGCCGATGCCATGCGCCTGGTCGCCGTGCGCTCGCGCGCCATGGCGACCGCGGCCGCCGCGGAGGAGACGTCGATGGCGGCGGTCGTCGGCGGCGTGCGCGAGGAGGTCCTGGCCGCGATCGAGGCCGCGGGCCTCACCCCCGCCAACATCAACTCGGCAGCCCAGGTCGTCGCCGCGGGCAGCGCCGCGGGCGTGGCCGCGCTCGGCGAGAACCCGCCGGCCCGCGCTCGGGTGATCCCGCTGCAGGTCGCAGGTGCCTTCCACACCCCGTACATGGCGGGCGCGCGCGAGGAGCTCGCCGCCTTCGCCCCGCAGCTCTCCCCTGCGGACCCGTCGCGGCCGCTCGTGAGCAACGCCGGCGGCGAGAGCATCACCGACGGCGCCCGCTACCTCGAGCTCATCGTCCAGCAGGTCGCCTCCCCCGTGGACTGGCAGGCCTGCATGGCCACCTTCGCCGCCCGCGGCGTCACCGGCATCCTCGAGGTCAACCCCGCCGGCACCCTCACAGGACTCGCCAAGCGCGAGCTCAAGGGCGTGGGCCTGCAGAACCTCAACTCCCCCGAGGACCTCGAGGCCGCGCGCGCGTTCGTCGCCGAGCACGCGGGCGCCGCGACCGACGGATCCGCGTCCGACGGCGCGGAGCGCTGACGTGACGATCTCCCTGCGTCCGCATCCCATCGTCGCGGGCTCGAAGGTGCTCGCCTACGGCGCCGCCCGCGGCGACCGCACGGTGCCCAACGAGGAGCTCGTCGGCCCCATCGACTCCTCGGACGAGTGGATCCGGCAGCGCACGGGCATCGTCACCCGTCGCCGCGCGAGCGCCGAGGTCGGCGTCGCCGAACTCGCCGAGCAGGCCGGCCGCGAGGCGATCGAGGCCAGCGGGCTCGACGCCTCGCAGATCGACGCGATCATCGTCTCCACGATCTCCTTCCCGTACGCGACCCCGTCGCTCGCGACGCTGCTGGGCGCGAAGCTCGGCAGCCCCCACGCGATCGCCTACGACATCTCCGCGGCCTGCGCGGGCTTCTGCTATGGGATCGGCCAGGCCGACGCCCTCATCCGCTCCGGCGGCGCCCGCCACGTCCTCGTGATCGGCGCCGAGAAGCTCTCCGACTTCGTAGATCCCGCCGACCGCTCGATCTCGTTCCTGCTCGGGGACGGGGCCGGCGCGGCCGTGCTCGGCGCCTCGGACGTCCCCCTCGTCGGCCCCACCGTGTGGGGCAGCGACGGCGAGAACTGGAGCACGATCCGGATGACCGGCTCGCTCACGGACTTCCGCGACGGCAGGACCCCGTGGCCGACGATGGAGCAGGACGGCCGGACCGTCTTCCGCTGGGCCGTGTGGCACACCGCCGAGCGGATCCGCCAGATGCTCTCCGAGGCAGGACTCACGGTCGACGACGTCGACGTGTTCGTCCCCCATCAGGCGAACATGCGGATCATCGACGAGCTCGCCAAGCAGCTCAAGCTGCCCGAGAGCGTCGTCGTCGGACGCGACATCGCCGAGACCGGCAACACCTCGGCCGCCTCCATCCCCCTGGCCACGCACCGGCTGATCCAGGAGGGCGCGGCGCGCAGCGGCGACGTCCTCGTGCAATTCGGCTTCGGCGCCGGCCTCGCCTTCGCCGGCCAGGTGCTCGTCCTGCCCTGACCCCGACGCTCCGGGTCCGCGCACGCAGGTGATCAAGGCCCTGCGCGTCGCGTCACGCAGGTGCGCATGCGCCGACGCCGTCCCGGGTAGTCTTTCCCTGCCAGCAGTACCCAGACCGAAGGAGAACCCCATGGCTCACACCGAAGACGAGATCCTCGCGGGCCTCGCTGAGATCGTCAACGAGGAGACCGGTGTCGAGACCTCGGACGTCCAGCCCGAGAAGTCGTTCACGGACGACCTCGACATCGACTCGATCTCGATGATGACCATCGTGGTGAACGCCGAGGAGAAGTTCGAGGTGCGCATCCCCGACGAGGAGGTCAAGAACCTCGTCACCGTCGGCGACGCCGTGAAGTACATCGCCGGCGCCCAGGCCTGACCCACCTCGGACGCCCGGAGCGGATGCTCCGGGCGTCCCTCGTCATCCCCACCTTCCCGGAGGACATCCCGCATGTCAGCTGATCGCACCCGCGTCGCCATCACCGGTCTGGGCACCGTCAACCCGCTGGGCGGGGACGTCGCCTCGACCTGGGAGGCCGCACTCGCGGGCACCTCGACGGCGCACACACTCGACAACGACTGGAAAGAGCGCTACGGCCTCTCCGTCGACTTCGCCTGCACGGTCGCGATCGACCCCCTCTCGATCCTCTCGCGCCCCGAGGCCAAGAAGCTCGACCCCTCCGGGCAGTACGCCATGATCGCGGCCCGCGAGGCATGGGCCGACGCGGGCACGCCCGACGTCGACCCCTACCGCCTCGGCGTGGTCGTCGGCACGGGCATCGGGGGCGTCTGGACGATCCTCGACCAGTGGGACGTCGTCAAGGAGCGCGGCGCGCGCCGCGTGAACCCCTTCACCGTCCCGATGCTCATGGCGAACTCCTCGAGCGCGCACATCGAGATGGACCTGGGCGCCCGCGCCGGCGCCCACACGCCCGTCTCCGCCTGCGCCTCGGGCTCCGAGGCCGTCGCCCAGGCCTTCGACATGATCCGCTCCGGCCGTGCCGACGTGGTCGTCTGCGGCGGCACCGAGGCGTGCGTGCATCCGCTGCCCCTCGCCGGCTTCGCGAACATCCGCGCGCTGTCCACGCGGACCGACGACCCCGAGCACGCCTCGCGGCCCTACGACGTGGACCGCGACGGCTTCGTCCTCGGCGAGGGCGCCGCGATCCTGGTCCTCGAGTCCGAGGAACACGCGAAGGCGCGCGGCGCGAAGGTCCACGCGTACGTGGCCGGCCGCGGCATGGCCTCGGACGCGCACCACATCTCCGCTCCCCTGCAGGATGGACAGGCGCACGCGATCAGCGAGGCCGTGGAGGACGCGGGGATCGCCGCCGCGGACATCCGCCACGTGAACTCCCACGGCACCTCGACCCCGCTCGGCGACATCGGCGAGCTGCAGGCCGTGCGCCAGGCCCTCGAGGACGAGACCGACCAGATCGTCGTGAGCTCCACGAAGTCGATGACCGGTCACCTGCTGGGCGGTGCCGGCGCGCTCGAGTCGCTGTTCAGCGTGCTCGCGCTGCGCGAGCGCCTCGCTCCGCCGACGATCAACATCGAGAACCTCGACCCCGAGACGCCGATGGAGATCGCCCAGAACGCCCCCGTGGCCCTCCCCGAGGGGGACATCGCCGTGCTGAACAACGCCTTCGGCTTCGGCGGCCACGACGTCGCCGTGGTGTTCACGAACTCCTGAGCCGACGGCCCGCAACGGTCCCGGGCTCCCCGGAGCGCAGAGGAAGGGCCCCGCACCACCGTCGAGGTGGTGCGGGGCCCTTCCTGCATCGGGGAGCGTCGCTGGGCGCCGCGGTCAGCGCTGTGCGCCGCGGTCAGCTCACGCGGTGGAGCCAGCGCATCGGCACACCCTCGCCGCCGTAGCGGTAGATCTCGAGATCCTCGTCCCAGGGCTCGCCGAGGGCGACCCCGATCTCGTGGCGCATGCGCTGCGGGTCCATGCCCGCGCGCTCCATGCATCCGCGCAGATGGTCCTCGGTGAGCACGGTGTTGCCCGCACGGTCGGTGACGGCGTGATGGGCGCCGAGGTCCGGGGTGAAGCTCCAGCGAGCCCCGTCGGCCTGCGTGGTCGCCTCCTGGGTCACCTCGAAGCGCACGTCGCCCATGCTGCGCAGAGCGCTCACGAGGCGTGCGCCTGTGTCCTCACGGCCGCGCCAGCCGAGCTCGGCGCGCACGAGGCCGCGATGTGCGGGCTGATCCTCCCAGCGCAGGCGTGCGGGCACGCCGAGTACCCCCTGCGCGGCCCATTCGATATGCGGTGCGAGGGCTCGCGGAGCGGAGTGTATGAAGAGCACACCCTGGGTCATGACGCCCCTTCCGATGTCCGATGCGTCTTCCCCAACGAATCGGCGCTCAGCAGAAGGTGTGCTGTCCCTGGTCGTGCAGGGTAGAGCCTAGAGCCTCTCGCGGATGTCGCGCAATGCCCGCTTCTTCACAGGACGCTCGAGGCCGTCGATGAAGAGCTGCCCGTCGAGGTGACCGACCTCGTGCTGGATGAGCCGCGCGACGATGTCCTCGCCCTCGAGGACCACGGGGCGTCCGTCGAGGTCCGTGCCCTCGCAGCGGGCGAAGACGGCGCGGGTGCGGGGGTACCAGAGACCGGGCACCGAGAGGCAGCCCTCCTCCCCGTCCTCCTGGAGCTCCTCGGAGAGCTCGGTGATCTCGGGGTTCAGGACGTAGCCGAGGCTGCGCGAGCCCTCCTCGTCGTCCAGGCGCCAGGAGAAGGCGCGCAGGGTGACGCCGATCTGGTTGGCGGCGACGCCGGCACGGCCCTCGTCGTCCACGGTGTCCAGGAGGTCGGCGACCAGAGTGCGTACCCCGTCGGTGATCTCGCGGACGGGATCGCACACCGTCCGCAACACGGGGTCGCCGATCACGCGGATGGGCCGGACCGTCATCGCTGCTGCTCCTCGCGCTCGTCGTCCTCGAGAGCGGAGTCCAGGCCGAGGATCTCGTGGTCGACCCCGACGCCCGGGACCACGGTGCGCTGCACCGTGCACGACGCCTCGATGGATCGGTCGATGACCGCGCGGAGCCGGCGGAGCTCGTCGGCCGAGAGCCCGTCGAGGTCCAGCTGGATCTGCTCGTGGATCGCCTCGTAGCGGTTGGAGCCCTCGTCGGACGTGCCGTGGGCCCAGAGCCGCAGGGCGAAATCCTCGCCGAGCCGGCGCGAGGTGGGGATGTCCATGCTCATCCCCGCGCAGCCGATCAGTGCGATCTTCAGCAGCTCCCCCGGATCGACCTGGCCCTCGCCCTTGCCGATGGGGATCTCGACCCCGCGGCGGTTGCGGCCGACGAGCGAGCGCTCGCCCACGCGATCCACCCACACGCTGCCCTCGCCGAACTCGTCGGGGAGCGGGAACGTCGCCTCGGGAACGCTGGTCATGATCGCCTCCGGTCTGCCGGCGGTGGGTGACCGCCTCCGCGCCGAGGTCCGTCCCCGCCGCGCGCAGGAAACAGGTCAGCCCCGGCCGTGACCGGGGCTGACCTGTTCCTTCTGGCTCCCGCGACTGGACTTGAACCAGTAACCGTTCGATTAACAGTCGAATGCTCTGCCGATTGAGCTACGCGGGATCGCGACCTGGACGACTCTAGCAAAGCACGCCCCGACTCGCACCCCGGAAAGGGGCTCCACGCGGGGATTATGACGCAGTCCACGTTCGCTCCGAGGCTGCCGAGCGGGCCACGCCGACACGGTGTGCACGGGCAGGGATCGCGGGCGTAGCGTGCGCCGGTGACCACTTCGGAGAAAACCCCCGCATCGATCCCCTCCTACGCGCAGGAGGCGATCGAGCACCTCCCGGACCTCGTCGCCCTGCGGCGCACCCTGCACCAGGACCCCGAGCTGGGCCTGGACCTCCCCCGCACCCAGGAGCGCGTGCTCGCGGCCCTGCAGGATCTGGGGCTGCGCATCACCACCGGCGCGTCCCTCAGCAGCATCGTGGCCGTCCTCGAGGGAGGTCGCCCCGGCCCCGTCGTGCTGCTGCGCGCGGACATGGACGCGCTCCCCCTGCAGGAGCGCACGGGCCTCCCCTTCGCCTCCGCCACGGGTCGGATGCACGCCTGCGGGCACGACCTGCACACCTCGGCGCTCGTCGGCGCCGCCCGCCTCCTCGCCGCCCATCGCGAGGAGATCCCCGGCCGGATCGTGTTCATGTTCCAGCCCGGCGAGGAAGGGCCCGGCGGGGCCGAGCCGATGATCCGCGAGGGAGTGCTCGAGGCCGCGGGCGAGCGTCCGATCGCCGCCTACGGCATCCATGTGGGCCCGGGGCCCCGTGGCACCTTCATCACGCGTGCGGGCACGGTCATGGCGGGCGCCGCGAACCTGCGCGTGCGCGTGCACGGCGCCGGAGGGCACGGATCCCAGCCCATGCGGGCGATCGACCCGGTCGCGCCGCTCGTCGAGATCGCCGGCTCCCTGCAGACGAGGATCTCGCGACGCTTCTCCTCCGCGGATCCCGTGGTGGCATCGGTGACCACGCTCGAGGCGGGAACGGCCATCAACGTCATCCCGGACTCCGCCGCCCTCGGGGCGACCGTGCGCACGATGACGGCGGAGTCCGCCGATCGCTTCGGGGAGCTCGTGCGGCAGTTCGCGGAGAACATCGCCCGCGCCCACGGAGCGCGCGCCGAGGTCGACTGGCAGATCCTCTACCCGGCGACGGTCAACGACGATGCGGAGGAGGCGTTCGCCGTCGCGGAGCTGCGCGAGGCCTTCGGCCCGGCGCGCGTGCACGAGTCGCCCCAGCCGTTGATGGGCTCCGAGGACTTCTCCTACGTGCTGCAGGAGGTGCCCGGGTGCTTCGTGTTCCTGCTGTGCTCCCCGGACGACCTGCCCGAGGGGGAGCTCGCGGTCAACCACTCCCCGGAGGTGTTCTTCGACGACTCGGTGCTGGCCGACCAGTCGGCGGCGCTCGCCTCTCTCGCTCACGGCCGGCTGCGGAAGGCCGTCGCCGGCTCCTGAACCGGCGACAGGGCCTCCGCGGTGGTCGGGATCAGACGATGATCCCTACCACCGTGGCGCTCACGAAGGACACCAGGGTCGCGCCGTAGAGGAGGCGCAGACCGAAGCGGGCGATCGTCTCGCCCTGCTCGGGAGCCAGCGACTTCGCGGCTCCGGCGATGATGCCGATCGAGCTGAAGTTCGCGAAGGAGACGAGGAAGGTCTGGGCGATGGCCGTGGCCCGGGCGGACAGCTCGAGCTTGCCGCCGGGGTTCGCGTCGGTGAACGAGAGCATGGCCACGAACTCGTTGGAGATGAGCTTCGTGGCCATCAGCCGGCCGACGTCCACCGACTCCGAGACCGGCACGCCCGTGAGCACGGCCAGTGGCGCGAAGACGTAGCCGAGCAGCTGCTGGAAGCTGATGCCCAGGACGGAGTCGAAGATCCCGTTGAGGATCGCCATCAGCGCCACGAAGCCCACGAGCATGGCGACGACCGACAGCACGACCTTGCCGCCGTCGGTGATGTACTCCCCCAGCACCTGGAAGAAGGACTGCTTCGAGTGCTCGGGCTCGACGATCACGTCCTCCTCGTCGGTGAGCGTGTAGGGGTTCAGGAGCGAGACGATGATGAAGGCCCCGAAGAGGTTGAGCACGATCGCGGCGACCACGTACCGCGGCTCGATCATCGTCATGTACGCGCCGACGATCGACATCGACACCGTGGACATCGCCGAGGCCGCGATCGTGTAGAGGCGGTGCTCGGGCAGCGTGGGCAGGATGCGCTTGATCGCGATGAGGTTCTCCGACTGCCCGATCATCGCCGAGGAGACCGCGTTGAACGACTCGAGCTTGCCCAGGCCCGTCACCTTCGACAGGACCAGGCCGACGCCCCGGATCACCAGCGGCAGGATCCGCAGGTACTGCAGGATGCCGATGAGCGCGGAGATCACGATGATGGGCATGAGCGAGGTGAAGATGAAGGGGCCGCTGCCGTCGGCCTCTACGTCGACGAGCCCGCCGAACACGAAGCTCACGCCCTCGCGCGCATATCCGAGCAGGGTCTCGAAGACCGCGGCGATCACGGAGATGACCGCCTGCCCCACGCCGGTGCGGAGCATCAGCAGACCGAGCACGAACTGCAGCGCGAGCATGATCCCGATGTAGGGGGCCTTCTTCTTCAGCATCCCCACGTCGCGGGAGGGCAGGAAGGCGAGCGCGAGGAAGACGATGAGTCCGGCGATGCCGACGAGGACGTGCATGAGGGTCCGATCCCTGGGAGGCGGTGGCCGCCAGGCACCCTACTCGCACCGCGCGCGGAGCGGCATTCCAGGAATCGAGGCGCTGGGACGGTGGACGGGCGCGCGGCGCGGAGACGATATGCTCGCTCCCGTTGTCAGGGGCCAGTAGCTCAGCCGGTCAGAGCAGCGGACTCATAATCCGTCGGTCGCGGGTTCAAGCCCCGCCTGGCCTACTTCACCAGCGAGGATGCTGACGCGGACGCCTACGGGTAGTCCGGAGTGCGCGAGTGCCTCGCGAGGACGACGGGGACGACCCGCCCCCGACCCTGCGAGGGCCCCTCGTCCACCCGTCCAGTCGTCCACACGGCTGATCGGGTCATCGACCGAGGTCGATGTCGCATGGAACGTTCCGAGCGCTACCGTGTGATCGCACCGTCGACCTCCGAGGAGCCCTCCATGACGTATCCCCCGTCCTCCCCGCTGGGGCAGCCGTCCGCCGGCGATACCGCCGGCGACCCGTCCGTCAACGGCGGTTCCGGCGCGCCCGGGTATCCCGCCGGCCCGGCCTCCGCTGGAGCGCCCGGGTACCCCGGCGGCACCGAGTACCCCGGCGGCACCGGCTCCCCCGGGTACCCCGGCGGCCCCGGGTCCACCGGTGGCCCAGGCTCCCCGGGCGGACCGGGAACGCCCGGTGGCCCTGGCATCCCCGGTGAGCCGCCGTCGGGCGGGGGCTTCGGTCCCGGTGGCGGCGCGTCGCCCGGCGGGCCGTCGGCACCCAACCTCGTCAACGGCGCGACGACGCACGGGATCCTCGGCCAGCGGGGCATCCGCCACCCGTGGGAGATCCCGCTGCTGATCGTGGGCATCGTCGTCACCCTGAGCGCCTACCTGCTGTGGACGATCCTCGTGGTGATGAGCATCGTCAACGCGATCCGCGGCGAGGGACCGACCCTGCTCGACCTGCAGACCGGCCCCTTCGGATCGCTCGTGATCCAGCTGTTCGCGATCGTGATGCTGCTGCCGCTCATCCTCTGGATCTCCCGTGCGCTGCTGTACGCGCAGCAGCGCGCCTCAGGCATCCGGATGTCGCCCACCCAGTTCCCGGAGGGCTACCGCATGGTGGCCGAGGCGGCGGCCCACCACGGTCTGCGGCGCGTGCCCGATGCCTACGTGGTCCTGGGCAACGGTCTGATCAACGCCTTCGCCTCGGGTCACGGGTTCCGGCGATTCGTCGTCGTCTACTCGGACCTGTTCGAGGTCGGCGGGGCTGTCCGCGACCCGGAGGCACTGCGGTTCGTGATCGGGCACGAGGTGGGTCACCTGGCCGCGGGCCACGTGTCCTACTTCCGTCTGCTGTTCAGCAATCTCCTGGCGCAGATCCCCCTCCTGGGCGCCGCCTACTCGCGCACGCAGGAGTACACGGCGGACAACTTCGGCTACGCCTTCTGCCCGCAGGGCGCCCCGGGCGTGATGGCCGTGCTGGGTGCCGGCAAGTACCTCAACGCCGATGTCAACGTCAACGAGCTCGCCGACCGCGCCGCGACCGAGAAGGGGCTCTGGCTGCACATCGCCAACTGGCAGGCGAGCCACCCGATCAACACCTGGCGCGCCCATGCGCTGCGCGACCGCACCCGACCGGGCCACCTGTGGTTCCGGCCCGGGCTGTTCGGCGGCGGCGCGGGCGCCTGGTACCCGCCGGTCCTGCCCGCGGGGAGCTCGTTCAGCGACCGCTACCCGACGCCCGATCAGGCCCTGTCCCTGCTCGAGCGGGCCGAGGCGCAGCACGCCTCGGGACGCACCGACCAGTTCGGGCGGTTCCCCGGCGTCGACTACGCCCGCCAGCCGAGCGTGCGGGAGGTGCAGACGGCCTCGCCCGTCATCTGATCGGCTCCCGCCCCTCGGGCTCTCACTCGTCCCGCGAGTGCAGGGCCCGTCGGCGTTCCTGGGCGGCGGTGAGCTGGCCGAGGATGCGCTGGTACTCCTCGGGGTCCGCACCGGCATCGGTGCGCTGCAGCCGCTGGCGCAGCACAGAGAACTCGCGGGTGATCGAGAGCTCGGTGAGCCTGTCGAGCAGCGAGGTCGCGAGGCGCTGGAGATCCTGCTCGTCGCGCGCGGGGAGCTCGACGTTGGCGATCTCGATGATGAGCGGGCGCACCGTCTCCCCCGCGATCTCGAGCACCTGATCGATGAAGCGGGCCGCCTCGAGCGTGCCCTCGACCGCGTCGAGCAGGGTGCCGGTCGCCAGGATCACGTCCCACACCCCCTGCAGGGCGGGGACGTGGAAGGAGTCATCGGGCAGGGAGCCGACGCGCTCGACGTCGAGCATCCGCGGCACCTGCAGCATCACGGCGAGGGACTGCAGCTCGACCTGGCCCACGGGGTCCCGGCGGTTCACGACGTCCGCGAGGCGCATGATCGGGATGCCGGCCGCGGCGTCGTCGGCGCCGGCGCGGGCCCCGTCGGCCGAGGAGCCCTGAGAGCCGGTGCCCTGTCCGGCTCCGCCCTGCGGCGCCGTCTCCCCGGGGCGCTCGGCGTGCCGGCCCTGCTGCGGGGCGGTGCGGGCGGCGTCGTGGACCGCGCGCAGCACCGTGCGCTCGTCCATCCCGAGCCAGCCGGCGAGGCGCCGAGCGTACTCGGGGCGCATGGCGCGGTCGCGGATGCGGGCGATCACCGGTGCGGCCATCCGCAGGCCGGAGACCTGGCCCTCGACGGTGTCCAGGTCGACCTGGGCGAGGACGGAGCGGATGGCGAACTCGAAGAGCGGCTTGCGGGAGTCCACCAGATCGCGCACCGCCGCATCGCCCTGGGCGATCCTCAGCTCGCAGGGATCCATGCCGCCGGGCTCGACGGCCACGAAGGTCTGGGCGACGAAGCGCTGGTCCTCCTCGAAGGCGCGCAGCGCCGCCTTCTGGCCGGCGGCGTCGCCGTCGAAGGTGAAGATGACCTCTCCGCCGAGCCCGCGCCCGTCGGCGTTCAGGCGCAGTCCGGCCGAGGGGTTCGTGTCCCCCATGATGCGGCGCACCACCTTCACGTGGTCGGCGCCGAAGGCGGTGCCGCAGCTCGCGACGGCCGTGGTCACGCCCGCGAGGTGCGCGGCCATGACGTCGGTGTATCCCTCGACGACGACCACGCGGTGCTGGGAGGAGATCTCCTTGCGGGCGAGGTCGAGGCCGTAGAGCACCTGGGACTTGTGGTAGATCGGCGACTCGGGCGTGTTGAGGTACTTGGGGCCCTGGTCGCTCTCGAGCAGCCGGCGGGCGCCGAAGCCGATGGTCTTGCCGGTGACGTCGCGGATGGGCCAGACGAGCCGGCCGCGGAAGCGGTCGTAGACCCCGCGCTGGCCCTGGGAGACGAGGCCGCTCGCGGTGAGCTCGGGCTCGGTGAAGCCGCGCCCGCGCAGATGTCCCAGCAGGCTGTCCCAGCCCTCCGGGGCGAAACCGACGCCGAAGCGCTCGGCGGCCTCGCGGTCGAAGCCGCGCTCTGCGAGGAAACGCCTACCCACCTGCGCGCTCGCGGTCGCGAGCTGCTCGCGGAAGTACTCCTCGGCGATCGCGTGGGCGTCCAGCAGGCGCTGGCGGGTGCCGAAGTCGGGGCGATCGCCGCCTCCGCGGCCGACGTCCTCGTAGTGCAGCTCGACGCCGTAGCGGCCGGCGAGCATCTCCACGGCTTCGACGAAGCTGAGGTTGTCGATCTTCTGCACGAAGGAGATGACGTCCCCGCCCTCCCCGCAGCCGAAGCAGTGCCAGTGGCCCAGCTGCGGACGGACGTTGAAGCTGGGAGTCTTCTCGTCGTGGAAGGGGCACAGGCCCTTCATCGAGCCGATGCCCCCGCTGCGCAGGGTGACGTGCTCGCCGATGACCTCGTCCAGGCGTGCGGTGCCCCGGACCTTCTCGACGTCCTCGCGGCGGATCCTGCCCTGGCTCATCGGCTCCTCGTCCCCTCCTTCGGTCCTTCTCGTGGTGCTGCGGGCGCTCCCCCGCCGCTACAGGTCCGAACCGAGTCCCGGGAGCGGCGTGTCCGCGGCGGTCACGTGCGTGGTGCCGCCGCGGTAGAGCGTCTCGTGCAGGCGACGCGCGGTGACGTCGGTGAACGAGGCGATCTGGTCGATGACGACGCGGGCCCTTCCGGCATCGTCCTGGGCATCCTCCCAGAGCTCGGAGAAGATCGGGCTGAGATGCACGCTGCCGGTGTTCCAGAGATGCGCGTAGAGATCCCGCAGGATCTGCTCCTGCTGCGTGTAGACGGGCCGCTGGGCCGCGGAGCTCATGACGTAGGCGGCCGCGAGCCCCTTGAGCACCGAGATCTCCAGCCGCGTCTCCTCGGGGACGACGACCTCCCCGGCGAAGCGCGCGATCGGGCCGTCTCCGTGGCGCTCGCGCGTCGCCTCGACGACGGCGTGGGTGAAGCGGCCGATGAGCTGGCTGGCCATGTCCTTGAGCGCGGCGGCGTCCCGCATCGAGCCGGTGTAGCGCAGCACCCACCAGGGCTGGTCCTCGAGACGGGCGAGGGCCGCGTCGAGCACGTCGATCGGGTCGGTCGGCGTGTACCAGTCCTGGACGACGTACAGCGCGGCGGCGCGCTCCATCGGGTCCGCCAGGACTGCGAGGTCGAGGGCGCCGCCGGTGACCGAGTCCTCGATGTCGTGCACCGAGTAGGCGATGTCGTCGCTGATGTCCATGACCTGCGCCTCGGAGCACTTGCGGATGCCCGGAGCGCCGTCCCGCGCCCAGTCGAAGACGCCCTGGTCATCGGGGTAGACGCCGAACTTCGAGGAAGCGGGGTCCGGTCCCTCGCCGCGGCGCCACGGGTACTTGATCGCGGCGTCCACCGTGGCGCGGGTGAGGTTCAGCCCGAAGGGGCGGTCGGCCCCGATGAGCTTGGGCTCGAGCCGCGTGAGCAGGCGCAGGGTCTGCGCGTTGCCCTCGAAGCCGCCGATGCCGGATGCGAGCTCGTCGAGCACCTTCTCGCCGTTGTGGCCGAACGGCGGGTGGCCGAGATCGTGCGAGAGGCAGGCGGCGTCGACCACGTCGGGATCGCAGCCGAGGGCCGCGCCGATGTCGCGGCCCACCTGGGCGACCTCGAGGGAGTGGGTGAGGCGGGTGCGCACGAAGTCGTTGGCGCCGGCGCCCAGGACCTGGGTCTTCGCACCGAGGCGACGCAGCGCCGAGGAGTGCAGGACGCGCGCGCGGTCCCTCTGGAAGGGCGTGCGGGTGTGCGACTTGGGAGGCTCCTCGCCCCAGCGCTCCTGGTCGGAGGCCGTGTACCCCGGCGGGAGGGCGACCAGCGGGGAGTCCGCGGAGGTGCCCCGCTGCGTCAGGTGCTCCATGCGGGCGCTCATCCTCCCGAGGTGTCCAGCTCGGCCTCGTGGAGGCGGGCGCGGTGCTCGTCGCTCAGCTCCCGGGAATCCATCCATCCCTCGGGGCAGACCGCTCGCTTGGGGGTGCCGGCGCGGCCGCGGGGCCCTTCGGCGTCGGCCCCGGGGTAGGGCGAGTCGAGATCCAGCTCGGCGAGCTTCGCGTCGAGGTCGGCGAGCGACTCCATGGTCGCGAGCCGGTGCCGCATCTCGCCGCCGACGGGATACCCCTTGAAGTACCACGCGACGTGCTTGCGCAGGTCGCGCATGCCGCGGCCCTCGTCCTCGAAGAACTCCACGAGGAGCTCGCCGTGGCGGCGCATGGTGCGGGCGACGTCGCCGAGGGTGGGACGGATGCGCTCGGGACGGCCCGCGAAGCCGGCGGCGAGGTCTGCGAACAGCCACGGGCGGCCCTGGCAGCCGCGGCCGACGACGACGCCGTCGGCGCCGGTCTCCTCGACCATGCGCAGGGCGTCCTCGGCCGACCAGATGTCGCCGTTGCCGAGGACGGGGATGTCGGTGACCAGCTGCTTGAGGTCCGCGATGGCCTCCCAGTGCGCCTGGCCGCTGTAGTGCTGGACGACGGTGCGCCCGTGCAGCGCGATCGCGGACGCGCCGACCTCCTGGGCGATCAGGCCGGCGTCGCGGTACGTCAGATGGTCCTCGTCGATGCCCATGCGGGTCTTCACGGTGACCGGGACGTCCCCGGCGGCCTCGACGGCCCCGCGGACGATGCGCGTGAACAGCTCGGTCTTCCAGGGCAGGATGCCGCCCCCGCCGCGGCGCGTCACCTTGGGCACCGGGCAGCCGAAGTTCAGGTCGATGTGGTCGGCGCGGTCGCGCTCGACGAGCATCTCGACCGCGCGGCGCACGGTGGTCGGGTCCACGCCGTAGAGCTGGACCGAGCGCGGCGTCTCGCGCTCCCCCATCGTCACCAGGCGCCATGACTCCGCGTGGTCCTCGACGAGGGCGCGAGAGGTCACCATCTCGGAGACGAACAGACCGCCGTCGTCCTCCGAGTGCAGCGCGCCGAACTCGCGGCACAGCAGGCGGAAGGCCATGTTCGTGATGCCGGCCATCGGCGCGAGCACGACGGGCGTGTCGACGGTGTGCGGGCCGATGGCGAGGGTGCGCCGCTGCGGCTCCGCGGACGGGGACGCCGGGGAGCTCGGTGCGGTGGGGGCGTCGAGGGTGGTCATCACCGCCGATTGTCCCATCCCCTGTGCCGCACCGGGAGGCCCGGGAAGGGTGATGTGCATCGGAGGGGCAGGGGGAGGACCCGTGAGAGGGCCTGCGCGCCTACGATGCGGCTATGCCCCAGGTGAGCGACCAGCAGCGCGTACCCGCGGCCCCACTCGACTCCCCCACGGAGGACCGATGACCACGCAGACGCACTCCCCCGATCGACGTCGGCCCCGGAGTCTGGGCTTCCTCGCCTTCGTCGACCACACGGGCATCGAGCCCGCGCGCACGGCGGGCGGGCGCTCCCAGGGTCTCGACGACGGCCTCGACCTCTTCGAGCGGGCCGAGGGCATGGGGATCGACGCGGGATACGTCCGGCACCGTCATCTCCAGGACTTCCTCTCCGCGCCGCTCCCCTTCCTCGCGGCCGCCGCCGAGCGCACGCGCACGATGGCGCTCGGCACCGCGCTGATCCCTCTGCGCTTCGAGCAGGCGGGCCGTCTCGCCGAGGACGCCGCGACCACGGATCTGCTCGCCGGCGGCCGCCTGCGTCTGGGCGTGGGATCCGGGTACGCGAAGCAGGACGCCGTGAACGAGCGCGCCTTCGGCCCGGTCGACGGCGACGTGCGCGCACGGGTCGACCAGGTGCTCGAGGACCTGCTCGCCTTCGTCGACGGCGAGGTGGTCGCGACCGCGGACGAGTTCTTCGAGACCGAGGACGCCGGCACACCGCTGCGCGTGCGCCCGCAGGCCCCCGGCCTCCGCTCGCGCATCGCCTACGGCGCCGGCTCGATCGCGAGCGCCGAGAGGGCGGGCCGGCTCGGGATCGGCCTACAGGTCTCGACCCTGCAGCCGGCCGACGGCACGGGCCGTTCCTTCGAGGAGCTGCAGAGGGAGCTGATCGAGGCCTACCGCGTCGCGAGCCGGACATCCGGCCACGGAGAGGGGCACGTCTCCGCGAGTCGGCAGGTGCTTCCGGTCACGCGCCGGTCGGATCTGGACGATTTCGCGCACCTCATCGAGCGGGACCGGGAGCGGCAGGCGGCGATGCGCGAGGGCACGGCGATGATCGGCGGCCGGCCGGCCGCCTTCGGACGCGTCGTCGCGGACTCCCCCGAGGAGGTTGCGCGCTTCCTCGCCGACGACGTCGCCCTGCAGGCGGCCGACGAGGCGATCCTCGCGCTCCCCTTCGGCCATCCCTACGACGTGGTCCGCCGGCTCACCACGGTCTTCGCCGAGCAGGTGGCGCCGTCGCTGCGGCAGGCATGGGCCTGAGGCGCATGGATCCGGGAGCCGGGGACGCCCCGCACGGCACGCGCACGGCTCGCGGGGATCGGGCGGCGCGCTGGGAGCGGACCACGCGCTGGCCGCTGCTCTCGATCTCGCTGCTGTTCCTCGCGTCCTACTCCGTGCAGGTGATCGCGCAGCCGGACGGGCTCGTGCGACATCTTCTCAACGGGATCACCTGGGTGGTGTGGGCGGCCTTCGCCGTCGACTACGTGGTCAGCCTCGTCCTCGCGCAGCACCGTCTGCGCTGGATCGTGCGCCATCCGCTCGACCTCGCGCTGGTGATCTTCCCGGGCCTCGCCATGCTGCGTCTGGCGCGGTTCATCTCGCTGGTGGTGCTGCTGCAGCGGCACGCGGGCGCCCTCGTGCGCGGGCGCGTGGTCACCTACGTGGTCGGTGCGTCCTCCCTGGTGACGTGGGTGGCCGCCGTGGGCGTGCTCGACGTCGAACGGGGCGCGCCCGGAGGGAACATCGAGACCATCGGCGACTCGCTCTGGTGGGCGATCGCGACCATCACGACCGTCGGCTACGGCGACTACACCCCGGTGACGCTGCCGGGTCGGCTGATCGCCGTCGGCCTCATGATCTGCGGGATCGCCCTCGTCGGCGTCATCACCGCGACCTTCGCGAGCTGGCTCATCGGCCAGGTCCGCACCCCGGCGACCGCCGGGACGGGGGCCACGGGGCACGACGCCCCGCAGCCCCCGGCCGACGCCGACCGGTCCTCCGTCAGGCCCCGATCAGACGCTGCGCCAGGTAGCCCTTCACATCGGTGAGGGCCACGCGGGTCTGCTCCATCGAGTCGCGCTCGCGGATGGTCACGGCCTGGTCCTCGGCGGTGTCGAAGTCGACCGTGATGCAGAAGGGCGTGCCGATCTCGTCCTGGCGGCGGTAGCGGCGGCCGATCGCCTGCGAGACGTCCATCTCGACGTTCCACAGCGGGCGCAGCTCGTCGGCCAGGGCCCGGGCGCGCGGGACCAGGTCCTCGCTCTTGGACAGCGGCAGCACGGCGACCTTGACGGGCGCGAGGCGCGGGTCGAGGCCCAGCACGGTCCGGGTGTCGACGCCGCCCTTGGTGTTGGGGGCCTCGTCCTCGCGATAGGCGTCGACCAGGAAGGCCATCATCGAACGCGTGAGCCCGAAGCTGGGCTCGATGACGTACGGCGTGTACCGCTCGCCCGAGGCCTGGTCGAAGTACTGCATCTTCGTGCCGGAGACCTCCGTGTGGCGCCCCAGGTCGAAGTCCGTGCGGTTGGCGATGCCCATGAGCTCGCCCCACTGCCCGCCCTGGAAGCCGAAGCTGTACTCGATGTCGATGGTGCCGTCGGAGTAGTGGGCGCGATCCGCCTCTGGGACGTCGAAGCGGCGCATGTGGTCGGGGTCGATGCCCAGGTCCACGAACCAGTTCCAGCAGTCCTCGACCCAGCGGTCGAACCACTCCTGGGCCTGCTCGGGCGGGGTGAAGAACTCGATCTCCATCTGCTCGAACTCGCGGGTGCGGAAGATGAAGTTGCCGGGCGTGATCTCGTTGCGGAACGCCTTGCCGACCTGGCCGATGCCGAAGGGCGGCTTCTGGCGCGCGGCGGTCACCACGTTCAGGAAGTTCACGAAGATGCCCTGCGCGGTCTCGGGCCGCAGGTAGTGCAGCCCGGACTCGTTGTCCACGGCGCCCAGGTAGGTCTTCATGAGCCCCGAGAACTGCTGCGGCTCGGTGTACTCGCCGCGGGTGCCGCAGTTCGGGCACGGCACCTCGGCCAGCCCGCCCTCGGGGGCGCGGCCCTTCTTCTCTTCGAAGGCCTCGAGGAGGTGGTCCTCGCGGAACCGGCTGTGGCAGCTGCGGCACTCCACCAGCGGGTCGGTGAAGGTCTTGACGTGCTCGGAGGCCTCCCACACGCGCGTGGGCAGGATGATGGCCGAGTCCAGGCCGACCATGTCCTCACGGCCCTGCACGAAGGTGCGCCACCACTGCTTGCGGATGTTCTCCTTGAGCTCGACGCCGAGGGGACCGTAGTCCCAGGCGGAGCGGGTGCCGCCGTAGATGTCGCCCGAGGGGAACACGAACCCGCGCTTCTTGGCGAGGGCGATGACGTTGTCCAGGGTGCTGGCGGGGGCCTTGGCCACGGTGTGACTCCTGCGATGCGGCGGTGGTGGCGCTCCGCGGAGGCCCTGGAGGCCGGCCCTGCGCGAGGACGCGGAGGGGTGCGACGGATCCAGGTGCGGCGTGGGCCGCGACGGCGGGCGGAGCGCCGGGACGAGCGTCCAGCATATCGACGAACGCGCCCGGCGTCGGCGCGCGCCAGGACCGACCCGGCGCGCCGCCGGGGGTCCGCTCCCCCGTCGGCCGACGAGGCGCGATGCGCGCCACATCCGCCACCTCCTCGAGCGCCGCGAGCTTGCACTCGGACGAGGTCAACTCTGATAATCACTCTCATGTTCGCCACGCCCCGCTCCCCCCGCCGCCCCTCGCGCACGCACCCGTCCGACGCCGCCGCAGCGCCCGCACTCCTGCGCTCGACGACGACCACGCGACGATCGCTGCTGGGCCTCGCAGGCATCGGCGCGGCCGGTCTCGCGCTGAGCGCGTGCGGAGGGACGTCCGGATCCTCCGGGAAGCCCGTCGTCATCACGGGCTGCTACGGCCTCACCTACGCCGCGCAGCAGGTGGCCGGCGACCTCGCCGAGGTGGTGAGCCTCGCCCAGCCCGGCGTCGACCCCCACGACCTCGAGCTCTCCGTCGCCCAGGTCGCGCAGGTCCAGGAGGCGGCGCTGATCGTGCAGATCCCCGGCTTCCAGGCCTCCCTCGACGACGCGATCTCCTCGAAGGACCTCTCGGACGCCACGCTGGACGTGTCCACCGTCGTCACCATGCTCTCCGGCAGCGGCGAGGAGGACGAGCACGATCACGGCGACGAGGAGTCCGAGGAGGGCGCGTCCGACGAGGGCGGACACGAGGGCCACGACCACGGCGCCCTCGACCCGCACTTCTGGAACGATCCCGTGCGCCTCGGGAAGGTCGCCGAGGCCATCGGCGAGCACCTCGCGAAGGCCGATCCGGACAATGCCTCGACGTTCCGGGAGAACGGCGCGAGCGCCCGCAGCGCCCTCGAGGACCTGGACGCCGAGCTGAAGAAGGAGTTCGACGCCGTGAAGGGCGACAAGCCCTTCGTCACCAGCCACACCGCCTTCGCCTACCTCGCCGACCGCTACGGCCTCGAGCAGATCGGCATCACCGGGATCGATCCCGAGGTCGAGCCCTCCCCCAAGCGCCTCCTGCAGCTGCAGAAGGTCATCAAGGACCAGCACGTGACGACGGTCTTCTTCGAGACGACCGCGTCGCCGAAGGTCGCCGAGACGCTCGCGGATAACGTGGGGGCGAAGGCCGAGGAGCTCGACAACCTCGAGACCCAGCTCTCCGAGGACGCGGACTACCCTGCCGTCATGCGCGAGAACTGCACGAAGCTCGTGGCGAGCTGGTCATGACGCCGGCCCCCTCCACGTCCGCCTCCCCCACGCCCCGATCCTCCACACCACCCGCGTCCGCCTCCCCCGCCGCGCCCCCGGCGGTCCGGGTCGAGCACCTGGACGTGGACCTCGGCGGCGCCCCGGTGCTGCACGACGTGTCCCTCGAGGTCGCCGCCGGCGAGCTCGTGGGCCTGCTCGGGGCGAACGGCTCCGGCAAGTCGACGCTGCTGCGCGCGATGGTCGGCGTCCAGGCCGCGAGCGCCGGCACGATCAGCCTCTTCGGCCGCCCCGTGAAGGACCGGAGGGTCCATGCGAAGGTCGGCTACGTCCCGCAGTTCGCCGCGGGCGGCGGATCGATCCCGGCGACCGCCCGGGAGACCGTCGCCACCGGGCTGCTCGGGCCGGGCCGCTGGTTCTCCCGGCTCCACGACCCGCGCGTGGACTCGCTGCTCTCGGACGTCGGCCTCTCCGGAATGGCCGACCGGCCGATCACCCAGATGTCCGGCGGACAGCGACAGCGCGTGATGATCGCGCGCGCCCTGGTGCGCTCCCCGCAGCTGCTCGTGCTCGACGAGCCCTTCTCGGGCGTCGACGTCGCGACGCAGGACGCGATCGCCGCGATCTTCCGCCGTCTCTCCCAGCGCGGCACCACGGTGGTCGTGGTGCTGCACGAGCTCGGCCCGCTGAGCGAGGACGTGCGTCGCGCCGTGGTCCTGGACCGAGGTCGCGTCGTCCACGACGGAGCGCCCGAGGATCGCCCGCTGTTCGACCCCGGACACGACCACCAGGCGCTGCACGAGGAGTGCCTGGGACAGGAGATCCACCCATGACCATCGCACCCTGGGACCTGCTGACGAGCGACATCATGCGCTACCCGCTGATCATCGCCGTGCTCATCGGCCTCACCGCGCCGATCGTGGGCACGTACCTCGTCCAGAAGAACCTCTCGCTGCTCGGCGACGGCCTCGGGCACGTGGCGCTCACGGGAGTGGCCGTCGGCTGGCTCGTCGGCGCCTGGATCAGCGCCTCCCCGCAGGACCTGCTCGCGATACCCGGAGCGCTCGTCGCCTCCGTGATCGGTGCCGTCGTCATCGAGATCGTGCGCGAGGTCGGGCACACGAGCCGCGATGTCGCCCTCGCGATCCTCTTCTACGGCGGCATCGCGGGCGGCGTCGTCATCATCCAGCTCGCGGGCGGCGGCTCGCAGAGCCTCGTCGGCTACCTCTTCGGCTCGCTCGCGACGGTCACCGCGACCGACCTCGTGATCGCGGTGGTCCTCGCCGTGATCGTCATGGTGATCGGCATCGGGCTCAGCCGCGTGCTGTACACGGTGACGGGCGACGAGGAGTTCGCGCGCGCCTCGGGCCTGCCCGTGCGGGCGATGAACATCCTCATCGCCGTGATCGCGGCGCTCACCGTGACCCTCGCGATGCGGATCGTCGGCGCGCTCATGGTCTCCGCCCTCATGGTCGTCCCGGTCGCCGCCGCCCAGAGCGTGGTCGTGGGCTTCACCCGCACGATGCGCACCGCGATGGCCGTCGCGGTCGTGTGCGCGCTGGGCGGGCTCGTGCTCACCGCCTACGTGGACCTGCCGCCCGGAGGCGTGATCGTGCTGCTCACGATCGCCTGCTACGCCGTGAGCCTGATCCTGCGTCCGATCGTCCAGCGCCTGCGCGCACGACGGACCGAGGCCGAGAGCCGTTCAGGCGTGAGCGAACCGATGCCCGCGGACCGCTGAGTCCTGGGATGATGGTGAGCATGCAGCGAAACACGAGGCAGCGCACCGCGATCCTCGACGCGCTCGGCCGTCAGGACGACTTCCGCAGCGCGCAGCAGATCCACGAGCAGATGCGGGCCGACGGCGAGACCGTGGGCCTGGCCACCGTGTACCGGAACCTGCAGACCATGGCCCACGGCGGCCAGGTCGACGTGCTCGTGACCGACGACGGCGAGTCCATCTACCGCCAGTGCGCGCAGAGCGGCCACCATCACCACCTCGTGTGCCGGGAGTGCGGGCGCACCGTCGAGTTCCAGGCGCCGCAGGTCGAGGACTGGGCGCGCCGTGTGGCCCGCGAGCACGGCTTCACCGACGTCGACCACACCATGGAGATCTTCGGTCTGTGCCCCGAGCACTCGAGCGCCCCGTCCGACGACGCCTCCTCCTCCGGGGCGTGACGGGGTGCTCGACTGGATCGGCTCGCTCCCGCTGCTTCCGGCCGTCGGCCTGCTCTGGGTGATCGTGCTGTGCCGCGCGGGCGGCACGTACCTGCTGGGGCGCGGTGCGCACCGGCTCGCGCACCGGGGGCGGCTCGCGAGGATGATCGAGAGCCCGTCGGTGGATCGTGCGATCACGATCGTGAACCGGTGGGGCGCGCCCGTCGTGGCGCTGAGCTTCCTCACCGTCGGCTTCCAGACCGCGGCGAACCTCTCGGCCGGCCTCACCCGCATGCCGGCGGTGCGCTACGTCCCGGCACTGCTCATCGGCGGCCTCGCCTGGGCCGTCATCTACGCGACGATTGGACTGGCCGTCGTGATCACCTGGATCGAGCTGTTCCTGCTGAGCCCCTGGGTCGCGATCCTGGTGCTCGCGCTCGTCATCGCGATGGTGGTCGTGCTCGTGCTCAGACGCCGCCGGTCGCGCGAGCGTCGGGCGCGGGAGACCCCGGCGCCGGAGCGTCGGGAGACGCTCCCCCCGGAGCCTCGGGAGTCGGAGCGTCCACCGCTCCCCCGTAGCGACGATCCCTCCGCGCGTACTCGGTGACCGCGCGCCACAGCACGCGGCGATCCACGTCCGGCCACAGCTCGGGGACGAACACGAGCTCCGCGTAGGCGGCCTCCCAGAGCAGGAAGTTCGACGTGCGCTGCTCGCCGCTCGTGCGCAGGAAGAGGTCGACGTCGGGCATCTCGGGGTCGTCGAGGTACCGGCGGAACGAGGACTCCGTGATCGCGCGCGGGCTCAGGCGGCCCTCCCTGGCCAGCGCCGCGACCTCGCGGATGCCGTCGACGATCTCGGCGCGGCCGCCGTGGTTCACGCACATGTACAGGGTCATGCGGGTGTTGCCGGCGGTGAGTCGCTCGGCCTCCTTGAGCTCCTTGATGACAGAGCTCCACAGCCGCTGCTCGCGGCCGATCCAGCGGATGCGCACCCCCCAGGAGTGCAGGGTGTCGCGCTGGCGGCGCAGCACGTCGCGGGAGAAGCCCATGAGGAAGCGGACCTCGTCCGGGGAGCGCTTCCAGTTCTCGGTGGAGAATGCGTAGGCCGAGAGGTGGGTGACGCCGATCTGCAGGGCGCCCGCGACAACGTCGAGCAGCGCCGCCTCTCCGGCCTCGTGGCCCGCGGTGCGCGGCAGTCCGCGCTGGTTCGCCCAGCGCCCGTTGCCGTCCATGACGACAGCGACGTGCCCGGGGATGGTCTGCGGCGGCAGCTGCGGGGGCAGCGCTCCGCTGGGATGCGCGAAGGGCTCCTCGGGACGGCGCGGGGCATCGGCCTGCCGGCGTCCGGCGTCACCGCGCGCGGCGCGCTCCGCGCCGGGCCGTTCCCTCCGCTGCGTGCTCCTGCGTGCCACGACTGCTCCTCAGCGCTCGACGTACCCCAGGGAGCGGACCGATCGCTCCAGGTGCCAGGTGATCGTATCGGCGATCAGGCGGCTGGCCTCCTCGCGCGTAGTCTGCTCGGAGTCCAGGACGTTCTCCCAGTCGCCCGCCATGAGGAAGATCATGTGCTCGATCGCCGCCTGCCGGATCGCGACGGCGCCGGGACGGCGGCACGCGGTGCATACGAGGCCGCCCGCCGAGACGTCGAAGGCGTGGTGGGGCCCGTCGGCCCCGCAGGTCGCGCACACGCGCAGCTCGGGCGACCAGCCGGCCAGCGCCAGGGTGCGCAGCAGGAACGAGTCGAGCACGAGCGAGGCGGGGATCGCTCCTGCGGCGACGGTCCGCATCGCCCCCACGAGCAGCAGGAATCCGCGCTGGGAGGGATCCACGACGTCGTCGGTGAGGCGGTCCGTGGTCTCGAGCATGGCGGTGGCGGCGGTGTAGCGCGAGTAGTCCGCGGCGATGGGGCCTGCGAAGCCCTCGATGGTCACGGCCTGGGTGACGGTGTGCAGGTTCCGTCCCGCGTGCAGCTGCAGGTCCACGAGGGTGAAGGGCTCCAGGCGCGCCCCGAAGCGGCTGCCGGTGCGCCGCACGCCCTTCGCCACGGCGCGCACCTTCCCGTGGCGTCGCGTCAGCAGGGTGATGATGCGGTCGGCCTCGCCGAGCGGGTGGGTGCGCAGGACGATCGCGTCGTCCCGGTAGAGCTTCTGCATGATGGGTCGAATCTACCGCCGGGGGCCGACGGGCGGCGGCCGCCGCGCCCCGTCGGCCCGTGCCCCGTCGGTGCGCGCCTCGTCGGCCCGCATCTCGTCGGCCCGTGCCCCGTCGGATGGTGCAGGATCAGGCCCGGCGCGCGACGGCGAAGATCCTGCGGAACGGGAGCACGACCCCGTGGCCGTCGTCGGGGTAGGCCTCGCGCAGCCGCTCCTTGAACGCGGCGACGAAGCGCTCTCGCAGATCGGGAGGCAGGGCCTGCAGCGTGGGCCGCGCCCCCGTGCCGCTGACCCACTCGAAGACCGGGTCCTCGCCGTGCAGGACGTGCAGGTAGGTCGTCTCCCAGGCGTCGACCTCGCAGCCGGCTCCCTGGAGCACGCGCAGATAGGTCGCGGCGTCGTGGGAGGCGGGGCTCGCGATGCCCTCGAGGTGCTCGGCGAAGGGATGCTGCGAGGCGAGATCGCGGCGGATCGTGTGGCTGGGCTCGTCGAAGTTGCCGGGCACCTGCATGGCGAACCAGCCGCCGGGGGCGACCTGGTCGATCAGCTGCGGGAGCAGGTCGGGGTGGCCGGGGACCCACTGCAGGGCGGCGTTGGTCACCAGGACGTCGACCGGCCGCGGGGCGCGCCAGGTGCTGAGGTCCGCGAGCTCGGCGCGCACTCCGTCGACCGTCGCGGCGAGCTCGATCATCGCGGGGCTCGAGTCCACGGCGACCACCTCCGCCTCGGGCCAGCGCCGGGCGAGCAGGGCGGTGAGCGTCGCGGGCCCGGCGCCGAGGTCGACGACGAGGCCCGGCGCCTGCGCGCCGATGCGCGAGGTGAGGTCGAGGAACGGCCGGCCGCGCTCGTCGCCGAAGGCGAGGTACTGCGAGGGGCTCCAGGTGTGCGGCGGGACGGGAGCTGGGGGCGTCATCGGGACTCCATCTGTGGGTGCGGGGCTGTTGCGGGCCTGTGCGGTGCGGTGCGGTCCGGTGCAGGGCGACCCTGCGCAGTGCGGCACGGCGCACACCCACTTTATCTTGATCTCAAGAGAGTTTCGGCGGGACCGCGGAATCCAGCGAGGCGGCGGCCTCCGCGAGGGCCGTGCGCAGCGCCCGTGTGGCCGGGTGATCACGGCGGCCGCTGCGCACCGCCGTATGGACCCGCCGACGGGGCGCACCGGCGAGCTCGAGGAGCCTCGCCGACCCCAGGTGCTCGCGCGCCACGAGTCCGGGGATGATCGCGACCGCGTGTCCCGAGCGCACCAGATGCGCCTGCAGGAGAAGGTCGATGGTCTCGAAGCGCACGCGCGGCTCGACGCCGAGCCCGCGCAGGTGGTTGCGCACCCAGACGCCCGGCATGACGGTCTCCGGGTCCGCCGTCCAACTGGCGTCGGCGAGGTCCTCGATTCCTTCCGGGTCGCACCATGGGCCCGACGACGGGACGGCCAGCAGGAGCGGGTCCTCGAGCAGCGGCTCCCGCTGGACGCCCGGTCTGTGCGGCTCGTCGAGCCCGAGATACTCCTCCCCCAGCACCAGATCGAACTCATGGGCGAGGAGCCCCTCGTAGGCGGGCTCTACCTCCCGCTGGTGGACCTCGATCTGCAGATCGGGATGCTCGGCCGAGAGCACCGTGAGCGCGGGCGGGATGAGCGAGAGCATCACCGACTGGAACGAGGCGACCCGCAGCACGCCCGAGAGCGCGGGCCGGGTCGCGGCGAGATCGGACTCGGCGCGCTCGACGCCCTCCAGGAGCACGGCGGCGTGCTCGGCGAGGACGCGTCCCGCGTCGGTGAGCACGAGGCGCCTGCCCACCTGCTCGGTGAGGCTCGTGCCGGTCCCCTTCTCGAGCTGGGCCAGCTGTTGGGAGACGGCCGACGGCGAGTACGAGAGGCTGCGCGCGACCGCGCCGACGGTGCCGAGGCGTGCGAGCTCGTGCAGCGTGCGCAGCCGGGAGAGGTGGAGCATCGGGTCTCCTGGAGCCTTCGACCGACCATTCAGCAACGCTTCACGATATCGCGCACGGATCCTCGCGCTGCTGATCTTCCACGAGCGGGAGATCGAGCGGAGAATCGATCCGTGACCTCCTCGTCCGTGCACTCCACCGCCGCTGCGCAGCCCGGCACGGCGCCGACCGCATCCGCGCAGCCCGCCCCCTCGTCCCCCGTCGCTCCCGCGGTGCTCATGATCCTGGGCTCGTGCACCTCACTGCAGTTCGGGGCGGCGCTCGCCGCGCAGCTGTTCCCCGCGCTCGGCTCGTGGGGCGTGACGTGCCTGCGCCTCGGGATCGCGGCGATCATCCTGCTGGTCATCGTGCGCCCCGCAGTGCGCGGCTGGAGCGGCGGGCAGTGGCGGGCGGTAGTCGCCTTCGGTTTCGCCCTGGGTGCGATGAACGGAAGCTTCTACGCGGCGATCGAGCGGATCCCGCTGGGCACCGCGGTCGCGATCGAGTTCCTGGGACCGCTCGTGCTCTCCGCGATCCTCTCGCGCCGCCTCGCCGACCTGGCCTGCGTGCTGCTCGCCCTCGCGGGCATCGGAATGTTCGGACTCGAGAGCCTCGCGGGTGCCGGGGCCCTCGATCCCGTCGGGGTCCTGTTCGCGCTGATCGCCGCCGTGTTCTGGGGGTTCTACGTGCTCGCGAGCGCGCACGTGGGCAGGCACGTCCCCGGCCAGGGCGGACTCGCGGTCGCGCTCGCGATCGGAGCGCTCGCCCTGCTCCCGCTCGGTACCGGCGGCGTCCTCACCGCCGTCACCCGCCCCGGACTCCTGCTGCTCGCCGTGGCCACCGCCCTGCTCGCCTCGGTCATCCCCTACACCCTCGAGCTCGCGGCGCTGCGTCGACTGCCCCGGCACGTGTTCGGGATCCTGCTGAGCCTCGAGCCCGCGATCGCCACGATCGCCGGCCTGCTCCTGCTCGCACAGGTGCCCAGCGTGTACGGGCTGCTCGCCGTGGTGCTCGTGGTCGCCGCGAGCGCAGGGACCACGATCACCGCCCGGCGCGCCCAGGCCCGCGGCGCGGACGATGCGGACCGGGCGGAAGGCCGCCCAGCGCCCAGCGACGGCGAGCTCGAGACGCTCCCGGCCGACGAGTATCCCGCCGCGCTGTCCGTGCAGGCGATCGCCGAGCCGGAGGCCATCACCGGGCAGTTCCCGGTCCTCGACCCTCAGGAGGGCGAGGCCGACGACGTCGGCGGTCCCTCCGGTCGCCCCTGACGGTCGCCGGGCCCGGATCGCTCCGGGTCAGCAGCCCGCGATGCCGCTGCTCCAGCCCCGTGCGACGAGCTCGCGCAGCACGTCCCCGTCGATGTCCTTGAGGCCGTTGACGTACACGCAGCCCGCGCCGCGTCGGTGCCTGCCGAGCGTCTCGAGCAGCGCCGACGCCCCGACATCGCCCTGCAGGCCGTACAGGGAGATCGCGGCCTTCCGGGGGCTGAAGCCGACCCGGAACCAAGTGCCGTGCGAGGTGCGGCCATGGTACTCCATCTCGCCGTAGCCGATCATGCTCGGGCCCCACATGACGGGAGTCACCCCGGTCACCTCGCCGAACAGGTCGAGCAGGCGGGCGCCCTCCTCACGGCGGCGCGGCGTCGGGAGCTGTGCGCAGTAGGCGACGGGATCCTCCTGCGTCGGCTGCGTCTTCACCTCGTGGGCCATGGCGCGAGCCTACTCAGACGCCAGGAGCTGGAGGGCACGCGGAGCGGCGGCCTGCCAGAGGTCGGTCGCCGTGCGCCGGCAGTGCGGTGTCTTGGAAGGGCCGTGGGTGGGGAACCGTGCCATATATGCCACGGCTCCCCACCAGTGGCCCGTCGAGGACACGTCGGCCGGTGGAAGACATATCGGCCCGTGGATGACACGTCGTCGGGCCGTGGAGGACACGTCGGGCCGAGAAGTCCGTCTCACGAGGGGACGCGAAGGGGCCGACGGGAATGCCCCCGTCGGCCCCTTCCACGGCACGATGCAGCGCCCGGTCAGCCCTTCGCGCGCTCGGCCCGGTTCAGCGCCGACACGATGGCCTGCAGCGAGGCGCGGGTGATCGAGCCGTCGATGCCGACGCCCCAGAAGATCCGCTCCCCGATCTCGCACTCGATGTACGAGGCGGCCAGGGAGTCGTCGCCCTCGGTCAGCGCGTGCTCGGCGTAGTCGAGGATGCGCAGCTGCACGCCCTGGCCCGCCAGGGCCTTGACGAAGCCGTCGAGCGGGCCGTTGCCGTACCCTTCGACGGTCTCCTCGTGGTCGTCCACGCGCAGCTCGACGGTGATGCGGTCCGAGCCCTCGCCGGCCGACTCCTGGTGCACTCCGTGGAAGCCGAAGCGTCCCCAGGTGCGGGCCGGGTCCTGCGCGGGCAGGTACTCGTCGGTGAAGCAGTCCCACAGAGAGGCCGCGGAGACCTCGCCGCCCTCGGAATCGGTGATGTTCTGGACGATGCCGGAGAACTCGATCTGCAGACGTCGCGGCAGGTCCAGGCCGTGCTCGGTGCGCAGCAGGTAGGCCATGCCGCCCTTGCCGGACTGCGAGTTCACGCGGATCACGGCCTCGTAGGAGCGGCCGATGTCCTTGGGGTCGACGGGCAGGTAGGGCACCCGCCAGACCATGTCGTCGATCTCCTTGCCGACGGCCTCGGCGTCGGAGCCCATCCGGTCCAGGCCCTTCTTGATGGCGTCCTGGTGGGAGCCCGAGAAGGCCGTGAACACGAGGTCGCCGCCGTAGGGGACGCGCTCCGGCACGCGCATCTGGTTGCAGTGCTCGACGGTGCGGCGCACCTCGTCGAGGTCGCTGAAGTCGATCTGCGGGTCCACGCCCTGGCTGAACAGGTTCAGGCCCAGGGTCACCAGGTCCACGTTGCCGGTGCGCTCGCCGTTGCCGAACAGGCACCCCTCGATGCGGTCGGCGCCGGCCATGTAGCCGAGCTCGGCGGCGGCGACGCCGGTGCCGCGGTCGTTGTGGGGGTGCAGGGACAGCACGATGGCCTCGCGGGGCTCCAGGTGGCGGCTCATCCACTCGATCGAGTCGGCGTAGACGTTCGGGGTCGCCATCTCGACGGTCGCCGGCAGGTTCACGATCATCTTGCGCTCGGGGGTGGGCTTGATGATCTCGGCGACCGCGTTGCACACGCGCACGGCGTACTCGAGCTCGGTGCCCGTGAAGGACTCCGGCGAGTACTGGTAGGTGATCTGCGTGTCCGGGACGGTCTCCTCGTACTTCTTGCAGAGCAGGGCGCCCTGCACGGCGATGTCGAGCACGCCGTCCTCGTCGGAGCGGAAGACCACGTCGCGCTGCACGATCGAGGTCGAGTTGTACAGGTGGACGACGGCCCGCTTCGCCCCGGCGATCGCCTCGTAGGTGCGCTCGATGAGGTGCTCGCGCGACTGGGTGAGCACCTGGATCGAGACGTCCTCGGGGATCCGGTCCTCCTCGATCAGCGTGCGCACGAAGTCGAAGTCGGTCTGGCTCGCGGCAGGGAACCCGACCTCGATCTCCTTGTACCCCATGCGCACGAGCAGCTCGAACATCCGCAGCTTGCGCTCGGCGTTCATGGGGTCGATGAGCGCCTGGTTGCCGTCGCGCAGGTCGACCGCGCACCAGCGCGGGGCGCGGGTGATGCGCACGTCGGGCCAGGTGCGATCGGGCAGCTCCGCGCGGATCTGCTCGTGGAAGGGCAGGTACTTGTGGATCGGCATGCCCGAGGGCTGCTGGGGCGTCTCGCCGTCGGAGCCGACGACGGGGAGCGACGGGTCGGCGGTCGCGGCGCGGGCCGGTACCGGGGGAACCTCGCCGGTGTGCGCGTCGGTGCGGGGATCAGCGGGGGCCGACGGGGCGCTCGCGCCGGAGGCGGAGGGCTGGGAGGTGCTGGTCGCAGTGGTGTTCACGGAAGATCCTTCGTCTGCTGATGCGGGTCGCCGGGTGGGCAGAGGAGCAGCCGCGGCGAGGTCCCGGCGTATCAGGCCTCGACGCGGCGGCTAAGCAGGAGGATCGTTCCCAGCACGTGAGTCACCGTACACCCGGTGCCGCGCGCCCGATCCCCGTCTCAGAATCCGAGCCGCCCGAGCTGGCGAGGGTCGCGCTGCCAGTCCTTGGCGACCTTCACACGCAGGTCCAGGTGCACCGTGCGGCCGAGCAGCTGATTGATGCCGGCGCGTGCGTGGGAGCCGACCTCCCGCAGCCGGGAGCCGCCGCGGCCGATGATGATGCCCTTCTGGCTGTCGCGCTCGACGAAGAGGCTCGCCCGCACCACCAGGCGCCCCTCTCCGGGGGCGATCTCGGCGAAGGGGTCGCCGTCGGGATCGGTCTCGGCGATCTCCTCGACCACCACGGCGATCGAGTGCGGGAGCTCGTCGCGCACGCCCTCGAGGGCCGCCTCGCGGATGAGCTCGGCGATGCGGTCCTCGTCGCTCTCCTCGGTGAGCTGCCCGTCGGGGTACAGCTGCGGGCTCTCCGGCAGGAGGCCGGCGATCACGCCCACGAGGTCGTCGATCTGGCGTCCGGTGACGGCGCTGATCGGGACGATCGCGTCGACGTCGAGCAGCTGGTCGACGTCCATGAGGTGCTCGGCGATCCGCTCGGGCCGCACCAGGTCGCACTTGGTGACGATCGCGACCACCTTCGGGCCGCGCCGGCCCTGGCGCATCTCGGCGAGGTCCTCCGCGATGAAGCGGTCGCCGGGGCCGATCTTCTGATCGGCGGGTAGGCAGAAGCCCACCACGTCGACCTCGGTGAGCGTCTCGCGCACCAGGTCGTTCAGGCGCTCCCCCAGCAGCGTGCGCGGGCGGTGCACGCCGGGGGTGTCCACGAGGATGATCTGGGCGTCCTCGCGGGTGAGGATGCCGCGGATCGCACGGCGCGTGGTCTGCGGCTTGGAGGAGGTGATCGCGACCTTCTCCCCCACCAGGGCGTTGGTGAGCGTCGACTTGCCGACGTTCGGCCGGCCGACGAGCGCGACGAACCCGGCGCGATGCTCCGCGGCGCCGCCCGCCTCGCCGGGCCCGCGGGCCCCGTCCGTCCTGTCGTCCCCGTCCGTCCTGTCGGCCCCTTCGGCCCCGTCGGCCTCGCCGCTCCCGATGACGCTCTCAGGCATGGTGCTCCTCCTCGGAGGCGGCGGCGCCGCCCTCGTCCTCGTGCGCGGCGACGACGGGCACCGCGCCGGTGCGGGTGTCCTCGCGCTCGTCCTTGGGTGTGCGGCTGACGAGCACGGTCGCGAGCTGCTTGCGGCGCCCGCCGGTGCGGTCGGCCTCCAGGTGCAGACCCAGTGCGTCGGCCTCCGCGCCGAGGATCGGGATGCGCCCGAGCGCCTTGGCGAGAAGGCCGCCCACGGTGTCGACGTCCTCGTCCTCGATGTCGAGGCCGAAGAGCTCGCCGGCGGCCCCGATGCTCTCCCGCGCCGGGACGCGGAACACGCCCTCACCGAACTCCTCGATGCGCAGCTCGGCGCGGTCGTGCTCGTCCGCGATCTCGCCCACGATCTCCTCGAGGACGTCCTCGATGGTGACCATCCCGGAGACGCCGCCGTACTCGTCGACGAGGATCGCGATGTGCACGCGGCGGGTCTGCATCGCGTGCAGCACCTCGTCGGCCCCGAGGAACTCGGGCAGCACCATCGGTGCGCGCATGATCTCGGCGACGGGCCGCTCGGGGCGGGGATCCCACGGGGAGTGGATCGTGCGCATGACGTCCTTGACGTAGAGCACGCCCTGGAGGTCGTCGACCGTCTCGCCGACCACGGGGATCCGGGAGTACCCGGAGCGGACGAACAGCCGCATGGCCTTCTCCGCGGTGGTGTCCGCGGTGACCGTGACGATGTCCGTGCGCGGCACCATGATCTCGCGCACCAGCGTGTCCCCGAGGTCGAAGACGCCCTGGATCATGTCGCGCTCGGAGTCCTCGAGCTCCTCGTTCTCCATGGCCCGGTCCACGTACTGGCGCAGCTCCGCCTCGGTCGCGTACGGGCCGCCGGAGATCTTGCCGCCCGGCGTGAAGGCCGAGCCCACATGGATCATGAGGCGCGCGAGCGGGCCGAGGAGACTGCGCACCACGCCGATCAGGCCCGAGAGCAGCGTGGAGAACCGCTCGGGCCGGCGCCGTCCCACCGTGCGCGGGGACACCGAGACCACGAGGAAGGAGCCGACGACGGCGATCGCCACGGAGATCAGGGTGGGCAGCACCCAGCCGTCCATGGTCTCGAACACGATCGCGGTGATCGCGACGGCCATGATCGACTCGGAGATCACGCGGCCCAGGCTGATCGCGGCGAGGGTGTGCGGGGCGTCCTCGTGCTGGTGCAGCACGCGGCGGCGCACGCGCTCGGGAGCCTCGGCCTCCTCGAGGTGGCGCTCGAGCGCCGCGCGGGACGTGCCCAGCAGCGCGGCGTCGGCCGCGGAGAGCAGACCGCCGCAGACCATGCCGAGCACGGCCAGGGGGATGAGGACGAGGAGCAGCGCCGTCACTCGGCGTCCTGGCCGCGCGTGGAGAGGAAGGTCAGCAGCAGACGGCGCTGGAGGTCGAACATGACCTTCTTCTCGTCCTCCTCGGCGTGGTCGTAGCCCATGAGATGGAGCATGCCGTGCGTGGCCAGCAGCAGCATCTCCTCGACCGCGCTGTGCCCGGAGGAGGCGGCCTGCTTGGCGGCGACGCTCGGGCAGATCGCGATGTCGCCGAGGAGGCCCTCGGGGGCGGCCTGGTCCTCGGTGCCCGGCGTGAGCTCGTCCATGGGGAAGCTCAGCACGTCCGTCGGCCCCGGCTCATCCATCCACTGGATGTGGAGCTGCTCCATGGCCGACTCGTCCACGAAGAGGATCGAGAGCTCGGTGAGCGGGTGCATCCGCATCTTCTCGAGCACGAAGCGCGCGAGATCGACGAACTCGCGCTCGTCGATGCGGGTGGTGGTCTCGTTGCGGACCTCGATGCTCATCGGCCGGTGCTCCTGCTCTCGTGCCGGCGCTGGCCGGATCCTCCGCGGCCCCCGGAGGAGCCCCTGCTCGTGCGTCCGCCCGCGCCACCGGGACCGCCGCGCCCGTCGCGGCCGCCGATCTCCCAGCGGCCGTAGGCCTCGACGATCTCGGAGACCAGGCGGTGGCGCACGACGTCCTGCGGTGTGAGGCGGCAGAAGGAGATGTCGTCGATCCCCTGCAGGACCTGCTCGACGACCTTGAGGCCGCTGGGCTGGCCGCCGGGGAGGTCGACCTGGGTGACGTCGCCGGTGACGACCATCGTCGAGTTGAAGCCGAGACGCGTGAGGAACATCTTCATCTGCTCGGGGCTGGTGTTCTGGGCCTCGTCGAGAATGATGAAGGCGTCGTTCAGGGTACGCCCTCGCATGTACGCCAGCGGCGCCACCTCGATGGTGCCGGCGCCCATCAGCCGCGGGATCGACTCGGGGTCGAGCATGTCGTGCAGGGCATCGTAGAGCGGGCGCAGGTAGGGGTCGATCTTCTCGTTGAGCCCGCCCGGGAGGAATCCGAGCCGCTCCCCCGCCTCGACCGCGGGCCGAGTGAGGATGATGCGCTCGACCTGCTTGCTCAGGAGCATGCGCACCGCGACGGCGACCGCGAGGTAGGTCTTGCCGGTGCCGGCGGGGCCGATGCCGAAGGTCACCGTCGAGTTCTCGACGGCGTCGATGTACTGCTTCTGACCCAGGGTCTTGGGGCGGATCGTGCGCCCGCGCGAGGACAGCACGGCCTGCGAGAGGACGGTGTCGATGCGCTCGCCGGCGGCGCGCTCGTCGCCGTAGAGGGCGGCCGCGCGGCCGACGGCCTCGGGGGTGACGGTCTGGCCCTGCTGCGCGATCTGGATCAGCGAGCGCACGATGTGCTCGCCGCGGCGCACCGCGTCGGCGGTGCCGCGCAGCGTGACCCGGTGCCCGCGCACGACGATGTCGGCCTCCGGGACCGCCCCCTCGAGGGCGTCCAGGGCGCTGTCGGACTCGCCGAGCACCTGCAGGGGGCTGAGGTGGTCGGGGATCGAGAGGTGCCTCTCGGTGACGGAGGGCTCGGGGCCCGGTGCGGGAGTGGCGGGGTCGCTCACATCTCTCCTTCTGCGAGCTCTCCGCCCGCGAGCACGTGCGCGTGCACGTGGAAGACGGTCTGGCCGGCGTGGGCGCCGGTGTTGAAGACGAGGCGGAAGTCGCCGTCCGCGAGATCGGCGGCGAGGTCGCCGGCCACGGAGGCCACGTGGGCCAGCAGGGACGGCTCGGACGCGAGCTCGCGGACGTCGCGCAGGTGGGTGCGCGGCACGACGAGGACGTGGACAGGGGCCTTCGGCGAGAGGTCCTTGAAGGCGATCACCGACTCGTCCTCGTGGACGCGCTCGGAGGGGATCTCCCCCGCGACGATCCTGCAGAAGACGCACTCGGGGTCGACGCGGATCGCGGCCGCGGACCCGGGCGTCGGGGCGCTGGCGGGCTCGGTGCTCATCATGGTCCCGATTCTACGGGCCACGGGCCGACCGGGCGTGCGCGTGGGGTCGACCACAGCTGGTTCATGATCCTGGCTTTCGAGGGTCCCAAGGAGTTGACTGTCCCCGACTGGTTCAGTTGTCAACTACTTTCGTGAGGTCCCCGGAATGCCCAAGCTCGGAATCATCCTCTCCAGCGCCCGCCCGAAACGCGTCGCCGACCATGTGGCGCGCTGGGTCGCCGATGCGGTCGACGACCGCTTCGAGGTGGACCTGATCGACCTGCGCGAGGTCGCGCTGCCCGCCTTCGACGAGCCGCAGTCCCCGAAGTCCGGGGCCGACAAGACCACCGACCACGGCCGGACCTGGGGCGAGCGCATCGCCGCCCTCGATGCCGCCGTAATCCTCACCCCCCAGTACAACGGCTCGTACCCCGGCGCCCTGAAGAACGCCGTCGACTTCCTCTACGGCGAGTGGAGCGGCCTGCCGCTGCTGCTCATCGGCTACGGCTGGAACGCCGCGAACGAGGTGCTGCCCCTCCTGGAGACCCTCATGAGCCGCGTCGGCGCCGACGTCGTCGACACGCTCGGTCTGGGCTTCCGCGAGGACCTCTCGCTCGAGGGCGAGCTGTTCGTCGCCGAGGAGAAGGTGGCCCGTCTGGCCGCGGACCTCGCCTCCCTCGAGGAAAAGGCGCTGCAGCCGGCCGCCTGACGCGCGCGACGCGCGCTGGGAAACGCGCGCTGGTGCGGAGCACCATCGAACACCGGGAGGGCCCGGGACCCCAGGGGTCCCGGGCCCTCTCCGTTCGCTGTCCCGCTCAGTGCACTGCTCTCAGCCCCACCGGCCGACGAGTGCGCTGATCACGGCGATGGCCGCGGGGCCGGCGGTCGAGGAGCGCAGAACCTCAGGGCCCAGCAGCACGGATCGCGCCCCAGCCTCCTTCAGCTGCGCGAGCTCCTCCGGAGAGATCCCGCCCTCGGGCCCGACGACCACCACGATCTCAGGCACCCCGGCAGGCACCTCGTCGGCCCGCAGGGCGCGCAGCTGCTCGGCGAGTCCCATAAGACCCACCGACTCCTGCTCGTGCAGCACGAGGACCATGGCCCCCGCCGCGTTGCGCTCGCGCAGATCCTCGACGAGCTGGGCGCTGGTCCGGGCCTCGTCGACCGCGGGGATGCCGCGCCGACGGCACTGCTTGACGGCCGCGCGCACGGTGCTCTCCCAGCGCGCACGGCCCTTCCGCAGCTTCTCGCCCTTCCAGACGGACACCGATCGGTGCGCGATCCAGGGGGTCACCCGGTCGACGCCCAGCTCGGTCGCCGACTCGATCGCCTGCTCGTCGCGTCCGCCGGTGGCCAGCGCCTGCACGAGGGAGAGGCGCGGTGAGCGGGCGACCGGATCCGAGGGCGCCTCGAGGAGACACAGGGAGAGCTCCTCCTTGCGGGCCTCGGTCACCTCGGCGCGGGCCTGACGGCCGTCCGCGTCGCTCAGCAGGATCCGCTCCCCCGCGCGGATGCGCGCGACCTTGGCCGCGTGCCTGCCCTCCTCGCCCGCGAGGTCGTAGCGCGATCCCTCGCCGAGCGATGCGAGGGCGTCGTCGAGCACCAGGAAGGCGGCGGGGGTGTCGGGCACGGGGTTGCTCCTCGGCGGATCGGGTCTCAGCGCTCGCGGAGGCGGTCGCGCAGCTTGCCGAACATGCCGTGCGATCCGCGCCGGCCGGAGGTGGCGGCGGGCTTCTCCTCGTCGCGGACGCTCGCGAGCTTCTCGAGCAGTTCGCGCTGCTCGTCGTCGAGCCGGGTGGGGATCTGCACGTCGAGCTCGACGCGGATGTCGCCGCGGGTGCTGCGGCGCAGCGGGGTGACGCCGAGGCCCTTGAGGACGATCTCCTCCTCGGGCTGGCTGCCCGCCTGGATCTCCACGGTGCGCTCGCCGTCGAAGGTCTCCAGGGGGATGCTCGCGCCGAGCGCGGCGGCGGTCATCGGGACCCGCAGGCGGGTGACGAGGTCCGAGCCCTCGCGCACGAAGACGTCGTGCTCGGCGACGGAGAGCTCGACGAAGAGGTCGCCCGCGGGACCTCCGGCCTCGCCGACCTCGCCCTCTCCGCGCAGCTGGATGCGGGTGCCGTCCTCGACGCCCGCGGGGATGCGCACCGTCACGGTGCGCTCGCTGGGGGTGCGGCCGTGGCCGGAGCACTGGGTGCAGGGGGACTCGATGACGTCGCCGTGGCCGCCGCAGACGGGGCACGGCGCCATCGTCACCATCTGGCCGAGCAGCGACTGCGCGACGCGCTGGACGTGGCCGCTGCCGCTGCAGTTGGTGCAGCGGGTGGGGCTCGTGCCGGGCTCGCAGCAGGAGCCCTGGCAGCGATCGCAGGCGACGGCGGTGCGGAAGGTGACGTCCTGTTCGGTGCCGAAGACGACGTCGCGCAGGCTCACCTCGGTGCGCCGCAGCACGTCGCCTCCGCGGCGCTGGCGCGGGGTGGGGCCCTGTCCGCGGCCGCGCATGCCCGAGGCGCCGGCGAACATGTCGAAGATGTCCGAGAAGTCGAAGGACGCCCCGCCGGGGAACCCGCCCATGCCGGGGCCGCCGCCCATGTCGTACTGGCGGCGGCGGTCGGGGTTCGAGAGGGTCTCGTAGGCCTGGGAGACCCGCTTGAACTTCTCCTGCGCCTCGGGGTCGGGGTTGACGTCCGGGTGCAGGGTGCGGGCGAGCTTGCGGTAGGCCTTCTTGATCTCGTCGGTCGAGGCCTCGCGGCTGACGCCGAGCAGCTCGTAGTAGTCGTCGTTCACGAAGGGGTCCTTGCTGTGGCGGTGGTTCGGTGGGGCGCGGGCGGAAGCGTCGGGTGCCTCATCTCGGGGACGAGCATCAGCCCAGGAAGCGGGAGACGTAGCGCGCGAGGGCCTGGACGGTGGAGATGCCGGTCACGTAGTCCATCCGGGTGGGGCCGAGGATCGCCAGGTGCGAGCCGTCACGGTACCCGGCGCCCACGAGGGACGCCTGGGTGAGCGCGTGCTCGGGGATCTCCTGGCCGATGCGGACCTCCACGGCTCCGGGCTCTGCGCGCATCGAGCCCAGCAGGCGCAGCAGCACGAGCTGCTCCTCGAGCACGTCCAGGAGCGGCTCGACCTGCGTGGTGAAGTCGCCGGCCGAGCGGGCGAGGTTCGCGGCGCCGGCCATGATGATGCGGTCCTCGGTGCGGCTGTCGGCGAGGCCCAGCAGGGCGTCGACGACCTCGCGGCACGCCTCTTGCACCGCGGCGGGGCTGCGGGTGACGAGCTCGGCGAGCGGATCGTGGAGGTCGGTGACTTCGCGGCCGACGACGGCCTGGTTCATGCGCGCGCGCAGGTCCGCGTAGAAGTCCGTGTCGAACTCGACGGAGCGCCCTGCGAGCAGAGGGATGGTGCGCTGGTCGACCTGGCCGGACTCGGTGATGAGGACGACGAGCAGGAGCGCGTCGGCCACCTTCACGAGCTCGACGTGGCGCACCCGGGCCTGCCGCACCGCCGGGTACTGCACGAGCGCGACCTGGTGGGTGAGCTGGGCGAGCAGACGGACGGTGCGCGTCAGCAGCTCGTCGAGATCGCCGGCGTCGTCGAGGAAGGAGCGGATCGCCCGCTTCTCCGGCGAGGACAGCGGCTTGATCGCGGCGACGTGGTCGACGAAGGCGCGATAGCCCTTGTCGGTGGGGACCCGGCCGGCGGAGGTGTGGGGCTGGGTGATCAGCCCCTCCTCCTCGAGCAGCGACATGTCGTTGCGGACCGTGGCCGCCGAGACCCCCAGATCGTGGCGGTCCAGCAGGGATTTCGAGCCCACGGGCTCGCGAGTGGCGACGTAGTCCTCGACGATCGCGCCCAGGATCTGCAGCCTGCGCTCCTCCACGTGCTCACCTCCCATGCGCTGGCACTGTTCGCTTCCGAGTGCCAATCCTACGCGTCGCCGACGCCGCTCCACGAGAGGTGTTCGCCACCGGTGTACGGTGTCGGCCGTGTCACCGCGATCCTTCCCCGACCGCTACGGCCAGGACGTCCTCTCCTCGCCCGCGCCCTCCCACCACCGCCGCGCCCCGCAGGCCGCCGACGTGCCCGCGCAGCGGGATCTCGTCGTCGAGGAGGCGTCCACGGGCTTCACCGGCGCGATCGTGCGCCTCGAGAAGATCGCCGGCGAGCTCGTCGTCGAGCTCGAGGACGGACGCGGTCGGCGCCGCGGCTTCCCGATGGGCCCCGGCTTCATGATCGACGGCAGGCCGGTGCGCCTGGTGCCGCCGCAGCGCGCCGCGGCCGCCGCTCCCGCCCGGCAGCGCTCCGCCTCCGGCTCCGTCTACGTGCAGGGCGCGAAGGCCCGCACCGCCCGCGCCTCGCGGATCTGGGTCGAGGGCAAGCACGACGCCGAGCTGGTGCAGAAGGTGTGGGGACACGACCTGCGCATCGAGGGCGTGGTCGTCGAGATGCTCGACGGCGCCGACAACCTCGCCGAGCGCGTGCGCGACTTCGCCCCCGGCCCGGGCCGACGCCTGGGCGTGCTGGTCGACCACCTCGTCAAGGGCTCGAAGGAGACGCGACTTGCCGAGGACACCATGCACCTTCCCGGCGCACGCGGGAACGTGCTGATCCTCGGCCACCCGTACGTCGACGTCTGGCAGGCCGTGCGCCCCGCGCGCGTCGGACTCCAGGCGTGGCCCCAAGTGCCCCGCGGCACCGACATCAAGGTCGGGACGCTGCGGGCGCTGGGCTGGCCGCACGCCGAGCAGGCCGACATCGCCGAGGGCTGGCAGCGGATCCTCGCGACGGTCCGCTCCTACGCCGACGTGGAGCCCACCCTCTCCGGACGCATCGAGGAGCTCATCGACTGGGTGACCACCGAGTCCTGAGCCGTGCGACGGGGGCTTTCCCCCGGGACGCGCAGCGGAACTCCCCCGCGCGCGGGCGTGATGCGCCCGATAGGCTCGTGGCGCACGTGAACCCGCTCGGCCTGCGCGACCGCGCTGCGGAGCGATCGAACCGGACGAGGAGCGATCCCATGAGCGAGAACAACGGACCCGTCGACCCGTATCGGCCGACGCAGGACGACGGCACGGACCGGACCGGGTGGGCGGCCGACCCTTCGCAGGCCGGCGCCGCACCCGAGGGCGTCCCCGGTGCCGAGGGGACGGACGCGCCCGGTGGCAGCGCATCCGCCGAGAACGCCGCCGTGGACGGTGCAGAATCGGCGGGCGCCGGGGACACGGCGGATGTCGCGGACCACGCGTCCGTCGACGGCGGCGGGTCGTTCAGCGTGGACAACGAGTTCTCCGCTCCCCGACCGACGGACGACGGTCAGACCACTGCGTATGGGCAGGCCTCCCCCTATGGGCAGGCCACTCCCTACGGGCAGGCATCGCCCTACGGCGCGGGTGACGCGTCCCAGTCGTCCGCCGCGGGCGCGCCTCCGAGCGGCGAGCAGAGCGGCTACGGCTACGGCCACGGCGGGTCCGCGCAGAGCTCCGGGCAGGCAGGTCCCCAGGGCGCGGCTCACCAGAACCCCGCCGATGGGCAGGGCGGATACCAGGAGAACTCCGGGTACGCGCAGAACACCGGATACCCGCAGGGTGCGAGTGGGCAGCAGGGCGCAGGCGGACAGCAGGGCGCCTACCAGCAGATCCCGGGCCCGACCCCCGCGGGCGACTGGTCGAACACTCCCCCTCCGCACATCAAGGGCGTGTACCCGGGGCCGCTCACCGGACAGCCGACGGCCGAGTCCGACGTGAAGCTGTGGTCGATGCTCGCGCAGCTCGCCGTGGTGATCGGGTACCTCATCAGCTTCGGAACGCTCGGCTGGCTCGGGCCGCTGATCATCTTCCTGGTCTTCAAGGACCGCAACCGCTTCATCCGCTTCAACGCGGCCGAGGCGCTGAACGCGGCGATCGCCGTGATCATCGCGGAGATCGTGCTGACGATCGTGTGCGGGATCCTCGCCCTGATCTCCCTGGGGATCCTCTCGTTCCTCTTCGTGGTGGTCGCCGTCCCCGCGGTCCTGCACATCATCTTCGCGATCATGGGCGCCGTGAAGGCGAACGACCGCCAGTGGTGGAACTACCCCATGAACATCCGCCTCGTGAAGTGAGCGGGTGGCCGCGCGAGCGGTCGCCGCATCGGACGACGGGAGGGCCCGGGATCATCTGCTTGATCCCGGGCCCTCCCGTTGTCCGCACGATGCAGGTGCCGGCGTGCCCTACCTCCAGGTGACGCCGTCCACCTCGTACTCGCGGAGACGATGGCGCATCATCTCGCGCAGCAGGTCCACCGGGGCCGGCCGCCCGTACGGGAGCTTCACGGTGCCCTTGCCGGTCTCGAAGTCCTCCAGCTGCGCATCGAAGGCCTCGCGGGTGCTGGGCGTGAAGGCCGCGTTCGCGTGCTTCGCGTGGGTGCTGACCACGAACAGGATCATGCCCTGCGGGTGCACCCAGGCGACGTTGCCCCATTTCAGCTGCTCGCTCGCCTCGGGGACGACCTCGCGCGCGAGCTCGCGCAGCTGCTGGGCGAGCTCGAGGGCGGGACCGTCCAGCCCGGCGAAGTACTCCTCGACGGTCTTCGGCTTCTCGGTGCGCGCGGTCATGCGGACAGTCTGGCACCGGCCCCGCGCCCGTGCACGGGATCCCGTGCATCCGCACCCGGAGGACGCAGCGCTGGTGGCCCCTGACGTCAGGGCACGAGGTCGCGGATGACGGCGTCGGCCAGCAGACGGCCCTCCCGCGTGAGCACCGCCCTGCCCTCGGCGAGGGCGTGGGGATCGAGGTGGCCGCGATCCCGGTGGACGGCGAGCATCCCGCGGGTCTGCCCGGGCACCTCCTCGACCGGGAGCCCGTCGGCGATGCGCAGCTCGAGCATGATCCGCTCGAGGAGACGATCCTGCTCGGTCAGCTGCTCGGACTCCTGCACGGGCAGGACGCCCTGGGCGAGCATGCCGGCGTAACGGCTGGGGTGCTTGACGTTCCAGGCGCGCATGCCGCGCCGATGCCTGTGCGCACCGGGGCCGATCCCCCACCAGTCCGCACCGCGCCAGTAGGCGAGGTTGTGACGGCAGCGCTCAGCGGTGGTGCGGGCGAAGTTCGAGACCTCGTACCACTGCAGTCCGTGCGCGCTGGTGAGGTCGTCGATGAGCTCGTACTTGTCGGCCATGTCGTCCGGATCGGGCTCGGAGATCTCACCGTGGCGCAGCCGACGGGCCATCGCCGTGTTCCCCTCGATGATCAGCGAGTAGGCGGAGAGATGGTCGACGTCGCAGGCCAGGGCCGCGCGCACCGACGTCTCGACGTCGGCGACGGTCTCCCCCGGCGTCCCGTAGATCAGATCGAGGCTCACCGAGAGCCCCGCGTCCTTCGCCCAGGCGACGGCCTGCGGGACCCGCTCGGGATCATGCGTGCGGTCGAGCGTCGCGAGCACGCTGCGCACCGCGGACTGCATGCCGAAGGAGACGCGGGTGATGCCGCCCTCGACCAGGGTGCGCAGCGACTCGGGGGTGACGGAGTCCGGGTTCGCCTCGGTCGTGACCTCGACGTCCGGCGCGAAGGGCACGAGCGAGCGCAGATGGGAGAGCATCGCGACGAGATCGTCGGCGGGAAGCAGGGTGGGTGTGCCGCCGCCGAAGAACACCGTGGAGACCCGGTCGTAGTCGATGCCGTGGGCCGCGTCGTCCGCGAGGGTCAGGTCCATCTCGCGCATGGCGTTGGCTGGGTACTCGCGCTGGGACCCGCCGCCGCCCAGCTCGGTCGCGGTGTAGGTGTTGAAGTCGCAGTATCCGCAGCGCACCGCGCAGAACGGCACGTGGATGTAGACCGAGAGGTCGCGCGATCCCCCGGTCTGGTCCGCCTCGGGCGCGAAGGCTGTCGTGGTGCTCATCCGGGATTCTCCTCGCTGCGGCCGGGGATCTCGATGCCGGGCAGGGGCTCCAGATCCGTCAGGGCGTCGTGCAGTGTGATCGGGAGCGGCGGGATCCGGCGTGCGAACTCCTCCGCGCTCATGGCCTGCAGCTCCCTGCCGAGCTCGATGGCCGTGTCCTCGAGCATGGCCGCGCGGACGGCACGCTCCCAGCCCTCGGCCGCTTCGCCCAGGAACAGCACCCATCGCACCTCGCCCGTGCGCAGGTCCAGCACCTGCAATGAGCCGAAGTCGGCGACCGAGCCGTCGGCGGGGCCGAGGGCGATCTCGGCGAGGGCCGGCGCCACCTCGAACTCGAGGACGAAGTCGGCGAACTCCCCCGGCCGGGGCCATCCGTGGGGCACGTGCCGTCGGAACCCGCGACGCCCGGGCCGGGCAAGGCCCCGGCAGTCGCGCAGCCGGTGGACGAGGCCCGTGCGCGTGCCCATGCGGGCCTCGCCGTTCCTGCGCTCGAGGGAGATCGTCTGCATTTTCGCGATGCCCCGCTTCTCCGGGGACGTGAACCGGGTCCCTCGCTCCACATGCGTCTGCAGCGAGTGCTCGGCGTCCACGCGCAGCGCCTCGCGCTGCTGGTCGCGGATGACCGCGGCGCGATCGGCCGGAAGGTCCAGGCGGACGGCGTTCCACAGCGTGGGCGAAACAGGCGCACTGTCTGCTTCCTCGGACGGCGCCGGCTCGTCCTCGGCATACAGCGCGCGCAGATGGCTCTCGTCCGTCGGTGCGGCGAGGGCGGCGGCGACCTCGAGGATGACGTCCGGGTGGGCGCGGGAGACGGTCTCATCGAGCAGCACGGCGGGCAGCGCCGGGAGGCGCCGGCGCAGCCGCTCCGGATCGATGTCGCGCAGCTCGCGGGCGAGGTCGAGGCAGCGACGATATGGGAAGCCGTCCCGGATCGCCTCGTTCCACAGCGCCGCCGCCCTGCCCATGAACAGCACCCAGCGGACCTCCTGGCGCGCCGGATCCGCGACCAGGAGCGATCCGATCTCTGCGCGCGGCCGACCGGGACGGGGCAGGCATCCGGCCAGCAGCGGGGCCAGTCGATCCTTGAGCACGGGGAGCATGCTCCGCTCCGGAGCGGGCCTGAGGTCATCCCTCCCGTCGGCCGACGGGGCCGGGCCGCGCAGCACCTTCCCGTCGCTCATGCGCACGGAGCCGCCGCTGATCTGCCGCACCGACTGCGGCGCGAGGGCATCCAGGAGGAGCAGTCGCAGGTCCGCGATTCCATCGGCCGACGACCATGCCGCGGCTCCGGAGGCACCCTGCGCCCGCGCCACGGTGTTCTCCCGGTCCAGCCGCTCGGCCCGCGCGTGGTCAGCGAGGATCGCAGCGGCCAGATCGGTCGGGATCTCGAGCCGCAGGCCGTCCTCGAGACCGGGGACGTCGCGCACCTCGCGCGGCCCGGACGTCGGTGCGGAGTCGGAGCCCGCTGCTGCGGCGGTCGCCGACGGGTGCGACCCGCTCGTCGTCCGTACGTACCTGTACCAGGTGCGCCCCAGCACGTCCCCCGCGTCCTGGGAGACCGAGACCGTGCGCAGGAGGGTGCCGTCGCGATCGAGGGTGAGGCGGTCGGAGACCGTGGTCGTGTCGGCTCCGTGGAGCACTCCGTCGACCTCGTAGGAGACCCGCCCGATCCCGGCGCGGGGCACCAGGTGGAGCGCATCCCCCTCGGCGATGACGCGGCCCTCGCTCGGGGCCGGCGTGTCCAGCAGGGTGCCGTCGAGCTCCCACCATGCGGTCGACGTCGCGCCGTCGACGGTCTCGGTGAAGACGCCGTCCGAGGAGATCCCGAGCTTCGCACCTGCCGCCGTGGCGAATCCCGACGGGGGCGCCGAGGGATCCTCGTGCACCCAGCGCTTCGCGAGAGCGGGGCTGTGCCCCTCCTGGCCGGTGCCGAGCAGGACCGGGTCCGTCGCGCCCGTGAGGGCCCAGGTCCCCGCGACCGGGCACGATGGCGTGGACCGGCCCGGGGACTGCGGGGCCGCGGCCATCACTTCTTCTTCGCGTCCTTGCTACCGCTGTCGCCGCCGCCGTCCGAGGAGAGCGCGGCGATGAAGGCCTCCTGCGGCACTTCGACGGAGCCGATGTTCTTCATGCGCTTCTTGCCCTCCTTCTGCTTCTCCAGCAGCTTGCGCTTGCGCGAGATGTCGCCGCCGTAGCACTTGGACAGCACGTCCTTGCGCATGGCGCGGATGTTCTCGCGAGCGATGATGCGGGAGCCGATGGCGGCCTGGATGGGCACCTCGAACTGCTGGCGAGGGATGAGGTTCTTGAGCTTGCCGGCCATCTCGACGCCGTAGTGGTAGGCCTGCTCGCGGTGCACGACGGCGCTGAAGGCGTCGACCGGTTCTCCCTGCAGCAACATGTCGACCTTCACGAGATCGGCGGCCTGCTCGCCCTCGACGTCGTAGTCCAGGGACGCATAGCCCTTGGTCCGAGACTTCAGCTGGTCGAAGAAGTCGAAGACGATCTCGGCGAGCGGCAGCGTGTAGCGGAGCTCGACGCGATCCTCCGAGAGGTAGTCCATGCCCAGCAGGCTGCCGCGCTTGGACTGGCACAGGTCCATGATCGCGCCGATGAACTCGCTAGGGGCCAGCAGCGTGGCCCGGGTGATCGGCTCGCGGATCTCGCGCACCTTGCCCTCGGGGAAGTCCGAGGGGTTGAGCACGTCCACCTCGGTGCCGTCCTCCATGGTCACGTGGTAGATCACGCTCGGGGCGGTCGCGATGAGGTCGAGGTCGAACTCGCGCTCGAGGCGCTCGCGGATGATCTCGAGGTGCAGCAGCCCCAGGAAGCCCACGCGGAAGCCGAATCCGAGCGCCGTCGAGGTCTCGGGCTCGTAGTTCAGGGCAGCGTCGTTGAGCTTGAGCTTGTCCAGCGCGTCGCGCAGGTTGGGGTAGTCCGAGCCGTCGATCGGGAACAGGCCCGAGAACACCATCGGCTTGGGATCCGAATAGCCGGCGAGGGGCTCGGTGGCGCCGTGGCGCGCGGAGGTGACGGTGTCGCCGACCTTCGACTGGCGCACGTCCTTCACGCCGGTGATGAGATAGCCGACCTCGCCGGGGCCCAGGCCCTGGGTGGGGATCGGCTCCGGGGAGATCACGCCGAGCTCGAGCAGGTCGTGCTCGGCGCGCGTCGAGAGCATCTCGATGCGCTCGCGGGCCGAGAGCCGGCCGTCGAAGACGCGCACGTAGGTGACGACGCCCCGGTAGGTGTCGTACACGGAGTCGAAGATCATCGCGCGGCAGGGGCCGTCCGCGTCGCCCGTCGGGGCGGGCAGGGTGCGCACCACGTGGTCGAGCAGCTCGGGCACGCCCACGCCGGTCTTGCCGGAGACGCGCAGCACGTCGTCGGGATCGACGCCTACGAGCTGGCCGATCTCGGCCGCGTACTTCTCGGGCTCGGCGCCGGGGAGGTCGATCTTGTTGAGCACCGGGATGATGGTGAGGTCGTTCTCCATCGCCAGGTAGAGGTTCGCGAGGGTCTGCGCCTCGATGCCCTGGGCCGCGTCCACCAGCAGGATCGCGCCCTCGCAGGCGGCGAGGGAGCGGGAGACCTCGTAGGTGAAGTCCACGTGCCCGGGGGTGTCGATCATGTTCAGCGCGAAGTTCGTGCCGTCGACCTGCCAGGGCATGCGCACGGCCTGGCTCTTCACGGTGATGCCGCGCTCGCGCTCGATGTCCATCCGGTCGAGGTACTGGGCGCGCATCGCCCGCTCGTCGACGACGCCGGTGAGCTGGAGCATGCGGTCGGCCAGCGTCGACTTGCCGTGGTCGATGTGCGCGATGATGCAGAAGTTCCGGATGCGCTCCGAGGGCGTCGAGGCGGGCTGGATGTCGCTCGCGGCATCGGCGGGGATCCTCGGGGTCACCGGCATCTGTCCTCTCATCGGGGCGCCGACGGGCACTTCCCGGGGCGCACGCTGGCAGCACCAGCCATGGTCTCATGGCGGGCGCGGATCGCGAGGCCGAGGGGCCGCTTGGGGGCGCACATCACCCGGGCCCTGCCGCGCCCTTCCGTTCGTGCACGCCGCCCTGCCGCGCCGGGCTGCTGTCTACGATGGGCGCGATCCGCACCCCCCCCCGCAGCGACCGCACCGACCGCACAGGAGAACCCGCATGTCCCTCGGCTCCCGACTCGGCTCGATCCTCACCCGCGCCGCCCGCTCCCGCACGGTGCGCCGGGCCGCACGCGATCTCGGGCGCAGCGCCGCGGACGCGCTGCGCAACGGCGAGGGCGGCGGCTCCCGCGGCGACGGTCATCGATCCCGGGGGCAGTCCCCCGAGCAGTCCCACGGGACGCCCCGCGGGCAGACCGGCGGTTCCGCCGGCGAGCACACGGTGCTGCGCGACCGGTCCTCCTCCCCCGCCCCGGCCATCTCCTATGCGCCGAGCGCCGACGGGGACGCCGATCCCGGCGAGATCGTCTGGGCCTGGGTCCATTTCGAGGAGGACATCGCGCAGGGCAAGGACCGCCCGGTGCTCGTCCTCGCCCTCGAGGACGCGTCGGTGGGCGGCGCCGACGGCTCCGGGCAGGCGGTCGTCGCCCTCATGCTCACCTCCCGCGATCGCGGGCAGGGCACCCACACCGACGAGCACGGCGCGACCTGGGTCGACATCGGCACCGGTTCGTGGGACTCCCAGCACCGCCCCTCCGAGGTGAGGGTGGACCGTCTCCTGAGGATCCCCGCCTCCGCGGTGCGCCGGGAGGGCGCACGCGTGGACCGCGACCGGTTCGACGCGGTCGTCGCCGAGGCGCGCCGCGTGCACGGCTGGTCGGACTGACCGAGGCCCCTGCGCGACCTGGGCGCGTGACCTGGGCGCGACACGTCACATGGTCGCGGGATTCCAGGGCCGTTGCTGGTAACCTCATCTGCTGTATGTGTGACATACCGCCCGGTGTGCGCACACCCGGTCGCCCGCCGTGTCAGGGCCGACCGGAGTGAGCGTCTCGGGTGCGTGACCGCGGCAGCGACCCGGCACCGACGTCTCCAGGCGATCCCCACCGCCCGTCCCCGTCGTGGCCGTTCCTCTGCAGCTGCGGACGTTCCACCACATCCCAGAGCAAGAGAAGAGTCCCGTGGCAAACATCAAGTCGCAGATCAAGCGCAACAAGACCAACGAGAAGGCCCGCCTGCGCAACCGCGCCTACAAGAGCGAGCTGAAGACCTACGCGCGCAAGGTGCGCACCGCCGTCGCCGCCGGTGACGCGGATGCCGCGCAGTCCGCGCTGCAGGTCGCCTCGCGCAAGCTCGACAAGGCCGCCTCGAAGGGCGTCATCCACAAGAACCAGGCCGCGAACCGCAAGTCCGGTCTCGCGAAGCTCGTCGCCGGCGTCGCCGCCTGAGACGGCTCCTGCCTTCCACGAGGGCCCCGCACCGTTCGGTGCGGGGCCCTCGTGCATGCGGGGTCAGCGGGTGCGACGGGCGCGTGAGATCTCGATGATCATGCGCTGCACGGACCACTGGGGATCGCGCCCCGCGCCCTTGACCTCGTGGTCCGCCTGGGCCACGGCGTTCAGTGCGCGGGCGAGCGAGCGGTCGCTCCACCCGCGCGCGTCGCGGGAGAGGTTCTTGACCATCCACTCGGGCATGCCGAGGCTGCGCGCGGAGGCTCCGGGGGTGGAGACCTTCGCGAGGCCCCGCATCTTCGAGGCCATCGCCGCGACGAGCGGCACCGGGTCGGCGCCGGCCAGGCGGGCCTGCTGCAGCAGCACGAGGGCCTCGGCCTCGCGTCCGGCGATGGTGGCGTCGGCGACGGCGAAGGCGGTGGTCTCCACGCGTCCTGCCGTCACCCCGCGCACGTGCTCGAGGGTGACGGGCGCCGCCTGCTCCCCGTTCTCCGGGGTGGTGTCCTCGATGAGCTGACGGCTGATGGCCGCGAGCTCGGAGAGGTCGGTGCCGAAGGCGTCGACGAGGGCGGCTGCGGCGTCGGGCTGGATGCGGCGCCCGGCGCGGGTGAACTCGGCGGTGACGAAGGTCTGCTTGTCGCCGGCGCGCTTGAGCGGATCGGCCGCGACGCGCTGGACCCCGGCCTTCTTCAGGGCGTCCAGGAGCTTCTTCCCGCGGTTGCCGCCGCGGTGGACGAGCACGAGGGAGACATCGTCCTCCGGGGCCTTGATGTAGCTGCTGACCTCGTTGACGAGCGACTCGGGCGCGGACTGCAGGTCGGGCACGAGCACGAAGCGCCCCTCCCCGAACAGGGACGGGCTCGTGACCTGGGCGAGCGCGCCCGCGACGGCGGTCTCGCCGCCGATCTCGTGGATCGCGACCTCCGGATCCCTCTCGCGCGCGAGGGCCTTCAGCCGCTCGAGGGCGCGTGCGGCGATCAGCGGCTCCGTCCCGTGGACGAGCACCACGGGCGCGAGGTCGACGCTGTGCCAGGCGACGTCGGCCATCGGCAGCTCCTTCGGGATCGGCGGTTCGGGCGGGGTCTGAGGAGGCGGCACGCCGCGGCGGACGCGCGAGGCTGCCCTCCGGGGCGGGCCGGCGGACCCGCTCGATCCTATCCGGCCGGGCCGACGCCCCGCGGACTCAGCGGGTCGTCGACGGGGAGCAGGACGGTGCCGTCGACGTCCGTGCGCGCGGAGCGCGCCCCGAGCCTCTCCGCGATCGAGAGGGTCTGCGGCGAAGGATGGCCGAAGGTGTTGTCCTTGCCGACGGTGAACAGCATGACCTGCGGTGACAGCGCGTCGTAGAGTCCCGCCGTCTGTCGCTTGGAACCGTGATGGGCAGTCTTCACAATGGTCGCTGGCCCGGGCCGGGTGGCGAGCAGGCGCGCCTGGCCGACGGGCTCGAGGTCCCCGAGCCCCACGTAGCTCACGCCGTCCGGCCACGTGGCGCGCACGACGACCGAGCAGTCGTTGAAGTCGTCTCCCTCGCCCCCGGTCTCGAGGTGGGAGGCCTGGCGGGCGTCGTCGGCCGATGCCGGCCAGAGGACGTCCAGTCCGAGAGATCCCTCCGTCTCCGTCATGCCGGCGGCGACGGCGGTGACCGGCACGTCGGGGACGGTCTTGGACGTCGCCTCGGGCAGAGGGCACACCCATTGCGCCGTCGGCGTCCGCTCCCCCGTCAGGGCATCGATCCCGCCCACGTGGTCGGCATGGGGATGCGTGAGGACGAGCAGATCGATCCGGGTGATGTGCAGACGGTCGAGGCACGATCGCAGCGCATCGGAGTCGGGGCCCGTGTCCACGAGCACGGTCGCGGGCTCGCCGTCCCCGGGGCTCCCGAGGGCGAGGTCCGCGTCCTCGGGGCGCTCGCGCAGCAGCACCGCGTCCCCCTGCCCGACGGCGCAGGCGGCGACGCGCCAGTCCTCGGCGCCGACTCCCGGGACCGGAAGGCGCTGGGCGAGCGGCGGGGCGAGCACGCCCACGAGCACCGCCGCGAGGACGAACCGGACGATCCGCGAACGGTGGCCCAGCACCCCGGCGACGACGAGAGCGATCGCGAGCAGCGCGAGCACCGCACCCCACGCGCCGTCGGGCACGGCGATGCGGGAGCCGGGCAGGGAGTCGGCCGTGCGCGCCACGAGGATGACCAGGTGCGCGCCGCCCGCGGTGAGGTGCCACAGCGGGGTCGCCAGAGCGGGCGCGGCGGGGCCGATGAGCGTCGCGATCATCCCGATGACCGTGGCGGGGCCGACGATCGGGGCGACCGCCATGTTCACGGGCACCGCCCACACCGACACCTCGGGCGTGAGGAGCACGAGCACGGGTGTGCATGCGAGCTGCGCGGCGAGGGGCACGGCGAGGAGCAGTGCCCAGGTGCGTGGGATCCTCTCCCCGCTGATGCTCACGGCCGCGTTCGCCATGGCGGGGGCGAGCACGAGGATCGCGGCGGTCGCGAGGGCGGAGAGCAGGAAGCCGGCGGAGGCGGCCGTCGCCGGGTCGAGGCAGGACCACAGGGCGATCGCCGCGCCGAGCGAGGCGACCGGGGAGGCGCGCACGCCCATGAACCGGGCGGCCAGGAGCGGCGCCGCCATCGTCGCCGCGCGCAGCACCGACGGCTCGTCCCCGACGAGCGCCACGTATGCGGCGCCGGCGACCGCCGCGGCCGCCACACGGGGGCGCCGTGGGACGCCGAGCAGCAGGGCCGGGACGAGCACGGCGCCGAGGACCAGTGCGATGTTCGCCCCGGAGACCGCGACCAGGTGCGAGATGCCGGCCCGGCGCATGATCTCCTCGGTCTCGGTGGACATGCCGCTGGTGTCGCCCGTGGTCATCCCGCGCGAGAGGGCGGCCTCGTCGTCCGGCAGCGACGCCGTGAGGTCGCGGGCGGTCTCGCGGACGTGCTGGCCGGGGCCGTGCGCCGCCTCGAGGACGTCCACGCGTGCGGCGGCGAGGATGACGATGCCGTCGGTCTGGGCGACGCGGGCCCGCACCCGGATCACGTCGTGGTCGTGCACGGGGCCGAGGAGCTCCTTCCCGCCGGTGACGAGCATGCGTGTCGACGCGGGCAGCGCCGCCTCCTCGGATCCGATCCGCGCGGGTCCGGGACGCAGGCGGACCATCACCTGGCGGCGATCCTCGGCCCCGGGGAGCGCGCTCGAGGACTCCTGGCTGTCGCCGGTGGCCACCGCCTCGAGCTCCACGATGCGGCCAGTGGCGGAGGCGTCCTCGAGGGCGAGGACCGTGGTCTCGTGGCGATCGACCCCGGGCAGCAGCAGTGCGGCGCCGAGGCCGATGAGCACGAGGTGCGCGCCGACGGCGGTGATCGCCCCGGGGCGCCGCAGGCAGGCGGCGACGCACAGGGCGAGCACGGCGAGTGCGAGCAGGAGGAGGAGTGCGGCCCGGATGCCGCAGGCGATGCCGAGCACCGCGAGGGTCCAGAGCACGGCCGCGGCGGGGACGGTGCGCAGGTCGGCGCGGGTGAGCACGCTCAGACCGTCGCCTGCGGACGGATCTTCTCGAGGGTCGCCGGGCCGATGCCGGAGACCTCGGCGAGGTCGTCGACGCTCGCGAAGGGTCCGTTCTGCTCCCGGTGGTCGATGATGCGCTGGGCGATGCCCGGCCCGACTCCGGGGAGCTCGTCGAGCTGGTCGGCGTCGGCCGTGTTGATGTCGATGGCGCCTGCACCTGGGCCGTCGGCCGAGGCCGCGCTGCCGCTGCCCTGTCCCGCGTCGGCCGCGCTCCCGGACGCGGCCCCTCCCCCGGAGGTGCCCGCTCCTCCGGTGCTCCCGGTCGCCGCCTCCCCGGAGGGCTCCTCCCCTTCCTCGGGGACGTGGATCTGCTCGGCGTCGACGAGGACGCGCGCGAGGTTGACGGAGGTCAGGTCCGCGGTCTTCACCGTCCCGCCCGCCTTCTCGAGGGCGTCGGCGACGCGGGAGCCGGCCGGGAGCTCCACCACCCCGGGCTCCTTCACGGCGCCCGAGACGTAGACGACCACGGTGCCCTCCCCCGCGTCCCCGGGGGCGTCGGCACCGTCAGCGGCCGCTGCCCCGGAGGGCGAGGCGGTGGCGGATGGTGCGGGTGACGCCGCCGCGTCGGCCGCCCCCTGTTCTGCGGGCTCGCCGTCCGCGGTGGCCGTCGCGTCAGGGGGCGCGGACGCTGCGGACGCGGATGTCGCCACGGGCGGGGCCGTCTGCTCGGAGCCGGCGACCGCGCTGCCGCGGCCCGTGAGGTGGATGGAGGCGCCGGCGATGAGGACGAGCACGGCGACGCCTGCGAGAGCCGCCGGGGAGGGCCGCGGGATCCGCTGCCACCAGGGCGGGCGCTCGGCGCCGCGGTGCTCGCGGACCTCGACGAGGTCCTCCTCGGGCTCCCACCAGGCGTCCTCCAGGACGCCCTGGCCCTGCGCGCCGCCGTCCTCGCGCTCTCGGTCCTGCTCCCGACGACGATGCCGCCCGGCCCGGGGGCGTGCAGGGGCCGAGCGCTCTCCGCGACGCCGGGAGTCGGTCCGGGAGCGTGCCCTGCCAGTGGTCCGGGCGGAGCGGGATGCGTGCGACATGCCGCTGACGCTAGGTCCGCCGGGGACGCGGGTCAGCGTCGGATGCGCTGATGGGGACAACCGGGCCCTGGGGAGGAACGGCGGGCCGTCCGCCGAGCGGTCACCGGTCGGCCACGGGGAACGGGGCAACGCACGGGCGGTGCAGACGGACGATCCGGCCGCTCTCCCGGTCCCTGGGCCTCAGTTCAGGCCGAAGGTCGCCATCCACTGGGGCCAGAACGCGATCACGATGACCACGGCGACCAGGGCGTACCAGAGCAGCGTGAGCACGACCCAGCGGCGCAGCAGCGCGGCCAGGACCCCGCGCACTGCCAGCGTGCCGGTCTCGACGGTGTGGGCGAGCACGGCGAAGAACATCGGCGCGGTGACGACCCAGACCACCAGGCACCACGGGCACAGGGCGTGGATGACGAAGATCGCGGAGATCGCGAGGAAGTGGACCATCGCGAAGGCGAAGACCATCCCGCCGAGCGTCGCCCAGCGGAACCAGCGGGGCACCGCGGCCCGGGAGACGAGCAGGGAGCCGATCGCGCCCATGATCGCGAAGCCGCCCAGGCCGATCGCCATGTTCGGGATGCCCAGGGCGCTCGCCTGCCACGTCATCATCACGGTGCCGCAGGAGATGAAGGGGTTGATGTCGCAGCCGAGCTGCGCGTCGGGATTCGCGCTGAGGAAGATCTTGTCCATGAACAGCGCGAGCGCGGCGATCCAGCCGAGCGCTCCGCCGATCAGCAGCACGATCCCCACCAGCAGGTCCGGGGCGCGGCGGCGGGAGGCGCGCTCGGCGGCGAGCTCGGCCTCGACCTCGGCGCGCAGCGCGGCCTCGTCGTCCTGCGGTGCCGCACCGCGGTGAGTGTTCTCGGAGCGGGATCGTGCGTTCATCGGGCCCTCCTCAGGCGCTGCCGACGACGGGGTGCTCGGCGAACCATCGCGAGAGGCGCTCGAGGCCCTCGTCGAAGCTCACCGCAGGGGTCCAGCGCAGACGCTCGCGGGTGCGGCGCTGGTCGAACCAGTGGGCGGTGGACATCTGCTCGGCCAGGAACTCCGTCATCGGCGGCTCGTCCTCGCCGGGGCGGATCTCCCAGACCTTCTCGACGACGCGCCCCGCGAGCCGTGCGAGCGAGCCGGGGATCCGACGGGTGGGCCGGGGCACGCCGGCGGCCTCGCAGAAGCCGCCGAGCACGTCGCGCACGGTGCGCGGCTCGCCGTTGGTGATCACGAAGCTCTCGCCGTGCACGTCCTCGATGGCGTCGAGGCCCGCGACGATCGCCGAGGCGGCGTTGTCCACGTAGGTGGTGTCGATGAGGGCCATGCCGTCGTCGAGGATCGGCAGGGTTCCGCGCCGACCGCGGTCGACGATCCTGCCCACGAGCTGCGTGTCCCCCGGGCCCCACACGATGTGCGGGCGCAGCGAGGTGACCAGCAGGTCGTCCGTGCCGTCGGCCGCCATCGCCTCGAGCTCCGCGGCGGCCTTGGTGCGGGCGTAGCTGCCGCGGGCGCGCTCGGGGTCCGCGGGCATCGCGTCGAGGCCGACGATGGAGGTCCCGAGATGGGCGACGGAGGGCGAGGAGATGTTCACCAGGCGCCCGCCGCCGTGCGCGCGCAGCGCGTCCAGGACGTGCCGGGTGCCGCCCACGTTGACGGCCCGGAACTCCTCCTCGGGGCCCGCGAAGGAGACCTTCGCGGCGAGGTGGACGATCGCGTCGACTCCGTCGGCCGCGCGGCGCACGTCGTCGGCGTCGGCGAGGGACCCCTGGACGTCCCGCACGCCGGGCAGTCCTGCGGGTCGCCGCTGGAAGGCGCGGACGTCGTCCCCGCGGTCGCGCAGGGCGGCCGCGACGGCGCCGCCGAGCATGCCCGAGGCGCCGGTGACCAGGACGCGGCGGCTCACAGCGCGGGCGCCTTCCGCCCCTGGAGCGTCGCCTCGGACCACGCCGAGAGCGCTGCCCGGTCGATCTTCGAGTTGTGGCGGATGTCGGTGGGCAGCGACGCGGTCGTGAACACGGCCGCGACCTCGATCCCCGTCGCCTGCGCCACGGCCTGGCGGACCGCTTCCTGCAGGACGGTCTCCGCAGGGTGCGGCGTGCGGGCCTTCCCGGGGCGGTAGCCGTCCTGGGTCTCGAGGATCACGACGACCTGCTGGGTGCCGCGGGGTCCGACGGCCGCGGCTCCCGCGCGGCGCACGGTGGGCACCGACTCGGCGGCGGACTCGACGCGCACGGGGGTGACCAGGCCCTGGGCCGTGGCGAGCACGTGGGCGGTGCGGCCCTCGACCCAGAGGCGGCCGGCGGGGTCGAGGTGGCCGACGTCGCCGGTCGCGTGCCAGCCCTCGAAGCGGCTGGCGCGGGCGGTGGTCCCCCAGAGCATGAGGTAGCGGTCGCGCACGTGCGGGGCGCGCACGAGGATCTCGCCGGTGCGGTCGGGATCGGTCGTGATCTCGCCGGTGGTCGCGCCCTCGCCGTCCATGACGGCGATGGCGATCTCGGTGCGGGGCACGGCGGTGCCGACGCACACGCCGGGTCCGTCGCCGGCCGCCTCGATGCCCTCGAGGTCGATCGCGGCGACCGCGAGGCACTCCGTCATCCCGTAGGGGGTGAGCGCCCGGGCGCCGGGCATCACGCCGCGCAGCTCGCGCAGCAGCGGGGCGGGGATCGGCGCGCCCGCGGAGAAGAAGCTCGGCACGCGGGCGAGGGCGGCCCGCCCGGTCTCGTCGAGCTGGTCGGCGGTGTCGATGATGTTGCGCAGCGCGGCGGGTGCGGTGAACACGGCAGGCGCGCCGAGCGCCTCGACCGCGGCCGCGAGGGCGGGTGCGGTGAGGTCGCCCGGGCGGGTGATGTCCATGTCCGGGACGACCGAGGGCGCGCCCAGCGCGGGGCCCAGCAGCGCGAAGGGCGCGAAACCCGCGACCAGGCCGCGATCGGCCTCGAGGTCGAGGGTGTCGCCGACGGCCGCGAACATGGCGCCCATCTGGCGGTGGGTGAGCACCGCGCCCTTGGCGGGGCCCGTGGAGCCGGAGGTGAACAGCGCGGCGGCGTCGGCGTCCTGGTCCGGCCAGGGGGCGTCGATGCCGGCGCCGAGGGCCCGCATCTGGCGGCCCTCCTCGGCGAGCTCGGCGACGGAGGTCTCGACGTCGAGGGCGGCGCGGTCGACGGTGGGCAGCTGCGGGACGCTGATGCGGCGGCCGGGCCAGCCGAGCGCGCGGGCGCCGACGAGGGCCTTCTCGATGCCGATGATCCAGTCCGGGTGGGAGCCGATCACGGCGCGGGTGAGCCCGTCGGTGCCTAGGCCCGCGTCGGCGATCACGGCGACGGCGCCCAGGCGCAGGCAGGCGTACAGCACGGCGGTGAGGTCCGCACCCGGTGTGACCAGCACGCTCACGCGGTCCCCGGGCATGATCCCGTGGGCGCGCATGCCGGCGGCCAGGTCCTCGGTGCGCTCGGAGAGCAGGGACCAGCTGATGCGGCGGCTCTCGCCCGGGCGCGCGCCGAGCTCGACCACGGCGGGCAGGTCGGCTGTCGCGGGGTCCTGGGCGCGGCGCGTGATCGCCTCGCCGAGGTGGATCTCGGGGGCCTGCTCGGCGAAGGAGGAGACGGGGCGCAGCGCCTCGCCCGCACCGGCCGCATCGCGCGGGTGCTCGGCGTCGCCGAAGGTGTCCCGCAGCCAGGTGGCGACGAGGCCGGCGACGTCGGCGTCCTCCCACACCAGGTGGGAGGCGCCCTCGAAGCGGTGGACGTCGGCATGGGGGACGCGCTCGATGAGATCGCGCAGGTAGCGGTCCGAGAAGGTCACGTCGCGCGGGCCCCAGGCCATCAGCGTGGGCACGTCCATGCCGGTGATGCCGCCGGCCAGGCGCTCGAGCGTCGCACGGCTGGGGTGGTTCGCGCTCGCGGGGATGTCCGCGACGAACTGCTCGATGCCCAGGCGCCGGGCGCGGCCGCGGTAGGGCGCGAGGTAGGCCTCCTGCACCTCCCGAGGCAGGGCGGGCCTGGAGAGCGCGACCGTGGTGCGGAGGAAGGCGTCGGTGACCGAGGTGCTGAGCGGCAGCATCGCAGGGGCGGTCGCGAGCTGGAGGGCCTTCGGCAGGGACTCCCCGAGCTCCTGGTGGATCCCCGTGTTGGTGAGGATCATGCCGATGACGTCGTGGCGGTTGTCGAGCGCCCAGCCCACCGAGACGATGCCGCCCCAGTCGTGGCCGACGGTGACCACGGGGCCGCGCACGCCGAGCGCGTCGGTGAGCAGGGACAGGTCGGTGATGCGGTCCTGCAGGCCTCGCGCCTGACCGGTGCGCTCGGAGTACCCCATCTCGAGCTGGTCGACCGCGATCACGCGCCAGGGGATGTCCTCGCGGATCAGCGAGCGGTACAGGAACGAGTACGTGGGGTTCCCGTGGACGGCGAGCAGGGTGCCGCGCGGGGCGACGCCGCGCTCGGCCAGCAGCGGGGCGGAGTCCAGGAGATGCCAGGAGCGCAGCTCGCCGCTGTGGTCGCGGGCCTCGACGAGCCGATGGGCGCGGGGGTCCACGCCGGGCAGCTCCGGGGCGGCCACGGCCCGGGAGCCGCGGGGACGCTCGATGCTCACCAGGTGACCTCCATCATCGCGGTGTTCAGTCCGGAGCCGACACCCAGCAGCAGCACCCGCTCGCCGCGGGAGATGTTGTCCTGATGCATCGCGAGCGTCATCGGGACGGCCTCGGCGGCGACGTTCCCCCACTCCGGGAAGGTGATCGGGATCCGGTCCATGCCCACCCCGGTGATCTTCGAGAAGTTGCGCGTGTAGACCATGGAGACCTGGTGCGGGATCACGTGCTCGATGCTCGAGAAGTCGTGGCCCGCGGCGTTCGCGGCCTTCCAGGTCTCCAGGATCAGCTCGATCCCGTTCTCCAGCAGGCCCTCGCTGTCGGTGCGCATGTCGTCCATGTCGCCGATGCACAGGTCGTGGTGCTCGGTGCCCGCGCGGGCCTGCGTGAGGTTGATGCGGTGGCCCTCGGGGTGCTCGTCGGCCTTCCCGAGCACGGCCGCTGCGGCGCCGGAGCCCAGCGTGAGAGAGGCGAACTGGTTGTTGAAGTCGTTGCGCGTGGCGCCCTTGGAGTTCAGCCGGCCGATGGTGCCGCGCTGGACCTCCTCGACGTCCTCCGCACCCACGATCAGCGCGTACTGCACCTGGCCGGACTCGATCATCCCGGAGGCCACGGTCATGGCGTTCACGAAGCCCAGGCACGCGTTGGTGATGTCGAAGTTCAGGCAGCTGCGGGGCATCCCGAGGGCGTCGTGCACCGAGGCCGAGACGGCGGGCTCGAGGTGCTGGCGGGAGACGGAGGCGTTGATCATCACGCCCACCTGGTCGCGGGTGATGCCCGCTCGGGACATGGCGCGCTCGGCGGCGAGCACGATGCCCTGCTTCCAGCCGGACTCGGTGTCGCGCCACCAGCGGCGCTCCTGGACGCCGGCGACGCGCTGCAGGATGCCGCGCGGCAGGCGCAGGCGGCGCCGCGCGGGCGCGAGCATCTCGTCGATCTCGTCGGAGGACACGGGCACCTGGGCTTCGGTCGCCTCGACGGCCAGCAGCGCCGTGTTCCTATGGACGAATCCCGAGTTCTCGCTCACACCGGTCACCTTCGCAGTCGTCGTCTCGTCGCAGTCTCTGCGCCGCCTCCGCGCCCAGGGGGCGTGCGGGGCGCGTCCGCGGCATTCTTCCACCCTGATCCTGGGGCCGCTCGGGAGCCGTGTCCGACGCCACCCGGTGCTCGGCCCTGGGCGCGGCGCCGGGGTTCAGGGGAGTCGCGCGCCGGGCCCGTCGGCCGACGGCTCCGAGCCCGCCCCGTCGGCCTCCGCGCCCGCGTCGGCGTCCAGGTGCCCGCGGCCGCTGCGCAGCAGCCTCTCGTCGAGGTGGTGGCCCAGGTGGTAGCGGGCGAACAGCAGGCTCTGGCGCAGCAGGTCCTCGCGGTGGGTGGGGCGTCCGTGGCCGCCGCGGGTGGAGATCTCGAGCAGCACCGATCCCTCCCAGCCACGGTTCGCGAGGCGCCGCAGCACCTCGGCGCAGGGCTGGTTGCCCTCGCCGGGAGGCAGGTGCTCGTCCTTGGTGGTGCGTCCGGTGCCGTCGGCCAGGTGCAGATGGGCGAGGCGGTCGCCGAGCCTGTCGACCATCGCCAGGGCGTCGTCCCCGGCGGTCGCCGCATGGGAGAGGTCCACGGTCACGTGGTCGTACTCCTCGTCGGTCGGGTCGTGGTCGGGAAGGTAGACCATGGCCTCGCGCACGCCGAGCCGCCAGGGGTACATGTTCTCCACGGCGATCGCGATCCCGTACTCGGCCTCGAGGTTCTTCACGCCCTCGACGAACTCGCGGGCGTAGGAGCCCTGCCAGCGGAACGGCGGGTGGGCGACGACCGTCGGGCAGTCCACGTCCACCGCCATCTGCACGGTGCGCTCGAGCTTGACCCACGGGTCCCTCCCCCAGACGAACTGCAGGAAGAACAGCGTGGGCGCGTGCAGGGAGAGGATCGGCTGGTCGTACTCGCGGGCGAAGTCGCGCAGCAGCGCCGCGTCCCGGCTGGCCCTGTCCACCGAGACCATGACCTCGACGCCGTCGTAGCCGATGTGGGAGGCGAGGCGGAAGCAGTCCTCCACGCCGAGGGGGAAGACGGAGGACGTCGAGAGGCCGACGGGGATCCTGCGCTGCGGCTCCTGCTCGCTGAGCGGGGCGCCCGCGCTGAGCCGCCGGGTGAGATCGTCCCTCGCCCCGTCCCGCGCCTGGTTGGAGCGCGTGATCGGCTTGCGCGGGGCGCGCTGGTGCAGTGTCGAGTGCCGTGTCGAATGCCGGGAGCGCTGGGGCACGATGTCTCCTTCTGTGCTGCGGCGTCGTGGGTCCGGCCGACGGGCGGGGTCCGACGGGGTCGGCGCGGCGGGTCGATCGGCCGATGGGCCGCCGCGTCCGGGTCCGTGCGGGCTCTCGCTCCTCGATGCCGGGAACCGCCTCACTGTAAGCCCCCTGCGCCGTGCGTCGGCTGTGTCCGCCGCCTCTAGACTCCTGTGCATGTCCGTGCGAGAGCTGACCAGCGATGACCGGCCCGCCTATCGGCGGCTGACCGCCCAGGCCTTCGGCGGCGGGGCCGTCGAGGAGGTCCCCGGCCCCTTCCCGGAGGGCGAGATCCCCCTGGGCGTCGACTCGACCGCTCGGCCCTGTGGCCAGGAGGGCGTGCTCGCCGCCGGCGCCAGGATCCGTCGCGACGTGATCGCACTGGGCGGCGGGACCACGGCGTGCGGTGGGATCGGCGGGCTCGCCGTGCACCCGGCGCACCGCGGCGGCGGCCTGTTCGGCGAGCTGCTCACGGGGGTCCTCGCCCGCTGCGGCGCCGAGGGCATGGCCTTCTCGATGCTCTACCCCTCGAACCCCGCGATCTACCGCCGCCACGGCTACCAGGTGGTCGCGCGCACCGAGCGCATCGTCGTCCCGCTCGGGGAGCTGCAGCGGCTGCGGAGCGTGCCGGGTCGGCGCCTGGTGCCCGTCACCGAGGCGACCATACCGCGGCTGCGCCGTCTCTACACGGAGCTCACCGCCGAGGACAACGCGATGCTGCGCCGCGAGCCCCCGCTGTTCCCCGCCGGTCTCCCGTCCCCGCCCTGGGGCGCCGTGCTGCTGGAGGACGAGGCCGGAGCAGATCGCGGCTATCTCTCCTTCTCCCGGATCGCCCCGGGATCCGACGGCGCCGGCCTCGAGGTCCACGAGATCCTGGGCCGGGACCGCAACGACCTGCTGGCGCTCCTGCAGCACCTGGGCTCCTGGTCGACCGTGACCACGGCGGCGCGCGTGCGCCTGCGCGCCGAGGACCCGATCCTGGACGTGCTGCCCGGCGGTGGCCTGCGCACCACCGGCGACATCGTGCCGCTGGTGATGATGCGCCTCGTCGACACCGCCCGCGCCCTCGCGGACCGCCCCGCTCCGGCGGGGCTCACCGGGAGCGTGCGCCTGGAGGTCCGGGACCGGACGCCGTCCGCGACGGCCTGTCGGGCCGACGGGTGCTGGGACGTGCGCGCGGAGGGCGGCGTCGTGCACGTCGAGCAGATCTCCCGCGACGAGCCGATGCCTCCGGCCGACGCCCACGAGACCCCGCAGGCCTGGGCCCGCCTCGACGTCCACGCCGCCGCGCTCTTCCTCACGGGCGGCCGCAGCCTCGTCGATGCGCGGCGGGCGGGCCTGGAGGCGGAGGCCGACGCCGCAGGAGAGGCGTTCCTCGATACCCTTCTTCGCGGTCCGCGCCCGAGCGTCCTCGACGCGTTCTGACGCATCCGCCCCGTCGTCCCGACCGTCCCTGCCTTCCCGTCGTCCCGCCTCTTCCCGACCGTCCCGGAGCCGCCCGCCCATGTCCAAGCTGCACTTCAAGTACGGAGCGATGAACTCCGGGAAGTCCGACACCCTCATCAAGACCGCCTTCAACTACGCCGAGCGCGGTCTCGCGACGCTCACCGTGAAGCCCGCGATCGACACCAAGGGCGAGGACTGGGTGATCGCCCGCGGCGGAGCCCGGCGACGGGTCGACGTGCTGTGCTCCCCCGCGGACGATCTGCGCGCGCGGATCGCCGAGACCGCGGACACCGAGGGGCTGCGCCCCCTGCACTGCGTGCTCGTGGACGAGTGCCAGTTCCTCACCCCGGCGCAGATCGACCAGTTGTTCCTGGTCGCGAAGGCCGACGGCATCTCCGTCATCTGCTACGGGCTGCGCACGGACTTCACGACTCGTGAGTTCCCCGGCAGCCGGCGCCTCTTCGAGCTCGCGGACAACTTCAAGAAGCTGCCCACGATGTGCCGCTGCGGCTCGCAGGCGGAGTTCAACTGCCGCACCGTCGACGGCCGTCCCGTCTTCGCGGGCGACCAGGTCGAGATCGAGGACCGCGCCGAGGTGCGCTACGAGTCCCTGTGCGGCGCCTGCTTCATGGAGGAGCAGGCCCGCGCGGGCGTCCGGGTCATCGGCTGACCGCGACCTCGGTGACGCCGGCGAGGCACGCCGGCGCACCGACGGGCCCTAGGCGCCCGGCCACGGCCACGGCCACGGAGCAATGCAACGAGCGTGGCGAACCAGGATCCGCGGATCCTGGTTCGCCACGCTCGTATCGTCGTGCCACCGGCAGGTGCGCCGGTCCTCGTGCAGCCGGCAGAGGCGCCGGCGCCGGGGCTCAGGCGCTGAGGGGCTTGTCGCCGACCTCGCCGTCGCCGCCCGAGGTGGTGTCGGGGGTGCTGCCCGCGGAGCTGTCCGGAGTCGCGGACGTCGATCCGGAGCCCGAGGCCGAGGAGGATGCCTTCGCGCTCTCGCCGCCCTCGTCGTCCCCCGAGGCGTCGTCGGCGCGGTGGGTCGCGCGGTCCTTGACCGCCGTGGCCGCACCCGCGGCGGCGCCCTTCACCGAGTCGGCGACCTCGGGCGCGCGGTCCTTCGCGCGCTGGGCCAGGGCTTCCGCAGAGTCCTTGGCGTCGGCCGCCTTCTGCTGGACGGTCGGGTCGTCCGCGATCTGGCGGGCGGTGGACTCGAGCGACTCGTAGGGTCCGCGGCCCATGCGGGAGCCCGCGAAGAAGCCGAGCACGAGGCCGAGCAGGAAGATGACCTTCTTCATGGTGTTCTGCCTTCCGTCGGGGCAGCTTCGGACACTGCCGCAGGTGCCCCATCGTGGCACAGGCACCCGATCACCGGACGTACGATGGCAGTCCCTCGGGCGCGCGCACGGACCCGAGGACGGCAGGAGGGCACCGTCGCCCTCCATCCACCGCGGCGCACCCGTCGCGGGCCCTGCGCCGCCGTCCTCCCCGCCGTTCCCCGGGACACCGCGGGCCGTGCCCCGCATCCAGCTTCAGCCAGCGCCAGCGAGACGTCCCGTCCCGTCGACAGATCAGGAGAACAGCGTTGCCCACGACCACGCGGACCCGCACCACGTCCATCGCGCCCGAGCAGGTCGCATCGCAGGTCAGGGACTGGGTCCACGAGGCCGCAGCGCGGCCCGTCCCCCGCTCCGCCCAGCTGCTGGCCGATCTCCTCAAGGATCCGAAGGGCCTGGACTTCACCGTCGCCTTCGTGGACCGCGTGATCCGCACCGAGGATCCCCGCGCGGCCGCCTCCGAGCTCAAGCGGCTCGCCGCGGACCCGCCGTCGTTCCTGCCGGCTCCGCTGCGCCGCGTGATCTCCTTCGGCGGCGCCACCGCGCCCACGCTGCCCCATGCCGTCATCCCGACCGCGCAGGCCGTCATGCGGCGCATGGTCTCCCACCTCATCCTCGACTCGCGCGACCCGCACCTGGCCCGTTCGGTGCGCCGTCTGCGCGCCGAGGGCACCGACCTGAACATCAACGTCCTCGGCGAGGCCGTCCTCGGCGCCCGCGAGGCCGGGCGGCGCCTGGCCTCCGTGCGCGAGATGGCCGGCCGCGACGACGTCGACTACGTGTCGATCAAGATCTCCTCGATCGTCGACCATCTCTCGCTGTGGGGCGCGGAGGAGACCGTCGACCACGTCGTGGAGACGCTCCTGCCGCTCTACCTCGACGCCTCGCGCCAGGACTCCCCCACCTTCCTGAACATGGACATGGAGGAGTACCGGGACCTCGAGCTCACGCTCGACGTCTTCGAGAAGCTCCTGGACCGCCCCGAGCTCATGCAGCTGCGCGCGGGCATCGTGCTGCAGGCCTACCTGCCCGACTCGTTCGCCGCGATGCAGCGCCTGCGCGCCTTCGCGAAGGACCGCGTGGCCCGTGGCGGCGCGCCCATCAAGGTGCGCGTGGTCAAGGGCGCGAACCTCGCCCTGGAGACGGTCGACGCCTCGCTGCACGGCCTGGACCAGGCGCCCTTCCACACCAAGGAGGAGTCCGACGCCCAGTACAAGCGGATCCTCCTGGACTCCCTCGAGCCCGAGCACCTCGAGGCCGTGCACCTGGGCATCGCCGGGCACAACCTCTTCGACGTCGCCTTCGCGCACCTGCTGATGGGCGAGCGCGGGATCGACGGGGCCGACGGCGAGGTCGAGTTCGAGATGCTCGCAGGCATGGCCCCGGGGCAGCAGCAGGTGGTGCGCGAGGCCGTCGGCTCGATGCGCCTGTACGTGCCGGTGGTCTCCCCCCGTGAGTTCGACGTGGCCGTCTCCTACCTGGTGCGGCGCCTCGAGGAGAACGCCTCGAGCGAGAACTTCATGTCGGCCGTCTTCGAGCTCGACGACAGCGAGGAGCTGTTCGCCCGGGAGCAGGCGCGCTTCGAGGCGTCGCTCGCGCGCGCGATCGAGGGCCCGGCGGAGGCCACCCACCGCGACCAGGACCGTGCGGCCGAGGAGCACGGGGAGCGGCCGGCGCTCGGCTCGGCCGTGATCCCCGCCCGTCCCGGCGCCTTCCGCAACACGCCCGACACCGACATGTCCACGGCCGCGAACCAGGAGTGGGCGGCCGGGATCATCCACCGCGTGCGCGGCTCCCGCATCGGCATCGAGGAGATCGAGGCGGCACGGGTGACCACCCGCGAGGGCGTCGACGACGTCTACCGCCGTGCCCTCGCCGCCCAGGAGACCTGGGCGAGGAAGGGCGCGAGCGAGCGCGCGCAGGCGGTCCGCGAGGTCGCCCGCGTCTTCGCCGCCCACCGCGCCGACCTCCTCGAGGTGATGGCCGCCGAGACCGGCAAGGTGCTCGAGCAGGGCGATCCCGAGGTCAGCGAGGCCATGGACTTCGCCCTCTACTACGCCGAGCAGGCGGAACTGCTGGAGGAGCTCGACGACGCGGTCCTCACGCCCCGTCGCCTGACCCTGGTGACCCCGCCCTGGAACTTCCCGGTCGCGATCCCCACCGGCGGCGTGCTCTCGGCGCTCGTCACCGGCAGCGCGGTCGTCATGAAGCCCGCCCCGCAGGCCCGCCGCTGCGGCGCGATCATCGGAGCCCTCGTCCACGAGGCCGGGATCGACCGGGACCTCGTCCAGATCGTCGACGTGCCCGAGGACGAGGTGGGTCGTGCCCTGATCACCGACCCGCGGGTGGACCAGCTCGTCCTCACCGGCGCGTACGACACGGCGGCGCTGTTCGCCTCCTGGAGGCCCGACCTGCCGATCAAGGCGGAGACGAGCGGCAAGAACGCCGTCATCGTCACCCCCCACGCGGACCTCGACCTCGCCGCGAAGGACGTCGCCGCGAGCGCCTTCGGCCACGCCGGCCAGAAGTGCTCCGCCGCGAGCCTCGTGATCACCGTCGGCTCCGTCGCCCGCTCCCGCCGCTTCTCCTCCCAGCTCGCCGACGCCGTGATGAGCCTGCACGTCGGCTACCCGACGGACCCGACCTCCCAGATGGGCCCGGTCATCGAGGAGCCCGCCGGCAAGCTCGCCGACGGGCTGAGCAGCCTCGGCGCCGGGGAGCGCTGGCTCGCCGAGCCGCAGCAGCTCGACGAGTCCGGCCGCCTGTGGAGCCCGGGCGTGCGCGAGGGCGTGGCGCCGGGTTCCGAGTACCACCTCACCGAGTACTTCGGGCCGATCCTGGGCATCGTCCACGCCGACACCCTCGAGGAGGCGACCGAGATCCAGAACGGCACCTCGTACGGGCTCACCGCCGGCCTGCACTCCCTGGACCTGGGCGAGATCGCCTGGTGGACCCAGCACGTGGAGGCCGGGAACCTGTACGTCAACCGCGGGATCACGGGCGCGATCGTGGAGCGCCAGGCCTTCGGCGGCTGGAAGCGCTCCGCGATCGGGGAGACCTCGAAGGCCGGCGGCCCGAACTACCTCATCCACCTCATGGATGCGGCCGACGTCGAGGGCCGGCGCACTCCCTCGGGAGCCATCCGCGACGAGGCCACCTGGCTGACCACGGCGAAGCACTCGGACGCGGCCCACTGGACCAGCACCTTCGCCGCCCGCGACCCGCAGGACCTGCACGGCGAGATCAACGTGCTGCGCTACGTGCCGATCCCCACGGTGGTGCGCGCCGCCGAGGGCGCGCGGGAGGTCGAGCTGCGTCGCGTGCTGCACGCGGCCGCGACCGTCGGCGCCGACATCGAGGTCTCCGTGGCGACCGGCGCCCTGCGCGCCGCGGCCGCCCAGGAGCTGCCGGCGGGCACCACCGTGCGGATGGAGGACGCCGACGCATTCGCCGCCGCCGTCCCCGCGCAGTCCCGCCTGCGGATCCGGCTGGTCGGAGAGGCCGACGACGCCCTGCTGGGCGCGATCTCGCGCCGCGTCGAGGTGGCCCTGTTCCGCGGCCCGGTGACCGCGAGCGGACGGATCGAGCTGCTGAGCTTCCTGCACGAGCAGGCCATCAGCGCGACCGATCACCGCTACGGCAACATCATCCCCGAGACCCTCGACGTCACCGGCGGCGAGGGGTACGTCCACGGTCGCGACTGACGGGGGCCGACGGGCCGCGCGTCGGCCTTGTCGGGTCGGCCCGTCGGATCGGTCCGTTCGACCGGCCCGCCGGACCGGTCCGTCCGACCGACCCGTCGGACCGGCCTGTCGGACATGTCCGTTCAGCCGACGACCCGGCCCGTCGACCTGATCACACGCGCCCTCGCGCGCGGGGCGCGATGCGTCCCATTCGCGGCGCGGGTACTTGAGCGCGTCACCTTCCGGTCCTAGCCTCGTCACGTTCCGTTCACCCCCGACGAGAGGCGCATGCGCATGGCCGGCCAGCAGGATCCGAGCGCGGAGCCAGCCCCCACCGAGACGGCCGGCACGGGCCCGGCCGGTGGGAGTGCCCCGGCCGTTCCGACGCACACGCCACGGCGCCCGCCCACGCACCGCGCCCACGGCGATGCCCGCGGGACGTCCGCTCCCGCGGCGCTCGACACCCGCGCAGCGCCGTCGGACCCCGCGAAGCCGGCGAAGGCCGATAAGCCCGCGAAGAAGCCCCGTGATCCGCTGCTGGACAACGCGCGCGCGATCCTCATCGCGCTCGTGGTCGTGGGCCACACGATCGAGAGCAACGACAACGGGTACCTCGACATCCTCTACACGTGGATCTACTCGTTCCACATGCCCGCCTTCGTCGCGATCTCGGGCTTCCTCTGCCGCTCCTACCGCAACGAGCCGCGGCAGGTCTCGCGCCTGCTCACGGGCATGCTCCTGCCGTACCTGATCTTCCAGGTCTTCCACTCGATCGAGAGCGACCTCCTCGACGGGAACCCGATCACCGTGAGCCTGTGGCACCCGGCCTGGACGCTGTGGTTCCTGCTCGCGCTGACGTTCTGGCGGGTGTTCTCGCCGATCCTGCGCTCCCTGCGCTACCCGCTCGTGTTCGCGGTCGCGATCTCCGTGCTGGCGCCCCTCGAGGCGGACTTGGACACCGTCCTCACCTGGGGCCGCGTGCTGAGCTTCCTGCCGTTCTTCGTGCTGGGACTCATGTGCACGCCGGAGATGCTCGCGAGGATCCGCGACGTGCGCTGGGGACGGGCGATCGGCGCGGCGGCCTTCGCCTGCGCCCTCGTGGTCGCGGCGATCACCCACGACATGTTCTCCAACGACATCTTCACGATGTCCCGCAGCTTCTCCGAGAACGATCTCGGGAACGTCTACGGCATGGTCACGCGCGTGCTCGTGCTGATCTGCGGCACGATCCTCACGATCGCGATGATCATGGTCGCCCCGCGTCGCCACCACTGGTTCACGGCCCTGGGCGTGGAGTCCCTGACGATCTACCTGATCCACCCGCTGCTGCTGCAGATCCCCCGCGACCTGGGCTGGTTCGACACGATGACGTCGAACCTCGACGCGGTGATGCTCGTGGTCGGGGCGCTCCTCCTGGTGCTGATCCTCTCGCGCGCACCGATCGTCAAGGTGCTCTCGTGGATCACCTCGCCGCCCATCGGCCACTGGCTCGTGCGGGAGCCGGCGGCAGGCGCGGCAGGGCCGGCGCGGCGCTGAGCCCGAGGCTCGCAGCGGCGCCGCGCACCTCCCGACCCGCGCCGGAGTGGCGCGACCCGGGCGGCAGTCGCGCACCGGCGTATGGCGGACGTCTCTGCCATATATGGCAGAGACGTCCGCCATACGCCGCTGCATGACCGATGGACCGCGTCGACCATCCACAGATCCGCAGGGGGTGCCCCGCGCAGCGGGGCCCCACCCGCAGGTCCTCAGCCGCCGAGGACGGTCCCGTCGGGGATCTGGGCGGGGTCCTCGGGGCCGACGACGGCGTCGCCGCGGGCGACGACGTCACGACCGAAGGTGTGATCGCCCGTCACGCTCAGCGAGGTCGCCTCGCGCAGGGACGGCACGCCGTGCGGGAAGCGGGCGTCGAAGTCGCCGATCAGCTTGTAGTGGTCACTGTCCAGGGAGACGGTCGGGGCCGACGGCACCTGCTGGACGAGCGCGCTCTTGGGGTCGAGGTCGTAGACGTCCGAGCGCACCAGCAGCAGGTCGCTCGTGGCCTTGACGGGCAGGAAGCGATCGCGGCCGACGACGATCGCGCTCGCGCCCTCGAACACCTCGATCGCGGCGCCCATCGCGGACTCGATCTGGTAGACCGGCGTGCTCGACTTGTCCGAGGGGTCGACGGTCTTGGAATTGCGGATCATGGGCAGCGGCATGACGCCGTCGTGGGCGCGCAGCACCGCGTCGAGCTTCTCGAGGTCCATCCACAGGTTGTTCGTGTGGAAGAACGGGTGGCGGTGCTCGTCGGTGAAGAAGTCCATCTCCTCCTCCGGCGTCTGCGCGGTGTCGCGCAGGATGAGGCGGCCGTCGGACTTCCGCACCGCGAGGTGCCCGCCCTTGCGGTCCGCGGGGGTGCGCGGGCACAGCTCGGCCGCGTAGGGCGCGCCGGAGGCGGCGAACCAGCCGGCCAGCACGGGGTTCGGGAGCGTGCCGAGGTTGTCGGAGTTCGACACGGACGCGTACTTGAAGCCTGCGTCCAGAAGCTTCTGCAGGACACCGGAGGTCTGCAGCGCCGTGTACAGGTCGCCGTGGCCCGGCGGGCACCACTCGAGGTCGGGATCGGCCTCCCAGGTGACGGGCTCGAGGTCATCGGCCCGCAGCTTGGGCTCCTTGTTCTGCAGGAAGTCCAGCGGGAGGTCGCCCACGGGCAGGTCCGGGTACTGCTCGAGCACCTCAAGGGTGTCCTCGCGAGTGCGGAAGGAGTCCATGAACAGCAGCGGCAGCGGGGAGCCGGTCGCCTTCCGGGCGGCCAGGACCTGCTCGACGATGATCTGCAGGAAGGACCTGCCGTCGCGCACGGGCAGCAGCGACTTCGCGCGGTCCATGCCCATCGAGGTGCCCAGGCCCCCGTTGAGGTTGATGATCGCGAGGCGGTCGAAGGCCTCCTTGGCCTGGAACGGATCGATCGTGACGTCCTCGAGCCGGGGCGGGTCGAGGTACGGGGAGATGGTGTCCTCCGGGATCGACCCGGTGACGCCCTCCTCGAGCTGCTGGTAGTAGCGGGAGAACACGTCGATCGCCGTCTGGGCGACGCCGGCGTCTCGCATCTTCTGCTGGGCTGCGGAAAGGCCATGGGTGCTCATGTGGCCAGGGTATCGGTCGACGCGGGCCGTTCGCGGTCCGCGTGCGGGCGTGGTGTCCGTAGACTTGCGTCCCATGAGCACAGTCCTGTCCGCGGTCGCCTGGCCGTACGCCAACGGTCCCCGCCACATCGGTCATGTCGCCGGCTTCGGCGTCCCCTCCGACGTCTTCTCGCGCTTCATGCGCATGGCGGGCCACGACGTGCTCATGGTCTCCGGCACCGACGAGCACGGCACCCCGATCCTGGTCGAGGCCGACAAGGAGGGCGTGACCGCCCGCGAGCTCGCCGACCGCAACAACCGGATCATCGTCGATGACCTCGTCGCCCTGGGCCTCAGCTACGACCTGTTCACGCGCACCACCACCCGCAACCACTACGCGGTGGTGCAGGAGATGTTCGAGGTCGTGCGCGACAACGGCTACATGATCGAACAGACCACCTCCGGCGCCATCTCGCCGTCGACCGGCCGCACCCTGCCCGACCGCTACATCGAGGGCACGTGTCCGATCTGCGGCGCGCCCGGTGCGCGCGGCGACCAGTGCGACACCTGCGGCAACCAGCTGGATCCGACGGACCTCATCGACCCGGTCTCCCGCATCAACGGCGAGACCCCGGAGTTCATCGAGACCACCCACTGGTTCCTGGACCTGCCCGCGCTCGCGGCGGAGCTCGGCCGCTGGCTCGACGAGCGCGAGGCGACCGGTCTGTGGCGTCCGAACGTGATCCGCTTCAGCCAGAACATCCTCCAGGACATCAAGCCGCGCGCGATGACCCGCGACATCGACTGGGGCATCCCGGTGCCGGGCTGGGAGGACCAGCCCACCAAGCGCCTCTACGTGTGGTTCGACGCCGTGATCGGCTATCTCTCCGCCTCCATCGAATGGGCGCGGCGCCAGGACGATCCGGAGGCGTGGCGCCGCTGGTGGAACGATCCCGAGGCCCTCACCTACTACTTCATGGGCAAGGACAACATCGTCTTCCACTCGCAGATCTGGCCGGCGGAGCTCATCGCCCAGAACGGCGAGGGCGACAAGGGCGGCGAGCCCGGCCGCTTCGGGAAGCTGAACCTGCCCACCGAGGTCGTCTCGAGCGAGTTCCTCACCATGGAGGGCCGGAAGTTCTCCTCCTCCAAGCGCATCGTCATCTACGTGCGCGACATGCTCGAGCGCTATCAGCCCGACGCGGTGCGCTACTTCATCTCCGCCGCGGGCCCGGAGAACCAGGACGCTGACTTCACCTGGTCCGAGTTCGTCTCGCGCACGAACAACGAGCTCGTCGCCGGCTGGGGCAACCTCGTGAACCGCACGGCCGCGATGATCGCGAAGAACGTCGGCGAGATCCCCGCCGCGGGCGAGCTCGAGGACGTCGACCGAGCGCTGCTGTCCCAGATTGAGGGCGGCTTCCGGTCCGTCGGCTCCCTCATCGAGGCCCACCGGCAGCGCGCCGCGATCGCCGAGGCCATGCGCCTGGTGGGCGAGGCGAACCGCTACGTCTCGGAGACGGAGCCCTTCAAGCTCAAGGCCCCCGAGCAGCAGGAGCGCCTGCACACGGTGCTCCACGTGCTTGCGCAGGCCGTCACCGACCTCAACACCATGCTCGCCCCGTTCCTCCCGTTCTCCGCGAACGCGGTCGAGCGGGCGCTCGGCGGGGACCGGCAGATCGCCCCGCTGCCCGAGGCCCGCGAGGTCGAGGACCTGGACGGCGGCCCCTCCTACGCGATCATCACGGGCGACTACACGGACGTGCCCGCATGGGGCCACCGCGACGTCGAGACCGGTCGCCCGGTCGCGAAGCCCTCGCCGATCTTCACCAAGCTCGACCCGAAGGTCGTCGACGAGGAGCTCGAGCGGCTCGACCCCGAGGCCTGACCCGACGGGTCACTGCCCCGTCGAGCCTCCGAGCCCTCCCAGGTCGAAGACGCGGGCGGTGACGGCGAGCCCGCCGCCCTCGCTCTGCGCGCCGCCCTCCTGCAGGGCGCGCGGGATGAGCTCCTCGGGCGCGGGGTGCCCGGTGACGTGCGCGAGGTACGCCTCGTGGCTGCGCAGCGAGGCGATCGACGCCGCGGCGTCGTCGGGGCCGACGGGGATCGCGTGGGTCGGCCGCGAGTGGCCGACGACGATCAGGGCGCGGGCCTGCCACGGTCGATACCCGTCGTGGCCGAGCTCGCGGAACACCCAGGGGTTCGCGGCGTCGCGCGTGCCGTCGGCCGCCGCCGTCCCGGCCGCGCGGTGGTCCGCCTGGTTCAGGGAGCCGTAGGCCTCGACCTCGTAGGTCGTGGTGAGCACGAGGTCCGGGCGCACGTCGCGGACGGTGCGGGCCACGTCGCGCCGCAGGTCGAGCGAGGGCTCGAGCATGCCGTCGGGATGGGCGAGGATCCGCAGATCCTCGACGCCCACCGTCGTGCAGGCGGTCCGCTGCTCGCGGGCGCGCAGCGGGGCGACGACCTCCGGTGCCTCCGCCATGCCCGCCTCCCCCGCGGTGAGCAGGAGGTAGGTGACCTCGACGCCGCGCGCGGTCCAGCGGTGCACCGCGGCGGACGCCCCGTACTCCATGTCGTCGGGGTGCGCGACCACGCAGAGCGCACGGCGCACGTCCTCGTCGGGAAGCGTCGGCAGGGCGCGGTCGGCCTGGTGACTGGGCATGAGGACTCCCCTCGGTCGACGGGCGGCGAAGCGTCGGGCCGCCCGGGCTCCGAGGCTACTCGGGCTCGACTCCCGCGCGGGAGGGATCCGGAGCGCCCGCGCGCCCAGCGCCGGCTCGCGCAGCGCTGGCTCGCGCAGCGTCGGCTCGCGCAGCGCGACGGCGCCCGGCCCATCGGCGCAGTCGCGCCGTGATCCGCTCGAGCGGCAGGAACGCCGCCCAGCACACCACCGTGGGCAGGAAGTGGATCCCGAGCGCCACGAACGTCGCGAGATGGAAGACGAGGAAGACGCCGATCAGCGCGTAGAGCTTCCTCCCCCGCAGGAACAGCGCGAGCGGAGAGATGGTCTCGAGGGCGATGAGCGCCCATTGGGCCGGACGGAACAGCCCGGGCACGTCCAGCATCCACTGCACCCACGGGGCGCCGCGGCGGATGAACGCGAAGGCGAACACTGCGCTGTTCGCCCAGGTCGCCGGGGACCCGGAGATCACCGACTTCTCGAGCACCGAATAGAAGTAGGTGAGCACCACGGCGAGCTGGATGCACCGCAGCGCCCAGCCCGCCTGCCGGGAGAGCACTCCTGCGTCGGCCCCACCGACCCCACCGAACCCGTCGACCCCGTCCACCCGGTCGGCCCGTGCCCCCGCGATGCCGGCGGTGGGCAGCACGGCCACGGCGACCATGAGCGCCACGTGGTCGTGGCTGATGTAGCCGTAGCCCTGGGAGTAGAGCATCCAGATCCAGAAGCTCACGGCGAGCACCGCTCCGCTCGCGCGCGGCGCGCGCCCCAGGGCGCCCAGAGCCCCGGAGGCGAGGATGACCACCAGCAGTCCCCAGCCCAGCACCGGCGTCACCGCGGGCAGGTGCAGGAGGCGGGCGAGCGCCGTGGGCCGGAAGTACTCGGGGTTCGCCGCGTGGCCGATCACGTCGTTCGAGACCAGCAGCACGTCGAAGACGACGAACGCGCTGATCAGACGGCGCATCACCTCCAGACGCGCGAGGGGGATCGCAGGGGCGAGGACATCGAGCAGTCGTTCTGTCCCTCGCCGTGCGCGGGGCGGCGTGCTCGCGCCCGTCGAGGTCGCCGTGCTCATCGCGCCTCCCAGGTGACCAGGGTGACGTGCTCGGGCGGCCCGTCGGGCGCGCCTGAACGCAGGTGGTAGCGGTCGCTGCAGACGGTGAGGCTCGTCAGCTGCGGCTCGTCCGGGTGGTGGGCGTCGACGGCCCGGGCGAGCGGGGCGAGGCGCTGGGGGTCCTCGCGGATCCCGCGCAGGTTCCCCTCCACGTCGGAGCGCGCGATGCCGGCGTCGGGGAAGCTGATCGGGAGGACCTCGTCGCTGCCCTCGCGGGTGCCCTCGAGGCAGGTGTCGTCGACGACGCCGTCCGGGTCGCGGGGCTGGGCGAACATGGCCATCGCGCTGAACGGGAAGAGGTCGTCGGTGTGTCCGATCTGAGCGGCCGTCAGCACGGCCAGTCCCGCAGCCATCGCGAGGATCCGCCAGGCGAGGCCCACGGGGCCCATGCGCCCCACACGCGTCCGCCGCACACGCGGCACTGTGCCGCCGGGGGCTTCCGGCATCCCGGCCGTCGAGGGGCCGATCCCCGGATCATCGTGCTGATCGGCGCTCCGCCCGGTGGGCCGATCGCGAGGGGACGCGGGATCTTCGGTCATTGCGCCCACGATAGGGAACGCGGACGCGGCCGGGCCGAACCCCACGCCGATCACGCCCCACGACCTGGACCTCCGGGGTCCGCGCGCGACGCCCCTGCCCCGACCACTAGGCTTCGAGCATGGCTTCCCCCTCGCTGGACGCAGTGGTCGTCGGCTCAGGGCCCAACGGGCTCGCGGCGGCGGTCACCCTCGCCCGTGCGGGGCTGAGCGTCCAGGTCCTCGAGGCCGAGGAGACCCTGGGCGGCGGCTCCCGCACGCTCGACCTCGGCCTGGCCCCCGGGATCGTCCACGACATCTGCTCGGCCGTGCACCCGATGGCGCTCGCGAGCCCGTTCCTGCGCGAGTTCGACCTCGCGGCGCGCGGCGTGCGCACGATCGTGCCCGAGGTCTCCTACGCCCAGCCGCTGCCGGGCGGTGATGCCGGCATCGCCTGGCACGACCTCGAGCGCACCGTCGAGGGGCTCGGGCCCGACGGACCCTCGTGGCGCCGCATGTTCGAGCCCCTCGCCCGACATGCCGACGCCGTCACCGCACTCGCTCTCGGCGACAAGCGCTCGATCCCTTCGGAGGTGCTCTCCCCCGCCGGGCTCGTGGCCGGCGCCCGGTACGGGCTGCGGGTGCTGCAGCAGGGCACCCGGGCCTGGGACGCGCCCCTGCACACGGAGAGGGCGCGGGCCCTGCTCACCGGGGTCGCCGCGCACGGCATCAGTCCCCTGCCCTCGCTGGCCGGCGCCGGGGTCTCCCTGCTCCTGGCCGCGCTCGCGCACGCGGGCGGCTGGCCGATCCCAGTCGGCGGCAGCCAGGCCATCGCCGACGCCCTGCTCGAGGACCTGCGAGCCCACGGCGGCAGCGTGATCGCAGGCCGCCCCGTGCGATCGCTCGCGGATCTTCCGCCCGCGCGCGCCGTGCTCCTGGACACGAGCGCCGACGACGCCGCGCGGATCCTCGGCCGCACGATCCCCCGCCGCACCGCCCGCGGCCTGCGGGGCCTCGGGCACGCGGGAGCGGCGGCGAAGGTGGATCTGGTGACCAGCGGGCCGATCCCGTGGGCGCATCCGAACGTGCGCCGCGCGGGGACCGTGCACCTGGGCGGCACCAGGGAGCAGATCGCCGCGGCCGAGAACCAGGTGCTCGCGGGCCGCATCCCCGAGCGTCCCGTGGTGCTCGTGAGCGATCCGGCGGTCGCCGATCCCTCCCGCGAGGTCGGCGGTCTGCGGCCGATCTGGGCGTACGCGCACGTGCCCGTCGGCGGCATGGAGGATCCCACCGAGGCCGTGATCGCGCAGATCGAGGCGAGCGCCCCCGGATTCCGCGACACGATCGTCGCCGCGCGGGGCATCCCCGCCGCGCGCATGGGCGAGCACGACCGGGCGATCGTCGGTGGCGACATCGCGATGGGGACGATCACGATGTACCGCATGATCGCGCGGCCCCGCGCGGTGTGGGACCCCTACCGGCTCTCGGACGACGGCCACTTCCTGTGCTCGTCCGCGACGCCTCCGGGCCCCGGGGTCCATGGCCTCAACGGCCATTTCGCCGCGCGGCGCGTCCTGCACGAGCGCTTCGGGATCCGTCGGGCCCCCGACATCGGCCCGGGCGTCTGACAGCGCGGGGACCCTGCGCACTCCCAGCGAGCCGACCGGTCGAGGCACGCGGCGCGTTCGACGGATCTGCCCCACTGGGGCACACTCGTGGCATGGCTCAGCGATGTGAACAGTGCAGGAGAGTGATCCGCGGCCGCGCCCGGAGGTCGTTCACGGGGCGCGTGCTGTGCGAGCGCTGCAACGACCGGATCCTCGGCGCCTCCGCAGGGCATGCGGTAGGCGGCGGGGTCGGGCACGCCGTGAGCGGCGGCGGCTGGTTCGGGCGCGTCAAGCAGTTCGCGAGCGGGAAGCGCCCGCGCCGCTGAGCACCGAGGCGCGACCCGGCGCGTCCGTCGGTGCTGCGTCTCCCGGTTCCACATCTCCCTGTTACGCGTCGCCCGGTTCCGCGCCGCTCGGTCCCGCGTCGCGCGCCGTCCGCGCGGCGGCGAGGCCCCGTTGCAGGTCCGAGAGCAGATCGTCCACGTCCTCGAGGCCGATGCTGAGGCGCACCGTGCCCTCGCCCACCCCGCAGGCCGCCCGCTGCTCCATGCTCAGGTGCGAGTGCGTCGTGGTCGCCGGGTGGCAGACCAGGGAGCGGACGTCGCCGATGTTCACGGCGAGGGTGAAGACGCTCAGGGCATCGCAGAAGGCGGCGGCCGCTGCTTCCCCGCCCTCGAGGTCGATCGAGAACACTCCCGAGGTGCCGCGTGGGAAGTCGCGCGCGGCGAGGTGCGCGTCGGCGCGACCGGGGGCCGACGGATGGTTCACACGGGCGATTCCTTCCGCGCCCTGCAGGCTACGAGCGATCTGCTCGGCGTGCGCGCTGATGCGCTCCAGGCGAAGGTCGAGGGTCTCGATGCCCACGAGCACGTCGCGGGCGCTCTGGGCGGGAAGGGTGGCGCCGAAGTCGGTGACGTACTTGGCCCGGGCGAAGCCCAGCAGTCCGGCGCCGCCGGCCTCGTACTCGTCGGCGAAGGTCACGTGGAAGCGCTCGTTGGGTGTGGTCAGGCGCGGCCAGCGCTCGGGACATCGGCGCGGGTCGAAGGAGCCGGTGTCCACGATGAGTCCGGCGATCGTGGTGCCGTGACCGGCGAGGTACTTGGTGGCCGAGTGCACCACCACGTCGGCCCCGTGCTCGCCGGGACGGTAGAGGGCGGGGCTCGCGAGGGTCGAGTCGACGACCACCACCGCGCCGTGCTCGTGGGCGATCGCGCTGATGGCATCGAGGTCGGCCAGCTCAGCCCCGGGATTGGCGATCGACTCGAGGAGGACGACGCGGGTCTCCGGGCGGATCGCGGCGCGCCAGGCGTCGACGTTCCAGGGGTCGACGGCGCTCCAGCTCACCTGCAGGTCGACGAGGGTGTCGCCGAGGAACTCCGTGGTCCCGCCGTAGAGGCGGGAGGAGGCCACGACGTGGGTGCCCGGCTCCAGCAGGGCGCACAGCGCGATCGTGGTGGCCGCCTGCCCGCTCGCCACGGCGATCGCGCCGATCCCGCCCTCGAGAGCGGCGATCCGCTGTTCGAGCACGGCCGTGGTGGGGTTCCCGGAGCGGGAGTAGGCGAAGCCCTCGCTCTCCCGGGCGAAGAGGGCCTTGAGAGAGGCGTGGCCGCTGTGGGCGTAGGCGCTGGTCGCATAGATCGGGGGGACGACCGAGCCGTGGGCGTCGCGCGCGTCCCAGCCCGCGTGCACCGATGTCGTGGACATGACCTCTCCTCCCGAGCGGCCGACGGGGCCGAGGACGCCGCTCCCGGCCACTCTCGCGCGCACACGGGTCGGGCGCCCAGGAGTGTGACCACGTATGACCGCGCATGCGGTCCCCGCGCACCGGACCTGGCGGTCGGGCTCGGAACTCGCGTCTCGCGCGGGCGGGGCTCAGGACTCGCGTCTCGCGCGGTTCAGGCTCGAGTTGAGCCGGTCAGGCTCGACGCGCGCCGGTCAGGTCAGGCTCGACGCGCGCCAGTCTCGTCCCAGAGGCCCGAGCTGCCGCGGCGGTGGGAGCCCAGCAGGTGGGTGTCGACCACGCCGAGCGCCTCCATGAGCGCGAACATCGTGGTCGGCCCCACGAACCGGAATCCGCGGGCCTTGAGCTCCTTCGCGAGCGCTCGGGACTCGGCGGAGGTCGTCGGCACCTCGGCGGCGGTGCGCGGCGCAGGGCTCGTCCCCGGCCGGTAGCTCCAGACCAGATCGGCGAGGGTCGAGCCGCGCGGCAGCTCGCCGCGGGCGCCGATCCCCTCGGCCTCGCGCAGGGCGAGGGTCGCGCGGGCGTTGGCGATGGTCGCCTCGATCTTGCCGCGGTGGCGGATGATGCCCTCGTCGGCGAGCAGGCGCTCCACGTCGGCCTCCTCGAAGCGGGCGACCGCCTCGGGGGCGAAGTCCGCGAAGGCGCGGCGGAATCCGGCGCGGCGGCGCAGGATCGTGGCCCAGGAGAGGCCGGACTGGAACCCCTCGAGCGCGAGGCGCTCGAACACCTCGGCCTCGGTGCGCCGCGGCATGCCCCACTCGGTGTCGTAGTACTCGCACAGGTCCTCGTGGCGGCTCGCCCAGACGGGGCGGGCCAGGCCGTCCTCGCCGACGACGAGGTCCTCGCTCGGATCGCTCATGCGGTGGGGTCAGTCCTCGTCGATGCGGCCGACGGGCTCGCGCTTCTCGGCCTGGAACTGGTCCTCGACGCGGCCGGCGGCCCAGTAGGCGGAGATCGAGATGAGGGAGCGGTCGATGCCGCGCTCCTTGACGAGGTTCCGACGGATCCGCTTGATGATGCCGCGCTCCCCATGGGCGAAGACCTGGAGGCCGTCGGCCGGGAGGTCCAGGCCCTCGGTCTCGGTGACCAGCTGCTCGCGGTCGCCGATCAGCCAGCGAAGCTCGACGCCCTCGGGGTGCTCGAGGTCCTGCTGGTCCTCCGCGCGATCAAGCTGGACGAGGGCGATGCCGCGGGCCGCGGGCTCCATGGTCTCGAGGGCGGAGGCGATGGCGGGCAGCGCCGAGTGGTCGCCGATCAGCACGTGGAAGCCCGTCTCCGGGTCGGGGGCGTAGCCGCCGCCGGCGCCGTTCGCGGCGACCACGTCGCCGGGCAGGACGGCGTCCGCCCAGGCGGCCGCGATCCCGTCGATCGTGCCCTCGCCGTGGAGCACGAAGTCCAGCGCGAGCAGCTGCTTCTCGCGGTCCCACGAGCGCACCGTGTAGGTGCGGCGGGACGGCAGGGTCTCGGGCGAGGTCTCGCGCAGGCCCTCCATGTCGTAGGGCGGCTGCAGGCCGCTGCCCGGCTGCGGGAGCAGGAGCTTGAGGTACTTGTCCGTCGAGTCGTTGTCGTTCAGGACGCTGACCTGGTCTCCGCCGACGATCACGCGCAGCAGGTTCGGCGTGATCCGCTGCTTGCCGATCACCTGGAGGACCGCCTGGGGGCGCGGGGGCCGCTTCCCCCGGTCCCTGGGGTTAGGTGCTGCGGTCCCGGATCCTGTGGCGTCGCTCATGCCTCCGACAGTACGGCAGACCGCCGACCCCCTGCAGGGCCGAGGGATTATCGCCACACGTCCCTTGCGTTAAATCGGGGCCGGTTCCGGACGGGACGTCAGCTGCGCAGGAGGTGCCGGGCGGCGGCGCGGCCGGCGCGGTTGGCGCCGATGGTCGAGGAGCTGGGGCCGTAGCCGACGAGGTGGATGCGAGGGTCGTCCGCGACCTGGGTGCCGTCCATCCGGATGCCGCCGCCCGGGGCGCGCAGGTGCAGCGGCGCCAGGTGGTCCAGGGCCGCGCGGAAGCCGGTCGCCCAGAGCAGGACGTCCAGGGGCGTCGTGGTGCCGTCGGCCTCGATCACGCCCTCGGGCACGACGCGCGTGAACATCGGTCGGCGCGCGAGAGCTCCCCGGGCGTCGGCGGCCGCGAGGGCCGGGCTCCAGGGCAGTCCGGTCACGGAGACCACGCTGAGCGGGGCGAGTCCCTGCGCCACGCGCTCCTCGACCATCGCGACGGCCGCGCGGCCCTCGATCTCGGGGGTGAACCCGCCCTCGCGGAAGACCGGCTCCCGGCGCGTGTACCAGAAGGTGGTCGCGACCTCGCTGAGCTCGGCGAGGAAGCCGGTGGCGCTGATCCCGCCGCCGACGATCCCGACCCGCCGCCCGGCGAGGGCCGCGGCGCCGGGGTAGTCGACGGTGCGCAGCATGCGGCCGCGGAAGGTGCCGATCCCCGGCACGAAGGGGACGAACGGGTTGCTCCAGGTGCCGGTCGCGTTCACGATCGCGCGCGTGCGGATCGGCGTGAGCGCCCTCCCCTCCCCGTCCACGCTGTCGACGCGCAGCGGGGAGTCGATTCCCGCGTCCGGATCCTCGGAGTGCACGGAGGTCACGCGGACGGGCCGCTCGATCGGGAGGGAGTCCCGCCGCTCGAACTCGGCGAAGTAGGCGGGGACCGCGGTGTTCGCGCTCTCGGACTCGGCGACGGTGCCCTGCGGCATGTCGGGGAGGTCGGCGATGTGGTTGACCGTCGCCATGGTCAGCGAGTCCCAGCGATGTCGCCAGGCGCCACCGGGCCCGTCCTCGGCGTCGAGCATGATCACGTCGGCGCCGCGGCGCAGCAGGTGGTGGCCGGCGCTGAGTCCCGCCTGTCCCCCGCCGATGACCACCACGTCCGCCTCGCGCAGGGAGGGCTCGTCGGATTGAACCGGACGGGCGAGAGGGGCGGACCGAACGGGCCCGTCGGACGGGACGGGCTGCTCGCTCACGGGAGCGCCAGTGCTCGGAGCGCGGCGGGGAGATCCCTGATCCCGGAGATCACCGCATCGGGGCGAGCGAGCGGATCGGCGGGGTCCACGCGCGCCTGCTGACGCGCGGCGAGGTCGCGGAAGAACTCCGAGAAGGGGTCCTCGCGCTCGGGCGACGTGCCGGGCGGGGCCGCCGGCGCAGGATCCGTCGGCCCCTGGAGCTCGGCGGGCGCCGAGGGGCAGTAGAGGACCGCCGCGCCGCCCGCGCGATGGGCGCCGAGCACGTCGTCGTCGAGCCGGTCCCCGAGGTGGACGAGGGGTCCGGCGCCGCTGCGCGCACCCGTCAGGGCGCTCGCGAACATCACCGGATCGGGCTTCGGGGCACCGGCGGAGTCGGCGGTGACGAGGTCGTCGACGAGGTCGAGCAGGCCGACGGCCCGCAGCGCCGGCACCTGATAGCGGCGCCACCCGTTGGTGATCACCACGAGTCGCCAGCCGTCTGCCTTCAGCGCCCGCAGCACCTCCGGCGCATCCTCCTCGAGGAGTCGGGTGCGCGCGGGAGCCACCTCCTCGAGTCGCTCGACGATGTCGAACGGCAGCCGGGCACCGCGCTCGCGAGCCACCCGGGCGAGGGTCGCCTGCCAGTCGTAGGCCGCGGCGGGGTCCTCGGCGAACAGGCGCTGCGCCTCGGCCATCACCTGGTCGTGGAGGCCCACGATCCCCTGCTCGCGCGCGACCTGCGCATCGAGGTCCGCGATCACGGTCCCCAGCGGCCCGTGGATGAGCGTCGCGTCCAGATCGAGGCCGAGGGTCCGCGCGGTGGGGGCGGAGCGCTCGGGCGGTGCGGAGGCTGCGCTGGTCATGCCGTCCATTCTGCGGTCCGCGACGTCGCGCCGCTCAGGCGGCCGACTCGACGGGGATCTGCTGCGGCTCCTCCTCGGCCTCCTCGGGTGCGCGGATGAACCAGGCGAGCACCACGGGCACCAGGGCGATCAGTCCCGCGACGAGGAAGGCCGCCCGCGCTCCCGGGGCGCCGGCCGCCGCGGTCGAGAGGCCGTCGGCCTCCCCCTGATGGAGGATCGAGGAGTACAGGCCGATGAGGACGGCGACGCCGGCCGCGCCGCCCACCTGCTGGAGCGTGTTCAGCGCGGCCGACCCGTGGGAGTACAGCCGGCGCTGGAGCGAGCCGAGCGAGGCGGAGAACAGCGGCGTGAAGGTCATCGCGAGGCCCACGGACATGAGGGTCTGGACGATCATCAGCACGGGCCACGCAGTGTCCTCGCCCACCGTCGAGTAGAACAGCAGGGCGCCCGCGACCACGATCGTGCCGGGCACGAGGAGGACGCGCGGGCCCTTGGCGTCGTACACGCGGCCCATCACGGGCCCCAGCAGTCCCATGAGGATCGAGCCGGGCATGAGGATCAGGCCGGACATGAGGGCGTCCAGTCCCGCGACGTTCTGCAGGTACAGCGGCAGCAGGGTGAGCGTGCCGAACATGGCCATCGCGACGACGCCCATGATGATCACGGCCAGCGTGAAGGTGCGCGAGCGGAAGACCCGGAGGTCCAGCAGGGCGTCGTCGGCGCGCTGCAGGGAGATCTGGCGCAGGCAGAAGAGGGCGAGGATCACGAGGGCGACGACGATCAGGACGATCGCCGTGCCCTGGGTCCCCAGGCCAGGGATGGTCGCGCTCGCTCCGCCGCCGCCCGCGGTCTCGTGCGCCGAGCCCAGCAGGCTCAGCCCGTAGACGAGGCCGCCGAAGGCGAGGGCGGAGAGGATCACCGAGAGCACATCGAGCGGGGCGCGCAGGGTCTCCCCGAGGTTGGTCATCCAGCGGGCGCCGAGCAGCAGGGCGACGAGCGCGATCGGCAGCACGATCCCGAACAGCCAGCGCCAGCCCAGGGTGTCCAGGACAGCGCCCGAGAGGGTCGGGCCGATGGCGGGGGCCAGCGAGATCACGAGGCCCACGCGGCCCATCATGCGTCCGCGCGAGTGCGCGGGCACGACGTTCATGATCGTGGTCATCAGCAGCGGCATCATGATGCCGGTGCCGACCGCCTGCACGACGCGGCCCAGCAGCAGCATCGGGAAGCCGAGCGCGAGCAGGCAGATCAGCGTGCCCAGGGAGAACGCGCTGATGGCGAAGAGGTACACCTGGCGCGTCGTGAAGCGCTGCAGGAGGAAGCCGGTGGTGGGGATGACCACGGCCATCACGAGCATGAAGCCGCTGGTCAGCCACTGCCCGTTCTCCGGGGCGATGCCCAGGTCGTTGTTCAGGTGCGGGATCGCGATCGCCATCGTGGTCTCGTTGAGGATCGCCACGAAGGCGGCGACCAGTAGCAGCCAGATGACGCGCATGCCCTGGGGATCGATGCCCGTGGCCGGCGGCGCGGCGGGCTGCGGGGAGGGCGCGGTCTCGTGCGAGGACATGGGACTCCTGGGTCAGGGCGGCGGCGCGCTCGCGGGCGAGGGGCGCCGGTGGGTCGTCGAGGGCCCGCGGCCGGATCGGCGGGGCCGACGGCCCTGCGGGAAGGGCGGGAGCGCTGAGGCCGACGGCGGACGCCGTGGACCGGCGCCTGGCGTCGACGCGAGCGGCACTCCGGGCAACGTCGGCGGATCGGGCGGTATTCCCGTGGTCCGGACCGAGGATGCCGATCGCCCCGTCCACGAGTATCGCGGTCCGGGGCCCCTCGCGTCACGGGGGTTTCTCCGAGGACGCGTCCGACCTCGGGCCGCGCTCGCCACGGTGAGCGCACGCTCCGTGGGGAGGGCGCCGGACCGATGTTGTCGCCTCCGCAACGCCCTCGATAGCCTCGACGGGTGAGCGACCCGCGGCATGACCTCCGGCCGACCCCTCGGACATCGCCGGGTGCGAGCCCGCTGGCGCTCCTCGGCGACTGGCTGCTGAACCGCCGCATCGAGGACCGCCTGTCCCGCGAGATCCTGCAGGTGACCGGGACGACCGAGATCTCGATGCGCGAGGACGGTCGCATCGTCTGGAGCGAGAGCGGTGTGCTCGTCCGCGGCGCCGCGGATGCTCGGCCGATCCCCGTGCGACGCGAGCTCCTCATCGAGCGCCGTGCCCGCCCCCTCGATGGGCAGCGCGGCGCGGCCTCCCCGGACGAGGATTGGATGGTCCTGTTCGCCGACGGCCGGGACTTCCACCCCTGGACGCCCGGACGGGCCGTGGTGCACCCCTGCGGCGAGGACCGCTACGACGGCCTCGTCGAGATCCGGGACGAGCGCGAATGGCACGTGACCTGGGAGGTCACCGGTCCGGCCAAGGACATGACGATCCGCAGCGTCCTCACCGCTCCGCAGGCCTGAGGCTCCGCAAGCCCGAGGCTCCGCGGATCCGTGGCGCCGCCGCCCGGGCTCAGTACACGTCCTCCCGGTACCTGTGCTCGGCCTGGAGCCGCGCCACCCAGGCCGCGCCCCGCTCCGGGGAGCCGAGCTCCCGGGAGGCGACGGCGCGCAGGGCGAGTCGCACGGCGGGCGCCATCTCGCGCGCATCGCCGCACACGTGCAGATGCGCTCCTCCGTCGATCCATGCGAAGAGCTCGGGGCCGAGTCGATCCATCGTGTGCTGGACGTACTCGGCTCCGTCCGCCGCCCGGGACTCGGCGACGTCCAGTCGCGTGAGCACGCCCTCGTCCCGCCATGCCTCGAGCTCCCGTGCGTACAGCAGGTCCGTCGTGCGCTCGCGGATCCCGCACAGCAGCCAGCTGCGGCCCGTGTCGCCGCGCGCGCTGCGCTCCTGGAGGTAGCCGCGGAACGGTGCGACGCCCACGCCGGGGCCGATCATCACCAGATCGGCCGACGAATCGTCGGGCAGACGGAATCCCGGTGCGGGCCGGTGCCGCACGAGGACCTCCCGGGACGGGTTCCCGTCGGGCTCCTCCCCCGCGCTCCGGGCGAGCCGGGACAGGGCGCCGCTCGCGGTGCCCTCGAGGATCCTGCCGGCCCGCTCGTACCGGAGGGTCCGCACGGTGAGGTCCACGCGGCCCGCGTCCACCCTCGGGCTCGAGGCGATCGAGTAGGCGCGCGTCTGCAGCGGGCGCAGCCACCGCGCGAGGTCCTCGGCGTCGGCCTCCAGCTGCGGAACGTCCTCGAGGACGGAGAGCAGGTCGCGTCCCCATCGCCAGCGCTCGAAGTCCGTGGCGCGCGCGGCGAGCAGGCGTCCGAGGGCGTCGTCCCCGGTGCGCTCCTGGATCGCCTCCACCAGCGATCGCGGCAGCTGGCGCAGCTCGAGCCGCTCGGTCAGCAGACGCGCGGCGGAGATGCTCGTCGTCCCGTCCTCCACGACCTGGTCCGGATCGATCCGCAGCCGGTCGAGCACGGCGGCCACGAGACGCGGGTCGTTGGGCTCGAGCAGATCGAGCGAGTCGCCGACGCGCCAGGGCGGTCCGTCGCCGTCGGGTCCCGCGGCCGCGAGCGCCGGCGGCAGCGCGAGGGTGCAGTGCAGGATCTCCCGATCGGGGTCCCTGTCGGTGAGCACCCGCACGTCCTCGACGATCGCGGTCCCGTCGGTCCGGGCCGCAGGGTCGGGGATCCGCAGCGGTTCGGGCTCCACGTCCTGGGGGCCGGCGGGCGCGGAACCGGGATCGCTCGGGCCCGGATCCGCGCCCGTCGGCTCCCCGGCGTCCGCTCCTCCGGCGGCCCCGGCCATGTCGCGGGCGACCGCGTCGATCCCCTCGCGCAGCCAGCGCGAGGCGGGCGTCTCGTAGTCGTAGTCGCAGGTGACGAGCTCGACGAGGCGCTGCGCGCCGAGCTCGGCGAGGCGGTCGTCGAACTCGATGCCGGCCTGGCAGAAGTCCGCGTAGACCCGGTCTCCGAGGGCGAGGACCCCGAAGCGGAGCTGGTCGAGCTCCGGCGCGTCCGCGGCGATCAGCGCGTCCCACAGCTCTCCGACGTCGTAGGGGACATCGCCCTGACCCGTGGTGGAGACGACGAACAGCGCCCAGCGCATCTGCGCGAGCTCCTCGAGGGACACGGCGTCGATCTCGCGCACGCGCACGCCTATGCCGGCGGCGCGGGCGGCGGGCGGCGCGACGCGTTCGACGAGCTCCTCGCCGTTCCCGGTCTCGGAGGCATACAGCACGTGGAGCACGGGCTGCGCGCTCCGGCCGGTCTCGTGGGCGGCGGCGGTGGTGGTCCAGCGGGTCGTGGCGATCGCCTCCAGGGCAGACGGAGTTCCGTTCCTCGTGGGGCGTGACTCCAGCCTACGGATCCCCGCGGAGCACTGCGGATGCCGTGGGTCACACCCTCTGCCCGGGCGGTCCCGCCGGGGTCAGCGATCGCGTCGACCCCGGCGTGTCCCCCACGAGGCCCCCGAGTCCTCGCTCAGCTCCGCTCGGTGAGGGCGGCGCTCGCGCGCAGCACCTCGAGCCGCTTGCGGTACTCGGCCTCCTCGAGGTCTCCCCGGGCGAAGCGCTCGGCGAGGGTCAGCTCGGCCCGGCGCAGCGGCGTGAGGGCCTCGTCGGCCCGACGCGCTCGCTCCTCGAGCCGGCGCTGCTCGCGCTCCTCGTGGCGCTCGGCGGACCAGCGCCGGCGCCCGCGGGTGAGCAGCACGACCGCGACCACGAGGATCACGAGCCAGAACAGCGGTGCGAGCAGGAAGAAGGGGCCGACGGGATGGGCGCCCCAGGGTCCCGCTCCGCCGTCGGCGAGCAGAGGGGCGGCGGGCGTCGCGGTGAGTGCGGTGGTGATCGCGGTGTGCATGGCATGTCCTTCCGACAGGGGCCGCACCTGCGGCGACCCGATGCCTCCAGCGAACCGGCCACGGGACTTCCGCACATCCCGCCCCGGGAGACACTCCGACTGCTCCCCCGGGAGCAGACGCCGCGCGCCGGGCCCCTCACCAGCTCGAGACGGACCTCGCCGGCTCCAGCCGGACCTGATCAGCTCCAGCCGGGGCGCACCAGGCCCGTCTCGTAGGCGAGGACGACCAGGCGCGCGCGATCACGGGCGCCGACCTTCTGCATGATCCGCGAGACGTGCGTCTTCGCGGTGAGCGGGGAGAGCACGAGCCTGCCGGCGATCTCCTCGTTGCTCAGTCCCTCCCCGACCAGGCGCAGCACCTCCCGTTCACGCTCGGTGAGCTCGCCGAGCGCGGTCGGGTCCGGGCGTTCGCGCAGGCCCCCGGCCGCGCGGTCCAGGAGGAGTCGGGTGATGCCGGGCGAGAGCAGCGCGCCGCCGTCGTGCACGACCCGCACGGCACGGATCAGATCAGCGGGTTCGGTGTCCTTGACCAGGAAGCCCGCGGCGCCCGCGCGGATCGCCCGCACCACGTACTCATCGAGCTCGAAGGTCGTCACGATCACCACGCGCACCGCGCGGAGCGCGGGATCGGCGGCGATCTGCTCCGTGGCCCAGAGCCCGTCGCCCTCCGGCATCCGGATGTCCACGAGGGCCACGTCCACCGGGGTCCGACGCAGCGCCGCGAGCAGCTCCCGACCGCCCGCCGCCTCGACGACGACCTCGATGTCCTCCTCGGCATCGAGCAGCGCGCGGAAGCCGCCGCGCACGAGCTGATGGTCGTCGGCGATCGCGACGCGGATCATGTCTGCCCCCAGGGAAGCCTCGCGGTGACGACCGTCCCGCGTCCCTGCGGACCGGGCCCCAGGGAGAGGGTGCCTCCGAGCAGCTCGGAGCGGTCCCTCATGCTGCGGATCCCCGCCCCCGGATGAGCGAGCGCGGTGCCCACGCCGTCGTCGGCGACGTCGATCCGGAGCGCGCCGCCCTCGCGCCGCAGCCGGACCTCGGCCGTCTCCGCCCCGGAGTGCCGCACCACGTTGGTGAGCGCCTCGCGGACGATCCGGACGGCGGTCGCCTGGGTGCGGCCCGCCGGAGCGTCCGCGGCGCGAGGCTCCGTGCCGTCGGGCTCCGTGCCGAGGGGGTCCACGCCGTCCAGGTCGCTGTCCAGCGTGATCGCGAGACCGAGCCCCCGGTGCTGATCGAGGAGCGCGGGGAGGTCCGCGAGCTGCGGCTCGGGGGTCAGCGGCGCCTCCTCTCCGCGCAGGGTCGCGAGCACGCCGCGGGCCTCCTCGAGGCCGCCGCCCGCGAGGCGGCGGATGTTCCCGAGGGATTCGCGGGCCTTCGCCGGGTCCCTGTCGAACAGGTGGAGTCCCATCCCCGACTGCACGGAGATCTGGGAGAGCGAGTGGGAGAGGACGTCGTGCAGCTCGCGGGCGATCTGGTCGCGCTCGGCCTGCTCCGCCTCGCGCCGCCGCTGCTCGAGCAGCGCCTCCCGCCTCCGCATCCGCTCGGCGCGCGAGCGGATGCCCATGCCGACGCCGAGGCAGACGGCCAGGATCACCGTTCCGGCGATGATCCGCTGGGGTGCTCCCGAGGGCCACAGCAGCTCCGCGAGCACGACGCCCACCGCCCAGGTCGTGCACGCCGTCGCGAGCGCCCACACGGGGGCGGCGCGCACCAGCGCGATCACGAGCGCGATGCCGAGCGCGACCGGCGGAGGGCCGAAGGGCGGCGGCAGGAACAGCAGGACGAGCGCGAGCGGCGCGATCACGATCACCGTCGGCCCGGGACGCGTCCAGATCGCGAGCAGGGCGAGAGCCGAGAGGGCCGCCGCCGCGGTCCGCGCAGCGACGAGCGCGGGGGCCGTCTCCGTCCACACGCCGATGGCGAGCGTCGGCGGCACCTGGATCAGGAGCGCGACCAGGGCGGGGAGCAGAGCGACGACGCGCCCCGGACCCCGTCGTCCCCGGGTGCGGGGCGCGGGATCCGCCCCGTCTCTCGCGCGCATGCTCGAAGGCTACGCCGGAGCGTGCGCCGGGTCGTCCTCCCCCGGGAGCATGCGCCGGTGCTCCCGAGGGAGCAGACCAGGCCACGAGCCGCCGGGCCGGAGCGCTCCGATTGCCTCACGCGGTCGCGGCGGGCTACGGTGACGCCGTGCTGACCTGTCGTTGTCGTCCCTGAGCGCCTGCGCTCGGCCCGAGCGCGCCCGCGTTCCCCGCCGAGCGCGCCCGACGATCCATCGACCACCGTGCGGCGTCGACGCCGTCCGCCGCACCCCGTCCAGAGGACACCACTCGTGCACTACGCCCAGTCCGCGGCCGATCTCATCGGCTCCACTCCCCTGATCCGCCTGCAGCGCGTCACCGAGGGGATCGACGCGACCGTCCTGGTCAAGGTCGAGTACTTCAACCCCGGCGGATCCTCGAAGGACCGCATCGCCCGCACCATCATCGACGCCGCCGAACGGGAGGGCCGTCTGCGCCCGGGCGGCGTGATCGTCGAGCCCACGAGCGGCAACACCGGCGTGGGCCTCGCCCTGGTCGCCCAGCAGCGTGGCTACCGGACCGTCTTCGTGGTGCCGGACAAGGTGGGACCGGACCGCCGCGCCGTGCTCACGGCCTACGGCGCCGAGGTCGTGGTGACGCCGGCCGCGGTGGCGAAGGAGGATCCGCGCTCCTACTACAGCGTCGCCGATCGGCTGACGCGCGAGATCCCCGGTGCCTTCCAGCCCAACCAGTTCGTGAACCAGAACGGCCCGCTCGCGCACTTCCAGACCACGGGACCGGAGGTGTGGCGCGACACGGACGGCGCGGTCACGCACTTCGTCGCCGGCATCGGCACGGGCGGCACCATCAGCGGAGCGGGACGCTTCCTCAAGGAGGCCTCCGGTGGTCGCGTGCAGGTGATCGGCGCGGATCCGGAGGGGTCGATCTACTCGGCGGACCCCGCTGATCCCGAGCAGATCCACGCGAACCTCATCGAGGGCGTGGGCGTCACCTTCGTCCCCGAGACCTTCCACCCCGAGGTCGTCGACGGCCTCCAGCGGGTCCCCGACGCGGAGTCCTTCGCGATGGCGCGCCGCCTCGCCCGCGAGGAGGGTCTGCTGGTGGGCGGCTCGAGCGGCATGGCCGTGGTCGCCGCCCTGCGCACGGCCCGGGAGCTGCCGTCCGACGCGGTGGTGGTCGCCCTGCTCCCCGATCACGGGCGCGGGTACCTCGGGAAGCTCTTCGACGATGCATGGATGCGCGAGAACGGCTTCGAGGTCGACGAGCCCGAGTCACTGGTGCCGGCGGACGTGCTCCGGGAGCTCGATCTCGAGCAGTGACGGGGCCGCGGGGTCGACGGTCGACGTCCGGTCCGGCCGCCCCACGAGCGTCCCGGACACGACGAAGGCCCCCACCATCCGGTGGGGGCCTTCGTGACGAGTCACTGTCTCACGGTTTCTCGAGTGGAGCTAAGGGGATTCGAACCCCTGACCTCTTCCATGCCATGGAAGCGCGCTACCAACTGCGCCATAGCCCCGTACTGGGTGCCGATCCGGCTCTGACCTCTCGGTCCGGCCTTGCGACTCGACGAGTCTACAACCTCGGCCAGCTCATGCGAAATCGGCCGGGACGTTGTGTGACAGCAACCTCATCGCCTTCCCCGTGGGGTCGGAGTGCAGCGGTTCGAGCAGGCTGCGGTGGCAATTGCCCATGCCCCCGATGCCGTGGAAAGCGCTCGCGTCCAGGCCGATCAGGGTGGTGATCCCGGCGCGGATCGCAGCGCCGTGGGAGACCACGAGGATCATCGCCCCGGGGTTCTCCGCCATCAGCGTCCGGGCGGCGACGGCGAACCGCTCCCCCACGCTCTCGCGGTCCTCGATGCCGATGCCCGGGACGGTCCTGCCGGCGCGCCACTGGGCGTGCAGCTCGGGCCAGCCCTCGTGGATCTCCTCGCCGGTGAGGCCCTCCCACTTCCCGAAGCTCTGCTCGATGAAGGCGGCCTCGGTCTCCACCTCGGCCGCACCGACCGCGTCGGCGATCGCGCGGGCCGTGTCGCGGGCGCGGGTCAGCGGCGAGCTGATGACGAGGTCGAAGCTGTGGCGGGACAGCGCGTGCGCGACCGCTCGGGCCTGCTCGCGGCCGGTCTCGTTCAGCGGGATGTCGACCTGTCCCTGCAGGCGCCCCTGGACGTTGTGGTCGGTCTCCCCGTGCCGCACCAGCAGCAGGCGGCTGCGGGGATCGCTCATGCGCCGGCGCCCTCGACCTGCAGGTCGACGACGGGCGCGTCCCGCCACAGGCGCTCGAGCGCGTAGAAGGCGCGGTCCTCGGCGTGCTGGACGTGCACGACGACGTCGCCGTAGTCGAGCAGGACCCAGCGGGCGTCGCGCTCGCCCTCGCGGCGCAGAGGCTTGCGGCGGTGCTCCTTGATGAGGTCACCCTCGATGCCGCCGACGATGGCGCTGACCTGGCGCTCGGAGGAGCCGCTGCAGACCACGAACACGTCGGTGATCACGACCTGCTCGGACACGTCCAGGCCGATGATCTCCTCGGCGAGCTTGTCGGCGGCCGCGTGCGCGGCGGCACGGGCGAGGTCGAGGGATTCGGGCGAAGCGCTCACGCGGAGGTGACCTCCAGGTCGGTGGGGACGGCAGTCGAGGCAGAGGCGGCGGACGCCGCTCCGTGCAGGGTGTCGGAAGGAAGGACGTCGGAGTGCAGGGCCCCGAGCGGGGCGGCCAGGGCCTGGTCGGTCCCGGGGCCGAGGACGCCCGTGGCCAGCAGGACCACGAGCGCGATGATCGCGAGGGCGATGAGCACCCACACGACCCACAGCAGCGGCTTGCCGCGCCCCTGCTCGGGACGGTTCAGCACGCGGCCCTCGAAGCGGGGGGCGGGCTTGGGACCCGGCGCCTCGCCGACGCCCATCTCACCGAGCTCGACGCCGTCGGCGTCGCGATCGACTGTCAGAGTCGAGGTGCTCGCGTCCTCGCTCGTCGCGGCCTGGTTCGTCGCGGCCTCGTTCGTCGTGCCCTGGGACGGGGCGCCCGCGTCGTCGGAGACGCTCGCACGCTCGGCATCCGGGGCGTGGGTGTCCGCGTCGGCGGTCGGCGCGGGGGCGGCCGACGGGCTCGGCTCCTCGGGCTCGACCTCGATGATCCGGGCCCGCTTGCCGAACTTGCGGAGCTTCGGGACGGGGGTGTCGGCCGTCGGCGCGGCCATCGCACCGCGCGAGGACGGCCGGCCCGCCGGGAGCGCTCCCGTCCGGGTGGAACTGCCGTGCGCACCGGCACCGGCGGTGGACGCCGCATGGTGGGGTGCGCCCGACGTCGGCCCGGCGGCATCGGTGCGCGAGGTCGTGCTGTCGGCCGACTCGGGATCGGCAGCCGCGGGATCGGCAGCCGCGGGATCGCCGGCTGCGGGATCGCCGGCTGCGGAGTCGGCAGCCACGGCGTCAGCGCCGGGGGCGTCGGCATCTCCGTCGGCGCCGTGGGCCCCCTCGACCGCGGAGGCCTCGTCGGAGGATCCCCCGGACGACGGTCCGTCGGGCGACGGTCCGTCGGTCGACGGATCATCGGTCGACGGAGCATCCGGCGACGTCCCTTCGGAGGACGAGCCGTCGGCCCCCGGGGCGGAGGTGCCGACAGCGGCGTCGGCCTCCGGAGCGGAGCTGCCGTCGTCGCCGGTGGCCGGGAGCTCGCCGGTGTGCTGGGCGGCGAGGGCCCGCTGTTCGGCGGTCTCCTCGGGGGTCAGCTGGCGGGCACGTCGACCGTGGCGCCGCGGCGCCTGCGGGGCGTCGTTGTCACTCACCGCCCTCACCTCCTGTGTACAGGGCGTACTTGTTGATGTACTGGACCACGCCGTCCGGGACCAGGTACCAGACGGGCTGGTCGGCGGCGACCCGGATGCGGCAGTCGGTCGAGCTGATCGCCATCGCGGGGACCTCGATGAGCGTCACCCGGTCCGCGGGCAGGCCCTCGGTCTCGAGCTCATGGCCCGGCCTCGTGACGCCCACGAAGTGGGCGAGCTCGAAGATCTCCCGGGTGTCCTTCCAGGTGAGGATGGACTGCAGGGCGTCCGCACCGGTGATGAAGAACAGGTCCGCGTCGGGATGCATGCGCTGCAGATCCCGCAGGGTGTCGATCGTGTAGGTCGCGCCCGGACGGTCGATGTCCACGCGGGACACCGTGAACACAGGGTTCGCGGCCGTCGCGACGACCGTCATCAGGTACCGGTGCTCAGGGTCGGAGATGACCTTGTCCGACTTCTGCCACGGCCGCCCCGTGGGCACGAAGATGACCTCGTCGAGCCCGAAGACGCTCTGCACCTCGCTCGCGGCGACCAGGTGGCCGTGATGGATCGGGTCGAACGTCCCACCCATCACGCCGATCCGGCGAGGCTGCCCCTCCATGCGTCAGTGCCGACGCGCGTCCGTCGAGGCGCTCTCCTGCGCCGTGTGCGCGCGAGCACCGGTGCGGGTCTTCGCGGGGCGCTGGTTCTGGCCGCTGAACAGGTAGGTGATGCCCAGCAGGATGAGCAGGCCGAGGAACATGGCGCCGCCGACGAGGATCGGGGGGACGCCGCCCTCGGAGGCGTGCGAGCCGCCCTCGGCGAGGATCAGGACGTGGTCGAGCATGTGTGCACCTTTCGATGACGTGAACCCTCACATCATCCCATAGCCGAGCGCTCCCCGGACCCGGGCGCGGCCGGGTCGTGCGCGGTTTCTCAAGCAGGTCCTCAGGGCTTCACGTGCCCGTCGCCGATGACGATCCACTTGGTGGAGGTGATCTCCTGCAGGCCCATCGGCCCGCGGGCGTGGAGCTTCTGCGTGGAGATGCCGATCTCCGCGCCGAAGCCGAACTCGGCGCCGTCGGAGAAGCGGGTCGAGGAGTTCACCATCACCACGGCCGAGTCGACGGCCGTCGTGAACAGTCGCTGCGAGGCGAGGTCCGACGTGATGATCGACTCGGTATGCCCGGAGGACCAGCGGCGGATATGGGCGATGGCCGCCTCGACGTCGTCGACCACGCGCACCGCGAGATCGAGCGAGAGGTACTCGGCGGCCCAGTCGTCCTCGGTCGCGGGGACCACGGGAAGCACCGCCGGCGCATCGCCGGCGTCGTCCCGGGTGAGGATCGCGCGGGCCGCGTCGTCCGCATGGAGCGTGACGCCGTGCGGGGCGAGGACCTCCGTGATCGCGGCGAGAGCCTCCTCGGCGACGTCCCGGTGGACGAGAAGCGTCTCCAGCGCGTTGCACACGCCGATGCGCTGGGTCTTCGCGTTCTCGACGATCGCAGCGGCCTTGGCGAGGTCGGCGCTGGCGTCGATGAACACGTGCGTGGTGCCGGTGCCGGTCTCGATCACCGGGACCTTCGCGTTGTCGACGACGCGCCGGATCAGCCCGGCGCCGCCGCGCGGGATGAGCACGTCGACGAGTCCTCGGGCGCGCATGAGGACGTCGGCCCCGGCGCGCCCGTGCTCGTCGATGCCGACGACGAGGTCCCGCGGGAGCTCCTGCTCCTCCAGGACGTCGCGCAGCACGGCGATGAGGGCGGTGTTCGAGTGCAGTGCGGCGGACCCGCCGCGGAGCACCACGGCGCTGCCGGCCTTGAGCGAGAGCCCGGCGGCGTCGACGGTGACGTTCGGGCGGGCCTCGTAGATCATGCCGATCACGCCGAGGGGCACGCGAACCTCGCGCAGCTCGAGCCCGTTGGCGAGCAGCCCGCCGCGGACCACCTCTCCGATCGGGTCGGGCAGGGCGGCGGCGTCGCGCAGCTGCTGGGCGATGGTGGCGACGCGGTCCTCGTCCAGGAGGAGGCGGTCGCGCAGTCCCGCCTCGATGCCGGCGGCGTCGGCCTCGGCGATGTCCTGGGCGTTGGCCGCGACGATCTCCCCGGCGCGCGCGACGAGGGCGTCGGCCATGGAGCGCAGCACCTGGTCCTTGCGCTCGCGGGTGAGGGTGGCGAGCGCGGGCTGGGCGTCCTTGGCGCGCCGGGCGGCGACGAGGACCGCCTCCTCGACATCGGGGGCGGCGCCGGGCGCGGCGGAGCCGGACGCCGCAGAGCCGGGGGCAGCAGAGCCGGGGGCGCTGGGAGCAGAGGTGGGCGTGGGCGCGGGCGTCGAAGTCGTCTCGTCCATCCCTCCACACTAGGCCGCCGGCCCCTCCCCGAGGCAGGCCCGCTCCCCTTCTGGACGTCCCTGGACGTGCGCGGAGTCACGTTGCGCGGTGCTACGGTCGCGAGCACCGGCGCAGCCCGGTCGCAACGGCGGCGTCGTCCTGTCGCCGTCTGCGCCGTCCCCTCGGAAGGAGTCCACGATGAGCACGATCCGGGTCCGACGCATCTACGAGGACCCTGAGCGGTCCGACGGCTCGCGGGTGCTCGTGGACCGCATCTGGCCGCGCGGCGTGAGCAAGGAGCGCGCGGACCTCACGAGCTGGTGCAAGGGCGTCGCTCCGTCGACCGAGCTGCGCAAGTGGTACCAGCACGACCCGGAGAAGTGGGAGGAGTTCGCCGAGCGCTATCGCGCGGAGCTCGACGACACCGAGCGCGCCGAGGCCCTCGACGAGCTGCGCGGCTACGCGGCCAAGGGTAACCTCACGCTGCTCACCGCCTCCAAGCGGGACGACATCAGCGAGGCGACGGTGCTGAAGGACGTGCTCCAGGAGGAGCGCGAGAGCAAGCAGTCCTGAGGCCGGGGTTGCCGCGACCTGCAAAGGAGGCGGTGCGGATGGGACAGAATCGGAGCATGCACTCCGACTCCCATTCCCTTGCGCCCGCGCCGTCCGCACAGTCCGCTTCGGCGCCGGCCTCGCCCGGGCCCTCCCCGTTCCGGCGCTCGCCTTCCGGGTCCGCGTCGAACGAACCCGGCACGTCGCGGCCGGGGATCGTGGTGGTCGGCTCGATCAACGCCGATCTCTCCACGCGCGTCGCCCGACACCCGCGGCCCGGCGAGACCCTGCACGGCACGGGAGGTGAGGTGCGCCCGGGCGGCAAGGGCGCCAACCAGGCGGCCGCCGCCGCGCTGCAGGAAGGCGCCGTCGCGATGGTGGGCGCGGTCGGCGATGACGCCATGGCGTCCGACGCCCTCTCCGTGCTCTCGTCCAGCGGCGCGGACCTCTCCGCGGTGCACCAGGTGGACGGGCCGACGGGCCTCGCCGTGGTCACCGTCTCCGACGACGGGGAGAACACGATCGTCGTGGTCCCTGGCGCGAACGCGACCATGAACGCCGCGCGAGTGCGCGAGAGCGCCGACCTCATCGCGGGCGCCGCCGTCGTCGTCCTCCAGGGCGAGATCCCGCGCGACGGGATCGAGGAGGCCGCCCGCCGCACCCAGGGACGCCTGATACTGAACCCCGCCCCCGTGCTCGAGCTCGACCGCGACGTGCTCCTGCGTGCGGACCCGCTCGTGGTCAACGAGCACGAGGCGGCGCTCGTCATCGATCTGCTCGAGGAGCACGCGGGCTCCTCCCCCGCTCCGGAGGACCTCGCCCACGCCCTGCACACAGCCGGCATCGAGAGCCTCGTGATCACCCTCGGAGCCGAGGGCGCCCTGGTCGGAGTGTCGGGAGCCGACGACGATCCGCAGTCCGACACAGCCTGGTCGCTCGTGCGGGTGCCCGCCGTCACGGTGCGCGCGGTGGACACCACAGGAGCCGGCGACGCCTTCGTCGGCTCCCTCGCGGTGCGGCTGGCAGACGGCGCGTCCCTCGTCGACGCCGCCCGCTTCGCGACCCGGGTCTCCGCCGCATCGGTGACGCGGGAGGGAGCGCAGACCAGCTACCCGCACAGGGGCGAGGAGCTTCCCAGCGCCTGAGAGCGCTGCGCGCCCCGTGCGGCCCAGGATGCCGCATCCTTCCCGACCCCCGGGAGTGCAGCGCACGTTCTGGCCACCGAGAGTGCTGCGCACGTCCTGGCGTCCGAGAGTGCTGCGTAATCGTCGTTATGAGCGCTCATAACGACCGTTACGCAGCACTGAACGCCCCGGAGGAGCCGACGCGCCCCGGAGGAGCCGACGCGCCTCGGTGGAGCCGACGCGCCTCGGTCGGGCCGGCGCGCCTCGAAGGAACCGACGTCCGCTGGCCGCCGATCGCACAGCGGTGGGACCGACCGCTGCCGGCCTCCGCTCACTCGGCGGAGCCGGTGGCGTCCGCGACGGGAGAGGTGATCAGCACCATGTCGTCGCGGTGCACCACGGAGCGTCCGTAGCGGTCGCCCATGCGGTCGCGCAGCTCCTTGGTGGTGAGCCCCGCCATCGCGCGCAGGTCCTCGCTCGAGTAGGTGACGAGGCCGCGGGCGATCACGTCGCCGTCGGGCGCCGCGATGTCCACCGGGACGCCCGCGGGGAACGCGCCGTCGACCTCGGCGATGCCCACGGCGAGCAGGGAGCGGCGACGGGAGCGCAGGGCCTCGGCCGCGCCCTTGTCGACCACGAGGGTCCCCGCGCCGCGCGTCGCGTACCGCAGCCACACCAGGCGGGAGCGGCGGCGGCCCTGCTGGGCCGGGAAGAAGGTGCCCACGTCCTCGCCCGAGACGCCGCGACCGAAGTTCTCGGCGGCGGTGAGCAGCGTCGCGGTGCCCGTGCTCGCGGCGTGGTGGGCGGCGTCGAGCTTGGTGACCATGCCGCCGGTCCCGACGGAGGAGCCGACCGAGCCGACCTTCACGTCGGTGAGCGCCGCGAAGTCCTCGACCACGCTGAGGCGCTCGGCGTCCGGCTCGGCCGGGTTCTTCGTGTAGAGCCCGTCGACGTCGGTGAGGAGCACCAGCAAGTCGGCGCCCAGCAGCTGGGAGACGAGCGCGGCGAGGCGGTCGTTGTCCCCGAAGCGGATCTCGTGGGTGGCGGTGGTGTCGTTCTCGTTGATGATCGGGATGATGCCCAGGCCCAGCATCGCCTCGAGGGCGGTGCGGACGCTGCCGTAGGTCTCGCGCCGGATGACGTCGGCCTCGGTGAGCAGCACCTGCCCCGTGATCCGGCCGTGCGCGCCGAAGGCCGCGGACCAGGCCGTGGCCAGCAGCGCCTGGCCGACGCTCGCGGCGGCCTGCTGGGAGGGCACGTCGGTCGGCCGTGCGTCGAGGCCCAGGGGGCGCAACGACGCGGCGATCGCGCCCGAGGAGATGATGACGACGTCCCAGCCGTCCTCGAGCAGCGCGGCGATCCGGTCGGCGATGATCCGCAGCCCGGTCTCGTCGAGGTGACCGTCGTCGCGAGTGAGGCTCGAGGAGCCGATCTTCACCACCGCCCGACGGGGTCCGGGGATGTCGGTGCGCGCCTGCAGTCGCGCCGGCTGGTGCGGTTCGTCGGTCACGGTGGCCATGGTCAGTCCTCCTGGTCGTCGATCGCGGGATCGGCCCAGTGCCCGGCGCGGCGCTCCTCCTCCATCGCTGCCAGACGTCCCATGCGGGCCTCGGTGCGGGCGCGCTGCTCCTCGCGCTTCTCATCGCGCGTGGGGCGGTGGTGGTCCTCGAGTCGACGGTCGGTGCCGCGGCGGCCGAGCAGCTCGGCGCCTCCCACCATTGTGGGCTCCCAGTCGAAGACCACGGCATCCTGTCCAGGACCGATGACCACGGTGCTGCCGGGAACGGCCCCGGCGCGGTAGAGCTGCTCCTCGACGCCGAGGGTGGCGAGGCGGTCCGCGAGGTAGCCGACGGCCTCGTCGTTGGAGAAGTCGGTCTGGCGCACCCAGCGCTCGGGCTTGTCGCCGACGACCCGGTACGCCTTGTCGCCGTCGTACTGCTCGGTGACGACCTCGAACTCCTTGGCACCGAACGACCGCGGGGTGAGGACGATGGGTGCGGCCTCCGGCTCGGGCAGCCGGGCGCGGGCCTGCTCGACGAGCTCGGCGAGGGCGAAGCCGAGCTCGCGCAGGCCCCGGCGGGAGACGGCGCTGACCTCGAACACGGGCACTCCCCGCTCGGCGAGGCGGTCGCGCACGAGGTCGGCCATGTCGGCGCCGTCGGGCACGTCGGTCTTGTTCAGGACCACCACGGTGGGCCGCTCCATGAGCGGAGTGCGGTCCTCGGTCTCCTCGTCGAGCCGGCCCGCGTAGGCGGCGAGCTCGCCCTCGATGGTCTCGAGGTCCTTCACGGGGTCGCGGTCGGACTCGAGCGCGGCGGCGTCGAGCACGTGGACGATCACGTGGCAGCGCTCGATGTGGCGCAGGAAGTCCAGCCCCAGGCCCTTGCCGCTGCTCGCGCCCGGGATCAGCCCGGGCACGTCGGCCACGGTGAAGCGGTGCTCCCCCGCCTCGACGACGCCGAGGTTCGGCACCAGGGTCGTGAACGGGTAGTCGGCGATCTTGGGCCGGGCCGCGCTCATCGCGGCGATCAGCGAGCTCTTGCCGGCGCTCGGGTAGCCGACGAGGGCGACGTCCGCGACGCTCTTGAGCTCGAGGACGAGGCTGCGCTCCTGGCCGGGCTCGCCGAGGAGGGCGAAGCCGGGCGCCTTGCGCTTCGGGGAGGCGAGCGCCGCGTTGCCCAGGCCGCCCTGTCCGCCGCGGGCGGCGACGAAGCGGGTGCCGGTGCCGACCATGTCGACGAGCACGTTCCCGTCCTTGTCGGCGACCACGGTGCCGTCGGGCACGGGCAGGATCAGGTCCTCGCCGCGGGAGCCGTGGCGCATGTCGCCCTTGCCGAAGTCGCCCGAGCTCGCGCGCTGGTGCGGCTTGTGGTGGTAGCTCAGCAGCGTCGTCGTCGAGGGGTCGACCTCGAGCACCACGTCGCCGCCGCGGCCGCCGTTGGCCCCGTCGGGCCCGGCGAGCGGCTTGAACTTCTCGCGGCGGATGGAGGCGGAGCCGTGCCCGCCGTCACCGCCGGTGACATGCAGGACGACGCGATCGACGAAGGTGGCCATGGGTCTCTCCTGCGGACGGCGGGATGGTGCTGCGGGGAAAGACGTGAAGGGGCGGAGCAGGTGCTCCGCCCCTTCACGAGGGTATGTGCTGCGTCGCGCTGTGCGCGCCGCGCCGGGACCGAGGTCTCAGACGCCGGCGATCACGTTGACGACGTTGCGGTCGCGCTTGCGGCCGAACTCCACGGTGCCCGCGGTGAGCGCGAACAGCGTGTCGTCGTTGCCGCGGCCCACGCCCGCACCGGGGTGAATGTGGGTGCCGCGCTGGCGCAGGATGATCTCGCCCGCGCCGACCTGCTGGCCGCCGAAGCGCTTGACGCCGAGGCGCTGCGCGTTGGAGTCGCGACCGTTCTTCGAGGAGCTCGCGCCCTTCTTGTGTGCCATGGGAAGAACCTTCTCTCGTTCAGCCTGGAAGGGCGACGCTCAGGCGATGCCCGTGATCTTCAGACGGGTCAGCTCCTGGCGGTGGCCCTGGCGCTTCTTGTAGCCCGTCTTGTTCTTGTACTTGAGGATGCGGATCTTCGGACCGCGGAGGTCCTCGACCTTCTCCGCCGAGACGGTGACCTTCTCGAGGTCGCCCTTGGCCGAGGTCACCGCGTCGCCGTCGACGAGCAGCACGGGCGTGAAGTCGACGCTCTGGCCCGGCTCGCCGGCGACGCGGTTGATCACGATGGTGTCGCCGACCGACACCTTCTCCTGACGACCGCCTGCGCGGACGATTGCGTACACCACGTCACTGCTCCATCTTGGTTCGTACTGGGTCGTCGTCTCCCGCCGCACCGCCTCCGGCGCTCCGGGGCGGAGAGCTGGGCGGGTGACGTCCGGGCCGGGTGCGCGACCCGCGAGGGTCGCAGCTCCGCCGACCGAGCGGCCGGGAACGACGATCGACGCGTTCTGCGCCGAGGGACAGCCTACGAGGCCCGGCCGGACCGGTCAAGGCTCATGACCGGTCCGACCTGCGATTTCACCGCTGAGAGCCTGTGGAACTCATCACGCGTCGGCGGCGCTGTCGTCGCGCTCCTCGGCGCTCGCGGAGCCGTCCGCGGCATCGGGGGTGACCTCGGTCGCCTGCTCCGGCGTGTCCCCCGCGGCCTGCGCGGCGTCGGCCTCCACCGTCACGGCCTCCCCGTCGACGACGACTTCGGGGTGCTCCTTGGAGCCCGTGGCCGCCGCGATCGAGGCGATGGTCGCGCGGGCGAGCGCGCGCGATGCGCTGTCGGACTCGAGGCGGTGCACGTCGGTGGAGGCGGTGAGCTCCTCGACGGCCTCCTTGGCGCTCTGGGACCCGCGGTCCGAGCCGCCGTTCCCGCCGCCTGAGCCGTTGCCGCTGCTCCCGTTCCCGCCGTTTCCGCCGCCGTTGCTCCCGTTGCCGCTGCTCCCGCTGCCGCCCTTGGACTTGCCCTTGCGGCGGCGGCCGCCCTTCGAGGAGTCGTCGTCCTGGGAGCCCTGGCCGCCGTGGTGCTGATGGCCGGTGTCCACGCCGTCGAGGTCGACGATCATGCCGCGGCCCGCGCAGGCCTCGCAGGTCGTCGAGAAGGTCTCGACCAGGCCCGCGCCCACGCGCTTGCGGGTCATCTGCACGAGGCCCAGCGAGGTGACCTCGGCGACCTGGTGCTTGGTGCGGTCCCGGCCCAGGCACTCCACGAGACGGCGCAGCACGAGGTCGCGGTTGGCCTCGAGCACCATGTCGATGAAGTCGATGACGATGATCCCGCCGATGTCGCGCAGGCGCAGCTGGCGGACGATCTCCTCGGCGGCCTCGATGTTGTTCTTGGTGACGGTCTCCTCGAGGGAGCCGCCGGCGCCGGTGAACTTGCCGGTGTTCACGTCGATGACGGTCATCGCCTCGGTGCGGTCGATGACCAGGGAGCCGCCCGAGGGCAGGTAGACCTTGCGGTCCATGGCCTTCAGCAGCTGCTCGTCGATGCGGTGCTTGGCGAAGACGTCCTTCTCGCCGACGTGCTTGGTCACGCGCTCCAGCAGGTCGGGGGCGACGTCGGAGACGTACTCGTGCACGTCCGAGTAGACGCCCTCGCCCTCGACGATCAGCGAGGTGAAGTCCTCGTTGAAGACGTCGCGGACGACCTTGATGGCGAGGTCGGGCTCCTGCGAGAGGGAGGCCGGAGCGGACTTCGACTTCTGCGCCTTCTGGATCCGGTCCCACTGCTTGCGCAGGCGCTCGACGTCGCGGGTGAGCTCCTCCTCGCTCGCGCCCTCGGAGGCCGTGCGCACGATGACGCCCGCGTCCTCGGGGATGACCTGCTTCATGATCTTCTTCAGCCGCGAGCGCTCGGCGTCGGGCAGCTTGCGGGAGATGCCGGTCATCGAGCCGCCGGGCACGAAGACCACGTAGCGGCCGGGCAGGGAGATCTGGCTGGTCAGCCGCGCGCCCTTGTGGCCGATCGGGTCCTTGGTGACCTGCACCAGCACCGGGTCGCCGCTCGAGAGCGCGAGCTCGATGCGGCGGGGCTGGCCCTCGAGGCCGGCCGCGTCCCAGTTGACTTCGCCCGCGTACAGCACGGCGTTGCGGCCCTTGCCGATGTCGACGAACGCGGCCTCCATGGACGGCAGCACGTTCTGGACCTTGCCCAGGTACACGTTGCCGACCATCGAGGTGTGCGACTTCTGGGCCACGTAGTGCTCGACGAGGATGTCGTCCTCGAGCACCGCGATCTGCGTGCTGCCCTTGCGTTCGCGCACCACCATGGAGCGCTTGACGGACTCGCGGCGGGCGAGGAACTCGGCCTCGGTGATCACGTTGCGGCGGCGGCCCTGGTCGCGTCCCTCGCGGCGGCGCTGCTTCTTGGCCTCCAGGCGGGTCGAGCCCTTGACGGCCTTGACCTCGTCACGGGCCTCGCGGACCTTGACGACGGTGTTCGGCGGATCGTCGGGCGACGGGCCGTTCTCCGAGTTCGAGGACGAGCCGGAGCGGCGGCGACGACGACGGCGGCGCGAGCTCGAGCCGCCCGAGGAGCCGTCCTCGTCCTTGCCCTGCTCCTCGCCGTCCTGGGAGTCGCGGTCCTCGGAGTTGTCCGCCGAGGACTTCTTGCCGTCCTTCGTCGCGCGCTCGGAGGCGTCGTCGGAGGTGTCCTCGGAGCGCTCGTCGTCGTCGCGCGAGTCCTCGTCCTCGCGATCGGCCGAGTCCTCGCCGCGACCGCGACCGCGACGACCGCGGCCGCCCCGGCGGCGACGTCGACGGGAGGAGCCGGAGGACTGGCCGTCCTCCTCGCCGGTGCTGTCGTTCTCCTCGTCCGCGCCGCTCGCATCCGCGTCGACGTCGTCCTGGGCGCCGTCGCGCCGGCGGCGGTCCTCGCCTGCGTCCTGACCGTTCTCCTCGCCCGACGCGTCCTCGGAGGACTCACCCCGGGAGGATCCGCGGCGGCGACGGCTGGAGGAGCGGCGCCCGCGGGAGCCGCGGCCGCGGCCGCCCTGCTCCTGCTGCGCCTGCTCGTCCGTGCTGACCCCGGTCTCCTCGACCTCTGCGGCGTCCTCGCCGTCGGCGGGCGCCTGCTCCTGCTCGGGGAGCACGGCCTCGCTCTGGGGCCGGGTGGCGCGGCGTCGGCGCGAGCCGCGGGAAGCGGTGCCGAAGGACAGCTCAGCGGTGCCGGACTGGTGGTCCTCGTCGTCGTGGCCGGCCCGCTGCTCGGGCACCGTGGTGCGCTTCTCGGGCGTGGGCGCCTGGAAGATCAGCGAGGCGAAATCGATCTGGGTCTGCTCGCGCACGGCGCGCTTCGGCTCCTGCGGGCGGTTCTCGGCGAGGGCCTGCAGGTCCGCGGCGACGCCGCTGGGCCGCTCGGAGTCCGCCCCGGCCGACGCGTCGGCCGCGGTCTCGGCGTCGTCCTCGGAATCCTCGGGGGCGGTCTCCGACCTCTCGGCGTCGACGGTCTCGTCCGCGGCATTCGCCGCAGGATAGGTCTCGGGCGCAGGCTCGGCGACGGTCTCGGCGGCGGCGGGCTCAGCGACGGTCTCGGTCGCGGCGGGCTCGGCGTCGGCCTCGACGGTCTCTGCGGGGGCGACCGGCGCGACGGGCGGGCCGGCGGGAGCGCCTGCGGCACGGCGACGACGCCTGGTCGCGGGCTTCTCGGCCGCTACGGGAGCCGGTTCGCTCGGGGGCGTCTGCTGGGCGGCGACGGTGGTGTGCCGCTGGGGAGCGTCGGCCTCGGGCGCCGTCTCCTGGTGCTGCGGGGCGCCGACCGGGGATCCGGCGCGGCGGCGCGGACGCTTCGCCCTCCCCGTTCCGCTCGTGGTGCTGGGCGTCTCCTGCGACGCCGACGTCTCGGGGGTGCTGATGTCCTCAGCCATGGGGCTGCTCCTCATAGAGGGACCGACGCACCCCGGGCCCTTCGGTCATCGTCCATGCGGACGGAAGTCGTTCGCCCTCTCCGGCGCGCGGCTCCAGGTCAGGAGCGCTGCGATGTCGGCCGCTCGAAGCATCTCGATCGCGCTGTGCGCGGTATCGGTGCATGGCTGGTCGACCCCGAGGAGGTTCCCCCTCCGGGTACGCGGAGGAAGAGCGCTCCCGGCAGTATGGCACAGGCGAGCGCTCCTCCCGGGGACGTGGGCACCCGTGAGACGCGTGCGACGGGGCCCGCGCGAGAGGACCGGAAGCGCTCGGGCGGGCTCGGGCACGCTCGGGAAGGCGCATGACGGTGCAGGCGATTCCCGCTGGCGGCAGGACCATCGTCCCTCTGCGGCCGCTCCCCCGGGTCCTACGCTGAACGTGAACGCGGCGCACTCGCGTGCCGCGCCGTCCCCTCGCCCCACGGAGGACAGGTCCCATGGAAGCCCTCGACATCGCTCGGTGGCAGTTCGGCTCGATGACCGTCTACCACTTCCTCTTCGTCCCGCTCACGATCGGCCTGTCCTTCCTGGTCGCCGTCATGCAGACGATCTCCATGCGCGCGCGCAGCCCGATCGCCAAGGACGCCTGGACGCGCCTGACGAAGTTCTTCGGGTCGATGCTCATCGTGAACTTCGGCATCGGCATCGCCACCGGCATCCTCCAGGAGTTCCAGTTCGGCATGAACTGGTCGGAGTACTCGCGGTTCGTGGGCGACGTGTTCGGCGCCCCGCTGGCCCTCGAGGGACTCGTCGCCTTCTTCATGGAGTCGGTGTTCCTGGGACTGTGGATCTTCGGCTGGGGCCGCCTGCCCGAGAAGGTGCACCTGCTGACCATCTGGTGCGTCTCCTTCGGCACCATGGCCTCGGCCTACTTCATCGTCGCCGCGAACTCCTTCATGCAGCACCCGGTGGGAGCCTCCATCAACCCCGAGACGGGCCGCGCCGAGCTCGATCCCGACAAGGGCGGGCTGTGGGCGATCCTCACGAACATCACCACCCTCGTGGCCTTCCCGCACATCATCTTCGGCGCGCTGCTGGTCGCGGCCGCCTTCATCACCGGCGTCGCCTCGTGGCACATGGTCACTCACCACAACCGCGCACGCACCGCGGGCCTGACCACCGACGAGGGTCGTGCGCACGACCAGCAGGCGCGCACGATCTTCCGCCCCGCCGTGCGCTTCGGCGTGATCGCCCTGTTCATCGCCGGCCTGGGCCTGTTCGTCACGGGCGACCAGCAGGGCCAGATCATGTTCAAGCAGCAGCCCATGAAGATGGCCTCCGCGGAGGCGCTCTGCGAGACGGAGACCGGCGCGTCCTTCTCGATCCTCACCGTCGGCGGGCCCCAGGCCTTCCATCAGGACTGCGGCGACGTCACCCACGTCATCCAGGTCCCCTACGTGACCTCGTTCCTGGCCACGCACACCTTCGACGCGACCCTGCAGGGCGTCGACGAGCTGCAGGCGAAGGACCTCGAGACCTACGGCACCACCGTCACCGACGTGCACGGCGAGCAGCACGCGGCCGACTACCGGCCCAACCTGTTCGTCACCTTCTGGTCGTTCCGCCTGATGATCGGCCTGGCCGTGTTCAGCGCGGTCCTCGCCTTCTGGGCGCTGTGGATCACCCGCGGACGGGGCGAGAAGGCGCGCACCTCCGGCTCGCAGGTCTTCAAGTGGTTCGCGGTGCTGTCGATCCCGATGCCGTTCTTCGCGAACGCCGCCGGCTGGGTCTTCACCGAGATGGGCCGGCAGCCCTGGGTGGTGGTCCCCAATCCGGACGACCCCACGGTGTTCCTGATGACGATGCAGGGGGTGTCGGGCAATCCCGCCTGGATGGTGATCACCTCGCTCACGTCCTTCGCCCTGCTCTACACGGTGCTCGCCGTGATCTGGTTCCACCTCATGCGCAAGGCCGCGCTCAAGGGCATACCCCTGCCCCGGCGCGATCCCGAGACGCAGCAGCTGGACACCCCCACCCTGTCCTTCGAGTACTGAGGGAGACACGGAGCCATGGATCCCGTCCTCACCGACCCCACCGCCGTGCAGACCGCGTGGTTCTGCCTGATCGCATTCATGTTCGCCGTCTACTTCGTGCTCGAGGGCTTCGACTTCGGCGTGGAGATGAACCTGGGCGTCCTGGGTCGCGGCGACAGCGAGCGCCGCGGCACGATGCTCTCGACGATCGGCCCGATCTGGGACGGCAACCAGGTCTGGCTGATCACCGCCGGCGCCTCGCTGTTCGCGGCCTTCCCCGAGTGGTACGCGACGCTGTTCTCCGGGTTCTACATCCCGCTGCTGGTCATCCTGCTCTCGCTGATCCTGCGGGTCTGCGCCTTCAAGTGGCGCGACAAGCTCGAGGGCCCCCGCTGGCGCACCGGCTGGGACGTCGTCCACACGATCACCTCGCTGCTCCCCTCGTTCCTGTGGGGCGTCGCGTTCTCGAACATCGTCGCGGGCGTCGCCATCGACGAGAACACGTGGGTGACGACCTCCGTGCTGGGACTGCTCACCCCGTTCGCCCTGCTGGGCGGGCTCGTGTTCGTGATGCTGTTCTGGACCCACGGCTCGCTGTACCTGGTGCTGCGCACCGGCGACCCGCTGCGCGCGGACGCCCGCGCCCTCGCGGGCCGCACGATCTGGCCCACGACCGTGCTGGGCGCCGTGTACCTGATCTGGGCGCAGCTGACCGTCTCCCACACCACACTCACCTGGATCCCGCTCGCCGTCGCCGCGCTCGCGCTCATCGCGGTGATCGCGGGGAACCGCGCGCACCGCGACCGCTTCGCCTTCCTCGCGAGCGCGATCGCGATCGCCGCGGCCGGCGTGCAGCTGTTCGCGGGTCTCTTCCCGTTCGTGATGCCCGCCGCGAACGATGCGGCCCATTCGCTGACCGTCGCGAACGCCTCCTCGTCCCCGCACACCCTGACGGTGATGCTGATCGCCGCGTGCGTGCTGCTGCCGTGCGTGATCGCGTACACGATCTGGGCGTACTGGGTGTTCCGCCATCCGGTGACCGGCGACGGCTCGGACGCCCCCGACTCCCTGCTGGCGCGTGCCCGCCGCGGCTACCGGCAGGCCTTCGAGCAGGAGTGAGACCCTCAGCCATGGACCAGGCGACCCCGGGGACCGGACGGCGCTCGGGCGAGCGCCGTCCGCCGCTGGATCCCCGGCTGCTGCGCGAGGTCGCGGCCGCCCGCCGGCACGTCGTGCGGACCACGGCGCTGGGCCTGGTGCAGGCCGGGGCCGTCATCGCGACGGCCCTGCTCCTCGCCCGTCTGGGCGCCGACCTCCTCGTGGACCGCCGCTCCCCTCTGGACTCCCCCGCCCTGCTCGCAGCGCTCGTGGTCGCGCTCGGCGTCCGCGCCCTCGCCGTCCTCGTCGAGCAGCGCACAGCGCACCGGGCGGCCACGGCGGCCATCGCGGACCTCCGCTCCCGTCTCATCGGCCACGCGGCCAGACTGGGCCCCCGAGCAGGCGCCGGACGCGGCGCGGACCTGACCACCCTGGCGACGACCGGTCTGGAGAAGCTGCGCCCCTACCTCGTCGGCTACGTTCCACAGCTCCTGCTCTCCGCCACCGTCACCCCGCTCACGCTGCTCACCATCCTGCTGCTGGACCCCACGAGCGCCGGCATCGCCGTCATCACGCTGCCGCTCGTCCCGCTCTTCATGATCCTCATCGGCAGGCTCACCGTGGGACGCTCCGAGGCCCTCCTCGCCGACACCCGCACGCTCTGGTCGCAGATGCTCGACCTCGTCGACGGGCTGCCCACGCTGCGCGCGCTCGGCCGCGAGCGCGGGCCCGAGACGATGGTGCGCGCGCTGGGGGATCGCCACCGCCGCTCGACCATGGGCTCGCTGCGCTACGCCTTCCTCTCCTCGATGGTGCTCGAGCTGCTGGGCACGCTGTGCGTCGCGCTCGTTGCGGTCGCGATCGGCCTGCGCCTGGTCTACGGGGACATGGAGCTCGCCCCCGCGCTCGCGGTGCTCGTGCTGATCCCCGAGGTGTACCTGCCGCTGCGCCAGGTGGGAGCCCAGTTCCATGCCTCGACCGACGGCGTCGCCGCCGTCTCCGCCGCCTTCGACGTGCTCGGCGAGAGCGCGCCGGCCGACGGCACCGCCGCGTGCCCCGACCTGCGCACCGCGACGCTGCGCCTGGACGGCGTCGGCGTGCGCTCCCGCGACGGCCTCGCCCCGCACGGCGCGGACCTGGTCGTCAGGCCCGGCACGGTGCACGCGATCGCCGGCGCGAGCGGCAGCGGCAAGACCACCGCCGTGCAGGTCATGCTCGGCCTGCTCGTGCCCGACGAGGGCTCGGCCCGGGTGGTCGCCGCCGACGGCACAGCCACCGCGATCCAGGACCTGCGACGGGAATCCCTCTGGTCCCAGACGATGCTGCTCCCCCAGCGGCCCGTGCTCCCCACCGGCAGCCTGCGGGAGGTGCTCACGGAGGCCGCGCCGCACGGGAGCGCCGACCAGGACCGGCTGGACCGCGCGGCGCGCGCCGCGGGACTGGACCGCGTGATCGCCGCGCGCGGCTGGGACGCCCCCGTCGGGCGCGGCGGCAGCGGTCTCTCGCTGGGCGAGCGCCAGCGTCTCGCGCTCGCCCGCGCACTGCTCGCCCCGGCCCCGCTGGTGGTCCTCGACGAGCCGACGGCGCACCTGGACGGCGCCACCGAGGATCTCGTCCTCGACCTCGTGCGCACGCTGCGGGCCGAGGGCCGCACCGTCGTGCTCGTCGCGCACCGCTCGCGCCTTCTCGACGTGGCCGACGAGGTCACGCAGCTGAGCCCGGTGCACGTCGGCCCGGACGAAGCCGCGGAAGGAGCAGTCCGATGAGCGCGGTCCTCAGCAGCAACGAGAACAACAGCAGCAGCGGAAGCGGCAGCAGCGGCAGCGGTTCCAGCGCCGGCGCCAGCAGCGACGCCGTCTCGAGGCCGTCCGCCCTGCGTCGGATGGTGGGGCTCCTGGAGATCCCGCGCTCCCGGCTGCTCGCCGCCGTCCTCGCGGCGATCGCGACCCTCGCCTCCGCCTTCGCGCTCGCGGCGCTCGCCGCCTGGCTGGTGACGACGGCCTGGACGATGCCGAACGTCCTGGACCTCACGGTCGCGGTGGTCGGGGTGCGCGCGCTCGGGATCTCCCGCGGCGTCTTCCGCTGGCTGGACCGCATGCTCACCCATGACGTCGCCCTGCGGGGTGTGGTCTCCCTGCGCACCAACCTGTACTCGGCCCTCGCCCGCCGCCGCGGGGACGCCCTCAGCCGGGTCCGCCGGGGCGACCTGCTCGCCCGACTGGGCGATGACGCGCAGGAGCTCGGGGACCTCGTGATCCGGGCGATCGTGCCGGGACTGGTGGCCGCCGTGATGACGGTGGTGGTCGTGCTGACGATCGCTCCGCTCAGCCTGCCGGCGGCCGCGTGCATGCTGCTCGCGCTCGTGCTCGCCGGGGTCCTCGCGCCCCTCGCGGCCCATCGGGCGGCGCGGCTCACCGAGGCGGCCGTCGTCGAGACCCGCTCCGAGCTCACGGCGAGCGGACTGGGGGTCCTGGACGATGCGACCGCCCTGCGGGTGCAGGGCCGACTGGACGAGCGCATGGAGGAGCTCGCGCGGGCGCAGAGCGACCACGACGCCGCGATCGACCGTGCGGCCCTGCCCTCGGCCCTGGCCGCGGCGTCGGTCCCGACGGTGATGATCCTCGCCGTGCTCGGCTCCGTGCTCGCCGCGGGCGGCGCCTGGCTGCACGGCGGCGCGGGGGCAGGGGCGATCGGCATGCTCGTCCTGCTCCCCCTCAGCAGCTTCGAGGCCGTCACCGCGCTGCCGGCGGCGGCCTCGCAGCTGGCCCGCACGCGCGCCGCCGCCGCCCGTCTCGAGGACGCCGTCGGCCCGGATTCGCCGACGCCCGGGACCGACACGACCGGCGGGACCGAGGCGGCCGACGGGACCGCCGTCGCCGCGCCGGGCGGCGCCGGGAGCGCCGCCCGCCCCACGGCCCTGCGTCTGTCCGCCCACGGACTGTCCGCGGGATACGGGCGGGGCGCGGTGCGTGTGCACGATCTCGATCTCGACCTCGCCCCCGGGGAGAGGATCGCCGTGACCGGCGGCTCCGGCACCGGCAAGACCACGCTCGTGCAGACCCTGGCCGGTCTCCTGGAGCCCGTCGCCGGCACCGTGCGCCTGGGCGGTGACGACCTGCGCGACCTGCCCGAGGACGCGGTCCGCGCCCAGGCGATCGCACTGCTCGAGGACGCGCACGTCTTCGCCACCACGGTGCACGAGAACCTGAGGGTTGCCCGCGGCGACGTGAGCGCGCAGGAGTGCGCCGACGCGCTGCGCGCCGTCGGCCTCGAGGACTGGGTGGACTCGCTGCCCCGCGGTCTCGACACGATGCTCGGGCCCGACGGGACCACGATCTCCGGAGGCGAGCGGAGACGGCTCCTGCTGGCCCGCGCCGTGGTGCGCGCCGCCCCGATCACGCTGCTCGACGAGCCCACGGAGCATCTCGATGCGGCGCGCGGCGACGACCTGCTGCGCCGGCTCCTGGATCCTGCCGACGGCTCCCTGCTGCCCGTCGGCGCGAGCGCCCTCGTCGTGACCCACAGGGTGGAGGCGATCCCCGAGGGCACCACTGTCCTGCATATCCTGCCCGGTGGCGGGCACGAGCTGCAGCGCGCCGAGCCCCGCACCGCCGAGCACGGGAGCACACCATGACCAGCCGGACCCCCACCTCTCCCCGACCGGCGGAGACGAGCCTGCACGAGCTCGCGGCCGCCGTCGGCGCGGGCGGGGACGTCGAGGACCTCCTGGACCTCCTGGTCCGCGCGGTGCCTCCCCGCACCGGTGCCGCCGGTGCGGCGCTCGTGCTGCCGCAGCGCCGGGGCGAGTGGAGCGTCGAGGTCGCCGAGGGACGCGAGGCCCCGCTCCTGCTGGGGGCCGCGCCCACCGCGGGGTCCGCGCTGCACACCGCGCTGGTCAGCGGGGATCCGGAGGCCGTGGGCGCCGTCGCCGAGCTCGTCCTCGAGGGCAGGACGTGGAGCGCGAGCGCGGAGATCGTCGAGGCGGGCGATCAGGGCCCGGGCGCTCTGCTCGCCCTCGGCGGGGAGACCTCACGACAGGCCGCGCAGCGTGCCCTCGAACCCCTCGCGCTGCTGGTGTCCCTCGCGCTCGACGACCGCCGCGGCACCGCCGAGCAGGACCTGGACGACGAGCGCCGCCGCATCGCCCGGGACCTCCACGACCTCGCGATCCAGGAGCTGTTCGCCGTGGGGATGGAGCTCGAGGGACTGACCTCCGCGCTCGACGAGGCAGCGGGCGCCGTCTCCAACGCGACGATCCGCCGCAGCGTCGAGACCTCCCTTCTGGGCGTCGAGAACGCGGTCGCCCAGATCCGTCAGATCGTCCAGTCGCTGCGCCGCGAGCGCAGCGAGGCGACGCTCAGCGAGCGCCTGCGCCACGAGACGGGTCTTGCGACCGCCGGGCTCGGCTTCGCACCCGCGCTGCGCCTGCCACGGAACGCCGCGGCGATGGACGCCGAGGTGCCCGAGGAGATCGCCGAGGACGTCGTCGCGGTGGTCCGCGAGGCCCTCGCCAACGCCGCGCGGCACGCCCATGCGAGCGCCGTGGCCGTCTCCGTCACGCTGTTCAGCGAGGGCGTGGACCGCGTCGTGCAGGTGGCGGTCTCCGACAACGGCCGCGGCATCGACCCGACGGTGAGCCGACGCAGCGGCCTGGCGAACATGTCGAGCCGGGCGCGCCGTCATCAGGGCTGGGTCGATGCGATCTCGCTCGAGCCGGGCACGATGATCAACTGGCGGGTGACGCTCCCGCCCGCATGACGCAGGCCCCGGCGCGGTCCGGGCACCCGGGCACCCGGGCAGGGGACTCTCTGCTCAGGGCTTCCAGCCGGCCCTGCGACGCGCCGCCACCATCGCCGCGACCTGGGTGCGCCGCTGCAGACCCAGGGCCTGCAGGATCACGGTGACCCGGTTCTTCACCGTCTTCTCCGCGATCCCCACCTCCTCGGCGATCTCGCGGTTCGAGTGTCCGTCGCCGATGAGCTCGACGATGCGCTGATCGGAGGCGGAGAGCTCGGGTCCGTCCGCGACGCGGTCCTCGGGCCAGATCGACTCGCCGCGGTGCACCGCGAGGATCGCGCCGACGATGTCCGCGGCCCGCGCCGACTTCAACACCAGCCCCGCGGCGCCCGCGGCCCGAGACTCGTGGACGGCCGGGTCGTCGTCGAAGCTCGTGAGCACCAGCATCCGCATGTCGGGGTCGACGGCCCGTGCCGCGCGCATGACGTCGATGCCGGTGCCGTCGGGCAGCTGGAGGTCCACCACGAGCACGTCCGGCCGGATCGCGGGCAGACGGCGCGCGGTCTCGGCGACGCTCGCGGACTCCCCCACGACCCGCAGACGTGCATCGGCGGCGACCACCGTCGCGATCCCTCGTCGAACCACCTCGAAGTCGTCGACGAGCATCACGCCGATCGGGGCGTCGTCCATGGCAGAGTCCTCCGCGAGTGGTCGGTGCTGGTGGTGGGATCCGACGCTCGCCACGCTACCCCAGCAGGTCATCGGCTTCCTGGGGGCGCGAGGAGAACAACGGGCCGATGCACCACGGTGCCCGCGCGCACCCGGGCTCCCGGAACGCGGGTCCTCCCAGGTCGTACGATCGTCGAGTTCCGTCGGCCCGGCTCCGAGCCCCGGCCGGCGCGGAGCGAGGACGAGGAGGACCGCAGTGGACCACATGCCCGACGAGCACGCGCACCATGAGCACGCCACGGGCGCGACGGACCCGCACGACGGAGCCCATGCTCATCCTCACGACATGTCCGGGATGGCCGTCGGCGCGACCCTGCACTGCCTCACAGGGTGCTCCATCGGCGAGATCATCGGGCTGCTGGTCGGCACCGCCGCGGGGTGGACGAACCTTCCCACCACCATCCTCTCGATCCTCCTCGCCTTCGTCTTCGGGTACTCGCTGTCGGCGCTGCCGCTGGTCCGCGGCGGGATCGCCCTGGGCGACGCACTGCGCCTGGTGCTCGTGGCGGACACCCTGTCGATCGCGACCATGGAGGTCGTGGACAACCTGGTCATGCTGGTGATCCCCGGCGCCATGGGCGCGACGCTGCTCGACCCGCTCTTCTGGGTCTCGATGGCGATCTCCCTGACGATCGCGTTCTTCGCCGCCTGGCCCGTCAACCGCGCGCTGCTGCGCCGCGGCAAGGGGCACGCCGTCACGCACCATGCGCTCGGCGAGGACGCTGCGATGGACAACCGGCCGCTGCTGATCGGCATCAGCGCCTTCCTGCTCGGCGGCTTCATCGCCTCGATCGGATCGCTGCTCGGCTGATGCGGGTCGGGATCGCCGGCCGCGCCATGAGCCTCGTCAGGCGTCAGTCATCAGGCGTCAGGCCCTGCGCTGGCAGTTCGGGCAGAAGAAGCACGAGCGCTGCTGCAGCACCGAGCGACGGATGATCGTGCCGCAGCGCGGGCACGGCTCCCCCGCCCTGCCGTAGGCGGCGAGGCTGCGCGCGAAGTACCCGGACCGGCCGTCGACGTTCACGTAGAGGTCGTCGAAGCTGGTGCCGCCCACGTCGAGCGCCCGGCGCATGACGGCCTCGGCGCCGTCCAGGACGCGCCCGGCACGGCCCCGGGTGAGCGTCTCCCCGGGGGCGTCGTAGCGGGTGCGGGCGGCCCACAGCCCCTCGTCGGCGTAGATGTTCCCGATCCCGCTGACCAGGGACTGGTCCAGCAGCAGGGCCTTGATGGGTGCGCGCCGCGCGCGCATCACCGCGATCACGGCCTCGCGGTCCTGGGCAGGGTCGAGCAGGTCGCGGCCGATGCCGACCACGTCTGCCGGCAGCAGGTCATCGATCGAGTCCGGGGTCGCGGGGAGCCCGTCGGCGTCCTGCTCGAGCGCACTCGTCCACAGTCCGCCGAAGATGCGCTGGTCCACGAAGTCGACCTGCGCGCCGTCGTCCAGATGCAGGACGATGCGGCGATGCCTGTGCGGATCGCTGGCCGGGCCCTCGCCGCGCGGGGCGGGGTCCGACGGTGCGTCGACCCCCTTGGCCGTCTCCGCGCCCACCGTCGCGCGCGCCTCGACGTCTGCCGCGTCGCCGCGCACGCGCATCTGGCCGCTCATGCCCAGGTGCGTCATGAGCGCCTCGCCGAGCTCGTCCCCGCGCTCGTCCTGCAGGCGCCACCACAGGAACTTCCCGCGCCGCTCGAGCCGGGCGACGCGGGCACCGGTGACGGCCTGCACGAACGCGTCCGGCCCGCCGATCTGGCGGCGCAGGGATCGCGGCTCGTGGACGTCGACGCGGGTGATCACACGGCCGTCGACATGAGGGGCGAGGCCGCGGCGGACCACCTCGACCTCGGGCAGCTCGGGCATGGGCGGGCTCCGGGTCAGCCGCGCGGGAGCACGGACTCGCCGCGGGCCTCGAGGAGGCTGCGCACGGCGTGCTGGGCGGCTGCGAGCTCGGCGTCCTTCTTCGAGGCGCCCTCACCGCTCGCGGTGACGATGCCCGCGATGGTCGCGGTCGCGGTATAGGTCTTCGCGTGCTCGGGGCCGGTGCCCGTGATCTCGTAGACGGGGACGGTGCCGGTCTCGGCGGCGATCTCCTGCAGGCGGGTCTTGAAGTCGTACCCGGCCTCGAGGATCTCGTCGCTCTCGAGCAGCGGTCGCAGCAGCTCGAGCACGTACCTGCGGGAGACGTCCTGTCCGCAGGAGAGGTGCACGGCGCCGATCAGCGCCTCCATGGTGTCGGCGAGGATCGAGGCCTTGTCGCGGCCGCCCGAGAGGTCCTCGCCGCGGCCGAGCTTGACGTACTGGCCCAGCTCGATGCGTCGACCGATGAGCGCGAGGGCGCGCGTGTTGACCGTGGCGGCTCGGCGCTTGGCGAGGTCACCCTCGGGCAGCGTCGGATGCACGGTGTAGAGCTCCTCCGTGGTCGCGAGCTGCAGCACGGCGTCGCCCAGGAACTCGAGGCGCTCGTTGTGCGGGATCTGCTCGTGCTCGTAGGAGTACGAGCGGTGCGTGAGCGCGAGGTCGAGCAGCCCGGACTCCGTGAGCCGGCGCGCCTGGTCGGGGAACAGAGGCAGCGTCGCGAGAAGCTCCTGGGGATCCCTCGCCTCGGTGGACCGCCGTGAGCGGGCCATCAGCGCTCCTCGTCGACGGGCGCACCATCGTCGGGATCGTCGTCGGCCCCGGCGCGCTCGGAGTCGCCCGCATCGGCCGACTGCCCCTCCCCGCCGAGCAGGTCGCTCAGGGCAGCCCAGCGCGGGTCGATCACGTCGTGGTGGTGCTCGGGATCGTCCTCGAGGCGCGCGCCGCACTGGGCGCACAGACCCATGCACGAGGGCTTGCACAGAGGGCGCTCCTCGGCCTCGAGCGCGATCACGTCGTGCACGAGAGGGCCGAGGTCCACGTCGTCGCCGCTGAGGGCGGGGACGTCGTCGTCCTCGTCGGCCTTGATCTTCTCGGGGTAGCTGAAGAGCTCGTCGATGCGGGCGTCGACCTCGCGCTCGAGCGGGTCCAGGCAGCGGGAGCACTCGCCGGTGACGCGGGCCTCGACCGTGCCGCTGACGAAGATGCCCTCGACCACGGACTCGAGCTCGGCGTCGAGGCTGATCGACTCGCCCGTGGGGACGGTCAGGGCGAGGTTGCCGACCTTCTGGTCGGCCACCTGGACGGTGCGGTCCACGTGCCGGTGGGCTCCCGGGCGGCCGATGAGGTCGACGACGTCGAAGCGGAGGTCGAGATCGTCGGGCGCGGGGATGCTGGCTCGAATGTTCACGGCCCCAGGATACGAGCGGGAGCGCCGACGGGGCTCGGGGCGCGCGGGGCGGGGTGACGGGTCCGACCCGGGCGTCAGGACCCCGACGGGCCCGTGGGCTGCTCGCGCTCGGCGAGCGCCGCCTCGAGGGCGCGGCGGGAGGCCTCGGGGAGCATGTCGTCGATCGGGCCGCCCAGCTGGGACACCTCGCGCACGAGGCTCGAGGAGATGTGGGAGTACCGGGCGTCGGTGAGCAGGAAGACGGTGTCGACGTGCGCGAGGTGCTGGTTCATGCGCGCCATCGGCTCCTCGTAAGCGAGGTCGATCTGGCCGCGCATGCCGCGCACCACGGCCCGTGCGCCGTGCTCGCGGCAGAAGTCGACCAGCAGTCCGCGCGGCAGCACGGCGCTCGTGACCTTGGGGTCGAGCCCCTCGGCGCGGATGGTCTCTTCGATCGCCTGCTGGCGCGCCTCGAGGCTCAGCATCCCCTTCTTGTTGGGGTTGTGGGAGATCGCGATGATCAGCCGGCTGCACAGCATCGCGGCCCGGCGGGCGAGGTCCAGATGGCCGAGGGTGAACGGGTCGAAGGAGCCCGGCAGGACGATGGTGCTCATGGAGGAAGCCTAATCGGCCGACGGCGACTGCTCGGCGGGCGCTTCGCCGGGGTGCTGCGCGTGCCACTCCTCCTCGAGGATCGCCCAGGTCATGCCGTCCATCCACCCGCGGGTCGCGTGCAGCGACTCCCCACGGAAGACGCCCTCGCAGCGCAGGCCGATCTTCTCCATGATCCGGGCCGAGGGCGCGTTCGCGGCGAAGCAGCTGGCCTCCACGCGGTGCAGTCCCAGCCCGGCGATGGCGATGCGCAGGAGCGCCGCCGCGTACTCGGTGCCGAGCCCCTGGCCGTGCACGTCCGGGTCGAGGACCCAGGAGAGCTCGCCCTGGCTGCGGTGGGCGGCGGCGATCGCCTGACGCTGGGACCAGGCGTCCTGGACCATCACGCCGCCCACGGCGACGACCCGGCCGTCGAGCTCCCCGACGATCCGGGCCGCGAGCGACTGCTCCCAGGTCTCGATGTGCGCGGCGCGCGAGGCCGGCAGGCCGTAGGTCCATTCGTGGACCTCCGGCCTGCCGTACCAGGGCCAGATCGCCTCGGCGTCCTCGGCGCGGGCGCGGCGCAGCGTGAGGCGCTCCGTGCGGAGCGGCCAGTCGAGGTCTGCGAGCGTGATGGTCACCGCGCCAGGGTACGCACGTGAGGGAGGGCCGACGGCGGGGTGGCCGGGTGGCCGGGCGACCGGGTGGCCGGAGGACCGGATGCTCGGGCGCTCAGGACTTGCCGTGTGGGTCGCGGGCGTTGAGCATCTCGACCACCTGCGGATAGTCCCCGCGCACCTCGGCATAGCGCAGCACCTTCACGGCCTCCACCTGGATCTCGCGCAGGGAGGACGCATCCCCTGCCGCGAGGATGTCCATGACCTCGTCGGCGAAGGCGTCGAGCGGCATCGCCATCTCGTTCTCGGCGTGGCCGGGCATGAGGTCGGTACGCACGGCCGGCGGCTCGAGCTCGAGCACGCGCACGCCGGTCCCCGCGAGCTGCAGGCGGATCGATTCGCTGAGCATGTGGATCGCGGCCTTGGTCGCGTTGTAGGTGGGGGTCGCGGCGAGCGGGGTGAAGGCGAGCCCCGAGGAGACCGTCATGATCGTCGCGTCCCCGCGGGAGACGAAGTGGTCCAGGAACGCGGAGATGAGGCGGATGGGCCCCAGCACGTTGGTGGTGACGGTGGCCTCTGCGGTCTCGAGCAGGCCCTCGGACGTCGTCCAGTCCTCCGCGCGCATGATCCCTGCCATCGCGATGAGGGTGTCGAGATCCGGGTGCTCGGCTCGCACGGTGCGAGCGGCCGACTCGATGCTCCGCGCGTCGGTCACGTCCAGGGCCACGGTGCCGAGCCCGGGGTGCTGGGCGGCGAGCTCGGCGAGCCGCTCGGTGCGTCGGCCGCCGATGATGACGGTGCTGCCGCGCTCCTGGAGGCGCAGGGCGAGGGCGAGACCGATGCCGCTGGTCGCGCCGGGGATGAAGATCGTGTGTCCGGTGAGTTCCATGGCAGGCAGTCTTCGCCGCGTCCGGGCCGCCCACCAGGGCCGGTGCATCGGGGGATCCGCGATCCCTGGATGCGCGAGCGCGCTGACGGGATACTCGGGGCATGGATCCAGCGAGCACAGGGGCCGACGAGGCACCCGTCGCAGACGGGGCGCGCACGCGCGTGGAGCGCACGGGCGAGGCGCGGAGCAGCGAGGCGCGGACGGGCATGGACAGGGAAGCGCTCGCGGGCTTCCTCGTCGCCCGCCGTGAGGCCATCTCGCCGGCCGACGTGGGCCTGCCCGCCGGCACGCGTCGGCGCACACCGGGGCTCCGACGGGAGGAGGTGGCGCAGCTGGCGACGATGTCCGTCGACTACGTGACCCGGCTCGAGCAGAAACGCGGGCCCCAGCCGTCGACCGCGATGCTGGCCTCGCTCGCCCGCGCCCTGCGGCTCACGGCCGACGAGCGGGACTACCTGTTCCGCGTCGCCGGGCACAGCGCCCCGGACCGGTCGATCGCGCACTCCCATGTCGCGCCGGGGCTGCTGAGGGTGCTCGACCGGATCCCTGACGTGCCGGCGATGATCATCTCGAACCTCGCCGAGCCGCTCGTCCAGAACGAGCCCGCGCGCGCACTCTTCGGCGACGCCGCCCTGCTGGAGGGATGGGAGCGCAGCGCGATCTTCCAGTGGTTCGCCCATCCCGAGACGTGCCGGGGCATGTACCCGCCGTCCGATCGTGCCCGGCAGAGCCGGGCGCAGGTCGCGACCCTCCGCGCCGCCTACGGCGTGATGGGCCCGCGATCGCGGGCGGGTGAGCTGGCGCGGCTCCTGCATGCCCGCAGCGAGGAGTTCGCCCAGCTCTGGGACGCCCAGATCGTAACGCGGCGCTTCGAGGACCACAAGGTCGTGGTCCACCCGGAGGTCGGTGAGATCGAGGTGGACTGCCAGGCGCTGTTCACGGAGGACGAGACGCAGGTTCTTCTGGTGCTCACCGCTCCCCCGCACACGGAGGACGCGAGCAAGCTCGAGCTGCTGGCGGTGCTGGGGACGCAGCGCACCTGAGGCGCAGCACATGCACGCTCATGTCGCCGCGATGCTCGGTCCCAAGAGTTGCAACGCGTCGAAATCACTCGTCGGGCGCTGGATCTCGAACGCTCCGGGGTCTGACGAGGCGAGGTCGCTGTCGAGCTGCCAGCCGACGAAGCGCCGAGGTCCGGGATGGCTCGGCAGATCCCGTGTCCGGTGGAGTCCTCGCGGCAATTCCGCGAAGGCGTGCTCAGTGGTCCCGGGACGGATCGGTGGAAGGCTGACGGACCTGAAGCCCGCTTCCCCTGTCGCAGGGTCCACGGCGCGGCACTCCCCTGTCGTGCACAGGACGCCGACGGGCGCGTAACGCGGACCTAGGTGCTCGGCCAGGAACCAGCCCATCGACGGAGTCGCTGTCGAACGTGATGATCCTGCGCTCGCGGCCTCACCGAACGCGTCCTCGGCACGGCCCACGTGCTCGTTGTGGGCCCAGAGCACGGTGCCACCTACGGCGGGTAGATTCTCGAGGAGGGTGTCGGCCATGCACCTCTCGCGCAGATGCAGACCAGCGAAATCCGGCTGCAGAAGATAGGTCTCGACGTAACGGGTGATCTGCCGGGCGAGGAGAAGGTCCGTTGCCCTCTCGTCGTCCGGGACGCGGGCAGACGAAGAAGACCTTGCCTGCGAACTGATGCGCCCTGCCGCGGCGAGCATCTGCTCAGGCTCGTCCTCCCCGAGGCACGTTCGCTCGGCCACGTTGACGAGCACTGCATCTTCGTATCCACGTGACAGCAGCTGCCGCGCCGCCTCATGAGGCTTGCGGACGTCAATCCCCAGGAAGCGGATCCTCCGTTCAGGCGGGAGGCTCCGATTCAGGGTTTGCAGGGCGTGTAGTCCGGCGCGCACGTCGCGGGTGTCCCAGATCGATGACGCCCGATCCCAGGCGTCATCGAGGGCCGATCTCGATGCGGACTCCGCCGCAAGCACACCGGCGTCGGACTCTTGGCGCAGCGAGGCGTCGACGGCGAGCCCGACTGCGAAGGATTCCTCGAAGGCCAGGGTCGAGATCAGCCGGCGCTTCGCCAGATCGAGGATGACCTGCCACTTCCAAGCAAACGCGTTGCCGCTGCCATGCGTTGGCTCGCCGAGCGCGAGCACGCCGCACTCGGGAAGCAGATCGGCCGGATCCGCACAACTCCGTTCGGTATCGAGGATGTCCGCATCTCGCGCGTGCAACGTCGTCATGCCAGGAGCCCCCACCGCGCCCCGATCGACCCGTGTGGCCTCGCGCCGGGATCGGTGCGCTGCTCGACCGCGGACACCGTGAATCCGACCTCCGTCAGAAGCCTCTCGAGCTCGGCCACGGGCCAGAAGTGCGCGGTCGTGATCGCGTGGTCGAAGGGTTCGATCCGAGGCCCGTCGAAGAAGCCGAGCAGCAGGGCACCGCCGGGACGCAGCACCCGCCCGATGGACGCAAGGGCCTCCTGCATCCGCTCCGGCGGGAGATGGATCAGGCAGTACCAGGCGAGAACTCCCGCGCACGAGTCGTCCTCGACACCCGGGGCGAGCACGTCGCCCAGCCGGTACTCGACGCCGGGGTGCACAGTGCGCGCGCGATCGACGAACGCCGGCACCGGGTCGATGCCGAGCATGTGATGCCCCTGCGCGGCGAGGTGCGCAGTCCAATGGCCGGGTCCGCAGCCCAGGTCGAGGATCAGTCCGCCCCCGCCGTCATCGACGATGCCCGCCTCGTCGGCCGTGGTGCCCGCGCGCATCCGCCGCGCCCAGTCCTCGATGTGTCGACGGTCCGTACCCGACATCTGCTCGACCGACCCGAGCACCTGCGCGTACTCCTCGGCGCGCGCGGCATACGCCTCCCGTGTCCCCTGCTCGCTCACCCCTGCAGGGTAGGTGCGGCGGGCACGACGGGCCTGCTGAATCGCCGGCACACGTAGACGCGTGCGAAGCGGGCGCGGGCCTCCGCCTCGTCGGCCAGGTCCGCGTGGCAGAACGCCATCACCGGGCGTCCCAGCGGAGGTGGGGCCGTCCACCCGTCGGCCGATTCGCGCCACCCCTTGTAGACATGCAGGTAATGATCCGATTCCGAGAAGCCGTTCGCCCGGTACCAGGCGTGTGCGGGCTCGTCCTCCCGGGTCCAGGCATCCAGCAGTGAGACGTTCGCGGGAAGTCGCCGGAGCCCCTCTGCCAGCAGCGCGTCGGCGATGCCCTCCCGGCGGTGGTCGGGGTGCACGGCGATGGTGTCGATGGTGGCGAGTTCACCGTCGACCTCGACGTCGAGGATGCCGACGATCTCGTCTCCACCCTCCCCGTTGTTCGCGGGCACGGCGGCGACGAGCTGGATCGATGGATCCGCGGGGCGCTCCTGCCAGACGTCGTCGTAGTAACAGGTCTCGAAGAAGGCGAGCACGCGGCAGCGCAGCCAGCTGGGCTCGTCATGCGGTTCGTACGGCCGGACCGCCGACGTGGAGTGGGACGCGGCCTGTGCGGATTTCGAGTGGATGTCCCGGTGCGAAGCACGTGCGGGGGTGTCGTTCTCGGACATGGTTCTCCCTGGGTCGAGGGTCGGTGACGTGCAGGCACTCAGAGGGAGAACATGCGAGGGATGCTAGATCCGGCGGACCCGCAGCGGCGAGCGAATTCTCCGCCAGACCTCTCCCCTCTTCCGCTCACAGCAGAGGCATGCGCGCCCAGCGGCTCCGCGCCGTAGGCTCCGAGCATGGATGCCACCGAACCTCTGCTGCGTGAGCTCGTCGGTGCGGCGCTGCGCGAGGAGCGGCGCCGACAGGGACTGACACTCGCGCGCCTCGCCGAGGCGAGCGGCGTGAGCATGCAGCACGTCTCGGACGTCGAACGCGGCCGCAAGGATCCCTCGAGCGAAGTGCTCGCGGCGATCACCGGCGCGCTCGGGATCAGCGTCTTCGACATCGGCCGACGGGTCCACCAGGCAGCCGTCCCGCGCAGCGATGCGGATCAGCGCGAGGCGCGTCAGACGGCCGCGCATCCGGGGGCCGCCCGCCAGGGAGTCGTTCTGGACCTGACCGCCCGCGGGCGGGATGAGATTCTCCCGGAGATCCCTGGGCTCCCGGTCAGCCACGGCCTCTCGTCGTCCGCAGCACGCGAGCCGATGCTCAGCGCCGCCTGACGCAGCTCGTCTGACCGCAGGCGCCTCCGGTTGCTGGCGTCCGTGCCCAGCGCGGCGTTCGTGCTCAGTGCGCCGTCCGTGCTCAGTGCGGGGCCCCTGCCTTCTCCTGCCTCCGGCCACCGTGCAGCGTTCAACCCGGCCCGTGATCCCGTCCCTGTTCTGAGAACCCCATCTTTGTCCCACGGTCTGTCGCAGACGTTCCCGCGGGAACGTCACATCGGCCCCATGTGTCAGATCCCGGTGAGGTCTCCGGGTTCAGCAGCAGCCGCAGAGGCCGCAGCGCAGGGCAGGCCGGCCCGGTGCACCCGCCGGTACGGCTCCGACAGCGCTGGGAAATCGTCGTCAGCACGCCGACAGTGCTGCGCAACGGTCGTTATGAGGCCTCATAACGACGCTTACGCAGCAGTCAAACTCCGACGACGGCCCGAAACGCACTGAAACGTCCGGAACGGGCCGGCCTCACCGCCTCCGCAGCACCCTGTCCGCGAGGCCGTAGTCCACGGCGGCCTGCGCATCGAGCACGCGCTCGCGCTCGAGGTCGGCGCGGACGGTGGCGAGGTCCTTCGCGCTGTGCTCGGCGATCACGGACTCGAGCTCCCGGCGCACTCGCTCGACCTCCTGCGTGGCGAGGATCAGATCGGGAACGGCTCCGCGGCCGCTCGCCTCGAGCGGATGCAGCACCACGCGCGCGTGCGGCAGCACCGCGCGCATGCCGGGTGTTCCCGCGGCGAGCAGCACCACGGGCGCGGCGACGACCTGCCCCACGCAGGTCACGGCGACGTCGCTGCGCACGTACTCGAGCGCGTCGTGGATGGCGAGGACGGCCTGCGCGTCCCCGCCCTCGGAGTTCAGGTAGAGCTGGATCGGGCGGTCCGGGGCGTCGTTCTCCAGGTGCAGGATCTGCGCGATCACGGTGTTGGCGACCCCGTCGTCCACGGGTGTGCCCAGGTAGACGATGCGATCGCTGAGCAGGCGGGAGAAGACGTCCGCGCTGCGCTCGGCGCCGTGGCTGGTGCGCTCGATGACGGAGGGGATCGTATAGCTGCTCACGACGCGCCTCCCGTCCGGCTCCCGGTCCGGATCCCGGCGCGGGCGCCGGCCACGCGACGCTCGCCGAACGGCAGGATCTGGTCGAGCGACCCCACCACGTGGTCGCAGAAGCCGTACTCGACGGCGTCGGCCGCCTCCCAGATGCGGTCGCGCTCGGAGTCGCGGGCGACCTGCTCGCGGGACTGCCCGGTGCGCTCTGCGGTGATGTCGATGAGCAGGTCGCGTCCCCTCCGCAGGTCCTCGGCCTGGAGCTCGATGTCCGCCGCACTGCCGCCGAACCCGGCCGACCCCTGGTGCATGAGGACGCGGCCGTGAGGGAGGATGAACCGTTTGCCGGGCGCGCCGTGGGTGAGCAGGTACTGCCCCGCGCTGTAGGCCATGCCGAGGGCCACCGTGCGCACATCGCACGGGATCACGTCCATGAGGTCGCCGATCGCGAGCATCGCGGGCACCAGCCCGCCGGGCGAGTTGATGAGCAGGGTGATGTCGCGGCTCGGGTCCTCGGCGGCGAGCAGCACGAGCTGCGCGCACAGCTGGGCGCCGTTGTCCTGCTCGAGCTCCCGGTCCAGCAGCAGGATCCGCTGGTGCAGGAGCCGCGTCGCGGTGCGGTCCGCGAGTGCGGGCGGAGCGGTCGTCGTGTTCGGGTCAGGGTCGTCGGATCCGGCGCGCGGTCCGAACGACCGGTGGGCGTCGGCGCGGGGGCCGACGGGGACCGTGCTCGGGACTGTTCTCTGTGTCATGTCCTCGAGCCTCGCGGCTCGGCGGGGCCGATGGGCGCTTCTCCGTCGTCCGCTGATCCACCGTCGGCTGATCCACCGTCGGCTGATCCGCCCCCCGCTGTTCTTCCGCGGGTCGAACCGACCTGGGCTGACAGAGCTCGTCACCTCTCCCCCTGAACCACTCCTCTCGGTGCCGCGCCGCACCTCACCCGTCTCGTCCTGCCCCTGCGCACGGTGCGCGACTACAGTGGAGGCATGGAGAATCCGGACAGGTCAGCCACGATGATCACCGTGTCCGACCGCTCGGCGGAGGGCACCAGGGAGGACCTCTCGGGTCCCCTCGGCACCCGTCTGCTCGAGGAGGCCGGATGGGAGGTCGAGGGCGTCGTCGTCCCGGATGACAGGGACGCGATCGCCGGTGCGATCCTCGCCGCGGTCGACGCCGGCGTCGCGCTCGTGGTCACCACGGGCGGCACGGGGCTGGGTCCTCGCGACGTCACCCCGGAGGCGACCGGCCCGCTGCTGGATCGGCGGATCCCCGGGATCGCCGAGCGCCTGCGCGCCGTCGTCGCCGATCGCCTTCCCGCCTCGATGCTCTCGCGCGGCCTCGCCGGTCTGCGCGGCCGCACGCTCGTGGTGAACCTGGCCGGCTCCCCCGGGGCCGTGCAGGACGGCATGCCCGTGATCCTCTCGGTCGCCGCCCATGTGGCCGACCAGGTCCGCGGAGGTGACCACACATGATCGTCCTGACAGCGGTGACCGCCGCCCCTCTGGACGTCGCCGCGCACCTCGACGCCGTCTCCCACCCGGAGGTCGGCGCGACCGCCGCCTTCATCGGCACCGTCCGCGACAACGATCCCGAGGCCACCGGGACGGTGGTGCGCCTGGACTACTCCGCGCACCCCGAGGCCGAGCGGCTGCTCGGCGAGATCGCGGCGCGCTGCGACAGCGAGGACGTGCGCATCGCCGTCTCCCACCGGACGGGATCGCTCGAGGTGGGCGGTGTCGCGATCGTCGCCGCCGTCTCGAGCGTGCACCGCACCGACGCGTTCGACGTGGCCCGCGAGGTCGTCGAGCGCGTGAAGGCCGAGCTGCCGGTGTGGAAGCGCCAGGTCGAGGCCGACGGGACCGCCGAGTGGGTGGGGCTGGGGAGCCTCGCCGAGACCGGGTTGAGCGCATGACCACCGCGTATCACCCCGGCCGTCCGAGCTCTGATCCGCCCGCTCCCGCCGCTGCGCCGAGGCCCACCGCCGTCGCCCTCCCCACGCCGACGGTCCGGGTGCGCACGGCGCAGGCTCCGTCGTCGCCCGGTGCAGACCCCGACGACCCCTCCCGCCCCGCCGACGCGTCGTCCGCCGCGAGGTCCTCCGAGGACGTCTGGGACGGCCCGCTCGTCGACAGCTTCGGACGCGTCCACCGCGACCTGCGCATCTCCCTCACGGACAAGTGCAACCTGCGCTGCACCTACTGCATGCCCGCCGAGGGCCTGCCGTGGCTCGCGAAGGAGAACGTGCTGACCACGGACGAGATCGAGCGCGTCGCGCGCGTGCTCGCCCGCCTCGGCATCGTCGAGGTGCGGCTGACCGGCGGAGAGCCGCTGCTGCGCCCCGACATCGTCGACGTGGTGCGGCGCCTGCACGCGATCGAGGGGCCCGAGGGGCCGCTCGACATCTCCATGACCACCAACGCGATCCGTCTGGACCGCGTCATGGAGGACCTCGAGGCCGCGGGCCTCTCGCGCTTGAACATCAGCCTGGACACCGTGGACCCCGAGCGCTTCACGAAGCTGACCCGTCGCGAGCGCTTCTCCGCCGTGCAGGCAGGGATCGCCGCCGCCCGCGCGTCCGGGCTGCGTCCGCTGAAGATCAACGCGGTCGCCATGCGCGGTGTGAACGACGATGAGTTCTGCGATCTGCTGCGCTTCGCGATCGATCACGAGGCCGAGCTGCGCTTCATCGAGCAGATGCCGCTGGACGCCGGGCACGTCTGGTCGCGGCACACCATGGTCGACGGCGCCGAGATCCTCGAGAAGCTCTCCGCCGAGTTCGACCTCGACCCCGTCGGCGACCGCGGCTCGAGCCCTGCGGAGGTGTTCCGCGTGCGGGGCACCGACGCGACCGTGGGCGTGATCGCCTCGGTCACCGCGCCGTTCTGCGGGGCGTGCGACCGGGTGCGGCTGACGGCCGACGGGCAGCTGCGCAACTGCCTGTTCGCGCGCGAGGAGTCGGATCTTCTCTCCCTGCTGCGCTCGGGCGGGTCCGACGAGGACGTGGCCCGGATGATCCGCGCGAGCATCGGCGCCAAGCGCCCCGGTCACGGGATCGACGATCCCGGCTTCCTGCAGCCCGACCGCCCGATGTCCGCCATCGGCGGCTGACCGGGCCGGAGCACCGGCGGGACCGGAACCCGGCCCGGGCGGACCGCTCAGGCGTCGTCCTCCTGCGGGTGCGTCTCCTCCCAGGCGGCGAGCTCGTGCTTGACCAGGCGCGTCGCCTCCTGCGGAGAGACGCCCGCGGCGACCGCGAGCCCCATGAGGTAGGTCGTCACCGGCGCGGCCGGGCGGGTCACCCCGTGGGCGACCTGGCCGGTGAGACCCAGCAGCAGGTTCGTCGGAACCTCCTCGGCCGTGAGTCCGAGGGCGGGTGCGAGCTGCTCGATCCAGGGCTCGAGCTCGGGCGGGACGCTGCGGGGCATGAGATCTCCTTGATGCGGCGGACGGGGTGCGTGGGGTGGCCGTGCGTGGGATGGGGTGGAGTGCGCGGGGCGGGGCGGATGCAGGACGCCCCCCCCCCGGCCGACGGCCGACGAACGCCGTGATCCGCGCCCCCGGTGCTCAGCTGCGGCGCCAGGTGCCGCTCTTGCCGCCGGTCTTCTCGACCAGCTCGATGCGCTCGACCGCCACTGACTTGTCCAGGCCCTTGACCATGTCGACCACCGCGAGAGCGGCGATCGAGACGGCGGTAAGCGCCTCCATCTCCACGCCCGTCCGGTCGGCGGTGCGCACGGTCGCGCGCAGCTCCACGCCGTCGTCCTCGATCTCGGCGTCCAGCACCGCGCCGTGCACGCCGATCACGTGCGCGAGGGGCAGCAGCTCCGGGGTGCGCTTGGCGCCCTGGATGCCGGCGATGCGGGCCACGGCGAGCACGTCCCCCTTGGGGACGGTCCGATCGCGCAGGGCGGCGACGATCTCCGGGGGGCACAGCACCTTGCCGCGCGCGGTCGCGCTGCGCACCGTCGGCGACTTCTCGGTGACGTCGACCATGCGCGCCCGGCCGTCGTCGTCGAGGTGGGTGAAGGGCTGGGGGTTCTCGCTCATGACAGCACCATCACCTCGATCTCGTCTCCCTCGCGGACCCGTTCGACGTTCGCGGGGACGATCGCGAGATCGTGCGCCCGGGCGAGGGAGACCACCAGGTGGGAACCGCTGCCGCCCGCGCTCGCGGGCGCGACGGTCTGCTCGTCCATGACCGCGGGCAGCGCCTGGGCGCGGCCCACGGGGCAGGTCCATGCGGCGCGCGCCCGCCGCTGGACGGTGGGGCGGAAGAGGTCGCTGCGGCCCGCCATCGTGCGCAGCGGCGGCCGCACGAACAGCTCGTAGCAGACGGCGACCGCGACCGGATTGCCGGGCAGGCAGAAGACGGGGAGATGCTCCCCCACGACGCCGAACCCCTGCGGCTTGCCGGGCTGGATCCCGACCTTCTCGAAGCGCACGCCGAGCGGCGCGAGCGCATGCTTGGCGACGTCGAACGCGCCGACGCTCGCGCCGCCGCTGACCACGACGGCGTCGGCGAGATCCTGCTCCGCGAGCGCGCGGACGTGGCGGGCGAGCTCCTCGCCGTCCTCGTCGCGGAACCAGGAGACGTCCGCGATCTCGAGCCCGTCGGCCGCGAGGGCCGCGGCGAGCAGCACCGAGTTGGACTCGGGGATCTGGCCGCGTCGCAGCTCGTGCCCGGCGGGCACCAGCTCCGACCCGGTGGAGACGACGGCGACCCGCGGCCGCCGGATCGCGCTCACGCGGCCGTGGCCGGCCGATGCCACGGCGGCCAGACGCCACGGCGTGAGCTCGACACCGGCGGGCACGGCGACCTCTCCCTCGGGGGTGTCCTCGCCGCGGCGGCGGATGTGCGCGCCGGGCTTCGGCTCCTCGAGGATCTCGATCCGGGCGGGGAGTTCGTCGGCCCCCGTCGGCTCGCTGCCCGTCGGCCCGGTCCGGACCTTCTCGATCGGCACGATCGCGTCAGCGCTCGTCGGGACCGGCGCACCGGTCATGATCCGCACCGCCTCGCCGGTGCCGAAGGGCGGGTCCTCGGAGGAGCCTGCCGGCACGTCGCCCACCACGTGCAGGCGCGCATCGACTCCCGCCTGGGAGCGACGCACGGCGAACCCGTCCATGGCGGAGTTGTCGAACAGCGGCACCGGATGCGCGGTGCGGACGTCCTCGGCGAGCACGGCGCCGCGCGCCTCGGCGAGCGGCAGCTCCACCGGATCGAGCCTGCGGACCGCCGCCAGGAGGCGGGCGCGATGGTCCTGCCAGGGGATCATGCCCTCGCCTCTGCGCGCCGGATACGGAGGGTCATGGTCGAGGTCAGCATGCTCTCCATGCTAGTCGCGCCCCCGTCCCCGACGGCGGCATCCGGTCCCGCGGGATCCGGCCGGTCACGGCTCCCGCGGGCCGGCCGCACCCGCCCCCTCCGTGCGGCTCCACCCGCATCCGCGGGAAGAGGGCCGAGATTCCTCCGCACGTGCGGGTCCGTGGTGTACTGGAGCGCATGACCACCTTCCGCGTGAGCGACGCCGCCGGCCTGCTCGGCGTCAGCGATGACACCGTGCGGCGCTGGATCGACAACGGGGCGCTCACCGCCTCGGCGGACGCCTCGGGCCGCACCGTGCTGGAGGGCAGCGAGCTCGCCGCGCACCTCGAGGCCTCCGCGGGCGGGCCCGGCGATCCCGTGCAGCGCGGATCGAGCGCCCGCAACCGTTTCGTGGGTCTCGTGACCGGCATCGTCAGCGACCGGGTGATGTCCCAGGTGCAGATGCAGTGCGGTCCGCACCGCGTGGTCTCGCTGATGTCCACCGAGGCCGTCCGCGAGCTCGAGCTCGAGGTCGGCTCCCTGGCGACGGCCGTGGTCAAAGCGACCACCGTGATCGTCGAGACGCCCTGACCCGGAGCGTCCCGCCCGCCTCTCACCTGCTCTCCCGTCCCGCTGTCCCCTCCCGCAGAATCGAAGGATCACCCATGCCGCTGTCGACCACCGCCCGCCTGCGCACCGCCGGTGCGCTCCTCGCCGTCTCCGCCTTCGCCCTGGCCGGGTGCTCGGGCTCCGGATCCTCCGACTCCGCGGCCTCGGACTCCGGTGACGGCTCGACGAAGACCCTCACGATCTTCGCCGCCGCCTCGCTCCAGGGCCCCTTGGACACCATCGCCGAGGACTTCTCGAAGGCGCACCCCGAGTACGAGGTGAAGCCGATCGTGTACGACGGCTCGCAGGCGCTCGCCACCCAGGCGATCGACGGGGCGGACGTCGACGTGCTCGCCTTCGCCTCCGAGAAGAGCCTCGAGCCCGTCACCGAGGCCGGCATCACCGACGACTCGAAGATCTTCGCGACCAACACGCTGGAGATCGCCGTGGCCCCCGGGAACCCCAAGCGCATCAAGACCTTCGAGGACCTCACGAAGTCCGGCGTCTCCGTGGTCACCTGCGCCTCCGAGGTCCCCTGCGGCCAGGCCACCGACAAGGTCGAGGACGCCACCGGCGTGACGCTGAAGCCGGTGAGCGAGGAGACCAACGTGACCAGCGTCGTCAACCGCGTCTCCGAGGGCGAGGCGGACGCGGGCCTGGTCTACACCACCGATGTCACCGCCGCGGGCGACAAGCTCGAGGGCGTCGACTTCCCCGAGTCCGACGAAGCCGTGAACAAGTATCCGGTGGCGATGAGCACCAAGGCCGAGGATCCCGAGGGCGCCCAGGCCTTCGAGGACTACCTGCTCTCCGACGACGGCCGGAAGGTGCTCGACGAGGCCGGCTTCGGCGCGCCGTGAGACCTCCCTCCTGGCTGCGGACCATCGCCCTGGTGGGCCTCGCCGTGCTGGTGCTGCCGCTCGCCGGGATGCTCACCCGGGTGCACTGGTCCACCCTCGGCGAGGACCTGGTCGCCCCCTCGACGGTGACGGCGCTCTGGCTCTCGCTGCTCACCGCCTTCTGCTCCACGATCGCATGCCTGGTCCTGGGCTTCCCGCTCGCGTTCCTCATCGCCCGCGCGTCCTCGCGCACGGCCGCGGTGCTGCGGGCGGCCGTGATGGTGCCGCTGGTGCTGCCGCCGATGGTGGGAGGCCTCGCCCTGCTGTCCCTGCTGGGACGCTCGGGCGTGATCGGTCGGCCGATCTTCGAGGCCACCGGGTTCTCCCTCCCGTACACGACGGCGGGCGTGATCGTCGCCCAGACCTTCGTGGCCATGCCGTTCCTCGTCATCACCCTCGAGGGCGTGCTGCGCACCTCCGGCCAGGGCCATGAGCGGGTTGCCGCCTCCCTCGGCGCGAGCCGTTGGCGCGTGCTCACCCGCGTCACCCTGCCGCTGGTGACGCCCGGCCTGGTCGCGGGGACCGTGCTCGCCTTCGCACGCGCCATGGGCGAGTTCGGGGCGACCGCCCTGTTCGCGGGCAACTCCGAGGGCGTCACCCGCACCATGCCCCTCGCGATCTACACGGCGTACAACGGGGTGGGCGTCAGACAGGACTCCGCCCTCGCGCTGTCCCTGCTGCTGCTGGTGAGCGCCGTGGTGATCGTCACGGGCCTGCGCTCCTGGCGCGAGGAGGCCGTGCGGTGAGCGCGGGATCGGAGCGCCCGACGGGTGCGGGCCTCACCGCCGATCTCGTGGTCCGCCGCGAGAGCTTCGACGTGCGCGCCCGCCTCGAGGTGCCCCCGGGCGGCCGCCTGGCACTGCTCGGTCCGAACGGGGCCGGCAAGTCCACGATCCTCGGCGCCCTCGCCGGCGCCGTCCCGCTCGCCGACGGACGCATCGCCGTCACCGTCGGCGGCGAGCAGGCGCGGGAGCACGTGCTCGATGCCCCTGGTCGCCGCAGCGTCCCCACGCATCTGCGCGGCATCACCCTGCTCGAGCAGCGTCCGCTGCTGTTCCCCCACCTGGATCTGGTCGCGAACGTGGCCTTCGGCCCGAGAGCGCGCGGCATGGCCCGGCGCCCGGCCCGTGCGCTCGCCCTGGACTGGCTCGACCGGGTGGGCCTCGCCGACCGCGCCGCCCAGCGCCCGCACCGCCTCTCCGGAGGTCAGCAGCAGCGCGTGGCCCTCGCCCGAGCCTTCGCCGTCGGCCCCTCGGTGATCCTGCTCGACGAGCCCTTCGCGGCCCTCGACGCCGAATCCGCCCCGCGCGTGCGCGGACTCCTCTCCCGCGAGCTCGCCCGCACCGGCACCACCGCGCTGCTGGTCACCCACCAGCTCAGCGACGCCTGGGACCTGGCCGACCGCTGCGTGGTCCTCGAGTCCGGCACGATCCGCGAGCGCACCGCCCCCGAGCAGATCGCGACGTCCCCGCGCAGTCGCTTCGGCGCGCGCCTCGCGGGCTTCGGCGTCATCGAGGGCACGTGCACGGCCGGGGAGGGCGGAGCTGCGGGCGCAGCCCTGCGCGTGGACGGCGCGGTGCTGGCCGGCGCGCCCGATCCCGAGGCCCTTCCGCAACATGGCGAGAGCGCCCTGGGGATCGCCGCCCCGGAGGACGTCGATCTGCTGCCGCTCGACGACGGGGCCGCGGCGGGTGACGGCGACGGCCGACGGGGCTCGTCGGGTGTGGTCGGCCAGGTCATCGGGGTGCAGGCGAGCGCCGGTCGCGTCCGTGTCGAGGCCGACAACGGCCTGGTCGCCCAGGTCTCCCCCGACGCCGCCGCACGGGCCACCGGCAGCGGCCTGCCGGTCGTCGGCTCCCGGCTCCGCTTCGCCCCGCGCGCCCTGCGCCTCCTGGAGGACTGCCGCCAGGACGAGCCCGCCCGCTGACGTCGGCCGCTCGTGCCGCGCGAAGGCCCCGGCGTACCCTGAGCGGCATGGGTCGCATCACCTCCAGCCGTCCGATCACCCGCATCCGCCTGGGGTACGGCAGCACTCGCAGGCCCGACACGCTCGCGGTCGAGGAGCCCCTCGAGATCCGGGCGGATGGGCGCCCGGTCGCGGTCACGATGCGCACTCCCGGCCATGATGTCGAGCTCGCGACCGGCTTCTTCCTCTCCGAGGGGATCATCCGCGGTTCGCGGGACGTCGTGCAGGCGATCCACTGCGGCGGCCCCGGCACGGGCGGCGAGCTGAACACGTACAACGTGCTCGACGTGACGCTCGCCCCGCACGTACCTCCGCCCTCCCGGTCGAGCGAGCGGAACTTCTATACGACCAGCTCGTGCGGGGTGTGCGGGAAGGCGAGCATCGACGCCGTCCGAACCGTCTCCGCCTTCGGCGTCACCGACGACGACCTCCGCATCACCCCCGAGCTCATCGCCTCCCTGCCCGACGCCCTGCGCGAGCACCAGGACGTCTTCGACAAGACCGGCGGGCTGCACGCGGCGGGGCTGTTCGACGCCGCCAGCGGTGAGCTGCTCGTGCTGCGCGAGGACGTCGGGCGGCACAACGCCGTCGACAAGGTCGTGGGCTGGGCCGCGCAGAACGGCCGCCTTCCCGCGCGCGGCACGATCCTGCAGGTCTCGGGCCGCGCGAGCTTCGAACTGGTGCAGAAGGCCGTGATGGCCGGTATCCCGATGCTCTCCGCTGTCTCCGCCCCCTCGTCGCTCGCGGTCGAGCTCGCCGTCGAGTCCGGTCTGACCCTCGCGGGCTTCGTGCGCGGGCCGCGGCTGAACGTCTACTCGCGGCCCGACCGGGTGCTCGAGCCTGCCGTGGAGCAGCAGGGCGCGGGCGGGGCCGACGTCGGGACCGAGGTCGAGGAGAGCCGGCCCGCCGCGGTCCGCTGAACGGCGCGGTCCGCAGAACAGCGCGAGCCGGAGTCGCGGTGGGTGCGGGGCGCCGGGTCAGCCGGAGACCCGCCGGGCGTAGCGGGCAGGGGTCTCGCCGGTGACGGCGCGGAAGTCGCGGACGAAGTGCGACTGGTCGAACCAGCCCAGAGCGGTGGCGATGTCGCTCAGTGAGCGCGGGTCTCCGCGATCGAGGGCGGCCGTCGCGTCGATGACCCGGGCTCGCACGAGCATCCGCTTCACACCGACACCGAGCCCTCGGTCGAACAGCCGCTGGAGCGTGCGCGCCGAGACGCCGCTGCGACGCTCCAGATCAGCGAGCGAGTGCGTCGCCGAATCGTCGATCATGCCCAGGAGGCGACGCAGCGTCGGGGCGTCGGGCGGCGCCTCCGGGCCCCGTGCGAGGAGCCACGCGTCGAGACGCGCGGCCGCGGACACCGCATCGTGGGGCAGTGCGCCCGACGGGTCGCCGTCGGCCAGGTGCGTCGCGGCCTCGCCGAACCACTGCTCGGCGGGGATGGTGCGATCGCGCAGCGCACGCAGGTCCTGCGTCGCGAAGGCGCGCGTCCCGCCGAGCGCGAACTTCACGCCCACCACGCTGCCGCTGCCGGTCAGTCGCACGTCGAAGCGCCCCCGGGTCACGGGGCCGGTGATCCAGACGCTCGCTCCCACCGTGGTGTCTGTGGCGTCCGTGCCGTCCCGCTGCGCGCCGCCGCGTTCGACGGTGAGGTTCATCGACGGATCGTCGAGAGTCGCGACCGGGAAGACCTCCCCGTCCTCCAGGTCCCAGCGAACCGACCAGTACCGCTCCACCCAGGGACGCAGCGCGGCACAGGGCCGGGCGAAGTCGTAGCGTGCCCGCTGCAGGAGCTCCTCGGGGCGCAGCACATGGCCGTACATGTGCGAAGGTGTCGCCTTCGTCCTATCGGCGTCCGTGCCCATGACGGCAGTCTTCCACCCATGGACGACACCGCTGTTGCACGCCTTGCCATGACGACTCTCGACGCCTCCGAGACCGAGCCGGAGGCCCGCTTCTGGTCCGCGGTGCTGGGATGGCCGATCGCCGTGCTCACCGAGGACTACGCGATGCTGACCGGCCCCTCCGGAGCCCTCGGCATCGGCCGCATCCCCGACCACGTGCGCTCGACCTGGCCGGACGACGGCCGCAAGCAGTTCCACCTGGACCTCGCCGCCTCCGACCCGCAGGCCGCGGCGGAGCGCTGCGTCGAGCTCGGCGCCACCCGGGTCGAGCCCCAGCCCGGGGACACCTGGATCGTGCTGCAGGACCCGGCCGGGCACTTCTTCTGCCTGACCGACGAGAAGAACTGGGGCTGACGACGAGAGAGGCGCGCGCGCCATACTGGCGCCGGATGCTCGATCCCGAGCGCGAGCGGACCGTGCGCGAGCGCCTGCGGATCGGCCGTGACGCCGACGCCGCTCCCATCGGCTTCCTCATGATCGGCACCGGGCGCGACGAGGACGCCCCGCATCCGCTCGAGCTGCAGGCCCTCAACATCGGCCGCGAGTTCCACGGCACCGGTCTGGCGCAGGCGCTGGTCGCGGAGCTGCTGGACGATCGGCACGCCTACCTGTGGGTGGTCGAGGACAATCCGCGCGCCCGCCGCTTCTACGAGAAGGTCGGCTTCCGGGCCGACGGCGGCACGAAGATCGATCCCTCCCTCGAGGACCTCCGGGAAATCCGCATGTCCCGCTGACCGAGTCCTCCCGGTCAGTCGGTCGCGGGGCCGCCGTACTGGAGCACGGTCTCGCCGTAGGTCTTGGTGCCGTCGTCCGCCCAGTCCTCGGGCCAGGAGAGCGGACGGGAGCGGCTCGAGCGCTCGATCACGACGAGCGCGTCGTCCGCGAGCGCCGGGCGCAGCACGCGCAGCAGCTGCTCGAGCGCCTCGGTGGGCAGGTCGTAGGGCGGGTCGAGCATCACGAGCGAGAATCCCCCGTCGGCCGGCACACCGGCCTCCGCGAGCTGGGCCGCGACCTGTTCGCCCTTCCCGGTGCGCACCGTGCAGCGCGCTGAGAGGCCGAGTCGACCCGCGGTCGTGCCGAGCTGCCGCGCCGTCGGCCCGTGCATCTCCACCATCAGCGCCGACTCCGCGCCGCGCGAGAGCGCCTCGAAGGCGAGCGCCCCGGTGCCGGCGAACAGGTCGAGCACCCGCGCGCCGCGCAGGGCGTCCCAGCCCTCGAGCCGGGAGAAGAGCGCCTCGCGGACCCTGTCGGAGGTGGGACGCGTGCCCTTCCCCGGAGGGCCGGGGATGGTCCGCCCGCCCAGCTCGCCGGCGATGATGCGCGGCATCTCAGCTCCTCTCCACGTTCGGGTCCGCGTCGCGCAGGCGGCGCTCCACGGCCGCCGCGAGCTGCGGATGGTCCTCGAGGTCGACATCGCCCGCGACCAGGTCGAAGGCGATGCCCCGTGCTCGCGCGATGATCTTCTCGTCGCGCAGCACGTCCAGATGCTCCAGGGTGCGGTGCAGACCGGACTGCTCCTCCCCCACCAGATCGCCCGTCCCGCGGCGGCGCATGTCGATCTCGGCGAGCTCGAACCCGTCGGTCGTCGCGGCGATCTTCGCGAGCAGCTCGGAGGTCTCCGATCCGTGCGGCATGCGGGTGTCGAAGAAGGCGATGCCCGGGTGCTCGCCGCGGCCGATGCGGCCGCGCAGCTGGTGCAGCTGGGAGATGCCGAAGCGCTCGGCGTCCATCACGACCATCACGGACGCATTGGAAAGGTCCACGCCCACCTCGATGACGGTCGTCGCGACCAGGAGATCGAGCTCGCCTGCGACCATGGCGTCCATGACCTCCTGCTTCTCCTGAGCGGAGAGCCGGCCGTGCATGACGCCGATGCGCGCGCCGTGCAGCTGGGGCCGACGGGCCAGGCGCTCGGCCGTCTGGGTGACTCCGCGCGGCTCGAGGCCCGGGTGGGTGCCGCTGGGGAGGTCCTCGAACACCTCGCCCATGATCTCGACATCCGCCGTCTCCTCGCGCTCGTCGATCCGCGCGCAGACCACGAACGCCTGGCGGCCGGCGCCGATCTCCTCGGCGGTGCGCGCCCACATGCGGGATTCCCACGCCGGGTCCTCCTCGTGGACGACGTGCGTGGTGATGCCCGGGCGGCCGCCGGGGCTCTGGGTGAGGCTGAGGACGTCGAGGTCCCCGGCGGTCGCGAGCGCCGCGGTGCGCGGGATGGGCGTCGCGGTCATGACGATGACGTGGGGGTTCTTGCCGTCGGCCCCCTTGGTGCGCAGCCGCCTGCGGTGGTCCACGCCGAAGCGGTGCTGCTCGTCGATCACGACGAGGCCGAGCGCCGCGTACTCGACCGACTCCGTGAGCAGCGCGTGGGTGCCGACGATGATGCCGGCCTCGCCGCTGGTGACGTCGAGCAGGGTGCGCCGACGGTCGGCGACGGACTGCGAGCCGGTCAGCAGGCGCACGCGCGTGGCGTCGGGGTGGGCGTGCATGTGGTCCGCGCGCCCCAGGTCGCCGAGGAGGTTGAGGATGGTGCGGTGGTGCTGCTCGGCGAGGACCTCGGTGGGGGCGAGGAGGACCGCCTGGTGGCCGGAGTCCACGGCCTGGAGCATGGCGCGCAGCGCGACCACGGTCTTCCCGGAGCCCACGTCCCCCTGGAGCAGCACGTTCGTGGGCCGCGAGCGCGCGAGCTCGTGGCGGATCGCCTCCCCGACCTCGGCCTGGCTCTCGGTGAGCGTGAAGGGCAGGCGCTCGTCGAGCAGGGGCTGCAGCGGGCCGCTCGCGCGGAGGGCGGGCGCGGGCGTGCGCGCGTCGAAGGCACGGCGCTGCGCGAAGATCGTCTGCAGGATGAAGGCCTCCTCGAAGACGAGGTGCCTCGTGCCGCGCTCGGTCTCGGCCATGTCCTGCGGGGTGTGGATGAGGCGCATGGCCTCGGGCAGCGTGGGCAGGTGCTCGGCCGCGCGCACGGTGGGCGGGAGGATCGTGGTGAGCTGGTCGGCGAACTCGACGGCCTTCTTGTAGGCCGAGCGCAGCGTGGCCTGCTTGGCCCTCTTGCGCAGTCGGTAGACGGGGACCGGCCGCATCAGCCGCGCCCGCGCCTCCGCACTGCCGTCGTACGGCTCGTAGCGGGGATTCGTGATCTGCGGGGCGCCCTGGTGGAAGCGGGCGTCGAAGTGGACCGTGCCGAACACGGCGATGCGGGTGCCGGGTGCGAGGTGCTCCTGGTGCCAGCGCACGATGTGGTCCTTGGGAAGGAAGAACGTGAGGGTGAGCTGTGCGTTCTCGTCGGCGACGCGGACCTCGAGGATCGAGCCGGGCCTGCGCTTCATGCGGCGTGCCTGCGAGCCGACGACACGCACGATCACCGTGGCGTCGTCCCCCTCGCGCAGCGCGCCCAGATCGCGCAGCTCGCCGGGGACGATGTAGCGCAGCGGGGTCAGGCGCAGCATGTCGTCGAGGTCCTCCGCGCCCTGCGCGCGGACGGCCCGCAGCTCCGCGGACGTGAGGAGCTCGGAGAGCTCGGGCACGCCGGAGGAGCGGCGCGACGCGCGCGCCGTGCGGCCCGTGCCGCTCGCGTCAGCGTTCATGGTGCGCTGTCCCTCTCCCCGTTCCCTGCCCTGCCCTGCCACTGGCTCCCGTTACCGGTCTTCGCCTGCACGGATGCGTGCGGGACAATGGTGCCACCTGCAGGGGGCGCTGTGTCTGAATCCACAGCGCGCGGCGCTCTCCGTGCTTCCGGCGCCCGGCAGCCGTGGGCTATGCTGTCGGGGTTGCCTTGCGCGACCGCTCTTCCTGTGGTCGACCACGGTATGCGAACCCTCCGACGATCGAGCGTCGGCCGGGGCGCGTCCGGCGGGCGAGGCACCCGCAACGATTCGATCTTCAGGAGACGACAGTGGCTTCCACGTGTGACATCTGCGCCAAGGGCCCGAGCTTCGGCAAGAGCGTGTCCCACTCGCACCGCCGCACCTCGCGCCGCTGGAACCCGAACATCCAGACCGTGCGCACCGTGATCAACGGCACCCCCACGCGCCTGAGCGTCTGCACCTCCTGCCTCAAGGCCGGCAAGGTGCAGAAGGTCGGCGCCTGAGCAGGACGCGCTCGGCCCTCGCGGCCAGGCCGTCCCTCGGGATTCCCCGTCGGAGCCCCCATCGGAGACGGTGGGGGATTCCGTGCGTCCGGGGCCGGTCCCATACGCCCGGCCCCGTACGCTGAGCCGATGCTCGACGCACTCGCTGACTATCGCGCGCTCCTCGCAGAGGAAGACGTCCGGGTCGCCGTGAGCGACCTCGACGGGGTCCTGCGCGTCTTCGACACGACCCCCTGGGCGGCGCTCGACGAGCAGCTCGGACTCCCCCCGGGCTCCGCCTTCCGCGCAGTGCTGCGCGACCCGCTGCTCGAGGATGTCACGCGCGGCCGCGCCACTCATGAGGCCTGGCGGGAGTCCATCCTCTCCACGCTCCGTGACCAGGGCGTCCCCGCCGCCCGGGCCCGCCGTGCCATCGGCACCTGGGCGGACGACCGCGGCCGGCTCGACACGGATGTCCTCGACCTGCTGGGGAGCGCGCAGCGGGAGGGGGTCGAGGTCTTCGTGCTCACCAACGGCACCGACCGGGTGCGCGAGGAGCTGGAGGAGCTGCTCGCGCACGAGGATCCCGCCCTTCCCACGCCGCGGCGTTTCGGGGATCTCCTCGATCCGCACGGGGAGCGGGTCCTGAACACGGCCGAGCTGGGCGAGGCGAAGCCCGATCCCGCCGCGTTCGCCCTCGTCCACGCGCGCATCGAACGGGTGCTCGGCCGCGCCGTCCCCCGCTGCTCCGTCGCCTTCCTCGACGACAGCGTCTCCCACACGGAGGGCGCGGAGGAGTTCGGCTGGCGGGCGGTCCGACTGCGTCGGGCGTGAGCGCGCCGCCGAGCTCCTCCGCGAGGCGCCCCGTGTCGCCTCAGGCGAGCGCGGGCAGCCCCAGGTTCTCGCGCAGCGTCGTCCCCGAGTACTCGGTCGGGTAGACGCCGCGCTCCTGGAGGCGCGGCACGAGCTCGTCGACGATGTCGTCGAGGCCACCGGGGATCAACCACGGGGTGATGTTCAGTCCGTCGATCGCTCCCCACCGGGCGTACTCGGCGAGCTGCTCGGCGACCGCGTCGTAGGAGCCGGTGAAGCTGCTGCCGCGCGAGCCCTGGCGCGAGCGCGCGAACTCGAGGATCGACAGCCCCTTCTGGGCGGCCTCCTCCCGCCAGGCGCGCGTCAGCTCCTGGGCCTTCTCGAACTGGAAGCCGGCACCGCGGGTGACACCGGACTCGACGACGAGCGGATCCACGTCGGGCAGCGGCCCGTCGGGGTCGTAGGCGGTGAGGTCGCGGCCCCAGTACTGCTCGAGCAGGGCGATCGCCTGCTGCGGGCCCACCTGCTGCTCGCGCACCCAGCGCAGCTTGTCCTCAGCCTCGGCGTCGGTCGCGGCCAGGATGAACTCGGCCCCCGGGAAGATCTGCACGGACTCGGCCGAGCGGCCCGCGGCGAGCGTGCGCTCGACGATGTCATGGCGGAAGTCGATCGCCCGCTCGAGGTCGCCGAAGGGCGAGAAGATGACGTCGGCCGTGCGGGCGGCGAAGTCGCGCCCCTGCGGGGAGACGCCGGCCTGGAAGAGCACGGGCTCGCCCTGGCGCGAGCGCGGCAGTCTCCCGCTCGCGCGGACGTGGTAGTGGCGTCCCTCGTGGTCCACGTCCTCCCCGCGCCAGATCCGTCGCGCGACGTCGACGAAGGCCTCGGCGTGCTCGTACCGCTCGGCGTGGTCGATGTAGCCGCCGCGGCGGAAGTTCTCCCCGGTCCAGGCGTTGTCGGTGGTGACGATGTTCCAGGCGGCGCGGCCGTCGCTGAGCAGGTCGAGGCTCTGCAGGCGACGGGCGAGGTCGACCGGGTCGTTGTACGTGGTGTTCTGGGTGGCGACGAGGCCGATCTGCGTCGTGATCGAGGCGAGCGCCGCGAGCAGGGTCTGCGCGTCGGGGCGTCCCGCGACGTCGAACTCGAGCGGCACTCCCTGGTGCTCGCGCAGGCGCAGCCCCTCCCCCAGGAAGAAGGCGGAGAACACGCCGCGCTCGGCGGTCGTGATGAGGCGCTCGAAGGACTCCCAGGCGACCTGGTCGCCGGCGCCGGGCGCCCGCCACGCGGTCGAGGAGTTCACGCCCTGGAAGAAGACCCCCAGGCGGATGGTGCCGCTCGGGGTGTGCGCGGCGTGGATGGGGTGGTCCGTGTCGGCGGGAGAGGCTGCGGCTCCGGCGGTGGTCTGCTCGGCGGTGGTGCTGCTCATCGAGCGGTCTCCTTCTGGGCGGTGCGGGCGCGGTCCGAGCGGCGCGCGGGGTCGATGGTGACGTCGGGGCGCGGGAGCCCGAACTGCTCGCGCAGGGTGGCGCCGGCGCTCGGGGCCGGGGCGATGAGTCCGTCGGCGCGCAGCTGGGCGGCGGCGTCGGCCACGCGCGAGGCGAGCTCCGCGGGCCGGAACGCATCCTCGCCCGCCTCGGTCGGGTGCGACTGCGCGTCGTCGTCCGCGGGATCCTGCTGGCCGAGCAGTCCGACGAGCCGCACGAGGCGCGGCGTGCTCGGGGCGGCACTCGCTGCGGCCGTGTCCGCGGCCTGCGGGTCGAGCTCGGCGCCGACGATCCCGGCCGCGCCGAGCGCCTCGCGGACCGCGCCCGCGATCTCCTGCGCGGTCGCGTCCGGGTCGAGCACGACGTCGACGGCGCGGCCGTCGGCCAGCTGCTCGGCGACCGTGTCGCCGACCGCGGCGCGGTCAGCGTCCGCCACGAGCACCGGCAGCAGGCCCTGCGGGGAGCGGGGGGTGATGGAGGGGCCGCGCACGGAGAAGGTCTCCCCCTCGAAGTCGACGTACTGCAGCTTCGCGGCGTCGACGTAGACGCCGGTCTCGGCGTCGCGCACCACGGCGTCGTCGCTCCAGGAGTCCCAGACCAGGCGGGCCACGGTGACGACGTCCGAGGTCTCGCGGCGCGCCGCCTCGGGGTCCAGCGCCTCGCGTCCGACGACGTGGGCGGCCTCGTCGTCGGTGCGGGTCTCGACGAGCCAGCCGGCGCGGCCGCCGCTGATGTGGTCGAGGCTCATGAGCTGGGTGGCCAGGTGGAAGGGCTCGACGTCCACCGCGTCGGTGCGGACCACGAGCGACAGGGTGCGGGTGAGCGGGGCGAGGTGGGAGGCGACGTGGATCGGGTGGAGGTCGCCGCGCTCGGCGTCGCCGCTGATGCTGAGGGCGCCGAGGCCGGCCGCGTCGAGCGCCCGCGCGAGGTCTCGCACGGCCCCCAGCCGAGCGGGCGTGCTCGGCAGGTCGACGGTCAGGACGGGCGGTGTGGTCATCACGGGTTCTCCTTGGTGTGTGCGCGGCTCTCGGTCACCGCTTCTTCGGACAGTCCCCAGCGGTCCAGGACCTTCGCGTAGGTGCCCTCGTCGATCGTGGCCTGGAGGGCCTTCGCGTAGACCTCGGCGATCCCGGTGCCGCGCGTGAACGTCGCGGCGACCAGGGTCTTGCCGGGCGAGAGCTCGTCGATCTTCCCCTGCGTCTCGACGTCGTCCCGGGTGGAGGCCACGTAGCTCATGGTCTCGTAGGGGGCGAAGTAGGCGTCGATGCGTCCGGCGCCGAGGGCGAGCAGCACGTCGGCATCGCTCGAGAAGTTCTTGAGCTCGGCCGGGTCCTTGCCGTCCTTCTGCAGGTCCTCGTTCCAGCGCATGAGCAGGGCCTCCTGGTTGGTCCCGTTGCCCACGGCGATCACGCGCCCGCTCACGGAGTCGGGCTCGCCGAGCCCGAGGCCGGCGCCCTTCTTCACGAGGAACGTCATGAAGGCGCGTCGGTAGGAGGCGAAGTCGAACGTCTCCAGGCGCTCGTCGTTGATGCCGACGTTGGAGTGGACGACCTCGAACTCGCCGGCCTTCAGCTTGAGCGGCCAGTTCTCCCAGCTGGTGATCCTCAGGTCCAGGTCGAGGCCCAGCTTGTCGGCGGCGAGCTGGGCGATGTCGGGCTCCGACCCGATGGGGGTCTTGTTGTCGTCGGCCATGAAGCACAGCGGCGGCCCGCCCACCACGGTGGTCGCGACGGTGAGCCTGCCGTCCTTGCGGAAGGACTCGGGCACGGCCTTCGCGAGCTTCTCGTCGACGGACGTGCGGATCCTCTTCTGCGTGCCGGAGGTGTCGATCGGCGAGGAGCCGCCCGAGCCGCCGTCGGAGGATCCTCCGTCGGAGCCGCCCGAGCCCGCCGCGCTGCTCACCGTGGTGGGATGGGCGCAGGCCGCGACCGCGGCGAGGACGGGCAGGGAGGCGGCTCCGGCGAGGAGCCGTCGGCGCGGGAGCCGGTGCCGAGCGGGGTCGGCGGGATGCTGGGTCATGGATTCTCCGGAGGGGGCGTGAGTGGTGTGCGGGCCGACGGGGCCCGGGTCGCGAAGGGTGCTCATGCGGCGTGGATGCGCTGCAGGAAGCCGCGGGTGCGCTCGTGGCGGGGCGCGCCGATGACCTGCTCGGGCGGTCCCTGCTCGACGATGCGTCCGCCGTCCATGAAGACGACGTGGTCGGCGACGTCGCGTGCGAAGGCGATCTCGTGCGTGACGATCAGCAGGGTGGTGCCGGCGCTCGCGAGATCGCGGATCACGGCGAGCACCTCCTCGACGAGCTCGGGGTCGAGCGCCGAGGTGGGCTCGTCGAACAGCAGCACCTTGGGGCGCAGGGCGAGGGCGCGGGCGATCGCGACGCGCTGCTGCTGGCCGCCGGAGAGCTGGCGCGGGTAGACGTCGGCCTTCGCGGCCAGGCCCACGGTCTCCAGGAGTTCGCGGCCGCGTGCGAGCGCCTCGCGCTTGGGGACGCCGAGCGCGCGCCTGGGCGCCTCCGCGACGTTCTGGAGCGCGGTCATGTGCCCGAACAGGTGGAACTGCTGGAACACCATGCCCACCTCGGTGCGCTGGCGCAGCACGTCCTTCTCGGAGAGTTCGAGCAGCAGGTCGTCGCGGCGGCGGTAGCCCATGATCTCGCCGTCGATCGCGACCACGCCGCGGTCCAGGGCCTCGAGGTGGTTGAGCGTGCGCAGCAGCGTCGACTTGCCCGAGCCGCTGGGGCCCAGGATCGCGGTGACCGTGCCGGGCTCGACGGTCAGGTCGATCCCGCGCAGCACCTCGAGGTCGCCGTAGGCCTTGTGGGCCGCGCGGACCTCGACGCGTCCCCCGCGGGGCGCCGTGACGGCGGCGGTCGACGTGGTGGTCTCGAGGGCGGTCATGCGCGCACCTCCGTGCTCTTCGAACGCAGGCCCGTGAGGTTCGCGCGCAGGCGCTGCAGCGGGGTGGGCGGCAGCGTGCGCACGGCTCCCTTCGCGAAGTGGCGCTCGATGTAGTACTGGGCGATGGACAGCAGCGAGGTGATGACGATGTACCAGAGGGTCGCGACCATGAGCATCGGCAGCACCTGCTGGGTGCGGCCGTAGATCAGCTGCACGGTGAAGAACAGCTCGGCGTGGGCGATCACGTAGACGATCGCCGTGCCCTTGACCAGGCCGATCACCTCGTTGAACGCCGAGGGCAGGATGGCGCGCATGGCCTGCGGGAGCACGATCCGCAGGTTGCGGTCGCGCGCGGGGATGCCGAGCGCGCTCGCGGCCTCGACCTGTCCGGCGTCGACCGAGAGGATGCCGCCGCGGATCAGCTCGGAGGCGTAGGCCGCCTGGTGCAGGCCCAGGCCCAGCACGGCGGCGACGAGCGGGGTCATCAGGTCGCTCGTGCGGGCGTCGAGAATGCTGAGGTTCGTGAATGGGACGCCCACCACGATGCGGTCGTAGAGGTAGCCGAGGTTGAACCAGATGAGCATCTGCACCAGCAGCGGCGTGGAGCGGAAGATCCAGGAGAACGTCCAGGACAGCCCCGAGGCCAGCCGCGAGTGGGAGAGGCGCATGAGCGCGAGCACGAGGCCCAGGCCGAAACCGAGCACGCCCGAGAGCACGGTGAGCTTCAGCGTCTCCCCGAGCCCGCGGATGATCGAGCGGGCGAGGAACCAGCTGCCCACCACGCCCCACTCCCACCGCGGGTTCAGGGCGATCGCGACGAGCGCAGCGAGCACGAGGACGCCCACGATGGTCACGACGGCGCGGCGCACCGGCCGACGCGCGGGGGCGACCCGCAGCCGCTCGATCCGGTCCGCTCCCAGGGCGTCGAGCGAGCGGCCCGCAGGAGCGCCGCCACCCTCGACCCCGTCGTCCTCCGGCCGGCCGGGCATGTCCGAGGCACAGGACTCCTCGCCGCTCGTGCGGAGCGTGCGGGATGCGGCGTCGCGTGCAGTGAGGGTCACGGCTGTGCCTTCCGGTCGTGGGTCTGGGGCGAGGGGGCCGGCGGTCGTCGGCTCCGGGATGACGTGGATCCGGTGGATCTGTGTGAACGCACGTAACACCCCTGTTGCAGTTATGGACCGTATAAGCGAGTCTTTAGTTGTGGCAAGCGGAGACGTCTCGACCGGACACATCACGACACAGAAGGGAGCGCCGATGAGCACGAGAAGCGCGCGGATCATCGTCGTGGGTGCCGGTCCGCGGCCCTCTGGCCTGCTGGAACGCCTCGGCGCGAACGCCGCGGTGTTCGCCGGCGCGCACGTGCGGATCGACCTCGTCGACCCCAGCACGCCGGGTGCGGGACGCATCTGGGACGCGCACGAGAGCCCGCTCCTGCTCATGAACTCCCGCGCGATGGACGTGACGATGTTCACGGACGAGGCGTCCAGCATCGACGGGCCGGTCCGCCCCGGCCCCTCCCTCGCGCAGTGGGCCGAGGGCATCCGCGAGGGCGGCATCGCGGCCCCGACGGCGGGCACCGAGCGCCTCGCGGAGATCGAGGCGCTCACTCCCGAGTCCTTCCCGAGCCGCCGCGTGCAGGCGCTCTACCTCGAGTGGGTGTTCGGGCGCGTGCTCGCGGACCTGCCCGAGAGCATCGAGGTGCGCATCCACCGCCGCCTCGCGACCGGCATCGAGCAGCACGACGCGTCGGCAGCGGGCGCCGCGGCACCCGGCTCGTCCTGGCGCGTCGCGCTCGACGACGGCACCTCCCTCTCGGCCGATCTCGTGCTCGTCACCGTCGGCCACACCGATGCCCACCCCACTCCTGCGCAGCGCGACCTCCTTGACTTCGCCGCCCGCCACGGCGGCGTCTACGCCTCGCCCTCGCACGCCGACGGCGTCGACCTGGCCTCGCTGGACGCGGGCCAGGACGTGATCCTGCGAGGCATGGGCCTCGGCGCGGTGGACCTCATCGCCCTGCTCGCCGAGGGCCGCGGCGGCAGCTTCTCCCCCGCTCCGCTCGCGGGCGACCCGGACCGGCTCTCGTACGAGCCCTCCGGGGAGGAGCCCGTGCTGTGGCTCGGCTCGCGCCGCGGCACCCCCTTCCACTCGAAGGTGCGCGGGGAGGACGTCCCCGCCGGGCCGTCCGAGCTCGCGCACCTGACGCCGGAGGCGCTCGACGCCGCCGAGGACGCCGAGGGCCACGTCGACTTCGAGCGCTCCGTGCTGCCCCTGGTCGCCGCCGAGATCCGCCATGCGGTCCCGGGCATCGCCCTCGGCCGCACGGACAGCGAGGGCTGGGATCTGCTCACCGCGCTCGACGACCCGCTGGTCGGGCTCTTTGGGAGCGACGGCGCCGCCCCCGACGACGCCGCCGAGGCGGCGCGCCGCACGCGCGACGTGCTCGTCGGCCACATCGAGAGCGACCTGCGCGAGCGCACCGGGGAGGATCCGACGCAGGCGCGCGCGCTCTTCCAGGTGCTGCTGCGCATCACCGGGGCGCTCGCCCGGCTGCTGCCCGCCGAGCGCCTCTCCCCCGCCTCGCGCGGCAGCTACCCGGGGCTGTGGCACTCCCTGTTCAGCTTCGTCTGCTCGGGTCCGCCGCCGCGTCGGCTCCAGCAGATCCTCGCCCTCGAACGCGCCGGCCTCGTCCACTTCCTCGGACCGCGCCTGCAGGTCACGACCGACGAGGAGACCGGCGAGTTCGTCGCCGAGGGCGCGGGCGGCGCACGGGTGCGGACCCGCGCGCTCGTGGACGCGTTCCTGCCCGCGCCCACGCTCGAGGGCTCCTCGAACTCCTTCCTGCGCCGCCTCGGCACGGACATCGGAGCGAGCGATCCTCATGCGCCGGGCCGTCTGCGCACCGACGGCGTGGGCCGGGTGCTCGACGCCGAGGGCGAGCCGGTCCCGGGGCTGTGGGCCGTCGGGCCCGCGACTTCCGAGTTCCCGCTCGGTGCCTTCGCCCGCCCCCGCACCGACGCCCCGGTCTTCCGGCGCAACGACGCCCTCGCCCGCACCCTGCTCGGAGAGGCGGAGGCCGTCGCCGCCGGCGCCGCGAGCACCGATGCCGACCATCCCGCGCACGACGTCGGCATCGTGGGCGCCGGCAAGATCGGCACCGCGATCGCGCGCCAGGCCGTGCGCAGCGGACTGCACGTGCACGTCGAGACCTCTCGCGACCCCCGCTCGCTGAGCGCGCGGATCCCGGGCGCCGTGGCCGGTCTGCGCACGCCCTGGGCCGGGGAGGTGGTCGTGCTGACCATGCCGTTCCACGCCGTCTTCGACCTCGATCCCGAACGCCTGCGCGGGGCGGTCGTCGTCGACGCGACGAACCCCTGGGGGCCCGAGGACCTCGCGGCGATCGAGGAGGCCCGCGCGCGCTTCGGCGCCGACCTCTCGAGCAGCGAGCTGGTCGCGGCGCACCTGCCCGCGAGCCGCGTCGCCAAGGCCCTGAACCACATCGGCTACCACGACGTCGAGGACCATCCGCGGCCGGCCGGGGCGAGCGATCGCCGTGCCCTCGCGATCGCCTCGGACGACGAGGTCGCGGCCACCCGCGTCGCGGCGCTCCTGGACCGGCTGGGATACGACGCGGTGCTCGTGGACGGGCTGGGCCAGGCCCGCCACCTCGAGCCCGACGGCGCCGTCTTCGGCTCCCACGCCTCGCGCGATGTGCTCACCGCGGCCCTCGAGGCGGCCGACGCCGCAGTGCTCACCGCCGCCTGAGCCGGGCCCGCGCGGCGCAGGGTTCGGGCATGCTGTGCCCATGACCGCCTCCGCACCGACCATCCTCGCGACCAGCGCCGGCTACGTCCCCCACCCGCGCCTGCGTTTCGCCTTCGGGCCGATGATGCGCCTGGCGACCGAGCTCGCCGCCGAGGACGGATGGCACGACCCGTCCGGCCCACCGCGCATCTGCAACGTCTCGACCGCCTCCGGCGATGACGCGCGCTTCCAGAGGGACATGGAGGAGGCCGCCCGCAACGCCGGCTACGAGCTGCACCACCTCTCGCTGTTCTCCACGCCCAACGTCGCGGACATCCCCGCCTACCTGCGCTCCTTCGACGTGATCTGGGTGAACGGCGGCTCCGTGGTCAACCTGCTCGCGGTGTGGCGGGCGCACGGCCTGGACCGCGTGATGCTGCAGCTGTGGGAGGAGGGCGTGGTGCTCGCGGGCGTCTCCGCGGGATCGATCTGCTGGCACACGGGCGGGGTGACGGACTCCTTCGGTCCCGACCTCGCTCCGGTGACCGACGGCCTGGGTCTGCTCCCGTGGGCGAACGGCGTGCACTGCGACACGGAGGAGGCGCGGATGCCTCTGCTGCGGCGGCTCGTGGCCGAGGGGACGCTCGGCGAGACGCTCTGCACAGACGACAGCACGCGATTGCTGTATCGCTCGCAACAGCTGGAAGAGGCTGTCAGCGAGAAGGAGGGTGCGAGGGTCCGCAGACTCCATCGGGAGCACTCGACGGGCGCTCTCATCGAGGAGGACCTGCCCGTGCGACTGCTCGACGGAGCGCTCCCGGCCGGACCCTCCTGAGGCCTCAGCGCCGACGGGCCCGGCGGCCTCCCCACAAGGAGGCCGCCGGGCCCGTCGGACGAGGGCGCACGAGGCGCCGTGCGCGGCGGTCGATCACCGACCGCCGCGCGGGTCGGGGCTCAGACGCCGACCGGCGCGTCCTCGAAGGTCGCGGTGTCGATCACGGCGCGGAAGTAGACCTCGCCGTTGACCACGCGGTCGTAGGTCGCGTCGACCTCGTCGACCCCGATGACCTCGATCTGGGCGCCGATGCCGTGCTCGGCGCAGAAGTCGAGCATCTCCTGGGTCTCGGCGATGCCGCCGATGTTGGAGCCGGCGAGCACCTTGCCGCCGCCGATGAGCGCACCGAAGTGCAGCGGCTGCGCGGCCGGCGGGAGGCCGACGACGGCCATCACGCCGTGCGGCTTGAGCAGCCGCAGGTAGCTGTCGACGGGGATGTCGGCGCTGATCGTGTTGAGGATCAGGTCGAACTCGCCGCGGTGCTCCTCGTAGAAGCCGTCCTCGGTGGTCGGGAGCATGCGGGTAGCGCCCAGATCGATCGCGAGCTGCTCCTTCTTGCGCGAGCGCGAGAGCACGGTGACCTCGGCGCCCATGGCCGCCGCGAGCTGGACGCCCATGTGGCCGAGGCCGCCGAGGCCCAGCACGGCGACCTTCTTGCCCTCGCCGACGCCCCAGCGGGCGAGCGGGGCGTAGGTCGTGATGCCGGCGCACAGCAGCGGGGCGGCGACGTCGAAGTCGAGGCCGTCGGGGATGCGGCACACGAAGCGCTCGTCGACGACGACCTTCTGCGAGTAGCCGCCCTGGGTGATGGTGCCGTCGACGTCCTTGACGTTGTAGGTGCCGACGCTGCCGTTCAGGCAGTCCTGCTCCTGGCCGGCGAGGCACTGCTCGCACTCGCCGCAGGAGTCGACCATGCAGCCCACGCCGACGCGGTCGCCCACGGTGTACTTCGTGACCTGGTCGCCGACGGCGGAGACGACGCCCGCGATCTCGTGGCCGACGGTGAGCGGGAAGTGCGCTTCGCCCCACTCGTTGCGGATGGTGTGGATGTCGCTGTGGCAGATGCCGGCGGCCTTGATGTCGATGACGACATCGGTGGGCCGGGGGTCGCGACGCTGGATCTCGGCGACCTTGTAGGGCTGGTCGGGGCCGGTCTTCTGCAGGGCCTTGACGGTGAAGGGCACGGTCGTCTCCTCGGAGCTCGGGTGCGGATGGATGCCCGCCGGGACGTCCGGAGCGATGCTCCGGCATGGGGTGCGATCTCGAGGACGCACCCCCGCGGCGGGCGACCCGACCAGCGTAGTCCCGCAGGTCCCCGCGTGATCGGCCGACGAGATTCTCCAGACACTCAGGAATGACGGCGACCACCTGGCGTCCGCCCCGGCGCGGCGTGGCGGTGTCGCTTCGCCCGCACGGCACGGTGCCCGGGCGCTGTGGAGAGGGTGCTCAGTCCGGCGCGCCCTCGAGGATCTCGCCGCGACCGGGCATCCCGCAGGGCAGCACGAAGGGCACGGGCACGGTGCGCTCGATGTCGAGCCCCTCCATCGCCTGCAGGTGGAGGTGGGGCTCCATGCTGTTGCCCGAGTTGCCGCACGACGCGAGCACGTCGCCCGTGCGGACCGTTTCCCCGGTGCGGACCCGGATGCTCCCGCGCCGCAGGTGGCAGAGCGCGACGAACACCCGTCCGCGGTGCGGGTCCTCCGTCGCGATCACCACATGGTTGCCCGCCAGGCCGTTCCAGCCCTCGGCGGCGCGACGGCCCTGCGTGAGCGCGTATCCGATCGAGGCGAGCCCGCGGTGCGCGGCATGATCGACCTCCCCGTCGTGGGCCTTCACGACGCGGCCCTCGCACGGAGCGAGCACGTCCTGCCCGAATCCGGGGAAGCGCTCGGGAGGCTCGGGACCGAGCAGGGCGCCGGCGTCGAAGGGGCCCGTGCGGGAGTCCGCCCCCACGGGCACCAGGTCCAGCGCGAGGGCGGTCGCGAAGCGCTCGGTGCCGTGGCTCGGGACGCGGTCGGCCGGGGAGTTCCGCGGGGTCCATCGGCCGCGCAGTGGATGGGCGAGACGCAGCGGAGGCACGACCTCCGCGCGCTCCGCCCGCCCGTCAGCGCGGCGCTCCGGCATCGGGGTCGCTCAGCCGACCTGCTGGAGGCGGACGATGTTGCCCGCCGGGTCGCGCAGCGCACAGTCGCGCGGTCCCCAATCCTGGTCGGTGGGCTCCTGGATGACGTCGGCGCCGGCGGCCTCGATGCGTGCGAACTCGGCGTCGACGTCGTCGGTGGACAGCAGGACCATGGCGAAGACGCCCTTGGCCATGAGGGAGGCGACGGCGGCGCGCTCCTCGTCGGTCGCGGCAGGGTCGACGACCGGCGGAGCGAGGACGATCGAGACGGACTCATCGTCCTTCGGGCCGACGGTGATCCAGCGCATGGCGCCCTGGCCGACGTCGAGCCTGACGTCGAAGCCGATCACGTCGCGCCAGAAGGCGAGGGACGCGTCGGGGTCGGTGTGCGGGAGGAAGGAGGTGCGGATGCCGATGCTCATGGCCCCATTGTGCGCGCGGGGGTTGCGGGGCCGCTTCTCGATTCCTGATCGGGTGCGTCCGTCCCGGCTGTCCCTGCGGTACCGGCCGAGGGGTTCCGACGGGGCCTGTGGATCGCCATCTGCACACAGGACGGGATGCCGGGCGTGCCCTGCACCTGCGCGCGGTACGCGCTGGGCGCGACGCCGCCGAGCTCGCTGAAGCGCAGGCTGAAGGTGCCGAGGGACCCGAATCCCACGGCGAAGCACACGTCGGTCACGCTCATGTCGCCGCGCCGCAGCAGCATCATCGCCCGCTCGACGCGGCGTGTCATGAGGTAGCGGTACGGCGGTTCCCCGAAGGCCTCGCGGAACCGGCGGGCGAGATGGCCCGCGGACATGTGGGCGCCGCGGGCGAGCTCCTCGACGTCCAGGGGCCGGTCGAACTCGCGATCGATGCGGTCGCGCACGGCGCGCAGGCGCGCGATCTCCGCGAGGCGGTCCTCCTGCGCGCGGTGGGTCATGCGCGGAACAGTAGTCGCCCGATGATCCGATCCCCCATGTGACGCACGGATCGCGCGCGCCGCGGGCGGGCACTGTGCATCGGCCCCCGGCAGTGGCAGGATGTCCGCTCGTGGTCACTGAACCAGGCCGTGCCCCGCATCCTCGCGGGAGCATCACCCCCGCAGCCGCCCCGTCGGCCGAGTCCCCTTCCACGGCAGATGCCCCGAGCACAGGGGCGCCCGGCGCGGACGCCCCGAGCGCGACCCCATCGGACGCCGATTCCTCGGACCCCGCCACGCGTATGTCCCCCGGCACCGCCTCGACTCCCCCGCCGGATCGCCCTCGACGCTCGCGTCGGGCCGTGCTCGATCCCGACGGCCGACCCCGCCGCCGCCAGCCCGTCGCAGCCCTCATGCTCGGCGCCGCGGGCGTCGTGTTCGGCGACATCGGCACGAGCCCCCTGTACTCCCTCCAGACCGTCTTCAGCACCCACCACAACTCCGTCGCCCCCACCGAGCAGGACGTGCTCGGCGTGATCTCGATGATCGTGTGGTGCCTGATCCTCATCGTCACGGTCACCTACGTGGGCGTGATCCTGCGCGCCGACAACCAGGGCGAGGGCGGCATCCTCTCCCTCGCGAACCTCATCCAGCGCAAGCTCGGCAGGCGCTCCACGCAGGCGTCGATCGCCCTGATCCTCGCGATCATCGGCGCGACCCTCTTCTACGGCGACTCCGTGATCACCCCCGCGATCTCCGTGCTCAGCGCCTTCGAGGGCCTGCAGGTCGCGAACCCGGCGCTGGGCGCCTGGGTGGTGCCCGCGGCGGTCGTGGTCCTCACCGGGCTCTTCCTCGTGCAGCGGTGGGGAACGGGCGCGATCGGGAAGGCGTTCGGGCCGATCATGGTGTGCTGGTTCCTCGCGATCGCCGCGCTGGGCCTGCCGCACCTGCTCTCGGACCTCTCGATCCTCCGCGCCGTCTCCCCCAGCTATGCGATCGTCTTCGCGCTGGACCGGCCCGTGGTCGCGTTCATCGCGATGGGCGCCGTGGTCCTCGCGATCACGGGCGCGGAGGCCCTCTACGCCGACATGGGCCACTTCGGCCGGCGTCCGATCGCCCTGGCGTGGCTGTGCCTGATCCTGCCCTCCCTGCTCATCTGCTACTTCGGGCAGGGCGCGCTGATCCTCTCGGACCCCTCGGCGATCGCCAGCCCGTTCTTCCGCCTCGCCCCGTCGTGGGCGCGGATCCCGCTCGTGGTGCTCGCGGCCATGGCCACGGTCATCGCCTCCCAGGCGGTCATCTCCGGTGCCTTCTCGGTCTCCCGGCAGGCGACCCGGCTGGGCCTGCTGCCGCGGCTGAAGGTCCTGCAGACCTCGAGGGTCCACGGCGGACAGATCTACCTGCCGGTGGTGAACCTCTTCCTGTTCCTGGGCGTGCTCACCCTGGTGCTCGCCTTCCGCTCCTCGGAATCGCTGGCCTCGGCCTACGGGCTCTCGGTGACGGGCACGCTGATGCTCGAGCTGTCCCTGTTCCTCCTGCTCGCGCTGCGCGTGTGGAACTGGCCGCTGTGGCGCGTGGTCCTCATGGCCGTGATCGTGGGCGGCCTGGAGCTCGCCCTGTTCGCGGGCAACGTCATCAAGGTCGCCTCGGGCGGCTGGCTGCCCCTGGTCATCGCGGCCGCGCTGCTCGTGGTCATGCTGACGTGGCGGCGCGGAGCGCGCGAGTACTTCGGCAGGCGCCACGCCCTCGAGGGGCCGATCGACGAGTTCGTGCGGGAGATCCGCGAGAAGCACGTCCGACGGGTCCCGGGCCTCGCCGTCTACCCGCACGGCGATCCGTCGACAGTCCCGCTCGCGCTGCGCTCGAACCTCCGGTTCAACCGGATGGTGCATCGCAACGTCGTCATCATCACGATCCGCAACGTGGGGGTCCCGCACGTGCTGCACGATGCCCGCGTGCAGGTCAGCGACCTCGGCGATCCGCACGACGGCATCGTCCACGTCACCTACAAGGTGGGCTTCAACGATTCGCAGGACCTTCCCGCGGCGCTGACGGAGGCCGTGGGACTCTCCCCCGAGCTGCGCGTGGACCCGAGGAAGGCGACCTACTTCCTGTCCGTGTTCCGCATCGAGCCCGGCGAGGACCGCTGCATGCCGCGCTGGCAGAAGGGCCTGTTCCGCCTCCTCGAGAAGTTCTCCGCGAACAAGACCCATGCCCTGCACCTGCCGCCCGAGCGCACCGTCGTGATGGGCGCCGAAGCGCAGGTCTGAGAGGCCGGACCGCCGACGGTTCACCCGGCCGCCGAGGGTTCAGAGGGCGGCCTTGCCGAACCTCCAGTAGCCGGTGAACTCGATGCGCTTCTTGGGCACGTCGTGCGCGACCAGGTGGCGGCGCCCCTCGGCCACGAGCGCCTGTTCGCCCGCGAGGTACGCCTGCAGCTCGGCCCCGCGCGCCGGTCGCAGCTCGCGCAGCGCCTCGAGGGCGACCACACCGGGGCGGTCGTGCGGGTCGGCGCGCGGGATCCAGCGCACCTCCACGTTCGCCGGGGCCTCGTGGGGCTGCTCGTCGGCCGCCTCGGGGATCTCGAGGATCGCGGTGCCGCTCGTGCTGCGCGGCAGGTCGCGCAGGATGCCGAGGATCGCGGGCAGCGCGGACTCCTCGCCGACGAGCAGCACGGAGGACGCGTCCGCCAGGTGGTCGAATCCCCGACCCTGGTCGATCATCATCACCTGCTCGCCCTCGCGCGCCCGTCGCGCCCAGGGGCCGGCGATCCCTTCGTCGCCGTGGGAGACGAAGTCGATGTCGAGCTCTCCGTCCTCGGCGCGCGGCTCGCGGATCGTGTAGCTGCGCACGGGCGGGCGCTTCCCCGAGCTCGTGGTGAGGTACTTCAGCGCCCCGGCGAGGCCGAAGCCCTCGGGCACGCGCGAATAGTCGGTCCCGCCCTCGGGGTGCGGCAGGAAAAGCCGCACCCACTGGTCGAAGCCGTGGGCGGGGATCGTGGACACGTCCTCACACTGGAGGGTCACGCGGATCATGTGCGGGCTGACCTGTGCGGTGCGGGCCACCCGCGCGAGATGGTGCCCGCGGAAGCGGCGTGCGTCGGTGAACGCCATGGGCAGTGGCCCTCCTCGGTGCGTCGGGCCGGCGATCGACCCGTGGTGAGGTGAGCCTATCCGAAGTGATCGAACCCGAGATCGGCGAGCACTGTGCCGTCGAGCACCACGCCGCTCTCCTCCCCCGGCGCGAGAGCGCGCACGCGGCCGATCCGCCGAAACCCCGGGGGGACCTCGCCCTCCTCGAAGGTCGCCAGGAGGGCATGCTCCTCCCCGCCGCCCAGCACCCACTGCCAGGGGTCGGTGCGCTCCGCGAGGAGATCCGCAGCAGGTGCGAGGGCGGCGGCATCGGCCGCGAGCACGGCCCGGTCCAGGTCGAGGACCACGCCGCTCGCCCGTGCGATGCGGCCGCCGTCGCGGGCGAGTCCGTCGGACACGTCGAGCATGGCTCGGGCGCGCCCGGGGCAGGTCGTCCAGCCCGGGGCGATCTCGGGACCCGGTGCGTCGTGCCAGGCCACGAGGCCTTCAGGAGTCATGTCAAGACCGGCGGCGCGGGGCGCCCCGTCGGCAGAGTCCCCGTCTGCGGAGTCCCTGTCGGTCGAGCTCCCGGCGGCCGAGATCCTCCCGACGAGCTCCTCGCCCCGGCCCGCGAGCACGAGCGCGAGGCCGGCGGCGGAGCGGCCGATCAGCGGGCTGCCGAGGGCGAGCACCTGGCCCGGGCGTGCTCCGTCCCGTCGGATGGGCACCTGTCCCTCCGGGAGGGCGCCGACCGCGGTGACGGTGATGGAGAGGGCGTCGGCTGCGCCGAGGTCACCGCCCACGACGCTCACTCCCTCGCGTGCGCAGCGCTCGGCGAGACCGCGGCTGATGCCCTCGAGCAGCTCCGAGGGGGTCTCGCGCGGGGCGGAGACGGAGACGACGACGGCCTGCGGGCGTGCGCCCATGGCGGCGACGTCGGCGAGGTTCTGCACCGCGGCCTTGCGGCCGATCCACTCCGGACGGGTCGCGCGCAGCAGGAAGTCGTGCCCCTCGGTGAGGGTGTCGGTCGTGATGACCAGACGCGGGGAGGCCAGGCGCACCACGGCCGCGTCGTCCCCGGGTCCCAGCTCCACGTCGGAGCCCTGGGCGAGCCCGGGGGTGATCCGGGCCAGGAGGCCGGACTCGGTGAGGTGCTCGATGCGCGTCATGCCCCCAGTGTGCCCGAGGTCAGGCCCGATATCCTCGGGGCATGCGCCGCGCTCTGCCCCGTCCCGTGCTCCTCGCCGGCGCCCTGCTGCTCGGCTGCACGGCGTGCGCCACGGTGCGCGTCCCCGCGGGCGAGGACGCCGCGGACCCGGCGTGCGCGCAGGTCGTCCAGGGCGCGCCGGAGCAGCTCGAGGGGCAGTCGCGGCACGCGACGAGCAGCCAGGGCACTCTCGCGTGGGGCAGCGGCGACGAGGCGATCGTCCTGCGCTGCGGCGTCACTCCCCCGGGTCCCACCACGCAGATGTGCACGACCCTCACCGACGCCGACGGCACCGATGTGGACTGGATCATCGACGAGGACGGCTCGTCGGACGGGATCGTGCGCTTCACGACCTACGGGCGCACCCCGGCGATCGACCTCACGGTGCCGCGCGAGGTCGTCGGCGACCAGGCCTCTGCCGCGGCGCTGGATCTCACCGACCTGGTGACGTCGATCCCTGCCGAGCGCCACTGCCTCGACGTCGACGACGTGCAGTGAAGCAGGCGCCTCGGCCCGTCGGCGCCCGCGACCCTCAGCGCAGGCCGATGCGGCGGGTGCGTGCCTGCTCGAGCAGGTCGGTGATCAGGCTCGTGTAGTCCATGCCCATGTTCTCCCAGAGCACGGGGAACATCGAGGACGGCGTGAAGCCGGGCATCGTGTTGACCTCGTTGACGACGACCTCGCCGGTCTCGGTCACGAAGACGTCCACCCGGCCCAGGCCCTCGAGGCGCAGCGCGGTGAAGGCGCGCGCGGCGACCTCGCGCACGCGCTCCGCGGCGCCGTCCGGCAGGGCCGCGGGCACCTGGATGCTCACGGTCCCCTTGCCGAAGTACTTCGACTCGTAGTCGTAGAAGTCCAGGTCGTCGCCCACGATGACCTCGCCCGGCTCGGTGGTGCGCGGGGCGTCGCCGCCTCGGCCCTGGAGCACTCCGCACTCGACCTCGCGACCCACGACGCCCTGCTCGATGAGGATCAGCGGATCCTCGGCGAAGGCGGTCTTCACCGCGTGCTCGAGCTCCGCGGGATCGGTCACCTTGGAGACGCCCAGGCTCGAGCCGGCGCGGGCGGGCTTGACGAACCACGGGGCGGCGAGGCGCTCGCGCACGCTCGCGCCGACCTCCTCGGCGCGCTGGGCCCACTCGTCCTCGTGAACGCTGATCGACGGGGCCGACGCGATCCCGGCGGCGGCGAGGGCGGCCTTCGTGGACGTCTTGTCCATGCACGTGGCGGAGGCGAGGACCCCACTGCCCACGTAGGGGATGTCGAGCAGGTCGAGGGCTCCCTGCACCGTGCCGTCCTCCCCGTAGGGGCCGTGCAGCAGGGGGAGCACCGCGTCGACCTCCGCGAGCGGCTCGACGCGGCCGTCCCGGACCACGCGCAGCGGCACGGGAGCGCCGGGGGTCTTCGTGCCCGTGGGCAGGAGCACCTCGTCCCCGTCGGACGGCACCTCGGGAGGGGTCGCCCCCTGCAGCTGCCAGTCGGCGGGGTCGTCGCTCACGTGCAGCCAGCGGCCCTGGCGGGTGATGCCGATCGCGACGACGTCGTACCGCTCGCGGTCGATCGCGCCGAGGATCCCGCCCGCTGTCACGCAGGAGATGCCGTGCTCGCCGGAGCGGCCGCCGAAGAGGAGCGCGATGGTGGAGGTCATGGGGTCGAGAGTAGTCACTCGGGTCGTACGGAGCGTGCGAGCAACGCCGTGGTGACCTGCTCGATCGGCACACCGTGATCGACGACGTCGACGACCCCGCGGGTGATCGGCATATCGATCCCGAGCCTCTGCGCGGTCTCGTCCACGGCACGGGCGGTGGCGACGCCCTCGGCGGTCTGGCCCACCTCGGCGACGGCCGCCCCGACGTCGAGCCCCCGTCCCAGCGCGTGGCCCAGGCGGTGGTTGCGCGAGAGCGGGGACGCGCAGGTGGCGACAAGATCGCCCATCCCCGCGAGCCCGGCGAAGGTCCCCGCCTGACCGCCCACGGCGACGCCCAGGCGGGTGATCTCGGCGAGCCCGCGGGTGATGAGGCTCGCGCGGGCGTTGTCGCCGTAGCCGAGTCCCGCGGCGGCGCCGACGGCGATCGCGATGACGTTCTTGACCGCTCCGGCGACCTCGACGCCGATGACGTCCTGCGAGGTGTACGGGCGGAAGGAGGGGGCGGCGCACCAGGCGGCGACGGTGCGCGCCAGCTGCTCGTCGTGCGCGGCGATGACGCTCGCGCAGGGCTGGCGCCGGGCGATCTCGACGGCGAGGTTCGGGCCGGATAGCACGGCGACGCGCTGCGGGTCGACTCCCGCTGCCTCGACGATCACCTGGCTCATGCGCAGATCGGTGCCCCGCTCGATGCCCTTGGCAAGCGAGAGCACGGGGACCTCGGGCAGCGTGAGGCCCGCCGCGCGCCAGGCGGAGAGGTTCTCGCGGAGGCTCTGTGCCGGCAGGGCGAGGACCACCCCGTCGGCCCCGTCGAGCGCCTCCCCGACCTCCGAGGTCGACGTGACCTGCCCTGGCAGGCGGACGTCCCCGAGATAGGCGGGGTTGGCGCCGTGCTCGCGGATCTCGCGGGCGGTCTCCTCGCGCCGTGCCCAGAGGACCACCTCGCGGCCGGCGTCGGCGAGCACGAGCGAGAAGGTGCTGCCCCAGCTGCCGGCGCCGAGCACGGCGATGCGGGTCATCGCCCGAGGAACCTGCCGCGGCCGAGGGCCCGACGGGGCGCGCGGTCGGTGACGGTGCGCGGACCGGTGGTGCGCGGGCCGAGCGCACGGCGGCGCACGGTCGCGGGCGCGCGCCGGGCGAGCGCGTTCACGGCCGCCGCGTGCATCATCCGCCGCGGTGCGAAGGCGATGCGGCCGCGCACCGAGCGGTACTTCACGGCCGTGGTGACCTGCAGCAGCTCGCCGCCGGGCAGGATCGCCACGCCGATGCGCACCGAGAGGTTCTGGTCGTCGTCCTTGATGAGCGCCTCGCTGCCGCGGACCTCGTCGGTCACGTACTGCTTCTCGGGCGGCGGGACCATGTCGAACAGGCGCACCGCCTCGTCGCGCAGCGCGCGCAGACCACGCGTGCCCAGCGGTGTGTTCTCGTGGGAGAAGATCGCCTCCGCCCACACGCGCGGGTCCTCGACGTCGACCCCGCGGGTGGGGACGATCACCACGTCGCAGTAGTCGGGCACGGGGATGTCACGCAGCGCGAGCGAGCTCGCGGCCGCGCTCGTCACCCCGTCGCCGCGGTCATCGGACCCGCGGTCGACGGTCGAGCGATCCGCGGACCCGCGGTCGACGGTCGTGCCCTCGAGGATGTCGTCGTGCTGCTCGCTCATGCGTCTTCTCAGTCCTCCCAGTACTCGGCGCCGAGCGCCGTGAGCTTCTCGCGGAAGGCCTCGTAGCCGCGGTCGATGAGGTCGATGCCGTGGATCGAGCTGACGCCCTCGGCGCCGAGCGCGGCGATCAGGTAGGAGAAGCCGCCGCGCAGGTCGGGCACGGTGATGTCGGCCCCGTGCAGCTCCTTCGGCCCGGAGATCACGGCCGAGTGGTTGAAGTTGCGCCAGCCGAAGCGGCAGCTCGAGCCGCCCAGGCATTCGCGGTAGACCTGGATGCGCGCGCCCATGTCGTTGAGGGCCCGGGTGAACCCGAGGCGGTTCTCGTAGACGGTCTCGTGGACGATGGAGATGCCCTCGGCCTGCGTGAGCGCGACGACGAGAGGCTGCTGCCAGTCGGTCATGAAGCCGGGGTGGACGTCGGTCTCCATGGCGATCGAGCGCAGCGGCTCGTCGGGCCGGAAGAAGCGGATGCCCTCCTCGGTGATGTCGAGGCCGCCGCCGATCCGGCGGAACACGTTGAGGAACGTGGACATGGGCTTCTGCTGGGCACCCCGCACGAAGACGTCGCCCTTGGTCACGAGCGCCGCGCAGGCCCAGCTCGCGGCCTCGATGCGGTCCGGGATCGCCACGTGCTCGTAGCCGCCGAGGCGCTCGACGCCCTCGATCGTGATGGTGCGGTCCGTCTGCAGGGTGATCAGCGCGCCCATCTTCTGCAGCACGGCGATGAGATCCTCGATCTCCGGCTCGACGGCGGCGTTGGTGAGCTCGGTGAGGCCCTCGGCGCGCACGGCGGTGAGCAGCACCTGCTCGGTCGCGCCGACGCTCGGGTACTCGAGATGGATCTTCGTGCCCTTGAGGCCGTTCGGCGCGGTGATGTGGATGCCCAGCTCGCGCTTGTCCACGTGGGCGCCGAACTCGCGCAGCACGTCGAGGTGGTAGTTGATGGGCCGGTCGCCGATGCGGCAGCCGCCCAGGTCGGGGATGATCGCCTCGCCCAGGCGGTGCAGCAGCGGGCCGCAGAACAGGATCGGGATCCGCGAGCTGCCCGCGTGCGCGTCGATCTCGGTGGCGTGCGCGCGCTCGACGTTCGAGGGGTCCATGCGGATCAGGCCCGCCTGGACGTCGCGCTCGATCTTCACGCCGTGGACCCTGAGCAGATCCGCGACGATCTGCACGTCGCGGATGTCGGGCACGGAGCGCAGCAGGCTGGGCTCCTCGCCCAGCAGCGCCGCCACCATCGCCTTGGAGACGAGGTTCTTGGCGCCGCGCACGGTGATGTCACCGTTCAGCGGGCGCCCTCCGCGCACGTGGAATGTCGAGGTCATATCGTCCTTGAAGCGTTCCGGGGACCCCCGGGCGGGGTCCGTCCTCCGATCTTGACAGAGTACCGGAGGGCGATGTGGCGGGGCTGGACGTCGGCCGCCGCTCAGTCCGCGGCGCGCGCGGGAAGCGTCTTGGGCATCCAGCGCGGACGCTTCGCCTCGAACGCGGAGATGTCCGCCTCGTGGCGCAGGGTCAGGCCCACGTCGTCCAGGCCCTCCATGAGGCGCCAGCGGGTGTACTGGTCGATGTCGAAGCGGAAGGTCGCGTCGGCCGCATGGACCTGCTGGTTCTCGAGGTCGACGGTGATCTCGGTGCCCGGCGCCTCCTCGAGGATCTTCCACAGCTGCTCGATGTCGTCCTGGGAGAGCTTCGCGGCGACCAGGCCCTGCTTGCCGGCGTTGCCGCGGAAGATCTCGGCGAAGCGGCTCGAGAGCACGGCCTTGAAGCCGTAGTCGCGCAGCGCCCAGACGGCGTGCTCGCGGGAGGACCCGGTGCCGAAGTCGGAGCCGGCCACGAGCACCGAGCCGTGGGAGTAGGGCTCCTGGTTCAGGATGAAGTCGGGGTCCTTGCGCCAGTTGACGAAGAGGCCGTCGTCGAAGCCGGTCTTGGTGACCCGCTTGAGGTAGACGGCGGGGATGATCTGGTCGGTGTCGACGTTGCTGCGGCGCAACGGGACGCCGACGCCGCTGTGGGTGGTGAACTTCTCCATGGTCTGTGCTTCCTTGCTCGTGGGTCGTCGGCCGGTGCGTGCTCGCGCTCAGGCGATGCGCAGTCCGCCCGGGAGCGGCACGCGCTCGGCGCGGGGCGGCTCGGCCGCGGGGTCGACGGGCTCGAGGTCCGACGGGGAGCTCAGGGTGCCGCGCACCGCGGTCGCCGCGGCGACCACCGGGGAGACCAGGTGGGTGCGTCCTCCCTTGCCCTGCCGGCCCTCGAAGTTGCGGTTCGAGGTCGACGCGCAGCGCTCCCCCGGCGCGAGCTGGTCGGGGTTCATGCCCAGGCACATGGAGCAGCCGGCCTGGCGCCACTCGGCGCCGAAGGCGAGGATCTCGCGGTCCAGGCCCTCCTGCTCGGCCTGCAGCTTCACGCGCGCCGAGCCGGGCACCACCATCACCCGCACGTCCGGGTCCTTGCTGCGCCCGCGGATCACGTCCACGAAGGCTCGCAGGTCCTCGATGCGCGAGTTCGTGCACGAGCCCATGAACACGGTGTCCACGCGGATGTCCTTGAGCGGGGTGCCGGGCACCAGGTCCATGTACTTCAGGGCGCTCTCGGTGCTCGCGCGCGAGGTGTCGTCCGTGAAGTCCTCCGGTGCGGGGACCGCGGCCGACAGCGGCAGGCCCTGCCCGGGGTTCGTGCCCCAGGTGACGAACGGCTCGAGCTCGTCGGCGTCGATGACGACCTCCGCGTCGAAGGTCGCGCCCTCGTCGGTGCGCAGCGACCTCCAGTACTCGACGGCCTCGTCCCACAGCTCGCCCTCCGGAGCATGGGGGCGGCCCTTGACGTACTCGAAGGTGGTCTCGTCGGGGGCGACCATGCCCGCGCGGGCGCCGGCCTCGATCGACATGTTGCAGATCGTCATCCGGCCCTCCATGGAGAGGCTGCGGATGGCCTCGCCGCGGTACTCGAGCACGTAGCCCGCGCCGCCGCCGGTGCCGATCTTGGCGATCACCGCGAGGATGATGTCCTTCGCGCTCACGCCCGGCTTGAGCGTGCCGTCCACGGTGATCGCCATGGTCTTGAAGGGGGCGAGCGGCAGCGTCTGGGTCGCCATCACGTGCTCGACCTCGCTGGTGCCGATGCCGAAGGCGAGCGCCCCGAAGGCGCCGTGGGTGGAGGTGTGCGAGTCGCCGCAGACCACGGTGATGCCCGGCATGGTGAGCCCCAGTTGCGGGCCGACGACGTGCACGATGCCCTGCTCCCTGTCACCCAGGGAGTGGATGCGCACGCCGAACTCCTCGGCGTTGCGGCGCAGGGTGTCGATCTGGGTGCGGGAGGTGATGTCCGCGATCGGCTTGTTGATGTCGACCGTGGGGGTGTTGTGGTCCTCGGTCGCGATCGTCTGGTCCACGCGGCGCAGGTCGCGGCCCTCCTGGCGCAGCCCGTCGAAGGCCTGGGGGCTGGTCACCTCGTGGAGGAGCTGGAGGTCGATGTAGAGCAGGTCGGGCTCGCCGTTCTCTCCCCGGCGCACCACATGGTCCTTCCACACCTTCTCCGCGAGCGTGCTCGCCATGGCTCCTCTTCCTTCCCTCGTGATCACCCGGCGTCCGCGCCGGATGAGGTCCGGCACGATGCCGGATCGGCCTCCGGCGCGGGCTCGGTGCGGGGCCGACAGGCCCGTCGGCCCGGGCCGACGAGGACGTCACGCGCACCGGCGCTCGGCCGGAACACTGCAATCGTCGCCAGGGAAATCGCGCTGCGCACTTGCGTCTCAACAAATAAGACGGCAATATCGGAGCATGGACACCACCACGGAGGAGGGCGGGAGCGGCGTCGGCGTGCTCGACAAGGCCGCAACCGTCCTCGGAGCCCTCGAAGCAGGCCCTGCGACCCTCGCCCAGCTCGTCCAGTCCACAGGACTGGCCCGCCCCACGGCCCATCGCCTCGCGGTGGCCCTGGAGCATCATCGCCTGGTGGCGCGCGACATGCAGGGTCGTTTCATCCTGGGCCCCCGGCTCGGGGAGCTCTCCGCCGCCGCCGGCGAGGACCGCCTGCTCGCCGCCGCGGGTCCCGTCCTCACCGCGCTGCGAGATCACACGGGCGAGTCCGCCCAGCTCTACCGCCGTCAGGGCGACCACCGCATCTGCGTGGCGAGCGCCGAGCCGCCCATCGGCCTGCGCGACTCCGTGCCGCTGGGATCCACGCTGACGATGAAGGCCGGCTCGGCCGCCCAGATCCTGCTGGCCTGGGAGGAGCCGGACCGCCTGCACCGCGGCCTCCACGGCGCCCGCTTCACCGCGACCATGCTCTCCGCGGTCAGGCGCCGCGGCTGGGCGCAGTCCATCGGTGAGCGCGAGGCGGGCGTCGGCTCCGTCTCGGCCCCGGTGCGCGGTCCGGGCGGGCGCGTGATCGCGGCCCTCAGCGTCTCGGGGCCGCTCGAGCGCATCACCCGACAGCCCGGGCGCCTGCACGCCGCCGCGGTGATCAGCTCCGCCAACCACCTCAGCGAGGTCCTGCGCCGCGCGGGCGGCTGAGCTGGGGCGGGGTCGCCGCGGGGCTGGAGCGGAGGTGAGGCCGCCGCAGAGCTGGAGCGGAGGTGAGGCCGTCACGGGGCAGGGTGCCGTGGGGCGGGCCGACCTCGGGCGATACCGTCACGCAGCGGCAAATACGGGACGTCTCTGCCATATATGGCAGAGACGTCCCGTATACGCCGCTCCAGAACACGAGCGCCTGCCCCGCACGCAGAAGGAGCCGGCATCCGCGTGGATGCCGACTCCTTCTGTGCCGCTCGTACCCCGTACCGGATTTGAACCGGTGTTACCGCCGTGAGAGGGCGACGTCCTAGGCCGCTAGACGAACGGGGCCTGTGCCGATCAGAAGATCAGCTGCCGATCCGAGGACCGACGATCCGGAGCGATCACCTGCCATGCAGGCCATGTTTCCGAGGTGCGGTCCCGTGGACCGCGATGCAGGTCCTGGACCTGCCGCAGATCGAAGGATCTGCTGGTACCCCGTACCGGATTTGAACCGGTGTTACCGCCGTGAGAGGGCGACGTCCTAGGCCGCTAGACGAACGGGGCGCGGACTTCGAACTCCCCGCCTGAGCGAGGGTGAAGCGCTGGGGTACCAGGACTCGAACCTAGAATAACGGTACCAGAAACCGTCGTGTTGCCGATTACACCATACCCCAAGGTCAGAGCACCTTTCCGAGGACCTGGGTCCGCGGTGCGGGTGCCGCAACAAGATAGAACATTACCCGGTCTCCGTGCCCGTCGGCAAAGCGATCGCGGCCGCGACCCCTGTGAGGTCTCCCACCTCGCAGTATCTGCGCTGGTCAGACGCCGGTTCTCGGTGCTCGAGGGACCGTTCGTCGCCGGGGCGCCTGAGAAGCACGCCACGAAGCCCTGCGAGCGCCGCGGCCTGCGCGTCCACATCGGGCTCGTCACCCACGTACGCGGTGGCCGCGGGGTCGGCGCCGAGCAGGCGGGCGCCCTCGCGGAACACGCGCGGATCGGGCTTGCCCATGCCGAAGGTCTCGACGGTCACGAGCAGCGGGACGACGTCCGCGAGCCCCGCGCACTCGAGCTTGCGCTCCTGCAGGGAGCGGGACGCGTTCGACACCGCTCCCACCGCCACCCCGGCCTCGCGCAGTGCGAGCACCGCGGGTCGGGCGTCATCGAAGGCCTCGCACGCGGGCGCGAACTCCGCGTCGAAGGCGCGGGCGAACGTCTCGTACTCGGCGTCCGTGAAGGCGGTGAGGCCCAGCCAGTGCGCGATCTCGTCGATGCGGGCGTGGCGCTGGACGGCGTACGGGACCTCACCGCGCGTGTACGAGCGGTAGTGATCCCCCGGATCGGCCGACCAGCGCGCGATGATCTCCCGGTCGTCGACGCCCGCAGCCCTCTCGTCGGCGCCCGTCGCCTGGCCGTCGGCGCTCCTGACCCGGTCGTCGGGGCTCGAGGCGAGCTCCTCGCTCCCGGCCTGCGTGGACCCGCCGCGCCGCTCTCTCAGCATCGGGATCAGAGAACGGCCGAGGGCGCGGGCGAAGGCGGACGCCGTGTCGACGAGCGTGTGGTCGATGTCCAGGAGCACGGCCTCCACCCCTGCCAGGTGCTCGGCGAGCTCGGCCGGGCGGCACGCCGGCCCGTCGGACGACGAACTCCGCCCCGCCTCGCTCACCGAACCCTCGCCGTCATCGACCACGACGCACATGCCGCATCAGCTGTCATCGTCTCTCCCGAATCCTGGCACTCCCGATCCCGGCGCCGCCGGGTCCCGGCGCTGCCGGATCCTGACACTCCCGGATCCCGGCGCTCCCGGATCCTGACGCTCAGGCGAGCCCCGCGAAGACCTCACGACCCGCACGGAGACGCGCGAGGGAGGAGTCGCGGCCGAGCAGCTCCATGGACTCGAACAGCGGCGGCGAGATGCGGCGGCCGGAGATCGCCGAGCGCAGGGGGCCGAAGGCGAGGCGCGGCTTGATGCCCATGTCCTCGACGATCGCGGCGCGCAGCGCCTCCTCGAGGCGGGCGGCGGCGAAGTCGTCCTCGGAGATCGCCTCGACCTCCGTGATCGCACGGTCCACGACCGCCGCCGGGTCCTCCCCCATCTTCTTCAGGGCGTCCTCGGCGATGGTCAGGTCCGCGTCGTCGATGAAGAGGAAGCGGAGCATGTCCGGGGCCTCGCCCAGCAGGTTCATGCGCGGCTGGACGAGCGGGGTCGCCGCGGCGAGCAGGGCGTGCTCGTGCTCGGTGATCGGGTCGGAGACGACACCGGCCTTCTGCAGGTACGGGACCATGCGCTCGGTGAACTCGACCGGATCCAGCAGGCGCATGTGGTCGGCGTTGATGGCGGTGGCCTTCTTGAAGTCCACGTGCGCGGGGTTCGGGTTCACGTCGCTCGCGTCGAAGCGCTCGACCATCTGCTCGCGCGTGAAGACGTCCTGATCGGCGCTGTAGCCCCAGCCCAGGAGCGCCAGGTAGTTGACCATGCCCTCGGGCAGGAAGCCCTGGTCGCGGTAGTTGAAGAGGTTGGACTCCGGGTCGCGCTTGGAGAGCTTCTTGTTGCCCTCGCCGAGCACGTACGGCAGGTGGCCGAAGCGCGGGATCGCGGTCGCGACGCCCACTTCGATGAGCGCGCGGTACAGGGCGATCTGACGGGGCGTCGAGGAGAGCAGGTCCTCGCCGCGCAGCACGTGGGTGACACCCATGAGCGCGTCGTCCACGGGATTGACCAGCGTGTACAGCGGCTGACCGTTGCCGCGGACCACCACGAAGTCCGGGGTCGAGCCCGCCTTGAAGGTGATCTCGCCGCGCACCATGTCCTCGAAGGTGATGTCGTCGTCGGGCATGCGCAGGCGCCACACCGGCAGGCGCCCCTCGGCGCGGAAAGCGGCCTTCTGCTCCTCGGTGAGGTCGCGGTCGAAGCCGTCGTAGCCGAGCTGCGGGTCGCGACCGGCGGCGCGATGGCGCTCGGTGATCTCCTCGGGCGTGGAGAAGGACTCGTAGATGACGCCGGCGTCCTTGAGCTTCGCGATCACGTCGGCGTAGATCTCGCCGCGCTGGGACTGGCGGTAGGGACCGTCGGGCCCGCCCACCTCGACGCCCTCGTCCCAGTCGATGCCGAGCCAGCGCATGGCGTCGAGCAGCTGGTGGTAGGACTCCTCGCTGTCGCGCGCGGCGTCGGTGTCCTCGATGCGGAAGATGAGCGTGCCGCCGTGGCGCCGCGCGTGCGCCCAGTTGTACAGGGCGGTGCGGACCATGCCCACGTGCGGGGTGCCGGTGGGGCTCGGGCAGAAGCGCACGCGGATGTCGGCGCCGGTGGCCTCGGTGGTCGGTGCGGTGGCGGGGGCGTGGGTCACGCGGGAGGACTCCTTCGGGATGCCGCGGAGCGGCGGGCGGGTGATGAGAGCTGCGGGCGGCGGCCCGTGACCTCAGCGGCGCACGACGGGGTTCGTGAGCGTGCCGACGCCCTCGATGGTCACGTCGATGACGCTGCCGGCTCCGACCGAGCGCACGCCGGCGGGAGTGCCGGTGAGGATGACGTCGCCGGGGAGCAGGGTGGTCACGCGGGAGATCTCCGCGACGAGCTCCGGGACGCCGCGGAGCATGTCGGCGGTGGTGCCGTCCTGCGCGAGGTCCCCGTCGACCGTCGAGCCGATCGCGAGGGCCGACGGGTCGACGTCGGTCTCGATCCAGGGTCCGAGCGGGCAGGAGGTGTCGAAGGCCTTCGCGCGGAACCACTGGTTCTCGGCGCGCTGGGCGTCGCGGGCGGTGAGGTCGTTCGCGCAGGTGTATCCCAGGATCACGTCGGACGCCTGCTCGGCGTCGACATCCTTGGCCATGCGCTGGATGACGACGGCGAGCTCCGCCTCGAGGCTGACCTCGGTGCTGTAGGCGGGCAGGACGATGGGCTCGTCGGGGCCGATGACGGCGGTGTTGGGCTTGAGGAAGTAGAGCGCCTGCTCCGGGACCTCGGTGCCCATCTCCGCGGCGTGCGCGGCGTAGTTCTTGCCGACGCACACCACCTTCGAGCGCGGGATCACCGGGGCCAGCAGGCGCACGTCCGCGAGCGGGTGCCGCTTCCCGCTGGGGCGGATCTCGGTGTACAGGGGGTCTCCGGTGATGCCGTAGACGTACTCCGTGCCGTCCTTCTCCTGGACGATGCCGAAGCTGGGGTCGTCACCGGTGGTGTATCGGGCGATGCGCATGGCTCCCAGTCTAGGGCCGACGGGGCGGGCGGGTCCGCCGCGATCCCGGGCACACGGGGCGGGGCGGCGCGAACGGCGGATGCCAGACTGGCCGGGTGCCTCTTCCGCCCTCCGACTCCCCCGCCGCGCCCCGCGACGTCCCCGCCGCGAGCGCCGATGTCCCGGCCCCGGTCCCGGCCCCCGTCCCCGCCCCGCGCGCCGTCCTCTCGGCCGACGAGGCGAGGCGGCTGCGCCGCGCGCACGAGGAGCGGACGGACGCCCTGACCGCGGAGCACAGGGAGCGTCGCCGACGTGGCGAGAAGCACCCCGTCGAGGACTTCCTGTTCACCTACTACCCGTTCTCCCCCGCACGCCTGCGGCGCTGGCATCCCGGCTGGGAGGTCGCCTACGACGCGGCGGCGGACCCGGGGCCGGGCGACGGGACGGTGGGCGACGTCCATGACGGGGTGCGCTCGTGGTATCTCGACCGGTCCGGCGACACGGCACCCACGGACTCGGCGTCGCGCACCGGGGCCCCGCACCGCGGCACGTCGATGCTGCGCCGAGCCGACGTCGACCGCTATCTCGCCGAGAGGGCCGGCGCGCTGGGATTCATGGCCCGTCTGCTCCGCTCGTCCTCGCTGCGCGAGCGCCGGCCGAACCTCGCGTGCTTCGGGCTGCACGAGTGGGCGATGGTCTACCGCCTGCCCGAGGGGGCGCAGCGCCACGAGGACCTGCCGCTGCGACTGGGGCGGCAGCAGACCGATGCGGTCGTCGAGCGCGAGCGCCTCGTGTGCTCCCACGTGGACGCGTTCCGCTTCTTCACGCCCGAGGCCGTGCCGCGCAACGTGATGGCGCCCACGCGCGAGACGCAGGTGCGCCGCGACAACCCCGCCTGCCTGCACGTGGGCATGGACCTGTACAAGTGGGCGATGAAACTCGTGCCCCTGGTCCCTTCCGACCTGGTCCTCGACTGCTTCGAGCACGCCCGCGCGACCCGCGTGCTGGACATGGAGGCGAGCCCGTACGACGTGCGCCCGCTCGGCTACGGGACCGTCCCGATCGAGACAGCCGACGGCAAGGCCGAGTACCAGCGGCGCCAGCGGGAGCTCGCCGCGGGCGCCGACGAGCTGCGCGAGCGGATCCTCGCGCACGTCGAGCCGCTCGCCGCGCTGCTGCCCGCGGCCCGCTGACGGCGCACGCGAGGACGAGACCCGCCGGGTCGATGAGCGCGACGCGGACGCCGCACACCCGATCGCCGCGCTCCCGGCCGCTGCACGCAGAACGGGCCGGCACCCGCAGGTGCCGACCCGTCCGTGGGGAACTGCGCGAAGGCCTGGATCAGGAGTTCGCGGCCTGCTGGTAGGTGGACTGGATGACGTCGCCGAAGTACGGCCCGTACATCACGTTCGCCTGGCTGGTGTAGCCGAAGCTGTTCACCGAGTTCTGCGCGCCCGAGGCGTCGCCGCCCAGGAACCAGGGACCGCCGGACGACCCGCCGGTCATGTCGCAGTCGATGCCCTGGTCGTCGGTGTCGCCGAGGGTGTCGTCGAACGCGGTGCCCTGGCAGTTCTCGAGGCTCTCGCCGTCGAAGGGCGCTGCGGCCGGGTAGCCGTACGAGGTGTACTGCTGGCCGCGCTCGGCGTTGAAGGCCACGGCCGAGCCGCCGACGGTGTCGGTGAGGCTCGCTGATCCGCTCTCGGGCGAGACGACGGCGAAGGCCGCGTCGTAGTTCATGTCCTCGCTGCTGATCCACTGCTGCGTGGAGTAGAGGTCGGAGGCCGTCCACTTGCCGTAGGGGGCGTCACCGTGGTCGTAGCCGGGCACGAAGGTCCAGTTCGTGGCCCAGGTGCCGTCCTCGTTGGTGCAGTGGCCGGCGGTCGCGACGGTGGACTTGTTGCCCGAGGAGACCGCGTTGCCGGAGCACACGTAGTCCGTGCCGCCCTGCGTGAAGAACACCTTGCCGATGTGGTCGGTGCCGCCTGCGGCGGCGGTCTCGGCCCCGTCCGTCGCAGCCTGCTTCTGCACGGACTTCTGGACGGCCGGGTCGGCCTTCTGGGAGGGCACGGTGCTGGGGTCCGAGGAGGCGACGTCCCCGCTCGGGACGTCCTTGTCGGCGACGAGCGAGTCGGCCGACTTCGCGTTCTCCATGCGCTCGGGGGTCCAGTAGTCCGCGGCCGCCTTCTGCTCGGTGACCGACGGGGCGTGGCTCTCGCCGCCCCAGTCGTTGTCGCCCGGGTCGGCGCCGGCGAACGATGCACTGCCCATGACGAGCCCTGCAGCGAAAAGACCGCCGCCGGCGAGGTGGAGGCAGCGGCGCAGACGCGAGGAGCCGGGCCGCGAGGAGGATTCGGAAACGGTGCGAGGAGTGATCACCGGAGGTCCTTTCGGGTGGGATCGGGATGGGCCCGGGAGGGCCGCGGGCGCCACCGTAGACCATGTGATGCGTCACACAAAAGTCACGCCAACCGGTCCGATCCGGACAAGGCGGGACGCATCGCCGGGAACCGAAACCCGTTTCCTCAGAGCGATTCTCCGCGACCGGTATCAGCATTTCCGCTGGACGACTCGGGCGATTCCTCGGAGGCGTCGCAGTCGCTCTCGGATTCCTCGGAATCCGTTCTCCGAGAGCTCGGATCGATGCGGATCTCGGCGGGGATCGCGGCGTGTCGCCGCTCCTCGTCCCAGTAGTCGGAGGCCGAGGGCGCGTGCTCCTCGCGCTCGCGGGCGGCGGGGTCGTCGGATCGCTTGGGGGTCATGGTGTGAGTCCTTCCGTGGGGACGGCACGCAGGGTACGGGAGTCGACCCCGAGTCGAGGTCGGGCACCTGTCTCGAACGTACTCGGTCGCTGTGCCCACGGCTGACGGCGGGACATCGGAGGACGCCGCACGGCTCCTCATCGGTATGGCTGCCGGGGGGGGGCACTCGTCGTGGCGCCGCGTGCGCCGGGCCCCACTCCTCCCCTGGCAGACTGTCCCCATGCCCTCGCTGACCTCCTTCCTCCCGCCTGCGCCCGCCGATCAGGAGCAGACCGTCGACGGATTCATCGCCTCCCAGGGGGCCTCGGGACGCTCTCTGTACCCGCACCAGGAGGAGGCGCTGCTGGCGATCGCCGCCGGCGATCACGTGATCGCGGCGACGCCCACGGGATCGGGGAAGACGACGATCGCGTACGCGGCGATCTTCGCGGCGATGGCCCGCGGTGAGAAGGCGTACTACACGGCGCCGATCAAGGCGCTCGTCTCGGAGAAGTTCTTCGATCTCGTCGCGATGTTCGGGGCCGAGAACGTGGGCATGATGACCGGCGATTCCTCGGTGAACCATGACGCCCCGATCATCGTGTGCACCGCGGAGATCCTCGCGAACCATGCGCTGCGCGACGGGCCGACATCCGACGTGCGCGTGGCCGTCATGGACGAGTTCCACTACTACGGGGACTCCCAGCGCGGCTGGGCCTGGCAGGTGCCGCTCGTCGAGCTGCCCGCGTGCCAGTTCGTGCTCATGAGCGCGACCCTGGGCGACGTCTCCTTCTTCGTCGAGGACCTCGAGGCGCGCACGGCCCGGGAGGTCACCGTCGTCGACGACGCCCCCAGGCCCGTGCCGCTGGATTTCCGCTGGTCGCTCGATGCGCTGCCGGACACGATCCAGACCGTCCTCGATGACCGCGACGCCCCGGTGTACATCGTGAACTTCACGCAGAAGGACGCCCTGGACCAGGCGACCGCGCTGATGGGCACGAAGATCCTCAGCACCGAGGAGAAGGAGCGGATCCGCGACCTCATCGGCGACTTCCGCTTCTCCAAGGGCTTCGGTCAGACCCTCTCGAAGCTCGTGCGCCAGGGCATCGGCGTCCACCACGCCGGCATGCTCCCGAAGTACCGGCGCCTCGTGGAGCGGCTCGCCCAGTCGGGCCTGCTGAAGATCATCTGCGGCACCGACACCCTGGGGGTCGGCATCAACGTGCCGATCCGCACCGTGCTGCTCACGGGCCTCGCGAAGTTCGACGGCAAGCGCATGCGACTGCTGAACGCGCGCGAGTTCCACCAGATCGCCGGGCGCGCGGGCCGCGCGGGGTACGACACCGTCGGCCATGTCGTGGTGCAGGCGCCCGAGTGGGCCGTGGAGTTCGCGAAGGAGCAGGCGCGCGTGAAGGCGCGGGAGGAGGCCGGCAAGGCGCCCAACAGCGCGAAGAAGCGCAAGAAGGAGCCCAAGCCGCGCATCCCCGACGGCGCGATCAACTGGACCGAGCAGAACATGACCAAGCTGATCGAGTCCCCGCCCGAGACGCTGCGCCCGCACCTGCAGATCACCCCGTCGATGGAGCTCGCGCTCATCGCCCGTCCCGGCAGCGCGGTCGCCTCGGCCCGGCACCTGATCATGGAGTCCCATCAGACGAGCAACCAGAAGCTGCGACTGGTCAAGCAGGCGGCCGACATCTTCCGCGGCCTGCGGGAGGCGGAGATCATCGAGACCCTCGAGAAGGACGACCACCTGGGCCGGCGCATCGCGCTCGTCGAGGACCTGCAGCTGGACTTCACGATGACCCAGCCGCTCGCGCCCTTCGCGATCGCCGTCATCGACTCGCTCGACGAGGACTCCGAGTCCCTCACGATGGACACCGTCTCGATCATCGAGGCGATCCTGGAGGACCCGATGCAGATCCTGCTGGCCCAGCAGAACGCGGCCCGGGGGGAGCTGCTCGCCGAGCTCAAGGCCGACGGCGTCGAGTACACCGAGCGCATGGCCCTGCTGGACGAGGTCGCCTGGCCCAAGCCGCTCGAGGAGGACCTCGAGGCCGCGCTCGAGATCTACCGGAAGAACCGGCCGTGGGTGCGCGAGGGCGACCTCTCGCCGAAGTCGATCGTGCGCGAGATGTACGAGACGGGCCAGACCTTCAGCGAGTTCGTGCAGCGCTACGGCCTGCAGCGCTCCGAGGGCATCGTGCTGCGCTACCTCTCCGACGCCTTCCGGGCCCTCAGCCGCACGATCCCCCAGGACCTCCGCACCGACGAGCTCGAGGACGTCATCGAGTGGCTGGGCGTGCTCGTGCGCGGCATCGACTCCTCCCTGCTCGACGAGTGGGAGGCGCTCACCCATCCCGAGGACGAGGCCGATGCCGCGAGCGAGGTGCGGCCGACGTCCCCGCGGGGGCTCTCCGCCCAGACCAAGGTGCTGCGCCAGATGGTCCGCGCCGCCCTCTGGCAGCGCGTGGAGCACTTCGCCTTCGAGCGCGAGGAGCGCCTGGGCGAGCTCGACGGCGCCTCCGGCTGGGATCGCAAGGCCTGGGCCGCGGCCATGGACGAGTACTACGACGCCTACGACAACGTGGGCATCGACGGCGCGGCGCGCTCCCCGCAGCTGCTGCAGATCCGCGAGGAGTCCAAGCGCTGGACCATCCGCCAGGTCATCGACGACCCCGACGGCAACCACGACTGGGGCATCGAGGCCGAGCTCGATCTCGAGGCGACCGACGAGGCCGGCGAACCCGTCCTGGAGATCACCCACGTCGGCGAGTTCGGGGCCGACGGGGCCTGAGCCGGGAGGCGCGCGGACCCATCCGCCCGCGCCGTTCCGTACGCGCCGCCCCATCCCCTACGCCCAGCCTCACCCGCTCCGCCCCATCCCCTACGCCCAGCCTCACCCGCTCCGCTCCGCTTCACCCTGAGTTGTCGTTGTCATGAGCCCTCATCACAACGACAACTCAGGGTGAAGCACCGGGTCATGACGCGCGGGGCGAGGTTCCGCAAGCATCTCCGCGTGGCCGTAGCGCTCCGCCCCCCCTCCACGGAAATCATTCGCCATTCCACCCGTGGCGGCGCAGGGCCTCGGCCGTGCGCCGCGAGGCGCGGGCGGCGCCGTGACGGAGGTCGACGGCGGTCGTGCGCACCTCGATCCAACCGGCATTCGTGCGCCGCTCGGTGCGGGCGATGTCCTTCGCCTGCTGCTCCCGGTCAAGATGGGTCGGCCCCTCGTGCTCGACGCACACCTTCCACTGCTCCCAGTGCAGATCTGGCTCGCCGAGCCGCTCATCGCCGTCCCAGATCTCCTCGTTCAGGCTCGGATCCGGGAGCCCCGCCCTTCGGAGCCCGAGGCGGAGCGATGTCTCCGCGGGCGAATCGCTGCCGATGCGAGCCAGGGCGAGCGCCTCCCTCAGCTGCGCGGTCCATGGTCTCCCCCATCGCGCGATGGCAAGTTCGAGACCGGCTCTCGATGCATAGGGCTCAGCGCGCCCCTCGAAGATCTCGCGCGGCCATCGGAGCAGATGGTCTGCGACATGCACGAGCTGGTCGACGGACACCATGCCGGCGAGGTCGCACCAGGTCCGCACGCGGTGCGTCAGGCGCACGCCTCGGGTCTCGACCGTCTCATCCGCGGCATGCGAGCGTTCATGCCATCGGACCAGGCGGGAGCTGGTGCGCGCCGTCTCGCAGCTGAAATGGGCGGCAGCGCCGCGCGCCATCGCCAGCGAAGAGGGCAGGGGCAGTCCCCAGATCTCCGCCGCCGTGGGACCGCAGACCACGATCCGGGGTTTCCCCTTGGCCAGGGCCAGTGCGACGTCCGACGGCGAGGGCACGGTGCCGACCCTGCTGTAGAGGCCGCGGCTCAGGGTCGTGATGTCGCCCGCACGCAGACGCTGCGCGCTCACGCCCGCCGCCCGGGCCTGCTGCGTGGTGAACACAGCGCCGAGAGAGCGAGGCAGCGGGGAGCGCGAACGGGTCATGCGCCCATGGTGCCGACGCGGATCGCTCGAGGCAGAGGTCATGCACAGTGGGCTGGTCACGTGGATGCGCGCCGTTCCTCCACAGCGCCCGGCCGGATCGCGTCCGGGCTGCCGGGACGTCGGCCGTCGGGCCGTCAGCCGATCGGACCCCTGGAGGGTCGGGCCGCCGAGCCGTCAGACCGCTGGACTCCTGCGTGATGTCGAAGCGGGAGGCTCACAATGTCCGGCTCCGGCCGCTTCACCCTGAGTTGTCGTTGTTGAGAGGACCGATAACAACGACAACTCAGGGTTACCACCGGGTCACCGCGGTGGGCGCTGCTCACGGACCACGCGAGCCGCCCCGCTCGCTGACGTCCCGCGCGGTGCTGACCTGTGCGGTGCTGGCCTGCGCGGTGCTGGACTGTGCGGTGCTGGACTGTGCGGTGCTGGCCTGCGCGGTGCTGGCCTGCGTGGTGCTGGCCGCTCCCGCGTCGACCGGCTCAACGGGCCCCCGGCTCGGCACCGGCCCGCTCGACGGTGACGCGCTCGACGACGCGGCAGGCGTCCTCGAGAGATGCGCCGCGGCCGACGGCGATGCCGACGAGGAATGAGGAGATCGGCGCCATCGAGCGCTGCACGCCGCTCGCGACCACACCGGTCATCTCGTGCACGCGGTCCACGTCGCACAGGTCGTCGATCTCGAGTGCGTCCTCGACCTGCAGGATCCAGGGCCGCAGCATGGTCTCCCAGTCCTCCTGCTGCGTGACCGGGGGCTTGCGTGAGCCGTGCTCCCGGTGACCGTCGCGGTGCCCTGTCTCGAGATGTCCGCCGCGACTCTGCTCACCGCCGCGTCCGTCGAGGGACGAGTGCGAACCGAGTGAACCGTGCTGGGCCCGCTCTTCGGCCGCCCGGCCATTGCCCTTCCGGTCGCTGGTCGCCTGGTCGCTGGTCGCCTGGGCACTGGTCGTCTGGGCACTGTCCGGCCGAGCGCTGGTCGTCTGGGCGCTGCTCGTCTGGGCACTGCCCGTCCGGGCGCTGGTCGTCCTGGTGCTCATGATGTCCTTTCCTCCCATGCGGCGTGCTGGCCCCAGGTGTCCACGTCCTCCATCGAGGTCTCGGGGACGGTGACGGACACGAGGTCGAGCGGTGCGAGCAGGGAGCGCACGGAGCGATCGCGATCCCCGCCCTCGCGGATGGATGCCTCGAGGGCCCGGCGGTCCGCGAGGACGGCGAGCAGCTCGCGCCGACCATCGGCGTGCGCGGCGATCACGCCGTCGGCCCCCGCGGTGTCCGTTGCACCTGCGCCGGAAGCCTCTGCCGCACGGGTCTCCTCCTGGTCCCGTCGTGCGGCCCGGAGCGGCCCGATGAATCCGGCGGCGCCGGGGAGGTCGCAGGCGACGATGAGGACGTCGCCCGCGACCGCGCCCCGTTCGGCACCGTCCCCGCTGCCCCCGCCGCTTCCGTCGCCCTCTGCCTCGACCCCGCGCAGCAGGGCGAGGCCCGCGGCGATCCCGGCGACGGGCCCGCCCGCGGGCGGATCCTCGAGCGTGCGCAGGACTCCGCTGGGCACCTCGACCGTCTCGGGCGCGACGACCACGCGCGGCGCGCACTCGGAGCCCGCGTCGAGCACGCGGTCCAGCAGGCGCCGTCCGCCCAGCAGCAGATCGGGCTTGGAGACGCCGCCGAGGCGCCTGCCCTCTCCCCCGCCGAGGACGATGAGCGCCGTCGGCCGTGCAGATCCGCGCGATGCATCGATCCCGGTCATCTCAGAACTTCACCTTCTCCCATCCGCGGCGCTGGGCCTCCTTGCGGGGGTCCTTGCTGCGGTAGACGATGTACGGCCTGCTGATGTATCCGATCGGGGCCGCGAACACGTGCACGAGCCGCGTGAACGGCCAGGCCGCGAACAGCGTGAGCGCGCTGAGGATGTGCAGCTGGAAGAACAGCGGCGCCTCGCTCATCAGGTGCGTCGTGGGCTGGAGCGTCCAGAAGTCGCGGAACCAGATCGAGACCCCCTCGCGGTAGTCGTACTCGCCGAAGGTCGAGTGGACCAGGGTGGCGAGCACTCCGCAGGTGATCGTGAGGGTCAGCAGCAGGTACATCAGCTTGTCACCCACGGTGGTCGCCCCGAACACCCGCCGGTTCGTCCGCCGGCGGTAGAGCAGGATCAGCAGCCCGCCCACGCAGGCGCAGGCCGCGGCGAGGCCGACCGTGACCGCCATCAGGTGGTACATGTGGTTGCTGATGCCGATCGCCGTGGTCCATGCCTTGGGGATGCCGAGGCCCACCACGTGACCGAAGAAGATCCCGATGATGCCGTAGTGGAACAGCGGTGAGCCGATCCTCAGCAGGCGCGACTCGTAGATCTGGCTCGAGCGCGTGGTCCAGCCGAAGCGGTCCTTGGTGAACCGCCAGACGTGCCCGAGCACGAACACGGCCAGGACCATGTAGGGGTAGACGACCCAGAGCAGGATCGCGAGGGTCGAGTCGGGGTCCATCCTCATGACGGTCGTCCTCTCAGCAGCTCGATGGGCACGGGCCCGGGGGCGGCGGCTCCGTCCCCGCACGATGAGGCGGCGCGGGTCTGGCCCGCGAGATCGGCGGCCGCGCCGTCGATCCCGTAGCCGCCGAGGTCGCCGTCCAGGCCGACGGTCTCCTCCTCGGGGCCCTCCTCCGCGAGCCGCAGCACGGCCTGGCGGTCGTCGGCGTCCAGCGGGGGCAGGGTCGCGCACAGGGCGCGCAACGCTCCGTGCCACGGGGAGCCGATGTCCTCGAGGTGCAGGCGCAGCAGCTCCACGCCGGGGCGGTTCGCGCGCAGGATCTTCGCTCCCCGCTCGGCGTCGTGCGCGGCGGCGAACTCGAGGACGAGCGGCAGATGGTCGGGCAGCTCCTCGGCCGTGACCTCGACGCCTGCGGCACGGAAGTCCTGCTTGATGCGCACCAGGGCCATGCCGCGCCGCCGGGTGTCGCCCTGGCTGAAGTAGGTCAGGTGCAGGCAGCCGCGGCGCCGCGTGTCGAAGGTGTCGACGTACCGGCTCTCGATGCCCATCGGGTCCTCGTCCGCGAGCGCGTCGAGGGTCTCGAGCAGCGGCGAGCGCAGCGCGTCCGGCAGTGTCCCGGCGAGCGCCCGCACCTCGGGCAGGCGGGCTCGCAGCGATGCGTCCGGGTAGCTCAGCAGCCAGGACACGGCGATCCAGCAGCCGCGCAGGGCTTCCGTCGGCAGACCGGCGGCGTGCAGCAGGTCCCGGGACGCGAGGGACCGGCGACCGTCGGGAGCTCCGGATGCCGCGCGCGAGCGAGCCGACGTGCCGGCATGCGGCGGCTCGGAGGGGGCCGACGGGTCGGTCCCCGGTGCGGCAGGGGCCGACGGAGCTGACGGGCCCGACGGAGCCGACGGGGCTCCCGGCCCGGCCGCTCGCTCCTCCGCCCTGTCCCCGCCGATCAGACCGGTCCGCTCCAGCAGCCGTGCGAGCGCGCCCATCAGGCACCTCCCGTCGCGGAGCGCGGGAACATGCCCTCGGGCCGTCCCCTGCCGTTCCAGTTCAGCAGGTTGACGCTCACGCCCTCCGGCGGCGGGACCGGGCCGCCCGCCCCGTCGGCCCCCATCCGTCGCTTCGCCCCGTAGCCGGGGCCGGCGAGTCCCAGGTCGTCCTCGGGAAGGGACATGCCCATGCCGGGGCCGCCGGGCGAGTTCAGCGGGCAGTCGGTGCTGATGCCCTCGAGGTCGTGGGCGCTCTCGTGGTGGCCCACGGGGATCACGTACCGGTCGGAGTACTTCGCGATCGCGAGCAGGCGGTACATGTCCTGCATCTCCTGGCCGGTCATGGCGACGGCGTTGGCGATGCCCTCGCGGGGCTCGCCGCCCAGGTTGATGTCCCGCATGTACGCGCGCATCGCGGCCATCCGGTAGAGCACCCGCTCGACGGTCGGCACGTCGCCCGCGGTGAAGAGGTTCGCGAGGTACTCCACGGGGATGCGCAGGGCGTCGATCGCGGCGAAGAGATTGTCGGCGTCCTCCGCGTCGTAGCCGGTGTCCTTGACGACGTCGATCACCGGGGACAGCGGCGGGATGTACCAGACCATCGGCATCGTGCGGTACTCGGGATGCAGCGGGAGCGCGATCTCGTAGTCCTTGATGAGCCGGTACGTCGGCGACGTCTGGGCGGCCAGCAGCCAGTCGTGCGGGATGCCCGCGCGCCGGGCCCCCTCGATCACCTCCGGGTCGGAGGGGTCGAGGATCAGGTCGCGCTGGGCGGCGTACAGATCCTTCTCATCCGGGGTGGAGGCGGCCGCGGTGACGCGGTCGGCGTCGTAGAGGACCAGGCCGATGTAGCGCAGGCGGCCCACGCAGGTCTCGGCGCACACCGTCGGCTCGCCCTGCTCGATGCGCGGGTAGCAGAAGGTGCACTTCTCGGCCTTGCCGGTGCGGTGGTTGAAGTAGATCTTCTTGTACGGGCAGCCGGTGATGCACATGCGCCAGCCGCGGCAGCCGTCCTGGTCCACCAGGACGATGCCGTCCTCCTCGCGCTTGTAGATCGCGCCCGAGGGGCAGGAGGCGACGCAGCTGGGGTTCAGGCAGTGCTCGCAGATGCGCGGCAGGTAGAACATGAAGGTCTGCTCGAAGTCGAACTGCACCTTGTCCTCGATGCCCTTGAGCATCGGGTCCTTGTCCTTGTGCAGGTAGGTGCCGCCGAGGTCGTCGTCCCAGTTGCCCGACCACCGGATGTCCGTGCGCTCACCGGTGATGAGCGACTTCGGGGGTGCGGTGGGGATGGTCTTCTGCTGCGCGGGGGCGTTGAGCAGGTTGGAGTACTCGTAGGTCCAGGGCTCGTAGTAGTCCTCGATGCCGGGCAGGCGCGGGTTGGAGAACAGCTGCAGGAGCTTCTTCACCCTGCCGCCGGCCTTCAGGCGGATCCGTCCGCTGCGCCCGAGCTCCCAGCCGCCCTTCCAGGTCTCCTGGTCCTCATAGGTGCGGGGGTATCCCTGGCCGGGCCGGGTCTCGACGTTGTTGAACCAGATGTACTCGGTCCCGGAGCGGTTGGTCCACGCCTGCTTGCAGGTGACCGAGCAGGTGTGGCAGCCGATGCACTTGTCGAGGTTCATCACCATCGACATCTGGGCCATGACGCGCATTGTTCGTCCTCCTCCTCTCGCCTCGGGTGCTCAGTACTCCACGGGGGCTGTGCGCTTGCGGATCACGGTGACCTCGTCGCGCTGGTTGCCCGTGGGGCCGTAGTAGTTGAAGCCGTAGGAGAGCTGGCCGTACCCGCCGATGAGGTGGGAGGGCTTGAGCATGATCCTGGTCAGCGAGTTCGTGATGCCGCCGCGGGTGCCGTCGCGCTCAGTGAGCGGGACGTTCACGGTGCGCTCCTGCCCGTGGTGCATGAACGCGGTGCCGCGGGGGATGCGATGGCTGACGACGGCCCGGCAGGCGAGCACGCCGTTGCGGTTGACGGCCTCGACCCAGTCGTTGTCGGTGATGCCGGCGGCCTCGGCGTCCTCCACGCTCATCCAGATGTTCTGGCCGCCCCGGGAGAGGTTCATCATGAAGAAGTTCTCCTGGTACATCGAGTGGATCGCCCACTTGTTGTGCGGGGTCAGGTAGCGCACGGAGATCGAGGCGCCGTCGCTGCTGCCCAGCGGCTGCTCGCCGAACAGGGCGGTCATGTCCAGCGGCGGGCGGAAGACGGGCATCGCCTCTCCCATCTCGAGCATCCAGTCGTGGTCGATGTAGAAGTGCTGGCGCCCGGTGAGGGTGTGCCAGGGCTTCCTGCGCTCGACGTTGATGGTGAAGGGGCTGTAGCGGCGCCCTCCGGTCTCCGAGCCCGACCATTCCGGGGAGGTGATCACGGGGACGGGCGCGGCCTTGGTGTCGGCGAAGTGGATGCGCTTGCCCTCGTTCTCGGCGGCGAGGTCGTGCAGGCGGGTGCCGGTGCGCTTCTCGAGGGTCTTGAAGCCCTCGGTGGCCATCTGCCCGTTTGTGGTGCCGGACAGGCCCAGGATGAACTCGCAGGCCTGCAGATCGGTCTCCATCCTCGGGCGCCCGGCGGCGGGGCCCTCGCGGTGCACGCCGTTGAGCCGTCCGAGCTCCTCGACGTACTCGCGCACGTCGTAGGTGACGCCCTTGGTGGTCATCCCGAGGGAGTCCAGGAGAGGGCCGACGGAGGTGAACTTCGCGTGGATCTGCGTATAGTCCCGCTCCACCTCCTTCAGGGTCGGCAGGGTCAGCCCGGGGACCGCCTCGCACTCGCCGCGCTTCCAGTCGCGCACCCGGCCGTGCGGGGTCGCGAGCTCGCCGGGCGTGTCGTGCTGCAGCGGGAAGGCGACCACGTCGGTGCGCGTGCCCAGGTGAGTGCGCGCCATCTCGGAGAACTTCTCGGCGATCGCCGACCAGGTCTCCCAGTCGGTGCGGGACTCCCAGGGGCTGGAGATAGCGGGGTTGAAGGAGTGGATGAACGGGTGCATGTCCGTGGTCGAGAGGTCGTGCTTCTCGTACCAGGTGGCCGCGGGCAGCAGCACGTCGGAGTGCAGGGTGTGGCTGGTCATCCGGAAGTCGAGGGTGAGGACCAGGTCCACCTTCCCCGTCGGCGCCTCCTCGCGCCACTGCACGTCGCGGGGGCGGAAGGCGGGCGGCGTCTCCTCGCCGGTGACGTCGCTCGTGGTGCCCAGCAGGTGGCGGAAGAAGTACTGGTCGCCCTTGGCGGAGGAGCCCAGGGTGTTGGCCCGCCAGATGGACCAGATGCGCGGGAAGTTCTCCGGGGCGTCGGGGTCCTCGGCGGCGAAGCGCACGCTGCCGTCCTTCAGGCGGTCCACGAGCCACGGGATCGTCTCCTCGCCCGCCTCGGCCGCGCGGTCGGCGACGTCCAGGGAGGACATGTCGAACTGCGGGAAGAAGGGCTGCCAGCCCAGGCGCTGGGAGAGCGCCACGGCGTCGGCCGTGGTGGTGCCCGCGAAGCGCCCGGCGCCGGTGGTGGCGGCGAGGGTGTCGGCGCCGAAGCGGTCGTAGCGCCACTGGTCGGTGTGCATGTACCAGTAGGTCGTCTGGGTCATCTGCCGCGGCGGGCGGGACCAGTCCAGGGCGTTGGCCAGGTGCAGCCAGCCGGTGATGGGCCGCACCTTCTCCTGGCCCACGTAGTGGGCCCAGCCGCCGCCGTTCACGCCCTGCGTGCCGCACAGGTTGGTGAGGGTCAGGAACGCCCGGTAGATGGTGTCCGAGTGGAACCAGTGGTTGGTGCCGGCGCCCATGATGATCATCGAGCGACCCTTGGAGTCGATCGCGTTCTGCGCGAACTCGCGGGCGATGCGGGCCGCGGCCTGGCCGGGCACGCCCGTGATCTCCTCCTGCCAGGCCGGGGTGTAGAGGGCGTCGGCGTCGTCGAGGCCGCGCGCCCACCGGCCGGGCAGCCCCTCGCGACCCACGCCGTACTGCGCGAGCAGCAGGTCGAAGACCGTGGTGACCGTGCGATCGCCGATGCGGCGCACGGGGACGCCGCGCGGCATGTCCCCGCGCCCGCCCTGGCCCGCGGTGTCGAAGCGCGGCACGAGCACCTCGACCACCTCCTCGCGGTGGTCCATGAGGCTCAGCGCCGGGTCGATGTCGCCGAGCTCGAGGTTCCAGCGGCCCTCGCCGTCGGCCGCGTAGCGGTGGCCGAGCGTGCCCTGCGGGACGACGGGCCGCTGCGTCGCGGCGTCGAACATGAGGGGCTTGAAGTCCGCGTGCTCGGTACCGGCCTCCTCGACGAGCTCCGGGCCGAGGTCGCTCGCGACCACGAACTTCCCCGGCACGAGCGCGCCGTCCTCGCGCTCGTCGAGCTCGACGAGGAAGGGCAGGTCCGTGAACTGGCGCGTGTAGGACTCGAAGTAGGGCACCTGCTGCTCGACGAAGAACTCGCGCAGGATGGTGTGGCCCATCGCCATGGCGAGCGCGGCATCGGTCCCGGGGTGCGGGGCCAGCCACTCGTCGGCGAACTTGACGCTCTCGGCGTAGTCCGGCGCGATGGAGATGACCTTCTGCCCGCGGTAGCGGGCCTCGGTCATCCAGTGGGCGTCGGGCGTACGGGTCAGGGGCACGTTCGAGCCCCACATGATGAGGTACGCGGCGTCCCACCAGTCGCCGGACTCGGGGACGTCGGTCTGGTCGCCCCACACCTGCGGGGAGGCGGGCGGCAGGTCCGCGTACCAGTCGTAGAAGGAGAGCATGGCGCCGCCGATGAGCTGGTGGAAGCGGGCGCCGGAGGAGAAGGACACCTGGCTCATGGCGGGGATCGGCGAGAACCCGGCGGTGCGGTCGGGCCCGTACTCCTTCACGGTGTGCACGTAGGCGGCGGCGACCATCTCGATCGCCTCGTCCCAGGAGGCGCGCACCAGTCCCCCGCGGCCCCGCGCGGACTTGTACCTCGCGGCCTTCTCGGGGTCCGAGACGATCGCCTTCCAGGCCTCGACCGGGTCGTGGCCGGGCGCCTTCGCCTTCTCCTCGCGGTACATGCTCAGCAGGGCGCCGCGCACGTACGGGAAGCGCACGCGCGTGGGCGAGTAAGTGTACCAGGAGAACGAGGCGCCGCGGGGGCAGCCGCGCGGCTCGTACTCGGGCTTGTCCGGGCCGGCCGAGGGGTAGTCGGTCTCCTGGGACTCCCAGGTGATGACGCCGTCCTTGACGTAGACCTTCCACGAGCACGAGCCCGTGCAGTTCACGCCGTGGGTCGAGCGCACCACCTTGTCGTGGCTCCAGCGCTCGCGGTAGAAGGAGTCGCCGCTGCGCCCGCCCACCCGATGGATCTCGCGGTTGTCCTCGGAGATCGTGGTGCGGCGCTCGAACATGCGGCGCGCGCCGATCAGGGAGTCGAACAGGGGCGAGTCCACGCCCGGGGAGGCCGGGGCGTCGTCGGGACCACGGCGGTCGGAGGTCTCGTGGATGGTCATGCGGAGCAGCTCCTCGTGGGGTGGGTGGAAGGTGCAGGGGTGCGGCCGACGGGTCGGGGCTCGGGTGCGGATCTCATGCCGACGCCGCGCTCCGGCGCCTGCCGCGGGAGACGGCGATGGTCACGAGCACGGCTCCGAGCGTGGCCAGGAGCAGCAGCGCGACGCCGGGCGCGTAGGTGCCGGTGCTCGCGTGCACGGCGGCCATGACGAGCGGCGGGACGAATCCGCCGAGGCCGCCCGCCGCGCCGACGAACCCGGTGACCGAGCCGACCTGCGAGGCGTCGGTGGTCTGGGCGACCAGCGCGAAGACCGCACCTGAGCCCAGTCCGAGCCCGGCCGCCATGACGATGAAGGCGAGGGTGCCCAGTGGCATGAGGGCGGGCTGGGCGATGAGCACGAGGGCGGCGAGCGCGACGGCGATGTAGGAGCCGAGCAGGGCCCGGGCGGCCCCGATCCGGTCGGAGAGGACGCCTCCGAGCGGCCGCAGGAGCACGGCGACGACCACGAAGCCCGCCGTGCGGAACGAGGCGTCGGACGTCTCCAGGTCGTACCAGTTCTTGAGCATCGTCGGCAGGAACACCGAGAACGCGACGAAGCCGCCGAAGGACAGCGCGTAGAGGTAGCAGCTCTGCCAGGTGACCTTCAGGCGCATGACCGCGAGGGTGCGGCCGATCACGCTGCTGCGCGCGCTGGTCCAGTGAGGGGACGTGGGCAGCAGGAAGAAGGCGATGACCGCATAGATGACGAGGCAGATCGCGGTGAGGACGAACGGTGTGCTCGGGCCGAGGCTCTGGGTGAGGGGAAGGGTCGTGAACGCGCTGATGGCGGTTCCGCCCATGCCCACGCCGTAGATTCCCGTGGCCATTCCTCTCTTGGCGGGAGGGAACCAGGAATTCACATAGGGGACGCCGATCGCGAACGTGGTCCCGCCGATGCCGAGGAAGAATCCTCCGACCAGGAGGCCCGTGAGCGAGTTCTGCCCTCCCAGGCCCAGGAACAGCACGGGGATGACGGTCACGAGGCTCGCGAGAGGGAACAGGACCCTCCCGCCGAAGCGGTCCGTGAGGGCGCCGATGGGGATCCGGCCGAGCGATCCGACGAGGACGGGGATCGCGACGACGAGGGAGGCGTCCTCGGCGATGCCGCGCTCGACGACGACGGGACCGAGGGGGCTGAGCAGGGCCCAGGCCCAGAAGTTCAGGCCGAAGCCGAGGGTCGCGAGCAGAAGTGCGCGTGCGGCTCCGCGCGGTATGGCATCGGCGGCCGTGCTCGAGGACGGGGCGGATCGTGGGGTCGGGGCGGTCGGCATCAGGGCGCTCCACTCTCGCTCTGGCTGCTGGGAATCGGGATCCCGGGGCGGGTCGCAGTGTTTCCGCCCCGTTGAGATTCAGAGTACACGAGGTGATGACCTGAGAAAGGGACGATGGCCCCGTCCTGCGGTTCCTCGAATGCGTCGGATTCTGGCTCTCCGGAATCGCGGCGATGCGGAATCCCGCGCGACGAGGGTGAATGGAATTGCGCAACAGCACTGTCGCGTAAAGAAGGGCCCTTTGTCCCGATCCGTCGACGCCTTTCGTCCGAAGATACCCCTCTGCGAGCGCCCGCGGAAGGGATCCTCCGAGACTCGGGGTGCGCCCGCGGAAGAGTTCTGCCGCGACGCTCGGGGATCAGCGGGCCCGATCTCAGGGGCCCGGCGTCAGCGGGCCCGGCGTCAGCGGGCCTGCTCGCCCTCCGTCAGCAGATCGGGGGCGACGCGATCGAGCTCCTGGATGCCGCCGCGCAGGTAGCGGACGTCGTCGCCCCCGTGGGCGGCGAGGAGCCGCGCCGCGCGCACGGAGCGCGGGTCGCGCTCGCAGTGGACCACGAGCGGTCCCCGCTCCCCCGGCGCGGGCGCGGCGCCGGCCAGGAGGTCGGTCCCCGCCGCGTCCTCGGCGCGGGCCTCGAGCTCGGCGAGCGGCAGCAGGTGGGCGCCCGGGATGCGCAGCCGCGCGGCCTCCTTGGGATCGCGCACGTCCAGGATCCACGGCGCGCGGCCATCGGCCTCCGCTCTTGCGTCGGCCCCTGCTCGTGCGTCGGCCTCTGATCGTGCGTCGGCCCCTGCTCCTGCCTCGGCGCTCGCCCCTCGGGCCGCCCGCAGCAGCGCGGCGAGCTCGTCGGCCCCGATCGAGGGCGGGGCGTCGGGCCCGGCGCAGAACAGCTCGTAGTCGACCAGACTGGTGACCGGCTGCGCCTGCGGGTCGCGGGCGAAGGGGATCTCGCGGGTGCGGGCGGCGAGCGCGTCGTAGACGAGGACGCGGCCTATGAGCGGGCGGCCGATCCCGCAGATGAGCTTGAGCGCCTCGGTCGCCATGAGCGAACCGACCGTGCCGCACAGACCGGGGAGGACACCGCCCGTGGTGCAGCTGACGACGTCCTCGGGGGCGGGCGGCGCGGGGAAGAGGTCGCGGTAGCCGGGCCCCTGCTCGTGCCAGGCGACGGAGACCTGCCCGTGGTGCTGCAGGATCGCGCCCCAGACGAGCGGGATGCCGGCGAGCTGCGCGGCATCGTTCACGAGGTAGCGCGTGGGGTAGTTGTCGCTGCCGTCCAGCACCAGGTCGTAGCCGGAGAGGACGTCGAGCGCGTTGGCCGCGGTCAGGCGCAGCCGGTGCTCGTGGACCCGCACCGCGGGGTCGAGGGCGCGGGCGGCGTCGGCCAGCGAGGACGTCTTGGCGCGGCCGACGTCGGCCGTGCGATGGGCGACCTGCCGGTGCAGGTTCACGAGGTCCACGACGTCGTCGTCGACGATGCCGATCGTGCCGACGCCCGCCCCCACGAGGTAGGGGACGCTCGCGGTCCCCAGTCCCCCGGCGCCGATCACGAGCACGCGCGCGGCGGCGAGGCGTCGCTGGGCGGTCTCGTCGAAGCCGGGCAGGGCGAGCTGGCGGCGGGCCCTCTCGGACTGCTCCGGGCTCAGCGGCGCACCGGGGGCGACGAGCGGCACCGGGGTCGCTGCGGCCGGGCCCTGGGCCCCGTCGGCCGGGCCCTGGGCCCCGTCGGCCGGGCCCCTCTCCCCGGACGCAGCGCGGGAGGTCGCGGGGGCGGCGTCGGAGGTGTCCATGGCTGCCATCGTAGGCGCGGGAGGGCGCGCGACGGCGGGACGGAGGGCCCTGGTCCGGGGCTCATAGACTGGGGGCATGTCCGCGATCACCGTCCGCTTCTTCGCCGCCGCGGCCGACGCCGCCGGCACCGAGCAGGAGACCTGGGAGCCGGGTCCCGATGCCGACCTGGGAACCCTGCGCTCCCAGCTCATCGAGCGCTACGGCGACCCGATGCGCCGCGTGCTGGCCACGGGATCGTTCCTCGTGGACGGCGTGGTGCGCCGGGACGACGGTGCGATCGCGGGCGACCGCGTGGACGTGCTGCCGCCCTTCGCCGGCGGCTGACAGGTCGCCGCCGGGGGCTGATGGGGCGGCGCTCCGCCGGTGCCGCTCAGGCGCCGGTCGCCGGCGCGGCGTCCTCGAGGTCCAGGTCCACCATGAGGTCGTTCGCGATGGGCTCGAGCACGCGGCGCACCACGTCGGCGTCGGCACCGCCGATTCCCGTCGCCGGCAGCCGCACGAGCGCCTCGGCCTCGAAGAGCACTCCTCCGCCCTCGGGCGCGTCGAGCGTCCAGGAGCGGAAGGACTCGATGCTCACGCCCTGCTCGGCGAGCGCGCGGCTGACCTGGTGGACCATACCCGAGCGGTCCTGCCCCAGCAGGTGCACGCGCAGCGCCGATGCCGCGACGCTCCCGGCCGCGCCGGCCGCGGCACCGCCGCCCGCCGCGCCCGCTGCGTCGGCCGCCTCGTGCTCGGGGGCGCGGGTGACCTCGATGCTCCAGCCCACCTCGGACAGGAGATCGGCGACGGCCGCCTCGAGGGAGGTCGCGCGGGACTCGTCGATCTCCACGAGGACGATGCCGGCGAAGGTGCCGGCGAGGCGGGCGAACTGGCTGTCCAGCCAGTTGCCTCCCTGTGTCTCGACCACGCGGGCCAGGGCGGAGACCAGTCCTTCGCGATCCTCACCGATCGCGGTCAGCACGAGTTGCGTCATGGGAGCGAGCCTAGACGACGCCGCTCGTGGCTCACTCGTCGCCCAGGAAGGGCCGCACCTCGAGCCACTCGTGGATCGGGTCGCCGCCCTTGCCGGGCTCCGCGGAGAGCTCCGCCGCGAGCTCGAGCGCCCGCTCGCGGCTCGCGACGTCGAGCACCATCCCGCCGGCGATGAGGTCCTTGGACTCGCCGAGGGCGTCGGTGAGCGGCGGCTGCCCCTCGCCGCCGTAGCGCACCAGAGGCCTTCGTCGGCGAGGGCGAAGCTGGTGACGAACTCGCCGGTGGCGCGCAGACGGTCGGCGAAGTCGTCCATGTACGCGACGTGCGCCTCGACCTCCTGCGGGGTCCAGGTGTCCATGGGATGGTCGTTCACGCCCTTCGGGGCGCCGCGGTAGTGCTTGAGCAGCAGGTACTTGGTCATGGCGGGTCTCCTCGTGCGATGGGATCGATGCGTGCCTGCGCGGGTCGGCTCGTGCCTTCCGCGGGCCGGCTGGAGCCTCACCCGGGCCGACGGGCCTCGATGAGGTGGCGGCTCGAGTGGGCGATGAAGGGGCCCTCCGAGCGGATCTGCTCGTGCAGGTCGCGCAGGCGGTCGCGATGCGCCTCGACGGTGAAGCCGGGGACCCACCAGATCACCTTGCGCAGCAGGTAGACCACGGCGGCGACGTCGAAGATCTCGATGCGCAGCCTGGCGGTGCGCAGGTCGACGATCTCGAGTCCGGCAGCGCGGGCCTGCCGCGCCTCCCGCTCGGGATCTCGGCCCAGCCTCTGCTCGGGCAGCGGGCCGAGGAAGAACTCGATGAGCTCGAAGGCGCTCGCGGGGCCGACGTGCTGGGCGAGGTAGGTGCCGCCCGGCCGCAGCACGCGGGCGATCTCCTCCCAGTGGATCGTCGCCGGGTGGCGGCTGGTCACGAGGTCGAAGGCCGAGTCGGCGAAGGGCAGGGGCGGCTCATCGGGGTCGGCGACCACGGCGACCCCGCGCGGATGCAGCAGCTCGGTGGCGCGCGCGAGGTTCGGCGGCCAGGACTCGGTGGCGACGGCGAGGGCGGGGAAGCGCGGCGCCTCGGCGAGGACCTCTCCCCCGCCGGTCAGGATGTCGAGCGAGGCCGTCGCCCCCGCGAGACGCTCGCCGAGCAGACGCGCGTACCCCCACGGCGGGCGCTCCTCGGTGGCGCGGCCGTCGAGCCAGGAGAAGTCCCAGCCGCTGACGTCCGCCTCCGCGCCGATGCGCAGCAGCTCCTCGAAGGATGCGGTCATGGCGCAACGTTAGGCCCGATGGGATGCACGCGCCATGGGTGTGCGTCCCGTGACCGCCCGTCCCCGCCCGTGCCTGCCCGTCTCTGCCCGTCTCTGCCCGTCTGAGCTTAGTTTGCTAGCATCCGATCGAGCGGGCCCGTGGAGGAGCCCCGCTGAGGAGACACCGAGGAGAGCACCGTGCCCGATCGCATCCGCGCCCTGACCCTGCTGGTCGCCGATCCCTCCGCGGCGGCGGCCGCGCTCCACGCGATCCTCGACTGGGAGATCGAGTCCGACGTCGGGGCGTTCGCTTCCCTCACGCCGCCTTCCGGCATCCCGCTCTGGCTGAACGTCCCAGGGGACGGCGAGGCGGCCTCGTCCGGGATCGTCCTGCACCTCGCGGCCGATGACGTGGACGCCGCTCACGCCTCCGCGGTGCGCCGGGGAGCGCGCAGCGTGCGCCCTCCGCAGGACATGGACTTCGGGGAGCGCTCGGCATGGATCTCCGTCCCGGCGCTGCCCGGCGTCATCCTCGACCTCTCCCGCCCCATCGAACCGGTCGAGATCCGTCTCGCCGCACCGGATGACGTCCCGGCGATCCGCGACTTCGGGGCCGAGGTGCTCCCCGCGCACTACGGGCCGATCATCGGCGCGGACGCGGCGCAGGGCCAGGTCGACACCTGGTGGACGCGCGCGGCCATCGCGCAGTCCGTCGAGGAGGGACGCCATGTCCTCGCCGTGCGCGCCGGCGAGATCGTGGGCGTCGCCGAGCGGGGCCGCTTCGGCGAGGACCACGTGCTCTATAAGCTCTACCTCTCCTCCGAGGCGCGCGGCTGCGGCCTGGGGCCGCGGCTGATCGAGGCCACCATCGCCCAGCTCCCGGCAGGAGCGCCCCGGCTGCTCACGGAGCACTTCGCGGGCAACACCCGGGCTGCGGCGTTCTACGCACGCGAGGGGTTCGCCGAGGACCGCGTGGAGCAGCACCCGTCGGGCGATCCCGCTCGGGGCACCGTCTGGCGCGTGCGTGAGCTGACGCCGTTGCCGACGTCGGCGCCGACGCGAGCGAGCTGATCACCGCCGCCTGCGCGCACCGCACCTGCGACCTCCGACGCCCCGCCCTCCGCCTTTGGTCGCGACCTCGCCGACCATCCGCCAGAGGTGTCCACGAAACGTTGACACCCCGTCGGGCGGGGCGGAGTCTCGGAGGCATGAGCACCGCAGCCGAGCACCCAGCCCCCGATCCCGCACCCGCAGCGCCGTCGGCGTCAGCCCCGGCCACAGCCCCGCGTTCGGCCCGCCCGGCGCCCCCGATCGTCCCGCCCGTCGTCTTCGACCGCGTGCCGTGGAAGCGGGTGGGCCTGTTCGTGGTCCTCGCCTACGCGATCTTCGCCGTGTTCGCCGCGCCCTTCTGGTTCCTGCCGGGCGGCATCGCGAATCCGCTGTTCACCCTCGTGATCGCGGTGGGCATGTGGGCGCCCGCGCTCGCCTCGATCATCATGGCCAAGGGCGTGGAGCGCACGAACTGGCGCACCCGCGTGGGGCTGCGCTTCCGCGGTCGCTGGCGCGGGATCATCGTCTGGTCCGTGCTCGGCGTGGTCGTGATCGCCGCGGTCGTCCTCGCGGGCGCCGTCCTGATGGTGCTGCGGGGCGTCCCGGGCGACCTCACCGGGCGCACCTGGCTCGGCATCGGCACCCGGCAGATCTCCGACCTCACGGGGACCGAGATCCCGCCGGTCGCCTTCGTCCTGGCCATGGCGTTCAACCTGGCGTTCGGCCTCGTGATCACGGTCCTCGCGACGCTCGGCGAGGAGATCGGCTGGCGGGGCTGGCTGTGGCCCGCCCTGTGGCCGCTCGGACGGGTGCGCGCCGCCCTCGTGATGGGCGTGATCTGGGCGCTCTGGCACACCCCGGTGATGGTGATCGGCTATAACTACCCCGGTGTCGCGCGCTGGATCGCGATCCCGTTCTTCATCCTCCCGTGCATCGCCATGTCGCTGCTGTTCTGCGGCCTCGCGGACCGCGCGGGCGGCAGCCCCCTCCCCTCGGCGTGGGCGCACTCGGCGGTCAACTCCCTGGGCTCGACGCTCATCGGGGTGGTCAGCACCCTGGCCACCGGCGCCGCCCTGAACCCGCTGATCGACACGCAGGCCGGGATCATCGGGGTCGTGCTGCTGCTCATCGCGGCCGCCGTCATCGTGCCGTGGCGGGCCCGGCGACCGATCGTGCGCGGACTGCCCTCCTCCGCTGCTGCTCCGGGCCAGGATGCGGAGATCCCGGCACCGCCCTCCCCGCGATCCGGCAGGATCGACGGGTGAGCATCGAGGGACCGGGCCGACCGGCCGACGCGGACGCGCAGCTCCTGGAGGAGCTGCGCTTCTCCGCATCCCTGTGCACGAGCGCCCTGGAGAGCGCGGGCACGGCCGGCGAGGAGCCGCTCGCCGCCGCCGCGCATCTGGTCGCCTCGGCCGACCGCACCCTGCACCGCTTCGTCGCCGCCGCTCGGGACCAGGGCACCTCGTGGGCGCAGATCGGGAGCGTCCTGGGGATCACGCGCCAGGCCGCGCAGAAGCGCTTCTCCGCCCCGCCGCAGCGGGTCCTCGCCGAGGCGGCGACGCCCGACCCCGCCCTGGTCGCGCGCGCCGTCGAGGTGATGGAGCACGCCGCAACTGGCGACGCCGCACTCCTCGATGCCATCGCGAGCCCCCGCATGCGCGCCGCGCTCGGCGAGGACGGCGCCGCCCCGGTGCTCGCCGGCGTGGAGCCGATCTTCGGCGCGTGCCTCTCCCGCGAGGCCCCCGAGGCCCGCGTGATCGCTCAGGTCACGCTGGTCAGCGCACGGGAGCATCGTGAGCGGGCCGACGCGATCGTGCGCGTGAGCCTCACCGCCGAGGGTCGGCTGCTCGGGCTGCACTACGACGTCGCCGAGCCGAGCACACCCGGCAGCCTCCAGAGCCCCTGAGATCCGTCGTCCGTTGGCCCCCTGCCCGGCCCTCTCGTACGAGAGGATGGAGGCATGGGTGAGCTGCTGGTGACGTACCTGGTCGTGGTCTTCGGACTCGGCCTGCTGGCGCGCCTGCTGCGGCTGCCCCCGCTCATCGGCTACCTGGGCGCCGGGTTCCTGCTCAACGCCCTGGGCGTCCCCGAGATCATCGGCCTGCCGATGCTCGCGGACCTCGGCGTCGCGCTCATGCTGTTCGCGATCGGTCTGCACCTGGACCTGCGCGTGCTGCTGCGCGTGGAGGTCTGGCTGACCGCGGGCGCGCACATGCTCGCGATGACGGTGATCGGGGCCGTGTTCCTCTCGGTGCTCGGGCTCGTCGGCCTCGTCGGCCCGGAGCCCCTCCACAAGCTGCTCGAGCTCGCCCTCGTGCTCTCGTTCTCCTCGACGATCATGGTGCTGAAGGTGCTCGCCGACCGCGACGACGAGCAGTCGCTGTACGGGCGCATCTGCATCGGCGTGCTGATCATGCAGGACGTCTTCGCGGTGGTGCTCATCGCGGTCTCCACGGGCAGCGCGCCGAGTCCCTGGTCGCTCGGCCTGCTCGTGATCGTGCCCGTGCTCATGGTCATCACCCGCCGCTGGCACCGTCTGGGCGACGGCGACCTGGGCGCCCTGTTCGGGCTCGCGATGGCGCTCGTGCCCGGGTATGCGCTCTTCGAGTACCTGGGCCTCTCGGGCGGGCTGGGCTCGCTGCTGATGGGCGTGGTCCTGTCCAAGCACACCGGCGCAGACAAGCTGGCCCGCACCATGTTCACGCTCAAGGAGCTGCTGCTGGTCTGCTTCTTCGTGGAGATCGGCTACGAGGGCGTGCCGACGCTGCGCGACGTGATCGACGGGCTGTCCCTGCTGCTCCTGCTGCCCGTGCAGGCGGCGATGTACTGGCTGCTGCTGTGGTGGCTGGGCCTGCGCAACCGCACCAGCGTGCTCGCCTCGCTGCTGCTGGCGAACTACTCGGAGTTCGCGCTGATCCTGGCGGCGGTGGGCGTGGACGCGGGCTGGCTCTCGACCGACTGGCTGAACGCCCTGGTGATCGCCGTGACCGGTGGGTTCGTGCTCTCCTCGCTGAGCAACCCGCTGGCGACCACGCTCGGGTCGCGCCTCGCGATGCGCCTGCCCAAGCGGGCGCCCCATCGTCTGCATCGCGACGACCGCCCCATCGATCTGGCCGACGCCGAGGCCGTGGTGCTCGGCATGGGCCGCGTGGGCCGGATGGCCTACCTGCAGCTGCGCGACGTGCACGGCTACCGGGTGCTGGGCGTCGAGCACGACGCGGCGCTCGTGAGCACCCTGCGGTCCCAGGGCTTCCGGGTCGTCGAGGGCGATGCGACCGACCGCGACTTCTGGTTGCGCGTGCGCGAGGACGCCGGCGTGGTCGTGGTGGTCCTCGCGATGCCCACGCAGACCGCGAACCTCGGGGCGCTCGACGAGCTGCGCCTGGTGGGCGGCGAGCGCCCGGGCCGCGTGATCGCCGCGATCGCGAAGTACGCGGAGGACGTCGACGAGTTCGAGCGGGCGGGCCTGTCCACCGTGGTCCACCTCTACGCGGGCGCCGGCGAGACCCTCGCCGATCGCGCGGCCGAGGCCCGCGAGGAGTGGACCCGCCCGATGCCTCCCCCGGACATCCCACCGGATACGTCGCCCGACGTCCCGCCCGGCTCGTCGTCGGATGCTCGGCCGGGACGCTCGGCCGATATCCCGCCGGGCCGGCTCCCGGGCCCGTCCCCCGAGCAGACGATGTGACCATGGCGAGCCGGTGAGGGACCAGTCAGCCCTCGAAGTACTCCGCCCGCTGCAAGTCCTCGAGCACGCCCGGTCCCGTCGGCTCCCAGCCCAGCTGCTCCCGGGTGAGAGCGCTCGACGCGGGGCGGTCCGAGGTCGCGTACGGGGTGAACGTCCCGAAGGCGCGCAGGGTGGCGAGGCCTCGCGTGCTCTCGGTCGGCACGCCGAGCCCGGCGCCGATGGCCTCGGCGATCGCCCGGAAGGGCACGCCCTCCTCGGCGACCGCGTCGTAGCGCGCTCCGGGGACGGCCCGCTCGACGGCGCCGACGAAGACGCGCGCGGCATCGGCGTGGTGCACGGCGGGGATCCGATTCGACCCGTCCCCTGCGAAGGCCGAGCGCTCGTGCCGACGGGCGAGGGCGATGAGGCGGGGCAGCGTGAAGCGGTCCCCCTCCCCGTGCACGCACGGCAGGCGCACCACCGACGTGTGCGCACCCTCCGCGGCGAGGCGCATGAGCGTCCGCTCGACGTTGCGCCCCAGCAGGCCCGCCCGGTCCGAGGCGCGGTCCTCCTCCGTGATCAGCGGGCCGACGGGCCGCACGGGGGCGAAGCCGCCCGCCGCGACCAGAGGGCGCGCACTGCCCGAGAACGCGTCCGCGATCGCCTCGAGCGCAGCGCGTCGGGATCCTCGAGGGACCCTCGCACCGGCTCCGCGCCGGCGGCCTCGAGGGCGTCGGCCGAGCGCTGCGAGCGGGCGAGGCCGAGCACATGGTGCCCGGCCTCCCGCAGCTCGCGCACCACCGCGGCGCCGATGAACCCGGTGCCGCCGGTGACCAGGACCTTCATCTCGTCCCTCTGCCTCCGCTCCGCACGCGCCTCAGGCGAGGCGGTAGAGCCAGCCGTGGCGGTCCTCGACGGTGCCCGTCTGGATGCCGGTGAGCTCCTCGCGCAGGGCCAGCGTGATCTCGCCGGAGCCGCCGTCGCCGACGGTCCACGAACCCTTCTGCGAGCGGAACTCGCCGATCGGGTTGATGACCGCTGCAGTGCCGCACGCGAACATCTCGACGATCTCGCCGCTGGTGATCTTCTCCGTCACCCAGTCCATGCTCATCTTCTGCTCGCCGGGCTCGAGGCCGCGGTCGCGGGCCAGCTGCAGGATCGAGTCGCGGGTGACGCCCTCGAGGATGGAGCCGGTGAGCTCGGGGGTGAGGATGCGCCCGTCGTTCGTGATCGCCATGACGTTCATGCCGGAGAGCTCGTCGATGGTCGTGTGGGTCTCGGAGTCCAGGAACAGGACCTCGTCGGCGCCGTGCTCGGCGGCCTCGTTCTTGCCCAGAAGCGAGGAGGCGTAGTTGCCGCCGCACTTGGCCGCGCCGGTGCCGCCGGCGCCGGCGCGGGCGTAGTTGTCGGAGACCCAGACCACGAGCGGCTGCACGCCGCGCGGGAAGTAGGCGCCGGCCGGCGAGGTGATCACGTAGTAGTCGACCTGCTGGGCGGCGCGCACGCCCAGGAACGCCTCGGAGGCGAACATGAACGGCCGGATGTACAGCGAGTCCTCGCCGCCGGCGGCGGGCACCCATGGCTCGTCGGCCGAGACCTGGGCCGTGAGCGACGCGAGGAAGTCCTCGGTGGGCAGCTCGGGCAGGGCGAGGCGGCGGGCGGAGCGCTGCATGCGCTCGGCGTTCTTCTCGGGACGGAAGGTCCACACGGAGCCGTCGGCGTGACGAAACGCCTTGAGGCCCTCGAAGATCTCCTGGGCGTAGTGGAAGACGGCCGCGGCCGGGCTCAGCGTGAGCGGGCCGAAGGGCACGACCTCGCCGCCGGTCCAGCCGTCCTCGGCCGTCCAGCGCGCGTGGGTCATGAAGTCGGTGAAGTGCTCGCCGAAGCCGGGCTTGGCGAGGACCGTCGCGCGGTCCTCGGCGGACTGGCTGCGGGTGGTCTCGGTGAGCGGGAACTCGAGATGGGACATGGAAGGACTCCTTCGGGGCGACGTGTGCAGGATACGGCGGGGCGGGGGCGATGCGGCGCGGGTGCGGGCGATGCGCCGGCGACAGGGATGCGGCCGGCGGGCGACGGGTCGACGGCCGGCTGGCCGACGACACCGATGCTGCCGACGGGCCCGTGGTGCCGATGCGCCCGGCGGGGCGGGCCGACGGGGGCGGGTGCCCTCGTCAGCCCTCGCGTACGGCCGCGTCGCCGGATACGCCTGCGACCAGGGCGTCGCCGATCTGCGTGGTCGTGCGCGCGCCGAGCTCGGCGCGGCGGGAGAGGTCCTCGTCGACGGCTGCGCGCACGAGGGCGGCGGCGTCGGCGAATCCCTGCTGCTCGAGCAGGAGGGCGACGGAGAGCACCGTCGCCGTGGGGTCGGCCTTCTGCTGGCCGGCGATGTCCGGCGCGGAGCCGTGCACGGGCTCGAACATCGAGGGGAAGGCGCCCGTGGGGTTGATGTTGCCGCTCGCGGCGAGCCCGATGCCGCCGCTGATCGCGCCGGCGAGGTCGGTGAGGATGTCGCCGAAGAGGTTGTCGGTGACGATCACGTCGAAGCGCGCGGGGTCGGTGACCAGGAAGATGGTCGCGGCGTCCACGTGCAGGTAGTCGACGGCGACATCGGGGTGCTCGGCGCCGACCTTCTCGACGATCCGGCGCCACAGGTGCCCGGCGTTCACGAGCACGTTGTGCTTGTGGACGAGGGTGAGCTTCTGGCGGCGCGCCTCGGCCTGGTCGAAGGCGAAGCGGACCACGCGCTCGACGCCCACGGCGGTGTTCAGCGAGACCTCGGTGGCGACCTCGAGGTCCGTGCCCTCGCGCATGGTGCCGCCGTTGCCCACGTAGGGGCCCTCGGTGCCCTCGCGCACCACGACGAAGTCGACGTCGCCGGGGTCGGCGAGCGGCGAGGTGACGCCGGGGGCGAGGCGCGTGGGGCGCAGGTTCGCGAAGTGGTCGAAGCCGAAGCGGAGCTTCAGCAGCATCCCGCGCTCGAGGATCCCGGAGGGGATGTCGGGATCGCCGACGGCTCCCAGCAGGATCGCGTCGTGCTGGGCGAGCTGCTCCATGTCCTCGTCGGTGAGGGTCTCACCGGTGCGGTGCCAGCGGCCCGCGCCGAGGTCGAAGTCGGTGGTCTCGACCTCGACGCCCTCGGGCGCGAGGGCGGCGCGCAGCACCTTGAGACCCTCGGGGACGACCTCGTGGCCGATCCCGTCGCCCTCGATGACGGCGAGTCGGATGCTCTTCGTGCTGCTCATGGCTCCTGCGTTCTCCTTCGTCGGATCTGCGGTGGTGCCGGCGGGGCGTCGGCGCGCGACGCCTCGCCGGGTGGGTTCAGTAGGTGATGTCGACCGCGAGCGAGGCGCTCGCGCCGACGGCCTCGCCGATGCGGTCGGCGAGGTCCTGGTCGACGCTCTGGTCGAGGTTGAGGACCACGAGGACCTCTCCCCCGCGCTCCTCGCCGCGGCGGGAGACCTGCATGCCGGCGATGTTCACGTCGGCGTCGCCGAGGAGCGCGCCGTAGGCGCCCACGAGCCCCGGGCGGTCCTGATAGGTGATGAGCAGGAGGTGGTCGCTGAGCTGGACGTCGAGCTCGAGCCCGTCGACCTCGGTGAGCTTCTGCGACTGCTCGGTGCCCGAGAGGGTGCCGGAGACGGAGACCACGCGGCCGTCGCGCAGGGTGCCGCGGATCTGCACCACGTTGCGGAAGCGCTCGGAGTCCTCGCTGGTCACGAGGTCCACGCGGATGCCGCGCTCCTCGGCGAGGACCGGCGCGTTGACGTAGCTGACCTGCTCGGTGACGACCTGGCGGAACACGCCGCGCAGGGCGGAGAGCTTGAGTGCGGTGACGTCGCGGGTGGCGATCTCCCCGCGCACCACGACCTCGAGCAGCTCGGGCCCCTCGGCGGCGATCGCGGTGAACAGCTGGCCCAGGCGGTCGGCGAGGGCGATGCCGGGCCGCACGAGGTCGTCGATCGCGCCGCCGGCGACGTTCACGGCGTCGGGCACGAGCTCGCCGGCCAGCGCCAGGCGCACGGAGCGGGCGACGGCGACGCCGGCCTTCTCCTGGGCCTCGGCGGTGGAGGCTCCCAGGTGCGGGGTGAGGGTGATGTTCGGGAGGCCGAGCAGCTTCGCGGCGGTCTCGGACGAGGCCGGGGGCTCGCTCGAGTAGACGTCGAGGCCGGCGCCGGCGATCCTGCCGGTGCTCAGGGCGTCGAAGAGCGCCTCCTCGTCGATGAGGCCGCCGCGGGCGGCGTTGACGACGTGGAGGTTCGGCTTGGCGATCGCGAACTGCTCGGCGCCGATGAGGCCGACGGTCTCCGGGGTGCGCGGCATGTGCACGGTGACGACGTCCGCCGTGCGCATGAGCTCGTCGAGCTCGACGACGCGGGCGCCGAGGTCGGCCGCGCGCGCGTGGTTGATGTACGGGTCGTAGGCGAGCAGGTTCACGCCGAAGGGGCGCAGGCGCTCGGCGACGAGCTGGCCGATGCGCCCGAAGCCGACGATGCCGACGGTCTTCTCGAGGAGCTCGACGCCGGTGAGCTGCTTGCGCTCCCACTTGCCGGCCTTCACGGAGGCGTCGGCACGGCCGAGGTTGCGCAGCGAGGCGAGGATCAGGGTGATCGCGAGCTCGGCGGCGGAGACGATGTTCGAGGTGGGGGCGTTGATCACCATGACGCCGGCGGCGGTCGCGGCGGGCACGTCCACGTTGTCCAGCCCCACGCCCGCACGGGCGACGACCTTGAGATGGTCGGCGGCGGCGAACACCTCGGCGTCCACCTGGGTGGCCGAGCGCACCAGGATCGCGTCGGCGTCCTTGACGGCCGACAGCAGCGAGGGACGGTCGGTGCCGTCCACGGTCTGGATCTCGACGTCGGACCCCAGGACCTCGAGGGTCGCGGGCGACAGCTCCTCTGCGATGAGCACGACGGGACGCGTCACGGAATCTCCTCCGGTGCGGATGGCGGTCGTCGCACGCATCCTCGAGAGCGACGGGTACAGGGACAGCCTAGACCGCTGTCCGCCATGCGGGCGGGAGGTTCATCGGGTGAGACGGGGCCGGCGGGCACGCGAACGGCGGGCCCTCCCCTCAGGGAGAGCCCGCCGTCGTGGATCAGCCGATCAGCGGGGATCAGCGCGCCGCGCTGCCCTCGACGTAGTCGGAGTCCAGCTGGTCGTTGTTCCAGGAGAACATGCCGCGCAGCTCCTTGCCGACCTTCTCGATCGGGTGGGCGGCCTCCTTCTCGCGCAGCTGCTTGAACTCGGGCGCGCCCTTGTCCTGGTCGTCGATGAAGCGCTTGGCGAAGGCGCCGTCCTGGATGTCGGAGAGGACGTCCTTCATGGCCTGCTTGGTCTCGGAGGTGACCACGCGGGGGCCGGAGACGTAGTCGCCGTACTCGGCGGTGTCCGAGCAGGACCAGCGCTGCTTGGTGATGCCGCCCTCGTTCATGAGGTCGACAATCAGCTTGAGCTCGTGGAGCACCTCGAAGTAGGCGATCTCCGGCTGGTAGCCGGCCTCGGTGAGCGTCTCGAAGCCCGCCTGGACCAGGTGGCTCACGCCGCCGCAGAGGACGGACTGCTCGCCGAACAGGTCGGTCTCGGTCTCCTCGGTGAAGGAGGTCTTGATGACGCCCGCGCGGGTGCCGCCGATGCCCTTGGCGTAGCTGAGCGCGAGGTCCCAGGCCTGGCCGGTCGCATCCTGCTCGACGCCGACGATGTCCGGGATGCCGCGGCCGCCCTCGAACTCGCGGCGCACGGTGTGGCCGGGAGCCTTGGGGGCGATGAGGATGACGTCCACATCGGTCGGGGGCTTGATGAGGTCGTAGCGGATGTTGAAGCCGTGCGCGAAGGCGAGCGCCTTGCCCGCCGACAGGTTCGGCTCGATCGACTCGGCGTAGATGGAGCGCTGGGTCTGGTCGGGCGCGAGGACCATGATGACGTCGGCCCACGCGGTCGCGTCGGCCACGTTCTTGACCTCGAAGCCGAGCTCCTGGGCCTTCTCGGTCGAGCTCGAGCCGTCACGCAGGGCGATGACGACCTCGACGCCGCTGTCGCGGAGGTTCAGGGCGTGCGCGTGCCCCTGGGAGCCGAAGCCGACGATCGCGACCTTCTTGCCCTGGATGATGGACAGGTCTGCGTCGTCGTCGTAGAAGATCTCGGCCACAATGTGCTCCTTCGTTGGTGTGTCGGCTGTTCGGGCGACGCTCTCATCGTAGTCCGGGGACAGCCTGGCGTGTCTTACGTGTTGAGAAGTGGGCTTCGGATTCTGAGACCGGCCGGACGATCAGTCGGGCAGGAACTCCTCGACGAGCGACTCGGGCCCGCGGCTGATCGCGACGGCGCCGGACTTCACGATCTCGCGGATCCCGAAGGGCTCGAGCATGTCCAGCAGCGCGACGAGCTTGTCCTCGGTGCCGGTGGCCTCGATGGTCACGGCCTCCGCGCCGGCGTTGACGACCTTCGCGCGGAACATCTGCACGATCTCGAGGACCGAGGTGCGGGTCGCGTTGTCGGCCCCGACCTTCACGAGCACCAGCTCGCGCTGCACGGTGCGGCGCGGCTCGAGGTGCACGATGCGCAGCACGTTCACGAGCTTGTCGAGCTGGCGCACGATCTGCTCGAGCGGCTGCTCGGCGACGTCGACGACCACGGTGATCCGGGAGATCTCCGGGTGCTCCGTCGGGCCGACGGCGAGGGAGGAGATGTTGAACCCGCGGCGCGCGAACAGCGCCGAGACGCGGGTGAGCACGCCCGGCTTGTTCTCGACCAGCACCGAGAGGGTCTGGGTGTCGTGCAGCGCCGCGGCGTCCGCGCGGGAGCTGCCCTGCGTGCTGTCGGGACGGGGGTCGTTCGTGGTGGTGTCCATGGCTCAGATGTCCCTCTCCCACTCGGGGCTCATGCCCTGGGCGATCTGGATCTCGTCGTTGGAGACGCCGGAGGGCACCATCGGCCACACCATGGCGTCCGCGCTGACCGTGAAGTCGATGACGACGGGGCGGTCGTTGATCTCCATGGCCTGCTGGATGGTCGCGTCGATGTCCTCGTCCCGCTCGCAGCGCAGGCCCGCGGCCCCGTACGCCTCGGCGAGCTTCACGAAGTCCGGGACGCGGCGCGTGCCGTGCCCCGTGTTCAGGTCCGTGTGGGAGTAGCGGCGGTCGTAGAACAGGTTCTGCCACTGGCGCACCATGCCCAGGGAGCTGTTGTTGATGATCGCGACCTTGATCGGGATGTCGTTGATGACGCAGGTCGCGAGCTCCTGGTTGGTCATCTGGAAGCAGCCGTCACCGTCGATCGCCCACACGACGCGATCGGGCGCGCCGACCTTCGCGCCCATCGCCGCGGGCACCGAGTAGCCCATGGTGCCCAGGCCGCCGGAGTTGATCCAGGAGTTCGGGCGCTCGTAGTGGATGAACTGGCTGGACCACATCTGGTGCTGCCCCACACCGGAGACGAAGATCGACTCCGGCCCGGAGATCTCCCCGATCCGGGAGATCACCTTCTGCGGCGCGGTGTAGCCGTCGTCGGTCGCGGTCCAGCCCAGCGGGTAGGTCTCGCGCAGGTTGTCGAGCACGCGCCACCAGGCGTCCAGGTCCGGGTGGCCCTCGCGCTCGATGCGCTCGCGCAGCTCTCCCGTCAGCGCTGTGGCCGCGGCGCCCGCGTCCGCGATGATCGAGACGTCGGCGTGGCGGTTCTTGTCGATCTCCGCGGGGTCGATGTCGATGTGCACGACCTTGGCGCGCGGGGCGAAGGAGTCCAGCCGCCCGGTGACGCGATCGTCGAAGCGGGCGCCGATGGCGATGATGAGATCGGCGCGCTGCAGGGCGGAGACCGCCGCGACGCTGCCGTGCATGCCGGGCATCCCCAGGTGATGGGGATGGGAGTCCGGCAGCGCGCCGCGACCCATGAGGGTGGTGGTGATCGGGCCGTCGGTGACGTCCACGAGCTCGCGCACGGCATCGCTCGCGCCGGCGCGGATCACGCCGCCGCCCACGAGGAACGCGGGGCGCTCGCTGGCCATGATGAGCTCGGCCGCCTCGCGCACCGAGCGCGTGGAGGGCTCGGTGTGGGGGCGGTACCCGGGCAGCTCCTCGTCCTCGGGCCACACGAAGTCGGTGATGCCCTGCTGGGCGTCCTTGGTGACGTCCACGAGCACGACGCCGGGCCGGCCCGTCGAGGCGATGTGGAAGGCCTGCTTGATGACGCGGGGGATCTCCGCGGGGTCCTTGACCAGGAAGTTGTGCTTGGTGACGGGCATCGTCATGCCGACGATGTCCGCCTCCTGGAAGGCGTCGGTGCCGATGAACATCGAGCCGACCTGACCGGTGATCGCGACCATCGGGATCGAGTCCATCTGAGCGTCGGCGATCGCCGTGATGAGGTTCGTGGCGCCGGGACCGGAGGTCGCCATGCACACGCCGACCTTCCCGGTCGCGTGCGCGTAGCCGCTGGCCGCGTGCCCCGCGCCCTGCTCGTGGCGCACCAGGACGTGCTGCAGGGTCTCCGCATCCATGAGCGGGTCGTAAGTGGGCAGGATGGCCCCGCCGGGAAGGCCGAAGACGACGTCGGCCCCCGCGTGCTCGAGCGACATGATCAGTGATGCGGCGCCGGTGACTCTCGTGCCTGTCATCGGAACTCCTTCGGTCTTCGCGGATGGGGCTGTGCAGATCCTCGGCCGATGTCCCCCGCTCCACCCATGGCGGGGACTGGGCCCCGCGTGGGCATCAAAAAGCCCCTCGGCCTGGGGCTCTCGAGGGGCGCGCGGGACGTCTCGTCGTCGAACGGTGGCGTCAGCCGCGCTCTGGAAGTACGAGAATGATCGTCTGCATGCTGGCGACTGTAGTGCGCCCCACACCCGCGCGGCAAACCGTCCACCCTGTGGGACGGGCGCTCAGAGCAGTCGCCGCGAGAGCGCCCACGCCGTGAGCTCGTGCCGCGAGGACAGCTGCAGCTTGCGCAGCACGCTCGACACGTGCGTCTCCACGGTCTTGATGGAGATGAACAGCTCGGAGGCGACCTCCTTGTAGGCGTACCCCTGGGCGATCAGACGCATCACCTCCTGCTCTCGACGGGTGAGACGGTCCAGCTCCTCGTCGCTCGCGGCCTCCTCTCCCCCGGCGGCCCCGAAGGCGTCGAGCACGAAGCCCGCGAGCAGCGGCGAGAACACCGCGTCGCCGGCCACCACCCGGTGCAGGGCCGCGGAGACGTCGGCGCCCGAGGTGCTCTTGGTGAGGTACCCGCGGGCTCCGGCGCGGATCACGCGCACCACGTCGTCGGCCGCGTCGGAGACGCTGAGGGCGAGGAACACCGGCGGGCGTCCCGCCGTCGTCGTGTCCGCCCCGGGCACCGCAGTCACCCCGTGCGCGACGGACGCACCGGGAGCGGGGGACGCACCGGGCGCCGACCGCTCGACGCCCGTGGTGCGGGCGATCACCTCCGCGCCGCCGCCTCCGCGCCCACCGGGGAGATGGACGTCCAGCAGCACGGTCACCGGACGGAGCTCCCGGATCGCCTCGACCGCCTCCTCGACCGTTCCGGCCTCGCCCAGCACGTCGATGTCCGCGGACAGCTCCGCCCGCAGCCCGGAGCGGAAGATCGAATGGTCGTCGACGATGAGAGTGGTCAGGCGCTCGGCCGCGGGGGTGCTGGACGTGGTGCTCATCGGTGCTCCTGGTGCGGCGGGGCGGGGGTCGACTCTGCGGAGGGGGCGGGTGCTCGCTCGTTCTCGCCCGCGTCCCGGGCCCGTGGGAGGCGCAGCACGACGCGCGTCCCGGTGCCGCCGGGCCCGGGCTGGATCCGCGCGCTGCCTCCCAGGCGCCGCATGCGGCCGATGATCGACTCCCGCACCCCCAGCCGCTCCGGGCCGATGGATGCGAGATCGAAGCCGGGGCCGCGATCGGAGACGGTCACCTCGAGCATCCCGTCCGACGCCTCGGAGAACACGCTGATCGTGCCCCCGGCGTGCCGGGCGGCGTTCAACATCGCCTCCCGGGCCGCGGCGAGCAGTCCTTCCGGCGCCTCCGGCACGGCGCGACCGGTGGAGACCACGTCGATCCTCACCGCGTGCTCCTGCTCGCACTGCATGGCCGCGCGCCGGAGCTCGGAGGCGAGGTCGAGCGGCCCGTCGGCCCCGTTGCCGGTGGTCTCGGCGAACAGCCAGCTGCGCAGTTCGCGCTCCTGTCCGCGCGCCAGCCGCGAGGCCTCGGATCCGGGCTCCGCCTTCTGCTGGATCAGGGCCAGCGTCTGCAGCACCGAGTCATGGAGATGGGCGGCGAACTCCGCCCGCTCCACCTCCCGGGCGCGTGCGGCGCGCTCCTCGGCGAGGTCGCGCACCAGGCGCACGGCCCAGGGCGCGAGGACCACGCCGACGCCCAGCAGCACGGAGGTCGCCGCCACGAACACGGTCCAGACGTTCGGCTCGGCGTCGGAGACGAAGAACAGCAGGATCCCGAGCACCACGAGGGCGAGAGCCCCGGCGACCCGTGCGATCTGCGCCGACGGGCCGCTCGCGCGTCCGATGCGGAGCTCGTGGAGCTGCCGCCAGGCGAGTCCGGCGCCGATGAGCACGAACACGGCGGGCACGAAGAACGCCAGTGGGATCTGCGCTCCCATGCGCGATGCGACCATGGCGCCGCCCGCGAGCAGCAGGGCGAGTCCGAGGAGGATCTCGGTGACGGGTGCCCGCCCCAGCGCGGACCGGCTCGACGAGCCGTCCCGGGCCTGATCGCGCGCCTGTTCGTCCTCGGCGCCCGCCGCGCTCGCATCCGTCGCGGGTGACGCCGCCCGGGTGAGAGGAGCGCGCAGCGCCGGGGCGTCCGTCCGGGCGAGGGGCGTCGTCGCCCACAGCCACACGTACAGCAGGGCCCCGGCGCCGCCCGTCGCGGTGAGCACGCAGGCTCCGGCGCGGACAGCGGCCAGGGGCAGGCCCGTGTGCTCGGCGAGACCCGCGCACACTCCTGCCACGGCATGCTGCCGGGGCCGGATGATCCTGGTCGTCCTCACGCCCTCATCCAAGCAGGCGCGGGTCCCTCCCGGCACCGCCCCGGGGCCGATCCCAGGGTTCTGCCCCGACATCCCAGGGGGTTCTCGGGGTGCTCCCCGATGGTGCGGCGCCCTCCGCCCGGGAATGCTGGAGCCATGACGAACCCTCCCCACGGCCCCGACTCCCCCGGCCCCTCCCCGGACGCACCGCACGGCGAGAGCGCGCCCCAGCCAGACGGCGCGGCACCCACCGACGGCGCGGCACCCACCGAGGGCGAGGCGCCGGGTCCCCGCTTCGGCTTCTTCGCCTGGATGCGCGGCATCGGACTGGTGCGCAGCGACGAGCGCTGGATCGCCGGCGTGTGCGGCGCCGTCTCCGAGCGCACGGGCCTGGACCCCCTGCTGGTGCGCGGGATCGCGATCGTCGTCGCGCTCCTCGGCGGACCCGTGCTCATCGCCTACGCGATCGGCTGGGCGCTGCTCCCCGACAGCCGGGACGAGATCGTGCTCGAGGATCTCTTCGCCGGGATCTTCGCCCCCGCGCAGATCGCGATCGGGGTGCTGTTCGTCCTGGGCCTCACCCCCTACGGTCAGGGGCTGTGGTGGCGGGGCGCGCCGGACTGGTGGAGCATGCCGGGCTGGCTCGAGACAACCATGCGCACCGCCTGGGCCCTCGTGCTCGTCGGCATCCTGTTCTGGCTCGTCGTGCTCATCGCACGCCGCACCGGCGACCACGCCGGCCAGGGCCCCGACCGTCCGCACGGGACACGCGGGACGCGCAGCGGGTCCGCCGGCACCGCGAGGGGCGCCGGGCACCACGGCTCCTCCTTCCAGGAGCGGACGGCCGATCGGCGCGCCCACGAGGAGGATCTGCGACACCGTCGTGAGGAGAGGCTCGCCGAGCGCGCGGCGAGGTGGCGCAGACGCCAGCCCTCCGCCGGGTTCGTCGCGATCGGACTCGGCGCGGCCCTGGTGATCGGTGCGCTCGTCGCCCTCTCCGCCCAGGTTCTGGGGTGGTCCGACGCTCCGCTCATCGTGGGTCTCGCTGGTGCCCTTGCGATCCTCGCGATCGCCACCGTGGTGGCGGGGATCCGCGGACGGGAGAGCGGCGGCCTGGGTCTGTTCTCCTTCATCGCCGTGATCGCCCTGGTCGTCTTCGGGGTCGTCCCCGCCGGCACGCAGATCAGCCCCTTCGGCGACACCCAGTGGAGGGTGGACGGGCAGAGCACCGGCACGACCGAGCGCTTCGCGATGATCGCCGGGAGCCCCGGCCTGGACCTGCGCGACCTGTCGCCCGCTGATCGCGGAGGCGACGTGGAGATGTGGCTGGGAGCGGGGACCACCCAGGTGCTCCTGCCCGAGGACGTCCCCGTGCGCGTGGAGGTCGACGGCCTGGTCGCGGGGGTCCGCACCCCCGACGCTCGCGACTCACAACCCGACGGGACCTTGCTCGCCTCGACCGAGCTCGAGAACCCGGCGGCGCGCACCGCCGACGAGCAGGACATCACGACCGTGCACGTGCGCGTGCTGTTCGGCACCGCCGACATCGACATCCAGGAGACCCCGTGACCGAGCACCAGCCTTTCGACCCCGCACGAGGGCCCGACACGAGCGCCGACCACATCCCGGAGCAGTCGGACGATGACCACGACGCCGACGGGCTGAACAGGCAGGAACGGCGCGGCCCTGTGTTCGGGACGATCTTCTGGGGAGCGCTGCTGCTGGTCATCGCGTTCATCGTCGGCATCCGAGCCATCCCCGCCGTCTCGGTCGATCCGACGGTGCTGCTGATCGGGGCGGTGGTGGCGCTGGGGTGCCTGCTGGTGGTCGCCGGCGTCGCGGCCGCCCTGCGCCGGCCCCGCCGCTGACCGGGTTGCGGCGGCCGCACGCTCAGTCCAACGGCCTCCGGGTCGCGCCGTAGGTCGCCGAGCGCACCAGGTGCGCGTAGACCTTGAGCGCCTGGGTGACCTGGCGCTCGCGGCTCTCGGGACGCCAGGGCAGATCGCCCTTGGCCGCACGGCGGCGGGTGAGCTCGTCCTCCGGCACGTCGAGCTGGAGCAGGCGCTTGTCGACGTCGATGATGACCTTGTCGCCATCCTCGACCAGGCCGATGAGTCCGCCCTCGGCCGCCTCCGGGGAGATGTGGCCGATGGAGACGCCGCTGGTGCCGCCGGAGAAGCGCCCGTCGGTGATCAGGGCGCAGGCCTTGCCGAGCCCACGTCCCTTGAGGAACGAGGTCGGGTAGAGCATCTCCTGCATGCCCGGTCCGCCCTGCGGGCCCTCGTAGCGGATGACGACGATGTCGCCCTCCTTGACCGTCTTGTCGAGGATCTTCTGAACTGCCTCCTCCTGCGAGTCGCACACCACGGCGCTGCCCTCGAAGTGGAAGAGGTCCTCGGTGATGCCGGCCGTCTTGATGACGGCGCCCTCGGTGGCGAGGTTGCCCTTGAGCACGCAGAGCCCGCCGTCCTTGGTGTAGGCGTGCGGGACCGCGCGGATGGCGCCGCCCTCGGCGTCGAGGTCGAGGTCGTCCCAGAGGTTCGCCTGGGAGAACGCCTGCGTGGTCCGCACCCCGCCGGGGGCCGCGCGGAAGAAGGTCTTGGCCTCCTCGCTGGTCTCGCCGCTGCGCACGTCCCACTCGGCGAGCCACGACTGCAGGTCCGGCGAGTGCACGGAGTGGACCGAGTGATCCAGCAGGCCGGCGCGGCTGAGCTCGCCCAGGATGGCGGGGATGCCGCCGGCGCGGTGGACGTCCTCGATGTGGTACTTCTGGCTGTTCGGGGCGACCTTGGAGACGCACGGCACGGACCGCGAGAGGCGGTCGATGTCCTCGAGGCCGAAGTCGATCCCGCCCTCGATCGCGGCGGCCAGGATGTGCAGCACGGTGTTCGTCGACCCGCCCATCGCGACGTCCAGACTCATCGCGTTCGTGAACGCGGCCTTGGTGGCGATGTTGCGCGGGAGCACCGACTCGTCGTCGTCGCCGTAGTAGCGGCGGCACAGGTCCACGACGGTGCGGCCGGCGCGCAGGAACAGCTCCTTGCGCAGCGCGTGGGTCGCGAGCGTGGTGCCGTTGCCCGGCAGCGAGAGGCCGAGCGCCTCGGTGAGGCAGTTCATCGAGTTCGCGGTGAACATTCCCGAGCACGATCCGCACGTGGGGCAGGCGTTCTCCTCGATCTCGGCGAGCTGGACGTCGGTGACGCTCTCGTCGGCCGAGATCGAGATCGCGTCCACGAGGTCCAGGCGGTGGTCGACGACGCCCTCGACGGGCTTGCCGGACTCCATCGGCCCGCCGGAGACGAACACGACCGGGATGTTCAGGCGCATGGCGGCCATGAGCATGCCGGGGGTGATCTTGTCGCAGTTCGAGATGCACACGATCGCGTCCGCGCAGTGGGCGTTGACCATGTACTCGACGCTGTCGGCGATCACGTCGCGGCTGGGCAGCGAGTAGAGCATGCCGCCGTGGCCCATGGCGATGCCGTCGTCCACGGCGATCGTGTTGAACTCCTTGGCGACTCCGCCGGCCTCCTTGATGGCGCCGGCGACGAGGTCGCCCATGTTCTTGAGGTGCACGTGGCCGGGCACGAACTGGGTGTACGAGTTCGCGATCGCGATGATCGGTTTGCCGAAGTCGGACTTCTCCATGCCGGTCGCGCGCCACAGGGCGCGGGCACCGGCCATGTTGCGGCCGTGGGTCGAGGTTCGAGAGCGCAGTTGGGGCATATGACCATTAGGCCACGGTGGTGCGGAACCCACCAAGACGCCAGCACTACTAGTGGTGGAACTGATAGTTTTCGGCGCGTGGACGAACCAGCACGCAAGGAGCTCGGCGCCCTCCTGCGCCGACGGCGCAACGAGGTCGAGCGCTCGGACTACGACCTGGGCCCGGTGGGCCGCGGGCGCACCACGGGTCTGCGGCGCGAGGAGATCGCCTTCCTCTCGGGCGTCTCCGTCACCTGGTACACGTGGCTCGAGCAGGGGCGCGACATCAACCCCTCCCGGCAGGTGATCGACGCGGTCGCGGTGAACCTGCACCTCAGCGAGGTCGAGCACGACTACGTGCTGGGCCTCGCGGGCTTCACCCCACGCCCCCGCCCCGAGCTCGCCGAGCCCGAGCCGGTCCCCTCGCACGTCCAGCACCTGCTGGACGCCCTGGACCCGGCACCTTCTTTCGCGCTCACCGCGCACTGGGACGTGGCCGCCTGGAACCGCAGCTACGAGGGACTGTTCCCGGGCGTGCTCGATGCCGATCCCGCCCAGCGGAACCTCCTGCAGTTCATCTTCACCGACGAGCGCGTGCGGGCGATGCTGCCCGAATGGGAGCTCACCAGCAGGCAGTTCCTCGCCGAGTACCGGGCCGAGGCGGGCGGACGCGCCGGCGGGCCGCAGCATGTGCGCCTGGTCAAGCACCTGCGCGCGCTCTCCCACGACTTCTCCCGCGCGTGGGACGCCCACGAGGTCGAGCGCTTCAGCTCGCGCGTGCGCATCTTCGAGCACCCGGTCGGCGGACGCCTGGTCTTCGAGCAGGTCAACATCGTCCCGCAGGACGCGCCCGACCTGCACATCGTCTCCTACCTGCCGCTGCCGGAGGGAGACACCCCCGCGGGCGTGCGCCGCCTCGTCGGCGAGGAGTGAGGGGCCGACGCGGCCCGCAGGCGGATCCGCTGCTCAGCGCCCGCCCGCGCGGGGGTTCTCCGCGCTGGGGCTCTCCGCGCGGGGGTCCTCGAGGGTGATCGCGACGACGAAGGGGTCGCCGGGCAGGTAGCGCACGGCGATCCGGCGGCCCGGCACCAGGTGGCGCAGGCTGCCGGGATGCAGGAACGCACGGGTGTCCGCGTCCCACGGGGTGCGGACACCGCTAGGCTGCACGCGCACGCTCACGGCGATCTCGACCTGGTCGTCCAGGCTCGTGCCCGTCGGCTGCGAGCGGATCACGCGGGCGGGGGCGAGCACGCCGTGCAGTCGCGCCGCCGCAACCTCCGGCGGGATCAGGCCCAGTGCGATCCGTCGGCGCAGCAGCAACTCGCGCACCAGCGGGTCCGCCGCGTCCACGAGCTCCGGGAAGTCCCCGCCGCCGGGGCCGAAGCGCACCGGGAACGGGACGCCGGGCACGAGCGCGGAGAGCTCCGCCGGGGTCAGGCGCACGCGCAGCGCGAGCACCGAGGGCTCGCGGCCGTCGCCCTCGATGCGCAGGCGCACCAGGTGCTCACGGGAGGGATCAGCACCGGAGGCATCGGCCGGTGCGGTGCCGCCGGCTCCCCCTTCGGTGCACCACAGGTCGAGCACGCTCGCGACGCCGATGGTGGAAGGCCGGGACGCGGAAGGTCCGGACGGCGCAGTTCTCGCGCGCCTCGCCCCGAGCAGTGCAGCACCGAGGCTGAACCGTCCCATGCCCCTCCGTCCTTCCCGTCGATCACGCGCCGCACCGTGATGCGGCGCGTGATCGCATGCTAGCGGCGGATCAGGCGACGGGCAGAGCCGGTTCGGCCTCCGGGACGTCGGCGGTGCGCGCCACGGGATTGGGCATCGTCCCGGCGTAGAGCAGGGATTCGGCCTGGTTGCCGATGTCGACCATCTGCAGCGTGTTGCGCAGCTGCAGCCGGTTCAGGCACGAGTGCGCGAACTCCGCTGTGCGCAGATCCACGTCGCCCGCGAGCCCGCGCGCGAGCTCGGGGTGGCGCGCCTCATAGGCGTCCAGGGCCCCGGCGACCCGCTGCCAGAACACCTCGGCCGGCAGGACCCCGTCGGCCTCGAGGATCCCGGAGAGGTGGCGCAGCACGCCGTCGAAGACGTCCGTGAAGACGGACAGCGCCTTCTCATCGCCCGGGACCACCGCGCGGATCCGCGCGATCCGCTCGGGCAGCTCGCGGTGGCCCAGCACGGCCGTCTCCTCGCCGATGTCCTTCATGAACGCGCCCACCACGCGCTGCTCGCGCACGCGCAGGATGAGGTTCTCGCCGTGCGGCATGAACACGAGGTCGTGGCCGAGCAGGGCGTGGACCAGCGGCTGCAGGTAGGCGGAGAGGTAGTCGTCGAGCCATTCCTCGGGACTCAGGCCGGAGGCGCGGATCATCTGCGTCGCCAGGGCAGTGCCCTCGCGGTCGCGGTGCAGCAGCGCCGCCATGGTCATGGCCCGCTCGCCCTCGCCGAGCAGCGGCAGGGGGCTCTCGCGCCACAGGGCCGCGAGCATCTTGCGGTGCGGGTTGGTCGCGGGGGTGCGGTGGTAGACGTCGCCCGTGTACCCGAGCGCCGCGCGCTCGCGCAGCACGGAGAAGCCCTGCGCCGCGAACTCGGGGTCGCCCGTGACGACGCCGTGCACCCAGTCGTTGATGGCGGGCGTGTCGCGCATGTAGTGCGGGGAGAGCCCGCGCAGGAATCCCATGTTCTGGATCGCGAGCGCCGTCTTCACGTACGGGGCGCCGGACCGGCTGAGGTCGAAGAAGGTGCGCAGGGACTGCTGCGCCTGGAACTCGTCGCCGCCCGCGCCGAGGGGCACGAGGTCCTGGCGGGCCACGTCCGCGGCGAAGGTGAGCGGCAGGCGGTGGTCGGCCTGCCAGGGATGCAGCGGCATGAGGTGGTAGTCCGACGGGTCGAGCCCGCGCTCCCGGAGCCGGTCGGCGAAGGCGGCGCGCTCCTCGGCGCTGAGCGCCCCGGCCAGGTGGTCCTCGAGGTCGCAGCCCTCGCCGAGGCTGAGATGGCTGAGCTCCCGGCGCACCGCGATCCACTGCAGGCGCGTGCGCCGGCCCTGCTCGGGCGCATAGGCGCGGTAGTCGCTGAGCGCGTAGCCGATGCGGCCGCTGCCCGCGAGGAAGCCCGGGTGCCCCTCGGTCATGGCGGACTCGATCTGCTGCAGATCGGCGTCCAGCAGCTGCCGGGCGGTGGGCCGACGGCCCTCGCGGGCGTCCTGGAGCTTGGCGCATGCCGCGGCGAAGGTCGAGGCGAGCTCCTCGAGATAGGTCGAGAGCAGGTCGTCGGGGATCCCGAGCACGCTCTGGAAGGCTGCGACGAACTCGAGCACGTCGAGACGGCCGTGGGCCGGGCGAGCGCCGCCCTCGGCCGGCGTGCTGCCCGTCGACGTGCCGTCGGACGACATCGGGTTCTGCGGGGCCTCGATCCGCACGATCGACTCCTCGTCGACCAGCCAGTGCTCGAGCGGCAGCACGCGGGCGCGGAAGCGGTAGCTCGCCCCCGCCTCCGAGGGCTCGGCCAGCTCCCACCAGCCATCCTCGAGATCGGACGGCGCCAGGATGCGCTCGTGCGAGAACTCGGAGATCGCCTTGGCGAGCAGGTGCCGGTGCACGGCGTCGGCGATATCGGGCCGCAAGTGGGCGTGGGGATCCTCGGGGTGCTCGCCGCAGCCGCCGCCGAGAGGGGAGGCCGCGAAATCGTCCCGGGTGCAGACGCTGAGGGCGGCGCGCTTGGTGTGGCCGTCGACCGTGAGGTCGAGCTCGTGCAGCACGCGGAAGCCCGCGGCGGCGTTCTTGGCGAGGATGCGGTCGTTGCGCACGTCCGGCTCGACGACGACGCGCTCGGCCCGGCGCTCCGTGAAGCAGAAGCGCATGACGGCGGCCATGATCTCCGCCGTGAAGCCGTGGCGCCGCTCCCCCGCCGGCGGCCCGACGAGCACGTGCATGCCGAGGTCGCCCGGTCGGGTCCGCAGCACGTGCGACGGGATGAGGATCGCGGAGTCGTAGGTCTCGACGTAGACGACGTCGGCGCTGGTCCCGGGCTGGTCCGCGCTGTGGAGGGAGCCGATCCAGCCGTCCTGGCGGGGATCGTCGGCGATCGCTCGGAGGTAGTCGAGGGTCTGCTCGCCGGTGTGCTCCGTCATCTCCCAGTAGCGGGCGCGGGGATCGGTGAGCCAGGTGTGGACGAGGGGCGCGTCGCGCGCGGGGTCGACGGGTCGGAAGGTGATCTGCACGGTGGTCTCCTGGTGGGTCAGGCGTCGTCGGCGGGGAGTCCGAAGGTCTGGAAGGCGATGCGGCGCTCGATCGGGTAGGGCTCGCGGCCGGTGATCGCATCGAGCACCACGGAGGCGCGCCAGGCGCCGAAGCCGAGGTCGGGGGCGGTGACGCCGTGGGTGTGCTCCTCGGCGTTCAGCACGTGGATCCGCTGCTGGTCGTCGATCGTGTAGTCGCGGGAGACGTCGAGCCGGCCGCGGGAGTCGCGACGAACCCTCTCTCCGAGGGGTGCGAGGAGCGCGGGTGCGCTCGAGCGGTACCCGGTGGCGGCGACCACGGCGCGGGTGCGGTGCTCACGCCGGGTGCCCAGCTCGCCGTGCTCGAGGGTGAGCACGTGCTCGCCGGTTTCCGCATCGTGGCGCGCGGCGGTCACGGCCGTGTCGGTGAGCAGAGTGGTGGGGACCTCGGCGCCGCCCTGGCTGAGCCGGTAGAGCAGCTCGTGGATGTCGTCGATCAGGTCGCCGCTGATGCCCTTGTACAGGGTCCTCTGCTCGCGGCCCAGGCTCTCTCGCCGGTCCTCGGACAGGGAGCGGAACAGGTCCGTGTACTCCGGGGACGTCATCTCGAGGGTGAGCTTCGTGTACTCCATCGGGAAGAACCGCGGCGAGCGGGTCACCCAGTCCACGCGAGTGCCGCGAGCGGCCGCGTCCTCGAGCAGATCGCGGTAGATCTCCGCGGCGCTCTGGCCGCTGCCCACGATCGTCACGGAGCCCGCGTCCAGCAGCTGTTCGCGCGCGGGCAGGTACCGCGAGCTGTGGATCACGGGCGGGGACGCGAGGTCCGACGGGTCCGACGGGTCTCCCGTCGGACGATCCGCCGCTGACGTGTTCGCCGCCTCGGCGAGCTCGGCGAGGGCCGGCGGGAGCACGGGCCGGGTGCCGACGCCGAGCACCACATGCCGGCCGCGATGTTCCTCGGTGCCCACGACCGCGCCCTCCGCGTCGAGCACGTCGGCCACCACGAGGAGGTGCTCGCCCTCCTCCTCGACCGCGCGGACGCGGCGGCTCCAGCACAGCGTGTCCAGCTGCTCGGCGACCCAGCGGCAGTAGCGGTCGTACTCGGAGCGCAGCGGGTAGAAGGACTCGCGGATGTAGAAGGGGTAGAGCCTGCCGGTGGACTTGAGGAACTGCAGGAAAGAGAAGCGCGAGGTGGGGTCGGCCATCGTCACCAGATCAGCGAGGAACGGCACCTGGATGGTGGCGCCGTCGAGCATCATCCCGGGGTGCCAGGAGAAGCCGGGAGCCTGGTCGAGGAAGATCCCGTCGACGTCCTCGAGCGGCTCGCTGAGCGCGGCCAAACCGAGTCCGAAGGGCCCGATGCCGATGCCCACGAGGTCGTGGATGCGGGCGTCGTCCGCGTGGCTGGTCGCGGGGGCGGTCGTGCTCATCGCTCGCTCCCCTCGGCCGCGAGACGGCTGCCGGCGAGCAGGCCCCGGCCCGTCGCGCGCACGAGGTCGAGCACGGCGGCGACGTCCGTGACGGTCGCCTCGGGGTTCAGCAGGGTGAGCTTGAGCCACGGGGTCCCGTCGATCGTGGTGCGAGCGACCATCGCGCGGCCGGACTGGAAGAGGATCCGACGGATGAGGGCGACGTGCCCGTCGGCCGTCCGGTCGTCCACGCCCTCGGGCTGGAACCGGAACAGCACGGTGCTGAGGTCGCTCGTGCCCAGCACGGTGAAGTCGCGGTCGGCGAGCAGCAGCGCGCGCACCTCGAGGGCGAGGTCGCAGACGGCGTCGACCATCTCGCCGAGGCGCGTGGGCCCGAGCGAGCGCAGGGTGGTCCAGAGCTTGAGCGCGTCGAAGCGGCGCGTGGTCTGCAGCGACTTGTCGACCTGGTTGGGCTCCGCCTCTGCCGACGCCGCCTCCGCCGCGGGGTTGAGGTAGTCCGCGTGCCAGGCCGCGGCGCGCAGGTCAGTGGGGTCGCGCACGAGGATCGCGCTCGAGGAGACGGGCTGGAAGAAGGTCTTGTGGAAGTCGATCGTCACGGAGTCCGCGCGCTCGATGCCCGTGAGCAGGTGGCGGCGACGCTCGGAGACGAGCAGCCCGCCCCCGTAGGCGGCGTCCACGTGCAGCCAGACCCCGGCCTCCTCGCACGCCTCGGCGATGGCCGGCAGCGGGTCGATGATCCCGCGGTCGGTGGTACCGGCGGTGACGGCGACGGCCATCGGGTGCTCCCCCGCCGCCTCGAGCGCGGCGAGGCGCTCCCGCAGGTCGGCGGGATCCATGCGCCCGTCGGCATCGGAGTCGACGGCGATGACGGCGTCGGCCGCGAGCCCCAGCAGGTGCGCGGACCGCGCGACCGAGAAGTGGCTCGCGGCCGTGGTGAGCACGCGCAGGCGCGGCAGCGCGTCGGTCCGCTCTCGCGGGTCCGCACGCAGGGCCCGCTCCCGGGCCAGGAACAGCGCCTGCAGGTTGGACTGCGTCCCGCCCGAGGTGAAGACGCCGTCGCCGCTCTCGAATCCGACGAGGCCCGCGGCCCACCGCACGAGGCGCTGCTCCATGTGGGTCGCGACGAGCGACTGGTCGAAGGTGTCCACGGACGTGTTCACCGCGGCGAGCATCGCCTCGGCCGCGACCGCGGGGAGGACCACGGGGCAGTTCAGGTGGGCGAGGTAGGAGGGGTGGTGGAACCAGACGGCGTTCCTCGCATAGAGCGCGTCGGCCTCGGCGAGGGCCGCGCGGTCCCCGATGCCCGAGCCGTCGAGGTCCACGTCCTCGACGAGACGCTCGAGAGCGTGCCGGTCGGGGCCGATGGAGGGGGCGTCGACGGTGCGGAAGCGCTCCGCGAGGGTGTCGACGACCTCGTGGAGGAGCTCGGCGTAGGCGTCGGCCGAGGAGCCGGTGAGTAGTGCGGAGGCCGTGGTGGTGGTCGCGGAGGCGGTCGCCGCGGAGGACTCGGCGGCGAGTGCGCCGGTGCCGGCGGATGCCGGGAGCTCGTGCGCAGAGGTCTGCGGGAGCAGCTGGGACATGGGGGTCGGAACCTTCCTGCCGATGGGGCGAAAGGCCGCCCCACTGCCGGTGAGGGTTGCCTACCCTAAGCGCGCTCGAGCGACGCTGCGCAAGCAGGCTCCCGGCCCGGATGAGATAGCCGACAGTTCCCGGGGATCGCTCGCCTGGCGAGACGAAAGCGCAGGCAGAGCGGATATTCGCGGTGCCCGGTCGAGTGGCGGACGAACTTTCCCGACAGATCCGACGGCGAGCTCAGACCTGGGCGCGCTGGTCCTCCCACGCCCCGTAGCTGCGGCCGTCACTCGCGATCCATGAGCGCCGGCCGTTGCAGGATGCGTGCCCTTGGACGACTGCACCCGCGGCTGACGGAGAGCTGAAGACCATGTCGCGATCGAGCGTGCCCACGGCCGCATCGGGCTCGGGAACAGTGACGAACTTCAGCATCTCCGCGTGCTGGACTGCGCGGTTCTGGAACTGTCGAGCCGTGGATTCGGAGTGCGACGATCGGCCCTTGCGCATCCGGGCGCTCACGGTCGATCCCTGCAGCACCGTGAACTCCCCGTCGATCATCTGCGCCCGCGCATCGATGTCCTTGATCTGGAGTCGGAACTCGGGGCTGTCCGCGGCGGCGGAAGCCAGGTCCAGCTCGGGCTGTTCATCGGCTGCATGGAAGGCGGGCCCCTGTGACGGGGCGTGGCTGCGTCCGCGGAAGATGTCGTATCCGAGGACGGGCATGATGATGCTGAGCTGTTCGATGAAGTAATCCATATCGGAGGCGTCGGCCTCGGGTAGGTCGGCACCACCGGTGGGCTCCTGCACATTCGCCAGGGGCACGCGCGCTTTCTCCTGCGCGAGACGGACCAGTCGGGCTTCCAGATAGCGCACGTGCGCACTGGTCAGGTTGGCGTCCTTGGACGTCACGATGACGACTTCGCTCCAGAAGTCCTTCTTCGCGTCGTGGTTCGCCAGGCGCTTCGCCACGTCGTCGCTCTGTCCGATGTAGGCCAGCGGGTCGCCGTCGGGACCAGCACCGAAGAGGATGTAGATCCCTGTGCGGGTGGCCTCGGTGCGCGTGCGGATCTCTCCCAGGTCGATCCTCTTTCCCTTGAGGACGTGCCCGGTCCAGTTCATGATCTCGGCGGTCATCAGACCGCCGGGTCTGCCATCGGTCAGGAAGAGGCGGATCTGCTTGCCGTTCATTCCGACACCTCCCCGAGGTTGTCCTGCGCATATCGGGGCGCCATGTTCTCCATCGTCTCCATGACCTTGGCGATCGCGGCCGGCTGCCGGTCCGGCGGGTACTTGTACTTGCGCAGGAGGCGGCGGATGGAGGCACGCAGCTTCGCCTTCACGTCGTCGCGCACGGTCCAATCGGTGCGGATGTCCCGCCGCATGGTGGCCACCAGGTCACGGGCGATCTGAGCCAGGACGTCGTCCCCCATCAGATCGACGGCCGAGGGGTTCTCGGCGACGACGTCGAAGAACGTGAGCTCGTCGTAGCCGAGCGGCGGGCTGAACTTCTCGCCGCGCCGGGCCTCCTTCTGCACGTCCTTGGCCATCTCGACCAGTTCGTCGATGATCTCTGCGGCCGTGAGCTGCTTGTTCGTGTACTTCAGCATGAGCTCGTTGATCCGCTCGGAGAACAGCCGTGCCCGCACCTCGTTGCCGTGCGTGACCTTGGCCGTCTCCTCGAGGATGCTGTTGCGCAGCTCCTCGATGGCGATCTGCGAGGCGCTGGGTTTCTTCGCCTGCTCGATCCACTGCGGGGTGAGCGCGTCGAGCCGCTGCAGCCCGATCCCTGCTTCCTCGTAGATGTCCACGACGCCCGAGCTCTCGGCGGAGCTGACCACGAGGTCGCCGAGCAGTCGGCGGATCTCGTCGGGTACGGGCTCACCGCGTGCGATGCGGTCGCGCGCGTCGAGCTTGGCCATCCAGGTGCGCACCTCCTGGTAGAAGCGCACCTCAGGCAGATGCGCCTGCACATCCTCATGGCCCTGCGACAGGGCCCATGCCCGCTGCAGCCGTCCCGCATCGCGGCGGAACGCATCGGCCAGCGGACGCACCGAGGGATCCTCGGGGTCGGTGTTCCCCTCGGTCCGCGGGGACCGCAGGGCATTGGTCGCCGCAGTGACGGCCTTGACCAGTCCTCGCTTCGGGTCCTCCCGCATGATCTGCTTCCAGTCCACCGTGATCAGCGGGCGGATCGATCCGAGCAGGTCAAGGAAGATCGCGGCTGCTTCGTCGACGTTGTGCCGGCCGACGTCGGGATCCGAGGCGTCGGGAGCCTGCGTGAACTCGGCGAGGGCTGCGTGGAGGTTGTCGATCAGCGGTGCGTAGGCGACCAACAGTCCCGCGTCCTTGCCGCGGTAGGTGCGGTTGACGCGGGCGAGGGTCTGCATGAGCAGGGCGCCCTTTATCCCCCGGTCCAGGTACAGCGTGTGCAGGGCGGGGGCGTCGAACCCGGTGAGCATCATGTCCTTGACGATCACGATCTCGAGCTCGTCGTCCGGGTCCTTCATCCGGTTCTTGACGGCCTTCTGCGCGCTGGGTCGGCGCATGTGCGCTCGGATCTCGGGGCCGTCCGACGGGTCTGCGCTGTAGACGACCTTGATGCGGCCCTTGTCGTCGGCATCGTCGTGCCAGTCGGGGCGCAGCGCGATGATCTCGGCGTACAGCCGTGAGGCGATCGAGCGGGTCGCGGTGACGATCATGGCCTTGCCGGGCACCTCGATCATCGGCCGCATCGCCTCCCGGCGGCGCTCCCAATGGGCGACGAAGTCCTCGGCGAGGGTGCGCAGCCGTTCGGGTGATCCGTAGAGCGCTTCGAGAACGGCGACGTTCTGCTGCAGGCGCTGCCTGTCGGCCTCGTCGAGGCCCTGGGTGAGCTCGTCGGCGGTCTCGTCGATCTGCTCGTCGGGCACGGTGTCGAGGCGGGCGAGCGCGATCAGCCGCGGCTCGAAGTAGACCGGCACGGTCGCGCCGTCGTCCACGGCGCGACGCAGGTCGTAGACGTCGATGTCGTCGCCGAAGACGCGGCGGGTGTCGCGCTCTGCCTCTCGGATCGGGGTGCCGGTGAAGGCGATGTGGGAGGCGTGCGGCAGGGCGTCGTGCAGGTGGCGGGCGTAGCCGTCGAGGTCGTCGTAGTGGGAGCGGTGGGCCTCATCGGCGATGACGATGATGTTGCGCCGTGACGAGAGCTCGGGGTGGCGCTGGCCGGCGTCCCGTTCGGCGGCGGTGAGGCCGAACTTCTGCAGGGTCGTGAAGTAGATGCCGCCGCCACGGCGGGAGCTGAGCTGGTCGCGCAGCTGCTCCCGGCTGGTGATCTGCTGGGGCGCCTCGGGCAGCAGCTGGGATCGTTGGAAGGAGTCGAACAGCTGGGTGTCCAGCTCGGTGCGGTCGGTGATCACCACGATCGTGGGGTTCGCGAGCCGCGGATGGCGCATGATCCGCGCCGTGTAGAGCTCCATCTCCATGGACTTGCCGGAGCCCTGGGTGTGCCAGACCACGCCGATCCGGCCGTCGGATTCGACGGCGTCGATGGTGCGGCCCACGGCCTTGGAGACGGCGAAGTACTGGTGGGGCTTGGCGATGCGCTTGGTGAGGCCCGTGGCGTCCTCGTCGAAGGCGATGTACTCGCGCAGGATCTGCCCGAAGCGCTCGTCGTTGAACAGGCCGCGGATTGTGCCTTCCAGCTCGGTCGTGGACTCGCCGTCCGCGTCCAGGGCGTCAGGCCCGACGGGCCTGCCGGAGTCATCGACGTTCCAGGGCGCGAAGTGGTTCCACGGGGTGAACGGGGTGCCGTAGCGGGCGGTCACCCCGTCGGAGACCACCACGAACGCGCACAATCCGAACGCTGTGGGCAGCTCCTCCACATACGTGCGCAGCTGGTCGAAGGCGAGCTCGGAGGTGGCGTGTGCGGAGCCCGCCTGTTTGAGCTCGATGATGACCAGCGGCAGACCGTTGACGTAGCAGACGATGTCGAAGCGTCGCTCGATCTGCCCCCGACGGATCGTCACCTGGTTGACGGCCCGGTAGGAGTTCCGTTCCACGTCGGCCGAGAGGAACCGGATCACGGGGTTCTGTTCCCGGCCCTCGTGATCCACATAGGTGATGCCGCGGTACCCGTTCACGAGCACGTCGTGCAGCCGCCGGTTCTCGGTGATGGCATCCTGCGACTGCGGCGCGAGGGCCTCGCTCGCGGCTTGGTCGAGGTATTCGGCGGGGACCCCCGGGTTCAGGTTCCTCAGCGCCTGGTCGAGACTCCCACGCAGCACGATGTCGCTCCACGCAGTGCGCTCCCCCGAGCCGGGGGCGACGTCGACGCCGTGGCTGTGCTTCCAACCGAGCTCGCCGAGCTCGTCCAGGGCGAGCTGCTCCCAGTCCGCTTCACTGATCAGCGCGGGCATCAGACCACTTCCTCAACAGTCTTCTCAGCGTCCTTGACGGTGATCTTCCCAGACATGAGCAGGGGCAGCAGTTCGTCTCGTGTGGCCGCGAGTCGGAGGTTCTCCTGCTCGGCGGACAGCGCACGTTCCCAAAGGGCGCTGCCCAACTTGTCAGCAGTGGGGTCGAACTGCGGCCAAGCAACTGGGGCATCCAGGTCTCCACGCTTGATATGACCCATGGTCGTCGCCTTCCCTTGCGCAATCGCCCGGAACGCCTCTAGTTTTGTCTCGAGTGCGCAGGCAACGGACCACAACGAGTTTCCGGCCTTCGGAATCACCTTGAAAATGTGCTGGTTGACGATCGCATCGTCGCGATACCACCGCGCCGCGGTGAGCGATCCCGACCAGGCCATGAGGAGATCTCCCGGGCGAGCAATTTGCGTCTCCGGGACGTCGAGCTCATTGTAGATGGTCGAGGCTCCGATACCGCTATTCAATTCGGCAATACGGATGACCACACGACCCGTACCCGAAGCATCTTTCGTGTACGCGCCGCCGTTCACGAACTGAGCCAATGAGGAGAGAGCAACCGACGGAGCCCCTTCTGCGGTGGCGCACCAGAGCTCCCTCCGGAGGGAATCGGAAGCGTCCACCACCTCTCGGTTCACGGCGATCTTGTCGCCGAGAGCGCCTAGAACATCGACAATTGCTTGCTGCTCAGAAGCACCGGGAATCGCGATCTCAAACTGCTCAAGCATGGACTTCGTGAGCGCTCGACGCGACGCGCCAGCAGAGGACAACACGTGGAGTCGAGACTTTACTGCGGGGTCATACAGCGCGTATTGGAGATATTCAGGTACAGTGACTTTTGTATCTGGTCGAAGAATTGCAACATGTTGACTAACGCGGGCCTCAACGTTGCGACGCCAAACGCTTACGCGTCCAACAGACTCGCCCGTGATATTCAACAGTACGTCTCCGCTCGCCACAGAAACGCCGTCAAGTTGACGCGCCGACTCTTCATCAAGGTGCGCCATCCCGTCAGTCTCGATCGAAAGATCCAGTACGTTCTGGGAGCGAACGAAGTCCGGACCATTCTCTACATACACACTCTTGCCACCCCGCGGTGTTGCACCCGAACCAATCTTCGAACAGAGGTCACCGAGCCGAATGCGCCTCACGCCAACCTCCCCAGCTGCTCACGCACCACGCCATCCAACCGCGCCGACTCATCGAGCGCAGCGGTCAGCTCCTGGGTGAGCCGGGCGATCTTCTCGTCGATCGGCTCGTCGTCCTCTTCGGGTTCCGGGGCGCCCACGAACCTGCCGGGCGTGACCGCCCAGCCGGCATCGGCGATCTCCTGGATCGTGGCGCTCTTGCAGAAGCCGGGCACATCGGCGTACTCGCCGTCGGCGGATTCCCTGCCGCGCCAGGTGCGGAAGGTGTTGGCGATGGTGTGGATGTCCTCGTCACTGAAGGTCCGCTCCACGCGATCCACCATGTGCCCCATCTCGCGGGCGTCGATGAACAGCACCTCGCGGGAGCGATCCACCGTGCCGCGGGCGCCTGCTCTCTTGTCCTTCGCGAAGAACCAGACGCACACCGGGATCGCGACCGAGCGGAACAGGTTCGGCGGCATCGCGATCACGCAAGAGACCAGCCCGGCCTGCAGCATGTTCTTGCGGATCTCGCCCTCTCCCCCGGTGTTACTGGCCATCGTGCCGTTGGCCATCACCACGGCGGCCTCGCCCTGGGAGCCGAGCTTGGAGATGATGTGCTGCATCCACGCGTAGTTCGCGTTGCGCACAGGCGGGACGCCGTAGGTCCAGCGGGGATCGTCCTCCGAGCGCGACCAGTCCTTGATGTTGAAAGGCGGGTTGGCCAGCACGAAGTCCGCCACCAGACCCGGGTGGATGTCACGGGCGAAGGTGTCGCCCCAGCGCTTCCCCAGGCCGCTGGAATCGATGCCGTGGATCGCGAGGTTCATCTTCGCCATCCGCCACGTGCGCTCGTTGAGCTCCTGCCCATAGATCGACAGGTGTGTGGGGTCCTCGTGCTGGGCCTCGAGGAACTTCTCGGCCTGCACGAACATGCCGCCTGAGCCGCAGCACGGGTCGTACACCCGGCCCCTGTGCGGCTCGAGGATCTCCACCAGGGTGCGCACCAGCACCGGGGGCGTGTAGAACTCGCCGCCGCGCTTGCCCTCGGCCTTGGCGAACTTGTCCAGGAAGTACTCGTAGACCTCCCCCAGCAGGTCCCTTGCCTTCGTCGCCCCCTCACCGGAGAAACGCGCGGAGTTCAGCAGGTCCACGAGCTCGCCCAGGCGGCGCTGATCCACGTTCGAGCGCCCGTACATCGTGGGCAGGGTGCCCTCGAGCGAGCCGTTGTCCTGCGCAAGCTGCTCCATCGCGCGGTCGATCAGATCTCCCACGCTGCGCGCGTCCTGCGTCGAGGAGGCCGGGATGCCCTTGGCGTGCTCGGCAATGAAGGACCAGCGGGCCTCCGGCGCCACCCAGAACACGTTGTGGCCGGCGTACTCGTCGATGTCCTCGAGCGCATCAGCGATCGCCTCCTCGCCCTCGCCCTCCGTCGAGAGCTCCGCGCGGATCCCCTCGCGCCGCTCCTCGAACGCGTCGGCCACGTACTTGAGGAACACGAGCCCCAGCACCACGTCCTTGTACTGGCTGGCATCCATGGAGCCGCGGAGCTTGTCCGCCGCCTTCCACAGCGTGTCCTTGAGCTCCTTGGGCGTGGATGGCGCCACGGGCGCCGCCTTCTTCGTCGGCATCAGATCTCCTTCGTGGGGGCAGGTTCTGCGGAAGCAGGCTCCGCTGTTGTGAGGGTCAGGGCATCGGTCACGACGCCCTCGTACAGGGTGTCCTCGAGGTCATCGAGGTCGCGCAGGGCCGCGAGCAGACTGTCACGCCGGGCCGACACCGCGCGGGCCGCGGCGTGCGTTCCATCGAGCTGATCAGCGGGCAGCGTGTGCAGGTGCCAGGCGCGTCGATCGGTGCCGACGGCGCGGGCGATGTCCCGCGCGGCGATCCGCGGATGCAGCACCCGTGCCCGCACACCGTCGGCGCGGCGGCAGCGCAGCACACGTGCAGGGGCACGGACCAGGTGACCGCCCTCGTCATCGACCAACGCTGCCGCGCCCCCGCTGGAGACGAACACGACGTCGCCCGGCTCGGTGAAGCGGGCACGCGGACAGGTCCGCTCGAGATCGAGGCGGTCAACGGCTCGGCGGCCGATGCGGCCCGGCTCGCGCACTTCCTCCGGGCCGATGAGCACCACACTCCCGTGCCCTGGTCCGCCGATCAGCTCTTCGTCGATCCGCACTCCCGCGAGATCGCGGGCGAGGGAGCGGGTCGCGGTGCGCCAGTCGATGGGATCGGCGGTATCCGCTGCGCCTGGAGCACGTCGCGGACGGTCGCCGGGAGCCGGCTCCTCGCGGATTGCGACGCTGACGGCGCCATCCAGTGCGCCGCGGCTGAGATCCCACACGGTCGCGAGCAGCGCTCCGGGATCCGGTGCAGACCCTGTCGCGGTATCGATCAGCAGGGACGTTCCCGCGAGGTATGGGCCGCTCGCCCGCCGGGCGCTGGAGAGGAAGGGATGCTCGTGCAGGGCCGATCCGCCTGTGAGGGCGACGGCGACGTCGGAGGCGATCGCTCGGCTCGTCGCTGCGGTCAGCGGAGTGCTTCCGTGGTTCCCGAAGACGGTCCAGTCAGTGCCGCGGAGGCTCTGCGCCCGGCCGAGCACCCAGAGGGCGAGCCGGCGCCTACCGCCGAAGCGGCTCAGACCCTTCGGGAGCCGAGCGAGGTACCGCAGGCGCGGCGCATCGGGGCCAGGGGCATCGAGGATGCGTGCCCGATGCTCGGCGAGAGAGACCGGCAGTCCGTCCTCGACGAGAAGCGAAGCGGGCCCGAGGACCAGCGCGATGTTCGTCGGCCCGAGGCCCAGGACCATGCGGTCCACGGCGTCGAAGAACGCTGCGGGATCCTCGACCTGCTGCCATTGGGCCAGCACCAGAGCATGTTCGCCGGGATCCAGGTCCCCGGTGTCAGCAGTTCTATCAGAGGACTCGCCGCTCGGACTCTCCAGGTGCTCGCAGTCGATCCCGTGGGCGAGCAGCCGCCGCCAGGCCGCCCGGTCCGCCGGCGTGCGCTGGGTCGAAGGGTCGATGGCGAAGCTCGGGTTCTCTCCCTCGTCGAGCCCGCGCAGGGCGAGGTTCGCGAGCACGTGCCCACCCGTGCCGAAGGGCACCAGGGTGCGCGGGGCGATCGTGCGCAGTTCGTCGATCACGGCGGCGATCAGGTCGGCTCCGGCATGGGTGAGCGACTGCGCTGCCCACGGGCCGCCGGGAGATTCGAACCCCGCCACCATGCGGTCCAGTACGGGCATCGCGGAGAAGGCGGCCTCGGCCACAGAGTCGACCGTGCGGACCCGTTCTGCGTCCTCGAGCAGGTCGAGGGTCTCGTCCAGATCGAGCAGGGACCCTGCCCCGGACTCGGCGATCCGAAGACCGATCTCCATCGGGTCAGCGCCCGTAAGCGGCTCCCCGATCAGGGAGTGCAGCAGCAGGAGGGCAGAGGATGCCTCGACATCGTCGGACAGCCCCAGGGTCTGGGAGGAATGCGCGGCGAGCTCGTCGGCCGCCTCGGGGTTGTTGCCCGCGCCCGTGGCACGCAGCCAGGTGGCGATCGCGTCGGCATCGAAGCGGCCGGTGCCGTCATCGAGCGCCGCGGGGAAGGGATGGTCGGTGTCCGCGTAGCGCCGGCGCCACGTGGTGACCACCGGGCGCCGCACCTGGGCGGCATCCGCGATCTGCTGCATGGTCAGCGTGGGCACGGGCACCTCCTGGGCAGCTTGGGACGGGTGGTGGGTGAAGCAACGACGACTCTATCCCGAGGTGACTGTCTCTTGGCGCTAGTACGCCGATAAGCCCCCTTATCGCTACCGCGAGTAGTCATTTGCCTAGGTCTCCCGCAGGCTCGATGACGAGTCCACGAAGAGCGATCCGATGGCGCTCACCCGCCGTCGGCACGAACGATCGGAGACCTTCATGAAGGACCTGTTCACCCCGCCCGAGCTCGTCGACCCCCTGGCGATCGGCTGGGTCATCCTCGCGGTGATCATCCTGCTCGCGCTGTTCACCTCCATCGCAGCGACAGCCGTCTCGAGCATCTTCATCGGCTCCGTCATCGCGGCCGCGATCGCGGTGATCCCGGAGTTCCGGATCCTCCGCGCCGTCGCACCCGACCAGACCTGGCTGAACGTCGGCCTGTGGGCGGCGTTCATCCTCGTGCCCGCCGGTATCGCCCTGCTCATCGCCCACCAGACGGAGTCGTACCACCGCGCCTTCCCCACCGTCGCGGCGGGCGGACTGGGCACCGGGTCGGTTGTGATCGCCGCGCTCGCCGACTCCGTGAACGAGCGCCTGGCCGTGGTCCCTCTGTCCTGGGGCGTCGTGCTCGTGGTCCTCGTGGGCGGGGGGCTCTACGCGTTCAGCTCCAACAACCGCTGACCGACTCGACCAGACAGCGCCTCGACCCTCCCCACATCTGCAAGCTCCCGCCGCCGTGAAGTCCACCGTCCGACCCATCCCACCTCCGGTGTTTCCCACCACGCACAGAAAGTCACGACCATGTCCCAGACGCCCTTCTCCCCCACTCCGCCGAATGGCGGGAACAGCAACCCTCCCGTCGTCCCATCGGGCGAACCGCCTGCCGGAGCTGCCGGCGACCCGTCCGCAACGCCTCCCGTCCCGCCGAAGAAGAGCCACAAGAAGTGGCTTTTCGGCTGCGCCATCGCCCTGGTCCTGGGACTGCTCGTCCTGATCGGCGGCTGCGGTGCGGTTCTCGCCAGCAGCGGCGGCGAGGACGCCATGCCGGTCGAGCAGAAAACCTCCGTCTCCGCTACGGAGACCGACGAGGGCGCAGCCGCCGCGGACCAGGAGACGGCCTCCGATGATGAGGGCGCCGACGCCACCGATGCCGATGCGGAGGACGCCGCCACCGAGGATGACGAGGCAGCCGCGGCCGATGCCGACGACGCCGAGGAGACGAACGAGGAGACGACCGAGAAGGCGACCGAAGAGGCCGAGCCCGTGAAGGCGCCCTCCTACTCCGGTTCCGGGTCCGACGTGATCACGCTCGACGACCCGGGCGAGAACGTCTACTACGCGACCGTCACCCACAAGGGGTCGAGCAACTTCGCGCTCTGGATCGTCGACGAGGGCGGACAGGACATCGACCTCGCGGTCAACACCATCGGCTCGTACTCAGGTGACGTGCCGATCAACTTCTCCGGATCGCCGGCCGCACTGCGGGTGGAAGCAGATGGCGACTGGATGATCACCTTCCACCAGCTGGCCGAGGCGCCCCGATGGGACGGCACGGACGCCTTCGAGGCGAAGGGCAACTCCATCGTGATCGTCGACGGTGTCGCCGACGGCCTCACCAGCGTCGATCTCACCCACTCCGGGGAGTCGAACTTCGTGGTCTGGGCCTGGGGAGAGGACTACCCCGACCTCATCGTCAACGAGATCGGCTCCTACGAGGGCACCACCCTGCTGCCTGACGGAACCATGGTCCTCCAGGTCCAGGCCGACGGGACGTGGAGCATCGCGAAGGGCTGACGACGCCACGCAAGCAGGAGCGTGAACCCTTGGCGCGCAAGCGGACCTTTCCCCCGCCGGGAAAGGGCCGCTTCGCGATCCCTGATCGACGTCGACCGCCTCGAGAGCGTGTCGATGCGTCGATTGCATTCCGTTCGGAACGACCGATCACGACGGGCCGCGACCGCTCACGGCGGGTCGTTGCCGACCAGCCCGTCGATCGCTTCGCGGACGATGGACGTCTGCCCAGTGTGCAGGAGGTTCTCCTCGAGGATGTCCACGAGCCGTCGCCGACGACTGACCTGGTACTCCGGGTCGTCCTGGACGAGCTTGTCGAGGCCGCCGTCCCGGACCAGGTCGCTCCACTCCCGGCGGCAGCGTCCGATCGTCTCGTACCAGTGGGCGTAGAGCTCCTCGGGCGGGCTGTCGGCGGCCGTGGTCCATTCCGCGTCGTAGGCCGTCCACGGCTCGGGGCCGGTGGTGGGCGGGCCGGGGGCGCGTCCGGCGGCCGAGGCGGTCCACATCTCCTCGACCTTCGCGAGGTGGACGATCGTGCCGGCGATCGTCACCCCCGAGGGCGGGTGCCGCGTGCCCAGCTGCTCCTGCGTGAGACCGCCGGATTTCCAGGCGAACTGGCGGTGCACGCGATCCAGGGCAAAGAGGAGCATCTCCCCCTCGCCGCCGCGCAGACAGTCCTCGATTGGTACGTCGTTGTAGTCCATGCCGCGAGAGTAGACCTCACGAGAATGGCGATCTGGTCGACACCGGATCCGTGCGCGTTCTCCGAGTGCCACAGGCCCGCGCTCACAGATGCCGCCCCGGATCCATCCGCTGGTGGAGGATACGGATCACGTCGATGCGATCTCCGCGCTGGACGTAGAAGACGAGGTGGCTGCCGATCCCGTATCGACGGTAGCCCTGGCGGATGTCGTCGACGGGGCGACCCCGATCCGGGTCTGCGGCGAGGCGCTCGATGGCGTTCTGGATGTCGCGCAGGTAGGACTCCGCCTGCGAGGCGCTCCAGCGGTCTTCCGTGAAGTCCCAGATCTCGGAGAGATCCCTCTGCGCTGCCGGAGTGAGGCGGAAGCGTTTCATGCCTGCTTCGACGCGATGAAGGCGTCGAAGTCGAACGGCTGGGCCTCACCGCTCTCCTCGCCGACGACGAGGGCCTCGCGCAGTGCTGCCAGTTGCGTCTCCCGATCCTCGAGGAGGCGCAGCCCGGCACGGATCACCTCGCTGGACGATCGATAGCGACCCGAGGCGACCTGCTCTGCAAGGAAGCCGGAGTAGTGGTCATCAAGGCTGATCGACGTGTTCTGAGCCATGGCGTCACGATACCAAGAATGGGTAATTCTACGCCTCGACCTTGACATCGACCGTCCCGTGGTGCGCTCCAAGGGGCCCGTGAGAACAGGAGCGCCGCACCTCACGTGGGGTGCGGCGCTCCGGCACAGAGCTGCGTTCGGGGCGTCAGCCCTGGACGCCCAGCTTCTCCATGATGATCTCGCGCACGCGGCCGGCATCGGCCTGACCGCGCGTGGCCTTCATGATGGGGCCGATCAGCGCGCCGATCGCCTGGACCTTGCCGCCCTGGATCTTGGCGACCACGTCGGGGTTGTCGGCGATCGCCTGGTCCACGGCACCGGTGAGCACCGAGTCGTCGGAGACGACCGCGAGGCCCTCCTTCTCGACGATCGCACCGGGATCGCCCTCGCCCGCGAGCACCTTGCCGAGCACCTGACGGGCGATCTTGTCGTTGATCTTCTTGTCGTCGATGAGCTTCTGGAGCTCGGCGACCTGCGCCGGGGTGGCTGCCAGGTCCTCGAGCTCCACACCCTGCTCGCCGGCGGTGCGGGCCAGTTCGCCCATCCACCACTTGCGGGCGGACTGCGCGCTCGCGCCCGCGACCACGGTCGCCTCGATGGCCTCGAGAGCACCGGCGTTGATGACGTCGCGCATCTCGAGATCGCTGAAGCCCCACTCCTCGCGCAGGCGGCGTCGGCGCGCCGCCGGCAGCTCGGGGAGGTTCGACCGCAACTCCTCGACCCACTCGCGGCTCGGCGCGACGGGCACCAGGTCTGGCTCGGGGAAGTAGCGGTAGTCCTCGGCGTCGGACTTCACGCGCCCGGCGCTCGTGTGGCCATCCTCCTCGTGGAAGTGACGGGTCTCCTGGACCACCGACTCGCCGGCGTCGAGGATCCCCGCCTGGCGGGAGATCTCGTAGCGCACCGTGCGGTCGATCGAGCGGAACGAGTTCACGTTCTTCGTCTCGGTCCGGGTGCCCAGCGGCGCATCGGCCGACGGGCGCAGGGAGACGTTCACGTCGGCCCGGACGTTGCCGCGCTCCATGCGCGCCTCGGACACGTCGAGGGCGCGGAAGATGTCCCGCAGGGTCCGCACGTAGGCGGCGGCGACCTCGGGGGCCCGCTTGCCCACGTTCGGGATCGGACGGGTCACGATCTCCACGAGCGGCACGCCCGCGCGGTTGTAGTCCACGAGGGAATGCGTCGCGCCCTGGATGCGGCCGCTGCCGCCCACGTGCGTGGACTTGCCGGCGTCCTCCTCCATGTGGGCGCGCTCGATCTCCACGCGCACGATCTCGCCGTCCTCGAGCTCCACGTCCACCCAGCCGTCGTGCGCGATCGGCTCGTCGTACTGGGAGGTCTGGAAGTTCTTCGTGAGGTCGGGATAGAAGTACTGCTTGCGCGCGAAGCGGCAGGACTCGGCGATCTCGCAGTTCAGCGCGAGGCCGATGGTGATCGCGTACTCGACGGCCTTCTCATTGACCACGGGCAGAGTGCCGGGCAGGCCCAGGCTCACCGGGGTGATCGCCGTGTTCGGGTCGGCGGCGAAGATGTTCGGCGCACCGTCGAACATCTTGGTCGCCGTGCCCAGCTCCACGTGCACCTCGATGCCCAGCACCGGGTCGTAGCGGTCGGTCGCGTCCTCGAAGTCGACGAGGTCGGTATCGATGGTCGTCATCACTTCACCTCTCCGGTCCGAGCGCCGGTCGGCGCACCGGTCAGCGCGGGGGCGCGGTCCAGGAGCGGGCCGCCCCAGGAGTCCTCGAGCAGCGCCTCGAGCGCACCGCCCACGCGGTACAGCCGCTCGTCGGCCCGCGCGGGGGCGAGGAACTGGATGCCCGCGGGCAGTCCGTCCTCCGCGAGCCCGCTGGGCAGGGACAGCCCGGGCACGCCCGCGAGGTTCGCGGGGATCGTGGCGATGTCGTTCATGTACATCGCCAGCGGGTCGTCGGTCTTCTCGCCGAGGCGGAAGGCAACGGTGGGCGACGTCGGCGAGGCCAGCACGTCGACCTGCTCGAAGGCGCCTGCGAAGTCGTTCTGCACGAGCGTGCGGACCTTCTGGGCGCTCCCGTAGTAGGCGTCGTAGTAGCCCGCGGAGAGCGCGTAGGTGCCCAGCAGGATGCGGCGCTTGACCTCGTCGCCGAAGCCGGCGCCGCGGCTGGCCTTCATGACCGACTCGGCCGTCGGATGATCCTCGGGCACTACGCGCAGCCCGTAGCGCATGCCGTCGAACTTCGCGAGGTTCGAGGACGCCTCCGAGGGCATGATCAGGTAGTACGCGCCGAGCGCGTACTCGAAGTTCGGGCAGGAGACGCGGACGATCTCCGCGCCGGCCCGTTCGAGGGCCGCGAGGGACTCCTCGAAGCGGGCGCGCACCTCGGGGGCGAAGCCGTCGCCCTCGAGCTCCTCGACGACGCCCACGCGCAGACCCTTGACGTCCTTGCGGCGGGCGGCCTCGCCGAAGGCCGGGACGGCCTCCGGCAGCGAGGTCGAGTCGCGCGCGTCGTGCCCCGCGATCAGCTCGTGCAGCAGCGCGGCGTCCTCGACGGTGCGGGTCACGGGACCCGCCTGGTCGAGCGAGCTCGCCATCGCGATCAGCCCGTAGCGGGAGACGGAGCCGTAGGTCGGCTTCACGCCGACGGTCCCGGTGACCGAGGCCGGCTGGCGGATCGAGCCGCCGGTGTCGGTGCCGATCGCGAGCGGCGCCTCGTAGGCGCCGACGGCCGCGGCGCTGCCGCCGCCCGAGCCGCCCGGGATCCGGTCGCGGTCCCAGGGGTTGCGCGTCGGCCCGAAGGCGCTGTTCTCGGTGGAGGACCCCATGGCGAACTCGTCCATGTTGGTCTTGCCCAGGATCGGCAGTCGCGCCGCGCGCAGCTTCTCCACGAGCGTCGCGTCGTACGGGGGCACCCAGCCCTCGAGGATCTTCGAGGCGGCCGTGGTGGGCGTGCCCTTGGTGACCACCACGTCCTTCACGGCGACCGGCACGCCGGCGAGCACGTGCAGCTGCTCGCCGGCGGCGCGGCGCTCATCGACGTCGCGCGCGACGTCGAGGGCCGCGTCCTCGCTCACGTGGAGGAAGGCGTTGAGGTCGCCGTCCACGGCCGCGATGCGGTCGAGGTGGGCGCGGGTGAGCTCCTCGGAGGAGAAGTCGCCGGATGCGAGGCCCTGGGCCTGTGCCGCGGCGGAGAGACGCGTGGGATCGGCGCCCGGGCGGTTCTGGGTGCTCGTCATGTTCACTCCTCCCCCAGGATCTGCGGGACCTCGAACCGACCGTCCTCCGCCTCTGGGGCGCCGGAGAGCGCCTCCTCCTGCGTGAGGGTCGCGGTGACGACGTCCTCGCGGAACACGTTCGTCATGGGGATGGGGTGGCTGGTCGCGGGCACGTCCTCCGTGGCGACCTCGGAGACGGATGCGACAGCGTCCATGATGGCGTCGAACTCGCCCGCATAGCGGGTGATCTCGTCATCAGTGAGCTGGATCCGTGCGAGGTCGGCGAGGCGTGCGACGTCTTCTCGTCCGATCGCTGGCATGCCATCCATCCTAGAGGCGATCGCGGGATGGGTGGACCGGCTGGAACCGGCGGCGCGCTTGCGGCGCCGGCGCTCAGCCCCGGACCCGGTAGTGGTAGCCGCCCAGGCGCCGGAACCCGAGCTTCCGGTAGAGGGCGAGCGCCGCGGGATTGTCGGACTCGACCTCGAGGAGCGCGCGCTCTGCGCCCTGCACCTGCGAGGCCGCGAGCAGCGTGCGCACCACGGCCGTCCCCAGGCCCTCGCGGCGGTGCGCGGGATCGGTCGCGATCTGGTTGAGCACGGCGGACCGGGTGCGGCCGTGGTCGACGAGAGCCGCCCTGCCGACCGCTGTGGGCTCCGCGAGTCCCTCCCCGTCCGCGAGACCGTCGGCCGGGATCCCGACGTGCACGGCGGGGGTCCCGGCGAGGATGTCGTGCATCGTCTCGCGCGCACCCTCCCCGCTGCGCGGGGAGAGTCGCCAGGAGGCGGCGAACCAGTCGTCGGGCAGCAGGCCCGTGCTGATCGTCGCGCGCGGGTCGGGCGCTGGGGTCTTCGCACCGAGCGGCAGCTCGAGCACCTCGCAGGGCGCCTCGACGGAGAATCCGCGATCGGCGAGCGCCTGGTCGACGGCGGCGTGGCCGCTGTCGGAATAGAGCCGGACGAGCACGGGATCGTCGGAGGCACTGGCGAGGCCGAGCACGCGATCGAGGGCCTCCGCGAGCGCCCCCGGATCCGTGGGCGGGTCGACGGGGACGATGCTGTTCGCGCGACGGGTGACGCCGCGCGAGCGCAGGATGGCGAAGCCGTCCACGTCCAGCCTCGACAGCGGGCGCCAGCCGCCCACCAGGGTCTCCACGAGGGCCGACGGCCCCAGGGGCTTCGGACCCGCACCTGCCGTGCCGGAGCCCTTCGCGGACCGGTTCTTCGCACTCTTCCTGGCCATCGATCGATCGTATCGAGGGTGCGCCTGCCGACGTGCCCAAGAGCCCGATCCCGGACGCCCGCAGGGGCGTGTGCGTAGGATCGGGCATCTCCCCCCGCTGTCCGATACCTCTTCAGCGCCGAAGGTGATCGCATGTCCGTGGACCCCCATATCGACTACCACTCCCATGATCCGGAGGACGGCGAGGAGCTGTCCGACAACCCGGCGATCCGCGAGGCCCAGATCCTCGAGGCGCGCATGCGCAAGGCCCTCGCCACCAAGGAGGACCCGCTGCGTGAGGGCGAGAGCACGTCGGACCGCATGCACCGGGGCGAGTGATCCGAAGGGCCGCCCCGCCGAGCGCGAGACGCGGGGCGGGCGCCGCATGGGCCACCGATCCTCCCCAACGCCCCTTCGTGCACATCACCGATGATCTCCCACCGGGATGTCATGGCCCGATGACACACTGACGCCCATGACCGCGAGTGCCGCCGAGACCCATCCGCAGCTGCACGCCGAGGCCCTCGAGGCCCTGCGCGACCTCACCGGCAGGGCCGACGCCGCCTTCCATCCCGGCCAGTTCGACGCGATCGCCGCGCTCGTGGACGAGCATCGCCGAGCGCTCGTGGTCCAGCGCACCGGCTGGGGCAAGTCCGCCGTCTACTTCCTTGCCGCCCTGCTGCAGCGCCGGCGCGGTGCGGGCCCGGCGCTCATCGTCTCCCCGCTCATCGCCCTCATGCGCGACCAGGTCGCAGCTGCCGCCCGAGCCGGAGTGCGCGCCGAGGCGATCAGCTCGGCGAACCCGACGGCCTGGACCCAGATCGAGCAGTCCCTCGCGGCCGACGAGATCGACGTGCTCCTGGTCTCCCCCGAGCGTCTGGTCAACCCCCGCTTCCGCGACGAGCAGCTCCCCCGCCTGATCGACCGCTGCGGCCTGCTGGTGATCGACGAGGCGCACTGCATCTCCGACTGGGGCCACGATTTCCGTCCCGACTACCGGCGGCTGCGCGATCTCGTCGCCCAGCTCGGCCAGCAGGTGCCCGTGCTCGCCACGACCGCGACGGCGAACTCCCGCGTGGTCGCCGATGTCGAGGAGCAGCTGGGGGTCGTGGCGCAGGGAGCGCCGACGAGAGACACAGCAGACACGGCACCGACGGGCGAGGATCCCGGAGTGCTCACTCTGCGCGGCCCCCTCACCCGCGACTCGCTGCGCCTGGGCTGCCTCTCCCTGCCCGACGACCGCGCTCGCCTGGACTACCTGGTGCGACACCTCAACGCCTTCGAGGGCTCCGGCATCATCTACACGCTCACGGTCTCCGCGGCCGAGGACCTCGCCGCCCTGCTGAACACCCCCGAGAGGCCCGTGCGCGCCTACACGGGGCGCACGGACGCCGAGGACCGGGCGCAGCTCGAGGCGGACCTCAAGGACAACCGGATCAAGGCGCTCGCCGCGACCAGCGCCCTGGGCATGGGCTTCGACAAGCCGGACCTCGGCTTCGTCATCCACCTGGGCGCCCCGAGTTCCCCCGTCGCCTACTACCAGCAGGTGGGACGCGCGGGCCGCGCCACGGACAGCGCGGACGTCCTGCTGCTCCCCGGCCGTGAGGACCGCGCGATCTGGGAGTACTTCGCGACCGCCTCCATGCCCTCGCAGGACTCCGCCTCCCAGGTCCTCACCGCTCTCGCCGAGGCCGGCTCCCCGCTCAGCACCGCGGCGATCGAGGCGCGCGTCGACGTGCGCCGCGCCGCCCTCGAACTGCTCCTGAAGGTGCTCGCGGTCGACGGCGCCGTCGAGGCGGTCAAGGGGGGTTGGATCGCGACGGGCCACCCCTGGGAGTACGACGCCGAGCGCTACGAGAACGTGGCCCGCACCCGCCGCGAGGAGCAGCAGGCGATGCTCGCCTACGAGCGGCTGGGCTCCGAGGGGACGGGCCCCGACGTCGTCGCCTCGGATCCCGCGCAGTGCCGCATGGTGTTCCTCGCCCGCCAGCTCGACGACACCACGGCGGTCCCCTGCGGCCGCTGTGACGTGTGCGCGGGATCCTGGTACCCGTCGGCCGACGCCCCGGCGGGGGCGGCCGACGCCCAGGTCTCCGCCCTCCTGGACCGCGTCGGCGTGCCCGTCGAGCCACGCAAGCAGTGGCCCCAGGGCCTCGACCAGCTGCACATGCGCGGGCTCCAGGGCGCCGCCCCCAAGGGGAAGATCGCGGAGGGCGAGCGCTGCGAGGAGGGCCGCGTGATCGCCCGCATGTCCGACCTAGGCTGGGCGGTCCCGCTGCGCAGCCTCCTGCGCACCGACGAGGACGGCGGGCGCATCGACTCCCCCGTCCCCCGGAACATCGGCTCGCGGATCATCGAGGTGCTCAAGGAGTGGGACTGGCAGCAGCGCCCCGTGGGCGTCGTGGCCATCCCCTCCACGACTCGCCCGGAACTCGTGGGGTCGCTCGCCTCGGGCATCGCCTCCATCGGCAGACTGCAGGACCTCGGCCCCCTCGGTCTCGCCGCCGACGCCGCGCCCCTCAGCGGTGCCCGCAACAGCGCCTTCCGCGTCGCCGCCCTCTGGGACCGCTTCGTGATCACCCCCGAGCTGCAGCAGCAGATTGACGCACTGGCCGGCGCCCCGATCCTGCTCGTGGACGACGTGATCGACACCCGCTGGACGATGACGATCGCCGCTCGGCTGCTGCGCCGCGCGGGCTCCGGGCCAGTGCTGCCGCTCGCGCTCGCACAGGAGGCGTGACACCCGCCCCGGGGTACAGGGAGCCCGGACCGCGCGTGACGCTCGCTCAGATCAGCCTGAGCAGGGCGGCGCTGACGCCGGCGACCAGAACGACCACCACGAGGGGCAGGCGCAGGAGAGCGGCCGTCCCGCCCAGCACGACACCCGCCACCCGCGCGGGGTCCGCGAGATCGTGCCCGTCGAACAGGGCTAACGTCGCGGAGACGGCCGCGAGCAGGATGATCACGCCGCGATCCATCTGACGCGCGAGTCCGTCCGTGCTCTGCAGCGCCTCGGAAGCGCGCAGGCCGGCGTAGCGGATGGCGTAGGTCGCGATCGCGAGCACCGCGGCCGCAGCGAGGATCGGAGTGCTCATCGCCGCCTCCTCAGCGCTCCGCGGAGCATCCCGGGCACGAGCACGGACAGCGCCACGAGCGGCGCGATGCCCGCCGCGACCACGGGCGTCACCGCCACGGCGGCCGCTGCGCCGCCCAATGCGAGACCGCCCGTCCGCAGGTCCCGGACCACCCCGATCAGCATCGCCAGCAGGATGGCGGGGAACACCGCATCCAGACCGAGCGACGAGGGGTCGGGGACGCTGCGGCCCAGCAGCACCCCGAGCGCCGCGCCGGCGGGCCACGCGACAGCGATCGCTACGCCCAGCACACGGAAGGCACGTCGACCCGTCCCTGCATCCGGTTGCGCGAGCCCGTACGCCGCCGTCTCGTCGTTGACGAGGTGGGCGTCCAGCAGCCGCGTCGCCCCGCGCGGCAGGAACCGCGCGACCGAGACCCCGTAGAGAGCATTGCGAAGATTCAGCAGCAGCGCCCCGACCACGGCGAGCACGGGCGACGCACCGCCCGCGATCGCCCCCACGAAGACCAGCTCGCTCGAGGCGCCCAGCACCGTGCACGCGAGCAGGAGCACGAACCACAGCGGCAGGTGCGCACCGTCGGCCAGAGCGCCGTACGAGACCCCGACGAGCAGCACCGAGCCGGCGATCGATGCGATCTCCCCGGCACGACGGGAGCGCGCAGCATGCGCAATCATCTCGGGGGCTGCTGCGCCCGCCACCGTTCGATTCTCCGGACTCATGTTCACCACAATGAACGCCCGTGTCGAGTTCGTCAAGATGGACGACGGGTCAGTATGGTGAACGCATGGTCGAGTCTCAGCTGCGGAACCGGATCGGCGCATCCGTGCGCCGCGAACGCACCCGGAGAACATGGAGCGCCGCCGAGCTGGCCCGCCGGGCCGGCATCTCGAAGGCAGGACTCTCTCAGCTCGAGAGCGGCAGCGGGAACCCGAGCGTGGAGACCCTGTGGGCCATCGCCACGGCCCTCGACGTTCCCTTCGCCGCACTCGTGGATCAGGGGGACGAGGGGCCGACGGTGATCCGCGCCGGCGATGCTCCGGAGGTCGTCGCCGGCGCCGCCAGTTACAGCGCCGCCCTGCTCTCGGCGTGCCCGCCCGGCGCCCGACGCGACCTGTACGTGGTGCGCGCGGAGCCCGGGCAGCCGCGCCTGTCCGATCCGCACCAGGCGGGGACCATCGAGCACGTGGTGCTCATGTCCGGCAGCGCGCTGGCGGGTCCGGTCGACGACGCCCAGGAGCTCGGCCCGGGCGACTACGTCGTCTACCGGGGCGACCTCCCGCACACCTTCGAGGCCCGGTCCGCGGGCACCAGTGCCCTTCTGATCTCCGAACTGTCCTGACGCCGAGGGGGAACCCGGACATGAACGATCATCAGCCCATGGACGACCACCGATCCGGCAGCGGCGAGGAGATCGACAACGGCTCCATCGAGGTCAGTGCGCTCGCGATCAACGTGGCGGTCCCCGAAGCGCTGCAGTGGACGGACACCCGTCGCGGCCAGGAGTTCCGGCTCACGAGCATCACCGTGCGCCTGCTCCCCGACTCGTCCCTCGCCGCCAAGGCCTACGGGCGCCCCGTCGACGGAGGTCGCGGGGGCTACGTGTCCTTCCCCGTGCCCGGGACACCGGAGATCCGGGCGCTCATCGAGGCCGGCGCTAGAGAAGCGGCGGTGCGATGGTCGGGTCAGAGGGGCCTGGGCTGAGGCTCCCCTGCGCATGATGGGATGCGGGAATGACCTCGACCTCCCGCCCTGTGCTCTCCGACGGCGTGGTCCGGCTGCGCGCCGAGAGCGCTGACGACGCAGCTGCCCACGCGGCGGCCTTCGCCGATCCGGAGTTCCTCCGCTTCTCCGACTGGCACCCGCTGCTCCACGGCGAGATCGTGGATCGTATCCGTGGCTACGAGGTCCAGCGTGAAGAGGGCGTGGGCATCGCCTTCGCGATCACCGCCGCGGTGGACAGCTCAGTGCTCGGCGAGATCACGGTGAACGGCATCGACAAGAGCCGGTCCGTCGCCAGCATCGGCTATTGGCTCATCCCCGATGCGCGAGGACGAGGAGCATCCACGCGCGCGGTTCGTCTTGTCGCCGCGTGGGCGCTCGGCGACCTCGGCCTCGAGCGGCTGGAGATCACGTGCGGTCCGGACAACGTCGCGTCCCGGCGCGTGGCTGAACGCAGTGGCTTCCGCTTCGAGGGCAGACTGCGCTCGCACATCCCGTTCAAGGGGCATCGCCGCGACAGTCTCCTGTTCAGCCTGATCCGGCAGGACCTCGCTTCGCGCTGACCCGACGTCCTTCCGCCTCACGATGGTCAGTGGCCCGTGGTCACCACCCATTCGCCCACATCCATCTGTCCCCACGCATCATCCCCCGCCGCGAGCACGCTGCCGTCCGCGCGCAGCGCCAGGGAGTGCTGCGGGCCGGCGGCGAGGGCGATGACGTCGTCCCATGTCTCGATCTCCGCCCGGCCCGGCGTTCCGTCCCCGGTGACCAGCACCTGACCGTCGGCCCGCAGTCCGAGGACGCGGTGACTGCCGGAGGAGATCGCGACGATGTCCGTCCACCCGCTGACGGCGTGCCGACCATCGCCCGTGTCGCCGGCGACGAGCACGTGGCCGGTCGAGGTCAGGCCCACGGTGTGCAGGTGGCCGGCGTCGACAGCGACGAGGTCGTGCCAGCCGCCCACGGCGCACTGGCCCCGGGTGTCGTTGCCCGTCGCCCGCGCGGTGCCGTCGCCCCTGAGGCCCACCGTGTGCCAGTCCCCGCAGGCGGCATCGACGATGCCGCGCCATGCGTCCACGTCGCACGCGCCTTCGTCCCGGCGTCCGACGGCGAGCACCGTGCCGTCCTCCCGCACGCCCACGGTCCTGCGCCAGCCCGCGGCGATCGCCGAGACGGCGCCCCACTCCGAGACCTCGCACTGGCCATGGGCGTTCCATCCGACCGCCGCGACGGTGCCGTCCGACCGGAGCGCGACGGAGTGCGCGCGGCCGGTGTTCGCGGCGACGTGGACGCTCCCCACCGCGACCGAGACGATGCCCGTCCAGTCCTGCACGCGCTCGGCGCCCGACGGGTCCCGACCGGCGGTGACCACGGTCCCGTCGGCCCGGAGCCCGAGGGAGTGCCGGGGACCCGCGGCCAGGACGCGGCGCGCCGCGCGCGAGGGCGCGGTCACAGGGTCACTTCTTCTGGTCTGCTGCGGAGGCATCGGAGGAGTCCTCGGTGTCCGCGCCGTCGAACCCTTCCTCGTCGGACGAGCCGTCGTCCGCCGGACCGTTCTCCAGCAGGTCCTTGAACCCCGCCTCGTCGAGGATGGTGAGGCCGAGGTCGCGGGCCTTGTCCTCCTTGGACCCGGCGTTCTCGCCCACCACCACGAAGTCCGTCTTCTTGGAGACCGAACCGGAGGCCTTGCCGCCGCGGGAGATGATCGCCTCCTTGGCGCCGTCCCGCGTGAAGTCCTCGAGGCCGCCGGTGACCACGACCGTCAGCCCCTCGAGGGTCTTCACGAAGCCCTCCTCGACGTCGTCGGCCATGCGCACACCGGAGGCCGCCCAGGCCTCGACGAGCTCGCGGTGCCAGTCCACGTCGAACCACTCGTGGACGCTCTCGGCGATGATGCCGCCCACGCCGTCGGTCTCGGTGAGCTGCGCCAGGTCGGCCTCGCGGATCGCGTCCATGGACCCGTAGGCGGTCGCCAGGGAACGCGCGGCCGTCGGTCCCACGTGCCGGATGGAGAGGGCGACGAGCACCCGCCACAGCGGCTGGGACCTGGCCTTCTCGAGCTCGTCGGCCAGCAGCTCCGTGTTCTTCAGGACGGTCGAGGGCTTCTGCTGCTTCCACGCGTTCTCGCGCTTGTAGTGGCGGAACGTGGGCCGCGACCAGAACGTCGGCTGCACGCGCCAGTCCCCCGTCACCTCCCCATCGCGCCGCTCGGGCTGCCACACGAACACCTCGCGCAGATCCTCGGCGGTGAGGTCGAAGAGGTTCGCCCCCGTCGTCACCACGGGCGTCTGCAGCGCCGGCAGCAGAGGGTCGTCCTCACGCGTGATCCGCAGCAGCGGCACGCCGTCGGCCCCCTGGACCTCCTGCCCGTTCTTGAGCACGACGAAGTTCTCGAGCTCGGCGTCCTCTGCCGAGCGGATCGGCAGGTAGACCACGTGGCCGCCGCGCAGGGCGGCGAGCGCCTCGGCCCGCCGCTTGTCCGGGTCCGTGAGCGCGATCGCGCTCTCCTCCCCGAGGGACTCGATGTCGAACGCGCCGCGCGACGCGGCGTGCTCGATGCGGCCCGTGACCTGGCTGGGGCACGACTTCGTGTTCGGGCAGCGCCAGTCCTTGTCGCCCTCCTTCATCGGGCCGATGGGCGTGCCGCAGGCGGGACACTCCTTCGGCATCTCGAATGCGCGCTCGCTGCCGTCGCGCAGCGCCTCGACCGGCCCCAGGATCTCGGGGATCACGTCCCCGGCCTTGCGCAGCACCACGGTGTCGCCGATGAGCACGCCCTTGCGCTCGACCTCGAACTGGTTGTGCAGCGTCGCCATCTGCACGGTCGACCCGGCGACCTTCACCGGCTCCATGACGCCGAAGGGCGTCACGCGCCCGGTCCGCCCCACGTTGACCTGGATGTCCAGGAGCTTCGTGGTGACCTCCTCCGGCGGGTACTTGAAGGCGATGGCCCATCGCGGCGCGCGCGAGGTCGACCCCAGCCGGCGCTGCTGCGCGAAGGAGTCGATCTTCAGCACGATCCCGTCGATCTCGTGCTCGACGTCGTGGCGGTGCTCGCCGTGGTACTCGATGAACTCGTGGACGTCGGCGAGCGCGTCCAGCACCCGCCAGTGCGGGGAGGTCGGCAGGCCCCACGCCTTCAGCTGCTCGTACACCTCGGACTGCGAGGCGAGGGCGACGCCCTCGTGCACGCCGATCCCGTGGACGTAGACGGCGAGATCGCGCGAGGCCGTCACGCTCGGATCCTTCTGGCGCAGCGAGCCCGCCGCCGTGTTCCTCGGGTTCGCGAACTCCGGCAGCCCCGCCTCGCGCCGCTGCTCGTTGAGCTCCTCGAACGCGGCCGTCGGATAGAAGACCTCTCCCCTGACCTCGAGCACCGCGGGCGGATCGTCGGTCTCCAGACGATCGGGCACGTTGTCGATCGTGCGCACGTTCGCCGTCACGTCCTCCCCGACGCGGCCGTCGCCGCGGGTGACGCCGCGGGTCAGCACGCCGTCCTCGTAGATCAGGTCGATCGCGAGCCCGTCGATCTTCAGCTCGCACAGGTACTGGACGTCGGCGCCGGACCCCAGACCCTCGCCGGCACGGACCGCCCAGGCGTCGACCTCCTCGAGGCTGAACGCGTTGTCCAGGCTCAGCATCCGCTCGAGGTGCTCGACGGGCGCGAAGCCCGCCGCGACGTCGCCGTGCACGGTCTGGGTGGGCGAGTCCGCCTTCGCCAGCTGCGGGTTCTTCGCCTCGAGCTCCTTGAGCTCTCGCTCGAGCTCGTCGTACTGCGCATCGGCCATCGTGGGCGCGTCGTGGACGTAGTAGTCCTCGATCGCCTGCTCGATCTGCGCGGTCAGCTCCGCGATGCGCTCCTGCGCGCTGCGCGGATCCGAAGCTCCCTCGGTCGAGGAGTCCGTGCCTGGGTTCCGGGGTGCGGGGGTGTCGTGTCCACTCACCCGTCCATTCTCCCCCATGGGTCCGACGGGGCGGCGGCCGGGCGGGGCACGGATGGCGGGGCGGCGGGACGAGGGCGCGGGTGGAGGGGCGGGTGCAGAGGGCAGGTGGACGGCACCGGAAATGTCGTGCTGTCCTCTGAGCTCGTTGCCTATCGTGCGGGCATGGACGAGACGGTGCGGATCCGCGAGGCGAGGCGGGAGGACCTCGCGACCCTCGAGGCGATCGGGGCCGAGGGCGATGCCATGTTCGCCGGTCTCTTCGGTCCGGAGCCTTTCGGCCCGGACTCCGCCGAGAGCGGGGAGGCGCGGGCGGCGGAGCCGGGGATCGTGCTGGTCGCCGTGGTGGGAGCAGCGGCCGACGAGCGGGTCGCGGGCTTCGCCCACGTGCTCGAGATCGACGGTGCCACCGCTCGCGGGGACAGGGCGGAGGCGCATCTCGAGCAGCTGGCGGTGCTGCCCGCCTTCGGCCGCCGCGGCATCGGCCGGGCGCTCGTGGAGGCGTCGTACACATGGGCCGCGGGGCGGGGCCACATGCGGATCACCCTGCGCACCTATGCCGAGGTGCCCTGGAACGCGCCCTTCTACGCCCGCTGCGGGTTCCGCGTCGTCGACCCGACGGTCGGTGGTGGAGACTTCGACACGGCCTTCCAGCGAGGCCTTGTCGAGACCGAGCGCGGGGCGGGGCTCGGAAGGCATGGACGACGGGTCCTCATGGTGCGGGACGTCGGCCCCGCGGCTTCATCCGCGACGCGCGCATGCTCCTGCGCACCTGGTCCGTGCCGATGAGCACCATCGACACGCACAGCGCGGCCGCCCCGCACGCGGACCACAGGGGCGCCGACGACGGGTGGGGCTTCCATCCGTACTCCCCTGACCCATAGCGGTAGATCTTGATGTGTTCGCCGACGTCCGCGGATCCTCCGGAGACCGTGTCCTCGACCCCCTGGTCCGTGCGGAAGACGACGACCGTTCCTCTCCTGAAATGGGTCACCTGCGTCGCGGTGGCATGGACTTCCACTGGATCAGCCGCGCCGTTCCCGGAGTAGATCGCTACGGCGACCACGGTTGCCGCTCCGAACATCAGGGCTGCGACTGCGAAGGTGACGGAGAGGAAGGCGGTGCGCACAGGATCGGAGCCTAACCGGGCCGCGCATGCACGCGGCCCCGGCGCGTCGAGCCTGGGCGACGGACGGACCGAGCACCTCCCGCACTGCGCTGCATCCGCACCGAAGAGTTCTCCACAGCGCCGGATTCGTACTGGTTTTCGAAGGAGGCGTCGCCTAAACTGGACATATCGAACACAATTCCGACCCGAGCTCTCTCGGGCACCCCGCTGCAACGCTCGCGATCACGAGGAGGTGAGCACGATGACGATGATGGACCCCGGCATCCACCAGGGCGTTCTGGGTGGCTATGGTTTCTTCGAGCCCGTCCCCGAGGGCGACGTCGTCGTGCTCGAGCCCCTGCTGCCTGCGCGGACCAGGACCCCGGTGAACCGGGAGAACGCCTCCCGCCACGTGCAGGTCAGCCCCACCCTCGAGGTCGACGAACTGGTGCACACGACGTGGGACCAGGGGGTCCACGAAGCACGAGAGCTGGCGCGCTCCCTGCTCCTCCTCGCACCGAAGTGGGAGGCCCGTCATCTCCCGGACGCGGATCGCGACAGGGTCCGTGTCGCCGACCTCGCGGTCGCGACCGCTCTGCGCTGCACCATCGATGTGGCACAGCGCCGCATCCGCGACGCCCACCGCGCCGTTGATCTCCTCCCCCACGTGCACGTCCTCCTCGAGACGGGCGCCTTCCCGGCGTCCTGGTTCACCGAGCTCCTCTCCCGCACCAGCGGCCTCACGGACGACGAGATGGCGGTCGTCGACCTCACCGTGCGCTTCTGGGACGTCGGCATCGCGCCCGAGCAGTTCACGCGCAGCCTGAGCTCGGTGATCGCACGGCTGCTCTCCCGCCGCGAGCTGCCACCGCATCTCGCACCCGAGGACCGTCGGCGCGTCGAACTCCTCCCGGACGACATCCCAGGGATCGCCCGCATCGAAGTGCAGGGGCCGGCGCACGAAGTCGTCTCCTTCGCTCGCCGCCTGGACGCGAGCGCCCGCGCGGTCCAGCAGGCCCAGCGCCACGCCCTCGAGGACGGATCCCCGATCCCGTGGGATCCCGAGGGCGAGGTCCTCGCCACCGGCATGCCCCTCTCGCTCGGTCATATCCGCTATCTCCTCACCACCCTCACCACGCCCGACACCCAGGGTGTGCATGTGCCTGCGGAGCGCTTCCGGCTCGGCGTGCTGGTGCCGATGATGACGATGCTCGGCCAGGACGACGCCCCCGGCATGCTCGACGGGCGCATCCCCATCCCGGCGGACATGGCCCGTGACATCGCCGCCGGCCAGGAGGACTGGGTGCGGATCCTCACCGATCCCAGCAGCAGCGAGTTCCTCCCGCTGCCCGCAGACCGCTACCGCCCCACGCAGGCCATGCTCGAGCACCTGTGCGATCGCATGACCACGTGCGGCCTGCCCGGGTGCACGCGCCCGGCGACCACGGCCACCGAGGCCGACCACATCGTCGAGTACGACCACGAGGATCCCGCGAGCGGCGGCGCGACCGCGGTCGACAACCTGCACATGCTGTGCTGGCAGCACCACGCGATGAAGACCGAGGGACTCATCGACCCCGTGCGCATCGAGCCCGAGGACTCCCCCAGCGGCCGACGGGGCACGCTCTGGGACGTGGCGGACAGGTTCCGCGTCTTCCTCGAGGACAACGCGGACATGGCGACGGCCGAGACCGTCGCCGATCTCGAAGAGGCCTGGGGCCAGCTCCGCGACGCCCGCGCCAAGCATCGGCGGGCACGCGACGGGCTCCCGTCGCTCACCGATCACCCGCCAGGTGCGGACCCGTCCACCGGGTCCGGCTCACCGCCACCAGCGGGCTCACCGCCCGCGGCACCACGGGCCCCCTCGCCGCCTCCACCGTTCTGATCCGACGGCACCTGAGGCACAGCCCCTCATCCGACCGGCTGCATCCCATCATCCGGTCACCGCACCACCGGCATCTCACCGACCGCACCCGGTCGCGCTGCACCCGCTGTTTCGTCGGCGAGGGCATGCGCGCCGGGTACGAGTCGTGCCCGAGGTACGTGTGTCCTCGGCCTGCACCTCACACGCTCGGTTCACGAGTTGCACGCACGTCCCATGCCATCCACGCTCGACGCGCGTCACTCGCGCTCAGCCCCGTCGGCTATCAGTGCCTGGAGCGCGCCCTCGAGCCGTCCCGGCCTCACGCCCGACCACACGGCTCGCAGCGAGCGCTCCAACGCGACGCCCCGCACCGGCACCTCCACAAGACGCCCCTCGCGCAGATCCCCCGCGACCACGAGCCGGCTCAGCAGGGCGCAGCCCGCACCGCCCGCCACGGCCGTGCGCACCGCGGCGTTCGAGTGCAGCTCGAGCGCGGGCGCCGCGACCTCGCGCGGCGCGAGCGCCCGGGTGAGCACGTCTCGCGTCCCCGAACCCTCCTCGCGCACCACCAGCGGTGTGCGCGCGAGCAGGTCCGCGTCGATCCCGTGCTCGCGCACGTCCCGATCCAGCGCCCACGGATGCCTCGGAGCGACCACAGCGACCAGCCGGTCCCGCGCGACCTCGAGCGTGGTGAGCTCGTGCGGCACCTCGAGGCCCTCCACGAACCCGAGATCCCCGCGCCCGCGGCGGAGCGCGGCGATCACCCCGGCCGTGTTCTCGACCTCGAAGGAGACCGGCACACCCGGCTGGTCCGCGGCGAGGGCGGCGAGGAACGTGGGCATCAGGTGCTCGGCGATCGTCTGCGAGGCCAGGATGCGGATTCGTCCGGCGCCCGCGGCCGAGCGCACCTGCTCGACGAGCCCGTCGGCCGCGTCGAGCACGCGCCGGGCGTGCTCCACCGCGACCCGGCCCGCGGCCGTCGGCTCGGAGCCCCGCGCACCCCGATCCACGAGGCGAGCTCCCAGGCGTCGCTCGAGACGGGAGAGCTGTCGCGAGGCATTGGGCTGGGCGAGACCCAGGGCCGAGGCTGCGGCGGAGACGCTGCCCAGGTCGACCACGGCGACCAGCAGCTCGAGGGAGGCCAGGTCGGGCCTCGACGCATCATGCAACGGCATATCCCCGATGATATGCGCCCGATCAGATCGACCACTACCGGGGGCCGCCCTCAGCCGTGAGGCTGGATCCCATGCCCGAACCCCTCTCAGACACTTCCTCGCGCACCTCGACCTCGACGGCGACGACGCCCACACCGTCGACCGGTCCGACGACACCGTCCGACCCCGCCCCGGGTTCCCCGCTGCTCCGCGTCCTGCCCGGGCTGCTGCTGTCGTTCGCCGTCGCCGGGCTCGCCTACGGCCTGGGCATGCTCGTCCCCGTGGCATCCCCGGCGCTCGCGGCGATTCTCGTCGGCGCGCTCGCGGCGAACCTGGGACTGCTGCCGCCGGCGCTGAAGCCCGGACTGGACCTGGCCGCGAAGCCCGTGCTGAGGATCGGGATCGTGCTGCTCGGTCTGCAGCTCGCGATCGGCGACGTGATCGCCCTCGGACCGCTGACCATCGTGGTGATCGTGGCGATCGTCGGCATCGGGATGGCGAGCGGTCTGCTCATCGGCCGGGCTCTGCACCTCCCGCCCACGCAGGCGCTGCTCATCGCCTGCGGGTTCTCGATCTGCGGCGCCGCCGCCGTGGCGGCGGCCGGCGGGGCGATCACGCCGCGGCGTCGCGAGGGCGAGAGCGCCGAGGAGGCGACCGAGCGCCTGGAGACGCAGATCGCGACGGCCGTCGCACTCGTCGTCGTGTTCGGGACGCTGATGATCCCGCTGCTGCCGCTCGTGGCCCGCGCCCTGGGCCTGGGCACGGACGCATCCGGGACCTGGGCCGGGGCGTCGATCCACGAGGTCGCGCAGGTCGTCGCCGCCGGCAGCATCCTGGGCGGCGGGGCGCTCGGCATCGCCGTGCTCGTGAAGCTGGGCCGGGTGCTGATGCTCGCTCCGGTGATCGCGATCCTCACCGCCGTGGAGCGTCGAGCGGCGGAGACCGACCGGACGTCCGTCGACTCCCCCGCCGGCGCCCCCGCGCCCGCCGCCAAGCGCCCGCCCCTGGTCCCGTTCTTCGTGCTCGCGTTCATCGTCGCGGTGTGCATCCGTTCGACCGGTCTGCTGCCCGAGGCGGTCGTCGACGTCTCGAAGCCCGTGCAGGCGCTGTGCCTGGCAGCGGCGATGTTCGCGCTCGGGACCGGGGTGCGCGTGCGTCTGCTGAGGCAGGTCGGCGGACGTCCTGTGGTGCAGGCCGCGCTGGTCACGCTCGTGGTCGCGGCCGTCGGTCTCGGCGGGGCGCTCCTGGCCGCCTGAGCCGGCTGCCCCGGACGGTCCGGCCCTCCCGCTCGGTCGTCCTGCCTGGTGATCCCGCCCAGCCATCCCGCATACCCTGACTCCATGAAGGATCCGACTCGCCGCGAGGGCACGCGCCCGTGAACCCGCTGCTGCGGGCAGTGCTGCGTCTGTTCGCCGCGCCGCGCATCGACATGCGCCAGGACTATGCGAAGGTGCGCCGGCTGCAGCGACAGCTGGCCGCGCGGCCGATCCCCCGGTTCCGCTCGCTGGATCGGCAGATCATGTCCGCCGACGGCGGGCACCAGATCCCCGTGCGCGTGTTCTCGCCCAAGGAGCGTCGGCGCGAGGACGTGCTGCTGTTCTTCCACGGCGGCGGCTGGGTCACGGGCGACATCGAGAGCTACACCCCGGCGTGCGCGACGATGGCGGACCTCACCGGCTGCGTCGTCGCCTCGGTCGACTACCGCCTCGCGCCGGAGCATCCCTTCCCGGCGGGGCTCGAGGACTGTGCGCGCGTCGCGCGGCTGCTGCTCGAGGATCCGCAGCGCGCGGGCATCAGCGACCCGCGGCGCATCGTGCTGGTGGGCGACTCGGCGGGCGGGAACCTCGCCGCCGTGCTCTCGCTGATGCTGAGGGACGAGGGCGGGCCCGTACCCTCGCGCCAGATCCTGCTGTACCCGGTGACGCACTGGGACCACGACCCCGAGACCTCGCCGTTCGCCTCGGTGCGTCGGCACGGCAGCGACTACCGCCTCACCGACACCGAGGTCCAGGACTACATGGAGCTCTACGTCCCGGACCGGGGGCGCCGGCAGGACCCGCTGGTGGCGCCGCTGATGGCGACGGATCTGAGCGCCCAGCCCGAGACGCTGCTGATCACGGCCGAACTGGATCTGCTGTGCGACGAGGGCGAGGCCTATGGCGCCGCCCTCGCAGACGCGGGGAACGACGCGGAGGTGCACAGGGTCGACGGCGCCCTGCACGGCTTCATCACCCTGCCCCGCTTCGCGCGCCCGCTGCGCGAGGCCTACCAGCACATCGACGCGTTCCTCGAGCGGACCTCGCCCACATGAGCCGCCGGACCTGGGTGCGGCTCGACAACGCCTCGAACATCTTCCTCGCCGCGCGCACCGAGTCGGACACCAAGGTGTTCCGGCTGAGCGCCGAGATGGATGCCGAGGTGGATCCGGGCGTGCTCCAGGAGGCCCTCGACGCGGTCTTCGAGCTCTATCCCCTCTACCGCGCGGTGCTGCGCCGCGGCGTGTTCTGGTACTACCTGCAAGACAGCGACCTGCGCCCCGTGGTCGAGCCCGAGCGTCGCCCCAGCTGCGCGCCGATCTACCAGGACGGCAGGCGCACCCTGCTGTTCCGGGTGATCCACCATCGCCGGCGGATCTCCCTGGAGGTCTTCCACGCACTCTCCGACGGGACCGGGGCGATGTGGTTCCTCACCGACCTGCTCGTCGAGTACGCGCGGAGGCGCTACCCCGCGGATGCGGCGGGCGCAGCGGGCGCGCCGGGGACGACGGACGGCGCGGAGACGCCGCGCGCGCCGGCTGCGGCCGCGGCGGGAGACTCCCCGTCCTCCCACGCGCTGGAGACCGACAGCTTCGCCCACTACTTCCGACGCCGCCGCCCCACCGCCTTCGAGGAGGCGTTCGCCGAGGCCGCCGCTCCCGCCGCGCTGACCCTCGCCGAGAAGACCGTGCGCGCGGCAGGCTCCACCGGCGGCATCCCGACGAGCGCCTCCCCCGCCCCGTCCGACGCCGTCCCCGCCGGGCCTGCGCGACGCACCCGCATCCACCGCGTCCGCGGCACCCGCACGCCGGACGACCGCACCCGCGCCGTCGAGCTGACGATGCCGACCGCCCAGCTGCTCGCCCTCTCGAAGGCCGCCGGAGCGAGCCCGACCATGTATCTCACGGCGCTGTTCATGGACGCGGTGCGCGAGTCCTCGGGCGGCCTGGGCAGGGCCCGCACGCTGAGCGCCTCGGTGCCCGTGAACCTGCGGCAGTTCTTCCCCTCCACGAGCGCCCGCAACTTCTTCGCGACCATCCGCGTCGAGCACACCTTCTCCCCCGACGGCAGCGACGGCCGTGATGGCTCAGTCGGCCCAGACGGCCCCGACTCCCCCGAGGCGGTCGCCCGCGCCCTGGAGGCCGAGTTCCGCCCGCAGGCATCGGCCGCGGCGCTCGCGCCGAAGGTCGCGCGGTTCATCCGCGTGGAGCGCTCCCCGCTGCTGCGGATCGTGCCGCGTCCCCTCAAGGACCTCATCCTGGGCTGGCTGAACGCCGCCTCGAACCGGCACCTGAGCCTCGCGGTCTCGAACCTGGGGCGGCTTCGCCTGCCGGAGCCGGCGGCCTCGCACGTGGGCCGGGTGCTCTTCCAGGTCTCGGCCGCGCGCCCGCAGTTCTGCGCGATCTCCCACGGCGAGCAGATGACCGTCACCTTCACCTCGCCGTTCATGCAGACCGGGCACGTGCGCGCCTTCGCCCGCTCGCTGAGCGCGCGCGGGATCGACGTGTCCGTGACGGCCGCCCGGGTCACCGAGGCCGAGCTCGCGGAGGTCGCGCCATGAGGCGGTGCACCGAGTGCGCGGTGCGGATCGAGGGCAACTGGTCGCGCTGCCCGCTGTGCGGATCGCACCTGGTGGGCCATCCCTCCCCCGATCCGCTGCCGAGTGTGCCCCTGCGCTTCTCCCGCCGTCGCCTGCTGCGGATCCTCACGGTGATCTCGCTCGTGCTGGTCGCGATCTCGTTCGTCGTCCAGCTGTGGCTGGGGCATCGACCGGCCGAGTTCGGGGCGGTCCGCTCGGTGTGGCTGGGCGTGTGCACCATGTGGCTGGTCGCGCTGATGGCGCTGCGCGGCCGACGCGACCTCGCCCGGTCCACCCTGACGCTGCTGGTCCTGGCTGCGCTCGTGTGCACGTACTGGGACTATCTGACCGGCTGGCATCGCTGGTCCCTGACCTTCGCGGTGCCCATCATGTGCGGCTGCGCGATCATCGCGCTGGTGATCCTCGAGCACGTCATGCGCCTCGAGGTCGGCGAGCACGCCCTCTACAGCGCGCTCACCGTGCTGCTGGGGATCGTGCCGATCCTCTTCCTGCTGCTGGGCTGGGTGACCACGCCCGTGCCGTCGGCGATCTGCGTGGTGCTCGCGCTGCTCTCACTCGCGCTGCTGCAGCTCGAGCGCGCGGCGGACGTCCGGGACGAGCTCGCGAAGAAGCTCCACGTCTGAGTCGCGCTCCTCGGGGCGGCCGGTGGCGCGTCCTTCACGCTCGGTTCTCGATGCGCTCAGCCCTCGACGCGCTCGGCCCAGGCCGGCGCCGCGCGCAGCAGGGTCTGCAGATCGCTCTCGTCCAGGAGGGACGCGCGGGAGGGCTCGGCCGACGGGTCTGTGCCGCCGCCGGGAAGGGCGGGGCCGACGGCCCGATCCGGTCGATGGGCGAGCCACGTGAAGCCGGCGAGGTCGCGCGGACGGAAGCCGAGCTCCCGCCAGCTGCGGGCGACGGACCCGAGCTGCGCCTCGAGGCGCTGCGGGCCGGCAGGGTCCACGACGAGCTCGATGCCGACCCCGGCCTCGCGCAGCTCGGCGAGCAGCTCCCAGGCGCAGAAGCCCGCCGGGGAGAGCGCGAGCCGGGTGGCGCCGGCGGTGCGGGCGGCGCGCAGCAGCGCCGTGTCGCTGCTCGGCGCGAGGGTCACGTCCTGGACGTCGAGGCCCGCTCCGGACCGGAGGTCCTCGAGCAGGGTGCGCCAGACCTCGCCGATGTCGGGAACGGGCAGCGCCGGGTAGCGGCGGTACTCCGAGGGCGTGGGGATCGCGCCGTGTGCCAGCGCGAGGGCGGCGCCGTCGCGGATCAGCAGGCGCGGCCGGGCGCCGGGCACGTGGCTGCGCACCGCGTCGAGGTGCTCGGCGATGCCCTCGGCGAGCAGGTGCGGGAGGTCGCGCAGGGCACCGCGGTCGGCGAGGGTGCGCTCGCCGGAGCCGAGGAAGGTCGCGGCGGCGAGGGTGAGCGGGCCGAGCGTGGTGGCGACGAGGTCGCCCTCGTACCCGTGCAGGGCGATGCGGGCGGCCTCGAGGAGGCGCTCGCGCAGCTCCTGGGCGCGGCGCCACGTGCGCGAGCTGCCCGGTCCGATCCGCCATCCGTAACTCGCGAGGTCGCCCGTGGTGCCGGCGAGCAGGGTGAGCGACTGCGGGAGCAGCTGGTCGGCGCCCTCGGTGCCGAGCGCCGCGGGCAGGAACAGGCGCGTGGCGATCTGCTGCTCGAGGTCGTCGCCGAGCAGGCCACGCAGGCGGGTGAGGGCGAGCAGACGGTCCGCGTCGGCGTCCGTGAGATCAGAGGCGCCGCCGGTCGTGCGGGCGTCCCGGCCGCCGGTCGCCCCGATCGGCACGTGCCCGGTCAGCATCTGCCCGGTCGTCTCCTGCCCGGTCGGCACCTGCCACGTCCCGTCGCCCGTGATCCTCACAAGCGGATCGTCGCCCGTGGTGCCGTCGCCCGCCGCGCGCTGTTCCGTCATGCGGCCCTCCGTCATGCGGCCCTCACTCATTCCGCCCACCGTCATGCGGCGCGGCGCTCGAGGGTCGCCGAGGCGATCACGCGGTCCCCGTCGTACAGCACGAGGGTCTGCCCGGGGGCGACGCCGCGCACCGGGGAGCTGAGGCGCACGCTGAGCACGTCGTCGGCCCGCTCGATGATGCCGGGCAGGGCCTCGCCGTGGGCGCGGATCTGGGCGCTCACCTCGCGGCCGGGCGCGAGCGGCTCGAAGGGGATCGGCGCGGAGGCCTCGAGCAGGGTGGTCGAGAGCAGCTCGGCCGCGCCGACGACGACCTGCCGGGTCTCGGGCTTCACGTCGAGGACGTAGCGCGGGGCGCCGTCGGCCGCGGGGCGGTCCAGGCCCAGGCCCTTGCGCTGGCCCACGGTGAAGCCGAAGGTGCCGCGGTGGGTGCCCAGCACGGTGCCGTCGGCGTCGACCACCTCGCCCGGGGCCTCGCCCAGGCTGCGCTCGAGGAATCCGCGGGTGTCGCCGTCGGCGATGAAGCAGATGTCGTAGCTGTCGGGCTTCGTGGAGACGCCCAGTCGGCGCTCGCGGGCCTCGGCGCGGACGGCCTCCTTGTCCTCGAACGCTCCGAGGGGGAACACGGCGCGGGAGACGGCCTCGGGGCCCATCACGGCGAGCACGTAGGACTGGTCCTTGGGGAGGTTGCGGGCGCGGTGCAGCGAGGGGGCGCCGTCCGGGCCCTCGGCGCGCACGTCCGCGTAGTGGCCGGTGCACACGGCGTCGAAGCCGAGGGCGCGGGCGCGCTCCATGAGGGTCGCGAACTTGATGTGCTCGTTGCAGCGCACGCACGGGTTCGGGGTGCGACCGGCCGCGTACTCGGCCAGGAAGTCCGAGACGACCAGGTCGTGGAAGTCGTCGGAGAGGTCCCAGACGTAGAAGGGGATGCCGATGCGCTCGGCGGCGCGGCGGGCGTCGGCCGCGTCCTCCACGGTGCAGCATCCGCGCGATCCGGTGCGGGTCTCGGCCCGGTTCTTGGACAGCGCCATGTGGACGCCGACCACGTCGTGGCCCGCCTCGTGGGCGCGCGCGGCCGCGACGGCGGAATCGACGCCGCCGCTCATCGCTGCCAGCACCTTCATGGGGACCTCGCCTCCTGCTCGGATGCCGCGCGGATCCGGGACGCGCGGCCGCACCAGTCTACGAAGCGCCGGATGCGGACAGGGGCCCGCCCGACGAGCGCTTGCTCACCGGCTTCCTCGTCGCGACCGGCTCACCGCACGAGCGCGCCGACGGCCCGAGCCCGCTCGATGGCCTCGGGCAGGGCGGCGAGCACGCGGTCCACGTCGTCCTCGCGGCTCGACCAGCCCAGCGAGAGCCGCAGGGCGCCGCGCGCGAGACCGGGCTCGATGCCCATCGCGGTCAGCACGTGGCTGGCCTGGGTGACGCCCGCCGAGCACGCGGAGCCCGCCGAGGCGTCGATCCCCTGCTGGTCGAGCATGAGCAGCAGGGCGTCCTGGTCGCAGCCGGGCAGCAGCACGTGCACCACCTGCGGGCTGCGCGGGGCGGCCTCGGCGGTGAGCACGGCGTCCGGAGCGATCTCCCGGATGCCCGCGCGCAGGCGCTGCGCCATCTCCCCCAGTCGCGCCGACTCCGCCTCCCGGTCCGCGAGGGTGCGTGCGAGGGCGGCGGCGAGCGATGCGGTGTGCGGGGCGTCGAGCGTGCCCGGGCGCACGCCGCGCTGCTGCCCGCCGCCGGTGAGGCCCGCGACGAAGGGGATGTCGGGGCGCACCACCAGCAGGCCCACGCCCACGGGGGCGCCGATCTTGTGGCCGGTCAGGCTCAGCATGTCCACCATGCGCACGGGCAGCTCGACATGGCTCGTGGCCTGCACGGCGTCGGTGTGGACGAGGGCACCGGCGGCGTGGGCGATCTCGGTGACCGCCGCGAGATCCTGGACCACGCCGGTCTCGTTGTTCACGAGGGCGACGCTCACCACGCTCACGTCGCCCGGGGCGAGGGCTTCCCGCAGCGCCTCGAGGTCCAGCAGACCCTCGCGGTCCACGGGGATCTCACGGGACTCGATGCCGGGGGCCAGGGAGCGGGCGGTCTCGAGCACCGCCGGATGGTCGGTCGCGCAGACCGCGACGGCCCGGCGGGACGGGTCGGCCGCCTGGGCGGCGAGGGCCGCGCCGCGCACGGCGAGGTTGTCGGCCTCGGTCCCGCCGGAGGTCAGGGTCAGCCAGGACACCGGGACATCGAGCGAGGTCGCGAGGGAGTCGAGGGCGTCGTCGAGGACGCCGCGGGCGTGGCGTCCGGAGCCGTGGCGCGAGGTCGGGTTCCCCGGCAGGGCGGAGGCGGCGAGGAAGGCGTCGCGGGCCTCGGGCCGGAGGGGCGCCGTGGCCGCGTGGTCGATGTAGACGCGCGGCGGGGCGCCGTGCTCACCAGGGCTGGCTGGGGTCACTGCTCGCTCCGTCGTCCGAGTCCTCGCCGTCGCCCGAGTTCGCGTCTCCGTTGCGCTTCTCGAGGTCCTCGGCCTTCTTCTGGTCCTCCGCGTCGCCCTGCGTGGGTGCCTCCTCGTCGGGCCCGTCGCCCTTCGGGTCCTCCTTCTTGGGGTCACCCGGGTCCTTGGGCGCACTGCCCTCGCCGTCCTGATCGCCCTGGTCCTCGCCCTGGCCCTGGTCGTCACCCTCCTGGCCCTTGTCGCGGGCGTCCGGGTCGTTGCCCGCCTCCTTGTCGGACGAGCGGCGCTCCTCCTCGATGCGCTTGCCGTTGTCGCCGGTGGTGCCCTTGTCCTCGTTGCCCGAGCCCTCGCCCTCGCCCTGCTGGTCCTCGCCCTGGCCTCCGCCGCCCTGGCCCTCGCCGTCGCCGCCTCCTCCGCCGCCGGCGCAGGGGGCGAGCAGCTGCTCGGCCTCGTACAGGCGGTCGGCGCGGTCGCCGGCGTCGTCGATCTCGTTCGCCTGGCGCTCGATGGAGATCGCGAGGTTGTTGAGGATCTTGCACTGGGCGTGGGGCGGCTGGTTGAGGTCCTTGCCCGCCTGCCAGTCCTTCAGCGCGAGGCGCAGCTCCGTCTCGGCCTCGGCGTTCTTGTCCTGCTGGAGCAGGTCCGTGCCCTTGGTGAGGTGCGGGAGGTAGGGCTCGAACCAGTTGGCCTTCTGCACGGGCCACAGCCGCTCGCTCGCCCGGGCGTAGGACCCGTCGCCGTAGGCGCCGTCGTGCCATGCCTGGGTGAGGGGCATGGAGACGAAACGGACTGCAAGCAGGGCGAGGATCAGCAGCGGGATGCCGAGGATCGCGAAGGCGATGAGCCGGATCCGGCGCAGCAGCCGCACGTCGAGCCCGAAGTCCTGGGGCCGACGGGGCTCGGCCTCGGCGAGCGGCCGCGCGCCGTCATCGGCCGCCCCGTCCTGCGGGGACGGGCTCGCGGCCGACGGGCCCGAGGGGCCCGAAGGACCGGAGGGGCCAGGCGGCGCGGGCGGAGGAGGGGTGAGGGTCGAGCTCATGACCTGCCTCCTTCTCCCGGGGGATCGCCCGGACCGGCGGATCCCGCACCGGTCGCGGCGAGCAGCTCACTGCGATCGCGCCGACGCGGCAGACGATACGTCATCTCCCCCAGCTCCCAGATGAACAGGGCCGCCAGCGGTATCGCCGCCACCCAGTACCAGTCGCGGAAGCTCGCCACGTCACGGCGGGACTCGATGGGGATGGGCTTGAGGGTGATGCCCTCCATCGTGCCCTCGATCGGGGCCTCGGGATCGGTGCGGTGCAGGTACGGGACGCCCATCTGCTGCGCGATGGTCTTCAGCTGGTCCTCGTCGATGCGGGAGATGCCCTTCGCGCCCGAGGAGTCGGTGATGTACTCGCCGTGCGTGCCGGCGCCCGAGGCCTTCATCGGCCCGCCCTCGCTGGTGCCGTAGCCGAGCACCGCGCCGCCGTCGATCATCGGCTTCAGCTGGTCGAAGGGCTCCGCGTCGCGGTCATCGGTGTTCTCGCCGTCGCTGAGGAAGTAGACGAGGGAGTACGAGTCCGGGTCGTCGGTCTGCGCGTCGGAGAGGGCCTTCGTGAGGGTCGCGAGCGGGCGGTCCACGTTCGAGCCCTTGGACTGGGCGGTGGACTCGGTGGCGAGCGTGTTGATCCAGGCCTTCGCGGCGCCCGCATCGGTGGTCAGCGGCAGCTGGGAGGCGGCGGTCGAGTCGAAGGAGATGATCGAGTAGCGGGACCCCTGGGTCTCGGACATGATCTGCTCCATGTCGTGCTTGACGCCGTCGAGACGGGGCTGGCCCTCCGCGTAGTCCTCGGCGTTCATGGAGCCGGTGCGGTCCACGACGAAGAACACGTTCGCGTTCATGCGCTGGGTCTGCTCGGCCTCCGTATAGGTCGCGGGGCGCAGGGCGACCACCGCGAGCAGTGCGACCATCAGCGCGCGCCGCAGCCACGCCCAGCGCTGTCGCGGGCGGCGCACCATCATCACGACCGCGAGCGCGAGCAGCGGGACGAAGACGGGGATCGTGGCCCACAGCGGGATCAGATGCTCCAGATGCATGCTCTCCTCCGTCTCTCAGCGGTTGCGCCAGCCCACGATCAGCACCCCGGCGAGGGCGATGAGCGTGAGCACGAAGGCGAACAGCGGATGATCGGTGCGGATGAGGGTGGGCTCGGCTCCCATCTTCTGGGCCTGGGTCTGCTGGATCTCCCGGATGATCGAGGGGATCGCATTCGGGTCCGAGGACTGGTAGAGCGTGCCGCCGTGGTCCTCGGTGACCTTCTGGAGCTCGTCGAAGCACTCCTCGGAGCACTCGTAGGCGCCCGGGTAGAACGTGTACAGATCGATGTCGCGGTCCTCGATGGTCTTGGCGGCCTCGTCGAGGGAGTAGATCGGGTCGCCGTTGACCTCGTTGTCGGTCGCGAAGATGATCGAGCGGCTGCGGTCCGTCTCGGCATGGTCGAACAGCTGACCGCAGGAGGCGAGGCCGTCGGGCACGATCGAGGCCTGGTCGTCCAGGCCGCGCGTGCCCTCGACGAAGTCCGCGTACTTCTCGACCTTGTCCTGCGGGTAGTCGCGGCTGCCCAGGCGGTAGCCGAACTCGTCGAAGTCGATCGCCTCGGCCCCCTCGCTGAGCTCGCGCTCGACGAGGTCGTAGTCGTCGGTGAGCGGGAAGACGGTGCGGGACGTCGAGTTGAAGATCGACAGCGCGATGCGCTCGCCGTGGAAGTCGTCGACCATCGAGGCGAAGGTCTGCAGGATCTCCGTGTCGTACTCGTACATCGAGCCGGAGACGTCCAGGCACAGCACGATGTCGCGATCGGCGAACTCGGGGGTCTGCACGCGCTCGGTGGCGATCCGGCCGGAGAGCAGGGCGGCGGCGAGCAGACCCAGCACGGCGACGCCCACCTGCACCACGCGCAGCACGCGCGCGAGGCGCTGGCTGCGCACGAAGCTCGGGATCCGCTCGAGGAACGAGGAGTTCGCGACGAGCACGGGCGCCCGGTGCATCGAGCGGCGGTTCCAGAAGGTGATCGCCCAGACCACGATCCCGGCGACCAGGAGCAGGCAGGCCACCCACCACAGCGTCATGACCATCGGCGGATCACCTCCCGGGCGCGGTGCACGGACCCCTCGAGGTCGACGTCGCTCGCCGGCGCGAAGTCCGGCTCGTAGAGGCGGGCGATGAGCTCGCCGACGTCCCGTGTCCGGGGGTCGGCGATGAGGGTGGCGACGTCCTGGCTGGTGACGTCGTGCCCGGTGGTGCGGCGCACGAAGCGGCGCATCACGGCGGTGAGCTCGAGGTGGCCGGTGCGCTCGTCGATCGCGCCATCCTCGTGGCGCGCCGCGATGTCGTTGACGGAGCGCAGGAACTCGGCCTTGAGCGATTCGGGCTCGTCGGGCCGCCGGCGGTAGGCGCGGCGGGAGACGACGGCGCGGGAGATCCGCAGCACGCCCACGATGATCGCGACGATGACGATCACGCACAGCACGGCGAGGATCAGCCAGGCGATCGAGTACTGGGGCGGATCGATGATCGTCGCGGGCGACGGGCTCGGCGTGGGATCGGCGAGCACCGTGAGGTCATGCGCGGGCATGGCGGTACTCCCTCTCCCGCAGCATGGCGATCATGTCGTCCACGACGGTGCTGTCGCCGGCCGTGAGCAGGTGGGTGAGGTGCAGGCTGTCGAGCATCTCGGTGGTCGCCTCGCGGCGGGCGCGGCGGTAGTTCTCGACGTCCCGGGCCACCTTCGTGGAGACGCGGGCGAGCTCGGAGATCTCCCGCGGCGATTCGACGTCGACAACCTCGTGGTCGAGGTCGCCCGCCTGCAGCGGGTCGGCGTCGCCGATGCGGATGACCATGACGTCGTGCCGGGTGGACAGGCGCCGCAGCAGGGAGTGGTCCTCGGGGCCGGGGTGCGCCTCGTCGGTGATGATCGTCATCAGGGTCGAGCGGCGGGTGACGCGGAAGGCCCGCTCAAGCAGCCAGGAGACGTCCGACGGGCGGGATCCGGCGGTCGTGGACTGCTGGACGGTGCGCAGGAGCAGCTCGAGGTGCCCGTCGCTCGAGCGCGAGGGCAGCTGCACCGGCCGGGACTCGGAGCCGCCGACGAGGCCCACGAGGTCGCCGTTGTTCTGGGCGAGGAAGCACACGAGGCCCGCGGCGGTGACCATGGCGTCGCGCTTGGAGGTGCCGTCGGCCGCGAGAGTCGCCATCGCCGAGGAGGTGTCGGCGACGATCGAGAGGTGCCGCACCCGCTCCTCGTTGAACTGGCGGATCAGCGGCTCTCCCGAGCGCGCCGTCGCCTTCCAGTCGATGTCGGAGATGCGGTCGCCCGGCTGGTAGTACTTCAGGTCGTCGAAGTCCTCGCCGCTGCCCTTGAACACCGAGCGGCCGCGCCCCTGGACGATGCCGCGGGCGCGGCGTCCGGTGTGCAGGTCCACGCGCGCCTTGACGCGGGTGAGCAGGGAGGTCGCCATCAGCGGATCCCGCTCAGGGCATCGGCACGGCGTGGAAGACCGCGTCGATGATCTGCTCGGGGGTCACGCCGCCCGCGAGGGCGTCGAAGGTGAGCACGAGGCGGTGCCGCAGCACCGCGTAGCGCATGGCGCGCACGTCGTCCGGGGTGACGTAATCGCGCCCGTGGAGGAGGGCGTTCGCCTGGGCGACGCGCATCAGCGCGAGGGAGCCGCGGGGGCTCGCCCCCACCCGCACGCTCTGGGTGAGGTTCGCGACCGGGCGCGGGCCGGAGCCGCGGGTCGTGAAGACGAGGTCGATGATGTAGCGCTTGACGCTCTGGTCGACGTACACCCGGTCGACCATCTCCTGGAGGAATCGGATGTCCTCGAGGCCGACGGTCTGCGCCGCCTGGCGGGGCGCGGTGAGGGTGCCGCTCGTGGAGCGGTCGAGGATCTCGTGCTCCTCGGCGGGGCGCGGGTAGGTGAGGACCTCCTTCATGAGGAAGCGGTCCATCTGCGCCTCGGGGAGGACGTAGGTGCCCTCCTCCTCGATTGGGTTCTGGGTCGCGAGCACCATGAACGGCTCGGGCAGCGGATAGACCTCGCCGCCGATGGAGGTCTGCCGCTCCTGCATCGCCTCGAGCATCGCCGACTGGGTCTTGGCGCTCGAGCGGTTGATCTCGTCCAGCAGGACCACGTTCGCGTGGACCGGGCCCAGCTGGGTGGTGAAGGTGCCCGATCCGTAGTTGAAGATCTGGGTGCCGATGATGTCGTTGGGCATCAGGTCCGGCGTGCACTGGATGCGGGAGAAGGAGCCCGAGATGCCGGAGGCGAGCGCGGAGGCCGCGGTCGTCTTCGCGAGGCCCGGCACGGACTCGAGCAGCACGTGGCCGCCCGCGGCGAGCGCCGCCAGCAGGGTGCGGCGCAGGTTCTCCTGGCCCACCACGCGGGACTGGAAGACCTGGGTGATGCTGCGGACGATGCTCCCCGCACGCTCCATGCTCGCCGGAGGGATCGCGGGCTGCGCAGGGGCGAAGGCGGCGCCTGAGCGGCCGGGGGCGGGACGCCCGGGGGATTCCTGAGGCTGCTGGGTCATCTGCGGGGGTGCTCCCGTCGCGTGGTGCTGCGTGCGGATCGTGCGGCAGCCGGCACGCCCGGTGCGGCCGACGCGCTGCTGGTGCTGCCTGGGGACGACGGGCCGTGCCCGGCGCCCCGACGATCCTAACCTCTCCGGGCCCCGCGCCCCGGTCCTGTTCGCGGGGCGCCCCGGACGGGTGCGCAGGCCGCTCGTGTCGTGCTCGGGGCGGTGTGCCCTCGGTGGAAGAATGCGACGATGCCCCATCCCCCGCTCACCGGTCCCGGCGGTCCCGGCGCCGATCGCGCGCCGCGCCGCGCCCCGTCCCCGCCCACGCGGCCCGGCCTCCAGGTCGATGCCGGAGGGCACGGGACCTTCGCCGTGGTCGCGCCGCGCGCCGAGAGGGTCGAGCTGTGCGTGCGCCGAGACCTCGGCGGCGGACGCTTCCGCGAGGAGCGCACGACGCTGCGCCACGTCGACGGCGGACTGCACTGGGACGAGGTCGAGGCCATGGTGCCCGGCACCCTCTACGGCCTGCGCGCGCACGGACCGTGGGATCCCGAGCGCGGCGCCTGGTTCAATCCCGCGAAGCTGCTCCTGGATCCGCGCGCCCGCGCCGTCTCGCACGCCTCCCCGCTCGCCTCCGGGATGTTCCCCCACGAGGTCGACGCGATGCTCGACCCGATCTCGCCCCTGCGCCGCAGCGAGAGCGACGACGCCGACGTGGGCGTGTGGTCCGTCGTCGCGGGCAGCCCGGAGCAGAGGGCCGCCGACGGCCCCCGCCCATCGGCCGGTTCCGACCCGTGGGCAGGTTCCGCCCCGTCGGCGGGTTCCGACCCCTCAGCCGCGCCGCCCCGCACCCCCTGGTCGGACACTGTGGTCTGCGAGCTGCACGTCAAAGGGTTCACCCAGCTGCACCCCGACGTCCCGCCCGAGCTGCGCGGCACCTACGCGGGTCTCGCGCATCCCGCCGTCACCTCGTACCTCAGCGGGCTGGGCGTCACCGCGGTGGAGCTGCTGCCGATCCACGCGGCCATGGACGAGCCGCACCTGACGCGGCGCGGCCTCACGAACTACTGGGGCTACTCGACGCTCTCCTATCTCGCGCCGAATCCCGCGTACGCGAGCGCCGCCGCCCGTCACCAGGGGCCGCTCGCCGTGCTCGAGGAGGTGCGCGCGATGGTCCGCGCCCTCCACGCCGCGGGCCTCGAGGTCATCCTCGACGTCGTCTTCAACCACACCGCCGAGGGCGGCTTCGGCGGGCCCTCCCTGAGCCTGCGCGGGCTCGATGCGAGCGAGCACTACTGGATGGACGGCGGCGACTTCGTGGACGTCACCGGCACCGGGGCGACCCTCGACCCGCGCTCCCCCGCCGTCGTGGACCTCGTGCTCGAGTCCCTCCGGCACTGGGTCCTCGACATGGGGGTCGACGGCTTCCGCTTCGACCTCGCGGCGACGCTGGGGCGCGACTCCTCCGGTTTCCGACCCGACCACGCCCTGCTGCGGGCGATCACCCTGGATCCCGTGCTGCGCGGCACCAAGCTCATCGCCGAGCCCTGGGACGTGGGAGGAGGCGGATGGCAGACAGGCGCCTTCCCCGCCCCCTTCGCCGAATGGAACGACGCCTTCCGCGACGACCTGCGGTCCTTCTGGCTCACGGACAGGGCGGCGCGCGAGCGCGAGGGCGAGGCCGGGGGCAGCGGCGTGCGCGATCTCGCCAGCCGCCTGGCCGGCTCCCGCGACGTGATGGCCGCCCGGGACCCCGCCGATCTGCCCGCGGGCCGCAGCCTGCGCGCTCCCTGGGCCTCGGTCAACTTCGTGACCGCGCACGACGGCTTCACCCTCCAGGACCTCGTGAGCTACGACGAGAGGCACAACGAGGCCAACGGCGAGGCCGGACGCGACGGCACCGCCGACAACCGCTCGTGGAACCACGGCCACGAGGGACCGCCGCCCGCCGACGACCCCGGCGCCGCGGCCCTCGAGGCGCGTCGCGAGCGCAGTGCGCGCGCGCTGCTCGCGAGCCTGCTGCTGGCCGCGGGCACGCCCATGCTCACCGCGGGCGACGAGTTCGGACGCACCCAGCGCGGCAACAACAACGCCTACTGCCAGGACAACGAGATCTCCTGGGTCGACTGGTCCCTGGTCGCGCAGCGCCCGGGGCGGATCGAGGCGGTCCGCGCTCTCCTCGCGATCCGCGCCCGCTTCCCGCAGCTGCGCGCGGCCCGCTACCTGCGCCCGCTCGACCCCCGCCGTCCGGGACCCGGGCAGGCCGGCTGGTACGACGAGCACGGCGAGGGCATGGACCACGAGCCCTGGCAGGATCCCGGCCGGCACGTGCTGCAGATGCTGCTCCCGGGCGGGACGGACGACGCGGGCGGGACCGGCGGGATCGACGCGGGCGACGGGGCCCATCGGGCCGACGGGACCGCTCGCGCCGATCATCTGCTCGTGATCCTCTCCGCCGACGAGGCCGATCTCGAGGTCGCCCTGCCCCGTGAGCCGTGGCTGGACGGCGATGTCCGCGTGCTGTTCGACAGCGCGGTCGAGGACCCCGCCGCGCTGCTCGCAGGCGGTGAGAAGGGACGGGTGCGCGAGGGCCGCACGCACGTGCGCGGGGCCTCCGTCCTCGTCCTCGCGATCGCGGGAGACGGGCATCCCGACGAGCGGCTATCGTGAGTCCACCGGCGGCCCTGTGAGACCGTCGTCACCTCGCGAGACCCCGTGCACGACCGAGCGATCAGGAGCGTCCATGGCTTCCCTCCCCCCGTCCTCCGCCGCCTCGCAGCCGACGGGCCTCGACGCGGGCATCGGCCGGATCCCGGTGATGGCCGCTGGGCCCGTGGTGGACGCGGGCCGCTTCCCCGCCTCGTGCGCCGAGGGCGAGAGCGTCCGCATCACCGCGAACGCCTTCCGCGAGGGGCACGACGCGATGGGCGTGCAGGTGGTCCTCCGCGACCCCGAGGGGAACGAGACCCGGCAGTCCCTCGCGAGCACGAACCCCGGGCTCGACCTCTGGGAGACCCGGATCCGCCCCCGCGCGACCGGGCACTGGCAGTTCACGATCGAGGCCTTCGGCGACGTCTACGCGACGTGGGCGCACGTCGCCGAGGTGAAGATCCCCGCCGAGATCGACGTCGACCTCGTCATCGCCGAGGGCGCCGAGGTGCTGGGCCGCGTGCTCGCCGAGATCGAGGACGACGAGCGCCCCGCCTCCGACGGGCCCGTCGTCCGCGCCGCGATCGACGCCCTGCGCAACCATTCCCTCTCCCCGTCGGCCCGGGTCACCCCGGCGCTCGCCGCCGACCTGCGGGCGATCCTCGCCGCGCGGCCGCTGCGCGAGGGCGTCACGCCCGACGGGCCGCACGAGCTCATCGTCCACCGGCGCCTCGCGCTGTTCGGCTCCTGGTACGAGTTCTTCCCCCGCTCTATCGGCGCGCGCTTCAGCGCCGAGGAGGGCGGCTGGAGGAGCGGCACCCTGCGCAGCGCGGCCGGGGAGCTGGACCGGGTGGCCGCGATGGGCTTCGACGTCGCCTACCTGACCCCGATCCACCCGATCGGCGAGACCTTCCGCAAGGGCCGCAACAACACGCTCGAGACCCGGCCCGGCGACCCCGGTTCGCCCTACGCGATCGGCGGGGCCGAGGGCGGGCACGACGCGATCCACCCCGACCTGGGCACCATGGAGGACTTCGAGGCGTTCGTGGGCCGCGCCCACGAGCTCGGTCTCGAGGTCGCCCTCGACGTGGCGCTGCAGTGCTCCCCCGACCACCCGTGGGTGCGGGAGCATCCCGAGTGGTTCGTGGTGCGGCCCGACGGCACCATCGCCTATGCGGAGAACCCGCCCAAGAAGTACCAGGACATCTACCCGCTGAGCTTCGACACCGACTACGAGGGGCTCTACGCGGCGATCCGCGACGTCCTCGAGGGCTGGGTCGAGCGCGGGGTCACGCTGTTCCGCATCGACAACCCGCACACCAAGCCCGTGCGCTTCTGGCAGGAGCTGCTCGCCGAGTTCGACGAGAAGCATCCCGAGGTCATCTTCCTCGCCGAGGCATTCACCCGGCCCACGATGATGCACGCGCTCGGCAAGGTCGGATTCCACCAGTCCTACACGTACTTCACGTGGCGCCACACCCCGGAGGAGCTCGAGGAGTACCTGCTCGAGCTCGTGGACTCGGCGCCATACATGACGCCGAGCTTCTGGCCGACGACCCACGACATCCTCACGCCCTTCATGTCCCAGGGCGGCCGCCCCGCGTTCCGGCTGCGCGCGATCCTCGCCGCGACCCTCGTGCCCACCTGGGGCGTCTATTCGGGGTACGAGCTCGTCGAGGACGTGCCGCGCCCCGGCGCCGAGGAGCAGATCGACAACGAGAAGTACGAGTACCGGCCCCGCGACTTCGCGGGCGCGCTGCAGCGCGGCCAGAGCCTCGAGCCGCTGCTCACGCAGCTCAACCTCATTCGGCGCGAGCACCCCGCGCTGCAGACCCTCACCGAGATCGTCTTCCACGAGGCCGACGACCCCCAGGTGGTCGTCTTCTCCAAGCACCTGCCGGGCTCGCAGACCGACTCCGGCCGCGCCGACACCGTCATCGTGGTGTCCCTGACCCGGTACGACCAGGGCACGGGCTCCACCATCCACCTGGACACCGGGGCCCTCGACGTCGAGGGGAGCTTCGAGGTCGAGGACCTGCTGACCGGCGAGCGCTTCACATGGGACGAGAGCCCCTTCGTGATCCTCTCGCCCACCGACCGCCCCGCGCACGTGCTGCGCGTGGTCCGCAGCGAGGAGTGAGCACCATGGACGAGAACATCACGAGCACCGGATCCGGCGCGGACCCGAGCGGACGGTCGTCCCGGACCCCGTCGTCCCTGCCCCCGGCGACCCCGGCCGCATCTGCTCCCGCGTCGTCGGCCCCCACCGCGTCCACCGGCGGCACCCCGGCCCCGCGCGTGATGCCCGTGGGCACCCACGAGCTGGGGTCGGCGGCGACCGGCAGCTACCACGACCCGCACTCGGTGCTGGGCGTGCACTCCTACGACGGCGGCGTCACCGTGCGCACGCTCAAGCCCCTCGCGCACGAGGTCTCCCTCGTCCTGCCCGACGGCACCGTGCATCCCATGCGCCACGAGTACGACGGCATCTGGGTGGTCGCGGTCCCCCGCGCGCACCTGGATGCGTACCGCATCCGCGTGCAGTGGGCGCCCGAGGGCGGGAGCGTCGAGCTCGAGGAGCCCTACCGCTTCCTCCCCACGCTCGGCGAGCTCGACCTCCACCTCATCCGCGAGGGGCGCCACGAGGAGCTGTGGCAGGTGCTCGGCGCGCACGTGCGCGAGGTCGACGGCGTGCCGGGCACCTCCTTCGCCGTCTGGGCGCCGAACGCCCGGGCCGTCCAGGTCGTCGGCGACTTCAACGGCTGGGACGGCCGCGGGCACGCCCTGCGCTCCCTGGGATCCGCAGGGGTGTGGGAGATCTTCGTGCCCGGGGTCGGCGACGGGGCGGTGTACAAATTCCGCATCCTGGATGCGACCTCGCAGTGGCGCGACAAGGCCGACCCGATGGCGCGGCGCGCCGAGGTCCCGCCGGCGACCGGCTCGATCGTCACCACGAGCGATTACGAGTGGTCCGACGACGCCTGGCTCGCCGCGCGCGCCCAGCACGACGCGCTCGCCGGCCCGATGTCGGTCTACGAGGTCCACCTGGGCAGCTGGAAGCCGGGGCTCGGCTACCGCGAGCTCGCCACCGAGCTCGTCGAGTACGTGCAGGCCATGGGATTCACGCACGTCGAGTTCATGCCCGTGGCAGAGCATCCCTTCGGCGGCTCCTGGGGCTACCAGGTCACCGGCTACTACGCGCCGACCTCGCGCTGGGGAACGCCCGACGACCTGCGTGCGCTGATCGACGCCCTGCACGCCGCCGGCATCGGCGTGATCATGGACTGGGTGCCCGCCCACTTCCCCAAGGACGAGTGGGCGCTCGCGCGCTTCGACGGCACCCCGCTGTACGAGCACGCGGACCCGCGCCGCGGCGAGCACCCCGACTGGGGCACGCTGATCTTCGACACCGGCCGCAGCGAGGTGCGCAACTTCCTGGTCGCCAACGCCTGCTACTGGCTCGAGGAGTTCCACGTCGACGGCCTGCGCGTGGACGCCGTCGCCTCGATGCTCTACCTCGACTACTCCCGGGACGACGGCGAATGGGTGCCCAATCGCGAGGGCGGCCGGGAGGACCTCGAGTCCATCGCCTTCCTCCAGGAGGCGAACGCCACCGCCTACAAGCGCGCGCCCGGCGTCGTCATGATCGCCGAGGAGTCCACGTCCTTCCCCGGCGTCACCCGTCCCACGGACGCGGGCGGCCTGGGCTTCGGCTTCAAATGGAACATGGGGTGGATGCACGACACCCTCGAGTACATCGGCGAGGACCCGATCAACCGCCAGTACCACCACGGCGAGCTGACGTTCTCGATGGTCTACCAGTACTCGGAGAACTTCGTGCTGCCGATCTCCCACGACGAGGTCGTCCACGGCAAGAAGCCCCTGCTGCGCAAGGCGCCGGGCGACGACTGGCAGCAGGCCGCGACACTGCGCGCCTACCTCGCCCTGCAGTGGACCCATCCGGGCAAGCAGCTGCTGTTCATGGGCAGCGAGTTCGGGCAGTCCTCGGAGTGGAACGAGTCGACGGGCCTCGACTGGTGGCTGCTCGAGTTCGACATGCACCAGGGCATCCAGCGCTTCGTCAGGGACCTCAACGCCCTGCTGCGCGAGCACCCGGCGCTCTCCGAGCTCGACCAGGACCCCGACGGCTTCGAATGGCTGCTGGCCGACGACGCCTCGCACGACACCATCGCGTTCCTGCGCCGCGACCGCGCCGGCCGCGAGCTCGTGGTGGTCCTGAACTTCTCGCCCGAGCCCTGGCACGAGCACCGCATCCCCATGCCCTCGGGCGGCTCGTGGAGCGAGGTCCTGAACTCCGACGCGCCGGTCTACGGCGGCAGCGGGGTCGGGAACCTGGGCCGCGTGGACGTCGAGCAGGTCCCCGCCGGCGGGCGCTCCCACTCCGTGCGCCTCTCGGTGCCGCCGCTCGGGGCCCTGGTGCTCCGCCCCGACGGCCGCGGCTGACCGGGCGCGACCTGCGCCGGGCGCGGCGCGGGGTGACCCGCCCGGCCCGGCCGGCGCAGGTCAGAAGAGCAGGTTCGCCAGACGCTTGCGGGCGGGGGCGACGCGCGGATCCTCGGGTCCGGCGACCTCGAAGAGGTCGAGCAGGCGCGCGCGCACGCGGTCCTTGGTGTCCTGGTCGGCGCCGCGCAGCAGGTCGAGCAGTCGGCCGAAGGCATCGTCGACGTGGCCGCCGAGCATGTCGAGGTCGGCGACGAGCAGCTGCGCGTCGAGGTCCTGCGGCGCGTCGGCCGCGGCCTTGCGGGCGGCGTCGAGCTGGGCGTCCCGGGTGCGGTCCATGAGATGCACGGTCGCCAGGCCGGCCTTGGCCTCGGCGTCGGCCGGGTTCTGGTTCAGGTGCTCCTCGAAGGCGGTCTGCGCGCCGGGGAGGTCGCCCGCCTCGATCGCGTCGTAGGCGGTCTGCAGGAGGGGCGGCAGCTCGGGCTGTGCGGGGGCCGCGCCGTCCGCGTCCTCCGCGCCGGAGCCGTCGGCCCCCTGCCCGTCGGCCGCACCGCTGACGTCGAGACCGGTCTGCTGGGCGACCTGCACGATCTGGTCGAGCAGCCCGGGGATCTGGTCGGCGGGGACCATGGACTCGGCGATCGGCTGGAGCTGCCCCTGCAGGAGCAGCATGAGGGTGGGCAGCTGCTGCACGCGCAGGGCGCCCGCCACGCGGGGCTGGGTGTCCGCGTCGACGACGGCGAGACGCAGCGCGCCGCCCTTCGCGTCGACGCCGGAGCGCAGCGCGCCCAGCAGCTCGTCGATGCCCGGGACGCGCGAGCTCGTGACGAGCAGGAGCGTCGCGACCCGCGCGGAGTCCTGGATCATCTGCTCGAGGTTCGCCTCGTCGACGGACACCTCGTGCTCGCCGACGGGCCCCGCGTTCTCGGAGCCCTCGGGCTTCTTGAGCGATGCGAGGTCGATGACGCCGTAGGGATCGGTCATGGGATGCTCCTTCGCGTTGCGGGACTGCTGGGAATCTCAGGGGCGGGGTCGCCCGGGCCGGTCGGCCCGGCCGGTCACTCGCCGCTGGCGCCGATCACGGCGCGCGTCGCCCCGATGGGCTGGACCTTCGCGTCGGAGCCCTTCGGCGGGATGTAGAGGGCGACGGTCGTGCCGTACTCGCGCACGTACTCCTTGGTGAAGGTGCGGCTGCCGATGATCGTGGTGAAGATGTTGTCCTCGCCGTAGCTGACCTTCGAGCCATCGGTGACCTTCAGGGTGCGCTTCGAGGTCATGGTGCCCAGCACGATCGCGCCGCCGTCCTCCGTGCGCAGGCCGGCGATCTCGTCCTTCACGGGCGTGTAGATCTCGCGGATCGTGCCCACCTCGTCCTTCTCGACGCCCTTGTTGAGCTGCTTGCGCTCCTCCTGGATGTCCTTGTGGGTCCGGGTGGTGAAGGGATCGCTCGCGAGCTGCTTCTTGGAGTCCTTGCCGCCGCCCCAGGCGAGCACCTCGGAGTAGAGGGTCATGGCGTCGGCAGGGGTCATCAGCAGGTCGTCGGCCTTGCCGTCGACCGCCTCGCTGCCCACCTTCGCCGAGGGAACGGTCGGCATGTCCACGCCGACGGCCTGCTGCGCCCAGCCCCAGGTCGCGTACGGGGAGTGCGCGTCCTTCTGCTGCAGGATCATGAAGTACGGGGCGGCGTCGTCGTCACCGTCGGCCTCGACGAGCGCGATCGCGGTGCGCGGGAAGTCCGAGGTGGTCGAGGTGATCGGGACGACGGCCTTCTCGCCGGGCCTGTCGAGGGCGCTGGTGCGGAAGTCCTCGGCGTTCTTCGCGATCCAGTCCTTGTTCTTGGTGAGGATCGAGTAGGTGTCCTTGCGGAAGGAGGCGGCCGAACCGATCACGCGGGGCGCGAGGGCCTTCGCGTCGAGGTCGTCGTCCGCCTTCTCCACTGCGGAGTGGACCGCCTTGAGGTAGGCGGCCATCTGATCACTGGTCACCGCGGGGGTCGGCCCCTCGGCCTCGGGGCCCGTGGGCACCGCGGGCGGGGTCGAGTCATCGGATCCGCAGGCCGCCAGCAGACCGCCGACGGCGAGCACGCCGATGCCGCCCAGGAACCCGCGCCTGTTCCACGCGCTCATCGCTGCTCCTCCTCGGTGTCGGACCCGTGCTCGGGGCCCGTGTGCTGTGCGTCCTCCTGGGATCCCCCGCCGTGCTCCGGCTCCGGGGTCGCGGCGCGGTGGCGGTGCGAGCGCCGCGGCAGAGCGGCCGACGCGTCCTCGCCCGGTCCCGCGATCGGCTCCTCGATCCGGTCGATGACCTCCGTGGGGTCCTCGGATCCCTCGGCGTCGTCATGGCCGGCGCCCGTTCCGTCGGCGCCGCCGACGGGGATCGGCGCGGTCACGGGGCGCTGCTCGCCCTGCGCGGACAGCTGCTCCGTCGGGGGCTCGTCGGTCGAGGGCTCGGCGGGTTCGAGCTCGGTGGTCGCAGGCTCGGCGGGTTCGAGCTCGGTGGTCGCGGACTCGTCGGCCGCGGGTGCTTCCGGGCCGACGGGCTCCTGCTCGGCCGGGCCCGCATCGGCGGTGCCGGGCTCCTCGTCGACCCGATCGAGCGCGTCCGTCGAAGGCTCGGCCGACGGCGCGGCCTGCGCCTGCTCCTCGCCGACCTGCCAGGCGTCGACGCTCTCGTGCTCGTGCGTCGGGGCCTCGTCGGCTACGGGTGCCCAGTCGGCTGCGAGAGTCTCGTCGACCGCGGGGGGGCCGTCGTCCTCGGGGGTCTCCTCGGCGTCGCCGGCGAGATGCGCCGCGCCCGCAGAGGACGAAGCAAGTGCGGACGCGGATGCCGATGCGGGGTCGAGATCCGATGCGGGAGCGTCGTCCGCCCCGAGCTCCTCGGAGTCATCCCCGGCACCCACCCGCTCGCGCTCGCGGCGCGAGGAGCCGAAGGAGACCACGAGCATCACGAGGCCCACGATGATGAGGGTCGCGCCCGCCGCGTATGCGAAGGGGACCCACTCGTTCTTCTCGTCGACGGGCCAGGTGATCGAGATGCTGTCGGCGCCGGGCTTGCTGCCGTCGGTGACGAGCAGGATCGCGCGGTAGGGCTGCGGATCCGTCGAGGTCTCCTCGGCGTAGAAGTCGGCGATGTCGATCGTCGTCGGGTTCTTCGAGGTCTTGACGCTGCGCCACAGGTCCGAGGACGTGGGATCGGAGATCGAGTCGTCGTCGCCGTCGACCGTCTCGGTCTTCAGCGTGCTCCAGTCGCTCAGTCCCGTGACCTGCGTGTGCTTCACGCCGTCGAGGTACGCGTCGATGTCGTCGTTGGAGGCCGTGATCACGGAGACGTCGGAGTCCGCGGTGATCTTCACGTCCCCCTGGGTGCCGCCCACGTACAGCACGCCCGGGTCGATGACGACGGCCGGGCCGGGGTCGGACAGGTCCACGGTCGCGGTGCGCTCGGTCTCGGGAGCCCACGTGGTCTCCCCCAGGCGCCCGATGAGGAGCCCCACCAGTCCCAGCACCACCAGGACGGCTGCAATGATCTTGTAGATGATGACGATCTCCTCGTTCGCACCGAATCCCTGCCACGATACGAGAATCGAACGACGAGCACATCCCCTTCGCGCGCGAGCGTGAGAGGCCGCACGCGTGGCGCATGCCTCGCCTCGCCCGTGCGCGGGCGGGCACACGGCGGCGTGCGGCCCAGGGGTCGGCCGTCCTGCCGTACCCTGGCCGGGTGCGTCTCGTCGTTGCTCAGTGCTCGGTCGACTACACCGGTCGGCTCACCGCCCATCTGCCCCTGGCCACCCGTCTGCTCATCGTCAAGGCCGACGGCAGCGTGCTCGTCCATTCCGACGGCGGCAGCTACAAGCCGCTGAACTGGATGAGCCCGCCCTGCCAGCTGAAGGTCGTGGACCGGGCCGACGTCGAGGACACGTCCGACGACCCGACCGGCGACCACGCTCCCCTCCCCGAGGAGGACTGGGTGCAGCAGTGGGACGTGGTCCATGCGAAGACAGGTGACCGCCTGCGCGTGCGCCTGCACGAGATCCTCGAGGACACGAGCGTCGAGCTCGGCATCGACCCGGGCCTGCAGAAGGACGGCGTCGAGGCGCATCTGCAGGCGCTGCTCGCCCAGAACATCGAGACCCTCGGGACGGACTGGTCGCTCGTGCGCCGCGAGTACCCGACGGCCATCGGACCGGTCGACATCCTGGCCCGCGACGCCGACGGCGCCACCGTCGCCATCGAGATCAAGCGGCGCGGCGAGATCGACGGCGTCGAGCAGCTCACCCGCTATCTCGATCTGCTCAACCGCGACCCGCTGCTCGCGCCGGTGCGCGGCATGTTCGCCGCCCAGGCCATCAAGCCCCAGGCCAAGGTGCTCGCCCACGACCGCGGCATCGACTGCGTGACGCTGGACTACGACGCCCTGCGCGGCATCGACGACGCCGAGAGCCGCCTCTTCTGACTCCGTTCCCGCACGCATCCCGTCACCGCACGCACCAGGAGCATCGATGCCCTCCACCGACGTCCCCGTCGATCCGCAGCACGCAGAGACCCTGCATGCCGATCTCGCCGTCCGCGGCACGGCCGTGCTCGATCGGGGCGTGCTCCCGAGTGCGCTGCTGCTCCTCGTGGGCGACCGCATCCTGTGGGCGGGGCCCGAGGAGCAGGCGCCGGCGCACCGGGCCGAGCGGACTCTCGAGCATCCGGGGCTGATCCTCCCCGGTCTCGTGGACCTGCACTGCCACGGCGGCGGCGGCGCCTCCTTCCCCGACTGCGCCGACGCCCAGGAGGCGATGGTCGCCGTGCGCGAGCACCGTCGCCACGGCACCACGTCCCTCGTCGCCTCGCTCGTGACCGCCTCGGCCGACGAGCTCGGCCGGCGCGTGGGCATGCTCGCCGGGCTCGTCGAGGACGGCGAGGTCGAGGCGATCCATCTCGAGGGCCCCTTCATCTCCGAGGCGCGCAAGGGCGCCCAGAACCCCGCCCACATCACCGGCGGCGACGCCGCTCTCGTCGGCGAGCTGTGCGCGGCGGGCCGCGGCGCGGTCGCGACGATGACCATGGCCCCGGAGACGGCGTCGGCCACCGCGGTCATCGACGCCCTCGCCGCCGGCGGTGCCGTCCCCTCGCTCGGCCACACCGACTGCGACAGCGCCCAGATGGACGCGGCGATCATCGCCTCCCGCGATGCCCTGCGCCGTCATCACGGCCGCTCCGCGCTGCCCACCGCGACGCACCTGTTCAACGGCATGCGGCCCATCCACCACCGCGATCCGGGCCCGGCACTCTCCGCGCTCGACGCGGCCGGCCGCGGGGACATCGTCGTCGAGGTCATCGCCGACGGGGTCCACCTCGCGGCGGAGACCGTCGCCCACGTCTTCTCCCTCGCGGCCGACGGCTGCGTCGTGCTCATCACCGATGCCATGGCCGCCGCGGGCATGGCGGATGGCAGCTACCGGCTCGGTGCGCTGGACGTGGACGTGCAGGACGGCGTCGCGACCCTCGCCGACGGCGGCTCGATCGCGGGAGGGACCGCGCATCTCATCGACGTCGTGCGCTTCGCCGTGCGCGAGGCCGGCGTGGATCTGGCCGTCGCCGTGCGCGCGGCCACCGCGGTCCCGGCGCGCGTCCTCGGACGCGAGGACGAGATCGGTGCGCTGCGCGAGGGACTCGCGGCCGACGTGCTGCTGGTCGACTCCGACCTGCGTCCCGTGCAGGTCATCCGTCGGGGCGAGCTCGTCGGCACCGCCCAGGCGGACTGAGCTCGCAGCACCCGGCGGGCACCTCGCGCACTGCTCAGTCGGCGTCCCCGCGCACCGCGCCCGTCGGCGCCGCCTCGTACCAGGCGATGACGGCCGAGGAGGTCGTGAAGGGCAACATGAGCCACAGCGGCTCGCCCTCCCGGCGGACGAACTCGATCTCGGTGTCCAGGACGATGCGCGTCCCTCCGGGGCCGCTCGTCCCGCCGGCGTCAGTCACCGCGCCGGCGTCACTCGCCCCGACGACGCCCTCCGCACCGTCGCCCGCTCCCCCACGACCGACGACGTTCTGCCGCTGGACGTCGAGGATCTCGCTGCGGCGCAGCAGCACCTCACCGCCGGGGAGCAGAGCATCGGTGCGGTGCCAGAGCAGACCCTGGGAGGTGAAGCGCAGGCGCCCGCCGCGCCAGGCGCCGCGTCCTCCTCGGGCCCGGGGTCGCCACAGGAAGCAGTCGAGCGCGCCGCCGCGGCGCGCGATCACCACGGAGCGGACCAGCACAGCGAGCGCCAGCAGAACGACCAACGTCCCGATCACCACGAGGGTGATCGGGACGTTGACGTGCATCATCGGTGCGCGTTCGCCTCAGCGGGCGGCCGTGGCGCGATCGGCATGATCGACGGCGATCGTCACCACGTCGCGATCCATGGAGACGAAGCCCCCGTCGACCGCTCGCTCGGTGACCTCACCGTCCTCGCCGATGATCCGCACCGCGCCGCGCTCGAGGATCGCGAGCGTGGGCTGCATGCGCGGCAGGATGCCCATCGAGCCGTCGGCGGCGGGGACCACGACCTGGGCGGCGGAGCCGCTCCAGACCGTCCGGTCCGCGGAGACGAAGGTGACCTCGAGGGTGCTCACTCTCCGAGCTCCTTCTGGATCCGGTGCCAGTTCTCCATGACCATGTCGATCCCGCCGACGTTGAAGAACGCCTGCTCGGGGATGTGGTCGAACTCGCCGTCGCAGATGCCCTTGAAGGACTCGATGGTGTCCTTGAGCGGCACGTCCGAGCCGTCCACACCGGTGAACTGCTTGGCCAGGTGCGTGTTCTGCGAGAGGAACTGCTGGATGCGGCGGGCGCGGCCGACGATGACCTTGTCCTCCTCGGACAGCTCGTCGACGCCGAGCATCGCGATGATGTCCTGCAGCTCCTTGTTGCGCTGGAGGATCTGCTTCACGCGGTTGGCGACGTCGTAGTGCTCCTGGCCCACGTAGCGCGGGTCGAGGATGCGCGAGGTCGAGGTCAGCGGGTCGATCGCCGGGTACAGACCGCGCGAGGCGATCTCGCGGGAGAGCTCGGTGGTCGCGTCCAGGTGGGCGAAGGTCGTCGCCGGGGCCGGGTCGGTGTAGTCGTCGGCCGGGACGTAGATCGCCTGCATCGAGGTGATCGAGTGGCCGCGGGTCGAGGTGATGCGCTCCTGGAGCTGCCCCATCTCGTCGGCCAGGTTCGGCTGGTACCCCACGGCCGAGGGCATGCGGCCCAGCAGCGTGGAGACCTCGGAGCCCGCCTGCGTGAAGCGGAAGATGTTGTCGATGAACAGCAGCACGTCCTGGCTCTGCACATCGCGGAAGTACTCCGCCATGGTCAGCGCCGAGAGGGCCACGCGCAGACGCGTGCCCGGCGGCTCGTCCATCTGGCCGAAGACCAGGGCGGTCTTCTCGATGACGCCGGACTCGGTCATCTCCTCGATGAGGTCCCAGCCCTCACGGGTGCGCTCGCCCACGCCGGCGAACACGGAGACGCCGTCGTGGTTGTTGGCCACGCGGTAGATCATCTCCTGGATGAGGACGGTCTTGCCGACGCCCGCGCCGCCGAACAGGCCGATCTTGCCGCCCTGCACGTACGGGGTGAGGAGGTCGATCGACTTGATGCCGGTCTCGAACATCTCGGTCTTGGACTCGAGCTGGTCGAAGCTGGGGGCCGTGCGGTGGATGGGCCAGCGCTCGGAGACCTCGAAGGTCTGGCCCTCCTCGATGTTCAGCGGGTTGCCGACCACGTCGAAGACGGTGCCGAGGGTGACGTCGCCGACCGGCACGGAGATCGGGGCGCCGGTGTCGGTCACGGACTGGCCGCGCACGAGACCGTCCGTCGGCTTGAGCGCGATCGCGCGGACCATGCCGTCGCCGAGGTGCTGGGCCGTCTCGAGCGTGAGGACGGAGGGCTCGAGGCCCGCGCCCTCGGCGCTGATCTCCGTGGTCAGAGCGTTGTAGAGATCGGGGATGTTGCCCGGGGGGAACTCGATGTCGACGACCGCGCCCGTGACACGGGCGATGCGGCCGGTGCCCTGCTGCGCGGAGGCAGCCGGGGCGTCGGTGGTGACTGGGGTGCTCATACGTTTCTCTCCAATGGGTCAGGCCGGCGCGCGGAGCGCTCGCGGCGGCTCAGCGTTCGGTGCGACCGGATCCCGAGAGCGCGTCGGCGCCGCCGACGATCTCCGAGATCTCCTGGGTGATCTCCGCCTGGCGCGCCGAGTTGGCCAGCCGGGTGAACTTGCGGATCTGCTGTTCGGCGTTGTCCGTGGCCGTCTTCATCGCGCGCTGCGTCGCCGCGTGCTCGGAGGCCATCGACTGCATGAGCAGGTTAACGATGCGCGACTCGAGGTAGCGCGGGATCAGCTCGTCCATGACCGTCTCGGCGTCGGGCGCGAACTCGTACAGCGGGTACGAGGGCGCCTCCGCGCCCGCCTCGGCGTCCACGACCTCGAGCGGGACCAGGCGGGTCGCCCGGGCCACCTGCCGGAAGCGGCTGAGGAAGCGGGTGCCCACGAGGTACGCCTCGTCGAGGTGCACCTCCGGATCCTCGCTGAGAAGGTCGCCGGTGAGCCGCTGCGCGATCTCGTGGCCGAGCGCCGGGATCTCGTTCTCCTGGAACGGGGTCCAGGCCGTGACCGGCGGCCGGTTGCGGAACGTGTAGTAGGTCTCGCCCTTGCGCCCGACGATGTACAGCACGGGCGTCTTGCCCTCGTCGATCAGGTGGTTGGCGAGCTCCTCCGCGGCGCGGATCGCGTTGTGCGAGTACGAGCCCGTCATCCCGCGGTCGGCCGTGATGAGCAGGATGCCGGCGCGGCCGGTCTCGCTGCGCTCCTGGTCGAGGAACGGATGCTCGACGTCGGTCGAATGGGTCGCGACGGCGCCGATCGCCCGAGTGATCGCCTCGGCGTACGGCGTGGTCGCGAGCACCCGGGCGTGGGCCTTGGCGATGCGCGAGGCCGCGACCATCTCCTTGGCCTTGAAGATCTTCTTCATGCCCTGAGCGGAGGTGATCCGCTTCTTGTACTCCCTCTGCTGTGCTCCCATGTCTCTCCTTCGCGGGATGCTCCGGCTGGTCCCGGCGCCGCCCTCCCTGCAGGGTCACCCCTGCCCCGGTCGGGCGGCGCACCGGATCATCCGCGGACGATGCGCTCCTGGTCGATGTCCTCGTCCTCCGCGCTCTCGTGCACGTCGGTGCGGGCCTCGCCCTGGCCCTTGCCGGCCAGGAAGTCGCGCTTGACCTGCTCGAGCAGCTCGGTGGCCTGCTGCTCGGTCTCCTCGGAGAACTTCTTCGAGGTGCGGATGTCCTCGAGCACCGTGCCGTTGTGGCGCAGGTGCTCGAGCAGCAGGGACTCGAACTCGCGGACGTCCTCGACCTCGATGTCGTCGAACTTGCCGGTGGTGCCGCCCCAGATCGAGATGACCTCCTCCTCGACCGGGAAGGGCGAGGACTGGGGCTGCTTGAGCAGCTCCATGAGGCGCGCGCCGCGGTTCAGCTGCTGCTTGGAGGCCGCGTCGAGGTCCGAGGCGAACATGGCGAAGGACTCGAGGTCGCGGTACTGCGCGAGCGAGATCTTCAGCGTGCCGGAGACGCCCTTCATCGCCTTGATCTGGGCGGAGCCGCCGACGCGGGACACCGAGATGCCGACGTCGACAGCGGGGCGCTGATCGGCGTTGAACAGGTCGGACTGCAGGAAGACCTGGCCGTCGGTGATCGAGATGACGTTGGTCGGGATGTACGCCGAGACGTCGTTGGCCTTGGTCTCGATGATCGGCAGGCCGGTCATCGAGCCGCCGCCCATCTCGTCGCTGAGCTTCGCGCAGCGCTCGAGGAGGCGGGAGTGCAGGTAGAACACGTCGCCGGGGTAGGCCTCGCGGCCCGGCGGGCGGCGCAGCAGCAGCGACACGGCGCGGTAGGCCTCGGCCTGCTTGGTCAGGTCGTCGAAGACGATGAGGACGTGCTTGCCCTCGTACATCCAGTGCTGGCCGATGGCCGAGCCCGCGTAGGGGGCGATGTACTTGAAGCCCGCGGGATCCGAGGCGGGGGCCGCCACGATCGTCGTGTACTCGAGGGCGCCGGCCTCCTCAAGGGTCGCGCGGACCGACGCGATGGTCGAGCCCTTCTGGCCCACGGCCACGTAGATGCAGCGCACCTGCTGGCTCGGGTCGCCGGACTCCCAGTTCGCCTTCTGGTTCAGGATCGTGTCCAGGGCGATGGTGGTCTTGCCGGTCTGGCGGTCGCCGATGATGAGCTGGCGCTGGCCGCGACCGATCGGGGTCATCGAGTCGATGGCCTTGATGCCGGTCTGCATCGGCTCCTTGACGCTCTTGCGCTGCATGACCGTGGGGGCCTGCAGCTCGAGCGCGCGGCGCTCGGTGCTGGCGATCTCGCCGAGGCCGTCGATGGGGGCGCCGGTGGGGTCGACCACGCGGCCGAGGAAGTCGTCGCCGACGGGCACGGAGAGCACCTCGCCGGTGCGGCGCACCTCCTGGCCCTCCTCGATGCCGGAGAACTCGCCGAGGACGACGACGCCGACCTCGCGCAGCTCGAGGTTCAGCGCCAGGCCGAGCGTGCCGTCCTCGAAGCGGACCAGCTCGTTGGCCATGACGCCGGGGAGTCCCTCGACGCGGGCGATGCCGTCGGCCGACTCGGTGACGCGGCCGATCTCCTCACGCTCGGGCGTGCCGGCCTGGTAGGTGGACACTGCGGTGTCCAGGGCGTTCCGGATGTCCTCCGGGCGGATCGTGAGCTCAGCCATCGCGGTGCTTCGCTTCCTTCTCTGCCCCGCGGGCGGGGCGGTGGTCGTACCAGCTGTGGTCGTCAGATGGGAGGTCCCGGGGGATCTCCGGTGGATCTCGCCGCGCGGCCGTCAGGCCACCAGGCGGGTGCGCGCCTGGGCCAGGCGCGCGAGGACTGTCGCGTCGTAGAGGTCGTCCCCGACCTGGACGCGCAGGCCGCCGACGACGTCCTCGTCCAGCTCGAAGTTGGTCTGGACCTCGCGGCCGTAGATCCGGGTCAGGATCGAGGACAGGCGCGACTGCTGCTCGGGGGTGAGCTGTCGCGCGCTGCGCACGATCGCCAGCAGACGGCGGCGGCGCGCCGAGGCGAACTCGGCGAAGCCCAGGAGGCGGCGAGCGGGCTTGACGTCCGTGCGCCGGCCCACCGCACGGCGGGCGAGCGCGAGGGTCAGCGGGTGCACGCGGCCCTCGAGCAGCCGCGAGACGATCCCCGCCCGCTGCTCCGGGTGCTCGCGGGCGTCGTCCAGGGCGCCCGTGAGCTCGCCGCTCTCGTCGATCACGCGGGAGATCTGGAAGAGCTCCTCCTCGACCTGCTCGAGCATGCTCTCGCGGGCCGCCTGCTCGAGGAGGGCCTCGACGCCGAGCTGCTCGAGGGCGTCCAGGACGTCCTCCTGCTCTGACCAGCGGCGACCGACGATCTCGAGGATCACGGAGAGCGCTCCGGGGCTGACGCGCCCCTCGAAGAGCGAGCGCGCCACGGCCTGCTTGACCTCGGCGGGTCGCCCGCCGTCGCTCAGCATCCGCACCAGCTGGTTGCTGGAGTCGATCGCGTCGGCGGCCCCGAAGAGGTCCTCGGCGACCTGCGCCAGCGACGTGTCGTCGCCGCGCAGGAGGTCCTGGGACCGCTGGGTCACCTCACGCAGGGAGGTGGAGGAGGTTCCTCGCATCTGGTGTCCTTATCGGGTCGCGGTCTGGGACGACTCGAGGTCGTCCAGGAACCGGTCGATCACGCGGCGGGAGCGCTCGTCGTCGGTGAGGGACTCCCCGACGATCTTGGAGGCGAGGTCGCTCGCGAGCGTGCCGACCTCTCCCTTGAGCTGGGCCGCGGCGGTGGTGCGCTCGGCCGAGAGCTGCTGACGGCCGGCGGTGAGGATGCGGTCGTTCTCGGCCTCGGCGCGCGCCTTGGCCTCCTCGACGATCGCGGCGCCGTCCGCACGGGCCTTCTCGCGGATGGAGGCGGCCTCCTGGCGCGCCGCCGCGAGCTCCTGCTCCTGCTCGTCCTTCAGCTGGTCCGCCTGCTGCTGGACCTCCTCGGCCTTCTTCAGACCGCCTTCGATCTTCTCGCTGCGCTCATCGAGCACGGCGTTCAGCCGCGGCAGGATGAACTTGATGAAGACGACGGCGAAGATGACCAGGAAGATCAGCGACCAGACGATCTCCTGGGGCTCGGGCACCAGGATCTTCCAGCCCTCGACCTCTTCCGAGGTGCCTTCGGCAAGAATCATGGTGGGGGTCCTCAGCTGTTGAAGAGGAAGCCGGTGACGATCGCCAGCAGCGTCAGGATCTCGGTGAAGGCGATACCGATGAACATGGTCGACTGCAGGGCGCCGCGCAGCTCAGGCTGGCGGGCGGTCGCCTCGGCGGTCTTGCCCACGATGATGCCGATGCCGATGCCGGGGCCGATCGCCGCGAGGCCGTAGCCGATCGAGGCGACGTTGCCGGAGAGCTCTGCGAGAGTGGTGGCGTCCACAGGGTTTCCTTTCGTTGTGCCGACCGGGTGGACGGCGCGTTCTGGGGAGGTGACGACGGAGCGGGTCAGTGCTCGTCCGACGTCGCCATGTTGATGTACACGGCGGTCAGGATGGTGAAGATGAAGGCCTGCAGGGCGGCCACGAAGATCTCGAAGCCGTAGATGCCGATCGCGAGGGCCCCGGAGAAGGGCGCGACGGCGATGAGCGCGGAGCCCGAGAACAGCAGGCCCTGGGTCAGCCCGATGAAGACCACGAGCATGATGTGCCCGGCGACCATGTTGGCGAGCAGTCGGATCGTCAGCGAGGCCCAGCGGATCACGGCGAGCTGGAGGAACTCGATCGGGATCAGCAGGATGTAGATCGGCTTCGGCACGCCGGGGGGCATCGTCTCGTGCTTGAGGTAGCCGCCCAGGCCGTGCTTCTTGATGCCGAAGGAGATGTAGACGATGAACGTCCACAGCGCCGCGAGCAGCGGCAGGCCGATCACCGAGGTGCCGGCGAGGTTCAGCCCGGGGATCACGCCCGCGAGGTTCATAGTGAGGATGAAGAAGAACATCGTCACGAGCATGGGGGCGTACTTCTTGCCCTCGCGCATGCCCAGGGTGTTCTCGATGATCGAGTGGTCGACGAACTCGATGATCATCTCGACGATGCTCTGCGCGCGACCGGGCACGAGCTTGGCGCGGGAGGCGATGACCGCCATCACCGTGAGCACGACGACGAGGATGATGAGCCGCACGAGCTGGACGCGGTTGAACTCGAACCACGTGCCGCCGAAGAGGATGGCGTCCGGGAAGAACTCGGAGATGCTCGGCGTGTGGAACTCGAAGCCCTCGGCGAGGAGGTTCGGAGTGGCGTCGGCGGTGTTCAGCGCGATCTCCCGTGGTCGTCGTGTCGGCATCCGCCCCGCCGATTCCGGCGTACGGGTGACGAGGCCCTGGGGCCTCGGCCGTCGCTGGCGTCAGCAGTCTGGATGGTCGTGCATGTCCTCTGATCCCCCACCGGGGTCGGGGATGCCGCGAGACGGTGCCGCCGGGCCGCGGACGAGCCGAGGTCGGGGAGGCGGCGTCGGAACGATCCGGGACCCGCCGAACCCACGGCTCACCCCGGAGGGGCGGTGTGGTGGAGTGTCACGGGGGCCGTTCCAGGCCACGCGAAGACTCCCCAAGCATATCAGAGCGTCATTGCTCCCGAGGGGGTTCCGCGACCTCCAGACGCGCACGTGAGCGCACCATCCCGACCGCCTCGGTGACAGCCGCCACGACCGCCCCCGCGAGCAGGGCGACGCCGAGCCAGGGCCGCGAGAGCCAGCTCGCGTCGCCGAGCAGCAGGAGCGCGATGACCAGCACGAACATCTTCACGAGCCAGCTTCCCATGAGCACCATGGCGTACGAGGTGCCGGGCAGCGGACGGGCGATCCGGGCGCTCACCACTGTGGGCAGGGTCACCACGAGAGCGAGGCCACTCCCGACCAGTGCGCCGGGCACCGCGCCCGCGCCGCCGAGCAGCGCGGCGAGGAGGATGACGACCGCGTCGACGACGATCCCCGCGAGGATCGCGAGCAGCAGGGCCCGCATCAGCAGACGGTCGTTGTGGCGGCGGGCGCGCGCGATCCCCTCGTCGCTCGCAGCGGCGGGATCGGGTCGGTCGGCGGCGGGCATCGGCGTCTCGGATTCCTCGGGGGTCTCGGGTCGGGTCGGGTCGGGTCGGGGCTGGTCTGGGGCTGCGGCCGACGGGGTCAGCCGGCCTCGCGCTCGTGGGCGGGGCGGCGCCGGGCGGAGCGGCGGCGCAGTCGGGCGACCGGATCGATCGTCACCACGAAGGCGACGAGCAGCCCGATCCCCCAGAAGATCACGACGGTGCGCATGTCCACGAGGGCCGGAAGCAGCATCCCCACCGAGATCACGATCGCCCACATGTACATGATCAGGACCGCGCCGAGCTGCGAGTGGCCGATCGCGAGGAGGCGATGGTGCAGGTGGAGCTTGTCGGCGTGGAAGGGCGAGTGGCCCGAGCCGATGCGGCGGACGACGGCGAGCACGAAGTCGAGGAACGGGATGAACATGACGCCGATGGGCAGCAGGATCGGCAGGAACTGACCGATCACCTTCGCGTCGGACAGCTGCGCGGTGTCGATCTGGCCGGTCACCGTGATGGTGCTCGCGGCGAGGAGCAGTCCCAGGAGCATCGAGCCCGAATCGCCCATGAAGATCTTCGCGCGCGGCAGGTTGTGCGGCAGGAACCCCAGACAGGCGCCCACCATCGCGGCCGTGATCAGGGCCGCGAGCGAGGAGTAGTCCGTGGTCGAGGCGCTGCGGGTGAGCATGTAGGCGTAGGCAAAGAACGCCGTGCCGCCGATAGCCATGACTCCTGCGGCCAGGCCGTCCAGACCGTCCACGAAGTTCACGGCGTTCATCGAGACCACCACGACGAGCACCGTGAGGATGATGGCGCTGCGCGAGGACAGCAGGGTGACGCCGCCGATGGGCAGGGACACCAGGCGCACGCCCTCGGCGGCCAGCAGGACGGCGGCGAGCACCTGGCCCGCGAGCTTGGTGACCCAGTCGAGGTCCCATTTGTCGTCGGCGGCGCCCAGGAGGGCGACGATCCCGGCGGCGGCGAGGATCGCCCAGGGCTGGCTGCTCTCGTGGAACAGGCCGTGGAGGAACGGGATGCGGCTGGCGATGAGCATCGCCGCGGCGACCCCCACCAGGATCCCCAGTCCCCCGAGACGCGGGGTCACGACCGTGTGGACGTCGCGCGAGCGGACCGCCGTCATCGCCCCGATCCTGCGCGCCATGAGGCGCACCGCGGGTGTGACCAGGAAGGTCACCGCCGCCGCGAGGAGCAGGACGAACAGGTAGATCCTCACGCGGGGCGGCTCCCGCTCCCGGTCTCCCCGGGTCCGTCGGCGGAGGCATCGGGCTCTGCGGAGGAGTCGGGATCGGCGGCGGAAGCGTCCACGACGTCGACGTCGACGTCGACGTCCGCGGCGGCCGTCCCGGACTCGCCGGGCGCGACCAGCGGGGTGGAGCCGGCGGCGGCGAAGGCGTCGGCGCCGATGTCCTCGACGTTCTCCTCGCCCGCCGTCGCGGCGGACTCGTCGGCCGCGGTCTCCGCGTCCGTCGCCCCCTCGGCCGGTGCATCCTCCGCCGTCGCCTCGTTGGCGTCGGTCGCGGTCTCGTCGGCGTCGGAGTCGACCTCGCCGCCATCGGCCTCCGTCTCGGCTGCGGATCCGGCCTCGGGCTCCTCGGGCTCGGGCGCGGTGAAGATGTCGCCGACGGCCTCGATGATCTGCTCGCGGGTGAGCGCGCCCTCGCGGACGATCTCGGCGGGTTCGACCGTGGTGTCGATGATCGTGGAGGCGGTGCCCAGGCGCGCGGGGCCCCCGTCGAGGTAGACGTCGACGCGGTCGCCGAGCTGGGTGGCGGCGTCCATGATGCTGAGCGCCGCGGGCTTGCCGTGGCGGTTCGCGCTCGAGACGGCGAGGGGGCCGGTGCGGCGCAGCAGCTCGAGGGTGACCTCGTCGTCGGGCATGCGCAGGGCGACGGTGCCCCGGGTCTCCCCGAGGTCCCAGTTCAGCGAGGGCTGCGCGGTGAGGATCAGGGTGAGCGCGCCGGGCCAAAAGGCCTCGGTGAGGCGCTCGGCGTACTCGGGGACGTCGACCGCGAGTCCCAGCAGCACGGCGGGGTCACCGACGAGCACCGGCGGCGGGGCGTCGCGCCCGCGGTCCTTGGCGTCCAGGAGCGCCTGCACGGCGTCCGGGGTGAAGGCGTCCGCGCCGATGCCGTAGACGGTGTCGGTGGGGAGCACGATCAGGCCGCCGTCGGAGAGGGCGTCCTGGGCGGCCTGGAGGCCCTCGTCGCGGGTGGCTTCGTTCGTGGTGTCGTACACGCTCACGGCGCTCAGTCTCTCATCTCGTGCTGGGGGTGGACGGGTCGGCGCGGAGGGCGACCAGGAAGCGGTCGCGGTCGGTGAGGTCGCGGACCGTGCGGATGTCGGTGAACGAGCCCGTGCCATGGGCGAGGGCTCGCGTCGAGGAGCCCTGCACGTCGGCGTGCTCCATCACGAGCAGACCGCCGGGGCGCAGCAGGCGCGCGGCGAGCGCGACCACGGAGCGGGGCACGTCGAGTCCGTCCTCTCCCCCGCCGAACAGCGCGCGGGCCGGATCGTGCTCGCGCACCTCCTGATCACGGGGGATCGCATCGGCGGGGATGTAGGGCGGGTTCGCGAGCACCGCGTCGACGCCGCCGGCGAGGGCGCCGAGGGCGGCCTCGGGGTCCGCGAGCAGACGCGCGTCCTCCACGTCGCCCGCGCGGACTGCTCCCCGCTCCGGGTCCACGGCCGCGAGGTTCTGCTCGGCCAGGTCCCGGGCGGCGGGGTCGATCTCGAGGGCGAGGACGCGCGCTGCGGGCATCTCGTCGAGGACGGCGGCGGCGAGGGCGCCGCTCCCGGTGCAGAGGTCCACGACCGTGCGCACGTCGTGCGACCGCGCGTGCTCGAGGAGCAGATCGATCGCGAGCTCGGTCTCCGGGCGCGGGATGAACACGCCGGGAGCGGTGGCGAGCTGGAGGCGGCGGAACGGGGCGCGGCCGAGGATCAGCTGCAGGGGCTCTCTGCGCTCGCGGCGGGCCACGAGCTCCTCGAGGCGCGCGTCGAAGTCCTCCGGGAGCGCATCGAGCATGACCAGCGGCCCGTCGGCGCGCGCAGCGGCCTCGATGAGCGTGCGGGACTCGGCGCTCGAGGACACGATGCCGGCCTCGCCCAGACGGGCGGTCGTGCGCGACAGCGCGCTGCGCAGGCGCATCCGCACGTCGTCGCTCACAGCTCCCCCTCGGCGGCGTCGCGCAGGCGCTGCTCGGCCTCGGCGCGGCGGGAGGAGTCGATGAGGGCGTCGAGGTCGCCCGCGAGGACGGCCTCGAGGTTGCCGGCCTTGAAGCCGGTGCGGTGGTCGGTCACCCGCGACTCGGGGAAGTTGTACGTGCGGATCCGCTCGGAGCGGTCGACGGTGCGCACCTGGGAGCGGCGGCTCGCGGAGGCCTCGGCATCCTGCGCGGCGCGGCGCGCCTCGAGCAGGCGCGAGCGCAGGATCCGCATCGCCTGCTCGCGGTTCTGCAGCTGGCTCTTCTCGTTCTGGCAGGAGACGACGATGCCGGTGGGCAGGTGGGTGATGCGCACGGCGGAGTCCGTCGTGTTCACGCTCTGCCCGCCCGGCCCGGAGGAGCGGAAGACGTCGATGCGCAGGTTCGCCGAGGCCATCTGCTCGGCGAGCAGCTCCGCCTCGTCGGTCTCGTCGGCCTCGGGCATCACCAGGACGCCGACGGCGGAGGTGTGGATGCGACCGGCGGACTCGGTGACCGGCACGCGCTGGACCCGGTGGACGCCGCCCTCGTGCTTGAGGTGCGCCCAGACGCCGACGGCCGCTCCCCCGCCGGCACCGCCTGTCGCGCCACCGGTCCCGACCCCGCCGCCGACGGCGGACGAGCCCGCCCGGATCGAGAGGGTCGCGTCCTTGATGCCGCCCAGGTCGGAGTCGGTGGAGTCGATGACCTCGAGCGTCCAGCCCCGGGAGAGCGCGTACTGCCGGTACATGCGCAGCATCTCCGCGGCGAACAGGGCGGATTCCTCGCCGCCGGCGCCCGCTTTGATCTCCATGAGCACGTCCCGGGAGTCGTCCTCGTCGCGCGGGGCGAGAAGCTCTCGCAGGTGCTCGCGGAAGGTCGCGACGCGCTCGGCGTCCCGCTCGGCCTCGGCCGCGAACTCGGGGTCCTCTGCGGCGAGCTCGCGCGCGGCGTCGCGGTCCTCGGCCGCGCCGCGCAGGTCGCGCAGCGCAGTGACGATCTGGTCGACCTCGGCGTAGCGGCGCCCCACGCGGCGGGCGCGGGAGGCGTCGGCGTGCAGGGCGGGGTCCGCCATGCGCCGCTGCAGCTCGGCGTGCTCGGCCTCGAGGGCGCTCAGCCGCTCGAGCGGGAGGCCGTCGAGGTCATCAGCGGGATGCGCCACGGCCTCTCCTCGGATCAGTACACCGGCAGGATCTTGTCATCGCCGGGCCGGGAGGCCGGATGACACGACACCGGCGGCTCCCCAGGGGGAACCGCCGGTGTCGGAAGCGCTGTTACTTGGACTTCTTGCCGTAGCGGGCCTCGAAGCGGGCCACGCGACCGCCGGTGTCCAGGATCTTCTGCTTGCCCGTGTAGAACGGGTGGCAGGCGGAGCAGACCTCGGCGCGGATCTCGCCGTCGCCCTTGGTGCTGCGGGTGGTGAACGTGTTGCCGCAGGTGCAGGTCACCTGGGTCACGTGATAATCCGGGTGGATGTTCGCCTTCATGATCTCTCCTTCGTGAGGTCGCTGGGTCGGTGCCCGACGGGCGCCGTGAACCAGAACCGACGCCCGATTGTGCCACGTGCGCGCGAGCGGGCACACCCCTCGGCGCGCGGGGGTGACGAACTCCCCACGGGGCGCCCGGCCCGTCCCGCTCTCAGGCGGACTCGCGGACCACGAGCCGGTAGGGCACGGTGCGCGCGGCCCCGCCGTCTGCCGCGCTCAGCCGTCCGGTGAACAGCCCGTCCACGAGGTCGACCGCTTCGCGGGCCACGGCCTCGAGGTCGACGCCGATGGTCGTGAGCTCGGGAGAGACCAGCTCCCCCAGCGCGAGCCCGTCGACGCCCGTGACGCGCACGTCCTCGGGCACGTTCAGGCCTCGGGTGCGCAGTGCCTTGAGCACCTGCAGGGCGTGCACGTCGTTCCAGGCCATGAGGGTGTCCGCGCCGGCATCGAGAGCGGCCTCGACCTGCGCCGGGATGCCGTCCGCCGACGCCGGGACGAGGTCCACCGCATCGATCTGCCGGCCGACGGCCTCCCGCATCTGGTGCGCGCGGCGGCTCTCCCCGTCCTGGGCGCTGTCGAGCACGGCGACGCGCGCGGCGCCGGACCTCTTCAGGTGTGCGGCGAGCTCGGACATCGCGTCCTCCTCCGCGAAGCGCACGCCCGCACCGTCGGCCTCCTGGAGGTCGAGGCGCACGAGCGGCATGCGCGCGGGGACGATCTCGTCGGCGTCGGCCGGGAGGCTGTAGCCCAGCAGGGCGTCGGCCCGGCGCACGAGCTCGGTCGCGATCGCCTCGGCCTCCGCTCCGTTCTCGGTCTCGGCGACGACGACGTTCCAGCCGCGCCGTGCGCTCTCGCGGATCACGGTGGCGGCGATCTCCGGGAAGAACGTGTTGGTGAGCTCGTTGACCAGCAGGCCCAGGGTGGGCGGCCCCTGGGAGACGAGACCGCGCCCGAAGCGCGAGGGCCGGTAGTTCAGCTCCTCGGCCGCTGCGAGCACGCGCTCGCGGGTGTCGGGGCTGATGCCGGGCATGTCGTTCATGGCCCGGGTGACCGTCTGCCGCGAGACGCCGGCGCGCGTGGCGACGTCGACGATGGTGGCGCGCCGGGCGCCCGTCGTCCGGTCCGTCCGCGCACCGGCGCTCTCACGGCTTCTGCTCACGCAACGTCCTCCCGAAGATCCAGCCACGCGACCTGCTCGGGGGTCAGCTGCACCGAGAGGCCTTCCATAGAGGATCGCATCTCCGCGATGGAGCGGGGGCCGAACAGCGGGAACGTGGGGAACGGCTGGGCGAGCACGTAGGCGAGCGCGATCGCGGTGGGCGGCACGCCGAACTCGCGGGCGAGGGTGCGGGCGCGCTCGAGGCGCTCGAAGTTGCCGTCGGAGTAGTAGCAGCGCACGAGCTCGGCGTCCGAGCGGTCCTCGGGCGCGGCGCGGCCGGTGAAGAAGCCCCGCGCCTGCGAGGACCAGGGGAAGAGCGGGATCTTCCGCTCCTCGAGCCAGGCCTTCGAGTCCGGGTCGGTCGCGTGCACGCAGCCGGCCCAGGGGACGTCGAGCGCCTCGGCGAGGCCGAAGTGGTTGCTCAGCAGGCTGAAGCCCTGCTTGCCGTGGGCCGCGGCGTACGCGTTCGCCTCGTCGACGCGCGCGGGCGTCCAGTTCGACCCGCCGAACGCACGGATCCGACCTGCCTCGAGGTGCTCGTTGAGCACGTCGACGAACTCGCCGACGGGGATGTCGAGGTTGTCCCTGTGCATCATGTAGAGATCCGCGTAGTCGGTCTGCTGGCGCTCGAGCGACTCCAGCAGCTGGCGGCTCAGGGACGCGGGGTCGCAGTGCGGGGTGTGCGCACCCTTGGTGATCACCACGACGTCCTCGCGGATGCCGCGATTCGTGATCCACTGGCCGAGCTGCAGCTCGTGGTGACCGCCGCCGTAGATGTATGCGGAGTCGAAGGTGGTGCCGCCGGCCTCGACGAAGGCGTCGAACAGGGCGGAGGCATGGGCGAGGTTCGGCTGGTTGTCGCAGCCCATGACCAGGCGAGAGATCCTCTTGCCGACCCCCGGGATCTCGCCGTAGGGCATGGCGGGGTGCTCGCCGTCCTCCCGCACGCGCAGCGGGGCGCCGGAGACGGTGGGGATCGCGGAGTCCTCGCGCTCGAACGGATAGCGCAGGCCGATCTGCTCGCGCCAGTCGTCGAGCGCGCGGGCCTGGCCGAGGCTCACCTCGAGGTCGAGCTCGGGCACCTCGGACCGTCCCGCGGAGACGGCGCTGGCGAGAGCATCCGCTTCCAGTGCGTAGGGGTGGGCGTGCTCCACACGGATCTCGCGCGGCTCCTCCCCCACCACGTCGAGGTGGATCACGGTGTCCTCCCCGAGCGTCCACGGATCCTCGAGACGGATCACGCCCCGGCTGCCGGTGATGGTCGCGGACTGCGGGTCCGCCAGGCGCACACCGGTGCGCAGGCTCGCGGTGGCGCCGCCGGGGAAGGTGAGCTCCGCGCTCGCCCACTCGTCGACGCCCGTCGGGCCGACGGTGCCTGCGGCGGAGAGCGAGGCGGGCTCGACGGCGGTGCGCCCGGCGGCGGCCCCGGCGACCAGGCGCGCGAAGGACAGCGGGTAGCAGCCGACGTCGAGGATCCCGCCGCCGGCGATCTGCGGATCGAACAGACGACCCTCGCGCGCCCCGGTGTCGAAGGAGAACGAGGCGTCGACGTGCGCGAGCTCGCCGATCGCGCCCTCGCGCACGAGGTCCAGCACCTGGAGGGTCTGCGGATGGAAGCGGTACATGAAGGCCTCGAGCAGGACGCGCCCGGTGCGACGCGCGACGTCCGCGACGGCCATCGCGGTGCCGTGGTTCGCCGCCAGCGGCTTCTCGCACAGCACATGCTTGCCGGCCTCGAGGGCGGCGATGCTCAGGCGCGCGTGCTCGGTGTGCACCGTGGAGACGTACACGGCGTCGACCGCGTCGGAGGCCAGCACCTCCTCGTAGGTGCCGATCACGGCGCCCGGGTCCTCGGCGAAGCCGAACTCGCGCGCGAACTCGCGGGCCCGCTCCGGGTCGCGGCTGCCCGCGCCCACGAGCACGCCGAACTCGCTGTGCGGCAGCTGGCCCGCGAAGCGACGGGCGATCGAGCCGGGCCCGAGCACGGCCCAGCGCAGGCGGGCGGTGTCGCCGGGCGCGGCAGGCGCCGGGCGCTCCGTGCTGCTGGCGTCGTGCTTGGGTGCGCTGCTGTCGGTGCTCATGGATGCGACCTCGCTGTCGAAGGGTGGGGAGCTGCGGAAGGCGGATGCTGCGGGCGGATGCCGGACGAGGGCCGCACCGGGACCGCCGCGACCCGTCGGTGATGCGTGAACGTTCACGACAGGGATCACGCTACACGTCCGTCGAGCGCGGCGCCATGCCTCGCGGATCTCCACCCGGGTGCGAAGACCCCTTGAAGGGCTCCGGGCCGGCCGCGCAGCGATGCAGAGAAGAGCCGCCCCGTGTCCGGTCGGCGCCGCGAGGTCCACGGATGCTTGTGACCCTTGACACCCTCGGGGGCGGATGCCATAGTCCTGGCCAGCTGTGAACGTTCACGGCCCCGATCGCCTGCTCGATGACGAGGAGAGCCCATGCACCCACCCACGCGACGACACGTCCTGCGAGGCCTCGGCCTGGCGGGGCTGGCCGCGGGAGGACTGGCCGCCTGCGGCTCCTCCCCCACGATCTCCGACGACCCCGACGAGCTGGTCATGTGGTACTGGAACCGGTCCGCCAGCCCGAAACTCCTCGAGCAGGCCGCGAAGAACGTCCCCGGCACCGATCGGCACGTGCGCGCCGACGTCATCGGCACCACCTTCGACACCAAGCTGCGCACGAGCCTCGCGGGCGGCGCCTACATCCCGGACATCACGTACATCAACTCGAACAACGCCCTCTACTTCCGCAACGAGCACCAGTTCCTGGACATGAACGACCTGGGGGCCGCCCAGCACGCGGACGACTACTACGAGTGGAAGTGGAAGCTCGGGATCACGCCCGAGGAGCGCTTCTGCTTCTTCCCTCTCGACATCGGCCCCACCGGCTTCTACTACCGCCAGGACGTGTTCGAGAAGGCGGGGCTGCCGACGGAACCGGACGAGGTGTCCGCAGCGGTCTCGACGTGGAAGGAGTGGATCGCACTCGGGGCCGAACTGCGGAAAGCGACCGGCTCCGCGCTCGTCAACACCGCGCAGTCCATCTACGAGCAGTTCCTCAACGCGAGTCCCGAGCGCTACCTCGACGCCGAGGACACGCCCCTGTACACGGCCGAGGGCTCGGCGGTGCGCGAGGCCTGGGACACGGCCGTCGCCGCGATCGAGGCGCACATCACGGCGGGGATCCCGGACGCCCGCGGCACGGACCAGAACGCCGCGTGGTCCAGCGGGAAGACCGCCGGCCACGTGAACGCCTCGTGGTGGTCCCAGATCATCCAGGAGTCCGCGCCCGACTCCGCGGGCCTCTGGCGCCTGGCCGACCAGCCCGTGCGCCCGGGGAACTCAGGAGGCTCCTTCGCCGCCATCCCCCACACCTGCAAGGACCCGGAAGCCGCCTTCGCCTTCATCCGCTGGATCAACACCCCGGACCATCAGGCAGAGGCCTACAACGACGTCCAGCTCTTCCCCTCAGCACCAGCCTCCTACGAGAGCGGCACCATGAAGTACGCCGGCGACTTCTTCGGGGACCAGGATCCGCTCGCCTTCTTCTCGCACGCCGCCGAGCAGGTGCCGGAATCGTTCATCAGCACGTGGGAGAGCGTCGTCTCCGGCAGCTTCACCCTCGAGATCACCAACGTCGAGACCGCCGGCAAGGACCCGGACCGCGCATGGGCCGATGCGATCGCCGCCGCCGAGAAGGCCCTGCGCAAACGAGGAGTCCAGCGATGAGCGTCATGACCACTCCCCCGCCCGTCGACGCGGCCAGGCCCTCCACCGCGGCCGTCCCGCGCACCCGGGCCCTCGGCTGGAGAGGAGTGCTCTCCCACTGGCCGCAGTACGTCGCGATCGCCCCGTTCTACGTGCTCTTCCTGGTGTTCGGACTGTTCCCGATCGTGTTCTCGATCGTGCTCTCCTTCACCGACTGGGACGGCATGGGCGAGATCCGCTTCGCCGGGCTCTCCCAATACATCTACCTCGTGCAGGACTCCCGCTTCTGGAACGCCGTCGGGAACACGTTCATCATCTGGTTCCTCTCCACGATCCCGATGCTCTTCCTGGCGCTCGTCATCGCGTTCCTGCTGCACCAGAACATCCGCTTCCGCGGGTTCTACCGGGTGGCCTTCTTCCTGCCGAACGTCACCAGCATGGTCGCGATGGCGATCGTCTTCGGCTCGGTCTTCTCCGACTCCTTCGGCCTCGTGAACTCGGCGCTGACCGCATTGCACCTCGACTCCGTCCCCTGGCTCTCGAGCAGCCTGGGCATCAAGGTCACCATCGCCGTGATGGTGATCTGGCGGTTCACCGGCTACAACGCGATCATCTACCTCGCCGGGCTCCAGTCGATCCCGACGGACCTGTACGACGCCGCGAAGACCGACGGCGCCTCCACATGGCAGATCTTCACCCGCGTGACGATCCCGATGCTGCGTCCGATCATCCTGTTCACCGTCATCACCTCGACCGTCGGCGGGCTGAGCCTGTTCACCGAGCCGCAGGTGCTGCTCGGCGACGCCGGCGGCAACGGCGAGGCCGGCATGACGATCGTGCTCTACCAGTACAACCAGGCGTTCACGCAGTTCGACTTCGGGTACGGCTCGGCGATCGCCTGGGCCCTGTTCGTCCTCGCCTCCGTGTTCGCGATCATCAACTGGCGTCTGCTCAGCGAGCGCAGGGACACGCCCCGTCGGACCGGCAGGAAGGCACGCTCATGACCACCGCCGACCCCACCCGCACCTCAGGACCGCCGGCCCCCGGAGGCGGCGCAGCCCCGCGCGGGAGCACCCGGCCGGGGCTGCGCACAGCGGGCGACCGCGCCGCGATCGCGCGCGACCGCCTCGAGAAGGTGATCACGCACCTGCTGATCCTCGTCGGCGTCGTGCTGTCGGTCTTCCCGTTCTACTGGCTCGCGGTGATGTCGACGTCGACGACCGCGCAGATCTTCGGGTACCCGCCGCGCCTCACCTTCGGCACGAGCCTCGCGGAGAACCTCAGGAATCTCTTCTCGAGCGTGGACATCCTCTCCGCCCTCGTGAACACCATCATCGTGTCCGCCCTGTGCGCCGTGCTGGTGATGTTCTTCGACTCCCTCGCCGCCTTCGCCTTCGCGAAGTACGACTTCCCGGGCAAGAACGCGCTGTTCGTCCTGATGATCGCGACGTTCCTGATCCCCGGGAGCCTCTCGCTGGTGCCGAGCTTCATCCTCATGTCGAAGATCGGCTGGGTGGGGACGCTGCAGGCGCTCATCGTCCCGGGCGCCGCGAACGCCTTCGGCATCTTCCTGCTGCGGCAGATGGCGAGCTCATCGATCCCCGACGAGCTCGTGGAGTCCGCCCGGATCGACGGCGCAGGCTTCTTCACCATCTATCGCAGGATCGGCGTGCCGATGATGCGCGGCGGCCTCGCGTTCCTGGGCATCTTCACGTTCATCACCGCATGGAACGACTACGTGTGGCCGCTGATCGTGCTGGTCGACCCGAAGCGCCAGACCCTGCAGACCGCCCTGCAGAACCTGAACTCGCTCTACCTCACCGACTACGGGATGGTCATGGCGGGCGCGCTGGTCAGCGTGCTGCCTCTGATCGGCGTGTTCATCATCGGCTCGCGCCACTTCATCGCGAACATCGCGGCGGGCGCGATCAAGGGATGACGGAGCGGGGATGACGACGGCGGGGCGGGCACCGAAGTGCCCGCCCCGCCGTCGTCGGAATCAGGAGACCGGTCCCGACAGCCCACTCCCGCGAGAGGTCAGTCGCCGGAGCGGCCGCCCACGCTGGGGGTGTTCTTGGAGACCGTCATCAGGAACTCGGTGTTCGACTGGGTCTTCTTCACGCGCTCCAGGAGCAGCTCGAGCGCCTGCTGCTGATCGAGGGCGCCGAGGACGCGGCGGAGCTTCCACATGATGGCCAGCTCCTCCTTGCCCATGAGCTCCTCCTCGCGGCGGGTGCTCGAGGCGTTGACGTCCACCGCCGGGAAGATGCGCTTGTCCGCGAGGTTCCGCGAGAGGCGCAGCTCCATGTTGCCGGTGCCCTTGAACTCCTCGAAGATGACCTCGTCCATCTTGGAACCGGTCTCCACCAGGGCCGAGGCGAGGATCGTGAGCGAGCCGCCGTTCTCGATGTTGCGTGCGGCGCCGAAGAAGCGCTTGGGCGGGTAGAGCGCCGAGGCGTCGACACCGCCGGAGAGGATGCGACCCGAGGCCGGGGCGGCCAGGTTGTAGGCGCGCGAGAGACGGGTGAGCGAATCCAGCAGCACCACCACGTCCTTGCCCATCTCCACGAGGCGCTTGGCGCGTTCGATCGCGAGCTCGGCCACGATCGTGTGGTCCGAGGCGGGCCGGTCGAAGGTCGAGGCGATGACCTCGCCCTTCACCGTGCGCTGCATGTCGGTGACCTCCTCGGGTCGCTCGTCGACGAGCACGACCATGAGGTGGGCCTCGGGGTTGTTCGTGGTGATCGCGTTCGCGATCTGCTGCATGATGATCGTCTTGCCGGCCTTCGGGGGCGCGACGATGAGGCCGCGCTGGCCCTTGCCGATCGGCGAGACGAGGTCGATGATGCGCGGCGCGACGGCGTTGGGGGCGGTCTCCAGGCGCAGGCGCTCGTCCGGGTAGAGCGGGGTGAGCTTGCCGAAGTCCACGCGCTGACGGGCGCGATCGGGGGTGAGCCCGTTGACGGTGTCGACCTGCAGCAGCGGGGCGTACTTGCCCTGCTGGTTGCCGCCGCGGTTGCGGCGGTTGCGCCCGCCGCCCTGCTGCGGCTGCTCCTGGCGCTGCTCCTCGCCGTCCTTGGGCGCCCGCACGAGGCCCGTGATCGCGTCGCCCTTGCGCAGTCCGCTCTTGCGGACCATGTTCATGGAGACGTAGACGTCGCTCGCGCCGGGCAGGTAGCCGGTGGTGCGCACGTAGGCGTTGTTGTCGCGCACGTCGAGGATGCCGGCGACGCTCACGAGCTCCTCGCCCTCGCGGACCTGCTGCTCGTCCTCGCTGCCGCCGCCGTCCTGCTGCGGGTTGTCGCCGCCGTTGCGGCCGCGGCGCTTGCGATCGCGCGAGCGGTTGCGGGAGCGGCGGTTGCGACCGTCCTCGGAGTCTCCGCGGCCGCCCCGGCCGCCCTGGTCGTTGCGGCTCATGTCGGAGTCCTCACCCGTGCGATCAGGCAGCTCGATGTCCTCGAGACGGGGACGCGACCCGCGTCCGCCCTGATCGCCGTGGTCGTTGCGGTCGTTGCTGTCCTTGCGGTTGTCCCGGTCCTTGCGGTTCTCGCGGCCCGCACGGTCGCCGCGGTCCTGGCGATCCTGTCGGTCGCCGCGGTCCTGACGGTCGCCGCGATCCTGTCGGTCGCCGCGCTGGCGGCCCTCGCCCTGGTCGCCGCGCTCCTGGCGCTCGGAGCGATCGCTCCGCTCCGCGCGCTCGTTGCGCTCGTTGCGCTCGTTGCGCTCGTTGCGACCCTGACGGTCCTCGCGGCCGCGGCGCTCCTGGCGCCCACCCGTGCCGCGCTCGTCCTGCGTGGACAGATCCAGGCCCAGGTCCAGGACGTCGGCCGACGACGCCGAGCCCTCGGAGGCTCCGCTCGTCGTCGCCGCCTTCTGCGGGGCGGTCTCGCCCGCTGCCGCGGACGTCGACGCGGTGGCCTCCGGCGCGCTTTCGGTCGGAGCGGTGCTCTTCGGGGCCGTGGTCTTCGGGGCGGAGGAGCCGCCCCCGTTGATCGCGTCGATGAGATCGCCCTTGCGGAGGCGACGCGCCCCCTTGATGCCGAGCCCGGCAGCGATCTGCTGCAGCTCGGGAAGCTTCTTCGCCGCGAGCGACGTGCTGTCGCCCTGCGGTGCGGTGGTGTCGTTCACCCAGGTTCCTTCCTGTGGATCGCGCGGCGCGCGTCCGTGATGAGTGCATGAGCTGCGCGGCGACCGGGCCGGTGGACGGCGGGGTTCGCGGCAGTCCTCTCCCCGAGGGCGGCCGTGGCGCACAGCGCACGGAAGCACGCGAACGCGGCGTCGCCGGGGATTCTCTGGGGTACGTCCTCACCCGGGACCTCTCTGCACCCACTGTGCGGAAGTCTCCGGGCCGTGATCGCCGGCACTGGGCCGGGCCGATCACGTCGTCGGACGCGGGTTCAAGGTACCACAGGCTCCGCACCGGTCGATGAGAGTCCGACACGGGCGATGCGCCATGCCCGGGGGTCGTCGACCACGCGTCGCACGAGCGGCGCGAGCTCGGGTCCCGCGCCGTCGATGACCAGCACGGACGGGCCCGCGCCGGAGATCACGGCGGGGTATCCCTCGCTGCGCAGCACGCGCACGAGCTCGACGCTCTGCGGCATGCCCGGGGCGCGGTACTCCTGGTGCAGGCGGTCCTCGGTCGCGGGCAGCAGCAGCGAGGGGTCGCTCGTGAGCGCGTGCACGAGCAGAGCGGCCCGTGCCGCGTTGAACGCTGCGTCGGCGTGGGGCACCGTCTCGGGCAGCAGCGAGCGGGCCGCGCTCGTGGCGAGCCGGGCCGTCGGCAGCAGCACGACGGGGCGGATCGCGGGCTCCTGCGCGGTCCCGCTCCCGCTCTGTCCGGCCCCGTTCCCGCGCTGCGCCCGGTCGCCGGGCGCCGCGAGATCGAGGCGCTCCGCGCGGGCGCCGACGCGGTCCGTCCAGGAGAGGACGACGCCGCCCAGCAGAGCCGGGGCGGCGTTGTCCGGGTGGCCCTCCATCTCGGTCGCCAGGTCCAGGAGCACCTGGTCGTCCAGGGCCTCCGGCTCGGAGACCAGGAGGCGCGCGAGCATGAGGCCGGCGACGGTCGCCGCCGCGCTCGAGCCCAGGCCGCGACCGTGCGGGATCCGGTTGCGGCAGTGCAGGCGCACCCCGGCCTGGGGGGCGCCCGCGTGGTCGAGGCCCCGTCGCAGGGCACGCACCACGAGGTGGTCCTCCCCCGCCGGGACGTCGCCCGCGCCCTCCCCCTCGACGGTGACCTCGACCCGGCCGGTGGTGGCCTCGAGCTCGAGGTCGTCGACGAGGTGCAGGGCGAGGCCCAGCGCGTCGAAGCCCGGCCCCAGGTTCGCGCTGGTGGCGGGCACGCGCACGCCGACGCGCTCGGTGGTGATCCTCATGCCGGGCGGCTCACAGCCCCATCGCGTCGGCCGCGGCCTCGACGTCGACCGGGATGACGGTCGGGGTCAGGTCCTGGCGGGTCAGCGCGGTGTCGATGTCCTTGAGCCCGTTGCCGGTGACGGTGATCGCGATGGTCGCACCGCGGGGCACGAGCCCCTTCTCGGCCTGCTGGAGGAGCCCGGCGACGCCCGCGGCCGAGGCGGGCTCGACGAAGATGCCGACCTCGCCCGCGAGCAGCGCCTGCGCATCGAGGATCTGGTCGTCGGAGACGGCGTCGATGAGCCCGCCCGAGTCGTCGCGCGCCGCGACGGCGAGGCTCCAGGAGGCGGGGGCGCCGATGCGGATCGCGGTGGCGACCGTCTCGGGATCGGTGATGGGGCGGCCGGCCTTGAAGGGCGCGGCGCCCTCGGCCTGGAAGCCCCACATGGCGGGGGCGGAGCCGGTGATGCCCTTGTCGCGGTACTCGGTGTACCCCATCCAGTAGGCGGAGATGTTCCCCGCGTTGCCCACGGGAAGGATGTGGATGTCCGGCGCCTTGCCGAGCGCGTCGCAGACCTCGAAGGCGCCGGTCTTCTGGCCCTGGAGCCGGAAGGGGTTCACGGAGTTCACGAGCTCCACGGGGTGGGCGGCGTCGAGCTTGCGGGCGATCTCGAGGCAGTCGTCGAAGTTGCCCTCGACCTGGATGAGCTTCGCCCCGTGGACGACGGCCTGGGCGAGCTTGCCGGCGGCGATCTTGCCCTGCGGCAGCAGCACGGCGCAGGTGATCCCGGCGCGCGTCGCGTAGGCGGCGGCCGAGGCGCTGGTGTTGCCCGTCGAGGCGCAGACCACGGACTTCGCCCCATCGGACACGGCGCGGGACATGGCGGAGACCATGCCGCGGTCCTTGAAGGAGCCCGTGGGGTTCATGCCCTCGACCTTGACGTGGACGTCGGCCCCGACCGTGCGGGAGAGGGTCGGCGAGTGGACGAGGGGCGTGCCGCCCTCGCCGAGGGTCAGCAGGGTGTCCTCGTCGGAGAACGGGAGGTGCTCGCGGTACTCGGCGAGCACGCCGCGCCACTGGTGTGCCATCGGGTCATTCTCCTTCGAGGCGGATCACGGAATCGATCGTGAGGACGGCGCCGGAGCTGTCCAGGTCGTCCAGGGCGGAGTCCATCGCGGACTCGAGCGCCCGGTAGGTGGCGATGCCGATGCGCGCGCGCTCGTGCTCGCCCTCCTCGGCCGGCTCCGTCTCCTGATGGATCGTCGAGATCGAGATGCCGTGGGAGGACAGGGTGCCGGCGACCTCGGCGAGCACGCCGGGCTTGTCCTGCACGGTGAGGGAGACGTAGAAGGCGTTGCGCAGCGCGTCGACCGGGATGATCCCGAGGTCCGCGTAGCGCGACTCGCGCGGGCCGACGCCGCCGTGCACGCGCTGGCGGGCGACGGTCACGAGGTCGCCCAGGACCGCGGAGGCCGTGGGCGCGCCGCCCGCGCCCTGCCCGTAGAACATGAGGGAGCCGGCGGCCTCGGCCTCGACGAACACCGCGTTGTACGCCTCGGACACCGAGGCGAGCGGGTGGCTGTCGGGGAGCATCGCCGGGTAGACCCGCGCGGAGACGCGCTCCTCGCCCTCCTCCTCGACCCGCTCGACGATCGAGAGCAGCTTGATCGTGCGCCCCATGCGGGAGGCGGCGGCGATGTCGGCGGCGGTCACCGACGTGATGCCCTCGCAGTGCACGTCCTGCATGCCCACGCGGGTGTGGAAGGCGAGGGAGGCGAGGATCGAGGCCTTCGCGGCGGCGTCGTGGCCCTCGACGTCGGCCGTCGGGTCCGCCTCGGCGTAGCCGAGCTCCTGGGCGTTGGCCAGGGCGTCGTCGAAGGAGGCGCCGGTGCGGGCCATCGCGTCGAGGACGTAGTTCGTGGTGCCGTTGACGATGCCGAGCACCTTCTCGATCCGGTCGCCCGCGAGCGATTCGCGGATCGGCCGCACCAGCGGGATCGCGCCGGCGACGGCCGCCTCGAAGTGCAGGTCGACGCCGTTCGCGTCGGCCGCCTCGTAGAGGGCGACGCCGTCCTGCGCGAGCAGGGCCTTGTTCGCGGTCACGACGCTCGCGCCGTGCGCCATGGCCTCGAGCAGCAGGGTGCGGGCGGGCTCGATGCCGCCCATCAGCTCGACGACGATGTCCGCGCCGGCGATCGCGGATGCCGGATCATCGGTGAGCAGCGCGCGGTCCACGTGCTCCCCGCGGTCCTTGCCGAGGTCCGTCACGGCGATTCCCGTGACCTCGAGCGGCGCGCCGATGCGGTGCGCGAGCTCGTCTCCGCTGGTGCCGATGACGCGCAGCACGTCGGCTCCGACGGTGCCGGCGCCGAGCACGGCGACCCGCAGCGGGGCGTGGTCGGGCAGGGGATCAGTCATCAGTGGTCCTTCCGCAGAATCCGGGCGACGACGGGCGATTCCAGCGTGGCCAGCGGCCTTGAGGGCCCGCGGGCTCAGGAAACTGTATCCAACTCCGAGTCGCGAACGCGTCGCCATGTGTCCGTATGCGTCGAGCGCGGGGCGGCCGTGGTGGCGCCGCCTCCCTCAGCCGACGTCGAGGGCGAGCAGGTCCTCCTCGCTCTCGCGTCGCACGAGGGTGCGCCATCGGCCGTCCTTGACCGCGACCACCGGGGGCCGCGGCACGTGGTTGTAGTTCGAGGCCAGCGAGTAGCAGTAGGCGCCGGTCACGGGCACCGAGACGAGGTCCCCGCGCTGCACGTCGGCGGGCAGGTACTCGTCCTTGACCACGATGTCGCCGCTCTCGCAGTGCTTGCCGACCACGCGCACCACCTCGGGCTGGGCGTCGGAGACGCGTCCGGCGAGCAGGCACGAGTAGTCGGCGTCGTACAGGGCCGTGCGGACGTTGTCGCTCATGCCGCCGTCGACCGAGACGTACACGCGGTGGTGCGGGCCGCCCAGGCGCACGTCCTTCACGGTGCCCACCGTGTACAGGGTCTGGGTCGAGGGCCCGGCGATCGCGCGTCCGGGCTCGAACGCCACGTGCGGGACCTCGAGCTCGAGCTCGTGGCACTCCTTCTCGATGATCCCGGCGATGCCGCTCGCGAGGTCCTCGGGCGTCGAGGGCGTGTGCTGCGTGTTGTACATGACGCCGAAGCCGCCGCCGAGGTCGAGGTGCTCGATGGTGTGCCCGAGCTCCTCGCGGACCTGGGCGACGAGGTCGAGGACGCGGCGGGCGGCGACCTCGAAGCCGCCGACGTCGAAGATCTGGGAGCCGATGTGGGAGTGCAGGCCCACGAGATCCAGCTCGGGGCTCGCGAGCACCTCCCGCACGGCCGTCATGGCGTCGCCGGAGGTGATCGAGAGGCCGAACTTCTGGTCCTCGTGGGCGGTCGCGATGAACTCATGGGTGTGCGCCTCGACGCCGGTGGTCACGCGCAGCATGACGTGCGCGCTCACGCCCAGCTCGGACGCCACGCGCGCGGCCTGCCGGACCTCGGCGAGGGAGTCGATGACGATGCGGCCCACGCCCGCTTCGAGCGCCCGGGCGATCTCGCGATCGGACTTGTTGTTGCCGTGCAGGGCCATGCGCTCGGTCGGGAATCCGGCGCGCAGCGCGACGGCCAGCTCCCCGCCGGTGCAGACGTCCAGTCCCAGGCCGTCCTCGTCGACCCAGCGGGCGACGGCCCCGCACAGGAACGCCTTGCCGGCGTAGTAGACGTCGGCCCCGGCGTGGGGAGCGAAGGCCGAGGTGAAGGCGTCGCGGAAGGCGCGGGCTCGATCACGGAAGTCGTCCTCGTCCAGCACGAAGGCGGGGGTGCCCACCTCCTCGGCGAGCGTCGTGACGCTCACGCCGCCGACCTCGAGGGCTCCGTCCGCGTCGCGCCCGCAGGTGCTCGACCAGAGGCCCGGGATCAGGGTGTTGACATCGGTGGGATAGGGCAGCCAGGTGGGCGCGGCATCGTTGCCGTGCAGGGCTCCTGCTTCATGGGCTCGCATTGCGCGTGGCCTCCTGGGTCGGGCGTCGGGCGTCGGGCGTCGGGCGTCGAGCGTCGGGCTCGGTCTTCGGAATCGGTCTTCGGGATCGGACGTGCAGGGCGGCCGGATGCATGCGACGACCCGCCGCACATGGCGATCGGCGGCTCCGGCCGGGCTCCCGGGGCCGCGCGTCCGCGCGGAGCGGACGCGGTCCCGAGGACGAACACTATGCGGCGCGGACGGGCGCTCGCTGGCCGTGTCCACGCAGTGAGGAGGCGCGCGCCCGTGCTCGCGCCGTCTCCGGCATCTCCCCTGGTGGCGACCGAGGCGGCGACGACCCGGCGCACTCACGGCCAGGGCCCTCGGCGAGGCTTCGGACGCGAGGTCGCGCGGTCTTCGTGACCCCTCTCACTTGATAGCCTGGCGGTGTCGTCCCACACGTCAGGAGGCCCCTGTGGCATCGCAAGAACTGCACGATCTGGTGGTCGTCGCCAACCGTCTCCCGGTCGACGCGAAGACCCTTCCCGACGGCGCCACGGAATGGGTGACGAGCCCCGGCGGTCTGGTGACCGCGATGGAGAGCGTGATGCGGAACGTCGACTCGGCCGCCTGGGTGGGCTGGGCCGGCTCCCCGGGCGAGGCGCCCGAGCCGTTCCGCGCCGACGGCATGGACCTGTACCCGGTGAGCCTGGATGCGACGGACATCGAGAAGTACTACGAGGGCTTCTCCAACGGGACGCTCTGGCCGCTCTACCACGACGTGATCGTCGACCCTGCCTACCACCGCACCTGGTGGGACACCTATGTGAGCGCGAACCGCCGCTTCGCGAAGGCCGCGGCCGCCGTCACCGCGCCCGGCGGCACGATCTGGGTGCACGACTACCAGCTCCAGCTCGTGCCCGAGATGATCCGCTCCGAGCGGCCCGACGTCCGCATCGGCTTCTTCAACCACATCCCCTTCCCGCCCGTCGAGCTGTTCAGCCAGCTGCCCAAGCGCAACCAGGTGCTGCGCGGACTGCTGGGCGCGGACCTCGTGGGCTTCCAGCGCGAGAGCGACACCCTGAACTTCCTCGCCTCGGTGCGCCACCTGCTGGGCTACCAGGTCGACCAGCGCACCGTCACGGTGCCCGGGATCGGCGCGGTCGAGCCGCGCGACGTGATCGCCGGGACCTTCCCGATCTCTCTCGACACCCAAGCCGTCACCGCGCTGACCGACGACCCCGAGATCCAGGAGCGCGCCCGCCAGCTGCGCCACGACCTCGGGGATCCCGAGAAGGTCGTGCTGGGCGTGGACCGTCTCGACTACACCAAGGGCATCCGCCACCGTCTCAAGGCCTGGGGCGAGCTGCTGAACGACGGCTCGATCGACCCGCGCGAGACCGTCCTCGTGCAGGTCGCGACGCCCTCGCGCGAGAGGGTCGACGCCTACCGGCAGCTGCGCGACGAGGTCGAGCTGACCGTCGGCCGCATCAACGGCGACCACGCCCCCATCGGCCGCCCGGCCATCTCCTACCTGCACCGCTCCTTCAACCGCCGGGACATGACGGCGCTGTACATGGCGGCCGACGTGGTGCTGGTGACCGCCCTGCGCGACGGCATGAACCTCGTGGCCAAGGAGTACGTCGCCTCGCGCCCCGACCTGCGCGGCGTGCTGGTGCTCTCCGAGTTCGCCGGCGCGGCCGACGAGCTGCGCGCCGCCCTGCTGGTGAACCCGCACGACATCGACGAGCTGAAGTCCGCGGCGCTGCGTGCGCTCAGCATGCCGGAGGAGGAGCAGGAGGAGATGATGACCTCGCTGCGCCGGCAGGTGCTCGACCACGACGTGCAGTCCTGGGCGAAGCACTTCCTCGACGAGCTCGAGGCCGTCGGCGAGCCCGCTCCCCCGTCGGCCCCGATCATTCGGCTGTCCGGGACCGAGTCCCCGGATGCCGCGCAGCTCGACGCGGCGCTCGAGGCGTTCGCCGACACCCCGCGCATCCTCGTCGCCTCGGACTTCGACGGCGTGCTCGCACCGATCGTCGCCGACCGCGACGCGGTGCAGGCGAACCCGCGCTCGATCGGCGCGCTCCGCGGGCTCACCGAGCTGTCCGGGGTGAACGTCGCGCTCGTCTCCGGGCGGGCGCTCGAGGACCTCCAGCACCACGCGGGCATGCCCAGCTCCGTCGCGCTCGTCGGCTCGCACGGCGCCGAGGTCGGGGCCCTGCCCTCGGACCTCCACGCCGACGTCATGGACGCGGGAACGATGACCATGGACGAGACCCGGCAGAACCTGCGCGACTCCATCGCGCGCCGCCTCCAGCACATCGCCGACCAGCACCCCGGGGCGGAGGTCGAGGTCAAGCCCGCCTCCGCCGTGCTGCACACACGCAATGCGAAGGGCCGCGGTGCGGGCAACGCCACCGAGGCCGCGCTCGAGTTCGCGCGCGGGCTGCCCGACGTCACCGTCACGCCGGGCAAGGAGGTCGTCGAGTTCTCCGTGGTCGACTCCCACAAGGGCACCGCCGTGCGCGCGCTCGGCCGGGCCGCCGCGGCCGACGCGATCCTCTACCTCGGGGACGACGTGACCGACGAGAACGTCTTCGCGATCCTCGAGGACGGCGATCTGGGCGTGAAGGTGGGCGACGGCGACACGGCCGCCGCCTTCCGCATCGAGGGCACCGACGCGGTCGCCGAGCTCCTCGAACGCCTGCTGGAGCTGCGCGCCGGCGAGGCGTGAGCCCGGGGCCGCGACTCCCTCGCATGCAGGAATCCCCGGTAGGTGACCTCGAGAGGTCTCCGACCGGGGATTCCGTCGGTGCCCGCGACAGGATTCGAACCTACGACCTTCTGCTCCGGAGGCAGACGCTCTATCCACTGAGCTACGCGGGCGGACCGTGACAGTCTAGCGCGAGGACCCCGTCGTCCGCGCCCCGAGCCGGGGCGCGCGGCGCGAGTGAGGCACAGGTCTCAGCGGCGCCGGAGGGCGCCGGCCGCTCAGATGGCGAAGCCCGCGGGCAGCGGCAGCTGCGCGCCGTGGAGCACGGCCGAGGGATCGGCGGCGATCTGCAGGCCGCTGGGCGAGGCGCCGCCGCGCACCAGCAGGTCGCCGACCGCTGCGATCATCGCGCCGTTGTCGGTGCACAGTCGGATCGGCGGGATGCGCAGCTCGACGCCCGCGGCGTCGCAGCGCTCCTGGGCGACGGCGCGCAGCCGCTGGTTGGCGGCGACTCCCCCGACGATGACCAGGGTGTCGAGTCCCTTCTCCTCGACGGCGCGCAGCGCCTTGGTGACCAGGACGTCCACGACGGCCTGCTCGAAGGAGGCGGCGATGTCCGCGACAGGCACCGGCTCGCCCACTCGCTCGAGGGACTCGACGGTGCGCGCCACGGCCGTCTTCAGCCCGGAGAAGGAGAAGTCGTACGGCTGATCGCCCGGGCGCAGCATGGCGCGGGGGAAGGAGAAGGCCTCCGGGTCCCCGCCGACGGCCGCCTTCGAGATCGCGGGGCCGCCCGGGTAGCCGAGGCCGAGCAGGCGCGAGACCTTGTCGAAGGCCTCGCCGGCGGCGTCGTCGAGGGTGTCGCCGAGGTGCTCGATGGGGTCGGCGACCAGGTCCTTCACGTGGAGGATCGAGGTGTGCCCGCCGGAGACGATGAGGATGATCGACTGCGCGGGCAGCGGGCCGTGCTCGAGGGTGTCGGCCGCGGCATGTCCGGCGAGGTGGTGCACCCCGTACAGCGGGACCCCGAGGGACCAGGCGACGGACTTCGCGGCGGCCAGTCCCACGTGCACCGCGGTCGCAAGACCGGGACCGGAGGTCGCGGCGACGTGCGTGATGTCGCGCAGCTCGACGCCCGCGTCGTGCAGGGCGATGCGCAGGGTGGGGACGGCCGCCTCGAGATGGGCGCGGGCCGCGATCTCGGGGACCACTCCCCCGAACTCGGCGTGCTGGGAGGCGCTCGAGGCGAGGCCCTGGCCGAGCAGGACCCCGTCGCTGACGATCCCGAAGCCGGTCTCGTCGCACGAGGACTCGACGCCCAGGACGACGGGGACGGTGCTCACAGGACCCTCCCGTCGGAGGTCGCGGGGGCTGCCGCGCGCATCGAGGTCACTTGAACAGCGACATCGGGTTCGAGTAGGTGCCGGACTCGTCCATCTTCGCGAAGTGCAGGTGGCAGCCGGTGGAGCGGCCGGTCGAGCCGACCTCCCCGATGACGTCGCCCTGCTCGACCTTCGCGCCCACGCTCGTCTTGAACGAGGAGAGGTGGTAGTAGCCGGTGATGACGCCGTCGCCGTGGTCGATCTTCACGCGGTTGCCGGAGGCCGAGTTGTGCTCGACGGCGACCACGGTTCCGGCGGCGGCGGCGCGCACGTCGGTGCCGCAGGCCGCGCCGAAGTCGACGCCGTCGTGCATGATCCGCGTGTGCAGCACCGGGTGGACGCGCTCGCCGTACGGGGAGGTGATCCGGGCGTTGACCGGGTGGATGAAGCCCTCGTCGGACTCGCCGCCGAGGGCCTCGATGGCCTCCGCATTGGGCGAGGTCTCCACGGAGAGGTCACCGGTGGTCTCCTGGGAGGACGACGCGCTCGACGCGCCGTCGGCGCCCTTCGCGTCGGAGCCCGCGGTGGCCGTGGCGATGGAGACCGGGGCGAGCTGGGTGCTCGCGGCCTTCGCCTGCGCGGCGGACTGGCCGCCGTTGATGGTGGGCAGCGGAGCGGACTGGCCGCCCGCGCTCGCGGACGCGAGGGGGAAGGCGATGGTGGCGGTCGCGAGCGCGCCGAGCACGCCGACCTTCAGCACACCGGCCTGCACTGCCGAGTCACGATGGGAGGCGCTGCCTGTGCGCAGCGTCCGGACGTGTGCCCGGCCGAGGGCGCGATGATTCGCCACGATGGAGCTCCTGGAGGGGGGTCGGAGACGCAGAGTCCTGGTGAGTGCCCGGGGTGCGACGCCGGACGGGGAAGGACGCGTCGCCGAACAACGCGCTCCAAGGTACCCAGGTCAGAGAGGTCCGACGTCACGGGAAGCGACCTCATTACCGAACCTTTGCCCCGCCCCACGGGCGGGTAAAGACCCTTGACCCGCCTCGCAGGCCGCGTGTCGTGTCGGTCACCTCGGCGCACGGGCGCCGGACCGGGCGTCAGGTCGGGCGGTCAGGCCGGACGTCAGGCCCGGCTGCGCTGCATGACGTCCTTGACCTCTCCCACAAGCTCCTCCAGGACGTCCTCGAGGAACACGGCGCCCACGCTGCGCGAGGTCGGGGCGTCGACGCGGGCCAGGTGCGCGCCGTTGTACTGCATGGCGCGCAGGGCCTCCTCGATCTCGTCGTCGTCGGCCACGGAGACCACGGCGCGCACGATCCCGGGGTGGATCGGCCGGTCGTAGTCCTCCTCGGGGGCGTCCGCCGGCAGCAGCACGTCCTTGAGGTGGACGTAGCCCACCAGATCGCCCGCGTCGTTGCGCACCCCGATGCGGCTGAATCCCGTGGTCGCGACGATCTGCTCGATCTGGCCCGGCGTGACGTCGTAGGTGACGGTGACGACGTCGGCCATGGGGACCATGACGTCCCCGGCGGTGCGGTCGGAGAACTGGATGGCGCCCTGCAGGAGTCCCTGCTCGTCCTCGAGGAGGCCCTCGCGGCGGGACTCGTCCACGATCGCGGAGATCTCCTCGGCGGTGAAGCGCGACTCGACCTCGTCCTTGGGCTGGACGCCCAGGAGGCGCAGGATCATGTTCGCGGTGTGGTTGAGCACCCAGATCACCGGCGTGAACACGCGCGCCACGAGCGCGAGCGGGGTGGCGAGCACCAGCACCGCGCCCACGGGCACCGCGATCGAGATGTTCTTGGGGACCATCTCGCCGAAGACCACGTGCAGGTACGAGGCGATCAGCAGGGCCACCACGAAGGCGATCGGGTGGGTGAGCACGGCGGGCACCGAGAGGTGCTCGAGCAGCGGCTCGAGGAAGTGCGCGATCGCGGGCTCGGCGACGGCGCCCAGGGTGACCGAGCAGACGGTCACGCCGAACTGGGCGGCGGCGAGCATCACGGAGACGTGCTCGACGGCCCAGAGCGCGGTCTTCGCGCCCGGGCGACCGGCCTCGACGAGGGGCTCGAGCTGGCTACGGCGCGCGCTCATCACGGCGAACTCGGCACCCACGAAGAAGGCGTTGCCGAGCAGCATGGCCAGGCCCAGGACCAGGGCGGCGGTGTCGCTCATCGGTGGTCCGCCTTCCGCTCGTCGGCGCTCTCGTCCTCGTTCTCCTCCTCGCGGCGCACGAGCGCCGCGGGGTCGGTGGCGCGCAGCCGCACCTGGTCCACGCGCCGTCCGTCCATCTCGAGAACCTCGAGGCGCAGGCCGGCGACGTCCACGACGTCACCCGCCGCGGGGACCCGGTGGAGGTTGTCCATGACGAGGCCGCCCAGGGTGTCGTAGTCGGCGGACTCGGGCACGCGCACGCCGAGCTCGCGGCGGATCTCGTCGGGCCGCATGAGGCCGCTGACGCTCCAGCCGTCCTCGCCGTCGGGCAGGAACCGCTCGGGCTCGTCGTCGTCGTGCTCGTCGCTCACCTCGCCGACGATCTCCTCGATGACGTCCTCGAGGGTGACGATGCCGGAGGTGCCTCCGTACTCGTCGACGACGACGGCCAGCTGCGCGCCGACGTCCCTCAGGTCGATCAGCAGGTCGTCCAGCGGCACCGTCTCCGGCACCCGCGGGATCTCGGCCATGAGCTCGCTCGCGGGGGTGCGCGAGCGCTCGGGTCGCGGGACCGCGACGGCCTGGCGCACCTGGACGACGCCCACGATGTCGTCCTCGCCGCCATCGGTGACGGGGAAGCGCGAGTGGCCCGTGGTGCGGGAGAGCTCGAGCACCTCCTGGGCGCTGGTGTCCGCCGCGACGCTCACCATGGCGCCGCGGTGGGTGAGCACGTCGCCCGCCTCGCGGTCGCCGAGCTGGAGGGTGCGGGAGAGCAGCACCGCGGTGCCCTCGTCGAGGGTGCCGGCGCGCGCCGAGTGGCGCACGAGGGACTCGAGCTCCGCGGGAGAGCGGGCGGCCGAGAGCTCCTCCTGGGGCTCGATGTTCACCAGGCGCAGCACGGCGTTCGCGGTCGCGTTGAACACGGCGATCAGCGGCTTGAAGACCATCGTGAAGCCGTGCTGGATCGGGGCGACGATGCGCGCGGTGCCCATCGGCGTGGCGATCGCGAGGTTCTTGGGCACGAGCTCCCCGAAGATCATCGAGAAGGCGTAGGCGATGACCATCGCGACGACCACCGAGACGGGGACCGCGACGTCCTCGCCGAGGCCCGCGGCCCGGGCGAGGGGGGTGAGCAGCCCGGCCAGCGGGTCCTGGACGGCGAAGCCGAACAGCAGGGTGGTGATGGTGATGCCCAGCTGGGCGCCGGAGAGGTTCGTGGAGAGGTGCGTGAGGGCGTGGAGCACGCCGCCGGCGCGCTTGTCCCCGCCGTCGCGGGCCTTCTCGACCGTGTGGCGGTCGAGGGCCACGAGCGAGAACTCGGAGGCGACGAACACCGCCGTGCCCAGCGTGAGGACGATCCCTGCTGCGAGCAGGATCCAGGTCATCGGGTGATCTCCCCACGGGCGGGGAGGGCGCGCATCCGCGGCACAGTGTCCGTCCGGGTGCGCGCACCGGTACTCGGCACGGGCGAATCGCTCATAGTGGCACCGAGTGTATAGGAGCGCGTGCGCGCGGGCGCAGGGAGCGTCCAGGGTCCGACGGGGTCGTGTGCAGGGCCGCGCGGTTACAGTGACGCCATGTCGAAGCCTGCCGAGACCGAGAGCGCGAGCCGCCCGACCCGCGTGGTCGTCGTCGAGGACGAGCCCACCATCACCCGCGCGATCGCCGACCGCCTGACCGCCGAGGGCTGGGAGGTCTCGACCGCGCTCGACGGCCCCTCGGGCGTCGCCGCCGTGCGCGAGGCCACGCCCGACGTCGTGGTCCTGGACGTGATGCTCCCGGGCTTCGACGGCCTCGAGGTGTGCCGTCGGATCCAGGCGGAGGACCCGGTCCCGGTGCTCATGCTCACCGCGCGCGACGACGAGACCGACATGCTCGTGGGCCTCGGCGTCGGGGCCGACGACTACATGACCAAGCCGTTCTCGATGCGCGAGCTCGTCGCGCGCCTGAAGGCGCTGCTGCGACGGGTGCGCCGGGCCACGGCGGCCCCCGAGGTCGGGACCGGGGGCGTCGGCGACGCGCCCGCCGTGCTGCAGCTGGGCGACCTGGTCATCGACCGGGCCGCGCACCGCGTCACCCGCGCCGGCGCGCCCGCACACCTCACCCCCACCGAGTTCGACCTGCTGCTGTGCCTGGCGAACGCGCCCGGCACCGTGCTCACGCGCGAGCAGCTGCTCGCGGACGTCTGGGACTGGGTGGATGCGACGGGCACCCGCACGGTCGACTCCCATGTCAAGGCGCTGCGCCGCAAGCTCGGCGCGGACCTCGTGCGCACCGTCCACGGCGTCGGCTACGCGCTCGAGCTGCCCGATGACGAGGACGAGCCGGAGCCCGACGGGCTCGGGTCCGACGGGCACGGGGTCCACGAGTCGGGGCGGTCCTCCTGAGGCGCCCGAGCCGCGCGGCGGTCCAGGAGTCGCTCGAGAACCTCGAGGTGCGGCCGCTGGACCAGCTGCGCTCGTTCAAGGTCAAGCTCGGCGTGCTGGTCGCCGTGAGCGTCACCGTGGCGGTGGTGCTCACCTGGCTGAGCCTCGCCGCGAACCTGCATCCCCTGCTCACCCTGCCGCTCGTGGTGCTCGCGGCGCTCGCGGTCACCCAGGTCCTCGCGCGCGGCATGACCTCCCCGCTGCGCCAGATGACCCGCGCCGCGCGCGCCATGGCCCGTGGGGACTACTCCCAGCGCATCGAGGCCTCGAGCCGCGACGAGGTGGGCCAGCTCGCCGAGGCCTTCACCCGCATGGCCACCGAGCTGCAGGTCACCGACAAGGTCCGGCGCGACCTCGTGGCGAACGTCTCGCACGAGCTCCGCACTCCCGTGGCGGGGCTGCGCGCCCAGCTCGAGAACATCGTGGACGGCGTCACCGACCCCGATCCGGCCGCGCTCGAGGTCGCGCTCGGGGAGACCGAGCGCCTCTCCGACCTCGTCGACGACCTCCTGGACCTCTCGCGGATCGACGCCGGCGTGATCGACATCGACGTCGAGCAGGTCGCCCTCACCCCGTTCCTCCACGAGGCGGTCGACGCCGCGGACCTGGGCGCCCGGGCCCGCGGTCGCGAGCTGCGCTGGGTCGTCGAGGTCGACCCCGCCGACCTCACCGCCGCGGCCGACGCCGCCCGCATCCGCCAGGTCATCGCGAACCTCCTGGACAACGCGTCCCGCCACTCCCCGCCCGACGGCAGGGTGCGCGTGCGCGCCGAGCGCACGGCCGCCGACGACGGCGTGCTCATCGAGGTGCGCGACGAGGGCCCGGGCATCGCCCGCGCCGACCGCGAGCGCGTCTTCGAGCGCTTCCAGCACGGCGGGGGCACCGACGACGGATCCGGCGGCACCGGCCTGGGCCTCGCGATCGCCCGCTGGGCGGTCGAGCTGCACGGCGGGCGGATCCAGGTGATCGACGATCCGCGCCCGCACACGGACCCGGACCGCTCCTCGGCGATCCGCCTGACGCTCCCCGACCGCTGATCCCCGCCTCCGCGGACGCGGTCGCCGGGCCCTCCGGGTGCCGTCGGCTCCGGCCGCTCGCGCCGGAGGTGATCTACCCCTCCGTCATGGGTGCGCGGATGCCCACTTCATGGGCGCGGGGGCCCCTCCCCTCGGTTAGGGTGGACCAGTCCGCTCCATTCGATTTTCATGAAGGTTGGCGATCGCAGAGTGTCACAGAAGACACCCCTCTCCGATTCCGTTGACGAGGAGCCCGAGTTCGGGCCCAACCAGTGGCTGGTGGACGAGCTCCACGAGCAGTGGAAGGCCGACCCCTCGAGCGTCGATCCGAGCTGGGCAGAGTTCTTCCGCTCACGCGCGCAGCAGACCCCGAGCGCCCCGGCATCCGCGTCCGGTTCCTCGTCGTCCTCCGCCGAGGACGCACCCGCTCCCTCGGAGCAGCCTGCTCCGTCCGAGCAGCCCGCTCCCTCCGAGCAGCCCCCCGCGGCAGCGCAGGCGACGAAGCCCGCGCCCGATCCCGCGACGGCTGCAACCGCCGCTGCTCCCGCCGAGGAGCCCGCCCCCGCGGCGCCGGCCACGAAGCCCGCGTCGGCCCCGGCGCCCGAGCCGACCCCGTCGTCCGCGCCCGTCGGCGCCGCCCGGTCCGCATCCGCCGACGCCTCCCCGACCGCACCCTCTTCTGCGAAGGACTCCCCTGCCGTGAACGACGCTCCCGCCGCGAAGGTCTCCGACACCTCCGACCGGCCGATGCGGTCCACCACCCCGAGCTCGACCATCCCCGAGCGCGAGTTCACCGAGCCCGTCCCGACCAAGCTGCGCGGCCCGGCCGCCGCCGTGGTGCGGAACATGGACGAGTCGCTCACGGTGCCCACGGCGACGTCCGTGCGCGACGTCCCGGTCAAGCTGCTGTTCGACAACCGCATCGTGATCAACAACCACCTCAAGCGGAACCGCCGCGGCAAGGTCTCCTTCACCCACCTCATCGGCTGGGCCATGGTCGAGGCCATCACCGAGATGCCCGACATGAACAACGGCTTCGACGTCGACGAGAAGGGCAAGCCGCTCCTGCTCCAGCGCGAGGACGTGAACTTCGGCCTCGCGATCGACATGCCCCGGCCCGACGGCTCGCGCTCCCTCGTGGTCCCGTCGATCAAGGCCGCGCAGCAGCTGGACTTCTTCAGCTTCTGGGCGAGCTACGAGGAGGTCGTCAAGCGCGCCCGCGCCGGCAAGCTCACGATGGACGACTTCACCGGCACCACCGTGACCCTGACGAACCCCGGCGGCATCGGCACCGTCCACTCGATCCCGCGCCTGATGTCCGGTCAGGGCACGATCGTCGGCGTCGGCGCGATGGACTACCCCGCGGAGTTCCAGGGCGCGAGCCAGGCCACCCTCGCCGAGCTCGCGGTCTCGAAGGTCATGACGCTGACCTCGACCTACGACCACCGGATCATCCAGGGCGCCGCCTCCGGCGAGTTCCTCAAGAAGATGGCCGACAAGCTCCTGGGCAAGGACGGCTTCTACGACCGCGTCTTCGCCTCCCTGCGGATCCCCTACGAGCCCGTGCGCTGGGTCGCCGACAACCCGCTGCACGACACCGAGGCCGAGAAGCTCGCGCACGTCATGGACCTCATCCATGCCTTCCGCGTGCGCGGCCACCTGATGGCCGACACCGACCCGCTGCAGTACCGCGTGCGCACCCACCCCGACCTGGACGTGCAGACCTACGGTCTGACCCTGTGGGACCTCGATCGCACCTTCCCGACCCGCGGGCTGGGCGGCCGCAAGGAGGCCACCCTCCGCGACATCCTCGGGATCCTGCGCGACGCGTACTGCCGCACCGTGGGCGTGGAGTACATGCACATCGCCGATCCGGAGGAGCGCCTCTGGATCCAGGAGCAGTTCGAGTCGCCCAAGAAGCAGTACGACAAGGACCAGGTCACCCACATCATGGACCGCCTCAACGCCGCCGAGGCGTTCGAGACGTTCCTGCAGACCAAGTTCGTGGGCCAGAAGCGCTTCAGCCTCGAGGGCGGCGAGTCCGTGATCCCGCTGCTGGACTCGATCCTCTCCGACGCCGCCCACGGCGACATCGCGGAGGTCTGCATCGGCATGGCCCACCGCGGCCGCCTCAACGTGCTCTCGAACCTCGCCGGCAAGAGCTTCGGCCAGATCTTCCAGGAGTTCGACGGCTCCTCGGGCGGCCTGGGCTCGGGCGACGTCAAGTACCACCTGGGCACCGAGGGCACCTTCACCGCCGAGGACGGCACCACCACCAAGGTGTACCTCGCGGCGAACCCCTCGCACCTCGAGGCCGCGAACCCCGTGCTCGAGGGCATCGTGCGCGCCAAGCAGGACCAGCTCGAGCGGGTCACCGACTTCCCCGTGCTGCCGATCCTCATCCACGGCGACGCCGCCTTCGCCGGCCAGGGCGTGGTCACCGAGACCCTGAACCTCTCGGAGCTGCGCGGCTACCGCACCGGCGGCACCGTCCACGTGATCATCAACAACCAGATCGGCTTCACCACGCTGCCGGACTCCTCGCGCTCGTCGTTCTACTCGAGCGACGCCGCGAAGACCACGCAGCTGCCGGTCTTCCACGTCAACGGCGACGATCCCGAGGCCTGCGTGCGGGTCGCCGAGATCGCCTTCGCCTACCGCGAGAAGTTCCACCGCGACGTGGTCATCGACATGATCTGCTACCGCCGCCGCGGCCACAACGAGGGCGACGATCCGGCCATGACGCAGCCGCTCATGTACAACCTCATCAAGGACCGCCCGTCCGTCCGCAAGCTCTACACGGACTCCCTCATCGAGCGCGGCGACCTCACCGAGGACGAGACCGGCGCCCTGGTGAAGAACTTCCAGCAGCACCTGGACCAGGCCTTCGCCGATGCCCGCAACGCCAGCAGCGAGGCCGATCCGAAGAACTCGGTGCACGGCCTGGACCTGCCCAGCTCGCAGCACACCGGCGAGATCGTGGTGCCCTCGGCGACCGCCGTCTCCGCCTCGGTGCTCGAGCGCATCGGCGACGCCCACATGGCCGCGCCCGAGGGCTTCACCGTCTACCCGAAGCTCACGGGCCTGCTCGAGAAGCGCCGGGAGATGTCCCGCAGCGGCAGCATCGACTGGGCCTACGGCGAGCTGCTGGCCTTCGGCTCCCTGCTCATGGAGGGCACGCGCGTGCGCCTGGCCGGCCAGGACTCGCGCCGCGGCACCTTCGTGCAGCGCCACAGCGTGCTCATCGACTCCCTGAACCAGGACACGTTCACCCCGCTGCTGCACCTGAGCGAGGACCAGGCGCGGTTCAACGTCTACGACTCCTCGCTCTCCGAGTTCGCGGCGCTCGGCTTCGAGTACGGCTACTCCGTGGAGAGCCCGAACGCCCTGGTGCTGTGGGAGGCCCAGTTCGGCGACTTCGTCGACGGGGCGCAGACCATCATCGACGAGTTCGTCTCCTCCTCCGAGCAGAAGTGGGGACAGCAGTCCTCCGTCGTGATGCTCCTCCCCCACGGCTACGACGGCCAGGGCCCGGACCACTCCTCCGCCCGCATCGAGCGCTTCCTCGTGCTGTGCGCCGAGGAGAACATGCGTGTGGCGATGCCCTCGACGCCGGCGAGCTACTTCCACCTGCTGCGCCGCCAGGCCCGCACCGAGCCGCGCAAGCCGCTCATCGTCTTCACCCCGAAGTCGATGCTGCGCAACAAGGCCGCCGTGAGCTCCGTCGAGGACTTCACCTCGGGCACCTTCGAGCCCGTGCTCCCGGATCGCACCGTGGAGCCCTCGAAGGCCAAGAAGGTCCTGCTGACCAGCGGGAAGTTCTACTGGGAGCTCGTCGCCGCACGGGAGAAGCAGGGCATCGACGACGTCGCGATCGTGCGCCTCGAGCAGTACTACCCGCTGCCGGAGGAGGAGCTGCGCGAGACGCTCTCCGCCTACCCCGATGCCGACCTCGTCTGGGTGCAGGAGGAGCCGCTGAACCAGGGGGCCTGGGGCTTCATGGCCCTGAACTTCCCTGCCGCCGTGGGGCGTACCCTGCAGGTCGTGGCGCGACCGGCCTCCGCCTCGCCGGCCACCGGGTCCGCCAAGACCCACAAGGCCGAGCAGGAGACCCTGGTCGCGCAGGCACTGCAGAACTGACGAGGAGACGACGTGGAACAGCCCGCCCCCCGCTCGGTCCCGGTCCAGCGGACCGTCCCGGCCAGCCCCGCCCCCGCGAGCGACAGGCCGATCCGCGTGGTGGCCCTCGGCGAGGAGCTCCTCGCCGGCGTGGGCGACGCACGCGCGCTCGGCTGGCTCGGCCGGGCCGTCGCCAAGGAGCAGGGGCCGAGGCCGCGGGTCGAGCTGTACACGAGCGCGGTGCCGTCGGAGACCTCGGCAGATCTCTCGGAGCGCTGGGACGAGGAGGTGCGTCTGCGCACCGACGCCGAGGGCCTCGCCCAGGGCACCGTGGAGCACCGCGTGGTGCTGGGCCTGGGCGGCGGGGACGTCGACGCCGGCATCTCGCTGGCCCGTTCGCGCCTGAACCTCGCCAAGGTCCTCGACGGCCTCGAGCGGCTGCGGATCCCGGCGTTCGTCGTCGGCCCGCCGCCCAGCGCCGATCGTGCGCGCACCGCCGACCTCGTCGAGCTCTCCGGGGCCTTCGACGACGTGTGCGCGCGGCGCCGCGTGCCCTACGTGGACACCGTGCGGTCCCTCGAGGGTCACGAGCAGTGGTCCTCGGACCTCGCCCGCAGCGGCGCCGACCACCCCGGGCAGACCGGCTACGGCCTCATGGCCTGGCTGGTCCTGCATGGTGGCTTCGGTCGCTTCCTGGGCACCTCCGACTGAACCAGCCGATCCCCTGTGACAGAATGCTGAGGTTGTCTGTCCGGGCGAAGGAAGGAGAGCGTGATGAGCAAGCGCGGTCGCAAGCGCCGGTCCCGTCGCAAGAACGGCGCCAATCACGGCAAGCGTCCCAACACCTGAGGCGCGCTCGCGCAGCGTGAGGGTGAGCCGATCCGTCGGCCCCGACGCGCAGCACCCCGAGCATCGACGAGGCCCCCTCCATCCGGAGGGGGCCTCGTCGCGTCAGGGGCCGGATCAGCCGAGAGCGGTGGGGATCAGCCCCGCTCGGCCCGGTAAGCCCGGGGCCCGGGTCAGCCCAGGGTGTCGCGGCGCACCGTGGTGGAGCGGAAGGTCGCGCCGTCGGGCCCGTGCTCGACCTCGAGGCGCTGGTACTCCACGCTGCGGTACTGCACGCTGATGCGCTCGCGCAGGGTCTGCGGGGCGGTGTCCTTCGCGCAGCAGCGCCGCACCAGGTCCTTCATGGCGCGCAGGCGCTCGAGCTCGTCGGCGCACTCCGGGCAGTCCTCGGCGTGGCGCGTCATGCGCTCGACCACGTCGCGAGGGAGCTCGCCGTCCAGCGCCTCCTCGAGCCCGAACCGCAGGTCACGGCGGGTCTCGTCATGCTCCTCGGTCATCGTCCCTCCTCCCCGTCATCTGCTCCGTCCCGCAGGAACCCGCTGCTGCGCGCGTAGTCGCTCAGCGCTTCGCGCAGCTGGCGGCGTCCGCGGTGCAGCCGGGACATGACGGTGCCGATCGGCGTGTCCATGATCTCGGCGATCTCCTTGTATGCGAAGCCCTCGACGTCGGCGAGGTAGACCGCCATGCGGTAGTCCTCGCGCAGGTCCTGCAGGGCCGTCTTCACCGCGGTGTCGGGCAGGCGGTCCAGCGCCTCGGCCTCGGCCGAGCGCAGACCGCGGCTCGAATGGGACTCGACCTCCGCGAGCTGCCAGTCCTCGACCTCGTCGGTCCACGACTCGCGCGGCCGACGCTGCTTCTGCCGGTACGACGAGATGTACGAGTTGGTCATGATGCGGTACAGCCAGGCGCGCAGGTTCGTGCCCGGCGTGAAGCGGTCGCGCGCCCGCAGCGCCTTGAGGTAGGTCTCCTGGACCAGGTCCTCGGCGTCCTGGGGGTTGCGGGTCATGCGCAGGGCGCCGCCGTAGAGCGAGTCGAGGTGCGCGAGCGCCTCGGCCTCGAAGTCGAAGTCCTCGGGAGCCGTGTCCTCGGGGGCGGCGCCGGGGGCTCGGTCGCCGTCGTGATCAGTGGTGGTCATCAGGCTCCACGGTACGGCACCGGTCGGTGCGAGGACGGTCGTGCGCGAGGTCCCGCGCAGGCGGGGCGGGGCCGACGGGACGGCCGGCGGCGAGGCCGACGCAGTCGGCACCGGGGTCGGCACTGTGGCCGACGGCGGCCGCGTCTGCAGGCACGTGGTCATCGGCTCTCTCCTCTCCCGGCGGCGCGGAGCGCGCTGGTGCGAACGGTGCGGTCGGGCCGTCCGCTCGGGCACGCCCCGCAGGGTCCGGTCCTTGCAACGCGCACGGGGGCTCGGCTGTTCCCCGGCGGCAGGACGCACGGGGCGGGGTGCGCGATAGGCTGGTCACAACGCCGGGCCGCGCCCGGCAGAGTCCATCGAACCCGAGACGTGAGGACACCATGTCGCTCATCCGCCGCATCGCCCGCCCTGCTCTCGCCGCCCCCTTCATCTTCGAGGGCGTGCGCACCGCGATCTCCCCCGAGCGCGAGATCGAGGTCGCGCCCTCCGCCTTCGCCCAGGTCGACAAGGCCCTCGAGAGCTCGTCGGCCCCCTCCTTCGTCGACTCCCGCACCGTGCTGCGCGCCACCGGCGCCGTCGCCGCCGTCGCGGGCCTCGCCTACGCGACGGGCCGGGCGCCCCGCACCGCCGCCGGCGTGCTGCTCGTGACCACGAGCGTGGGCCTGGCCGGGCGCAAGAAGGTCTGGCAGCTGCGCGGCGAGGAGCGCATGGACGAGATCAAGTCGATCCTCGCCGACATCGGCCTGCTGGGCGGCGTGATGATCGCGGTGCTGGACCGCGAGGGCCGCCCGTCGCTGGGCTACCAGTGGGGCCAGTTCGTCGAGCGCAGCCAGAAGAAGGCCGCCGCCACCCAGCGCGATCTCGAGAAGAAGGCCGATCGGCTGTCCAAGAAGGCGGGCAGCTCCTCGGGCTCGCTCTCGAAGAAGGCGAGCAAGAAGGCCGACGAGCTGAGCAAGAAGGCCTCGAAGAAGGCCGACGAGGTCGCCAAGCAGGCCAGGAAGTCCACCGAGAAGCTCGCGGACCAGCTCGGCTGATCGATGTCGGAGGTCACCTGGACCGCCCCCGTCGCGGGCGGTCCCGTGGACGCGCTCGTGCGCGTGCCCGGTTCGAAATCGCTCACGGCCCGCTGGATGATGCTCTCGGCGATCGCCGACGCCCCGACCGCGCTCACGGGGGTTCTGGTCTCCCGCGACACGCGCCTGATGCGCGACGCCCTCGAGCGCCTGGGGGCGACCCTGAGCGTCGAGGGCGAGGCGCTGAGGGTCACCCCGATCCCACCGCCCGCGGAGCATGCCGAGGGGCCGGTCGAGATCCACACGGGTCTCGCGGGCACCGTCATGCGCTTCGTCCCCCTCCTCGCGGCCCTGCACCACGGCGACGTCTCCTTCACCGGGGACGAGTCGGCGCTGCTGCGTCCCATGGGGCCGGCGATCCAGGCGCTGCGGTCCCTCGGCGTCGAGGTCACCGAGACGGGCGAGCCCGGGCACCTGCCGTTCGTCGTCCACGGACGCGGGCGCCTGGCCGGCGGGAGCATCGACGTGGACGCGTCGGCCTCGAGCCAGTTCATCTCGAACCTGCTGCTGGTCGGCGCGCGCTGCGAGCAGGATCTGCGGGTGCGGCACGTCGGGGACTCCCTGCCCTCGCTCCCCCACATCGAGATGACGATGACGGAGATGCGCCGCGCGGGCATCGACGTCTCCCACAGCCAGGAAGCCGACGGCACCCACGTGTGGACCGTCCGCTCCGGGCCGATCGCCTTCGGCGACGTGCGCATCGAGCCCGACCTCTCCAACGCGGGCCCGTTCCTGGCCGCCGCGCTGGTCGCCGGCGGGGAGATCGAGATCGCCGACTGGCCCCGTCGCACCGACCAACCGGGCGACGCCTTCCGCACTCTGCTCGCCCGCATGGGCGGGGAGTTCTGGCGCGAGGACGAGGACGTGTGCGTGCGCGGCACCGGCGTCATCCACGGGATCGACGCGGACCTCTCGGCGACCGGCGAGCTGACGCCCACGATCGCCGCCCTCGCCGCTCTCGCGGACTCCCCCAGCCATCTGCGCGGCATCAAGCATCTGCGCGGCCACGAGACCGACCGCATCCATGCCCTCGCCACGGAGCTCTCGAAGCTGGGCTGCCGCACCGTCGAGCACGAGGGGTCCCTCGAGATCCATCCCGGGCCGCTCACCGGCTGCGAGTTCGAGACCTACCAGGACCATCGCATGGCGACCGCGGGCGCGATCATCGGCCTCCGCGTGCCGGACGTGCGCGTGGTCGACGTCGCCACCACCCAGAAGACCCTCCCGGACTTCGTGGGCATGTGGCTGGCCATGCTGCACACGGACGAGGCGGGCGAGGCGCGGTGAGTCGCCGGATCCGCGACCTGGACGAGTCCGACGTCCGGATCCGGCCCAATCGCCGCGGCTCGCGGCCGCGCACGAAGATCCGCCCGAGCCACGACGACGCGGTCCCGGCGTTCGTCACCGCCGTCGATCGCGGGCGCTGGCGCACCGTCGTCGGCTCCGGGACGACCGACGAGCACGTGGTCACCGCGATGCGGGCCCGGGAGCTGGGCCGCACCCCGATCGTGCCCGGCGACGTGGTGGGACTGGTCGGCGACACCAGCGGGAGGGAGGGATCGCTCGCCCGCATCGTGAAGGTGCACGAGCGCTCCTCGTTCCTCCGGCGCAGCGCCGACGACGACGACCCGACGGAGCGCCCGCTGGTCGCGAACGCCGACCTCATGGTGATCGTCACGGCGCTCGCGGACCCCGAGCCGCGCGGCGGCATGATCGACCGCTGCCTGGTCGCGGCCTGGGTCGCCGGGATCGACGCCCTGCTGTGCCTGACGAAGTCCGACCTGCGCGACCCCGCCGGCTTCCTCGCCCAGTACGCGCCGCTGGGCGTCGAGCACGTGGTCACGCACCTGGACGAAGCAGGACGCGTCGTGGGCGTCGAAGAGCTCGCCGCGCACCTGCACGGCCGCACGAGCGTGCTCATCGGCCATTCGGGCGTGGGCAAGTCGACCCTGCTGAACGCCCTGGTGCCGGGCGCCGATCGGGCGACGGGCCACGTCAACGACGTCACCGGCCGCGGTCGCCACACCTCCTCCTCGGCGCTCGCGCTGCGCCTGCCCGACCAATCCGGATGGGTGATCGACACCCCGGGCGTGCGGTCCTTCGGGCTCGGGCACGTCTCCCCCGAGGAGCTGCTCGAGGCCTTCGCCGATCTCGCCCCGCTCGCCGAGGAGTGCCCGCGCGGCTGCACCCACGCCGCCGACGCCCCCGACTGCGCGCTGGACGCCGCGGTCGAGGAGGGGCGCGCGGGCTCGGCCGGCCCGGAGCGCCTGGCCTCCTACCGCCGTCTCGACGAGGCGCTGCGCCGCAACGACCCCTGGGAGGCGTGAGCGCGGCGGACCCGCGCGCGGCATGGGCGGTGCCGGGAATCTGCGCGCCCAGGCCGTAGGGTTGGGCGCATGTCCTCTCGATTCGCCGACGATCTGCGGCTCGCCCATGTCCTCGCCGATGCGGTCGATCAGCTCACCATGTCCCGCTTCAAGGCGCAGGACCTCACGGTCGAGACCAAGCCGGATCTGACGGAGGTCACCGACGCGGACACCGCGGCGGAGGAGCTCGTGCGGGCCCAGCTCGCCCGCTCGCGCTCGCGCGATCAGGTGATCGGCGAGGAGTTCGGCTCCACCGGCCACTCCCCGCGCCAGTGGATCATCGACCCGATCGACGGCACCTCGAACTTCGTGCGCGGAGTGCCCGTGTGGGCGACGCTCATCGGCCTCGTCGAGGACGGCGAGACGGTGGTCGGCCTGGTCTCCGCGCCCGGGCTCTCGCGCCGCTGGTGGGCGGGCTCCGGAACCGGCGCGTGGACGGGCACGCGCCTGAACGCGGCGACGAAGATGCAGGTCTCCGACGTGCGCACCATCGAGGACGCCTCGCTGTCCTACTCGTCGCTGCACGGCTGGGCGGACCTGGACAGGCTTCCCCAGATGCTCAACTTCATGCAGCGCTTCTGGCGCACCCGCGCCTACGGCGATTTCTGGTCGTACATGCTGCTGGCCGAGGGCGCGGTCGACGTCGCGACCGAGCCCGAGCTCAAGCTCCACGACATGGCCGCGCTCGTCCCGATCGTCACGGAGGCGGGCGGCCGGTTCACCTCGCTCGACGGCGAGGACGGCCCCTTCGGCGGCAATGCGGTGGCCACCAACGGCCACCTGCACGAGGAGACGCTCGAGGCCCTCGCCGCCCGCGACTGACGCGTCGCGCCGAGGGGTCCGACGCGCGGGCCGCCGGCGCGTGTCCGCGCACCCGGCCGATACGATGGCCGTGTTGTCCACGCGCTGCGCGGTCCGTATCCGTGCGCGCACGTCACGTACACCGCGAAGGACCTGACCCATGACGATCAAGCGCGTCGCACTGCTCACCGCCGGCGGCTACGCCCCCTGCCTCTCCTCTGCCGTGGGAGGACTGATCGAGCGCTACACCGAGCTCGTGCCCGACGTCGAGATCATCGCCTACAAGCACGGCTACTGGGGCCTGCTCTCCGGCGAGAAGATCGTCGTGGACGACGAGGTGCGCAAGCACGCCGGGATCCTGCACAACTACGGCGGCTCCCCCATCGGCAACTCCCGCGTGAAGCTCACCAACACCGCCGACCTCGTGAAGCGCGGCCTCATCCAGGAGGGCGAGGACGCGCTCGAGGTCGCCGCGAACAAGCTCAAGGCCGACGGCGTGGACGTGCTCCACACGATCGGCGGCGACGACACCAACACCACCGCCGCGGACCTGGCCAAGCATCTCCACGAGAACGGCTTCGACCTGCAGGTGGTGGGCCTGCCCAAGACGATCGACAACGACATCGTGCCGATCCGCCAGTCCCTGGGCGCGAAGACCGCCGCGGAGCAGACCAGCGTCTTCGCCCAGAACGTCCTCGCGGAGCACGGCTCGAACCCGCGCATGCTGATCATCCACGAGATCATGGGCCGCTCCTGCGGATACCTCACGGCGCAGGCCGCCGAGTACTACCAGCAGTGGCACGCCCAGCAGCAGTGGCTGCCCGGCATCGGTCACACGCCCGAGCGCTGGGACGTGCACGCCGTGTTCCTGCCCGAGATGAAGCTCGACATCGAGGGCGAGGCCGAGCGCCTCAAGGCCGTCATGGACGAGGCCGGCTGCGTGAACATCTTCCTCTCCGAGGGTGCGGGCATCCCCGAGATCGTCGCCGAGATGCAGGCGCGCGGCGAGGAGCCCGAGAAGGACCCCTTCGGCCACGTCAAGCTCGACACCATCAACCCCGGCCAGTGGTTCGCGAAGCAGTTCGCGGAGCGCCTGGGCGCGGAGAAGGTCATGGTGCAGAAGTCCGGCTACTTCTCGCGCTCGGCCAAGGCGAACGCGGAGGACCTGCGCCTCATCAAGTCTATGACGGACCTCGCCGTGCAGGTCGCCCTCGAGGGCGGCACCGGCGTGATCGGGCACGACGAGGAGCGGGGCGATCTGCTGCGCGCGATCGAGTTCGAGCGCATCGCCGGCCACAAGGCCTTCGACATCTCCCAGCCCTGGTTCGGCGAGGTCATGGCGCGCATCGGCCAGGACGTCGATCCCGTCGAAGCCCACTGATCAGGCACTCCCGCCCATGAGCTGGCGCCGCCGGCTGCGCGCGCTCGTCGTCCCTGCACGGCGGGCGCGCGTGCTGTCCTCGGGCCCCGCGGGCGTCGGCTTCCGCGTCGACGGCGCCGCGCTGGACCTCGACGCCCGCCCGCGCCAGGGCGCGTTCGGCGACTGCTGGGTGGCGGCGGCGATGCTCGCGGTCCACGAGGCGGCGCCCGCGCGCATCGCAGGGATGATCAGGGCGCACGACGGGTCGAGCAGCGTCGGGGTCCTGCTGCGCGGGGGCCGTGTGCGCATCGCGGTCGATCGGGCGATGCCGGTCGACGCGCGGGGCCGCTGGGTGGGCGCGCTCCAGTCCGGGTCCGGAACAGGGTCCGGGACTGGGTCCGGATCCGCACCCGGGGGCGCCGGTGACGCACCGGGGTGGCCGGGCCTCGTGGAGAAGGCCGCCGCGATCCATGTCGCCGGGTCCTATCGGTTGCTCGGTCGGGGGCTCGGGCGGTTCGGCCTCCAGCTGCTCACGGGGATCCCCGCACGCACGCACGTGTTGCTCCCCCGCCCCGATCGCCTCCGGGGATGGCTCGACGAGGGACGCGCCGTGCTCGCCTCCACCCACCCGCTCTCGCCCCGCGTGATCACGGCGCGCGGGCCGCTGCCGGCGAACCACGTGATGGCGATCGTGGGATGCGACCGGACGACGGGCGAGATCTCGCTGCGCAATCCGTGGAGGCCCGACGAGCTGCTCGTCGTCGACCGCCGGACGTTCCGCCGCGGCTTCCTCTCGATCGACGTCACTGCCCGCCCGCTGCGCTGAGGCGGCCGGGCCGCGTCAGCGCCGCGGGTCCACCGTCGCGAAGGCCGCGAGCCAGGCGTCGGCCAGCAGGCGGTGCCCCGCGATCGTCGGGTGCACGCCGTCCTCGGCGATGGTCGCCGGGGTGTGGCCCGCGGCGTAGGCGCGCTCCAGCAGGTGCTCGGTGTCCACGACGGGGTGGCCGAACTCGCGGGCGAGCGCCCGGATGCGGGCGACCTTGGGGGCGAGGTCCTCGTGGTAGCGGGCCTTCTCCTCGTCGATGTCGGCGACGAACGGGAGGATCAGCAGCACGGGAACGCCCGGCCGCGCGCCCGAGAGCTGGTCGAGCAGATAGCGGTACCCGGCCTCGAAGTCCTCCACGGAGGTGGGGTCGTCGCTGTCGTAGCGGCGCCAGGTGTCGTTCACGCCCACGTAGAGGGTGACGACGTCGGGGGCGAGGTCCAGGCAGTCCGGACCGAACCGCGCCACCAGGTCCGGCACGCGGTTCCCGCCGATCCCCGTGTTCAGCACCCTCGCATCGGGCTCATGGGCGGAGAAGTGCTCGGCGATCAGCCGCACGTATCCGAACCCGAGGTGCTCCGGATCCTCGCGACGTCCGGCGTCGGTGATCGAGTCCCCGATGAAGAGGAGGGTGCGGGCGGGGACGGCGGTGTCGTTCATGGGCTGATCTTCTCAGAACGCGGGGGCGCGCGCCTGTCCTCTCGCATATGCTCGAGCACCCGGCGTGGTCGCCGAGGACAGGTTCGGCGCAGCGCCGGGTCGGAGAGGCTCTCATGGGGTGCGCACCGCTGGATCCACGAGGCCTCGACGTCCCGATCGGTCCCCATCGGGTGCTGCACGCGGACGACACGGGCCCCGTCCCCGGCGGCGGCCCCACGGTCGTGCTGGAGGCGGGAGCCGCCTCGACGCGGTCGATCTGGGCGCTCGTCCAGCAGGAGTTCGCCGGGACCGTGCGCACCATCTCGTACGACCGTGCCGGACTGGGCCGCAGCCCTGGTGCACCCGGCTCTCGTCGACTCGAGGACCTGGCACGCGACCTGAATGCGCTCCTGGACGGTCTCGAGGAGGCGGAGCACAGCACGGCCGCGCATGGTGTCGTGCTCGTCGGCCACAGTTGGGGCGGGCCCATCGTGCGCGCCGCCGCGCTGCAGCGTCCGGAGCGAGTCCGGGCACTCGTGCTCGTGGATCCGGCCGACGAGCTGTGTTCCTACTATCTCTCGCCGGGCTTCGCGCGCCTGAACGCCCTCCAAGCGGTGCTGTTCCCGCCCTTGGCCCGCCTGGGCGCACTGGGGCCGATGTATGCGCGTTCGGTCCCGATGCTCCCCGAGCGCGCGCGGTCGGACTCGCGCACGGAGATGTACACCCCGCAGGCCGTGAGGACGCAGCTCGCCGAGAGCGCGGACATGGCCGGGGATCTGCGACTGCTGGGAGCGGCCGACGATGCCGCGGGAGACCAGGGGTTCCCGGTGACGGTGATCTCCGGTGCGAGCGCATCCGGAGTGGGTCGCTCGGTGCGAGCGCAGATGAGCGAGGCGCACCGCGAGCGTGCGGGTCGCACCGCCGGCGGACGCCTCGTGGTCGCACAGGACTCCGGTCACCTGGTCATGCTCACCGAGCCGCGAGTCGTGAGCGGGGAGATCCTCCGGACCCTCGGGCGCTGAACCCGAGCGCCCGTGATCCGGCGCCGCGTTGCACCGGAAAAGCCGAAGGCCCCCGATCCGTTTCCGGATCGGGGGCCTTCTCTTCGTAGCGGGGGCAGGATTTGAACCTACGACCTCCGGGTTATGAGCCCGGCGAGCTACCGAACTGCTCCACCCCGCGGCGACATGTTCAACTCTAGGACACCCCCGATTCGGAGTCCAGCCGGGAGGGCGGGAACGTGTGCCATGACACGTCGCCGCCTCCCGATGGCCCTGGTCAGAGGGGACTCGGAGCGGCCGCGAGCATCCGCGAGGACGTCGGCCGGGCCCACAGGCGCGGGTCCGGCCGACGCGGTCACGGTCGCGAGGTCAGTCCCCGCCGCCATCGCTCGCGCCCCCGCCGTCGCTCGCCGCGCCGCCGGAGCCGGAGCCCTCGAGCTCGCTGTTGGCGTCGACCGCCCGCTGCAGAGCGTCGGAGAGCTCGTCCTGCGCCTTGCCGTAGGCGTTCCAGTCGCCCTTCTTCATCGCGGCGTCGGCATCCTTCGTGGCCTGGTCCATGTCCTTCAGCGCCTGGTCCAGGCGCTGCTGGGCGGTGCCGCCGGCCGTGTCCGACCCGGCGTCGCCGGAGCTGCCAGAATCCTTCGAGGAGTCCGAGGCGTCGCTCTTGTCGGCCTCCCCGCTCTCGGTGTCCACGGACCCCGAGACCGCATCGCTCTGGTCGCTCTGGACCTTCGCGTCGCCCGCGTTCGCGCCCGAGTCGCCCTCGAACACCTTGTCGAGCGCCTCGTCGAGCGTCGGCGCGAAGCCGATCTTGTCCCCGAAGGAGACCAGCACCATCTGCAGCAGCGGGTACTGGGTGCCGCCGCCCGCGGAGGAGGACTGGATGTAGACGGGCTGGACGTAGAGCAGGCCGCCGCCCACGGGGACAGTGAGCAGGTTGCCGTTGATGACCTCCGAGTTTCCCGACTTCAGCAGGTTCAGCGCCTGCGAGACATTGGGCTCGGCGTTGAAGGTGGCCTGGACCTGCCCGGGACCGTTGACGGGGTTCGTCGTCGGCAGCACCAGGAGGTTCATCTTGCCGAAGCTCTTGGCCGGGTTCCCCGCCTTGTCCCCCGTCTCCGAGTCCACGGCGAGCAGGCCCGTCATCACGTTCTGCCCGCTCTGCCCCTGATACGGGATGTAGTTCGAGGACAGCGTGAAGCGCGGGGACTCCTCCCCCGGCATCTGCATCGTGAGGTAGTACGGCGGCTGCGGGGCCTGCGTGCCCTTGGAGCCGTCGGCGTTGGTCGATGCCTTCGCCGTCGGGTCCGGTGAGACCTGCCAGAAGTCCTGCTGGCCGAAGAACTCGTCGGCCTCCGTGACGTGGTACTTCGCGAGGATCTCGCGCTGGGCCTTGAAGTAGTCGGCCGGGTAGCGCAGATGGCTCATGAGGTCGCCGGAGATCTCCGAGGCGGGCTTCAGCGAGTCCGGGAACACCTGCTGCCACGACTTGAGGATCGGGTCCTCGGTGTCCCAGGTGTACAGGTTCACGCTGCCGTCGAAGGCGTTGACGGTGGCCTTCACCGAGTTGCGCATGTAGTTGGCGTGCGCGTCCCGGTAGTTGTCGCTCGCGTCCTCCTCGGCGGTCTTGGAGTCGACCGTGGCGGAGTCCAGGTTCTGCTTCGTCGAGTACGGGTAGGCGTCGGTGGTCGTGTAGCCGTCGATCACCCACACCATCTGCCCGTCCACGACCGCCGGGTACATCTCGGAGTCCAGCTGCAGGAACGGCGCGACCTCCTTCACGCGCTCCTGCGGCTGACGGTCGTAGAGGATCTGCGAGTCGGAGTTGACGTAGCTGGAGATGACGATGTTGGGGTCGCGGAACTTGATCGCGTACAGCAGGCGGTTGAAGAAGCTGCCGACCTTCGGTCCGCCGTCACCGGTGAAGGTGTTGTTGTGCTGGGCGCCCTCGTTCTTCTCGTCGGTCCCGGTCTGGTAGTCGAACTCCTCGGGCTCCGAGCCCTCGGGTCCGCCGACGATCGAGTAGTCCGGGGAGTGGCGGCCGAAGTAGACGCGCTCCTCGAAGTCGCCCAGCTCGCCCTTGCCGGGGACGCCGGACTGCAGGAAGTCGGGCTCGCCGTCGGAGTTGCGCTGGTTGCCGTAGGCGGCGGCGAGGCCGTAGCCGTGCGTGTAGACGATGTGCCGGTTGACCCAGCCGCGGCTGTCGAGGTTGAACTTGTCCGGCCGCAGCTCGCGCACACCGATCACGGTGTCCTGGAGGCGGTCGTCGATCGTGTAGCGGTCCACGCTGAGCACCTGGTCGAAGCCCCAGTACTGGCGATTCGCCTCGCGCTGCTCGAACGTCGGGGAGACGATCGAGGGGTCCAGCAGACGGATCTGCGCGGTGGTGTCGGCGTCCTCGCGCAGCGCGCCCGCCTCGGCCGTGGTGGACGCGGAGTACGAGGTCTCGGTGACGTCGTCGACGTTCCACGCGGTGCGCGTCGCCTCGATGTTGCGCTGGATGTAGGGCTGCTCGAGGGCGCGCTCATTCGGGGTCACCTTGAACTGCTGGATGGCCCACGGGTAGGCGGTGCCCACCACGAGGGTGGAGAGCACCATGAGGCCTGCGCCGACGGCGGGGATCCGCCAGTCGGCCCGCCAGATCCAGAGCACGAAGAGGGCCGCGACGATGACCGCGGCGATCGCGAGGATCGTCTGGGCGGGCAGGATCGCGTGGACGTCCGTGTAGGAGGCGCCGTCGAAGCGGTCGTGCTCGCCGGTGAGCATGCCGTAGCGGTGGAACCAGTGGCCCACGCCCAGCAGCAGCACGTAGACGGCGGCGAGGATCCCGAGGTGGCGTCGCGCCGTCGTGGTGACCTCGAGGCCGCTCTCCTGCGTCCAGCTGATCCCGCCGTACACGAAGTGCCCGGCCACGGCCGCGACCGCGGAGACCAGCACCATGAACTGCAGGAACGAGATGATCATCGTGATCACCGGCAGCGTGAACACGTAGAAGCCGACGTCCAGGCCGAACACCGCGTCGGTGCTGCCGTAGGACTGGGGGTGCAGGAACAGCTGCACGTCCTGCCAGCGTCGGGTCGCGGCGAGACCGGCGAAGGCGCCGATGACGATGGGCGCGACGATCGTGATGCCGCGGCGCAGCGGGTCCACGGCCGCGCGGAACTGCTCCATGGCCTCCTGCTCGCGCGTCACCGGCGGGTAGACCGGCCGGCGCGTGTAGGTCAGGCGCAGGGAGAAGAACAGCGGCACCGCGAACACCAGGAAGCCGATCAGGAACAGGAGCCCCTGCGTCAGCCAGCGCGTGGTGAGCACGTCGGTGAAGCCGATCTGGTCGAACCAGAGGAATCTGGTCCATACCGCGGAGGCGATCAGCAGGAGGATCACGATGAGCGCGAGCACGCCGATCGTGATCGAGAGCGGGGAGATGCGGCGACGCCTCCCCGACGAACCGGCACCGGCCGGCTGTGGTCGGGGTCGGGGCTGGTCGCCGAGCGGTGCGGAGAAGCTCACGGGGTCCTCTGGGAGAGTCGTGGGATGAACACCGCACCGGGGCTTCATCGCCGGGTGGAGGAGACGCCGCTCCGGATACAGTGTGTGGCCGACCGCGTGCAACGGTGGCCCTCCCATCTTGCCAGGTCTCCCCTGGAAGGATTGTGATGAGTGAGACTCCCCGTGGGGCCGATGCCCCGCACGACGACCTCGACCCCGCGCAGGCGGCCCTGGCCGGCGTGCTCCTGGAGGTGCTGCGCCACCTCGAGGAGCCGACGCTCGAGCGCGTCCATTGGTTCGCCCTCCTGCGCAGCGCTCAGCTGCTGGCCGAGCAGCCGGGGCTCGCGGCGCTGCTGGGCGATGACGTGGCGCTGAGCCTGGCCCAGGACTCCAGGCACCTCACCCCCGTCGAGCTCGACGACGTGCCCGCGGATTCCGATCCCCTCTCCTCGCTCTCGGCCCTCGCGTGGCCCGAGGGCATCACGGGTCTTGCCGCGTGCTTCGACCTGAGCGCCGCGCAGCGCGAGGAGCGCGCCCCCGAGGACTCGCTCCCCACGGGCGCCGGCAGCATGCGCGCGGCGGTCGCCGCCCTCGAGGACGGCACCATGTTCTGCGCGGTGCGCCGCGAGGGCCACAAGGAGGTCACGCTCGGCGCGCAGCTCCTCCCCGATGTCGTCGCGGCGATCCGCGAGGCCGTCACCGGGGAGGAGTGAGCCCGGTCCGCTGCGGGGACCCGGTTCAGAACGGAGCGTCGGCGCCACCCGCTCCCTGACCGGCGAGCTGCCTGCTCTCGTCCTCCTCCGGCCCTGCGCCGTCCGAGGAGCCCTCGGGCTGCGTGACGGCGGGCGCATCGTCCCCGTCGTCGCCCACGACCCCGCCGAGGGGCCGCACCAGGGAGTGCTGCCCATCGGGGAAGACCTCTCCGGTGGTGACGTCGACCGGCGGATCGTCGTGTCGCTGTGCGCGCGTCATGTGCGTGGTGCCGAACACGAGATCGTGGCCCACCGCATCCGCGCGCACCTGCATGCTGCGACCCTCGGAGCCGTCCTCCCATGTCCACTCGGAATAGCTGAGGCGGCCGGTCGCGATAACCGGGTCGCCCTTCTTCACCGAGCGCAGCATGTTCCTGCCCAGCGCCTTGGTGCCGTAGATGTTGAAGAAGTCCGGGGTGGCGGCGTCCTTGAAGTCGTCGGTCCCCTTGTCGTAGTAGCGGCGGTTCACGGCGATCCGCACCATCACGGTCGGCTCGCTCTGGTTGTTCGTGACGTGGGCGTCGCTCGTGGCGTTGCCGCGGACGGTGACGTAGACATCCCTCATGCTCATGGCGGGTTCCTTCCTCAGAGGCGGGGCTCGGCCCGCCGTCGGCCCTCTGCCGACTCCCCCAGAGTTCCCAGCGGCGGCGCCGTCCGCCAAGGACGCGGCAGGAATGGGGAAAACCGACGCTGGGGAGGACCCGCGGGGTCGCGGCGCGAACGCCGTGCCGTGAGCGGGTGGGGCGGCGTCCGGCGCATCGGTGCCTCCGCCCGGCCCCGCCGAGTCCACGAGACATGAAGAGACCGGCGGCCGACTCCTCATGAGGAGTCGACCGCCGGTCGAGCTGATCGCTCGCCCACAGACGCAGCGCCGGTGCTCGGGCGCCCGCGCGGGGGTCAGCGGGTCAGGTGGGTCGTGGCGCTCAGGCGCCGGGGTTGACCAGGCCCTTCGTGCTGCGCGCGTTCTCGAACCGCGCCTGGACATCTGCCCAGTTCACGATGTTCCAGATCGCCTTCACATAATCAGCCTTCACGTTCTGGTAATCCAGGTAGAACGCGTGCTCCCACATGTCCAGCTGGAACAGCGGCACCGTCGCGACCGGGATCCCGTTCTGCTGATCGTAGAACTGCTCGATCACCAGGTTCCCCTCGATCGGCTCGTACGCCAGGATCGCCCAGCCCGACCCCTGGATCCCCAGGGCCGCCGCCGTGAACTGCGCCTGGAACGCATCGAACGACCCGAAGTACTCATCGATCGCGCTCGCCAGCTCACCGGTGGGCTTGTCCCCACCCTCCGGGGAGAGGTTCTTCCAGAAGATCGAGTGGTTCGTGTGACCACCCAGGTTGAACGCCAGGTCCTTGGACAGCTGGTTGATCGAACCGAAATCGTTCGCCTCGCGCGCCGCCGCCAGCTTCTCCAGCGCCGTGTTCGCGCCCTTCACGTACGTCGCATGGTGCTTGTCATGGTGCAGCTCCATGATCCGGCCCGAGATATGGGGCTCCAGCGCCGCGTAGTCATAGTCGAGATCGGGAAGCGTGTACTCCGCCATGAGGTTCATCCCTTCCATTCGAGGTCGCGGGGACCGCAGACGGGTCCCGCCGTGTCCTCCATCCTGCCACGTCGGCACTGCATGCGGGCAGGACGCGTTCACACAGGATCCGCTGTCGACGCGGCCGCAGCCACGGGTCAGCCGTGCGCGCGCCGACCCGTCTCCGACGCCCGGCCCCGTTCGTCGGACCGCCTTGCGAGAATGGCCCGATGGCGAGCGCACAAGGTGCTGATCGGGGCAGCGGCTCCGGCACGGGGACCGATCCCGGGACGGACCTCGCCCCGGCGTCGGCCGCCTCTGCGGTGCCCGAGCGCTTCTCGCCCGCGACCCGCGCCTGGTTCTCCGAGGCGTTCGCAGCGCCCACGCCCGCACAGCAGGGCGCCTGGGACGCGATCGGCCGCGGCGAGGACACGCTCGTGGTCGCCCCGACCGGATCGGGCAAGACCCTGGCCGCCTTCCTCACCGCGATCGACGATCTCGCCTTCGGCCGCGACGAGCGACTCGGGACCACCTCCGTCCTCTACCTCTCCCCGCTCAAGGCGCTCGGCGTCGACGTCGAGCGGAACCTCACGTCCCCGCTGGTGGGGACGATGCGCGCCGCACAGCGCCTCGGGCTCGAGCACCGTGAGCTGCGGGTGGGCGTGCGCACGGGGGACACCCCGCCCGCCGAGAGGCGGCGTCTGCTCACCCGCCCGCCGGACATCCTCATCACGACCCCTGAGTCGCTGTTCCTCATGCTGTCCTCGTCCGCGCGCGAGACCCTCGCCGGCGTGCGCACCGTGATCGTCGACGAGGTCCACGCGGTCGCGGGCACCAAGCGCGGCGTGCACCTCGCGCTCTCCCTCGCGCGGCTCGACGCGATGCTCGAGCATCCCGCGCAGAGGATCGGGCTCTCGGCGACCGTGGAGCCGGTCGACGAGGTCGCCGCGTTCCTCGGCGGGGCGGGCCGACGGGGCGGGGAGGTGCAGGTGGTGCGTCCGCCGTCGGCCAAGACCTGGGACATCGGCGTGCGCCTGCCCGTGCCGGACCTGTCCGCGATCGACCCGCCCGCGGACGCGGTCGACGAGGACGACGTCTCGGGGACGATCTGGCCGCACGTGGAGCGGGCCGTGCTCGCGGAGGTCCTCGCCCATCGCTCGACGATCGTGTTCACGAACTCCCGCCGCCAGGCCGAGCGCCTCACGTCGAAGCTCAACACCCTGCACCGCAGGCAGGTCGTCGGCGACGAGGCGGCCCGCGTGCTCGGGGCCGAGGCGGACTCCGATCTCGTGGCCCGCGCACCCGAGGACCTCGCCGTCTCCCCCGACGAGATCGAGGACGTGGCCCGTGCGCACCACGGCTCGATGTCCAAGGAGATCCGCGCGAGCATCGAGGACCAGCTGAAGTCCGGGGCGCTGCGCTGCGTGGTGGCGACGTCCTCCCTCGAGCTCGGCATCGACATGGGGTCGGTGGACCTGGTGATCCAGGTGGAGACGCCGTTCAGCGTCTCGAGCCTTCTGCAGCGCATCGGCCGGGCCGGGCACGACGTCGGCGCGACCTCGCAGGGGATCCTCCATCCCCTGCATGCCTCCGACGTGCTGCGCGCGGCGGTCACCGTGCACGAGGCCGTCGAGGGGCGCATCGAGCCGCTCGCGGTGCCCCGCAACGCCCTGGACGTGCTCGCCCAGCACACCCTCTCGGCGGCCCTCGCGGAGGACCTGGACGTCGAGGACTGGTTCGACCTGGTCCGCGAGGCCCATCCCTACCGCTCGCTGCCGCGATCGGCCTACGACCAGACGATCGATCTGCTCGCCGGCCGGTACCCCTCGACCGCCTTCTCGGAGCTGCGGCCGCGGCTGGTGCACGACCACGAGTCCGGCACCCTGCAGGCCCGGCCCGGTGCGCAGCGGCTCGTCGTCACCAGCGGCGGCACCATCCCCGACCGGGGCCTCTACCCGGTGCACCTGGTCGCGGCCGAGGGGGACACCCAGCCGCGCCGGGTGGGCGAGCTCGACGAGGAGATGGTCTACGAGTCCCGCCGCGGGGACGTCATCACGCTGGGCACCTCGAGCTGGCGGATCGAGGAGATCACCGCCGACCGCGTCACCGTCTCCCCCGCCTTCGGCCTCACCGGCCGCATCCCCTTCTGGCACGGCGAGGGGGCCGGACGGCCGGCGACCCTGGGCCGTGCGATCGCGAGCATGCAGGCCGAGCTCGCGGCCCTCCCGGACGAGACCGCCCGCGAGCGCCTGGGCTCCCTCGGCCTCGACGAGAACGCGCGCGGCGCCGTCGTCGACCATCTCGCCGAGCAGCAGCAGGCCACCGGGGTCGTCCCCGGCCCGAACCAGCTGGTGATCGAGCGCTTCCTCGACGAGCTCGGCGACTGGCGGGTGGTCCTGCACTGCGCGCTGGGCCAGCGGATCACCGGGCCGTGGGCCCTCGCCGTCGGCGCCCGCGTCGAGGAGCGGTACGGGCTGGACGGCCAGGTGATGGCGGCCGACGACGGCATCGTCCTGCGCATCCCCCACGGCGAGGAGCCTCCCGGGGCGGACCTGTTCGTGTTCACGCCCGAGGAGATCGAGGAGGAGGTGCGGCGGCTCGTCGGCACCTCCGCCCTGTTCGCCGCCCGGTTCCGCGAGTGCGCTGCCCGGGCCCTGCTGCTGCCGCGCCGCGACCCGCGCTCGCGGGCGCCGCTGTGGCAGCAGCGCCAGAGGGCCGGCCACCTGCTCGAGGTGGCCCGCCCCTATCCGCAGTTCCCGATCATGCTCGAGGCGGCGCGGGAGTGCCTGCAGGACGTCTACGACCTCCCCGCCCTCGTCGAGCTCATGCGCGGGGTCGCCGGGCGCCGCGTGCAGGTGCGGGAGGTCGAGACGGACTCCCCCTCGCCCTTCGCGCGGTCCCTGCTGTTCGGCTACCTCGCCCAGTTCATCTACGACACCGACGCCCCGCTCGCCGAGCGCCGCACCGCCGCCCTCGCCCTGGATCAGTCGCTGCTCGCCGAGCTGCTGGGCAGCGTGAGCCTGCGCGAGTTGCTCGACGCGCGCGTGATCGAGGACGTCGAGCGCCGCGCGCAGGGCCTCGACGGGGAGCGTCCGCTGCGCGGCGCCGAGGACGCGGCCGACGCCCTGCGCCGCCTCGGCCCGCTCACGCTCGCGCAGATCGCCGCGCGGCTCGGCGAGACGGACGACCCCGCGGGGGACCGCGCGGCGGACCGCGCCGCCGAGATCGGCCGCGAGCTGGTCGACGCGCGCCGCGCCGTCGCCGTGCGCATCGGCGGCGTCGAGCACCTGGCCGCGATCGAGGACACGGGACTCCTGCGCGACGCGCTCGGGGCCGCGCTGCCGCCCGGGATCCCCGAGGCGCACCTGGCCGCCGTGCCGCGGGCGGTCGCGGATCTCGTCTCGCGATGGGCGCGCAGCCGCGGCCCCTTCGCCCCGTCGGACCTCGTCGACGCCTTCGACCTGGCACCCGGGGTCGCGCGCACGGCGCTCGAGCAGCTCACCGCCGAGCGGATCCTCCAGCAGGGCGAGTTCACCCCCGGCCGCGAGGGCGAGGAGTGGGTGGACGCCCAGATGCTGCGGCGCATCCGCCGCGCCTCCCTGGCCGCCTCGCGCAAGGACATCGCCCCCGTCCCCCACCCCGTCTATGCGCGCTTCCTCTCCGACTGGCAGCACCTGCCGGCGCGGCGCCCGGACGGGCGCCGGGCCCGGGCCGACTGGCGCGGGGCCGATGGCCTGCTCTCGGTGATCGACCAGCTCGCGGGGGTCTCGCTGCCGCTGAGCGCCTGGGAGACCCAGATCCTTCCCGCGCGCCTGCCGGACTTCTCCCCCGCCGTCCTCGACGCCGCTTTCGCCTCCGGCGAGGTGGTCTGGTCCGGGCACGGCCGGCTCGGGTCGGCCGACGGGTGGGTGCGCCTCCATCTGGCCGACGCGCTCCCCCTGGGCCTGGATGCGGGTGCCCTCGAGGAGGCAGCGGCCGCGCTCGTCGAGGGATCGCTGCCCGCCCGCGTGCTCGCGCTGCTGCGCGCGACCCCGGGCGCGCTGCGCCACGGCGAGATCCTCACCGCGCTCGCGAGCGACGCAGGGGACGAGGCGGGCGAGGCCGCCCGCCCGCAGGACGTGCACGAGGCCCTCTGGGACCTCGCCTTCGCCGGTCTCGTCACCAACGACTCCTTCGGGGCGCTGCGGACCTATGCGCTGGGTCCCGCACCGTCCCGCGGCGCGGGGCGCTCCGGAGGCGCCGGCCGCTCGGGCCGCTCGCGTCCGCTCACCCGGCGCGGCGCGGCGCGGCTCTCGGCGGCCATGATGCGACAGGGCGCCGCCGAGCCGTCGCAGCTGGTCACAGGCCCGGTCGGCGCGGGGCGCTGGTCGGCGCTGCGGGTCGAGGCGGTCGAGCCCTCGGCCCGGTCCGCGGCGCTCGCGACGCTGCTGCTCGACCGCCACGGCGTCCTCACCCGCGGAGCGATGGACGTCGAGGACGTGCCCGGCTCCTTCGCGGGTGTCTATCGGGTTCTCTCGGCGCTCGAGGAGGCCGGCAGCTGTCGACGCGGCTACTTCGTGGACGGCCTCGGCGCCTCGCAGTTCGCGCCCGTGGAGGCCGTGGACCTGCTGCGCGACCGCGAGCACGAGGCGGAGGCGCGGCGGCACGCGGTCCCGGATGCGCGCGAGGACGGTGCCGGGCCCTCGACCCTCGTGCTCGCCGCGACCGATCCGGCGAACCCCTATGGCGCCGCCCTGCCCTGGCCGGCCCTGCCGATCGCCCCGCCCGAGGGGACGACCGCGCGACCGGCGCGCCGCGCCGGGACGCTCGTCGTCCTCGTCGACGGCGAGGTCGCCGCGTTCGTGGAGCGCGGCGGGAAGAGCCTGCTGTGGTGGGCCGACGAGGACGCCACGCCGCTGGTGGCCGAGCAGCTCGCCCGCGCGATCCGCGACGACTCCCTGCTGCCGCAGCTGCAGGTGGAGCGGATCGTCGGGCACGGGCTCGAGGACGCAGAGGTCGCCCATGTGACCCGGGCGCTCGTCGACTCCGGCTGCTACCGCTCCCCGCGGTCGCTGCGCCTGCGCGCGGGAGGCCGCTGATGCCCGAGGGCGATACCGTCTTCCGCCAGTGTCGGATCCTGCACGAGGCCCTCGCCGGCGCCGAGATCACCCGCAGCGACCTGCGGGTGCCGAGCGCCGCGACCGCGGACCTGCGCGGATGGACCGTGAGCGAGGTGGTCCCGCGCGGCAAGCACCTGCTGCTGCGGCTGCTCCCGCCCGCCGGTCCGGGCGCGCCCACGAGCCCGGGCACGTCCACTCATCCGGGCACGTCCACCCGAACGGCAGAGCCGCTGACCCTGCACAGCCACCTGATGATGGACGGGATCTGGCACGTCGACGGGGTCTCCCTGCGCTCGAGCGACACGAGCGCCGGCCCGCGTCCCCGGCACACCGCCCGCGTCGTGCTCGAGGCGATCCGGGACGACGGCCGCGAAGTCCGTGCGGTCGGGTACGACGTGAAGCAGGTGCGACTGGTGCGCACGGCGGATGAGGACGAGCTCATCGGCCACCTGGGCCCCGACCTGCTCGACCCCGACTGGTCCGAACAGCTGCGTGCGCGGGCGCTCGAAAATCTGCGGGCGCGCCCCGAGCGGCCCGTCGGGCTCGCCCTCCTGGATCAGCGGAACCTCGCCGGAATCGGCAACATCTATCGCTGCGAGCTGTGCTTCCTGCATCGGATCCACCCCTCGGCCCCGCTGCGCGAGGTCGCGGACCTGCCCGGCATGGTCGATCTCGCCCAGCGCCTGCTCACGGTGAACACAAGCCGCGCGGTGCGGATGACGACCGGCGGGATGATGGGCCGGCGCGGCGACCTGTGGGTCTACGGACGCGCCGGGGAGCCCTGCCGCCGCTGCGGCGCACGCATCCAGCGCGGTGAGCTGCTCGAACCGGAGATCGAGGGCTCCGAGGGACGCGTGATCTTCGTGTGCCCGCGCTGCCAGGCCTGTGCCACTGAACAGAGGGAGAAGAAAGGACAGGGAGCCGCGACCGGTCCACGAAGGCCCTCGGGACGCGGGTTCAGGGCCTGACGAGCCCCTGGGAGATCATGCTGCGCCCGGCGTCGAGGATCGCGTCCTGCGCGGGACGCGGCTCCCAGCCGAGCTCGCGGGCCGCCTTCTCGTGGGAGGCGCGCTTGGCGACGTCCAGGTCAGCGACGATGGCGCGCATCTGGCGGGAGAACAGTCCCGCGACCCGCATCACCGCGTTCGGGAGTGAGCGCGAGGGGACCTTCCCGGCGGCCTCCCCGAGGTGCTCGCGCAGGATCCGCGCGACCTCCTGCATCTCCAGTGCCGGTCCGTCGGACAGCAGGTACCTCTGGCCCGCGGCCGATGGGGTCTGCAGCGCGAGCACATGGGCTCGGGCGACGTCGCGCACGTCGACGATCGGGAAGAACAGGTGCGGGCTCGCGGGGATGGCGCCCTGCAGGAGGCTCAGGACCACGTGGTTGGCGCCCGAGGCTCCCGTGCTCAGCAGCGGGCCCATGACGGCGACCGGCAGCATGGTCACGAGCTCCGGCGCGTCCGGCTCGCTGCGGGCGAACTCCCAAGCGGCCTGCTCGGCGAGGGTCTTCGAGCGGGCGTAGGCGTCGGCCCCTGGGCCGTCGAGCACCGTCCAGTCCTCCTCGGTGAAGATCCGGCCCGTGTCGGCGTGCCCCCAGCTCACGGCGTGGAAGGCGGAGGTGAGGACCACGCGCTGCACCCCAGCGTCGCGGGCGGCGCGCAGCACGCGCAGGGTGCCCTCGCGGGCCGTGGCCACGAGCTGCGCCTCGTCCTCCACATGGCCGGGCATGACCGGGGAGGCGACGTGGAGCACGGCGTCGACGCCGTCCAGGGCGCGCGCCCAGCCGTCGTCGGAGGTCAGATCCGCCGCGGCGAACTCGAGGTCCTCGCCGCGGGTGAGGCCGGCCGCCTCGAGATCGGAGCGCACGCGCGCCTCCTTCTCGAGGGAGCGCATGGTGGCGCGGACCCGGTACCCCTCCTCGAGCAGTTGCAGGAGGCAATGGCCGGCGATGAAGCCGGAGCCGCCGGTGACGAGGATGCGCTGCGCTGGCATGGGTGCCTCCGAGGGTGGGACGGGTGCGGGGTCAGGCGCCGTCGGGCACGACGGTCTCGAGGAAGAGTCGGGCGACAGCATCCTCCTGCGCCCCGAGAACGACCTGCACGTTCTTCCCGGTGTCCGCGAGCCCGTGCTCGGCGTCCTCTCCGGGGCCTCGCCGACGGTCCACGATGGTCTGGCCGCGCGCGGGACCGGCCGCCGTCTCGACGCGCACCGGCAGGGTGCGGATGTCCATGAGGTCCGGGGCGACCAGCGAGCAAACGGCGCCGGCGTCGCCGATCCGCGCCGCCTCCGGACCACCGGGCAGACCGTCCTCGTCACGGAGCCAGAATTCGAGCAGATCGCCGAGCGCGGTGGCCAGCGGGTCGGTGCTCCCCGCGAGCCGTGCCACGGACTGCTCGTCCAGCCCCACCCGATCGAAGACGTCGAGGCCGTACATGCGCACGGGCAGCTCGCTCTCGAAGACGATGCGCGCGGCCTCCGGGTCGTGCCACACGTTGAACTCGGCGACCGCTGTCGCGTTCCCGACCGACGCGGAGCCGCCCATCAGCACGATCCCCTGCAGGCGCGCCGCGCTCTCGGGGTACATGCGCAGCAGCAGCGCGACGTTCGTGAGCGGCGCGAGGGCGACCAGGGTGAGCGGCTCGTCGGATGCCTCGATCGTCCTGCGCATGAGCTCGACGGCGTGCAGGTCGGAGACTGGGCGATCACTGTGCGGGAGCGAGATCCCGCCCAGTCCGTCCGCCCCGTGGGCCTGCGCCGCATCGCGCGGCGGCTCGACGAGGGGCCGCCCGGAACCGGCGGCCACGGGCAGATCCTCGGGAGCATCGAGCGCGTCGAGCACGCGGCACGTGTTCTCGAGGACGCGCGCGAGGGGCACATTGCCGTCCACGCAGGTCACGGCGCGCACGTCGACGTCCGGGTGGCGGACCGCGAACATGATCGCCATCGCGTCGTCCACGCCGGTGTCGACGTCGAGCAGGATGTGATGGGTCGCCATCGGGGCCTCCTGGGGGCGTGGTGGAAAGTGCGAGGAGCAGGCGCATGCGACGAGCCCTCATCCCGGCCCGACGTGCAGGCTTCACCTTCGCACGGCGAGGGTCCGCAGCACGTCAAGAGGAGGCACCCGACCTGGCTAGACTGGTCGGCGCATCCGCACCGGTGCGCCGGGTGCACGGCGAGGATGCACGCCTCCATAGCTCAATGGATAGAGCAACGGCCTTCTAATCCGTAGGTTGCAGGTTCGAGTCCTGCTGGGGGCACCACGAACGACACGAGATGCCACGACGACGCGCGGGCATCCCTGTCCCAGCCGTGACCAGGATATCTCCCCGGCGGGGGCTTGCGGCAAGGCCCCCTGCGCGCACCAGAATGCTCCCTCGCACCCGGATCCCCCGGGCGCGCAGGGGCGGAGGCGCACATGGTGGAGTCGCACAAGGCGGAGACGAGTGAGGCGGAGCGGACGCATGACGTCGCGGTGATCGGCGGCGGGCCTACGGGCATGATGCTCGCGGCCGAGCTGCGCCTGCGCGGCGTCGACGTGGTGGTGCTCGAGAGGGAGGCGGAGCCGAGCCGGCTGGTGCGCTCCCTGGGGCTGCACGCGCGCAGCATCGAGATCCTGGACCAGCGCGGGATCCTCGAACGGTTCCTCGCCGAGGGCACCGTCCATCCGGGCGTCGGCCGCTTCGCGGGGATCTCGTCGTCGGCCTCCCCCGAGCTCGACACCGCCCACGGATTCATCCTCGGCATCCCGCAGCCGGTCACGGACCGCCTCCTCGAGGAGAGGGCGCGGGAGCTCGGGGCCGACGTGCGCCGCGGTCGCGAGGTCGTCGCCCTCGCGCAGGACGCCGACGCTGTGGTCCTGGATCTGGCCGACGGCGAGCGCGTGCGGGCCCGCTGGGCGGTCGCGTGCGACGGCGGCCGCAGCCGCATGCGGGCTCTGCTCGGCATCGGCTTCCCCGGCGAGGCCGCGCAGAGCGAATGGCTGCTCGGAGAGATGGAGGTGACGGCGAGCGCCGAGGAGATCGCTGCCGCATCCGAGCGTGTGCGCCGCGAGCATCGCGGCTTCGGTATCGGGCAGTCCTCGAACCCGGGACTGTTCCGTGCGGTCGTGCCGGCCGCGAGCGTCGCCGAGGACCGCTCCGAGCCGCCGTCGTTCGAGGAGTTCCGGGCGCGGCTGCGCGCCTTCGCGGGCACGGACTTCGGTGCGCACTCCCCCGTCTCCCTCACCCGCTTCACCGACGCGACGCGGCTCGCCGAGCTCTACCGCAGCGGCCAGGTGCTGCTCGCCGGGGACGCCGCGCATGTGCATCCGCCGCTCGGCGGTCAGGGGCTGAACCTCGGCATCCAGGACGCCTTCGACCTGGGCTGGAAGCTCGCCGCCGTCGTCCGCGGCGAGGCGCCGGAGGCCCTGCTGGACACCTTCGAGGCCGAGCGCCGCCCGGTCGCCTCCGACGTCCTCACCATGACGCGGGCGCAGAGCGTGCTGATCTCCGGGGACCCCGGCGCGCAGGCGCTGCGCAGGGTTCTCGGCGAGCTGATCGCGCTGCCCGAGGCGGACCGGCTGCTGAGCGAGAAGATCGCCTCCCTCTCGATTCGCTACGACCTCGGGACCCCGGGCGGCGCCGAGGACGATCTCGTCGGCCGCCGCCTTCGCGACATGTCCCTGGGCGCGGGGCGGCTCTATGAGCGGATGCACGATGGACGCTGGCTGCTGGTCGACCCCGACGGGGCGTTCTCGCCCGCGGCCTGGGCCGACGCCGTGGAGCACATCGTCGAGCCCTGCGCGGAGCTGCCTGCGCGCGCCGTACTGCTGCGGCCCGACGGGCACGCGGCCTGGGCTGCGGAGGACCTCGGCTCCGGACGCGGGGCGTCGTCTGCGGTGGAATCGTCCGCAGTGGAATGGTCCGCGGTGGAGTCGTCTGCCGGCGAGGACGCGTCCCGCGAGCAGGCGGGCCTCGAGGCGGTGCTCCAGCACTGGCTGCCCCGGTGACCGCGCTCGCAGTCCTCACCCGACCCGCCCCCCACCGACTCCCCGGCCCACCGCCTACCGTGGCTGCGAGGGCCGGATCGCTGTGCCCTCGTCCATCCACGACGACGTCGGAGGTCCAGGCCATGAACGATGCTTCCACCCCCACCCCGATCACCGCGAGCGCGCCGATCAGCGCCTGGCTCGAGCATCCCAGCGGCGGACCCGTGCTGCGAGCCCTCCTCGAACGCAGCGGGACCGACGTCGCCGCGCTCGGCCCGGTGCTGGGGATGCCGCTCCAGCAGCTCGTGCCGCTGAGCCGCGGCGAGCTCCCCCAGAGTGCGGTCGATGACATGGTCCGCGCCGCGAACGGCGGCGAGATCCCCGCAGAGTCCGACGGCGGCACGGGCCCGGCAGCGGGATCAGGGCCGACGGGCGGGGCCGATGCGTCGGCCGGGCGCTTCGCCGGCCGCACCGTCGTGGTCACCGGAGCCGCCGGCGGCATCGGACGGGCGACGGCCGAGCGCCTGCTCGCCGAGGGCGCGCGCGTGGTCGCGACCGACATCTCCGCCGAGCGGCTCGAGGCGCTCGCGTCCGATGGGGCGGTCGCCGCAGCCGGGGACCGCCTGCTCACCGTCGTCGGCGACCTCGGCTCCGCCGAGACGATCGACGCGATCCTCGCCGCGGCCGGCGAGCGCATCGACGGCCTCGCGAACGTCGCCGGGATCAACGACGACTTCTCCGCGATCCACGAGGTCAGCGACGAGATGTGGGCCAAGGTGTTCGCCGTGAACGTAGGGGGTCTGCTGTCCCTCACTCGGGCGGTGACCTCGCGGATGCTCGAGGCAGGCGGCGGGGCGATCGTGCACGTGGCGAGCGAGGCGGGGTTGCGCGGCTCGGCCTCGGGCGTCGCCTACACGGCCTCCAAGCATGCGGTCGTGGGCATCACGAAGTCGATGGCCTTCATGTATGCGAAGGAGGGGATCAGCACGAACGCGGTCGCCCCGGGCGGCGTCGCGACCGGGATCCCGATGCAGCCGGAGATCGCTCCCTTCGGCAGTGCGCGGCTCGAGGAGGCACGCTCGAACATCCCCTCGATCGCCACGGCCGAACAGCTGGCCTCCTCGATCCTGCACCTGCTCTCCGAGGACGCTTCGAACGTCAACGGCGCCGTGCTCGCGTCCGACGGCGGCTGGTCGGCGGTGTGAAGCCGGCGAGCACCTCGCGGACCGCTCCAGCGGGGTCGTCCGCCGCCATGATCGCCCGGACGAGCGCGGCGCCCGCGATGCCGGTCCCTGCGAGCGCGGGCACGTCGTCGGGGGTCACGTCCCCGATCGCGACGATCGGCAGGCGCGTGGCCGCGAGCAGCTCCCGGTAGCCGTCGACGCCGAGCGGCGCGCGCCCCGAGTCCTTCGTGGGGGTCGGCCGGAAGGGCCCCGCGCCCACGTAGTCCAGCAGCTCCGTCTGCTCCTCGGCCGCACGGACGAGGTCGAGGGTGCCGGTGGTGAGGCCGATGATCGCCCGGGATCCCAGCAGGGTGCGCGCATCCGTGACCGGCAGGTCCCCCTGACCGAGGTGGACGCCGTGGACGCGCTCACCGCGGGACGCGGCGGCGAAGGCCACGTCAGCGCGGTCGTCGACGAGCACCCGGCACGCGGGTGCGACCGCACTCACCGCGCGGGCCACCGCGATCACGAGATCCAGCAGCTCGCGCGCCTCGAGCTCCTTCGCGCGGACCTGGACGATCCCCGCTCCGGCGGCAGCGGCCGCGGCTGCGGTCTCGACGGTGTGCCGGTCGGTCCCTGAGGTGACGAGGTAGCAGCGCAGGTCGAGCGACTGCCTCCTCGCGCGGGCGCCGGCGGGTCCGGTGGGTGGGCGCGTCATGACTCCTCCTCGGTGGACTGCAGGGCGTGCTCGCCGATCTCGTCGAGAGCGTCGAGCAGCGCGGAGCGGAAGGCGCCGGGCCGCGGAGCGTTCCGGGCAGCCCTCTCCCCCGCGACGTCGAGCCATACGGTCGCGGCGCGAGCGGCGAGGACCGCAGGGCCGTCGGTCCCGATGCGCCGCGTCGCGACGAGGCAGGCGGCCGTGAGCGCGCCGAGCAGGCAGCCGGTGCCGGTGACGCGCGTGAGCAGCGGATGGCCCCGTCGGACCTCGATCCCCGCAGTGTTGGGTTCGTCATCCGTTCCCGGCCCGACACCCGCACCCGCACCCGCACCCGCACCCGCACCGACGATCCAGTCGACCGGCCCCGAGACGGCGACGGCGCCTCCGGTGAGGGTGGCGATCCGGGCGGCGGCGCCGCGAGCGCTCTCGGTCGCGTCCGCCGCGTCGGCTCCGCGCCCGCCGGGCCCTCCGCGCAGCGCGAGGACCTCCGAGGCGTTGCCCCGCACCACGTCCGGCCGCAGCTCCACGAGCTCACGGGCGAGGGCCGTGCGCACGGGCGCGCGCCCGATCGCGGTCGGGTCGAGCACCCAGGGGTGACCGGCAGCGATGCTCGCTGCGACGGTCGCGGGGATGCCCGTCATCGCATCGGTGCTGAGGGTCCCGAGGTTCACGAGCAGCGCGTCGGCCGCCCCGGTGACCACGGGCGCCTCGGCCTCGGTCTCGGTCATCATCGGGCGCGCGCCCGCGGCGAGCAGCCCGTCGGCAACGATTCCCATCGACACGGTCGCGGTGACGCAGTGGACGAGCGGCGGGCGACGGCGCACCTCGGCGATGACCGGGGCGACCGCGCGCAGGTCGGAGTCGTCGCGCGGGTCCGTGTCGCCGCGCAGGCCCGGGCCGCCGCGCTGGTCCGGACCCGCGAAAACGTCGGGATCCCCGCTCATCGCCCGGCCCTCCTCGTCGGCTCCCCGGCCACCTGGTCGAGGTCCCGGTCGATCTCCCTCGCGGACAGCCGGGGTCCTGCCGCCGCCCCGATCACCAGCAGGATCCCACCGAGGGCGAGCAGGACGAGCACGGCCGCATGGGCCCCGAGCAGCGCCGAGAGCCCGGGCAGGTAGAACGGGTAGAGCGCGGGAAGGATCAGCGAGAGGCTGTAGCCCATCCCGTAGCCCGTGGACCGCACCGACGTCGGGAAGCGCTCGGAGAGGTAGGCGGAGACCGGCCCGTACGCGGCGACGGTGACGACCTGGAGCGCCGCGGCGAGCACGGCCGCACCGGCCAGCGTGCTCGAGCCCACCGCCGTCCACCACAGCACCGGGCCCAGCACGGTCGCCGCGATCCCCCACCCGATGAGCAGTCGGCGCCTTCCGGTGCTCGTGGAGAGATGCCCGGCGAGCGCCATCGCGAGCGCCTGCGCGCATGAGGCGATGCCCATCGCGACCGAGACGCTGGTCGCCGGAAGGCCCGTGTCCTCGCCGAGCTGGGCGGTGAGCATGATGACGGTCGTGTTCGTGAGCAGCCACAGCCCCGTCATCAGGGTGAAGACCTGCCAGAAGGCGCGCGCCCAGCGTCCGCGCAGCATGGCCGCGATGCCCGTGACGGCGGGCTCGTCCTTCGGCTCGGGCCCCTGGGGCCGCTCGCGCTCGCGCCGGGCGATCGGCGCGTCGACCACGCGTCGTCGGTAGTAGACCAGCATGCCGAGGGAGGCGAGCGCCCCGAGCACGAACAGCGCGCGCCAGCCCCAGGCGGCATAGGCGTCGGGCCCCAGGACCAGCAGCAGCGCGGCGGTCGCGAAGGCGATCGCGGCCTGCGCCCACGGCGCCATCGAGAGGATGAGCCCGCTCATGATGCCGCGCCGTCGCGGGGCCGACCATTCCATGGCCAGGGGGATCGCGGCCGAGTACTCGCCGGCCACGAAGATCCCGCCGAGGAAGCGCAGGCAGAGGATCAGACCGATCGTCCCCGCACCCAGCAGCTCATGGGTGGGCATGGCGGCGATCAGCAGGGCGCAGGCGGCCGTGCCGGTGATCGCGACCTTCGTGGTGCGCGTGCGCCCCAGGCGGTCCGAGATCCTGCCGAAGACCATGCCGCCGACGGGCCTGCCCAGCATCATCGCGATCACCACGATCGCTCCCGTGGTGGCGGCGATCCCCGGGCCCGCGACGACGGCGAGCGCCGGGGTCAGCGCGGTGAGCGGCAGGAACACGTGGACGTTGTCGATGAAGTTGCCGACCACCCCGGCGCGCATTGCGGCGCGGCCCTCGGGCGGCAGCTGCGGCGTCGGACCGGCCGTCGGCGGGTGGGCCGCGGCGACAGTCGTGGGCGGGCTCTTGGGCAGACGTGACCGCATGGCGGACATCCCTTCGTCAGTGCGAACTGCATCAGGTTCCACGGGTGTGATCTCAGCGCGCGCGGCGCACCCCGTGTCCGGCGCGCCAGTATTCCAGAGGCGCCGGCGGGGCCGCGGCGCCGTCCGCGGCGACTACCCTTGCCACGTGAGCACTTCGAACCGTGGAACCGCCGACCGCATCGTCTGGGTCGACTGCGAGATGACCGGACTGGACAAGGAGAAGGACGCGCTCGTCGAGATCGCCGTCCTGGTCACCGATGGTGACCTCAACATCCTCGGGGAGGGCGTGGACGTCGTCGTCAGGCCCCCGGCCGAGGCGCTGGAGCAGATGGGCGACTTCGTGCGCACCATGCACACGAACTCCGGGCTGCTGGAGGAGCTGGACGCGGGCATCACCCTCGAGGCCGCGCAGGAGCAGTGCCTGGCCTACGTGCGCGAGCACTGCCCGGAGGCCGGCAAGGCGCCGCTCGCGGGCAACTCCGTGGGCACCGACCGCGTGTTCCTCGACAAGGACGTGCCGGAGTTCGCCGCCTGGCTCTCCTACCGCACGATCGACGTCTCGAGCCTCAAGGAGCTCGCCAAGCGCTGGTTCCCCCGCGTCTTCTACAACACGCCCGCCAAGCACGGGGGCCACCGCGCCCTCGCCGACATCCGCGAGTCCATCCAGGAGCTCAAGTACTACCGCGAGGTGCTGTTCGTGGCCGACCCGGGGCCGACGACCGCGCAGGCCCAGGCCGCCGCGCGCACCTTCGAGCTCACGGCCGACGGCGAGAGCGCCGACGGGTCCGACGACGCGGCCGCAGGCGCCGCGGGCTCCTCCGCACCGGCGGTGCCGTGGCTGCAGCGCGCCACCCATCGCACCTGGCTGGACTCCGAGGGCGAGGAGCTCCTCGTCTTCGGCGCCGAGTCGCTGCGGGAGGACGGCGGCTTCGGCTGGCTCGACGAGGACGGCGAGCTCGACGGCGACAAGCCGGCCGAGCTCTGGGTGACCTGCCGCATGACCCACTGCTTCGCGCTCGCCACGATGCTGGGCAGCCCCGAGTACGGGCGCTTCGTGGACCACGGCATCGAGTCCCTGCGCACCGTCTTCAAGGACGAGGAGCACGGCGGCTGGTTCTCGAAGATCGCCGGGGAGACCGTCATCGACGACGCCAAGGAGGCCTACGCGCACGCGTTCGTGGTGCTCGCGGCCGCCTCCGCGACCGCCGCCGGACGCCCGCACGCCGCGGAGCTGCTCGAGGAGGCCCTGGGCGTCCTCGACGAGAAGTTCTACGACGAGGAGACGGGGATGAGCGTGGACACCTTCGACCGCGCCTTCACCGTCTGCGAGGAGTACCGGGGCATCAACGCGAACATGCACACGACCGAGGCCCTGCTCGCCGCGGCCGACGTCACCGGGGAGCGCCGCTGGCTGGACCGGGCCATGGGCATCATGACCCGGGCGATCGACGAGTTCGCGCGCGAGCAGGACTGGCTGCTGCCGGAGCACTTCGACACCTCGTGGAACCCGATCCTCGACTACAACGAGGACAAGCCGGCCGATCCGTTCCGCCCCTACGGCGCGACCGTCGGCCATTGGCTCGAGTGGTCCCGCCTGGTGCTGCACGGGCGCGCCGCGCTGCTCGCGAAGGACGGCGAGGCACCCGAGTGGATGCTCGAGGCCGCGAACGCCCTCATGGGCAGGGCCGACGACGCCTTCGGCATGGACGGCGAGCCCGGCTTCCCCTACACGGTGGACTGGGACGGCACGCCCGTGGTGCACGAGCGCATGCACTGGGTCGCCGCCGAGGCGACCGCCGCCGCGGCCGCGATGTTCCAGGTGACGGGCGACCGGAAGTGGGCCGACCGCTACCAGGCCTGGTGGGAGTACGTCAGCGAGTTCCTGCTGGATCCCGAGCGGGGCAGCTGGCACCACGAGCTGGACCGGCGCAACCAGCCCCAGGCGCGCACCTGGGAGGGCAAGCCGGACATCTACCACGCCTACCAGGCCACGCTCATCCCGCGACTGCCCGTCACCCCGACCATGGCCGCCGCGGTCCGCGACGGCCTGGTCGACGAGATCGGCTGATTCAGCCTGGCGGCGCCGCCCTCACATGCGGCGCCGCCCTCAGCCCCGGTCGAGGGCGGCGTCGAGGCGCTCGATCTTCCCGTCGAGCTCGCCCTCGTGCCCGGGGCGGATATCGGCCTTGAGCACGAGGGAGACGCGCGAGCCGTAGCGACCGGCCTCGGCCGTCGCGCGCCGCACGACGCCCATCACCTCGTCCCAGTCGCCCTCGATCTCGGTGAACATCGAGCTGGTGCGGTTCGGGAGCCCGGACTCCCGGACCACGCGGACGGCGGCGGCGACGGCGTCGTGGACGCTCGCGGCGTCGGATCCCTCGGCGAGGTCGCGGGTGAGGCCGGGATCGGAGGGCTCACCGGTGGGCTGGACGGAGAAGGCGATGATCATGCCCCCACTGTTCTCCCCCATCGGCCCGCGGGCAAGCGGATCATGCGCTGACGACGGGCCCGCGGCTCCTCGAGATCCACTCCCGCAGCCGGGAGACCGTGTCCAGGACGGGTGTCCCGGTCGTGTCGATGACCTCGACTTGCCACGCGCGCGGCCTCGCGGCGGGAGGCAGCCAGCGCTCCCATCGCATGCCCGGCTCGCCCGTCGCGACGATCACCTCGGGGGCGTGGGCGGGGTCCGCGGCGTGCCGCCGGTGCCAGCGAGCCCATCCCAGGAACGCGTCGACCTGCGTCGGCGACCACGTCCCGGGATCACGGGCCGCCAATCGGCGTCGGCGCTCCTCGTCCGCGACGTCGAGGAGGCAGACCGCCGCGCGCAGGTCTGCGACCTCCGGGACCGCCAGCAGTTCGCCGATCGGCGACTGGCCCGTGAGCAGCAGGTCCACACCGTGTTCCTCGAGCCGGATCGCCTCGCGCACCCACCAGCGCAGTTCGCGCTGGCGCCAGGCGGTGTCAGCATTGCTCGGCACGCCGCGCTCGTCGCTGTCGTGGACCACGAGGCGCGGAAGATCAGCGCACGAGAAGGCCGCCGTGGTCTTCCCGGAGCAGCTGGAGCCGGTCACGAGCAGGAGCATGCGGCGAGCCTGTCATGACGAGGCGGGATCCGGCTCCTGCTTTTCGGGCCTCTGCGACAGGGCCGGCCTCACCCCGCGATGGGCGGCCGCATCCCTCTCGGCATCGAGCCGACGGTGGGCCTCGATCACGCCCGCGCGCACCGCGGACCGGATCACCCAGTACGCGACGACAGCGACCGTCACCCAGAACATCACGAAGACCAGCAGCATGAGGATCTCCCACCCTGCGAATCCTCCCTCGTCGACCGCTCCCATGTGTGCTCCCCCTCGTCTGTCCGCCGGCTCGTGGGCCGACTGCTCCATCGGGCCCGGAGTCCTCCGGACCGATGCCCCAGTCTGCCGTGCCGGCGAAGTGCAAGGCGTCTCACAGCGAGAACCCCCGTCCGAGGGTGCGGAGCAGGGCCGACGCCCGGTATGCTTGCTTCTCGTTGCGGTCCTCGGAGCGCACATGGTGGTCGTAGCTCAGTAGGTAGAGCTCCTGGTTGTGGTCCAGGCGGTCGCGGGTTCAAATCCCGTCGATCACCCCAAGAAACGCCCTGGTGACAGGGCGTTTTTTCTGTCCGGAGTGCTGTCCGGACATCGTCGTGGACACCGGCGGCGCCCAGCGAGCCCATGCACCCGCCGCCCCGCTCTCATGCGACGCCGCCTCTCCCGCCTCCCACTGCAGCCCGCCACTGCCCGCCGCTGCCCGGGAATCATTCGAATGCCGATTCAGCGAATTCATGATCGATGCGCAGAAAACACCCTGCACCGAATTCTTGGACGCCCTCGACCTGCACATGAACGGTGGTGCACCCTCACACGGCCTCCATTCTTCCTCCATACCTCTCATCAATCCACTTACCGTTCGTCCGCATTCTGTTCACCACCCGTACACCTGACGTACCGCGTCCGTTCCCTCGGGCGGTGAAGTCGACCACGGATCCCCGTCCGAGCCTGTTCCGCGCACCTCGCCGGGCCAGAAACCAGCACCCGTCGATGCCGGGTCGCGACGCCGCGACCTGCACGCCATGGCCGCCGATGTTCCTCACCTGGGGTGATACCGCGTCCGCCCACCGCACCCGACGGCGGCCCGCCCCGCGATCACCGGCCCCGCGCCCCGCACTCGCCACCCGTCCTCCGCGGTGGCCCCCGTCGGCCTGCGGGATCTCCCCGTGACACCGGCGCGACACGACCGATTTCCCCCGGCGGTGCTGGGCTAGACTCGCCGCAAGCATTTCGGTCGCCCGCCCGGAACAACGAACGCATCGGATTCACGGGCACACGCACGAAATGCATCACAGACTCCAGGCGTCACCTCCTGCAGCAAGCGATGAGAGGCAAGGATTCACCAGATGACCGATCCGAAGCAGACATTCGACGTCGCCGTGTGCGGTTGGTGGTACGGGAAGAACTACGGGTCGATCCTCACGTACTACGGCCTGAACCGCGCGATCCAGAACCTCGGCCACTCGGTGCTCATGGTCCACGAGCCCCTGGGCTACAACGGCTTCCGTGTCGAGTGGCCGGACGACATCGTCTCGATGCAGTTCGCCGAGCGCGTCGGCTACCACACCACCCAGCAGATGCACTTCACCGAGCTGCCGCGCCTGAACGAGCGCGCGCGCACCTTCGTGGTGGGCAGCGATCAGCTGTGGAACCCGCTGATCGGCCGCGTGAACAGCGATCTCTTCCTGGACTTCGTCTCCGAGCAGAACAACCGCGTCGCCTACGGCACCTCCTTCGGGAACCGCGGCACGAAGAAGTTCACGCCCGAGTTCATCGCCACCCACGCCGCGCAGCTGCAGCGCTTCAAGGCGATCTCCGTGCGCGAGGGCTATGCGGTGGACACCGCGCGCGACATCTTCGGCGCGAAGGCCTCGCTGGTCGTCGACCCGGTCTTCCTGCTCCCCCGCGAGCACTACGACGAGCTCGCCGCGAAGGCCACGGTCGCCCCCGAGGGCGAGTACCTCAGCGTGTTCTTCCTCGACCCGACCGAGGAGAAGAAGGCCGTCGCGCAGGGCATCGCGGACAAGCTCGGCCTCGAGATCATCCGCGTGATCCCGAACCCCGACGACGGCATCGAGCACTGCCGCACCCTGTGGGCCGACGAGCCGCGCGCCCAGATCCTCGACGAAGACCGTCCGGAGAACTTCCTGCGCACCTACCAGGACGCGGAGTACGTCGTCACCGACAGCTTCCACGGCTCCGCCTTCGCGGCGATCTTCGAGAAGCCCTTCTCCTCGATCTTCAACACCAAGCGCGGTGCGGACCGCTTCAAGAACCTCATGAGCTCGCTCGGCTTCGACGAGACGCGGCGCGTGCGCGAGACCGACTCCCACGAGGACATCGCCGCGAACCCGAACGTCACCCGCGAGATCGACTACTCGACCGCCCGCGACTACATCAGCTCCGGCCGCGAGTCCTCGATGGCATGGCTGAAGGACGCGCTGGACCCGAGCACCACCGGCTCCGCCGCGCTCTACCCGCGCCAGAAGCTCACGCTCACGGCGCCGGAGTTCGCGACCGGGGGCTCCGGCTGGAAGATCGCCCGTCGCGGCAAGCAGACCCGCCTGCGGGTGGCGCGCGACGGCGCCGTGCTGGGCAACCTGGTGTGGACGGATCTGCCGGAGCCGCTCGTCGCGGGCTCGGCCTACCAGCTGCGCATCGACTGGACGCCGACGACCGACGCCAAGAAGGTCAACATCCACGTGCGCAACCCCGAGTCGACGCGCTTCCGCGTCGTCGGCGCCGTGAACGTCGAGGGCGCACGCGGCCAGGCCCGCACCGACACGCTCACCTTCACGGTCTCCGAGCCCGGGTTCACCCAGTTCATGCTGGGCGGCGTGCACTTCACCGGCCGCCGTGCCGGGGCCGACATCCGCAGCATCGAGATCGAGCGGATCACCACCGGCGCCCTCGCCGCGCAGGCCCCGGCCAAGCGCAAGGGCGGGGCTCCCGCGGGCGGCTTCTCCGCCCAGGCGAAGGCGCTCGCGCTCAAGGACTCCGAGCGCCAGGTGCGCTCCTTCGGCCACGCCCGCTCGGCCGACGGGGTCTCCGGCGCCCAGGCGCGGATGATCTTCCACGCGCACGCCATCGAGAAGGGGCTGAGCCGCAGCAACTTCCGACCCGGCTTCGGCGGCCGCGCGGTCCCGGGCCTCGCCAAGGAGATGAACGCCTGGCTCGCCGCGGATCGCGACACTTCGGACGAGTTCCTGCAGAGCTCGGCCGCCGTGATGAAGGCCTACTTCGACCGTCATGACCAGCTCGGCACCGACGTCTCGCACTTCCGCCAGCTGTTCTCCGAGGCAGCCCAGGCCCTCATCGACGACACCACCCATGCCGAGGGCGGCGTGCTGCCGGCCGGGCAGGTCCGGGAGCTCGTCGGCGAGGTGGAGAACGAGGATGCGGAGCGCAGCTTCCTCGACGTCGTCTACGGCCGCCGCAGCGTGCGCGAGTACACCTCCGAGCCCGTGAAGGACGAGGAGATCGCGCGCGCGGTGCAGATCGCGATGCAGTCGCCCTCGGTCTGCAACCGCCAGGGCGCGAGGGTCCACCAGTTCGAGGACCCCGACGTCATCAAGAAGGTGCTGGACATCCAGGGCGGCTTCGCCGGCTACGAGATGCCGCCCAGGCTGCTGCTGGTCTCCGCGGACCTGGACGCGTTCCTCTTCGCGCCCGAGCGCAATCAGCCGTTCGTGGACGGCGGGCTGTTCATGATGTCGCTGCTGCTGGGGCTCACGCAGGTGGGTCTGGGCTCGGTGCCGCTGAACACGGCGATGGGCACGGAGAAGGAGACCAAGATCCGCGAGCTCATCGACATCCCCGACCACGAGGTCTTCATCTCGTTCATCGGCGTGGGCCACTTCGACGAGAACGTCCTGGTGCCCCGTTCGAAGCGCACCGGCGTGCAGCGCGCGCTGGTCCAGCACAAGGACGCCTGAGGCCCGGATCTCCGGCGGGCTCTCCCCCGGTCACGACGAGCGCGCTCACCCTCGGGTGGGCGCGCTCGTCGCGCTCCTGCTCCGCGCGTCCGCGAGCACGCCGTCGAGCCGGTCGCGCGCCGCGTGCAGCTGCTCGATCTGCTGCTCCATCCGCGCCCGCTCGCGCTCCAGCCGCTCGACCATCGCGGCCGTGGTGCGGCCGCTGCGCATGCACGGCAGCAGCTCGGCGATGTCGGCGCTGCTGAGCCCGGCGGCGAAGAGCTGCTGGATGAGCAGCACGCGGTCCACGGCCTCCCCCTGGTAGGAGCGCTGCCCACCGCCCGTGCGCTGCGCCTCGAGCAGTCCCCTCGACTCGTAGTAGCGCAGGGAGCGCACGCTCACCCCGGTGCTCCTCGCGAGCTCGCCGATCCTCAGCATCCCGGTCTCCTCCTGCATCGTGCCTCCCCGCCCCTTGCATCTGACATGGGTGTCAGGTCCTAGTGTCGCGCACATGGACATCGCACACAGCACCGCACTCGTCACCGGAGCCAATCGGGGCATCGGCCGCATCGTCGTCGAGCAGCTGCTCGAGCGGGGCGCCCGGCGCGTCTACGCCACCGCCCGGCGCCCGGAGTCGCTCCCCTTCACCGACCCGCGGGTCGTCCCGCTGCGCCTGGACGTGACCGATGGGGCGCACGCCGCCTCCGCCGCCGAGCAGGCCGGCGACGTCGACCTCATCGTGAACAACGCAGGCATCGCCTCGGCCCAGAACCTGCTCACGGGCGACCTCGAGCGCATCCGCGCCGAGATGGAGACCAACTTCTTCGGCGCCCTGCATGTCTCCCGGGAGTTCGCCCCGGTGCTCGCAGCCCACGGCGGCGGCGCGATCATCAACATCATGTCGCTGCTGTCCTTCCGCACCTTCCCCGGCAACGGCTCGTACGCCGCCTCGAAGGCCGCCGAGTGGCAGCTGACCAACAGCACCCGGCTCGAACTCGCCGCCCAGGGGACGCAGGTCCTGGGCGTCCATCTGGCCTCGACCGACACCGACATGATGGCCGGCTGGGACATCCCCAAGAACGATCCCCGACAGGTCGTGGCGATGTTCCTCGACGCCCTCGAGGCGGGCCGCAGCGAGGTGCTCGACACGGACACCGCCGCGATCAAGGCGCGCCTGGCGAGCACACCCGAGGAGCTCTACGCGGAGCTGGGCTGATCCTCCGGGCCGCTCGAGTCCCCGCTGGGCCGAGGCATCAGCCTGCAGATCAGTTCCTGGTGCAGGTCCTGGTCCAGGATCCCGACGGCTACCTGCTCCGCTTCCAGTCGTCCCTCGGGAAGCGGACGGTCTAGGCGGTCGCCTCGTACTTCCGCGCGCCCTCCTGGACTCCCGCGAAGCGGAACGGCGCCGTGGTCACGCGCGGCGTCTCGACGTCCTCGTCGCTGCCCAGCAGACGCTCGTGCAGCTCCTCGTACTCGGCGACGGTCACGGGGACGCGTGCATCCAGGGCCGCTCGGGTCGCCGCGGCCCGCTCGGGACGCGCGAACCCGGGCTGGACGGTGCCGGTGAGCATCTCCCCCGCGCTGCCGGAGCCGTAGCTGAACAGGCCGATCCGTCGGCCCTCGAGCCCGTCGCGGTGGTCCAGCAGCGCGGCGAGCCCCGCCCAGAGCGAGGCGGTGTAGGTGTTGCCGAGACGGCGGTCGTAGACGGCGCCCTGCTCGAGCGCCTCGGGGTCGAGCCGGCCACCGGTGTGCTGGTCGAGGAAGCGCTGCGCCTTGACGGCCATCTTCGTGAAGGGCTGGTGGTAGACCACGGCGTCGAGCTCGTCCACGCCGGGGCCGCCCTGCTCCTGCAGGTCGTCCCACGCGCCCAGCAGCGCGTTCTTGTAGGCGCTGATCGAGAGCCGGCCGTTCACGAGCGCGGTCGTGGAGTCGTTCGGGCGCCAGAAGTCGTCGACGTCGGCCGAGTAGACGCCGGAGACGGGGTCGATCGCGAGGAGCGCCGGGTCGGCGGCGATCAGCAGCGCGACGGCGCCGGCGCCCTGCGTGGGCTCTCCGGAGGTGCCGAGGCCGTAGCGGGCGACGTCGGCGGCGATCACGAGGACCTTCTCCCGGGGCCGACGCGCCACGATGCCGATGGCCGCCTGCACGGCGGCCGCGCCCGCGTAGCAGGCCTGCTTGAGCTCGACGGAGCGCACGGAGCTCGACAGCCCGAGCAGTCCGTGGACGATCACCGCGCCGGACTTGGACTGGTCCACGCCGGACTCGGTCGCGAACAGCACGGTGCGCAGGCCCTCGGTCCCTGTGCGCGCGAGCAGCCGCGAGGCGGCGGAGGCGCCCAGGGTGACCACGTCCTCGTCGGCCGCGACCACGCCCATCTCGTCCAGGCCGATGCCGCGCGTGTACTTCGCAGGGTCGACGCCGCGCGCCTCGGCGAGCGCGCCGAGGTCCAGGACGTGGTGGGAGGCGGCGAGCTCGAGGTCCTCGATGCCGATGCTGGTGCCGGTGGATTTTTTGGTGCTGGTGGATTCTCCGGTGCTGGTCATGAGCGCGGTGCCTTCCTCCGCTCGAGGCGACGATGGGCCGTCATCAGCTCACCCTGGTTGGTCTGGGCGGCCAGCAGCGAGAGCTCGCCGCACAGCACGCTCGCGGCGATCAGCGCGGCCAGCCGGCGCGAGTTCGCGCCGGGCTCGCGCTCCTCGCGGCAGCCGAGCCGCTCCATCGCGTAGTCGACGTGCGGGAGGTCCTTGCCGTTGCCCACGGTGCCGACGATCAGGTGCGGGAGCGTGCACGAGAAGTACAGCCCCTCCTCGCGGACCTCGGCGTGGGTGAATCCCTGGGAGCCCTCGACGATGTTCGCGGCGTCCTGCCCGGTCGCGAGGTAGAAGGCGAGCAGCATGTTCGCGTAGTGCGCATTGGCCGAGCGCAGGGCGCCGGCGATCGTGGAGCCGATCCAGTCCTTGCGCACCACCAGGTCGGTGATCCGCTCGGCGGTCGAGCGCAGCTGCTTCTCGACGATCTCGTGCGGGATGAGGATCTCGGCGACGACGCTGCGGCCGCGGCCCAGGACGCCGTTGACGGCGGTGGCCTTCTTGTCCGAGCAGAAGTTCCCGGAGATCGATCCGTACTCGATCCCCAGGTCCCAGGAGAGGATCCGCTCCATGAGCTGCTCGGAGGCCTGCGTGACCATGTTGTGGCCCGAGGCGTCGCCCGTGGTGAGCGCGAAGCGCGTGAACAGCAGGTTCCCGACGATCTCGGGGTGGATCTCCTCGAGACGGGCGAAGCGGGACCCCGAGGAGACGACCTCGCGCAGCTCGTCGACGCGCTCGGCGATGACCTTCGACGCCTCGAAGGCGGTCGCCGCGTCGGGAGCGACGAACAGGGTGGAGCGGGTCATCCGCTCCCCCAGCACGGTCGCGCGGATGCCGCCCTCGACCAGCCGGGAGATCCGCGCCCCGCGGCCGACGGACGGCCACAGCGGGGTCTCGTAGGTCGCGAGCGGCACCTCGATCTCCCCCTCGACGGCGTTGCCGCTCATCCGCAGGGGGCCGACCCAGCGGGTGGGGATCTGCGTGGTGGGCGCGGGCGCAGCGGGGGCAGATGCAGTGGTGGCGGATGCGGTGGGTTCGGGCTCGGTGCTCATCGCTGCTCCTGGGGATCGGAGGGATCGTCGGTGGCGCGGGCGGAGCGGTGCGCGAAGGCGCCCGCGTCGATGCCGCGCAGGGTGCAGAACTCGCGCAGGCGCCCGCGCACGAGCACATCGGTGCCGGTGAGGCCCGCTGCCGTGCGGGCGCCGAGCAGGGCCGCGAGCTCGCGGGCGTGGTGCTGCCAGGAGCCGATGAGCTCGACGAGCCCTTCGGGCCCGCCCTCGACCACGGCCTTGAGGAAGGAGCCGGCGACGCCGACGGCGCGGGCGCCGAGCGCGAGGGCCTTGACGACGTCGAGGGGGTCGCGGACACCGCCGGAGGCGAGCAGCGTCATCCCGCCCAGCTCGCCCTGGTGGGCGCGGGCGTCCAGCAGCGCGGCGGGCGCGGACTGGCCGAAGCCGGTGAGATACGAGTAGTCGCGGCCGGGGCGGCGGTCGTTCTCGATGGCGAGGAAGTCCGTGCCGCCGCGACCTGAGACGTCGGCCCAGGCCACGCCGATGGATGCGAGGTCGGCGAGGGTGCGGGCGCTGAGCCCGAAGCCGACCTCCTTGACGAGCACCGGCACCTCGAGCGCCGCAACGATCCGCTCGATGCCCCGCAGCCACGAGGAGAAGTCGGGGCTGCCCTCGGGCATGACGGTCTCCTGCACGGCGTTGACGTGCACCTGGAGGACGTCGGCCTGCAGCAGGTCGACGGCCCGGCGGGCGTCCTCGACGCTGCGGCCCACGCCGATGTTCGCCATCACGAGGCCGTCGGGGTTCTCGCGGCGGATCACGCGGAAGGCGTCCGCGGCGGACTCGTCCTCGAGGGCGATGGAGACGGATCCGCAGCCCATGGCGGCGCCGGTCTCGCGGGCGGCGATCGCGAGCTGCTGGTTGATGCGCCCGGTGGACTCCGTGCCGCCGGTCATGCCGTTGATGTAGAACGGGGCCGGCACGGCGCGGCCGAACAGCTCGATGCCGAGGTCGACCTCCGGCAGGCTGACCCCGCCGAGCGCGTGGTGGAGGAACTCGAGATCGTCGAACTCGGTGGTGCGCGTCCCGCCCTGCCACTGCGCGGTGGCGAGGCGCACGTGGTCCTCCTTGCGCTCGCGGCGTCCCGCGGCGTCGGCGTCGGGCCTCGCCCCGTCGGTCCCCGCGCTCATCGCACGGCCCCCGCGGTGTCCGCGGTCTGCGGGAGGTGAGGGCGCAGATCGAGGCGCAGGATGTCGTGCTCGCGCCAGGTGGCGAGCACCGCGTCGTCGCTCACGTCGCCGGGCAGGAGCATGATGCCGCAGTCGCCGCCGCCCGCCCCGGAGGGCTTGCCGGCGGCGCCGCTGGCCTCGGCGAGGTCGCACAGGGTGCGCAGCTGGTCGGTCTCGATGGTGGTGCCGCGCAGGCGCCCGAGCTTCTGGAGCAGCCGGCGGCAGCGGCGGATGATCTCGAGCATCGTCGCGGGGTCGCTGTCCCAGGCGGCGACGAGCTCCTCGACGGCGGTGCGGGAGTCGTCGAGGAACCGGGCGTAGTGCGCGTCGAGGTCGTCCTCGCTCATGCGCACCCGGTCCACGAGCCGCTCGGTCGAGGCGGGAGAGCCGGTCCAGCCCACGAGCAGGCGCAGCGCGGTGAGGTCCGGCAGCGGACGCACCGTGCACACGTCCCATTCGGGGGCGGTGAGCACCTCGGCCACCGGGAGGGCGTCGCTGAGGGCGAGCAGCCGCGCCCGGTCGGGCGCGGTGTAGGCGATCCAGCCGCCGAAGGTCGAGGCCGCGAGGTCGCCGCCGGAGGCCTTCGGGGCGACGTGGATGGTCGCGAGCAGCGCGAGGCGGAAGCGCTCCATCGCGGTGAGCCCGAGGCCGTAGAACCGATCGAGCGCGTCGACGACGGCGACGGTGACGGCGGCCGAGGACCCCAGCCCGAACTTGCGACCGCTGGAGTCGTCCAGCTCGGAGTCGATGTGCAGGTCGAAGTAGCGCGGGTCGAGGCCCCGCTCGGAGCGCAGGCGCTCGAGGATCGTGATCGCCGCGGTGACGTAGTCGAAGGGGCTGTGGTCCACCACGATGGTGTCGCCGTCGGCGTCGCGCACCCAGGTCACGGGGCCGTGCCCGTAGCGGCTCGAGTGGACGCGTCCCATGCCGATCGCCTCGGTGAGGCGCACGGTGAGGTAGCGGTCGACGGCCACGAGGATCGCGGGATGGCCGGGCTCGACCACGGCGTACTCGCCGGCGATGTAGAGCTTGCCGGGGGCGCGGGTCTCGATCATCGCTCGCTCCCGTCCGTCTCGGCCGCATCGACCGTCGCGTCCACGAGGTGCGCGCCGGGCCCGGGGCCGACGATCCGGACGCTGCCGTGCGCGGAGACCGCCCGGGCGACCGTCTCGGCGTCCGCGGGCGTGGTCAGCACGCACACGTTGGGGCCGGCATCGGCGGTGGGGTGGGCGACGACGCCCTGGGCCCGCAGCGCGGCGGCGGTGTCGAAGACGGCCACGCTCGCGGGCGCGAGGTACCGCACGGGCGGCTCGCTCGAGGCGATGACGGCGTGCATGCGCAGGGCGTGGGACTCGGTGATCTCACCGATCCGCGTGAGGTCCCCGGCGGCGCACGCGCGCACCATCTCCTCGAGGGTGCGGGCGGTCGAGGTGATCCAGGCGTCGTAGAACGGCGAGGTCGCGGCCGTGCGTCGCATGCCCTCGCGGCTCGAGACGGCCTTCTGGGCGCCGTCTACCGTGACGATCACCAGGCGCAGGTCCGGGGCGTCGATCTGCTCGGCGTAGGAGGTCTCGTCGTCGGTCCCCGCGTGCCAGACCGCATAGCGGTCGACGACGGAGCGGCAGGCCGAGCCGGAGCCGCGGCGGGCCAGGCGGCTGAGCGCGCGCTCGTCGAGCGCGAGCCCGAAGGCGCGGGAGGCGGCGAGGGCGAGGGCTGCGAATCCCGAGGCGGAGGAGGCGAGGCCCGCGGCGGTGGGCGCCTCGTTCACCGAGTCCACGCGCGCACGCTCGCTCGAGCCGGAGAGCTCGCGCACGTGGTCGAGGAACCGCGTGGTCCGGGCGAGGGCCGTGCCGGTCGCCGGGGTGCCGTTGAGGACGAAGGAGTCCTCGTCGGCCTCCGGATCCAGGGTCACCGTGGTCGTCGTGGCGAAGGCGTCGAGGGTCATGGACATGCTGCCGGCGACGGGGAGGATGAGCTCCTCGTCGGCCTTGCCCCAGTACTTCACGAGCGCGATGTTCGGGTGCGCGCGCGCTGTCGCCGTTCTCATGCGGTCTCCACCGTGGTCTGCCAGGTGCGGGTCGCGCCGGCGTCCCGCAGCATCGTCTCGAGGTCCGCGGCGCGGGCCGCGTCGGGGGCGAGGGCGAGCACGCAGCCTCCGCGCCCTCCCCCGGTGAGCTTCGCGCCCGCCGCGCCGGCCCCGCGGGCCGCGCCGACGAGGCGGTCGAGGGTCGCATCGGACACCTCGAGCTCGGTGAGCAGGGAGTGCGCCTCGTCCATGAGCGCGCCGAGCGCGGGGACGTCGCCGGTGGCGAAGCGGTCGAGGGACTCCTCGACGATGCCGCCCAGGCGGCCGATGATCCCGTCGACACGGCTCGGGAAGGTCTCGCGCAGCTCGCGGACCGCGCCGACGGCCTCCGCGGTCGAGCCCTCGTGGCCGCTGTCGGCGAGGACGAAGGTGAGCGGCGCGCCGACGGGGACGGGGGTGACCTCCCCGCCGCGGAAGCGGATGGGCACGTCGGACGCGACGGCCCTGCCGTCCAGTCCGCTCGAGCGACCGTGGGCGATGGTCTCGGCGGCCATGACGACGTCGTGGACGGCCTCGGGATCCAGGGGCGTCTCGGTGAGGTCGCCGATCGCGCGGGCGATGCCGGCGGCCACGGCCGCGCTCGAGCCGAGCCCGCGCTCGAAGGGGATCGCCGAGTCGATCTCGACGTCCAGGCCGATCGGCGCCGAGGTGGTGAGCGCGAGGGCCGCGTGGATCGCGGTGACCAACGGGTGCAGGCGCTGCGGGGCGTCGGCCGCGGAACCGGTGAACAGGGCGCTGCGCAGGTGGAGCTGCTCGTCGGCGCGCTCGGTGACGCGCACGGTGAGGTCGAGCGCGTGCAGCGGGACGGCGATCGCGGGCGTGCCGTACACGACGGCGTGCTCGCCCAGCAGGATCGATTTCGCGTGGGCCCGGCCGATGCCGGTGCGCGCACCGTGCACGCTCGTGCGCGCTGGGTTCATCCTCGCCTCTCCCCGCTGCCTGGTGGGTTGCCGGCCGACCTCCGGCCGTGCGCCAGGATACGGCGCGCCGCCCCGGGCCCGCCCGCTGCGGTGGGCCTGCTCACCTGCACGCTCACCTGCACGGACGTCGAGGGAGGACATGCGTCGATTCTGGCACGCGCCACGCCGCCCCGAGCGGGGTTCCTGGGCCGGGCGTGCGAAGGTTCTGTGAACACCCCGGCACAGTTGCCGGAGGGCTCGCCTCACATGCGCGACCAGCCGGGGGTCGAGGGGCCGATGAGAGGGCGCCAGCCCGTCTCGGACATGAAGCGCACGGAGCTCACGCGCAGGCTGCGGCGCTGGACGTCGAGCCGGGTGCCGACGACGGCCTGCGCGATCTCGGGGTAGAACTTCGCGGGCCCCTTGGCCTTGGCCTCGGTGCCGAGGTCCTTGGCCCAGCGTCCGCGGGTGATCGGCTCCCCGCCCACGTTGTAGAAGCCGCTGCGCGCGCCGAGGGCGGCGACGAAGGCGCGGCCCGCGTCGCGATGGTGCAGCAGGGTGATGTAGCTCTCGGGCCGGCCCAGCAGGATCTGGTCGCCGCTGCGGGTGGCCTTGAGCGTGTGCGTGGTCTGCGGGTCGCGGCCGAAGAGCTGGCCGAGGCGCAGGATCACGGCGCTGCGCCCGCCGGTCGCGAAGTCGACGGCCGCGCGCATCTCGCGCACTCGCGGGCGGAAGGCCTGGTTGCGGACGGACAGCGGCTCGTCCTCGCCGATCCACTCGTCGCCGTTGTCCGGGTAGAGGAAGATCGTGGACTCCTGGACCAGGCGCTGCACGCCCGCCTTCTGCGCGGCCGAGGCGATCGCGACGGAGGCCTCCATGTGCAGCTTGTCGTCCTCGCGCCAGGCCAGCGGGCGCATGGCCGCCATGCCCTTCGGGACGTGGGCAAGGGTGTTCACGACCACGTCGTGGCCCGCGAAGACGTCCTCGAGGGCGGCGGCGTCGAAGACATCGGCGACGACCGCGGAGGCGCCGCGGCCCTCGACCACGGGGATGCCGCGCTCACGGCGGGTCACCCCCGTCACCTCGTGGCCCGCGGAGACGAGCGCCTCGACCGCCTCCTGCCCCAGAACGCCGGTGGCACCGGTGACGGCGATCTTCACAGCCGATCTCCTTCCGCAGGTCGCATGTCGCGTCGTGCGCGGATCGTCCGGATCGAGAGCCCTCGAGCGGATCGAGCCTGCGCAGGTCGAGTCTAAGTGATCCTGCACCGCTCTCCCGATCCGCGGCTGGGAGCGGCGTGCACGCGACCCGGACAGGGTTCGCGAGGACGATGGGAACGACGAAGCCCCCGCCGCATGTGCGACGGGGGCTTCTCGATCGGGTGCGCCATCAGGGACTCGAACCCCGGACCCGCTGATTAAGAGTCACCGCCCCGGCGGGAAGCTCATCACAGTCAACTTCATCGAGCGCCGGAAGGTCGCCTAGCACCAACCCTACGCGACCCCATGCGCGGCGTTGTAAGCATCCTCCACAACCCTCGGGATACGGCCGCGATCGGAGACCTGGTGCCCGTTCTCCCGAGCCCACCCCCGAATCGCCTCCAGCTGCCGACGATCACGTCGGGCCACCGCGCTCCCACCTCGAGCACTGGACCCTCGTGAAGTCGAACGTCTCGCAACCCGCTCCCACCTCTCAAGATCCGCGCGCAGAGCAGCCGCGTTCTCTGCATTGAGGTCAATCTCGTAGGAACGCCCTTCCACCGCAAAGGTGATTGACTCCTCCGCCGCCGACCCATCGAGGTCATCAATCAGTTCCTGCTTCACCACACGCGCCATCTCAGCTCCTCCAGCTCGCATTCCTAGATCTCCGGTCGGAACCACCCTACTCGACCTCAGGAGCGCCAACTTTGCACCGCATCACCGGCGCCGGTTTCCACCGTTTCCCACCCCTACCAGCGCCGATCGGCTCCCATGAACAGCCCCCTCACACCCTCCTGGTGCGCCATCGTGGCGACTATGCATTCCACTCTTCCCCCGTGGAGCGAATGGCTCCGAGCAGCAAACCGCAGCGAAGGCACAATCCGGCTCCGCGTCTACCACGTCACCCGCTATCTCAACTCCCTCCCCCCTGGAACCGACCCACTCGCCCTCGACTCGCTCGCGCAACACCTCGCGAACACCGCATGGAGCGCCACCTACCGTCGGTCGATTCGCACCTCGCTCCGACTCTGGACCACCTGGCTCCACCGCACAGGGAAGATCTCCTCCGACCCCTTCATCAACCTTCCAACTTCGATCAGCCCTCACGCCCTGCCCCGACCGTGCCCCGACGCCGCCGTGCGGTCCGCACTCACGCGCTCAACCACTCGCGTCCAAGCCATGATCCAGCTCGCCGCAGGCGCCGGACTACGCCGCGCCGAGATCGCTCGCATTCACCGCGACGACATCACCCCCGACCTCCTCGGCCACTCACTCCTCGTCCACGGCAAAGGCCGCCGCGAACGATGCGTGCCACTGTCCGAACCCGTCTACGACGCCCTCGCCCGGCAACTCCACGACCTCCCGCCAGGCACGCTATGGCTCTTCCCATCCATCGGTCGCCATGCAGACACCCACCTGCAACCCATCCGCATCGGAGAACTCGTCAACGATGCACTGCCGGGCACGTGGACCACGCACTCCCTTCGCCACCGGTTCGCCACCGCGGCCTACCGCGACTCCCGCGACCTGCTGCTGGTCCAGAACCTCCTGGGTCACTCGAAGCCCGAGACCACCGCCATGTACATCGGCCTCGACACTTCATCGAGCCACGGCCTCGTCAGAAACATCCAGATCGCCGCCTAACCCCCGCCGGTTTCCACCGGCCCCGGTTAGAACCGCCCCCGGTTTCCATCCGCCCGTCGATGACAGTGCAACAGCACCCACCGGGAGGCACACATGAGACCCGCGGCAGAGACGACGACTCACCAGGACGACATCCCCGCAACCCAGCTCACGATCTACGACGCCCTCGGCAGCGAGGAACAGGAGAACGAGCGATGACGACCTGCCTGATCACCACCATCACCTACGCCACCGGCAGCACCGAGACAGAGGTCCGGGAGTGGCCCGGCTGGAGCGCCGAGGACGCCGCCTCCTGCATGCGCGCCCGCCGACACGTCGCCTCCGACGCCCCCGATCCGCGCGTGACCTACGACGTCCCCCTGCGAGACATCGACCTCAAGGCGGGAGTCACGCGCATCCATCACGAATGGACTCGCGCCGCAGATCACCCAGACCGCGCGGCCGCCGGTTAGAACCGGCCCCGGTTTCCACCGGCCCGGTGATGACCCACTGACACGACCGCTTCCGAAGGAGCCACCATGACCGGGACCGTCCTCATCATCCTCGCCATCGTCGTCGCGATCGCCCTGGGCAGCATCCTCGTGATCCGCCACGATCGGCGCCACGGGCCGACGACCACATCAATCCCGTCTGCTCAGCTCGCAGAGCACCTGAAGCTCGACATCGACCATCTGCAGCACGCGCAGACCGAGAGCCGTCGCCGTAATAGCGGCGGCAACTGGTCTCTCTACCTCACCCGCATTCGCCACATGTCCGAGGCCATCTCCACCATCCGGAGCACGGTGCACGAGCTGGAGGCCGGGAACATCACCGCAGAGGCCGCCGTCGAGACCCGCAATGCAGCGATCACGCACGCTCTACCCTCCCGGCCTGCGCCGGGAACCTGGGCTAGCGCCCTCATCGGAGGCAGCGTCGCCGCGGACCGCCAGTTCCGGTCGGTTGAGCTTCAGGACAGCACGCGATGACGTTCGTCCTCTTCGTCTTCCTCGGACTCATCACTGCCGCAGCCACGGCCCTGTATGTGCTCCGCCGCTGGAGCCAGCGCCGCATCCACGTCACCCCAGACGATGGAGCCGCACATCTTGAGGCTGACCTCGAGAGCCTGCGCGAGGCCATCACCGCCCTCAACACGCTCCCCTCCAGCGAAGCCCACGCGGACCGCATCGCCAAGCTGACCACGGCCGCCGACGCCCTTGATGGGCAGCTCGAGGCACTCACCGAAGGCTGGATCACACCCCAGGAAGCCATCGACGCGCGCAACGACCTCACCCGCACAGCCGAGGGACACCTGCCGGGCGTCCTCATCCTCACCGACCACGAAGGAGACAGCCCCTCATGAACACCCTTCCCCGCCGCATCACGATCGCCAACACCAAGGGCGGCGTCGGCAAGACCCTCAGCGCGATCATGCTCGCCATGGCCCTGACCAACTCCGGTCACACCGTTGAGGTCTGGGACGCCGACCCCCAGGGATCCGCCTCCGCATGGGCCGAAGATGCCGCCGACGCCGGAGACCCCCTCCCCTTCCCCGTCATCGCCATCAACGCCCGCACCATCCGCCGCCCCATCCCCACGGGCGTGGACTTCGTACTCGTCGACACCCCGCCCGGAGACGCCGCCATCGTCCAGGCAGCCATCGACACCGCCGATCGCGTCCTGATCCCCACGCTCGCCTCCCCCAGGGACATCGAGCGCACCTGGCTGACTCTCGACGTGGCCGAGCACCGCGACTCCGCGATCCTCATCACCCAGGCCGAGCCCCACACCACCGCATTCCGCGACACCGTGACCGCCCTCCGCGAGGGCGGCGCACCCCTCATGAACACCTCGATCATCAAGACCACCCGCATCAAGCCCGACACCGTCCGCCGCCCCCACAACACCTGGGGATACGAACGCGTCGCCACCGAACTCCTCCAGGAGACTCGATGACCACCGCCCCCTTCCTCCTCGTGGTCCTCAGCGCGATCGGCCTCCTCGGCGGCGCAATCACGACCCTCGCCGTTCTCAACAAGGAGAACTCGGGATGGATGTCCCTCGCCGCCGGCGGCTTGGGCCTCATCGCCATCGCTCTCCTCCTTCTCCCCCTCGTCCTCTTCTGACCGCTTCCCACTCAACGAAGGAGATCTCTCCATGGCCACCAACGATTACTCCCGCCGCCGACGCACCCCGCAGGTCGCCGACACCTTCCGTCCCGCCGAGGACGCCGCCAGCCAGAACGCGGTCTCAGAGAAGGTCAACACCTCCATCTCGATCGAGATGGACCTACAGAGGCAGGTTCGCGTCTTCGCCGCTCAGCACAACATCAAGCTCTCCGAGGTCTTCGCGAACGGAGCCCGCCTCTACATGGCCCAGCACGACGACTGAAGGTGACCCGCCCGTGAAGCACCGCGCCCGCTACCTCGCCCCCGTGGCGATCCTCCTCGCCACCACCGGCTGTGTCCCCCAGATGTTCGGCACAGCAACGGATGGTGCCGCCTGCTCGACCACCACCACGGGCGCGCTCAGCGTGGATACCAGCGCGCTCCCCTCCATGAAGGGGTACAGCAAGGAGAGCCTCGCTCTGGTCGCCCAGATCATGAAGGCCGGAGAAAAGTCGGGCGTGGGCGAGCGCGGCCAGCTCATCGGGATCATGACCGCCATGCAAGAGTCCACCCTCCAGAACCTGACCGGCGGGGATCGCGACTCCGTGGGTGCGTTCCAGCAGCGGCCCTCCCAGGGCTGGGGCACCGCCGAACAGCTCGCTGACCCCTCCTATGCCGCGACCGCGTTCTTCGAAGGTGTCGACGCCGCCAACGGTTCCCACATCCCCGGTCTGAAGGACGTCGACGGCTGGCAGGACATGTCCCTGACCGACGCCGCGCAGGCGGTGCAGCGCTCTGGCTACCCCGGCGCCTACGCCAAGCACGAGAACACCGCGCGAACGCTCATGGCCAAGGTCTCCGGCGTGCCCGTCGAAGATGCCTCCGGCAGCCTCGTGCAGTCCTCCCTGGGCTGTGATTCCAGCGGCGGCGAGGCGAACGGCCCGATCGGCGCGAACGCGACCGGAACCGTCAAGGGCGTCCTGAAGTACGCGATGCAGTGGAGGGGCAAGGGTCTGACCTACCACCTCGGCGGCGGCACCCTCGAGGGTCCCACCAACAACACCCTGGACTGCTCCAGCTTTGTCGGCTCCGCCTGGAAGCAGGGCGCGGGCGTCGAGTTCGGACGCAGCGCCCAGGACCAGTGGAACAACCTCGCCGCCTATCGCGTGGACCCCTCCGACATCCAGCCCGGAGACTTGATCTTTGAAGCTTGGGGACGCCGTGGCACCGTCGGTGGCACCAACGCCGTCTCCCACGTCGCCATGTACGTCGGCGGCGGGCAGATGGTCGAGTGGTCCCGCTCCAAGAACGGCTTCGCCCTCGGCACCGCCCGCCTCGACGGCTCCCAGTTCGTGGGCATCGCACGCCCGCCCGCCGATGACGCCAAGAAGGACGCCTGATGCTCAACCGCCCCGTACGCACCCTCACCATCGCCACGGCCGTGCTCGCCCTCGCCGCATGCACCGGCCACACCAGCCCCGACGAGGCAACACCGACCCCCACCGGCCCCTACACCAGCCCCAGCCCGAGCGACGACCCCGCCCCCGCGGCAGGCGACGACTCCGACAAGGCCGACTCCCTCACCAACGCTGACGCCGACAAGGACGCCAAGACCGGTGCCCGCGACGCCGCCCTGGCCACCGCGAAAGTCTGGGTCAACGGCCCCGACAGCAAAGACACTGCCGCGTGGCGCAAGAAGCTCCTCGCCACCCTGGCACCACTCGCGCACGCGGCCTACGAGAACACCTCCCCCAAGGACGTCACCGCGCACGAGATCACCGGCGACCCCACCCTCAGCAACACCACCATGACCACCGCGACCGTCACCATCCCCACCGATGATCGCCCCCTCGTGGTCACCGTGACCCGCACCGACCAGGACGCCGACTGGAAGACCACGGCGATCGCCGCGAGCACCGCCCCCGAGAAGGCGGACAGTGACCAGTCGTCCCTGGAGACCTTCGCGCAGGTCTGGGCCAACGACTCCCTCAGCGACAAGCAGTGGCTCGCGAAGCTCAAGCCCGTCACCACACCCGCCCTATATGCCTCGCTCACGACCACCGATCGAAGCGTCGCGACCGGCACCGGCCACGACGTGCTCCGCACCACCGACACCACCGGTCACGTGGGGCACGACGACACCGAGGACTACTCCGTCTCCCTCGCCCAGCCCGTTGCTGACGCCGCCGGAGAACCCGACACCGGTCCCCTCGTCTCCGGCATCCACCTGCCCGAGGACACGCCCGGTGCACTACCCCTCGACACCGACGCTCGCGCACAGCTCACGAAACCGACCCTGTCCGCCTTCACCGCGCTCATCGCACAGCCCGGCGGGCTCACCGACAAGCAGCGCGCCCAGCGGATCACGGACACCTTCACCAAGCCCGCCCACGCGAAGAAGATCAAGCGCAAGGCAGGCGAGAGCACCTCCATCCGGATTGGCGGCATCCACGAGTTCAGCGTCCACGCCGACGACCAGGATCGCCTCACCGTCCGAGCCACCGTCCCCTACGCCCCCGACGGCCACGCCGACGACGACACGAAGTGGCAGACCCTCACCATCACCATGACCCGCACCGACGACGGCGCGTGGACACCCCAAGACGCTCAGGACTGACACCGAGAGGACATCATGCGTATCTTCCACCGCCGTTCACGGCGCATCGCCCGCCCCTGGGGACGCAACCGCACCCTCATCGGACGATCCGACCTCGAGGTCATCATCCCCGGAGCGCCACGCATCCTCACCCGCCGCATCCGCATCCCCGGGGCGCGACTGTTCCTCGCCGCCCCCGCCATACCCGTCACGTATGTGCTCGCGGTCATCGCCGCCATTGCCCTGTTCATCCTCCTGCCCGGCCACGACGTGTTCACCGCCGCCGGAGCTCTCATGGGCTGCATCATCAGTGCCCACCTCCTCGCCACCGCGTTCCAGGCCCGGTGGCGTGCCAGGCACGGTCTCGACGCCCAGATCCCCCTCAGCGTGTACCTCAACGCCGACCGCACTCCAGACCAGCTCCTCGACCTGATCCGCGACCTCGACACCGCCAGCACCCTCTACGAGGAGGGTGACCTCGACGAGCACGCCCATAAGCAGCTCGTCGCCAGCGTCATCCGCGCGATCACCACCTCCCGCGCGCCGTCGGCGCCGCTCAACCTCGGCGCCGCCAGGGAGCACCTCGCCCAGGCCCTCAACAAGCCGCAGGCCGCTGTCGGTGCCGTGCGGCACGATGAACCCCACACAGAAAGGCGCTGAGATGAGCCACGAATACCCCACCGCGGTCACCGATCCCCGGGCGACCATGGAGACCCTGCTCCAGCAGCCCCGCCGCAACTCCTTCACCCGCCAGGACGTGGCAACTCCCACCGGCACCGACGCCGACTACACGACCCTCGAGGGCTCCATCGCGCCCCCATCCGCGTGGCGCCCCACGACCGAGAACTCACGCATCGTCGAAGAGCTACGCGTCCTGGGCGAAGCCGTTCGCTACGAGGACTCCCTCAGCGACTTCGACTCCCTCGCCCTGGAAGACCTCGGACTGCGCATCAACGGCGACGCCGACTGGGAGCCCGGCGACACCACCGGGCAAGCACTCGACCGGCTCCAGGACCAGTACGGCATGCTCGAAAGCGAGATCACCGACCTCACGCGCCTCTCGCACATCCTCACCGAGGCACTCGGCCCCGCCGATGCCATCGCCGCCGAGACAGCACGAGACCTGAACCTGCGCCCCGACGCTCTGGCCGATGACGCCCGCGACCTCCTGGTCCACCGCTACGGCACCACCACAGCCACCCCCGACGACGAGCCTGCCCTGGCGATCTCCGAGGTCCGGGGAGACGCCAACGAGCTGCGTGCCCTGATCTGGACCGACACAGCCGGGACACCCCAGGCACACCCGGACCTGCCCTCCATGTGGCTGACCACCGACGGTGAACCCTCGTGCTTCGGCGCCTACCAGGACGGGCAGCTTCAGGGCGAATGGGCCTGGACCGACACCGTGGAACCCGAGATCACCACGCGCACCGCCATCTATGACCACGGCACGCCCACCGGCGAAGAGCACGACCTCACCGACACCACCGAGAGCACACCATCGCTCACGCAGCCCCCGCACCCCGCGGTCGAGAACATCCCGCGCGCTGCCGGCCCCTCCTGACCCCGCTCGGGTCTCCCCCTAACGGCCCGTCACCAGCTGCTGCACCCTGGACATCGAGATGCCCAACAGCCGCGCTGCCTCCCGGTACGTCAGATGCTGCTCCTCGACATACGAGCGCACGATCCCGGCACGCATCCGCGCCGAACGCTCCACCAACGCCGCGGCCTCCGCAGCGATCGCGTCAGCCTCCGCCAACCCCGCGAGCACCCCGGGGTCCGCCAGTGGCCGCACCCGAACCTCCACACGCTCAGCGGGAACACCCTCCGCTCCAGCCACGAGCTCACGCGCGCACACGTCTGCTTCTCCCAGCCGTGCCACCTGGTCGCTGATCCCCAGCGCGGGAACCGAGACCCGCCACACGCGGCCCTCGCGCTCGACCGTTGCCTCCCATGCGCCCACGCCCATCACACCTCTCTGACGCCCGCTGAATGCCCGCACCATACCAGCCCCCACACACCCTGCCCTAGACCTTACTGTATAGATCGCCCTATACTTCCGGTAGGACGCTACCGAAGGAGAAGCCATGAGTGCCACGGTCGCCACCGCGACGGGCGAGTTCAGCGTTGACACGCACGAGGTCGACGCCATTCCTGACGGGGATCCCTACGCGTGGATCATCACGGACGATCGCGTCACCGCTGACGACGACGACCTCACCTCGCGCGTGGGCGTCACCGGCCCGAGTAAGGCCTTCCCCTCGCTCTACGAGGCCGTGAAGACCCCCGGACCGCACCGCATCCGCTTCCGCATGTACGACGACGACGGCGCCTACTGCTACGACGGCTACCTCGCCTACGACCCCGACCTCACCGGCTACCTCGAGCCGTCCTGGCAGCCGCTCGAGGACTTCGGGATGCCCGATGCAGGCTGCACCCGCATCATCTACGCGGACCGCCCCGACCTCGACTGCTCGTGAACACCCGGTAAGGACCTCGCCATGCGGACCATGCGCACAGTGATCATCGTCGTCGCCCTCGCCCTCGCCACTCCCATCTTCCTCGCCGTCGCGATCGGCATCGGGCTCTACACCATCGACTGGACCGGCACTCAGACCACCACCGAGACCCGCGAGGTCGCCCGCGTCATCGACGGCGACACCATCGACGTCACCAACCCCGATGGCACCACCCAGCGCGTCCGCATCCTCGGCATCAACACCCCCGAGATCAGCCACGGAGACGGCGACGACCAATGCGGAGGCCGCGAGGCCGCCGACCATCTCCGAGACAAGCTCCCCGAGGGCACCCAGGTCACCCTTACCAGCGACAAGCACTCCGAGGACACCGACAGATACGGCCGACAGCTCCGCTACGTCGAAACCGACGACAACGACGTCGGCAGGGGCCTCATCGCCAGCGGCTACGCCTACCCCTGGAAGCCCGACTCCGCAGACAACCCCATGCGCTGGAAGGACTACCAGTCCACCGCCGACGCCGCCCGCGCGAACCAGACCGGCTCCTGGGCCACATGCCCCGGCTTCGACCACAGCAGGTGAACACCATGCAGCCCACGAACGAGCGCCAGACCCTTCCCGCCTACACCGTCCACGCGTCGGGAGCTCGGCGGTCACGCCTCATCGCAGACGACCCGGCCAGCAGGCAGTCCGTCACGAGAGCAGACCGCGCCGACCTCCTCTCCGGCCTCTTCTGGATCACCACCTGCCTCGGAGGGGTCGGGTGCGCTATGGCCGTCGCAGCAGTGCTGGTCGGATGGTTCGACTCGTGGCAGAGCGGGAACCTTCTCAACCCGTTCGGACACCCGAGCATCTCCCTCTGGGGATACGTGGCCGAGACCCCGGGGCTCCTGGGTCTCCGTTGGGCCGTCGCGCTCGCGTGCCTGGTCGCCTTCACGCTGATCGCCTTCATTCTCACGTGCAGCTTCGCGCACCTCGAGAGGCGGGAGGGACGCACCAACAATGGGTGCTTCGAAGTCCCATGGTCACCTGCTGAACTCGAGAAGCTCCCACTCATCGACGGCCGTCGCGCACCTGATGTTCTCTTCGCTGCAGGACGGGCAGACATGCTCGGCGAAGCCACCCACCGCGTGGAGCGGGCCGAGCACGAGGCACGAGTAGCTTGGGCCGCTCAAGAGTTGGCGGACGCCGCCCGACGCGCAACACCCGCGCCCACCCTCGACGACATCATCAACTCAGTCCCATCCGCCACTCGGGCCGGCATCTATGGAAAGGAGCAGTCGTGACTCACCTCTTCACAAGTCCCACCGGGGCGTCAGCTGCCGTTGCGCTCGTGCCCGCCGGTCTTGGTCTCCTCGTGACCGTCGTCGCGATTGCCATCGGTGCTCGCGCGGAGAGCGCAGGGTGGTCCAGTGAGTTCTCGAGCTGGATGCTTCTGACTGCGGCCCCGTTCGTCCTCGTAACGGTCGCGTGGGAGGCCGTCCTCGGCTGGTATGCCGTCGGGTCTTGGGGGATCCTCGGTGAGACGGCACAAATGCTGCCCGCACTGATCGGCGCCCTGGCTGCCCTGGGAGCTGTAGGAATGCTCGCCGTGTGCGTTCTTGGACGCGTATCTGGACGCTGACCTACTACTTCGAACGAGGAGCCATCATGAAGACGACCGCACCGGATCTCCCAGTCGGCACCCTGGTACGCCTCCACAGCGACCTCGGCAATGACGGACGCATCTGCATCATCATCGGCGTGACCCATGGGCCCGGGGAGCCCCTCTTCAAACTCGGCGAGCTGGTGAACCGACGCGGACCTTTCCGCGGGCGGTTGAAGGTTCGAGGGCTCGATCACCACGTCAGCCGACGAACCTTCGAGGTGCTCCAGACGCCGACCAACCTTGCACCCTAAACGACCGATAAGGAACCCATGATGACGATTCACCCCGACGTGCTCGCCCATGCCGGCGAGACTGGCACTGCCGCACGATCAGGTGACAGTTGTGGTGTCAGGCCGCGAGGGTCGCGGTGGGGTTCATGATGGTCTCGTATTCGATGGGGGTCAATCGGCCCAGGCGAGCCTGTCGGCGTCGTCGGTGGTAGGTCCTCTCGATCCAGGTGATGATCGCGATGCGGAGCTCTTCTCGGTTCCTCCAGCGCTGGCGATCCAGGACGTTCTTCTGGAGAAGCGCGAAGAAGGACTCCATCGCGGCGTTGTCCCCGGCGGCGCCGACTTTCCCCATCGATCCGATGAGGTGATGACGGTTCAGGGCGTGCACGAATTTCCGTGACCGGAATTGGCTCCCGCGGTCCGAGTGCACGATGCATCCGGCAGCATCGCGACGACGAGTCACCGCGTTGTCCAGGGCGTTCACTGCGAGACGGGCCCTCATCCGGTCGCTGATCGAGTAGCCCACGATGCGGCCGGAGAACACGTCCTTGATGGCGCAGAGGTAGAGCTTGCCCTCGTCGGTCCAGTGCTCGGTGATGTCGGTCAGCCACAGCTCGTTGACGTCATCGGTGGAGAAGTCCCGCTTCACGAGATCATCGTGGACTGGTGGCCCGGGCCGTTTCCCGTTCTTGGCCCGCTTCTTCCCGAACGCGGACCACCACTGGTTGTCCCGGCAGATCTTCCACGCGGTCCGCTCGCACATCACCTCGCCGGCCTCGGCGGCCTCGTCGACCAGGAACCGGTACCCGTACTCGGGGTCGTCGCGATGGGCGTCCACCAGGGCGTTGGCGCGGTATGCCTCGATCAGCTCGGCGTCGGTGACCTGCTGTTTGAGCCAGCGGTAGTAGGGCTGGCGGGAGAGCTTGAGAACCCGCAGGGACATCGCGACGGGGATCCCGTCAGCGGCGAGCTCGCTCACGAGCGGGTAGAACTTTTTCCCGGCAAGTTCGCCTGGGAGAGGTAAGCCGCGGCACGGCGGAGGACCTCGTTCTCCTGCTCCAGCAGGCGAACACGGCGCTTGAGCTCTCGTGTCTCGGCGGCGTCCTCGCGGGTCGTCCCGGTGCGGACCCCTGCCTCGACATCGGCTTGGCGGAGCCATTTGTGCAGCGTCATCTCGTGGACGCCGAAGTCCTTCGCGATCTGCGCGATGGTGACGCCGTCCTCACGGGACCGGGCCACTCGCACGACATCGTCGCGGAACTCTCGGGGGTAAGGAGCGGGCATGGTGCACATCCTTCCAGGCCGCCCTACGGGCAAGCCAGATCAGATGTCACCTATCCGTGCGGCAGTCCCACTCGCCGCCTCGCCAGCCAGCTCACCGCTCACGGGCGAGCAGACCTACTGCTCGAGGTCACCGAGGCGATCTACAACGCCGTGAAACACGATCACCCAGAAGGCGGGGGCCTCGACGGCCGAGACGGCCCCGAACGCCAGAGCCTAGGCGAAATCGTCGACGCCGCCTGGGAGCATCACGACGAAACCTTCCAGCGACCTGATCGCAACGCATGAAAGCGTCGGACGGCCCCAAGCGCGGTCAGGCGATTTTCCACGGGGGCGTCCCGGGTCTCGACGTCGGGGATCGCATCGTTTCCGCGGCGGAACTGGGGGTACGGAATCTATATCGTTACCCGACGGGCTCTATCTATCGGCCGGATCTCGTCTATCTCACCACGGATTTGAACAGCGCCCGCCGCTACGCCACCAACTACCTCCGACCCGACGGCCATCGGCCACCCGGGGACGTGTACGAGGTGGCCTGCCGCGGTGATGTGCTGCTGGACCCGGACTACCCTCAGATCGGCCGGACGAGGGGAGTGTTCCTCATGACCCGCTCACCTGTTGAGGTGACGAAGGTTGTCGAGCGCGGTGTCACACTAACCGAAGACGAGAAGTGGCGGTTCGATGCGCGCCACGCCCATTGGGCGCTCGACGACGGCCCCGTGTACGACGACGATGGACATCTTCAGATGTCCAAGCCCATGGCTGAGCGTGGCGTCCCCTCGGAGTGGCTAGCCATCATCCGCCCCTGGTACGACGGCCGGAAACTCCGGCAAGACGGCTGGTTCGTCGCAGACACCCCCGAACAGTTCGCGGCAGCCTTCTTCGATGCGATCCCACAACTGGATACAGCACACCCCGTGGAGCAGCGTCGACTCATCCGGCCCTTCCCCTCGAAGCTCGTATGCGCCGAGTGTGGAGACGTGTTCGGTTCCAATCAGGAGAACGCTGCAATCCACCAGCTGGGAGAAACGGAGGTGCGAGCCATGAGCGCGCTCATGGGAAGCGGGCGAATCTACCCGACCTTCCTCGTTGAGGCAGCACGCCAACGGCACCCCGGGCGCTGGACCTGGTTCATCCCGCGTTGATCTCGACGCACTGAATCACTCTCCCCGGCGGTCTCAACCGATCAACGCACCGGGGCGCCAGTGTCGCTCTGGGGTATACCCCACGAGGCAGATCTGTCGCAGAACAGCCGTTCTGGACCCTGCGGAACAGGGAAGACTGCGGTCGCGCAGTTGTCGCTCAGGGTGTGCCTCAACGTGACGAAAGTGTGTAGTTGAGGTGGCCTGCTACGTGGGACAGGCCCTTCAGATGGTGGGGCTGCTCGGGGCTCAGAGGTGGTCGCAGAACGGGGATTGCACGCTCAGTCCTCCGTCGACGGTGAGCGTTTGTCCCGTGATGAAGGAGGAGTCGTCCGAGCACAGGAAGGCGAGGGCTGCTGCGACGTCGGAGGGCTCGCCCACGCGTTGGAGCGGGTAGTTGGGTGCGAGGTGGTCGGGCCCGCCCTGATCGTCCCAGACGCGAGTGCGGATCGTGCCTGGAGCTAGGGCGTTGAACCTCAAGCCCTGGGGCCCATACTGGGCGGCGAGGTTGCCCACGATGGGGCCGAGAGCCGCTTTCGCTGCGGAGTACGGTTCGCTCCCCAAAGTGATTATCGCGTTGATCGAGCTCACCACGACAGCCGCCGCGCCGACTTCCACCGGAGGGCCTTCGCTTCTGCGAGCCATGAGAGGTATGGCGGCGCGAAGAAGGCGCACGGGTCCCAGAAAGTTGAGTTCGAACATGCGGCGCCAGGTTTCGTCGTCAATCGTCTCGAAGTCGCCGTGAGCGACGTCGCCACCGGCCACGTGTACGAGGCCGTGAAGCGTGCCGACTTGTAGGGAGATGCGGTCCAGTGCGCATTGCACGGACTCTTCGCTGAGCACATCGCACACCACTCCGATGTGGGCCTCGCCAGGCAGCTCGGCCACCCGGTCCTCGGGGTTGGTTGTGCCCAGGTCTGCAAGGGCCACTCTGCCGCCCTCGCTCGCGATGCGCTGAGCGGTCGCCCACCCGATTCCGGTCGTGCCGCCCACAACGAGAACAGTGCGCCCCTCGAAGCGGCGACGGTGAGTGTTTGTGCTCATGCGAGGAGACTCGCATGGAGGACGAGGGGGTTCAATCGGTGGAGCAGCATGTCCTGTTGGGGTGTACCCCACGAGGCAGATCCCCAGTAGCGATTGTGCCGCGAGCCTTAACCGGCCTCGAGATCAAGAGGTCGCCGCATAAGCAGATAAGGGGCACGCTCCGGAGTGCCTGGACAGCGGTGCACAGGAGCGAAGCCGACCGCTTGCCAGAACCTGATTCCGTCGGGGTTGGTGAGATCGGGGTCGACCGTCACGTACGCCCACTGATGGACCGTGCGTGCTCGTTCGACGAGTGTGTGCACCGAGGCGCTCCCGACTCCGCGGCCGCGCGCGGTCGGGAGCAGGATGAGGTCCATCCCACCACCTCGGGCCGTGTCTTCGTGTAGCTGGGCGAGGCCGACCGGCAACGACGAACTGAGGACCAAGAAGCACTCGACCTGCGGTAGTCGTTCACCCAAGTACTTGGCCCGAATCTCGGCATCGTCCATCTGCCCAGCTGTGCTGCCCCACCCGGCGAAGGAGGGGTCGTCGAAGAGCCCTCTGAGGGCGGCAAAGTCTCCCCTCGAGGTCGGCTTCAGCTCGACAGTCCCCTCGGGTCCCATGCTTAACAGTTTGTCACCTCACTGCTGTCTCGTTGGGGTACACCCCAACCCGCAGATCTGTCACGAAACTGCCGTTTCGGACCCTGTGCAACAGGGGAGACTACAGTGCGGTAACTGTCGCACTGGGTGGCTTTTAACACGACAGATATGTGCCATTGGGGTGGTTTGCGCGGAGCGACAGTCTCAGCGCGCTGCAGTCGCCAGGTCTTGGGCACTCGTACGGGGTCCACATCGAGGCGTACTCCGCGCCGCGGTTCCGGTGCGGAATCGTCGTGCCCGACCCTTGGCGAGCTGGGCCCACGATCGCGAAGATGTTGCACCAGGTGCCCTTGGTGCTGCGGTGCGCTGGACTACTAACCCTGACTTCTACAGCATGTAGAGTACGGGCTTGTGATCGAAGCCCCTTACTCCGTGCTCCTGTCCGTCATCTTCGTGGCGACGGCGGTGATCTGCGTTCTGCATCTCGCCCAGGCCCGTGGCGCAGTCAGCGCTGCTGACCCTCACCATGCTGCGCATCAGGGGCCGGTGGCGACCGCGGTGCACGTGAACCACCTGATCATGAGTCTGGCGATGCTGCTGATGGTGTGGCGCCCGGTCGGGCAGGTCGGCACGTGGGTGCAGGTCATCATCTTCAGCGTGTTCGGTGTGCTGATGCTCGCCGGATTGCCCTCGGTCCATGGGTGGATCGAGCGCGTAGGTGTCCTTACGCATCTCGTGCTCAATGCAGCGATGGTCTGGATGCTGCTGGCGATGCCGTTGCTGATGGGGCATTCGATGGAGATGTCCTCGGATGAGCACGCCGCGCACCACGGCGGCGGGTCGATGGGCTCCATGCCGATGCAGATGACGCCTACTCCGGCGTGGGCCAGCACCGTGAACTGGGTCGCCGTGGGCCTGAGCTTCGTGGTCGCCGTGTGGTGGCTTGTGCGCCTTCTTCGCGAGCGTGGGCACCGCGTCCACGCTGCCTGCCACCTGCTGATGGCTGCAGGGATGGCACTCATGCTCGCCCTGATGTGACCCCTCCACTATCCCTCCTCTCTCCTCTGGTTCTTCTGCGACAGGCCCGCCCCATGACGACTCAAGCTCCCGCGCGCCCCGCTGGCGGCGGCACCGCGAAACCTCGACGTCTGCGTGATGAGCTGCGCGAACTTCTGTTGCGCCTGCACTTCTACGTGGGCCTGTTCATCGCCCCGTTCCTCATGGTCGCCGCGGTCACGGGAATCCTGTACGTGCTGACACCGCAGATCGAACAGGTCGTGTACGACAAGGAGCTGCACGCCAGCGCTCCCGCGAGCGGGGAGGGCGTCGCCTTGGCAGAGCAGGTCGAGGCCGCGCGAGCCGCCGTGCCAGATGGCACCATCGCTGAGATCCGGCCGCCCAAGGACATGGAGTCCACGACCCGAGTCACATTCGATTCTCCGTCAGCGAAGAAGGACCGTCAGCTCACGGCCTTCGTCGACCCGTACACGGGCAAGGTCACCGGGGTGCTGAACACGTTCGGGGAGTGGCTGCCGCTGCGAACGTGGTTCGACGACATGCATCGCCACCTCCATCTCGGCGACCCGGGACGCGTCTACAGCGAGCTCGCAGCCAGCTGGCTGTGGGTCCTCGCACTCAGCGGGATCATCACCTGGATCACCCGGAAGATCCGCAGGCGCTCCGCCCGCGCCTACCTGTTGCCCACGCGCAAAGGACCTCGTCGGCAGCGTTCGATGAGTCTTCACGCAACCGTCGGGATCTGGGCCGCGATCGGACTGTTCTTCCTGTCCGCCACGGGCCTGACCTGGTCACAATTCGCCGGAGGCAATGTCTCCGCGCTGCGCGCGAGCCTGGACTGGTCCACCCCCACCGTCGCCACCGACACCACCAACACCCCAGCCGTTGCGCAGAATGATGTTCCGCAGACCGCTCAGGAGGTCCTCGAGGTTGCCCGCGACCACGACCTTGGTGATCCCGTCGCAATCACCCCTGCGAACGACGGTGGCGCGTGGACCGTCAGCCAGGTCCAACGCTCGTGGCCTCTCAAGCAGGACTCGCTCGCGATTGATCCCAGCTCGGGGAGCGTGGTGGATTCGGTGAAGTTCGAAGATTGGCCGCTGGCCGGGAAGCTCGCTGAAGCGGGCATCTCGCTCCACATGGGCATCCTCTTCGGCTGGGTCAACCAGCTCGCTCTGATTGCCGTCGCAGCTGCCGTGATCACCCTGATCGTGATCGGCTACCGCATGTGGTGGCGCAGGCGACCGAAGGGACCAGGGGCCGGGCTGCCGAAGCCGCTGGGGCGACGGGTCGACACCGCCGGCGCCTATGGGATCCTCCTCGCCGCCGCGGCGATCCTCGGAGTCCTCCTGCCGCTTCTCGGGGTGTCGCTGATCGTCTTCATGGCGGTCGACCTCGCCCGACAACTGCTCGGAGCCCGCCGCGGCACGTCCTGACGGCGGTATGAAAGCGCCCCGCCCCTTCTTCAGTCGAGGGCGGGGCGCATTCGTGCGAGGCGGTCACCAGTCGTGCATGGTGCCGTCGGTGAGCTGGTTCACCGGCAGGTAAGCGGGCGAGTAGTCGTGGGCTGCGCCGGCCCGGTCGTCGTACTCGACGCCGAGCCCCGGCGTGTCGCCCGGGTGCAGGAGACCGTCGGCGAAGGTATAGCTCGTGCGGAACACCTCGAGCGTCGGGTCGCTGTGACGCATGTACTCCTGGATCCCGAAGTTGTGAATCGCCAGGCCCAGGTGCAGCGCGGCGGCCTGGCCGACCGGGGAGATGTCCGTGGGGCCGTGGAAGCCGGACTTGATCTGATAGAGCGACGCGAAGTCCATGATCTTCTTCAGGTGGGTGATGCCACCGGTGTGTGTCACGGCGCTGCGCACGTAGTCGATGAGCTGCTCGGTGATCAGCGTCTGGTAGTCCCAGATCGAGTTGAAGATCTCCCCGATCGCGAGCGGCTGGCTCGTCAGGTCGCGCACGCGGCGCAGGCCCTGCTGGTTCTCCGCCGGGGTGCAGTCCTCCAGCCAGAACAGGTCATAGGGCTCGAGGGACCGTCCGAGCTGGCCGGCCTGGTTCGGCGTCATCCGATGGTGGCCGTCATGGAGCAGAGGGAGCTCGGGACCGAACTCTCCGCGCACCGCCTCGAACACGGTCGGCAGGTGCCGCATGTAGGCGCGGGTGTCCCACTGCTCTTCCGTGGGCCGCACTCCTGGGCGGGCCGGCTCGTAGTCGTATCGCCCCGATCCGCTCGCACCGGCTGCCGCGACCCCGTACACCTGACCGAGTCCCGGCACCGCGGTCTGCACCCGCACAGCCCGGTACCCCGCATGGAGGTGCTCACGGATCGAATCGAAGATCTGAGGGATCTCGGCACCGGAGGCGTGGCCGTAGGCGAGGAGCCCTCGACGGACGGCACCGCCCAGGAGCTGGTACACGGGAAGACCCGCGACCTTGCCCTTAATGTCCCACAGCGCCATGTCGACGGCGGCGATCGAAGCCATCGTGACGGGCCCCCGCCGCCAGTACGCCCCGCGGTAGAGGTACTGCCACGTGTCCTCGATCGCCGACGGGTCGCGCCCGACCAGAATCGGTGCCACATGATCGCGAAGGTAGGACGCCACCGCGAGCTCACGCCCGTTGAGAGTGGCGTCCCCCAACCCCGTGGCCCCGTCTGATGTCGTGATCCGGACCGTCACGAAGTTCCGTCCAGGGTTCGTCAGGAGAACTTCGACGTTCTCGATCGTGCCCACAGTCCACTCACTCTCTTCTCGAGGTCGCGCCACCTCTCAGGGACGCACTCGACACCTTGCGGCCAGGACCACTGAGCTTCCATTGGTTGCACGGTCTTGCAAGCATCGCTGACGGATGGCGCCCCGTTGAGGTATACCCCACGAGGCAGATCTGTCGCAGAACTGCCGTTTTGGACCCTGTGGAACAGGGAAGACTACGGTCGCGTAACTGTCGCACAGGGTGTGCCCCAACGCGACAGATCTGTCGTGTTGAGGTGGGCGGAGTCTTCACGCATTTGCCGGTCCGGCCACGGCGGGGTCGTTGTCACGCTGGGTCAGTGCACGCGTGGGCAGTGCTATCAGAGAGCCCTGACGCCGCGAGAGGCTGCGCCGACCAGCCCGAGGCCACACGACTCCACGAACGCGTCGACAACGCCGTGGCCTCATACAGTTGGTGGTCATTAACAGCCCCATCTCGTCCACCTTTAATCGACGACCCTTGGCAAGCGCGTCCTCCGCCTCCATCTGGGCCGCCGTCGGGCAACAGGTCGAAGATCGGAAGTGGCGCGTAGTCCAGGGACAGAGCATTCCTCACAGCGATCACGTAGACACCAAGGGACACAAGAAACACCAGGGAAACCATGACCATCCCTGTGACGTGACGAAGCCGCAAACGGGACATCTGGATTCGAAGAACTCGTGGAGGTCGCCGATCTGAAGTCTGGCATGCGACCGATTTTGGATGTTCATTCGCGAGGCCACCCAGCGGGCCGACCTGCTCCCCGACCGTATCGACTAGCGGGTCGTGCCTCGCGGAGCAACTCGCCGGCGCGGGGTCGCTACGCGCGCCCGCATCATTCTTCATATTGGAGCAGGTCGCCGGGTTGGCACTCGAGGACGCGACAGATCGCATCCAGTGTAGACAACCGCACAGCCTTCGCGCGCCCGTTCTTCAGGACCGCGACGTTCGCCGGTGTGATACCGATGGCGTCTGCGAACTCGCCGACGCTCATCTCGCGCTCGACCAGCATGCGATCGATCGTGATGCGGATCGGCATCACACAACCTCTTCCAGCTCATCATGCATGTCGATGGAGCTCCGCAAGAGTGAGCGCAGCACGAGGATGACCCCGGCAACTGCCACCAAGCCGAGGAAGGCCATGACCTCGACGATCACGAGGAAGGGGCTGCCGGCCTGCCCTCGACTGATCACGACGGAGGCCGCGATCACCACCACAGCGGCGCCCGCCAGCGCGCCCACGAGCAGATCGACCCAGACGAGGGATGACCTCACCAGCACCGCACCTCTGTAGACACGGTGAACGAGCAACGCGATCGACCCCAGGGCGATAAGGCCGAGAGCGATGAAGGCGATCCCGGTCGCGAGGAGCGGTCCTCGAAGTGCCGCGTACTCAGGGAAGTCCTCCGCGACAGCCGCGGAGAAGGCGGGCAACAGGGCGGCGGCGGCGAAGCCGACGACGAACAGGATGGCCACAAGCACCTCTGTGGCGACAGCAAGGCCGAGGGACGGACGAGGAAGCTCAACGTTCATGCATCGAGTATCGATCGATATCTATCGAAAGTCAATAGCGCTCGGCGGTTGCCTCCGCCGTTGGTGAGCGCAATGCGGCGATCGCGACTTCCTTCGGGCAAACCGAGTACTCACACCCGGGGAGGGGGCGACTGACCGGGGGTAACCTCCCGGGTCTGCGTCGTCGAGCTGCCCCGGCCTCATATGGCAGGCCGCGGACCAATGGACGCTCCGAGACCCACTGGCAGGTCAGCCACCAGGGTTAGCGGTGACCTCAAACGGGAGTGACCCATCCTTCGGCGCGGGTTGCACACCGTCCAGTGGCGTCACCGTGGACCACGGTGTGCGGCCAGCCGGCTGGGTCAGGAAGAGAAGCAGATCATCATCTGCGTCCAAAGGATCACCGCTCGGGTAAGGGGCACCGGTGGTGCATGTCTCCGGGGTCGCAGCGACGGCCACACTGGCACCCAGGTCTCCCTTGAATACCTGCAGCACTTCCACGTCGTGCACAGCGGCATCGAGCCCGTACATGCTCGTCACGTTGGTGGAGGCACGTGCTCGACCGATGATCACGGCATCTGCCTCCTCGAACGCTGCCTGGGGATCTGAAAGGTCTGCCCACGAGACACATGCTTCAGCTTCAACTCCACGCCCGGAATCGCTCGCGCAGGCAGACGCCGCAGTGAGCACGAGGACTCCGAGAGCAACGATCCGCGGGACACGGCTGGCCATGAGGTTCAGTATGCACCGAATCCGGTAGTGACCGGATATGTCCTGCTGGGGTATACCTCAACGCGACACTCAGTGCGAGGCTCGCCCACGGTTGTGAAGCTGATCAGTAAATGGCGCGCTTCTGGTGGGGGTGAGTGGCGTTAGCTGGTGATGAGGGTGCTGGCGGCTGCTTCGATGACGTCGTCGGTGATGGTGTCGAGTTGGTTGATCTTCAGGACGCGTCCGATTTGAGGGAAGAGCCGTTCGAGGAGGCGGAAGTTGCCTCGGGTGATGCGTTCGATCGCGGCGATGGCCTGGGCGTCGGTGAAGTCTTCGGGGTCGAGGGTGCGACCGAGGCGCTTCCAGTGGCGGGTCAGGACGAACAGCAGTTCCTCACGTGCGAGGGCGCGGTAGCGGTGGGAGAAGCCGAGGCGGCTGTAGAGCTGGGGGTAGTGGCGGAAGCGTTGGTCGATGCCGGGCATGCCGATGAACATGAGGGCGACGTGGTGGCGGTCGTGGAGGTCTCGGAGGAGTTCGAGCGAGGTCGGCGTGAGCCTTTCGGCCTCGTCGATGATGATCAGTTCGGTGAAGTCGATGGTGCGGGGAACGTCGGTGGTCGTGATCTTCCCGGTTGCGCAGAGGTGCTCGTAGATCAGCACTCCGACCTTGCCGCGGTAGAACTCGATGTCGCGCATGAGATCGCGGTGCTTGGCGAGGACCTCGGGGGTGTAGAACACGGTGCGGGATCGGTGGGCGGCGGCGTAGTGCTTCAGGTCGGCCTCGGTGCGTGGCCCCCAGGCGTGGATGAAGGGTTCGAGGGTGTCCCAGTGGGCGTACCGGCGGGCGGACTGCGTCTTACCGACCCCGGCCTCGCCGTGGCAGATGCCGATCGTGACGTCCTTGCGGATGGCGCCGGCGAACTCGGTGAAGCGGCGGTGTTCCTTGGTGACGATGAAGTCGCGGTTCATCTACTCGTCCTCTTCGTAGGTCTTCAGGCGCTTCCTGGGCCGGCGTACGGAAGTGGCTGGAGTGGGAGGGTCGGCAGGGGGTCGTGGAGTCGTGGGGATACGGTCGTTGATGTCCTTGCGCAGCTGCCGGCGGCGGGCCCGTCGGGCGGTTTCGATGTCGTGGAGGCTGTACCGCTGGTTGGGGTGAGCTTCATCGATCGCTGTGCATACGAAAGTGTCGTGGTCGTACACACGGATCTCGGACAGGTCCCGGGGGTCGTAGCGGATGGTGACCGTACGTCCGACGAACGAGGCGAGCGTGGGCGAGAGGTAGCGCTGACCTTGGAAGCGGATCCCATCGCGCTGGACGGTGCGATGCTTGGAGACCCGCAGAAGCAGCCCGTCGAGTTCCTCGAGACTCTCGGGGAGTCGCGGCAACCATCCCTCAGCGATCCAGGCCGCCTTCGGGCTCGTGCGGATCGCGGTGTGCGCGCGCTGGTTGTACTGGTCAACGAACTCCCCGACGGCCCGGTCGAGACCAGGAAGGTCCAGCACCGGCACAGGGTGTGGGCGTCCAGGGGTGAGGCGCCCGGGCAGGGTCGCGAGCAGCTCGGTGTTGACGGTGTGGAAGAACCGCTCGATCTTCCCTCTGCCCTGGGGGCGGGCGACGGCGGAGTGGATGATGCGGATCTTCAACGCGATCGCGGTGTACTCGAGGTGACGGCTGGTGAAGTCGCTGCCGTGATCGACGTAAAGGACGTCGGGGATGCCGCACATCGGCAAGGCGGGGTCGCTCTTAGGCCAGATCGCTTGGCGCAGCGCCAGCGCGGTGTTCATCGCCGACGGTGCGCCCTCGAAGACCATGTACCCGCAGATCGCCCGCGAATAGTCGTCCATGACCGTGGTCAGCCAGGGCCTGGATGGTCTCCCACTGGGGTCCTTGATGAGGATGTCGAGCTCGGTGTGGTCGACCTGCCACAGGGCATTGGGCCGCTCAGCGCGATGGCGGAAGACGAGCTCGTGGCGGTCCCGGTAGGACTCTGGCCCCTCGAGAGCGAGCGTCACCATCCCTGGATCCAATGCCTGCACGACCGACCGCACCGTCGCGTAGCTCGGCGTACTCACGCCTCTTCGTGCAGCCTCGGCTACGGCCAGGCGGTGCAGCGTCGCGATGCTCGGGCGAGGCTTGGTCAGAGCCAGGTGCTCCACGAAAGCCACCAGCTCAGGCGCGGTCCGCCGCACGCCGGCATCGGCGCGCTGCGCCCGCTCAAGAGCCGAAATGCCACCTGTCCGGTAGAGACTGTGCCAGCGCGAGAGCGTTCGCTCTCCCACCCCAGTCTCCCGTGCGAGACTCGCCAGCGGGATGCCGTCTTCGACGTGGAGCCGCAGAATCTTCCACTTCTGCGACCCGTCCATGTCACGCCTGCGCGATGCTCTCGCGAGCAGCCGCGTCCCGCTGGTGGCGGTAGAGCGTCGCCCGTGACCACCCCACCAGGCGCGCCGCCTCCTCAGCGGTACGGCCCTTGGCTCTCTCTTCGGCAGCGATCGCCAGCTTGCGATCCACGACCTCCGGGTTCACGGGGGGTCGGCCGAACTTGGTGCCCTGGGCCCGGGCTGCTGCGATTCCCGCGTTGACGCGCTCGGTGATCAGCTCTCGCTCGTACTCCGCCAGCGTTGCCAGCATCCCCAGCATGAGCCGGCCCGACGACGTCTCGGGATCGATCCCGTCGGAGACCGACTGGATCTTCACGCCACTGTCCCGCAGCAGGCTCACGGTGTTGAGTACGTCGATGAGCGACCGGCCCAGTCGGTCGATCCGCCAGACCACCACCGTGTCCTCAGGTTCCGCGTAGGCCAGGAGCTTCTTCATGCCCGGACGCTCCGCCGCACTCTTCGCCCCGGACGTCACGTCCGAGAACACGTCCCGCTTCTGCACCCCCGCCGCATGGAGAGCGTCGAGCTGCAGCGCCGGATCCTGCCCCGCCGTCGACACCCGCGTGTACCCCAGAAGCCTCATCACCACATGATGCCTCACAAACTCGCTGCTCTGGAAGATCTGAGACGCAACACGGTGCGACGACTTCACGAGACACCGCCGCTCGGTATCGACCCAGCTCGAGACGATCCCTTCGCCGCTCGGCTGTGTGTCTCGTAAAGCTGTAGGTTTCCGCAACGCGACTAGGTAGGCCGTCGGCAGTGTGTGGCGTGGAACGCTGCGAGTTGTGTTGGAGGCCCTATCTAGCGTCCCCACAGCGAATGGTGACGGTTTTGCAGATTCCGGTGTGTGGGAGCCCAGTGTGGTGTCGCACCGAGTGCTGTCGGTGACCTGAGCCCCAGCCGGGGGACGACTGGCGTAAGCAGTCCATGAGGATCGGCTCGAGAGCCGTATGGATTCCGTGAGGACGCCTGTCCCGCCGCCGTGAACGGTGTGTGCTCGGTATCGCGCCGCACCTCGGCGTGCGACCGCCGGACGGCGGCCGCCCCTACTCAGAACGGAGTCCTGCTGTGCTCGACGTCCTCTCCGTGGTCGGCGTGATCGCCCTATTCGCGGTCGTCGCCCTCATCGCGCGGGCGGTGGAGAAGCTGTGATCGTACTCGAGATCCTCGCCCTCCTCCTCGGTCTCGCCGCGATCGTGTACCTGTTCATCGCCCTGCTTGCACCGGAGCGTTTCTGATGGACTGGCTCTACCTCGTCGCGAGCGTCCTCACACTCGTCGCCGCTCTCGCGGTCGTGTACCGCCCGATGGGCGACTACATGGCCTGGGTCTTCACCGCCCCAGTCTCCTCGCGCTGGGAGACGCGCGTGTTCGCCGTCCTCGGCGTCGACTCCTCCCGCGAGCAGTCCTGGCCCGCCTACCTGCGGTCCGTGCTGCTGTTCTCCCTGGTGGGCGTCCTCGCGCTGTTCGGTCTCCTGCGGCTCCAGGAGCTGTTGCCCTACTCCCTGGGCAATGAGTCGATCGATTCGGGGGTCGCGTTCAACACCGCGATCTCCTTCGTGACGAACACCAACTGGCAGGCGTACTCCGGCGAGGACCTCTCCTACACGGTCCAGTTCGCCGGTCTCGCGGTCCAGAACTTCGTCTCGGCCGCCACCGGCATCGCCGTCGCGGTCGCGCTGGTGCGAGGCCTGGCCCGGCGCCGCACGGGAACGATCGGGAACTTCTGGGTCGATCTGCTGCGTGGCACCTTCCTGGTGTTGCTGCCGGTATCGATCCTCAGCGCCGTCGTGCTGATCGCAGGCGGCGTGGTGCAGAACTTCCAGGGCTACGTGGACGTCACGACCGTCGCGGGCGGCACCCAGACACTCCCGGGCGGTCCGGTCGCGTCGCAGGAGGCGATCAAGGAGATCGGCACCAACGGCGGCGGCTTCTACAACGCCAACGCCTCCCACCCCTTCGAGAACCCGACCGGCTGGACCAGCCTGTTCCAGGTCTTCCTTATCCTGCTGATCCCCTTCTCCCTTCCGCGGACCTTCGGGACGATGGTCGGCGATCACCGTCAGGGCTACGCGATCGCCGCGACGATGGGGACCCTGTACCTCGCCTCGGTGTCCGTACTGGCCGCCTTCGAGTTCGCCGGGCAGGGCACCGCCCCTGAACTCGCCGGCGCCGCGATGGAGGGTAAGGAGACCCGCTTCGGCCTGCCCCAGTCCGTGCTCTACGCGGCGACCACCACCCTCACCTCGACCGGCTCCGTGAACTCGATGCACGACTCGTACACGGCGCTGGGCGGAATGGTCCCGATGGTGAACATGCTCCTGGGCGAGATCGCCCCCGGCGGCGTGGGCGCCGGGCTGTACGGCATGCTCGTCATCGCGATCATCGCCGTGTTCGTGGCGGGCCTCCTCGTCGGTCGCACCCCCGAGTACCTCGGGAAGAAGATCGGCCCCAGGGAGATGAAGCTCGCAAGCCTCTACATCCTGGTCATGCCGCTGCTGGTGCTCGGCGGTGTCGCCCTCAGCTTCGCGGTTCCTCCGCTGCGCCACAGCATCGAGAACGTCTCGCTGACCAACACCGGCTCGCACGGCCTGTCCGAGGTGCTCTATGCCTTTGCCTCGGGCGCGAACAACAACGGCTCCGCCTTCGCGGGGCTGACCGCCAGCACGCCGTGGCTGACCACCGCGATCGGCGTGGCGATGCTGCTGGGCAGGTTTCTCCCGATCGCCCTGGTCCTTGCCCTGGCCGGCTCGTTCGCCGCGCAGGACCGGATCCCGGCGACCTCCGGCACCCTGCCCACCCACCGCCCGCTGTTCGTGGGCCTCACCGTCGGCACGGCGCTGCTCGTGACCGCACTCGTCTTCTTCCCCGTCCTCACCCTGGGACCGCTCGCTGAAGGGCTGCAGTGACCATGCCGACCATCGACAAGACCATCCACTCCGAACACTCCGACCCGTCCTCCGCGCCGACGCCCACGTCGTCGCCGGCGCAGCCCCCTGCGCCGCGCCGCACCCTCACCCTCGCGCAGCTCCGCGCCGCCCTGCCAGGCGCGCTGCGCAGGATGACCCCCCGCGCCCAGTGGCGCAACCCCGTCATGCTGATCGTGTGGGTCGGTGCTCTATTGACCAGCGTGATGACCGTCGTCGAGCTGATCGGCGACGGCCCGGCCCCGTCCGGCGGCACTGCGGTGCCGGCGACGTTCTCCGCGGCGATCGCCGGCTGGCTGTGGATCACCGTGCTCTTCGCGAACCTCGCCGAGTCCGTCGCCGAGGGGCGCGGCAAGGCCCAGGCCGCGACCCTGCGCCGCACCCGCACCAGCACCCTGGCGCGCCTCGTCGACGGGTACGACGCTACGGCCGACCCCGGCGCGGAGACCGTGCCGACCGAGGAGATCTCCTCGGCGGACCTCGCCCGGCACGACATCGTGGTGGTCACCGCGGGCGATCTCGTCCCCGGCGACGGCGACATCATCCAGGGCATCGCGAGCATCGACGAGTCCGCGATCACCGGCGAATCCGCGCCCGTCGTGCGCGAGTCCGGCGGCGACCGCTCCGCCGTCACCGGCGGCACCCGGGTGCTGTCCGACCGGATCGTCGTGCGCATCACCTCGACGCCAGGCCAGACCTTCGTGGACCGGATGATCTCGCTGGTCGAGGGGGCCGCCCGGCAGCGCACCCCCAACGAGATCGCCCTAAACATCCTGCTGGCCTCGCTGTCCATCGTGTTCCTCGCGGTCGCGATCACACTGAACCCCATCGCCTCCTACCCGGCGAGCCCGGCCTCGATCACGGTGCTCGTGGCGCTGCTGGTCTGCCTGATTCCCACCACCATCGGCGCCCTGCTGTCCGCGATCGGGATCGCCGGGATGGACCGGCTCGTCCAGCGCAACGTGCTGGCGATGTCCGGGCGCGCGGTGGAGGCGGCGGGCGACGTGACCACCCTGCTGCTGGACAAGACCGGCACCATCACCTACGGCAACCGACGGGCGACGGACTTCGTCCGCGTCGGCGACGCCGGGATGCACGAGCTCGTGGAGGCGGCCGCGCTGTCCTCCCTCGCCGACCCCACGCCCGAGGGCAGCTCAGTCCTCGAGCTCGCACGGGAGCGCGGCGTCGACGTCGGCACCGCGCCGCGGGGGGAGGTCGTGCCGTTCACCGCCCAGACCCGCATGTCGGGCCTGGACCTGCCCGACGGCACCCGCCTCCGCAAGGGCGCGGGCTCTGCGATCCTCGCCTGGCTCGAGACCGAGGGCGTCGTGCCCTCGGCCTCCGACCGGGCGACCCTCGAGGAGCACGTCGAGCGCATCTCGTCCTCGGGCGGCACCCCCCTGGTTGTCGCCTGCCTCACCGGGGACGGGGACGGAGCCGTCCTCGGCGTCATCCACCTCAAGGACGTCGTCAAGGACGGTCTCACCGCGCGGTTCGCCGAGCTGCGCGCCATGGGCATCCGCACCGTGATGGTCACCGGCGACAACCCTCTGACCGCCGCGGCGATCGCGAAGGAGGCAGGGGTCGACGACTTCCTCGCCGAGGCCACCCCCGAGCAGAAGCTCGAATACATCCGCGCGGAGCAGGAGGGCGGGCGGCTCGTCGCGATGACCGGTGACGGCACGAACGACGCCCCGGCGCTCGCCCAGGCCGACGTCGGCGTCGCGATGAACACTGGCACCTCCGCCGCGAAGGAGGCCGGGAACATGGTCGACCTCGACTCCGACCCGACCAAGCTCATCGACATCGTCGCGATCGGGAAACAGCTGCTCATCACACGCGGCGCACTGACCACCTTCTCGATCGCCAACGACATCGCGAAGTACTTCGCGATCATCCCCGCGATCTTCATGGGCGTCTTCCCCGGCCTGTCCGCGTTGAACATCATGGGGCTCAGCTCACCCGCCTCGGCGGTCCTGTCCGCGGTGATCTTCAACGCGATCGTGATCATCGCCCTGGTGCCGCTGGCCCTGCGGGGCGTCGCCTACCGCCCGATGATCGCCTCGAAGATCCTCGGCCGCAACCTCGCGATCTACGGCCTCGGCGGGATCGTGACGCCCTTCGCGGGCATCTGGCTCATCGACCTGCTCGTCCGGCTGATCCCCGGCTTCTGACCTCCGAGAGGACCCTCCCGTGAACACCACCCTCCGCAGCACCCTGCGGACCACCGCCGTCGCCGTGCGGACCCTGCTCCTGTGCACGCTCGTGCTGGGCCTGGGCTATACCCTGCTCATCACCGGCATCGGACAGCTGCTGCTGCCCGCCCGTGCCGACGGGTCGCCCCTGCGCGACGGCGACGGACAGATCGTGGGCTCGACCCTGATCGGCCAGTCCTTCCTCGACCAGGACGGGGAGCCGCTGCCGGAGTACTTCCAGCCGCGTCCCTCCGCGGCCGGCGACGGCTACGACGGCCGCTCCTCCTCCGGCACCAACCACGGACCGGAGAACCCCGAGCTGATCGCCGCGATCACCGAGCGTCGCGCCGAGATCGCCGAGTTCAACGACGTGGCCCCGAAGGAGGTCCCCGCCGACGCCCTGACGGCATCGAGCTCGGGCCTCGACCCCCACATCAGTCCTGAGTACGCCGCCCTCCAGACCGCTCGGGTCGCCGAGGCGCGAGGCCTGTCGCTGGACCGGGTGGAGGACCTCGTGGCTGAATACACCGAGGGTCGCGATCTCGGCTACCTCGGTGATCCGACGGTGAACGTCGCCGCGCTCAACCTGGCCCTGGACGAACTGGAGGACTGACGATGACGGCACGGGGGCGGCTCCGGGTGCTGCTGGGAGCCGCTCCCGGCGTCGGCAAGACCTGCACCATGCTCGAGGAGGGCCATCGCCTCGCCGCCGAGGGCCAGGACGTCGTCATCGGCATCGTCGAGACCCACCGCCGCGCGGACACCGCACGACGGGTTGAGGGACTGGCCAAGCTGCCGCTGCGTCGGCACCAGCACCGAGGGGTGCCCCTCGAGGAGATGGATCTCGAGGCCGTGCTCGAGCGCGCACCCGACATCGCGCTGGTCGACGAGCTCGCCCACACCAACGCCCCCGGCGCCGCCCACGCCAAGCGCTGGCAGGACGTGGACGAACTGCTCGCCGCCGGGATCGACGTGATCTCCACGGTGAACATCCAGCACATCGAGTCCCTCCACGACGTGGTCGAGCAGATCACGGGGGTGCCGCAGCGCGAGACCGTCCCGGACGGATTCCTGCGCCGCGCCGATCAAATCGAGGTCATCGACCTCGCGCCGCAGGCGCTGCGCGACCGGCTCCGCAGCGGCCTGGTCTACCCTGCCGAGCGGGTGGACGCGGCGCTGTCGAACTACTTTCGCCTCGGGAACCTCACCGCGTTGCGCGAGCTGGCCCTGCTGTGGCTCGCCGACGAGGTCGACCAGGCGCTGAAGGACTACCGCTCCGAGCACTCGATCGACAACCGCTGGGAGGCCCGCGAACGGGTGGTCGTGGCGCTGACCGGCGGGCCCGAGGGGGAGGCTCTGCTGCGCCGCGGCGCCCGTGTCGCGGCGCGCTCCGCCGGCGGCGACCTGATCGCCGTGCACGTCACCAGCCAGGACGGGCTGCTGCGCAGCAGCCCCGGGGCGCTCACCCGGCAGCGTGCCCTGGTGGAGGAACTCGGCGGCACATATCACCAGGTGGTCGGGGAGGATGTCCCCGAGTCCCTGGTCGGCTTCGCCCGCTCCGTCGACGCGACCCAGCTGGTGATCGGGGTGAGCCGGCGCGGCCGCCTCGCCGCCGCCCTCACGGGCCCCGGCATCGGGGCGACCGTGGTGCGCGAGTCCGGGGACATCGACGTGCACATCGTGACCCACTCCGCCGCGGGCAGGCGCCTCGCCCTGCCCAGGATCGGAGGCGCCCTCACCCCCGCCCGGCGCCTGGCGGGGTTCGTCCTCGCGCTGCTGGGCGGTCCGCTGCTGACCGCCGCGCTGCTGGCCCTGCGCACCGAGGAGTCGATCACCTCCGACGTGCTCAGCTACCAGCTGCTCGTGGTAGTGGTCGCGCTGACCGGCGGGATCTGGCCCGCTCTCTTCGCCGCGCTGCTCTCCGGTCTCACCCTCGACTTCTTCTTCATCGACCCGCTGCACACGATCTCGATCGCCGAGCCGCACCACCTCCTCGCGCTGCTGCTGTACGTGACGATCGCGGTGCTGGTGAGCGTCGTCGTGGACCGTGCGGCACGGCGCACCCGGGCCGCCCGACGGGCCGAAGCGGAGTCCGAGCTGCTGCAGACCGTCGCCGGCAGCGTGCTGCGCGGTGACGACGCGATCCAGGCCCTCGTGGACCGCACCCGCGAGGCCTTCCGACTGGACGCGGTTGAGGTCCTCGGGGAGGACGGCACCGTGCACTCCACCTCGGGCGATCCCCGGGCCGAGGCGGGGACCACGACCGTCCCGCTCGCCCAGGACGCCCGCCTCATGCTGCACGGCGGGGACCTCCGCGCCTCCGAACGGCGCCTCCTCAGCGTGGTCGCCGCGCAGATCGATGCCGCGATCGAGCACCGCCGGCTCGCTGCGACCGCGGAAGAGATCGCTCCGATCGCGGCCTCCGACAAGGTGCGCGGTGCGCTGCTTTCGGCGCTCAGCCACGACCTGCGCCGCCCTCTCGCCGCCGCGGCGACGGCCGTGGGCGGGCTCCGCACCGCCGACGGCGACCTCTCCGCCGAGGACGCCCGGGAGCTCCTGCTCACGGCCGAGGAGAGCCTGGACTCCCTCGCCGCCCTGGTGGGCGACCTGCTCGACGTCAGCCGGCTGCAGGCCGGGGTCCTCACCATCACGACCCTCCCCACGGATCCCTCCTCGGCGATCGCCCCGGCGCTCGACGAGCTCGGTCTCGGCCCCACCGAGGTGCATCTCGCCCTCGCCCATGACGAGCACACCGTCGGGGCGGACCCGGTGCTGCTGCAGCGGGTGCTGGTGAACCTGCTGGCCAATGCGGCCCGCCACTCCCCACCGGACCGACCCGTGACCCTCACGACCAGCACCTTCGACTCCCGACTGGAGATCCGGATCATCGACCACGGGCCGGGCATTCCCCCGGACCGCCACGACGACGTCTTCGTCCCCTTCCAGCGCCTCGGCGACACCGACAACACCAGCGGCCTCGGCCTCGGACTTGCCCTGTCCCGCGGCTTCGTCGAAGCGATGCACGGCTCGCTCACCCCGGAGGACACCCCCGGCGGCGGCCTGACGATGGTGGTCTCGCTCCCCCTCGCTCCGCTCCCGACACAGGAGACCCCATGAAGATCCTCATCGCGGACGACGACCCGCAGATCCTACGCGCTCTGAGGATCACGCTCTCGGCGAAGGGACACACCGTGGTGACCGCGACCGACGGCGCCGACGCGGTGAACACGGCGATCGACGAGCACCCCGACCTCTACCTCCTGGACCTGGGCATGCCCCGCTTCGACGGGGTCGAGGTGATCCAGGCCGTGCGGGGGTGGTCGCAAGCTCCGATCCTGGTGGTCTCGGGGCGGGCCGGCGCCTCGGACAAGGTCGAGGCGCTCGACGCGGGCGCCGACGACTACGTGACCAAGCCGTTCTCCGTCGAGGAGCTGCTGGCCCGCATCCGCGCCCTCACCCGGCGGGTCCCGCAGGACGAGGAGGTGCTGGTGGTCCGCCTCGGTCAGGTCACGATCGACCTCGCCGCCCGCAGCGTGGTGCGCAACCTGCCCTCCGGCCGCCGCCAGATCCGGCTCACGCCCACCGAGTGGCAGGTTATCGACACCCTGGTCCGCCACCGCGGCAAGCTCGTCTCCCGCCGCACGCTCCTCACCCGCATCTGGGGCACCGAACACGTCGAGGACACGGGATATCTCCGCCTGTACATCTCACAGCTGCGTAAGAAACTCGAGGACGATCCCTCCCGCCCGCGGCACCTCCTCACCGAGCCCGGCATGGGCTACCGCCTCGAGAATGCTGTTCGGGAACGGTCGTGAGGTATCAACGGGGCCGCATCGCCCCCTGACCCTCATGGCATTCGACCCCAACGGGGAGACGCAGATTGACAAGGGGCGCACCGAGCCAAGTAGCGCCGTAAGAACGCGGCCATCAACCGTGCACATCCACAACCGGACGGGTCTTACGGGACAGCCCGCCAGGCGTGCCGTCGTTCCTCTCGATCAGTAGCGGTGGTGTCCGGTGAGGGTTCCCCTTACGGGCATGCGATCTGGGCTGACGCCTGTGACCGAGTGTTCAGTGCGCGCTGTATAGTTCAGTCCATGCTGACTATTGCTTCGCGTCTCGACGTGATGAACCGCCTGGGTCGTGCACTGGCCGACCCCACTCGATCCCGGATCATCTTGACCCTGCTCGACCATCCCGCTTACCCGGCGGAACTGGCCCGAGATCTGGACCTGACACGCCCGAACGTGTCCAACCACCTGGCATGCCTGCGCGATTGCGGGATCGTCGTCTCCGAGCCCGAGGGTCGTCGGACACGATATGAGATCGCCGATTCGCACCTGGCGCAGGCGCTGACGGCACTGGTCGATGCCACCCTGGCAGTGGACGAAGACGCCCCGTGCATCGATCCCGCCTGCTCGCTTCCCGGATGCGACGCAGCTGGGGAGGGCGCATGATCCTCACCTCGGTCTTGCAGGCGATGGGCCTGTTCGCAGCGACCAACATCGACGACATCATCGTGCTCTCCCTCTTCTTCGCGCGAGGGGCAGGCCAGCGCGGCACTACCGCCCGCATTCTGGCCGGCCAGTACCTCGGATTCGCCGGCATCCTCGGTGCCGCGGTCCTGGTGACCATCGGCGCCGGAGCATTCCTGCCCTCGGCAGCCATCCCGTACTTCGGTCTCATCCCTCTGGGCCTCGGCCTCTGGGCCGCATGGCAGGCCTGGCGCGGAGACGATGACGACGATGACGACGAGGCCAAGGTTGCCGGCAAGAAGGTCGGCGTGTGGACCGTCGCAGGCGTCACCCTTGCCAACGGCGGCGACAACATCGGCGTCTACACCCCTGTCTTCCTCAGCGTGGAACCTCTCGCAGCAGTCGCCTACTGCATCGTCTTCCTCGCGCTCGTCGCGGTCCTGGTGGCCCTGGCAAAGTTCGTCGCCACCCGCCCCCCGATCGCCGAAGTGCTCGAACGCTGGGAGCACATCCTCTTCCCCATCGTTCTCATCGGCCTCGGCATCGTGATCCTCGTCAGCGGCGGAGCCTTCGGACTCTGACGTAGCGGCAGCGATCCAAACGGCCCCGACCGGGCGCACCCCTCTCGGTTCAGACCGCGACACCTACCTGCAGCCAGTCCTGCGTGATCGCGGCAACAAGACCGCCACGGAGCGCTGCAAAAACCCCGCCACCAAGCGAACGAAGCCACACCCACGGTTCTCAACAGGGTGTGCGGTCGCAGTTCTGCGACACTTCTGTCGTGCCTCGGGCGCCGACCACCTCAATGCGACACAATCGCTTCATGCCCACCACGCAGCGCGTCGCCTACGCCAGGGTCTCCTCCGTCGGCCAGAATCTCGACCGACAGCTCGAGGCGATCGGCAGCGCCGACAAGACATACCGCGAGTACCAGTCCGCCGCGACCGTCTCCGAGCGCCCGCAGCTGTGCGAGGCCCTGGAGTACGTCCGCGAGGGCGACACTCTCGTCGTCGCATCCATCGACCGGCTCGCACGCTCCCTGCGCGACATGCTCGAGATCATGGAGGAGCTAGAGCAGAAGGGCGTGAGCGTCGAGTTCGTGTCCCAGGGCCTCACGATCCGACCCGACGGCGGAGACCTCACCACGCGCCTGATCCTGCACATCATCACCGCTGTCGCCCAGTCGGAACGCGAGATGATCCGCGAACGCCAGGCCGAGGGGATCGCGATCGCGAAGAGCCGCCCGGGCACGTACCCCGGACGCAAGCGGCTACTGGACTCCGAGCAGATCCGCGACGTCCGCAGTCGGGCCCTCGCCGGGGTCCCGAAGGCCAAGATCGCGCGCGAGTTCGGGATCAGCCGACAGACGCTCTACCGCTACCTCGAGCAGCAGGCACTGCCCCTGTAAGCCGGGGATGGGGGCGGATCAGGATCGCGCGGAGTGCCGACCGCCTCAGGTGAGGGCAACAGGTTCGATCAGTGACGGGTCGGTGCGGTCCACGCGTCGCGCGTTGTTGACCTGACGATCCACCGGGTAGGTCACGAGGGTCTTCGCGATCTCCTCGGAGACCTCGCCGAGCCCCGTGTGAAGGTCGGCCTTCTCATCATCACCGAGCTTCCCGGGCGCCAGCCACTCATCGAGCATGTCGTCGGGCAGATAGGCGGGCATGCGGTCGTGGACCTCGCCCGCGGCGTCCTTCGCCTCGCGAGTGATGATCGTGAAGGTCACGTCCCAGGACTCGCCGTCCTCGGACTTCCGAGCGGCCGCCAGACCCGCCGCGTTCAGTAGACCGCCGTGCTCGGGGTGGACGTAGTAGGGCTGCTTGGACCCGTCATCCTGCTCGACCCACTCGTAGTAGCCGTTCATCGGGACCACGACCCGCTGGGACGTGAAGGACGAGCGGAACATGCCGTTCGTCGTCACGGTCTCGTAGCGGGCATTGATCGGACGCGGCCCCTTCTCCTTCGCCCACGCCGCGCGCAGCCCCCAGCGGGCGGGCTCGAGGGTCCGCTGCAGCTCCCCCTCGTCGTCGTAGTGCTCGCGGACCACGGGCACGAGGGTTGACGGGGCGATCGAGTAGACCGGCGACCAGTCCCGGCCTTCCTGGTCAGCTTTCGTGGCGACGTAGGCGCGCAACAGCCCCGCCTCGTCGAAGTCCAGCACGAACCGTCCACACATCACGGCCTCCTCGTTGAATGCGTCTGATCGTAGACCGCGGCACGGCACTCACCATCGACCGAGTTTCACTTCACCCACGACGGAACGCACGGAAGAGCGCGTACACGGCTCCGAGAGCGACCAACAGCCCCAGAACGAAGCCCAGCACCCCCGGCGGCTGCCGAAATTAGATTCAGAGCCACCGCGACCCCCTCCAGTTCCGCTGTGCAACATGCCCAAGAAGCAACGTCTAGCCCCTCTTGACCTTGCATGTCTAGGGGGTCTAGACTAGCCTCATGGTGAAGCCGATGAAGTACCGAGACCTCGCGAAGCTGCTACGCGGCGCCGGGTTCACGGCGCGCGAGGGCAAGGGCGATCACGAGGTGTGGACCGCACCCGGCGGACACCGGGTGGTCATCACCCAGTCCCGCGAGGTCTCCCCGGGTCTCGTGGCCAAGGCACTGAGGGCGATCAACGCGAAGGAGGATGACCGATGAGCACGGTGACTGCAACGTTCGAGCGCTGGGCGCATGGATGGGAGCTGACCATAGAGGGCGAGGACGAGGTGAGCACGCAGAGCGTCACGCTCTCCAAGGCCCGCCAGCAGGTCCGCGACTACCTGGACACCATCACCCCCGAGGTGGACCACAGTCAGTGGGCAGTGGTCCTCAAGCCCGCGACGGACAGTGCGCTGGCCGACCGCGTGAGCACGGCCCGCCAGGCCACCCAGGAAGCGGCAGCTTCCCAGGAACGCGCGGCCCGTGAGACCCGCGAGCTCGTGGCCGCGCTGGCAGCCCAGGGCTTCAACGGCTCGGACATCGCCGCCGTCCTCGACGTCTCCCGCGCACGCGCCGGGCAGCTGCTCCACGAGGCTGGTGCCCGCACGCAGAGTGCCGCCTGACTCGGAGAGTCGATGAGGGCTGAGCGCGCGGGGAGCCGTACCCGGCGGGCCCTTCCCCGACGTGGCGGCGTCGGCCGCGCGCAAGCATGCCGGTCCCGGGTCTGTGGTCTCGTCGACGGGGAGACGCAGGGGTGAGTCTTCGTGTCGAGGTCGGGCGTCACCGTCGACCAGGGTTCGCCTGCCGCACGGCATCTTGCCAGTAAGGGTCCGGTCGGCCGCGGCCGCTTGTGAGCGTTGCTCCTTGGAGGTGCACACGCGCTGTGACCCACGCGAGGACGTAAGCCTCGGCGGTCTCGAGATGCTCGATCCAGGCGTCGACCGTGAGGTCCAGCGTGTCCCCTCCGGCAGTGACGCGCACGGTGTCGGCGGGGAGCTCCACGTCGCGGTGGCTGTGCGTGAAGGTCACAGGGGTCCCGCCGTCCACGGTCCGCCTGTACCCGGAGACGACGCGCTCGACGGCGCTCAGCAGATCCTCGTAGGCGAAGTAGCGGGGATAGCGGTCGCGCAGGTTCATGCGATCAGTGTGCGGCACCAGCCGGACAGACTCGGAGTCGATGAGGGCTGGGCGCGCGGGGAGCCGTACCCGGCGGGCCCGTCCCCGACGTGGCGGCGTCGGCCGCGCGCGGGCATGCCGGTCCGGGGCCTGTGGTCCCGTGGGGCGTCGTTGAGGGGAGTGGCACGTTGAGGTGGCGCTGGAGCGCCTGAAGGCGAGGCGGAGCCGATACTGGCAGGTGTGATGACTGCTTACGCTCGCGTCGCTCTCGAAGTCGATTACTCCGATGTCCCTGTCCGTGACCGCGATATTTCCGAGTTCGAGCATGCGACCGTCAGCGGTGAGGTCGAGACCTGGGAAGATGCACAAGCGGCATGTGCGATTCCCGAGGGCGCGCAGGTCCTGTTCTGGGCTCGCTGGCCAATTTGAAGTCTCACCACAGTGGCAGTTGGTGACGGTCGGCGTAGGGCAGCCCCTCATTCTGCGCGTCTTTGAGGTTACGTCCCGAGAGGGCTGCATCGCGGATCGCTTCTGCCCGCTTTCTGGCTCCTCGCGTATCACGCAGAGGTGAGCCGAGAGTGTGTCTGCGGGCGTCCCATTCGGCTCGATTCTTCTTCGTGGTGGACGCCGAGAGGTGGGCGGGTTGCTGGCAGAGCGGGTTGTCGCATTCGTGACCAACGACGGGAGGAACCGGCTCCCCGGGGTGAGCGAGGGCCCATCCGAACCGCTGTGCGATCACCACTTTGCCGTTGCGGATCCAGAATCTGCCGTGTCCCCGGCCGGATATCGCCCCGGTCCACCACCAGCATTCCGATTCGGGATCGGGCGTGATCTTCGCGAAGTAGCGGGCGATCACGCGCGGATCCTTCACGGCTTCATCGAGAACGTCCGGGAACTCTTCCATGCCGTCTCATCGCCCTCGCGCGCGCGTGCGCGACGACTGCTAGAAGCGTCCGCGCGGGGCCGGTTGCGCGATGAACAGGTGAGCACTATCGAAGGAGTTGGCATGGCCGAGAACATCACTGTCTGGTCCGCTGGTGCGGCGTGCGTTCAGTGCACCCAGACGAAGCGTCAGTTCGTGAAGGCGGGCGTCGATTTCACGGAGCGTGATCTCGAGGATGCCCCCGACGATCTGAGGCAGCGCATGAAGGACGAGGGATTCACGAGCGCACCTGTCGTCGTCACCGACGCGCACGGCGCGTGGGCCGGGTTCAACCCCGGCAAGATCAAGGAGGTCGTCGCTTCCCTGACGGATTCTGCGAGTGCTTCCCCGACGACGGCCACACCGAGCATCACGCAGTTATCTGCAGCATCACCCGCACATGTTCCCCGCATGTGAATCACGCAGGCTCGAGAAGCCCATTCTCTCCACGGGAGGGGGTGGGCTTCTCGCATTCCCGGCGGCCCTGGCGCCCGCCGTCCCACTGACGGGGAGGGTGCTGGCACTGAGCGAGTGCCAGCGTGGTTGCGAGGGCAGGGCGAGGGACCCGTGTTCCCCGTGGGGGAACCACCCACGACCCCGCACCCGCACCGACCCACACCCCACCCCCAGGTCTCACCTCCCACAGGCTTCACCGGACCCGACGGACTCCCACTCAGCAGACCGAGAACGCGAGCACCACACCCACCAGAGGACTCACGAGCCCCCGACGAGAACCACCCACATCAGCACCTAACACCACGACGCCACGAGACAGGACGAGACCCCATCACGAACACCGCAGGCCGACCCACATCACCAACGAGTCAGGGACACGGAGTCTTAGCAGTAGAAGTAAACGGCCCACGGACCTCTGGCACCAATGCTGTAGGGGCCCTACTAGAACCGCCGCGCTCCACGGGCCCGGCCGCGATGGTGGGGCATGAGCACTGATGACTCGACCTCGCCCCGGGCGCGGCGACCTGCATGCGAGCACTGCGGGCAGGAGCGACCCGTCGGCGCCGTGCGCTACTGCTCCGCCCGGTGCCGCAAGGCCGCTCAGATGGCCAGGTATCGCGCCCGCCAGAAGGGCGAGGGCACGCCCACTCCCCCGCCGGTCCGCATCGCCTCTCGCGCGCAGATCGCGGAGCAGCTGACCCGACCCCAGGGGGCAGTCTCCAGCGCCGTCGAGCTGGAGCTCCAGGCAGCTCGGGCACGCCTGGCGACGCTCGCCGCGCAGGAGGCCCAGGCCCGTACCGAAGCACGCGAAGCACGAAAGGACAATGCGCGCCTGCGCAGCGATCTGCAGCGAACCGTGCGAGATGCGCAGTTCGTTTCCACCGCCTTCGTGAGAACTCTGGTCACACACAATCTCGAAACGACAGTCGGTGCGCGCATCCGAGAGCGCGTCACGACATGGCTTCCCGACGGAGAAAACCCATGGCGATGAACACCACCCGCATCAGCAGCGTGGAATATCTGCAGAACACAGTCGCCAAGGCGGACATGTCCTCGTCGGCATCGGTGGCAGCAAAGGGACTCACCGCCTACTACACCGATCACGGGAATCCTCCCGGGCGGTGGATTGGCGCTGGCGCGACTGCAGCGGGCATTCCCCTGGGTGGCTCTATTGGCTCCAACGAAGCCATCGCCTTGTGGCAGAAGTTTCGACACCCGGAAACAGGCGTGGTGTTAGGTAAGCCGCCGCGAGGTACATCGCGCGCTAATCATTCGTCCGATGTGAATCAGCTTGCTGAATCCACAGCGCAGGCGCGGCGCGATGTCGCTGGATTCGATCTGACGTTCACCATCCCCAAGGATGCGAGCATCCTCTGGGCGCTCTCGGATACGTCCATTCAGTCCACCATTGCGCAATGCCACGATTGGGCTGTCGCGGAGACGATCCGTCAGATGGAGACTCGAGTGCTCCAAACGCGCGCCGGACACGGCGGAGTTGCGGCCGTGGGAGCCCAGGGCGTTCTGGCCGGAAAGTGGGATCACTGGGATTCGCGCGACGGTGACCCACACCTGCATTCCCACGTCGTGATCTCCAACCGGGTGCAGCGCGCGAGCGACGGAAAATGGGTCACGCTGGACTCTCGGTCCCTCTTCAAATCGACCGTGGCGCTGTCGGAGCTGCACCAGAACCTCTTCATGGACGAGATGCACCGCACTCTCGGCGTGGAGTGGGCGGAACGCGCACAGGTCGCTTCCCGCGCCGTTGTTCCCGAAATCGTGGGCATGGACGAGCAGGTCCGGGACATGTTCTCCACGCGCCGGAATACCATCCGCCAGGCTCTCGCGGGAAGCGTCGACGAGTTCGTGCAGAAGTATGGGCGCGACCCATCCCCGACGGAGCGCCGCGAAATCAAGAACGCAGCCTGGCGGGCGACTCGGAAGGCGAAGAAGGAAGCGGGCGATCCCCTCCCCGACCGGTGTGCGCAGTGGCGCGAGGAGACGTCTGCGCGCGGCCACGACACCGCCGCCCTGGTCGCCGCCTGCCTGCACCGCTCGAACGATCCCGACCTCGATCAGGCGGGCCTGGCGAGCGTCACCGAGGTGCTCGCGGCACTCACCGCCGGGTCGATGGGCGACGCGCAGGAGACGAGCGACACCGCCCGAATCGCGCGCCTGGCCGCATCGTTCACGGACGATCTGACCGCCGCCCGTTCCACCTGGAGCGTGGCCAACGTGCGCGCGGAGGTTGAGCGCACCCTGCGTCTCGTGCGCACCGACTCTCCCGAGGTCCGCGCGGAGGCCGTCGACCTCATCTGCGAGGCCGTCCTCTCCCACTGCATCGAGATCACCCCCGCGCGTTACCGCATCGACACGGACGACCCACGCGTGGCTCTGCGCGGCCGCGCCGTCTTCGACGACATCAACCGGTCCGTGTTCACCAGCCACAGCGCACTCCACCGCGAGCAGGTCCTCCTCGCAGCGCTGACCACGCCCGGCGCGATTGCCTCCCCTCCGCCGGAGACCGTCGATGCCCTGGTCGATGCGATCAACGACGCCCAGCGCGCCACCAAGGGGTATGCCCTGGCCCCGGACCAGGACGCAGCTGTGCGCGCGATCCTGCGCGACGACGCCCGCATGTCTGTCCTCATCGGCCCCGCGGGCACCGGCAAAACCACCACCATGTCCGCGCTGCGATCCGCGTGGGAGAGTGCGCACCCCGGGACGCACGTGGTGGGACTGACGACCAGCGCCCAGGCAGCACACGTGCTCTCGGATGAGATCGACGCCCCCGCCCACACGATCGCGAAGTGGCTGCACGAGACCACACGGGGGAACGCACGCCGCGCCGAGGAGATCACCCGCGCGCACGCTCTCCTCGCGCGCATGCCCCACGAGGCGTCCGCCGAGCGGGGGCGCCTGCGCCGCCAGATCGCTCGGCTGCAGGCACAGTCCGCGACATGGGCCATGCACCCCGGCCAGCTGATCATCGTCGACGAGGCTTCCATGAGCTCCACTCCGCACCTGCTCGCCCTCACCCAGCAGGCCGAGGCAGCCGGAGCGAAGGTCCTCGCCGTCGGCGATCACCGCCAGCTCGACGCTGTGGAAGCAGGCGGGGCGCTCGCACTCCTCGCCCAGAGCGACCGCGCCCTCGAGCTCTCCAGCGTATGGCGCTTCCACGACGACCCCACCGCGAGCGACCCCAAGTGGGAGGCCAAGGCCTCCCTCACCCTCCGCCAGGTCCGTGACGAGGACGAGGCCGCGGATCTGGTGTCCCTGTACAGCTCTCACGAGCGGATCACCACCGGCGCCGACGAGAACATGATCGACCAGGCGTACACCGCGACCCGTGACGCCCTCGCGACCGGTGAGACCACGGCGATCGTGATCGCCGCGACCAACGACGTCGTGGGAGATCTCAACGCCCGCTTCCAGAGCGACCGTATCGAGGCAGGGCAGGTCGACGTCTCCCGCGCCACTCCCCTACGGGACGGCTTCTCCGCCGGGATCGGTGACCGGGTGCTCGCGCGCACGAACGACCGGACCCTCACCGACGATCACGGGGACTTCATCCGCAACGGCTCCCTGATGACCGTCACCGACGTCGGTCCCGACGGCAGTCTCATCGCCACTCGTGACGGCACCGACGCACACGTCACCATCCCCGCCGGCTATTGCTCCGCGTCCATGGAACTGGGGTACGCGACGACCGCGCACCGCTCCCAGGGCGTGACCGTCGACGAGGCCCGCCTCGTCCTCCCCACGACAGACTCGGTGCCCGCCGAGCTGCTGTATGTCGGCATGACCCGCGGCCGCTCCACGAACAAGGTGTACGTGGGCGAGGACCCCGACGCCCGCGAGAACGCCGCCAGCACCTCGCCAGGCCACCTCATCGCCACGCCCGAGGCGCCGACCGCCCTCGGTCGCCTCGCGGCGATGATGACCACGACCGGCGCTGAGCAGTCCGCCACCGCAACCCTCGACGAGTCCCGCGAGGCCCGCAACACCCTCGACCACCTCGTGGCGGAGCACGAATACCTCGTCTCCCTCGCCCCCACTACTGATCTCCTCGCCCGCGTCTGCCAGACGCACGGCCTGGATTCGCTGGAAGTGGAGACCTCCGTGGTCGCCCCGTCGCTCGCGGCCGCGTGGACCACAGCCCAGGCGCTCAGCCCCCGCGCGGCCGAGGACGCGCTCACCTCAGGGCTGTTCAGCCGCGAGGACGAGAGCGACGCCGACGAAGCACTCGGCATCCTCACCCACCGGCTGCGCCAGGTAACCGCCGACGGCACCGGCCCCGGGCTGCTCCACGGCATCACCCCACCTCTGCCCGAGACCACCGATGACGAGGTGCGGGGTCTCGACGCGCTGGTCCTCGACCGCCTCGCGTCCCGCGTTCGGACCATTACGCAGCGCGCCGCACGCTCCAACTGGGGATCAGACCTACCCGACTACCTCCGAACGCGCGTGGCGATCTACCGCGACCTTCACGACGTGCGCACCCAGAGCGCGCTCGGACCGCCGCCGCCGAAGTGGGACACCCGTGCGCGGGCCGATTACTGGGGCCTTCACCGCGAACTCGAGCACCGCATCACCACTCCAGCCTCAGGTTCCATCGTCCCACCTGGGCTGGATCGAAGGTCTGGCCCTCTTCCAACGCCCCCTCGACTGATACCGGCTCAGGAACGTGGCCCTCGCTGGGGCCCTCGGCGGTGATTCGAATCGCCGCCTTCACCACTGCTTGATGGTGGTGACCGGTGTTCCAGTACGAGCGCCCGGTTTCCCATACAAAGGAGTAGAGATGCAGATTGCCGCCGTCAAGGTGCGGGTCGGCGGGCCTATGACACTGAAGAGCCAGCTCGAGTTCGCCTCTGCTCACGTCGACGTCTGCCCGGACAGCTACGAGCCCCGCAGGTCTGAGTGCGCGTTTCGCGCCTTCGTCGGGACGACTGCTTCGACAAGGTGACAAGCAGGGTCAGCCGATAGGTCAGCATCTACTGTATGATCATTACATGCTGACCATTGCCTCGAGATTGGATGCCATGAACCGGCTCGGTCGCGCCATGGCAGATCCGACCCGTTCGCGCATCCTGCTATCCCTGCTCGACGAACCGGGCTACCCGGCGAGGCTCGCCCACGAGCTAGAGCTCACGCGCACCAACGTATCCAACCACCTGGCCTGCCTGCGCGGGTGCGGGATCGTCGTCGCCGAGCCCGAGGGACGCCAGACGCGCTACGAGATCGCCGATCCGCACATCGCCGCCGCGCTCACTGCGCTGGTCGACGTCACGCTGGCGGTCGACGAGAGCAAGCCGTGCATGGACCCGCAGTGCACAGTGCCGGGATGCTGCGCCGCCTGCGAGGAGGAGGCGAAGTGGGCGACGAGTGCTGCGGCGTCGACGAGCCGCGTCGTGAGGCAAGGACGACGAAGACGGCGTCAGCTCGATCCGTCGTGATCAGCAGAGGCCCGACTGTGACGGGCGATGCCTGCTGCGGCTCTATCGACTCAACTCCCGAAGCATCAACGGTCGAAGAGGGCGACGCGTGCTGCGGGCCGTCCGAATCGCCCCGCGACGAGCACGAGGACATGCCCCCGTGGTGGCGCGACCGCGCTCTCGCCCTACCTGTTGCCTCCGGCCTGTTGTGGGCGACTGGGCTGGTCTTGGAGGTGACAGGGCTCGGGGCCCCGGCGCTGGTCTCCTTCGGCCTAGGGCTCGCGGCCGGGGCGTGGACGTTCGCGCCCGGCACCATGAAGCGTCTGTTCACCGCCAGGGGTCGTGCGCGTCTGGGCGTTGGCCTGCTGATGACCATCGCCGCCGTCGGGGCGGTGCTGCTCGGCCACGTGGGCGAGGCCGCGGTGCTCACATTCCTGTTCTCCCTCGCAGAAACGCTCGAGGACCGCGCGATGGACCGCGCCAAAGAGGGGCTGCGCGCGCTGCTCGCGTTGGTACCCCAGACTGCGCGGGTCTCGCGGCGGGGTAGCGCCTTCGACGTCCCCGTGGTGGACCTCCGCGAGCTCGACCTGCTCCTTGTCGGCGCGGGCGAGCGAGTCGCGACCGACGGCATCGTCGCCGAGGGACACTCGAGCGTCGACACCTCTGCCGTCACCGGGGAATCGATCCCGGTCGAGGTCGGCCCGGGCGACCCAGTACCGGCAGGTGCAGTCAATGGGGCTGGCTCGCTCCTGGTCGAAGCCACGGCGGACGGCCGCGACAACTCGCTGACCCAAATCGTCGCGCTCGTCGAGCAGGCCCATGCTCGAAAGGGTGAGCGTGCTCGGCTGGCCGACAGGATCGCCCGCCCCCTAGTGCCGGTCGTCCTCGTCGTCGCCGGCGTGGTCGCTTTGTTCGGCGTGCTCGTCGGCGACCCGTCGACGTGGATCGAGCGGGCCCTCGTCGTGCTTGTGGCTGCCTCGCCGTGCGCGATGGCCATCGCCGTGCCGGTCACCGTCATAAGCGCCATCGGCGCCGCCTCGAAGTTCGGCGTCGTCATCAAGTCGGGAGCAGCGTTCGAGCAGTTTGGAACCGTCCGTACGGTCGCATTCGACAAGACCGGCACGCTCACGCAGGGCCGCCCGCAGGCGACAGAGGTTCGCACGGCGGCAGGATTCGATCGCGCACAGGTCCTCGCCTGGGCCGCTGCGCTCGAAGCGAGCAGCACCCATCCCCTGGCGTCCGCGATCACCGCCGCCGCCCCCGACGCCCCAGCGGCAGAGGCAGTGACCGAAGAGGCCGGGCACGGACTCATTGGCCGCGGCGACGGCCGCGCGGTCAGGGTCGGTAGGCCTCGCTGGCTCGACCCCGCGGGTTTGCGTCGAGACTCCGATGAGCTGGCCGAGGCGGGCATGACTGTCGTCGTGGTCGAAGCGGACGGCGAGACCGCGGGCCTGATCGGCGTACGCGACGAGCTGCGGCCCGAGGCGGCGGAAACCGTGCGGATGCTCCACGACCAAGGCATCGGCACAGTCATGCTCACAGGCGACGACGCCCGCACCGCCCGCGCCCTGGCAGCTCAGGCGGGGATCGACGACGTGCGCGCCGAGCAACTCCCGGCCGACAAAGCCGCAGCGATCACGCAGCTGACAGCATCGGGGCCGACGGCGATGGTCGGCGACGGCATCAACGACGCCCCCGCGCTGGCCACGGCGACCGTGGGTATCGCGATGGGTGCGACGGGCTCCGCGGCAGCCGTGGAGTCCGCCGACATCGCCTTCACCGGCCACGACCTCAGGCTGATCCCTGTCGCCTTTGCCCATGCCCGCCGTGGACGGAGGATCATGACGGCCAACATCGCGCTGGCGCTGGCGATCATCATCGTGCTGTTCCCGCTCGCACTGTTCGGGGTGCTCGGACTTGCCGAAGTCGTGCTCGTTCACGAGATTGCCGAGGTTCTCGTCATCCTGAACGGCGTCGGAGCAGCCCGCAAACGGGCGCTCCCGGACTCCGTGAGAGGGGTCGACACGGGCGCGGCGTGGACGCAGTAACTCACAGCTCTCGTTCTCTCGTCAGAAGTCCCAGTCGTCGTCGCTGGTGTGCTCGGCCTTGCCGATGACATAGCTGGAGCCGGAGCCGCTGAAGAAGTCGTGGTTCTCGTCGGCGCTGGGAGCCAGAGCGGCGAGGATCTCGGGACTGACCGTCGTCTCGTCAGCGCCGAACCGGGCGGGATAGCCGAGGTTCATGAGGGCCTTGTTCGCGTTGTAGCGCACGAAGGCGGCGACGTCGTCCATGAGGCCGAGGGGCTCGTAGAGCTCGCCGGAGTAGGCGAGCTCGAGCTCGTAGAGCTCTTCGAGCAGATCGAACGTGAACTCCCGCATCTCGTCTCGGCGGTCGGGGTGCGACTCGAGGCCGCGCTGGTACTTGTAGCCGGAGTAGTAGCCGTGGACGGCCTTGTCCCGCAGGATGAGCCGGATCATGTCCGCGGTGTTGGTCAGGGTGGCATGCACGGAGAAATGCAGCGGCAGGTAGAAGCCGGCGTAGAGCAGCAGCGAGGACAGCAGGGTCGAGGAGACCTTCCGCTTGAGCGGATCAGGTCCGTAGTAGTGATGGAGCACCTTCTTGCACCGCTCCTGCAGCAGATCGTTGCCGATCGCCCATCGGTACGCGTCGTCGATCTCGCGCGTGCTTGTCAGCGTCGAGAACACTGAGGAGTACGAGCGCGCGTGGACGGACTGCATGAACGCAATGTTGGTGTAGACGGCCTCTTCGTGGTCGGTGCGCGCGTCCTGGATCTGGCAGATCTCGCCGACGGTGGCCTGCACGGTGTCCAGCATGGTGAGCCCGGTGAACACCCGCATGGTGAGGGTGCGCTCGTGCGGTGCGAGCGCCTGCCAGGCCTGCTGGTCGTTGGACAGCGGCACCTTCTCCGGCAGCCAGAAGTTCGCGGTCAGCCGGTTCCAGATCTCGAGGTCCTTCTCGTCGCCCACGCGGTTCCAGTTGATCGGCCGCAGCCGGGCCAGGGGGTCGCGGCGGTATCCGGGCGGGGTGATGGAGGATCCGAGCGCCGGCGAGGTGATGGTCATGCTGTTCTCCTGTGTTCGTCCTGCATGTGATTGGTTCTGGCTGTCCTCTGCCAGAAGGGGTCAAGGCCTGCGTTCACGCGCTCGACGTCGCGCTGGGTGCCCAGCAGCTCGAACCTGTAGAGCTCCGGGACGTCGCACTTGCGCGAGATGACGGGCCCGGCGAGGCAGTAGTGCTCGCCGAAGTTGGTGTTGCCCGCGGTGATCACCCCACGCAGCAGCGCGCGGTTCGCGGGGTCGTTGAGGAAGGTGATGACCTGCTTGGGAACCGCTCCGGCCCGCTCGCCGCCGCCGTACGTGGGAACGATGAGCACGAACGGTCGGCACACGCGGATCACGCCTTCCACGCGGGGGCGCAGAGGGATCCGCACCGCGGGTCGATCCAGCCGCTGGACAAAGCGAAGCGTGTTCTCCGAGATGCTGGAGAAGAACACCAGGCTCGGCGACTCCTGCGGTGCCAGCTCTCGGATCGGGAAGCTCGATGGGGAGCTTCGTGCGGTCGTCGCCATACTTCTCTCCTCTCCTGCGGCCTGGCCCACGCCCGGCTCACTCAACCCCAGATGTTGTGTCGCATCTGCCCTAGCTCCAGCACATCTAGTAGTACCAGCGAATCGGCGCGCCGTCACTACGCCACGCCGCTGTTGCAACTACGCCATGGCGAACAATAGAGTCTGAGCTGACGATGTGCACCTGAAGGGCGCAGGGGATGAGAGGACAAGGATTTGCCGATGCATGCACGAGGACGATGGAAGACGGTGCTCGGCGCAGTGGCCGCGAGCGCGGCGCTCGCGCTCTCCGGATGCTCCGGAGGAGCCACAGGGACGAGCTCCGCGGACGGGGAGAAGCCCGTGGTGCTGACGACATTCACGGTGCTGGAGGACATCGCGGAGAACGTCGGCGGCGAGGATCTCGTGGTGGAGTCGATCACGAAGCCGGGTGCAGAGATCCACGGCTACGAGCCGACCCCGGGGGACATCAGGAAGGCCTCGGACGCGGACCTGATCCTGGACAACGGTCTGAATCTCGAAGTGTGGTTCGGACAGTTCGTGGAGGAGGCCGACGTGCCCCACGTCGTGGTGTCCGAAGGTATCGAGCCGATCGACATCACAGAGGATGCCTATGCCGGCAAGCCCAACCCGCATGCCTGGATGAGCCCGAAGAATGTGCAGACCTACGTCGACAACATGGTGGAGGCCTTCAGCGGCCTCGATCCGGAGCACGCGGAGGACTATGAGAAGAACGGCGAGACATACAAGCGACAGCTCCAGGATGTCCAGGACAGCCTGACGGACGAACTCGCCGAGCTCCCGAAGAACCAACGTGCGCTGGTGTCCTGCGAGGGCGCGTTCTCCTACCTCGCCCGGGACGCTGGACTGACCGAGAAGTACATCTGGCCCGTCAACGCCGAGCAGCAGGCCACTCCGCAGCAGATCACCTCGGTGATCGAGTTCGTGCAGGAGAACGACGTCCCCGCCGTGTTCTGCGAATCCACCGTGTCTGACAAGCCCATGCAGCAGGTCGTCAGCGCGACCGACGCGAGCTTCGGCGGAACCCTCTACGTCGACTCGCTCTCCGAGGGAGACGGTCCGGTCCCCACCTACCTGGACCTGATCCGTCACGATGCAGACACGATCACCACGGGACTGGCGGGGGAGGCTGCGTGACCGCGGCGATCGAGGTCTCAGAGCTCACCGTGCACTACGGCGACGTGGCCGCTCTCGCCGACGTGTCCCTCAACGTGCACTCGGGCCGCGTAACCGGCCTGATCGGAATGAACGGTTCTGGCAAGTCCACGCTGTTCAAAACGATCACGGGGATGGTCCGGCCCGATCGAGGCAGCGTCACCCTGGACGGCGAGTCACCGGCGAGGGCTCGACAACGCGGGCTCATCGGTTACGTGCCGCAGAGCGAGGACGTCGACTGGGCCTTCCCCGTCTCGGTGCGCGACGTAGTGATGATGGGCCGTTACGGCCATCAGGGCCACGCCCGCCGCGCCCGCCCCGCGGACCGCGCTGCGGTCGACGACGCACTCGATCGTGTGGGGCTCACCGCGTACGCCGATCGGCAGATCGGTCAGCTCTCCGGAGGTCAGAAGAAGCGCGCCTTCGTCGCCCGTGGAATCGCCCAGGACGCTCGGATCATGCTCCTAGACGAACCCTTCGCCGGAGTCGACAAGCGCAGCGAGGCCACCATCGTCCGCCTGCTCCGCGAGCTCGCCGACGACGACCGCACGATCCTGGTCTCCACCCACGACCTCCACGCCCTCCCGCAGTTGGCCGACGAGGCAGTGCTCCTGCTGCAGAAGATCCTCTTCCACGGCCCCGTGTCCGAGGCCCTGATGCCAGAGCGGCTCGCCCTCGCCTTCGGCCTGGACGTGCTCGCCCCGGAGGACGCCGCATGAACCCACTGGACTGGATCCTCGAGCCCCTGCAGTACGACTTCATGACCCGAGCCCTGGTCACCACTGTCATCGCGGCCGTGGTCTGTGCGTTGTTGTCGTGCTGGCTCGTCCTCGTCGGATGGTCGCTGATGGGCGACGCTGTCTCCCACGCCGTGCTTCCAGGTGTCGGCCTCGCCTACATCGTCGGTGCACCCTTCGCCGTCGGCGCGGTCGTGTTCGGCTTCCTCGCGGTCGGCTTGATCGGCCTGGTGCGAGGGACGAGCAGAGTCAAGGAGGACGCCGCCATCGGCATAGTCTTCACCACCCTGTTCGGTCTCGGGCTGATCCTCATCTCCGTCACGCCCAGCCAGACCGACCTGAACCACATCATCTTCGGCAACATCCTCGGCATCTCTCCGGCGGACCTTCTTCAGGTCGGAATCCTCGCCGCGGTCGCCTTCGCAGTCCTGGTCGTCAAGCGCCGCGACCTCACCCTCTACGCCTTCGACCCCACCCACGCCCACGCCATCGGACTGAGCCCTCGCCTCCTCGGCGCACTCCTGCTCGGCCTGCTCGCGCTGACCGCCGTCGTCGCCCTGCAGGTCGTGGGCGTGATCCTGGTCGTGGCGATGCTCATCATTCCTGGAGCCACCGCCTATCTGCTCACCGACCGATTCAGCCGGATGCTCCTCATTGCACCCGTCCTCTCCGCTGCCTGCTCCGTGACCGGCATCTACCTCAGCTACTGGCTGGACGCTTCACCCGGCGGGCTCGTGGTGGTCGCGCAGGGCAGCGCGTTCGCGATCGTCTACCTCTTCGCCCCGCGACACGGGCTGCTCGTCAATCGCCTTAGGACATGTCGCCCTCGCCAACACGCAGCCATTAGCACCCGTGAAGATCAGACGGGAGCGGCTGAGACGTAGAGCGCATCGGTCGCCGAGCGCCCCAGAGGCGCAGAATCACCGGAGTCTTCCACACTCACCTCCAGGGAATCGGAGAAAGGCGCCCCCTCTCCGACCTCGAGGACGGCACCCACCCCGACACCTCGGGCTTCGAAGAACCGCAGCAATGCGGGATCCGCGTCGGAAATCCGCTCCACGATCAAACGGCCAGCCGCACCGACTTCCGTGAGACGCCGCGCCTCGGGAATGCTCACCGTGCCATCGGCTGCGGGGATCGGATCGCCGTGGGGATCACGTGCGGGGCGACCGAGCACCTCGTCGATCCTCTCCACCATGAAATCCGACACCGCGTGCTCGAGAGTCTCTGCCTCATCGTGCACCTGATCCCACCGATAGCCCAGAGTCTCCACCAGGAACGTCTCGATCAGGCGATGCCGCCGCACCATTTCCAACGCGTGCCCGCGCCCCGAATCGGTCAGCTCCACCGACCCGTACCGCGCGTGGGTCAGCAAGCCCTGATCGGCGAGTCGGCGCACCGCATCCGAGACGGACGACAACTTCAGGTCCATACGCTGCGCGATCAGCGTCGGAGTAACCGGGTCACCGCTCCACTCCGTCAGTCCCCAGATCGCCTTCACGTAGTTCTGGGCACTCGCGGACAGCTCGCTGACAGACATGTCACGAGAATAGCTGCGAAGGCTCCTTATCGGCGACACGCCCAGCTAAGTCGCGCGAAGTTTGGGTGTGCGGACCCCAAAGAGGCGTGAGTAGAGCGTTCAACGGTCGGCCGCGACACGTCGGCGACGAGCCCCGACAACGACGGCCGCACCCGACTACTTCCCACACGACACACGGGCAACTGCGGAGGTTTCGGTGTCCACGACGTGGCAGATTTCGTCTGGGATGGCACACGGTCGCCTATTTGGGTGGGACACAAGCATGGAGGAGGAGCCCCTGGCCGATCAGCTCGTCTTCGCGTGGGGAATCCCAGCTCAGTTGCTGGAAATGGCCTGGGAGCGATGGAATGAACTCCGCGTTGTCGGAGACTGATTGCTCAGTCGGTTACTGGCGGATGTCCCGGGCGGCGCAGCTCGTACGGACCTCCTTCAGGTCCCACGATCTCCCAGCTATCGCCCATTGCATCGACGAGATCCTCTTGGCCGACCACCTCGGCACAGTCGCGCAGGCTCAACTGCAACCTGATCGCGACCTCTTGCAGAGCTTCCGCAGCGCTCGACCCTCCGGCCAGATTCTCCGTGTACGCCTCACGGATAGCACTCACAACCTCCGCGACGCTGGGCTCGTCACCCGCGTTCATCGAACATTGCACTTCACGGTCGTGTCCTCGCTGGTGACCTGGGGCCAGTACACGCCAGCTGCATAGGGCTTCGCTACAACGGATGCGCGCAGTTTTGTCCGGTTCAGGCAGTGGCTGTAGTTGTAGTTGTTGGACACCTGGGAGTACGTGCGCTTGGCCCGGTGCGAGATCTTGTTGGTCTGCTTAGAGAACGGTCTGGTACTGCCCTGTCGCAGGGTCACGTCCACCGCGTGCGGTCGTTTCGATGTGCTGACGCAGGTCTGCTGAGCGCCCCACTGGAGGTCGATCTCAGCATTCACATAGACGTTGACGAAGGTTCCGTAGCAGGCCCCGGCCTCCCAGCGCGCCTCCACTCCTCCTGGCTTCGGCGCATCGCCGATCTTCCATGAGCCGTCTTGCTCGACGGTCATCTGCTTTCCGTCTTGCGTCACGGTGAGTGTGCCCGCGTCGTCGCTGGTTACCGTCGCATCGGACGGGACGCTGGCCATGTCGACCTGTACCTCGAGATCTTCTATCTGCGACTGAACCGTGATCTTCTCGGTCTCTTCCGAAGTTCCCTCGGCGCTGGCGGGCGCCGCGAGCGCGACACTCGCCAGCATCAACGCAATACCCCCGGCTCCCCACAACTTCGCCCTGCTCCTCGACATCATGTCCCCCTCTTCATACCACCGGCCCATGTGACCAACGCCACCGTAGCAGTCTGAGCCTCCACCGGGCGCACGGGCAGCCGGCTGTCACCGCAGCTTCGGGAAGGTCCCGCCATCGGCGCCTGGGAAGACACCTGCGGGAAGGTGCACCGTCCTCGGAGTCGTTGAAGCGGTGTCGTCCCGTAGCAGCGGAGCCGAGGTCATGGCCTGGAGCCGACGTCTCAGGCCCTCAGCATCCACACCGTTGTCGAGGACGAGCACATCCGCGTCAAGACCGTATGTGCGTGCCTCAACCTTCTCGGTGCCGTCTTCGGCGATGAAGCGGATCGCGTGCGAGGCCTGCCGATCCGCGGGCACGTTGGGGTTCCGGGGATTCTTCACGATCGTGCCGACCCGGATCTGCCCGGCGTCCTTCGTCACCAGCTGGCGGCCCTCGTGCTCGCTGATTTCGCGGTGCTCGATCACGTGCACACCCTCGGGCATACCACCCTCGAGCAGGCGGGCACAGTCAGCGGCAGGCATCGTTGTCAGTGACCGGGAGAGAACGTCGACCACGCTCGAGGACTTCGTCCGGACCGTGGCGATGTTCCCGTCCTCGAGTCGAATCCTCGTCTCGGCCGAACGTGACCACGAGTCCGCTGGACTGATCACGGTCACGGGAGTGTCCGTGGTCGCGTCACGGTCCACTTCCCGTCGTGCCACCACGTCGCCAGGCCGCAGCGCAGTGATCTCCAGATGTGTAGGCATCCCCGATCGCGCGAGCTGGTCTGCGTCCGCGCCGGGTCCGGCCTCGACCTCGAACCGCCCCTCGCGACCGGACACTGACCCTCCATCCGGCAGAGCCAGGTAAGCACCGACGCTTCCCTCGGCTCGTGCGCCCGCCCACGCGGGGAGCTCCACGACCTCGCCATCCTGCTGACCGAGCGCGCGCACAATCCGGTCGCCCGGCACCAGGGCGTTCGCAGGCACGAGCTTCTGCCACTCCCGGCGGACCGCGAGGGCCTCGTCGTCGTAGTAGTCGGGCTGCAGGACCATCACGCCCGGGAGCAACACCTTCTCGTCACCATCGCTGGTCCGAGCCGTCGCAGGGTGGCCCGCGGATTCGATGACACCCTCCATGACCGCTCCAGACTCGTCAGCGAAGACGACCTGCGCTCCCTCGGGCAGGCCCCCTGGGTGCACGAGCCGGTCGCGCTCGCCCCGGTCGATCAGTCGCGCTTCCCAGGCCGTGAGCTGTGCACGGTCCCGCGCCACGAGCTTCACCTCGTCCCACGGCTGGGCGAACTTCTCGACGTCCCCATCGGGCCTCACCAGTCGGATCAGCTCGCTCTCCTCGTCGCGCTCGGCGGTCAGCGACAGGCGTTTCCCGTCTGCACGCACCACATCGCCGGGCCGGATCGCTGATCCTCGGATCGTGAGACTGATACCAGCGTCCTTCAGGTCCTCGCGGAAGACCTTGCCCTGCTCCTCGTCGTCGTCGTTCGTCCCCTCAAGTTCCTTGTCGATCTCCTCCAGGCGCGCGCGAGCACTGTCGAGCTGCTCCTGCTGCTCGAACCGCATGGACGCGGTGACCTCTTCGAGTTCGCGGATGCTCTGGCTGGTCGTGGAGATCCCCTCACGCAGCCTTGCCTGCTTCTCGGGGATCTTCTCCAGGCGGTTCGCCACCCGCAGCGCGTAGTTCGCGCTGATCCCGTCCTCGGCCGGGTTCACGCCGACTTCCATCAGTGGCGCGTCGACGGGGCGCAGCACGATCACCCCGCGCACAGGCGAGGCCAGCTCCACGTCGACACCAGCGATCCGCCCTACCGCGGCCGCGGCCCCGGTGCTCGAGTCTGCGACGCGTGGCAGGTGCGTGTTGATCTCCCAACGCATGTGCACGGAGGCATCCACCCACCGTTCTTCGTGGGTCCCATCCGGCGCGACGTACCCGGCCTCGAGGTCCACCCGGCCACCGATGTCCTCGAGTTCGGCCAGGGACTGCTCCATCCGCGTGAGGTTCGCCCGGCTGGACGTGAGACGTGCCCGCGTCGTCAGGACGCTCGAGCGGTGCGCCTGGGCCAGCGATTCCAGGGTCATCAGCTCCGAGGTCAGCTCAGCGCGTTCCATCACCAGCGGGTTGTCCGCCGCGATCGCGGCCCACTGACCGGCAGACAGCTGCAGGTCGTCCCCTGCGTCGATGTCGTTGCCGGGTGCGTGGCCGCTGGTGATCTGCGCGATGAACGACGCCTTCCGTTCGATGCCCTGCCAGTTCAGCGCGTCGGGTGTGCGCTGGGTGACGCAGTTCGTGATCGTCACCTCCGCGTTCTGGTTCCCCTGCCGCAGGACGCGCCCCTCGCGCTGCTCGAGGTCCGCGGGCCGCCAGGGAACATCGGCGTGCCACAGGGCGATCGCGCGCTTTTGCACGTTCACCCCAGTGCCCATCTTCTCCGTCGACCCCACAAGCACGTTCACGCGGCCGTCGCGGCAGCGCGCGAACAGTTCCCCGCGGGACTCATCGTCGGTCGCGTCGTGGATGAACGCGACGCGCTCACGCTCCATGCCACGGGCGACGAGCTCCACACGCAAGTCCTCATACAGGTTCGGCCCGGCCCCGCCCGGCGTGCCCTGGTCGAGGAACACCAGCTGGAGCGCGCCCGGGATCGCCTCGTCCCGGCCGCTGGTATCCACGTACCGGGTGTCCTTCGAGCGGTCGTGCACGTCGATGATGCCGTCAGCGATCTGTCCGAGTCGGCCGCCGTCCTCGTCCGCGTCCAAGCCGCGCAGGCGCGGGTCGATCGCGATCGCGCGCCCGTCCCCGTTGATCTTCAACAGGTTGTCCTCGCGCTGATCCCCACTCAGCGACTGCGCCCGGGCCCCGAGCGCGACGACGTACTGCTCGACTTGCTCGGAGGCGGGACGGGTCAGGAGGTTCCGCTGTCCGCCTGCGAGGTTCGGGAGGGCATTGCCGAGGTCGGCGCTGGTGACGGTGGAGGTGAAGACGCGGGTACTGGCCGTGAGCGCGTGGAGGTTCGTGAACGACCGCACGCGGTCCTTCATCCGCCACGAGTTCCCATCCGGGCTCATCTCCAGCGCCTGCGATGACCGCGCGAACGCGCGCGCCCACTCGCGGAGGGGGGCCGTCCCCTGGGACTCCAGCAGGTCGGGGCGCACGTACCGCTGCATCACCCACATCTCCGCGAGGTTGTTCGCCACCGGCGTGCCCGTGGCGAACGCGGCCACGTGCGGGATCCACCCGGGCGTCAGCGTCCCGTCGCGCTCGGCCACATCGCGCCGGAACTCCCGGAGCACCTGCAGCTTCATGTCCAGGTCGGAGGCCTGGTCCGAGCCAGCGTGGGACAGGTCAGAGATGTCGCACTGCCGGGCCAGGTTCTTGTACGTGTGGGCCTCGTCGACCATGAGGAAGTCGCAGCCTGTGTTCTCGAACGTCAGGCCGACGTCCTTGGACGCTTCGAGCTTCTTCACACGCTCCTCGAGGCGCTTCTTCACACCCTCAAATCGCTTCACGCTCATGCGGTCCTTGGGGTCGATGTCCCCGGCGCCGTCCTCAATCTGTGCGAGCTGGTCCATGGTCCACGAGTGCGCCCGCGCCGGGTCCACGCCGATCAGCTTGAACGTCGACTGCGGGCAGATCACCATGTCCCAGTCCTCCCCGGCCGACCGGGCAATCCAGCGCTGCCGCTCCGCCGGGCCGACCCCCGAGGGGATCGCCAGCACGCGCGCGCCGGGATACCACTCGTTGGCCTCCCGCGAGAACTGCTCGACAAGGTGGTTGGGCACGACCACCCACGGTTTGCGTGCCGTGCCCGTACGCCGCAGCTCCATTGCGCCCATCACCATCGTCCCGGTCTTCCCCGCACCCACGACATGGTTCAGGAGAGTTGCGGGCTCGTGCAGGATCCGCGCGACGCCCTCTCGCTGGTACCAGCGGGGCGTGAACTGGCCCGACAGCCCGGGCAGTGACATCCGGTCACCGAGGGACCGATAGTCGGGGGCCACGTACTGGTTGAACGTGGCGTTCCAGCGTTCCTCCACCAAGGCCGACCGCTCCGGGGAGTCGGCCACCCATCGTGTGAACTCCTCGGTCAGGGCCTCGCACTTGGCGCGGGCCGCGTTCGTGGCCTGCTGGTCGACGACCTGCTTCCCGTCGGCGTCGCGGCTACGGACCACCACGGGCCGCTGGTTCATCGTCGCCTGCAGCAAGTCCGTGGGCCGGCGTTCCTGCGTGCCCCACCGGTAGGCGACGTCCTCGGGGAACGCCGACGCGCCCGGGGACTTCACCTCCCACGTGCCCTCGCGCTCGTCGTACACGACATCGGCCTCCACTTTGAACGTGTCCCGGACAAAGGTCCGGTACTCGTCGGGGCCGAGCACGTTGATGCCCGGCTGGAGGTTGATGTCCGCGATCCCGATCCACTCCGGGATCACCCCTTCGAGAGCGGTCACGTTTCCCGCCAGCGACGCGTCCTCCTGTGCCGCCTCACGGGCCACCTCCAGCTTGTGCCGCACGTTCCCCGAGAGGTAGATCGCGGCGGGCAGCATCCGTCCCGTCTCCGGGTCGGTGTAGGCGACTCCCGCGAGGCTGTCGCGTGCCTGGTCGACGTCTTGCCCGAGCAGTGCGGCGACGCGATCCACGGACACGCTCTGCGTCTCGTCCATGCAGATCGCGACGGCATCATCCACGCTCTGCGCGGTCCGCTCCTGGGTGGACGCGCTCACGATGTCCTCGCTGAACAGCGCCGACTTCCTGGCCTCCTGCGTCTCCTCATCGAACAGCTCCAGACCCATCACCAGTCCGAGCGACGGGTCCGTCTTCAGGTCCGCGAGGTGCGGCTGCCTCTTGCGGGTCCCCTCCAGGTCGACCAGGGTCTCGGCACGCCACTGCTCCCTCAGGTGATTTCCCGGGTCCTCGCTCTCCCGCTCTTCCCGGCTCATCCAGTCCGGCAGGTTCCGCCGCCACTGGTTCTCCGCCCGCTCGACCGCGGCCTGGAGCTTCTTCGCCGCAGGCGCGGAGGTGACCAGCTCGAACCTGTTGATCGGCCCGTGCTCCCCGACGTACGTGTCGTAGGCGATGTTCAGTCGGTGCCGAGCCTGCTCGCGATCGGCCTGGGAGGAGCTGGTGTCAGTCTGGGTGCGCACGGCCGACAGGGCCGCGTCGCGCACATCCAGCAGCGTCCGCACCTCGCTCGCGCGGGCGCGCGGGACCTTCACCTTCTCCCAGTCCGTCCCGGTCCACTGCGCGAAATCGCCCACCGCCGCGGACACGTCCGCGCGCGTCGACGTGGCCACGACCGTGCCCAGCACGGGCACCTCGTGGGCGGGCAGAGCCTCGAACAGTCCAGGCTCGGTGTCTTCGGCCTCCAGGGCCAGGGGCTCCGCCCGCGGGGCGAACCCTCCGGTCACCCCGCGGGCACGGATCTGTCCCGCGAGTTCCTCGCGCAGGCGGCTCGGGAGGTCTCCCTGCTCGTCGGTGACGCTCGCTTGCGGGCCGAACCGCCCGGCCGTGACGGTCAGCGATCCGAGGACGCGCTCGGGGTGCTTGCTGAAGAACTCATTGACGGCGACGCCCTGGTCCAGCTCGCTCGTGCGGCCCCAGTCCAGGGTCTCGAGGTTCGGGACGGCACGCTCGGACTCCAGGCGCCGGAAGACGAGCACGTCGGTGGTCACGTCCGTTCCCGCGACTCGGCTGAACGCTGCCCCGGGAAGACGCGCCCCGGCCACGAGATCCGCCCTCTTCGCCAGCTCTCGGCGTGCCGTCGAGTCCTGCCCGTCCAGCGTCCACGCGCTCGTGACCACGGAGACCAGCCCACCGGGACGGGTCGCATCGAGCGCTTTGGCGATGAAGTGGTTGTGGATCGACAGTCGCGCGGGATTGTGCTCTGCATCGTGCAGCGCGTAGCTCCCGTACGGGACGTTGCCGATGGCCCCGTCGACCATGCCCGGGCGCACCCTCGTGCTCTCAAAGCCCTCGTTGCGGATCTGTGCCTGCGGGTGCAGGTAGTGGCCGATCAGCGCGGTCAGCGGGTCCAGCTCCACCCCGATCATCGACACACCCTCCGGGCGCTGCCCAAGGAACGTGCCCGTCCCCGCGCCGGGCTCCAACAGGACAGCATCCTCCGGCAGCCCCACCTCCCCCATCACGTCCCACATCGCCCGGCTGATCTCGGGATCGGTGAAGTGCGCGTTCAGCGTGTTCGCACGCGCCGCCTGCCACTCCTCCCCCGTGAGGAGGTCGCGCAGCTCAGAGGCCTCTGCCTCCCACTCGGGACGGCCCGAGAACACGCCATCGACCGCTCCCCACCCGGAGAAAGCCGCCAGCGTCTTCTGCTCCTCGCTGTTCGCCGCGCGGTCTTCCGTCTCCAGGGTTCGGACCACGCGGATCGCGGCCACGTTCGCCGCGTACCGGGCTTTCGCACCCGAGGGCACGGACACCGTGTCCGCCTCATGGTCCGGCCCCACCGCGCGTGCTCGCGCGCGCATCAACGCGGGAGCACCCTCAAGCGCCCGCACAGGAGTCCTCTCCCCGGCGCTCTCGGCCGGGTCGCCGCTCTCGCCGGTCAGATCCCCATCTGCTGGCTGGTCTCCCGCACCCGCTGCACCTGCACCGAGAACCGGTCGATCATCTGCCGTGCCCGCACCAGCTCGACCGGATCCGGCACCATGTCGCTCTCCTCCGTCGGTTCCCGAGTCCTCTCGCCCAGCTCTGCGCTCACCTGCCGCATCATCCCCAGCAGTTTCGCGCCCCACACGTGGTCCGGCTCCGCCCACGTCACCCGCAGCCCCGCGCCCACTCTCGGGTCCGGATCCACTCGCTCCACGAGCATCCTGTCCGGGGCCTCGTCCGCCTGCTTCACGCTCCACAGGCGGTCCATCAGGGTGAAGAACACCGGCAGGTCCTCCGTCCGAGGGAAAATCCAGGAGATCGCCCCCAGCGGGCTCGGATGCGTCTGCGGGTCGGTCGGGTCCGCTTCCTGCTCCGGCACCGGCAGCCGCCACCTCTCCGGGTCGCTCCTCCACGCGGTCGCTTCCCGCAGCGTCCGCTCCCACTCCCTCTCCGTCAGGGCCTGTGCCCGGGTCTCGTTCAGCTCCTGCATCCTCTGCGTCGCGCTCACCATGACCGTCTCCTCGCTCGCTTCCCTCTCGTGTGTCCTCCCCGGCCAGATCCGCGCCAGCCGGAATATCGGAGGGCTCCGCCTCCTGGTGTGCCCCGCTCTTCCGGGTCACGTCGTCGAACGCGGACAGCCAGCCTTCGGCCATTCCCAGACGCCGCTGGGAGGCGCGCACATCACGGCGAAGCTGGCCCGCCGCGCTCTGCCACGTCATTGCGTCGGCACGGGTCAGCGCCTCCACGGTCGCGGCGGGCCATTCCCGCACGACCACGCCGATCGCCTCATCGACCTCGCCGAACCAGCCCGCCCTCGTATCCGGTGAGTGCTCGCGCGCGCCCGCATCCAGGAGATCGCGCAGGTCTTCGCCCACCCAGTACCCGGACTGGTCGCGCGCATCGACCCACACGACACCCGCGGGCACGACCTCGACGACTCGCCGCACCGGCCCCCAAGGAGACGGGCCGCCCACGCTCGGCCACGCCACCTCCGGCACCGCGACCGCACGGCCGTCGCCGCCGTCGATCGACTCCTCGCCTGTATCCCACAGGCCGTCCAGATCAAACGCTCCCTGCACGAACGCCACAGGGCACCTCCTCGCTCGTCAACACACCACAACCGCAGGCGGTGGAAACCGGCCCCGGTTCCCACCGCCCACGGTTCTTCTCCAGTCGTCTCGTCAGGACATGCGGGGGCCACCCGGGGTGTGGTTCGGCTCCGACGTCGACGCCGCGAGCGTCGACTGCGACGTGCTCGAACCCGGCGACGAGGAAGGCCCCGTCGACGTCTCCGCCGATGCCGCGGTTCCCTCGGTCGGTCGGCGCGGCGCGGACAGTCCCTGCTCCGGCGTCTGCGCGACAGTCACCCACCCCTCCCCGGGGTCGCGCTGCTCGGCGGGCCCGCTCTGCACGCCGTGATCGAAGGGAGCGGTCTCGACTGCTTCGTGCCCTTCCTCATCGGCCCAGTACCAGTCGCCGTGCATCTGGCCGTCTTCGTAGTTGCCGACAGATTCGACCTTGCTGGGGTCGTCCTCCCGCATCCACAGCGACGGCAGCTCCGGGTGCGTCTGCGGCGCGCCCGTCTCGTCAGCCCACACCAGCGCACGCGTCTGGTCCTGCGCGCCCTTGAGCTCCATCAGCTCGAGATCCTCGGCTTCCTCGAAACGCGGCTCGTCCATGCGCTCGGCGCCCGCCCTCAGCTCGTGCAGCCCGTCGGAGTCCAGCCTGTCGAAGGCCGCCACCTCCACCGGCCGTGGGAACTTCTGCGACTGTGCCGCGCGGGCGGCGTCCTCCACCTCGGCGCGGAACATCGCCCGGTCCCCGTCGGCGATCCCACCCGCAGCGCGGACGGCCTCTTCCCACTCCTGCGGGTTCAGCGTCGTGTCCTCACGCTGGAGGCGGGCACGGTGCTCGATCGACACCTCACCGTCGCGCAGCACGGCGCGCGATACGTCACCGGCAGGCCGCAGATTCTCGGACACGTCGTCCTGCGAGAGCATCCACGCCCGCGTGGACCTTGCAGCACGGTCGCTGCCATCGACCACGGTCAGCAGCTCCTCGGGCGACATGCGGGAGAACAGTTCAAGGCGGTCCTCGACGTCCGTGCACCCGCGCTCCTCCAACGCCGCGCGCTCCATCACGGCCTCGCCCGTCTCCGGATCGAGCGCTGCCCCCAGCTCACGCAGCTGCTCGTTGATCTCCGGTGCGTCACGCTCGCTGATATCGACCTCGTCGGCCGCGGAGGGATCCACTTCCAGCCCCTCGACGCGCCGCTGAAGAGGCACCCGGACGACACCGGACTCGTCGACCGCGGCAGGGCCTTGCTCGACCTGGCCGTCGGCACCCCACTCACTCTCGAGGTCCACCTCGTCGTCGGGTGTCTCCGTCGTGGTGCCAGGCTCGGAGTCGCCCTGGCGGGCACCGCGGCTACCGCGGCCCGCATGGTTCTTCGCGCGGCGCATCAGCAGGGCGAGCACCTCCATATGCTCCATGGCCACGTCGATCTCGCTCGGACTGTTCGTCTGCGTCATGCTCGTGCTCCTCTCACGGTCGTCAGTTCATGCCCATTCGCGGGCCCGCCGGCTCAGCCGCGGGATGAGGCGGGCTCACGGTCTCCAAGGACTGCGCGGGCTCCGATGCGAGGGAGGTATTCCCTCGGTCCGCTCCCACCGACCACTCCTGGCCCTGCCGGAACTCGGCCGGGCCCACCACGCCCTCAGGACCCACGTAGGCACGCTGCGAGATCTCGCCCTGCTCGTTCGTCCAGTGCCACATCCCGGCCTCATGGCCGTTGCTGTAGTCGCCGAACGACTCCAGCCGCCCCTCGGCGTTCAGCCATGCCGAGGGCAGGTCGGGATTGGTCTGAGGGACGTCATCCGCGCCGACCCACGTCATGAGGGTCTTCTGGCCCACCTTCGTGGTCGCCAGGCGCAGGTGCCGGTCATCCAGTGGCACGGTGCCGTGCTGGTCCCAGTTCGTCACCGCAGACAGCTGGGCGCTACTCGCCCATTCGAAGGCCTTCGCCGCATCCGGACGCAGCCAGCTACCGGTGTCGACGACGCCCCGCGAGGGATCATCGGTGAAACGCACGTTGCTGGTCTCGCTCACAGCCACGGGGAAGAGAGGCCGGTGGTCATACGGCTTCCCGCCGTAGGCATAGACCATCTCGTCCCACTCGTATCCACTGTTCAGGGGTGCATCGGCCGCGTCGCGATCTGCCTCCACGTAGACGCGGGGCTCGTTCGCTTCCATGACGAGGTGGAGGTTCCCGGCGTCGCACGCGAGAGGGATCCCTTTCCCCTCGGACAGGACGTACGGGAGCACCCGTTGCCCTTCAGCGTCCGGCGTGATCAGCGAGGTCAGGTCCTCAGCCGTCATGTGCTGCCAGGCGCAGTAGCGTCCACCCGGGTCATCGCCCTTGATCTCGTCGAGGGACACGCGGACTTCGCCCACGGACTCGTCGAACACGGCGCCCTGGCTCGTGCACCAGGCGTCGAACTCGTCCAGCTGCACGGTCGTCCACTCGCGAGGCCCCTCAAACGGGATGCTGATCTCGGGCGCGTTGAACGGGCTCAGGCTCGGCTGGAACATCCACTCGTCCGCGGGGGACGCGGCGGTCCAATCGCCGCGGGCGCGGGCACGCGCCAGGAGCGTGGTCAGAACGACCTCCGCCCCCGGCGCGTCCGGGTCGAAGATCGCGTTCACGCGAACGTCGCCCCCTGCCCGCTACCCGGCTGAGCGACCTGGGGCCACCCCGCGCCGCCCGCTGGCGCCGCCGCCTGTCCCTGCTGAGGCTGCTGGGCCTGCGCCTGCTGGTACGCCTGCTGTCCCGGCTGCTGTGCTACCTGTCCCTGCGCGGGAGCCGCGGCGGCCTCAGCCGTGGCCTGCGGCCCGGTCCCGGAGACGCTGGGACCTGCCGTCTCCGGCTTGTCGGGAAGGATCACCGCGGTGCGACGCAGATCCGGGGCCACCACGTCGGCGATGACGTTGTTGCGGACCTGCACGACGGGCTGGCCGTTGTCGTCCTCCCCGAGGCGGTGCTCAGTCTCCAGACGGCCCGTGACGACCACGGGAGCGCCCGGGCGCAGGGACTCGGCCACATTCGCCGCCTGCGCGCCGAACACGGAGACCTGGTACCAGTCGGTGCCCTCCTTGTGCCAGTTGCCCTGCTGATCCTGACGGTTCCTGTCGACCGCGAGCGAGAAGTTCGCCCACGGGTTGCCGTTCTTGTCCAGGTCGTGCCGGATCTCCTTGCCGATCTGGCCTCGCTGGCTCTCCATGCGCTGGGTGACGGTCAT